>CAVZEF010000001.1:0-19283 GCA_963774325.1 uncultured Pseudomonadota bacterium
CGCGTCCCCGCGGGGTCGGCGCCTGGTGGGGGCGAAGAGATCGACATCGACTGGATCATATCGGTGCCACAGGACCCGGTAAAATCTACTCTGTGAGGAGTCTCCACGCGATCCGAGCTCGTTGCCCGGCCGGGCGCCCCAAGGCGATCGCCGCACGGCTCGAGGAGATGGACGCGGAAGGTCGATCGCCTGCGCGCCTCTACGAGACGTTCTTCTCGGGGGTGGAGCGACAGCCGCCGAACGCCCCGCGGCGCGAGCTCAACCGCCTGATGCTCGAGACGCAGCAGATGCAGATCCGCAACGCCGCGCTGCGCTTCCGCTTCCAGTCGCTGTCGCAGAGGTGGATTCTGATGACGACTTACTGGAACCGGACGCTGCGCGAGATCGAGGCCGGGACCTACCGCAAGGACGTGGCCAAGGTGTCACGGCGGCTCGCGCAAAAGGGGGCGCCGCTGACCGAGCAGGAGGCGGTGGCGCTGGGCATCCCCGCGTCGCGCGCGCGGGCGCTGGTGGCGCGCCAGATCGTGCGCGGCGGGCCGGGACCTGCGGCGGCGCCGCCCCTGGCCGGCCCCGACGAACCACGGCCCACTGCGGCACCCAGCACCGGCTCGCGCCGCCGGTTTCACGCCCCTGCGGCGTCCCCGGCTTCTCCGAGGACGACCTGTCCGCGCTACACCGCCGCTACGACGAGGTGGCGCGCACCACCGATCGGCCAGCGCCCACGCTGGATCAGCTGCGCGACCGCCTGGCCAAGCACGTGCCCCAGATGATCGCGCACCTCGGCACGCAGAAGGTGGAGTTCGACGTCGTGATCAAGGACGGCCGCGCCGTCCTGCGGCCGAAGACGGGCCGTTGAGATGCTTTCTCCCTCTCCTCCACCTCCGCGCGGACGAGAGGGTCGGGGTGAGGAGGTCCGAGCCGCAAAGAGACGACCTCCGCGATCAGAACGGAGCCTCCTCACCCGCGCCCTCTGCTCCACGCGGACCTGGAGGAGAGGCTCTGGGGAGCTCACGCCACCGACGTGATCTGATCCCGGCGCTCGAGCCGCCCCTCGCGCCACAGCGCCAGCTCGACGGCCGCCAGCAGGGGGCCGGTGGTGTGGCGGTCGCGCGCCGACACGGCGATCGCGCCGGGGCCGGCCTCGGCGCCCATCACCGCCTCACGCTGGTCGGGCGGCACCAGGTCCATCTTGTTCAAGACGACGAGCCGCGGCTTCTCGCCGAGCCCCAGGTCGGCGAGGATGCGCTCGACCGCCGCGATCTGCTCGTCGCGGTCGGGATCGGCGGCGTCGACGACGTGGAGCAGCAGGTCGGCGTCGTCCATCTCCTCGAGCGTCGCGCGGAACGCCGGCGCCAGATCCCTCGGCAGGTCGCGGATGAAGCCGACGGTGTCGGTGATGATCGACCTCGCGCTCGCGCGGGAAGCGCAGCCGGCGCGTCGATCGGATCGAGCGTCGCGAACAGCTTGTCCTCGGCGAGCACGTCGCCCTCGGTGAGCGCGTTCAGCAGCGTCGACTTGCCGGCGTTGGTGTAGCCGACGATCGCGACGATCGGCAGGCTCGCGGCGCGTGCGCTGCGGCGCGCGCAGCCGGCGCGCTGCTGGCGAGCTGCTCGAGCTCGCTGCTCGAGGCAGGTGGATGCGCTCGCGCGCGCGGCGGCGGTTGATCTCGAGCTTGGTCTCGCCGGGACCGCGCCCGCCGATGCCGCCGGTGAGGCGCGACATCATCGTGTTCTTCTCGTCGAGCCGCGGCAGCGCGTAGCGCAGCTGCGCGAGCTCGACCTGCAGCTTGCCGTCGCGGCTCTTCGCGTGCTGCGCGAAGATGTCGAGGATCAGCATCGTGCGATCGATGACCTTGCAGGTCGGTGACGTCGGTGATCGCGCGCGCCTGCCCCGGCGTGAGATCGGGATCGAAGATCAGCACGTTGGCGTCGAGCTGCATCGCGCGCACCAGCACGTCCTCGAGCTTGCCGCGGCCGACGAGGAACTTCGGATCGGGCTCGGGCCGGCGCTGCCTCGATCACGTCGAGCACGCGCACGCCGGCGGTGCGGCACAGCTCGCGCAGCTCCTCGACCCGCGCCAATCGTCCGGCGCGTGCGTGGCGCCGTTGCGCTGGCGCGCCGGCGCACGTCGACCACGACCAGCACCGCGCGGTCGCGGCCGTCGGTCGCGACCGCTGACGGCGCGACGCGCTCGAACTCCTCCTCGAGCGCCTCGATGAGCGCCGGCGCTGTCGAGCTCGCTGCGGTGGAACGGCTCGCTGGGCAGCACGCGCCAGGGCTGGCCGCCCTCGACGGGCGGCAGCAGGTGGGCGACGTGCAGATCGGCCGGGGCGCCCGTCGGGGGTGACTCCGATCGCGGCGACCAGATCGAGGCGCAGCAGCGCCAGGTCGATCAGGTCGTCGCGCGTGAGCGGCTCGTTGCGCAGGTGCGTGTGGACGAGGCGCAGGCCGCGAAAGCGGCCCGCGGCCGGCGCGGATGCGGCCGATCTCCGGCAGCATGATGCGCGAGGCGTCGCCGACGATGACATGCTCGACGTCGCCGCGCCGGTCGACGAGGATGCCGACCTGGCGCTCGAGCTCGCGCGAGACCTCGGACAGGTAGCGCCGCCAGCTCGCCCGACACGATCTCCGCGGGCCGCAGCCGCCGCCGATACACACGCTCGAGCGCGTGCATCTGGCTCGGCTTCAAGCCGGCCACGTTCCCGGTGACGGTGTTCAAGCCCTTGCCCTGCTCCCTCGCGGCAAGGCTAGGCCCCGCCGGCCCCTCGCGCTACTCGTCTCACGCCCGGTCTGACTATCCTTTGGCGTTTCCGTCCTCGGAGACCGCTACGCTCGGGCTGGATTTGGCGGCGCCCACGCCGACGGCGATGGTCGCGCGCTCATCGATGAGCGCCAGCGCGACCGCGAGCGCGCGCCGCGCCTTCTCGGTCGTCTTCTCGTCCGCGCGCAGGCGCTGATAGGCGCGCACGATCTGGTCCTCGTAGTCGGTGACCTTGGACTCGAGCTCGGAGATGCGGTCGCGCGTCTGCGCGATGCGCACGTCGCGATCGCCCAGCTCCCCGCGCGCGACGTCCAGGTCGGCCTCGAGGCTCGCGACACGGCGGTGCGACTGGTCGACCTCCTGCACGCGGGCCGCCAGCTCACCCTCGGCGCGCGCCGCGCGCCCCAGCGCCTGGTCGTAGTCGCTGCGGTGCTTCTCCGACAGCTCGGTCTTCTCGGTCAGGTGCCGGCGCTCGATCTCGGTGACGCGCTGGTGGTGCTCCTCGTCGCGCGCCTGCAGCTCGGCGCGGCGCCGGCCCTCGGCGCCCTCGAGCTCGGAGATCCGCCGCTGCTCGTGCTCGACGATGTCGCGCTGGCGCCGCTCCTCGGCCGCGGTCAGCTCCTCCTCGTGGCGCCGCCGCATGCCCAGGATCTCGTTGCGGTGGTCGCGCTCCTTGGCCTCGGTCAGCGCCTCGTAGGCCTGGCGCTCGGACGCCAGCTGCAGGCCCTGCTCTTCCTTGCTGGCGGCGATCGCCTTCTCGTGATCGCGGCGCAGGCGCGCCACCTCGCTGGTGAAGCGCTCGTTCGCGGCCGCCTGCTCCTCGGCGAGCCGCCGCTGCAGCCCCTCGACCTCGGCCTTGTGCGCCGCCTCGATGCGCCCGAGCTCGACATGGTGCGCGTTCTCGAGCGCCGCGCCGCCCGCGGTCTGGTCCTCCTTGAGGTGCGCCACCTCCGTGCGATGCGCCTCCTCGGCCTCACGCAGGCGCAGCTCGAAGTCGACGCGCGCCCGCTCCATCTCCCCCTTCGCGCGCGCGTCCTCCTGCGCCATGCGCTTGCGGATGGCCTCGACCTCGTCGCGCGCCTTGTGGATCTCGCCGTGCGCGTCGTCGAGCCGCGCCTTCAACCCCTTCTCGCGCTCGGCCGACTTGTCGCGCTCGCCCAGCAGCTCGGAGATCTTCTCCGTCGAGGCCACGACGCTGCGCTCGAAGCCCAGCGTCTTCTCCTCGAGATCGCGGCGCGAGCGATCCAGCTCGCGGACCTTGTCCTTGTGGTCGAGGACCTGCCGCTCCTTGGCGTCGAGATCCTCGCGCAGGTCGAGGATGTCCTTTTCCTTCTTGTTGATGATCTCGCGCAGCGCGAGGAACTCGCGCTCTTTCGAGAACGTCGCCGTCTGGTTGAAGCGCTCGCGCGACTCCTCCAGCTCCTTGCGCAGCGTCTTGCGCTCGTTCTCCAGCGAACCGATGCGCGCCTCGAGCTCGACGTTGCGCGCCTCCGCCTCGCGCAGGGCCCGGTCGTCGACGACCATGACCGGCGCCGGCGCGGCGGCCTCGTGCATCGAGTCCTCCTGCTCGACCTCGTCGGGCGACGGCGGCACGTCGATCACGTCGTCGCTGAAGATCGCGGCCGCGATCACCGGCAGCTGGGGCGCGGTGACCGGGTGGTCGTCCTCGTCATCGGCCGGCTCGATGCCGTCGTTGTCGGCCAGCGAGCTCGGCCGAAAGAAGATGTCGGGATCCGCGGGCGTCGCCACGGTCTTGGGCGGCGCCTCCCATCCCAGCGACGGGGGCAGGTCCTCGTCGGTCCACAGCGACCGCAGGTCGACCATGTCGCCGCCTTCGGGCGCGGGCTTCGCCACCGCCTCGTTGGCGCCGGCTTCCAGCGCGGCGAAGGCCGCCTGGGTCTCGGAGTCGAAGGTCTCACCCTGGAACGGCGACAGCTCCGCGTTCTCCGGCGGCTCGAGCACCGCCTGTTGCGCGGTGTCCGAAGGCTGCTCCTCCATCGCCTGCGGCTCCAGGTCCTGCGCCGACGCCGCGACTGCCGTGGGCACGTTCTCGGCGTCGTCGTTGTGCTGCGTGTGGTGGGCGCCGCTGCCGCGGCGAGCCGCGGCCATCTCCTCGTCGCCGATGATGATGTCGCCCGAGTCGGCCTCGTGGATCTCGTCGACGTCCTGCTTCTCGCCCAGCGGGACCAGGTTGTTCACCTTGGCCAGCAGCTCCTCGATGTTGAGCGGCTTCAGGAGGTACTCGTCGGCGTGGGCCTTGAGCTTCCTGTGCTGCTCGAACGTCGCCTGCGTCTCTTCCGATGAAATCAGGATCAACGGAATTTCGCGGAGCGAGGGGCTGCGCTTGAGCTTGTTGCAGATGGCGTAGCCGACCTTGCGGGGCTCCACCGACAGGATGATCAGCGACAGCGGGTGGGAGCGCCCCCACTCGATGGCCTCTTCGCCGTTGGAGATGCTCTCGACGGCGAACCCGTAGGGTGAAAGCGCGTTGCGAATCTCCGCGACGGTGTCGCTATCCGGTTCGATGCACAGGAGATTTCGTTCGGCCATCTCGCCTCCTAGGCGAGGCATCCTAACAGAAGCGCCCGCGCTTTTTTCCGGAGACTTGGACGGCTGAAGAGGCCTCGGACCTCAGGCGTCCGGCCTCGGGCTCCGGACGTTCCGCTCCCGGAGGTGCGCGGTCTGAGGCCTGAAGCCCTCACGGAACCGCAGGGATTCAGGGCGCCGCGGGCCGAAACGCCACGGTGACCATGCGGGTCAGCGCGTCCTCGTCCAGGTCCGACGTCACCACGTAGCCGAGGCCGCGGTCGCGATAGGCGGCGGTCGAGATCCCGGGGCCGCCCCCGAGATAGATCTCCCGGCCGTTGATCACCCGCCGGTGCGGCGCCGCGAGCGAATCGTCTCCGTCACCGGGGTCGAAGACCAGCAGCGCGACCCGATGACCGCTGGTGTCCATGTAGACCAGGTAGGCGCCCAGCCGCTCGCCGACGTTGACCAGGCGGCCGCCCTTGCAGCTCGCGTGACCGGCATAGGCGGGGGCATGGACCGGGAAATCGACGCGGCCGCGGAACCACGACGCGATCGAGCCGCAGTCGGAGCCGACGACGTCCATCGGCATCTCGGCCTGATAGGTCCGCTGCGCCTGCCCCAGTACCTGGGACTGCGTGCGGCGGACGGTGCCGGTGATGAGCAGCAGCAGCACCGCCGCGCCCGCGGCCGGCACCAGGCGCGAATACCGCAACCAGGTCCAGCGCTGCGGCGGAGGCGCCGGCGCCACGGCGTCGAGCGCCACACGCACGCGCCGGCGGAAGTCGGCGGGCACGGGCGGCCGCGGCAGGTGGGCCCGAACCGCCGCCTTGATCCGACCCTGGAGCAGACAGCGGCGCGCGCACGCTTGGCAGCTCGCCGATGTGCCGTTGAATCTGCTCGCGGTCGACGCCGGTCAGCTCCCCGTCGACGTAGGCCTGGACCGAGGAAGCCGCCTCGTTACAGGTCACGACGCTTCTCCCCCGTTGCGTCGGCGGCGGTAAGCGGCGATGTCGACGGGCGCCTGACCGTCGGCCTGCGCCGGCGACTCATTCGCGTCGTTCGCAGGATGCGACGCCGGGATGATGCCCTGCTCGACGGCGTACTGGTGCAGCAGCCCCTGCAGGATCTTGCGCCCGCGATAGAGCCGGCTCATGACCGTCCCCGCGGGACAGTCCATGATCTCGGCGATCTCCTTGTACGAGAAGTCTTCCAGGTCGGCGAGGATCACCGCCATGCGGAAGTCCTGCGGCACCGCCGCCAGCGCGCGCTCGACGTCGGCCGAGATCATGCGGCCGAGCAGCGCGCTCTCGGCGTCGCGGCCGATGCCGGCCGACCCGGCGAGGAACTGCTCGACGTTCGCGTCCGACGACTCGGCCTCGTTGAGGATCTCGGCCTCGCGCTCGCGCTCGCGGTATCGGTTGCAGAAGGCGTTGGTGAGGATGCGGAACAGCCAGGCCTTGCAGTTGGTGCCCGCCTCGAACGTGTCGAAGAACCGGTAGGCGCGCAGCATCGCGTCCTGAACCAGGTCCTCGGCGTCGCGTTCGTTGCGGGTCATGCGCAACGCGGCGGCGTAGAGCGCCGGCATGTGCGGCATCGCTTCGCGTTCGAAGTCGGCTTTGGAGGGACGGCTCTTGAAAAGCGGCATACCGGGTTCGACCTTCTCGCGTTTCAGCTCAACAACCCGCCGTACCCTGAAGTTTATTCCACAAACCGGGCGGCGAGCACGTGCGGCGCATCAGAAGCAGGTCACCTTGACGAAGAAGCGCTGGCCGTCGCTGCCCACGGTCGAGCTCGACGTGTAGTCGGCGTAGGTGGCATACATGGCGCCCGAGACGGAAACCGTAGAGATCTGGCCCATCTGACCGACTGCCGACGGGAACGTCACCGTGTCGGCGCCGACCTTGCCCGTCGCGTCGACGCGCCAGGCCTCGGCGGCGCCGGGCGCGGCCAGCACGACCGCGAAGTCGCCGCCCGCCACCGCGCCCACGCCGGCGAGCGGCGGCTGAGCATCCGCGCCGCCGAAGGTGACTGCGCCGGCGAAGAGGTGGGACGAAAAGAGGTTGCTCGCGGCATCGTAGAAGCCGATCCAGCTGCCGAGCTGGTTCTGCCAGGTGGTCACGTAGCCGCCGGTCGTGGCGGCGCTGAGCGGGCAGCTCGGGTTCACGGTGCCGAGGCGGAACGTGATCGACCCGTCGAGACCGCCGTCGGCGCGGATCTCGAGGAGCGCCCAGCTCGGGTTGGGGTCCGCGACCGAGACCTGCGTCAGGTAGCCGACCGCCAGGTCGTCCTTGCCGTTGATGAACGACAGGCAGGCGACCTGCGGCGCGGTCGTGCTCGCGGCCTGCGCCAGCGGCGCCCCCTGCGCGCGACCATCGGCGCCCACCGACTGGACGTTGACCAGGGCCTGACCCGGGATCGTCCAGGCGAACCCGGCGCGCATGCCGAGGCGGCTCGAGCCCATGGCCACCAGCGCGCCGCTCCGCCGAAGGATCGGGCACGGTCACCAGCATCCCCGCGGTGACCGGGTTGCCGCCGGCGACCGGCGCCGCCAGCACCTGAACGTCGACCATGCCCGGGCTGTTCGCGGCGGTGCCGTAGGCGATGAGCACGGTGTCGCCGGGCGTCGAGCGGCCGGCGGCGGCGAACCAGGGGCCGGCAGTCATCGCCGCCGGCAGCTGCGCGCTGGTCTCGGCGCCGACGGTGCCACGCTCGTCGACCGGCGCCCAGCGCACCAGCCGCGCCGTCGCGGCCGATGAGCAGGAACCCGTTGCCGACGCCGATCGAGTCGCGCCGTCGCGAGCAGGGTCAGCGGCGAGCCCGGCTCGGCGACCTGCTCCTGGAAAGTCGCACGGTCGATGACTGGGAATCGGTCTGGCAGGCAAGCGTGTCAGCCCGACACCAGCAAGGCCGACGAGCGCGATCAACGATCCCGCGCGCCGACCGACCGGGTTCACGCAGCCACCACCGCTCCGTGGCACTTCTTGTACTTCTTGCCGCTGCCGCACGGACACGGATCGTTGCGGCCGACCTTGGGCTCGTCGCGGCGCACCGGGCGCGCTTCGCGGCTCGGCCGGCCGCTCCGTCGCCGCCCGCGCCGCCCGCCGACGCCTGCGCGGCGGCGGTCGCGCCGCCGCCGGACTCGATCGTGCGCCGCGGCGCGCGCTTGCGCTGCTGCTGCGGCACCTCGGCGACCGCGGTCTCCTCGCGGCGCAGCTGCATGTGGAACAGCTTCTCGCAGACGTTGCGGCCGATGATCCCCATCATCTCGCCGAAGATCGCGAAGCCTTCCTTCTTGTACTCCTTCTTCGGATCCTTCTGGCCGTAGCCGCGCAGGCCGATGCCCTCGCGCAGCGCCTCCATCGTCTTCAGGTGATCGATCCAGCGCTGGTCGATCTCCTCGAGATAGAAGTAGCGCGCGAAGTAGAGGAAGACCGGCAGCGAGAACTCGGTCTCGCGCGCCTCGATCACCGTCTCGAGCTCGGTCCCAGAGCTTCTCGACCAGCACCTCGCGGTCGAGGAACTGGTCGTCGATGCTCGGCTGCGAAGTTGAAGCGCTCCTTGACCGCGGTCGCTGAGCGCGTCGAGATCCCACTCCTCGGCGTGCGGCCTTCGGCGGGCAGTGCTCGTCCATCACCGCCTGCAGCATCTCCTCGCACGAGGTCGAGCAGGCGCTCGCGCTGCTGGACCAGCGACGACGGCGACGTCGCGCGCCGAGCCGATCGAGCGTGCCGGTGCGATCCTCGACGGCGCCGCGTGGTGTCGGGGTACGCGCCGTACTGGCGGTAGATCGCCGAGCGCAGGCGCTCCGGGATCGAGCGGGATCGTCAGCGGCGTCGGCGGCGTCGCCGGCGCGTCGGGCGTCGCGGGCGGCGGCGGCGGCGCCTGCGTCAGCGCGTCGACCATGCGCGCGAGCGTCGGGCGCACGCACGCCGGCGAGCGAGTCGACCGTGTGCCGGCCCGACTCGGTCGGCACCGGGCTGTCGGCGGCGGTCTTGCCCTTCTTCTTCTCTTCCTCCGTCGGCTCGGGCGCGTAGCGGCCCTCGAGCACCTGGCGGCGCAGCGCGTAGATCGTCTTGCGCTGCTGGTTCATGACGTCGTCGTACTCGAGCAGGTTCTTGCGGATGTCGAAGTTGTGGCCTTCGACCTTCTTCTGCGCGTTCTCGATGGCGCGGTTGACCAGCGGGTGCTCGATCGGCACGTCCTCCTCCATGCCGAGGCGCTCCATGAGGCCGGTGATGCGCTCGGCGCCGAAGATGCGCATCAGGTCGTCTTCGAGCGACAGGTAGAAGCGGCTCGAGCCCGGGTCGCCCTGGCGGCCGGCGCGGCCGCGCAGCTGGTTGTCGATGCGGCGCGACTCGTGGCGCTCGGTGCCGAGGATGTGCAGGCCGCCGGCGGCGAGCACCTCTTGCTTCTCGGCCTCGCACTGCGCCTTGTAGCTGCGCGAACGCCTCCTTGAACTTCTCCGGCTCGACCTCGGCGCCGGGCTGGCCCGCCTTCTCGGGGTCGACCTCGGCGCGCGCCATGAACTCGGCGTTGCCGCCGAGGATGATGTCGGTGCCGCGGCCGGCCATGTTGGTCGAGATGGTGACGCGCCCTTGCGGCCCGCCTGCGCGACGATGTAGCGCCTCGCGCTCGTGCTGCTTGGCGTTCAGCACGTTGTGCGGGATGCTTCTTCTTGCGCAGCAGCGACGCGACGACCTCGGACTTCTCGACGCTGACGGTACCGACGAGCACCGGCTGCCCGCGCTCGTGGCAGTCCTCGATCTCGTCGATGACCGCGCGGAACTTGCCGCGCTCGTTCTTGTAGACGACGTCGTGCGTGGTCCTCGCGCACGATCGGCTTGTTCGTCGGGACGACGGTGACGTCGAGCTTGTAGATCTGGTGGAACTCGGCCGCCTCGGTGTCGGCGGTGCCGGTCATGCCGGCGAGCTTCTTGTAGATGCGGAAGTAGTTCTGGAAGGTGATCGTCGCCAGCGTCTGGTTCTCTTCCTGGACCTCGACGCCCTCCTTGGCCTCGATCGCCTGGTGCAGGCCGTCCGACCAGCGGCGGCCCGGCATCTTGCGGCCGGTGAACTCGTCGACGATGAGGACCTTGCCTTCCTCGACGAGGTAGTTGACGTCGCGCTTGTAGAGCGTGTGCGCGCGCAGCGCCTGGGTGACGTGGTGCAGCCACTCGATGTTCTCGGGGTCGTAGAGGTTGCCGACGCCGAGGCGCTGCTCGACGCGCTCGACGCCGCTGTCGGTGAGGATCGCCGAGTGCGCCTTCTCGTCGACGGTGTAGTCGATGTCCTTGCGCAGGCGCGGGATGATCGCGTTGACCTTCTGGTACAGGTCGGCCGACGTCCTCGGCCGGGCCCGAGATGATGAGCGGCGTGCGCGCCTCGTCGATGAGGATCGAGTCGACCTCGTCGACGATCGCGTAGTTGCAGCTCGCGCTGCACGTAGCGCTCGATCGAGTCCTTCATGTTGTCGCGCAGGTAGTCGAAGCCGAACTCGTTGTTCGTGCCGTAGGTGATGTCGCGAGCGGTAGCTGCGCTGGCGCTCGCGATCGGTCAGGCCGTGCACGACGATGCCGACCGACAGGCCGAGGAACTTGTAGATGCGGCCCATCCACTCGGCGTCGCGGCGGGCGAGGTAGTCGTTGACGGTGATGACGTGGACGCCCTTGCCCTCGAGCGCGTTCAGGTAGCAGCGGCAGCGTCGCGACGAGCGTCTTGCCTTCGCCGGTCTTCATCTCGGCGATGCCGCCCCGGTGCAGCACCATGCCGCCGATGAGCTGCACGTCGTAGTGGCGCATGCCGAGCACGCGCCGGCCCGCCTCGCGGCAGACCGCGAACGCCTCGGGCAGGATGTCGTCGAGCGTCTCGCCCTTGTCGAGGCTTCGCTTGAACTCGGGCGTCATCGCCTGCAGCTCGGCGTCGCTCTTGGCCTTGAGCCCACTCTCGAGGTCGCCGATGCGCTCGACGATGGGCTGCATGCGCCTTCATCACGCGCGCGTTCTTGGTGCCGAAGATCTTCTTGGCGACGTAACTGAACATGTGAATGCCCTGGCAGGGCGATTCACCTTATTGCGCCGACCCCCGAGGCGCAAGGTGTTCCTGGCTGAGGTCAGAGCGTCGCGGGCGGAGGGCTGGCGGGGCGGACCACGAGCTGGCCAAGGGCGGCAATCCCGTACGCCAGCGCCAGGACGAATGCGTAGACGAGCACGACCGGCAGCAGATCGAAGATCGCCAGGATCATCCAGGCAAACACGAAGAAATCGCGCTTGCCGATGATGTTGATCCACGAAAAAAGGTTGCCCGAGCTGCCGGTCATCTCCTTGAAGGTCGTGCCCCTGGCGAACCACCAGCGGACCTTGAGCACCTCGCCCCCCTCGCCCTGCTTCACGAGCTCGCGGTACGCGATGATGTTGTAGGTCAGCAACATCGCGCAGGCGCCGAGCGCGATCCAGATGTCGTTGCTGCTGCCACCGTGGCGCGAGAGCCCGACGCCGAGCGCGCCGACCAGGGCCAGGTTGAGCACGTCGTCGACGATGGTGTCGAGCCATTCGCCGATGGCCGTCTGCTGGAAGCGCACGCGCGCCAGCTCCCCGTCGCAGCCGTCGAGGATCGACTGGAACTGCGCGAGCAGGAAGCCGAGCACGATGCCGGCCTGCGTGCCGCTCGCGATGAGGAAGCAGCCGAAGAGGCCGAGGACGCCGGCGCCGAGCGTGACCTGGTTCGGCGTGATCGGCCAGTGACACAGAAAGCGGCGCGTGATGGAGAACGAGATCTTCTTGTTGATGTGGCGCGCGACCAGGCCGAGATCGCCGCGCAGCAGATCCTTGAAGATCGCGTCCTCGGCGGCGACGCGGCTCGGTTCGTCGACGACGCGCAGCCCGCCGTCGTAGTGGTTGGCGCGCACGCGCACGACGTCGGCGCGCAGGGCCACCGGATGGCCGAGCTCGGCCTCCAGGCCCAGCAGGCACGCCGCCAGCTCGGCGTCGGGGGGAAATTGCCGCACCTCGACCGTGGGGGCCAGCCAGGACGGCAGCGCGATCGCGCCGTCGGTGGCGATCACCACGCGCGGCACCTGCTGCCGTGCGAGCTGGCGCAGCGCCCGGTCGATGACGCGCAGGCCCCCGACCTCCAGCACGGCGCCCGCGGCCTCTTCCCGGGTGGCGCGAAGCAGGATGACCGGCGGAGGCTTCGGGGTCTCGCTCATGTGCCCCGCACGATGGCAGCGGCGGGCGCGCGGCTCAAGGCGAAAACGTGAAGGACGCCGGTGGCAACAGCCGATCGAGCACGGCGCGGAGCTCCGCCGGCACCCGCGTCAGGTTGCGGCGCGTCGCCTGGAAGACCTGGGGCGTGGCGCTGTCGACCACCACGTCGGCGCGCCCCGCCGGATCGCAGGCGGCCACGTAGCGCTGCTGTGCGGGCACGTAGCGCGCGTCGAGCCGGTGCTCGATGACCGCGCGGGAGCGACCGCGCGCGAGGTCGCGCGCGATCAAGCGGCGCCGCGCCTCGGCGGCGGCGAGCTCCACGTAGATCACCAGACCGGCGGCGGCCGCGGGGACGCGCAGCGCGAACACCCCCTCGACCAGCGCGACGCGCGCCTGGCCGAGCTCGATGGTCCGCGCACCCGCGAGCGTCTCGCTGCGCGAGTCGAACACCGGGATCGTCACGCGCGGCGCGCCGGCGCGCAACGCCTGCAGGCAGCGCTCGAGCTCGTCGAGCGCGTAGTAATCGTCGTAGTAGGTGTCGACCTCGCGCCGATCGGCGCGCGTCCAGTCGACGGGGCGGCGAAAATCGTCGACGGAGAACAGCGCCACCGGCCAGCCCGCCTGATCGAGCCCCGCCGCGAGCTGCGCCGCGAGCGTCGACTTGCCGCTGCCGTCGACGCCATCGATCGTGATGATCGGCGTGATGATCGGGATGATGGTCGGGATCGGCGGCGCCGCCATCACACCGTGTCGGCGGCGAAGTGCGGGCGCAGCTGCTCCAGCAGCGCCGCGTGGTTGACACCGTTGCTGGCCAGGCTGCCTCGACGGTGCGACGTGTCGCGCTGGTTGTAGCGGAACGGGTGCCCGTCGCCGTCGGTGAAGGCGCCGCCCGCCTCGCGGACCACGACCTCGGGCGCGCAGGTGTCCCACTCCATCTCGCCGGGGCTGAGGTTGATGACCACATCCAGCTCGCCGCGCGCGAGCGCGTTGTACTTCACCGACGCGCCCATCGGCACCGCGCGCCCAGCGAGCCCGGTCGCCGCCAGGCAGGCGCCCAGGCGGCCGGTGGCGTTGAGGCGGCTCACGCCGGCGCGCATGTCGGCGAGGTCGGCCACGCGCGACGCCCGCAGCACCGCGGGCGGTTTCCCGTCGCCGTCGTCGACGCGCGCGCCGCCGCCGGCGCGCGCCGAGTAGAGCCGCCCCGCGACCGGCTGGAAGACCGCGCCCACCACGGCGACACCGTCGACCGCCATGCCGACGTGCACGCAGAACTGGTCGGTGCGCGCCACGAAGTCGCGCGTGCCGTCGAGCGGATCGATGATCCAGACGCGCCGCTTCGAGAAGCGCTCTTCGCCGTCCGGCAGCTCCTCGCTCAGGATGCCGTCGTCGGGGAACGTCGCTCGCAAGAGCTCGACGATCAGGCCGTTGGCCTCGAGGTCGGCCTCGGTCACCGGCGACTGGTCGGGCTTGATCTCGATGCGCACGGCGGCGCCGCGCCCGTAGTGACGCAGGATCGCGGCGCCGCCCAGCCGCGCCGCGCGCTCCGCCGCCTCGAGCTCGCGCACATAGTCCACGGCTCTCACGCCATGACCACTCGTCACCAGAGTCCTTGGCGCAGCACGGTCTCGGCGTGGTCGCGCTCCTCGGGCAGGTCGACCTCGAGCCAGCCGTGGCCGCTGATGTCGCGGCAGGCCGGCGGCGCGCCGGCGGCGGCGAAGCGCGCCAGCAGGCGCTCGACGTGGATCGCGCGTCCCTCCTCGGCCAGCGCCGCCTCGGCCTCGGCCCAGTACCGCGTCACGAACGCCGCCGGCACCTTGGTCAGGCCGACGTACCCGCAGTCGAACGTCGTGAGCGTCTTGGCGATGCGGCGCACGCGCCCGAGCTCGTCGCGCTCGACCTTCATGTCGTCGGCGCCCAGCGTGCGGTCGCGGTCGATGAACGCGGTCAGCTCGGTGGCCGGCGCCGCCGCCAGGGCGGCGATCGCCGGCCGGTAGATGTGATCGACGTTCATGATCAGGAACTCGCCGCGCAGGCGCGGCCGCGCCGCGAACAGCGATATGAGGTTGCCGTCGCGAAAGTCGCGGTTCTCGACCAGCGTGACCGGCAGCGCGCGGCGCGCGATCTCACCGGCGACCAGCGGGAACTCGAACCCGCCGACGACGATGATCTCTTCGGCGCCCGCCGCCTGCGCGAACCGCACCGCGTACGCCAGCAGCGGCTCGCCGGCGACGGTGATCAGCGCCTTGGGCAAACGCTCGGTCAGGGAGCCGAGCCGGCTCCCCAGCCCAGCGGCCAGTAATGCGACCTGCACCCGGCGAGACTAGAACAAGTCTGGCAGCGACGCGAAGCGCTTTACGACCGGGACGTGGGGGAAGCGGAGCGTGAAGCGGTCGGCCGAGAAGGTGCCGGCGATGCCGACGAAGGGAACCCCCTCCTTCTCCGCGATCTCGCCGTCGTGCAGCGAGTCGCCGACGAACAGCATCTCCTGGCGGCCGACGCCGAACACCGCCGACGCCTTGTCCAGGTGCGGGCGCCCCTTGGCGAGGCCGCCGCCGAAGCCCAGCACCAGGTCGAACGTGAAGTCGCCGTGGCGCGCGAAGGTCTCGACGTTCTCGGTGCCGTTATTCGACGAGACGCCGACGCGCACGCCGAGCGCCCGCATGCGCTCGAGCGCCCGGCGCGTCTCGGCCGACATGCGGATGGCGTTGCAGCGCGCCGGCTTGCGCGCCTCGAACAGGTCGGACGCGATCGGGTTGCGCGGGTCGCCCGGGAAGACCTCCTCGAGCTGCTTGATGAACGGCAGGCCGCAGGTCGCCAGGTAGAGCTCGCGCGCCAGCATCCGGGGTGTCCCGTACATCCGCTCCATCACATCCGTTGCCAGATCGGCGAGCGTCGGCATGCTGTCGATCAGCGTGCCGTCCAGGTCGCAGAGCAGCACCCGCGGCAGGGGCAGCGGCGCCGCGGCCGGGGCAACACGCCCCAGTACCGGAAGGACCCCGTCGGTGACGAGCGATGACGTGGCGGCGAACGGCTGAACAGACGACATGGTGGGACGGGGATGGCAGCAAGTGACACGCCATCCGGGCCTTGCGCCCCAACCGTGCAAAATCTCGATGAAATTTGCTACAGCTGTGCAACGAAGTGGTGAAGGTTCACCACTGCCATCAGGTGAGTTTCTGACACTTTGGCGACGGCCCTGTTAGGATCACCGCCCATGGATCTGGAGGCTGAGCTACGCGCGACTGCCCGCGCCCACCTGGCGCGGCTGTTGCCCAAGGTGCTCGAGGACGGCCATGTCGACGAAAGTGAGAAGGAGCAGCTGCTGGCGGTGTTTCGCCGCGGGATCCTGACCACGGCCGACGTGCGCGAGGTGTTCTCGACCTTTCTCAAGGGTCTGACCGGTGAAGTCCTGGCCGACGGAGTCGTCTCTCCCGACGAGCAGGAACGGTGCCGGATCGCGGTGCGCGAGCTGCGCATCCCGCGCTCGTTCCTGTCGCCGGATCTGATCGCGATCATCGACGGGTAGCACTAGCCAATCGGTACTGCCGCGCCGTCGATCGCGTCGGGGATGGGCTTGCCGAGCGATTGCAGGATCGACGGAAACAGGTCGACCGAGCGAATGCGCTCGGCGCCCCAGGCGCCGTTCACCGCCGCCGGCACCAGCATGTGCTCGCGGTGGAGGCCGCCGTGCGATCCATTGTGCGGCTGATACTCGAAGCGCGCGCGCAGGTCGTAACCCGGCCGCGCGCACACGATCAGGTCGCCGGCGCGCGGCGAGCGGAAGAACTCGCAGACCTGCCAGGGCGCGTCCGGATAGTCGGACGCAGCCGTCGACGCCGCCACCTCGGCCGGCGTCATCCGCTCGGGCAACGCGCCGTAGCCGAAGGGGTCGGCGCCTTCGACGCGATAGCGCACGCGGCGTAGCGTCGCGCCGCCGTCGCCCGGTTCGAGCGCAATCACCGCGCGGCCCGCGCGGCTCGCGACGACGTAGTCCGGCGTGCCGCCACCCTCGGCCCCGCCCCCCCAGGGGCCTCGACCCCGCCTCTACGGTAGATCACGTGATCGATCGCCGGCTCGGCCAGCAGTCGCGCCACCAGCTCGGCGGCCCGGCTGTTCGGTTTCTCGAGATCCGGCCGCTCGCGCCAGCCGCGCTCGCCGGCCAGGTAGATGTTGGCCATGGCATTGCCCGAGACCATGACCGCCGCCTCGGCGTCGAAGAGCCGCCGCCAGATCTTGGGGTACGACAGGGTCTTTGGGTAGACACGCGCCACGAACTCGGCGAGCTCGAAGTGGGTGTTCGTCGTCGACTGCCCGTGATCCGACGTGAGCACGATGCGCGTGCGCTCGAGCCGGCCGAGCCGCACCAGCGCGTCGATCATGCGGCCGAGCGCGGCGTCGAAGCGGCGGTAAGCCTCGTCGGAGGCGGGGCAGAGCGGGCCGAAGCGGTGCCCGAGCTCGTCGACGGCGGGAAAGACCGCGAACGCCGAGGGGAAACCGGCCTGGAACGCGCCCACCACGGCGTGCTCGGCCTGCAGATCCGACGCGTACCAGTTGCGGCTGGCCAGGCTGCGCAGGAACGCGGCCGCCTTGGAGAACCGCGTGCGGCGCGCGCGCGCCGGGCAGCCACGCACGAACCAGGTGTTGACGTCGGCCAGCCCGTCGACGTGCTGGAAGAGCGTGCCGACTTCGGCGCTGATGTCACCGGCCAGCTTGAGCTGGCGCAGCGGCGCCATGTATGACCGCGTGCGGCCGAGGAAGCCGAACCGGCCCGGCCGCTCGGCCCAGCGGATGCCCGGCAGGTTGGCGCGGCCCGGGTGCGCGCCGGTGAGGATCGGCAGGTGGGCCGGGCCGCTCACCGACGGGAACACGCTGGTGGCGTGCCGGAAGCCGCCGCAGTCGAAGAACGTCCGCTTCATCACCGGCAGCTCGCCGGCGGCGACGAGCCGCGCGATCACGTCGGGGCGCGCGCCGTCGACGAGGATCGCCAGCAGGCTGTCGCATCGATGCGCGTCGGACACGCGCCGCAAGCTACAGCAAGTTCAGGCGCCGATCACCAGGAAGAACTGCCAGTTGCGCGCCTCGATGCCGTAGCCGGCGTCGAAGCCGATGAGCGGGATCGCGACCGAACGCAGAAAGAAGCGCAGTCCGGCGCCGACGTCGTTGTGGATGTCGCGGCCGGGCGAGAACCCGGACTTGTCCTGAAGCGGGAACGCCCGGTGATCCGGCGTGTCGCGCACGCGGTAGCCGGTGAGCGGATCGATCGTCGTATCCGGTGGCAGATCGCGGAACCAGAGCGCGCCGACGTCGTAGAACAGCAGCCCGCGGAAGTCGGCGGGGCCGACGGAGAACAGCGGGAAGTGATACTCGGCCTTGGCCGAAGCCTGCGTGTCGCCGCGGAATTGCTGATAGAGGTAGCCGCGCAGGTTGGGCCCGCCCAGGGTCAGCTCGTTCCAGAACGGCAGATTGTGCCCGGTCGCCGCGTACGCCGAGTAGATGAAGTTGTGCGAGCGGAAAAACTTCAGCCCGCGCTCGAAGTACGCGGTCGCGCGCCAGTACTGCAGATCGCTGCCGAAGCTGGGGCTCGCGACATCCAACCCCACGCCAAGCGCGGTGCCGGTCATGACCGCGAACTCGCGCGCGCGGAAGTCGAAGCTGAGTGACGCCTTGCCGACGCCCACGGTCGAGCCCTGCGTCGCGGGCGCGGTCGCGACCTCGGGCGTGGTGTCGCTCTCGGGAACGTCGGCGCGGGACACGGTGACCTTCTGCATGGCCCACGCGACCTGCGTCTTGAGACGACGCATCCAGGCGATGCCGAACACCGTCTCGAAACCGTACCCCGTCATGTGCGTCTCGCGCAGCGGCGCGGGCGCGAGGTCGAAGTTGCCGTCGTACTCGGGAACGACCTGCCTCTGCACGTTGCCCTGGAGCTGCCAGTAGCCCCACCCGCCGAACAGCGCGGGGTCGCGATACGCGAGGACCGCGCCCGAATCGACGTCGGCCAGGCGGCCGCCCACGACCAGCTGCTTGCCGCGTCCAAACAGGTTGCCGTCGACGAACACCAGACCGATGGACCGGTTGTTGGACGACCACGATGCGGTCGGCACCGGCGCCCAGGGAAACTTGTCCTTGACCGCGATGTTGACGCGGACGCCTTCGCCGTTCTGCTCCCACCACACGTTGACGTCGGCGAACAGGCCGGCGGTGTGGAGGCGCTCGCGCGCGCGCTCCAGCGTGTCCAGCTCCAGCGTGTCGCCGATCTTGACCCCGGCGATCGAACGCACGGTGTCCTCCTCAGTGCGCTGATTCCCGAGGATGCGCACATCGGTGATCGATTCGCCGACCGCCCACGCGCGCGCCGGCGCCAGAGCCACGAGAACCATGACGACGATGACAATCGCCGGCAGGACCACGGTGCCAGACGTCACTCCTCGACCGGGTCGAAGCGAGCTCGAGCCAATGGTCCGCATGGGATTAAGCATATCGACCGAAATGCAGTTCGTAAACCGCGGTCTCCCCCTGGGGGGAAAACCCCTGGTAGCTTGGCGGCCCAGGCCCGCGTCTTTCCGACGCCAATCCGGGGCTAATCGGGGGCTCTTATGCGTGGATACCCGGCACCCCAGGGGCTGGTGCTGGTGCTGGCGGTGCTGGTAACCCTCGCCGGGGGCTCTCTGGCCTGGCACCTCAAATTACGCACTGCCTTCTCCGAGCTTCTCCCGAGGGCCGATCCGGGCGTGATCGTCGGCTACGGATCGGTCGTGAGCTACGACGGCAATCGGCTGCGCAGGACGCCG
>CAVZEF010000002.1:0-3168699 GCA_963774325.1 uncultured Pseudomonadota bacterium
GCCAGATCGCTGGCCGCGGGTTGCACGGGCGGGCGCGCGGAGGTCTGGTCGCTGCCGGCCGGCGATCCGCAAGCGATCGGGCTCGCCACGTCGGTGGCGCTGATCGATACGCCGGCGCGGCGGGTCGTGGCGCTCGGCGCCGACGGCGACGGAGGCCTGACCTTGCGCAGCACGCCCACCGCGCGCGGCGTGGTCGCGGCGGTGCCTGCGCCCGACGGCAGGAAGCTCTACTTGCTCAGCGCCGGCCACCGCGCGGCGCTCGGCGACTCGATCCCCGACGAAAAGCCACGCCTGACCGCTTTCGACGATGGCCCGGCGGCGCCGGTCGAGATCGATCTCGGCCTCACCGACCCGCTGGATGGATTGATCGTCGACCCGACCGGACGCTGGGCGGTGGTGTACGCGGCCGCGAAGACCAGCCAGGCGCTGGTGAGCAACCCCAACGAGCTGGTGATCGTCGACCTCACGGCCGGCACCGCGCGCCATCACACCTTGCACAGCTTCGGCGGCCGGCCGCAGCAGCTGACGATCACGCCGTCGCTGTCGCTGCCCGGGGGCCCGAGCCAGCTGCTGATCGTGCAGAGCGATCAGGAGATGGCGCTGCTGCCGCTCGACGGCGACCCGGCCGCCGACGCCGAGATCACCGTGCGCCTCGACGACGGCGGCGCCACGCAACGCCCGCCGCCGGCGGCGATCGTCGTCGACGACGGCGACCCGACCGACACCGGTGACGCGCGCATCGGCATCCGCTTTCAGGGCGACCGCAACGTCATGACGTTGCAGCTCGCGCCCGCGCCGGGCGGCGCCGCCGGGTTCCTGCCGTCGATCAACGTGGCCGACGCGGGCGGTGTCCCCACCGACATCGCGTTCGTGCGCACCGACGGTGGCTTGCGGCTGGCGGCGCTGGTCCCGAGCGCGGGCGCCGCGGTGCTGATCGATCCCGCGACCACGGTGACCACGACGGTGGCGCTGCCGGCGCCGTACCAGCGGCTCTCGCTGGTGACCGCGGGCGCGGGTGGCACCAGCGCCGACGTCGCGCTGCTGTGGCAAGGGGGCACCGCGGGCGCCGGCGTCGCGTTCTGGGAGCTGGGGCAGGCGGCGGGCCGGCCGTTCCGCAGCATCGAGACCGTCGCCGTCGGCGCCAAGGTCGGCGCGGTGCTCGACGTGCCGCTCGTGGGCGCGGCGCTCAAGGTCCTGGCCGCCGCGAGCACCCAGACGTTCTACGTGCTCGATCTGGCGGCGCGCACCGCCGCGCCGCTGTCGACCTCCGCGCCGGGCACCACGTTGACGGTCTCGCCGACCGGCGCGCGCGTCTGGACGTTCCTGCCGGGCGGCTCTGCCCTGGCCGCGACCGACGTGCTCTCGAAGCAGGTCTGGACGCTGCAATCCGATACGCCCATCGACCTCCGTCTTTGAAATTGGACACACCGCGAACGATCTCCGGACGCAGCCTGATCGCGCTGCACGAGACCGGCAACCTGGGCGTGACCGTGTACGACGCCGACGCCCCCGACGACAGCACACGCCGGATCTACGGCGGTCTCCTCGAGGAGGGCTCCGATGGCAACCCGTGATACTGGAAGAGGTCGGCGATGGCGCGCGGGGTTCGCCGCGCTGGCGATGGCCGGCACCATCACGGCGATCGCGCCGCGCGCGAACGCCCAGGTGTACCCGCCCGGCGCCCCGAGCGTGAGCGCGCCCAGGCCCTTCGCCGCGCGTCCGCCCGAGACGGCACCGCCCGAGCGGGGCTCCGATCGATGGCAGGCGGCGCTCGGTGTGCGCACCTCGGTCGTGCGCGATGCCGGCTTCGACCCGTTCTCGACGGGCGATGTGCTGCCGCAGTTCTCGGTCGTGGTGACGCATACGCTGCGGGCTGGCACGGGCTTCGTCCCGGCGCTGGGCCTGGCGGCGGACTTCGGAAGCAGCTCAGCCAACGCGCGCGGAGCCGACGCGCAGTTGCAGACCTGGCGGCTCGCGATCGTTCTCGAGCCGCGCTTCGTTCCGGCGTCGGGATTCTACGTGGGCGCTCGCATCGCGCCCGGATTGCTGCACACGTCGGCGCGGTTGCTCGATACGTCGGCGCCGGCCCCGCTCGCGGCCGCCTTCACGACGGCGTCGATCGACGCGAGCCTGGTGGCGGGCGTGCGGCTCAATCCCGGGATGGGGCCGATCGGTTTGTGGCTCCTCGCAGACGCCGGCTACGGCTGGGCGCCGCGACGCGATCTCACGCTGGTGCCGGAGCTGCCGGCGCGCGACGCGAGCAAGGCCGGCACGACCGAGCTCGGATCGCTGTCGCCGCGCGGGATGTTCGGGCGCGTGAGCCTGGCCATCGGCTACTGAACCGCGTTCAAGCCGCGACGACGACGGTGTCGTTCGCGGGCGCGGTGCGCGAGGGATCGGGCATGCCGCGGAGCAACGCCGCGAACTGCGTCGCGCCCAGCTTGCGCACGATCTTGAGCGGCCGGTCGCGCAGGCGCGCCTCGCGCCGGGCGGCGCGCACGGCGTTGTGACTGTTGATCTCCGTGATGATGACGACCAGCTGCGATCGCGCCACCAGCGAGCGGAGCGCCAACGACGACGCAGGCCCTGCCATGACGCCGGTGTGAAATCCGACCTCATGCCCCTGCGTCTCCGCCAGCGTCTGCAGCGCGGCCACGTTCCGGTCCAATCCGCCGATCACTCCGATGCGCATGATTCGTGTCTCCTCGCGCGCCCGCGCGAATGCATGTCTTATATAACAGACACGCCGGCAACTTCAAGGACGGGCGCCGGATATCGGCGGATGGCGGGCGCGCGGTCGCGCGGTTCAGATCTGCAGGCCGAGCAGCAAGCCCGGGTAGTGCCGCACCGTCGTCGTGCCGCTCTTCGAGACGCTCTGCAGGAAGCCGCTACCGATGTCGAGATCCTTCCCGTCCCAGGCGATGGTCGCGTTGTCGGAGATGCCGGCGATGGCGGAGAGGCCGGGGATGATCTGGAAGCCCGCCACGGCGCGCATCGACGCCCACAGCGGCGTGTTGTCGTAGTGAGAGAAATCCGACACGATGCTCATCGCGCTGGCTTCGATGGCCAGGAAGCGCAGCGGACCGAAGCTGACGGGCTGTCGGTAGCCGATGCCCAGGCCGGAGCCGATGCGGCGCGTGCTGCGGTGGAACTGATCGGGGCCGGCGCCGGTGACGAGCGCGTCGCCCGGCTGGTAGGCGAAAGTGTACGAGGTGTACACGTGGCGGCTGCCGAGCTGGAGCTCGAAGTTGGAGAGCATGGTGTCGGTCGCGTATACCGCGACGCTGTGGATGCCGTTGCCGATGACGTTCAACAGTCCGAGCGTGTCGCCGTCGTGCGCGCCGGCGATGTTGACCACGCCCAGCTTGAATCCGCGGCTGTGCTTGGCGACGTTGGCGACGCCAAGCTGCACGCCGTTCTGATCGCCCGCGACGTTGACCACGCCCAGCTGGGCGCCGTTCGACACCGAAGCGATGTTGAGCGGGGCCAGCTGCGCACCCGAGATCTCCCCGGCCAGGTTGGCGCCGCCGGCCAGCTGCGCGCCGTTCCAGCGGCCGAGGGTCAGGTTCAGGCCGCCCGCGAGCTGCGCGCCGCGACCGCCGCCGCGGGCGAAGTTGACGCCGGCGCCGAGCTGCGCGCCGTACGTGTCGCCGTCGACCCAGTTGACGCCCGCGGCGAGCTGCGCGCCGTGGAAGTCGCCGAGCACGACGTTGGCGCCCGAGGTCAGCTGCGAGCCGCGGAACGCTTCGGTCGCGAGGTTGGCGCCGACCGCGAGCTGCGCGCCGCGCCCCGGACCGCGCAGCAGGTTGGCTCCGACGGTGAGCTGCGTGCCGTACATGAACTGATCGGCGATGTTCGCGCCGAGGGACAGCTGCAGTCCCGACGACAGGCCGCCGACGCGGTCCGCAAGGAAGCTGAACGAGAGGCCGTGGACGTCGACCTGCGAGTCGCCCGGCATGGGGACCAGACCCGAGGTGCACCGGGACCGCGCGTAGGGGGGTGCGAAGTGGCGCCAGCGGCGGTGAGGCGGCGGTGGCGGTGACGCTGGTGTCGGGCGCGGGGGCGTCGCCGCGCGTGGCGACGACCTCGAGAGGGCGGCCCGGGTGGAACGCGAGGCGAGCGAGCTCGGCGCGCTGGCCGAGCGCGAGCGTTGACGTTGGCTTCGAACACGGTGTTGCCGCCGCCGTCCATGGTGACGAGGTAGGGGCCGGCTTCGAGGCCGAGCTCGATGCCGTGGCCACCCATCTTGCGCAGCTCGACGACCAGGTTGCCGGCGGCGTCGCGCACGCCGATGCGGCCCGAGAGGTCGGAGGCGAGCGCCAGCGTCGCCTGTGTCGAGCGGACGTCGGTGACCACCAGGTCGGATGTGCCGACGAGGTCGAATTCGTAGGCGGCGTGCTGGGGACCACCCTGGGTCTTCTCGGTGCGCGCGAGGGTCTCTTGCGCCGCGAACTCGAAGGCCTCCTGGAGGGTGACGCGGCGGTCGCGGTTGACGTCGGCGGCGCCGCGCAGGCCCGAAACCAGGTAGTGGGTGAAGAACGAGGCGCCGATGCGATCCGATTCCTGGGCGACTTCGTTGATGGCGCTCGAGGCGAGGTAGGCGTGGCCCTTGGTGTCGGCCGAGGAGTCCATCAGGAAGGGCGCGCGGCGCACGCCGCCCTTGCGACGCGTGAAGGCCCCGGAGGCGCAGGAGTCGAGGATCGCCAGGCGGACCTCGGCGGGGATGGCCTGGATGCGGGTGCGGAGCTCGTCGTAGCTGACGCGGTCGTTACCGATGAGCAGGCCGTCTTCGTCGGAGTGTCCAGAATAGTAGATGACAACCTCGCGGCGGACCCCGGCGCGCTGGCCCGCGGCCACCAGGCGGCCCAGGCGGTCGAACGCGCCCAGGAACGCGAGGCGGGTCGCGTCGGAGACGAACACGACGTCGTCGGGGGCGACGCCGCCCAGGCTCTCGAGCACGCGGCTCATCGCGTGCGCGTCCGAGGTTGCGTAGCGCAGCTGCGGGCGGGTCGGGCCGCCGTCGTTGAAGCCGGCCATGAGCGCGAACCGCCGCAGCCGGACTCCGTCGATGGTGGCGGTCGGAGCGGTGGGGGTGGCGGCGAACGCGCCGCTCGGCAGGAGCGCGCCGGCGACCGCCAGCGCGATCCCAAGAAGGGCTGCCAGCTTCGCCGCTCGCAAGGCCTGCCCTCTCCCCGACCCTCCCCCGCAGACGGGAGAGGCAGAAAGAAAGGAAAGGCGGCGGGCGATTCTGCGACGAGAGGTCATGGATTTCCCTTGCTGGTCTTCTGCAACAAGACCGACGTCTGATGAAAGGCGGGCAACATCGGAAGTGGGGCCGTGCGGGCGCTCGGCCCTCGTCCGGCGAGAGAGCGCGCGGCATCGAGCGCCGCCGCGACGGGAAATGGTTGGGTCGAGGTGATGAGCACGAAGCGTTCGAAGCCGGGAGCGTCGTCGAGCTCGTAGGCCGACGGCAGATGGATCTCGTGGGGCGAGCGCAAGGAGGCCGCGGCGCTGGCGCCCGGCTCGGGCAAGTGCTGGGTCACGCGGCCGGCGCCGTCGATCGACAGCAGCACGCCGTAGCGCCCATCGCGCCCACCGGCATAGGCCAGCTGCAGCAGATCGCCGCGTGCGGCGCGCGCGCCGTCGCTCAGCCGCTCCGGCTGCTCCTGATTTGCCACCGTCCGCTGCCGGTACACCCAGAGCCGCGGCGACACCGACGGTTCACTCCCCTTGAAGTTGACATGCTCTTCCGGCTCGCCGCCGCCCGGCTGAGCCACGGCGGTCGAACCACCTTGATGAGACGGCGACACCCCGTGCCCCGACCGCAACAACAAGAGGCCGATCCCCAGCGAGCCCGCGAGCGCCAGCGGCGCGATCCATAAGTTGACGCTCCGGCGCTGCGACGGCGTCTCCGCGGGGCGCGACGCGCGCCGGCGAATCTCCGCCATCGTCCGATCCTTGTCGACCTGGGAGTGGATCTCCTGGTTCGACGTCGTCAGCGCCGCAAGCTCGGTCTCGAGCGACCGGCCCTCGGCTGCCAGACGCGTTCGGAGCTCGTCGACCTGGGAGGCAGCCAGCTCGCCTTGTGCCGCGCGCTCCAGCAACCAGGTCGGGACTTTCTTCGATGCATCGTCGTGCGTTGAGCTCATGTTGGTACAGCTCCTTCCAACTGCGTGAGGCGGGCGCGCGCGGTGCGCAGGCGCTTGCGGACGCCCGAGACCGACAGACCCGCCTCGCGGGCGACCTCTTCCAGGGTCATTCCATCGACCAGATGCATGACCGCGATGGTCTGCGTGCTCGCCGCCAGCGGGTCATCCGTGCGGAAGAGCTTGGCGAGCAGATCGCGCGCCAGCGTGCGCCCATCGCCCTCGGTGTCCGAGGTTCCGGCGATCTGCCAGAATTCGCTCGTCGTCGGCGTCTTCGGGCCGGCGCCGTTCCGTGCGCAGGCGGTTCAGGCAGACGTTGGTGGCGACGCGCAGGAGCAGCGCCGCGGGTGCCTCGTCCTGGAGGCGGTCTTGATGGCGCAGCAGGGCCACGAAGACGTCCTGCATCGCGTCCTGCGCCTTCGCGTCATTGCGCAACAGCGCCCGACAACGCCTCAGGACCATTGGGCCATACCTCTGGTAGAAGCCTTCGATATCGACTGGCACGTTTGGATTGCCTCCCGCATGTCCAGGGAACACCGGCTGCGGTCGGATCTGTCACCGGGGAAGCGCAGATTGCACGATTTTCGAGAGGTCCGTCACGGGTAGGCCTCTCGGGGCCGTCGGCTCCCCCGTAGGCTCCCCCGCAGGCGTCGGCGTCGGCGTCGGCGTCCGAAGAAGGCGCGAGGTCTGATCGCCCACGCGCGACGCCGACGCCGACGGGGGAGCCGACGCCGACGCCGACGCCCGGAACGCTCGAGGTCAGAGGCCCGAAGTTAGAACGTGACCCAGACGTTCGTGCAGTCGCGCGGAGCGGCGGCGCCCGTGACCTGGTTATTCACGGTGACGTTGGTCGTCCCCGTGGGCACGATGTTCGTGACGGGGTTCGGACCCATGTTGAGCACGACGTTGCTGGCGTTGATGCTGCTGGGCGCGGTGTCGAGGACGACGTTGTCGAGCCACAACGCTTCGGTGTGGACGGCATCCCAGCCGCGGAAGATCAGCTTGCCACCGGTCAGGCTGTGCACGTTGCGGATGGTGATGTCCTTGAACCAGGGAATCAGCAAGCCGGTAGCGCTGCTGTAGTAAGAATCGAAGACCAGCGGATCGCTCACGTTGCGCATGCACACGTCGGTGTAGCTGACCTGCTGGACGATACCGCCGCGGCTGGCGTCGGACTTGATGCGCAATCCGTTCTGGGCCCCGTCGATCGTCAGATCGCACACCACGACGTTCTGGACGCCGGCGTTGGTCTCGCTGCCGATCGACATACCGTGGCCATGGCCAAAGTGGTTGTGCGCGATGACGATGTTGTTGACGGTCGGCGGCCCCGACGCCTTGATGGCGATGTTGTCGTCGCCGGTGCTGATCTTGTTGTACGCGATGATGCCGTTTGTCGACGCCGACGGGTCGACGCCGTCGGTGTTGACCGAGGTGGCAGGCGTGTTGATGGTGATGCCCCAGACGGTGAAACCGTTGGTCCGCTCGATGACGACGTGGAACTTCGGCGCGTTCTTGAGCGTCACGCCCGAGAGCACGAAGCCGTTGCCCGGGCCGCACCCAGACCATGCGCGGCGCGACCAGGTTTCCGTGGTCGGCGTCCTCGAGGTCCCACCAATTCAGGGTGCCCCCGATGATCAGCTCACCGCCGCGCCCGTCGAGGGTTCCGGTCCCCATCACCGCCGCGTTCTGCGAACCGAGGACGTTGATGAGCGCGTTGCAATCGCTGTTGCCGCCGGTCAAGCCGCACTTCCCGTTACCGGGCGTGCTGTCAAAATCGCGCGGGTCGCGCGAGCCAAACACCGTGACGCCGTCGTCGAGCCACAACGTCACGCCGTTCCTCAGGAACAGGCCGCCGACCAGAAACGCGACGTTGTCACCGGCGGTCACCAGGCGGACCGCTTGCCCCGCGGGACAGGCGTCGAGAGCGCTCTGGATGGCCACCGTGTCGAGAGTCGATTCGTCGGTCGGAATCCCGGTGGTCACCGTCTTGGTCGCCATCACGGTGGCGCACGTCGTGGCGGGAAGCACCGGCGCCGTGCCGATCGCGTCGCACGAGGCCGTCGGCAGCACCGGGCCCGTCGCGCCATCGGCCGCCGCGTCCGTCGTCATTCCCGCGCCCGCGCCGCCGAGGCCGGTCGAGGCGCCACCACCGGCGCCGGTGACGATGTCGATCCCGGCGTCGTTGCCGCCCGACGGCGCCGCCCGCCAGCAGCCCGCTTGAAGCGCGACCGCGCTCGCGGCCAGCGTCAGCGCGACGCGCAACCCGTCCCGCGCGAACCACGGGAAAGATCGAAACAGCGAAGTGAAACGATCCGCGCAACGGAACGGCGGGATTCAGCGGCGACGATCATGAGGTTAGTCTCCGAAGGCGCAATTCGACCCACAGACAGGGTGTTCGCGACCCGCTGGAACGGCTCACAATTTCACGGGCTGTCGCGCCTGCACGCCGCCGCGTCGGGAACGTGACGCGCCAAGCATCGCGTCGTCCAGACGCCATCGCCGCACTGCTCAAGCTCCATTTGCGGATCCCAGTGCTCGAGTCGGTAGGGGTCCGCTCTTGCGGTGCTCGCCGGCGGATGCAGGTTGGAGGGGAGGCGACCTGTTGTCTTGTCGCGCCCACCAGCCATGACGAACCTGGGCACCGAGAATCGATCGGGACTGGACGGGGCCGATATCGTGCGGCTGCGCGATCGCCTGCTCGAGCTGCGCCAGAAGCTGCTCGAACGGCTGGCCGACGACCAGTCGACCATGCGCGAGGCGGAGCCACAAACCGAGCCGCTCGACGCCGCGGAGCAGACGCGCGAGCAGGACGACAGCGTCGCGTTCGCGGGCCGCGATCAGGCGTTGCTCGCCGAGATCGAGCGCGCGCTCGCCAAGGTCCAGACCGGTAGCTACGGCCTGTCCGAAGCGTCGGGCGAGCCGATCGGGCTGCGACGGCTGATGGCCGTCCCCTGGGCGCGCTACACCGTCGACGAAGAGCAAGAGACAGGCACGTTCAACGACGGCGACGGCTGACCAAGGCGGGTGCGCGCTCCGACGCCCCGCGCGCGTGGCACAATCCCGCGGCCGATGTACCCGCTCACTGCTTCGCTGATCGCCCTGCCCGCTCTGCTGGCCGCAACACCCGCCAAGTTGCCGGCGGCACCGCACGCCGCCGCCCGCCGAGCGCCAGACCGCGCTCGACATCTTTCGCGAGCTGGTCGAGATCGACACGACCCACGAGCACGGCAGCACGGCTCCCGCCGCTGAAGCGATCGCCAGACGCCTGCGCGCGGCCGGCATCCCCGACGCCGACATCCGGATCCTCGGGCCTTCGCCCACGAAGCAGAATCTGGTGGCGCGACTCCGTGGCGCGGGCCGGCGCCCGCCGCTCCTGCTGCTCGGCCACCTCGACGTGGTCGAGGCGCGCCGCGCCGACTGGACCCTCGAGCCGTTCCGCCTGACCGAACGCGACGGCTACTACTACGGGCGCGGCACAGCAAGACATGAAGTCGCTCGACGCCTACTGGGTCGCGCACTTCCTGCGCCTGCACCGCGACCGGCGGCCGCTGGACCGTGACGTCATCCTGGCACTGACCGCCGACGAAGAAGCCGGCGACGCAAACGGCGTCGAATGGCTGCTGGCCCACGCGCCCGAGCTGATCCGCGCCGCCTACGCGCTGAACGAGGGCGGCGGCGGCGAGCTCAAGTCCGGGCTCCGCCGCGCCAACGACGTGCAGGCCAGCGAGAAGGGCTATTTCACCTTCCGCCTCGAGGTGCACAACAAGGGCGGCCACAGCTCACTGCCCGAGCGCGACAACGCGATCGTGCGCCTGGCGCGCGCGTTGATCGCCGTGCACGACCACGTCTTCGACGCGCGCCTGACGCCGGTGACCCGCGCCTATTTCGTGCGCCTCGCCTCCCTCGAGAGCGGCGCGGTCGCCGCGGATCTGCGTACGCTCGCCTCGACGGAGGCCGGCAAACCGATCGACGCGGCGGCGGCGATGCGCCTGTCGGCGCTGCCGTTCTACAACGCGCGCCTGCGCACGACCTGCGTACCGACGCGCGTGCAGGCCGGGCACGCCGACAACGCGCTCCCGCAGCTGGCGACCGCGATCGTGAACTGCCGCCTCTTGCCGGGCGATTCGGTCGACGACGTCCGGCGCGCGCTCGAACACGCGATCGCCGACGACGCCGTCAGCGTCGCGCCCGTCGGCCGCGTCGACTTCGGCCCCGACTCGCCGCTCTTGCCCGAGCTCTTCCAGGCGGTCACGGCGGTCACCGCGCATCTCTGGCCCGGTGTCCCGGTGCTGCCGGTCATGAGCACGGGCGCCACCGACGGCCGCTTCCTGCGCGCGGCCGGCATCCCGACCTACGGTGTCTCGGGGCTGTTCGGCGACGTCGACGACGTGCGCGCGCACGGGCGCGATGAACGGGTGGGCGTGCAGGCGTTTTACGAGGGACAGGAGTTCACGTGGGAGCTGCTGCTGGCGCTGAGCGTCCCAAATTGATTCTTTGCCCTCACCTCCCGTCCGCCGGGGAGAGCATAGGGGTGAGGGGGCTCCGCTCAATCGGGTATCGGCACGTTCGTCTGCACCTCGGGCATCGGATCGATCGCATCCGCGGGGAACGCGCGGACTTCCGGCGGGGTCCTCGGCTTGCGCCGTCGGGTCACGGGCGCGCGCGCGGCGCCGGCGGAATTGCGACGCAACGATCGCGCAGCCGGCTGGCCGACGGCGGGCGGGATTGCGACCGGAGCGCGGTGATTCGGGAAGCGCGGGCGCCGCGGGCGCCGGCGCAACCGTCCCAGCAAGCGCCGCGCGCCGGCTCAACCGTCGCGCGCAACCGCACGCGCGGCGCCGACGCCGACGCCGACGCCGACGCGGCCACCGATTCCGCGGGCTCCGTCGGAGCTGCCGTCCGCCGCACGCCGCTCACGATCGCCGCCACGACCGCCACCAGCGCGACCCCCACCGCCACGACCCGCGGCGCGCGCGACCGCAGCGCGCGACGCTCGTCGGCGTCAGCGTCGGCGTCGCGCCGGCGTCGCCTCCGCGTTAGCGTCGACCTCGCCCTCGACCTCGACCTCGCGGCCCGGCGGATACGTCGCCGTCCCCAGCCGCGCGCCGCCCGCCGCGGGCAGCAACATCGTGGCGGTGCCCGCGCGCACCGGCGCCTCGAGGTCGCCGCGCGCCTCGATACCACTCGCGCCAGCGCCGCCACCGTGACCGCCGGCGTCGCCGCCCGCCTCCTCGAACACCGGCGTCCAGATCGCGCGCACCGGCGGGCTCGCGTGCGGCAGCAACTCGGCGCCGAGCAAGCGCACCGACGCGAAGCGCGCCGCCGGATTCAAGCGCATCGCGCGATCGATCGCCGTCTCGAGCCGCGGCGGCAGATCCGGCCGCCACGAGCGCGCGGGCGGGTAGACGCCCTCGGCGACGCTCTTGAGCACGCCGTAGATGCTCGTGCCCTCGAACGCGCGGTGCCCGGTCACGCACTCGTACAGGATCGCGCCCAGCGCGTACTGATCGCCGCGCGCGTCGGCCTCGCGCGACCCGCCCAGCTGCTCGGGCGGCAGGTAGAACATCGTGCCGAACACCGCCGACGTCGCCGTGAGCGCGATGGCCGTCGGATCGCCGAGCACCTTCGAGATCCCGAAGTCGACGACCTTGGGACACGGGCCACCGAAGCTGCGTCCGCGCCAGGAAGATGTTCTCGGGCTTGAGGTCGCGGTGAATCACGCCCAGCTCGTGCGCCGCCGCGATCGCCGCGATCACCGGCAGCAGCACGTCGGCCGCCTCCGCCGAGCGGCAGCGCGCCCTGGCGCTCGATGAGCGACGACAGATCCTCGCCCTCCAGGTACTCCATCACCAGGTAGCTGGTCGGCCCCTCGGCCACGACGTCGGTCACGTCGACGACGTGCGGGTGGCGGATGCGCGACGCCGCCTGCCCCTCGCGCAGAAACCGCCCGCGCGCCTCCTGGCTGGCCGCCAGCGACGGCAGCAACGTCTTGATCGCGACCCGCTTCCCGAGATCGCGATGAACCGCCTCGTACACGCATCCCATCCCGCCGCGCCCGATGAGCCGCGTGATCTCGTAGCGGCCCAGGAACTTCCCGGGTGCCAGATCGTTCAACGAATCATCGGGATCGCGGTGTTCGAAAGTCGAAGTCATGGGCGGCCCTTTCGCAAGGAACTTCCGTCGGAACAGCGGCCGGCACGGCCGTCATAGAGGTTTCGTGCGTCCCTCTTTCGCAGTTGCGCGGTGCGACCGTTTGCTGGCAAGCTCCGCAGCGCGGCGAAATGGGGCTAAAGTGCTTTGGATACGAGGGATTCTTTGGGGCGACGGTGTCGGCGGTCGCGCTTTTCGCGCTGGTTCCCGCGCTGGCAACCACGTTCGGCTGCTCGCACGACCCACCGCCGCCGCCCGCAGCGCCGCCCGCGCCCTGCCCCACCCCGGAGCCGCTGCACGTGAGCCTGCAGGCTTCGCAGCGCCTCAACCCGGGTGAGCACGGCGAGGCGCTGGCGACGGTGGTGCGGCTCTACCAGTTGAAGGGGACGGCGAAGATCGCCAACGCGTCGTTCGACGATCTGCTCGACCACGATCGCGACGCGCTGGGCGAGGACTTCCTGGCGGTGCAGGAGGTGACGATCAACCCGGGCGACCGGCTCGACCCGCCCATCCCGCGCAACCCCGACACGACCGACGCTGGGCGCGGTGGCGCTGTTCCGGCAGCCGGCCGGCACGACCTGGCGCGCGATCGTCAAGCTGCTCGCCGCCCGATCGCGCAGTACTGCCATCCGAGCGCCAAGGACAACAAGGACGGCAAGGACTCGAAAAATAGCGCGAAGAACGATGCGAAGCTGGTCGACAACGTCACGCGCATCTTCCTCGACGAGAACCGGCTCGAGCTTCGCTAGCAGAGACAGACGAGGACGCCATGAAAGCACCGCAACGAGTGGTCTGGTCGGAAGGGATGCTGGTCTCGCCGCAGCACTTTCAGCAGCAGGACCTGTATCACGAGGCGCTTGCTCGACGAGCGGATCGCCGCGCTGACGCCGTACCGCTGGGGCGTGGCCGCGGTCGACGTCGATGCGGGCGCGCTCGGCTCCGATCAGCTGCGCATCACGCGCTTCGTCGGCATCCTGCCCGACGGCCTGTTACGCGGCGTTCGAGGGCGGCGATCCCGAGTGCCCCAAGGCGCGGCCGATCGGCGCGCACTTCGCGCCGACGCAGGCCGCGTGCGACGTCTACCTGTGCCTGCCCAAGGAGCGCGCCGGCGTGCCCAGCGTGTTCGCTCCGCAGGAGGCGCGGCGGCGCCGACGGCTCGACGATCGCGGCGCGCGCGCGCTTTCGCGCGTCGCCGCGCAAGGTCGCCGACCTGACCGGCAACGGCCAGGACCTGACCATCGCGTTCGCCCACCGCAACACGGTGGTGCTGTTCGGCGACGAGCCGCGCGACGACTTCGATGCGATCAAGATCGCCGAGATCGTGCGCGACAGCACCGGCGCGCTGCTGGTCAACGAGGCGTACATCCCGCCCGCGTTGCGCATCGACGCGTCGGTCGTTCCTGATGGGCGGCGTGCGGCGCATGCTGGCGCTGATGGTCGCCAAGCAGCGCCAGCTGGCGGGCGACCGCCGCCAGCGCGACGGCGCGTCGATCGAGTTCAACTCCGCCGACGTCACGCGCTTCCTGCAGCTCAGCACGGTCAACACGGCGATCCCGGTGCTCACCTACGCGGCGTCGAACGGCGAGATCAGCCCGACGCACCTCTACTTGTTGCTGGTCCAGGTCGCCGGCCAGCTCGCGACGTTCTCGCCCGACGTCGACCCCTCGAAGCTGCCGATCTTCCAGCACACCAACCTGCGCGCGACCTTCGAGGAGCTGTTCGCGCGCGTGACGTACCTGCTGCGCAACACCGTGCGCGAGACCTATCTCACGCGTGCCGCTCGACACGTCGGAGGGGATGCACGCCGGCCACCTCGACGACGAGCGCTTCCTGCGCGCGCCGCACTACGTGCTGTCGGTCGCCTCGGACATCCCGACAGATCTGCTGGCGCAGCGGCTGCCGGGGTTGTGCAAGATCGCGTCGCGCACGCAGCTGCCGTCGATCATCCGCTCGTCGTCGACGCCGGGCGTGGCGATCCAGGTGACCCACCGGCCGCCGCAGGAGATCCCGATCCGCGCCGGCATCACCTACTTCACGATGAACGCGTCCGGCGAGTACTGGCGGCAGATCTCCGAGGAGCGATCGATCGTCATCTACCTGCCGCCGCCGTACGGGCCCGACAAGGTGAAGATCGAGCTCCTGGTCGTACCCCGGACGAGCTAGGCCGCCAACGACCCACCGAAAAGAAGGGGTAGGCAGGGAATCGCATGGACAACGTCAACCAGATCACCGCCGAGTGCTTCAACGCCATTCGCCAGCTGCGCGAGCTCGATGGGCCGATCCGCTCGCCCGAGACGATCCACGAGCGCCTGGGCGGCTTCATCGAGGCGATGCGCGAGCGCGCGCGCGAGCTGGGCATGGCCCAGCGCGACGCCGACGACGTCGCCTACGCCATCGTCGCGCTGGCCGACGAGATCGCGATGGGCAAGACCGAGCCGCTGCGCGGCTACTGGATGAACCGGCTCTTGCAGCTGCAGTTCTTCAACGAGTCGCTGGCCGGCGAAGGCTTCTTCACGCGGCTGCAGCAGATCCGGCGCGACGGCCGGCGGCAGGACGTGCTGCGCGTCTACTACCAGTGCCTGCTCTTCGGCTTCCAGGGCAAGTACAGCATCCGCGGCGGCGAGCTCGAGCTGATGAAGATGATCGACGCGCTCCGCCCCGAGGTCGAGCGCAACATCGAGGCGCCCGAGCAGCTGTCGCCGGCCGGCGAGCCGCCCGACGAGCCACAGGTGCGGCCCGGACAGCGGAACCTCTTCCTCTGGATCGCGCTCGGCGTGTTCGCCGTGGCCATCGCGGTCTTCATCGGCCTGCGCGTCAACCTGGACCGTCAGGTCTCCAATCTGTCCGACCGGGTCGAACAGCTGAACATGAGACGCTGAGGAAATCGCGATGCTGAAGTATATCTTTGCCGCCGTTTTCATCGCGCTCGCCTGGGCGCTGGTCCTGGTCTTCCACGACATCGATCCCGATGTGGCCGGCGATCGTCGTCACCGTGGTCATCGTCCTCGCGCTGATCGCGCTGGCGATCTATCGCGTGCTGGCGGCGAAGAGCGCGGCGACCAAGATCGAGAAGGGTCTGCGCGATCAAGCGGCGCAACACAGCGAAGGCATCCGCCCCGACATGGCGGCCGAGATCGCCGCCATGGAGTCCGAGTTCCAGAAGGGCGTGCAGGCGCTCAAGGGCTCGGCGGCCGGGCGCAGCGGGCGCGACGCGCTGAGCGTGCTTGCCCTGGTACGTGATGATCGGCCCGTCGGCGTCGGGCAAGACCACGGCGATCCGCAGCTCGGGGCTGAAGATGCCGGCCGGCAAGGCGGGCAAGGTGCGCGGCGTCGGCGGCACGCGCAACTGCGACTGGTGGATGACCAACGAGGCGATCCTGCTCGACACCGCCGGGCGCTGGAGCACCGACGACGACGACCGCGAGGAGTGGCTGGCGTTCCTCGATCTGCTCAAGAAGACGCGGCCCAAGAAGCCCATCAACGGCATCCTGCTGGCGATCAGCGCCACGGATCTGCAGGGCAACGAGGAGCAGATCGGCGAGCTGGCGACGACGCTGCGCGAGCGCATCGACGAGGTGATCGCGCGCCTCGAGATGGTCGTGCCGGTCTACCTCATCATCACCAAGTGCGACCTCGATCTCGGGCTTCGTCGAGACCTTCGGCGAGCTCAAGGATCGCGAGCGCGGCCAGATCCTCGGCTTCAGCCTGCCGCTCATCCGCCAGCACGACGACCACGTCGACGCGTTCGCGCAGCACTTCGACGATCTGACCGAGGTGCTCGAGCGCAACGCTCTGCTGCGCATGGGCGCAGGAGCGGCGCACCGACGCGCGCGAGTGGATCTACGCCTTCCCGCAGGAGTTCGATTCGCTGCGCCAGGGGCTGGTCGATCTGGTCGCGAACCTGTTCGACAAGAGCGTGTACCAGGACGCGCCGATCATGCGCGGCGTGTACTTCACGAGCGGCACGCAAGAGGGGCGGCCCGTCGACCGCGTCATGGCCAACATGGCCGCGGCGTTCGGCGTCACCCCGCGCGTCACCGGCGCGCCGCCGACCAAGCCCAAGAGCTACTTCGTGCGCGACGTCTTCCAGCGCGTGGTCTTCCCCGACCGCGACGTCGCCGTGCGCAGCGCAGCGCTGCTGAAGAAAGAGCGCATGGTGCGCTGGGTGACCGCGGGCGTGGCGCTGGCGCTCTCGGCGCTGCTGCTGGTGCTGCCGATCTCGTCGTACCTCGAGAACCAGCAGCTGGTCGACCGAGTCGCAAGGACTTCGTCGAGAAGCTGAACGCGGCGCGCGCGGCGCACAACGTCCCCGGTCCGTTCGCGACGGCGCCGATCGAGGCGGCCGAGCCGACGGCGACGCGGCTGGCCGACGTTCATGGCCAACGGGCCCGACGTCGCGCTGCGCTTCGGCCTTTACCCCGGCGAGCGCTTGATGGACCCGCTGCACCTCGCGGTCGAGCGGCTCGTGATCCGGCCGCTGCTCGACACCGACGGCGAGCTGCTGCTGGCGTACGCGCGCGGGCAAGCGGTCGCCGACTCGGAGAGCGCGGTCCACGGCCTGATGTTCCACCTGCTGCTGACGCAGCCCAAGGCCGCCGACGAGCCGGCGCCCGAGAGCGATCACTGGCGCGACAAGACCGTCGACATCGCGGCCGAGCTGGCGAGCGACCGCTGGGGCGCGCTGGCCGGCGACGCGGCGACGACGCGCGGGCGCAAGGCGCTGGAGAGCGCGGTGCGCTTCTACCTGCTCGACATCGAGTCGACCGGCGATCTCGAGGAGCGCAAGCCGCTGGTGGTGTCGCGCGTGCGCTCGGCGCTGCTGGGCGCGACCGAGGGCGATCCGCTGGCGGACCTGCTGCGCGACCCGCAGATGCCGCGCGACGTGCGTCTGTTCGACATCGTCGCGGGCGCGGTCACGGTGTTTCAGTCGGGCGGCGATCGCAAGAGCGGACCGTTCGTCCCGGGCGCGTTCACGCCGGCCGGCTGGGAGATCGTCAAGGGGCGCATCCAGCGGCTCACCGCCGATCGCGAGCACGACGAGAACGCGTGGGTGCTGGCGGCGCCGCGCAAGCGCGAGGGGGCTGACGCCGATGCGCTGCGCGCGGCCTACTTCCGGCGCTACGTCGACGCGTGGAAGACGTTCCTGGTGTCGCTGTCGGTGAAGGAGCCGACCAACATCGAGGAGGTCCGGTCGCTGCTGAAGGCGTTCCTGACGGATCGGCCGCTGGATTCGATCTGGCGCAACGCCAGCAAGGATCTGATCTTCAAGGACGAGTCGCTGTTCCGAAGATCGGCGGCAAGGCCAAGGCGGGCATCGGCGGCAAGATCAAGAAGATGTTCGGCCAGGGCGCCGATGGCGAGGGCGGCGACGGCGACCAGGGTGCGCCGCAGGGCAAGGGCGGCAAGCAGACCAGCGACGATCCGATGACCCCCGAGGACGTCGGCAAGGAGTTCGGGTCGTTCCTGAGCTTCGGCATGACCAAGCCGACCGGGCTCGAGACCTACGGGCAGATCCTGGCCGAGCTGCAGGGCGCCGTCGGCGAGTCGGGCGCGCCCGACTCCGTGGCGTTCCAGACGACGGTCAAGGCGCAGCGGGTGAAGCTGCAGAACCTGATCAGCAGCTACAACGAGAACGGCTGGGAGGCCGGGCTGCTCGAGAAGATCCTGATGCCGCCGCTGCGGGGCGCGGAGGTCGCGGTCAACGGCGCGACCGGCGATTCGGCGAACCGCAAGTGGTGCGACAGCATCGTGGTCGTCTACGACCAGCTGCTGCGGGGAAGTATCCGTTCGTGCGCTCCAAGGGCGCGCGCGACGCGCACGTCGACGACGTGCAGAAGTTCTTCCAGCCCAAGACCGGAACGCTGTGGCAGTACTTCTCCGAGTCGCTGCAGGCCGACATCGATCACCCGGCGGGAACGACGGTGTTCCACGTCGCGCGACGGCGCGAGCGTCAAGTACAAGCCCGGGCTGACGGTGTTCCTCAAGCGCGCGCAGGAGATCACCGATCTGCTGTTCGCCAAGGATCCGGCGAAGCTGGGCTTGACCGCGCAGGTGCGCATCCGCCCGTCGGCGCCGTACAACAAGATCGTCTTCGAGAGCGGCGGCAAGAAGATCACCTACTTCAACGCCAAGGAGCGCTGGGACGACGTCCCGTGGCCGGGGCGCGGCGCGCTCTTTCACTTCTACTATCCGAAGGGGGGCGAGGGCGACCTCGGCTACACCGACGGCGAGTGGGCGCTCTTGCACCTGCTCGAGGACGGCAAGCTCGCGACGTCGTCGGAGGGCGAGGAGTACCTGGCCGGATCGTGGACGCCGCCGCTGGGCGACGGCGTGATTCACGCCGACGTCAGGCCGGCGGCGCTGCTGCGCGCGTTTCGCGGCGTCGAGATGCCTCGATCGGTCGTCAACGGCGCGGGAGGGTGCGGGCGATGAGCGCGGACATGGGCATGGGGACGACCGGGGGAATGGCGATCGGCGTTTATGGCAAGGTGCGAAGCCAGCCGGACTTCTTGCGCGCCAACGCGGGCGAGTTTTCGCAGGCGGGGCTCGATCGCTGGTTCCAGGACGCGATGGAGATCATCCGCACCGAGAAGACGGCGCTGCCGCCCGGCCCGACGGCGTTCGTGCTGACGCCGCCCGACTCGGGCTACGCATTCGTGGGCGCGTTCGTGCCGGGGACGGACGCGGCGGGGCGGCTGTTCCCGCTGTCGGTCTTCGCGACCTTGCCGGCGGTCGGGCTCTTCGAGGAGCTGCCGGCGATGCCGGCGGCCTACGAGCGCTTCATCCAGGCGGCGGGAGCGGTGGCGATGGCGGGGGCGGAGCTGAGCGGGCCGGATCTGGTGGCACACGCGCAGGCGCTGGGGCTGGACGCGCCGGCGCACCCGACGGAGGCGGACGCGCGGGCGGCGGTGGCGACGCTGGGGCAGGAGAACGCGCAGTCGCTCGCGGGGGCAATGGGAGCGTCGCGCGCGTCGCTGGGGTACGCGCTGCGGACGTTCGGCATGGCGTGCGACCAGGCGGCGAAGACCGGTCCGGCGGGACAGGGCGGCGTCATCACGGTCGACGCGCCGGCGCCGAGTGGCGCGGCACGCACGCTGTGGCTCGAGCTGGCGCGACGCCGGCTCAAGTGGCGGGACAACTCGCCGTCGCTGCTCTGGACCGGCGGCGAGGCCTCGCGCCTGCTGATGACGCTCGGGCACCCGGCGCCGGCCGCGCTCGCCTACCTGGCGAACCCGCGCCACCGCGCGCCGCGCTTCTGGCCGCTGCGCACCGAGGTCGGCGCGGCGCTCGACGCCGCCCTCAAGGCGCTCAATCCCGAGCAGCGCCGCCTGGTGGAAAACCCCGGTTCCACCCTGGCCGAGCTCCTGACCGCCTTCGGCTGATCGTCGCGATGGAGGTGGTGATCCTTTCCTCGGCGGACGAGGTGGGAGCGACGGGAGCGCGACTGGTGGCCGGGCTGCTGGGGCGCAAGCCGGACGGCGGTTCTGGCGCTGCCGACGGGACGGACGCCGCAGCCGCTCTACGCCGAGCTGGTGCGGCTCCACCGCGAGGAGCGCCTCTCGTTCGCGCGCGCGACCACGTTCAACCTCGACGAATACGTCGGCCTGGCCGCGGACCACCCCGCGTCGTTCCGCCACTACATGGAGCAGGCTCTGTTCAACGAGGTCGATCTCTCGCCGCAGCGGATCCACGTGCCGGACGGGTTGGCGGCGGACATCCCCGCGACGTGCGCCGCCTACGAAGCCGCCATCGCCGCGGCCGGCGGGCTGGATCTGGCGCTGCTGGGACTGGGCGCCGACGGCCACATCGCGTTCAACGAACCAACCTCGTCACTGGGCTCGCGCACGCGTTTGAAGACGATCTCGGACGGGACGCGCGCCGCCAACCAATCGGCGTTTGGCGCCGAGCCGGTCCCCCCTCACGTCATCACCGTGGGAATCGCGACGATTCTCTCGGCGCGACGCTGCGTGCTGCTCGCCACCGGCGGGCGCAAGGCTGCCGCGCTCGCCAGGACCGTCGAGGGGCCGCTCACGGCGATGGTGCCGTCCTCGGCGCTGCAGCTTCACCCGCACGCGACCGTGCTGTGCGACGAAGCCGCCGCGTCGGCGCTCGCGCTCTCCGACTACTACCGCGCGGTCAGCGCCGCGAAACCCGCCTGGCAGCGGGAATAGCCGTGGACATCCGACGCTTCGAGGACAGCGACGAGCCGGCAGTGATCCAGCTCTGGGATCGTTGCGGCCTGCTTCGGCCCTGGAATGATCCGCGCAAGGACATCGCCCGCAAGAGACGCGTGCAGCGAGAGCTGTTTCTCGTCGGAACGATCGACGGCGCGATCGTCGCGTCGGCGATGGCGGGATACGACGGCCACCGCGGCTGGATCAACTACCTGGCCGTCGACCCGACCCGGCGGCGGCAGGGCCTGGCGGTTGCGCTGATGAGCGAGCTCGAGCGCAAGCTCCGCGAGCTGGGCTGCGCCAAGATCAACTTGCAGATCCGCCGCGACAACCTCGAAGCCATCACGTTCTATCAGCGGATCGGCTTTTTCGAAGATGCGGTGCTCAGCTTTGGCAAGCGTCTGGAGCGCGACGACGACCCAAAGGAATGACGATATAGTGAGGGTGTCATGGCGCGGATGACAGTGGTGGTGTCGATCGGCGTGGGCCTCGCAAGCTTGGCCGGCGCGTGCGCGACGCCGGCGCTGGCGCCGGGCCCCCGGACGCAGGCGGTCACCATGCAGCAGGCGCCGCCGCCGCCCGAGGCGCCACCGGCGACCGCGCCCGTTCACCCCGCCGACCCGCCCGCGGTCCTGACCGGCGAAGGAGAGCTCCACTGCACGATCGACGCGCGCACCAACGGCCACCAGCGGCTGGAGATCACGTCGGGCGGCGGCCTGGAATTCGACGCCGTGGTGAGCCCGATCGTCGACGGCACCGTGACCACGAACGGCCCCGACAAGGGCGGCGCGTATCGCTTCACGTCGCATCTCGCCGCACCGGCCAAGGGCAAGCTCCCGGGCGCGGGCGACGTCGAGATCGACGAGCTCGAGACCAAGGTCGCCGTCGAGATGAATCGTTACCAGCAGCCGGGCGGCCGCGGTACGAACCTGACGTTCACATCGGGGGACATGAGCCGTCGGGGGATCTACGTCGAATTCGCCGGTAAAGCGCACTCGTCCCGCGGTGAGCGCTACTCGTTCCGCGTGAACCTGGGCGCGCCCATCGAAGGCTCGGGCAAGGTGACCCCCGCCAACGACAACGCGATCGCGCCGATGGCCTCGAAGATGGTCTACATCCGCGCGCCGGTCAGCACCGTGCTGGTCACGACGTCTCTGCAACGCATTCCCTGAGGCGACCGCCGACGTGCGTGCCGCCGCGTTCGTTTTCACGCTGCTCGTCGCCGCGCCGGCGCCACCGCCCGCGGCGCCCCCGCCACCGCCTTCGCCCATGCCGCCGCGCTACCTGCGCACGCTGGCGCACGATCCCGGCGGCTACGATCCCGCGCGCGGCGGCGGTGTCAGCGATCTGCTGCTGGGCGATCTGCTGTTCCACTCGCCGCGCACCCTGGGTCCGGCGGCGCAGCGTCTGGGGCTGTCGTGCGCCGCCTGCCACCCGAGCGGCGCCGCGCACGGCACGCTGCGGTTGCCACCGGAGATCAGCGATCGCCCGGGCAACGTCGATCTGTCGACGGCGTACTTCCGCGCCGGCGCCGACGATCACGTGCGTGACTTCGTGAACATCCCGTCTTTGCGCGGCGCCCGCTTCACGCCGCCCTACGGACGTGACGGCCGCGCCGCTTCGCTGCGTGAGCTCATCAGCGACGTCGTCGAGGCCGAATTCGGCGGCGAACCACTGCCTGCCCAGCAATTGCGTGCTCTGCTTCGCTACGTCGAGGATCTCGACTTCCTGCCCAACCGGCTGCTCGACACCCACGGCCACCTGACCGCCGCCGCCAGCGCATCGGCGCGGCGCGGAGAGCGGCTGTTCGCGCAACCGCGCGCCGCCTTCGACGGCGGCAGCTGCGCCACGTGCCACCCACCATCGTCATTCTTCAGCGACGGGCGAACCCACCGCCTGGGCTCGGGCCAGCCACCGTCGCCACACGCGATCGACGACGGCTTCGACACACCGACGTTGCTGGGCACCGCAGAGACCGCTCCCTACTTCCACGATGGCCGATGCGCCACGCTCGCGGAGGTCGTCGCCTGGTTCGACCGATCCTTCGCGCTCGGCCTGGGCCCGGCCGGCGAGGCTGATCTCACCGCATACCTGGCCGCCGTCGGCGCGAGCGACCGCACCGCCGACGACCGCCCGCCGGCGCAGGTGATGATCGACAGCTTCGTCTACCTGGAGCTGCTGCTCGACGGCGAAGCCCGTGACGACCGTCGCATCTGGATCGCGGCGCTCGAAGCCAGCGGCGACGAGCTGGCACGCCACCCCGAGGCGCCGTCCGTCGCGCCAGCAATTGCCGGCGCTCGCGCCCAGGTGGCGGCGTTGATCACGCGCATGCATGCGGGCGCGCCGCTCGCGCCGTTGCGTCCCGAGGTCGCCACGCTCCGCCGCGATCTCTTCCGCCTCGCCGCTGATTGGGCCGGCGCGCTGGCCGCGGACGCGCGCCGCGATCGCTGACCCGTATGCGCGCCGCCACCGCGGGTTTGACCCGAAAAAACCTATGCTAGTGTTTCTGGGCCATGGATGGTGGGTATGGGGAGAGGCCGCGCGGGTCAGCAGCGCGGTCCGCGGGGAGGTCGGCGATTCTGGTCGGCATCGGCGTCAGCACGATCGCGGGAATCGCGCTCGGCGGGTGCGGCGACGACGGCGTGCCCCGACCGACGCTCGAGATCGGCATGGGAGTCGACTGGAACTGGAAGGCGACGTCCGCCGATGAGGTCGGCTTCGTCTACACCATGGTCGTCGAACAGAAGAAGAACAGCGACGGGAGCTGCGACGATCTGCCGGCGTCGCTGCAGCTCTTTGCCTTCGACCAGCTCGTGCCCCTCGAGCGGGACGCGAACAATTGCGTTTGCGCCAACCTCGTCGCAACGCCGACCATGACGCCATCGTCGGTCACCGTCACCGCCGAGCGAGACGGCGAGGTGCTCGCCAAGGGCACGTTCGACAATCTGATCCCCGGGCTGGGCGCCACGCTGGTGGCCCCCGCCGACGGGTTGGTTCATGCCGGCGACGAGATCGTGGTCGCTGCCACGCCATTGCTGCCGAGCAGCACGCCAGGGATCGGATGGGTTTTTCCCCTCGAGGGAACGCCCTGGCCCGGCTCCGAGTACGTCGCGGGAATTCCCACGCGATTTCCCGACGGCGTCCACGCCAAGATGCCGGCGTTCAGCGGACGGGCCGCCGTCGTGCTGGATGGGAGGCCGTCCGCGCCACAGGTAACCGTCGATTGCCAGGGGTTCGCGGTCTGCGTGGGGGACGCCAGCAACGTGCTGGGTCCGGTGTTCGTGACGGAGGCGATGTGACGCGCGCGCGGATCCCTCGGCCGGCGGCGCGCGGCTCGCTCATTCGCCTCGCCGCGTGCCTGGCGGCGATGGCGGGCGCCGCCCGCTGCGGGTCCGATGCGCCCCCTCCGATCGCGCTGCTCACTCACGCGGAGTGGAACGACAATCCGTCGACGCTCGATGCGATCGGATACCGGGTCTCGGTCGACTTCGGATGGCCGAGCCGCGCCAAGGACTGCTTCTCACTGCCGTCGGATCTGACCGTCACCATGAACGAGCGCCAGGCGACGCCCACCGAGATGGGCGAGTGCGTGTGGGACATCGTGGCGAACTTCGACGCCGTGCCACCGGACGCGCCGGTGCATGTGCGCGTGGCCGGCGGCGGCCGCGTGTACGGCGAAGCGACGTTCGACAATCTGTTCCCCGGTTTCGGCGCGCATCTGGTTCCTCCCGGCGACGGCACCGTTCAGGCGGATAGCCAGTTCACGGTCGCCTTGCCCGCGACCGCGGTCCCGGTGACCCAGAATCTCAGCGCCGGTCATTTCTTCTGGCTCGACACCCCGCCATCGCAGGTGCCGTTCTTCACGTTCGCGCGCGGTATGGACGGATCGGATCCGCAGACGGTCGTGATCACGGCGCCGGCGACCGCCGGTCGAGCGGCCCTGGTCGTGAGCAGCGTGTTCCAGGGCGGTTATGCGAGCGCGACGTCGTGCACCGGATTCGAGAGCTGCACGTCCTGGCCCAGCTCCGACGCGGCGGGACCGATCGTCGTCGACGTCGTCCCGTGAGACGCCCGCTGTGCGACGCCCCGCCCGATCAACGCGCGGCGAGGCGCGCGCTGACCAGGAACCCCGCGACCGGCACCTTCAGCTCTTGTCGCAGGATCACGCGGTCGATGAGCGGCTCGGCGAAGCCTGCCGCTGCGAGCCCGCCGCGTAGGTACGCCTCGGCGTGGCTGTAGCGGCCGTGCGGATTCAAACGGAAACCGCCAAGCGTGTCGTCGGTTGCCTGCTCGACGGTGAACACCAGGTGGCCGCCGGGGCGCAGCGCGCCGGCCGCCGCCAGCAGCACCTCTTCGAGCGGCCCGAAGTAGACCAGCGTGTCTGCCGAAACGCAGAGATCGAACCCGCGCGGGCGCGCGCGCATGAACGCGGTCAGCTCGCCCTCGCAGAGCTCGTCGTAGGTCGGGCGGTCGTCGATGCGGCGCTCGCGCGCCTTGCGCAGCATCTCGGGCGAGAGATCGACGCCGACCAGCGTGCGGGCGAACGGCCGCAGGTCGGCGCCGCACCAGCCGGTGCCGACGCCGGCGTCCAGCACCGCCAGCGCGCGCGCCGGCTCCCCAGCGAGCGTGCGGACCGCCTGCGCCACCAGCGCCGGCGCGCGGTAGTCGAGCCGCGTGAGGATCTGGTCGAAGCCGTCGGCGAACGTCTCGAACGTGCGGCGCACGAACTCGTCGGCGGCGCGCGACGGCGGCGCCTCGCCCGAGCACGACGCGATCATGTGGCGCGCCGAATCGCTGTGCGGCTCGACCTCGAGCCAGCGGCGATAGATCGCCAGCGCCTCGGGGACGCGGCCGTTGGCGTAGAGCAAGGCGCCCACGGCGCGGTAGGCCTCACCCTCGTAGGGGCGCAGCTCCAGCGCCTTGCTCGACACGTCCAGCGCCTCGTCGTCGCGGTCCAGGTCGCGCAAAACGTTGGCCAGGTTGTGGTACGCCTCCCCGTGGTCGGGCGCGAGCGCGATCGCCCGCCGCAGCGCCGACTCGGCGCCGGCGAGATCGCGCCGCCGCCGCAGCACCGAGCCCAGGTTCGCGTGCGCGTTGACGTAGTCGGGCGCTCGTTCCAGCACCTGCCGAAACGCCGCCTCGGCCTCCTCGAAGCGCCCGCGCGACGACAGCATGTTGCCCAGGTTGTTGCGCACGTCGACGTTGTCGGGCGCCAGCTCCAGCGCGCGTCGCACCAGAGCCAGCCCCTCGTCGTGCTCTCCGCGGTGGTGCCGGCAGATGCCCAGGAAGTGGAGCGCGTCGACCTGATCGGGCACCGCCGCCAGCACGCGGCGGTAGATCTCCTCGGCGGCGTCGAGGCGCCCGCGCTGCTGGATCGCCAGCGCGAGCTCGATCGCCTGCTCGACGGTCAGCTCGCGCGGCGCCTCCTCGAGGGGTTCAGTCAAACGCGTACTCGAAGTCGCCCGCCGGCGCCGTGACCGCCACCTTGGTCACGGGCCGCCCCTCCATCGTGCGCGTGAGGATCTCCTTGCTCACGCGCGGCAGCATGGTGTTGGTGAGGATCGCGTCGATCATGCGGCCGCCGCTCTCCAGCTCGGTGCAGCGGCTGACGATCAGCTTGACCGACCGCGTCGTCGTAGGTGAACGGGATCTTGTGCGATCCGCGCGACCCGCTTCGCGACGCGCCCGAGCTGCAGGCGCACGATGTTGCCGATCATCGCGTCGCTGAGCGGGTAGTACGGGATGGTCGACGATGCGGCCGAGCAGCGCCGCCGGGAACGACCTTGAGCAGCGGCTCGCGCAGCGCCTTGGCGATCCCTTCGGGCTCCGGCAGCAGCTCCGGGTCCTTGCACATGTTGGCGATGAGCTCGGTGCCGACGTTCGACGTCAGCAGGATCAGCGTGTTCTTGAAGTCGATCGAGCCGACCCTCGCCGTCCTCCATGCACGCCCTTGTCGAACACCTGGAAGAAGATCTCGTGCACGTCCGGGTGCGCCTTCTCGACCTCGTCGAGCAGCACGACGCGTACGGCCGGCGCCGCACCGCCTCGGTCAGCACGCCGCCCTCGCCGTAGCCGACGTAGCCGGGCGGCGCGCCCTTCAGCGTCGAGACGGTGTGCGCCTCCTGGAACTCGCTCATGTTGATCGTGATCAGGTTCTGCTCGCCGCCATACAGCGCCTCGGCCAGCGCCAGCGCCGTCTCGGTCTTGCCGACGCCCGACGGGCCGGCACAGCATGAAGACGCCGATCGGCTTCGTCGGGTTCTCGAGCCCGGCGCGCGACGTCTGGATGCGCCGGGCGATCATCTCCAGCGCGTGGTCCTGGCCGATGACCCGCTGGCCCAGCGTGTCGGCCAGCTTGAGCACCGTCTCGATCTCGTCCTTGACCATGCGGCCGACCGGGATGCCGGTCCAGTCCCGACGACCGCGGCGACCGCCTGCTCGTCGACGCTCGGCAGGATCAGCGGCGTGCTCGCCCTGGCAGCGTCGCGAGCTCCGCCTGCAGCGCGCTGCAGCTTCGTCGAGCATCGCCGACCTCGGTCGCCGGCGCCGGTGCGTCGCGCAGCGTCCGGCGTCGGGCTTGCCGGCGCGCGCCCTCGACGGCGCGGCGTCGCGCGCAGCGTCGCGCGGCTCGAGGATCTTGTCGACCAGCGCCTTCTCCGCCTTCCAGCGCGCCTCCAGCTCCGCCAGCGCCGCTTGTCTCGCGTCACGCAGCGCGTCGCTGCGCCGCAGTCTCGCGTCGCCGGCGTCCCGATGCCGACCGCCTGCTCGCGCCCGATGATCGCCAGCTCGGTCTCCAGCGCCTCGATGCGGCGGCGGCAGTCCTCCACCGTCGGCCGGCACCGCGTGCTGGCTGACGGCGACGCGCGCGCACGCCGTGTCGAGCAGGCTCACCGACTTGTCGGGCAGCTGGCGCGCCGGGATGTAGCGATGCGAGAGCTTGCACCGCCGCCTCGAGCGCCTCGTCGAGGATCTGCACGCGGTGGTGCTTCTCCAGCGTCGACGCCGATGCCGCGCATCATGCAGGATCGCCTTGTCCTCGGTCGGCTCGTCGACCTGCACGACCTGGAAGCGGCGCGTGAGCGCCGGGTCCTTCTCGATGTGCTTCTTGTACTCGGCCCAGGTCGTCGCCGCGATCGTGCGCAGCGTGCCGCGCGCCAGCGCCGGCTTCAGCAGGTTCGCCGCGTCGCCGGTGCCGGCCGCGCCGCCCGCGCCGATCAGCGTGTGCGCCTCGTCGATGAACAGGATGATCGGCTTGGGCGAGGACTGCACCTCGTCGATGACCTGGCGCAGGCGGTTCTCGAACTCGCCCTTCATGCTGGCGCCGGCCTGCAGCAGGCCCGACGTCGAGCGCGCGCAGCGATCACGTCCTTGCAGCGGCGGCGGCACGTCGCCCGTGGCGATGCGCAGCGCGAAGCCCTCGACGACCGCGGTCTTGCCGACGCCGGCCTCGCCGGTGAGGATCGGGTTGTTCTGGCGGCGGCGCATCAGGATGTCGACGATCTGGCGGATCTCCTCGTCGCGGCCCGACGATCGGATCGATCTCGCCGTCGCGCGCGCGCTCGGTCAGGTCGACCGAGAACTTCGCCAGCGCCTCCTGCTTGCCCATCGCCGCCGGCGCGATCGCGCCGCTCGCCTCGCCGGGCGCGGCCGCCGTGCCCGTCGCGCGCAGCGACGTCTCCGGCGAGCCCGCCGACGATGGCGTCGAACTCCTCGCGTCAGCGCGTCGGCCTTGACCTTCTCGAACTCGCGCGAGATCGCGGAGAGCGCGTTGCGCAGCGTCGGCGTCTTGAGCGCGCCGACGATCAGGTGCCCGGTGCGCACCTGCGCGTCGCCGAACATCAAGCGTGGCGTAGACCCAGCCGCGCTCGACCGCCTCCTCGACGTGCGCCGACAGGTCGGAGATCGACGTCGCGCCGCGCGGCAGGCGATCGAGCGCCTCGGTGCACGTCCCCGGCCAGCCGCGACGGGTCGAGCTCGAAGTGCGCGCACGATGCGGTGCAGGTCGGAGTCCTGCGTGCTGCAGGATCTGATGGAACCAGTGCACCAGCTCGACGTAGGGATTGCCGCGCATCTTGCAGAAGACGGTCGCGCTCTCGATCGCCTTGTACCCGACGCTATTCAGCTTCCCGAACAGCTTGACGCGGCTGATCTCCGACATTTGTCTCTCTCCCGTCCCAGCTAACGTTGATGACTGCGATGACTGCGTTGATGACCGCTCATGCAGCCGTCTGATGACCTTCCGACATCGGATCCAATATCAGATCCTCGCGTTTCCCGCGCTTGGGCTGCCTGCCCAGCCACGACGTCCAACCCAGCAGCGAGCGGCCGAGACGGCACGGCTCCTCGGTCTGCTCGTCGAGGATGAGACGCACGTCCCACGCGTGCTCGTCGCCGGCGTAGTTGCGCACCAGCGACGTCAGCTTCTTGAGGCTGTCGTGGCCGGGCAACATGCGCGTGAACTGAGCGCGATTGAGCGGCCCCAGCACGACGCGGAACTTCTGCTGGCGGCTCCACACGCGCTGGCCGGCGATCGTCGAGCCGCCGAGCGCGCCGCCGCGCGTGCCACCGGCACCCAGCCGCCACTGGTGCCCGGGGGGATCAAGAGCCAGCTGCCCATGAACGGCTCGACGTGCGCCGGCATCTTGAAGAAGTCGCCGACCATCGCCGCCAGACCGTCGGCGTTGCGCGTCTGGCCGCTGAGGCGGCCGGCGTAGAACAGCTTCGCCGAGTCGGGGAAATCGTCACGGTTGCGCGTCGACGCCGAGGCCCAGCCCCTCGAGCGCTCCGATGTAGAGCAGGAACCGATTGGTCGCCGGGTGGTCCTGGCCCACCGTCGGCTGCGCCGTCGACCAGGCGCGATAGAACAGCAGCATCAGACGGTGGTGGAACAGGTCGAAGAACCGACTCATCGTCGGATCCTCGGCGTGACGCTGGCGCTCGTTCGCGTACTCGGTGATGTGCAGCGGCATCGGGCCGTTGGGCCCGAGCAAGCCGAAGAAGTTGAGCGACAGCCGCGGCGGTGTGCCGTTCTTGCCGGCGGTCAGCCCGCCCAGGTTGCGCGGCGCGAAGACCAGCGACGGATCCTGGCCCAGGCGGATCGGCTCGTCGGCTGGACGCGCGCCCGCGCCGAACCGCGGGCGTTCGGGCCGATCGCAGTACAGGCTCTCCAGCCGCCGCATCACTTGATAGAAGTCGAACGCGTGAGGCGCCCGCGCGACCTGGTCGAAGATCGCGTTCATCGCCGCCGACTTCTCGCGCGGCAGCGAAGCGCGCGCCGCCGCCGACAGCCCGGGCGCGGACGGAGCACTGGCGTTCGCGGGCGCACCCGCCGTGGGCGGAATGATCGGCCCCGACGCCGCGCTCGGCTGCGCGCCGCCGTTGCGCGCCGCCGCGGGGGCGGCGGCGGGCGGAGCGACGGCAGCCGCTAGATTGCCTGCCGGAGCCCCGTCCTCGCCTGCCATCGCATGATCTCCCCGCGCTGCACGGTGCGCAGCACGGTCTCGGTGAACGAATTGATCGAGACGTACTTCGCGAAGAAGCGCTCCAGCACCGCCCCCAGCAAGAAGACGCCGCTGCCCTCGAACGCCGACTCGTCGCAGGTGAGCGAGATCTCCAGGCCGCGGCCGAACGTCGTCGGCCCCGGCACCGGCAGCGCGCGCGTGATTCCCGACGAACCCGTCTCGCGCACGCCCTCGATCTGCTTGCGCGTGTTCGAATCGTTGAGGTCGCAGTAGAGCGACAGCAGCTCGCGCAGCGCTCCCGCCTTCTCGCCCGCGCCCGCGTTGGCGTCGACCAGCGACAGGTAGTTGAGCGACAGGTGGCTGATGAGCCGCCAGCTGGCGTCGGCGTCGGCGTACGACGCGCGCGGCGTCGTCGGTCCGGCCAGGCAACGCGCCGACTCGACCGGCGCGCCCGACTCCAGCGTGAAGTCGGTGTGCGCCTGGCCCACCGGCAGGTGCAGCGGCAGGTCGCGGTTGGTGCACAGGGTCTCGATCGCGAGCTGGCGCAGGCTCGAACGGTACGGCCCCTCGTTGGGATCGACCAGCGCCATGAAGACCTCGCTGCCGACGTAGCTCGACCGCGTTCCACTCTGGCGCTGCCGCGCCGACAGCATGCGCGGCTGTCGCTGCAGCGTGTAGTACGCCGGCGCTTCCTCGACGGTGGTCTGGTCGTTCCAGGCGAAGAACGGGTGAAACGTCTGCTTCAGCTCCGAGCTCGAGCCGTAGCCGACGACCTCTTTCACCGTGTGGACCTCGAAGTCCATCGGCCGCGTGCGGTCGGGCACGATGTGATACTCGGTCTCCGCCTCGTTCAGGTGGATGCGGTCGGCGCGGCGCGGGAACAGGTTGATCGCGGGCGCGCAGAACATCGCGAAGTTCTCCGGGCTGACCGCGCCGTCGAGCCCGCGGTCGTGCGCGTCGGTGAGGAGCACGATCTCGATCTCGTTGGCGTTGCACCGGCGAACCGCGTCGGCCAGACCCTTGAGGCGCACGAAAAGGAAGCGCGACGGGAACGCGAAGTATTCCTGAAGCAGGCGGTAGCCCTGGAACGAGCGCGGGCCATAGGGCAGCAGCGCCTCTTCGTCGGCGAAGCCGACGCTCTCGATCGGGTTCTCGGTGACCACGTGCTGCCACGGCGCGGGCCGCGTCGTCGGGCGCGCCACGATCGCCACCGCGTGCGCCATGATCTGCTCGTAGATCTTCATCGGCAGCTCGTCGGCGCCGCGGATGAAGAGCGGCAGATCGTCGAGCGCCAGGTCCGAGAAATTGAGCCCCGCCGTGGTGCGCAGCTTGAACCGGATCGCGCCGCGCGCCCGCGCGGACAGCTTCACCTCGCCGATGTCGCCGACGTAGCCGGTGTACTCGGCGTGGGTCAGCTCCAGCGGCCACAGCGTCACGTCCTGCGACGTCCGGTACTCGCACGGCGTCTGCTCGCCGCGCCCGAGCAGGCTGCGCAGCGCCGTGCCGCGCGGCACCCGGTAGCCCTTGCGCCAGCGTGCCCTCGGCCAGGTTCGGCCGCATCTGCACCACCGCCATCGACGGCGTCGGCGCCAGGTAGTGCGGGTAGACGATCTCGAGCAGGTGCTGCGTGAAGCGCGGGAACTCCGAGTCGATGCGCAGGTGCACGCGCGCCGACAGAAAGGCGAACCCCTCGAGCAGGCGCTCGACGTAAGGGTCAGAGCACTCGAAGGTGTCGAGGCCGAGCCGACCCGCGATCTTGGGGAAGTCGCGCGCGAACTCCGCGCCCAGCTCGCGCACGTACTGGAGCTCGCGACCGTAGTAGCGAAGAAGCCGAGGATCCATTAACCGCGCTGACCGTCGACTTCCGACACCTTCACGCCGCCGTTCTCGAGATCGATCTCCGTTCGCAGGAACAGGCGCAGCGGCAACGGCTGCGCCCAAAGCTCGGCCTCGATGTCGAACCACATGGCGTTGGGATCCATCTTCTTCTCGTCGACCACCAGCTTGACCTTGACCGAGCTCTTGATGAGCCGCGGCTCGAAGTCCCAGATCACATTGGACAGCAGCCGTTCCATGGCGCGCACGTCGACGCTGGAAGCGGTGTGGCCGGCCAGATCCGGCATGCCGTAGTTCAGCACCGAGCGGGCGACCTGCGGGTGGTCGTCGAGGTCCTCGACGGCCGCCAGGTTGGTGGTGTTGAGCAGCCACGTCAGGTCACGCCGCACGCATTCGCGCAGCCGCGACGGCGAGATCACGTGCTTGTCGCGCGACTCGCGCCGCTCGGCCGGACTGTCGTCGGTCAGCCGATCCAGCAACGAAGGCTGTAACCGCTCCTTCTGGGTCAGCTCGGCCATGAAACCTAGGCCTCGGGCGCGGGCTCGGCGGCGGGTTCCCCGTCGTTGGTCGAGTCGAGCCGGATCTGACGGACGTCCATCAGCGCATGCTCGGTCTCGTTGGTGGCCAGCAACCGCTGGCCGAGCCCGACGAACGTGCCCCCCGGCGTCTCGCTCCACTCGGTGCCTCGCGCCATCACCAGCGCCGGGTTCGACGACTTCTCCGATCCCGGATAGCGCGTCGGGATCAGGCCGACGGTCTCGCCGCCGTTGGCCAGCGTCAGGAACGCCGGCGTCCAGGCGACGTCGCGCAGGTCGGCCGGCTTTTCCATCCGCACCTCGCTCAGGCGCCCGAACGGAATCCAGTAGTAGCGACCGTTGACGATCGCCTCCAGCATCGGACCGATTCGCTGGTCGGCGTCGCTGATCCACTCGAACGGCTTGTCATCGATGGCGCCCGACGTCGTGGGCGCGCCTTCCAGCGCCTGCTCGCGCAGCTTCGCCGCCTCTTCGAATTTCTGTTCGCCGGACAGGCGCAACGCCTCGACCAGCAGCGCCATCCACTCCGCGGGCTTCCCGAAGAGCAGCGGCCGCTGCTTGCCCGCGAAGACCTCGGCGCGCAGCATCTCGCAGCGGAGAACTTCCTTGTAGGTCGCCATCATCGTGGCGGCGTTGGCATCCATGTCGCCAGCGACCTTGAGCTGGGTCAGCGCCCGGTCCCACTGTCCCATGACCGACAGGAGCTGGAACAAGAAGATCCGCAGCTTGGGATCCGCCGGCTGCTTGCGCACCTGCGCCTGAAGCTCCGCCAGAGCCTCATCGAGACGCCCCGCGCGCACGCTCTCTTCAGCGGTCATGGCACCCTTTCGTGACGATGGAAGTACCGCGTCCGCCCCGGCGGTCGGACGCGATACTCCTCGTGGCCTGGAGACTGGAGAGGTTCCCCCCTTCCCAGCGTCCTTTTACAGCTTCTTGCCGGCGACGATGTCCCAACCCGACTGGATCGTCGCGTCGGGCGTCCCGTCGGATTTCATCGGGGTGTAGGCCGTCTGCACCGCGCCGAAGTTCAGCGTGATCGTCTCGGTGTGCGTATCACTGCCGCCCGAGCCGCCGATGGAGTACGACGAAACCAGCACGTCCTTCAGAATGATCTTCAGGTACTGAACCGCCTTCTTGCCGTTGCCGGCCGACTTCTCGCAGATCAGCGTCGCAGTCGGATACGACGTGCCCGCGCAGCACGGCTCCGATGTGGTTCGGCGTCGCGGTGTCGACCAGCTTGGTGAAGGTCAGGTCCTGAACATTCACCTTGCCGGCGGTCGAGACCGCTGATGCCGCGGGTCGAGCCCGACTGAGTCGCGCCCCAGCTCCACGACATGAGCTCGATTTCGCCAGCGTGACCATCCACCTTCGATTCGCCCTTGATGTCGCCCAGTTTCAAAAACATATCGCCGGACATGAACGCTCTCCTTGTTTGATGTGACTGCCAGATCCCCAGCCCAATCCGAGGACGGTGCTGCTACTTTTCAGCTGCTTCGAAACAACCAGTCTGACGATGTCGTCGCGAATCCGACGCGAATCAGCCCGGCAAATCAGCCGGCCTTGGCCGACGGCAGCTTCGAGGTGAGCCGCAGCGAGACGGTCAACCCCTCGAGCTGGTAGTGCGGCCGCAGGAAGAACTTCGACGTGTAGTAGCCGGGGTTGCCCTCGACCTCTTCGACGACGACCTCGGCGCGCCGCGAGCGGCATGCGCGCCTTGGTCTCTTCGCTCGAGTGCTGCGGATCGCCGTCGACGTACTGCATGATCCAGGTCGAGCAGCCAGCTCTGCACCTCTTCGCGCTCCTTGAAGGATCCGATCTTGTCGCGAACGATGCACTTCAGGTAGTGCGCGAAGCGGCAGGTCGCGAACAGGTACGGCAGGCGCGCCGCCAGGTTCGCGTTCGCGGTCGCGTCCGGATCGTCGTAGACGCTCGGCTTCTGCAGCGACTGCGCGCCGATGAAGGCGGCGAAGTCGGAGTTCTTCTTGTGGATGAGCGGCATGAAGCCGTTCTTGGCCAGCTCCGCCTCGCGGCGATCGCTGATCGCGATCTCCGTCGGGCACTTCATGTCGACGCCGCCGTCGTCGGTCGGGAAGGCGTGCGTCGGCAGCCCCTCGACCGCGCCGCCGGCCTCGATGCCGCGGATGCGCGAGCACCAACCGTACATCTTGAACGACCGGTTGATGTTGGTCGCCATCGCGTAGGCGGCGTTGGCCCACGCGTACTTGTTGCTGTCGGCGCCCGCGGTGTCCTCCTCGAAGTCGAAGGCCTCGACCGGGTTGGTCTTCGCGCCGTAGGGCGCGCGCGCCAGGAAGCGCGGCATGGCCAGGCCGAGGTAGCGCGCGTCGTCCGACTCACGCAGCGATCGCCAGCCCGCGTACTCGGGCGTGGTGAAGATCTTGGTGAGATCGCGCGGATTCGACAGCTCCTGCCACGACTCCATCTGCATCAGCGTCGGCGACGTGCCCGCGATGAACGGCGCGTGAATCGCCGCCGCGATCTTCGACATCTCACCGAGCAGCTCGACGTCGGGCGCGCTGTGATCGAAGTAGTAGTCGCCGACCAGGCAGCCGTAAGGCTCGCCGCCGAGCTGGCCGAACTCTTCCTCGTAGAGCCGCTTGAAGATCGGGCTCTGATCCCAGGCCGCGCCCTTGAACTTGCGCAGCGTCTTGTGCAGCTCCTTCTTCGAGATGTTCATCACGCGGATCTTCAGCATCTCGTCGGTCTCGGTGTTGTTGACGAGATAGTGCAGGCCGCGCCACGCGCTCTCGAGCTGCTGGAAGTCCTTGTGGTGGATGATCGCGTTGATCTGCTCGCTCATCTTCTTGTCGATCTGCGCGATCATCGCGTTGATCGACTCGACGACGTCCGAGCCGATGACGGTGGTCTTCTCCAGCGCCTGCTGCGCCATGGTCCGGACCGCCGCCTCGACCTCGTCGCGGGCGCGATCGGTCTGCGGCTTGAACTGCTTCGTTCAGCAGCGACGCGAACTCACTGGTTTCAGCGGTCGTCCGTCGCGGCTTCTTTGGTTTGCTGTGTCTCGGCCATGTTACTTGTCCTTATCGGCCGAGCCTTCGGCCGGTTGCGCGTCATCAGCCGGTTTCGGTGCCGAAGCCAAGGTCTTCAGCAATGTCGGGTCGCGCAGTACGTTTCCGATCAGCTCCTCGGCCCCGGTCTTACCGTCCATGTAGGTGACCAGGTTCGACAGCTGCTGACGCGCCTCGAGAAGCTCGCGAAGCGGAGCCACCTTTCGAGCGATCGCAGCCGGGGAGAAGTCATCCATGTTGTCAAACGTGATGTCGACGGACATATTCCCCTGCCCGGTCAGCGTATTCGGCACCTGGAACGCGGCGCGCGGCTTGATGCCCTTCATGCGCTCGTCGAAGTTGTCGACCGAGATCTCGAGGAACTTACGGTCGGCCACGGCGGGCAGCGGCTCCTTCGGGTTGCCCGACAAATCCGACATGACCCCCATGACGAACGGGAGCTGCACCTTCTTCTGGGCGCCGTAGAGCTCGACGTCGTATTCGATCTGGACGCGTGGCGCCCGATTCCGTGCGATGAACTTTTGACTGCTGCCCATGTGATCTCTCCTGTTGAGAAAAACGCTGAAGCGCTACCTGAGTTCCCCTAGCCGCGCCACTTCCCCCCGCCTTCATGCTTGCGTCAACCTTCGCTTTGACCGCGCAGCATGTCGACCTTGGAGAGGCCTTCCGGCACCAGCTCCTTGATCAGGTCGACGAAGCTCATCATGACGAGCTTCTTGCTGCGCTCCATGAACATGGGAATCGGGCTCGATGGCTCGTTTCTGGCGTAATAGGCGCAGATGGCGTCGAGCGCCCGGATGACGTCCTCGCGCGAGCTGATGGCGCCGCCGAAGGCGCGCGCGGGCGCGGCGCCGTTGCTGCCGTTCTGCGCCACCGCTCCGTCGGCGGCGGGCGCGTCGGCGCTGGTGGCGGTGCGCTGCGCCAGCTTGCCGGCGACGTAGTTGTCGGCCCTGCGCAGCAGCGCCGGCAGCTTGCCGAAGCTCGCCGCTGCCGAAGCGTCGACGCGCGACGCGATCGCCTCCTCGAGCCCCTTCAGCGACTCGACGCAGGCGTGCAGTGCCTTGGCGGTCTCGTCGAGCCCGGCGAGGTCGACCTCCATCGCCGCGCCGTCGATCGTCGCCATCGTCGCCGGCGACGGCGCGCCGTCAGCGGCCGCGGGCGGGGGCACGTCGCCGCCGGCGATCTCGAGATCGCGCAGCGAAAAGCGACCGAGCGCACGCGACGAGATGATCGGAGTCGCGCGCACCGCGGCCAGCATCGGCGTATCCGAGAAGCTGGAGAAGACGTTCACGCGCATCGTCGGGTCGTTGTCGTCGGAGGGATCGAGGCGTGGGTGCACGCCGTCCCAGTAGCGTTCGACGAGGCCGCGCAGCAGGCCGAGCCCCGTCGCCAGCCCCGACCAGCCGTTGTTGCGCAAGAGCGCGCGCGTCAGATGGCCCGCGACGCGCAAGTCCTTGCTACGCGCGAGGAACTCGGTGGTCTTTTTCTGGAGAGTCTTCCAGTCCGGCTCCTCGGCGGGGACGATGGTGGTCCCGATCTGCTGCTCAGGTTTACCCTGGGACAGCCGATCGATCTCCGAGAACGAAGCGTCGTACTCCAGATCGACCCCGCACTGGTCATCGGGGCTCACGGGGGCTAGTAGGGTTTCGAGATCCATGGTGGTCGCAGCTCTGCTAGTAAATCGTGCATATTAGCCTTTACCTTCCGCCGGTTGTCAATCAGGTTGCGCTTCGCCATGCGCTCCGCGGTGCGCTCCGTGGTGCGCTCCGTGGTGCGCTCCGTGCCCGCTCCGGATCTGCGCGCGCGGCGGTTGTCACGATCGGCTATGATGACGGCCTCCGTCCTGCAGGGCGCTGACTGATGATTCTCGAGGTTCAGATAACCGACCCCAAGACCGGCTCGAGCCGGAAGATGCGTTTCTCCCACTCGCCGGTCCGCATCGGGCGCAACCAGCTGAACGATCTGTCGCTCGACACGCCGTTCGTCTCGGAGTGGCACGGGACGATCCGCTTCGACAATCGCAGCGTCGCGTACTTCGACCTCGGCTCGACCAACGGGTCGAATGCTCGACGGGAAACGCCTGACCAAGAACGTCGCCGTGGAGCTGACGGAGGCGTCGCGCCTACAAGTGGGTGGCCTCGAGCTGTCGGTCTCGGTGCAACAGGCGGACAGCGGGCTCGGCAAGACGCTGGGATGGGGCCGGCCCGACGATCGCCCCTCGCAACCGGCGCCGGCACCGGCGGTGATCCGCTCGCCCGATCGTCCGAAGTCCGGTGGGCCGGGCTCGGCGTCGCCGTTCGCGAGCTATCACCCCGACGTCAGCAGCCCGGGGCTGCGGCCGTCGCCTGTCGGGGATGCCTCACGCGACGCCACCGCACGGGCCGGGCCCGTCGCCGGCGGGCCACGCGGGCGCGCGCGGATCGATGCATGGCCCCTCGCCGGGCGCCGGTCGCGTCGGCGCCCGGTGTCGGTCCATCGCCGGCGGCCTGCGCGCAGGCTCGGCCGACCTGGTCGCGCGCCAGCGCCAGCTGCTGGAGGCGTTCGCCGAGTCGTTCGTCGGCCTGCGCAAGGGCTACGAGCAGTTCGGCGCCGAGGTCGGCGTTCGCACGATCCACGGCAAGTCGGCGCTGCATCGGGCGCGCACCGCCGTCCGAGATCCTCGACTACCTGCTGCAGCCCAACCTGGATCCGGCGGCCGCGGCGCGCGAGCTCATCGCCGTGTTCGCCGACCTGGGCATCCACCACATCGCGATGATGGAGGCGATCACCGAGGGCGTGCGCTGCGGTGCTGCAGTCGCTCGATCCGCGCGCCAACGAGCTGGACATCGGCGCGGGCGGGATCCTGTCGCGCGGCAAGACCAAGGCGCAGTGGAAGAGTTACCTGGAGCGGTTCGATCAGCTGGTCACCGACGACGACGAGCTGCACACGGCGATCTTCAGCGACGACTTCGCGCGCGCCTACGCCAGCGTCACGCTGGGCGAAGAGGGCGTGCGCCGGAAAAAAGAGGACAAGAAATGAACCTTGCCGCGCGCGCCGGCCGCGCCTCTGCGCGCAGGCCGGCCCTGGGGATCTGTCTCGCCGCCGCGCTCGCCGTCACCGGCGTCGTCCCGGGGTCGCGGATGCCAGCCGCGCGCGCGCCCGATGGTGGCGGGCCCGGCGCGCCCGTGCACGGTCGCCACGACCATCGGCGCCGACAAGCCGATGCGCGACCGCGTCTTCCCGTCGCAGTACTGGTTCGCGCTGCTGCTGCAGGGCTATCAGATGACCGGCGAGCTGGCGCGACCGGCGCTGAGCTGCAGCGGCACACCGATCAATCTCGAAGGCGACGGCTGCCCCGGTGAGACGTCGGCCGTGCGGGTCAACCCGGGCGCGATCGTTTCGAACCGCGACGTGACGGTGGTCAACATCACCGACTCGCGGCGGCTGGTGTGGGCAGTGACCGATCGCTACGCCGACGGCCAGGGCGAAGGCCCGGTCGCGCTCGTCGACATCGAGCCGCAGGGGCTGGCGGTGCGCGCGAGCGGCGTGCTGCGCGCCTATCCCGAGAACCCGTCGCTGCGACTCGCGCGCCTCGGGACCGGAACGGTGCTGGTGGCGGACGGCGAGTACTGCTCGAAGCCGGCGTCCTGCGAGCGCGCGACGCGCATCATGCCGCTGGTCGGCGACCACTTCGTCAACAAGCCGCTGGTCGACGACAAGGCCGCGTGCCTGGGCCCGGCGTTTTTCCCGATGCACCAGGCCGGCGTCGCCCACGGGCGCAAGCGCGCGAAGTACGACATCTCGGTGTCGATCACCTACGGCCCCGACAACATCTCGGTCCGCGAGCAGCTGGGGCTGAGCGGCGCGGAGCCGGCATCAGACACGGGAACGGGATCCTTCGTGACGCGCGTGCAGTCGGAGCGGCAGGTGACGTTGAAGGACGGGAGCCTGGTGGCGACGGCGCCGTCGATCCTGGCGCGCTGGCTGGCGCAGCAGCAGCAGCTCTAGTTCCTCTGGCGGGCGACTCGGCGGCCGTCGTGCGGCCTCGGCCGGAGCTGGGCTCGCTCGACAGGTTGCCGGCGCTCGCCGACTTGAAGATGAAGAGGCCGTCGCCGATGCCGATGGTCTCGCCGTCGGTGAGCGGGCAGCGCTTGTCGACCGCGGAGCCCTCGACGGTGACCGGACCGCCGAGCGGCGCGATCGCGAACTCGCCGCCGTCGAGCGTGATCTCGGCGTGCTCGGCGGCGACGGTGTGATCCTGCGACAGGCGGATCTGAGCAACTCCCCGACGAGACCGATGACCGTGCGCTGCGTCGCCGAGCCGCAGCGTCTCGCCGCGCCGGCCGGCGCCGCCCGCGCGCACCAGCCAGCCGACGACGATGCCCAGCGCGCCGACGCGCGTGCGCAGCGTGTCCTGGATCGCGACCACGGCGCCGCGCGCGCGCGGCGTGCCCAGCGCCGGGTGCGACGACGCGGCGGCGCGCAGCGCCTCGGCCAGGCGATCCAGGCCCAGGCTGGTGAACGCGGTGCACTCGTCGGCGCCCACGCGCGCCGCCACCGTGGCCGCCGCCTGATCCGGCGGCGTGCGGTTGCTGACCGCATCGGCCAGCACCGCCGCCAGCGCGTCGTCGAGCATCGGGCTGTCGACGGACTTCTTCGCGAGCAGGTCGCGGATCTCCTGCATGCGCAGCCGGCCGGGGCGCGTGCGGAAGTACGGGAAGCGCGGATCGGAGAAGACCTCCTGATCCAGGTTCGCGAGCTCGCCGATCGACTCCGGGATAGTTGCGCGTCAGCTCGTCGACCGCTCGCCGGGGCGAGGCGCCGCGCCGGATGAGATCGTGCGCCGCCTGCAGGATCTCGTCGTCGCCGCCGCCGCCGCTCGCCGGTCGCCGGCGCATGAAGACGATCACCCGCCGGCCAGCAGCGCCAGCACGCCGACGCCGCCGAGCAGCAGCGAGCGCAGCTTGCCGGGGCCGATCGAGACCGCGCCCATGTCGGCGCCGAGCCGCTGCCCGCCACCGACGTTGAGCCGTGACGGACAGGTGGTGCGAGCCGCCCAGCAGGTGCCAGCCGAACGGCGTCGCCACGCGGACACGCAGCAGGTCGGCGATGCCCTGCCCCAGCGACTCGAGCGCGTTCTCGAGATCCTGCGGCTGGTCGAGCATGCGCAGCACGCCGCCCGCGGCGTCGTGGAAGTCGCTGAGGTTCGACGTCGCCTGCGCGCGATCGGCGTCGGGCGCCGGGAACGCCACCACCAGCGGCGTGACCCCCGCCTTGCGGATCTCGCGCCCGAGCGCCGCGAAGTCGCCCGGCCCCTCCCCCTTGGGATCGGCGAAGTCGCGCCCGTCGGTGACCACGACCAGGATGCGCAACGGCGCCGGGTCGGCCGCCAGGTCGGCGAGATCCAGCCGCACCGCTTCGATCAGGTTGGGGCGGTTGCCGTCGATGTACGGCACGTCGCCGAGGCGGCTGACGTCGGCGGCGGTCAGGCGCGCGCGGCCCTGGCGCATGCGCCCGTAGACGGTCGGGATAGACCACGGTCCGCGAGGGCACGCGCTGGAAGAACGCCTGGATACCGTCGAGCACGCCGGGCGGGATGTGCTCGATCCAGAGGTAGACCAGGCCGACCGACACCGGCGGCTTCCAGGTCTTGTTGCCCTCGGCGGCCGTCGTCGACCAGTCGGACAGCGACTGGGTCACCGGCGGCGCGTCCGACTTCTGCCCGTCGATGGTCAGCTCCAGGCTGGTCGGCTTCAGCGAACGGCCGGCGTCGTTGAAGCCGCCCACGAAGAACGTCAGCTCGTCGGTCTCGGCGTCCACGACCGGCCGCGTGGTGATCAGCGCCGGCCCGACGGCCGCCGCCGTGCCCGGCAACATCGGGAGCACGAGCGCGAGCGCCGTGGCGATCGCAGCGGGGGTTCGCCGTCGGCTGATGGTCATGGGGTTCGAACGCCGACCGGAGGAAGCCACAGCGACTTGAACAGCAGCTCGGTGGTCCCGACCTTGATGATGTCACCGTCGGCCAGCCGGACGATCTCGCCCTTGACCAGCTTGTGCGAGTTGACGAAGGTGCCGTTCGCCGACGGCCCGGGCCGATCGCGGTCGCGGATCGTGAACGCATCGGTGCGCTCGCCGGTCATGCGGGCGGCTCAGCACGGCGTGCCCGCTCGACATGAAGCCGTCGTCGAAGGCGACCAGCTTGGCGGAGCCGATCGGCGGCGCGTCGGCGCGCGACAGCACGGCGTCGGCGTCGAGCTCGACGAGCGTCCCCTTCTTCGACTCGTCGCCGGTGCGAATGACGATCAGCCAGCCCAGCGTCATGCCGCGCCGCCGCGTGCGATGCCGGCAGCTCGACCTGCCCGGGCGCGAAGAACATGGTCTTGGCGCCGACCAGGTTGGGCCGGCACTTGCCGCAGGTGGTGCCCCAGCCGGCCAGCATCGGCTCGCCGCAGTTGGGGCACGGGATCTCCGCGGGCGCCGATTCCTCCGGCGGCTCCAGCGGCTCGAAGGCCCCGCTTGGCCCGCGCGAGCGTGCGCCGGCTCCCGTCCCGAGCCCGGGGTCGGACAGCGGGCTGCGCGGGCGCGCCGGCCTCCGCGGGGGCCCGCCCGACGAGACGCTGGCCCGCGGCGACCGCGCGGCGGCGTCGGCGACTCCGGCTGCTGGGGCGGCTGATTGCCGAGAAGATTTTTCAGCTTATCGAACACGCGGTTAGCGATGGTCATCATAGGTTCGCGATCGGAGAGGGTCAAACAAGGATCGCGTGACGCCCCTTCCGCATCGCGCCCCGGCCGGCGAACCCCATCCGGCGCCGGTCACGTCGTATGAAGGAAGTGGCCTCAGGATCTTTCCCAGTTGGCCGGCCGGCCGCTAACATCACGGCCTTCGATGGCCAGCCGAAGATTCGCGCTCACGACCCACCCGACGCTCGCCGCCGCGTTCGCCGTGGCCGTCGCGGGCGGCGGCATCGCCGCGGTCGTCGACGCTGCCGACCCGGCCGGCGCCGGCAGCCGAATCAGCGGGCGCGCAGTCCACCGCCATCATCGTCGCGGGCCAGCCGTTCGACGTCGGGCGCACGGTCGTGCTGTGGAAGGATCCGCAAGGGTTCGACGCCTACCAGGTCCGCTGCATCGACCAGCACGGCGGCTGCTGCGACACCGACTCCAAGCGCTACGGCTCGCGCAAGCTGGAACACGACTCTGTCGAGGACATGCAACAGCAGGTCTCGCAGCTGGTGCTGCACTTCGACGGCTGCGTGAACTCGCGCTCTTGCTTCAAGTCGATGCACAACCGCACGCGCCCCAGCGGCGCCGGCTGCGGGCTGTCGGCGCACTTCATGATCGACGCCGACGGCACGATCTACCAGACGCTGGATCTGGTCGAGCGCGCGTTCCACGCCGAGGAGGCCAACGCCACCTCGATCGGCGTCGAGATCTGCAACCGCGGCAAGGTCGACCGCAGCGAGTGGCCCAAGCTGCCCGCCGAGTACCGCACGCGCCCCACGCGCGACGTGGTCATCAACGGCGAGCACCACGAGGCCTACGACTTCCGCCCCGAGCAGTACGATTCGCTGGTCGCGCTCGCGCGCACGCTGCTGCGCGTGTTCCCCAAGATCAAGCCGGTGATCCCGGAGCGCAACGGCCAGGTCATCATGGACACGCTGCCGGATCCGATGAGCTTCGCCGGCATCCTCGGCCACCTGCACGTCGATCTGCAGAGGCAAAAGTGGGATCCGGGCGCGCTCGACTGGCACCGGCTGATGCGCGCGCTCAACGGCTTCGAGCTGCCGGTGCAGATCCGATCCTTCACCGATCTGCCGCGCACGCAGCAGGATCTGGTGTCGGCGCGGCGCGCGGCGTTCTACAACGCCGAGGAGCGCGCCACCGGGTTCTTCCCGGTCGCGCCCGGGCGCCTGTGGCACTCGGGCGTGCACATCCGCGCGGCGCTCGGGTCGAGCGTGCACGCGCCGACGCGCGGCCGCATCATCGCCGCGCGCAACGCGACCGCGGGCGCGTCGTCGCGCTCGTTCGTGCTGATCCGCCACGACCTCGACGTCGACGACGAGCCGGTGACGTTCTACTCGCTGATCGCCCACATCGCGCTGCCGTCGGTGGGCTCGTACGAGGCCAACACCATCCCCTGGCTGCAGTCGGTCGCGCACGGTCCGGTGGCGATCCGGGCGGCGCTCGAGGCCGGCGAGGTCGTGAACATCGACGAGCGCGTCGAGGCCGGCGACGTCATCGGCCACGTCGGCACCGTGAGCCGCGGCCCCGAGCAGGGCCCCGAGATCCACTTCGAGATCTTCACCACCGAGCGTCTGGGCGGCGACTTCGGCCGCGCGTTCCACTACATCAACGCCGCCGGCGACGGGCCGATCACCCGGCGCGCCGACCTCATCAACATGGCCGACCGCAACGGCGACCAGGAGCTGTCGGCCGACGAGCTGCGCCAGTTCTTCCGCTCGGGCGACCTCGACAAGCGCCAGGCGCTTGCGCCGCGTGGTCGTGCGCCACCGCCACGAGTGGGGCGACCGCACCACCGAAGCCGAGTTCGTCGAGCCTGCGCGAGCTGGCCGGCATCCCGGAAGCCGAGCGCAGGCGCCTGTACGAGATCGCCATCGCGCCCTACATCTTCTGGACCGACGAGCTGTCGCGCGTCACCGGCCTGCCCGCCAACCAGACCATCTACTCGTACAACGCGCTGACGTTCCTGCTGGAGCTGGCGTCGCGCGCCGCGCGCGTCGAGCTGCCCAAGACGCGCGGCCGCTGCGGTCGGCGAGAGCGGCGTCGAGCCGCGCAAGCTCGCCTCCGTGCCGGTGACCGACTGGACCGAGCCCAAGGCGACGCCCGGTCGAGGCCCCGCTGTTCGGCCCCCTCATCGGCGTGCGCCTCGGCCCGCGCCGCCGCGACGACATCCCGCTCATCGAGCTCGCGCCGACCGACAACCGGTGAGCCCGCCCTGAAATGAACCCTGCACGAAGCAGCGGTATGAGCCGTCCGCCGAACGGCGGAACACCTTAACTGCACCGTGGTCACGCGGCTCTGGATAGGGGTGTGTTCGCGAGCGCGCTGGGCGTTGCTGGCACTGGTTGCGGGCTGCTTTTCGAGCGCCCCGACCACCACCCTGTCGGCCAACAGCGACCCATACGGACTCTGTCCTCCGATCGATGCCGGCATGACCGGGAGCGGTGCCGGCAACGGCGAGACGCCGCCTTCCTGCGATGCGCCACCGCCGGCAAGCCCGCTCTCCGGCTGGGCCACCGTGTCCGGCATGGGCAACGGCACGGTGTCGGTCGATACGACGACCGGCGGCGACCCCGCGGTGCCGATCAGCGTGACCACGCTGGCCGACCTCAACACCGCGCTCGCGGGCACGACGCCGGCGGTCGTGCAGATCGTCGGCATGACGATCAGCGGCAACGTGCGCGTCGGCTCGAACAAGACGCTGGTCGGCGTCTGCGGCGGCGTGGTTCAGGGCAACATCAAGATCTCGGGCTCGTACAACGTCATCGTCCGCAACCTCAAGATCGTCGGCTACAACTGCAAGGATCCCGCCGCGGTCAACGCCAAGGACTGCTCGGCGGGCGCCGACGCGGTCACGATCAGCAACTCGCACCACGTCTGGTTCGATCACGACGACATCTCCGACGGCTCCGACGGCAACCTGGACATCAACCTGGCCTCCGACTTCATCACGCTGTCGTGGACCAAGTTCTATTACTCCGGGTCGCGCGTCGACCCGGCGGGCGCCGCCGGCGGACACGAGTTCTCGGACCTGATCGGCAGCTCCGACAACTCGACGACGGATGCGGGCCACCTGCGCGTGACCTGGCACCACGACTGGTGGGGCGCCAACGTGCACGAGCGCGAGCCGCGCGTGCGGTTCGGCGAGATTCACCTCTACAACAACCTGTGGACGTCGGTCAGCAACTCGTACTGCGTCGGCCTCGGCGTCGGCGCGAGCATCCTGGCCGAGAACAACGTCTTCCGCGGCGTGAACATTCCGTTCAACATCACCTCCTACGCCGACACCACCAGCGTGCTCGAGCCGCGCGCCAACCTGCTTCGAGGGGGTCACCGGCAACACGGACGGCGTCGGCGGCGCGGCCTTCACGCCGCCCTACGACTACACCGTCGAAGAACCCTGCACCGCCGTCGCCGAGATCCTCACGCAGGCGGGACCGCAGTACGCGGGCTCAGAATCCGCCTTGCGGATCGACGTGCGGCGCGGGGTCGGCGTCGGCGAGACCGCCCGCATCTTTCTCGTCGCGGATCTGCGTCACCAGGCGGCGCAGCTGCTCCTGGTACATCGCCACCGCCGGCGCGAGCGCGACCGCGCGCTCCCAGTAGAGCACGGCGTCCAGCGGACGGCGCTCCGAGACCAGCGACAGGCCGCGATCGAAGCAGGCGGCGGCGACCGCCTCGTCCTCGCTGAGGTTGTGCGTCGGCGGCGACTGCGGCAGCGCCGATTCGGGCGGCGCGCCGCGCACCCACGCGGCGACCGGATTGACGCCCGCGCGGCGCACGACCGAGAACGGATCCGACAGCGCCGCCGGCGTAGGCACCCGCGTACCAGGCGCGGGCACCCGCGTACCAGGCGTGGGCAACCGCGCCGCAGGCGTCGGCAACCGCGCCGCAGGCGTCGGCAACCGCGCCGCAGGCGTGGGGATGAACGGCGGGCGGGGCGGGGCCGCGGCGACCGGCGGCTGCGCGGTCGGGCCGCCGGGAACGCGCGGCACAACCGGGGGCGTCGCCTGCTGCTGCAGCACCGAGAGGTCGTCGAGGCTGATCGCCGGCTTCACCGCCGTGGGCGTCGGACGCGGCGTGCGGCGGGCGGCGGCGCGCGCATCAACCTGCGGGTCCGCCGGCGGCGCGAGCACCGGGGGCGCCGCCGGTCGCGCAACCGCGGGTGCTGCGACCGAGGGCAAAATGCGCAGGCGCGCCGCCTGTCCCTCGGGCGTAGCCGGCATCTCGTGCACCGCCGCGCCCGCCTTGCGCAGGTGCTCGAGCACGTCGCCCTCGTCGGCGGCGTAGGGGTCGTTGCCGAGGTCGCTGGCCAGGAGTTGTAGAAGCTCGTCGGCCAGCCGATCCGCCCACCCGTAACGCTTGCGCAGGTCGGCGGCCATCGCGCGCCGCACGACGCGCGCGACCGACATCGGCACGTTGACCTTGGTGGTGATGTCGGGCGCCTGGCCGTCGATGATCTTCTTCACCATGTCCTGGCCGTCGAACGGGCTGATGCCGGCCAGGTACTCGTAGAGCATGATGCCGACCGAGTAGAGATCGCTCCGCGCGTCGCCGACGTTTCCGCGCAACCGCTCGGGGCTCAGGTAGCGCAGCTTGCCGACCACCGAGCTCGACGGCGGCGGCGTGTTCGTGGTCGCCGCCGCGCCGAAGTCGATCAGCTTGGTCGCGCCCGCGTACGAGATCATGACGTTCTCGGGGCTGACGTCGCGATGGACGAATCCGACCGGTACGCCGTTTTCAGTCAGCGCGTGACCGTATGACAGCGCACGAACGACATCGAGCATGGCGCGCAGGAAAAAATTTCGCGGCAGCCGGCGCTGTTTGAGACGAAACGATCGCCCGAGCTGGCGCAACGACCGCCCCGGCACGTACTCCATCGCGATGAAGTAGCGCCCCTCGTACTGGCCGAAATCGAAGACCTGGACCATGCCAGGATGGTTCATGCGCGCGGCGATCTCCGCCTCGTTGATGAACATGCGCACCAGATCCGGCGTGTCGGCGAGCTCGGGCCTCATCGTCTTGATGACGATGTCCTTCTGAAAGCTCTCGACGCCGAGAACGCGGGCGCGCCAGACCTCCGCCATACCACCGGCGGACAGTCGGCCGAGTATCTCGTACCGACTGAAGTGCGATCCAGCTTTCCAAGCAAAGTGCCCGAGTGGCATCCGTCCCCCTGGTGGACGCTCTCCGCGATCCAACGTTTTTGTGGCGCTGGCAAGCTATCACAAGCCGTCGCGAAACACGTGACAATTCAAGGTGCCGCGGGTTAATGACTCCGTCGAGGATGACGCATCGACTTCCGTTTCTTTCGGTTCCTGTTTCGGTTCCTGTTTCGGTTCCTGTTTCGGTTCCTGGACCAACGAACGCGACGACGCGCACCGCCGCGGAGGCCCCCACGCGTGACGCGGCGATTGTGGCATCCTCGCAACCGACATGAGCAACCTCGCGATCAAAACGGCGGCGCAATGCCGCTTCGATGAAGTGAGTCTGGGCGAGGTGATGCTGCGCCTCGATCCCGGTGAAGGGCGGATTCACACCACGCGCAGCTTCACCGCCTGGGAAGGCGGCGGCGAGTACAACGTCGCCCGCGGGCTGCGCCGCTGCTTCGGCCTGCGCACAGCGATCGTCACCGCGCTGGCCGACAACCCGGTCGGGACGCCTGGTCGAGGATCTGATGTTGCAAGGTGGCGTCGACCTGTCCTTTCTCCGATGGGTGAAGTACGACGGCGTCGGGCGCGAGAGCCGCAACGGGCTCAACTTCACCGAACGCGGCTTCGGCCCGCGCGGCGGCGTCGGCTGCTCCGACCGCGGCCACACCGCGATCGCCCAGCTCGCGCCGGGCGCCGTCGACTGGGACGCGATCTTCGGCGGCGCCGGCCAGGGCGCGCGCTGGCTCCACACCGGCGGCATCTTCGCCGCGCTGTCGGCCACGACACCGGCGGTCGCGCGCGAGGCGATGGAGGCGGCGCGCCGGCACGGCACGCGCATCTCGTACGATCTCAACTACCGCGACTCGCTGTGGCGCGCCAACGGCGGACAGGCGCGCGCGCGCGAGGTCAACCGCGCGCTGATGCCGTTCGTCGACGTGCTTTTCGGGAACGAGGAGGACTTCTCGGCCGCGTTGGGGTTCGAGCTGGACGGCGTCGATCCGGAATTCAAGGACCTGCCGACCGCGAGCTTCCGCGGCATGATCGGCAAGGTCGTCGCGGCGTTCCCCAACATCCAGGCCGTGGCCACCACGCTGCGCACGGCGCGCTCCGCCAGCGCCAACGGCTGGGGCGCGATCGCCTACGGCGGCGGCGCGTTTCACGAGGTGCCCCAGCGCGACGTCGAGATCCTGGACCGCGTCGGCGGCGGCGACTCGTTCGCGTCGGGGCTGATCTACGGCCTGCTCGCCGGCAAGGACCTGCCCTGGGCGCTCCGCTGCGGCGTCGCTCACGGCGCGCTGGCGATGACGACGCCGGGCGACACGACGATGGCGACGCTGCCCGAGGTGCTGCGCGCCATGGACGGCCCCAACGCCCGCATCGATAGATGCAGATGAGGCTCGCATGAAGGCATCGACGAAACGCGAAACCATCCGTCGCTACATCGAGGAGATCGGGATCGTCCCCGTGGTGCGCGCTCCCTCGGCCGAGCTGGCCTGCGCGCGGCCGAGGCCGTGCTGGCCGGCGGCATCTCGGTCTTCGAGATCACCATGACCGTGCCCGGCGCCGTCGACGTGATTCGCGAGCTGTGCGAGCGCTTCCGCGGCCGCGCGCTCATCGGCGCGGGCACGGTGCTGAACCCCGACGACGCGCTGACCTGCATCGACGCGGGCGCGCAGTTCATCGTCGGCCCCGGGCTGAACCTGGCGACGATCGCCGCCGCGCACGCGCGCGAGGTGCCGGCGATGCCGGGCGCGCTGACACCGACCGAGGTGATCACCGCCTGGGAGGCCGGCGCCGACATGGTGAAGATCTTCCCCTGCGGCGCGGTCGGCGGCGCGAAATATCTGCGCGCGCTGCGCGGGCCGCTGCCGCAAGTTCGCATGCTGCCGACCGGCGGCGTGAGCGCGGTGACCGCCGGCGACTACATCGCCTCGGGCGCGTCGGCGCTGGGCGTCGGCTCGGAGCTCATCGACCCGGCGGCGCTGGCGGCCGGCGACGACCACGTGCTGACCGAGCGGGCGAGCGAGCTGGTGGCGGCGGTGAAGGCCGCGCGAGCAAAGCTGATCGCGTAGGCCGCCGCCGAGTCGGAGGGGACGGACACGAGCACCTGGCCGGTCTCCGAGCACGCTGGCCGGTCCTAGTACCCGGTTCCCCCAACAAGGCCCTCGTCCACTCCGTGGCGTTGATGTTATGGTCCCGGCCATGAAACGGATGGCCCCCTTCAGGCTCGTGCTCGGCTCGAAGCGATGGCGGTGGTGGCGGTGGCGGCGGTGGTCGCGTGATCTCGGTGACTTCTGCAACGGCACCGCGCATCGCCGCGGCCGAGCGGCCGGCGCGCCCGCCGAAGAACGCGCGCTATCGGGACGCGAAGGCGCCGATCGCCGAGCGCGTCGCCGACCTGCTGGCGCGCATGACGCCCGCGGAGAAGGTCGCGCAGCTCCTGTCGGTCAACTGGGAGCACACCCATCTCGACGACGCGAAGACCCACCAGCTGTCGCTCGAAGCGGCGAAGAAGCTGATCGGCAACGGCATCGGCGAGATCACGCGTCCGTCGGACCGCCACGCCGACGCCAAGAGCGCCACCGAGTTCGCCAACGCCATCCAGAAGTATCTGGTCGAGCAGACGCGCCTCGGCATCCCGGCGCTGATGCACGAGGAGGCGCTGCACGGCTTCGCGGTGCCGTCGGCGACCAGCTTCCCGCAGGCGATCGCGCTCGCGGCCACGTTCGATCCGGATCTGGTCGAGCAGGTGTTCACGGTCGCCGCGCGGCAGGCGCGCGCGCGCGGCGTGCAGCACGTGCTGGCGCCGGTGGTCGACGTCGCGCGCGACCCGCGCTGGGGCCGCATCGAAGAGACCTACGGCGAGGATACCTACCTGGTCAGCCGCATGGGCGTGGCCGCCGTGCGCGGCTTCCAGGGGCGGCGCGGGCCCGATGCGCCGATCGACGCCGCCCACGTCGCCGCGACCGCCAAGCACTTCAGCGGCCATGGCACGCCCGAGGGCGGGCGCAACACCGCGCCCGGCAACTACTCGATGCACGTGCTGCGCGAGGTGTTCTTCCCGCCGTTCGAGGCGGTCGTGCGCGAGGCGTCGATCGCCAGCGTCATGCCGAGCTACAACGAGGTCGACGGCATCCCCTCGCACGCCAACCGCTGGCTGCTCGGGAGCGTGCTGCGCGCCGAGTGGGGGTTTCGCGGCTTCATCGTCTCCGACTACTTCGGCGTCGCCGAGCTCGAACGCAAGCACCACGTGGTCGCCGATCTGCGCGCGGCCGGCCTCAAGGCGCTCAACAGCGGCGTCGATCTCGAGGTTCCCGAGGGCGAGGGCTACCCGACGCTGGTCGAGGACATGAAGTCCGGTCTCGTCCCCGCCGCCGAGGTCGACCAGGCGGTCGCGCGCCTGCTGCGCGCGAAGATGCAGCTCGGCCTGTTCGACCAGCCGTACACGCTGTCGCCGGTGCCCGAGGCCGAGCGCCCCGGCGATCGCGCGCTGGCGCGTCACGCCGCCGAGGAGGCGATCATCTTGCTGCGCAACGAGGGCAACCTCTTGCCCCTCGATCCGGCGCATTACAAATCGATCGCCGTGATCGGCCCCAACGCCGACGTGGTGCGCCTCGGCGCCTACAGCGGCAAGCCGGATCGCGTGGTCAGCATCGCCGAAGGGATCAAGTCGCGCGCCGGGGGGCACGTCATGGTGAGCACCGCGCCCGGCTGCGGCCTGACCAAGGGCAATCGCGGCTGGGCCGACGATCTGATCGAGATGGCGGACCCCGCCGACGACGCCAAGCTGATCGCCGAGGCCGACAAGCTGGCCGCGCAGGCGGATCTGACCGTGCTGGTGCTGGGGCAGAACGAGCAGCTCTCACGCGAGGGCTGGGCCGACAACCACCGCGGCGATCGCATGGACCTGGGGCTGGTCGGCCGGCAGATGGACCTGGCGCGCGCGGTGATGGCGCACAAGAAGCCGGTGGTGCTGGTGCTGATCCATGGCGGGCCGCTGGCGACCCCGGAGCTGGTGAAGACGGTGCCCGCGATCCTCGACGGGTTCTACCTGGGCGAGGAGACCGGCACCGCGGTCGCCGAGGTGCTGTTCGGCGACGTCAGCCCGGCGGGCCGCCTGCCGGTGAGCGTGCCGCGCCAGGTCGGCGCCATCCCCGCTTACTACAACTACAAGCCCTCGGCGCGGCGGCTCTACCTCGGCGAGGAGCCCGGGCCGCTCTGGCCGTTCGGGTTCGGGCTCTCGTACACCACCTTCAAATACGAGAAGCCGGCGGTGACGCCGGCCCGCATCACACCCGACGGCAAGGCGACCGCGTCCGTGACCGTGACCAACAGCGGCAAGGCCGCCTCCGACGAGGTCGTCCAGCTCTACATCCACGACGTGGTCAGCTCGGTGACCCGTCCGATTTCTGAGCTGAAAGGGTTCCGGCGAATCCACCTTAAGGCAGGCGAATCGAAGAAGGTCGAGTTCCCCATCGGACCCGACCAGCTGGCGTTCTTCGATGAAGGGATGAAGCGGGTGGTCGAGCCCGGCCGCTTCGAAATCATGGTTGGCGGGAGCTCGGCGGATACGAAGAAGGTGGATCTCGACGTGGCGGCGCGCTGACGGCCACGTGAAACCAAGACAAAAACCACTGTCTGAACACAACGAACGATAGAAGACGACCGGTCCGGTCCAGGAGAAACCTCGTGAAGAACAAGACACTCGCTCTCGCGCACAAGAGCCTGCTCACCTGCCTGCTCGCCGGCATGGTCATGGCCGGCGCCGGTTGCACCAAGAAGAAGCCCGAGGGCGAGGGCGGCGGCGCCGCGCCCGCCGCGGCCAAGATGGTCAAGCTGGCGTTCGTCACCAACAACACCAGCGAGTTCTGGAAGATCGCCGCGGCCGGCGTGCACAAGTACGAGAAGGAGGGCAAGGTCCAGGTCGACATCAAGCTGCCGCCCAACGGCACGACCGAGGATCAGAACCAGATCCTCCAGAACCTGTCGAGCCAGGGCTACGACGCGATCGCCGTGAGCGTGATCGCGCCCAACGACCAGACCGGCGTGCTCAACAAGATCGCCGAGAAGAGCGCGCTGCTGACGTTCGACTCGGATGCCGCGAAGTCGAACCGCCTGCTCTACATCGGCACCAACAACTACGAGGCCGGCAAGACGCTGGGCGCGGAGATGGTCAAGCTGCTGCCGCATGGCGGAAAGATCGCGGTCTTCGTCGGGACATTCTCGGCGGACAACGCCGCGCAGCGCCTGAAGGGCATCGAGGACGCGATCGCCGGCTCCGGCATCACCATCATCGACAAGCGCGAGGACAACACCGACCGCGCCAAGGCGCGCTCCAACGTCGAGGACATCGTCAACGCCAACCACGATCTCGCGATGGTCGTCGGCCTCTACAACTACAACGGCACGGCGATCGCGGCGGCGCTGGATGGCCTGGGCAAGAAGGGCAAGGTGCTGGCGGCGGTGTTCGACGAGGACGACGGTACGCTGGACGGCATCGCCGCCGGATCGATCCAGGTGACGGTGGTCCAGAAGCCGTTCCAGTTCGGCTACCTGGCGTCGAAGTGGATGCACGAGCTGGCGACCGACCCGGCCAAGGCCAAGGCAGCGCTGCCCGCCGACCACATCATCGACACCGGCGTCGACGTCATCAACAAGGCCAACGTCGCACCGTTCCGCGCGCAACTTGCCGAGATGAAGAAGGGCGCCTAGCGCCCGCGTTCCGCGGATCGTTCGCAGGGTTTGCTAGAAGAAGTCGTCGAGACACGGTAGTTCATGGCTGAAGGCTCGAATCGTCCCCCGCTCCTGCAGATGCGGGGGATCACCAAGCGGTTCCCCGGCGTGACCGCCCTCGACGGCGTGTCGCTGCACCTCGACCCCGGCGAGGTGCTGGCGCTGATGGGCGAGAACGGCGCCGGCAAGAGCACGCTGATGAAGATCCTCGGCGGCGCGCAGCAGCCCGACGCGGGGGAGATCCTCATCGACGGGAAGCAGACGGTGCTGGCCGGCGTCGGCGAGGCCAAGCGCCTGGGCATCGCGCTCATCCACCAGGAGCTGATGCTGGCGCCGAACCTGGACATCGCCGCCAACATCTTCCTGGGGAACGAGCGCGCCGCCAGCTTGCTGCAACCGCTGAACCGCCGCGAGCTGAACCGGCGCGCCGAGGCGCTGCTGGCGCGCACCGGGCTCACGCTGGCGCCGACCACGCCGGTCTCGACGCTGACCGCGGGCACCATGCAGATGGTCGAGGTCGCGAAGGCGCTGTCGCTGGACGCGCGCATCATCATCATGGATGAGCCGACGTCGTCGCTGACGGCGGGCGAGTCGGCGCACCTGTTCGCGATCATCCGGCAGCTCAAGGCCGAGGGGATCGGCATCGTCTATATCTCTCACCGCATGGAGGAGGTGCTGACGCTCGCCGACCGCATCACCGTGCTGCGCGACGGGCGCTACGTCGGCGACGTCGCGCGCGCGGCGGCGACCACCGACAGGATCGTCGCGATGATGGTGGGGCGCGAGCTCAAGGGGCAGTACTTCCCGCCCAAGGGCCCCACCGGCGTCGACGTCCCCGCTCCGTCGGCGTCGGCGCCCGCGACCGAGACCGCCGCCGATCCGGTCCTCAAGGTCGAGGACCTGCGCGTGCCCGGCACGCGCGCCGGCGTCAGCTTCACCGCGGCGCGCGGCGAGATCCTCGGCTTCGCCGGCCTGGTCGGTTCGGGGCGCACCGAGCTGATGGAGACGATCTTCGGCGTGACGCCCGCCGAGAGCGGGAAGATGATCCTCGACGGAAAGCCGTACCTGCCGCGCGCGCCGCGCGACGCGATCCAGCGCGGCGTCTACCTGGCGCCCGAGGACCGCAAGCGCCACGGCCTGGTGCTGCCGATGTCGGTCGCCGAGAACACCTCGCTTCCCAACGTCGGCAGCTACAACCGCTGGGGCTGGCTCGATCGCGCGACCGAGAAGCGCGTCGCCGAGACCGAGGTCGCGCGGCTGCGCACCAAGACGCCGAGCATCCGCCAGAAGGTCGTCAACCTGTCGGGCGGCAACCAGCAGAAGGTCGTGCTGGCGAAGTGGCTGGCCATGAGCCCCAAGGTGCTGATCCTCGACGAGCCGACGCGCGGGATCGACGTCGGCGCCAAGGCCGAGATCTACCGCCACATGGCGGCGCTGGCCGAGCACGGGATCGCGATCATCATGGTGAGCTCGGACATGGAAGAAATCATCGGCATGAGCGACCGGGTCGTGGTCATGCACGAACGCCGCATCCGGGGCGTGCTCGCGCGACGCGAGCTCACGCAGGAGCGCATCGCGCGCCTCATGACCGGACACGTCGACGAACGAGGAAAAGGGGACGCCGCCGCATGAGACGCGAGCTCAGTATGTTCGGAGCGCTGGTGCTGATGTGCATCGCGCTGACCATCTCCAACCCCGACTTCGCGGGACACTCGAACGCGATCAACACCATCCGGCAGATCTCGATGCTGGGCATCTACGCCATCGGCAGCGGCTTCGTCATCGTCACCGGCGGCATCGACCTGTCGGTCGGCTCGATGGTCGGCCTGACCGGCGTGATCATCGCGAAGGTCTCATCGCAGGCGCAGGGCGGCATGGGCCTCTCGCTGGGGCTGGGCATCGTCGTCGCGCTCGGCGTGGTGCTGCTGATCGGCCTCGGCCAGGGCCTGCTGATCACCCGCCTCAAGCTGCAGCCGTTCATCGTGACGCTGGGCGGAATGCTGCTGATCCGCGGCGTCTCGCAGACGATCGTGCAGGGCGGCACGCTGAGCATGGGCTCGTCGCCGTTGCTCAAGCTCGCCAACGAGGGGTTGTTCAACGTCGGCGGCGATCCGCTGCTGCCCTACCCGGCGCTGATCTTCATGGGCGTGATCGCGCTCGCCACCTACCTGTTGCACTTCACCGTGTTCGGCCGCTACGTCTACGCCATCGGCGGCAACCGCGACGCCGCCCAGTACTCGGGCATCAACGTGAACAAGGTCGAGACGTCGACCTACGTGATCTCGGCGGGCCTCGCCGGCGTCGCCGGTATCTGCTACGCGGCCTACATCGGCCAGATGTCGCAGCAGGTCGGCGTCGCCTACGAGCTCTACGCCATCGCCGCCGTCGTGCTGGGCGGCTGCTCGCTGCGCGGCGGCGAGGGCACCGTGCTGGGCATCGTGATCGGTTCGGCGATGATGCGGGTCATCGACAACGGCATCAACATGTTCCAGGTCCGCTACCAGGACACCGACGGCATCGCGCGCCTGTGGCGCCTGAACCCGAACTGGACCTTCATCATCGTCGGCGCGGTCATCCTGATCGCGGTGATCCTCGACCAGGTCGTGCACATCGTGCAGTCGGCGCGGCGCGTGCGGCACGGCGCGGGGCAGACGCCGCTGGCCAGCGGTGGCTCGCCGCCATCCCAGGCGCCACACGAGCACGCGGCGGCGCCGGAAACCGCGCGCTCCCCCTGAGCGCGCGGCCTCCGGACGCCGTCACAGATTGTGCGCCATGCCGTCGAGCAAGGTGCCGAGCTGGTCGAGCTGGCCGGAGTCGACATAGTGCGCGTAGAGCTTTTCACACGCGTAGAAGTCATCGCCGTACAGGGCCGAGCCGGACGTCCCGACGATTTCGAGCGTGACGGTTGGCTTGTCGGCTCCGCAGGTCATTCGATCAGAGACGGTCACCTCGCGGGTCGCGGCCGTGGCTTGCGCGCGTTCATCGGGCGCCAGCACGCGCGAGCCGGTCTCGGTGTTGTAGGCGTCGGGGTTGGAGTAGTCGTTGCCGGTGATTCTGCAGACATTCCACCCCAGCGTTCCAGCGCCGAGATCGAAGTCGTAGCTCGCTTTTACAGAGCATGAGGCGCCCGCGGGGATCGGAATGGCGAAGCCACCCCCTAGATTGTTCCAGACGACGTGCTGCGCGCCTGCGACGAGGACGCTCTCCCCGGGGTTGGTGCCGCTGCCCTGGCTGCTGCAGGCGCCCAGACCGGCGCTAGCGAGCGATGCGAGCGCGAGTGACAATCGTGCGGTGCGAGCGGGATGGCGATGCATGGTGGCTCCTCCAGGGATCAGGGTGAATGGGCCATGCCGCGAAGCACGTCGCCCAGGTTGGCGAGCTGCTCGAAGACCACGTAGCGCTGGTACTGCATCTGGCAGGCGTAGAAGTCGTCGCCGTAGGTGACCGAACCCGCGGTGTCGTCGACCTCCAGGCTGCGTCCTTCGAGATCGGCGCCGCGGCAGAGCGTGCCGGACGAGACCTTGACCGCGGAGGCTGCCGCGGTCGCCTGGCTCTTCTCGTCGTTGGTCAGCGTGCGCGAGCCGATCACCGGGACGTAGGCGCCGGGATCGGAGAAGTCCGTGCCACTGAAAGTGCAGAAACTCCAGGCGAGCGTCCCCGCGTGCACATCCAGATCGTAGGTCGCATCGAAGTGGCAGGGGACATTGGCAGGGAGCTCGATTTGACCGGTGCCGTCGCTCTTCCAGATGACATGGCTCGTCTCCGCGGACACGACGCTGTCGCTCTCTTGCGTGCTGCAGGCGCCAAGGCCGGCGGCGCTGCCGATCGACACGAGCGTGAAAAGCAACGATGAGGTCCGGGCTGGAGTGCGGGGCATGATTGGCTCCTTGCCGTCGGGCAGAACGCGATCGCTCAACTGCAATCCCGGCGCCATCAATCCGAATCCAGCGGTGGGGCCACGAATCCAGCCATTTGCCCGCATCGGGCATGCCCGGACCTGGGTGGATTGATCTGCCAAACCTCGGAAATCTGAGAGGGCCCGACGCCGGTGTTCCGGTGCGGTCGAAACCGGATAATCTGCGCGCATGCGGACGTCCCCCTCCCCTATCCTGCGTTCCTCGAGCTCTGCCGCGCGTTGCGCCGCCGCGTGCCTGGCGGCCGGCATCGGCGCCACGTTGACCCTGGCCGGCGCCGCCTGCATCAAGCGCACGGCGCCACCGTCGTCGGGCGGGACGGCGGCAGCACCGGGCTCGGCGCCGGTGAAGACCTCGGCGGCGCAAGAAGCCGCCAACGCGCGAATCGCGGGCGTCCCGCGCGCCGATCTGCTCGGCGGCCAGGGCGTGGGCGCGTTCAAGGTCAGCGGCGACGCGCGCAAGGTCGACTTGACGACGATTCCGGTCACGGGGCAGCCGTTCAACGAGGCCGTGCAGCTGGCCGTGAAGGACGCATCGGATCACGAGTGGGCGGTGCAGCTCGAGGCGATGAACGCGGCCGACGTCGACAGCGGCGACGCGATCCTGGCGACGTTCTACCTGCGCAGCGAGAAACCCCAGCCAGCATCGGTCGGCGAGACCGAGCTGGTCTTCGAGCTGGCGCAGTCGCCGTACTCCAAGTCGATCCAGTATCCCATCAAGGCGGGCAGCGACTGGATCAAGGCGCAGGTGCGCTTCAAGGCGGCGCGCGCGTATCGCGCCGGCGAGGCGCATATCCTGTTCCGCCTCGGCTACGAGCCCCAGGTCTTGCAGCTGGCGGGCGTCAGCATCGAGAGCTTCGGCAAGCAGGTGCCGGTGAGCGCGCTGCCGACGACGCAGGCGACCGACCGGCGGCGCGAGCACACGCTGGTCGCCGCGGCGACGGCGACCGCGACCGCGGCGCTGAGCGGCCCGCCCATCGAGGGCGGCGATCTGCGGCTCGAGGTCAACGCCGCGCAGGTGATCCGTCCCATCAGCCCCTACGTCTACGGCATCAACTCGCAGCCGGGCGAAGGCACCGGCGTCACCGTGCGCCGCATGGGCGGCAATCGCGGCACCGCGTACAACTGGGAGCTCGACGTCTCCAACGCCGGCAACGACTACAAGCACAGCAGCGACAACTGGTCGTGCACGGTCATGGGCTACCAGACGTGCGGCCAGCCCGCGGCGCAATATCTAGAGTTCGCGGCCTCCAACCGCCGCGCCGGCTGGGAGTCGGTGGCGACGGTGCCGCTGGTCGACTTCGTGACCGCAGACAAGGACGGCCCGGTTGCGGAGACCGAGAAGGCGCCGAGCAAGCGCTGGGTGCGCTCTCTGCCGCAGAAACCCAGCCCGTACGCCTCCGCGCCCGATCTCCGCGACGGCGTCGTCTACGAGGACGAGTTCGTCAACTACCTGGTCCAGAAGATGGGCGCGGCAGCAAAAGGCGGCATCAAGTTCTACGCGCTCGACAACGAACCCGCGCTGTGGCCGTCGACGCACCCGCGCGTGCATCCCGAGAAGACCACCTACGCGGAGATGGTGACCCGAACAACCGCAACCGCCGCCGCCATCACCAAGATCGATCCCTCGGCGCAGGTCATCGGCGGCACGATGTTCGGCTGGTCCGAGTACATGACGCTGCAGGACGCGCCCGACGCCAAGGCGGAGAACGCCAAGCTGGCGGGGGGCGCCGGCACCTACGTCGATTTCCTGCTGGCGGGGATGAAGCGCGCCGAGGAGCAGAACCACCGCCGGCTGCTGCATCTGCTGGATGTCCACTGGTATCCCGAGGCGCGCGGCTCCGTCCGCATCACCGACAAGGACGTGTCGCCCAAGACCATCGACGCGCGCCTGCAGGCGCCACGCAGCCTGTGGGATCCGACGTATCTCGAAAAGAGCTGGATCGCGGCGACCTGGGGCAAGCCGATCCGCCTTTTGCGCTGGTTGAAGGAGCGGATCGACGCCAACTATCCCGGCACCGAGCTGGCCATGACCGAATACAACTACGGCGTCGGCGACCACATCTCCGGCGGGCTCGCGCAGGCCGACGTGCTGGGCGTGCTCGGCCGCGAGGGCGTCTACCTGGCGACGTACTGGGGCGACGGCGCCGGCAACCAGCCGTTGCCGAAATACATCAAGACGGCGTTCCAGATCTTTCGCAACTACGACGGCAAGGGCGGCGCTTACGCCGACACCGCGGTGCAGGCCATGCCGTCGGCGGCCGGCGATCTCGACAAGATGTCGGTCTTCGCCGCGATCGATTCGAAGCGCCCCGGAACGCTGACCGTGCTGGTCATCAACAAGGAGCAGCACACCGCGTTCAACGGCAGGATCGAGATCACGCCCGAAGGCAAGGCAAGCCCGACGTCCGGGCCGTATACCAGGGCCGAGGTCTTCGGCTTCGACGCGAGCGCCGCCGCGGTGCGGCCCTTGCCGCCCGCCGAGATCGCCAACAACCAGATCAGCTACCGCCTGTCGCCGCTGTCGGCTACCCTCTTCGTCTGCCACCGCTAGGTGCCCTGATGGACGCCGGGCACCCGCGGCGCTTGATTCTCATATTGTCTATTGGTCGGAGTCAGCAGTCATGAAGCAACGTGGTTTGATTGCACGCGGGTTGCTGCCCTCGTTGCTCGTCGCTGCCGGCTGCGGTGCGAGCGGTCAAAATGAGCCGTCTGATCCGACGGTGGCTCCGTTCAATGTGGGCGTGACCATCGATCCCAGCACGCTCTACCAGACCATGGTCGGTTTCGGGGGCGCCGTTGCGTTCGAGATTGGATCGCTCTCCAATCAACCCAACCGCGCGGACATCTACAATGCGCTGTACCTCGACGGCGGCTTCCAATTGTTGCGCATCGCCAACTGGTATCAAAACAGCCAGGCCGGCGATCCCACCCGCATGGGCCAGTCCAGCGACCCCAACGACATGGGCGACTTCAACGCGACGGTGTCGGTGGTCACGGACGTCCGCGCGGCGCTGGGACACGACCCGGTGATCCTGATGTCGTCGTGGTCGCCGCCGCCGTCGATGAAGAGCATCAACAAGTACCTGGGCGGCACGCTGGGGCAGAGCAACGGCGCCTACCGGTATGCCGACTTCGGGCAGTGGTGGCGCGCCTCGCTGGACGCGTACGCCGCCGCGGGCGTGGTGCCGGCGTACGTGAGCATCCAGAACGAGCCCGACTTCATGCCGACAGGGAACAACGTCTGGTCGGCCTGCCTCATCGACGCGACCGAGGACCTGACCAAGCACGCTGGCTACGGGCCGGCGCTGAGCGCCGTCGCCGGCGCGATCGCCGATCTGCCGTCGAAACCGACACTGATTGGCCCCGAGGTCTCGGGGATCGGCAACTCGACCATCGAGAACTACTTGCTGGCGCTGCGCGACGCGGGCGATCTCGCCCAGCTGGGTGGCGTCGCGCACCACCTCTACAACGGCGGAAGCTCGTCGGCGCCGTCGACGTTCAACAGCGGGATGAGCAGCCTGGCCACGGCGGCCGCCGGCCTCCCCCTGTTTCAAACCGAGTTTGGACCGAACCCGAGCGACATGTTCAACACCGCCTGGCTGATCGACAACGCGGTCACGATGGAAGGTGTCACCGCGTATTTCTACTGGGATCTGATCTGGGACGAGAGCGCGTCGTCGACCAACCCACAGGGGCTGATCAGCATCGAAACCGCGCCGCCGGCGCGGTGGCAGACGCCCAAGGGCTACAAGATCAACGACACCTACTACGCCGTCCGCCACTTCGCGAAGTGGATCGACGTCGGATGGCAGCGCGTGGGCGCGACGCCGGACTCGACGGTGATTCGCGCGTCGGCGTTCGCGTCGCCCGATGGACAGAGCGTGACGCTGGTGGTGCTCAACACCGACAGCGCCGAGCACACGGTCACGCTCGATCCCGGCACCTTCGCTTTCGGCACGTCGGCGGTCTATCGCACGTCGGGGACCGACGAGCGCACCGCGCCGCTGGGGCCGCTGCCCGCCGGTAACGTCATCGACATGCCCGGCCGTTCGCTGGCGACGGTCACGCTCACGCCCTGACGTCCCGGCCCCCGACCGCGCACTACTGCGTGACGAACTTGACGTCGTCGATGCGGATCTCGACGGTGCAGCCGATTTGCATGCCACCGTCGGGGTCGAGCGGCGGAGCCGAGTTCGCCTGCCACTGAATGCCCACCAGCTGCGACGCCATCGGAGCGACCGACGGATTGTGCGAGAAGTCCGTGAACGGCACGGTGATCGTCATCGCCGTGGCCGTCGGAACCGCGAGGTTCGTCGCGGCGGGGAAGGCGTAGCACGAGCCGGCGGTCGTATCGCACTTGCCGCCGGTCGGGTTGGTCTGCGTCGTCGGCCGTTGCTCCTGCGTCTGCAGCTGCACCTGCCAGACGCAACCATCCAGGCTGCCCGACGTGATCGAGGCGCTGAACTGAAGCGCGTTGTACGTCGACGCATCGACGCAGGACGCGAAGGAGATGCCGGCGCCCGCGTAGCTGCCCGGCGCCACGCCCAGGGTCAGCTTGAGGTTGCGCGCGGCCGTGTCGACGCTCGCCATGCCGAGGGGCGCTGGTCCCGCGTCGGTGGTCGAGACGCCGGCAAAGCCGAACGGACTGCCGCTGAGGCCGCTCGAATCACAGTACTTCCCGCTGGCGGTGCTCCACTGCATCGCCGAAAAATCAGTGACCACACCGTCGCCCAGCGTGAGGGGAGCCGTGCAGTCGAGGTTGCCGCCGAGCGGACACGAGTTCACGACGACGCCGCCAGTGCCGCCACCGGTCATGCCTCCGCTGCCGCCGCCGGTGGTTCCGCCCAATCCGGGCGTGGTCGAGCCGCCGAAGCCGGTGGTGCCGCCCGCTCCCGGGCGCGGGCCGCCGCTCGACCCACCGCAGTTGGTCGCCACGGCCAGGGCGGCCAGCCCGCCCGACACGGCCACGAACATCGAGACCCTCAAAAGACCGGTCAATGGCGTTTTCATCGGCGTCATCCCTCGTTGCGTGGGTGAAAACGCATTTCTATCAACATTCCCCGCGCCGAGACAAGTGATCGCGCGGTCAGGGCGAACGCCAGAGCACGGCCGTCGCCGCCGATCGAGGCGGCAGAGGGATCGCGCGCTCGCCGCTCGCACCGCCGGGGTCTTTCCACACGTCGACCCAGACTTTGGAGCTCCCGGGCCGAAACGTCGTGACGTAGGCGGCAGAACGCGCGAAGGCGAAGCCGCCGGCGTCGAGGCGGACGCTCGCCGGCGCGGCCCCGGTGTTGAGCACGACGATCGTGAGCTGATCGCCCGACGGCGATTCATAGGCCGACGCACGGATGGCCGCGTGATCCGCGCGGGCGCCGATCCGGACGAAGCCGGGGTCGGTGAAACGCGCGTAGTGCTTGAGCGCGTAGTACTGGTCGCGCGCGTGGTAGTTCCCGTCATTGACGGAAACCAGCCCGCCGCGGCCGGTCCAGATCAAGTCCCAGTACAAAAAGGCGACCACCCCCTCTTCGACGAGCGAGTTGTGGATCAACCACGCGGTCTCGAAGCCGCCGTCGATTCCGCGATCCTCGTCGGTCTGAAACTCGGTCTGGTAGAGGGGCTTCCGGGTTGCGGCGGCGGCCGCCTGCATCTCGTCGATGAAGCTGTCGGGACCCGGATTGCGCCAGTCCCAGATATTGTCGGGCCCGCGTTCGTAAAGATGGTGCGCCACGCCGTCGACCAGGTTCATGTCCATGTGGTCGAGGTACTTCTGCAAGAGGCCCCAGTGAATCCCCAGCACCTCGGGCGCGAGCAGTCGCGGCCGCTTCGGGAAGCCAACCAGGCGCGCGTGGACGGCGGCGAGCGCGCGATCGAAGCCAGGGTACTGGGCGCTCTCGACCGGATCGAACTTGCAGCCTTCCCAGGACGGTGGGATGAACGACAGCTCGTTCTCCAGCGTGATGTAGTCGGGCACGATCCCCAGCGTGGCGTAGTGGCGCAACGAATCGATCCAGTACGCGGCGAACTTGTCGTAGACGAACTGTCCGTTTTCGCGCGCGAGCGTGCAATCGAGGTTGTTGTTGCAGTCCTCGCGGTGATCCGCCTTGAGCGGCGCCGGCGGCGACCAGGACGACAGCATGATCTTGGGCGCGTGCCCGAGCGCCTGGGTTGCGCGGCGCAGGATCTCCACTTCTTGCGACAGATTGCCGTCTTCGGGCTTGCTGCGTTGGTAGCGATTGCGAAAGCGCAGGATGTCCAGCCCCAATTCGGGAAAGATGAGGTCGTAAATCCCTGCCGGCGGATTGCCGGTCACCTTTTCCAGGTGCCAGGCCAAAGACGCGCCGAACCCCTCCAGCGTCTGGTGCCGTTCGCCGGGGGCAACCTGAACCGATGCTGAAATCGTGCTCGCACCGTGATCAGCAGCGGTATTTGCGGGAATGCGCGTCTCACTGCGCCGAATACATCCGGGTGCGAGGGCTCCCGTGACACCCATCGCGAAGGCGACGGCCATCGCGCAGGCGAACGCGACCATCGATCGGACAGGCGCGCGCTTCATTGCTGGGCATTTATCCCGTGCAGCCGCCCGTCGACAAGCAGATTGTCGCGCGCGTGAGCCATGAGGCTTGACCCCAAACAACCCGGATGGGAAGCTGCGCTCGCTCATGAATCAAGGTCGCCGCCCGATGCACGCGCGGGCTCGCGCGTCGGTCTCAGGCGCCTCCTTCCACGCGGCGGTGTCGGCCGTCGCCGTCGCCGGGCTGAGCGTCGGTTGCATCCCCACGGCGCCCCGTCCCGACGGCGGCGTGGTGCCGGTGAATCCAAGCTTCGAGGTCCGGCTTGGCGATTGCGCCACGGCAGAGGCGGGACTGGAGTTCGCGCCGTTCGTGATCGACGACTTCGAGGCGGGGCACGAAACATTCCTGTACACGTACACCGACAACACGTCGGTGATTGTACCGAGCGGCTATGAGCAGCCCACCGAGCCGGGAAAGCATTGCACCTCGGATCCGGGCAACAGCGTCTATCACGAGCGGGGTGGACCATTCCTGGGCTGGGGTGGTGGCCTGGGCGTTGGCATGCAGCACCTCGTGCAGAAGTACTGCGTTGGTTCACCGCTGCCCGACTACTGCGTTCCGCCGGGCGCCGAGCCCGAGGTCACCGGACTCTACCTGGACGCCAGTCAATGGGACGGCGTCGCCGTCTGGGCGCGCCGCGGGGCGGGCGGCCAGCCGCTGCTGCGCGTGCTGATCGGCAACAAGTACACGGACGACGACGTCAGCTTCACGATGTACAACTACTATCCGAACGAGCCTCGCTACTGCGAGCGCGTGCGGGAGTGCGCGTGCATCAACAGCCTGGCGTGCACGTTCTCGCCCGATTCGGATCACGGCGGGCCGACGGGCGTGGTGCCGGGCGGCGGGTATTATTGCGGTCCTCCCGGCCTCGTGTCCGGCCCCGACATCATGTCGGCCGGCGACACCCAGCACGACACCAATACGTGCGGCACCACTCGCTGCGACGACCCCTACCCGGCCTATCCGGGCGTCGGCGTCGACAACGCCCACCAGTTTGGCTCCGATCCGGAGTTTGCCAACCGGCCGTGCCGGCCGTTCACCTATCGTTCGGGCGTCACCAGCAGCTTCTGTTACAGCGAGACCGATCCGCCGCCTGCGGAGAGCGACCAGCAGTGCGGCGACCACTGGACGTATCCGCTGACTCTGACCACCGACTGGCAGCTCTTCCTGGTGCCGTTCACCTGGATGTACGAGCAGGGCTTCGCCAAGCGGTTCACGTTCTTCGACCTCAAATCGGTCTCGGTTGCTCGGTTGACCTGGGACGCCGGGCCGGTCGATTTCTACATCGACGACTGGCGTTTCTATCGGGTGAAGCGGCCCGCGACCGACGCTGGCAACTAGCCGTTCGTCGTTCCCGGCGCTACCAGCTGTGCAGCGTGCCGTCGAGCTTGCGGTTCACCGGCAGGTACGCCGGGCTGTACGGGAACTTGGCCGCGAGCGCCTCGTCGATGTCGACGCCCAGACCGGGCGCGTCGCCGGGGTAGAGCGCGCCGTCGCCGAACACGTAGGCGTGCGGGAAGACGCGGTCGGTGTCGTCGTTGTGCGGCAGGTACTCCTGAATGCCGAAGTTGTGCACGCTGAGATCGAAGTGCAGCGCCGCCGCCATGCACACCGGTGACAGATCGGTGGCGCCATGGCAGCCGGTGCGCACGTGGTAGAGCTCGGCCAGGTGGGCGATGCGGCGCAGATGCGTGAGGCCACCGGCGTGTACCACCGTCGCCCGCACGTAGTCGATGAGCTGCTCTTGAATCAGCTGCTGGCAGTCGTGGATCGACGAGAAGATCTCGCCGACCGCGAGCGGCGTCGTGGTGTGGCGGCGAATCAGGCGAAAACCCTCCTGCAGCTCCGCCGGCACCGGGTCCTCCATCCAGAACAGGTGATACGGCTCGAGCTCCTTGCCCAGGCGCGCGGCTTCGTTGGGCGTCAGCCGGTGGTGCACGTCGTGGAGCAGGTGCACGTCCGAACCCAGCTCCTGCCTCACGCGCGCGAACAGCCGTGGCACGGTGTCGAGGTACTTCTCGGTGCTCCAGACGTTCTCGACCGGCAGCCCCTTCGCCGCCGGCTCGTAGCTCTTGCCGACCGTGGTGGCCGCGTGCGCGACGCCGTACGTCGCCGGCAGGCCGGCGATCCCGGACTGCGCGCGCACCGCCTTGTAGCCGGCGGCGACGAAACGCGCCACCGACGCGACGGTCTCGTCGACGGTGTCGCCGTGCGCGTGGCCGTAGACCATGACGCTGTCGCGCGCGCGCCCGCCCAGCAGCTGGTAGACCGGCACGCCCAGCGCCTTGCCCTGGATGTCCCAGAGCGCGGTGTCGACCGCGGCGATCGCCGTCATCGTCACCGGGCCGCGCCGCCAGTACGCGCCCTTGTACAGGTAGTGCCAGGTGTCCTCGATGCGGCGCGCGTCGCGGCCGATGAGCAGCGGCACGACGTGCTCTTGCAAGTACGCCGCGACCGCCAGCTCGCGCCCGTTGAGCGTGGCGTCGCCGACGCCGTGAATGCCGTCCTCGGTGAGCAGCTTCAGCGTGACGAAGTTGCGCCCCGGGCCGCACACGATCACCTTGGCGTCGACGATCTTCATTGGTTCACGCCGCTGCTGGAGAAGCCGCCGTCGACCACGATCGTCTCGCCGTTGACGAAGCTCGCCGCCTCCGACGCGAGAAACACCGCCGCGCCCGCGCACTCGTCGGGGTGGCCGAAGCGCTTCATGGGCGTGCGCCACAGCAGCTCCTGCCCGCGCGGCGTGCCGTCGAGCAGCGCCGAGTTGAGCGCGGTGCGAAACACGCCCGGCGCGATCGCGTTGACACACACGCCGCGGCTGCCCCATTCGATCGCCAGCGATTTGGTCAGCGAAACGACACCGGCCTTGCTGGCGCAGTAGGCGGCGACCTCGAGAAACGGTGCCACCGTCGCCACCGACGCGATGTTGATGACCCGCCCATAGCCGCGCGCGAGCATCGGCCGCCCGAAGATCTGGCACGCGCGCAACGTGCCGGTCAGGTTGGTCTCGACGATGGCGTTCCAGTCGTCCTCGGCGAAGTCGATGGTCGGCACACGCTTGGTCTTGCCGGCGCTGTTGACCAGGATGTCGACCTGGCCGAACGCCGCCAGCACCTGGTCGCGCAAGCGCTCCAGCGACGTGCGATCGGTGACGTCGGCGGTCGCGCGCAGCGTGCGGCGGCCCAGGCGCTCGATCTCGGTGGCGACGGCGTCGACCTCGGCGGCGCGCCGAGCGGACGCCACGACGTCGGCGCCCGCCGCCGCCAGCCCGAGGCTGATCGAGCGCCCGATGCCGGTCGTGCCCCCGACGACCACCGCCACCCGCCCCAGCAAGGAGACGGGCTGCGCAGAGGTCGCTGCCGGCGTCGTCACGGCCCCGTTCTTACCACCACATGCTGGCGGAGATCGAGAGCATGTCTCCGTCGGGAACCTGCGCGGGGTCGACGGTCGGTGGATCGCCGGTTCGCACCAGCGTGTTCGAGCCGTTGAACCAGTGCGAATATTGAATGACGATCTGGTCGGTCGCCTGCCAGTCAGTCCGCAGGATCACGCGCGGCGACACCACGGCGAAGCTGTAGTGCGCGTCGTCGGTCAGCGGATCGACGCGGTCGTAGCGCAACGACGTCGCGAGCCAGGGCAGGACGCTGTAGGTCGCCTCGAAGCCGACCTTGCGCTTGTCGCTGCCGTCCCAGGGGTGGCCGGCGACGCCGGCCGCGACGTTGGCGGTCGCCGGGTCGACGCCGGGATCGGCACTGGTCACGTGGGTGAAGAGCCCAAAGACGCTGACGAACAGATCCGGACCATCGCCGGAGAACGGAACCGGGTAGCTGACCAGCTTCCCGATGCTGAGATCGTACTGGAATCCGAGGGTGCGGAGCGTGCCGGTGCCGCCGCCGTTGAGGCCGAAGTAGTTCTGCATCAGGCCCAGGCCGCCCGGCGCGTTGAGCACGCTGATGATGCGGCTGACCGCGCGCGCCTGCAGCGCGTCGGTGTACGAGTACGCGAGATAGAGATGCCCGAAGCGCCCGGCGTTCACGCGCGCATCGCTGGCGAAGATGTTGATGCGCCCGTCGGGAGCCGAGGTGCCCGCGCGATCGTCCATGCTGAACGCGCGCAGGAAGTGAGCCCCAACCGTGAGCTGGCGCCGCCAGCCGACGCCCACGTGTCCGTGCGCGACGAACGAGCTGCCGGCGCCCGGATCGGCGAAGTTGTTCCAGGCGTCGACGGTGATCGACTGCGAGGCCTTGTTGCTCTGGCCGTGAATGCCCTCGACCAGGATCAGCGTCAGGTCGCCGAAGCCGATCTTCGCGGTCGCCTGCTCGCCGACGCCGCTGATGCGCGCGATGAGCGGCGTGCCGTAGCGGCCTTCGTCGTATTCGCCGGTCGCGCCGAAGCGCGCGGTGAACGCGCCGACCAGCGCCTGCAGGTGCAGCCGGCTGTTGATCGGCGGCGTGATCGCCACGAACACGTCGGTGACGCCCAGCTGCGACGACGGCTCGAGGAACGACGTCGACGCGTTGGCCTGCTTGGCGACGATGCTCACCAGGCCGGTGATGACGCTGTTGCCCTCGGAGAAGTTCATCTGCGCGTAGGTCGTCGGCACGACGCCGGTGTGCGAGAACGTCTCGAGATCGTCGGGGACGACCGGCGGCGAGTGCAGCGTGGTCTTGCTCTGTCCCGGCATGGGATTCGCGCGCGAGCCGATGCCCGCGTTCAACGGCGCGGTCAGGAAGCCGTGAAAGTCGAACCGCCACTCGTCTTCGCTGAGCGACTTCTGGCCAAAGGCGGGCGTGACGCCGCCGGGCAGCGCGCCGGTCTGCGGCGCCGAGGGGTCGAGGCTGATCGCGGGGTCGAGCGCCATGGTCGGTGGGATCGGGACGTCGACCTTGGACTCGTCACCGCCGGACGCCGCGGGCGCCATCTGGGCGCGGGCCGGCAGCGATGCGCCGACGCCGGCGATCAGCACCAGCGCCCAGAGGCTCCCAGGCCGGGCTCGGCGAGCGCACGTTGGAATTTCGTCCATGATTCTCACCAATAGAGGTTGACGTTGAGGGCAATCAACTGGTCGTCGAGCCCCCAATCCGAGGGGACCACCGCACTGTTTTCGGAGTGACTGCGCGGGCCGTAGAACCACTTGCCGTAAATGATCGACACCGACTCGTGGCTGTACCAGCTGCGCTTGAAGACCAGCCGCGGCGAGATCACGTAGAACGTCTCGCCCGAGTCCTTGGAGTTGGGAGCGACGCGATCGGCGCGGAAGCCGGCCGCCATCCACGGCTTGAAGGTGTAGAGCACGTCGGCGCCGAACTTGTAGCGCAGGCGCTTGTCGTACGTGTCGACGTCGGCCGGGATCACGCCCGGCATGTTCGTTCCCGGCAGCGCCTGCGGGGAGACCCGCGTGTAGGCGATGACGAACCCGACGTTGATGACCACGTCGGGGCGATCACCGCCGAACGGCTCGGGCGCGTTCACCAGCCGGCCCAGGCTCAACGTGTAGTTGATGCCCGCGGCAAATAGCTTGCCGGTCCCGGCGGTGGCTTGCGACAGCCAGCGCTCGCTCAGCGTCTGCCCGCTCTCGCCGCCGAAGGTCTGCAAACCCTTCAGCGTCGAGGCGTTGTCGCCGCGGGTGTACGAGCCGGCGACGCCCAGATATCCAAGGTACCGGTGCGCGAGCGTGGTGTCGATGCCGAGCACGTTGATCGAGCCGTCACGCGGGTAGGCTTCGTTGACGTAGCGGGTGACCGGGTTGTCGTGCGCCTGCTGCACGCGATCGTCGTAGGCGAAGTTGGTCAGCCAGTGCGCTTGCGCCCGAACGGTGACGTCGCCGTTTCGCTGAAAACCGGCGTGCAGGTGGTGAACGTAGGCCGCCGGGAAGATCGGGTTCGCGCCGGCGTTTCCGCCGGTCGGCACCACGTTGTCGGGCACCTTGCCGCCGCGCGTGCCCATGACGCCGTCCTCGACCAGCAGGGTCAGCTCCGGGCTCAGTCGATACTCGGCGAAGAGCAGCTCACCCACGCCGCGCGGGCTGCCGATGATCGTCTGCGTGTACATGCCGGGGCCGTACTGCGCCAGGTTGCCATAGTAGTTGTAGAAGTAGCCGATGTTGGCGCGCAGCTTGAGCTCGCCGATCGATGGGATGTCGAAACGCAGGAAGGCGTTGTTGATGAAGTACTGGCTGCCGATCTGGTAGTAAGTCGAGGGATCGCTGGGATTCCAGGTGTTGATGCTGATGTTGGCGGTGACGATCGGGTTGCCGTAAGCGAAGTTCAGCGCCACCCAGTTCCCGGGCATCGTGCTCGTGCCGACGAATGATCCGTATTCGTCCAGCGTCTGCGGCGGCGTGTGGAACAGCGGCCCGCCCTGTCCCTCGGTCGTGGTGCGCCGCCGATTGAGGCTGCCCTGCAACGACGCCGTGAAGAACCCGTTGAATCGAAACGTCCACTGCGTGAGCGGCATCGGCGCGCCGAATCCCGGCGTCAAGCCGCCGGGCAGCGCGCCGACCTGCGGCGTGTAGGGCGACATCGAATAGCTCTGCAGCGTGCGGTAGCCGGGCAGATAGCCGGGATTGCGAACCTCGTCCGTGGTCAGAAGATTCAGATCGGCCGGCGCCGGCGGCGGAGTCTCGGCGGGCGGCGGAGCCGGTTTCGCGGGCGCGGCCGGCGCGACCTCGACGGGCGGCGGTGACGGCGCTGGCGGCGGCGCATCCGGTGTCGCGGCCGGCGGCGGAGACGCCGGCGCGGCAGGAGCGGGCGCGGCCGGCGCCGGCGAGCCCGACGCCGGAGGCGCCGGCTTGGCGAACACCGCCGGGGGCGCATCGGCGGGCGGCGCGGGCGGTGCGGACGCCGCGGGCGGCGCCGGCTTCAGCGGGGGCTCGGGCTCGGCCGCGAAGACCCACGGGCTCGCGAGCGACAGCGTGCACGCTCCCACGAGCGACAGCGAGAGCCATCGAACGAGCGACAGCGAGAGCCATCGAACGAGCGACAGCGAGAGCCATCGAACGAGCGACAGCGAGAGCCGTCGAACAATCGAGAGGGTGTTGTTCACGCGATGCTAGTCCGTAGTCAGGCGCGGCACCAAAAACAACACGACGACAGACACGAAGATTGGCTCGACACCCGGCCGTCCTTTTAACCGATTCACGTAACGCATTTCAAGTGATCCAAAAGTCGCCGACGCGCGCTCGCGAGCGGCTATAGTGCGCGCGATGACTCTGCGCCTCTCGTTGAGAGCAATGTCGGCGGTCGTTTTTGTGACCTTGGCATGGTTGAGCGGCGCCGGATGCATCGGCGTTTCACAAAAGCGCAGCGCCGCCGGCGGCGTCGTCGGTGGTGACGTCGCCGACCTCAATGTCTGTCGCGCCGGCATTCGCATTGCCGATGACGGCGCAATCGACGACTTCGAGGACGGAAACAACCAGTTGAGCCTGGAAGGCGGCCGCGACGGCTATTGGTACAGCGCCAAGGATCCCCAGGGATCGACCATCGAGATGGCGACACAAGAAGGGGGCGCCGGCGGTTCGGAGGAGTCGCTGCACATCACGGGGACGACGGTGAGCGGCGGGGACGAATCCAAGGCCTGGGGCGCCAGCATCGGCGCGATGTTCATGGGAAAGCCACCCTACGACGGTTCGAAATACGCGGGAATCGTTTTCAAAGCGCGGGCCAGCACAGCCAGCCAGGTGCGCTTCAACATCGGCGACATCAATACGCACCTCGACGGCAAGATTTGCGAGGCCTGCTGGAATCACTTTGGCAAAACGTTGTCGCTGACGCCGGAATGGAAGGAATACCGAATTCTTTTCACTGACACGCGGCAGATCGACGGTTGGGGCAAGCCGCGTCCGGCGGCAATCACGCCCAGCAAGCTCTACAACCTCGAATTCAAGATCGGCCCCGGCCAGAACTTCGACATCTCGATCGACGACGTTGCGTTTCTGGCTTGTCGCTAGCGGGCCTGCTGCTGGCTGGCCCGCCGTTACTCGCTTCGATACAACCAGATCCGCTGAATTCCGAACGCGCCCGCGGGCAACCGCAGGTGACGGCCCTGGTGATTTTCGTCTCCGTTCATTCGCCGGCCCGGAACCCATCTGCCGTTTTGGAAGCTCCCCTCTTCGATGCGCTCGATCCCCGAGACACCGACAATGGGCGGATCGGGCGCGAAGGTGGCGATGACGCCATTTCCCGCGATCGTATATTCCCGGGGACCGCTATTTATGATCACGGCACCTGCAATCGGCCAATTCGGCGCCAGACGACCCGGGCCTGACCATTCCCAGGTGTAGTCGTGCACCAGATGAATCCGGTCATCGCCGACCTTCACGTCGGCTGACGGATTCTCCTTGTCCAGCAGTACGCCGGTCACGCTCCCCAGCCCCTGATGAGCCAGGATCAGCGGCGTGAGCTGCGCCAGCACGCTGTAGCTGTCGGCCAGCGCCGACGCCACCGCCGGCTCGAGCGATTCGATCGCGAACGGGCTGAAGCCCATCGCCTGGTGCGCGCCGATCGCGTACAGCGCCTTCACGGCGCACGAGACGTCGTTCCGGGCCTCGGGCACGAACAGCGGATTGTCGGCGCGAGCGTACCGGCCGGTCCAGTCGACGAAGTTCGGCAAATAGATGTCAGGCGCCTGGAAATCGATCGCCGGCGCGCCCGCCTGCCACACTTCATAGAGGTGCGGCAGGGGTCCGCCGCTGTTGTACTGGCCCGGCCGGGCGCCTGGCCGATTGAGCGCGGCGTTCACGTACATCGGCAGCGCGTACTCCGCCTTGCCCGCGCGCGTGACCGCGTCCACGTAGCGGGCGAAGTGCCACGCCATGAAGATCTCGTCGGTCGTGTCGGCCTCGCCGAAGAGCTGACTCCAGGTGCCCGCCGTGCGCGCGCCCGCAGCGGTCCACAGCGTGCACGACGCCCGGCGATGGCGCCACCGGCGCAGCCAGCGGCGGCGCGGCATGCGACCGGCGCCGCGACCAGCGCGTCGATCAGGTCCTTCGGCACCGCCGCCGCCCGCGCGCGCTGCGCGACGGCGCTGCGGTCGGCAGCCTCCTCGACCATCGCGACCTCGTTCTCGACCTGGACCATCAAGACCGTGTGGTGCGCGCCGTCGATCTGGCGCAGGTGCCGCATCAGGGCGGCGAACACCCGCGCATCGGCGGCCAGCCCCGGCTCGCTGAACGCCGACATGACCTCGATGGGCCGGCCTCCGCGCACCTCGGCGCGCGGGAAGCGCCGCATGTCACGCTTGACCCACGCCGGCGCGTAGCTGGACATGCTGTTCTTCCAGCTTCCGAACCAGAGCAGGACCACGTGCAGCGCCGTGCTCGCGCGCCTGGGTGATCACCCGATCGACCGACGAGAAGTCGAGCTTGCCCTCGGTGGGCTCGACGAGCTCCCAGTAGACCGGCGACAGCACGGTGTTGAGGTGCAGCGCCTGCAGCTTGGGCCAGGCCGCGTCAAGCGACGCCGGCGACGACGCCGTCGAGTTCCCGAGCTCGCCGCCCAGCATCAGGAACGGATGCCCGTCGACGACCAGCTGCTTCGCCGTCCCCTGCGGCCGCAAGCTGGGCGCCGTCGACGCGGCCGGGGCCGCAACCGCCGAGGCCACCGGAATGACAATCAGCGCTCCGAGCGACAATAAGAACAACGACAACAGGAACGACAACGGGGACAAGACGACGAGCCGCTTCCCGACGGCGACCCCGAAAAAAATTGAGCCGTATCCGATCCGCGTCATTCGCGGCGGGAGTGTATCTCACGCATAGATTTCGACCCTTTGAAATGCCATATTCGCCGCGGAGAAACGCCATGAGCAAAGCACCCAGCCGCTACCCCAATGATCGTTTCGTGCCGCGCCCCGAGGACCACTTCACCTTCGGCCTCTGGACCGTGGGCAACCCGGGCCGCGATCCCTTCGGCCTGCCCGTTCGCGAGGTGATGTCGCCGGTGAAGATCGTGCGCGAGCTGTCGAAGCTGGGCGCCTACGGCGTCAACCTGCACGACGAAGATCTGATCCCGTTCGACGCCAGCGCCGCCGATCGCGATCGCATCGTGCGCGAGTTCAAAGGCGCGCTCGCCGAGACCGGCATGAAGGTGCCGATGGCGACGACCAACCTGTTCTCGCAGCCGGTGTTCCGCGAGGGCGCGTTCACCAGCAACGACTCGGGCGTGCGCGCGCTCGCGCTGCAGAAGACCATGCGTTCGATCGACCTCGGCGTCGATCTCGGCGCGTCGATCTACGTGTTCTGGGGCGGCCGCGAGGGCGTCGAGACCAACGCGTCGAAGGATCCGCGCGACGCCGTGAAGCGCTTCCGCGAGGCGATCAACTTCCTGTGCGAGTACGTGCGCGATAGCGGCTACAACCTCAAGTTCGCGCTCGAGGCCAAGCCCAACGAGCCGCGCGGCGACATCTTCCTGCCGACGACCGGCCACATGCTGGCGTTCATCTACACGCTGGATCATCCGGAGATGGTCGGCGTGAACCCCGAGGTCGCGCACGAGGTGATGCCGGGGCTCGACTTCTCGCACGCCGTCGGCCAGGCGATGGAGGCCGGCAAGCTCTTCCATATCGATCTCAACGGCCAGAAGCCGGGCCGCTACGACCAGGATCTGCGCTTCGCGAGCGAGGATCAAAAAGGCGCGTTCTTCCTGGTCAAGCTGCTCGAGGATTCGCGCTGGGACGGCATGCGCCACTTCGACAGCCACCCCTATCGCACCGAGGACGAGCAGGGTGTGTGGGACTTCGCGTACTACAGCATGCGGTCGTATCTGATCCTCAAGGACAAGGTCGCGCGCTTCCACGCCGACAGCGAGATCCGCGCGATTCTGCACTCGCTGCAGGAGCGCAGCTCGGCGACGGTCGGCGGCCTGGGCCCGGAGTTCAAGTACGACCGCGACACCGCGACCAAGCTCAAGGCGCATACGTTCGACGCGACGGCGCTCGCGGCGCGCGGCTACGAGTACGAGCGCCTCGATCAGCTGACCACCGAGCTCCTGCTCGGCGTCCGGTAGCGCTCGCCGAGCCATGGCGCGTCCTCGCAGCAGCCGCACCACCGCACCAAAGCCCGCTCCCACCTGCTTCCTCGGACTCGACGTCGGTACCAGCAGCGTCAAGGCCATCGTCGTCGACGCGCGCGGCAAGATCGTCGCGCGCGCCAGCGAGCCGCTGAAGATGCGCGCGCCCCAGCCCGGCTGGGCGGAGCAGAATCCGACCGACTGGTGGAAGGCGACCATCGCCGTCTGCAAGCGCGCGGTCGCGGCGACGCGCGGCGGGCGCGCCGCGATCGCCACCGTCGGGATCTCGGGGCAGATGCACTCGTCGGTGTTCCTCGACGGCGGCGGCCGCGTGATCCGCCCGGCGCTGCTCTGGTGCGACGGCCGCACGACCGAGCAGTGCCGCGCGATCACCGAACGCGCGGGCGAGAGCCAACCTGCGCGCCTGGGTCTCGAACCCGGCGCTCGAGGGCTTCACGCTGCCCAAGGTCCTCTGGCTGCGCGATCGCGAACCGGAAGCGTTCGCGAAGCTGGCCAAGGTGCTGCTGCCCAAGGACTACATCCGCTATTGCCTCAGCGGCGAGCTGGCGACCGAGCCGTCCGACGCCGCCGGCACGTTGATGTACGACGTCGTCCACCGCCGCTGGAGCAGCGAGATGCTGGCGGCGATGGAGCTGGACGCGAGCCTGGTACCCGACGTCGGCGGCTCGGCCGAAGTGCTCGGACGCGTGACCGCGCGCGCCGCGACGGCGACCGGCCTCGCCGCCGGCACGCCGATCGTCGGCGGCGGCGCCGACAACGCGTGCGGCGCCGTCGGCGTCGGCGCGGTCGCGCCCGGCGCGGCGGTCGTCAGCTGGGGGACGTCGGGCACGGTGCTGAGCCCGACGGCGACGCCCGAGGTCGACCCGCAGATGCGCGCGCACACCTTCTGCCACGCCGTGCCCGACACCTGGTACGTGATGGGCGTGATGCTCTCCGCCGGCGCCGCCTTCGCGTGGCACCAGCGCGAGCTGGCGCGCGAGCTCGCGCGCGACAAGGACGCGGCGACGAAGCTGAACCAGGAAGCGGCGCGCATTCCCATCGGCGCCGAGGGGCTGACGTTCCTGCCGTACCTGCAGGGCGAGCGCACGCCCCACCGCGACGCCGCCGCGCGCGGCGCCTTCGCCGGCCTGTCGCTGGCGCACACGCGCGCGCACATGACGCGCGCCGTGCTCGAGGGGATCTGCTTCGGGCTGCGCGACTCGCTGGAGATCATCCAGGCGCTCGGCATCGAGCTGCCCGAGCTCCTGGTCACGGGCGGTGGCGCCAAGGCGCCGTTCGTGCGCCAGCTGCAGGCCGACATCTACGGCAAGCCGGTGGTTCCCGTCGAGCAGGAAGAGGGACCGGCGTTCGGCGCCGCGCTGCTGGCCGCGGTCGGCGCGGGCGCGTTCCCCGACGTCCCGTCGGCGACGAAGGCGACGTTGCGCCGAAAGCCGGCGCAGCAGCCGCGCGCGACCGCCCACGCGGAGTACGAAGCGCCGTACCAGCTCTACCGTCGGCTCTACGGCGGCATCAAATCGGCCCGGTAGGACGGGGCCTCAGACCTCGTCAGCCCGAGGCCCGAGGCCCGAGGTCCGAAGCCCGAGGCCCATTCTTCTTGTCGTTCCGTGTGCGCACCCACCAATGCCACCGTGTCGCCAACCTGACGCTCCCATAATTCCTTGAACCCATCGCTAATTCGGTTCGCACTTCGCTCTCAAGCACACGTGCAAATTGTCGAGTTCGTTGCTCGGCGCACAACCAAACGTTGATCGCGCGGCAACGAATTTCGGCGGCGCGCGTCGTGGTGCTCGCCCCACCCGGTGGACCGTCGGGGTGCGGGCGCCGGCGGTTATTGGCAGACTTCGTGCTTTGCATCGGCCGTATGCGGACCGGAGCTCATGCGCGCCTCGACGGTAACGCACCGCAAGCCGCAGCTCGCTCCGCGCACCTTCCGGCCGAGCTCCGCATCCGCATGTCGTGCCGGTCGGTGTCCGAGTTTCTCGATCGCCACGCCAGCGACGTCAGCCGCGGCGGTATCTTCGTGCGCAATTCGCAGGTGCTGCCCGTCGGCTGCACCGTCCGTTTGAACCTGCAGCTCGCTGACGGTTCGACGCTGCTCGCCGGCGAGGGCACGGTCTTCTGGACGCGCGAAGCCGATCCGACGCGTTCCGAGAGCGAGCCCGGCATGGGCATCCGCTTCACGCGTCTCACGAACGAGAGCCAGCGCATGCTCACGCATCTGCTGGCCGAGAAGACCGAGCGCGAGCGCCACGAAGATCACACCGCCTTCGACGAAGACGAGCGCACGGTCGTGGCGACGCAGGAGGAGATGGAGGCGGCGGCCACCTCGGGCGACGGTTCGCCGGCGCCGATCGCGATGCCCACGCTGGCCAGCGTTCCGCTGTCGGCCGCGCCGGTCGCTTCGCCGCCGATCAAACCGCGCGCATCGGCGCGCGTGCTGGCGTCGGTTCCGATCGGGACCAGCGCGGCGCACGCGCAACCCCTCGCCAAGGTCGTGCCGCTGCCGGCGCCGAGCACGCACGTGCACGCCGTGCCGGTGCCTCAGTCCAGGCCCGTCGAGAGGCTGGTCGAGGCGATCGTCGAGATGACGGCCTCGCCGCCGCCCGTCGCCATCGCGCCCCCGCGCACGTCGGCGCGCCGGATCACTGTCGCGCCGGCCGGCGCGCCGCTCGAGCTGCCGGTGCCGGCATCGACGTCGGCCGCGTGGGAGGAAGACGACGAGCCGATCGCGGCCCGGATCCCGCGCAGTCCCGAGGTCGACGCCGAGCACACCGACCTCGTGCCGCGCGCCGGACGCGGCGTCGGCATCGGCGTCGCCGTCGGCGCGATCGCCGCGCTGGTGCTGTCGCTGCTCCTGCTCAACAAGCCGTTCATGCGCCGCGTGTCGGTGGCGTCGCGTACGATCACGCCGACCGCGATGATCGCGCCGCCGCCTGCCGTCCCGGCGCCGGTCATCGCGCCGCTCGAGCCCGCGTCGAACGTCGCGCCGCTCGAACCCACGCGCCCGTAACCCTAGTAGAAAGAGATGTCGTCGACCCACAGGTCGAAGACGACGCGCGCGGGAAACGTGAACTGGATGTTGTAGAGCTTCGACACGTCGGGCGTGCTGCCGCCGGGATAACCGAAGGTCTGCTGGGCCAGGCCGGTCCAGGGGATGCGGAGCTCGCGCCAGTCGGTGGTCAGCACCGCGCCGAGGGGTGTGCCGAACGTGTCGTAGCACTCGTTGCCCTGCGGTGCCGTTCACCATGCACAGCCCCGCCTCCGGCCGCGCGTATTCGTCGCTGACCGCGAAGCGCACCATCGTCGTCGACGTGTCGCCGACCCGGGCGAAGAAACGAACGCCCTGGTAACCGCGCGCGGCGGCGTCATAGGGCAGCTCCTCGCTGGTGCCGGCGTCGTTGGCGCCGTAGCGCAGCGTCCCCTCGACCTGCGCTCCCCAGTCGAGGAATCCCGAGCCGGTCACGTGCAACGCCTTGTGACTGCCGCAGCGACCGCCGGGGATCAGCTCGGGCAGACGCCGATCCGAGCGGCTGCATGATCGCGCCCATCGTCGCGTCGCCCGCGGCGTACCAGCTGCCGACGCGCCCCGCGATGAGCGGCAGATTGGCCGAGCCGTGCTCGAAGTCGTCGATGAGCAACGTCGGATCGATCGGCCCCATGTCACCGGGACACGCCGCCGCCATCGCATCGGCGTCACCACCGCCGGCGTCGCCGACCGGCGTCGCGCGGTTGTCGCCGCAACCGACTGCCGCGATGCCGGCGCCGGCGAGGACCACGACCGCCCAGCGGCGCGGCCGCGCCGCCCGGGGCCGGTACTTCGATGAATTCCAGCGCGACATGGGAGCTCTCCTTCTCCGACGAGGCGATCAGATCAAGCCGCTGAGCGGCCCGGTGCACCAGTCGGGCTTCCCGAACGTCTGGTCGGGAAGCCCCATGATGTTCATCAGCGAGACCAGCAGGTTGTTGTGGGGCACGTCGCCCGCGTAGGTGAGGAAGCGCCCGGTGCGCAGCGCGCCGCCCGCGCCGCCGCCGAGCACGTACGGCGCGTCGGTGCGGCTGTGGACGTTGCCGATCGCCAGCTCGTTGCACCAGAGGATCAACGTGTGATCCAGCAGAGTGCCGTCGCCCTCGGGCACCGCCTTCAGCTTGGTCATCAGCGCCGCCAGCTGCGACGCGTACCAGGTGTTGATGCGCGTGAGCTTGTCGACCGCGGACGCGTCGTTGTCGGGCCGGTGCGACAGATCGTGGTGCCCGTCGGGGATCGGCGACGGCAGCCAGGTGAATCGCACCTGCGACACCGACCGCGACCACTGCAGCGAAGCGACGCGCGTGATGTCGCACGCCAGCGCCGTGACCAGCAGATCCAGCTGCACGCCGCCGATCGCCGGGAAGTCGTCGTTGGCGGTCGTCGCCGCGGCCGGCGCGGCCGGATCCTGGCAGGCCGCCGTCGGTGCCACGAACGGTGTAGTCAGCCGCAGCTCGATCTCGCGCACCGCGGTCAGGTGCTGATCGAGCCGCATGCGATCCGCGGCGCCGAGCTGCGCCTCGACGCGCGTGTACTGCGCGCTCACGGCGTCGAGGATCGACTTGCGCCGCGCGCGCAGCGCCGCCAGCGCCGTCTGATCGCCGTGCAGATCGGCGAACACGTTGGCGTAGACCTGCGCGGGATCGTCCTCGGGCGGCAGCGGCTGGTTGGCCGCGCGATAGATCATGCGCCCCCAGTTGTCGGCGGCGCCCACCTGCACGCCCAGCTCCAGCGAGCGCAGCTTGGTCGTCGTGCCGATGACCTCGGCGATGCGCTGATCGACCGACGGGCCGTTTGGCCAGCCGGCGGGCGCCGAACCCATGCCGGCGAACGGCCCCGAGTTCAGCACCTGGCCGGTGAGCATGCCGCCGATGCCGTTCTGGTGGCCGTCGCCGCCGCCGCCGCGCTGATCGACGCCCTGGATCACCACCAGCGAATCCTGGTGCGGCGCCAGCGGCGACAGGATCGGCGACAGCGTGAAGTTGGTCTCGGTGCCGGTCGGCGTCCAGGCCCCGGGGATGGTGCCGTTCGGCGAGAACATCACCACGAAGCGCGTCGGGAAACGCCGGCGCGGCAGCGCGCGCGTGGCGCGACACCAGCGACTCCAGCCAAGGCAGCGCGACCGCCGCGCCGAAAGCGCCGCGCAGGATCGCGCGCCGGGAAAAGGCACCGTTTCGTGGCGACAGGCTCATGGCGAATCTCCCGCGGGCGCGAGCAGGAACGTCGGCGACTGAACCGTCGCGCGCACCAGGCTGCGCAGGTCGCCGCCCGCCGCGTCCAGCGCGTGCGCGAGCTGGCCGATCGTGCACACGTCGTCGGGCGTCTGCTCGGTGCGCCCGAACGCCCAGCGAAACCACTGCGTGGCGACGCAGCTCTTCGACCTGCGCGCTCTTCAGCAGCTTCGCGGTCAGCTGTTGCACGCCGTCGATCGCGCCGTCGACGTCGGTCTCGGTCAGCATGCCGGTGGCGTCGACCGGCATGCCGGCGTCGATGTCGCGCCAGCGCCCGGTGGCGTCGTAGTGCTCGAACGCGAAGCCGATCGGATCCATCAGCTGGTGGCAGCTGGCGCAGAAGGCGTCGGCGGTGTGCTCCTGGAAGCGCTCGCGCGTCGACTTGCGCGGATCGACGACCGGCGGCGTGATCACGATGTTGGAAGGCGGCGGCCCGGGCGGATCGCAGAGCAGCCGCGAGCGCACGAACTTGCCGCGCAGGACCGGCGACGTCTGGTCTGCCTTGGCGTGGGTCGCCAGGAAGGCGCCCTGGCTGAAGAGCCCGGCGGCGCGCGCGGGATCGACCGCGATCGGCTGGAAACCCGGCGCGGACGGCAGCGGGTATCCGTAGAAGTCGGCGAGGTTGATGTCGGCATAGGTCGTGGCGCCGGTGAACAGGCGCTGCAGCGTCGGACCGTTCTGCCAGGCGTCGTCGAGGAATCGCCGCGTCTCCTCGGCGAAGGCGGCGGGCAGACCGTCGGTCCAGGTGCGGAAGAGATCGGTATCCTTCTCGACGGCGGGCAGCGAGTCCAGCTCCCACCACTCGTTGACGAAGTGCTCGAACGCCTCGGCGGCGCGCGGCGTGGCCAGCAGCCGCTCGGTCTGCGCGGACAGGCCCGCGCTGGTCGACAGGCTGCCGCCGCCGGCCGCGGCCAGCAGCGCGGCGTCGGGCGCGCTGCTCGTGACCAGGTAAGCGAGGCGCGTCGCCAGCGTCGCGGCCGGGAGCTTCGCGCCCGCGCTCGCCGGCATCTCCGGGCGATAGATGAAACCCGGCGACTGCACCATCGCGGCGATCACGGCGGTGACGCCCGCGCGCGGATCGCTCGCACCGGCGGCCGTCGCCAGCGCCGCCAGATCGCTCGCCTCGCCGTCGTCGAGCGGGCGGCGCCAGAGCTGTCCGCCGAGCGCGCGAATGAACGCGCTCACGCAGGCTGCGCCGTCGGCGGTCGGGTCGCAGCCGGCGAACGCGCGCAGCCGCGCACCGTCGGCGACCAGCGCCGCCCCGGCCGCCTCGCCCAGGTCGAGTAGCTTCTCGGTGTGCAGCGGCGACACGCTGTACGCCGCCGAGCTGTTGTCGTAGCCGTCGGACTCCTCATCGGGCGGCAGGTCGTCGACCAGCACCGGATCGGTGCCCATGACGTCGGCGAGCGAGCGTCCGATCTCGAAGCGCGTGAGCCGGCGCAGCGGCGCGGGCCCGGGCGCGGCCGCCGTGCACAGCGACGAGGACATCTTGCCTGGCCCGCCCGACGATTTGCACGACGGCGCGCCGCCCGCCAGCACCAGCAGCGCCGCCAGACCGACTCGCGCGCCAGATTTACGCCTCACCCTCATGATTGCATCAGCGAATCAGCCGTCGCGATTGGACGACAAAACAGATCAGAAACCGCCGGCGAGACCGATCGTCCCCGACGTGTTGTCGAACGCGCCCAACGGGTACACGGTGGTGCGCGGCGCGAACAGCAGCCACGCGCCGGTCAGCGCCGCGGCGCCGGCCAGACCAGCCGAGATCTGGGCCAGGCGACGGCGGCTGGCCATGCGATCGTTGAGCGCGGCGGTCTCGCTCTGCGAGATCGATGGGCTGTTCGCTTCGCGCGACAGCTGCTGCGAGCTGACCGCCAAACCGAGCGCCGCCAGGCCCGACGCGATCGACATGCTGAACGCCGCGGTGCTGGTGGCCTTGAGCCAGAACGGCAGCGGCGCGTTGGCGTCGGGGCCGGGCTCGACCTCGGCCAGCGCGGGACGGTGCACGTAGTCGGAGACCGCCTGATCGTCGAACGGCAGCGAGAAGATCAAGTTGAACGCATAGTCGGCCGGACCGCGCGAGATCAGGCGCGGCGGCTGCGGCGACAGGTCGGCCAGGTTGACCACGTCGGGCGACGCCGGGATCGCGAACTCCTGCTCGTCGCTGGTCCGCCGCAAATAGAGGCCGCGCCCGCTGCTCGGCAGCAGCACCGACAGCGCGTGCCCGCTGGCGTTGTGAAAATCGGCCAGCCGCACCCCCAGCGTGTCCTCGAACAGGTAGTGGCTCGCCTCCGCCGTCGCGCTCAACCGCAGCCGGCGGCCGGGTGCGCCGCGCAGGTCGATGAGCTGCCCGGCGGCCAGCGGCGCGTGCGCGTAGATCTCGGGGCGGAAGCGCTCGTTCGGAATCGCGGCGTTGGCGCGCGTGACGAACGCCGCGATCTCGACGTAGCTGATGCGGCCGTCGCCGTCGAGATCCGCGGCGCCGTAGAGCCCCGAGCGCACTTCGTGGCTGAAGATCCCGGCCTGAAAGCCGGCCCACTCGTGGCTCTCGCGCGCCGAGGTCGTCGACAGCAGGAGCCCGACGTCGCTGCGGCCCGCGAGCCCCTCGACCTGCGCGAAGCTGGGCACCGCGCGCCGCCGCCCGCCCGGCCCACGCCCGGACGCGAGAAAGTACGAGTAACAGGCGTCGATGATGAGGTGACTCTCGTCGGCGTGAACCTTGTCGATGATGTCGTGCTCGATGTCGCGGCTGTCGAGGCGCGCGTCCTCGAGCGCCAGGTAGGCGGTCTTGCCGTCGACGTTGCCGTGGCCGGCGTAGACGAAATAGAACAGCGTGCGCTGGCCGCGCGCCCGCGCCGCCGCGACGTCGGCCGCGAGCGCCGCCACCGCGCGTCCGAGCTCGGCGCGGCGCGGTTCGTGCGCGGCGGCCACCGCGTCGGGCGAGATGCGGCGCGTGTTCTCGTCGAGCCGCGCCAGGAGCTGCGTCTTGCCGCCCAGCGCGCGAAACAGATCGTCGTAGCGGACCGCGTCGTCGTCGGCGTAGCGCAGAGCCGGCAGATCGGCGTCGACGCTGCGGTTCACGCCGAGGATCAGCACGAAGCGCGCCGCGCCGTCGTCGCGCGGGTCGTCGATCGGCGACGGAGCGACCACGACGGGAGACGCCGCCGCTGGAGCGACGCCGGCGGCGAGCACGGCCCCGAGCATCGCACCCGCGGCAATGAACCGCCGCGCGCTCATCGCACCACCCGCAGCGGCCGCACGATGTCGATCGCGCCCGGTATCGCCAGCGGCTCGGGCGCGCGGTCGTCGTGCCGGACGTCGTTCCGGTCTTGGTGCCGGTTTTCCGCGGACGCCACCGCCGCTTCGATCTGACGCACGCTGAGCTCGCGATCGGTGAAGAGTGCGTGAATCATGATCCGCTCCCCGTCGAACTTGTGTAAAACGGCCGCCGGAAGCTCGTGCAGGCCCGGCCCTGCGGAAATTGGCACCGCCGTGGGGTTCTCCCCCGCGTCGGACCAGCCGGGATGATACCAGTAGACGTGCCCGTGCTCATCCACGGCGAACACCAGCAGCCGGCCCTTGCCCGCGGGGTTGCGATACGCGAACGCCAGCTCGTCGCCGGCGTAGACGAAATCAGCGGCTTTCTCCGACGTCGTGCTGCCGCGGCGGCCCGTGAAGATGCGGTAGATCTGGAGATCGGGCGCGCGCGCCGCGGCGACGTTCGCGGGCGCTCCGCCGCGCGAAGCGACGCCGGCGCCGCTGGGTTGAGCGGGCTCGCCGGGCTCGGACGACGACGTCGCGCGACGCGCGGTGGGGTCCACCGCGCGTGGGTTTGGGAGCCCTCTCGGCGTTCCCATCGTGACGATCACCACTGCGGCCGCGGATGCTCCGCACAGGGTCAGCCACCCGAGCGCCGCGCGCCGGGGCACACGCGCGGGACGGATGCCCAGCCCGCGCGCGAGACGTGTCTCGATCGGCACCCCCGCCGGGTCCAGGCTCGCGAGCAGCAGGTGTCGCTCATAGAACGTGTGGCAATCGCTGCAGGTCGGCAGATGCGCGCGCATCTCCTGCTCCGCGGCGGGCGCCCCCGCGCCGGCAAAGTGATCGGCAATGGCGTCGCGCGCGCGACGGTGCGCATCGTGAATCATCGTCTCCCCCGTCCGAGCAAAAACCGCCGCAAGAGCCGGCGAATCTGAATCTCCTGATAGGCCAGCGTCGTGCGCCTGATGCCGACCTGCGCGGCGGCGCTCCGCTGGTCCAGCCCCGCCACGAACCGCGCCTCGAAGACGCGCGCCCACTTGGCGGGCAGGGCCTCGCGCCGAAAGCGATCGACCAGCAAGCGCGCCTCGACGGTGCGCTCGAATGGCTCGAACGGCTGCACCGGCTCGCTCGCGACCAGCTGGTCCATCGAACGCTCGCGACGGTAGCGGCGCCAGAAGTCGATGGCCTGATGGCGCGCGATCGTGGCCAGCCAGGCCGCGAAGCTGCCGCCGGTGAACCCGCGCCTCAGCTCGGCGCGCGCCAGTAATTGCAGGAAAACGTCGTGGATCACGGTCTCCTTGTCGGCGCCGCGCAAGACCTGACCGACCGCCGTCTCGACGACGCGGAAGTGATTGCGATAGCACTCGTCCAGAGCGTCGCGCTCGCCCGCGTGAAAGCGGTCGAGCCAGGGCGTCTCCGGGGCCGGTGCCGGGCGAGCGGCCATGGTCGCCGGCCATAGTCGAATCGACCGCCGCGGCGCGCAAGCCACCAAGCTGGAGGGCACGAGAAGGGATCGAACCGGCGCTGATCTTTGGACGAAAATTTCCTCCACCTCGCCCTCCGGGTTCAAGGGTTGGCAAGCCCGCGTACCATTTCGCCCACCATTCGCGACATCGTGCGCAATGCGGATGCCGCTCTGCCTCATGGCATGATAGGTTGCGCTCGGACCGTGAGGAAAGGATCGACCATGATGACCACGCGAATCCGGAGCTCCCGGAACCTTCGCCCGGCGCTGGTTGCAGCCGCCGGCATCGTGCTCTCCGCAGCGTTTCTGGCGACGCTGTTCAGCGATCGTTTTGCGCCCCGCATACGTGCGGCCGTCGCCGCCGATCCGGTTTCAGCCTCGGCGCTGCTGCCGGTCGGGTCGACGGCGCCCGACTTCACCACCGTCGCGCACGACGGTGCAAAGGTCGAGCTCTCGAAGCTCAAGGGAAAGTGGGTCGTCCTCTACTTCTATCCCAAGGACGACACGACCGGCTGCACGAAGGAAGCCTGCGACTTCCGCGACAACTGGGGCACGCTGCAGAAGAAGGGCGTCGCGGTCTACGGTGTCTCGACCCAGGACAACACGTCGCACAAGGCGTTCGCGCAAAAATACAACCTCCCCTTCCCGCTCCTGCCCGACGACAAGGGCGAGATCGCCGCGAAGTACAAGGTGCCGGTGGTCGGAGGCGTCGCGCGCCGGATCACCTATCTCATCGGCAAGGACGGAAAGATCGCGCAGGTCTGGCCGGCGGTGAATCCGGTCGGGCATGCGAGCGAGATCCTCGCGCAGATTCAGCCGGCAGCGGCGAAGTCGCCGGCGACCGCCACCAAGACTCCCTGAGCTTCGCCGTCGCGTACGGCCGAGGCGCACGTCCAAGCGACGGTCACCTCCGTACCCCGGAGGATGCGAACATCGAAGCTACCGTCGGAGCGCCTCTGGGTGGGGGTTCTGCTCGCGCTCGCCAGTCTGTTCGGCGCTATCGCAGGCTGTGAGAGCAGCGAGAGTGCCACGGGCGCCGATGGCGTGACCAGCGGGGCCCTGCCCGATGCGGGAACCCCAACCACCAGCGCGATCGGCGGTGCCGGCGACGACGCGGGCGCAGGCGGTCGCACCGGCGGTGGCGGCGCGACCGGCAGCATCGGCGGGAACGCGAGCGGCGGCGCCGAAGGAAGCGCGCCCGGCACGGGTGGAACCGCGCCCGGCACCGGCAGCGCGCCCGGCGCAGGTGGCAGCGCGCCCGGCGCAGGTGGAGCCGCGGGCGGCGGCGGTGTCACCGGCGGCAGCGGCCGCATCAAGCACGTCTTCGTGATCACGATGGAGAACGAAGCCGCCGCCGCGATCTACGGCAGCGCCAGCGCGCCGTACATCAACGGCCTGCTGCCGACGTCGGCGCGCGCGAACGCCTTCGCCGATCCGCTGCCCGACGCCATCCCCAGCGAGCCGCACTACGTCTGGATGGAGGCGGGCACCAACCATTTCAGCGACACGACGTTCACGACCGACGCCGATCCGTCGGCACAGAACAGCACCGCCAGCACCGCGCACCTCGCGACCCAGATGGACGCCGCCAGTCCACCGGTGAGCTGGCTCAGCTATCAGGAAGGCATGAACGCGTCGACCGGCGCATGCCCGGTGCGCTCGTCGGGCTTCTACGTCGCGAAGCACGACCCGTACGTGTTCTTTCAGGACATCGCCGGCAGCCCACCGTCGCCGTCGAGCGCGCTGTGCGCCGCGCATCACCGCGCGTACACGCCGGCGGCGCTCGCGCAGGATCTGCAGCAGGGAGCCGTCGCGCAGTACAACTTCATCACGCCCAATCTCTGCCACGACATGCACGGCGCCAGCGGCTGCCCCGGCTCCGACGACATCCGGAGCGGCGACGGCTGGCTCGCGGCGGCGCTGCCGCCGCTCGTCGCCTATGCGAACGCCAACGACGGCGTCATCTTCATCGTCTGGGACGAGCCGGTCGGCGGCAGCACGCTGATCCCGTTCGTCGCGATCGGGCCGCAGGTCAAGCCGGGATATGCCAGCACCGTGCGCTTCACCCACAGCTCGCTCACGAAGACCGTCGAGGAGATCTTTGGATTGCCGATCCTCCCGACGGTGGCCGCCGCCAACGACTTCAGCGATCTCTTCCAGGCCGGCGCGCTCCCCTGACCCCCCGTCCTCGTACTGGTACTCGTCCTCGTCGCCGTCTTCGTCTCCGATCCGCTAGCCGCGCGCGGGTCGATCGCGCACACTCCAGCCCATGGTGTCCGGCCGGGACCCGGGAATCGCGCGGCGCCGCGTCGTCAAGCTGGGCGCGCCGCCGCGCACCCGCGAAGACGACGCCCACGAAGCCGAGACTGACGACGTCGCGGTCGAGGAGCCGCTGGAGATCCGCGTCGCCGGCGACGCGCTCGCGATCACCATGCGCACGCCGGGCGCGGACCGCGAGCTCGCGCTCGGGTTCCTGTACGCCGAGGGGGTGATCCGCTCGATCGCCGACGTCGGCTCGGTCGCACACTGCGGCCGCCCCGGCGAGGAAGGCTTCGGCAACGTGATCGACGTGCTACCCGGCGCCGGCGTCGTGCTTGCGCCCGAGCGCGTGGCCGGGACGCGCCGCGGGACGCTGACCGCGGCCGCGTGCGGCGTGTGCGGGCGGCTGACGATCGAGGATCTGATCGCGCGCTGCGCGCCGGTCGCCGACGATGCGCGCGTGGATGCGACCGCGCTGGCGCGCTTCATCCGATCGATGCGCGACCGGCAAGCGCTGTTCGAGCGCACGGGCGGCGTGCACGCCGCGGCGCTGTTCCCCGCGACCCCGAGCGACGACGCGCCGCTCTTCGTGCGCGAAGACGTCGGGCGTCACAACGCCGTCGACAAGGTGGTCGGCGCGTTGATCTTCGCGCGCGCGCTGCCGGCCGGCGGGCGCGTGCTGGTCGTGAGCGGCCGCACCAGCTTCGAGATCGTGCAGAAGGCGGCCATGGCAGGCGTCCCGATCGTCGCCGGGGTGTCGGCGCCGAGCTCGCTGGCGATCGATCTCGCGGGGCGCATGAACGTCACGCTGGTCGGGTTCCTGCGCGGCGAGTCGATGAGCGTCTACAGCGCGCCCGAGCGCATCGTCGCCCGGCGATCCTGACGCGCCAGCGTCAGCGACACCACGCGACCCCCGCCCACATCGCGATCGGTCGCGGAACGCGTGGAGCGGAGGCGGGCTTGCCCCGCCGGAGCTCATCGCGGGAGGTTCGGAACCCTCCGAGGGTTCCGAGCTCAAAGTCGACTGGGCTCAACTTCCGTCGGGAAAGTGCCGATGAAACGCACATGAGCACCCCGGAGAATCGCCCGACGTCCCCCGATGCCGAGCCCGAGCTGCGCCCGCGGGCATCGCGCGCACCGCTGGTCCATTCCGTGATGTGCCGTTACGGCGGTGCCGCCGACTTCGTGGAAGTGACCACGCTGAACATCAGCCAGTCGGGAATGCTCGTGCGCGCCGATGAGCTGCCGCCGGTCGGCGTGGAGCTGGAGTTCAAGTTCGTGCTCGAGAGCGGGTTCGAGCTGCTCGCGGGCAAGGGCAAGGTCATGCGCCACGCCGGTGAGCCCGGCGCGAACCCGGCCGCCGGCATCGCGTTCTTCGATCTCGATCCGCCCAAGCTGCGCATCCTCGCACGCGTCGTCGAGCTGCACAGCGAAGCGGCGGAAGCGGCCGCCGCGGCCGGCTGAGAGGAGAGTAGGCCTCGAGAGTAGGCCTCAGAGGTCGCGAAGCTTTCGGGCCTCGGATTCGGACTTCGGGAGCAATCTGGCCGGTGAGTTCGAAGCCTGAGGCCCGAGGCCCGAGGCCTGAAGCCCGAGGCTCCGAGGCGTTTCGGCCGAAGAACTATCGGCGCTACGGGGGCAGCGTCTGTAGTAGCGAGATCCGACTGATGATGATGCCGCGGTCGTCAGCGTTGGGCGCGTGCTTGAGATACATGCGCAGGTAGCGCACCGCCTCGGTCCGCTTGCCGAGCTGCGCGCTCGCGAGCCCCAGGCCGCGGTATCCCGCGGGGTCCTTGGGGCTGAGACGCACCATCTCCTCGTACGCGGTGATCGCGCCGGCGGCGTCGCCCGAGAAGAGGCGCTCGTTCCCCTCGCGATAGGCGTCGCGCGCGCGCGCCATCCTGGCGGAGTCGTCGGTGTCGGAGGAGGCGTGCTCGGAGGCGCTGGCGCGCGCGATCGTCCGGCGATGCGCGGGAGCGCGTTTCGACGGAGCGGATACGTGATGCGCGGCGTGCCGCGAGACGGCCTTCGATTTCGCCTCGGCGTGCGCGTGGCTCCGCACGGGAGCCGGCGCGATCGGCGCCTCCGCCTCGACGGCGGGCGGCGCGGCTTCGGGCTCGGGCGCGCGCGCCTTCGCGGGCTTCTCGGCCTTCTCGATCTTCTCGGCTCGGGGCGCGGGCAGAGTCGGCGGCGGCGCGGCCGGAGCCGCCATCGACGGCATGACCAGCGATGGTAGCCGTGCGGGGCCCGGCGGTGCGGCCGCGGCTCGCGGCGCGGCGGCGGCGACCAACGCTTTCGGCGAGAGCGCCGCCGAACCCGACTTCCTGGCGCCGGTGTGATTCGGCCCGCCGAGCAGCACGAATCCGCCGGCACCGATCGCGATGACCAGCAGCGCCGCGATCGCGGCGGCGCCGAGACCGCGCGCGGGCAGGCGATGCAGCAGCACCGATAAGCCACCACGGATCCGCAGATCGACCGGCTCGCTTCCCGGCGCAGGCTGGGGTTCGGCGATCGCGCCTGGGGCCGGCGCGAACGCTGCCGCCGGCTCCGCCACCGCGTTCGGAGCGGGCGGAGCCTCGGCGCCGGCGATGTACGAGCTGATGTTCCACGCGTCGGCGCCCCGATCGACCGGACGCGCAGACGGCGCGGGCGCGGCGGCGCGCGGCGCCTCGTAGAGCTCGGCTGGGGCCGCGCGCGGCGCCTCGCGGCGCGACTCCGGCAGCGACGGCGAGAGCGACAGCATGGTCTCCGCGAGCGAGGCAGCCGTCTGCGGCACCCTCGCAGAGGGCGCAGGCATGATCGGCGCAGGCGTCGGCGTGGGAACCGGCACCAGATGCGGCGCGGGAGCGGGCGCAACCGAGGGCGCAGCGACGGGAAGGGCTGCATAAGCCGCCGCCAGAGACGCCGCGGGGGCAGCCGACGGCGCCGCGGCGACGGCGACCGTTGCGGTCATCGCGGGCGCGGCGGCCGGCGCCGCGCGCGTCTGCGGCGTGAACGGACCGGGACCGAGCGACGCGAGGGTCGCCGTCACCGCCGCCGCTCGGCGCGGCGGCGGCGCGGGAGGTGGTTGAGGCGATGGCGCCGCCGGCGGCAGGATCGTGACCACGGGCGCGGGCGGCGGCGTGAGCGCGACCGGCGGTGGTGTCGGCGGAGGCGGCGGTTCACGGCGGCGCGGCTGGTTGACGACGGGAATCGCCTCGGGCGGCACGGCGAAGGAATGGACCGGCGTCGTGCGCGTCGCGTTCTCGACCAGCGCCGACGCAAACGCCTCCGCGCGTTTCTTCGGCGCGCCCGCGTCGTCGCGCGCCACGGCCGACGATCGGGGTTGAGTCGCCCGAGCCGCCGCGCGTCCCGCATCCTGGGCGGCGCAGAACGGACAGGCCGCGGACGCCCCGCCCTCGCTCGCGGGCGCGGGCAGCGGGCGGCGGCAACGACCACAGACGCGCGCGCTCACGGCGTACGCTCCCGTTGCGAGAGCGGCCCCGAGGCCGCACGCGGCCCCGGATGTCGACGCACGGTCGACCAGCCGGCGCAAGCCGCCGATCGCGGCGTCGCTCTTCGGAAACACCTCTTCAGCGCGTCCGAGCTGCGTTCCGCGGCCGACGTCGAGCAAGACGACCGTCACCTTGACGCCGGCGCTGGGCGAGTCGCGCGCGATCTGGCCCCACAGCAGGCGATCGACTTGCAGATAGCGGCCCACCTGCGAATAGCATTCGTCGGTCGCCGAGACGCACTCGAGCGCGAGCTGCGCAACCTCCATGCTGACCTTGGCGCGGACCGTCGTGCGCGCGCCAGCGACGCGCGCGCGTCCCAGCTGATCGTCGAGCGCGCTCGCGACGTCGGCGAAAAGCAGCGAGTCGGCCGGCATCACCGCGACGCGCACCGACGCGTCCGCGGACGACTCACGATGGACCGCGGCGCTCTTCGGCGGCGCCTTTGTCGCGCAACCGTGTAACGCGCCAAACAGCGCGCTGAGCAAGAGTATCTTTGACCTCGCCAAGCAGTCCTCGAGACGGCCGCCCCGGGCACGGCTCCGCCTCCCCTGACATCGGTACAAATGGCCGGATTCTTGAACACCGGCGCCCTTGGGCAGAGGCGCCGGCACCGACGGTGCCGCCGCGGCTCACGCGCCGCAGCGACGGTCAGGCCAAGGTCAATACGCGGTCAAATCGAGGAAATTGCCGGTCATCATCAGCAGCGACAGCACCGTCCAGGACTCTTCGTAGTACGCACCGCCCGCCAGCGCGTTACCGGCGGCCACGGTGGCATAGCTCTGGTCGACGAGGGTCTGGTAGGTGGCGCTGGTCATCGCACCGACCCCGGCCGGCCCGATGAACGCCGCCGAGCGTTGCCCGGCGTGCTGCGGGCTGGGCGTTCCGTCCAGGTTGTAGCCGTCGGCGATGTTCGCGGCGCCGATCGCGCCGAAGAACGAGCTGGTCTTGGCGGTGTAGTCGCGCGCGCTGCCGGTGCCGAACCAGCACCAATCGAGCGCGATGCGGAACGGCGTGCGGCAGGAATCGTACTGATAGGTGGTCGGCGCGGTCGGCTGGCCCATGCCGAAGGCGCCGCCGTTGGGCGCGCCGTCGCTGGTGCACCAGGCGGGCACCAGCCCGTTGCTCTGGTTCTTGTTGGCCGCGTTGAGCGAGTGGGTGATCGTGTCGTAGACCGTCTGGATCACCGCCGGCCAGTCGTGCGTCGTATCGGTGTCGACCGCGTCGAACACGCGGTAGTACGCCGGCGCGAAGTAGGAGATGTTGACCGTGCTCCAGTCGCCCCAGTTGCCGGGCAGCAGGAGCTTCGACTGGTAGATCTCGTTGTTCCAGATCTTGCTGATCTGATCCTTCGCGACGTCGATGTAGTTCGAAGCGAGCGAGCCCTTGCCGCCCCACTGCCGGTCGGCCATGACCAGCGCGAACGCCATGTCCTCGTCGGCGTCGGTCGCGGGACCGGTGCCAAGGCGCAGGTCCCCGGCCGCGTTGATGTACCAGTCCATGAGACCGGTCTTGTCGTTGGGCCAGAGCTGCTCGTACTTCCACAGGTCGTCGAACAGCGCCTGGTCGTTCATGTAGACGGCGATGAGCATGCCGTAGCCGATGCCCTCGGAGACCGTCGACTCCAGCTCGAGTCCGCCCGCGCCGGTGAAGTCGCTCTGCGTGCGCTTCACGCGCCGGAAGCCGCCCGCGCCAGCGGTCGTGACGGTGTCGGTCTTCCACTTGCTGTACGCGGCGAGGACGACGTCGTTCGTGTAGCCGGTGGGATAGACGCAGTTCGCGCTCTGGCGATTCTGCGGGAACGGGAACTTCATTCCGGGGCTGGGGGGCGTCGGGCCGCGCGTCGGCCCGCTGCCGCCGGTCGACGAGACCGCATCCGCGCCGCCGTCGAACGCGGTGCCCGCGCCGCCGTTGCCTGCGCGGCCGTTCGCGCCCGCGCTGCCGGTGTGGCCGCCCAGCGAACCGGCGCCGCCATTGCCGCCGCTCCCGTCGTCGGCCCCCACCGTCGCGGGATGATTGCAGGCGAGCGACAGCGCCGGCAAGACCGACACGAGCAACAACGACCTAAGCTGGACAAGCTGGGAAGAATGCAAGGTGGGCATAAGACCTCAAAAGCGGTGAGCCCGCCCGGAACACCACCGCGCCAACCGATGCATCACAGCGTTTGCGCCGTCGCTGGTCAAGACCTTTCGCCGCCATTCCCGGCGCGCCGCCTCCTGATCAGGGGGCGTCAGCGGCGTCAAAGGCCGGTTTCGATCTCGCTCGACGGCGCGGATGCGACCGGGGCCGGCGCGGCCGCCTCGCGGCGGCGACCGCCTGTAAAGCGCCCGAACGGCACCAGCAACCGCAGCGGCAGCACGCGCTCGCGGCGCCGCTCCTCCTCCAGATGACGCACGCGCGCCTTGAGCATGTCGCCCAGCGACACGAGGCCGAGCAGCCGGCCACGCGCCGCGCGATCGACCACCGGCAGGCGCGTCAGACCCGGTCTCCGCCATGCGGTGAATCACCACGCGCAGCGGCTCGTCGGCGAAGGCCACCGTCGGCGCCGCGCGCACGATCGCGGCCAGCGTGCGCGACGAATCGAGCTCGCGCGCTTCCTGCCCGAGCCACCCCTCGAGATCGCGGCGCGTGATCACACCCGCCAGTGAACCGGTGGTGTCGAGCGCGGGATAGAGCCGCTGCCGATCGCCGCCCGGCGAGGACACCATCAGCGCGGTGACCTCGGTGGCCGTGGCCGCCGCCGGCAGCGCCTCGACGGTCGATTGCATCACGTCGCGCACGAACAGGATCTCGAGCGCGTCGATCGCGTACTCGCGGCTGATGTGGAAACCGCGCCGCGCCATCTTCTCCGTCAGGATCGATCGCCGCAGCGCCAGCACGGTGAACCCGTGCGCCGCCGCGCCGGCCGCGAGCAACGGCAGCAGCGTCCCCATCTCGCCCGTGAGCTCCAGCGCGAACACCATCGCCGTCAGCGGCGCGCGCATCGTGCCGGCGAGGATCGCGCCCATGCAGATCAGCGGCCAGAAGCCCGGGCTGACCGTCGGCAGCACCGGCGACAGCAGCGCGCCGAGCGCGCTGCCCAGCATCAGGAGCGGCGCGAGCACGCCGCCCGATGTCCCCGACCCCAGCGAGATCGCCCAGATCACCAGCTTCACCACGGCCAGCAACAGCACCGCGCGAAACGGCACCGAGCCCAGCAAGCAGCGCCTGGATCTGGTCGTAGCCGACGCCCAGCGCCTGCGGGCAGGCGAGACCGCCCAGCCCGACGGCGAGGCCGCCCAGCGCCGGCCACCACATCCAGTGAATCGGCAGGCGCGTGAAGAAATCCTCGGCGGCGTAGACCGACGCGGTCATCCCCGCCGACAGCAAGCCGGCCGCCAGACCCACGACCACGCAGGCCGCGAGCGCCGGAGCGCCCGCGAACGCCGGCAGCGCCGGAACCGGGAACAGCGGGCCCGCGCCGAGCAGGAATCGCCGCAAGGTCGCCGCGGCCGCGCTCGCGAGCGCGACCGGGATGAAGCTGCGCGGCTTGAGCTCGAACAGCAGGAGCTCGACGGCGAGCACGACCGCGGCGACCGGCGACGCGAACGTCGCCGACATGCCGCCGGCCGCGCCCGCGACCAGCAGCGTCTTGCGCTCGGCCGCCGTCAGGTGAAAGAGCTGCGCCGCGATCGATCCGAACGCGCCGCCAGTCATGATGATCGGCCCCTCGGCGCCGAAGGGCCCGCCCGACCCGATCGAGATCGCGGCCGAGATCGGCTTCAGCAGCGCCACGCGCGGCTCGATGCGGCTGCCGCGCAGCAAGATCGCCTCCAGCGCCTCGGGGATGCCGTGGCCCCGGATGCGCTCCGACCCGTAGCGGGCCATGAAGCCGATGATCAGACAGCCGGCGACCGGAGCCAGCACCGCCGCGATCGCGCCCAGTGTGTGCGCGGCCGGCGAGACCGCCGCGATCGACCAGCGATGAAAGAAGAAGAGGTTCGTGAACAGGGCGATGAGGCGCAGCAACGCCAGCGCGACGAAGGCGCTGACCGCGCCCACGACCAGCGCCAGGAGCGAGATCGGGATGACGCGGCGATTGGTGGTGAAATCGCCGACCGGCTGACCGGGCTCGGCCCAGCTCTTCGGCGCGCGGGCACGCGCCGGGCGCTCAGGAACGCGCGTCACGGCGGCGCCCTCCCGAGGTCGACGTCCGGCGCGGCCGCGGCGTCCTTTCGAAGAACATCGCCGCCGGCTCGTCGGGCAGCGCCATGGCGTCGATCAACCCGCGCAGCCCGGCCGCCAGCAGGCGCCGCTTGCGCGGCCCGAGGATCGCCAGCCCGGCGATCAGCCGATCCTGCGGCGCCACGATCGGCGCGCGCTCGACCAGCGCGCGGCCCTGCTTCGTGAGCGCAATCTCGATCCGCCGCGCGTCGGCCGCGGACGGCGTGCGCGCGACCAGCCCGCGTTCGCACAGCTTGCTCACCACGACCGACACCGAGCTCTGGTGTGTCAGGGTGCGCTCCGCGAGCTCGTTCACCGACTGCGCCGGAGCTGACTGCAGCCGCTGGAGCACGAACACCTGCGCCGCCGACAGCCCGAGCGACCGCTCGCTGGCGCGCGACGCCTCGCGCAGCGAACGCACGATGCGCCGGATGGCGTCGAGGACGTCGCGCGTCGACGGGTCCGCCGCCACGCGACGAGTGTCCGAGGTCACAACCATTTCATGGGATACCATTATATGGGAGACCATTCATACACCCGCGGCGCCATATCGCAAGCCGCATCTCTTCGGATACAGCACGTACACTAAGCGGTGAGCGCGACGATGAGCTCGTCGAAGCGCTCGAACTCGGCGCAGGCGACGCCGTCGTCGCGGCAGAGGCGCGCGAGCGTGCTGTCCTTCACCGCGAAGATCGCGTCGGCGAGGCGCGCGGCCGGGAAATCGAGCCGCCCGTCGCCGACGTAGATCACGCGACGTCCGGGGTGGCGAGCGCGCAGGTGCTCCAGCACCTGGATCTTGAAGTCCTTGCCGGGCGGCAACGCGAACCCCGGCGGCAGCGTCACGCTCCAGCGGTCGCCGTCGAAGACGCCTTCGAACGCGGTGAAGGAGACGCCGGCCGGCAACAGCGCGCGCAGATAAAAACCGAGGCCGTGGCTGACGACGTGCAGCGGCCAGCCGCGCGCCGCCGCGTGAGCCACCAGCGCCTCGAACCCCGGGCGCAGGCGCGCGTGCGGCCGGACCTCGTCGAGCAGCGCCTCGGGCGGGCGGCGCACCTCGCGATAGCCATTGCCGATGAGCTCGAGCGGCGTCACGTCGCCGGCGCGCGACGGCGGCATCAGCACGTCGCGCCAGTCGAAGGGGACGTGGGTGTCCCAGATGATGTTGGTGATGTCCTCGACGGTGATCGTGCCGTCGAAGTCGATCGCGAGGAGCGGCGGCAGCTTCAAAGCCGGCCGATGTTACCGTGCGAGTGACGTACAATCGACGCATGATCGCGGGCGCGTCCCAAGGTGCGTCCAGCGCGGCCAACGCCGCGGCTGCGACAGCGCCCGCGGGCGCGCTGTCGTTTCGCGCAGCGGTCGGCGTCATCGCCGCCGGGCTGTTCGTGACCGGCCTCGGCTGGCCGGGGATGCTCGCGCGCCTGCCGCTGGATCTCTTCCTCAAGAATCAGCTCCACTTTCCGGCGCAGAGCGTGGCGACGTTCTGGGCGCTCGGAACCATCGCCTGGTACGGCAAACCGCTGGTCGGCTTGCTCGTCGATGCCCATCCCCTGCTCGGTACGCGCCGGCGCGGATACCTGATCGCCGGCAGCACCGCCGCCTGCCTGCTCTGGTCGGCGTTCGCGATGGTGCCGGCGCGCCCGCTACCGCTGCTGGTCGTGATGCTGGCGCTCAATCTGGCGATCGTCACCGTGAGCACCGCGATCGGAGGCCTGCTGGTCGAGGTCGGGCAACGCCACGGCGCCACCGGGCGGCTGAGCGCGCTGCGCGAGGGCTTGATCGGAGCGATGTCGCTGGTCGTGGGACCGCTCGCCGGCTGGCTCGCCGCGCGCGCCATCGGCTGGACCGCGGGCGCGGGCGCATTGATCTGGCTCGCCTTCATTCCCGTGGCGCTGTGGGCGATGCGCGAGCCACCGGTGACCGGCCCCGGCGGCGCGCGCGTGCTGGCGAGCGCCGTCGCGCAGCTCCGCGTCCTGCGCCGCGCGCCGACGATGTGGGGCGCCGCCGGCCTCCTCTTCCTGGTCTACCTGGCGCCCGGCTTCCAGACGCCGCTGCTCTATCACCAGCAAGACGACCTCCACTTCACGCCGCAGGACATGGGGCGATTGCTGCTGGTGGGCGCGCTCGGCGCGATCGCCGGCTCGGCCGCGTACGGGTGGCTCTGTCGCCGGCTTCCGCTGCGCGTGTTGCTGATCGCCGGCATCCTGCTCAACACCGCGAGCACGCTCTTTTACCTCGCCTATTCGTCGCTGGCTTCGGCCACGGCAATCACCCTGGGCGCGGCGGTGCTTGGCTCGATCGCGCTCTTGCCGATCTACGATCTGGCGGCACGCGCGACGCCGCGCGGGTGCGAGAGCTTCGGCTACGCGCTACTGATGAGCGTGCAGACGCTGACGACGTTCGCCATCTCGGACCCGCTGGGCGCAACGCTGTACGGACACTTTCACGTCACGTTCCCGTCGCTGGTCTGGATCAACGCGGCGTCGACCGCCGCGGTGCTGCTGTTCGTGCCGCTCCTGCCGCACGCGCTGCTGGCGCCGCGCGATCGCGCGCCGGCTGGTTGAGCGGCGCCGCCGCTGGGGGCCACCGCTCAGGCCGCGCGGCCGGTGGTCACCTGGGGCACGAAGCGGCTCACGAAGCGAACCACGTCCATGACCGACTCGGGCCCGGTGCCTGCGTCGTCGGCGCGGCGAAAGCCCACCACCCCCATCGGGCCCACCCACGAGACCACGTAGGTGCGCCCGTCGGCGTCCTGCCACCGGTCCCCCGCGCGGATGCCCGCGATCTGGCCCGACATGACCACCGACCTGCTCGATTTCACCGACTTCGACGACGCCATCCGCTCACTGGACAGCAACCTTGCACCGCGACCGCTTATTCCCGCCCGACCATTCCCGCCGCTGCAGAGCGCGTGCTAGGACCAAGCTGATGCACGGCGCCCACGCCTTCCTCGCAGCGCTGGCGACGGTGCTGGGCGTGGCCGCGGCGACGACGATCCTGTTCCAGCGGCTGGGCCAGCCGGTGGTGCTGGGCTACCTCATCGCCGGGCTCATCATCGGACCGCACGTGCCGATCCCGCTGGTCGCCGACGCGGAGATCGTCGAGACGCTGTCGGAGCTGGGCGTGATCCTGCTGATGTTCTCGGTCGGCCTGGAGCTGCGCATCCGGACGCTGGTGCGCATGGCGCCCACGGCCGGGGTGACCGCGGTGGTCCAGTGCAGCTTGATGGTGTGGCTGGGCTTCCTGTGCGGGCGCTTCTTCGGCTGGACGCCGATCGAAAGCCTGTTCGCGGGCGCGGCCATCGCCATCTCGAGCACGACCATCATCGCCAAGGCCTTCGACGAGCAGCGGATCCACGGCCGACTGCGCGAGATGGTCGTCGGGATCCTGGTCGTCGAGGACCTGATCGCGATCCTGCTCATCGCAGTGCTGACGGCGATCGCCACCGGCAGCGGCCTGTCGGCCGGCTCGCTGCTGATGACCGTGGGACGGCTGGCGGCGTTCCTGATCGGCCTCCTGGTCGTGGGGATCTTGACCGTGCCGCGCGCGGTGCGCGCCATCGTGCGCCTGGATCGTCCGGAGACCACGGTGATCGCCAGCGTGGCGATCTGCTTCGCCGTGGCGCTGCTCGCGCGCGCGCTCGGCTACTCGGTGGCGCTGGGCGCCTTCATCGCGGGATCGCTGGTCGCGGAGTCGGGCGAGGAGAAGACGATCGAACACCTGATCCAACCCGTGCGCGACGTCTTCGCGGCGGTCTTCTTCGTGTCGGTCGGCATGATGATCGACCCGGCGCAGATCGCGCACCACGCGCTTGCGATCGGCGTGCTCACCGTGGTCGTGGTCGCGGGCAAGATCGCGAGCGTCACGCTGGGGGCGTTCCTGACCGGTGGTGGCGTGCGCACGTCGGTGCAGGCGGGGATGAGCCTGGCGCAGATCGGCGAGTTCTCGTTCATCATCGCCGGCGTCGGCGCCACGCTGGGGGCGACGCGCAGCTTCCTGTACCCGGTCGCGGTGACCGTATCGGCGGTGACGACGCTGCTGACGCCCTGGCTGATCCGCGCGGCGGCGCCGGTCGCGGCGTTCGTGGATCGCAAGCTGCCGGTCCCGCTGCAGACCTTCGTCTCGCTCTACGGCAGCTGGATCGAACAGCTGCGCCGGTCCGACCGCGGCGGCCGCGCCTCCGAGGCGGGGGCGGTGCGCCGCCTCGCGTGGTTACTGCTGATCGACGGCGTGGCGCTGACGGCGGTCCTGATCGGAGCGTCGCTGTCGATCGATCGCGCGGCGCCGTGGTTGGAGCGGCGCATTCACCTCGACCGCGATGTCGCGCGCACCGCGGTCCTGATCGCGGCGGCCGCGCTGGCGCTACCCTTCCTCGTCGGCGTCGTGCGCGTGGCGCGCCGCCTGGGCGTCACGCTGGCGGCCATCGCGTTCCCGCCGGGAAACGCCGGAGGTGTCGATCTGGCGGCGGCGCCCCGGCGCGCGCTCGAGGTCACGTTGCAGCTGGCGGGCGTGCTGCTCATCGGTGCGCCCATCCTGGCGGTGACGCAACCGTTCCTGCGCGGGGTCGAGACCGCCGCGCCGATCGGCCTGCTGGCGGTCCTGCTGGGCATCGCGTTCTGGCGCAGCGCCACCAACCTGCAGGGTCACGTGCGCGCCGGCGTCCAGGTGATCGTCGAGGCTCTCGGCAAACGCTTGCAGGACGAGAAGGCGCACGGCGCGGGCGCGGCGAGCCCACCGCCCGATCTCGGATCGCCTGCTGCCGGGGCTGGGCGCGCCGCTGCCGGTGCGTCTCGCAGAGCGCAGCCCGGCCGTGGGACGCACGCTGGCGGAGCTGAACCTGCGCGCGATCACCGGCGCGACCGTGCTGGCGATCGTACGCGATGGGCAGGGGCTGCTGCCGACGACCGACGCCGCGCTGCACACCGGCGACGTGCTCGCGCTCGCGGGGACGCACGACGCGCTCGCGGCCGCCCGCCAGCTCCTCGGCGCGGGAGACGGCAGCGCCACCGCCGCCCCCGACGGAGAATGAACGCTCGCTCGCCGGCGGCGTGCTCCCCCATCAGCGCCATTCTCGACGGGCGGAGACGGTGTAGGCACGCGCGCAGGCGCGGTTTCCGACGGAAAATCGGGCCGAACTCTCACCAATACGTCACGCCGATGGCGCGGGCGCGAGGCCGAAACGTTACGATTCACCTGCAATATCCTAGGCATGAGCAACAGCCTAGAGACCTTCCGGTGTTGACGCGGGCTCGCAAGTTGGCGCACGTCTCGGATCTGCACATCGGTCGCAGCGTCGAGAGTGATGCTCGCGCTCAGCGGCTCTGCCGCGCGCTCATCGACGCGCGCATCGACCATGTCGTGGTCACGGGCGACGTCACCCACCGCGGCCGCCGTCGTGAGCTGGCACGCTTCGAGGAGGCGTTCGCCCCGCTGCGCGACAGCGGCCGGCTGACGGTGATCCCCGGCAACCACGACCGCCTCGGCGACGACGTCGGTGACGACATCATGGCCGGCGAGCGTGTGCAGGCAAAGGTGGCGCCCGGACTGTTCATGGTGAGGGTCAACTCGACCGGCTTGCACAACCGCTCGTGGCTCAATGGCCACGGGCAGCTCGACGAGGCGGATCTCGACGCCGTCGATACCATCCTGCCGCACGCGCCGGCCGACCACCTGGTCGTCCTGATGCTGCACCACCACCCGCTGCCGCTGCCCGAGGACCGCGCCGTCGAACGGCTGTCTTCGTGGATGGGGTGGCGGTTCACCAACGAGCTCGAGCGCGGCCGCGACCTCCTGGACCGCATCCGCGGCCGCTGCGACCTGGTGCTGCACGGCCACCGCCACACGCCCTGCGAGCGCCAGCCGTTCACCGATGCCCGACCGCTGCGTGTATTCAACGCCGGCAGCTCGACGGAGCTCGGCCGGGCGAGTATCTTCACGCACGTGGCAGGGGCGCTCGTGACTGAACCCACCTGGCTGGACGCGCACGCCGTGGTGCCCGACGATGTCTGGCCGGAGACCGTCGACGCGCTTCACGACGGTCAGAGGCAGCCGGCGTTCTGAGCGAAGCAAACACCACCCGCCCCGCGTCGTCAGCGCCGCTGGTGGTCGCGATCGAGATGGGCCTCGGCCACCTGCGCGCCGCCGACAGCCTGGCGCGCGCGATCGGCGTTCCGTTGCTGCACGTCGACCGCGCGCCGCTGTCGGGCGAGGACGAGCGGCGGCGCTGGGCCAAGAGCCGGCGCTTCTACGAGGTGGTCTCGCGCATATCGCAACTGCCGTTCATCGGCGCGCCGCCGCGCGGGTTGCTGTCGGCGATCACGCACATCCCGCACCTGCACCCGCGGCGCGACCTGTCGCGGCCGTCGCTGACGCTGCGCTATCTCGAGCGGCAGATCGTCGCGGGCCTGGGCGGCGGTCTCCTGGCCGAGATGGAGCGCACGGGCGCGCCGCTTTTGACCACGTTCTTCGCGCCGGCGCTGGTCGCCGACCGGCGCGGCGCCGGCGCCGTTCATTGTCTGGTCACCGACTCCGACCTCGCGCGGGTCTGGGTGCCGAGCAATCCGGCGCAGAGCCGCATCCGCTACTTCGCGCCGAGCGAGCGCGCGCAGCAGCGTCTGATCGCCTACGGCGTCGCACCCGAGCGGGTCGAGCTGACCGGCTTTCCGCTGCCGGGCGAGCTGCTGGGCGGCCCGGAGCTGCCGGTGCTGCGGCGCAACCTGGCCGCGCGGCTCGAGCGGCTGGACCCGACGGGCGTCTTCCGGGAGCAGCACCTCCGCGAGATCGGAGAGCTGCTGGGCCCGCGGCGCGAGACCGCGACGGCGGCGCGCCAGGCGCCGCTGCTGACGTTCGCCGTCGGCGGCGCGGGCGCGCAGGCGGGGCTGGCGCCGCGGTTTCTCCCGTCGCTGCGGCCGGAGATCGAGGCGGGCCGGTTGCGGCTGGCGCTGCTCGCCGGCGTGCGCCGCGACGTCGCGACGTCGTTCCGCGCGCTGGTCGCGCGCGCGGGGCTGGCCGAGCATCCGGGCGTGCGCGTGGTCGGCAACGAGGACCTCGACGGCTACTTCCGCGCCTGCAATGCGCTGCTCGCCGAGACCGACATCCTGTGGACCAAGCCGAGCGAGATGACGTTCTACGGCGCGCTGGGGCTGCCGCTCTTGCTGGCGCCGCCGGTGGGCGCGCAGGAACGCTACAACCGGCGCTGGGCGGTCGAGAACGGCGCCGGCCTCGAGCAGCGCGATCCGCGCTTCACCGGCGAGTGGATCGCGGAGTGGCTGGCCGACGGCACGCTGGCGCGCGCCGCCTGGTCGGGCTTCCGGCGCCTGCCCAAGCTCGGGCTCTACCGCATCCTGGATCAGTTACAGGTCAGGGCCGTGCAGTCGACCGACAGCGCGGGATCGCTGCAGCCTTCGTAGCGACCCGCACCGCAGTCGGTCACCGTCGAGCAGGCGGTGTTGGCGGGCCAGCACTGGGGCGGCACCGTGCCCAGTCCCGGACAAGCCATGGGCCCGGCGCCGCTGCAGCGCAGGCACATGAGCTGCGTGCAATCGTAGTAGTCGGTCTGCGCCTGACCGAAGCACGACTTGTACACGCCCGCGCAGCTGACGATCGTGTTGCAGTTGGTTCCGGCGGACCAGCAATTGGAGGGCACGCCGTTCAGCGCCGGGCAATAGATCGGGAACGTCTGCGTGAGGCAGGCGCGTCCCCCTGGTCCGGTGTCCCGGATCAGCGTGACGTTGCTGATGCAGAACTGGAAGTTGTCGGCGGCGGTGGTCAACGTCGGAATGTTGAAGTACATCGACACGAGCTGTGTCGGGTCCAGGCCCAGGCCATAGGGCCCGCTGACGTCGGCCCAGTAGATGCGGTTGGTGCCGATGAAGACCGGCGACGGCGAAAAGGCCGGCGACCCGCCCCAGTAAGAGGGCCCGCCCGGCCCGAGATCGGTTCCCGGCGTGACGAATTGAACGCGCAGGCCGTTCGACGGAACGAGGTCGATGTCGAACTGGATGCCGGTGATCGCGTTGGCGAGCGCGTTGAAAGTGCCCTTGGTCGCGCTCATCGCCGGGGTGTTGAAATCGAATCCGATCGTCGCGCCGTAGATGGCTCCGTAGTCGGGCAGGCCGGTGGTCGTGTTGTTCACCACGCGCGCGGCGACGCCGGTCACGCACATCCTTCCGCCGGTGTTCGGAAACCCGGCGCCGCTGGGCGACGGGCTGGAGATCAGCGAGCAAGCGCTGGGCGGATGGCCGCCGTTCTCGCACGCGCCACCGGTGCTGATGCCGTTCGGCCCGGTGCCGTCGCTGAAACCGTACCAGCCGCCGCTCAGACCGAGGGCATTGCTGGTGGGCGCGATCCAGCCGGTCCCGTCGGGCGTGAGCGCCAGGCCCGAGCCGACGTAGCCGGCGCCGCCCCCGACGCCGCCGGCGTTACCGCCCGCGCCGACGTGCCCACCGGCGCCCGGTGCGATCATCCCGCCCGCGCCGTTGCCGCCCGCGCCCGCATGTCCGGCCGTCCCCGCGGTGCCACCGCTGCCGGTCGAGCCGCCGGCTGGCGAGGCCGCTCCACCTTCGCCCCCCGACGAGGACGAAGAGGACGGTCGCAGAGCGTCGGGGTTGGGAAAGCACCCGGCGGCGCCAGCCAGAGCCGTCGCCAGGCCCATCAGCGCGGGCACGGTCCCCGTGGAGCGACGACCACGACAGCGACGACCCGCGGTTCCCCTCCCCATCGGCATTGGCGATTCGCGATTAGAGGCGACCGGGCGCCGCTTCGTCAAGCTCGCGCGCGCCGCGCCCGCAGCCGCGCCGGGACGAACGACCGCGCGCGCCGCTTGGCCTCGGCCCAGCGCCCGCGGCTCGTCGATCGCGCGTTGCGCGTTCGAAAGGCGGGCGCGGTCGACGGCGCGGCGACCGCCGCCTTCGCGCGCCACGGCGCCGGCGCGCTGGCGAGCGAGAGCACGCTGCCGCGGCCGACGATCAGGTGATTCGAGCGCCAGACGATCGAGCGGCTGAAGAGGCCGTGGATCCAGGCCGCCCCGGTGAGCAGCTCCTTGAGTGGAATCAGCAGCAGCGAGCGCGCGCCGAACGCATGCCCGCGCGCGAGGCGCCCCGCGACTGCGTCGGCGAACGCGCGGGTCAGCGCGCACAGGCCCCACATCGCCGCGCTCGCGCGCGATGGCGCCATCGCGAACGCGCAGGTCGCCAGCAGCACCGGGTTCAACAGCAGCAGGCCGAGGTACGGCGTCAGGCCCGCGCACTGGCGCTGCATCACGCTCCAGCGCGCGTAGCGCGACGCGAAGGCCGACAGCGAGCGACGCACGGTGACGCACTCGACGACGGTCCGGCCCAGCACCACGCGCTTGCCGAGCACCTCGGGGATGAGCCGCCCGAGCACGAAGTCCTCGGCCAGCACGTCCTTGACGACGCCGAGCCCACCCAGCGCCTCCAGGTCCGCGCGGCGCATGGCCATCGATTTGCCGACGACGTAGCTCTTGCCGCACAGGGCGCGCGCGGCGACGAACCCCGGGCTCATCGTGCCCGTGATGTGAAGGTTGTCGAGGCGCGCGCCCCAGATGGCTGTCGCCCTGGCCCGCGTCGCGCGCGCTCTCTCCTCGCCGCTGCCAGCGATCGCGTGGGTCACCAGGCCCACGGTCGGGTCCTCGAGGTACGCCGCGATCTCGTCGAGGTAACCGGGCGCCACGCGCGTATTCGAGTCGCTGACGACCAGGATCTCGGCGCGCGCGGCCGCCGCGAGGCCCAGCAGCTGGTTGACCTTGGGGTTCAACCCGGGCGCGCCGCGCTGGATCACCACGCGGAAACGCTCGGGCCAGCGTCGCGCCGCCTCGGCCGCGACGGTGTAGGCGGGATCGGCGGCGCTGGCGACACCGAGCACGACCTCGTAGTCGGGATAGGGAAGCGCGGCGAAGACCGCCAGGTTGTCGGCCAGCTCGTCGTCGAGGCCGCACAGCGGCTTCAAGATCGAGATCGGCGGCCGCGCGCGTGGCGCCGGCGCCGGCCGTGAGAGATGGCGCGCGAGAATGACGACCTGAAGCACGACGATCGCCACGCCGATCGCCGACGCGATCAGCAGCGCAGTCGAAACGAGATGTGCAAAACCACCCATGGTCGTCGCGCGCGGGCGCGCCCTCGACTCGTTACGCAATCGAGACTACGAGAGCACCTTGTCGGAACGCGCCGATCGGCGTGCCGATCCGGCAAAGTTCGCGTGCCGTTTGGGTGACGACCCCCGCGGTGGAGCTGGTAGCCCTGTAGGCCCGACGGAGCGGGATACCCACGCTCGGCTCAGCGCTGGCGGTCCAGCGCCACTCGATCGGGAAGCTCGTTGGGGTTCCCGGCGCCGCCGGGTGGCACGGGGAAATGCACCGCCAGACACGCGCCGATGGCCGCGATCACGCGCACCAGGCCGCCGGTCAGGTCGCGCGCGCGGAATGCCTCGGCCAGCGCCGCCGCCGTCGCGTCCCAGAATCCGTCCTCGACCCGACGGTGAATGCCCTCGCCGCCCAGGATCGTGAACTGCCGCCGCCAGGGCGCGACGAAGATGAGCACGCCATTGTGCTCGCGCGTGCGGCCAATACCCAGTCGTGTGAACGCGCGCTCGGCGGCGCGCCGGACGTCGCCCCAGAAATAGAAGCGGGACAGCGCGACCCGGATCTCACCTGTGGTCGCGCGCTCGGCCGCGCCGATCGCGCTCTCGACGGCGGCGAGATCGATCCCGTGCACGATCACCACGACCCCGAAGCGCCGCCGCCGCCGGAGCGGCCACCACCGCCGGAGAAGCCGCCGCCGCCTCCTCCGCCCCAGCCACCGCCGCCGCCTCGCCCGGATCCGATGCTCAGCAACATGAGCCATGCCAGCGACGGATGGGTGACGGCGAACCCGATGAGGATCAGGAAGACGGCGCCCCCGACGATCTTCATCCACAGCGGGGTTGGCGGGCGCGCAGGTTGTTCGACGAGGCCCGGTGTCGAGCCGGCGGCGCCGCCGATCGCCGCGGTCACCGCGCCCACACCCGCGCGGATCGCGCCGTCGTGATCGCCGGCGCGGATGCGAGGAACGATCTGCTCCTCGATGATCCGCTTGGCCAGCGCGTCGGGCACGCGATCCTCCAGGCCATACCCGACCTCGAAACGCACGCGGTGATCGTCGGCGAAGACCAGCAGCAGGAGCCCGTCGTCGATGCCGCGGCGACCGACCCGCCAGCGCTCGAACGCGTGTACGCCCCAGTCTTCGATCGGCACTCCCCCCGTCGTGTGGTCGATGTAGACCAGCACCTGGTGCCCGGTGCGGCGTGCGTAGTCGGCGAGACGCGCGTCCAGATCCGTCGCCGTCGCCGTCGTGAGAAAGCCGGCGCGATCGGTGACCCAGCCGGCGGGCGGCGGCGGGATCGGCGTCTCCGCGCGCGCGTCCGGCGACACCGCCCCCACGAGGATTGCAAGGGCGACAGTCCGAGGAAGGAGAGCGGCGGCGCGACGCACGGCGAGCGAGCCTCCGTTCGTCAGAACTGGACGTGAGGCACGGTCGCCGCCCCCGCCTGCGCCTTGAAGTAGGACTTCTCGGCGAAGCGCTTGCCGAACATGCCGGCGATCATGACCGTCGGAAAGGTGTCGCGCGCCGAGTTGAACGCCTGCGCCGCCTCGTTGAAGCGCATGCGCGCGACCGCGATCCGGTTCTCGGTCCCCTCGAGCTGCGCCTGCAGATCGCGAAACGCCGCCGTCGCCTTGAGGTCGGGGTAGCGCTCGCTGACCACCAGCAGCCGCGACAGCGCCGACGACAGCGCGTCCTGCGCCTGCTGGAAGCGCTGGAACGCCGCCGGATCCTCGGCGATCTTCTCGGTCGCCTGCGGCGAGACCTGACCGACGCGCGCGCGCGCCTCGGTCACCGCGGTCAGCGTCGACTTCTCGAAGTTGGCCGCGCCCTTGACGGTCTCGACGAGGTTGGGGACCAGGTCGGCGCGCCGCTGGTAGACGTTCTCGACCTCGGCCCACTGCCCCTGCACCCCCTGGTCCAGCCGCACGAGCCGGTTGTAGCCGGCGGCGGCCCACAGACCCAGCAGCGCCGCCACGACGATGACGCCAATTGTCGCCTTGCCCATTCGGAAGGAAGATAGACACCGAACCTCGACCGGCAACGGTCGGGCTGTCGTTTGGCTCCCCGCGACGAGCGATTCCAGCTCCGCCTCGCACCCGTCGATTCATACAGAATCGAGATAGAGCCCTCGATGCAACCGCCCACGCAAGCCTCCGCCGACATCGCTGCCCTGGAAGGATCGCCCGCTCACCGAGCTGCGGCGGATCTCGTGGCCCATCGCCGTCTCGATGCTCTCGTACAGCGTGATGACGCTGGTCGACACCATCCTGGTCGGCCACGTCGGGCGCGCGCCGCTGGCCGGCGTCGGGCTGGCCGGCGTCGCGTCGTTCCTGCTGCTCTGCTTCTCGATCGGGACCTTCCGCGCCGCCAACACGCTGGTCGCCCAGGCGGTGGGCGCGAACCGCGGCCGACGAGAGCCAGGCCATCATGGGCGCGGTGCTGGCGGCCGCGATCGGGCTCGGCCTGCTGACCGTGGGCGCCGGACAGATCGTCGCCGAGCTGCTGCGGCGTTTCGCGGCGACTCCCGGCGTCGGGCGACGCCGCGCGAACGTACATGCAGATCCGCAGCCTGGGCGCGCCGCTGGCGCTTCTGTTCGCGGCGCTGCGCGACGTCTGCTACGGCCGCGGCGAATCGCATGCGCCGATGCGCGCGTCGATCATCGCCAATCTGGTCAACATCGCGCTCGCTTACCTGTTCGTCTTCGTGCTCGGCCGCGGCGTCGCGGGCGCGGCGGTCGCGACGGTGATCGCGCACGGCGACTGAGTTCGGCTTTCTGGCGTTCACGCAGCGCGCGCGCGGATTCGGGCTGCGCACCTGGCGCGTCGCGCCACCTGGTGGCGCTCGCACGCGTCGGGCTGCCGCTGGGCGTGCAGTTCACGCTGGAGTTCGGATCGTTCGCGCTGCTGTCGTTCCTGATCTCGCACCTGTCGGAGATCGAGATGGCGGCGCACCAGATCGCGCTGCAGATCATCCACTTCTCGTTCATGCCCGCGTTCGCCGTCGGCGAAGGCGCGTCCGTGCTGGTCGGACAGGCGGTGGGCGCCGACCGCGACGATCTGGTCGGCCGATCGCGCGCCTGGCGACGAAGGCGACGACGGTCTACACCGGTGGCTGCACGCTGCTGCTGATCTTCGGCGCGCCGATGCTCGCGGCAGGGTTCACTCACGACGCGACGGTCGTGCGCAGCACGGTCGCGCTGCTGCACGTCGCGGCCGCGTTCCTGATCATCGACGGGTCCAACAGGGTCGCCCGCGGCGCCCTGCGCGGCGCGGGCGACGTGCGCTATCCCGCGGTCGTCGGCGTGGTCACGTCGTGGGTCTGCACACCGCCGCTGTGCTGGCTGCTCGGCTACCGGCTGGGCCTGGGCGCGCGCGGCGGCTGGCTGGGACTTGTGCTTGGAGGTGTTCGTCAGCGCTTCGCTGATGTGGTGGCGGCTCCAGAGCCGCGGCTGGGCAGCGGCGGCAGCCATCGCGCGCGTGCGGCTGGCAACGCCGTCCGATCGCGCCGTCGCCTGACCTTGGGACGCGGCGCATCGCGGGCGGCCAGCCCTCATGTCACGTTGACGCCGCGCGCGTCACGCCGTCGACGGTCGCGTCACGTCGATGGCACCGAGACGTTTCGGCAACGTTGCCACGTCAGGCCCGTCGCTGGCGGATAGTACCGTCAACAAAAAACGGAGAGATGGATGTTCGAATACGACAACATGGAGCCCGGGGATCTGGTCGAGCCCGAGACGCTCATGTCGCCGGGCCGCGAGCTCGCGGGCATGGGTCGTTCGGCGGGGGGCCGCTCGACGCCGCTGCGCGCGCTGCCGATCAAGCAGCCGCTGCTGCTGACCTCGGAGACCACGGTCGCCGAAGCCGCGCAGCTGATGATGGAAGAAGACGCGCGCGTGGCGTTGATCGTCTCGGGTGAGCGGGTGCTGGGCATGGTGACCGAGAACGACGTGTGGCGCGCGATGACCGTGCATTTTTCCGGTTGAAGCGCGCGGAAGATTTCGCTGAGCTTTTGACGAGGGGGATGGGTGACAGCTCCGGTCGCGTGAGAGCGGGAGGAATCGGGCGAGGTCGGGCGGTGGGTTTGCCGAATCGGGATCGGTCGGGGGGGTGAAACGGGGGCGGATTCAGGGGGTGGGACCGGAGAGCTCTTGGTCGCCCCGGCCATCGGGCCGGGGCGACATTTTCTTTGCGCCGGGGGTCCGCGACCGATAGCGTCGCGTCGGTGCAACTGCTGAGGTTGGTCTCGGGCCTGGTCCTGATCGGCCTCGTCGCACCGCGGTTGGCCGCGGCGGAAACCCGCTGCCCCATCGTCGCGGGCGCGGGCACCGGCGTCGCGGATGTTCCGGCTGAGGTTCGTCTCGGCTGGATCGATGCGCAGCTCGCGCACGGCGCGCACAACGCGAAACGATGGACCTGGGGCTGGGGCATCGGCATCGGCGGCGCGACCATCGCCAACCTGGCGGCGATCCCCTTCGTGGCGAAGGAGGACCGCATCGACTGGTACACCGGCGCCGCGACGACAATCGTCGGGATCGTGCCGCTGCTGATCGCGCCGCTCGACGTGGTCGCCGACTCACGCGAGCTACGGGAGAAGATCGCGGCGCGACCGCCGCGTGCCATCGTCGGCGGTGACCGCCCTGACGTCTGCCCGCTGCTCGCCGACGCCGAGACGCGCCTGTCCGCGACGCCAAGAATCAGGCCGACGGACAGCGCTGGTGGCTGCACGTCGGCAACGTGGCGCTGAACTTCGGCGTCGGTCTGTTTCTGGGGCTCGGCTACCACCACTGGGGCGCGGGCGCGTTCAACGCCGTGGGCGGCTCGCTGATCGGCGAGGCGATCATCCTCACGCAGCCGACCGACAGCATCGACGATCTCGAGACGTTACCGGCGGGGGATGCTCGCGTACGCCGTCCAGTACTGAATCGCGTCAGCCGGCGGCGCCGTCGCGTTTGGCCTCGAGCGCGGCCCAGCGCGCGTAAAGACGATCGACCTCGGCGCGGCGATCGTCGACCTCGCGCAGCAGCTCGACCAGCCGGCGCGGCGTCGCTGGCGTTCTCGGGGCGCTCGCTCTCGGCGATCGCGGTCTGCAGCGCCGCCTCGGCGCTGGCGATGGTGGTTTCGATGGTGTCGTACTCGCGCTGCTCGAGGTAGCCGAGCCGCTTCTTCGCCGCCGCGCCCGGCGGCGAGGCCGCGCCCGCCGCCGACGCCGCGCGCTCCGCCGTCGCCTTCGCAGCCGCCTGCTCCCGTTGCTCGGCGCGCCACGCTTCCCACTGCTCGAGGCTCGCGAACGGCACGACACGCGCGCCGCCGCCTCGCCGGCGTCGCGTCGGGATCGGCGAACGCCAGGATCGTCGTCGCGACCTGATCGAGGAAGTAGCGATCGTGCGACACCAGCAGCACCGCGCCGGGAAAGCCGGTCAGCGACTCCTCGAGCACGGCGAGCGTCGCCATGTCGAGATCGTTGGTCGGCTCGTCGAGCACCAGGAGCTGCGCCGGCCGCAACATCAGCTGCGCCAGCAGGAGGCGGCTCTGCTCGCCGCCCGACAGCTTGCCGACCGCCATGTCGACCTGCTCCGACGAGAAGAGAAACCGCTCGAGGTAGCCGCGCACGTGCACGCGCGCACCGCGGTAGAGCACGAAGTCGCCGTCGGGGCAGACCGTGTTGGCGACGCTGCGCTCGGGATCGAGCGCGTCGCGGTTCTGCGCGAAGTACGCCACCTCGAGCCCGTCGGCGCGCGCGACCGTGCCCTTCGCTGGGCGGCTCGTCGCCGAGCAGCACGCGGATCAGCGTCGACTTGCCGCAGCCGTTGGCGCCGAGCAGACCGAGCCGCACGCCGGGCCCCAGCTGCACGTCGACGCCGCGGAAGATCGGCCGACCGCCGTAGCTCTTGCCGATGCCGCGCGCCTCGATCAGGCGCTTCGGGCGGCGCTCCTGCGCCTCGAAGTCGATCGTGACCCCGCGCTGCTGATTGCGCGTCGTCAGCTCGGCGACGTCGCTGGCCAGCGTGCCGGCGCGCTGGATGCGCGCCTGCTGCTTGGTGGTGCGGGCGGCAGCGCCCCGGCGCAGCCACTCGGTCTCGCGGCGCAGGGTGTTGCGCAGCACGACCTCGCGCCGCTCCTGCGCGTGCATGGTCTCGCCCTTGACGCGCAGAGTAAGTCGCGTAGTCGCCGGCGACGCTGAGCAGACCGCCGGCGTTGCGCCGGTCGAGCTCGAGGATCCGCGTCGCCACGCGCTGCAGGAACAGGCGGTCGTGGGTCACGGTCACGGTCGCGAACGGCGCCGCGGCCAGCAGCTCCTCGATCCACTCGATGCTCTCGACGTCCAGGTGGTTGGTCGGCTCGTCGAGCAGCAACAGATCGGGGTGGCGCGACAGCTCGCGCGCCAGCGCGACCCGCTTCTTCCAGCCGCCCGACAGCGAATCGACGACCGTCGACGGAGAGATCCCGGCGCCGCTGCCACGCCCGGCGAGCGCGAGCTTGGCCATGACCGCCTGCGCCTCGCCCAGGCGTTCCCAGTCGTCGTCGGCGATCCCCTCGTGAACGATCTGCTCGACGGTCGCGCCCGGCGTCAGCTGCGGGACCTGCGCGAGGTGCCCGACGCGCAGGCCGCGCCGGCGCGAGAGCTGGCCGCTGTCGGGCGACGCCGCGCCGGCGAGGATGCGCAGCAGCGTCGATTTCCCGGCGCCGTTGGGGCCGATGAGACCGATGCGCTCGCCGTCCTCGATCGTGAAGCTCACGCCGCTGAACAGCGGCCGCGCGCCGAAGCCCGCCTCCAGGTCCTGCGCGCTGACCAGGATCGCCATGGAGCTCGCGGTCAGGCCCGGCGCTTGCCGGCCGGATGCGGAGCCGGACGGGCCTGGGCTGGAACGCGTCGGGGCGGCCGGCGTGCGGTCGCTTGAAGGGCCGCTCGCCGCCTCCATACGAACCAGCGCCGGCGGGCGGCCCGGCGTGGGGCCGCGCCGTGTGCGCCTTCGCATTGTGCGGCTTCGCTCGACGTGACGGCTTAGCGGCATACGGCTTCGCGGCATATGGCTTCGCGGCATACGGCTTCGCGGCATACGGCTTCGCGGGACGCGGCTTCGCGTACTCGATCTTCGCGGAGTGCGGCTTCGCGTACTTGGACTTCGCCGCGTCCGGCTTCGCGGACTCGGACTTCGCGACGTGCGGCTTCGCGGACTCGGGCTTCGCGGACTCGGACTTCGCGACGTGCGGCTTCGCGGACTCGGGCTTCGCGGACTCGGACTTCGCGACGTGCGGCTTCGCGGACTCGGGTTTCGCGGCGTGCGGCTTCGCGAGCTCGGGCTCCGCGGGCTCGGGTTTCGCCTCGTGCGGCTTCGCGGCGTGGGGCTTCGCGGCGTGCGGCTTCGCGAAATACGGCTTCGCACCCTGCGGCCTGGCAGCGTGCGGCGGCCGCGCGTCGACGTCGCGGGCGCGCTCTGGCCGTCGAGCCGTTCCACGCGCACGTGCGGCGCGCGCGGATCGGTCTCGGCGGCCGCGAGCGCGAAGTCGGCCGCGGCGTCGCCGGCGATCTCGAAGATCGTCTCGTGCGGGCCGATGCGGATCGCGCCGACCTCGCGCCGGGTCACGCCGCCGCGCCGGCAGATGAGCGGCAGCAACCAGCGCGGATCGGCCTGGTCCTTGCCGCCCAGGTTCACGCGAAAGCGCACGCCTTCGCGCGCGAAATCACCGGGTGCGCGCGGTCGCCCCGGCCGTTCGGCGGCGCCGCGCCCGAAGCCGCGGTCCGCCGCCGGCCGACGGCAACACGACCGGCAGGAGTTTTTCGCCCGTCGGGCAGGCGCGCGAGCTCGCGTTCGAGCAGCCGGCGCGCCAGATCCTCGACGGACAGCTTGCCGCGAAACGGCGCCAGCAGATCGTCGTCGCCGATCTCGGCCCCCGCGCCGGCGGCTGCCTCGGCTCCGCGTGCCTCCCCTGCGTCCGCCGCCGCGCCGTCGAGCGTCGCATCGGCGAGCAGGACGTCGATGAGCTGCGCGCGCGCCGCCGCCGCGATCTGCTTCGCCGACGGCGGCGTGGTCCAGGGCGACGCGCACCTGCGCGATCGCGAGCAGCCGCTCGGCCTTGCGCCGCTCGGCCAGGCTGGCGATCACCACCGCGGTGCCCTTGCGCCCGGCGCGGCCGGTGCGACCACTGCGGTGGGTCAGCGACTCGGCGTTGAGCGGCAGATCGGCGTGCACGATCAGATCGACGTCGGGCAGGTGGAGACCGCGCGCGGCGACGTTGGTGGCGACCAGGATCCGCGCCTCGCCCTGCCGCACCTGATCCAGCGCGCGGTCGCGCTCCGCCTGCGCGCGTTCGCCGGAGATCGCGGTCGCGGCGAAGCCGCGCGCCACCAGCTCGCGATGCAGGGCGCCGACCCCGTCGCGCGTCGTGCAGAAGACGATCGCGCGTGCGTCGGGCGAGGCGCGCAGCAGGTTCACCACCGCCGCCAGGCGATCGCCGCCGGCGATCAGGTGCGCGACGTAGGTGATGTCGTCGTGCGCGCCGGCGGCCGGACGCGCGACCCGAGCCCGGCGCCGAAGGGGCGTTACGCGGATCGATCGCCAGCGCGTCGCGCTGAAAACGCCGCGCCATCGCGCGGATCTCGGACGGCAGCGTCGCCGACAGCAGCAACGTGCGCCGCTCGACCGGCGCCGCGCCGAGCAGCGTCTCCAGATCTTCGCGGAAGCCGAGGTCGAGCATCTCGTCCGCCTCGTCGAGCACCACCACCTCGAGGCGGCCCAGCGATAGCTTCTGCCGCTCGCATCAGATCGACCAGACGCCCCGGCGTGCCGATCGCGACGTCGACGCCGCGATGGAGCGCGCGCAGATCGCCGCTCACCGCGGTGCCTCCGGTGAACGAGCCCAGCCGCAACGTCGTGCCGGCCAGCAGCCAGCCCAGCTCTTCGCGCACCTGCGCCGCCAGCTCGCGCGTCGGGACGATCACGAGCGCGCGCGGCGGCGGCGCGGCCGGCCCCAGCGCGCGCGGCGGCGGCGCCTTGGCGACTCGGCCGGCTCGGCCTCCAGCAGCGTGGCAGCCAGCGCCGCGCCGAACGCGATGGTCTTGCCCGACCCGGTCTGCGAGGAAACGAGGAGGTCGCGGCCATGCGCCGCCGGATCCAGCACGGCGGCCTGAACCGGCGTCGCGTCTTCGTAGCCGCGCCCGGCCAGCGCCTGCAGCAGGGTGGGCAGCAAGCTCGGCGCCGAGGTCGGAGAAACGGATGCGGTCGGTCACGGGACGGCTTTCATGGGAGCGGGAGGTCTACCGCAAGATGGGCGGGTAGCGGGGGAAAAGAAATGGCGCCAAGGGGCCTCGGACCTCAGGCATCGGGCCTCGGGGAGCTCCCGGAGGTCCGAGGTCCGAGGTCCGAGGTCCGAGGCCCTTGCCCGGACAGTACGGCCGCTAGATTGACAACGCGCGGTGAGACGGGCCGCCGTGCGGCACCTGCGCGGGCTGCATCTCGGCCAGCAGGCCGCGCAGGGTCTGGATCGCCGCGTCGAGGCTCGCCCCGAGGCGGCGATCTCAGCGATGCGGCCCAGGCTGTCCGACAGCTCGCCGACGCGCTGCTCGACCGCTGAAAGAGGTCGGCGGCGCTCTCGCCCGTATCGCCGTCAGCGTTTGAGCGCGAGGATGCCACGCATGCCGAGCATGTCGCCGTGCCCGGGCATGAGGCAGATATAGACGTACTCGCCCGGCTCGGGCGGCGAGAACTCGACGACATCTTCCTGACCCGGGTTCAGCACGCGGGAGATCGCGAGGATGTCAGCCGAGCCGCGCACCGACTCGAGGTCGTAGTCGTGCTCCTGCAGCGTCGCCATCACCGCCGCCACGCGCTCGGGGCGGATGATCGCCACGTTGTGCGAGATCTGCGAATCGAGCGGGGCGTCATTCTTGTAGCGCAGGCGGATGGTCTTCGCGAACGGCAGCTCGAGCCGCTGCTGATCGAACATGACCTCCTGGCCGGTCGTGCTCAGCTTGACGTGGATCGTGCGCGTGACCACCGACGGCCGCGCCTTCGAGCCGGCCAGGAGCTGCGGAGCGACGAGGAGCGAGACCAGTGCGGCGAGTGAGGCCGAGCGCGCGGCGCGCGTCATTTCGCGACCTGGACCAGCAGCTTCATCCCGGGATGGATCGCGCAGCGAACCTCGATCGTGCCCGCGTTCGTGAAGGTGACAGCCGCTTCGGAGCCCGGCATCTGCATCTTGGTGTTGAAGGGCTGGATCTTCGAGACCGAGAAGACGTTGTGAGAGACATCGTCGTCGTTCTTGAATTCGACGACGTCGCCGACCTTCACGTGCAGCTCGGTGACCGAGAAGCTCTTGCCCTTCTGGATGACGACATGCTTCTCGCCGGCCGAGACCACGCGGGATACCAAGATCGCACACAGAGTCAGGGCGGAAAGAGCCAGAACGGTGAGAGCACGGGCCGACATGGTTCACTCCTTGATTTTCAAGAGGGTTGGCACGGATGAACGTTCATCGCGGCAGCGGCGGTATCGACACCGGCTGGCAGAGACTGTTCAGCGTCAAGAGGAACGCGACGAGGTCGGAGCGATCTTGCGGCGTCAGCGACAGCGGATGAACCTCGGTCGCCAGGCTCGGGCGGCGCACGCGGCCACCCTTGTCGTAGAGCTCGACCACCTGCTCCAGCGTCCCCTCCGACCCGTCGTGCATGTACGGCGCGCGGCGCGCGACGTCGCGCAGGGTCGGCGTCTTGAACGCGTGGTTCATCGACTCGAGCCCGGGCAACACGTTGGCGCGGCCGGGGTCGTCGCCCAGCGTTCCGATGTCGTGGAAGCTGTCGTCGGTGAACCGCCACCCGCTGTGGCACTTGGCGCAGTCCGCCTTGCCGTTGAACAGCGCGAAGCCTCGCTTGGCCGACACCGAGATCGCGGTCTTGTCCCCCTGCAACCAGCGATCGAACGGCGCGTCGGTCGAAACGATCGTGCGCTCGAAGGCGGCGATCGCCTGCGCGACCTTCTCCTTGGTCACGTTCGGATCGCCGAAGGCCGCCGCGAACATCGGCCGATAGCCGGCGATGCCCTGCAGACGCTTCACCATCTCGTCGTGGGGCAGGTTCATCTCGCCGGGCTCGGCGATCGGCCCCAGCGCCTGCTGCTCGAGCGTCTCGGCGCGGCCGTCCCAGAAGAACGCCTCGCCCCAGCCGACGTTGAGCACGGTCGGCGTGCGGCGCCGGAGCGATTTCGACCCGAAGCCCACGCCGCGCGCAAGGCCGTCACCCCAGGAAAAGCCGGGGTTATGGCAGCTCGCGCAGGAGATCGAGCTCGCGCGCGACAGGCGAGGATCGAAGAACAGCGTGCGCCCGAGCTCGACGCGCGGGGCGGACGGGCCGGCGCCCGGCAGCGGCGTGCGGCGGTACTTGATCTTCAGCGCCTCGAGCTCGGCATCTTGAACGGCCGGCGCGTACGACGAGCCAGCGCTGGATGCGACGGTCAGGCCCTCGCCCGCAGCGCCTCCGGGCACCGCAAGAACGGCGATGCCCAGCGAAACAGCGCACGCCAGCTTCATCGGCGCGCCCATCGGCGGTTGACAGGTGAACTTGAGATCCGCGCCGCATCCTCTGGCAACCTCAGGTGGAGCGTGGCACACGCGACGACGAAGGCGACGTCAGCGCTTGGGTGAGTGCGCGGGGTTTCGAATGCCGGCCGCCGAGATCAGGCCACCCAGCGCCAGCAACGCCGCCATCGACCACAAACCGGCGTGCAGCGCCCGAGCGGAGGCTTCGTCCAGGATGGTTCGCAAGGGCGGCTCCGCGCGATCGCTCGAGCGGAGTTGCGCCGGCACCGACGTGTCCAGCGGATGCTTCTTCGCGCGCGCGAGAAATTCGCGGGCCGGCGGAGCGAGCACCTGCGGCGCATTGGTCGCGCGATCGATCGATGCTGCGAACTGCGAAGCGATGACCGCGCCGATCGCCGCCACCGCCAGCAGCCCGGCGATGCGTGAGATGGCATTGTTGATCGCCGAGCCGATGCCAGCGTGGCGCTGATCGATGCCGCCCAGGATGGCGGCGGTCAACGGAGCGACTGTCGCAGACAGGCCGAGACCGAACACCAGCAATCCCGGCAAGAGCTGGGTGACGTACGACGCGTGCGCCGTCAATCGCGTCATCAGCGCGAAGCCGGCGGCCGCCGTGATGGGACCGACCGTCATGAACAGGCGCGGCCCATGTCGCGCCGCCAGGCGCCCGAAGACCGGCGACAGGGTGAACATGATCACTGTCACCGGAAGCAGCGCCGTCCCCGCGGCGACCGCCGAATAGCCCGCCACCTGTTGCAGGAAGACCGTCAGCAGGAACGTCAATGCCGTCAGACCGGCATAGATGGCAACCGTCGCCAGGTTGCCCGCCGCGAAGTTGCGGCTGCGGAAGAGGCCGAAGTCCAGCATCGGGTGGCGCGTCGCTCGTTCGAACCAGAGAAAGGCGCCACAAGCCATCACGCCGCCGCCGAGCGGCAGGTAGATGCTGGGCGCGGCCCAGCCGCGCGCTGGCTGCTCGATGAGCGCGAAGATGATTCCGCCCAGCCCGGCCGCACACGAGATCGCGCCGACGAGATCGATCGGGGATCGATCGGCCGGCCGCGGTTCTCGCTGCACGCGCGACAGGACCAGCAAGGTGACGACCACCGGGACGACGTTGATCGCAAACACCCAGCGCCACGATCCGGCGTCGACCAGCGCGCCGCCGACCAGCGGGCCGAGCACGAACGAGATGCCGGTCCACGCCGTCCAGGTCCCGATCGCCTTGCCCTGCGCCGGGCCCTCGAAGTTGGCGACGATCAGCGCCAGCGAGCTCGGAACCAGCATCGCGCCCGCGACCCCCTGCAGCCCGCGCGCGAGGATCAGGACCTGGATGCTCGGCGCGGCGGCGCACAACAACGAGGTCAGAGCGAACCCGACGAGCCCGCCCCCGAACACCCGCTTGCGGCCGAACAGATCGGACACCGACCCGGCGGTCAGGATCAGCGATCCGAGCGCCAGCAGATAGGCGTCGACGACCCATTGCTGCGACGAGAGCCCGCCGCCCAGGTCTCGACGGATCGACGGCAGCGCGACGTTGACCACCGCCATGTCCAGGAACGCCACGAACGAGCCCAGGATCGTCGCCAGCAAGACCAGGCGCTGGTTGCGGCTGGTAGCGCGTCCCGGTTTGGCGCTCGCCTCCATATGGCTAGCCTAGGCACGGCCGGTCGGTTTCCCTAGCGTGCCGTGGCTCGATCTCGCCGGCGGCCGAGAGTATCCTCTGGCGAAAATGGCCGCTTCCCCGTCATGACCTCGACCTTGATTCTTCCGCTGTTGTGGCTGGCCGCCGCCCCGCCGCGCCCGGGGCGACCGCGGCCAAGCTGCCCCCCGATCTCGCCAAGGAGATGGCCGACGCCGTCGTCGCGATCGACAAGGTGCTGGGGCTGGAGAGCTGGGCCGCCCAGGGCAACAAACCGTGCATCGATCGCGGCGGGCTCGGCGCGACCGCAAAGGACGTCGGCGTCGAGGAGACGCGCAAGTGCGCGGCGACCGGCGATCGGCAAGGGGTTGCCGTCGCTGGGCAAGTCGTACGTGCTCGCGATCCTGATGGCCGACATCGGGCCGGTGACGGTGGTGGCGATCGGCACCGGCGACGCCGCCGGCTGGGCCGCGTACTCGTGCGATCCGGGACGCAAGTGCCCGCCGCACCAAGCTCGACGCGACGAAGAAGTGGGGCAAGCGCCTGATCGAGCGGCGCGAGAAGGCCTGCGCGCAGGCGAATACGATCTGGTTTCCCGAGGGGCACAAGGCGTGCGAAGGCGAGGCGGCGCCGCCGGCGCCAGCTCCCGCGAAGTGAGCGCTGCCGCGGAGGCCGGCGCCCGCAGGGCCTGCCCTCTCCCCGAACCCTAGCCGACGAACACCCTCGCGTTCCGGAAGATGCGCATCCAGGGCGAGTCCTCGTTCCAGGCGCGCGGGTGCCACGACATCTGCACGCTGCGGAAGACGCGCTCGGGGTGCGGCATCAGGATCGTCGACGCGGCCATCGGGCGTGGTGAGCGCGGTGATGCCGCCCGGCGAGCCGTTGGGGTTCTCCGGGTAGCGCTCGGCGACGCGGCCGTGCGCCGTCGACGAAGCGCGCGGCGACGAGACCGCTCGCCTCGAGCGCCTCGCGCGCCGTCGGTCGACAGCAGCTCGGCGCGACCCTCGCCGTGCGCGACGGCGATCGGCAGCGCGCGAGCCGGCCATGCCGGCGAACAGGACCGACGGGCTCTTCTCGATCGTCACCAGCGCCAGCCGCGCCTCGAACTGCTCGCTGCGGTTGCGCACGAAGCGCGGCCAGAGCTCGGCGCCCGGGATGAGCTCGCGCAGGTTCGAGAGCATCTGGCAGCCGTTGCAGACGCCGAGCGTGAAGGTGTCGCGCGCGCTCGAAGAACGCCGGCCAGCTCGTCGCGCGCGCGCGCGTTGAACAGGATCGACTTCGCCCAGCCCTCGCCGGCGCCGAGCACGTCGCCGTACGAGAAGCCGCCGCACGCCGCCAGCCCGCGGAAACCGTCGAGCCGCGTGCGGCCCGCGAGGATGTCGGTCATGTGCACGTCGACCGGCTCGAAGCCGGCGCGATGGAACGCCGCCGCCATCTCGATCTGACCGTTCACGCCCTGCTCGCGCAGGATCGCGACGCGCGGCCGCGCGCCGCGCGCGATGTACGGCGCGGCGACGTCCGCGTCGGGATCGAAGCGGAGCGCGCACGGTCAGGCCCGGGCGCCTCGGGATCGACGCGCGCCGCCTGCTCCTCGTCGGCGCAGGTCGGGTCGTCGCGCAGCGCCTGCATCGCGTGCGTGGTCTCCGACCAGATCGCCGCGCAGCGCGGTGCGCGGCTCGTCGAAGATCGCGTCGCCGCCGCGCCGGAGCACGACGCGATCGCCGGGGTGCGGGCGGCCGACGGCGTAGATCGAGTCCGGCCAGCCCGTGGCGCGCCGAAGATCTCGGCGACGCGCGCGGCGTCGGCCGGCGCGCACCTGGACCACCGCGCCGAGCTCCTCGTTGAACAGCGCCGCCAGCGGCGACTCGTCGATGCCGGGCAGATCGGCGAGCTCGCACTCGAGGCCGGTGCCCGACGCGAACGCCATCTCGAGCAGCGTCACGAACAGGCCGCCGTCGCAGCGATCGTGGTAGGCGAGCAGCAGCTCCGCCGCGCGCGCTTCCTGGACCGCGGCGAAGAAGCCGGCGAGCAACGCCGGGCTGTCGAGGTCGGGCGGCTCGCCGCCGACCTTGCCGTAGACCTGCGCCAGCGCCGAGCCGCCGAGCCGGTTCTTGCCGCGCCCGAGATCGACCAGCAGGAGCGTCGGTGTCTCCGGCGTCGGCGCGCAGCTCGGGCGTGAGCGCGCGGCGCACGTCGGCGACCGGCGCGAACGCGCTGACGATCAGCGACAGCGGCGCGGTCACGCTGCGCGGCTCGCCGGTCTCCTTCCAGACCGTGCGCATCGACATCGAGTCCTTGCCGACGGGGATCGCGATGCCCAGCGCCGGGCAGAGCTCGCGCCCGACGGCGCGCACGGCGTCGTAGAGGCGCGCGTCCTCGCCGGGGTGACCCGCGGCGCGCCATCCAGTTCGCCGACAGCTTGACGTCGCCGAGGCGCGCGACCGGCGCCGACGCGAGGTTGGTGATCGCTTCGGCGACGGCCATGCGCGCCGACGCGGCGGCGTCGAGCAGCGCGACCGGCGCGCGCTCGCCGATCGCCATCGCCTCGCCGGCGAGCGGTGTCGAAGCCGGCGGTCGTGAGCGCGGCGTCGGCGACCGGCACCTGCCACGGCCCGACCATCTGATCGCGCGCGCACAGGCCGCCGACGGTGCGATCGCCGATCGTGATCAGGAACGTCTTGTCGGCGATCGTCGGCAGGCGCAGCACGCGCAGCGCCGCTTCGCCGAGGTCGATCGCGAGCGCGCCGTCGGTCGCGGCGGGCGAAACCATGACCGGCTCGAACGGCTCGAGCACGGGCGGCGCGTGCGCCACCGTGCGCGTCATCTTCGGCGGCTTGCCCAGCAGCACGCCGAGCGGCATGTCGATCGCGCGCCGCTCGAGCACGCTGTCGTCGAGCCGCAGCATTCCGTCGTCGGTCGCCTCGCCGACGACGGCGAACGGGCAGCGCTCGCGCTCGGCCAGGCGCTCGAACGCCGCGAAGCGCGCGGGTGCGATCGCCAGCACGTAGCGCTCCTGCGCTTCGTTGCACCAGATCTCGAGCGGCGACATCCCCGGCTCGTCGCTGGGAATGCGCCGCAGCTCGAAGCGCGCGCCGCGCTTGCTGTCGTTCACCAGCTCGGGCAGCGCGTTCGACAGACCGCCCGCGCCGACGTCGTGGATCGACACGATCGGGTTCTCGCCGCCCAGCGCCCAGCAGCGATCGATCACCTCCTGGCAGCGCCGCTGCATCTCGGCGTTGTCGCGCTGGACCGAGGCGAAATCGAGATCTTCGTGCGACGAGCCCGGACGCGACCGACGACGCGGCGCCGCCGCCGAGACCGATCAGCATCGCCGGCCCGCCCAGCACGACGATCGGCGCGCCGACCGGGATCTCGCCCTTCTGCACGTGCTCCGCGCGGATGTTGCCGAGGCCGCCCGCGACCATGATCGGCTTGTGGTAGCCGCGCACCTCGTAGCCCGAGCTCGACCCTGCGGGCCGCGCTCGATCTCCAGCGTGCGAAAGTAGCCGCACAGGTTCGGGCGGCCGAACTCGTTGTTGAACGCGGCGCGCGCCGATCGGCCCCTCGAGCATGATGTCGAGCGCCGAGACGATCCGATCCGGCTTGCCGTAGTCGTGCTCCCACGGGCGGACCGCGCCGGGCAGGCGCAGGTTCGAGACCGAGAAACCGCACAGGCCCGCCTTGGGCTTGGCGCCGCGGCCGGTCGCGCCCTCGTCGCGGATCTCGCCGCCCGAACCGGTCGCGGCGCCGGGATAGGGCGAGATCGCGGTCGGGTGGTTGTGGGTCTCGACCTTGATCAAGATGTGGACCGGCTCGCTGCGAGTAGCGATAGACGCCGGTCGCGGGATCGGGGAAGAAGCGCCCCGCGAGCGAGCCTTCGATCACGGCGGCGTTGTCGTGGTAGGCGGAGAGCACGCCGGCGGGCGATGCCTCGGTGCTGCGGCGGATCATCTGGAACAGCGACTCGGCCTGCGGCTCGCCGTCGATCACGAAGGCCGCGTTGAAGATCTTGTGGCGGCAGTGCTCGCTGTTGGCCTGCGCGAACATCATCAGCTCGACGTCGGTCGGATCGCGGCCGAGCGCGCGGTAGTGGTCGAGCAAGTAGTCGATCTCGTCGGGCGCCAGCGCCAGGCCCATCTCACGGTTGGCGCGCTCCAGCGCCGCCGCGCCATCGCCGCCGAGCGCGACCACCGCCAGCGGCCGCGGCTGCGCGCGCGCGAACATGGGCCGCAGATCCGCGGCGACAGCGGCGGCGCCGCCCGCGGTTGGATCGTCGTCGTCGAGCAGCGACTCCGTCATGCGGTCGTGCAGCGCGCGACGCAGCGACGGCTCGTCGGCGATGTCGCCCGCGATCGAGTAGGCGACGCCGCGCTCGATCCGACGCACCGACGCGAGCCCGCAGATGTGCGCGATGTCGGTCGCCTTCGACGACCAGGGCGAGATCGTCCCGAGGCGCGGCACGACGAGCAACTGGCGGCCCGCGACGTCGTGGCGCTCCAGAGTCGGACCGTAACGCAGGAGGTGCTGCAGCGTCGCGGTCTCCTCGTCGTCGAGCGGGCCCGCGAGCGCCACGAAGTGCACGAGCCGCGCGTCGAGCTCGACGACGTCGGGATTGTGCGCGCGAATCGCGCGCAGCTTCTTCGCCAGACGCGCCGGCCCCAGCGCCGCTCCGCCCGGCATTCTCAGGATCGTGTCGCTGCGTTTGCGCGCGTTCCCGCCCGCCCGGGTCGGCGGGCTCATGACGCCCCTTCGGCCGACGCCATCGCCGCGCGCCAGGACGCGCGGTCGGTCACGCGCTGGTACCAGGCGGCGAGCGCCGCGCGCCCCGACGTCGGATCGCCGGGGAGCTTCGTCTTCACCGAAAAGACCACCGCCGCCGCCGCGAGATCGGCCAGCGAAAATGCCCCCGCGACGAACGTCCGCTTCGCGAGCACGACGTCCATCACATCGAGCAGCCGATCCAGCTTGTGCGCCGCCGCTTCGCCGATCCAGCTCGCGCTCTTGTCGGCCGCGGCCCTTGACCTTGTGGATGTAGACGTCCAGGTACGCCTGGTAGAGGCCGGTCGACGAGAAGTCGCACCATTGCAGCACGCGCGCGCGCGCCTGAGCCGCCGCCACGTCGTGCGTGCCGGCGGCCGGCAGCAGCCGCGCGTCGGGGAAGCGCTCGCCGAGGTACCAGAGGATGGCGCCCGACTCCGCGAGCACGAAGTCGCCGTCGACCAGCACCGGGATCTTGCCGTGCGGGTTCAGCGCCAGGAACTGCGGCCGCCGCTGCTCGCCGGCATCGAGATCGACGGCGCGGTATTCGTAGTCCGCGCCGGCCTCGGCCAGCGCGACCCGCAGCTTCAGCGTGTTCGGTGACTTGCGATTGACGTGGGCATGAAGCGTGATCATCTCGAAAGCTCAGGGGCGGGTGAGGAAGCGGGCGAGGATCGTCTTCACGCCCCGCCGTGGGGAAACGCACGGTGACCTTCATGTCGGCGCCGGCCGCCTGCCAGCCGCGCACCTCGCCGACGCCGAACTGCGCGTGGCGCAGCTTGTCGCCGATGTGCAGGCCGCTCGGGTCGCCCGCGCTGTCGCCGTCGTAGTGCACGCTGAGCTCGCCGGGCGCGGCGCGCGGGCCCGACGGCGCGGGCGCGACTCGCGACCCCGAACGTCTCGACGTCGGCGGCGCGGCGCCGCGCTGATATTCGGGGACGTCGTCGCGGTTCCAGCGTCCGCCCCACGGCCCCTGCCCCTCGGTGTCGCCGTATTGCCCGCCGTATTCGCGCGGCCGCTCCATGACGATCGCGTCGATGATCTCCGCGGGCAGCTCGCGCAGGAAGCGGCTGGGGATGCCGGCAAGCTCTTGCCCCGACAGGCGGCGGCGGCGCACGCGCGACAGGTGAAGCTGCGTGCGCGCGCGCGTGACCGCGACGTAGCACAGGCGGCGCTCCTCCTCGACGGCGGAGTCGTCGTCGACGCTGCGCGCGTGCGGGAAGATCCGCTCCTCGAGCCCGGTGATGAAGACGACCGGGAACTCGAGCCCCTTGGCGGTGTGCACCGTCATCAGCGACACGGCGCCCTTCTCCGGATCGTAGCCGTCGACGTCGGACGCCAGCGCGATCCGCTCGAGGAACCCCGACAGCGACGGCTCCTCCGCCTCGCGCTCGTACTCGCGCATCTGGCCGACGAGCTCGAGCAGGTTCTCCATGCGGCCCTCGGCCTCCATGGTCGACTCGGCGGCCAGCGCGTCGCGGTAGCCGCTCTCTTCCAGGACCTTCTCGGCCAGCGCCGCCGGCCCCAGACCCGCGCCCTCGGCGCGCAGCTTGTTCATCATCGTCGACGAACGCCGCGACCTTCTTGCGCGGCCCCGCGCCCAGGATGCTCTCGTCGTTCGCGCACAGCTCCAGCGCCGACCAGGCGGTCATCTTGCGCGCGCCCCGCTGCGCCAGCGGCAGCTCGGCCTGCGCGCCGCGCGCCGGCCGCGCGGCCTCGGCGTTCGCGTCGGGCGCGGGCGGGCCGTTGTAGAGGACCTCGCTGATCTTGTCGACGGTGGCGGCGCCGATCCCGCGCGCCGGCACGTTGATGATCCGCTGCAGCGCCATGCCGTCGTCGGGGTTGCCGATCGCGCGCAGATAGCAGATGAGGTCCTTGATCTCGGCGCGATCGAAGAATCGCGTGCCGCCGACGACGACGTAGGGCAGGTTGCGCGCGCGGAACGCGTCCTCCAGCACGCGCGACTGCGCGTTGGTGCGGTAGAAGACCGCGAAGTCGCGCGGGCTCATCCCCTCTTGCAGCGAGGCGGCGATGCGCGCGGCGACGAACTCGGCCTCGTCGCGCTCGGTCTCGCCCTCGAAGAGCACGATGCGCGCGCCGTCGCCCGCCTCGGTGAACAGCCGCTTGGGCCGGCGCTCGGAGTTGCAGGCGATGATCGCGTTGGCGGCGCGCAGGATGTGGCCGGTCGAACGGTAGTTCTGCTCCAGCTTCACCACGCGCGCGCCGGCGTGGTCGCGCTCGAAGTCGAGGATGTTGCGGATGTCGGCGCCGCGCCACTTGTAGATCGACTGATCCTCGTCGCCGACCACGGTGATGCTGCCGGTGCGGTTCGAGAGGCAGCGCACCAGCTTGTACTGCACGCTGTTGGTGTCCTGGAACTCGTCGACCAGCACGTGGTCGAATCGCTCGGCGATCTGATGCGCCGTCGGCGTGTCGCCCAGGCAGCACTGCAGCGCCGCGATCAGCAGGCCGCCGAAGTCGGTGGCGTTGGACGCCGCGAGCCGCTCTTCGTAGAGCTTGTACGCCTTGGCGACCACGTCGTCGAAGTAGTCGCCGGGCTGGAACGAAGCCGCGGTGATGCCCTGGTTCTTCGCGCGATCGATCGCCGACAGCACCTGTCGCACGGGAAACAGACGCTCGGGGACCTTGAGATCGGTCAGCACGCGCGCCGAGCAGCCGCTTCTGATCGTCGTCGTCGTAGATGACGAAGTCCTTGCGCAGGCCGACGGCGGTCGCCCCACTGGCGCAGCAGGCGCGCCGACACCGAGTGGAACGTCCCGACCCACAGGCCGCCCACGCCGGTGCGCAGCAGCTGCCCCACGCGCTCGCGCAGCTCGCCGGCCGCCTTGTTGGTGAAGGTCACCGCCAGGATGCGGCGCGGGTCGGCGCCCGACGCGACCAGCCGCGCCAGCCGGAACGTGATGACCCGCGTCTTGCCCGAGCCGGCGCCGGCGACCACCAGCAGCGGGCGGCCGGGGTAGGTCACTGCCTCGAGCTGCGCGGGGTTCAGCTCCCGCGCCAGAGCTTCGCGCGAAAACCGGCTGGTGGCGGGTGGTTCGGCGCCCTCCGCGCCCGGCGGGGGGCGGCGGCGGTGCGCGTCTCGGCTCCGGCCTCCATCGGCGCTACTTTGTCAGAGTGGGCCGCAACATTCGAGCCTCAAAGGCACAGCCTTCGCAGGGGGATCAGCGCCCCGGCCAGAGCGGCCTCCAGCCGAGCGCGAGCAGCACGCCCGTCGACACCGCGAGACAGCTGAGCAGGATCGACTCGCGCACCATGCTGGCGCGCATGCGCCGCTTCCAGTGCGTGGTCAGCGCCACGTCGTCGAGCTCATCGTGCATCGCATAGCGCAACACCGCGAACTGAAACCGAAGCGAGGCGAAGAACGAGAAGAACGCGCGGCGCGGGTGGCGCGGGAACCGGGCGCGGACCGCTTCGGGGATGGCTTCGAGAAAGCGCGCCTGCAGCCAGACCTGGTAGAAGACCTCGACGGTGTAGGGGACGACGATCGTGCCCAGCACCAGCGTTCCGGCGAGCGGGAGATCCATGGCGCCGCAAACGCTGCAACGGCGGGGCCAGCCGGCGGTCGCGGGCCGCGCACGACTTCGAGCGCGGGCGTCACTGTACGGGAGGCTATGTAGCCGAGTCGATCGAGCGACTAGCCAGGGCGTCGCGACGAGTCGCGCGGAGCCTCGCGGCCGGGGGGCGACTCTCGATAGTCTCGCGCGATCTGACGAAGCTGGGCAGCCAGGACCGGGTACCGGCCCGCGGTACGGTTGGCGATGTCGTCGAGCGTCGCGGCGTACGCGTCGGACTCGCGATCCCGGGTGCCGAGTTTATGCATCGCTGACATATCGGGCTAGTGCCTCCACGCACAGGCGATCAGGCAGAGGTGCGTAAAAAAAATGCACAATCAACCCGCTACTCGCGCACCTTCATCAAAAAAAGTGCGTTCGAGTGATCGATTTTTGGTCGCCGGGCGACTCCGTGGTGCCCGGGCGCGAGCTCGGGACGGTCAGGCGAACGTGATCTGGCGCCGGACCAGCAGGTCGACGACCCCGGCGACCACTTCTTCCTCGGGCTCGGTGCCGCGGATACGCAGGTCGAACGGCAGGTGGCTGTCGCCGGCCGGGTCGACATCGATCAGGATCGTCGGCGTGTCGGGGATCAGCGCCTGGACCGCGCCCGCGTCGGCGAGCCCGATGGCGTTGGTGGTCGAGACCACCAGCAGCCCCGAGCTGAGCAGCAGGTGCGCGACCTCGCCGAACCGGCGCACCAGCTCCGACTGCGCGGCGTCGACCCACAGGTCGTGGTCGACCCCCAGCAAGACGTTCTTGCCGTCGAGCATGTAGATGTAGCGACCGCGGTCGAAGAGCGCCTTCTCGAGCGCGCGCGCGTACCGGTGCTTGCCCGAGCCCGCCGGCCCCACGAACATGATCAGCGCCGAACGGTGGCCGAAGCGCCGGGCGCGCTGCTTCGGAGGACACGCCGCCCGCGACCCAGTTGAAATCGCGCGTGCGCGCCTCGGCGCGCAGATCCTTGAGCTCGTCGGCGACCGCCGCGGTGACGATGCCGCCGCCGGCGACGTCGTAGCCGTCGACGATCACGAAGCGGCCGGTCGCCTCGCAATCGGCGGTCAGGTCGAACGCGACCGGCTGTCGAGTTTCCAGGATCACGTCGGCGACGTCGTGCCGGCCGATGTGGTCCTTCTCGAGCACGCTGCCCAGCTCCGACGCGTCGATGACCTTGAGGATGCGGTGGATGCGCACCGGCACCGCCGCCGTGCCCAGCTTCAGCTTGTAGTCGCGGCCGGCGGCGAAGGGCTTCTTGCCGAGCCAGATCATGTTGGTGCGCAGGCGCGTGCTCACCAGCGGCGCGCGGTCGCTGTGGCTCATGACCTCGCCGCGGGTCACGTAGATCTCCTCGGCCAGCGTGAAGCCCGTCGACCAGCCGGCCTCGATGCGATCGCGCGGCGGCGTGTTGAAGCCCTCGATCGACTTGATGGTGCTGACCTTGTTCGACGGCGAGAAGACCACCTTGTCGCCGACGCGCACCTGGCCGGCCTCGACGCGGCCGGCGATGATGCGGCGGTCGTCGCCGCGGCTGGTGAACTTGTAGACCGCCTGCACCGGCATGCGCATCGCCTGATCGATCTTGGGCGGCGCCTTGGTCAGGCCGTCGAGCGTCTCCAGCAGCGTCGGCCCCGTGTACCAGGGCATGCCCGCGCCGCGCGTCGCCAGGTTTTCACCGAGGATCGCGCTCACCGGGATGAAGCGCAGCGGCCGCACGGCGCCGATGCGCTTCGAGAAACGCGCGGTACTCCTGCTCGATCGCGTGGAACGCCGCCTCGCGAAACCCGATCAGGTCCATCTTGTTGACGCAGACGATCACCTGGCGGATGCCGAGCATCGACAGGATGTAGCCGTGGCGGCGGCTGTTCTCGCGCACGCCTTCCTTCGCGTCGATCACCAGCACGGCGGCCTCGGCGCGCGCCGCGCCCGAGATCATGTTCTTCAGGAACTCGATGTGCCCGGGCGCGTCGATGATGATGTAGTCGCGCGTGTCGCTCTTGAAGAAGCAGCGCGCGGTGTCGATGGTGATGCCCTGGTCCTGCTCGTCGCTGAGCGCGTCGAGCAGGAACGCGTACTCGAACGGCTTGCCGGTGCGCTCGCACTCGCGCTTGACCGCGTCGAGCTTGCCCTGCGGCAGCGCGCCGGTGTCGGCGAGCAGGCGGCCCACGACGGTGCTCTTGCCGTGATCGACGTGCCCGACGATCACGACGTTCATCTGATCGCGCTGCGCTTCAGCCACCGCGCGCTTCCATATCACGAGTCACGAGCGCCACGTTTTCGAATTGCCCGATCACATGTATCCGTCGCGGCGCAGCTCTTCCAGGCCGTGCTTGCCGTCCTGCAGGCGCCCCGAACGCTCGGCGATGTTGCGCAGCTTGCCGCTCTTGAGCTCGACGATGATGTCGTCGACGTTCTTCGCCGTGCTCTGGATCGGCGCCTGACACGGGCCGCAGCCGAGGCTGCGATAGCGCGTGCCCTGGCCCTGGTCGTAGTAGAGCGAGACCGTCGGGATCTTCTCCTGCTTGATGTACTCCCAGATGTTGAGCTCGGTCCAGTCGAGCAGCGGGTGCACGCGCACGTGCGTCCCCGGCGCGAAGTCGGTCTTGAACTGGTTCCAGAACTCGGGCGGCTGGTCGCCGACGTCCCAGGCGTTGTTCTTGTCGCGCGGCGAGAAGTAGCGCTCCTTGGAGCGGCTGCCCTCCTCGTCGGCGCGCGCGCCGACGATCACGCCGGTGTACGGCTCGCGATCGGTGTCGGGCTCGTACTTGCCGGTGTCCAGGTTGAGGCGCATGCGCAGGCCGGTGCCCTGCAGCGTCGCCTTGAGCGCGTCGCGCTTGAGGATGCCGCAGCAGTCGACGCGCGACAGCTTGTCGGGGTGGCCGTCGGGCAGGTGCTGCGTCGCCGGGAAGGTGCGGCCCTGGCGGATCGCCTCGGCGTCCTGGCCGACGATCATCGTCAGGCGATATTCGAGCGCGAGCCGATCGCGGTATTCGATCATCTCGGGCAGCTTGTAGCTGGTGTCGATGTGCACGAGCGGGAACGGGATGTGGCCGAAGAACGCCTTGCGCGCGAGCCACAGCAGCACCGTCGAATCCTTGCCGATCGACCAGAGCATGCACAGGCGCTCGAAGTGCCGGAAGGCCTCGCGGAAGATGTAGACGCTCTGCTGCTCGAGCTGCTCGAGGTGGGTCATGCGCGAGGGGTGGTCATGTCACGAGAGAGACAAAGAGTCCAGCATTGAAGACAGGGGGGCGGGGGAGCGGAGGGAGCCCTTTCTGATCCGTGAGGCCATTCTTAGTTGGGCGCGGCCAGCAGCTCGCGCTCGGCGTCGCGCAGCGTCTGCTTCCACTCCGGATCGCCGGGGACGGCCGCCACGGCGCGTCGGTAGAGCTTGACCGCATCACCGATGCGGCCGATGCGCCGCAGGTGGTCGCCGTAGTCGACCAGCGTCTGGTGGCAGCCGTCGCGGTCGTTCTTGAGCGCCGCCTCGAACAGCTCCGCGGCGCGCGCGGTGTGGCCGGCGAACCCGTGCTCGACGGCCGCCTGATGCAGCGCCCAGTGGTCTTCAGGCTCGACGCGCAGCGCATGGTCGTACGACTCCGCCGCCTCGCTGTGGCGTTCCATCTCCGCGTAGATGTCGCCGCGGATCGCGGCCAGGAAGAAGGGATCGCCGCCGCGGTCAGCCGCCGCCGTGATCGACTCCAGCGCCTCCAGCGTGCGCCCCTGCTCGAGCAGCACCTGCGCGAGCTTGGCGTAACCGAGCCCGTACGTGGTGTCCATCTCGACGACCTTGCGGAACGCGGTCTCGGCGCCCTTGAGATCGCCCGCCTCCAGGTTCGCGTCGCCGAGCTCGCGCCATCCCTCGACCAGGAACGGATTCAGCTCGGTCGCGCGGCGCGCCGCTTCCAGCGCGCCGCGATCGCGGATGGCGTTCTGCGCCTCGGCGAGCAGCGCGTGCGCCGCGCCGAGCTCCGCGGTCGGTCCCGACGCGACCGCGGCGCGCGCCTCGCGCACGGCCTGCTCGGGCCGCCCCGCCTCCAGCGCCTCTCGCGCGCGCTGCAGGCTCTTGAGCCCGCCGAGCAACGCCGGCGTGCGTTGCTTGAGCCGGGTCGCGTCGGTGTCCTCGGGCACCAGCGCCAGCACGATGCGCAACGCGAGATCGATGGTCGCGGCGGATTGCTCGGCGGCGATCGCCTGCAGGGCCTCCGCGCGCCAGAACGCCGCGGTCGCCGACGCCGCCGCGCCCAGCACGCGGCGCGCGCTGGCCATGGCGACTGCGTCGCCGCGCTCGGAGGCGAGCACGTAGACCAGCGCCGCCGCATCGAGGCGCGCGTCGTCGTCGCGCGCCGTGAGCGGCTCGAGCGCGATCGCGTCCTCGAACGCGCGCGTCGCCGCCGTCCAGTCCTCGTGGCGGACCGCGCGCATCCCCAGCGTCAGCAGCAGCGCCGGCGTCGGCGGCAGCGCCGCGCGCAGCGCCGCGGTCAGCGTCGCGTCGATGTCGTCGAGCCGGCCCGCCTGTTCCTGGAGATCCGCGAGCGTGAGCCAGTGATCGGCCAGCCCGGGATCGCGGCGGCAGCGCTCCAGCGCCAGCGCCAGCGGATCGGCGTCGGGGCGCGCGGCGGCCGCCAGCTCGGCGGCCAGCACGTGCAGGAAGCGCAAAAACGACGTCCCGACGCGATCGACGCCGCGGTCGCTCACCTCGACGACCGGCCACTCACCGTCGGTGGTTGCCTCCTCGGCATCGAGCGCGAACCGCCGACCCGCGCGCTCCATCACCGGCCACAGACCGGCGGGCCAAGACGGTGACGGTGAGGACGACGGTGAGGACGACAGTGACGGCGCGCGGCTACCATCACGTTCGGATTCGCCGCGCCGCTGCGCCGATTCAGCGAGCGTGAGGATCTTGATCTCGGAGCCGAGCACGCCGCCGTCGTGCGCGCTCAGGAACGCCGCGAAGCCGGGCGGCGCCCAGCGTCCCATCGCCACTTGAAATCGAGCGGCCGCGTCCGAACCGGCGCCGGGAAAGAGCGAAGCCCCCGGAAGCGCAGACACTTCGCGCTCGAGCTCACCGATGAGTGTCTTGGCGGGGTCGACCATTTTGTATGTATGTCTAGCACGGCGCGCGCGCGCGCAAGGTCGTCTCCCTTGGACCCACATTGACGCCCACAGGCTCGTGCAAACGAGCGTCGCCGCAGCAAGTTCGCCGACGAGATTACGATCTTTTTTGGAATCGATTCGGTACTGCAGAAAACTCACGCAAGCTGCTCAAAAAGAGAGAAACTCAGGCGAATCGAAATGGGTCGGATTCTTCTCTGCGACGACGAAGACTCGCTTTGCCGGAGCCTCGGACGCATCCTGCGCTCGGCCGGCCACGACGTCGTGGCCGTAGACGGCCCGGGCGGCTACGCGCGCATGCGGCAAGAGCGCTTCGATCTCATCCTGACCGATATCCGGATGCCCGGCTTCAACGGGTTCGAGATCCTCGCCGCTGCGCGCACGCACGCGCCCGGGACGCCGGTCATCGCAATGAGCGGCAGCGCGGAGATCCCGGACGCGGTCAAGGCGATGCACGCCGGCGCGCGTGACTTCCTGATCAAGCCGTTCGAGATCCGGGCACTGGAAGAAGCGGTCGCCAACGTCCTCAAGCCTCCGCCGCCTGAAATGGCCCCGCCGAATCCGATCGTCTGGCGTGATCACAACGCGCCCTGGATGCTCGGCAACGATCCGGCGATGCTGCCCGTGTTCAGCCTGCTGTCGCAGGTGGCCGACACGCGCTGCACGGTGCTGATCACCGGCGAGTCGGGCACGGGCAAGGAGCTGGCCGCGCGCTCGCTGCACGCGGGATCGGCGCGCGCGTCGAAGCCGTTCGTCGCGGTGAACTGCGCGGCGATCCCGCCGTCGCTGGTCGAGTCGGAGCTGTTCGGCCACGTGAAGGGCGCGTTCACCGGCGCGACCACGTCGCGCGTGGGCCGGTTCGCGCAGGCCGATCGCGGCACCATCTTCCTCGACGAGATCGGCGAGATGGAGACGGGCGTCCAGGCCAAGCTGTTGCGGCTGATCCAGGACGGCGAGCTGTTCCCGGTCGGTGAGGAGACCGCGCAGAAGATCGACGTGCGCATCCTGGCGGCCACCAATCGCAAGCTCGAGCGCGAGGTGGAGCTGGGGCGGTTCCGCGCCGACCTCTACTGGCGGCTCAACGTCATCCCGATCGAGATGCCGAGCCTGCGCGCGCGGCCGACCGACATCACGCGGCTCGCGGAGCACTTCCTCACGCGCGCCAACGAGCGACACCGCCGCCAGGTCACGGCGCTCGACCCGCAGACGATGGCGGCGCTGCGCGGTTATCCGTGGCCGGGCAACATCCGCGAGCTCGAGAACGTCATCGAGCGGCTCGTGATCGTGAAGGGGAGCGGCGCGCTCATGCCGGTGGATCTGCCGCCGGCGATCCGCACGCCGCGCGACGTGACGCCGTCGGCGTCGCCGCTGCCCGAGCTGCCGACCAACGGCACGGACTTGCGCGCGATGCTGGAAGCGGTCGAGGAGCGGATGATCGGCGAGGCGCTCGAACGCACCGGCGGCAACAAGAACCGCGCCGCCGAGCTGCTGGGGTTGAACCGCACGACGTTGGTCGAGAAGCTGCGGCGGAAGCGCGGCACACCGCCGCCGCAGATGTGAGGGGTGGCGGGCCTCGCGTCCGCAAGGCCTGCCCTCTCCCGGCGGACCGGGCGAGGGTGACTTGGGTGGCGAGCGGCGCGGTCACTCCCTTCCAGGGGGTCCGCGATCCTCTACGGCGGCGCTCGCCTACTTCAGCTTCGGCAGCGCCTCGGCCATGCGCTTCACGCCCTCTTCGACGTTCTTCATCGACGTCGCGTACGAGAGGCGCACGAACCCGGGCGCTCCGAACGCCGAACCGGGGACCACCGCCACGCGCGCACCCTCGATCAGGTACTCGCAGAGCTGGCCGTCGTTCTCGATGGTCTTGCCCTCGGGCGTCTTCTTGCCGATGAACACGCCCAGATCCGGGAACGCGTAGAACGCGCCCTTCGGCTCGACGCACTTCACGCCCGGGATCTCGCGCAGGCCCTTGACCATCACCTTGCGCCGCTTGTCGAACTCCTGGCGCATCATCTCGAGATCCGTCGTCGGACCCTCGATCGCCGCCAGCGCCGCCGCCTGCGCCATCGACGCCGCGTGCGTGGTCGACTGGCCCTGCAGCGTCGCCATCGCCTCGACGACCTCCTTTGGCGCCGCCGTGAAGCCGACGCGCCACCCGGTCATCGAGTACGCCTTGGACACGCCGTCGATGATGATGGTGTGCGCCCGCACCTCGGGGCTGATCGTCGCCGGCTGGAAGAACTTCGCATCTCCGTACAGCAGCGTGCGGTAGATGTCGTCGGTCATGAGCCAGACGTCGCGCTCGACCGCCAGCTTGGCCAGCCCGCGCAGCGTCGCCTCGTCGTAGACCGCGCCGGTCGGATTCGACGGCGAGCAGACGAGGATGATCTTGGTGCGCGGCGTGATCGCCTTCGCCACGTCCTCGAGCCGCACGTTGAAGTTCTCGTCGGCCGACGTCGGCACGTTGACCGGCCGCCCGCCCGCGAGCTTGACGATGTCGTTGTAGCTGACCCACGCCGGCGTCGGGATCACGACCTCGTCGCCCTCGTCGACCAGCGCGTGGATCGCGTTGTAGAGCGACTGCTTCGCGCCCGAGCTCACGATGATCTCCGACACGTCGAACGTCAGGCCGTGCGCCTTGCCCAGCCACGCCGCGACCGCCTTGCGCAGCGGGATCGTCCCCTCGACCAGCGTGTACTTCGTGTCGCCGGCGTCGAGCGCCTTCTTCGCCGCATCCTTGATGTGCGCGGGCGTGTCGAAGTCGGGCTCACCCGCTCCGAAGCTGATGACGTCGATCCCCTTGGCCTTGAGCGCCTTCGCCTTCGCGGACACGGCCAGGGTGGGTGAGGGTTCAATCACGGACAATCTGCGCGCCAGCTTCACGGACCTGCTCCTTTCAGTTTCTTCGCCCGCAGGGCCGAGACCACGGACGGCGGAACCATCCGCGACACATCCCCGCCCATGAGGGCAACCTCTTTTACCAGAGAAGAGGAAACATAAAAGCTCTCCTCGCTGGTCATCAGAAAGACCGTCTCGAGCTCGGGCGCCAGGTGCCGGTTCATGTGGGCCAGCTGGAACTCGTACTCGAAGTCGGCCAGCGCCCGCAGGCCGCGGATCACGACCGCGGCCTTGCGCCGCTTGACGTAGTCGACCAGCAGCCCCTGGAACGCGTCGACCTCGACGCGCGGGTCGGCACCCAGCGCATCGGTGATCATGGCGCGCCGCTCGGCGATCGAGAACAGCGGCTCCTTGCGCACGTTCTCGGCCAGCGCGACCACGACATGGTCGAAGATCTTCAGGGCGCGGCGCAGGATGTCAGCGTGCCCGTTCGTGATCGGGTCGAAGGTCCCCGGATATACGGCGAGCAAGCTCATGCAGGCTTCCAGCGCCTCGGCGACGTTACAATACCTTTCCGCTCGTTACGAGTCGGAGCCCCTGAAGAACGAGAGCTCGGTGTCGCCATAGTGACGGCGATCGGTGAGGAACAGCCCGCCCACCGATGCGGCCGGCTGATGACGGCGATCGTGCTCGACGATCACGACCGCGCACGAGGCCAGGAGGTCGCCACCCGAAAGCTCGGCCAGGACGCCCTCGGTCTCCTTGGCGTAGGGCGGGTCGAGGAAGACCCAGGAGAACCGCTCGCCGCCGCGCAGCCAGCCGGCGCAGGGCGCCGCAGACGTCGGCGCCCATCGACGCTCGAGCGATCCTCGAGCCCAGCTCGCGCAGGTTGCGGCGCAGCGACCACCAGCGCCTGGTGATCGCGCTCGACGAAAACCGCGCGGCGCGCGCCACGCGACAACGCCTCCAGGCCCAGCGCACCCGTACCCGCGTAGAGGTCGAGCACGCTGCCATCTGGCGGAGGTCCGAGAATGTTGAAGATCGCTTCTCGGACCTTTGCCGCCGTCGGCCGGGTCTGCGCGCCGCGGGGCGCCCGAAGCTTACGCCCACGATCCGACCCGCCAGTGAGCCTCATTACGGCCCTCTTACTACCTCGCGCTGCCCCCCAGGTCAAATCGAAGCCGGCGCGGGAACGCGGCCCTGGTGCCCCCGGCATACACAGGAGTGCCCCCGGGGGGAAAAACCAAAATCACCAATGTCGCCTGAGGCTTAAGGGACGCTATCTGATACACTGACTACGAATTTAATGGCGCAGGTGGGAGCTTTCTTCGACGTCGACCGAACCCTGGTGGCTTGCAACACCGGCCGGTTGTTTCTGCGGGACCTGCGGCGGCGGGGCGAGATCTCGTTCCTGCGCGCGCTTCGCGCGATGGGGTGGATGCTCAAATATCATCTGTCCCTAATTGATCTCGACGCGGTGGCCGCGATGCTGGCCGGGCAGATGCGCGGGTGGTCGGAGCGTGACTTCGCCGAGCGGTGCCGCCGCTGGGTCGAAGACGAGATCCTGCCGCTGTTGCTGCCCAGCGCCCTGCGCCAGATCGAGCACCATCGCCAGGAGGGGCACCTGCTGGCGATCCTGTCGTCGTCACCGAGCTACGTGACGCGGCCGATCGCAGAGACCCTGGGCCTCGACGAGGTGCTGTCGACCCAGTTCGAGGTCGCGGACGGCGCCTTCACCGGCCGCCTCGTGGGCCCGGCCTGCTTCGGCAAGGGCAAGGTCCACTGGGCCGAGGATCTGGTGGCGCGCCGGCCGATCGATCTCGCCTCCAGCTGGTTTTACACGGATTCCTACAGCGACCTGCCGATGCTGGAGCGGGTCGGACACGGCGTGGTGGTCAACCCCGACCCGCGTCTCAAGCGCGCGGCCAAACAGCGCGGTTGGCCGGTGCGGAACTGGCAGGAGGTACAGGCATGAGCGTCTATTCGGCCCCTTGGTACACGCCAGCGGTTCAGCGCCTGCTGGATCTCGCGCTGGAAGAGGACGTCGGCCGCGGCGACGTGACCACGTCGTCGGTGATCGACGAGAGCCAGGAGGCGGAGGGCGACATCACCGCCGGCGAGCGGCTGGTCGTGTGCGGCCTGGGCGTCGTCGAGGCGGTCTTCACCCGCTTCGACTGGCGCACGCGCGTGCGCATGAAGGTCGCCGACGGCGACCCGGTGGCGCCGACGACCACGGTGGCGACGGTGCGCGGGCCGGCGGCGGCGCTGCTGGCGGGCGAGCGAACGGCGCTCAACTTCCTGCAGCGCCTGTCGGGCATCGCGACGCTGACCCAGGCGTTCGTGGGCGCGGTCGAGGGCGCCAAGCTGCGCATCACCGACACGCGCAAGACCATGCCGGGCGCCCGCGCGCTGGAGAAGTACGCCGTCCGCATCGGCGGCGGCGGCAATCACCGCGCCGATCTGTCGTCGGGGATCCTGATCAAGGACAACCACGTCGCGCTGTGCGGCTCGGTGCGCGAGGCGGTGCGCCGCGCGCGCCTCACGGCCCCGCACAGCCTGCGCATCGGCGTCGAGGTCGACACGCTGGCGCAGCTCGATGAGGCGGTCGAAGCCGGCGCCGAGGTCGTGCTGCTCGACAACTTCTCGACGCGCGACCTGAGCGAAGCGGTGCGCCGCGTGCGCGACCGCGCGCCGCGCGTGGTGCTGGAGGCGTCGGGCGGCGTGACGCTCGACCGCATCCGCGAGATCGCCAAGACCGGCGTCGACGTGATCTCGATCGGCGCGATCACCCACTCGGCGCGTGCGGTCGACTTCTCGTTCTCGGTGCGACCGGCGGAAGCCGGACCGGGACGCGGCGTCAACAGCGACCGCGACCGCTGATCGCGCGTTGCCCGTGCCTTTCGAGCCGCTGGACGCCGCGCGGATTGCCGGCGCGCTGAACACGAGCTGGCTCGGGCGGGCGTGCGAGTGTCTGGCGTCGTGCGGATCGACCAACGACGTGGCGGCGGCGCGGGGGCGCGCGGGAGCCGCCGAAGGTTTGGTGGTCGTCACCGATGAACAAACCGGTGGGCGCGGGCGGCTCGGTCGCAGCTGGCACGCGACGCCGGGTGCAAACCTCACGTTCTCGGTGCTGCTGCGGCCGGCGCGGCCGCCGGTCGAGGTGCCGCCCCTGACACTGCTGGCGGGCGCGGCGGTCGCGGCGGCGATCGAAGACCTCAAGCTGCATCCGCAGCTGAAATGGCCGAACGACGTTCAGCTCGTGGCCCGCTACGCTCCTCGCGGGACTCCCCAGCCCGAGCCCCCGAAGAAGATAGCGGGAATTCTGACGGAGATGGCGAGCGAAGGCGACCGGGTCGGTCACGTCGTGGTCGGCATCGGCCTCAACGTCAACGAGACGGCGCTGCCACCCGAGCTCGCCGGGCGCGCGACCTCGCTGGCGCTGGCGGCCGGGCACGCCTTCGACCGCGCCTCCGTGCTGGCGATGGTGCTGGAGGCATTCGAACTGGCGTACGAAGATTTTCGAAAGCGCGGTACCGAGGCGGCGGTGGAGTGGTGGGAGCGCTACGGCGCGGTCGGCTCGCGCGCGCGCGTCCGTGTCGGCGAGCACGATCTCGAGGGCGTGGTGCAGGGCCTGGACCCCGACGGCGCGCTCCGCATCGCCGGCGATGACGGCCGCGTCCATCGCGTGGTATCAGGGGAAATCACATGAACGCCTTTCAAGCCGCGATCCTGGGGTTGGTTCAAGGCGTGACCGAGTTCTTGCCGATCTCGTCGACCGCCCATCTGCGCATCGTGCCGGCGATCGCCGGCTGGGACGACCCGGGCGCCGCGTTCACCGCCGTCTTGCAGCTGGGCACGCTGGCGGCGGTGATCGTGTTCTTCCTCGGCGAGCTCATCCGCATGCTGCGCGCGGCGCTGAGCGCGCTGCGCGCCCCGTCGGGCACCCGACCCAGCGTCGACGCGCGCCACCTGGGCTACCTGATCGTGGGCACGATCCCGATCGGCGTGGTCGGCCTGCTGTTGCGCCACGCGGTCGAGGGCGCGTTCCGATCGTTGTGGGTCGTCGCGATCGCTTTGATCGTCGTCGCGCTGGTGCTGGCCTGGGTCGAGCGCCGGCGGCCCGCGCACGGGCGCGACCTGGACAGCATCGACCTGCGCGACGCGATCCTGATCGGTTGCGCGCAGGCGCTGGCGCTGGTGCCGGGCGTGTCGCGCTCCGGGATCACGCTGCTGGCGGCCATGGCGCTGGGCATCCGGCGCGACGCCGCCGCGCGCTTCTCGTTCTTGCTGTCGATCCCCGCCGTCGGCGCCGCCGGCATCTTCGAGCTGCCCAAGATCCTGCGCGCGCACGACATCGGCGGCACGCCGCTGGCCGTGGGGCTGATCGTCGCCGCGATCTCCGGCTACGTGAGCATCGCCTGGCTGCTCAAGTTCCTGCGCACGCGCAGCACCATGCCCTTCGTGATCTACCGCGTGGTGCTGGGCGTCGCGATCATCGCGATGCTCGCGTCGGGCCGCCTCGGCTAGCGGCGACGCCGCGAGCGGGCGACGGCGACCAGGGCGGTGCCGAGCCCGACCGCAAAGAGCGGAGCGGGCTCGCGGTCGGACGGCGCGGCGGCGCATGAACAACCGCTGCTCGACTTGCCGCGCGTGCTCGCGTCGGCCCCGGCGTCGGGCTGGCGACCGGTCCGGCCGCCGTTGCCGCCGTTGGCCCCGTTGCCACCGGCGCCGGTGGTCGGAGCATCGTCACCCTCGGCATCCACATCACCGCCGCCGTCCGGCGCGGCGGCGTCCGAGCCGAGGCCGCCGTCGGTCGCCGCCGTGGCGCAGCCGGGGAGGTCGTCGACGATACCGTTGCAATCGTCGTCGCGGCCGTTGCACACCTCGACGTTGACCGGCGTGGTCTCGACGCACTTCAGGCTATTGAGTCCAACGCAGGTGTAGACCCCCTCCTGGCAGAGATCGGCGTCGTCGCCGTCGCAGGGCGCGGAGACGAAGCTCATGAGCGTGCAGGCTCCGCCACACCCGTTCGTCCCCTGGTCGACCACTCCGTCGCAGTCGTCGTCCACGTTGTTACAGCTCTCCGGCGACGGTTTCACGGCACCGGCGCACGCGCTCCAGGATGCCGGTGCGTCGCAGGTGCGCGTGCCGGGGGTGCAAGGGCCGAGGTTGTAGCCGGGGCACGGATGCGGGACACCATCCGGCGTGCAGGCGGAGGTCGTGAAGGTCCCTGTCGCCGACGGCATGCTCTGGCCGCATTGATCGACGGCGAGCACGTACCAGGAGTGCGGCCCGACAGAGAAGTCGGCTCGCGGCAGCCACGCGAGCGAGTCGGGAGTCAAAGTGGCGACCGCGCCGCCGTCGACGAAGACCTGGTATCTGGCGATGCCACCCGCGTCGCTGGCCGCGCCCCAACCGAACATCGGCGGATCCGGGCTGGTCGTCCCGCTCGCCGGTGACAGCAGCGTCGGCGCCCCGGGGGCTCGGTAGTCGATCAGGATCTGGAACGTCTCCATCGACTGGCGGGCGTTCCCCACGCGATCCGTCGCGACGACGTACCAGCTGTGCATGCCCGGCGACAGCGCCGCGGACGGCGTCGCGCACGTGTCCGTGGGATCGTTCGTCGAGGACGCGAGCGCGCCGTCGATCCAGAGCTGGTAACCGCCGACGCCGCCCCGATCGGTGGCGGAGAGCCAGCACAGGTTGGGCGTGGGCGTCATCGAGCAGGCGCCGTTGCCGGGCAAGCTGAGACGAAACAGATCGGGCTTGGTCGTGTCGACGGTGAACGTGCGCGTCGGCGAATCGGTGAAGTTGCCGACGGCGTCGCGCGCGCGCACGCGCCACATGTGCGGGCCGTCCGCGAGCAGATCGGCGATCGTGTAGGTGGTATCGGTGATCACCGCGCCGGTCGGCTCGCCGCTGGCACCCGCGGGCAAGCCGTCGATGTAGAGCAGATACGTGACGCCGCCCGAGCCCCGGTCCGCGGCGGCTTGCCACGAGAACGGGGGCGACTGCTGACTGACGACGGCGCCCGCCGCCGGGCTGGTGAGGTCGAACACGCCGCCGTCGCCCGCTGACGGGCCGGTGTCATCGATCTTGACCACCCACCCGCCGACGCCGCCCGGCGCCTGATTGCACCACCGGATATTCCCGGTCGCGTCCTCGGCGGAGACCGCCCAGGTGTGCGGCCCCTCGGCTGGATTGCACGTGCCCGCCGACAGCGAAAAACTGGCGACGAGCGCGTCGCCGCACCGAACCCCGTCGAGGTAGAAGTGGTAGGTCGCGAGACCGCTGCCAGCGTCGGTCGCCGCATCCCATCTGAACCTGCCGGCGCTGCGGTTGAAGGCGCCGTCGGCGGGCGCCGTCAGCCCGAACGGCAACGGCGGCGTCGTGTCCACGAAGAACGACCAGCTGTTGCTGTCGACCGTGGCGCCGGCAGCGTCGCGTGCGGTCACCCGCCACGTGTAGGGCCCCGCAGCCTCGGTGAGCGCGGCGGTGGCCGGGATCGTGTAGGGCGAAACGGTGAGCCCGGACTTCACGAAGGCGGCTCCCGTCGTCGGCGTGACCGTCACCGTGTACGACGCCGCGTTGCTCGATGCCTCCCACGCCAGCGTCGGCGTCGCGGTCACGAAGGCGCCGTTCGCCGGGCTGGAGATCAGGAACGCGCCGGGCGCGGCAAAGGCAGCGTGCGGTTCGGCTGCGAGGGCAGCCGAGAACAGCGCGGCGGCCGCGGCCAGCGTGCGAAGGGACATGGCGGCGGCGGATGTTACTCGGAAGCGGCCGCTTCAGACCAGCGAGCGATCCGCGAGCGGGGCGCCACCGAGACGCGCGAGCAAGGTCGCGACGTCGGTCTTGGCGCCGGTCGCGATCTTCACGGTGAAGAGCGCCTTGGCGTCGCCGGTGCGCGTGATGTCGCCGGCGCGCCGAAGAGCTCGCGGCAGAAGCCATCCAGCTCGGGCTTGATCGCGGCGAAGGTCTCGTCGTCGTTGGGCGCGCCGAGGCGATCGTTGATGCGGAGCAGCAGCTCGTCGGTGCGGAAGCGAAGCTTCGCGCCGCCGGCGGCGAGCGTGGCGTCGCTCTCGAGCAGCGACGCCGCGTGCAGCGTGCGCCGGAAGGCGTCGGCGAGGCGCTGCCCGGGCTCGGGCGCGCCGCGCTTGCGGTTGTAGAGCAGGCCGAGCCGCCCCTCGCCCTCGTCGATGAAGTAGTCGTTGCCGTGGCCGATCAGCACCACGCCCGGCCCCTTGGGCACGTGGGCGTAGTTGGCGACGTCGATCATCAGCTCGGGCAGGAGCTTGTTCCTTGATCCAGCGGTGAAAGACCGGGATGAACGCCTCGGGCGAGATGCCGGTCGCGCGATCGGTGTAGATCTTGAGCTGCAGCTTCTGCGCGTTCCATGACGCTTCTCAGGCCGGGCCGACGCCGAGGCCGAGCGGTGGCGGGCGCCCAGCGACGAGCCGAGGCGCGTGTAGCACTGGTGGGCGGCGTCGACGAACAGCGTCGCCTCTTCGATCAGCTGGTGCGCCGCTTCGGCGGTCGCCGCCTTGTCGTGCTCCTCGTGCGCGCGGAAGAGGTAGTGCGCGAACTTGCCGCCCGCGAACGGATCGAAGAACAGCTTCGTGTCGTAGAAGTGCTTGCGGAACTCGCCGACGATCTCGTCGGCGCCGGTGCCGAGGTTCGGGTTCTTCTCGCGCGCGAGCGCGCGCGCCGCCTCGAGCATCGCGCTGTAGGCGCGCGCGACCGCGTCCTCGATCTTGCCCTCGTCGAGCAGGAGCTGCGCCTCGAAGATCTCGCGCTCGCTCGCCGCCAGCCCGACCTCGACGATACGGCACGACCTCGCCGGCGCACTCGCCGTCGCCCATGTCGTCGATGGTGTACTCGCGCGGATCGCCCCAGTCGCGAGTAGAAGCTCGGGTCCTGCTCGTAGCTCGGCAGCACCTGCAGCTCCTCGACCATCGCGCGGATCGTCTTCTTGCCGATGCGGGTGACGAAGTCGGCGAAGCGTCTCGCCCTCGGCTGCTTCTCGGCGACGTAGCGCTCGGTCAGGCGCTTGACGACCTCGGGCACGCGCTTCGACGGCACGGCGCCGATGGCCAGGCCGTAGGCGCCGCCGTTGTTCGTCCACTGGCCGCCGACGACGAGCTGGAAGTGCGGCACGCGGCGGCCGCCGACGTTGCGGCTGACGCCGAGGAAGCCGAGGTCGGCGACGTGGTGCTGGCCGCACGAGTTGAAGCAGCCGCTGGTCTTGATGTGCAGGTCGCTGCGCGTTCGGGATCGTCGGTCGATGCCGCGACTCGCGGAGCTGCCTGCGCGAGCTCGGCCGCCAGCGCGCGCGACGACGAGATGCCGAGCTTGCAGGTGTCGGTGCCCGGGCAGGCGGTGATGTCGCTGATGGTGCTCGGCGCCCGGCGTCGGCGAGACCGATCGCCACGAGCGCGTCGTAGAACGCCGGGCAGATCGGCCTCGCTCACCCAGCGAAGCAGCATGTTCTGCTCGACCGTGGTGCGCATCGTGTCGCCCGTGAAGTGGCGGGCGACGTCGGCCAGCGCGCGCGCCTGCTCGGACGTGATGTCGCCGAGCGGCAGCGTGATGGTCGCCATCGACGTAGCCCGGCTGGCGCTGCGGCGACGACGTTGCGTCGCGCGCCACGCCTCGAAGCCCGGCGGGTAGCGGGCCCGCGCGGCAGCGTGCCGGCGGGGCGCGAGCGGCTTCTCGTCGGTGACGTGCAGGTCGGCCAGGAACGACGTCCAGCGCGGATCGGGGCGCAGCTTGGCGCGCTCTTCGAGCACGAGGCGCTTGAACTCCTCGATGCCCAGCTTCTTGACGAGGAACTTGAAGCGCGCGCGGGCGCGGTTCTCGCTGCTCGCCGAGGCGCGCGAACACGCGGCACACCGCCTGCGCGATCGGCAGGAGCTCTTCCTCGGGCAGGAACTCGTCGAAGAGCTGCGCGTACTGCGGCACCGCGCCGAGGCCGCCGCCGACGTAGTACTCGAAGCCGCGCTTCGCTTCGCCGTCGACGACGCGCGTGCGCGCGATGCAGCCGACGTCGTGGAAGTTGGTCAGGCCGCACGGGTTGTCCTTGCAGCCCGAGAACGCGACCTTGAACTTGCGGCCGAAGTCCTGCGTGTCGTCGTGGCCGAGCAGGAAGAACGTGAGCGCGTGCGCGTACGGCGTGACGTCGAACGCCTCGTCGTGGCAGACGCCGGCGTACGGGCAGCGCGGTGACGTTGCGGACGGTGTTGCCGCACGCCTCGCGCGTCGTGATGCCCGACCGCCGCGAGCCGCCGCATGCAGGTCCGGCGTGTCCTCGATGTGGACGAAGTGCAGCTGGAAGTCCTGGCGCGTGGTGACGTGCAGGATGCGGTCCGAGTACTCCTCGGCCAGCGTCGGCCAGCACGTCGAGCTGATCGGCGGTCACGCGTGCCGAACGGGATCTTGATCCGCTGCATGCCGGGCGCGTCCCACATCGTCACCGGGCCCTTGGTGATCTCGCCCGACGGGAAGCGCGAGCGTCTGCGTCTTCTCGCCGTCGTGGCGCTGGCCGTTGTCGTAGCGCTGGCCGTAGGCGCCGCGGCGCAGGCGCGTCTCGGCGAACAGCTTCTCCTCGATCTTGCCCTTCTTGCGCAGCTCGATCTGCGTCTCGAAGATGTCGATCTCTCGACCCCACGCCTCGGGGATCGCGGATCCCAGGGTCTGCTTCCAAGTCTTTGCCGCGTCCTTGCTCATCGCTGTGCGTCGCTCCTCGGCGTGTCTGTGGTCGAAGACAGTGTTCTATCCGGTCCGGAGCGGATGGCAAGGGCCTGTCGATGGCCCGGCGATGCAAGCGCGCAAAGGCTCAGAACGCGAAGGCGGTGCCCACTGCGGCCGAGCGCTCGCCGACCGGGATCCCCTCCGCGAACACATTGAAGCGCCGCGCGACGACCAGCGTGGCGCCCGCGCCCAGCTGGTAGTGGTGCGCGTCGGTGCCGGTGACGCTGTCGCCCTGGTACGTCCAGTAGATCGGCCCACCGAAGACCCGTCCCACGGCGTACGGGCTCAGAACCTTCCACAAGGTCGTGCCGACCAGCGCGCCCAGGCGCAGGTCGAATGCCGAGTAGCTGGCCGAAACGTCGGGCATGCCATTCGTTCCGTTCAACGTGGTGCGCTCCCTCGAGAAGGACAGATTTCCCGTGAGCACGACGAAGGGGCGCGGCGTGTCGATGACGCGCCAGGAGGCGCCCACGGCCGCGGTCACGCCCGACGAGAAGTCCTGCGTGCCGGCGGGGGTCTGCAGCCGGCCGCCCAGCGTGCCGCCGGCGGCGAGCTGATAGCTGAGCCGCGCCGTCGGATGGTAGGCGAGCGACGCCACCAGCGACGAACGCGTTTCGCCCATCCGCTGGTTGTTGGAGAAGTCGATCGCCGTCGACGTGTAGATGCCCGCGGCACCCACGTGCCAGCGGGGGCGTGTCTCTTCATCGTGCTCGGCGAGGCTGCAAGCCGACAGACCGTCGGCCGTGGAGACACCGCACGCGTGCGCGGTGCCCGGCGCCAGCACCGACGCCGAGATCGAGAGCGCGCTCGTCGAGCAGAGCGCGATGAGAAGGCGGCCCGCGCGCGACGCTCGACCGCGGGAGGTCTCGGTAGGGGTTGCCACGCGCCTACCTTACCAGACCGCACCCGAAGCGGTCGCACCCGCGACGCGGCGCGCGCCAATCGACAAGATAGTTGGGGAATATGAAGAGCCTGTCCCGTTACTTCTTTGCCTGTAAACGCCGCACCCCGCAGGTGTCGGATAGGGGGGGACAGCGGGTCAACGATTGGGGCGATACGATAGGCAGGGGGGGCGGGGTCGGCGGTTCCGGGCACGCTAAGCTTCGCCGTCGATGCCGATCCGGACCAAGCGCTGGAACGACGCGCCGGAGCCCGCGGACGGCCTGCGCGTGCTGGTTTGCCGCTACCGGCCGCGCGGCGTGAGAAAGGACGCGGAGCCGTGGGACGCGTGGATGGAGGACCTCGGTCCGAGCCGTGAGCTGCACGCCGCGTTTTACGGCAAGCAGGAAGCGCCGATCGACTGGGAACAGTACCGGCGGCGTTATCTCGAGGAGATGATGCAGCCGAGCGGCCGCGGCATGGCGATGCTGGGCGCGCTCGCGGTGCGCGTCGCGGCGGGGGAGAGCGTGACGTTGCTGTGCTCGTCGGCGTGCGTGGATGCGGAGCGGTGTCACCGAACGCTGCTGGCCGATCTCATCCAGCGGGCGGCGGAGCGCGCGCGGAGGACGAGGTGATCCCGAACAAAAACCTCGTCCCTGTCCTCGTCACCGTACTCGAGACGTAGCAGCCCAACCGATCGGGGGCGAGTACCAGTACGGGAACTAGGAAGCCGAGACCATCTCGCTGAACAGCGGCGTGCTCACGTACCGCTCGCCCGTGTCGGGCAACATGACCACGATCACCTTCTCCGCATTCTCGGGCCGGCGCGCGATCGTGAGCGCCGCCGCGAGCGCGGCGCCGCTCGAGATCCCCGCCAGGATCCCCTCTTCGCGCGCAAGCCGCCGCGCGCACGCCATGGCCTCGTCCTCGGTGACGGGGACCACCTCGTCCAGGATGTCGCGGTTCAGGACCTGGGGGACGAAGCCGGCGCCGATGCCCTGGATCATATGATTCCCAGGACGCGCGCCCGCGAGCACTGCCGCCTTGGCCGGCTCGACGGCGATCACCTTCACGCCGGGCTTCTTCTGCTTCAGCACCTCGCCGACGCCGGTGATGGTTCCGCCGGTGCCGACGCCCGCGACGAAGATGTCGACCGCGCCGCCGGTGTCCTCCCAGATCTCCGGGCCGGTGGCGCGACGGTGCGCCTCGGGGTTCGCGGGGTTCTTGAACTGCTCGAGCATCACCGCGCGCGGGATCTCCTTGGTGAGCTCGGCGGCGCGCGTGACCGCGTCGCGCATGAGCGAGCCCGGCGTCATCACCACCTCGGCGCCCAGGTAGCGCAGCAGCGCGATCCGCTCCTTGGACATGCGCTCGGGCATGGTGACGATCAGCTTGTAGCCGCGCGACGCCGCCACGAACGCCAGCGCCACGCCGGTGTTCCCGGTCGTCGGCTCGATCAGCGTCGAGCCCGGCTCGAGCACGCCGCGCCGCTCGGCATCCTCGACCATGGCGATGCCGATGCGATCCTTGACGCTGCCGCACGGGTTGCGCGATTCGATCTTGCCGAGCAGCCGCGCCGTCAGCGGCGGCCGGGCCGACGCGGCGATGCGCACCAGGTCGACGAGCGGCGTCCGCCCCACCGTCTCGGTGATGCTGCCGTAGACGCGCATCAGATCGAGTAGTCCTCGACGAACACCTTGGCCTCGCGCAGATTCGCCATCACCAGATCGCCCTCGCGGATCGCCAGCGCTTCGACCTCGGTCTTCGACATCTCGACGGTCATCGGCGCGCCGTCGGAGAGCTTGAGCGCGACCTTCACGTATCCGCCCAGCCAGGTCAGACGCTCGACGCGCGCGACCGAGACTTCGGGCACACCGTCGCCGGCCGTGGTCTTGGTCAGCGTCACGTCGTGCGGGCGCACGAACGCGTTGACCGCGGTGCCGTCCGGCGCCTGCGTGCCGTCGGGCCCGTTGACCACGAACGACCCGACGCTCGCGCGGTCACCGACGCTGGCGCGGCCCTCGCGCATGGTGCCGCGCAACACGTTGGCGCCGCCGACGAACGACGCCACGAACGGCGTCGCCGGGCGATCGTAGACCTCTTGCGGCTGCCCGACCTGCGCGACGCGCCCCTCGTGCATCACCACCACGTGGTCCGAGACCTCCATCGCCTCTTCCTGATCGTGCGTGACGAGCAACGTGGTGACGTGACGCTTGTCGTGAAACCGCCGCAGCCACTCGCGCAGCTCCAGGCGCACCTGCGCGTCGAGCGCGCCGAACGGCTCGTCGAGCAGCAAGAGCTGCGGCGAGATCGCCAGCGCGCGCGCGAACGCGACCCGCTGGCGCTGGCCGCCGGACAGCTGGCCCGGGTAGCGATCGCCCAGTCCCTCGAGCTGCACCAGCGCCAGGAGCTCCTCGACGCGCGCGTTCATCTGCTCGGCCGGCATCTTGCGCACGCGCAGGCCGAAGGCGATGTTCTTGCGCACGTTCATGTGCTTGAACAGCGCGTAGCTCTGGAAGACGAAGCCGATCCCGCGCCGCTGCGCCGGCACCGACGTGAAGTCGCGGTCGCCGAACACGACCGTGCCGCTGTCGGGCTGCTCCAGGCCGGCCACCATGCGCAGCACCGTCGACTTGCCCGAGCCCGACGGGCCGAGCAGCGTCGTGATGCCGCCGGTCGGCGCGGCGAACGAGACGTCGGCGACGGCCGGCGTGCCGCGCGCGGTGAACCGCTTCGTGAGATTGCGAATGACCAGACTCATGACCTCGACCTCCCCGCGCTAACCCGACGACCCCCGCGACACCCGATCTTGCGGCAACGAGACGCTGCCGCCGATGCGATCGGCCAGCGACACGACGTCGCCGATCACCAGCATTCCAGGCGCGTCGGCCGACGCCGCCGGGATCTCGACCGCGCCCAGGCCGGCGAGCGGCCCGATCCAGCGCCACGCTTTTTCCGTGGCCGCGCCCATGACCAGCGCCGCCGGCGTCGACGGCGACCAACCACGCGCGCAGAGACGCGCCGCGATCGCCGCGCGCTGGCGCACGCCCATGAGCACGACCAGCGTGAGCGCGCCGGGCGGAAAACCATCGAGCAGCGGACCGTAGGTGTGCTCGTGGTGGCCGGTGATCACCGCGAAGCTCGACGCCAGCCCGCGATGGGTCACCGGGATGCCGGCCAGCGCCGGCGCCGCGATCGCCGTCGACAGCCCGGGCACGACCTCGACGGGGATGCCGGCCTCGCCGAGCGCGAGCACCTCCTCGCCGCCGCGCCCGAACACGAACGGGTCGCCGCACTTGAGGCGCACGACGTGGCGCCCGCGTCGCGCGTGCTTGATCATCAGGCGGTTGAGCACGTCCTGGTCGATCGAATTGCGGCAGGCGCGCTTGCCCACGTAGAACCAGCGCGCGTGCGGCGCGAGATCGCGCATGCCCTCCGACGAGAGCGCGTCGTAGAGCACGAGATCCGCCTCGGCGAGCCGCCGCGCGCCGCGCACGGTGAGCAGCTCGGGATCGCCCGGGCCGGCGCCGACCAGCGTCACGCGTCCGGGAGCGGTCATTTGTCGCCCACGCCGGGATTGTCTTCGCCGTCGCCTTCGCGATCGTAAAGGCGATTGAGCGCGCGCAGCAACAGCGGGCGCCGTTCGGTGAGCGGCACGCGCGCCGCGCGCCAGGCGGGCCGCTGGGCGCTCGCCTCGGCGACCCAGGTGCCGATGTCGCGCGGGATCACCGCCTCCAGCCCCTCGCGCAGCAAACCCGCGAGCGCGGGCGCGCGGCCGTCGGTCGAGATCGCGACGGTGACGCCACCGCGCCGGAGCGTGCCGCCGCCGTAGGCGCTGGCCGCCGCCGGGTCGTCGACGGCGATGACGAACAGGCGCCGCGACTCGGCCGCGGCCGCGACCTGGCGATTCACCTCGGGCGGCGCCGCCGCGACCACCAGCCAGACACCGTCGAGGTCGCGCTCTTCGAAGGCGCGCTCGATGGCGGTGACACCGCTACCGTGGCGGGCGATCTCCTCGCGCGCCGGCGCACCGATCGCGGGTGCGCAGAGGACGATCTCGGCGCCGGTGTCCCGCAGCCCGGCCAGCTTCGCAGCCGCCACGGGCCCGCCACCGACCACCAGCACGCGACGCCCGGCCAGCTTCAGAAAGACCGGAAGCAGATCGCGACGTTCCGGCACCGGCGCCGAGGTCGCGTCGGGCTGGGTCGACGACGCGAGCTCTGCGGAAAACAAAGACATTTTTCGACTCGACGGCCGGGGACTGTCCCCAATGACGGCCCGGAATATAGGAGGGCGGCCGAGGGGAGTCAAACGGGCCTCGGGCCTCCGGCCTCAGGCCTCAGGCTTCGGATCCGCAGCCCGAGGTCTTGCGTCCGGGGTGGGATGCCGATCACGATTTGAGGTCGCGGTGGATGTAGCGCCGGCCGCCCGGACCGTAGGCCGTGGTGACTTGCCCCTCCCCGCGCAGCAGCCAGCGATAGGTGAGCAGACCCTCGACCCCGACCGGGCCGCGCGCGTGCAGCTTGTCGGTGCTGACGCCGACCTCGGCGCCCAGGCCGTAGCGATAGCCGTCGGCGAACCGGTTGCTGGCGTTGTGAAAGACACTGCCGGCGTCGACCGCGGTCAGGAAGCGCTCGGCGGCCGCGCGGTCGGCGGTGACGATCGCCTCGGTGTGGCGCGAACCGTGGCGCGCGATGAACGCCAGCGCCTCGTCGAGGTCGGCCACCTGGCGCACGGCCAGCACCAGCGCGCCGAACTCGTGGCCCCAGTCGCCGTCGCCCGCGGCCTTCATCGACGCGTGGCGCGCGCGCGTCTCGGGGCAGCCGCGCAGCTCGACGCCGGCCGCGGTCAGCGCCGCCACCGCCGCGTCGAGCGCCGCGCCCGCGCCCGGGTCCCAGAGCAGCGCCTCGATGCTGTTGCACGCCGCCGGGTAGCTGCACTTGGCGTCGACGGCCACGCGCGCCGCCATCGCCGGGTCGGCGGCGGCGTGCAGGTAGAGGTGGCAGACGCCGGCCGCGTGCCCCATGACCGGGATGCGCGTGCTCTGCTGCACGTGCTGCACGAACTCCGACGAGCCGCGCGCGACGATCAGGTCGACGAACCCGTGCAGGCCCAGCAGCGCGCCGACGTCGGCGCGATCCTCGAGCAGCACCGTGCTGCGCAGATCGAGCCCGCGCCGCGTGAGCACGCCGTGAATCACCGCGACGAGCGCGCGGTTGCTCTCGCGCGCCTCGCTGCCGCCCTTGAGCAGCACGGCGTTGCCGCTCTTCCAGGCGAGCCCGACGATCTGCACCAGCGCGTCGGGCCGCGCCTCGAACACCACGCCGAGCACGCCGAGCGGGCAGGTCTTGCGCTCCAGCACCAGCCCGTCGTCCAGCTCGCGCCGCAGCGTCACCTGGTTGGTCAGCTCCGGCATCGTCGCGAGCTGGCGCAGCCCCTCGATGACGCTGTCGAGCTTTCCAGCGTCGAGCCCCAGGCGCTTGATCGCCGCCGGCATCGGCGCACCCGCCGGCCGCGGCGGCGCGAGCGCGTTCCAGATCGGCTGCATTGGCGGCGAAGATCGCCTGGCGCGCGTCGGGCTCGCCGAGCGCCGCCGCCAGGTCGCGCAGCAGGGCAGCTCGATCGGCGGGCGAAAGACCCGCCAGCGCCGCCCCCGCCGCGCGCGCCGCCATCGCGATGTCCTGGGTCAGGCTCATACCGCCCCCATGACCAGGTTGTCGCGCGTGATCAGCGCGTCGTAGCCGCGCCAGCCGAGGATCGCGTCGATGTCATCGCTATGCCGGCCGGCGAGCGCGCGGCAGGCGTCCGCCGGGTAGTTCACCAGGCCGCGTCCGTGCACGCGCCCGCTGCCGTCGCGGATCTCGACGACGTCGCCCTCCTCGAAGTTGCCGTCGACGGACACGACGCCGATGGGCAGCAGCGACGCCTTGCTGTCGCCGAGCGCGCGCAGCGCCCCGTCGTTGACCACCAGCGCGCCCCGGTGGCGCGCCGACACGGCGATGTGCCGGATGCGCGCGGGTCGCCGTTCGAAGGCGCCGACCAGCGTCCCCACGTCCTCGCCGCTCATCGCGCGCTCGATGATGCGCGGCTCGCCGCCGCCGGCGATCAGCACCGCGGTCCCCTCCGAGCTCGCGAGCCGCGCGGCCAGCAGCTTGCTTGCCATGCCACCGGTCCCGCCCGACGACCCGCCGCTCGCGCGCGCCAGCGCGGCGTCGTCGATCACCGCCAGCTCGGAGAGGCGCACGGCCGCGGGATCGACGCGCGGGTTCGCGGTGAAGAGCCCGCCGACATTGGTCAGCAGCACCAGCAGATCCGCGTCCAGGCTCACGGCGACGCGCGCCGAGAGCCCGTCGTTGTCGCCGAAGCCGGCCAGCTCGGGCGCGGGCGCCACGATGCCAGCCGGCGCAGCGGCCGCGGTCTGCGTGCGCTTGTACTCGACCAGCTCGCGCACGCTCACGCTGTCGTTCTCGTTGAGCACGGGCACGACGCCCAGCTCCAGGAGGCGCATCAACGTGGTGCGCAGGCACAGCGCCCGATCGCGGTCCGCGAGGTCTTCCTGGGTCAGCAGCACCTGCGCCGCGGTCACGCCGAGCTGCGCGAACGCCTGCGTGTAGACGCTCATCAGGTGCCCCTGCCCCACCGCCGCGCACGCCTGCCGCATCCCCAGCGACCGCGGCCGTTCCTTCAGGCCCAGCACGCGCATGCCCATGCCGACGGCGCCGCTCGACACCAGCAGGACCTCGCGCCCCGCCTGGCGCAGCCGCGCCATACTCTCGACCAGGCCCATCACGCGCCCGAGCGCCAGCTCGATGCCGTCGTGGGTCACGACGTGCGTGCCGAGCTTGACCACGATGCGGTGCGCATCGGCGAGCTGCTTGCGGGCCACTGACATGACCCCGAAACTTAGCACGGGCCCACGTGCCGTCGCGCCCGCCGGCGCGGCGTCTGGCGCGTTCAGGAGGGGTTCGCCTGCGTCAACCCTTGCCGCGGCAGCAGCGGAAGCTCATGAGACCGTCGTTCGGTCCGGGCGCGGTCAGCGTCGTGCACGCAGTCGGCACGACCAGCGAGTTGCCGCCGGTGCCGCCGCCAAAGTAGTGGTGAGTGTCCCCGGTGTAGTACATCAGATCGGAGACGCGATAAGCCGCCGTTCCGATCGCGCCAACCCCGCGCGACCGCGCCGTGCAGAGCTGGATGAACGAGCAAACGACCTTGCCCTCGGCGGCGCAGCTGCTGATTGCCGACCCGTAGGTGGTCTCGACGCCGCGATCTGCCGGATCGATGCAGAACCCCGCGCCGGTATCCACCATGACCGGTCCGGTCGTGGGCCCGCACGAGGCTTCGGCGGCGGCGACGGCATAAGGCACGGCGCCCAGCTTGGTGCGGCCGATGGGGAGGCCGCTGACCAGCACCTCGACCCAGAGGTCGGTGTTCGCGTGCACCGCGGTCGTGCAGGTGTCGGGCAACGTCACCTGGAACGCGCCCGCGACCAGCGTCTGCGGCGTCGACACGGTCACGCAAACCTGGTTGCCGGCGGTCGCAGCGTCGAACAGCGCGATCTGGACCGGCACCGAGCCGGTCATGGGAACGCCGTTCGCGTCGGTGAGCACGCCGGAGTAGGTCAGCGCAGCCGCCGCCGGAATTCCCGCTGCGCGCGCGCGACCCGCGAGATACGCAACCGGAACGCTGGCCAGCAACAGCAGGGCCCCGCTCCAGATCAGATGACTCTTCTTCTGACTGTTCTTGGTTTTCATTGGTTTGGCCTAGTTGGGTTCGACCTCACGGCGGCAACAGGCCACCGCTGAAGCAGACGTTCCCGCCGCAAGCGAACGTTGGACCGAAGCGCTGATGCGAGACGTGAATCGTCGCTCCCGCCGCCGGGACGAGAACGCCGAACGGCGTGATCGCACCGCGCGCGACGATGAGCGGTCCATCCGACGGTCCCGCGTCGCCGGGCCCCGCGTCGGTCGACGCGCCCCCGCCGCCGGCCGACCCGGTCATTCCGCCCGACGCGGTTCCGCCGGCGCCCGTCGATCCACCACCATTGCCGCCGCCGGCTCCGATCCCGCCCGTCCCGCGTCCGACCCCGACGTGCCGCCGGTACCGGAGCGGGTGGCCACGCTGCCGCACGCCGCGACCGAGAGACACAGCACCGCGAGCAACGTCCATCTGGTCGGCGACGGGAAACGCATGGGCTCTTGCGAGCAAGAGGACACCACAACGGCGGCCGAGCTTCAAGGTCTGGTTCCGTGACAAGGTGATCGCTGGCGCGGGGCGAAGCGCTCTGGTCAAAACCACCCTCCGCATTGAAGGAGCGCGCCGCCACCCGCCGGCGCGCAGGCGAACCGTGCCCGGACGGCGGCGGACCGCGCGCCTGCGTCGGCGCGAGGCGTGGCCACGAAGAAGATCGCCGACGCGACCGCGAACGCGCCCGCCACGCCGCCGCCCAGCAGCGCCAGCATCGCCGACCGATCGCGATCGGTCGCGGCGTTCGCGCAATCCTCGGCGCCGACGCCCGTGAACCGATCGCCGGCCTGCGTGCAGCGATTGTCGCGCACGGCGCTGGCGACCTGATCCGCGTACTGACCGCGCGCGACCACCGCCACCGCCGCGCCTCCCGCGACGAGGACGGCGACGCCGGCGCTGACCCACGCCGCGGTCCTTTCCCACCCGCCGTCCCCGAGGTCGTCGGGCACATACGGGGCCGCGGCCATCGCCGGCAGCGCCGCGCCCGGCGGAGCCGGCGCGAGCGCCACGGGCGACTGCGTGGGAGTGATCGCTGGACTGATTCCCGGCCCGGCCGTTGCCGGCGCGACCTCGAGCCTCTGCAGCATGATCGTCTCGCGCGAGAGCTCACCGGCAGTGATGGTCACCGGACGCGTTGCCGGCAAGTAGCCCTCGGCGCGCAGCTCGATACCGACGCTTCCGGCCGCGACCCGCACCGGACGCGCCAGCGGCAAGCGGCCCTCGGCGCGACCGTCGACGCGGAGCACGGCGCCCTCGGGGCCGCCCAGCACATCGAGGCTGCCGAGGTGTCCGGCGACGATGGCGCGCGATCGCTCGAGCGTCGCGCGATTCCCGCGGATCCAGAGGTCGTCGCCGTCGGCCAGCGCCTGGCCCAGGTGCTCCTCGGCGTCGCGCCAGCGGCCCAGCGCCTGCTCCGCGAAACCGATCTGCGCCAGCGCGCGCGCCGATCGCTGCAACGCATAGGCACGCTGGAACTCCTGGAGCGCCGGCGCGTCGTCGCCGCGCCGCCGCAGCTCCACCCCGTGCTTGAGCGCCGCGTCGGCCTCGGTCGCGGCGCTGGCGGCGTGCGCGCGGCCGGGATCGGCCGCGACGCCCGACGCGAGGAGGAGCAACACCAGGAGCCGTCCAGACCGGATTTTCATCGCTATGGCCGGTTATCGGTCGCCCGCGGCGGCGGTTGCGCGACGAGCGGCCGTTTCGGGATCCTTGTGCGATAGTAGCGGCCAGATGCTCGACTCCACCTCCACCCTGACCGTGCTTGGCTGCGGCACCATGGGCGAAGCGATCGTCCGCGGGTTGCTGCGCTCCGGGCGCCTCAAGCCGCAACAGCTCTACGCCACCGATCGGCGCGCCGACGTCGTGCGCTCGCTGAAGGAAAAGCACGGCATCCACGCCACGAGCGACAACCTCGAGGCCTGCCGCGCCGCCGGCGTGGTGCTGGTCTGCGTGAAGCCGCACGAGGTATCGAGCGCGCTCGACAGCGACGCCATGCGCGCCGCGCTGCACGGCAAGCTGGTCATCAGCATCGCCGCCGGCGTGCGACTCGACCAGCTGCGCGGCTGGCTGCCCGACAGCGCGGTCATCCGCGCCATGCCCAACACGCCCTGCCTGATCGGCGAAGGGATGACCGTCATCGCGCGCGGCCCGGGCGTCAGCGACGCGCAGGCCGCGGTCGCCGTCGAGATCTTTCGCGCCGTCGGCCGCTGCGTCGAGGCCGAGGACAAGGTCATGGACGCGGTCACCAGCCTCAACGGCAGCGGACCCGCGTTCGCGTACATGATCCTCGAGGCGCTCACCGACGGCGGCGTGCGCATGGGCCTGAGGCGCGACGCCGCGATGGAGATCGCGGCGCAGATGGTGCAAGGCGCGGCGCGCATGGTGCTGCAGACCGGGATGCATCCGGCGGCGCTGAAAGATCAGGTCACCACGCCCGCCGGCTGCACGATCGCCGGCCTGCTGATCCTCGAAGACGGGCGCATGCGCTCCGTCGTCGCGCGCGCCGTCGAAGAAGCGGCGCACGTCGCGAGCCGGCTCGGACAGAGCTGAGCGAGAGCCGAGAGCGCCGGCGCCGTGTCGCACTTGAGTGTGCTGTTCCGACCCGAGGGGCTGGTCAGCCTGATCAGCCTCACGGTGATGGAGATCGTCCTCGGCATCGACAACATCATCTTCATCGCGATCCTGTCCGAGAAGGTCGCGCACGGGCAGGGGCCCCGGGTGCGGCGGCTCGGGCTCGCGCTGGCGCTGATCCTGCGCATCGGGCTCCTGCTGGCGCTGAGCTGGCTCATGGGGCTGACCGCGCCGCTGTTCGGCCTGCTCGGCCAGCAGTTCTCGGGCCGCGATCTGGTGCTGCTGGCGGGCGGGCTGTTCCTGATCGCGAAGTCGACTCATGAGCTCTACGAGCGGGTCGAGCACGGCGACGACGCGGAATCAGCGTCGGGCGCGGGTGGCGGCGGCGCCGCGCCGGCGCGCACGGCCAGCTTCGCGGCGACGCTGGCTCAGATCCTGGCGCTGGACATCGTCTTCTCGCTCGACTCGGTGATCACCGCGGTCGGCATGGTGCCGCACATCCCGATCATGATCACCGCGATGGTGCTCGCGGTGATCGTGATGCTGGTCTTCGCCGACAGAGTGAGCGGCTTCATCAATCGCCATCCCAGCATGAAGGTGCTGGCGCTGTCGTTCCTGCTGCTCATCGGCGTGCTGCTGGTCGCCGATTCGTTCGACCGGCACATCAATAAAGGCTACGTCTACTTCGCAATGGCCTTCTCATTCCTCGTCGAGATGATCAATATGCGTGTACGCAAACGTTCCCGTCGACAAACCAATCAAACCTAAACAACGACAAATCATGAAAAAACTATTTGGTTTCACGCTTCTACTTTTGGTCGCTGGTCTACTGTCCGCCTCGCCCGCATCGGCGCAACGTCTAGGAAACGGGGCGGGCGCGTTCGGTGCGCCCGGGTCGATCGCGATCAGCGGCGAGCTCGAGGGCCATCTGCACAACGGCTGGCAGCTGCATCTGCAGCCAGCGGGCGACTACTTCATCGCGACCAACGTCTCGATCGGCGGCCTCATCGGCTTCACGCACGACTCGGGGAATCCGGCGACCAACAGCTTCGACATCGGCGTGCGTGCCGGCTACAACCTCGCGATCAGCCAACCGGTCACCTTCTGGCCGACGGCCGGCATCTTCATCCACCGCCAGTTCGGCACCGGCGGGTCGACGTCGACGTCGCTTAACATCTTCGCGCCTTTTCTCTTCCACCTGGTGCCGCACCTGTTCGTGGGCCTCGGCCCCGACTTCGAGCTCCCCCTCAACGGCGGCGGCACCGGCTACGGCGTGAAGACCGTCGTCGGCGGCTGGTTCTAGTCGCGCAGGCGCTGCGCCAGGCCGCAGCAGCGCAACGCGATCTCCGCGTTGCGCACGGCCATGCCCAGCGCCTTGCGCGAGCCGACCAGCACCACCAGGCGCTTGCCGCGCGTCACCGCGGTGTAGAGCAGGTTGCGCTGCAGCATCATGTAGTGCTGCGTGTGCACCGGGATGACCACCGCCGGGTACTCCGAGCCCTGCGATTTGTGCACGGTGGCGGCGTAGGCCAGCGTGAGCTCGTCGATCTCGTCGAGGCCGTACTCGATGTCGCGATCGTCGAAGCGCACGACCAGCGTCTGCGAGGCCGCGTCGGCCTCGACGACACGGCCGATGTCGCCGTTCCAGACTTCCTTGTCGTAGTCGTTGCGGATCTGCATCACCTTGTCGCCGGCGCGAAAGGTGCGCGCGCCGCGCGTGAGCGTCGCACTCGCCGGCGCCTGCGCCGACAGCGCCTCCTGCAGGAGCAAGTTGATGTTGCCCGCGCCCAGGTCGCCCCGGTGCATCGGCGTCAGCACCTGGATCTCGAGCGGATGACAGGCCGTAACGGCGCGGGAGGCGCACGCTGACCAGATCGCGGATCACCAGCGCGGCGCGCGCGGGATCGTCCTCCTCGATGAAGAAGAAGTCGCGCGCATCGGCGGCGCCGCCGCTTTGCGCGCCGGCCGGGACGGCGCCGAAGTCGGGCATCTCGCCCTCGTGGATGCGGTGGGCGTTGAGCACGATCAGGCTCTGCGCCGCCTGGCGGAAGATCTCGGTCAGGCGGACCACCGGCACCGCGCCGGACGCGATCACGTCGCGCAGCACCGTGCCCGGACCGACCGACGGCAGCTGATCGACGTCGCCGACCAGGCACAGGCGCGCCGACGACGGCAGCGCGGCGACCAGGTCGGCGGTCAGCCGCACGTCGAGCATCGACGCCTCGTCGACGACCAGCAGGTCGACCTCGAGCGGGCGGTCGGCGCAGCGGCCGAAGCGCCCCTCGTGCGGCCGCCACTCGAGCAGCCGGTGCAGCGTCGACGCCGGCGCGCCGGTCGCCTCCGACAGGCGCTTCGCCGCGCGGCCCGTCGGCGCGGCCAGCGCGACGCGCAGCCCCTTGCGCGTCAGGATCGACACCACGCCGCGCACGATCGTGGTCTTGCCGACGCCGGGGCCGCCGGTGATCACCACGACCTTGCCGCCGAGCGCGCGGCGCACCGCCTCGGCCTGCTGGCTCGCCAGCGAGATGCGCGCCTCCTGCTCGTACCAGGCGAGCGCGCGATCGACGTCGAGCTTCACCGGCGGCGGCGGCGCGGCCAGCAGGCGGCGCAACCCGGCCGCCGCGGCGACCTCGGCCTGGTAGAGGCCGGTCTCGTAGATCGCCGCGCCGCCGTCGAGCGACGACGTCGAGATGCGCGCGTCGATCGCCGCCTCGCCGGCGCGCGCCAGACCGTCGATCGCCGCGTCGGCCATCGCCTCGGCGACGCCGAGCAGGCCCGCCGCCTCGCGCGCGAGGCGCTCGCGCGGCACGAACACGTCGCCCTTGCCGGCCGCTTCTTCCAGCACGTGGCGCACGCCGGCGGCGATGCGCACCGGCGACTCCTTTTCGATGCCCAGCGCCGCCGCGAGCTTGTCGGCCGACAGAAAGCCGATGCCCCACACGTCGAACGCCAGCCGGTAGGGGTTCTCGCGCACGCGCGCGATCGCGGCCGAGCCGTAGCGCTTGTAGATGCGCGCCGCGAACGCCGGCGAGACGCCGTAGCCCTGCAGGAACACCATCACCTTGCGCACCTCGCGCTGGCCGGCCCACGCCTCGCGGATCGATCGCGCGCGCGCCGGGCCGATGCCGGCGACCTCGCTGATGCGGCCCGGGTCGCGGTCGAGCACCTCGAGCGTGGTGATCCCGAACCGCTCGACGATGCGCCCCGCGAACTCGGGGCCGATGCCCTTGATCAACCCCGAGCCGAGGTAGCGGCGAATGCCGTCCAGCGTCGCGGGCGCGACCTCGGTGTAGCTCGACATCCGAAGCTGGGCGCCGAAGCGCACGGTGTTCTCGAAGCGGCCGACCACGCGCAGCGACGCACCGACCGGCACGCCCGGCAGGCTGCCGACGATGGTGACCACCTCGCCGCCCGCGCTCGGCTTCAGGCGTGCGACGGTGAAGTCGCCTTCGCCGCCGGTGAAGACGATGCGCTCGACGGTGCCCTCGAGGGTTTCCTCGCGGGCTTCGCGCTCGCCGTTGCGGGCGGTCGCGGAGCGCGGGCGGTCGAACAGATCCACGCCGATGAATGGAGCATGAAGGCGCGCCCGCAGCAACGGCGACGGGCGAAGCGCGACCGGTGCGTGGGGTTTGACGAGCACCGCCCGCGATTACTAGGATGCGCGCATGAGATTTCCTAAATTGGCTGTATCGATCGTCCTCCCGGTCTTCCTGATGATCTCGAGCCGGAGCGCGACCGAGGCGCGCGCCGAGTCGGCGTCACCCTCCCCCCGCCTGGCACTGGCGAGCGACCCGGCGCCGGCCCGCCCGTCGATGGTCGAGGTGCCGGCGAGCACGCGCATGAGCGACGCGCCAGCGCCGGCGCAGCCCGAGTCGCAGCGCTCGAGTTGGTGGGTGTGGGCGGTGATCGCGGCCGGGGTAGCGGGTGTCGCGGCGCTGGTCGTGACGTCGTCGGGGAAGGACCCCGCGTGTCCGTCAGACCGCGTGTGCCGCTAGTGTCCTGTCTCAGAAATCCGCCGTGGCACCGAGGGCGTGAATGCGGCCCGATCGCGAGGCGCGAGGAGCGCGCATACTGGACGTATGTAAGCGACGAGCAACGAAGCGAGCGGGCCGCAGTCGCGCCCGAATGCAGGCGGATTTCTGAGACAGGACTCTAGGGCTGATACTCCCTCTTCACCCGAGTACGGGGAAACTCAGTGCGGGCCCGCGCCCGCCGTCACCGCTGCCTGCACGGTCGACGGGTCGTCGGGCGTGTACGGGTACGGCGGCGTGAACACGCCGGTCCCCTTGTTCGCCGTGGCCGCCGCGGTCCCGCTGTACATGTTGTTGCGCGCGAGCGCGATGGTCGCGGCGTTCGAGTAGTTGGTGGTGTCCATCGTGTCGCGCACGTTCACGAACGCGTTGTTCTCGACGAGGACGTTCGAGTTGACCGCGGCGGCGACGCAATAGTTGTCGCCGCTCGACGTCCAGAGGTTGTTGAAGATGTGGTTCTGGCCGAAGCGCACGCGCGGCTGGCGCTCGACCACGTGGTCGGCCCACCAGTCATGGTGCCAGGTGATGCGCAGGTGCCCGGTGTCGCCGGTCGCGGCGTCGTCGCCGCCGACCAGGTTCGAGAAGTGGTGCACCTCGCCCGTATAGCCGGCCACGCGCGACGCCGAGTAGTGGAACTTGGTCCACGAGATGGTCACGCAATCGCTGCCGTCGGTGACGTCGAGGTTGCCGTCGGACCCGTCGGAGACGTCGAGGTGATCGATCCAGATGTGGTTCGAAGAGCCGTTGACGGTGACCGCGTCGGCGCCGTCCTGGCAGTCGCCGTTCGCCGGCACGTCGGAGCAGTTGAGCCCGACGACCGTGAAGTTCTGCAGGATCACATTCACCGAATGACCGAGCGAGACATGGCCGGTGATCTTTGCGCCAGGCGCGCCGATGATGGTCTTGTTCGAACCGACGGTCAGCGTGCCACTGAGGCTGCCGGAGAACTGGATGACCCGTGCGGTCGCGCCGGCGGCCGCCGAATTGAGCGCGCTCAGCGTGGTCACCGCCATCGCCGTCGTCGTCCCGCCGCCGGTCGTCGTGGTCACCGCGCCGACGGTGCAGCCCTGCGACGCCCAGCCGATCAGCGGATCGCTGGTGCTGGCGCCGCCCGCGCCGCCCGTCGCCGTGACGCCGCCGGCTCCCTGCATGCCGCCCGCTCCCGTCTTTCCACCGGCTCCCGTCACCCCGCCGGTTCCGCCGGGCTGCCCGCCCACCCCCGCGCCGCCCGAACCGCTGGCCCCCGCCTCGCCCCCACCGTCGCCGCCCCCGTTGCAGGCCGCCAGGACCAGACCGAGGACACACGACGGGACCAAGAGCTTCGCGGAACGTAGTGTCATTAAGGGAGCCTCCGGTGATTGATTCGGTCCTGGCAGCGGCGGCGATGACACGGCCGCCCAGTGCGATGCCAGGTGTTCCGAATCAGTGTCCCGACCCCCGGCGCGCGGCTCTCGGCGCCGGGAACCAGCGCGAGCGGAAAAGGCGCGAAGCGGCTTTTCGGGCGGCCTGCTAGAGTGACGTGGCATGTCGCTGGCGCCCCCCGGCTCCCCCACCATCGAGGTGGAGAATCCCTCCGACGGAGGGTTCTGGTACTGGTTGGGGAAATTCTATGCCTACGGCGCGATCTGCGTCGCCGGGCTGATGTGTGTCGCAGGCGGCATCACCTATCTCTACTTCGCGCGCACGTTGCCCAACCTGCCCGACCTGGCCACCTATCACCAGACGGCGGCGACCACGACGATCATCCGCGCCTGGGACGGCACGCCGCTGGCCGAGCTCGCGAACCAGCGGCGCGAGATCCTGCCCTATGAGCGCTTTCCGCCCGCGCTCATCAAAGCCTTCATCGCCGCCGAGGATCGCCGCTTCTTCGAGCACGGCGGCATCGACTACCGCGGCATCGCGCGCGCGCTGGGCGCCAACCTGCGCGCCGGCGAGGTCGCGCAGGGCGGCTCGACGATCACCCAGCAGGTCGCGAAGTCGTTCCTGTCGACGGAGCGGACGTTCGAACGCAAGATCCGCGAGGCGATCCTCGCGCGCCGCCTGGAGAAGCGCTACAGCAAGCGCGACATCCTCACGCTCTATCTCAATCAGATCTTCCTCGGCCACGGCGTCTACGGCGTGGCGGCGGCGGCGCGCCGCTACTTCGACAAATCGATCGACGAGATCGACCTCGGTGAGATGGCGATGCTGGCCGGGCTCGCGCGCGCGCCGTCGCGCTTCTCACCGCTGACCAGCATCGAGCGCGCGCGGGCGCGACGCGACCAGGTGCTGGCGGCGATGGTGGCCGCCGGCTACCTCAGCGAGAAGGAAGCCAATCCGTGGCGCGCGCGACCGGTCGTCGTGCGCGAGCGCCCCGACTTCTTCCGCAACGTCTCGCCGCATTTCGCCGAGCACGTGCGCCGCGACATCGCCAGCCGCTACGGCGAGAAGGCGCTGTGGGAAGGCGGCCTCGAGATCGAGACGACGCTGCTGCCGTGGATCGACGTCTCCGCGCAGGAGAACGTCGACTTCTCGCTGCGCAAGCTCGACAAGCGCCAGGGCTGGCGCGGCCCGGTCGCGCACCTCTCCGGCGCCGCCGCGTCGGCGTTCATCCATCGCGCCGACGCGCACTACGGCGCCGAGCCGCCCGCCGAGGGCAAGCTCTACCTGGGCATCGTCGAGTCGACGTCGAAGACCGGCGCGCGGGTGCGCATCGGCAAGGGCAGCTACTGGATGCCGCCGCAGGGCATGAACTGGGCGTTCCCGTACAGCGCCACCAACTTCGCCAACGGGCGCCCGCTGGAATCGACCATCGGCGTGGTCAGCCCCGGCGACGTGGTCTGGGTCAAGAACGCCCACCGGTCCAGGCTGCGTCGCTGGGCCGACTGGGGGTACGACGCGAAGAGCGAAGTGCAGTGGATGCCGGCCTTCGACGAGCGGAGCCCGCAGGGCGCGCGCCCCAAGACCGTCGAGCTGTCGCTGGAGCAGACGCCGCGGGTCGAGGGATCGATCTTCAGCTACGACCACCACTCCGGCTACGTCGTCGCCATGGTCGGCGGCGACGACTACGATCGCTCACAGTTCAACCGCGTGGTGCAGGCCTGCCGCCAGCCCGGCTCGGCGTACAAGCCGATGTACTACTCGCTGGCGCTCGACCGCGGCTACGGCTTCACGTCGCTGCTCAACGACGTGCCGCGCGCCGAGGTCGACCCGATCACCGGCGAGATCTGGACGCCGACCAACCTCAACAACACCATCGAGTACCAGGTCACGCTCGAGTACGCGCTCATCTGGTCGAAGAACGTGCCGGCGGTGCAGCTCTTCAAGCTGGTCGGCGGCCACGAGGTCGAGGCGTGGGCGCGGCGGCTGGGCATCACGACCAAGATCATCCCCGACCAGGCGCTGGCGCTGGGCGCGTCGTGCTCGCGCGCCGACGAGATGACGCGCGCGTTCTCGGCCTTCGCGCGCAACGGCGTGCTGGTCGATCCGGTCTACATCCGGCGCGTGCGCGATCGCAACGGCGTCGTGCTCGAGGACAACACCTCGCTCGGCGACGCGGAGGGGCCGGCCGACGACCGGCTGGACCGCATCGTCTCGCTCGCCGGCAAGCGCCCGAAGCCCGTGATCGCGCCGCGCACGGCGTGGCTGACGTCGACGCTGCTGCGCCACGTGGTCACGCGCGGCCACGCGCCGGCGATCCGCGCCACCGGGCTGCCGGCCGCGGGCAAGACCGGGACGTCGAGCGCCACCATGGACACCTGGTTCATCGGGTACACCTCGCGCTGGATGACCACGACGTGGATGGGCGACGATCTGCGCAAGCGGCCGCTCGGGCAGAAGGACGCCGCGTTCATGCTCACGGTGCCGATGTTCGCGCGCTACATGATGGAGGTGACCGCGGGCCAGCCGCTGCAGGACATCCCCTGGGAGCGGCCACCGGGCGTCAAGCCCAACGACACCGGCGGCAAGCTGCGCACGACCGCCGACGAGGTCCTGGCCGACACGCAGGCGCCACCGCCGCGCCCCGCCGCCGCCGCGCCCGCCAACAAACCGCCGAGCCGCCCGCCCCCCGCCGCCGCCCCCCGCCGACCGCCGGTAAAAAGCCCGCGCCGCCGCGCTGACTCGCCCCCGGTCCCGGCGGTCCAGTGCGTCTTTCCCGTCGGCGGATTCACGCTCCGGACCCGACGCCGACGCCGACGCCGACGCCGACGGATTCACGCTCCGGACCCGCTCAGGTGACCGGCGTTGCGCTCACTGCGCCAGCGCGCTGATCGCCAGGTCGACCGGCACGGCGTGGATGCGCGCGCGCAGCTCGTCGGCGGTGTGCTCGTTGACGCGCGTCGCGGCCTCGAAGCCGGCGTAGATGCTGCCGGTGTAGAACGCGAGCCCGACGCCGCCCGACAGCACCGCCAGCGCGTACTCGTGGCGGTGGATCGCGAACGCGGTCGTACCGATGAGAAAGCCGTTGAGCAGGAAGCTGCCCAGGCCCGCGAGCGGGCGGCCGGCGTAGACCTGCCCCAGGCCGGGCACCACGCCGAGCGCGAGCGCCAGGCCCGAGCTCTTGTGCGGCAAGCTCGACCGTTCGTCGAGGATCCGGCGCAGCTGCGCGCAGGCGGGCGAATCGCAGGAGGCGTCGCGCGGATCGAACGACAGCGGGCGATCCGCGGCGCGCGACAGGATCATCAAGCGTTCGAGGCCAGGGACGCCGCCGCCCTCGCCGGCGCGGCGCTCGACCTCGGCGGAGTTGCCGAACAGGTAAGCGACCTCGACGCGCAGGCGCGGCAGCAGACCGGGCGCCAGCAGCGGCGGTCCGTACCACTGCCCCATGCGCGCGACCCACTCGTCGACCAGGTCCAGCTCGCCGTGGCGCAGGTAGGCGCCCAGGATCACGCGCGCGCATTCGAAGCCGGCCGGCGTGCCCCGCTGTTGCAGCTCGTGCTGGCGCAGCACGGTGACCGCCCGGAAGTCGTCGCCCGAGCCGAGGAACTCACGCACCAGCGGATCGTCGGCGCAGGCGCGCGCGACGCGCAGCGATCCCAGCGACGCCAGCAGCGCCGCCGCCAGCGCGAGGCGCGCGTTCCACGCGAGCGGAATCTTCAGAGCTCACCGTGGAGCCAGCGCTCGACCGGATCGAGGTAAATGAACTGCCCGTCGGAGGCGAGCGCGCGCGGGAGGAAGCCGTCCTGGTCGGTGTGCGACATCTGGGAACGCGCGAGCCCCATGAGCAAGCCGCGCAGCACGCCGAGCTGTCGCGCGGCGCGCGCCGCGAACAGGCTGCAGGTCGGCTGCAGGCGGCACCGGCGGTGCGCGTCGGTGGCGCTGACCAGCCGATAGATCGAGTACGCGCCCGCGAAGTCCGCGAACCCGATGCGGTCCGCCGCAGCGACCGGAACGGGTGGTGCGATGGACGTCGGGCGGCAGACGCCGTGCCCCGCGCCCGCCATCATCAGGCAACCGCCACCCAGCGCGGGCGCCGCGACCGCGGCCGATGGCGTGGCTGCGAGCCCGGCGAGCGCAGCGACCAGGCCGGCGTAGATGGCCGCGCCGAAACGCGCGCGGGCTTGCTCGCGACCGCGCATCTCAGTCCGACGTTGGCGGGGATGACGGGATCGCCGGCGGCTGTGGCGCGCCGGGCGGCGGCTCATACGCGGGCGGCGGCAGGCCAGGCGGAACGACGATGGCAGGCGGCGCATACGGCGCGCCCAGCGGCTGCATGGCGACGTAGATCGCGTTCGGCGGAAAGCGCCAGAGCGCGCCTGTCGCCATGTCGATGACCCAGCAGACGATGCTGAAGAGATTCAGCGCCGCGACCGGGTTGAACTCGCGGATCACCGGAGAAACCGTGTCCCGATAGCCCTCGTGCTGCAGAGCGACCATGTGGTCGCGCTCGGTCTTGAGCAGCAACGTCATCGGCGTGACGCCGCTGTAGGCGCCGTCGACGAACACGCGCGCGCCCGGCGGCTGCGACGACACCGTCACGTTCTCCACGCTGCCGGTGAACATCGTTGCGCAGCCCGCGCTCACCGACCCGCACGACGCCGCGATCACGGCGACCGCCCACGCGTTCCTGCCGATGAGCTTGGCCGACATCGTCCCTCCCAGCCGCGTCGATACACTTCGCGCGGGGCAACTGTCAATGCGCCAGGTTACGGTGTTCGCGTGCAGCGGAGGCGGGTCCCCCGCCGGAGCTCATCGCGGGAGGTTCGGAACCCTCTCAGGGTTCCGAGCTAGATATCGCGTGCAGCGGAGGCGGGTCCCCCGCCGGAGCTCATCGCGGGAGGTTCGGAACCCTCTCAGGGTTCCGAGCTAGATATCGCGTGCAGCGGAGGCGGGTCCCCCGCCGGAGCTCATCGCGGGAGGTTCGGAACCCTCTCAGGGTTCCGAGCTAGATGCCGGCTCGGCGCCCATGAAGCGCGCCACGATCTGCAGCAGGCGCAGCGTCTCGGCGTCGGTCGCGGTCTCGCGCAGATGAATCGTCGTGTCGGTTCGCGACAGCTCGGCGCGCGCCACCAGCGCGCTGAAGCCCGTCAGCATCACGTAGGGATGCGTGGTGAGACGCTGGTGCAGCGCCGGCCAGTCGCGCTCCCAATGGCGGGCCTGATCCTCGTCGTCGAACTCGGCGACCACGTCGAGAAACGGGCTCGGGTCGACGCCGATCGAGACCGTGATGACGCGCGGGACCTCCATGCCGCCGATGGTGCCCGTCGGTTGCCGCGCGGGAGGCGCGCCCGCGGCCGACGTCGTGCCCTTCGTCGCGGCCTTCGAGGGCGCGCGCGAGCCGGGATCGACCCCGCGCGCCAGATTGCGGACGCCGAAGAGATCGGTGGCGGTGATCATTGCCACCGCGCCCTCGGGCATGATCCCGTTCTCGGCGTCGATGCGCCGAAGCAGCGCGCCCCACTGGCCGTCGGGCTCATGTGCGACGGCGGCGCCGGTGCCGGTTCCCGATCCCGCGGGGGCATCCGCGGCGACGGCCGTCGCGACGCCGGCGTCCCCGCCGCCTTCGTGCGCACCGGCGGCGGCGACCGGCGCGCGCGGTCGCGCCATCGCCAGCAGACAGCGGTCGATAGATCGGCGGCGTCACCACCACCAGGCCCGGCGCCGGCAAGACGATCAGGCGCTCGTCGCGCGTGGTCCCGGGCGACGCGTGCCGGCCGTGGCGCTCCGCGAACGGACGGCGCCCCTCGGTGCGCCAGTCGAGCGCGCGCCCGGTCGCACGCGCGCCGCGATCCAGCGCGGCGCGCAGCTCGCCGTCCTTCAGGCGATGGCGCGCCGCCAGGAAGGTCACGGTGTAGTCGAGCGGATTGGGCGTCGCGATCAGCAGCGCATCGAACGTTTGAAAGAGATCGAGCCCGGTCCCCTCGAGGAGATCGCGCCGATCGGGCAGGCGCCCCAGCATCGCGTCGAGCGCCGGCACGTAGGGTGTCCCGCGCAGCCGATCCAGCCGCAAAAGCGCGGTGACCCGCGATCCTTCCGGTCCGTACTGCTCGAGGCGGCTCGCGTGCGGCGGCGCCGAATCGGGCTCGGGCGACGGGTCCGCCTCCGCGCTGGTCGTGTCTCCCTTGCCCGATTTCGCTGCGAGCTCGCCTTCGGCCGCCGGGACCTTGGGGACGCGCTTGCGCGCGCGGGGGGCGGACGACGTCGTGGGCTCGGGCGCGCCCGGGCGGCGGACCCAGCGGCAGGTCGTGGACTTCGTCCATGCGCATTCCGACGACGTCGACGTCGATCGGCACGCTGAACGAAAGGCCACTCCAGACCAGCGTGCCGACCACCCCGCCGACGACCGCCAGATGCACGGCGATCGACAGAACGAAGGCGGACCCCCAGCGCCGCAGCATTCTCCATTCTAGGGTAGCTCAAAAAGGAGCTCGGTACGGCGCCTGCCGCGCAATGGCGGCCGTTGACACGGAATGACCACGCTGGATAGGGTGGCCTCCTATTCTCGAGAACGTAGCTTGCAGGAGGTCCTGATGATCGCTGTGGTACGGAGATTGGCTTCTCTGCGTCGTTTCGCGCCGCTGGCACTGGCCCTGGCAGCATCGATGGGTGGTTGCGCCCCGCGCGCCCTGCTCGAGCTGGATGTCACCAGCAGCGACACTCCGTTTCAATCGGTGACGTTGCGTCTCGACGCCGGCGGAACCAGCAAGGACTTCGCGAACGCCAGCTTCAGCGCGGCCATGACCTACAAGGCCGGGATGTACGTCGACGCCAGCGGCTCGATCAACGTGGTCGCGAACGTGCTCGACAGCTCCGGCAAGTGCATCGGCGCCGGAACGGCGTCGCTGACCGGCATCGTCGCGGGCTCGGCGTCGGGAGCGACTCCGCTGATGGTCATGCACACCACCGCGTGTAGCAGCGTGAGCGCGGGGACCGGCGGCAGCGCCGGCGGGACCGGCGGCGCGACCGGCGCGGGCGGCAGCGGCGACAACGGCAGCGGCGGCAACGGGAACGGCGCGGGCGGCAGCGGCAACGGCAGCGGTGGCTCATCGGGCGGAATGGGCGGCATGACCGGTTCGGGCGGCCAGTCGGGCGGGACCAACCTCATCATGAACGGCGATTTCTCGAACGGTTCGAACGGCTGGGGGCTGCCGGCGATGCTGGGCCAGGTCAACCAGACGGTGACCAACGGGCAGTTCTGCGTGACGGTGCAAGCGGGGTCGGCGACCATCGGCTACCCCTCGGGCGGCGTGCCGCCCTTCCAGATCAACGGCGGCGCCTCATACACGTTCTCGTACCAGGCGTCGTCGACCGGCAACCTGACGATCGAGTCCAAGATCGGGCAGGTCCAGACGCCGTACGACGCCACCGGATCCGACTTCATGAACGAACAGCTCAACTCATCGCTGCAGCCGATCAGTCATACATTCACGCGCGGTTCCACCGACAGCATGATGGGCGTCGCGTTCAACCTCACGGGCGGGCCCGGCACGTTCTGCGTCGACAACGTCTCGGTCACGGCGAACTGACGGCGCCGTCGCCGGGCGCGGCGAAGCGCGCCGCCATCACGCGCGCATCGGGCGCGTGGGCGACGGTCAGCACCACTCCGTCGCGCGGCATCTCCTGCGTCAGCCCGACCAGCGACGCCGACAGGAACGTCGCCGAGATGCGCGCCATCGCGGCGACGTCGCTGGTGGCGTCGGCGGCGATGAGGCGGCCGCCCGGACGCAGGCTGGGAGCCAGCGCCTCGATCCAGCGCGCGGCGGCGGCGGGGTCGAGCCCGGAGACGTTCTCGACGATCATCGCGCCCGACCGAGCGCGGGCGCAGCGGCACCTCGGCGCCGCCGACCGAGACCTCGAACGCGCGGCCCGCCTTGATGCGCGCGGCGGCGCGCGCGCTTGACCGCCGCGTGATCGTCGCTGGCCACCAGCATCAGCACCCGAAGCTCGGCCGCGAGCGTGACGCCCAGCCAGAGCGGGCCCAGCACCACGACCGGGTCGGCGTCCCTGGCCCGCCGCGCGATGGCGGTGAGCGACGCCGTGCTGCCCAGCGCACCGGAAAGAAGCGGCCCTCTCATGGGCGGCGAAGTTAGCATGGGGTAGACCATGTCCATGAGCCTCTGCGTCGCTCTCACGGGCGAGCGGCGCCGCGCCGATCGGTGACGACGTCGAGATCGGCGGCAAGGCGCGGTCGCTGCTGCGCCTCGCGCGGGCCGGCCACCGGTGCCGGCCGCCTTCGCGGTCACGGCCGAGCTGTACGCGCGGCTGCGCGCGGCCGGGCCGGCGCTGCCGCCGGCGCTGCGCGACGCCGCCGACCTGGCGGCGCTCGAGAGCGCGCGCGACGCGCTGGTCGCGGCGCCCTGGCCGTCCGGTTTTCTCGAGGAGCTCGACCAGAATCTGGAGCGACTGGCGTCGCGGCAGACCGGCGGGCGCTTCTCGGTGCGGTCGTCGTTCGCGGGTGAGGACCAGCGGCTCCGCGATCGCCGCCGGCGTCTATGAATCGGTCGTCGGCGTCGCGCGTGGCGACGTCCCGGCGGCGATCCGCCGCGTGCTGGCTTCGGGGCTGTCGCCGGCGCTGTCAGCTTACGCGCGAGCCCGCGGCGCGAACGCAGCGGCGCCGGCGGCCGCGGTGCTCATTCACCGTTACATCGACGGCCCCGCGGCCGGCAGCGCCGCGTTCGACCCGACCGGCGGCCAGCCGCCGGTCATCGAGCCCGCCTCCGCCTCGATGACCAGTCCGCTCGCCGAGGCAGCGCGCGCCGATCTCGAACGAGCGCTGCGCGATCTGGCGGCGCGCGAGGGACAGTCCGTCGAGATCGAATGGGTCCTGAAGGGAGACGGACACGGAGAAGGAGACGACGACGACGACACGCGGCTGATCTTGCTCCAGCTACGGCCGTACACCCCGTTGGTCGCGGCGCCGGCGCGCGCGTGGTCGCCGGCCGACACGCTGGGACCCGGTGCCTGGCGCTGGGACGCCGCCCACAACCCGCTGCCGCTGTCACCGGCGCAGGCGGGACTGGTCGAGCTCTGCGACGCCCGCTGCCGCATCGGGATCCGCCAGCGCGTCGCGGGCGGCTATCTCTTCTGGGCGGACCGGCGGTCCGGGTCCGACGCGTGCGATCGACCCGGCCGCCGTCCGCGACGAGCTGGCGACGCTGGTCGCTCGGTTCGAGGCCTGGCGGCGCGCGCACGGCGCGCCGCCGTCGCTCGAGGAGTCGCTGGCGATCTTCGTCGAGCTCTACGACAGCATCTACGGCGTGGTCCAGCCGGCGGCGCGGCGGGCGACGCGCGCGCTCGACGAGTTTCTGCGCGCGCGCGCTCGGCGGTGCGGCAGCCAGCCTGCCGGAGCTCTACGCGGGCGTCGATCGTGGCGGAAGAACGGCACGAGCGTGCGCGGGCGATCTGCGCCTCGCGGCCTCGGAAGACGACGCGCGCGCAGCGCCGCTCGACGCCTACCTGGCCCGCTTCGGCGACGAAGCGCCGGTCTGGGATGTCGCGACGCCGACCTATCGCGAGGATCCGGCGCGGCTGCTCTCGTGGCAAAGGGCGGATTCAGCGGCGCCGAGCAGCCGCGCCGGCGACGGCGACAGCCTGGCAAAAGGCCGCGCACGACGTTGCCACGCGGCTCGCGCCCGGCTGATCGCGCCGCTTTCACCGAGCTGCTGGAAGTGGCGCGGCGCGCGCGCGCCGCCGGAGAGGACGACGACTGGCTCTACGCGCGCACGCAGGCGATGGTGCGAGCGGCGCTGCTACGTGAGGGCGAGCGCCTGGTCGGCGGGTGGCAGGCTCGCCGCCGCCGGCGACGTCTTCTGGTTGCCGTTCGAGCGCGTGCGCGCGTGGGCCGCCGGCGAGCCGGCAGCGCCGAGCGCCGAGCTCCGAGGCTCAGGTTGCATCCGCGCGCACGGACTACGCGCGGGCGCTGCAGCATCCGCCGGAGCTGGTGGAGAACCGCGACCGGGGCTCGCGACTCACCCGCGCTGCCGGCGTCATCGCTCGGGGCCAGCGCGCGTCGGCGGGCCGGGCGATCGGTCCGCTTTCGTCTACCGAGCCAGGGGCGCCCGACGCGCACCACGCGAGCGACGCGGGCGCGATCGTCGTCGCCACCACGCTGTTGCCGACGGAGCTCCCGCTCTTGCCCGCGGCCGGCCTGGTCGTCGAGACCGGCGGCGTGCTCGACCACGTGGCCGCGCAGGCGCGCGAACGTCGAATACCCGCCATCGTCGGCGCGCGTGGCGCCTGCGCCGCGATCGCCGACGGCGACCTGGTCTTGCTCGACGCCGATGCCGGCGTGTTGATCCGCCTGGACTGACGCGCTTCCTGGCCCGCTTGCGCCAATGCGGATCAGATGAGCGCCAGGACGCCAAGTCCGGACTCTCAATAATCCGGATCCTGGCGTTCCCCGCGTCCTGGCGTTTTTCTTATCTGACCGGCATTTGCCGCTAACGCCGCTCCGGCGGCTCGTTGTCGTCCGACAGATACTCGAGGATCACGTCGTCGAGGCTCTTGTCGGTGACCAGATCCGTGAACGCGTTTTCGGCGCCGGCGGGGGCGCGACCGCGCGCGACCGGCGCCGGATCGGCCATCGTCTGCGAGGCGGGCGGCGGCGCGGTCTGACCGGCCTCGCCGATCACGGCGGCCGGGCGAACGCGCAAGGTGGCATCCGCCGAGGCGGGCACGGGCTGCGGTGCCGCCGGTGCCGGACCTCCCACGGCGACCACGACGCTACGCTGCACGACCACACCGTCGGCCGACGACGAGAAGACCATGGGCGGACGCTTCATCGCCGTGGGCTTGACCATCACGACCGGCCGCGGCGATCCCTTGGCCCCGGGCGGAGTCGCCGCCGCCGGGGCAGGCGCGGGACGGCGCGCCGCTCCGTTGTCGATGCTACCCGCGACGACCCCGCTGACCTGGACCACCGCCGGGGTCACCGGCGGCGTTGGCGTGGCGACGGGCACACCCAGCAGCTCGCCCGCGACCACCTGCGAAGGAGGCTGCGAAGACGGCGGCGAGACCGCCGCAGCCGCGGCCGGGGGCACCGCCGCGGGGGCCGGCGCGCGCGGCGGCGCCGGCTCGGAGAACGCCTCCTGGCCGCGCGCGGCAAAGAACGCGGTGACCCGCTGGTCATGATCGCCGAGCGTCAGCTCGCGCATCATCGACTTGTGCAGCTGCTGCATCCGCACCTTCACGACGTCCTCGTGCGCCGAGGCGTCGTACTGCAGCTTCTTCGACGCGAGGATCGTGCCCTCGTAGAACAGGTGCGTGAAGACGTGCGGATTGACGGGGCCCGAATCCTCCGTCTGTACGTGAAACAGGCGCCCGCGGTATCGCAGATTGTGGTTGTACCCAACGACCGGGCTGCGCAGCGGCTTCGTCATCGCGCCGTACCGGGTCATTATAACTACTTATCGTCAAACTCTCCGAGAAACCTTTGGCCGGTGGGTGATGCGCGGCTAGAATCGCGGCCAAAACGCATGTCGACCAGCCGGCGCGCCACGGTAGAGCGCAAGACCAGCGAGACCCAGATCCAGCTCTCGGTGGCCCTCGACGGGACGGGCGTGCGCCAGATCGCGACGCCGGTGCCGTTCTTCAACCACATGCTGGAGGCATTCGCCAAGCACGGTCTCTTCGACCTCGACGGTGCAGGCGACCGGCGACGTCGAGGTCGACGCGCACCACACCGTCGAGGACGTCGGCATCTGCCTCGGCCAGGCGTTCCGGCAGGCGCTGGGCGATCGCAGCGGCATCGGCCGCTACGGCGACGCGCTGATGCCGATGGACGAGACACTGGTCTCGGCGGCGGTCGACTTCGGCGGGCGCGCGGCGTTCGTCTACAAGGCCGACGCGATCAAGGGCAAGTGGATCGGCACCTTCGACGCCGAGCTCGCGCGCGAGTTCTTCGGCGGCTTCGTCGCGGCGGCGCTGTGCAACCTGCATCTGGAGGTGCGCTACGGCGAGAACGCGCACCACATCGTCGAGGCGCTGTTCAAGGCGTTCGCGCGCGCGACGCGCGCCGCGGTCCAGCTCGACCCGCGCGTGACCGGCGTTCCGTCGACGAAGGGGACGCTCACGTCGTGAGCGTCCGCCCGCGCGTCGCCGTCGCCGACACCGGAACCGGGAACCTGCGCAGCGTCGAGAAGGCGCTGGCGACGGCCGGCGCCGACGTCACCGTGACCTCCGACGCCGACGTCATCGCGCGCGCCGACAAGGTCGTCGTGCCCGGTCAGGGCGCGTTCGGCGGCTGCATGGCCGGCCTCGGCCGCGGCGGCGGCGCGCTGGAACAGGCGGTGCGCGGTGCGATCGCCGCGGGGAAACCCTATCTCGGCATCTGCCTGGGGCTCCAGGTCCTGTTCGAAGGCAGCGAGGAGGACCCGACCTGCCGCGGCCTGGGCATCTTCCCCGGGCGCGTGCGGCGGTTCGCGCCGACGCCGGGGCTGAAGATCCCGCACATGGGCTGGAACGGCGCCGAGCGCGGACCGGCCGCCGGCACGCCCGTGCTGAACGCGATCCCCGACGGCACCTTCTTTTACTTCGTGCACAGCTACTACCCCGACCCGGCGCGTCGCCGAGGACGTGGCGCTCGCCACCGAATACGGCGGGCGCTTCTGCTCCGCGATCGCGCGCGACAACGTCTTCGCCTGCCAGTTTCACCCGGAGAAAAGCCAGACCGCCGGCCTGGCGCTGCTCCGTTCATTCGTCGAGGCGCGACCGACTCGTAGCCAGGTCGCGGCGGAGCGACTAGACTCCGCGGCGCATGCTGGTTTTTCCCGCAATCGATCTGCTGGGCGGCAACGCCGTGCGGCTGGAGCAGGGGCGCCGCGAGAGCGCCAAGATCTACTCGAACGCGCCCTGGGAGATCGCGCAGCGCTGGTCGGGCATTGGCGTACCGCGGCTGCACGTCGTCGATCTCGACGCCGCGTTCGCGCGCGGGGGCGGCGGCGACGACAACAACCACGCCACCATCAAGAAGATCGTCGCGGCGACCACCATGGACGTCGAGGTCGGCGGCGGCGTGCGCACGCTCGAGGACTGCGCGCGCCTGTTCGATCTCGGCGTCAGCTACGTCGTGACCGGCACCGCGGCCATCAAGAACCCCGAGATGGTCGACGCCGCCTGCCGCCGCTGGCCGCAGCGGATCATCGTCGCGGTCGACGCGCGCGAGGGCATGGTCTCCGTCGAGGGCTGGACCCAGGACACGACCTTCGACGCGTCGGAGATCGGCACGCGCGTCGCCGGCGCCGGCGCGGCGGCCGTGCTCTACACCGACATCGGCCGCGACGGCATGCGCACCGGCCCGAACCTCGACGCGACCGCGCGGCTCGCGCGCCAGCTGGCGCCGTGCGCGGTGATCGCGTCGGGCGGCGTCTCGCGCATCGAGGATCTCGACGCCCTGATCCCGACGGGCGCGGCCGCGGTCGTGATCGGCAAGGCGTTCTACGAAGGCGCGTTCACCGTCGAGCAGGCGCTGGCGCGCGTCGGAGGCAAGCAGCGCTGATGCTGTGCAAGCGCGTGATCCCCTGCCTGGACGTCGACGCCGGGCGCGTGAAGAAAGGCGTGCGCTTCAAGGAGCTGCGCGACGCCGGCGATCCGGTCGCGGTCGCCGCCGCCTACGACGCGCAGGGCGCCGACGAGATCTGCTTCCTGGACATCACCGCGTCGTCGGACGGGCGCGCCACGACGCTGGACATGGTGCGCGCGACCGCCGAGCGCGTCTTCCTGCCGCTCACCGTCGGCGGCGGCGTGCGCGCGGTCGAGGACGTGCGCGCGCTGCTGCTCGCGGGCGCCGACAAGGTCGGCATCAACACGGCGGCGGTCGCCGATCCGGACCTGGTGCGGCGATCGGCCGACGCGTTCGGCAACCAGGCGATCGTCGTCGCCGTCGACGCGCGCCGCGACCCCGCGCAGCCCGGCCGCTGGGAGGTCTTCACCCACGGCGGGCGCAAGCCGACGGGCATCGACGCGGTCGCCTGGTGCGAGCGCATGGCGGCCGCCGGCGCGGGCGAGATCTTGCTGACCAGCATGGACCGCGACGGCACGCGCGACGGCTTCGACCTCGAGCTCACGCGCGCGGTCGCCGAGCGCGTGCCGGTGCCGGTGATCGCGTCGGGCGGCGTCGGCAACCTCCAGCACCTCTACGAAGGCATCGCCGACGGGCGCGCCGACGCGGTGCTCGCGGCGTCGATCTTTCACTTCGGCGAGTTCACCGTCGGCCAGGCGCACGACTACCTGCGCGCGCGCGGCGTCTCGGTGCGGGAGGCGTGGCATGAGCCCCGGGCCTGACATGGCGGCGGACACGCTGTTCAGGGCGGTGAAGCTCGACGCGCAGGGCCTGGTGCCGGTCATTGCGCAGGAGATCGAGACCGGCACGGTGCGCATGTTCGCGTGGGCGAACCGCGACGCGCTGGAGCTGACCGCCACCACGGGCTTCGCGCACTTCTGGAGCCGCTCGCGCAACGCGATGTGGAAAAAGGGCGAGAGCTCGGGCCACACGCTGGCGGTGCGCGAGCTGCGCGTCGATTGCGACGGCGACGTCGTGCTCTACCGCGTCGAGCCCGACGGGCCGTCGTGCCACACGGGCGCGACTTCGTGTTTCTACAGGGCCGCCGGACTGCGCGCCGGCGACGGCGGGGGACTGCGCGCCGACGAGCCGCTGACCACCGACGACGGCCCGCCGGATCCGCCGGCGGTGATCGTCAGCCGCGTCGCCGCGATCATCGCGCGCCGCAAGCGCGAGCGGCCGGCCAAATCGTACGTCGTCTCGCTGCTCGACGCCGGCTTCGAGAAGGTGAACGCCAAGATCCTCGAAGAAGCGCGCGAGCTCTGCGAGGCGCTGCCCGAGGGCGATGCGCGCCACACCGCGCACGAGGCGGCGGATCTTCTGTTTCACATGCTGGTCGGGCTCGAGGCGGCGGGCGTCCCCGTCGACGCGGTCTTCGGCGAGCTGCGCCGCCGCTTCGGCACCTCGGGCATCGACGAGAAGGCCAGCCGCGCGGGCGGCGCCGGCGGCAGCACGTCGCCGCGGTCCAGCCACGGGAAGTAGCCCGCCGGTGTCGTCGGTGATCAGCGACGCGAGCGCCGGCGGCCCCCTCGGCCCCATCGCCCGCGTGCTGGGGCCGCGCGGGCTGGTCGCCGGCGGCGCTGCCCGGCTACGAATCGCGCCCCGGCCAGCTCGCGATGGCCGAGCGCATCGCCGAGGCGATCGAGCGCGACGATCGCCTGTTCGTCGAGGCCGGCACCGGCACCGGCAAGACCATGGCGTACCTGGTGCCGGCGCTGCTGTCGGGGCGCAAGGTGGTGGTCAGCACCGGCACCAAGACTCTTCAAGACCAGATCGCGCGCATCGATCTGCCGCGGCTGCAGTCGATCATGCCGCAGCCGTTCGAGTGGTCGGTGATGAAGGGTCTCGGCAACTACCTGTGCCTGCGGCGCCTCGAGCAGCAGACGCGGCAAGCGTCGTTCGTGCCCACGCCCGAGCTCGACCGCATCGTCGCCTGGATGGCGCGGACACCCACCGGTGACCGCGCCGACCTGTCCGAGCTGCCCGACGACTCTCCGCTCTGGCGCGAGGTCGCGGCGACGCCGGAGACGCGGCTCGGGGCGCGCTGCCCCTTCTTCGAGCGCTGCTTCGTGACCGGCATGCGGCGGCGCGCGCTGGAGGCGCAGCTGGTGATCGTCAACCACCATCTGTTCTTCGCCGACCTGGCGCTGCGCGCGGCCTGGCCCGAGGCGCAGGTGCTGCCGCCCTACGAGGTCGCGATCTTCGACGAGGCGCACCAGATCGAGGAGATCGCCACCGAGTTCTTCGGCATGCACGTGTCGACACATCGGGTGTTCGCGCTGGCGCGCGACCTCGAGCGCGCCCACGGGCTCGACGGCACGCGCGCGCAGTCGGCGGTGGCGCGGTTGCAGGGCGCGGCGCACGCGCTGGGCGATGCCTTGCGCGATCGACTACCGATGCCGCGTCCCGGCGCCGACGAAGTGCGCGTGCCGGTCCCCGACGGCTTTTGGGGCGGCGCGCGGCTCGCGCGCTACCACGAGCTCGACGGCGTGCTCGACGAGGTCGCCACCTGGCTGGCGTTCGACGGCGACGTCGTGCGCGAGGCGCGCAACAGCGCCGAGCTCGCGGGCCTCGGGCGGCGCGCGACGGCCCTGCGCGACGAGCTGGGCGCGCTGGTCGATCACCGCGGCCATCGCAGCAGTGTCCAGTGGGTCGCGGCGACCGCGCGCAACGTGAGCCTGCACGCTTCGCCGATCGACGTCGGCCCGGCGCTGGCGCGCGCCTTCGACCTCGTGACCGGGCCGCTCATCTTCACCTCGGCGACGCTGACGGTCGCCGGCTCGTTCGACTACGTGCGCACGCGCATCGGCCTCGGCGCCGACGCGTCGGAGGCCAGCTACCCGTCGCCGTTTCGCTACGCCGAGCAGGCGCTGCTGTACCTGGCGGCCGACCTGCCCGAGCCCAACGACACGCGCTTCGCGCTAGCCGCCGCGCGGCGCGCCGCCGAGCTGTGCGCGATCACCAAGGGCCGCGCGCTGCTGCTCTTCACCAGCTTCCGCAACCTGCGCGTCGCCGAGGCGCACCTGCGCGCGACGCTGCCGTTCCCGCTGATGGTGCAGGGCGAGCGGCCGCGCCACGTGCTGCTCGCCGAGCTGCGCGACCGCATCGGCTCGGTGCTGCTGGCGACGCAGAGCTTCTGGGAGGGCGTCGACGTCCCCGGCGAGGCGCTGTCGCTGGTCGTGATCGATCGCATCCCGTTCGCGGTGCCCGACGATCCGCTGACGGCCGCGCGCATCGACCGCATCCGCGAGCAGGGCGGCGATCCGTTCAACGCGTTCCAGCTGCCGCGCGCGGCGCTGGCGCTGAAGCAGGGCTTCGGGCGGCTCATCCGCAGCCGCGCCGACACCGGGATCGTCGCAATCCTCGACGGCAGGCTCGCGCGGCGGCACTATGGCGCCACCTTGCTGGCCAGCCTGCCGCGCGATTGCCCGCGCACCGAATCGCTCGAGGACGTCGCCGCGTTCTGGGCACGCCGCCGGCCCGACCTGGCCGGGCCGGCTCCTCCCGCGTCGCCCCCGGGCCGGGGACGCCCGCGCCGCCCACTCTGCCTTCCGCATGATGCTGGCCGCCACCCTGCTTTGCGTGGCCGCTTACCTGGTCGGCTCGATTCCGACCGGGCTTCTCGTGGCGCGCGCGCGTGGCGTCGACCTGCGCAGCGTCGGCAGCGGCAACATCGGCGCCACCAACGTCGCGCGCGCGCTGGGACGCGGGTTCGCGATCGCGGTGCTGATCGGCGACGCGCTCAAGGGCTTTCTCCCGGTCTTCATCGGCCGGCGCTGGTTGCCGCAGCTACCGCCGGCGGCGATCGCGCTCGCCGGGCTGGCGGCGATCGTCGGCCACATGTTCACCATCTTCCTGCGCGGCCGCGGCGGCAAAGGCGTGGCGACGTCGCTGGGCGTGGCGCTGGCGATCTCGCCGCTGGCCGCGCTGTGCGGGTTCGGGCTCTACGTCCTCGCCTACGTGACGACGCGGATCTCGTCGATCGGTTCGCTGCTGGGCATCTGGTCGTTCCCGCTGTTCGCGTCGCTGCTGGGCGGCGTGCCGCGCCCCTACCTGGCGCTGTCGATCGGGACGGCGGCGCTGGTCACGGTGCGGCACCGCGCGAATCTGCGGAGGCTGTGGCGCGGCGAGGAAAAACGGGCATAGCGGGTCGCGGCTCCGCAACCCCAGCCGCCCCGCTACGGCAGGACCGCGCGCAACACCAGGATGAACGCGAACCCGAACGCGACGCCCGCCGACGCCGTTCCCTCGTGGCCGTGGCTGTGCGACTCCGGGATGATCTCGTTCGACGTGATGTAAATCAGCGTGCCTGCCGCCAGCGCCAGCAGGAACGGCATGCTGCGCGCGGCGAGCTCGGCCGTCCAGAAGCCGACCAGCGTCGCGGCCGGCGTCGCCAGCCCGGTCAGCCCCACGACGAGCACCCCGCGCACCGGCGAGACGCCGCCTTGGCGCAGGGGAGCCGCCATGACGATCCCCTCGCAGACGTTCTGCAGACCGACCGCGATCGCCAGCATCAGGCCCAGGTGCGACGGGCCGCCCATGGCGAAGCCGGCGCCGATCGCCAGCCCCTCGGGGACACGGTGCAAGGTCAGCGCGCCCACGACGGCGTAGCCGCGCCGGGCCTCGCGATCGTGAACGTCGTGGCCCGGCTCGTGGCCCAGGTGCTGGTGGTGGCCGCCGGCGTGACGGTGCGGGATCAGGCGATCCATCGCCGCCGCCAGAACGACGCCGGTACCGAAGCCCAGCAGCACCCAGAGCAAACGCGCGGCGTCGAGCTCGCCGTCGGTGCGCAGGTCGCGCAACGCCTCGCCGAGCAACCCCAGCGTCGCCGCCGCGAGCATCAGCCCCGCGCCCAGGCCCAGGATGCCATCGTAGAGCCGGCGCGGCAGCTCGCGCACGAACGCGAACGGCACGGCGCCGAGGACGGTCGCGAGACCGGTCGTCACGGCGGCGAGCAGCGCGGCGCCCACCGCGACTTTCTACACTAAAGTGAACGGCGCACCTATGGCCGACGAACCCCGTTCCGTGACGGTCTACCTGGCGCTGGGCGCCAACCTCGGCGATCGCCGGCGCCAGATCGACGATGCGATCGCGCGCCTCGATGCCGCGGGCGTGGCGATCGCGGCGCGATCGCCGATCTACGAGACCGACGCCATCAGCGACGAGCCGCAGCCTGCGTACCTGAACGCGGCGGTGCGCGCGACGACGGCGCTGGCGCCCGAGGCGCTGCTCGCGCTGTGCCTGGACATCGAGCGACGGCTCGGGCGCGTGCGCCCGCCGGGGCACGACAAGGCGTCGCGCACGCTGGACATCGACGTGCTGCTCTACGGCGCGCGCGTCATCGACACGCGGGCGCTGACCGTACCGCACCCGGCGATGCTGGCGCGCGCCTTCGTGCGCGTGCCGCTGGCCGACGTCGCCGAGCCCGGGCTGCGCCACCCGATCACCGGCGACGCGCTCGACCGCTGCGCGTCCTCGCCCCAGGTACGTCTCTTCGACGAGCGTCGACTCAGAGACCCAGGCGGCGCCTGAAGTCGGCGATGGTCGCGGCCAGGCCCTCTTCCAGGCCGACGCGCGGTGCCCACCCGTCGAGCAGCTGCTGCGCCCGTGAGATGTCGGGGCGGCGGCGCGTGGGATCGTCCTTGGGCAGCGGCGCGCGGATGATCTCCGAGCGCGACTTCGCCAGCTTGCGCGTCATCTCCGCCAGCTCGAGCACGGTGATCTCGCGCGGGTTGCCCAGGTTCACCGGGTCGACGCCGTGCTTGCTCGCCATGAGGCGCGAGAAACCCTCGATGAGATCGCTCACGAAGCAGAACGAGCGCGTCTGCTGCCCCTCGCCGTAGACGGTGATCGGCTCCTGGCGCAGCGCCTGCACGGTGAAGTTGGACACCACGCGCCCGTCGTTCTCATGCATGCGCGGGCCGTAGGTGTTGAAGATGCGGGCGATGCGGACCTCGACGCCATACTGGGTCGCGTACGAGACCGCCAGCGCTTCGGCGCAGCGCTTGCCCTCGTCGTAGCAGGCGCGCGGGCCGATCGGGTTGACGTTGCCCCAGTACCCTTCGCGCTGCGGGTGCTCCACGGGATCGCCGTAGATCTCCGACGTCGACGCGATCAGGATGCGCGCGTGCGCCTCGCGCGCCAGGTCGAGCATGTTGAGCGTGCCCTGCACCGCGGTACGGATCGTGCGCACGGGGTTGCGCTGGTAGTGGATCGGCGACGCCGGGCACGCGAGGTGGAAGACCTGGTCGACCTCGAGCGTGAGCGGATCGGTCACGTCGTGGCGCATCAGCTCGAAGCGATGGTTGTCGAGCAGGTGCTCGACGTTGACGCGCGTGCCGGTGAAGAAGTTGTCGAGGCACACGACCTCGTGTCCGTCGCCGAGCAGGCGTTCGCAAAGATGGGATCCTAGAAACCCCGATCCACCTGTCACCAGGATTCGCTGGCGCGCCATCTGGCCGGCAGTGTTACACGCGCGCACCCCGATTTGCAAAACGTGGCGGCGCGCGCGTCTGATCAGACGGAGCCTGTGTTACGATTTTTCTGAGGAGGCGCGTCATGTCAGGAGAGCCGGGTCCAAAAGCACCGCGCCGCGACGGAGAGCGCCGCAACGATCCCCGGATCCCCCTCGAGATGTGGGTGGAGGAGACCACCAACGAGGAGCGCTACTACCGGCGCGCCGGCAACCTGTCGCGGGGCGGCCTGCGCCTGGAGCACACGATCCCGCTGCCGATCGGGACGACGGTGAACCTGACTTTCACGCTGCCGGGCGACGACGCGCCCATCAGCGTGTCCGGACAAATCGTCTCGAGCGCGGGCCCCGACGACCTGAAGATGGGCCTGAAGTTCATCAACACGACGGCCGAGGCGCGGCAGAAGATCGACGCCTACCTGACGCGGGTCGGCGAGGGAGAGTAGGAGGCGGAAAAGGGCCTCACCCCCCGTCAGCGTCAGCGTCGGCGATCCGGCGATCCGGCGATCCGATGGCAACACGAGATCGCCGACGCCGACGCCGACGCCGACGCCGACGGGGGTCTGACGGCCGGAATTGGGGCACCAACCTCCTCAACTGATGGCGCTGGCCTGTCGATTGAAGAGATATGGACAGCTCTACCCGCGTCGCGCGCGCTCTCGCGCTGTGGGTCCTGGTGGGCACCGCTGCCGCCGGCGCGTCCGGGTGCCGGCAGGTCCGCGGCCGCAAGGCGATCCAGGACGCCAACGAGCTCTACAAGAAGGGCCAGTACGTCCAGGCGGTCGCCGAGTTCGAGCGCGCGCAGGCGCTGGTGCCGGAGCTGCCCGTGCTGTGGCTCAACAAGGGTTACACCTGCCGGCAGCTCATACCTTCGGATCGCCGGTTCACTCCGTGCGCGCTGGAGGCGTTCAGCAAGCTCAAGCAGATCGCGCCCCGCGATGCGCGCGGCGACCAGCTCTACATGCAAACGCTCTTCGACGCCGATGACTTCGCGGCGCTGGAGACGATCTTCCTCGCGCAGGCGCACGTGGCCGAGCGCCGCGGCACCGTCGATCTCGATGCCGCGAGCGGGCTGCAGCAGGTCTACTTCAAGCAGGGCAACTGGGTGCGCGCGCTCTCCTGGGCACGCCGGGCCGCCGACGCGCGCGCCACCGACGCCGAGGCGCAGTACCGCATGGGCGCGTTCATCTGGCAGCTCCTGTCGTCGCGCGGCGGCGGCGCGGAGATGACCACGTACGACCCGCGCTATGTCCCGGCCGCGGGAGCGGGCACGGCTGGGCTGCGCGCCAGGCCGGCGGGCGCCATCGCGGCGGCGCCGCCACCGCCGCCGACGCTCGGCCCCGACGACATCAGCGGCGCGCTGCGGATCGATCTCGCGGACGAGGGCATTCATTATCTGGAACGAGCGATGGCATTGCACCCGCGCCACCCGGAGGCGATGATCTACCTGAACCTTCTCTACCGTCAGAAATCGTTCGCCTTCTTCAGCGAGCCCGACAAGTGGCAGGCCGCGGTCGACAAGGGGAACGAATGGCAGAGGAAGGGGCTGGAAGCACGAGGGGCAACGACCAAGCTGTGAACCGCGATGGCGTTTGAAGCATTTCTCGAGGGAGGCGACCCGCGTCCACGCCGCCGGCGCCGCCTCACCTACGCGGTCTCGCTGGCCGTGCACGCGGCCCTGCTCGCGGGCGGTGTGGCCTATTCGTTCTGGCACGTCGAGGAGATCACGCCGCCGACGGTACGCGTGACGTTCATGGCGGCGGCCCCGCCCCCGCCCGCGCCGCCCCCGCCACCACCGGCCGGCGGCGGCAGCGATGCGCCGAAGAAGAAGATACTGCCCAAGGTGAAACCGACCCTGACCACGCTGGTTCAGCCCCCGCTGGTTCCGCCGAAGAATGAAGAGCCGAAGGCCAAACCGGAGCCCGATGACGACGACCCCGATCAAGCCATTGCCGGCGGCACCAAGCGCGGCACCGCCGGTGGCACGATCGGGGGCACAGTCGGGGGCACCGTCGGGGGCACGCCGGGCGGCACGATCGGCGGCGCCGTCAACGGCACGGCGCCGACGGCGGCGGGGCCCAAGATGCTGGCGCCGCAGATCGGAGCCCTGCAAAAGGAATCGGGCGACGATCCCGATTTCCCGGCCTTGTTGCGGCGCTCGGGGATGTCCTACGTCGTGCTCGCCAAGATCTGCGTGTCGAAGGCCGGCAGCGTCGACAGCGTCTCGATCCTCAAGGGCGCCGATTCGTTGCTGGACGGGAACGTGGTCTCGGCGGTCAAGAAATGGCGTTATCGGCCGCTCGTGGCCAACAACAATGCGGTGCCGTTTTGCTATTTCGGCAGGTTCGAATTCAAGTCGAATTGACGGGGCTTTGAGAGGAGCAAGGAGAAGCGATGGATTTCACGCTGGTCGGACTCTGGCACGAGATGGGGCCCATCGCGCGCGGCGTGGTGGTGATCCTGGTCGTGATGTCGATGTACGCGCTGGGCATCACCGTCGAGCGCTTCTTTTCGCTGAGCAAGGGGCGGCGGCTGTCGTTGCTCTACGTCCGGTCGGTGGCCCCCCTGGTCGGCGCCACCGGCCGCCTGCGTGAAGCGGTCGGGCTCGACAGCCGCTTCGGCGGCAGCCCGGTCGCGCGCGTCATCGGCGCCGGACTCAAGGAGTGGGCGCGCGCCACCGAGGCCGACAAGGCGCGCGGCACACAGTCCCCCGAAGCGCGTTTCGAGCGCGCCGACGCCGTGGCGCGCACCCTGGAGCGGGTCAAGGAGCGCGAGCTGGCGGGCCTCCGGCGCGGCTTGCCCGTGCTGGCCACCGTCTCGTCGTCGGCGCCGTTCGTCGGTCTCTTCGGCACCGTCGGCGGCATCATCACCGCGTTCCAGAAGCTGGCCGACCCGTCGAAGGGCGGCGGCGGCATCGGCACGGTCTCCGCGGGCATCGCCGAGGCGCTGATCACCACCGCGGTCGGCCTGGCGGTCGCGATCATCTCGGTGTGGTTCTACAACTACTTCATCGCGCGCGTCGACGACATCACCATCGACATCGACGAGACCTCGTCGGAGCTGGTCGACAGCATCCTGCGCGAGGAGACTGTTTGATCCGAGCCCGCTCAACGGCCGGATTCCGCCCGCAACGAAGCGGGCGGCGATTCCGCGCGCCTGCCAAACCGCACGTCAAGGGGTTGGTAAAGGCGGAGATCAACGTCACGCCGCTCGTGGACGTGGTTCTGGTGTTGCTGATCATCTTCATGGTCGTGACGCCGATGATCGCCCGCGGCGTCGATGTGAAGCTGCCCGTGACCAGCCACCACGCCAAGAAGAACGACGACAACCGCGACGTCGTCGTCTCCATCACGCGCGAGGGAACGGTCTATGTGGGCGCGGATCGCACGCCGATCGAGAAGCTGGGCGCCACCGTGCAGGAAGAGAAGCGGCGGCACCCCGACAAAGGCATCTTCCTCAAGGCCGACGAGCGCCTTCCCTACGGGCAGGCACGCCGGGTCATGGACGCGATCCACGGCGCGGGCATCGAGGATGTCCAGCTCGGCACCGACGAGGCGGCGCACTGACCATGGGCATGTCGGTGGGTGGCGGCGGCGGTCGCGCGGGTCGTTTCAGCGCGCGCGGTGAAATCAACGTCACGCCTCTCATCGACATCGTTCTGGTGTTGTTGATTGTTTTCATGGTGATGACGCCGGTGATGCTCAAAGAGCTCGTCGCCAAGATTCCGCAAGAACAGAGCGACAACACACCGCAACCACCAGGGGAAAATCCCATTGTCGTTTCGCTGGCGGCGGACGGCAACGTCGCGCTGGGCAGCGAGCCGATCGCGATCGAGGCGCTGGCGCCCGCGGTCGGTGAGCGGCTGTCCCACGATCGGCAAAAGGTCGTCTTTTTCCGCATCGACGACCACGCGAGCTACGGTCGCGCTGTGAAATTGATGGACATCTGCAAGGGGGCCGGTGCCGTCACGCTTGGTATCGTGACGAACAAATAACGTAGGCAACTAAAGCCAAGTCTGCGACCAGCCGACGTTTACCCCGTGCGTTGAAAATGGTACGATGCCGCCCCACTGGTGGTGTGTCCCGTCTCGCAACGACATGCGTAGGGTAAAGGAGCTTTCCATGAAGCGGCTGTTCTGGCGCCTGGCGCCGGAAATGACTTTGTGCCTGGCGATCGCTGGTACCGCAGGTTGCAGCGACCCCAACAACAGCGTCCCCGCGGGACCGCCGGTTCTGACCAGCTGGTCGGTCGTCGACAACGCGACCTTCCAGCCCGTGGATCTGGGCACCGCTGGCAGCCCCGTCCAGATCAACGGCTACGTTCATTTGAACGCGCTCTTCGATCGCTTGCTCGACCCGACCACGGTGACTTCGATCGACGGTGGCCCCGACCAAGGCACCGACGCCATCGCGATTGCGGTCTCGCCGGCCCTGCCCGCGAGCTCGACCTTCGCGTTCAACTCGATCTACACGCCCAACGGCGGCCCGATCGGCCTGGTGTTCCCACTGGGGCCGAGCCTCGCGACGACGGTGACGCCGACGTTTCCGTCGGGCTCGACGATCACCGCGACGATGGACAAGAACAAGGTCCGCTCGAAGAAGGGTGAGGCGTTCACCGCGGAGGGCGATCTGGCCAGCGGCAAGCTGACGTTCGAGACGCTGCCGTTCACGGTCACGATCAGCGTGCCGATGGGCGACGCGGATCCCGATGCGGGCGCCGACGCCGGCCCGCCCGCGGTATCGCCGATGATGCAGGCGGTGACGCTGGCGTTCACCAACCTGCCTCGCATGAACATCACGGACGCCATCACGGTCACGGTCAACGGCGCCGCCTACACCGACTTCGCGGTCGCCCCCGAAGGCAACCCCACGGTCCTCGACATCACCCCGACGACCACCTGGCCCGCCAACGCCACGATCGTCGTCAACGTCGCGGCGACGGCCGCTGATGCGCTGGACGGGCCGATTGGTGCCACGGCAAGCGGCACCTTCACCACGAGCGGAATGTAGCCGATGCCCAACCATGACATGCGAAGGAGAGTCTCGATGACCCGGATTCGGGCCGGCGCCGTTGCGCTTGGATTATCATTGACGCTCGTGCTGGCTGGCGGCATCGCCAACGCGCAGGACGTCACCGGCAAGGTCACCGGTCGCGTCACCGACAAGGACAGCGGCCAGCCGCTGTCCGGTGTCACCGTCATCGTGCAGGGGCCCCAGGGCGACGACGCCACGCTCACCAGCAACACCGGCGACTACTACTTTTCGGCGTTGCCGGTCGGCTCGTACGTGATCCGCTTCTACATGGCGAACTCGTCGACCAAGACCGAGCAGGACGGCGTGGTCGTGTCGGCCGACAAGACGGTGCGGGTCAACGCGCGCATCGCCGGCACGGCGGCCGCCGCCGCGTCCGAGGAGACCTACGTCATCCAGCGCAAAGCGCCGGCGGTCGATGTCGGCGCCACGCGGCTGGGGCCAACGTTCGATACGGCGTTCAACACCAACGTGCCCGTCGGACGTAACTTCGGCGACGTCATCGAGAAGGCGCCCGGCGCGTTCCTCGACCGCACCGGCAGCGTCTCGATCGGCGGCGCGACCGGCCTCGAGAACATCTACCTGGTCGACGGCCTCAACGTGACCGGCTCCGAGTACGGCAACATCAACAGCAACTTGCCGAGCACGGGCGGCGGATCGAACTTCCCGGTCGAGTTCATCGACCAGATGTCGGTCAACACCGGCGGCTACAACGCCGAGTTCGGCGGCGCGATGGGCGGCGTGGTCAGCGCCGTCACCAAGTCCGGCACCAACGATCTGCACGGCAGCGTGTTCGGCTACTGGTCGCCGTACTTCCTCGCCGGCGATCCCAAGGTCGTCAACCGCCTGAACGGCGCCATCTCGTCGGAGACCAAGCCGGACTACGACACCAACGTCGGCGCCGAGGTCGGCGGTGCGATCATCAAGAACAAGCTCTTCTTCTGGGTCGGCTTCGCGCCGCGCCTGCAAGAGGACCACGTCTTCCGCTTCACCCACACGCTGTCGCCGCCCGACGCCAACGGCATCGAGGCGTTCGGCCCCGAGGTCGACCGCCGCCGCATCAGTGAGTCGCGCCAGACCTATCACTTCGGCGCCAAGCTCGACTTCGTGCCAGCGCCCGATCACCGCCTGACCCTGTCGCTCTTCGGCTCGCCGTCGAGCGGCGAGGGTGTGCGCGCCGGCGTCGGCGGCGACGTCGCGGTCGCCGACCCGAGCTGGATGCGTGAGGCGGTCACCCGCAACACCACCGACGTCGGGCTGCGCTGGATCTCGAAGCTCTACGATCGCAAGTGGCAGATCGAAGCCAACATTGGCCTGCACCGCGAGTTCTTCAACAATTACTCGCCGACCCCGGCGCTCAACAACCTCAATCAACAGGAGTGGTGGGGCGCGAACCTCTGGGACCTGGAGCGCACGCCGGGTTGCGAGCCGCAGACTGTCAACGGCCAGGTCTTCCAGCCGTGCCCGGTCGACAACTACCACAACGGCGGCTTCGGCCTCGACAAGACGTTCACGTCCAATCGCTTGAGCGGCGACATCAAGTCGACGCACATCTTCGAGGCCGGCGGCCACCACGAGCTGAAGTACGGCTGGCACTTCGAGGGGACAGAGTTCGACCAGGACCGTTACTACAGCGGTCCGCTGGGCGCGCGCGGCCTGGTCCGTCACTTCAACCCGGGCGATAGCCGGGGCTACCCCAGCGTGTGGACGTTCTTCTCGTTGCAGGGCGACGAGCAGCCGTTTCAGTTTGCCAGCCACCCGTACGATCTCCAGACACCTCCGCACTACCAGGATGACCTGAAGGCCAACGTCAGCAACTTCATCAGCGCGTTCTTCCTGCAGGACAGCTACTCGCCGCGCCCGAACCTCACGATCAACGCCGGCGCGCGCTACGAGATGCAGAAGATGTACGACGACCAGAACGTCGAGTTCCTGCACCTCGAGAACTACCTGTCGCCGCGCATCGGCGTGGTCTGGGACCCGACCAACGACGGCCGGTCAAAGGTCTTTGCGCATTTCGGCCAATACTACGAAACCATCCCCATGGCCATTGCCGCCCGTTACTTCGGCGGCGAGGGCATCCTGGTCGCGCCGATCAATCCAGCGGCGTGCACCACTCCGTTCGCCAACTGGAAGGGCGGCCCCAACGAGTGGCGCAGCTGCACGCCCGACATGAACCCCGCCGACCCTCCCGCCGGCTACTACAATAACGGCCGCGACTACCCGGTGCAGCCGAACCTCAAGGGCCAGTATCACAGCGAGATCGTCGCGGGTGCGCAGCGCGAGGTGATGGAGGATCTGGTGCTGGGCATCGACTTCACCCACCGCTGGCTCGGCAACGTGATCGAGGACGGCACCGCCGCCGACTTCAATTTCCTGCTCGCCAACCCCGGCAACGTGCCGCCCGAGGCCATCAACGCGTACCAGAACCAGATCACCCAGTACACGGCGCAGGTGGCGCAGCATCAGATGGAGGTCGACAACGCCGCGAACGCGACCGACAAGGATACGGCGCAGAAGGCGCTGGCCCAGTCGCAGAATCAGCTCGCCACCGCGCAGTCGTTGCTCGCCAACCTCAAAGGCCTCGCCGCGGAGCCCAAGCCCGAGCGCACCTACGACGCGCTCACGCTGTTCGTAGACAAGCGCTTCTCCAAGCAATGGCTGATTCACGCGTCGTACACCTACTCGCGCTTGATTGGTAACTACGAAGGCCTGTACCAGGACCATCAGGACTACTTCGCGCCCAACGGCGGCAACGCTTACGACACCCAGGACCTGGTCCTCAATCAGCGTGGCCCGCTGCCCAACGACCATCCGCACTCGGGCCGCATCGACGGTTACTACACGCAGCCCGTGGGCCGCGGCAGCGTCGTGTTCGGGCTCGGCTTCGCGGCGCGCTCGGGTCAGCCAATCAACTACGTCTCGAACCTGGCCGGCAACGGGCAGATCGTGTACCTGCTGCCCCGAGGGTCGGGCGGCCGAACCCCGCCGATCTCGGAGTTCGACGCCAAGCTGTCGTACCACTGCCCGCTGACCGCCAAGACCAGCATCGAAGCGTTCCTCGATATCTTCAACGTCTTCAATCAGCAGGCCGTGTTGCGCGTCGACGACGACTACACCTTCAATTCGGCGGCGCCGATCGTCAACGGCAGCAAGGATGATCTGAAGTACGCCAAGAACAGCTCGGGCGGCCCGCTGGACGTCAACCCCAACTACGGCCGCGCGACCTCGTACCAGACCCCGATCCACGGCCGGCTGGGACTACGCCTCTCGTTCTAGAGGGAGTTCTGTTGAGTTAGGTTCGGGTCTCAGGCCTCGGGCCTCAGGCTTCGGACCTTCCTCGCCCGCTCGCGCTTATAGTAGCGCCCATGGGCGGGCCCCCGACGCGTGCGTTTTTGTTGGTGGTGGCGGTGTTGGCCGCGCCCGCTACCGCCGCCGCAGCCCCCCCGCCGAGCTGCCCGGAGCGCCACGACGTCGAGCAGGAGCTCGATCGCCTGGGCGCCGCTCCCGCTCTGGCGCTCACCGGGACGCCCGACGTCAGCGTGGGCGACGGAGGAATGCGGATCGTGCTGCGCGGGCGCGACGGCAAGGTACTGGGCATGCGCGAGGTCGCCGCCCCCGACGCCTGCCAGGAACGCGCCGTGGTGGCCGCGGTCGTGATCGCGGCCTGGCTCGGCGAGTGGACGGGGACCGAGACGCGCGCCGCCCCGCCCTCTCCGGCCAGCGCGACGCCGGTGCTGGCGCGAGCTCCGGTCGCACCGCCGCCGGCCCGCGCCGGCCGCGTGCCGTGGCGCCTCGACCTGGCGGCCTTCGGCTCCGTGGTTCACGACGGCGACGCCGGCACCTGGGCGGCGGGGGGCGAGATCGCCTATGGCATCAGTGACCGGTTCTCGGTGATCGCGCAGGGCCGCGGGACCGGGACGCGCACGCAGGCGCTGGGGCCGGGTCAGGCCGCGTATCGATCGCTCGGCTTCGGCATCGGCGTCTCGTGGCGCCGCGCGCTCGGCCGCGCCGTCCTGGACGTCGGTGTCGGCCCCGAGGCGTTGCGCACGGCGCTGCAAGGCGAGCAGCTCGCCACGCCCCGCAACGTCTCCGCGTGGACCCTGGCTGCCGACGGCCGGATCCGCGTCGGCCTGCGGCTCGGGCAGGTGGTCCCCTTCGTCTACGTCGGCGCGGCCTACGGGCTGGCGACGGCGCGGCTGACGCTGGACGACCGGACCGACTCGCGGACCCTGTCGCGCTGGAACGTCGCGGCCGGGCTCGGGCTGCTTTTTTCACTTCCCCACCCCGCAGGGTGAAACGTTCCGGCGGCTTCCGTCACCAAGGGAGACAGGTTGACCATTTCCGCCGTTCGCGCCGAGCCGGTCGATTCGGGGACGCTCTACCGGACGCACGTGCGTCAGGTGGCGCGCTGGGCCGGCCGTCTGGGCGGCCCGACGCTGGACGTCGAGGACGTGGTCCACGAGGTGTTCATGATCGCGCACCAGCGCCTGCCGACGTTCCGCGGCGATTCCACCGTCGCGACCTGGCTGTTCGGCATCACCGAGCGGGTCGTGCGCCACCGCCGCCGCCGGGCGCGCTGGCGCCGCTGGCTGAGCGGCAGCGCCGACGAGAGCGCCGGCCACCTCCCGGCGCCGGGTCCCGACCCGCTGCGCCTGGTCGAACGCCACGAGACCGCGCGCGCGGTCTACGCGATCCTCGATCGCCTGCCCGAGCGCGACCGCCAGGTGCTGATCCTGTTCGAGCTCGAGGATCTGAGCGCCGACGAGGTCGGCCAGCTCCTGGAAATCCAGCCCGGCAACGCGCGGTTGCGCCTGCACCGCGCCCGCGCGCGATTTTTGCGCCTCTATGAAGGAAGGAGCGACGATGGCAGCCGACGACGATGAGCGCACGGTCGATCCCGCGTCCGACGCGGAGATCGATCTCAAGGAGCGCTGCCGCCGCGCCATCGCGTTCCTGCAGCGCGGGCGCGATCTGCCCGAGCTGTCGCCGTCTCAGATCGATCGCATCGAGCGGCGATTGCAGCAGCCGCGGCCGATCCGCCGCCCGCTGCTGTCACCGGCGCTGGCGGCGCTGTTCATCCTGTTGGTGGCGGGCGGCGCGGTGGCGATGGCCGGACGCAATCTCGCGTGGCTGCCCGCGATCGGGCGCTGGATCGGCGCGCGGCCCGCGGAACCAGCAGCGCCCGCGTCGCGCAGCGGCCTTCGCCCGCCGCGCGCGGAGTCACCGCACAACCAGCCCGCGCCGCGCTTCCCGGCGGCGCCTCCGGAAGCGCCGCCACCGGCGCAAGCGATCGCGAGCGCCGCGCGCGAGCGCGCACACGAAGCGCGTGGGGTGCCCAGACCCGCGCATCACACGCCGGCGCCCATTATGGCCGCGGAGCCGGAAGCGCCCGCGCTCGAGCCTCCGCCCACCCGCGTGGATCCGCCGATAGCCCCACCCCCCTCGCTGTCGCTGTCGTCGGCGTCGGCGTCAGCGTCGGCGTCGGCGTCAGCGTCGCCGCGCGACCCTGCGCGCCGTCGCGCCCGTCGCGCCCCAGAGCCCGATCGTCGCCGAGAGCCGGTCGTTCGCGTCGGCGCTCGAACGCTGGCACCGCGACCACGACGCCGCCGCGGCGCTGGCGGCGCTCGACCTGCACGAGCGGCGCTTCCCGTCGGGTCAGATCCATCTCGAAGCGCGCCTGCTGCGCACGGAGATCCTGCTCGCGAGCGGCCGCGATCGCGACGCGCTGGCGCTGCTGGACCAGATGGCGATCGCCGGGCTGCCGCGCGCGCGCGAGCTGCGCACCGTCCGCGGCGAGCTGCGCATCAAGCTTGGCCGCTGCGCCGACGGCAAGGCCGACCTGCAAACCGTGCTCACCGCGGGCGCCGCGGATCCGCTGGCCCAGCGCGCGCGGCAGGCGATCGCCGCGTGCCCCTGAAACGTTTTTCGCGCGCGGTTCACTAGGCAGTCATGAACATTCATCGCTTGCGGATTCTGTCGATCATCGAAGTCGCCCTGGTGTCGTCGCTGGCTGCCGCGGCCTGCACGCGTACTCACTCGCTGGGCGCGGCCGGCACGCCCGACGGAAGCGACGTTAGAACGTCAAATGGCGACGCCGGAGACGCGCAACCGGACTTGCCGCCGGACGTAGCGCGGGATCTCGCGCCCGATCTCGTCGCCGACACCGCGCCGGACGCCGTGGCAGACGGCCCGTCACCGGATGTCGCGCAAGACGCGCTCGTGGATCAGACCGTCGACGTTCCCCCGGCCATGAACTGCATCGACAACGGCATCACCTACCACTCCGGCGACGTCGTCGTACGCCCGGGGTGCCAGCTGAGCTGCATCTGCATCGACGGGGTGGTCGGCGCCTGCACGGGCATCCCCTGCCCGGTCGATGGATCCACCGTCGTCAGCGATCCGATCCCGTTCGCGTACATCAAGCAGAGCGCCTCGACCAACTCACCGGAGGTCGACGTCTCCATCGATAACTTCGGGCGCGCCGAGCGGACCATCGTCGGGGCGCCCGGAACCATGACCCCCCTGCCTCGTTCATTCCCGGCCGGCGCCCCCGAGGTGACGCTGTTCCTGTACCACCTGAACAATGTCGGCGATCTCAGCACAGTCGGGGATCCGAACCCGATCTTCACCGAATCGTGCCCGAAGTCGGTCTCCTCGGGCACCCGGACCGTGGTGTCACGCCCGAGCGGCGTCGCCAGCGGCGACTTGCAGTGCTTGCTCAATCCGTCGGCGGACGCGCTCGCGCTGGCTCACGACGCCGCGGTGCTGCTGGGAACCGGCGCTTCCGACTCCTCGAGCGACGCGCAGCTGTGCATGACCACCGGCGGCCTGATCGCGAACAACCTCTGCTGCACCGGCACCGGCGATTTTCCCAGCAGCTGCCCGATCGGCGCCTGCACCTGCGCGCCCACCAATCTTCACGCGATCGAGGCCTGCGTCTGCCCGAACGGCGGTTGCTTCGTGAAGTCGGTCGGTTGCGTCGGGCCGTCGGGAGTGTGCAGCGTCGGAGACGACCAGACCTGCAACGACAACCCCGCGCTCAACGCATTTCACGGTCATTGCATGACCGATGGCCGCTGCTCCTGCATGACCGGGTCGACGCTGGTCGTCGCCAGCGGCAAGTGCTCCTGATGGCGCGGCCCGCGCGCTCGCTCGTTTCAGGGCGAGCGCGCGTCCTGCTGCGACAGGCGCGCCGGCGCGGCGGCGTCGACCGGCATCATCGTCGCCAGGTTCCAGCGCGCCGGCTCGAACGCCTGCCGCGTCTCGACCGCGCGCGGATAGCCGCCGGCCTGCTCCTCGCTGTCGATGATGCGCCCGCTGCCGCCCAGCGCCTGCGCGATGATGCGCGTGTCGATCGGATCGCGATCCCACGGCCGCGCGCCAACCTCGCGCATCATGTGCGCCTCGACGTCGGCGGCGCGCATGGGGACGAAGCCGGCCGGCCACAGCGGGCGCCGTACCACTGGGATGACGTTGGCGAGCTTGCCGAGCAGCGGCGGGATCGCGGCGCCGCGCGTGTCCAGCGCCAGGTTGTCATCAAGGAAGACCTCGCACAGCCCGACGCCGTCGACGGTGAGTAGCGGCAGCCCGGGCCGCGTGTCGGCGCCGTAATGCAGGATGTTGCCGACGATGGCCATTTGCCCGGTCTGGTGCGGCAGCGCGCCCCATTCGTGATCGACCAGCACGTAGCGGATCGCGGTGTGCCCCGGGTTGGCGATGAAGTTGTTGACCACGATGCCGCGCGCGCCGCCCTTGAACATCGGGCTGCGCTCGACGTTGCTGGCGTAGAGGTTGCGAATCACCGCCACCTCGGTGACGTTGTCGTGGATCAGCGTGCCCTTCGAGTGCTCGCCCTTGCGGTGGGTCGCGTGCGACAGCCCCTCGGCGATCAAGCAGTCGCTGATGGTGATCCGGTGTGACGTCGACGCGCGCCACTCTGCGGGGTTGGTGCCGGCGAAGCGATCGCCCGACGCGCTCAGGTTCTCGTCGGTGGCCCAGGTCGTCGAGCAGTGATCGATGATCACGTCGTGCGCGCCGGTCACGGTCCCGATGCCGTCGACTTCCCAGCCGCTGCGCTTGCCGGCGCCGGCCTCGCCCGGGCGGACGCGCAGGTGCTGGATGACGACGTCGTGGGTGGCGATGCGGATGCCGCCGCGAATCAGCGTGATACCCGGCGACGGCGCGGTCTGGCCGGCGACCGTCAGGTAGGGCGCCTCGACGTCCATCACCGACCGCCCGAGATCGATCACGCCGCCGACCTCGAACACGACGATGCGCGGAGCGTCGACCTGCAGCGCTTCGCCCAGCGAGCCGGGACCGTCGGGCGCCAGCGTGGTGACGCGCAGGATCACGCCGCCGCGCCCGCCGGGCGTGGTCGCGGCCCAGCCGTCGGCGGTGGGGAACGCCTTGACCGCGGGGCCCGGCGCGGATGTCGGCCGCAGCGCCGAATCCGCGGCACGTGGCGGCGCGGCGCACCCGGCGATCGCCACCGCGACCGCGAGGGCACCCGCCGCCGTCATTTCGAGAATCCGCGATTGATGATAGCCGGCGGGAAACTGCACCAACTTTTCAGGCTCCAACCCTTGTCTTAGAGGTTGATCACGGCCGGGACTCGCACCGCCAAAACAGCCAGGAAGCAGGAACTTCTTCGCATGAAACCGATCTCATTGACACGCGTGCTGTGCGGAACGGTCATCCTGTTCTGGTCGGGGTGCGCAGGTAATGTAGTGACCCCGGCTGGCGGCGCCAGCGGCGGCGCCGGCGGAACCGAGACCGGCGCGGGTGGCGCGACCGGCGCCGGCGGCGCGACGTCGAGCAGCGGTGGCGCCAGCGGATCATCGCTGGGCGGCATGACCGGAACGCCCGGCACCGGCGGCGGCACCGGCACCGGCGGCGTCTCGGGCGGTAGCGGCGGCGCGATGTCCGGCGGCGGCGGCGCGCGCGGCACGGGTGGGACAACCGGCGCGGGCGGTGCGACCGGCGGCAGCGTGGGCGGCAGCACGGGCGCTCCCTGCGTCGAGTCGGCCTGCGGATCGCACAAGTGGCCCTGCTGGCGCATGCCCAACCCGGTCGCCGACGGCGCCGCCGTCCCCAATCACCAGAGCTACACCGACCTCGGCAACGGCGCGGTCAAGGACAACATCACCTGCCTGGTCTGGGAGAAAGCCAACCCGGCCACACAGGACACCTGGCAGGTCAGCGCCGACCGGTGCACCGCGCTCGGCACCAGCAACTACGCCGGCTTCAACGACTGGCGCATGCCGACGCGCGTGGAGATGGCGTCGATCGTCGACGTCAACAACGGCGCCAAGGGCTTCGCGTCGATCTTCACCGTGTCGAGCGGCTACTACGGCACGTCGTCATGGTGGTACGAGACGATCACCGGACAGAACACCTCGGGCTTTCAGTTCGGCTACGGCACCAACGGGTTCAGCAGCAACGCCGTCGCCATGGGCGGCACCAACAACGTCGCCCGCTGCGTGCGCGGCAACGGCCCCGGCGAAGCTGCCGACGCCTTCGCGAAGGAGCCGCCCAACCACTACACGATCGCGACCGGCGAGGTCACCGACAACTACACCGGCCTCACCTGGCAACAGGCGTACTCGCCGGCGCTGATGAACTGGGCCGACGCGCCCGCCTACTGCGCCAGTCTCGGCCTGAATGGCCACACCGGGTGGCGCGTCCCCACGCTCAACGAGCTGACCACCACGGTCAACGAGGCGCTGGTCGGCCCCGCGGTGGTTCGCGCGGCGCTCCCCAACACGCTCTTCTGCGGCTCCGCCGACCTGGTACTGGGCGCTCGAGGCGTCGAAGGTCGGCGGCGTCGCCTGGGGCATCAACTACTGCGACGGTTTCACCGGCTGGAACGCAGCGTCGGCGACCTGGAACACCTTCCCGACAGCGTACACGCGCTGCGTGCGCTGACGACGGCCACGACGAAATCTTCCGCGCTGACCGGCTGCGGGACGAGTGGCCGGAGACCGGCCACCACGCGAACTGTAGCCGCGACGATCCGCGGCCCTGCGCTGGCATCGCTCTCGCTTAGAGCGAGAGGCACATGCTCGCTCGCGTCACCTCCGCCGCCGTCATCGGGATCGAGGCAGCGCCGATCCACGTCGAGGTCGACGTCGCCGTGGGGCTGCCCGGCTGTCACATCGTGGGGCTGCCCGACGCGGGTGTGAAAGAGGGGCGCGTCCGCATCCGCGGCGCGCTCGAGAACAGCGGCTTCAAGCTGCCGCCGCGCCGGATCACGGTCAACCTGGCGCCCGCCGACCTGCGCAAGGACGGCGCGGCGTTCGACGTGCCGATCGCCGTCGGTATGCTGTGCGCCGCGGGCGTCCTCGACCCGGCCGCGCTCGAGTCGAGCCTGTTCGTCGGCGAGCTCGCGCTCGACGGCACGGTGCGCCCGGTGCGCGGCGTGTTGCCGATCGCCGCGTGGGCGCGCGCGCAGGGAATGCGCCGGCTGTTCGTGCCGCGCGCGAACCTGCGCGAGGCGGCGGTGGTCGGCGGCGACTGCGCGGTCTCGCCGGTGTCGGCGCTGAGCGAGATCGTCGGCAACTTGCGCGGTGAAGCACCGAGCGCCGGCTCGCTGCACGAAGCGATCGATCCAGCCGGACCGCCGGCCGCGGCGCCCGCGCCCCCGGATCTCGCCGACGTGCGCGGGCAAGAGGTCGCGCGCCGCGCGCTGGAGCTCGCGGCCGCGGGCGGCCACAACCTGCTCTTCGTGGGGCCGCCCGGCTCCGGCAAGACCATGCTGGCGCGACGGCTGCCCGGAATCTTGCCGGCGCTCTCGTTCGACGAGGCGCTGGAGACCACCATGGTCTACTCGGTCGCGGGCCTGCTGGGCGGGCGCGCGCTGGTCACCGAGCGTCCGTTCCGCGCCCCGCACCACACCGTGACCTCGGCCGGGATGGTCGGCGGTGGTCCGTCGGTGCGACCGGGCGAGATCACGCTCGCGCACCACGGCGTGCTCTTCCTCGACGAGCTGCTCGAGTTCTCGCGGCCGGTGCTCGAGGCGCTGCGCCAGCCGCTCGAGGAACGAACCGTGTCGCTGGTGCGCGCGCGCCGCAACGTCATGTATCCCGCCGATTTCATGCTGGTGGCGGCGCTGAACCCCTGCCCGTGCGGCCACCTCGGCAGCACGCTGCGCACCTGCACTTGCTCGCTGAGCGGGATCGCGCGCTACCGCTCGCGGCTGTCGGGCCCGCTGCTCGATCGCATCGACATGCACGTCGACGTGCCGGCGGTGCCCTATCGCGAGCTGGCGGCCGCGTCGCCCGGCGAGCCGAGCGCACCGGTGCGGGCGCGCGTCGAGGAGGCGCGCGAGCGGCAGCGACAGCGCGGGCCGCGATCGAACGCGCGCCTGACCGCGGGCGAGCTGGAACAGGTCGCGGCGATCGACGCCGAGGGACACCGGTTGCTCGAACGCGCCGTCGAGCGGCTGGGCCTGTCGGCGCGCGCCGTCAGCCGCGTGCGCCGCATGGCGCGCACGATCGCCGACCTCGACGGCGCCGCGCGCATCCGCCACGGCCACCTGGCCGAGGCGCTGCAGTACCGATTGCTCGATCGTCCCATTGATCCGTGATCCGCCGTGAATCCAGCGAAAAGGAGCGTCCCCATGTCCATGTCGTCCATCAAAGAGACCCTCAAGGAAAAGATGAAGGCGGTCTCGACCGCGATCGCCGCCATCGAGAAGCAATTCGGCAAGGGGGCGATCATGCCGCTCTCGGGCGGCGAGATCGCCGAGATCGGCGTCATCCCCACCGGCTCGGTCGGCCTGGATCTGGCGCTGGGCGTGGGCGGGCTGCCGCGCGGGCGCGTCATCGAGATCTACGGGCCTGAATCGTCCGGCAAGACCACGCTGACGTTGCAGGCCATCGCGCAGGCGCAGCGCACCGGCGGCGTGTGCGCGTTCATCGACGCCGAGCACGCGCTGGACGTCACCTATGCGCGCAAGCTGGGCGTGAAGATCGAGGACCTCCTGGTCTCGCAGCCCGACTACGGCGAGCAGGCGCTGGAGATCGCCGACAAGCTGGTCGCCACCGGCGCGATCGATCTCATCGTCATCGACTCGGTGGCGGCGCTGGTGCCCAAGGCCGAGATCGAAGGCGAGATGGGCGACGCGCACATGGGGTTGCAGGCGCGCCTCATGAGCCAGGCGCTGCGCAAGCTGACCGCGGCGACCGCGCGCAACAACACGGCGGTCGCGTTCATCAACCAGCTGCGCCAGAAGATCGGCGTGGTCTACGGCAACCCCGAGACCACGACCGGCGGCAACGCGCTGAAGTTCTACGCGTCGGTGCGCCTGGACATCCGCAAGATCGGCACGGTGAAGAACGGCGACCAGGTCATCGGAACGCGCGCGCGCGTCAAGGTGGTGAAGAACAAGGTCGCGCCGCCGTTTCGCGAAGCCGAGTTCGACATCCTCTACGGCTCCGGCGTCAACTGGCCCGGCGAGATCGTCGACCTGGCATCGACCGCCGGCCTCATCGACAAGTCGGGCGCGTTCTATTCGTGGAAGGGCGAGCGCATCGCGCAGGGTCGCGAGAAAGCGTGCGCCTACGTGGCCGAGCACCCCGAGATCGCCGAGGAGGTGCGCCTGACGCTGGTCGAGGCGCGCAAGGCCGAGAACAACGCGCAATCGCCGCCGCCGCGCCCGACCGCCGAAGAGGCGGCGTGAGCGACGAAGCCACCGGGAGCCCGGGCTCAACCGTGTTAGCCTCGGGGAACAAACCGAAAGGTTGGGGGTTCCCCGATGCGACGCGCGTCAATCGTGGGCATCATCGTCGTCGCGCTGGCCGCGCTGGCGCTGGTGTCGGCCTGCAGCAGCGGCAACAGCAAGAGCAAGTGGGACGATCCCATCCTCAAGGCGTCCGACTACCGCCAGGCGTGCTCCACAGCCGAGGATTGCGTCGCGATCTTCCTGGGCGAGCTGGGGTGCTGTGGCGCCAGCTGTCCCAACTCCGCGATTGCGTGGTCGAGCAATGATGCCTACCAGGTCGATGTGACTTTCAGGAGACCGATCTGCTATCCCGCTCCGCCGTGTGAGCGTCTGACGAACGACGGATGTGGAACCCCGAGCCCGACCTGCGAAAACGGCGTGTGCGCGTTGACGATCCCTGACGCCGGCCAGATGTGAGGAGGTGACCGGCGGCGCCGCGTCGCGCGCGGGCTACCCGAGGCTCTGGATCCACTGCTCGCTGGTGACGACCTCGGCCTGGCGCGGGAACACCTTTTCCAGCAGCACGCGGCCCACCTCGGGATCGAGGTCAGCGCACAGGTCGGAGAGCACGGTCAGGCGGTAGTCCTTGTCGGCGGCTTCGCGGAGCGTCGACAGCACGACCCCGCTGGTCACGATGCCGCACAGGATCAGGTGTTGAACGTCGCCGCTGCGAAGCACGACCTCGAGATCGCTGCCGGTGAACGCGCTCACGCGCCGCTTGGTGATGACGACGTCACCTTCCTCGGGCTTGATCGCGGGTCGTGGGTCGATGAGCATCGCCGGGGGGTGCGGCTTGTAGGTCGCGAACACCCGGTTGCGAGCGCTGGCTTCCGGCATTCCCGGCCGGAAGCCGGCGACGACCAAGCGCACCGGCACCGCCTTCCGGCGCGCCGCTTCGACGGCCGTGCGCACGCGGCCGAGGTATGCGTCCTTGTCGGGCAGGCGATCGAGGATTCCGTCCTGTACGTCCATGACGAGCAGCGCGCTGTTCTCGTTGGAGCTGGGCATGCGTGGAGCATAGTTTAGAACCATGTCTGCCGGACCGCACGACGTTGTCCCGGGGCCGCCCGCTCCGCCGAAAGATCGCGCGACACGAATGCTCTCGCAGACCTTCCACGCGCTCGAGACCCGAAATTTCCGGCTCTTCTTCATCGGACAGACGATCTCGAACACCGGCAACTTCCTGACGAACGTTGCGCTGATCTTGTTCGTGCTGCGGCTGACTCACAGCGGTTTCGCGGTCGGCGCGCTGGCGGCTTGCCAGTTCGGGCCGCTGCTCCTGTTCTCGGCCTGGGCCGGCGTCGTCGCCGATCGCGGCGACAAGCGAAAGCTCCTGCTCCTCACCCAGACCCTCTCGATGTTGCAATCCGTCGGGCTCGCGATCGTCGCGTTTCATCCCAGGCCGTCGCTCGTCGCGCTCTACGGGCTCACACTGTTCGGCGGCGTCTTGCTCGCGTTCGACAATCCGCTCCGCCGCTCGTTCGTGCCGGAGATGGTGCCCAAGGAGGATCTGGCGAACGCCGTGGTGCTCTACGCCACCATCGTCAGCCTCTCGCAGGTCTTCGGACCCGCGCTGGCTGGTCTCATCGCCACCACGCTCGGTTACGGTTGGTGCTTTGCGATCGACGCGGCTTCTTACCTCGCGGTGATCGCAGCGGTCCTGATGATGCGTACCGGCGAGCTGTTCCGGGCGCCGCCGGCGGCGCGTACCGGCCGCGCCGTACGCGAGGGGCTCCGCTACGTGCTCTCCGTGCGTGACCTGTGGGTCAGCTTCGCGCTGTTCGCGGCCGTCGGCACGTTCTCGTTCAATCTGCGCGTGGCGCTGGCGCTGTTCGTGACCCGCTCGCTTCATGCCACCGAGGTCGCCTACACCGCGCTCTATGCGGTTTCGAGCTCGGGCGCGGTCGTGGGCGCCCTTCTGGTCGCGCACCGGAGGTTCGTCCAGCTCCGGCACGTGGTCGGCGCCTCGCTCGCGCTCGGCTTCGCGATGCTGCTCCTCTCGGCGACGCCCAACGTCTACGCCGCCGCGGCCGCGGTGTTCCTCGTGGGCGGCGCGAGCATCGTGTACATGACGGCCACGACCTCGCTCGCCCAGGTCGATACGCGACGCGACATGGTCGGCCGCGTGCTGGCCCTGCAAACCGCGCTCATCGGCGGCACCGCGCTCATCGGCGGGCCCATCGTCGGCCGCCTCGCCGACCTGGCGGGCGGCCGCGCCCCCATCGCGATCGGTGGCGTGGCGTGCGTGATCGCGTCGCTGGGGGCGCGCGCGGCGCAGGGGCGAACAGCCGCGGCGCCGTGAAAGCTGGGCGCCCGTCGCGTTACTGCGGTCCCGCGCCGGCCTGGATCGCCGCCTGCAAACCGGCGGTGTCGTCGAGGGTGTACGCGTACGGCGGCGTGGTGAACGCCGTACCGCCGCCGCCGATCGAGCGCGAGCCGCTGCCGCCGGTGTAGAGGTTGTTGTTGGCGGTGATGAACGACGTCGTCTGGTCGACGGTGCTGTTGAACTGCTGCGGGTTGGAGACGTTGATGAAGGCGTTGTTCTCGACCAGGATCTGCGCGTTCATGCCGGCGCGCACGCAGTAGTCGTCGCCCGAGCCGGTGTAGAGGCTGTTGAAGATGTGGTTCTTGCCGTAGCGCACGCGCGGCTGGCGCTCGCTGACACGGTCGGCCCACCAATCGTGGTGCCAGGTCACATTGAGCTTGCCGACGTCGGGGGGCGAGTTGTCGCCGCCGCCCACGAGATTGCTGAACCGGTGGCCCGACGGTCCCGACGAATCATTGCCGCCGTTGTCGGTGCGCGCGGTGTAGTGGAACTTGGTCCACGACACCGTGACCATGTCGGAGCCGAGCGTGATGTCGAGGTTGCCGTCGGTGCCGTCGGAGATGTCGCAGTGGTCGATCCAGACGCGCTGCGAGTTGCCGATGACGGTGATCGCGTCGAAGCCCGACGAGCACCCGACGGTCGCGTCGAAGCTGGGGTCGAGCGCGCAGTTGCCGACGCCGTAGCCGACGACGGTCAGGTTGCGGAAGATGACGTTGGTCGAGCCGTTCATCTCGATGTGGCCGTGCATCGAGGCGCCGCACAACCCGACGATGGTCTTGTTGGATCCGACCGTGAAGTTGCCGGTGAGCGAGCCCATGACGTAGAGGACGTGCGCGGCGGTGCCGGCCGCGTTGGTGTTGAAGGCGGCGGTGGTCGTGACCATCGTCGGCGTCGCCGAGCCGCCGCCGGTGGTTCCATTGGGATTCATCGCGTGCATCGCGGCCCAGCCGATGAGCGGACTGGCCGGGGGCGGGGTCATGCAGTTGGCCATGCCCGCGTCGCTGCCCGGCGCTCCGCCGGTGCCGCTCGCGCCGCCGCTGCCGCTGGCTCCCGCGACGCCCGCACCGCCGGTGCCCGCGCCGGCCCCGCCGCCGGTCCCTCCGCCTGACGCACCGGACGCACCCGCTCCACCCGAGGCGCCGGCCGTGCCAGTCGCGCCGCCCGTCCCCACTGCGGAGCCGCCCTGCCCGCCCTGACCTTCGCCGCCGGAGGTCGAGCACCCGATGGCGGCCGCCGCGGCGACGCTGAAGGCGAACATGAAAGAGGCGGCCGAAAACGGCCGCCCCAGCTTGGCGCGCGAAACGAAACGGTGGCGTACGTGCTGCATTCCTGGGTCCTCCGCCTGATCGATCTGCGTCAGGGCTTTGTCCGGCAGACTGTATTCCAGCCCTGCGCGGGAGCGATCATCAGATCGACGGGGGACGACGGAGAATGCGCAATCGGTGACGCGCTCCGACGGAGAAGCCGTCGATGAGCGGTATGGCGATCACACGCGTGACCGATTCAGGACGCCGGCGGCGACGCGCCCGGCATCACTTGCCGGCGTCGTTGCCCAGCGCTTCGAGCAGCGTGCGCATGTCTTCGGCGTGCTCTTCCTCGACGCCCAGGATCGACTCGAGCAAGCGGCGCGACGTCGGGTCGGTGTCGCCGATGTAGCGAATCATCTCGCCGTACGAGTCGATGGCGATGCGCTCGGCGATCAGATCCTCCTGGATCATCTCGATGAGCGACCCGCCCTCCTGGTACTCGGCGTGGCTGCGCGTGACCAGATCCGGCGGGGTTGAGATCGGGCGCGCCGCCGAGCTGCGTGATGCGCTCCGCGATCTGGTCCGCGTGACCCTGCTCCTCGTTGGAGTGGGTCAGGAACTCTTGCGCCACCGCCTGCGCGTGGATACCGCTGGCCATGAAGTAGTGGCGGCGGTAGCGCAGCACGCACACGATCTCGGTGGCCAGCGCGTCGTTGAGCAGGCGAACCACCGTCTCGCGATCGCCGCGATAACCCTCGGTCACGGCGCCATTGAGAATGTGCTCGCGCGCGCGGCGCCGGAGCTCTTGCACGTCAGTCAGGAAGGGCTTCTTGGTATCACCCTTTTGCGGTTGAGCCATGCGCGACAGTCTACGCACGAATCACCGCCGCGCCAGGCGCGCCAGCGCCGAAAAATCGCCTGGCCGAGCGCGAGTGACGGCGCGCGGCCGCCCCTGTAAACTCCCCGGCCGTGATCGATATTCGCCTGCTGAGAGAGAAGCCCGACGAGGTGCGCGCCGCCTACGAGCGCCTGGGCACACCCGTCGACCTGGACACCGTGATGGCGCGCGACGCGCGCGTGCGCGACCTCAAGAACGAATCGCAGACCCTGCAGGCGGAGCAGAATCGCCTGTCGAAGGAGATCGGCCGCGCCGCGCCCGGCGAGGCGCGCGAGCAGGCCAAGGCGGCGAGCCTGGCGTTCAAGGAGCGGATCGAGAAGCTGACCGGCGAGCTGACCGTGGCGGAGGCGGCGCTCGACGAGCAAATGCTGGAGCTGCCCAACCTGCCCCACCCCTCGGTGCCGGTCGGCAAGGACGACAGCGAGAACCGGGTCGTGCGCGAGGAAGGACAGAAGCGGACCTACGCGTTCGCGCCGCAGCCCCACTGGGACATCGGCACGCGCCTGGGCATCATCGACTTCGAGCGCGGCGTGAAGATCTCCGGCTCGCGCTTCTACGTGCTCAAGAGCTGGGGCGCGCGGCTGCAGCGCGCGCTCATCACGTACATGCTCGACGTGCACACCAGCAAGCACGGCTACGTCGAGATCTACCCGCCGTACATGGTGCGGCGCGAGTGCCTGGTCGGCACCGGCAACCTGCCCAAGTTCGGCGAGAATCTGTATCGCGACGCGGAGGAGGACTTCTGGTTCATCCCCACCGCGGAGGTGCCGGTCACCAACCTCTATCGCGAGGAGATCCTCGACGGCGGCGACCTGCCGATCCGCCACGTCGCCTTCACCGCCTGCTTCCGGCGCGAGCAGATGGCGGCCGGCCGCGACACGCGCGGCATCAAGCGCGGCCACCAGTTCGACAAAGTCGAGCTGGTGAAATTCGTGCGCCCCGAAACATCGATGGACGAGCTCACGGCGCTGCTGTCCGACGCCGAGGACATCCTCAAGGGGCTCGAGCTCCCCTATCGCGTCGTGCAGATGTGCACCGGCGACCTGTCGTTCTCGGCGATGGCGAAGTTCGATCTCGAGCTGTGGGCGCCGGGCTGCAACGAGTGGCTGGAAGTCAGCAGCTGCTCGAACTTCGGGGATTTTCAGGCGCGGCGCGCGCGCATCCGCTTCAAGGACAAGGACGGCAAGGAGAAGTCGCGCTTCGTGCACACGCTCAACGGCTCGGGCCTGGCGCTGCCGCGCACGCTGATCGGGATCATCGAGACCTATCAGCGTGCCGACGGGAAGATCGACGTCCCGCGCGGCGCTGCAGCCGTACTTCGGCGGCGCCACCGTGCTCGGTTAGCGGGTGGGATCGCGGACCCTCGCCCTGGTCGTGGCCGTCGCCGGGCTGTTCGTGATCGCGATCGGTCTCGGGCTCATGTACGTGGGCGGGCCGCCGCCCGCGCCGCCGCGCCCCAGGATCCCGGAGCCGGCCGATGACCGCCGCCGCGATCAAGTACTCGGCGACGATCTACCGCGCGGCGCTGGAGCAGGACGCGCACAGCTACGGCATCGCCCCGACGCCGTTCGACGAGATGGCCAGGCCATTCACCTACTTCGACGAATGGTCGGGCGATCGCCCGCTCAAGGTCGGCGGCTCGATGGAGACGGCGCACCTCGCATGTGCAGCTGGTCGTGCGCAAGGAAGCCGGCTCGATGGCGGGCCAGGTCTATCGCGCCGATCACCTGGTGCTGGCGATCCAGAACCGCGGCGACAACTACCTGGCCTACCGGATCCAGACCCGCGTCCCCGACGAGCCGCGCTGCGAGACCAAGGGTGACGCGCCCCACAACGCGATCGTGCTCGAGCCGCACCAGACCATCCGCCGCACCGAGTGCCTCTATCGCTCCGACGAACGCATCAGCGTGCGCCGCATCGAGGTCATGGAGATCCCGCGCCTCGGCGCCTACTACGTGTCGCGCATGCCGCCGGCGCTGATTCTCTACGGGCGCCGCACGTCGGCCGGGCCATGTTCCCCTCGCTGGCGGCGTCTGTCCGCAGACGTTTTCCTGGCGCGACATCCGCGACGGCGCCGACCGCGGCGAGCTCGGCTGGCGCGACGTCATCGACTTCTACGCCCGCCACAACTGTGAGGAATATTCATTCTTTCGCAGCTATCGGCACCGCACCGATCCCGACGAGCCACTGCCCGCGCGACCGCCCGAAATCGAGGCTGCGCAAGGCCCGCAAATGCCCCCCTAAATGTCCGCGCCGTAACTTGCCGGAACTGTTGATTTCTTGGGTGAGTCTCATCTACACTGCTTGTTGTCCGTTCCCATGACCAAGGCCGACCTCATCGACATCGTCGCGGACAGGCTCAAGCTTCCGCGGGGGCGGGCGGAGCTGCTGGTCGGCCACATCTTCGATGCGATGGTCGACGCGCTCCGCCGCGACGAGGGCATCGAGATCCGCGGCTTTGGTAGCTTCTCGATCCGCACCTATCGCGAGTACGAGGGGCGGAACCCGCGCACCGGCGAGGCGGTGCACGTGAAGCCGAAGCGCCTGGCTTTCTTCAAGGTCGGCAAGGAGCTGCGCGAGCGGGTCAACAACGGCCGAGGCGGAGCCGCCGGCGAGGCGCCCGCGCCCGCGCCCGCGGCAGCCGCGACGGCGCCGATCCGCCCCACCTCCGACCCAGCCCGCAGGACTAACTGGAGCGCTAGAACAGGCTGCGCTGCGCGGGCGCCGCCGGCTCAGGCTCGGGCGGCGCCAGCACTGCCGGGTCGTCGTTCTTGACCGAGCCGACGCGCTTCGAGACCGGCGTCGCGATGAGGGTGTCGTCGGGAGCGGACCGGATGAGCGCCGCCGCCTCGGCGGGCGCGGCGGTCAGCCACTGGTCGATCGCCGCCCGCGGGACGATGACGGGCATGCGGTCGTGGACCGTGGCGACGACCCGGTTCGGCTGCGTGGTCAGGATCGTGAAGCGCGGGCGCGGCGGCTGAGGCGGGCCGGGCGGCGCGCCGGCATCGCCGGACGGCGGCTGGAAGAGCCCGGCCAGCAGCACCAGCTTCTTGTCGGCGCGATGAAACCAGAACGGCGCCTTCGCGCTGTTCCACTCGAAGAAGCCGTCAGTGACCACCAGGCAGCGGCGCGCCTGGAAGGCGTCGCGGAAACCGCGGCCGGAGCCGACCTGCTCGCCGCGCACGTTGATGAGGGGCCGGCCGCCCGACGCGCGGTAGCCCCAGACCGCGGGGCGCAGCACGCGGCTCTCCGCGCCGGACTCGACGATCCAGTGCAGGTCGGATGGCGCGATGTTGTAGCGCGGCCGATAGAGCGCGGCGTCCTCGGCCGAGAACTCGGCGTCGAGCTCGGCCGCGATGCCTTCGAAGTCCTCGTTGGTGAGCGTCGCGCGCCCGCACATGTTTCGAAGCTTAGCGCCAAAACCAGGCCCTTCCGCCTCAGACCACGCGCCAGGTCGTGCCGGTCGGCGAATCCATGAGCTCGATGCCGGTCGCCTGCAGCGACTTGCGGATCTCGTCGGCGCGCGCGAAGTCCTTGGCGGCGCGCGCGGCGGCCCGCTCGGCGATGCGCATCTCGACCGCGCCCGGGTCGATGTTGCGGCGCACGCAGATGCGTTCGCGACGCGCCAGCAGGAACTCCGACGGCGTGCGCTGGAAGATGCCCAGCGTCGCGCCGCACGCCAGCAGATCCGCGCGCAGCCGCGCCAGCGTCCGCCGGCGCACGTCCTTGGCCGCCGCCTTGGGATCGTCGAGCAGCTTGTTGGCCAGCACGAACGACTCGTAGAGGTGCCCGAGCGCCGCCGCCGTGTTGAAGTCGTCGTCCATCGCCGTGCGGAACGACGTCAGCGTCGTGTCGGCCGGCGGCAGCACGGCGCCCGCCTCGTCGCGCGCCGGCAGCGGCGACTCGGCCAGCCGCTCGAGCGTGCGGTAGAAGTACTCGAGCCGGCCCTCGGCCTCGTCGAGATCCGGGTAGGTCTGCCGCCCCTCGGCGTCGCGCGCGATCTCGAACGCCACCGGGCTGCGGTAGTGCACGCTGAGCATCAGCAGGCGCAGCGACTCCAGATCGTGCGTCTCGGCGACGCCGCGGATCGTGACCACGTTGCCGAGCGACTTCGACATCTTCTCGCCGCCGAAGTTCACCATGCCCGAGTGCAGCCAGTGGCGCGCGAAGCGCCCGTCGCCGAACGCGCCCTCCGACTGCGCGATCTCGTTCTCGTGGTGCGGAAAGATCAGGTCCGAGCCCGCCGCCGTGCAGGTCGAACGTCTCGCCGAGGTAGCGATACGCCATCGCCGAGCACTCGATGTGCCAGCCGGGGCGCCCGGGACCCCACGGGCTCGTGCCACTGCGGCTCGCCGGGCTTCGCGCCCTTCCACAGCGCGAAGTCGAGCGGGCTGCGCTTGTGCTCGCCGATCTCGATGCGCGCGCCGGCCTTGAGATCGTCGGTGCTCTGGCCCGAGAGCTGGCCGTACGCCGGCGAAGCTGCCGACCGCGTAGTAGACGTCGCCCTCGGCGGCGTAGGCGAGCCCGCGGTCGACCAGGCGCTGCACGACCTCGATCACCTCGGCGATGTGCTCGGTCGCGCGCGGCTCGACGTCGGCGGGCGCGATGCCGAGCGCGCGCATGTCGGCCTCCATCGCCGCGGTGTACTCGAGCGCGACCGCGGCGGCGGAGCGCCCCTCGGCGTGGCCGCGGCGGATGATCTTGTCGTCGATGTCGGTGACGTTGCGGACGAAGCGCACGTCGAGGCCGCTCGCGCGCAGGTGGCGAACGATGACGTCGAACGCCACCAGCATGCGCGCGTGGCCGACGTGGCACAGGTCGTACGGCGTGATGCCGCAGGCGTAGACGCCGACCTGGCGCCGGTTCGAGGGCATCCAGTCGATCTTGCGCTTGGCGCGCGTGTCGTAGATGCGCAGGCTCATGACCGTTTCAATCCGCGTGCGAGGCCGAGGAGGTTGATGACCGCGAACGCCAGCAGCACGCCGGCGAAGATCACCGACTGCGCGTGATCGCGCGGGTGGTCCATCTCGATCAGCAGCCAGGCGTCGGCGGGGATCTGCACCGCGGCCAGCGTGCGGATCGCGGGGATGTCGACGATCGGCAGGCGCTCGGGCGCGGCGCCGGGCTCGCCGGGCTGCACGAGCAGCGCGTCGCCTCCGTCGCGCAGATCGCTGAGACGCATCTTGAGCGTGCGGCGCGCGTCGCGGATCTCGATCCTGGGATCGATGTCGCCGAGCTCGCCGAGCGCGGCCTGGCGCTTGTCCGGCGGGAAGCGGACCAGCAGCACCACGTGATCGGGGTGCGCCGCCGCCACCGCCGGCTTGGCGGTCGGGTTCATCGGCCGCGGCTCCTCGACGCACCGACAGCACCGTGCCGCCGCGCTTCTCGATCTCGCTGCTGGCCTCGGCGGCGTGGCGAAACTTGTCGGGCGGGAACGAGATGCGGATCTGCTCCGGGCACGGTCACGTCGATCGCCAGCAGATCGTTCGGCCCCAGCAGCACCGGATCGCCCGCGAGATCGGTCACCGTCACCGTGGCCGCGCCCGGCGTCTGCGCGACCGCGCGGCGCAGGGCGTCCGGCGCGAAGAAGTGGGTCGCGCTGACGTGCGCCGCCGTGTACTCGCGGATGGACGTCTCGAACGAGAGGTCGGCGAAGCGGATCAGGCGCCCCTCGAAGCGATCCTCCTCGGCGCGCACCGCGGGCAGCGGATTCTCGCGCCGGTGAACGAAGAGGCGGCTGCCCGTGCCCAGGATACGGAAGAACTGCGTGAAGACCCACGAGCCCTTGGTGTCGAGCTCGAGCGCGCTCTCGCGGTCGGGCGTGCCGCGCACGCGCACGTAGTGGTTCGCGGCCTGCGTCCAGCGCGTCGGGCGAGACGCCGCGCCCGCGCGGCCGCGCATCGGCGGGCGCGCCCGTCGCGGGTGGCGCGGCGAACGTCGCCGACGCGTCGCCCAGATCGATCGGATCGGCCGACGACAGCGCGTAGCTGATGTCGGCGCGGATGTGGAAGATGATGAACAGCGCCAGCGCCGCCGCGCCCAGCGCCAGCGCCGGATGCCGTCCGGCGCGCGCGCGTACGCCGGCGAACTCGTCTTCGGGGGGCTGGGGCTGCGCGACGGGAGGTGTGGGGGGATCGCTCATGAAATCGGCCAATTGCGGCCCCGAGACTAGCACGCCTCGCCGACCGGAATCTCGCACGACGAGAGACGTGGCAGCCACCGCAAACGACTTGCTCAAGCGCGCCATTTCCGCTATCTGCGGAGGGTGCGCGGCGTCGACCGTTCCCGAGCGATCCTGAGCTGGGTGTTGCTGTGGGCCGGTCTGGCCGCCGCCGCGGGCTGCTCATCCAAGGCGAAGACGCCCGAGGAGGCCTACGCGCGCTTCTCGAAGGCGGTGACCGCGCGCGATGGGGGCGCGCTGTTCGACGCGTGCGATCAGACGACGCGCTGGGACTGGATGACGGTGCAGAAGTGGCACCGCGAGGCGTACGACATCGTCATCAGCAACTACCCGCAGGGGCCGGAGCGCGACCGCGAGCTGCACCGCTTCGAGAAGGGCGGCGACCGCGTCGAGCGCGCGCGAGCTGTTCAAGTCGGAGGTCGCGGCGACGCTGCTGCCGCAGCTGGCGAAGCTGGTGGTGCCGGGAATGCCGACCATCGAGACGCAAGCGCCCGGCGACGTCGCCGAGGTGGCGCTGCCCGACGGCGGGCGCGTGCGGTTCGCGCGCGCCGACAACGGCGGGTGGGGCTTCGCCGGCTTCACGCCCGACGCCGAGGCGCGCAAGAACCGCGCATACCACGACCTGGAGCAGGTGCGCGCCAACGCCGCCGACTACGAGCGCGCGGCGGCGCGCGGGGCGCGCTGATGGCGGCCCGCGCCAAGGGAGACGTGAAGTCGGAGGAGAAGGCAGACGACAAAAAGCCGCCGGTTCAGCTTTCGCTCGAGGAGCGGCTCGCGCGGCTGAGCGCGAAGATCGACGTGGCGATCCCGGCGCCGCCCGCGGTTCCGCCCGCGAACAGCGTCGCGATTCAGGATATCGATGACGACGTCGAGATCGAGCTGGCGCCGATGTCCGAGCGCATGGCGACGGCGCCCGGCGCTGTGGCCGGCACTCGGCGGCCCTGGTGAACGCGGCACCGCCATCGCCCGCGTTGTTGCCGCCGGCGCTGCCGCTGCCGCCGCCCGCGCCACCGGCGGCGCCGCGCGTCTTCGCGGTGTCGGAGCTGATCCGCGCGGCGCGCCTCACGCTGGAGAGCCGCTTCGCCGACGTGCGCGTCGAGGGCGAGGTGTCGGGGCTCAAGCGCTCGGGCCCGGGCCACCTCTATTTTTCGCTGAAGGACGACGAGGGCTCGCTCGACTGCGTGATGTTCTCGCGCGAGGCGAGCCGCCTGCAAGTTCCGCGTCGACGAGGGCATGGCGGTGCGCTGCCGCGGGCGCCTCACGATCTACGAGGGACGCGGCAAGTTCCAGATGACCGTCTCCGAGCTCGAGCCGACCGGCGCGGGCGCGCTGGCGCTGGCGTTCGAGCAGCTCAAGAAGAAGCTGCAGGCCGAGGGGCTGTTCGACATGGCGCGCAAGCGACCGCTGCCGTTCCTGCCGCGCCGGCTGGGCGTGGTGTCGTCGCCGAGCGGCGCGGTCCTGCACGACATCATCCGCGTCGCGCACCGCCGCTACCCGATCTCGATCCTGCTCGCGCCGACGCCGGTGCAGGGCGACGGCGCGTCGATCGCGATCGCCAGCGCGCTGCGCCGCCTGGCCGAGGTGCCCGACGTCGACGTGATCATCCTCGCGCGCGGCGGCGGCTCGCTGGAAGACCTGTGGGCGTTCAACGAAGAGAACGTCGCGCGCGCGATCGTGAGCTCGCGCGTGCCGGTCATCTCGGCGGTCGGCCACGAGACCGACTTCACCATCGCCGATTTCGCGGCCGACGTGCGCGCGCCGACGCCGTCGGCGGCGGCCGAGCTGGCGGTGCCGGTGGCGGCCGACCTGCGCGCCGAGCTGACGCTGCTGTGCCGGCGGGCGGCGCGCGGCGCCGAGCGCGAGCTGCGCACGCAGCACCTGGCGCTGGAACGCGCGCGCACGCGGCTCGGCGATCCGCGGCGGCTGATCGACATGCGGCGGCAGCGCATCGACGAGCTGTCGCAGCGGGCGCTGGCGCGGTTGCGCCGGCACCTGGGCGCGCGACAGGCGGAGCTGCGCGCGAGCGAGATGCGTCTCAACCGCGCGCACCCGCGACGGCGCATCGACGCGCAGCGCGCGCTGCTGGTCGGGCTGCGACAGACGCTGGAGGCGTCGATCAAGCGCGCGACCGATCGCCGGCAGCGCGCGCTCGAGGGCTGCACCCACAAGCTGGGCGCGCTGTCGCCGCTCCGGGTGCTCGACCGCGGGTTCAGCCTGACCCAGGACGCGCGCGGGCATCTGGTGACGCGCGCGGATCAGGTGCGCCCCGGCGACGCGATCACGGTGCGCCTGCGCGAGGGCGCGATCGCCGCCGAGGTGGCGGCGGCGACCTCGGGCACGACGCCGGACGAGCCGAAATGAAGGCCGCCGGCGCGGCGGCGCCGGTCCGAGCGGCGGTGCTGGGCGCCGACGTGAGCCGCAGCCGCTCGCCGGACATTCACCAGGCGGCGTTCCGCGCGTTGAAGATCGACGGTCGCTACGAAGCGCACAGCGTGACCGCGCGCGGTTTCCGCAGCCTGGTGAGATCGCTGGCGCGGGACGGCTACCGCTACGTCAATGTCACGATCCCGCACAAGAACGCGGCTGCGGCGATGGCGACGTCGCGCTCTGCGGCGGTGCGCGCGTCGGGCGCGGCGAACACGCTGATCTTCGGCGCGACGACGAGGCGGAGCGCGGCCGGCAAGAGTGGCGCGGGACGCGCGCAAGGGCCGCTGAAGATCCGCGCCGAGAACACCGACGGGCCGGGGCTGCTCGCGGCGCTGCGCGATCTCGGCGCCGAGGCCGGCGGCGCGATCGCGGTCGTGGTCGGCGCGGGCGGCGCCGCGGCGGGCGCGGTCGAGGCGCTGACGGCGGCGGGCGCGCAGCGTCCGCATCGTCGCGCGACGGCCCGCGGTCGCCCGCGCGATGAAGGCGCGATTGCCGGCACGCCAGCGTGCGCGCATCAGCGTGGTCGCGTGGGATGCGGCGGGGCTCGCGGGCGCGCTGGACGGCGCGGACGTCGTGGTGTCCGCGGTGCCGGCCGCGGCGTGGGAAGCGCGCGAGGCGCAAGCGGGCCTCGAAGCGATCGAGCCGCGCGCCGCCGTGCTGGAGATGGCCTACGGCGCGGAGACGCCGCTCGCGCGGGCGGTGCGCGGACGCGCGAGGCGCTACGCCGACGGGCTGGGCATGCTGGTGCACCAGGCGGCGGTGGCGATCGAGCTGGCGCTGGGCCGGAAGCCGCCAACGGGGCCCCTGTTCCGGTCGGTGATGGTTTAGCCGCGCCATCTACCCGAAGGCCCCTTCCCGTCCGACGCGGGCCAGCGCCCGCGGAAAGGAAGGTCACCAGTAGTGGTGAACCAACGGGCGAATCCGGTGGTCGTAGATCTCGTGCACCTGGGCCAGGCTCGCCGCCGACAGCGGCGGCAAGTCCGCCGCCGCGACGTTCTCGTCGACCTGGTCGGGGCGCTTCGCGCCCGGGATCGCGCACGTGACGGCGTCGTTCATCAGGATCCAGCGCAGCGCCCAGGTCGCCATCGGCAGGTCGCCCGGCACCAGCGGCCGCAGCTCCTCGACCACCGACAGACCGGTCGTGTAAGGAACGCCCGAGAAGGTCTCGCCGCGATCGAACGCCTCGCCGTTGCGGTTGAACTGGCGGTGGTCGTCGCCGGTGAAGACGCTGCGCGCGGTCAGCTTGCCCGCGAGCAGCCCCGACGACAGCGGCAGGCGCGCGATGACGCCGACGCGGCGGCGCTTCGCCTCGGGGAAGAACAGCTCGGCCGGGACGCTGGCGGAACATGTTGTAGATGATCTGCACCGACTGCACGCCGGGGTATTCGATCGCCTTCAAGCGCATCCTCGACGCGCTCGACGCTGACGCCGTAGAACAGCACCTTCCCGGCCTGCACCAGATCGTCGAGGATCCCGAACACCTCGGGCTGGTAGTAGACGTCCGACGGCGGGCAGTGCAGCTGCAGCAGATCGATCGCGTGCGTCTCCAGGTTCTTCAGGCTGCGCTCGACGAACGCCGTCAGGTTCTCGCGGTTGAAGCCCTCGGCGGCGAACGGCTTCAGCCGCTTGCCCGCCTTGGTGGCGACGTAGAACGGATCGCGCCGCTCGCGCCGCAGCCGCGCCAGCAGCTTCTCGCTGTGGCCGTCGCCGTAGACGTCGGCGGTGTCGAAGAAGTTCACGCCGCGATCGAGCGCGCGGTTCAGCGCCGCCAGCGATTCGCCGTCGTCGACCGCGCCCCAGGTGCCGCCGATGGCCCAGGCGCCGAAGCTGATCGTCGAAACGTTCCAGCCGGTACGCCCGAGCGGTCGATATTCCATGCGCCGGGAACGCTATCACGAAGCGGCGCCCGAAGACTGCGATGTCGAAATCGCTACTCGGCGGGCGTGATGCGGTCGCGGCCGTCGTGCTTCGAGCGATAGAGCGCGCGGTCGGTCCGCTCGACCCACGACGTCGGCTCCTCGCCCGGCTTCAGCGCCGCGATGCCGATCGACAGCGTGAGCTGGAAGCGCACGCCCTCGCGATCCATCGCGATCGCGCGCACCGCGCGCAGCAACCGCTCGCCCAGCGCGATGCCCTCCTTGAGCGACGTCTCGCGCAGCACCACCGCCAGCTCGTCGCCGCCGCAGCGGGCGACGAAGTCGCTCTTGCGCAGGAAGATGCGGGTCATCGTGTCCGACACCCGGCGCAGGACCGCGTCGCCCTCGGGATGGCCGAAGGTGTCGTTGATGGTCTTGAAGCGATCGATGTCGATCAGCAGCAGGCACGTCTCCTGACCGAACGCGCGCGCCAGCTCCACGCTGCGCGTCGAGGTAGTCGTCGAACGCCTTGCGGTTGAAGAGCCGCGTCAGCGGATCGACCTCGCTCTCCTTGCGCGCGGTCTCGAGCTCGTTGCCCAGGATGCGCACCTGCGCGCCCAGCGACTCGACGCGCTCGTGATGGCTCTTGCGCCGCTGCTCGACGATCTCGCCCAGCTTGACGATCGTCGCCATCACCTCGCGCTTGAGCTCGCCGGTCGCCGTGCTCTGCGCCAGCTGCTCGAGGCGGCCGAGCTGCTCCTTGATGCGGCTGTCGGAATCCTGCTCGGTCGCCAGCGAGTGACTCAGGTTCTGGATGAACACCCAGATGACCTGGCGCAGATCGGTGAGCACGGTGCGCGTGTGGCTGGTGCTGTTCTTGGCGTAGTCGCGCACGAACTCGCGCACGCCGGTCCAGTCGCGGCGCGCGCTCTCGGGCGACTTCGGCGCCCCGCCCACCGCGACCGGCCCCGACCCCGGGCCGCTGGCCGGGTCGGTCGACCCGGGCGGCGGGCTGGCGATCGTGACGTGCTGGGCCCACTGGCTCGCACAGGCGCACGAACGCCTCGGGCTCCTGGTGCTCCTGGTCGACGGCGTACTCGCCCAGGATCCGCAGGATCGCGGCCAGCGTGTCGAGCGCCATCTCGACCTGGCTCATCGGCGCGACCCGCTCTGCCGGGTCCGCCGCTAGCTTCTTGAAGGGGAAATTGGCCAAGAGACGTTGTCCCACACCATCGGCAGTTCCGCGCATCGGTTTAGCTGGACTGAGCACGGCCGCCCCAGCGCTGACTCGACAGACCCGACGTAGCCGCCGCCGCCGAACAGGTTGACGTGGACCATCAAGGGATAGAGCTGGTAGAGGTCGACGCGCGCCTCGTGCCCGTCGGCGAGCGGCCAGGCCTCGTCGTAGGCGGCGAAGACGCGCCCGCCGAAGCCACCGAAGAGGCGCATCATCGCGAGGTCGATCTCGCGGTGGCCACCGTAGACCGCGGGGTCGATCAGGCAGGGTGCGCCGTCCGCATCGCACATGAGGTTCCCGCCCCACAGGTCGCCGTGCAGGCGCGCGGGCGGCTCGGGCGGGCCGCAAAGAGCGTCCAGCTCGGCGAACAGCCGCGCGAAGTCGCGCTTCATGCGCGCCGACGCCAGCCCGTGGTCGGCGGCCAGGCGCAGCTGCGGCTCCAGGCGGCGCTCGCGGTAGAAGACCGCCCAGCTCCCCGGGTCGGACGCCGGCCCGTTGGCCTGCGGCAGCCGCCCGATGAAGTTGTCGTGGTCGGCGCCGAACCCGGCCGCGCCGAAGCGATGCAGCGCCGCCAGCCCGCGCCCCAGCGTCTCGTCGAAGTCGCGCGCCGGGCGCCCGCGCCGCACCAGCTCCAGCACCAGGAACTGCACCGGGTCGCCGGGGCCCGAGACCGCGACCACCTCGGGCAGGCGCAGCGCGCGCGCCTCCGCGAGCCAGCGCAGCCCGCGCGCCTCGGTCGCGAACATCGCCGGCGGCGCGTCGAGGTTGGTCTTCACGAACAGCTCGCGCCCGTCGGCGAGCGTGACGTGGTTCGCCTGGTTGATGGAGCCGCCGCCGAGACCGTTCGACCGCACCACCGGCGAGCCGAGCACGCGCGCGAGCTCCGCCGCGAGCGGGTCGCCGCCGCTCACAGCCGGTGCTCGCGGCGCACCCGCGCGAGGAACCCGGCGCACGCCGCCTGACAGATGTCGAAGACGTCCTCGAACCCGTGCGCGCCGCCGTAGTAGGGATCGGGCACGTCGGGAGCGTCGCCGGCGACCGGAGCGTCGGCGGCGCCGCCGGGCTCGTACGCGCGCAGCATGCTGACCTTGGCGCGCGCGGCGGCGTCGGGCGCCATCTTCATCAAGTTGTCGCGGTTCGAGCTGTCCATCGCCACGACGTAGTCGAAGCGCGCGAAGTCGTCGCCCGTGAAGTGCTGCGCGCGCCCCGAAAGCGGGATGCCGCGCGCCGCGCCCGTCGCCAGGCTGCGGCGGTCACGCGTCTCGCCGATGTGCCAGTCGCCGGTGCCCGCGCTTTCGATGTGGAGCTCACGCTCGAGGCCGGCCTGCCGCGCCAGGTGCTTCATGACCGCCTCGGCCGTCGGCGAACGGCAGATGTTGCCGAGGCAGACGAAGCAGATCCTGACCATCGCCACCGGCGGCGCCTTCGCGCGCTACTCGCCCGGCGGCTTCGACGTCAGGCCGTCGTCGGACGGCGGCGGCGCCGGGTCATCGCTTCCGTTGCGGCTTTCGTTGCGTTCGCCGCGCCCGCTGGACTCGTCGGTGTCGGCGCCGTTCGGGATCGGGCCGCTGCCCGAGGCCTCACTCGACGCGTCGTGCGACGCTCCGTGCATCGTCGGCTCGCCCGCCATCAGCTCGGGATCGACCACGCTCGCGGCCTCGTCCTCGGCCAGCAGCGCCTCGACCTCGGCCGGCGAGCCCAGGCCGCGACGCCGTCGCTTGCGGCGCTTGGCGTCGCGGTCGTTCTTCTCGGCCTCGCGCGCGCCACCGCCCGCCTCGGAGCGCTCGAGCGGCGCCTTGTCGCCGGGCGACCGGATCTCGAAGTCCTCGAGGTGGAACGAGCCGCGCGCCTTGACCATGATGCGCTTTTGCAAGCGCTTCTCCATGTCCTCGAGGAACGCGCGATCGCTGGTGGCCAGCACCTGCGCGACCTCGGGGTGAACCTCGACCAGCACGGTGTCGCCCTCGATGAGGTCGCCCTGGCGCCGCAGCTCGCGGAACAGCTCGTACGAGACCGTGCGGCGCGACTTGGTGTAGCCCTTGCCCTCGCACGCCGAGCACGGCTCGGTCAGCGTGTGCAGCAGCGACTCGCGCGTGCGCTTGCGCGTCATCTCGATGAGCCCCAGCTCCGAGATGCGCGTCACCGCCGCCTTCGCGCGGTCCTTGCGCAGGTATTCGTTGAACGCCCGCGTGACCTTGTCGCGGTTGTGCGGGCGGTCCATGTCGATGTAGTCGACGACGATCATGCCGCCGATCGACCGGATGCGCAGCTGCTCCGCGACCTCGCGACAGGCTTCGAGGTTGGTCTTGGTGATCGTGTCTTCCAGGCTGGATTTGCCGACGAAGCGGCCGGTGTTGACGTCGATCGCCGTCAGCGCCTCCATCTCGTCGACGATGAGGTAGCCGCCCGACTTCAGCCAGACCTTGCGCTCGAGCGCGCGGTCGATCTCGATCTCGATGCCGTAGCCGTCGAAGATCGGGTCGGTGCCGTCGTAGAGCTCGATGTGGCCCGAGAAGTCGGGCATGAACGACGAGATGAACTTCTTGACCCGGTCGTACTCGGGCCGCGAGTCGATGATCAGCTTCTCGACGTCCGGCGGTGAAGAGATCGCGCACCGTGCGCAGCAACAGATCCAGGTCGTTGTAGATCAGCGCCGGACAGCGCCCGCCCTCGGCACGCTTCACCACTTCGTTCCAGAGCTTGATCAGGAACTCCATGTCCGAGCGCAGCTCGCGCTCGGAGACGCCGTCGGCGACGGTGCGCACGATGAAGCCCGAGCCGGGCGGGCGCATCGAGTCGACGATCTCGCGCAGGCGCTTGCGCTCGCGGTCGGAGCCGATGCGGCGCGAGATGCCGACGTGGTCGACGGTCGGCATGAAGACCAGGTGGCGGCCGGGCAGCGAGATGTAGCGCGTGGTCCGCGCCCCCTTCGTGCTGATCGGCTCCTTGGTCACCTGGACCACGATCTCCTGGCCCTCTTTCAGGAGATCTTCGATGCGCGCGCCGCCGTGCGCGCGCGCCGCGTCGGCGGCCTCGTCGTCCTCTTCGTCCGAGCGGCTCGACGACGATTCGCGCCGAGAAAAGCCGCGTCAGATCGTCGGGCGTGCCGCGCACGTCGGAGACGTGCAGGTAGGCCGACTTCTCGAGACCGATGTTGACGAACGCGGCCTGCATCCCGGGCAGCACGCGCTCGACGCGGCCCTTGTAGATGTTTCCCGCGATCCCACGCTCGCGTTTCCGCTCGATGTAGAGCTCGCCAAGAAATCCGTCTTCGACGAGCGCAACCCTGGTTTCGGGGCCGTCGGCGTTGATGACCAGGAGGCTATTCGGCATGCCAGGCTATGAAAAATTACGTGCCGACCGGGCACATGCTGACGCGAATGTCAGGGTTCATGGGTGAGGCTTCACAAACAATAGGCTCGTTTAACATGGAAGCGCCAGTATTTCAACGGGATTGCCTCAATCGCCCGCGACGGCACACCCCTTGCTGATTGCTCGGGGCAGCCGGAAACGCCGCTCGACGTCGGGTCCGGCTCTTGAACTTCTCCTAGTAGTCCTAGCTTCTCAGCGTCGACGCCGGTCGCCGCGATCAAGGTACTCGCCTCCGGGAATTAACTTTTTCACTTAGCTTCAGCCCGGAGCGGCTTTTTCGATTTGCCATAGACTAGCCTAGGAACCGAATCCCGTTTTGAGCTTGGCAGAACCCTCGTGGGCAACCACGGGGGTTTTGTCGTATCTGGGGGCATCTACCTCGGAACCCTCGAAGGGGTTCCGAGCCTCCCTACCGCAGCTGCGTGGTGTACGCGTAGACCCAGGCGCTCACGAACAGCAGCGCGTCGACGCGGTCCAGGATGCCGCCGTGACCCGGCAGCATGCGGCCCGAGTCCTTCACGCCCGCCGAGCGCTTGATCATCGACTCGAGCAGGTCGCCGATCGGGCCGATCACCGCCGCCGGCACCGCGACCAGCAGGCAGTCGCGCAGCGTGAGCGCGGGGAAGAACGTCGCGTGGCAGATCCAGGCGGCGATGACGCCGCCCGCGAGCCCGCCGAAGGCGCCCTCGACGGTCTTGCTGGGCGAGATCGCCGGGTAGAGCTTGTGGCGGCCGAAGGCGCGGCCCGCGAAGTAGGCGCCGGTGTCGTTGGCGAACGTCACCGCGATGGCGACGAAGACCCAGAACGGCCCGTCGGCGACGTCGCGCTGCAGGAGCGCCAGCGGCGCCGAGAAGCCGCCCACGTAGAAGACGCTGAACACGGCGACGCCCAGGCGCGCGGTCGCGCTCGTGATGTCGCCCGGGTGCGCCAGGATCGCCGTCGCCGCCACCGCCGCCGCCGCGAGCGACCAGATCAGCGCCAGCTCGGGCCGCGCGTAGATCGCCACCGCCAGCGCCACGCCGGCCGCGACGATCGCCACCCGCTGCGCGCGCGGCGCGCCGGTCATGGTCATCTTCGTCAGCTCGATGAGGCCGAGCAGGCAGAACAGAAAGACCAGCAGCGCGAACCCGAGCCGCACGTGCCACAGCGTCAGCAGCGCGACCAGCGGCAGGCCGACGGCCGCGGTCGACAGGCGCAGCGCCAGGTTCGACATGCGCGGCGCCCGTCAGCCTATGGAGCGGATCTGCTCGCGGGTCTGACCGAAACGACGTTCGCGCCGCCGGAACGAATCCAGCGCCTGGTAGAGCTCGTTCTTGCCGAAGTCGGGCCAGAACGTGTCGGTGAAGTAGAGCTCGGCGTAGGCCGCCTCCCAGAGCAGGAAGTTCGAGAGGCGCTCCTCGCCCGACGTGCGCACCAGCAGGTCTAGCTGCGGCAGACCGCCGGTCTGCAGCGCGGACGAGATGCGGTCCTCGGTGATCTCGTCCGGCTTGAGCGCGCCGCGCGTCGCCAGGTCGCAGAGCGCGCGCGTCGCCGACACGAGCGACTCGCGCCCGCCGTACGACAGCGCCAGGCACAGCGTCATGGCCCGGTTGCCGGCCGAGTCGCGCATCAGCGTCTCGAGCGGCTCCTTCACGAAGTCGGGCAGCCGCTCGACGTCGCCGATGGCGATCAAGCGGATGTTGTTCTCCATGATCTCGTCGCGCTCGTCGATGACGTAGTCGCGCAGGAGCTGCATCAGCGTGCCGACCTCTTCCGGCGGGCGCTGCCAGTTCTGCGACGAGAACGCGTACAGCGTCAGCGCGCGCAGGCCGACCTCGCGCGCCGCGCGCACCACGTCGCGCACCGCGACCGCGCCGCGGCGGTGGCCCTCGACGCGCGGCAGACCCCGGCGCTGGGCCCAACGGCCATTGCCGTCCATGATGATGGCGACGTGACGCGGCAGCTTGGTCGGGTCTAAGGCAGGCGACATCGGGCCGGTTTCCGGTACCACATGCAGCAGGCTTTTGTCGACGGAGCGGTGTTTTTCGACCCCGACCGTCGAGGCGAGGGCGGGCCCCCTCGTCTTCCCCGCCGCGATCGATTAACCTTGCGTCATCATGAAAAGCGCCGAGGACATCGAGTCCTACCTGCTGCGCATCGGTCTGTCATCCGAGCGCGTCGACACCGCCATCTGGCTGGTGAAGCTGGACGGCCACGAGAACCTGGCCATCTCGATCGCCGGCCCGGTCGTCGCCTTCCGCCTCAAGGTCATGGACGTGCCCGTCGCCGGCCGCGAGCAGCTCTACCGCACGCTGCTGGGCCTCAACACCACCGAGATGGTGCACGGCGCCTTCGGCCTCGAGGGTGAGGCCGTCGTCGTCGTGCACGCGCTCGAGCTGGAGAACCTGGACTTCAACGAGTTCCAGGCGGTCATCGACGACATGACCATGGTCGCTGCCAAGCACTATCCGTTCCTGTCGAAGTTCGTCGAGCACGCCGCATCCGCCTCGGCGTCGGCGGTCTAGCCTCAAGCCCAGCAACCAGAGACTCCATCCAGGGAACATCAATGGGAATCTTTTCAAGGCTCGGGACGCTCATCAAGTCGAACCTGAACGATCTCATCTCCAAGGCGGAAGACCCGCAGAAGATGCTCAATCAGGTCGTCCTCGAGATGCAGAACCAGCTCGTCGAGGCGAAGAAGCAGGTCGCCGTCTCGATCGCCGACGAGAAGCGCCTCAAGAAGCAGTGGGACGAGCAGATCGAGCTGTCGAAGGAGTGGGAGCGCAAGGCGATGCTGGCCGTGCGCGCGGGCGACGACGACCTGGCCAAGGAGGCGCTGTCGCGCAAGCAGGAGCACGACAAGCAGCAGGCGGAGTTCGGCAAGCAGTGGCAGTTGCAGAAGGACGCCGTCGAGAAGCTCAAGGACCAGCTGCGCACGCTCAACGACAAGATCGAAGAGGCCAAGCGCAAGAAGAACATCCTGGTCGCGCGGCAGAAGCGCGCCGAGGCCCAGAAGGCCATCCAGGACACCATGCGCGGCCTGTCGGACACCAGCGCGTTCGACAGCTTCGAGCGCATGAGCCAGAAGGTCGACCAGATCGAGGCCGAGTCCGAGGCGTCGGTCGAGCTGGGCGGCGAGCTGACCGGCGACACGCTCGCGCAGAAGTTCAAGAGCCTGGAGGCGGGCCCCGGATCCGACAACGCGCTCGCCGAGCTCAAGGCGAAGATGGGCCTTGGCCCCGCGCCCGAGGCGCGCGCGCTGCCCAGCGCTTCGTCGCCGCCGGCGCGCGTGGCCGTGGAAGAAGAGGTTTCCGTCGACGCGTCGGCTCCCGCGAGCAACAAGCGTTAGACGCGCGCGGGCGCGATCGATCGCACGGCGCTAGACAGGCTCCGGCCCTCCGACTATAAAACCCCTTAGGTAGAATCTTCACGGGGGCTCGACGGTTTCGTCGAGGAAGATGATGCTGCTGCTGCTGGATTCGTCGCGCGACGTCCTATTTCTGTCTGCGAAACGCACCGCTTTCGGTGCGTTCGGCGGCGCGCTCAAAGATCTCCGGGCCACCGACCTCGGCACGATCGCCGCGCAGGCGGCGCTGGCGCAGGCCGGCGTGCGCCCCGAAGAGATCGACGAGGTGATCTTCGGCAACGTGTTGCAGACGACGCCCGAGGACGTGTACTGCGCGCGCCACATCGGCCTGCGCGCCGGATTGCCCGTCGAGACGCCGGCGCTGACCGTCAATCGCCTGTGCGGCTCGGGCTTTCAGTCGATCGTCACCGCCGCGCAGCAGATCCGGACCGGCGACGCCGAGATGGCGCTGGTCGGCGGCACCGAATCGATGAGCCAGGCGCCGCACGCCATCCGCGGCGCGCGCTGGGGCTATCCGTTCGGCAAGGCGCCGCCCGTCGAGGATCTGCTGTGGACCGCGCTCATCGACAGCCACGCCGGCTGCGCCATGGGCGTGACCGCCGAGACCGTCGCCGAGCGCCACGGCATCGATCGCGACGCCTCCGACGCGTACGCGCTGCTCTCGCAGAAGCGCTGGGCCGCGGCCGACGAAGCCGGGCGCTTCCGCGAGGAGATCGCGCCCGTCGAGCTGCGCGGGCGCAAGGGCGCGACCGCGACGCAGACCTTCGCGCGCGACGAGCACCCGCGGCCGCAGACCACGCTCGACGGCCTGGCCAAGCTGGCGCCGGTGTTCAAGACCGACGGCACCGTCACCGCCGGCAACGCGTCGGGCATCGCCGACGGCGCCGCCGCCATGGTCGTCGCGTCGCGCGCCACCGTCGAGCGCACGCAGCGCCAGCCGCTGGGCCGCCTGGTCGCGTGGGCCTACGTCGGCGTCGACCCCAAGGTGATGGGCATCGGCCCCGTTCCGGCGATTGCCAAAGTGCTATCGCGCGCGAACATGCGACTCGAGCAGATGGATCTGATCGAGGTCAACGAAGCCTTCGCGCCGCAGTATCTCGCCGTCGAGAAAGAGGTCGGCCTGCCGCGCGAAAAGACCAACGTCGACGGCGGCGCCATCGCGCTCGGGCACCCGCTGGGCGCGTCGGGAGCACGGATCGTCACACATCTTCTTTACGAGCTGCGCCGCAGGAAGGCGCGGCATGGACTCGGGGCGGCATGCATCGGTGGGGGCCAAGGTATTGCAGTAATAGTGGAATCGTTGCTATAGGGGATTCGGTGAAGACCTCAGTAGAAGCTCTGGATGTCCTCACCGAGCCCAACGTCCCTTGACGGAGGGAAGGTTTCGGGGCGTCATACCGACGGTCCGAGCACTTTCCGAGCTCATTTTGGGGGAAGGTCTCCGTCGTCCTCCGCACACCAGCAGCGTCGTCTGGTAAGGAAGTAAACAACCGATGGCACAACATCAGAATCACACAACGGCTCGCTTCAACGGCGTCAAGGTCTTCTCTGCCACGATGGCCCAAGAACGGGAGAATCTGGGGGAGAAGGTGACCGTCTGGATTCGCGAGCATCCCCAGTGCCAGGTGGTGGACACGGTCGTGACGCAGTCCTCGGACGAGGCGTTCCACTGTCTGGCCATCACCGTCTTCTGGTGGGAAGAGAAGTAGAAAGACGCAGTCGGCGTGACCGCCGACCGGGGCTTGGGAGCCGAGGGCTCCCAAGCCGTTCCTCACCCGGCGAGCAGCAGCACGCCGGTGAACATGTGAATGCGTGACTGGCCGCAGGCCGGCGCAATCTCGAACGAGCTCTCGATTCCGATCACGGGTAGCTGCCCGAACCGGCGGCGGATCAACTCCGGATCCAGGCCCGGCTTGCCGTAGAGCGCGCTGCCGCGCCCCGCGCAGTTGAAGTAGACCCCGAAGCGCGCCGGCGTGTCGTTGTGCGCCTCGGCCTGCTCGTCGAGCATCGCCTTCATGTCGTCGCGCGCGCCGATCGCGTCGCGCAGCGTGAAGCGGATCGTCTGGCCCGCGCGCACCGGCTCCGCGATCGCCAGCGCGCGCGGATCCGCTTCGGCGACGGCGAACGGACGCACCACGTAGTCCGAGCGGCCGGCCGAGACGATGTCGCCGATGCCGGCCAGCAAGTGCCCCGTGATCTGGCCGAGCCCGCGATTGCGCGGCTCCGCCAGCGCCTGCTCGAGGATGTCGATCGGCGAGCGGCCCTCGATCTCCAGGATCAGGTTGCCCTCCGCCGCCGTGATCGTCATCGGCTCCGTCAGCCCCTGGCAGCCCTGGGTCATGCCCACCGTCGGGTGGAGATTCGCTGGAAAGAGCAGGCCCACGCAGGCGTCCGGGTGCGCCTCGCCGTTCATGAACACGCGCGAGCCCTTCGCGCCGCCCGACGCCCCCGCGCCCGTGATCAGCAGATCGGGCGCCGCCTCGGCGATGCCGCCCACGAAGTCCGCCGCGTCGAGCTCGCCTGGATCGATGAGGATGGCCAGCACCGCGCCGCGCGCGTCGCCGCCCAGCGCCGCCAGCGCCTCACGCCCCAGGCGTGCACCCGATGCGCGCGAGTCGTCGCGCACCCCGAGGCGAAAGAGCGGCGGCGGCAGCGGCTGATCGCCCCCGAGCGCGAGCACGGCCACCGCGCTCGCGTTCTCGATCTCCTCGCCCGAGGTCAGCACCCCGGTCGCCGAGCAGCCCGTCACCACCGCGCCCGGGATCGTGCGCGCCACCCCGTTCAGCACGCCCGCGTAGTCGTCGTCGTCGTGGCGAGCACCCGCGAAGACCAGAACCGCGTCCACGCGCGTCGAGCCGGCCGCTGCCAGCGCCCGATGCGCGGCCAGCCCGGCCGCGGTGAACCCGTCCGTGTGGACGGCAGCGCCGGCACCTGCGACCAACATGACTTCCTCTTACCTTGGAAGGGCCAAAAGGCAAAGGCCGAGAACGGAAGCGCGAAGGAAGCGCAGCCGCGCGCAGCAAAGTCCCGAGCAGACTGCTATATTTCGCGCCACCTCGACGAGGTTCGGGGGCGAAACGGTTTCGACGGGGGCTAGCAAAGTTCGTGACGCGTGCCGAGGCGCCCGAGGCCTCGTAAAAACGGGCAAAAAAAACAAAAGCGAACGACAACGCGTTCGCTCTAGCCGCCTAAAAAACGGACTAGACCGTGAACCCAGGAGCCGCCCGCGGCCTGGGGGATCGGCCATTCAGCGGGCTTTGCGACCACGCAGCGCTTTCCGGCGCGGCCGCGAGAAACAGGGAAGGCTAAGCGCTGAGACGCCTCGCCGGTGGGCCAACTCAGCGACGAAAACCAAATCGCCGGACACGCACGTAGTGTTGTGAACGGAGCGCTTCCGGACCCGGGTTCGACTCCCGGCGCCTCCACGAATCCTGCAACTCTCAAACGCCGCGTTCCCCGCGAACGTGACATATCTTTTTTCACGATTCGACGGATTCGCCCAACGGCCACCGCCGCCGGGCCTTCGTCGACTTACACCGACGCCAAGTTTCTCTCAGCGTGCGCGAGGATTTCCGATCGACCTCGACGCTCGACCGATTCTCTAGACGATGGGAAGATCCCAGCGATGGTCACGGAATTCGACCGGTGGGTGGGTGAGAACAACATCCCTTCGCACTTCGAGTACGGGAAGGGGTGGTGGGACTACGTGGAGCTGGTCCGCCAGTTCGCGTCCAAGTTCGACATCGAAGACGTGCGCGCCGTCGGCCACTACGTCGTGCACACGCCGCCGCCCGAGGAGAAGCTGCCGATGCCTGCGGTGGCTCTGACTCGTCGGGGTGTCGTGGTCGTTCTCAAACACGACTTCGGCGGGCTTGCGCGGTGGCCGAGGGAATGGACCGTCAGCGTTCGACGGACGACGCCGTACCAGGGACCGATCTTCGGGCTGTTCGATCCCACGGTCGATCTGCGACAACTCCGCGTCGACGGCCTCGCCCCGGATTTCGTGTTCGCGCCCTATCGGGACAACCAAACAGAGTTCAGCTGTGAGCTCGAAGATGAGTGGGACGTCGCCACATTGCTACGGCTGGTTCTCCACGAGACTTGAAGCCCTCGGCGCGCTGGGCCGCGGTCCTACCCGTCTCAGGCCGCTCGCTTCCCGAGTCGCGGCGGAAACGCCTGGCCGATGGCACCGCAGTAGCGCTGCAGCGTCGATAGCTTCACGTCCGCGCCGGCCTCGAGCTTGCTAACCACCGACGCCGCGGTGCCCATGCTGGCTGCGACGAGTGTTTGGCTGAGGCCGGCGCTCGCGCGCCGCGAAGCGAGAGCGCGCGCGAGCGCGCGCCGGTGCTCGGCCTCGGCAACGAGGTCCGGGAAGCGCGGGTTCTTCCTCGAGCGGGACCCGATCACTTCGTCCAGGAAGTCCTTGGGCATGCCTTCCAGTGTGATGCTCGGAAGCCATATCAGGGCACGAGCGATGGGCGTGGAGGTGACCTGACGGCCTCGCTTCGCGATGAAGCCGCGGTCGAACAGGGTCTGAATGATCGCTGCCTGGGTTGCGGGGGTGCCGATGCCGTCCGTCTCGCGGAGGAGCTGCTTGATCTTGGGGTCGCGGACATAGCGCGCGATGGCGCTCATCGCTTGAATCAGGCTCGCGTCCGTGAACCGCTTGGGCGGCGTCGTCTGCATGTCTGCGATCGTGACCTCGGCGCAGCTCACCCGGTCCCCTTCGTGGACCGGTGGCAGCGTGACGGCAGGCTGGTCTTCGTCCGGACCCTTCGGAATTTCGTCTCGCGGCACAGGCGTGATCACAGCGCGCCAACCGTCCGACGTGATCTGCCGGGCGGAGGCGAAGAAGCGCTCGCCCTCGATCCCGAGCTCGACGCGCGTCTGGTCGTACTCGACAGGCCCGTAGAACTGCGCGAGGTAGCGTCTGGCGACCAGCTCGTAGACGCCGCGCTCCGCCCGGCGATAGGTCGGCTTTCGGCTTGGCGATCATCGTCGGGACGATAGCGTGATGGGCGGTCACCTTGTTGTCGTCCCAGGCACGGGACCGTCGCGACCTGTCGGCCTTCCCGATGGCGGGGACCAGGGCAGGAATGTTGGTCGCGATCGCGGCGAGCACGGCGGTGGCCTGATCGTGCTGGCCCTCGGGCAGGTGAGAACAGTCGGAGCGCGGATAGGTCAAGAGCCGATGGGTCTCATAAAGGACTTGGCAGGCGTCGAGCGTCTCCTTCGGTCCAAGCCCGAGGCGCTTCCCCGCGTCCACCTGAAGGTCGGGCAGCGAGTACGGCAGCGGAGCGGGCTCCTCCTTCTTCTCTCGAACGCATCGGATCACCTCGCCGAGCTTCCCCGCGACCTTCGTATGCACATCGAGGGCGCGCTGTCGGTTCAGCAAGCGACCGCTGTCGTCGATGAGACCCGCCGCGTCCTCTGGCGGCTGCCAGGTGCAGACGAAGGCGCCGTCCGCGGCGCGCGCCACTGACCGAACGACGTAGTACGGCCGCGCCTCGAACCGCTCGATCTCGAGGTCGCGCCGGACGATCAGGCCAAGGAGCGGCGTCTGCACCCGACCGACTGACAAGACGCCGTCGTACCCCCCGGCGCGGCCGAGAACCGTGTAGAGACGGGTCAGGTTCATGCCGAACAGCCAGTCCGCGCGCTGCCGCGCGAGCGCCGCCTCGTAGAGTCCGCTGTACCTCGCGTTGCACTGTAACTCGCCTAGAGCTCTTCGAACTGCCGGGAGGTTGAGATCGGAGACGAGCAGCCGGTCGACGGGGCCGCGGTACCCGAGAAACTCCAGGACCTCGTCGACGAGAAGCTGTCCTTCGCGATCAGGATCGCCGGCGTGCACGACCCTGCTCGCTTTCGGCAAGAGCGAGCGGATCGTCCGGAGCAGATCCGGCGCTGTCACGACGAGGCGCCATTCGGAAGGGGCGATGGGGAGGTGATCGATGCGCCAGGTCTTGTACTCGGGCGCGTAATGCTCGGGTTCGGCCAGCTCGAGAATGTGCCCGGCGCACCAGGCGACGATGTCGTCCTTCCCGCATTCGATGAAGCTGGCCCGCCTGATCTGCGGTCCGGGAAGCGCATCGGCGATCGCGCGCGCCAGGCTCGGCTTCTCGGCGATGAAGAGGCGCATCCTTCGACCCATTGGCCGCCGCTCGGGGAACGTCGCTGGCTGCCGGCACCGAGCCGCGAATTCACCCTCGGAGGACGAGTGGCATGTTCGCTCGCCGCGCGTCCTCTGCCCGGTGGCGTCGTCGACGCCTGACCTGACGCAGGTACACGCGGAGGGTCGAGGCTTTGATGTCCAGGCCCTCCGACGTGAGCATGTCCGCGATCTGCGCGAGCGTATATCCCCGCCGCTGCGCGGTGAGAATCGGCTTCCGGAGGCGGCCGACGGCGCCACGGCGGTCGAGCAGCCTCTGCGAAGGCTCCAGCGGTGGCAGCTTCCGAAGGGCCGCGCAGATCTCGTTCAGCTTCTCCGGCGTCAGCGTCTCCAGGGAAGACGAGCCGTCTTGCGCGGCGCCTTCTTCGCGCGGCTCGTCGTCGACACCGATCTCGGGGAAGGACTCCTCGCTATCCGCCGCCGACGAAGGCTTCATCGGATCGTCGTCGAGGGCAAACGCTCGCCACCATCCAGGCGGCCGTTCAGATCGCGAGATCGGATATTCTCGGGACACGTCAATGTTACCCGACGAACCTGCTCGCGAAGTGGCAGCCCTGCCGGAAACAGTTTCGCTCGCCGTGGCACCTCAGCGCCCGATCGCGCGCTGGCGCATCGAACGGGTACTCGGCACTACCGCGGGAATCGGCACGATCATCACTTCGGTGCTCGGCATGCTCGGCGACGTTATCGACAGCGGGCACCAGCCTATTCAAACCAGCGTCGGACTAGCGATCTTCTTTTCCGCACTCGGGCTATGCGGCGGCTTTCTCACGCGTCGAATGTTTCGGTTACGTCCGATTGAGGGCCGGCGCGAATCGTTGCTGCGCCCAGGGTCCCCTCCGATGGCCCTCGTGATCAGACAGCGCATGCTGACGGTGGCGAGTCAGTACCAGGGTCGCGTCACGGCCGCGGAGCTGGCTGCGGCGCTGGGCGTTGAAGAACGCGCGGCGGCGCAGGCGCTCGAGGCGGCCGCCCGATCGGGGGAGGCGCGCGTGTTGTTCTCGCCTGAAGGCGTCGCCGTCTTTGAGTTCGCCGGACTCGTGGCTCACAAAGCGGATGCCAAGGAACCCTGGCAGCTCTAGGCAAATAGAGCCCGGCGTCGGTCGCATCGAACGCTCCGACGGCAAGGGCTGGCGAGATGTTGTCGTCGCGTTCCATGACGTCGAGAGATTGGGCGTCTGCGTGCCCGTGCAGGTCGTCGTGGTCACCACGCCGTGCATATCCTCGGCTGGCCCTGGCAGGTCTGCACGGCGCCGCTTAGGCACTGAGTAGCACCCGCCGTGCACGAACAGCGACCGTCGATGCGACGGTACGGTTTTATTCATGTCGACTGTCCCGGAGACTCTCGTCGGCGCGCCTAGCTATCTGCGTCCAGGAAGGTCCGCTTCAATACGCCGCAGCGCCGAATATGCCCCGTGACTGTTCTCCAGGGCCGCCCCTCTCACGCGCTGAAGCAGCAATTCCACCATGGTTCCGGAGCCGACCATCAGGAACGTCAATGTCACGGCGCCGCGCTCGGAACGAAGAATCAATTCGTAAGGAAAGATGCCTAAATCGATCTTCTCGATGTCGATCCATTCGATCTTCCGGGTCCACCATAAAATTCGATGCTCAATGCCGTCGTCTGTGAACGTGTATTTGACGGCCATCGCTGCTGACACGAACAAAGAGCCCACGAAGGCGAGAAGCGCGCCACCTGCGATGGTTTGAACGAGCGCGGTCTCCGACAGGTGCCCGCGACCTGAAACGCAGGCCACTCCGCAGCCGGCCGCACCGGCCACAAAGCTCAAGCCGACCGCGGCGCCGACCTTTCCCCGCCGGAATATGTACCGACCATCAACCGGCGCGGCACGTTCCCGAGAGCGTCGTCCGAAAAGCATCATGTTCAGGCGGAAGACGATGCCGCCCGCCAGTGCATGCCCGAGTGTATCCGAGATGGAGGACATTGCGCCGACCTACCCTCTCTCTACCTCGGCAATATCGAGCATGCCATACCGGGCAGCCAAAGCTGTCTCTCGTGGCCACAACCCGAGCAGCGATTTACTCAGCTACGGCGGGTACCATGCTTTGAGACACTTCGGAGCAGTTCGGCCCGACGTGCTGTCACCGCAGCGCGGACAGAAAATCATAACCAGCACGGTGGTGACCTCCAGCGGGTTGCCGGCCTGACCGACCGCGGTCTGATGATGTTTCTTCGCTGCACAGGGGAACATCACCTGCGCGCTGGTCGATAGATCGGAAGGCCCTCGGTTCGGGTCAGGCCAAGGAGGATCGCATGCTCACTGATTTCTTTGTCGCTCGGCTTCGCTGGCAGGCGGATGCTGACCCTTGCTGGGAACTTGAGACAACGCACCGGGGCTTCGCCACCCCAGAGGACGCGGCGCTGTTCGCGAACGGCTTCGCCGCCGCCGGCGGCCGACGAGCTTCGCCTCGATTCGGGATGCCTGTCGTTGACCCTGACTGATGGGTCCGTGGGCTCGGCTCTTCTTCAACGACCACCTCCGCCGCGAGCTTGCCTTCGCCCGACGGCACATTCAGACCCTCGCCCTGCTGCTCATCTCGGCGGATGATCTCGGAAAGACTCGCCGCTTCCACCTCGGGCCCGAGCGGCGGTGACGCGCTCATCCTCGATCTGGCCCAACGTTTTCACAGCACGCTTCGCGTCGAGGACGTCTTCGCGGCTTTTACACGAACGTCTTTGCCGTGCTGTGCCGGCACCCCGACGCTTCGCACGCTCTTCCGTTGGCATTACGCCTTCAATCGCTCGCAACGGGCAACTCCTTCACCTCCTCGCTGCCGCGCAACCCTATCACTCCGGCTGTCAGCATCGGCATCGCCGTCTTCCCGCATTGCCGGTCCTCGATGACACCGGCATACTCAGCGTGGCCGACCTCCTCCGCGCTGCGGACCTCGCCCTCTCGAAAGCCATGGGCACGGGCCGCATCGTCGTCGCCTCCGCGAGTGACTCCGCCCGCACCGAGGAGCCTTCCCAATGACCCGCGACCAGGCCGCGCGACTCGTCATCACGTTGCGAAGCGTGTTCGCGAAGCAGATCGAGGAAGCGCGTTCGCGCGCCACGTTCGAGACTCTCCCCGCCTGCAAAGCGGGGCGCCGCCCGCGCCGGACCAGGCGGGCGGGATCCTCTGCATCGAGAACCGGCGCGCTCGTCGAGCCGCACGCGGTGCGCGTGCGTGCGTGGCGCGCCTTGCTCGCCGGCGGACCCACGAAGCGAGCCAGCAACGAAGGGCGGGGAGCCGACCCGACCGCACCTTTACATGACTGCGTTCGTGCCCAAGCTTTGATGATGAACAAAGACCAGAAAGATGGGCAGGTTGACAACATCAAGGGCCGCGTGAAGGAGGCCGCCGGCATCATCACCGGCGACAAGGACAAGGAATCGGAGGGTGCCGCCCAACGGGCCGGCGGCGCGGTGAAGAAGGCGGTTGGGGACCTGAAGCACGGCATTGCCAAGAAGCTCGACAAATAGCGCGCAGAATGGCTCGCCGTCGGAGGGCTGCGCATGGGGGGGGCGGGCCGGTATTGCCAGGATGTCGGCTGACCAGGCGCGAGAAGCTTCGCCCGATTCCAGCGAGGAAACGGCCGATCGCCGTCCGCGATCGCGAGCAGGCTGGGCAACTTCGGGTTTGCCTTCTTGATCAACGCCGTCGCCACCATCGTTTGCTGGCCAGCCTTTGCGTCATCGCTGTCTGAATAAGCGACCGTGCAACCAGCGGGCGACGGCGCCGCCGCCGGCCGTCCGCGCTACGCCGAGCTGGGCGGGCTTCTCCCCGCATTCGATCGAATGTTGCTCGCTGCAGAACCAGAGCTCGAAATGGTCGGCTCGCACCAAGGCCCGCGCATCTGCGCCAGCGGCAGGCAGGATCCGTTGGTCATCGCGCGCGTTGAGCTCAACCTTCAGACCCTCTGGAACCACGACCACGCGCACGGAAAGGTCGGCGTCATCTTTGCCAGTCCAGCGCTTCTGTCCAAACGTGACCTCAGTGTGGAGCGCGGGCAGCCTTGGCCACCATCGCGAGCCCTCGGGCAACGCGAAGAAGATGGCCTGCTCGTCGGCGTCGGACCCCTCGTCCTCGCGGGGATTGGGCTCGTGGTGGGTCTGGCGGGCCCTGACCCAGTTCGTGGAGAAGGCGTCGTGGTACCCGACCCGGTCGTCGGACAGCAGCACCACGTCCCCATCTAGCAACGTGACGACCTGCTCGATGTCGGGCACGTTGCTCTGATCCAGGAAATGCAGCTCGAGTGCCTTCACGCTCCCGGCGAATCACCCAGCCGTTCTCATCGACCTCGGCTGCGGGCGTGAAGATATCCGTGCTGTCGCCCCACTCGAGGTCAGCCGCGGCGAATGACAGTGCGGCGTGCGCGGCGCGGTCGTAGGCTTCGGGCGAATCGTAGGCGACGCCGGGTCCGCACCCGCTGGCCGGGGGGCCGACGCAGACGCTGTACGTGTGACCACTGACGACGACCTTTCCGTCGTAGCAGCCGTCGGAGTCCTGGTAGGTCAGCTCGATCCTGACCGAACCGCTGTATCGGACGGTGTCCGCCGCCGGGTAGTTCGGCGTCGTCCGAAGAAAGTCGAGCCGCCGCGCGATCTCGTCGATGGTGTCGGGCGACCACCTGGCGTTCGGGTTGGCCATCGGCCAAAGCAGCTCGCGGATGTCCGCGAGGGCGGCCATCGCCTCGGAGACGAGCCCCACTGCTTCGCGATTGGTGCGGTGTCCGCGGCTGGTATGCGAGCAGTGAGCGCAAGCGCGAACTTCGGATCTGCCCACGAACTCGATCCCCATCGTGCAGGCATCGCAGCCGCGCGGCGCGCTGATCTCGGCGTCCATCTCGCGGGTGTCATCGGTATCGTTGTCCATCGTATGACTCCCCTTCGTTCGAGTCGGGGCACCCGACGGAGGGGCGGAGCGGACGGGCCGCCGCGTTTCTCGCGTCGCGAGGGGATCGGAGATGGCGCACCCTTCGCCGAGCGCCGCGGATGCGGCCGTGCGCGAGGATGGCCGCGCGCTCTGTCGGGTCCTTCATTTCCTGAACCTCGCCAGCAGCGCGACGAAGCTGCTCTGGAATCGCGCTGCAGGCCTGGGCGAGCGCCTTGATGGTGACATCACGGGCGCGCTTCTCCCGACCTTGTCGTTGCACGGGCGGGACGCCGCTCCAGGCGTGGCAGGTCGGCGCGGCCCCGGCGGGACCGCTGCCGGCCGCGGGCGCCTTCGACTTCGAAGGCTCATGGGCGGCAGCGACGTCGACGGCACCCGCGACGAGACCGACGACGGCGACCAGGATCGCGCCTCCGTGTCTCGGAGAGACGTGGTGCCTGCTCATCGTCCGTCAGATCCAGTTCAGCAGGATGTATCGGCTTCCGAGCGCCCGCAGCCCATCGGTGAGCACGGGCCGCAGCTGAGTCGCCGCCGTGGGCGCCGACGGACCGAGCTTGCGCGTCGAACGCCGCGATCGACGCCAGGGCGGACTTTCGATCCATCACGCTGAAGTTGGGCGCCGGCAATCCGACGGCCGCATAGCCAGCGGCGATCTGGCTGGCGTAGGCTGCTGGAACCGACCGCGAATCGTGTCGAAGTAGATGAGCCGAATCGTCACCTGGGACCTCGCCTCCCAGGTGCTCCGCTGGTCGGCCGGCAGCTCGGTGTGCTGGAGCAAGGCCTGGATGTTGTCGTAGTAGTCACGAAGCGGCCCTGACTGATGGTCCGTGACGACGCTGTCGCCCACGAAGAACGACTGGAACGCGTTCTCCGCCGCTATGAGTCTCGCGAGGATGGTTTCAATCGGTTCAACGACGCCGGTCTGGACCCCGGTGAACCGCGACCAGACCGCGACGTTCTTGCCGCGGCGGGTATTCTTGGCCACCATCCAATCGATCCGCTGCTGGCTCCCGCGCGTCGAGCGATCCCAGAGTCGAATGTGCGCTCCCGCGCCTGTGGAGAGACTGGGCGCGGTGTGGAGATAGCCCCACATCGTCTTCAGGTTGGGGAAGATCCCCGGCCAGTCCATCATGTCGTACGCGGTATTGGAGGCGGAAAGCAGAGGTCCCGACGGCCCGCGGCGCGGGGGAAGACGGCGGGGAGCGCTTTGATGTCTGCGGCGGCCAGCAATCCCACCCCCCTGCTTCGACCAGAACAGGCGACCGGCGTGCTCTCCCGAGAGGGCCAGGCGTGCGGGCAGCGCGTGCGTTCGTTCGGCGTCCGCCCAGATCTTGGCGAGTTGACCGAGCTTGTCGCGACTGCTGTTCCCCGCAGTCGCGAGCACGTCTGCGAGCGCAGAGGCGCGTGCCCGGGCACGCACGAGGACGAGGAAGCCGAGATGTCCGACTTCTGAGCCAGATCGAAATTGCGATGGCCGACGCGGACGTGGCCCCGGAGCCCGCTGGACTCGACCAGCAAGACACGGTTCCCGAGAAGGCTGAGCTCGTGGGCCTTCGACCTGAGCTGTTGTCAGATGCGCTGACAACCGACGCCGGAGCCCGTCGCGGAGCCTGGGACACTACCCAAGAACAGTGCGCGCCAGCGCGGACGCCCAGAGTTTTCCGGACGTTGATAGGGCCCTCGGCCGCGGGTTGGCGCCCAGACGCCGGATCCTGCATTCGCACGCCGATCTGTTGTCAGCCTGTTGTCAGACGACTCGGAGTTCGACGGTTTTCGTCGGAATGAAACGGAGCGAGCCGGAAAAGTCGAACCCTTGCTAACTCCGCAGTCTCGGTCGCAAATCCGCGTGATGCCAAAGGATTCCGAGTCTGCGTGTCGAGGGTTCGACTCCCGGCGCCTCCACAAATTAGGTCGACACTCCAAGGAGTTACGACGGCTCCCGGGTTTGTTGTCAGCCTGTTGTCAACCGCAGGGCGTTCTTGGTCCCGAGAGCCGCTCACTCGTTACAGTTCGCATTCCACTGAGACGGCTCTTGACGACAGCGTTGAGGGAACTCACCGCAGTCAATTCGCCTCATCAGGGGAGGCAGATCCCGGCTCTTTCAGAAGGAAGGGCAAGCGGTCTCGTTACTGCCGCGCCCATCTTCCGCAGCCCCCCCTACGCCATTCGCGAAGCGGCGGTCACCCCTCCATTCTTCAGGCTCCGGTTGTTGCACGCGGTGACTACGCCGTCGGTCAATCGACTTCGGATGTCGGCATGGCGCGTCGGACTGGCCGACGCGTCACTGCCCGACTGCCGTTGACTCAGACTCGAGGGCGTTGCCGCAGTCCCTGCAGGTCACAGCCAGCCACATCAGCCTCTCTGCGATCATCGCCGCCATGCTGAGGTTGGGGTACGATCGCGACCTTCGAATGAGGACATCCGTCGCCAGTCGAGCTTGTGTGCTCACGTCGCTGCTGTTCTCCTCCGTTCGCCGTGGGTCCTTGATGGTCCGCCTTAGCCGCACGACCAGGTTTCCGCAATCGATCAGTTGGTCGTCACGTTCACTCCGAGGCCGATCGTCGTCCCGCCGACGCTGTAGGTGGCATCGAAGACCTCGTGAACGGTGTCGCCGCCCCCGGTGGAGATGAAGTCCGCGTGTGCCGGCACCGTACGCTGGTCCAGGTCCTGCCGGACGAAGGCCGAGAGCCCGAGGTGCCCCGGGCGCACACCATCGCGGTGACCGAGCTCCAAGCTGGCGCCGGCAAAGGGCAGCAGGGCGTGCGGGTGGCCCTGAAATTCGCCCGCTCCGATATCCCACAAGAGGTGCTCACCGAGCTCTCCGGTGGCCTGCACGCGCCAGTTGCCGAACCTGAGCCGAAAGCCGGCCAGACCGCCAAGGAAGGCTTCGATCGGTGCCGCGCCAAAAATGTCGAGGCCGAGGTCGCCCCGGATTCCGGCCACCCCTCCCAGGTACTCCCCGATACCGCTGAGCCCGGCGCAGAGGGAGGTTTGGGGTCCGTCGGCGACGGCGGTTTCCGGCTTCGTGCTCAGCGCGCGCACGCTGGTCGAATGCATCAGGCCCCCATCGACCGACAGCGAAAAGTGACCGCCGCCGACCTGCGCTCGCGCCGCGCCCCCCAAAGCCCCGGTCAGGACGACCATCGTCAGCACGCCTGCCCATCGGCTGTCCGTTCGAATCCCCATGCCTGCCGGTCCTCGCAATCGCCGTGCCGCCGTGGGCGGCCGGGGACCGAGCTTGGTGGTGTGCAGAAGCTAACGAGATCCGGTGAAATGTCACCCCTGTTGGAGTTTGACAGAGCACCCGTCGCCGAGGATTGCGGCTGCGGCATTAGCGAGGATACGTGCTCGCTGGCTTGGCTCACCGTCTCCTTGATCATGACGTGCGACCTCTTCTACGCTGGCCATGGACGTCCTCGAAGTCAGTGATGCCGATCGCGCGCCATTCGCGAGCGGCGTTTAGAAAACCACAAATGAAACGTCCAATCCGCCGCTTAATTCCCGCCCACGGCGTCGTCTATCGCGGTTCCACCTGCAACCCAACCGGGATCGCCGATCGCCTCGGTGGATGGCGGGCCGTCCTTGTCGGTCGAAAGGCAAACGTCGACAACCTGATCATCCGCGTGGATGCGGAACGAGGATGCTCGGAGGGCGAGCTGCCGATCGGCGCGCGCGTCGTCAGGTTCAAGCGGAAGATCGATCCTGCCGCAGTCCTCGCGGTAGCGATTCACGCAAGGTCTCAGGTGTCCTTTAGTCGTCCGAGCCAGTAACCGGGACGCCGCTTCTCGTGAGCCACCGCAGACGCGAACGACTGTCGGGAGCTCGATGAAAGCGATCGAATACGGAAAACGCCGAGCGGTCTTCACGGCCGCCGGAGCTTCGCTTCGATCTCGGCGCGCGCAGCGGACCAGTCTTCACCGCCATCACGATCGGCTAGGACACGGCGGGCGCGACGTTCGATCTCTGCGACCCACGCGTCCTCAGCGTCGGCATCCCGCGGCCCGTCCAAGCTCGCGACCAGCTCGAGTGCGACCTCGGCCCGCTCCTCATCCGTGAGGTCGAGAGCCTCGCCGAGAACCTTCTGGGAGCGTCCGCTCATGGTTTCAAAATGTAGCCGGGAGCGCTGCGGCAGACCAACTATCCTGTCGAAATTGCTCCGCCCCTCGACCTGCGTGTCGATGCCCTGGCCCGCGACGTCGCGCGGCTGCTGGCCGAGTTTGAGGCGCCGGGAGCGACGGGACCGGCGCCCAGGCCCCTCAAGTTGTAGAATCCGCACGTCCCCGACATGACGAACCCCGCCGCTCGCGTTCGGCAGATCACCGCCCAGGAGCTCAAGTCTCTTCTGGACAGCGGTGCTCCGCTCGAGCTCTGGGATGTCCGGACCGAGGCTGAACGAGGCATCGCCCGGATCGAAGGCGCCCGACACCTCGACCCGCGAGGGGTGCAGCACATCGAAAACCTCGACCGAGACACGCTGCTGGTGTTGCACTGCCACCACGGGATCCGCAGTCAGGCTGCCGCCGAACACTTTGTCGCGAAGGGATTCGCGAACGTCTGCAACTTGGTGGGCGGCATCGATGCCTGGTCGACGTCGGTCGACGCTTCCGTTGCTCGTTACTGAGCGCAGCCATGAGCGACCCGGCCGAATCTCTTGCGACCGTGCTCGCGTACCACGAGCGAACGAAGCATCACCCTGGCCGCTTCGCCCGCTCGCTCGGCCACATGGACTGGGCGACCCAACCGGATCCTTTCCGTCGCTTCGCCGGGGCGCCAGTGCTGTCCCTCGATCTGGTGCGTTTCGAGGACCAGCCTCGTTACGAGCCGGCCTTTCTCCTGGGGAACGTCCCCTCGGTGCCACTCGGTCACCGCTGGGTATCGCAGCTGTTTCAGGATTCGCTGGCGCTCTCGGCGTGGAAGCAGGCGGGCGCTGCCCGCTGGTCGCTGCGGGTCAACCCGTCCAGCGGAAACCTCCATCCGACCGAGGGCTACCTGATCGCGGGCCCCGTGGAGGGACTCGCCGACAAGCCAGCCGTCTACCACTACGCGCCCCACGAGCACGCGCTCGAACGGCGCGTGGACCTCTCCGACGAGACCTGGGCCGCACTGGCAACGCAGTTACCGCCGGGGGGTGTCCTAGTCGGACTCACGTCGATCCACTGGCGCGAGTCCTGGAAATACGGCGAGCGCGGTTTTCGTTATTGCCAGCACGACGTCGGACACGCGATGGGCGCCGTCGCCGTGGCCGCGGCGGGGCTCGGCTGGGAGGCGCGCCTCTGCGAAGGCGTCACCGACTCGGATCTGGCGCGCCTGCTCGGGGTCGACACTCAGAGCGCGCCCGAGGCCGAGGATGCCGACTGTCTGCTCGCGCTCTCGCCACAAGACGCGCCCCTTTCAATTGAGCAGCAACGGACGTTCACCCTGTCAGACGACGCCCTGACGGAGCTGGGCGTCGCCCAGCGGAGTCCGTCGCGGGGGAGATTGAGGGCCCTCTCAGGTCCGCCAATGGGCGTCCCCAACCGCCTCAGCCCCGAGCACGGGCAGCATTGGCCCGTGATCGACGAGGTCGCGGGAGCGACCCGCAAGACGGAGCCGCCGCTCGCCGGCTTCTGGCATACACCCACACTCGTCAACCATTCCCTCGCGGCCGGCGACTCGCCCCTGACCTTGCGCCCGATCCTCGCGCAGCGGCGGAGCGCCGTCGCGCTCGACGGCCACACCGGTCTTGGCCGCGAAGCCTTCTTCCAGATCCTGCTCAAGACCATTCCGGGCAAGGGTCAAGTCCCCTTCACGATGCTGCCCTGGCGCCCCCGCATCGACCTCCTGCTGTTCGTTCATCGGGTGGAGGGCGTTCCGCCTGGCCTCTACGTGCTTCTGCGCGATCCGGCGCGCAAGGAGACCCTGGCGCGGCTGATGACACCCGGCTTCGCCTGGACCTCGCCGGAAGGATGTCCGACCTCGCTGCCGCTGTTCCTACTCGAAGCAGGCGATGCGCGACGGGTGGCCGCGCAGACGAGCTGCGGTCAGGACATCGCGGCCGACGGCGTCTTCGCGGCGGCGATGCTGGCGGAGTACCGCGCCCCGCTCGAAACCTTCGGCGCCTGGTTCTACCGACGGCTCCACTGGGAGGCCGGCGTCGTGGGCCAGCAGCTTTACCTCGAGGCCGAGGCGTCGGGCATCCGTGCCACGGGCATCGGCTGCTTCTTCGACGACGTCTGTCATCGGACGTTCGAGATCACAGGCGACGCCTTCCAGGTCCTCTATCACTTCACGATGGGGGGGGCGATCGACGACGTCCGCAGCCAGACGGTCCCCCCCTACCCGCACCTGGCCCAATGATGACCGCAGACAAAAGCGCGGCCGTCTTCTGCACAGTGGAGTTCGTGCAGGGAAGTCGCATCCACAGGGAGGCGGCCTTCGTACCTACCGCACGTACCTTGCCCGTCGTGCAGAACGGCCCTCCCGGGACCTTCGTGACTTTCGCGGATGGTGGCAGGGTGCCGCTCCCGACGGATCAGATCGTGTCGACCGAGGAGAGCGCCGGCGCCGCGCAGGTCGGTTTCGGCGGCATGCGCTTCGACGGCCTCGAAGGCGGTCACCTCACCTTCCGTAGGGTCCGCGACCTTTTCGCTGAACACGAACTGTCTCCCGAGCGCGGACGTCGCATGACGCTGAAGCCGGAGATGGTCGCGGCCGTGTTCATGGAGGGGCGGCTCGTGTGGGGGAGGCCAATCGGCGGAGGGTCTGACGGAACTTGAACCCGCGATGTCCACCCTGAGCGGAGGGTTGAAACAGGCAGCCGACCAATCAACGTGCTTGAAGAAGACGGCACTCGCGCCCTCCGAGCGCAACGTTCGCGCCGCCGGATCGAGCTTGTTGCATGCGAAGGGCTCGAGCCCGATGCAGTGCTGCAGCTCGTGGCCGCGGGCACCGCTCGTCGAAGCTCGTACGCGTGATCAAGGCTTGCGTTGCTGCGACGCCGCGACGAATGCGTCCAGGTCCGCTCGGCGAACACGATACTTGCGGCCCGGGCGGATGCCGTTGCCGGGCCGACTCGCCCTGAGGGCGCCCGACAGGATCCAGGTCCTCACGGTGTCAGGGCCCGGACCACCTGCGCGAGCGCCTGCAGGCGCTCCCTGGTGACCTCGATTTCGCCGGCATCGAGCGCTACGATCGCGCCGTCGACGAGCTCGATCAGCTCACGGAGCATCGGCCCGCTTGCTACATTGCTACACGTCCGCGATGTCGCCGCGTCTTGCTGCGCGGTCGCCGTCTCGCCGGAATCCGCGCAAGCCCCCGATTCCTCGCCCGAACCTGCTCTCCTACTCGCTCCTGCACTCTCCTGCGACGTCGCCGGACCGATGTTCGACTCCCGGCGCCTCCACAAAAACGTAATGATATTGCCGACGCCGTCGGTCGGCGGACCCGGGTAGTCTGCCCGGGTCCGCTGGATCGCAGTCCCACAGCTTCTTCGGCACCCGAATTGATCTTCCGGACTTCGACCTTCTTCCACGGCCAAAGGTGGAAGCGCGCCGCGGACCCAGACTGCGGGCTCGCAGGCAGAGACGAGCGCGATCCCGTCGGTGAACGAAATGCTCATCCGCCGGACCGCGCTGGATACAGGACTGAGCGTAGCAGACTAGAGACCACGTCCCGATGACGCCGATGATGACGATGACGCCAGTCCTTGAAGCGCGCGCGCGCTGCGGAGCCGACTGACGCCATGGACTTGCTCAGGCCGCCCGTCGACGCTTAGTCGCCGCTCTCTTCGGGCCGATTCGCAGCGCCTTCAAGACGGAGACCGGATCGCGATCGATCACGGTGAGCAGAACACGCGCAGGTCCGTCCGGTCGAACTCGTCTCTGTTCCCAGTTGCGGAGCGTACCGACGCTCACGCCGAAGGCACGCGCAAACTCGTCCTGTGAGAGGCCGACCTTGCCGCGCACCTTCCCGACGTCGAGATCACCCGCGTCGAAAGCCGTCGCCCGACCGCGCGTCTTGTCGCCCTTGGTGTATGCGAGCGCATCCTGGAGGCCCGCCATGATCGAATCGAACGCCTTCTTGCTCATGATGTTCACCCTTCAAACTGATGCTTGATGGCCCTGACAACCAAGGCCATCGCGTTTCGTTCCGCCAGTGTCAGGTTGGCCCTTTCGTTCTTCGCGAACACAGTCAAAGCGAATAAGGGAAGCTTCTCACTATGAAAATAGTAGATCACGCGCGCGCCGCCGCTCTTCCCACGTCCGGCCAGTGCAACGCGGACCTTTCGCACCCCGCCGGTTCCCCGCATGATCTCGCCGCATTCGGGATCCCGGGCCAACATCTCCACCACTCGGGCGCGCTGCTCGTCAGACACTAACTTTGACGACCGCGCCAGGAACTCGGCCGTCTCGACGACGGTTTGAAGCGGTCGCTCCATGATGGACATGCTACGCTAATAGCGTAGTACGAGCAAGCAACAAGGCTCGCCCGGCCACCGCCGACTCATCCAAGCCGATCTAGGAATCTCCCGGGCCAGGTCGGTGCGGCGCGATTGGCACGTCTTTCGCTCAGCTGGGCGACGTGCGCTTGACCTTCGACCGGGGCACCGTCGTGCTCACGCAGGATGGTGATCCCCTCGATCTCGCGACAGTTCCTGGCGTTCTCTGGGACGCGCGGGTTGGAGTTTACCGAGTTCGACCCTACCGCTGCGCCGCGCTCGTTGCCGAGTTGCGGACGAAGAGTGTCCAGGTCACGGACGAAACGACGGCATACGTCCGAGCGCCGGACGAGGCATTCTCTGGTCCTAAGCTGCGCGACTACCAGGAGACGGCGCTGCAGTTGTGGCACGCCGCCGGTTGCCGCGGTGCCATCGTTCTTCCGACCGGGAGCGGGAAGACGTCTGTCGCCGTCGGCGCCATGGCGCGCTCTCGGCTGCCGGCGCTCTGCCTCGTGCCGACGCGGGTCCTCCTTCATCAGTGGCGTGCGTCCCTGGCACAACACTACGGCGGCCCTATCGGCGTTCTCGGCGATGGGCTACATACGATCGAGGCGATCACGGTAGCGACCTTCGAGAGCGCCTTTCGAACGATGGAGCGCATAGGCAACCGCTTCGGTCTGCTCGTCGTTGATGAGGTCCACCACTTCGGAAGCGGCATTCGCGACGAGGCGCTCGAGATGTGTATTGCCCCGACTCGACTCGGTCTCACCGCGACGCCTCCCCAAGGCGAGGCAGCGGCACGGCTGATCGACCTGATCGGCCCTGTCGTTTATCGCCTCGGGGTTTCGGATCTGGCCGGCGGTTTCCTTTCTTCGTACGACATCGTCCCGGTCGAAATCGAGCTGAACATCGACGAGCGCGCCGCATACGAAGAATCGCTGGCGATCTTTCGGCGAACCCATCGCCCATTCGTGGCCGTCAACCCCGGCGCGTCGTGGGTAGATTTCGTTCGAGCCGCCTCCCAGACAGACAGTGGACGACGCGCGCTGGCCGCGTGGCGGCGATCGAAGGCGATCCTGGCGTTTCCGTCGGGCAAACGCAGCGCGCTCGCCCGTCTGCTGGAGCGCCATCGCGATGCCCGCGTCCTGGTCTTCACCGGCGACAACGAGACCGCGTACGGCATCTCCCGTCAGCACCTGATCATGCCTTTGACGTGCGACATTGGACCTACGGAACGCGCTGAAACGATCACCCGCTTCCGCGAAGGGAAGCTGCGCGCGCTCGTTTCGAGCCAGGTGCTGAACGAGGGATTCGATGTCCCCGATGCTGAGATTGCCGTCATCGTGGCGGGCCGTCTTGGGGAGCGAGAGTACGTCCAACGGGTCGGCCGACTCCTGCGACCGGCGCCCGGCAAACGGGCGAGGATCTATGAGTTGCTCGCTCTGGGGACCTCGGACGTTCATCAAGCAGCGAGAATGCGAGAAGCCCTTGCTCCCCGACGACCTTCTGCCGCTTAGAATCAAAGACGGTCAGGCGATCGTCGGCTACCTTGGGCATGGCGATCAGACATGGCTGCGTGCGCTCATCGACGAGTTCGAGCGATACGTCGGGCGTCCCGAGCGCGAACTGCGCCAGCGCCTCGGCGAACCTCTTCCCTTGCCGTCCCCGTTCTTGCAGCGCCGAGCAGCGACGGCGGTTCTTTCTCGACTGTGGCGTTCGCAAGTTCAAGCGCCACTTCCTCCACGCGAACTAAGACATGCCGTCTTTGGTGAGATGGCGGCTCAGGGCGGCTCACGCTCTGACGTTCTGACGCGCGTTGGACAGCGGCTCTCGATCGCCCCTACAGTCCTCGGCGCGGCGCTGTTCGCCGATCTACCCGGCGAAAGGATCGTCGTGTCACCGCGCGCCGTCCCGAGCCCGACCGACGCCCTTCAAAGGATCAACCTCACCTTGGCCCAAGCGATGCTGTTCAGAGCCACGTCAGTCCGCGTGCGAGCCGAGGGCGGCGTGAGACCGCTCGTTCGCCTGGCGAAGCTGCGGGGTCTCATCTGCGCGGTATCGACGCCACCGGGCGAGAGCGCGCCGCGCCTCGAGGTTTCGGGCCCGTACGCGCTCTTTCGCCGTACGCTTCTCTATGGCCGAGCGCTTGCCGGGATCGTTCCCCCTCTCGTCGCGTCCGGTCGGTTCTCTTTGCAGGCAACCTGTGTCGTGCGTGGCCAGGCGCTGGATTTCTCACTCGCCACCGGCGACCCGGTCTCGGCTCCCGAACAGGGTCGCCACTTCGACAGTCAGCTCGAAGAGCGATTCGTCCGCGACTTCCGCAGGGCCGCGCCGGATTGGGACGTCATTCGTGAACCGGAACCGGTACGCGCCGGGGCGGGTCTCGTCTTCCCCGATTTCCTGCTTCGACACCGTGGCGATCCGACGCGCAGGTTCCTGCTCGAAATCGTCGGGTTCTGGACGCCCGAGTACCTGGAGAAGAAGTTCGCCGCGCTCCGAAAAGCAAACGTCGAGAACCTGATCATCTGCGTAGACGCCAAGCGAGGATGTTCCGAGGGCGACCTGCCGATTGGCGCGCACGTTCTCAGGTTCAGGCGGAAGATCGATCCAGCCGCAGTTCTGGCCCTCGCGAATGCCCGGTGACTCAGGGCCCCTTCAGTCGCTCAATCCAGTAACCGGAACGCCGCTTTTCATGAGCGACAGCGAGGATGCGCCGGCGGTTCCCTTGTTCGATCGCGTTCGTCACGCCGGCTTGCTACATTGCTACACGCACGCGACGTTCCCACATCATCCGGCGCGCTCGCCACTCCGCGCGCGCCGTCGGGACCGCGTCCGACCGGTACGGAAAATCATGAAGGTGAAGGTCAGGTTTCTCGCTTGTATCCATCGCTCTTGTGTCCATCGCTAATGACTTCACGCCCAGGTTGCGACCAAGCGGACGAGGCAGGCAGACACGAGGATCGGCGCCAGGCCTACGCGTCGACGAAGACGGTGAACAGGCCAGCGATGCTGCCACCTCGGGTCCTGCCCAGCAGCAGCCGGGGGAAGACGCACCCGCCCCGGAGGGAGTCGTTCTTGGACTTGTCGACGGCGACGAAGGCTGACTCCACGAACGCCTTCTCGTCGTGGAACCAGGCCATCACCTTTCGCCACCGGCGCAGGCCCTCGCGCATGGTGTCCGAGTTGCCCGGCTCCTCGTCGGGATGCTCGTTCAACCGGTAGTATTTCACCATCGTCTTCCACCAGCCGGTGCCTTCAGCGAGAGGCAACACCTTGATCTTCGCTGCGGGGTAGAGAGCGCCGCCGAACACCGGCCGGATCGCCCAGGGCTCGAGCGAGCGGCACTGCCATCCCGCGTGCTTCGCCACGAAGAAGCGATCGAACGGGTGGCCGGCCGCGGACCCCATGTCGAGCTCGAGATCGCCTACGATCCGTCCGGCCGCGGCGGCGAGACGGACGCAGAGCTTGAGCTCCTTGGCATCCGGCGTCACCTCGACCTCGCCCGGAAGACCGAGCTTGCCCGCCGGACCTCGCACCGTCTTTCCCGACAGTATGTTGTTCGACCAGTCGTCGCCCGCCTTCAACATGCCGTAGGCGTCGACGCATTCGGCGATGTTCTTGTCCAGCTTCATCAGGCGTGCGCGGCGCGCGCCTTTCTGAGTGGCGGGCGCCCCGGTCAGCTCGTGGTAGCCCTCCCTGACCTTGTTGGCGACGAGCTGCTCGTATGCCTTGGTGGCGGCAGCCGCGCCCGAGAATCGCTTGGTCGTCTCCTGGCCAGCGCTGCCGATCCGACCGTAGCGCGTCGTGAAGGCGTTGCCCGTTTGAGCGATCTCCCAGAACTTGCGGCTGGTCCCCGCGACCAGCTCGAATCGGCGTTTGCGAGCCACGCCCGACTTTCTAGCGCGCGCCGCGATCCTCCGTCAACGCGGGCGGACAAACGCTCGGTGTCTGCCGCCAGGGCTCGCAGCGTGACACATGACCCGCACCGCCTCCGCGAGGGCCTGCAATCGCGTCCTAGCGGCCTCGGTCTCGCCGGCATCGAGCGCGATGATCGCGGCGTCGAGGAGCGCGAGCAGCTGAGCGGACGTCGGCCGGTTTGCTACATTCGCGCGACTCCCCACCATTCTCCACCACTCTCTGCCACCTCGCCTTCCGCCCCGCAAACCCCCGATTCCTCGCCCGAAACTGCTCTCCTACACTTTCCTGCACTCTCCTGCGATCTCGCCGGACCCACGTTCGACTCCCGGCGCCTCCACTTTTCCTAATGATCTTGCCGAAGCTGTCGGTCAGCGGACCCGGGTAGAACGCCCGGGTCCGCTATCAGCGCTCCTCACTGAGGCCGGGGCGCGGCCGCAGGGCTATCGGTCGCGCCGCTTCTGCTCACGCAGCATGAAGAGGTAGAGGCTCTCGACCTTCTCGCGCGCCCACGGCGTGCGCCGGAGGAACTTCAAGCTCGAGGGGACGCTGGGATCCGTCGTGAAGCAGCGGATGTTCACCTGCTGGCCGAGCTCTGGCCAACCGTAGTGCGCCACCAGCTCGTTGAGAATCTGCTCGAGGGTGATGCCGTGAAGCGGGTTGTGCGGTTGGGTGCTCATCGTCTCCTCGGGGGCGCGGTTCGGCGGGCAAAGGAGACTACCGGGCGCCGGACGGAACGAACGGCAATCTTTCGCCGGCGCAGCCGATGTCAGCGTATGACTGCCGCGTTGCCGCCCCACCCGTCCAGCGATCTGCGTCCCTACCAACGCGCTGCGATCGACGCCGTGCTCGCGGCTCGCCGCGCGGGCCGGCGTCGCCTGCTGGTCCATCTGCCGACGGGCGCCGGCAAGACCGTGATCTTCTCGCACCTGGCCAGGCTCGCGCGACGCCAGGTGCTGGTGCTCGCTCATCGCGAGGAGCTGCTGACTCAGGGGCGGGAAAAGCTGGTCCGCGCGCTCGAGGGCGACGCCGTCGTCGAGATCGAGCGCGGCGCGCTCCGGGCGTCGGCTGAGGCGAAGGTGCTCGTGTGCTCGATCCGCTCGCTGCACGAGGATCGGCTAGCGCGCGTCCTGCGGGGCCGCGACGTGGGGCTCATCGTCTATGACGAGTGCCACCACGCGGCGGCCGAGGACAACCTGCGCGTCCTGCGGTAGCTGGGCGTGTTCGAGCCCGCCTTCGACAGCACGCTGCTCGGCTTCACTGCCACCACCGCGCGCGGCGACGGACAGGGCCTCGACGAGGTGTTCGAGGAGGTCGTCTACACGCGCGCCCTGCCCGAGCTGATCGACGATGGCTACCTGGCGCCACTGCGCGGCTTCCGGAGCTCGACGACGGCGGATCTCCGCAAGCTGTCGCCCGCGGGCCTCGACTACGACGAGGAAGAGCTGGCCGAAGCGATCGACATCGAGGAGCGCAACGCCCTGGTCGCGCGGTCGATCCAGGAGCTGGCGCGCGACCGGCGCACGATCGCCTTCTGCGTGACGGTCAATCACGCGCGGCATTTGGCGCACGCCCTGAACGCGCTGGGCGTGCCCACGGGCATCGTTCACGGCGCCATGCCCGGCCCAGCGCGCGCGCAGACCCTGCGCGACTTTCGCGAGAGGCGCACGCACGTCCTCACCAACGTCGGCGTCTTGACCGAAGGCTTCGACGATCCGGGCGTGTCGTGCGTCGCGATGGCGCGGCCCACGCGCTCGGAGGGCCTGTACGCCCAGTGCGTGCTCCTTACTGGAGCTGGGCAGTCGTTGCGCAGTTGAAGAGATTGTCTGCGACGTCGATTCCGGACATCGCGCCGGTCGGCGTGCCCGGGTCGCATGCGTGCATTGACAGCCGCGCGTCCTGCGTGCCCGAATCGATCCGCTCCGTGACAACGCCACTGCCGGCTACGGGCACGCAAGCCAACACATCGTGGTCGGCCCGCAAACCGGCCATCACGGAACCGTACGGGCACGAGTGCATGTTGTTGCGCCATGTGCCTGTGTCGCCCGTGGGGGCGCCAGTCGGGTTGCTGACGAGGGGCGCGCATTTGAACACATTGCCAGGGACGTCGGCCCCGACCATCACATAGCCCGTGGGGCAACAGTGCATCCACCAGCCGCCGGCGAGGCACTGGGTAGGCCATGCCCCCGGAAGAGGATCGTAGATGATCAGAGAGCCCAGCACTCCAAACAAGCCCTCGCTATTCCAGGTTTTGGCGGCTTCATCGAACGACATATGTGTGAAGGCCCCGGTGTCGGTGCGAAAGAACACCTCGACCTGATTGGGAGCGCGCGACACGGCCACGGGATCGCCGGTGACGCCGCCGCTGAAGATCGGAAGGGCGTTCGCGGGAGCCTGGTTCGGAATTCCCAATGGGTTCGTCACAATGTTCGAGCCGTTGAGCGTGACGGAGTACCAGGTCGTCTCACCATCGGTCGAATAGAACCACCACAGCTCTCCGCCCCGGGAGACAGCGAACACATCGACGCGCCCATTCCCGGAGGACACGATGGCGGGCGTGCCTTGGAGGCTGTACATGCTCAGGCTCTTCGGCATCGCGTCCAAGAATGGGGTGACCCACGTCGTCCAGGAGTACGTGTCGAGGTCCCATGTCAACCACGGGTCTGGATTGGAGCCCTTCCACGTCGCCACGTACATCCCAGGGTCGTCCTTCCAGGGAGCATACCCACCAATCACTTCAAGAGAATTGGAGCTCAGCACGGCCACCGCCGGTGTCGTCACGAATGGAGGGCTTTGATAAGCACCATAGAACACATGATCAGCCCAATTGACCGTGCCCACCGTCGTCCAACCCGACGCTGTACTATATTCGGTCTGTTTCATCTGACCATCTTCTCCGACAGCGAATACGTCAAGGCTGTCTGGTCCCCGACTGACGATGGCCGGTGAACTGGCAAAGAGGGTGGAATCGCTCTGCAGTTGACCCCACCCATAGGGCGTTCCGTTGAGCACTCCCTGCAGGTAAAGGCGGTCGTCGGTCCCCAGCCCGGCGACGTGGACCCACGTGACGCCGCTCCAGCTCCACCCGACGGCCTTCGGGTCGCCATAAATCCGGCCCCCCAACGAAGTCCATGCGCGGTTATAGTGCATCCACACGGCGCCATCCGATCCCTTTACGAAGACGTATTCTCCGCCGCCGGTTAAAGCGTAGACAACCGACGGCTTTCCCACGGCCTTTACCGTCGGCGACGGCTGTCCGTAGTCGTAGGGCCCAAAGGACAGGGGCTGCCCGGAGTAATTCCACTCCAGCACCTGCACGTGTCCGTTCGTGTCGATATAGAACACATTCAGCGGCTGCTGACCCATGCCGCCGTACTCGAACGTCGCGGCCAGCGGAGCGTGCTGCTCGGGAATCGTCAGTCTGCAGCCCGCCCACGGCGTCGGGACACCGTTCATAAAGTACAGCGAGTCCACGGTGATCTGTGAGTAGGTCCCGTTGCTTTGGTCCTCGCACTCGTCGGCCACCTCGTTGGAGCTGACGATGCCGGTGTCTGCACCCCACCCGCTCGCCCCCAGCCCGCTCCAATCCCCTGGCGTCGGAAGCGGATCCGACATCGCCTCCATGACTTCGTGAGACAAAACGGGTGCGAGCCCTTCGAACATCACAAATCCGAACGGATTGCCGGACATCTGGTCGTGGTATCCAGAGGCGCTCTCACAGCCAGAAAGCCTATGCGCCGACACACAATAGTTGTTTGTTCCCTTGGTGATGACCAGCGCCAAGCGATTGCTCGAGACCGGTAATCCCGGCCAGTTCGCGACGTTGTTGTTAAAGTCGGACGCAGGGCCCAGGGTGCCGTTCTGTGCCAGGGTCACGATCGGGCTGAACAGGCCTATGTCAGCGTGGTCGGAGCCGCTGCCCTGCATGTAGTTGCTCGGTATCGGCATGGGGTCGTTGAGCCACAGGCCTGGAGTAATGCCACCCGGCCCGTAATAGTGGATGGCGGGTTCCATTCCGACCGGGGGCGTCGAGCCGTCGGGCCCGTACCCGCCGTTCAGCCAGCTAGCCAGGTTGGTGACATAGCGCATGACGGTTTGCCGGTCGTCTATCTGAGGGTTAGGGTCCTGTACGAAGCAGTTGCTGGTTGGGGCGCCGGCCATGCAGGTCGGGCCCCAGAACACCAAATCCACGTAAAGGTTCTTCATGGGACCGCCACCGAAGCCGATGGAGTCGTTCGCTCGAGCCCCGCCCGCAGTAAGAGCCGACACAATCACCAGTCCGGCTGTAGCAACAAGAGCTCGCCTCATCTTCTGCCCTCCAAACAGTCCTGGCCGCGTGCACTCATCGCGATCCCGGCGACCCTACCAATCACGATAACGGCCAGACGGTGTGCAAACAGCGGATCGCTGCGTTGGCCGACATATCGTGACCTCCTCTCGACGCTCTGACGAATTACTCCAAAGCGACGGTCACCGCAAGCTCACGATGTTTACAGGAGACACGTAAACGCTGAGGTGACGCCAGTCACTCGCGCATGGAGCGCGGCGCGCCCTCCGCACGAGGAGCGCTCCCGCACCTCCGCATCCTGAACTCGGTTCGGATCGCAGAGTCGACATTTCCGCGTCTTCTCTCGTTTCTGTTCGGACCCTTCACATGGGTTCGACTCCCGGCGCCTCCACTTCTCGCACCTAACAAACGCCACGTTCCCGGCGAACGTGACACGTCATTTGTCGAAAATCGACAGCCTCGCCCTCCTCTTTCATCTCGCGTCCAGCGGCAGCCAGAGAAACACCAGGACGTCCCACACCAGGTGAGCCAAGAGGCTCGGTACGAGACTACCGCTGGCGGCGCGCAGTGTGCCCCAGGCGATCCCGCAGAGCAGCGCCACCGCGACGAGGAGGGGTGATCCGAGCGGGGCATGCGCGAGCGCATAGGCGAGCGCCGCCAGGGTGACGCCTCTCCACGGTCCGAGGCGCCGCACGAGCTCCGTTTGCACGACGCCGCGCCAGACCAGCTCCTCTCCGATGATCACGGGCAAGAGCGCGAGCGACGCGATGACCGGCGGCAGCGCACGAAACGAGGCGTACAGTCGGGCGGTGTCGGTCGCGATGAAAGGCGAGAGGCGCGCAAGAGCCGGATAGAAGAGGTAGGTCGCGGCGGCCATCAAACAGCCTGCGCCCGCACCGACGAGAGCGAGTCGCGTGCTCGGCTGAAGAGACCTGCGCGCCGCCGCGTGATCGAGCACAAAGACGGCGACGCCCAGGCCGATGGCGGCACCACCGATGGCCAGCCAGATCCCGAGCAGTCCCGTGCTGGCGGCCGCCGCGAGCCACACGACCATGCATGCGAGCGCGAGTGACGTGGTGGTGGGCTTGGCGGGAGCGCCCGGGCTCGAGCGAGCACTCAAGTCTGGCGCTCTCGAAGACCCCGGGCCTGCTCGATGGTGCCCCAAGCTCCGGCCACCGGCTGCTGGCGTCGCTCGGCGGAGAGGGCAACTCTGGCCGCCTCGGCGAACGGCAGGCGGTTCGGATGGTCGATGAGCTGCCAGAACCGGTCATCGCGGGCCAGAAGATCCTCGACGAGACCGACGACAACTTCGCGCGCCACCGACCACTTCGCGCGCGTCACGAACCGGACCCAGAGCGATGATAGCCGCGGCGACAGCAGGGGCACCTCGATCATTCGTGGGTGCGGAAGTCCCATGACCCGCGCCGTCTCCTCGAGGATCTCTTTTCCAGAGAGCGCCACCGGTCCGGGGAGATCGAAACACGCGCTGGTCGCGAGCGGCAGGTCGAGCGCCCGCACGAGGCCGATGACAACGTCACCGATGGCGACCGGCTGCGTTCGCGACTTCAGCCATTGGGGCAGGACCATGACCGGCAACCGGGCCGCCAGATCGCGAACGATGAGCCAGCTGAGGCTGCCGTGCCCGACGATCATGCTCGCGCGCAGCTCGATGGTCTTGACCGGGCCGGCGCGGAGCGTCTCGCCGACCTCGAGTCTGCTGCGCAGATGCTCGGAGCCCGAGCCCGCGGGGGCGACGCCGCCCAGATACACGATCCGTTCGACGCCGGCGGCGGCAGCCGCGTGGCAGAAGGTCGCCGCCGCCGCGACCTCGCGCCGGTGGTAGTCGGCGCCCTCGCCGATCCCGTGCACCAGGTATACCGCCGCCTGGCAGCCGTCGAGCGCGCGGGCACACGAGTCAGCATCCCCCACGTCGCCTCCCACCCAGTCGAGGGCGGGCTGCCGCTTGCGCGCCTGGGCCACGTCTCGTGTCAGGCAGCGGACGTGCCGCCCCATCGCGGCCAGCGCGGGCCTGACCGCGCTTCCGACGAAACCGGTCGCGCCGGTCAGAAGTATCGTGGCATGAGGCGCGGTCATGACGGCTGCAGGGTTCGCACAAGCTCGGTGCTGTGCAGCCACGCTGGAAGCTCTGCGGGAGCTCCGCAGGTGCTCCAAGCGCTGCCCCTTGCTTTCAAGATAGGCGTGATTCAGCGGACCGGGCCCGATGACGTGCGGAATGCACGCCGGCACAACAGCGCAGAGACTGAACCGAAGTTCGACTCTGGTCCCACATCGCATCAGGTCTCACCCTGAGCACTGGTCATCGCAGACCAGTGGATGCCTTCTGGTCGGCGAGACTCGCCCGCGCATACATTTCTCCGCCACTGATGGCCGATCTGCGATCCCTGTCCACCACCGATGGGCGCCGGGAGGGCGCTTCGCCGCTCCGCCAGCAGTTGAAGCGCGAAACGGCCGACCTGCATCGGCGTCTCGAGATCGACCTGGGGCTGCTCGAATCCGAGCTCTCGCTCGACCGCTATCGCCGGGTGCTCGAATTCTTCTTCGGCTTCTATGCTCCCATCGAAGCCGGTCTGGCGCGCGTGGCGTCGGCGGGCCCCCCGCTCGGCTTGCCGCTGCGAGCCCGCGCCGAGCTGATCGAGAGCGATCTCCTGTCGCTCGGCCTGTCTCGGCGGGAGATTGCCGACCTGCCTCGATGCGCCGACCTGCCGCGGCTGTCGTGCCCTCGAGGAACTGGCGGGCTGCCTGTACGTGCTCGAGGGCGCCTGCCTCGGCGGGCAGGTGATCGCCCCTGCGCTGCGCGAGCGCCTCGGGGTCGCCAAGGGCAGCGGCGCCTCGTTCTTCACCGGCGACGCGGAGGGGACGCCGGCGAGGTGGCGCCTCTTTCTCGCCTGGCTCGAAGGCCTGGCGCGCGCGGGCTCGGCGACCGCCGAGATCGTCGCCTCGGCGCGCGCGACTTTTCTGGCTTTCGCGCGATGGGTGGAGCGGTAGAGGGAATCGCAACGTCAGTGCGTGACCGCGGAGAGACGCCATGGTGGACGTGACTGACTGTGACCGCGAGCCCATCCACATCCCGGGGACGATCCAGCCCTTTGGCGTGCTGTTCGTGCTGGCCGAGCCGTCGCTGACCATCACGCAGGTCAGCGAGAACGTCGGCGATCATCTCCCTCTTCGTGTCGAAGAGGTCCTGGGTCGGCCGCTCTCCACGATGATCGATCCGGCGTCGGTCGCCGAGGTGCGGGAGGCGCTGGGCGAGGAGCGCTGGCACGACATGAACCCGTTGCAGATCGGCGCGCACGGAAAGCAATTCGACGGAATCGTCCACCGCCACGAGGGGGCGGCCATTCTCGAGCTCGAGCCGAATCCGAGCCGTCCACCCATCGCGATGCACCACCCGTTCCGGCCGGCGCTGCTGCGGATTCAACGCGTGGTCACGTCCGCCGAGCTCGCGGACGTCGTCGTTCAGCAAATGCGGCGCGTCACCGGGTTCGAGCGAGTCTTGTTCTATCGATTCCACGAGGACGGGCATGGCTCCGTTGACGCCGAGGCGAAGGAACCGGCGCTCGAGCCGTATCTCGGGCTGCACTATCCGGCCTCCGACATCCCTGCCCAGGCGCGCGAGCTGTATCGCAAGAACTGGCTTCGGCTCATCTTCGATGCCAGCGCCAAGCCAGCGCGCGTCGTTCCGACCCTCCGCGTGGACACGGGCGGTCCGCTGGACCTCAGCTTTTCGGTTCTGCGCAGCGTCTCGCCCATTCACCTCGAGTACATGGCGAACATGGGAGTCCGCGCTTCCATGAGCATCTCGCTCATCGTTCGCGACCGCCTGTGGGGACTCATCAGTTGCCTGAACCACACCAGCCCGCGGCGCGTTTCGCACGAGATGCGGATGGCGTGTGAGTTTCTCGGTCGCCTGACCTCGCTCCAGATCGCCGCGCTCGAGGACCGCGACCAGCTCGCCGGGCGCGCCTCACGTCGAGCGACGGAGGATGCGCTGGCGCGCGCGATGCGCGAGAGCGCCGCCGGAAGACAATGTGCTCGAGGTCCTGCTCACACGCCCGAAGGAGCTGATGGGGATCGTGGGCGCCGAGGGGGTGGCGCTGGTGAGCGGCGGGGAGATCATGACGTGCGGCCGCACGCCGCCGCCGGCGCTCATCCAGGACATCGCGGCGTGGGTCGACGAGAAGGAAGCGTCCCGGCCGTTCGCCACGGCGTCGCTGGGCGCCCTGTTCCCTCGGGCCCAGGAGGCCAGCGACGTCGCCAGCGGGCTGCTCACGTTCGCTCTGCCCGGTGCGCCTCAGAGGCGACTCTTGTGGTTCCGCCCGGAGTTCATCCAGACGGTGAGCTGGGGCGGCGATCCAACCAAGCCTGTCGCGGCGGATTCCGGCGATCGCCTGCGTCCGCGTCATTCGTTTGCGCTCTGGCGACAGGAGGTGAGGCTCCGTTCGCATCCGTGGACGGCGAGCAACCTCGAGGCCGCGGACGAGCTGCGGCGCCGCGCCATCGAAGTCGACATCGCGCGGCGCTTCTTGAGCGAGCAGCGGGCGGTGCGGGCGCGGGACGACCTGCTCGCCGTCGTGTCCCACGATCTCAGGGGCCCGCTCTCGGGTGTCCTGCTTCAAACTGAGGTGATGCTGCACCTGACACGGAGCGGTGATGAGGCGGGCGCAAACGCGTTGCGCGGCGGCGCCGAGCGCATCCGGAGATCGGCGGCTCACATGAAGGCGCTGATCGACGACCTCCTGGATCTGGCGAGCATCGAAGCGCACCGCTTCGCGTTGCACCTCAAATCCGTGGAGAGCCGGGAACTGGTCGAGGAGGCTCTGCTGGCCGCTTCCCCTCTGGCCGAGGCCAAGCGGATCACCCTCGCGGTGGAGTTGATCGATGTGCCGAGGCTGGAAGCCGACCCCGAGCGGATCTTCCGGGTGCTGTCGAACCTGCTCGGCAATGCGATCAAGTTCACCCCCGAAGGGGGCACCATCACCGTCCGCGCGGAACGCCGCGGCGACGACCTGTCGATCACGGTCGCCGACACGGGCCCCGGCATTGCCGCCGACCAGCTTCCGCACGTCTTCGAGCGCTACTGGAAGGCCCAGTCGACGAGCCAGCCCGGAGCGGGGCTAGGCCTCTACATCGCCAGCGGAATCGTCGAGGCTCACGGCGGGAAGATCTGGGCTGAGTCCTCTGCCCGCGGCGCCAGGTTCACCTTCACTCTGCCCCTCGCACGCTGAGCCGCGCCGCGCGGCGACCGACGCCTCCGTGGAGGACACGGGCTCAGACGCCAGTCGTTTCGGCGAGGCCCTTCGAGAGGGCGAGAATGGCCCGCAGCGATCCAACAAAACGTCGGTCTCGTCCGACATTCGCCGCCGCACTTGGCCGGGCCGACTGGCGAAGGACCGCAGAGCCGTCAGATCCGCGCGATCCCAGAGCATGGTTCTACTATACGCAACGCTCGTTCAGCCGGTCGCCCCAGGGGCCGGTGGCCGCAGGCCCGCCGACGCGTGAACAGCCCGAGAAGCCTTCTGACCGCCTCGAGAGAAGACCCTCCCCAGGCGCCGGCGAGGTGCACGCGTTGTACGCGATGGCTCTTGTACGGGCCCGGAAATCGCGTGCAACAACAACAGCGCCACGAATCTGCAGTCGGAGATCGTTCGGTCTTTCGCTGTCAATCAACACGTGGTCGTCGTGATCGATGGCAACGCTGGCGATAGAGGGAGTGTCGTCTTCAACGCTCAGCGAATCACTTGCCCTTCGACCGATTTGACGGGGCAGCCATTCCCGCTCGCTCTTTCAACCGTTGGAGGCACGAATACCCATGACGGGGCTTGCGGAGGAGCGAATCAACTCGAGCGCACCTATCACTGGACTCCCGCGCAGGCGGGGCTCTACAGCTTCACCGCTACCTCGTCGGCGTTCTTGCCGTCGCTATATCTCGAGGACGGTCCTCGCTGCGGCGGCACACTCCTCGGCTGCAATCGCGCCGCAACGTATCCTGCTCAGGTCATTCGGAATCTGGCGGCAGGCGCACCCGTGACGCTGACCATCGACGGTGGAAGCGGTGCCTTCACGCTCGACATCGAGCGCCTCAACGATGGCTCTACCTGCGGATCCCAGCCTGTACCTTTCAATACCATGGTGTCGATCCCGACCCGTGGTAGCAACCAAAGCACCGCCTCGTGCACAGCTGCTGGGAGTCTCGACTCCCTTCAAAGTGGTCCCTTCCCCTACGCCGATGTCACATACAGTTTCGTCAGCTCGTTGAGCGGCAGCGGACATTGCACATACACCGTGACCGCTGATGCCAATATCAACGTCTACTGGGCCGCCGCCGCCTGGATCGACCTCCAGCCAGTACTTCAGACCGGGTATGAGCTTGGTGAACTTGAGGTCCATGTATTCGTCGCCCTTGATCAGATCGTCCTTGCCGGTAAGCGTCTGGGTGTACTGGGGCGAGGCGACGTCGCGGCCTCCTATCAACTTGAAAGTTTGCTCTGAGGGCGGGGTGCTCGGATCGAGCAGGAGCCTCACGATGAGCTGAGGTCGGCGAATGATGATGCGATACCGCTTCCCCGTCGGAAGCTCGATTCCGGATCGTGCCTGCTCCAGCGTGAGCTCGTGCGTCTCGACGTCATCGGCCATCGCGGGTGCTCCCAGTGGCAACGTCGCAGGCGCTCCTCGCGAGCCAGCGCGCGTCTCGAACGCGCCCGAGACTCTCGCGCTTGTCGCCCGCCTCCCGGTGAATGACCACTGCCTCCTCACCCGTTCCAGTGGGGACAATGACGAGCAGGTGCTCGCCCCGCTCGTCGTAAGTCGGCGCCCGCCCCTTGCCTGCCAGGGTTCGGGTCCCCGCGGTCAGGTCGAAGATCAAAAGGGACCCGTCGGGGTCCTCAGCGACGATCGCCGTGCTCGATGGCGACCAGTCGAGCCAACGATAGCCCCGCCGCATCGACGCGGGGTCAACTTTCTGGGCCAACTGTCTGGCCTCGATGTCGAGCACTCGGACCCGCTCCGCGGCCGGGTGCGCCCCGCCGGCCGGCGAGACGATACGCAGGAACATCGGCGGGTCGGATTTTCCGTCTCCCACCGGCACCGTTCCGCGGGGGACGGGCCCTTCGAAGCTGGAAAAGGCTAACCACTTGCCGTCGGGTGAGAAGCGGATCGACCGATCGTCGGCGGAACCCAAGCACAGCGGCCCCTCGACTGAGAATTCGCGCGCCGCGCTCGCGGTGCCCACCTTGAGCGCGCACCGATCGCCCGCTGGATAGGCCGACATCTCAGGCCTTTCAGCGGCATCACGCCAGGCGATCGTGTCGGACCGCGGAGAAGGAATCTGCGCGTCTCCCGGGCCCAGCACTGACGTTCTCCCCGAGCGTCGCTCCCAGCGCACCCGCGAGACGCGCGAGTGAACGCGTGGCGCGCGCGGTGTCTCTTCTAGCTGCCGGACGAGCTTCGTCGCTAGCACTGCCTCTCCTTCCGCCTCCCATCGCGGATCCGCAAGCCCGCCGATCGTCGTCACCGCGCCGGTGGACAGATCGACGAGCTTCGCGGTCGATGCCGACACCACGACTCCACCGCCAATGTGTTTGGGGGCCGTGGCTTCGAACAGCAAGGCATTGGCCTCGATCGAGAAGCGAGCCCCGCGAATGCCCGAGTCGAGCCGTCGCCACGCGCCGTCTGGTCCGAGCAAGGCAAGAGTACCCGGCGTGTCTGCGCGACCGGCGATCGTGGCCGCAACGTGTAGGCCATTGGTCAGCCAGACCGCATCGAGCACGCTTTCTACTGAACCTCTAGAGCGCGTGGAGACCTTGTGTTCGCCTCGACCATGGAGGCATGCGATCCGCATCCTGCCCTCGCCGTCGGTCAGCAGGAGCGCCGCCAACGGGGGATCCTTAGAGCCGACTGCGCGCCCGATCTGTGCGGTGGCAGGCACGTCGGGCACCGACGCAATCATGGATCGACCGCCAGTCCCGGGCGTCTTCATCGCCTGGTAGAGGGCGATAGCGCTGAGCGCTGCCACGACACCGAGCCCCGCGGCCACAGCCATCGGTCGCATGCCCGCCACCTGCAATGTCACGGCGCCTCGGACGCGACGTGAGGCTGGATGAAGTCCTCGCCGAGGAAGTCCGGGACCTCGACGCCAACTGGCGTGGGGATGAGCCCGCGCCAGGCGTCGTGCCAGACCACCATCGGTGTCAAACCGTCGGGAGCTAGGGTAAACGTCGGCGGGAAACTGGTGGCCAGGCCGAGAGGCGGCGTAACCACGTGCGAGACGTCCTCGCGCACGCACGACCAGCCATGTTCGGGTGAATGAACCAGCGCCGCCGGGCGGCCCGCGACGTCCACCAGCATCTGCACGTGATCGAATGCTACTGGATCCAGCCCAGGCCACGGCCGAGGCGCACCCACCGAAAATTGCCCGGACGGGTCGATCGACCAACAACAAAGCATCGTTGGTGCATCACTGCCCTCCGAGATCGCTTCGCCCACCACCGCTCCGACGATCGTGTCGTCGCGGGTCAACTGTGCGTTCACCGCACGCATCCGCCAGGGCCAGGATTCGAACGGCTCCTGCAAGGGGCCGATGCCGCCCCTGCAGACGAGACCGTACAAGCTCGAGCGCAGTCCGTCGTCCACGAGGAAGAGCGCCAGCCGGCCACCTTTCGAGTCGTGGAAGCTCCGAATCCAGGTCGGGCGCGGCAATGGCATCGTCACCGTCGAGAGCTCAGACACGCCATTGGGTCCTGCATCCACCAGGCTCAGCGTCGATTGCTGGGGATCAACCTCCTCCCACACCAGGCCTTGGGCGCCCCCGGTGTCGGGGTCCTTCCAGAGGGGCTCGACGATGAATCCAGCGCCGCCAGGAACAGACGCAAAACGCAAGGCGCGCGTGATCCTCTCGAGGCCGACGTCCACTACGTGGAACACGCCCTGGTGGAGCCACGCGACGCTGCGGTCTTCCGACGCGCGACCGTTCGGCGCCACTGAGATTACTGGGCTGACGACGTGAGGAAGAGTGGCCAAGCGCAGGCATTGAAGTTGCCGAAATCGGGCGCCGACGCGCGCGGCTCGCACGAACACCATCGACTTCGCGCCAGGAGCGACCCAGCTCTCGAACCAAAACATCGAGGGCCCCCCGTGGGAGTGAGCCAGGCAACTGTGCACCGGCTGAACAGGAGCGACGACGATCTTCACTGAGTTCGATTGGACGACCTCGTCGTTCGTCCGAAACCAAGCGGAGAGCGCGTAGCCGCCGGGAAGTGGCAGGCGAACTCGATGCGACAGCGGGAACTCGGCTGCAATCTGCTCGCCGGGACCGAGCGTGGTCCAAGCACCATCGCCCGGGTTGACGGGCAGCGGCTGGGTACCGGTCTCGCGCCACATCGTCTGCGGATCGAACACGCGTGTGTCGCCGCCATTCAGGTCCTCGAGGACGAACTCGGGCGCGGTGAGATTGACGTGCAGGTTCGGAACATCGACCGATCGATCGCTCTCGTTGGTGAAAACAAGGCGGCAGGACGGATCTTCGCGCGCGACGAGCGATGTCTGACTGACGAAGAGACTGAGCTGGACCTTGTTCATACGTTGTTCTTCGCGATCGGACTGGTGTCCCATCCGCGCAGCTTGAGATTGCAGCGCCCACAGTAGTCGTAGAAGTTCAGCACGTTTTTCTGGTAGCTCATGATGCAGTAGTCCTTGTAGTCGTGCTCTGCGGGAACGCCGCCGGAGACTGCGCCAGTGGCAGCAACCTTGTCAGTCCACTGGTGCGGCATGAACATGCAATGCCCCATCTCATGTAGCGTATTCGCCTCGAGGTTGTAGGGCATGCCGGTTCCGTAGGTCCCGGAGCCGTAGAAGAGAAAGCATCCGCGCGTCGCGACGGCGACGCCACTCGTGGTCAGGCTGGCGCCACCACCGGACGCCGTGATCGCGTCGCCGCTCGGAGCTTGCACAACCACGAGGCCCGGTGTGGCATGTCCCCGGAGCTCTAGCGATCCGGCGACGACGCTGTCACACCTCGAGGGGCTTTCAGCGGGTCGCCTTCGCGGTCGCCGCCTGAGCGACGATCTCCCGCAGGCGATCGAGGTTCACGGGCTTGACCAGGTGGTCGACGAAGCCCGCGTCCGTCGACGTGACGCGATCGCGGCTGCGACCGTAGCCCGTCGCGGCGACGAAGCGCATCGCGCGCCCCCCGGGCAGCTCGCGCAGGTGCGCGGCCAGCTCGTAGCCGCTCATTTCAGGCAGACCGATGTCCAGCACGGCGACGTCCGGGTGAAAAACCGCGGCCGCGTCGAGGGCCGCCCGGCCGTTGTGCGCGACGCGCACGTCGTGGCCCATCGACTCGAGCGAGTCCGCCAGCATCGCGGCACCGTCCACGCTGTCGTCGACGACGAGCACGCGGCAGCCCAGGGACCCTTGGGGCGCTGCCGTCGCCGCTCCCGTGGTCGCGGGGCGCGCGGCGCCTCCCGCCGCCGGCATCGAAGGCAGGGTCACGATGAACTCGCTGCCCGTGCCCGGGCCGTCGCTTTCGACACGAACCGAGCCGCCGTGCGAGGCCACGAGGTTCTTGACGATCGCGAGGCCGAGACCCAGCCCACCGGCGGCGCGATCCAGTGCCTGCGGCTGCTGCACGAACAAGTCGAACACGCGCTCCGTCATCTCGGGGCGGATGCCGATCCCGTGGTCGCGAACGCGGATCTCGACGCGATCTCCCACGGGCCTGGCAGAGACGCCGACGCCCGTGCCAGGATCGCTGTACTTCGAGGCGTTCGTCAGCAGGTTCGCGACCACCTGCTGCAGCCGCGTGGGGTCGCCATCGACGAAGAGATCGCCGGGCACGTCCAGCGCCAGCGGCTGCTGCCTCTCCTGAAAGAGCGGCTGCGTGGTCTCTGCGGCGCGTTTGACGACCTCGGCGATCGACGTGCGCTCCATGTGCAGGTCGACCTTCCCGCGCGTGATCCTCGATATGTCGAGGAGGTCGTCGACCAGCCGCATGAGCTGCTTGAGCTGGCGCTCGATGATCGACAGCTCCTTCGAGCTCACGCCGCGTCGACGCATCATCTCGACGGCCAGCACGATGGGCGACAGGGGGTTTCGCAGCTCGTGGCCCAGGATGGCCATGAACTCGTCCTTGGCGCGGGTGGCGTCCTCGGCCGCGCGCCTCGCCTCCTCGGCGCGATCGAGCAGCCTGCGGCGGAGCTGGGCGAGCGAGACGTGTACCTGCACGCGCGCAATCAGCTCGCGCGCGGAGAACGGCTTGACGAGGTAGTCGTCGGCGCCGACCTGCAGCCCCTCGATGCGCGACTCCTCCCCGACGCGCGCGGACAGCACGATCACCGGGAGGTCGGCCGTCGCCTCGTCCGCGCGCAAGCGCGCGACCAGCCCGAATCCATCGAGGTTCGGCATCATCACGTCCGTGAGGACCACGTCGGGGCGCCGCGCGCGGATTGACGTGAGGGCACCCTCGCCGTCGACGGCCGTCTCCACCGTCCAGTGCGGGGCGAGCATGCGCGCCAGGTACTCCCGCATGTCGGCGCTGTCGTCCACGACCAGGATGCGCGCGGGCCGCTCGGCGCCGTCGATCAGCAACGGGGCCTGGGACGCCGCGGCGCTCGACGTCGAAGTGGCGTCCGCGTTCGGCAGCCAGCGGCGCGCCTCCTCGACGAACCGGTTGTCCGCCGCGCGCGCCACGACGGGAGCCTGGCGAGCTTCGCCAGCCTCGCGAGCCTCGGAAGACGCGTCGGCCGTGCGCGCTGGAACCAGCACTGTCATCGTCGTGCCCCCGTCCACGATGCTCTTCGCCGAGACGTCGCCGCCCAGCAGGCGTGCGAGCTCGTGCACCAGCGCGAGCCCGATACCGGACCCATCTTGCGTGCGCGCCCGCGCGCCGGCGACGCGGTGGAATCGGTCGAAGACGTGCGGCAGCTCGTGCGCTGGGATCCCGATGCCCGTGTCGGCGACCTCGAGCTCGATCTGGTCGAGGCGAGCGGCCAGCGACACGCGCACCTTCCCCTCGAAGGTGAACTTCAGCGCGTTCGAGATCAGGTTCAGCAGGATCTTCTCCCACATGTCCGGATCGATCAGGACCGGGTGCGGCAGCGGCTCGCAGCCGACCTCGTACGCGAGGCCGGCCGCGCGCATCGCCGAGTCGAAGGCGTGGGCCAGCTCCGCCGTGAGGACGTCGAGGCGGATGGGCTCGAGCGACACGCGGGCGCGTCCCGCCTCGATGCGCGCGAAGTCGAGCAGGCTCCCGACGAGCTTTTGCAGGCGGAGCGCGTTGCGGTGGACGATCGCGAGGCCGTGGCCCTCGAGGGTCCGCGCGGGCGAGCGGAGCGCGTCTGTCGTGGGGCCGAGCATCAGGGTCAGCGGCGTGCGGAGCTCGTGGCTGATGTTGCTGAAGAACAGTGTCTTGGCGCGGTCTAGCTCCGCCATGGCCTCGGCGCGGCGACGCTCCTCCTCCGAGGCCCGGGCGCGCGCGATCGCCGAGGTGAGCTGCGAGGCGACGAGCGCGAGGAAGCCGAGGTATCCGTCGGAAGGGGCGCGCCACGCGCCGAGGCCGAAGACGACGAAGCCGTACCGATCTCTCTCGTCTCGGAGCAACGGGACGACGACCGCCCTCTCGGGCCTGACGCCGTAGCGCCCGCCCGGCAGGGAACCGAAGCGGCGCACGAGGTCGTCGACGGGAACGGGCTCACCGGAGCGCAGCGCCTCGTGGAACGGCCACCCGCCGGTGAGAGCGGGCAGGTCGATGCGCCCCGCGAGGGACGCCGGGCTCGAGGCGGCGAGCGTCGGCGTGCCGTCGTCCCCGAGGAGGTACACGAGGGAGAAGGGAACATCCGCGTCGGCGCTTTCGAGGACCGAGGCGCCGAGGACGCAGGCCTCCGTCGCGGTCCTCGCGACGGAGGTTTGCTCGGCGAGCGCGCGCAGCGTCTCCAGCTGTCGCTCGCCCTGAACTTGCTCGGTCGTCTCCTGGACCGTGAGCAGGACGCCGCCGACCTTGCCGTCGTCGTCGGGCACGGGGCTCTGGGAGAACGTGTGGAAAGTCTCCTGCGCGAAGCCGCGACTGTTTATGAAGAGCAGCTCGTGCTCGCGCCATAACGCGGGGCCACCCGACAAGACGCTGAGCATCAGCGGTCCGACGACGTTCCAGATCTCTAACCAGACGACGCGCACCGGAGCGCCGAGGGAGGCGGGGTGCTTGCCCCCAAGCACGGGGACGTAGGCGTCGTTGTAGAACTCCAGAAGATCCGGTCCCCACCCCAGCATCATCGGGAAGCGGCTGCCCAGCATGACGCCGATCATCGTCTTGAGGCTGCTCGGCCACGTGTCGAGCGGGCCGAGCCGGGTCTTCGACCAATCGCGCGAGCCGATGAGGGCACCGACCTCCCCGCGAAGCTCTAGGCGTTCGGACTGGTCGGCCATGCAGAATCAGCCTATCCGGGCGCGTCACCCATCAGTTCGAACCTGGGCTTGGTACGCACTCCGTCAAGCAGAAGGTGGCGGGCGTTCGGCGAGGACAAAGCGCGGAACCGCGTCGTCGAGGCCGCGCATGAGGTCCAGGATCGCCCTCAGGCGCGTCTTGGCGATCGCGATGTCGCACGGCTCGATGGCCGTGATCGCATCCCTCGCGGCCGCGAGGATTTCCGTCAGCACCACGCCGCTTGCTACATTGCTACACTCAGCGGCTGCTCGAAAGCTGGCCGGGCCCGAGAAAGCAACACTCGATGATGCGGACGTAGCGTTCCACGAAGCCGAGCTCACCCGGCTCCGCCGCGAGCTCGAAACAGCCGGCGCATCGAGCTCGCTCGCAGAGGAACCGACTGCACGAGAAGCGCTGCACGATCTCCTCTTGCGTATCCGCCTCGGCAAGCCGTAGCACCGCCCGTTATTCGCGCCTTCAGCTTGGGTGGGCGCCTTTAAAGACGCGGTCCGCTGCCGCGTCCGCCGTGCCACACAGCCAAGACGGTGACCGCTTGAGCAGCGACGTCCACCTCCCAGTAGATGTGGTAGCGCGATTGCCCGATCAGGAGACGCCGAACTTCTGGCCGCGCCGGAGCTTGGCCAAGACCTCATCCGCGGGGACCACCTCGCCGCGTTGAGCGCAAGCCGACCCTCCGACGACGCCGCGACGAATGCGTCCAGGTCCTCTCTGCGAACGCGGTAGGTGCGGCCCGGCTGCGCGCCGTTACGCTGCCGTCGCCGTCCCGTCCGTGTCCCCGCAAGCCCCCGATTCCTCGCCCGAACTCTGCGCTCCGGATCGCTCCACATTCTCCGCGATCTGGCCGGACTCACGCTCGACTCCCGGCGCCTCCACAATCGCCATCAATTTCGACAGGTTGCAACGGCGTTTTTCTCTGTTGTCAGCCTGTTGTCAGAAAGAAATTTCCTGGCGGTGAGGAGCGCGCGGCACAGGCGTCTCGCCATCCGAATCGGTCTCGTCTCGGGAGATTTTGATCCGGGCGGCTGGTAGGGTCGGCGGGACTTTCAGAGTCGCCGATGCAGCGTAGGAATCCATCACCGACCACCGAGGACAGCGAGGAAGCTCGCGCCTTCCTGCAAACCCGGTTGGCGTTGTTCTGGAAGGTTCTGTTCTTCTTCAACCTGGCTGGTGGCCTCCTTGGCCTCGCAGGAGGTGGAATGGTGAAGCCGGGCACCGACACGGCGATCACCTTCGTGGGGATCGCTTTGTCGGGCACCCTCTGGTGGCTGTGCCGGCGGGGGAAGCGGTCGATCCGCTTCTGTCGCATCGTGGACTGCGGCGGCCTGTTGCTCATCGCGATCGTCGGGAGCTTTCTGACCCGTTACCTCCTGGTCGCATTCGCCCGCGAACATTCGCTGGTGACGACAGAAGGCTCCCTCATGGCCGACGCCTACGTCGTCATGATCGACCTGTTCCCCGCCGCGATGTTCTTCGCGATTCGCGCTGCCCTGATCCCGTCGTCCCCTCGTCGCACCATCATCGTCACCGTCGTGGCCGGGATTCCCAAGATCGTGCTGTCCAGCGTCCTGGTGCCGGCCGTCGGTGGAGGACTCGCCTGGCGCGCGGCCCATTCGGGCATCTATCCGTGGCTGCCGACGACGTCGATCATGGAGTGGACCATCGCGACCATCACATGCACCGTCATCTCTCGGGTCATCTACGGCCTTCGCGCCGAGGTCCGCGAGGCGCGCCGGTTCGGGCAGTACGTGCTCGAACGGAAGATCGGTGAAGGCGCGATGGGGGTCGTCTATCGCGCCACCCACGCCATGCTCCGTCGGCCGGCGGCGATCAAGCTGCTGCTCAAGGACCGCGCGAACGAGGCCGACCTGGCGCGCTTCGAGCGCGAAGTGCAGCACACGAGCCGCCTCGTCCACCCGAACACGATCTCGATCTTCGACTACGGACGAACGGCCGAGGGCACCTTCTACTACGTCATGGAATATCTCGACGGTATCGACCTCCAGCGCCTCGTCGATCAATACGGCCCCATCGAGCCCGACCGCGCGATCCACGTCCTCGCGCAGATCAGCGGCGCCCTCGCCGAGGCCCACGCGCTCGGCCTCATCCACCGCGACATCAAGCCCGCAAACATCGTCCTCACCGAGCGACCCGACGAGCCCGATGTCGTCAAGGTGCTCGACTTCGGTCTCGTGAAGAAGTTCGGAGGGAGCCTGGCCGAGTCGATGGCCACCGACGCCATCATCGGCACGCCGCTGTACATGGCTCCCGAGGCCATCTCGCAACCCGATACCGTCGACGGGCGCTCGGATCTCTATGCGGTGGGCGCGGTCGCATACTTCCTGCTCACGGGAAAGCACGTGTTCCAGGCCGGGACCGTCCTCGAGGTGTGCAGCAAGCACATGCTGGAGGCGCCGGTGCCCCCCTCGCAGAGGTTGGGGAAGCCACTTCCCGCGGACCTCGAAGCCCTCGTGCTCGGGTGTCTCGCCAAGGATCGCAACGCGCGTCCCGCGACGGCCGCGATCCTGCGAACCACGCTCCTCGCCTGCGCCGACGCCGGGCGCTACGACCTGACCGCCGCGCGCGCGTGGTGGCAAGCCCACCGCGCTTCCCGCAAGGACGACGCGAGCACGATCGACGGTGACGACTCACGTCCAGCCACGATGGCGATCGATCTGGGCGGCAGGAACACCGAGGCTCTCCGCCCGGCCAGCTGACGACACGCAGAGCGAGTCGAGCCCGCCCACAAATGGGGGCGGCGGCGAGCGGCGGTGCCGCGGAGCCAGCGCCGCTGTCGAAGGTGACCGATCCATCGGCCGAGGAGCGCGAGGTTCAGGGAAGGCACACCGAACCGTCTGAGCATCGCCGCTCATAGGTCCATCGGCCTGACCGGCGGTGGCGGTCGGAGCCGGTACCGGGACGACGACCGGGGCAGAAGCGGAAGGCGCGGTTTGCCCGAGGGCGGTCGCGCTCACGAGAAGAGACAGTGCCGCGCTTACAATTGAGAGCTTCATGACGTGACTCCTTGATTTGTTGTGAACGGGTCGCGAACCGTCTCAGCACACCCCGTGCCACGGCGTCATGACCCGAGCGCGCGGAGTTACGCGGGCTCGGCGAGATCCATCGCGGCAGCGGCGGGGCATCTGACGGACGCTGTCCGTCACTGTCCGAGCTGAGGGCTTACGACCGCGTCAGCGTGAGGCGCGCTTGACTCGCTGCGAGCGCGGCGCCTGGTGGCCCTTCGGCGTCGGGTAGCCAGACGCTGACCGACATGCCGCCGCCGTCGCGACGCACGAGCCGCAGCCGCCCCTGGTGCAGCTCGACGATCTCTCGCGAGAGCGCCAGGCCGAGGCCGCTGCCGGTCGGCTTCGTCGTGAAGAACGGAACGAAAACATTCTCCATGACCTCCTCGGAGACGCCGGGACCGCGATCCAGCACCGAGATCCGGCATCCGCCCTCCTCCGCCTCTACGACGACCTTCACCTGGTCCCTCGGTCCTCCCACTTCATACGCATTCTTGATGAGATTGATGAGCACCTGCTGGATCTGAGCGCGGTCGAAGAAGCCGGGCCTCGGGGGCGGCTCCGCGATCTCCAGCTCCGGCCAAAATCCACGGAGGCCGTCGAGGAACGGTCCCCACGGAGCTGAGACAGGCTTTGGTGGAGGGATCTTGGCGAGCTGGGCGTACCCGTCGAGGAAGCCTTGCAGGTGGAGCGCGCGCTCTTGAATCCTGTCGAACATGGCCGGGAGCTTGGGTATGTGCTCCGGCCTTTGCAGAATGGTCTTCGCGGAGCTCACCAGCGACGCGATCGGGCCGAGCGAGTTGTTGATCTCGTGACTGATGATGCGGATGACCTTCTTGAGGCTCGCGACCTCGTGTCGATTGATCTCCTGCGTGACGCTCCTGACCGCGATCAGCGTCTGGCCGCCCTCGAGGTGTCGGCGCGACAGGTGAAACGTCTCGTACCCGGCCGCTCCCCCGACGCTGAACAGCTCGTCCCCCTCGGAGAGAAGTGCCTGGCGCAGCGACGGAGGCGCCCTGTTGATCATCGAAAGGAAGTTCTCTCCCTCGACCGCCATCCCCTCGAAGAAGAGCTCGCGCGCTGACCGGTTCGTGAAAACGATGCTGCCGGCCTCACCGAAGAGCACGATCGCCACGGGCGTCGTCTCGACCACGGTGCGCAGCAGGCCTTCCCGGCGCTCGCCCGTGCTCCGCTGCTCTTCGAGCTGAGCGCTCAACGCGGCGATTCGCTGTGTCGCCGCGCCTCGCGACCTCCAGGCCCACACGCCGAAGGCCAGCGCGCCTGCTGTGGCCACGCTCTCGACCAGCGTTACGAGACTCGACACGTGGCCACCGTAGCTGATTCGGCGACGTAGGACCACGCCGGCGCCGAGTGTCGAGCGTCGAGCGTCGCGGACACTTGCCGACAGTGTCCGCGGACGCGGCGCGGAAACGCGACGAGAAAACCGCGCGTCTCTGCCCCTTTGCGCGGGCACGGCGGCTGCAAAGGGTCGGTTCGTCTTCCGCCTTCGCAACCAAGGAGCCCGTCATGACCTCTCGTTTCCGAGCTGCTCTCCGCACCGCCGTCGCCTTGCTGGCGATGATGCTCGGCCACTCTGCACACGGGCAAAACGAAACGCCCGATGGGACGGCCGCGCCGACCGCCAGCGCGCTCACGCCGCCCAGGCTGGTTACCTTCGTTGACGCGACCTACCCCGCGGCAGCCAGGGCGGCGAGCCTGCAGGCCCAAGTCGATCTCGAGCTGACGATCGACGCGACGGGGAAGGTGACGGAGGTTCGCGCAGTCGAGCCGGTGGGCAACGGCTTCGATGAAGCCGCGGTCGAGGCCGCGCGCAAGTTCGTGTTCGAGCCTGCGCGCCGCGGAGGCCGCGCGATCCCCGCGCGCATCCGGTACCGATACGTGTTCGAGCTGCCCGCTCGAGCCGCTCCGTTGCCCACGACGGGCGAGCTGGAAGGCCGGGTGCTCGCCCGTGGACAAGACCAGGTCCTCGCGGGAGCGGTCGTCACGCTCCTCTCGTCGGACGGTCGAGCCACGCGCTCGGCAGTCACCGACGCGTCAGGCGCGTTTCATTTCCAGGAGCTATCCCCAGGGCGATTCCGCGTGAGGATCGCCGCGCCGGATCGGGCTCCGCTGGCAGTCGACGAGGACATCGCCGCGGGCGAGCTCACGTCGGTGACCTACCGCATGGACGCCACCCGACCGTCGAGTGAACCGGCCGCGCTGGAGTTCGGCGCCACGGCCACCGTCGAAGCTCCGCCGCGCGAGGTGACGAAGCGCAGTCTCAGCGGAGAGGAGCTGGTGCGCATGGCCGGAACCCGCGGCGATCCCCTGAGAGCCATTGAATACATGCCCGGTGTGGGACGCTCGGCACAGGCCGACATCATCATTCGCGGCTCGTCGCCCGCGGATTCCGAGGTGGAGTTCGAGGGCGCCCCCGTGTATCGCCTGTATCACTTCGGCGGCCTGACCAGCTTCGTGCAGCCGAGACTGCTCGACAAGATCGATCTCTACCCGGGCAATTTCTCGGCGCGCTTTGGCCGCAAGATGGGCGGCATCGTCGATGTCGGGCTGCGAGATCCGAAGACCGACGGACTGCACGGCCTCATCGACATCAACATCGTCGACAGCTCGTTCCTCGTCGAGGGGCCGATCACGCGGAACTGGTCGTTCGCGGTGGCGGCGAAGCGCAGCTACTTCGATCTCTTCATCGACAAGCTCGTGCCGAAGGACGACGGCGCAGCTCACGGCGGCGCCCGTGTACTGGGACTACCAGGCGATGTTCGCGTACAGGCCCAGCAGCGCCGATCGGTTTCGCGCCATGGTCTACGGCTCGTACGACGATCTCAGGCTGATCCTGGCTCACCCGGCGGACAGCGACCCGTCGGTGCGCGGAGGCCTGAGCCCGAAGACCGCCTTCCACCGCGCGCAGCTCACCTGGCAGCACAAGTACAACGCTGCCATCGAGCACCAGATCGACGTCTCGGCGGGCCCGTTCGTCTTCGACGTGAGCGTGGGACCGGACGTGAAGCTCGAGGTCCCGGGATACGAAGGCTTCCTGCGATCGGAATGGCGCGCCCGGATGGCCGACCAGTTCCGACTGATCGGCGGGCTCGACGTCGCCTACAACTGGTTCGACTTCTCGTTCAACGGTCCGCCCTCGAGCGAGGTCGACGGCGAATCCCAGCGCTTCCGGACCTCTCACCGGCCGGCAGGCCGTCGAGCTCCATGACCAGTTCGGTCTCCTTCGACCCGCCGCATACCTCGAGGCCGTCTGGCAGCCCGCAACACGACTGACCCTGGTTCCGGGCGCGCGCGTCGACTACCTCAGCGACGTCAAGCTTTGGACCTTCGATCCCCGGTTCACGGCGCGCTACCAGCTCACCGCGACCACGACGCTCAAGGGCGGCGTCGGGCTATTCTCTCAGGCGCCGAGCGGATCAGAGAGCTTGCCCGTGCTCGGCAATCCGCACCTCCGGCCGGCGCGGGCTCAGCACTACAGCCTCGGCGTCGAACAGGAGGTCGGCGCGCGGTTGAAGCTCACCGTCGAGGGGTTCTACAAGCGCCTCGACCACGTGATCGTGAATAGCGCCGTGCCGGGCGAGAACTTGAACAACGACGGCATCGGCCGGATCTACGGAGGCGAGGCGTCGGCGAAGCTCCGACCGACGGCGAAGTCCAGCGGCTTCCTCTCGTACACCCTGTCGCGCAGCGAGCGCCGCGATCACGCGGACGAGGCATGGCGCCTCTTCAACTGGGATCAGACGCACATCCTGACCATCGCGGGAGCGTATCGCCTTGGCCGCAGCTGGGACCTGTCCGCGACGTTCCGGTACGTGACCGGAAATCCCATCACTCCAGCCGTGGGCAGCGTCTACAACGCCAGGACCGACCTCTACACGCCGGTCTACGGCGCCATCAACAGCGAGCGGAGCACCGCCTTCGAACGCCTCGACCTGCGCGTCGAGAAGAGCTGGCAGGTGCGGTCCGGAAGCATCGCCGCGTACCTGGACGTGCAGAACGCGCTCAATCGAAAAAACGAAGAGGGCCGCGCGTACAACTACGACTACAGCCAGGTCGGTGTGGTCTCCGGCTTGCCGCTCATTCCCAGCCTCGGCATCCGCGGCGAGCTCTGAAAGACAATGACAATGACTCCCCACACAACGAGAACGACCATGACGAACACGACGACCAATACGATCAAGAACACGCTTCCGCTCGCGCTCTTCGGCTTCCTCGTCATCGCGGGATGCGGTCCAACGTTCGACCCGGCGTCTCTCGTCACGAACACGCGTGTCGTCGGAGCCCGTATCGAAGTCGATGGCGCGCCCGACCGAGCGTCGCCCAAGCCAGGAGAGACTGCGACGGTGACCTGGCTCGTGACGTCGCCAGAGACCACGCCGCCGCTCAGTTGGACGTTCGCGGTTTGCGCTCCCGGAACCGGCACGAGCTCGCCCGCCTGCCTGGCCGCACCGCTGGCGCGGTTCGACGGCACCACCGCTCCGCCACGGATCTCGATTCCTGTTCCCTCCGAAGGGGTCCTCGGCGGTGCTACGAGCCTCAACCTCTATGGTGGGATCTGCGCTGGCGTCGATTCGATGCTCCAGTTCGATTCGCAAAGCGGGTTGGCCAGCTGCACGAACGGCGGCCGTGGCACGACGGTATCCTTCGTCATGCCCCTGCAGCAGGGAGACGACGCCAATCACAACCCAACGGCGGATCGGGCCTTCACGCTCGACGGCGCAGCGTGGCCCGCCCCGACCGCCACAGACGATCCCTGCGTGCAAGGGCCGCGCGTCACGGCCGGATCCAAGGACCATGTCATCGGCGACACCACCGAAGGCAGCGACCGCGAGCCCTACACGGTCGTCACGGGCGATCCGCCGACGCCAACCCTCACACGGGAGAGCCTCCAGATCTCGCAGTTCACCACCGCCGGGAAGTTGAAGAGCCAATTCTCGTTCGTCGAGGCGACCGACCAGAACGCGACGACGACCGTCGACGTCACCTGGGACGCGCCGGAGGCCGCCGAGGTCCCGGCAGCCGGAGCGGCGGTGACGTTCGCATTCGTCGTCCGCGACGACCGTGGCGGTACTGACTGGACCACCCGGACCCTTTGCGTCACCCCGTAGGTGACCTTCTGACTATAATGTTCGCACCAGTGAAGGTCCTCATCGTCGACGATCAGGCCGCGGTCCGCGAGTCGCTTCAAGTCTTGTTCGAGCTGCGCGGCCTCGAGCCTCTGACGGCAACGAGCCCCGACGAGGCGCTGGACCTCGTCGCCACCGAGGATGTCGGGGTCGTCGTCCAGGACATGAACTTCACGCAGCACGACACGACCGGCGAAAGCGGCGTCGCGCTCTTCCGCGCGCTGAGGAGCCTCGACGCTGACCTGCCGATCGTGGTTCTCACCGCGTTCGGCTCTTTCGAGACCGCAGTCCAGCTCGTCAAGGAGGGCGCCAGCGACTACCTGGAGAAGCCCTGGGACGAAGAGAAGCTGGTCCGGATCGTCCAAAAGCTGCTCCAACTGCGCGGCCTGCAACAGGAGAACATCCGCTTTCGGGCCCAGAGCGTGCGCATGAGGCGAACCCTCGCTGCTCGTTACGACCTCTGCGGCTTGATCTACGCGAGCGCGCAGATGCAGAACGTCGTCAGCTTGGCAGCGACCGTCGCCAGCTCCGACGTGCCGGTCCTCATCACGGGCGCGAACGGCGCGGGCAAAGAGAAGCTCGCCGAGATCATCCAGGCAAACTCGCGGCGAAAGGGCCGTCCCTTCGTCAAAGTCAACGCGGGCGCGCTGCCCGACCAACTGCTCGAGGCCGAGCTCTTCGGAGCCGAGGCCGGGGCATTCACGGGATCGACCAAGCTGCGCGTGGGCCGCTTCGAGGCCGCCGCCGGCGGGACGCTCTTCTTGGATGAGATCGGCAACTTGTCGGCGCCTGGACAGGCCAAACTGCTCCGCGTGCTCCAGACCGGGGAGTTCGAACGCCTGGGATCCAGCGCCACACGGAAGGTCGACGTCCGCATCGTGAGCGCGACGAACGTGGACTTGTCGCGCGCCATCGCGAACGGGACGTTCCGCGAAGATCTCTTTTTCCGTCTCAACGTCATCGAGCTTCACGTCCCGCAGCTCGCCGATCGCCCCGACGACATCTTGCCTCTCGCGGAGCACTTCCTCGCGACGCTGCCCCGTCAAGACGACGCCGTCGGTGCCCGGCCTGGGCGAGCGCGCGCGGGCGACGCTGGTGCAGTACGAGTGGCCCGGGAACGTCAGGGAGCTTCAGAATCGGATACAGCGAGCGATGCTCCTCTGCGGAGGTAGCCCCATCACTCCAGATCATCTCGGGCTCGGCGAGGAAGACGTCCGGTCGCGCCAGGCCGGTCGGCCCGGCGCACGGCCTTCGCCAGCCGGGCCGAGCGCACCTGCCGATTCATCGCTCGAGGGAACAGGCTCCGGGCCTGCCCACCCCGACCGAGCCGTGATCGAGGAGGCGCTCAAGCGCTCCGGCGGGATCGTGTCGAAAGCCGCGGTAGAGCTGGGCATCTCTCGGCAGGCGTTTTACCGGCGCATGGATCAAGCCGGCATCGTCTTCGAGCGACGGCTCAAGATCCCTCGCTAGAGCCGGACCGCTGCGGACACTGTCCGCGGACACCGTCGCTGTCCACGCGATCCGCGGCTGCTTTCCAGCTTCAAACGGCTGCAAGCGCGCGTGTTCCGTGCCTGGCACGTCCGCTGCAAATGCCGTGACCGAACTCCGAACGAAAGGACTCGATCATGGACATTCAGCAGAAGTTGACGGCATTCGCGATGATGGGCGCCACGTGGATCATGTGGCTGCTCGTCGCTCTCTCCGTGGGGGGAGTGGCGGTCGCTCTCGAGCGCGCCCTCTATCTCATCCTCACGCGTGAGAACGTACGGAAGCTCAAGCAGCAGATCCTGGCGATGCTCCGCACGGGCGACGTCGACGAGGTGCGCGCGCGCCTCTCGAGATCGCGCTCGCACGTCGCCGGCATCATCGCCGCGACCCTGGAGGGTCACGGGGACGGCACCGCTTCCGCCGAAGAGCGCATGAACGGAGCGACGCAGCTCGCGAAGCTGCGCATGGAGAAGCGGCTCGCTTTCCTGGGCACGCTCGGCTCGAACGCGCCCTTCATCGGGTTGCTCGGAACGGTCATCGGCATCATCCGCGCGTTCCATCAGCTCAACGACGCCGGTGGCAAGGTGACGTCCGGCCTGATGGCCGAACGTGGGAGAGGCGCTCGTTGCGACGGCGATCGGGATCCTCGTGGCGCTGCCGGCGATCGCCTTCTACAACGGGTTCCAGCGGGTCATCAGGGCGCGGCTGGCGCGGGCACAGGCGTTCGGGAACGAGGTACTGGCGCTTGCTCAAGTCCGAGCACGCGCCGCGCACGCCGGCCCCGACGCTCTTGCCGCAGGATCGCGCGCACACCGGCGTCGCCGCCAACCTTCAGCAGGTGGAGGCGTAGTCATGGCCGCTCAAGCTGCCAACGACGACGAGATGATCACGGGCATCAACGTCACGCCGCTCGTCGATATCACCCTCGTGCTCCTCGTCATCCTCATGGTCACGGCCAGCTACGTCACCTCGCGGGCGATTCCCGTCGAGCTGCCAAAGGGCGCGACGGGAGAAGGAACGCCGACCACCCTGACGATCTCGATCGACAAGGACGGTAAGACCTTCCTGGACGCTGAGGCGATCTCCGAAGCCGCGCTGCAGGCCAAGATCAAAGCGGTCCACGACGCGGATCCGGAGACGCGGGCGATCATTGCAGCCGACGGCCGGACGACTCACTCGAACGTCATCCACGTGATCGATCTCTTGAGACGCGAGGATGTGACGAAGTTCGCGATCAACATCGACCCCGAAGAAGTCGCGCGACGCTGACTCGAAGCCAAACGCAAAGTCACCAGCACAGACGGACGAGGATCCCACCATGAGAAACGGAACCAAAGCAGCGTCGTGGGCCGGCGTCGTGCTCGCGAGCCTCGCGGTGCACGCGGTCGCCTTCGGCGGCCTCGGGCACGGGGGCGACGGAGAGGGCGCGCCTCGAAAGCGGAGGCCGACGACGGTCGAGATGACTGTCGCTCCTCCCAAGGCGCCCCCTCCGCCGCTGGCAGAAGCGCCCCGGCCCGCAGCGCCGAAACCGCGCCTCGCAATGGCGCGGCCCACAGTCAAGGTGCGCTCGGCGTCAACTCCGACGGCAGAACCACCGGCCGCCGCTGAGACGCTCGCCGACTTCACGGGGCAGACGCTGACGAACGACGGACCGGGAGCAGGTTGGTCCAGCGCCACGGGCAACGGCCAGAAGATGAATGGCCCTGTCGGTCGGCCAGGCGCGCGCGTCAGCCACCGCATCGTCGACGGGACGCCCGGTGGTGCGGGAAGCGGACCTCCCGTCGTGGGCCTGGGCGATCTCTCGCGCACGCCAGTCGCACCAGACCTCTCTGACAAGCTGGCCGCGGCCTACCCGCCTGATGCCCGCGCCAAGGGCATCGAGGGCAAGGCCGTCGTCAAGGCGCGCATCACGCCGGAGGGGCAAGTGCGCGACCTGGCCGTCGTCTCCGAAACCGCTCCGGGCTTCGGCGCCGCCTGCAAGGCAACCTTGCGCGCGTCCGAGTGGACGCCACCGCTCGACCGAGAGGGGCACTCGGTCTCGACGGTCATCAACTACACGTGCCGCTTCGATGTCGAGTGACGTCGCGGGCATGAGCTCGGCCGAGCGCCTCGCACCTCGACGGGTCCTCATCAACGCAGACAACCTTCCGGATCATCGGTGGGGACTGCGGCTCGTCAACGAGACGGGCATGGATCACCCGTTTCACCTGCACGGTTCTTCTTCCAGATCATCGCGATCGATGGCGCCCGGACGGTACCCAGGTCGTGAGCGCGCAGGGCCACCTCCTTCGCGAATAGCGCGAGCAGGTAGCGCAGGCGGGTCCGGGGCTCGCCGCGAAGTGCGATGTAGTCCTCGTGACTCGCGTTGACTGCCACCGCTGGCCGTCGGCCACGACCGCGATCGCTGCCCGCAGGCCGGGCCGCGCGTCCGCCTGCGCGCGCACGAGCGGCTTCGCCCCTTCGCCGACGATCACGACCGCCCCACTGCCGCCTGACCAGATGCTCGACGAAACCTCCAGTCGATGGGAGGATCCGGGCACAGCCACGCACGCCCCGTCGACGCTCGCGCCGTGGTAGACCGACCACGAGCCTGCCGCATGTCGATCAACTGGTTTCCGGGTCACATGCTGACCGCTCGCTCGAAGGCGGCGGAGACGATGCGCAAGACCGACCTGGTCATCGAGGTGCTCGACGCCCGGGTGCCGCACTCGAGCTGCAACCCCCTCTTCGAGCGGCTGCGCCTCGCGGGAACACGTCCCGCCCTCAAGCTGCTGAACAAGTCCGACATGGCCGATCCGGAGCAGACCCGGCGCTGGCTGCAGCACTACAATTCCCAACCGGGCATGCAGGGCATCGCCCTTTCCGCGAAGAAGCCCGGCGAGCTCGATCGGGTCATTCCGGCCTGTCGGTCGCTGCGTCCCGATCGCGGCGCGGCGAACAAGCCATTGCGCATGATGATTCTCGGCATCCCCAACGTGGGTAAGTCCACCTTGATGAACGCGCTGCTCAAGCGTCACGTCGCGCACGTCGGTGACGAGCCAGCCATCACGAAGATTCAGATGTTTCACAAGCTCGGCCCCGGCATGAGCCTGGTGGACACACCCGGGATGTTGTGGCCGGGGATGGATCAAGATACGGCGTTCAAGCTCGCCGCGACCCACAGCATCGGGCGCGCAGCCTACGACGACGAAGACGTCGCGATGACCCTTGGTCGATATCTGATCCGTCAATACCCAGAGCTGCTCGCGCGACGTTTCGGCGCGCTCCCCGCTGCCTGCGACGAGCGCGGTCTACTGGAGCTCATCGCTGCGGGCCGCAGTCTCGTGAAGAAGGCGGCAGAACCCGACATCGCCCGGGCTTCGGCCGCCTTGCTCAATGATTTCCGCAGCGGCGCGCTCGGCAGAATCACCCTCGAGACCATCGGATAGCGACTCGTGTCTTTTATCCGGTATCTGTGCGCATCATGGGCGGACCGTGGGTGACAAATCTCCGAAGTCGATGCGCAAGCAAGCCGATCAAAAACAGAGCAAGACCGACGAAACCAATCGCAAGAAGCAAGCGGTTGTGTCGGCCAAGCAGGTGGCCTCGAAGAAGAAATGAGGGGCGAGGACGCGCGGGCGCGCGGGCGAAACGGGCGCGCGGGCGCTGAAGGCGTCCCCGTCGAACGCTCCCAGCGTCAGCCGTCGTAGTCGATCGCCAGGACCTCCAGCTCCTCCGTGCCGCCCGGCACCCGCGCGGTCACCGGATCGCCAACCCGCCGGCCGAGCAGCGCCTGGGCGAGCGGGGCCAAGAAAGCGACCAGGCCAGCCGCCGGGTCCGCCTCGTCGACCCCAACGATCTGAAGCTCTCGGATCTGGCCGTCTCGCCCCCGCACCTTCACGCGGGCACCGAAGCGGATCTCATCGCGATCGGCCGGCGGCGCGGCGAGCACGGCGGTGGCGATGCGTCGCTCCAGCTCGGACCGACGGGCGCCCGGCTCGGCCGCCGCGACCTGGTCGGCAAGAGCCTGGAGACCGCGCCCGGTGATGTAGTTGGGCACGCCGTCGGGCAGCGGCGGGCGATGTCGAATGACCACCGGCTCGTCCGGGCGGTCGTCCTTCGTGAAGGCCTTGCTCACCCGGCAAGCATATGTCGTCCATCGGTGTCCGTCCGCTGAAGCGCCGCCGGCCCGGGCTTCGGAGCATCGAGGACGGCCCCCATTCGCGTCAGGTGCCGTGCTCGACGATGTACAGCACGACCACCTGCGGACCGTCGTCGATGCCGATGTTGAGGGCGCGCTGCGGTTTGCGGATCACCTGCCCGGTGCGCAGGTGAGCGGCGCGACTCGGGTTCCAGAAGCCCTCGTCTGGGCCCAGCAGCCCCCCCTCGCCGGGCTCGAAAGCGTCGGGCGGTACCGGCGACTTCGCCAGAAACGCGGGTAGATCGCCGGAATTGAGCTCGACCTTGAATCTCACGAGATCGTCGATGCCCGACTCGCGGGCGGCGCCGACGAGCCGCGCGCTCGGCGGAAAGGTGATGCCCGTCTCGTGCGCCAGACTTGAGAGCGTCGGCGCTTCCGTTCGATGGCGCTGCTCGGTCACGTCAGGTCCCTTCCTCTGGCATTCGAGCGTCATGGGGAAAAGCAGCGGCAGCCAGAACAGCGGCGTCAGTCCCCCCCAAACCTTCGAGGTCACCGTCCTCCGGGGGCATTGTACTGCGCCGGCGGGATCGCCTGTCCCTTGTTCCAGGAGAAGTGGCGATTGAACGAGCCGAAGCAGTTGTATTCCTTGGCCAGCCCCTGCCGGTGAAACTCGCCCATGAACCGATCGGTCACCGTGATGCCGTGGAAGGTGATCGATTTCCCCGCGTCCCAGTTGTACCGGTCGTAGAACTTGTACTCGAAGTCGACATCGAACGTCGGATTCGCCGGCGTACCCGAGACCGTCGCCACGCCTTTCCCCCAGGTCGAGTAGCCGCCGATGGCGAAGAACCAGTTCGTGTTCTCGGCTTGCCGGTTGTAACCGACCTCGACATTCTTCGAGGTGATCGCGTTCCTGCTCCCCGCCGGCAATGTCTCGACGAACCGCTGCATCTGAGCCACCTCTCGCTGAAAACGAGCCTTCGCCGATGGGACGTCCGTGACCATTCCTTCGAGGTTGATTGTCAGGTCAGTCCCCTTGCTGGAGAGATAGTGTGCCATGTGGCGGACCGCATCGGGACCGATGATGAGCGTCGCCTGGGGAAGGACATCGATGATCGCGAGCCGGAGCGCAATGTACGTGGCCTGTTTGGGCGACGACGCCCAGACCCCCGCCCCTGGATCGTGCGCCAGCGGTGGATCCTTGGTGCCGATCTCGTAGTTGCGATCGACGGGCGACGATGGCGGAACCGGCACTGGCGCTGGTGCGGGCGGCGAGTCGTTCGCGAGCAGGGCATCGAGCAGGACGATGGTGTCGTGACCCGCGGTGCCGTCCACCACCATGAACTTGTTGTTGCGCTGGAATGTTTTGACCCCGTCGAAGGTCTCTTGGCCATAGACACCGTCCGGAACGCCGTTCTTCAGCGACTGAGGCAGCGCGATCTTCTGCTGGATCAGTCCGCTCTGCAGCAGCTTTACTGCCGTGCTTTTCATATGGAGGCCGAGCGGGGGCTGGTTTCGGGCGGCCGCTTCCATGGCCTTGGATGCGGCAAACGGAGGGAACTTGAGCATCGGACTTCGGCTCCTTGCACCAGGTCAGCGAGGGACGTCTCCCGAGATCTTCTACGTCGGGCGTAGGCTTTGTTCCTGAGCGATCGCGAACTTTCCCTTGAGCCGATGCCCGAGCCGTTCGGGAAGACGCAGTCAGAGTCCGCCTCGCGCCTGTGCGGAATCGCCGAGGCGGGTCTCACTTCGCGAACGACGGACCCGCTGACCGGGAAATCCCGTGCCGGTTTCACCCCTGGCGGATCTGTCGAACGCCGCCGGCGTTCTCGCGCGCGGATCTGCACGGGCGGCAGTGGCCCAACCCCCACGTAACGTTCCGCGCAGTCGTCGTGTCGCGATTGGCCGGCTGACGATCGGCGTCCTACGCCGCGGCTGCCGCCGCCATCCGATAGTGCAGCGTCAGGACCGGGAACCCGAGGAAGCGGACATGGTGCTCGCAGCGCACCACCTCGGCGGCATCGACGTAGACGTGGAAGGTCTCGTGCAGGCTCCTGATGCACCACACGCGCAGCGCCTTCCCCTCGCGCTGCACGCGGTAGAAGCCGGCGTCGCCAAAACCGCGGCCGACCGACGACAGGTGCAGGCCAGAGGTGGCGTCGTTCTCGGGCCGCAAGATCACGGTCGCGTTGCCGCCTGGCATCGGGAAGCAGACCTTCACGCAGGCGCCGTCGGTGAGCGGCGCCTTCTGTGTCATGTAGAACCCGGTGTAGATCACGCGGTCGCCGCGCTGCAACTTGCGAAACCACCCGGTGTATCGGATTGCGCCGGCCGGATCCTTGAGCAGCGCGATCTCGCTGGTCATCCCGTACGCGGTGTCGAGCCCGTCGAGCGGGAAGTTGAGCTGGTCGACCTTGCGGCTGATCGTGGTCACCAGCGCCCACAGCGCCAGGCGTGCCGGGAAGTGCGTCGTCGCCCAGGTGTCGAGGCGATAGGCGTGCGTGCGCTCGTAGAAGTCCCGGATCTTCAGGTGAACCCGGCCGGGATCGAACCGCGGACTGGACAGGACGCCGAAGTCGGGGATGAGGCCGCCCTCGCGCGCGTGGCGCACCAGCATCAGCCCCTCGGCCGCCGCGGTCTCTTCGTAGGGCCGCTCGCCGATCGTCGGGCCGCCCAGCGGTCCGACCAGCCAGCGCACGTCGGCGGGCGCCCGCCGGTGACCGAAGAGACGGATGAGCCCATAGATGAACCACGCACCCAGCGCACCCACGACCCCCGCGATTGTCTTCATCTCGCGTCCATCTCGCGGCCCGCATCATAGCCCGCGAGCTACGGCTCGTTCTCCACGAGACTTGAAGCGCTTGGCAGGACGGTCGCGGTACAAGCCGCGTCAGGCCGCCGCTTCCCGACTTGTCCAAATGATTTCATGGGGTTGACGGGCAAATCCGCGTCGTCTCTCGTTTTGTTCGGACCTACCACATGGGTTCGACTCCCGGCGCGTCCACTATTTATCTGTTTGAAGCCGAACTAAATGCGACGTGGCGCGAGCTACTTGTGTGCTAACAAAAGGGCGGAGAATCGTGGGCACCTGCGCCATTGCCATCAAGAAGGTCCGCGAACGACCGATGAGGATAGGTCTGCTCGAGCGTGCTGCGCTTGCGACACTACCTACACGGTGACTATCTGGAGCCGACGGATCGGCGGCCGGACAGCATCGTCTACTGCGCGTTTTGCGATGGAAACTGCCTCCCGGTGCACCTGTACGAGGAGCACGATCTCGACGTCAGCTTGGTCCGGCTGAGTGCCAGCAGGAAGGCGTTCTATCGAAGTCAGCAGCGCGTGCCGCGCCCCGTCGACGCCGCGAACTACTTCGACGGCACACCTGATCCCGGCTGAGGCACACCGGATCCCGGCTGAGGCGTCCATTCAGCCGCCGAGAGACGATATTCGATGTCGTTCGTTCGCAGGCGAGTAGCCTGAGGGCATGTCACTCGCTCACCTCCGGGAGACGAAGTCGCCACGCAACCGCACGCCGGCGATGGTGATTCGGAAGGTCAACACGTCGGCCACTGCGTTCTGCGGCGCCAGCCTGGAGCCTGCGTACCGCACCATGGACGAGGCCACCGCGTCAGGGTTGGAGCTTTGCGATACCTGCGTCGCCCTCTTTCGGCGACAGCGCAAGCTCGACTGAGCACGTGTGGCCACTCTGCGGCGGCTGATTGCTTTGAACCGCGGGCTCGATTTCGCTCCCCTTCTGCCCCGCCCCAAAACGCTCGTCGCGCACGCCGCTCCCCGGCGCAGCGCCGCCTCATCGCGGCTGGCATTTTCTTGGCCCGATTTCCTGCGCCCGGCCCAGTACTGAAGCCGGGAACGCGACAGCGCCGGCGGTCGCCTGCCTCTCGGGCAGCATCAAGCTCGACGGCGACGAGGTCATCGACGCGTTCTCCGCGGGCGCACTCCAGGAAGTCCGAAGCGACACCATCGAAATCCAGAGGTGAGGGACGCTCAGATCGCTCGCGCCCCGCGCGGGTGGAAACGGTTCCATACACTCAGGCGCAACGCCTCGGCGAGGTTCGCGGCGCGCGGACCTCGCGCCTCTCCAGCGACCGGCGGCGCGGCCCGTCGCCACGCGGCCTCCGCGGCGGCCGACAAAACCGCCCCTCTTCCCATGCGCTCGAGCTCGAAGTCCACGGCCTCGACGGCCGCCTCCAGGCGCGAGAACCGCTCCATGGGCGCTGCCGTCCATGACGACCTCCCAGCACTTGCCGCGGCCGGCGCGGCGCACGACCAGCACCTCGCTGACGCGGCCCGCGCGCTGGAAGTGCAGGCCGACACCGTGGCGGCCGAGGGAGAACCAGGCGTGGCTGGAGATGGCGCGCACGTCCTCGTGTGTGCGCAGGCGTGAGGGGATCGAAGCTGGCGGCGCGGTCCTGGATCTCTGCCAGGGTCACGGCGCCGGCCTCGAGCTCGAAGCCGGGGCGATCGAACGCGATGGCCAGCCACGCGCGGCGGGCCTCGCTGGCGTCGCCGCCGCGCAGGTCCAGGTCGCGCGGCGTGCCGAAGAGAGACGGCAAGGTGCACAGGCTCAGCTCCGTCAGGTCGACGAAGTCGAGGACGAGACAATCGGCCTTGCCCGGGTGGAGGCGCGTGCCGCGGCCCACGCACTGGGCGTAGAAGCCCTCGGAGCGCGTGGGGCGCGCCATGGCGACGCACGACACGCCCGGATCATCGAAGCCCTCCGTCAGGACGCCCACGTTCGTGAGGACCTGGACGCGTCCCGCACGGAAGTCGGCCAGGGCCTGGGCGCGCGCCTCGCCCGGCATGGCGCCGTGGACGATGCCGGCGGGAACGCCGAGTGCGTTCAGCGCGTGGGCCAGGTGGCGGGCGTGGTTCACCGTCACGCAGAACGCGATCGTCCGGCGATCGCGCGCCAGCTCCTGGATCGACCGCGCGACCAGCGCGTTGCGCTCTTCGATGTCGACGGCCTCGGCCAGCTGCTCCTCGTCGAAGTCGAGGCCCGTGCCAGAGGAAGACAGCTGGCGCAGGTCGGCCGTGGTCGCGATGCGGTAGCCGCGCATCGGCGCCAGGAAGCCGTCCTCGATCAGCTCGGGCAGGTCGCGCGAGTAGACGATCTCCTCGAAGACCTGCTCCAGGCCCTGGCCGTCGCCGCGCGACGTGGTGGCGGTGAAGCCGAGCAGCGTGCCCGTGAAAGTGGGCTCGAAGACGCCGAGCTGGCGCAGCACGCGCAGGTTGTCCTCGGCGGTCGCGTGGTGGCACTCGTCGTAGACGATCAGTCCCACGTCGCGCCCGCGCAGCACCTTTGCCAGGCGCTCCTCGTGCAGCGAACGGATCGAGCAGACCAGCACGCGGGCGTCAGGCGGAGCGCGCAGCCCGCCGCGCTCGATGGCCACCACGGAGGCGCCGGCCGCGCCGCCCAGCGCGCGTTCCAGCTTGTCGCGGGCCTGCGTCAGCAGCTCCTCACGGTGGGCGAGCACCAGCACCTGCCGCCGCGCGAGCTGCGCCAGGTGCGAGAAGATCACAGTCTTGCCGGCGCCCGTGGGCAAGTGGACGAGCAGCCGGCGCTTGCCGGCGCGGCGCGCCGCCAGCACGGCCTCGACCGCGGCGCGCTGATAGGGGCGAAGACCGGGGTGAAGGCCGGGGTGAGGACCGCTGGGAGCGCTGGAGGGCAACGTGGACGTCATACCTATACTTCGGGTTCGCCGGCGAAAGATTGCGCCAGCGCCGAGGAGCCTCGGTTGTCAGAAGCCAGCTTTTCCACCATCGTGTGAGTCGCCTTTTCCATGGACCTCACGCGGAGCGCCTTCGGCAAAGACTTTCTCTTCGGCGTCGCGACCTCCTCGTATCAGATCGAAGGCGCGGTCGCCGAAGATGGGCGTGGCCCCAGCATCTGGGATCGCTTCGCGCACACGCCGGGCAAGGTGAAGGGCGGGCACACCGGTGACGTCGCTTGTGACCACTACCATCGGATGCCCGACGACGTCGCTCTGCTTGCCTGGCTGGGCGTGGACGCGTACCGCTTCAGCATCTGCTGGCCGCGCGTCTTGCCCAGCGGGCGCGGCTCCGTGAACGAGCGCGGTCTGGACTTTTACGATCGGCTCGTCGATGCGCTGTGCGCGCGCGGCATCGCGCCGTGCGCCACGCTCTACCACTGGGATCTTCCGGATGCGCTCGAGGGCGGCTGGCTCGCGCGCTCGACCGTCGGCGCGTTCGTCGAGTATGCGGAGGTGGTGGCCCGGCGGCTCGGGGATCGCGTGGCGCTGTGGCTCACGCACAACGAGCCCTGGTGTCAGGCGTTCCTCGGCTACCAAACCGGCACCTTCGCGCCCGGACACAGCTCGCTGGCGGAGGCGCTGCTCTGCGCGCACCATCTGCTGCTTTCGCACGGCGAGTGCGTGCGCGCTCTCCGCGCGCTGGTCAAGACGCCGATCGGCTTCGCGCCGAACTTCATGCCGGCGCACCCCATCAGCAACGAGCCCGAAGACGTGGCGGCTGCTGCGCGCATGGACGGCTACTTCAACCGCTGGTTCATCGAGCCAGCGCTCGGGCGCGGCTATCCCGCGGACATGGTCGCCTGGTACGGTCCGCACATGCCGCGCGTCTCCGCCGCGGATCTGGCGGCGATCAGCGCGCCAATCGACGTCGTGGGCGTCAATTACTACGAACGCGCCGTGGTGGGCCACGATCCGCAGGGCGGCATCTTACAGACCACGCACCAGCGCGACACCGGCTTGCCGCGCACCGCCGATCGCGAGATCTACGCTCCCGGGCTCGGCGAGGTGCTGCGCCGCCTGCACGGCGCGTACGGCGTACAGAAGATCGTGATCACCGAGAACGGCGCAGCCTATGCCGACGAGCTGACCCCCACGGGCGTGCGCGACGCCGAACGCATCTCCTTTTTGAGCGATCACCTGGAACAAGTGCTGGCTGCGCGCCGGGACGGTGTGAACGTGGCCGGCTACTTCGCGTGGTCGTTGATGGACAACTTCGAATGGGCCGAGGGCTACGGCATGCGCTACGGCCTCGTGCACGTGAACTTCGACACGCAATTGCGCACGCCCAAGGACAGCGCTCATTTCTACCGCCAGTTCTTGACCGGCGCGCCAGCGTAATAGCGGACCGGTGCGCGTCCCGCCGGCGTCTCGAGATATTCCGAGTATAACGACTCATGGACGTCAAAACTCGGACCCTTGATCAGCTACTGCAAGCGTTGCAAGTGACCGTCGCTTTCGGGGTCGAGACAGGCAGAGGGGCTGCTACCCTCGCCGACCTTGCCGCAAATCGGAGATACTTCGCGCGAAGCGGCACCCGAGAGCAAACAATCACGAAGCAAGAAATGGAAGTGCTCAGAGGCGCTGGGGCCCCGGGCCAGGACGTGGGAGTGTTGAGATCATTTCAGAACGCTGCACGCACTACGTTCTCGAATCACTGCCCGGGCTGCCAGCGATGGATCCATCTCGGCAGTACTGAGCACGCGGGTGAGTGCTTCTGTGGTCAGACGTACCGGGTTGTTTTCGATCTGTCGCCCGAAGATTGGTCTTTGCGCCAAGAGATGTGTTGCATGGACTGTGGCGTTGAGATGACGATGTCCTTGGCTGGCCCCGGGCTCAACCCGTGGCATGCGATCAATGGAGCTCAAGTGCAGTGCGACGCCTGCGCTCTCAAGCGAGCCGCCAGTCAAGTTGGAAATCGAGGCCCGGCGCGGTCAACGGAAGGGAGCTGACGGACCCGGCAATGATTGCTTGCGGGATTGGACCGAATTGCCCCGTCATTGGCAAAACATCTCAGGGCCAAGGCATGGAGCGCAATGAACGCGGCGAGTTGTTTCGAAACAGTCAAGGCCAGCGCCACGATCGGCGCGAACGAGCACCGCGGCATTGACTCTAAAGCGCCGCGGCATTGACTCCAATGGACTGGCGAAGCTACGTTCCCCCGATGAGCGCGAGGTCCAGGTGGTTTGTAGCGTTCACGGGTCTCTTCGTAGGCACGCTCGCGCCCATCGGCGCGGCGCTGGCGTCGGAGGCTGGGCCGATCCCCGCGCTCGTCGGTTCGTGGGAGTCGCTCGCGCCGAGGAACGCGTTCCAGATGCGCGTGACGTGGAACGAGAGCCTGCGTCGCTATGAGGGTGCGCTGATCGTGGAGGGGGTGGCGTCTGCGGCAGTGGGCTTTCCGCTCGGCGAGGTGTGCTGGCTCGCGACGCCCGCGCCCGACGGCTCGTCCGCGGCGGTTCAGGAGGAGTGGCGCTCGGGAGCAAATGGAATGACGACGCGCTCGCAGTGGCGGCAGACCTCGCTGGTCCGCCTCACCCCTTCCGAGCTGGCGACCTCGATCTCGCAGTTTCGCCGTGTCGGCAGCGAGCGGCCTGCGACCGGCCCGTCGGGCCTGGGAGGACCGACGCCGCCGGCCGCGGCGCCAGGCGGTCCAGCGCACGTTTTCCTCCTCGGTCGACAGGCGCCGCTGGTCGAGCCTCCAGCGGCCGGACCTGAAAACCCGGCCGCCTTGCCCGGCGTGAGCGACGTGCTGCAAAAGGTGACCGGCCGCGACCCGAGCGATACCGTCGCCCGGCAGTTCGCCGCGTGCAAGCTCCTCGCGGAGATCCTGAACAAGGTCAAGTACCCCACATCCGAAGGACGCCGAGCGGCCCAGGGCCTCATGCGCGACTACATGAATACCCAGGGATTGTCGCGCCGACAGCTCGGGCCGGCGGGGCAACCGATCGCGGACGCGTACGTCAAGAATCCGTTCTTCCGGAACCACCTCGTTCACGTCGACTTCCCGGCCGTCGGCGTATACCTCGACGCTCAGCAAAAGAAGGTCGACGACGCCATGGCGGCGGCCCGAGCGGCGCAGGAGGCGAAGAATGCCGCGGCCGCCGAGGAGGCACGCCGCACCGCCGAGGAACAGGCTGCGAAAGAACAGCAGGAGCTGGAAGCGACGCGTGGCGACCGTGAATCGGTCAAGCGCGACATTGCCAGGGCCAAGAACAAGGGAGTCGATACCACCGTGTTTGGCATCCCCCTCGGCGAGCCACTCTCATTGCCTCCTTGCGGCGGGAGCGTCGACGGCATGTCGCTCCTCACGGGGATCGGCAGCGGCGCGGCCAAAACGTGCGCAGGCGACGTGACGGGAGACCTTGCGGGCGCGCTGCTCCACGGACTCGCGCGCTCGATCGCGGGCTCCAACGTGCCGGAAGCGACAAAGTACTGGCGGCAGACCTCCATTCGCCTCGCCGACGACAAGTGCCCCGACTGGGTCAAGGTCAGCGGCATGTGCTTGGTGTTTGCAACGCTCGAGGGTGGCGTCGTCATCTCTGCCTTCGTCTCGACGGGTGACGAGCGGCTCGAGGACACGATCGAGGGAAAGCTCACGGCGAAATATCACAAGAAGCCCGAACGGCCGTCGGCGACCTCGTGCACGAGCTACGGACGAAAACGAGAGGCCGACGTTCGCGAGTGGAATCTCCCGGGGCTCCACGTCACGTATGAGGCCATCCAGGAAGATTGTGTGCACGGCCAGATCACGGTGGAGACCGATACGGCGCGCGCGGCGTTCCTCAAGGCTCGCCGGGAACACGAAGAGAACGAAGGGAAGTTCTGAGGGGCCTGTGCCTTCAGGACATCACGAGAAGTGGTGGGTCGGTAAGTCCGCGAGAAGCCGCGCTACCGTGACGCCGCCACCCCGACCGTCGTCGCGCCGCCCTTCGTCGCGGCCGACAGAATCTTGTGCAGGTTGTTGAAGTTGATCGGCTTCGTCATGTGGACGTCGAAGCCGGCGGCGGCGGCGCGCGTGCGATCTTCCGGCTGGCCGTAGCCGGTCAGCGCCACGAGAAAAATGTCCGAGCCGCCGGCGGCGCGAATGCGACGCGCGACCTCGTAACCGTCGAGGCGCGGAAGGCCGATGTCGACCAGCGCGACCTCCGGGTGCCCGGCAATGGCGCGCTCCACACCCTGCTCGCCGTCCATGGCGGTGTCGACCCGATGGCCTTGCGCCTCGAGCAGCTCCTGGAGCGATTCGCGGTTGTCGTCGCTGTCCTCGACGATGAGGATGTGGCGCGGCGGCGACGGTGCCACCACCGAGGCCGTATTCGGCTCGGGGGTCAGTGCAGCCGCGGCGCCGCGCACGCTGGGAAGGCAAACGGTGAACGCGGTGCCGCGCCCGGCGCCGGCGCTCGAGGCGACGACCTCGCCGCCGTGCAGCCGCACCAGAGCGCGTACGACGCTGAGCCCGAGGCCCATTCCGCCCTGCGCCCGATCGAGGGTCTGGGGGGCTTGCGTGAACGGTTCGAAGATCGAAGGGAGAACCTCGGCGCTGATGCCGACGCCGGTGTCGACGACGCGCAAGAGGGCGGGGTCGCCGTCCGCGACCACGACGTCGATGCGACCGCCGGGCGGGGTGTACTTGAGAGCGTTGGTGAGGAGGTTGTTGATGACCTGTTCCAGTCGAAGCCGGTCACCCATGACGACGACCGGGGAGGCCGGCGCGTCGACGCTGAGGCGCAGCCGGCGCTCGCGGCTGTTGCGATCCGCCTCGGCGACGAGATTGCGCGCCAGCGCCGAGAGATCGATGGGCGACAGCTTGAGCGAGATCTTGCCCGACGTGACTCGAGCCACGTCGAGCAGATCGTCGACGAGCAACGTCAGCGTATCAATCTGCCGATCGATGATGGCGAGCGAGCTCGGGAGCCGCGGAAGGCTGGCCGTATCGCGCTCCAGGAGCTTGGACGCGTTTCGCAACGCGCCCAGGGGATTGCGCAATTCGTGACCGAGCAGGGCCAGGAATTGGTCGCGCTGCCTGACGTCTTGCTCCCGCTGCTCCAGTGCGGCGCGCGCCGCGTACTGGCGCGTGCGCGCCCGCAGCGCTGCGCGCGCGGCGCTCACCATCGTCAGCGGATGGATCGGCTTTTCGAGCGCGGTCACGTTGCCGAGATCGGCGAACGCCTCCAGCGCCTTTCGGTTCTCGAACGCCGACGCCGTCCGCGGCATGAAGATGATGAGCGGAAAGTCCGACCAGGGCGGCTGGTTGCGAAGGGCGGAAGCGAGCGCCGCTATGACCGGGAGGCTGAGCGCCTCCTGGGCCACCAGCGCGCCACCCGCGCCCTCGCCGATCGCCGCCATCAGCTCGTCGACGCTCGCGCAGATCGTGGCGCTCATTCCTCCCTGCTCGAGCACCTGTGTCGCCAGCACCGCGTCGCGACCCGAGGGCGCGAACACGAGCAACTGGTTCTCCCGAAGGGAGCGGTCAGCCACTGGTGCCACGGCCCGCCAGCAGATCGTCCGCGGAGCCCTCGTAGGTGGGAGCGCCGGTGAGCACGCCTCGGAATCTCGTCAGCGGCTCGCCCACGGTGATCCCCTTGTCGCTGAGGCGCAGCTCGCGGATGGCGCTTTCGTGCTTGCCGGTTCGTTTCTTCAGCACCGAGACCGCCTTGCGCAGCGTCCCGCCCGCCTCGAAGTGGCGAAGCAGGAGGACGGTATCCGCCAGGTACGTGACGTCCGTCGGGCTCACCATCGACGCGCCCACGAGCCCATTCTGGGCGACGACGAGGATGCTGACAATGCCCTGGCGACCGAGGTACGTGAGCAGCTCGTGCAGCTGCAAGACCAGGAATGATTCGTCGGGCATGGCCTGCAGATAGCCGTTGAGGCTGTCGATGATGACCATGCGGACGCCCTCGTTTTCGACCGCCTGGCGAATCTGGTGGGTGAGCTGGCCGGGGGGAACCTCCGCCGGGTCGATCTGCCGTACGACGATCTGTCCCGCCTTCTCGTGCGCCGGCAGATCGATACCGAGAGACTTCGAGCGCGCCTCCATGGTCGCGATGCTCTCGTCGAACGCGTAGATGAACACCTTCTCGCCGCGGGCCGCGGCGGCCGACGCCCATAGCGTGGCCAGCGCCGATTTTCCCGTGCCCGGCGGGCCGAGCAGCAGCGCGCTGGTCCCGCGATCGAGCCCGCCGCCGAGCATCGCGTCCAGCTCCGGGATCCCGCTGGAGGCGACGCCACGCGCAAAATCATGCCTGTGCTCGGACGCGACCAGACGGGGGAAAACCACGACCCCGCCGCGCTCGATGACGAAGTCGTGATAGCCGCCTCGGAAGTCGACGCCGCGCAGCTTCGCGATCCGCAACCGGCGGCGCTGCGCCCCGTAGAGGGGCACCAACTTCTCCATCGTCACCACCCCGTGCGCGAGGCTCTGCAGGTGTCCGTCCGCTGGCGTGCCGGTCAGGTCATCCAGCAAGAGCACCGTGCAGCCCCGGCCGGCGAAGTGTTGCTTGAGCGCCAGCACCTCCCGGCGATAGCGGAGCGCGCTCTGGGCGAGCAGCCGAATCTCGGACAGCGAATCGAACACGAGCCGCTTCGGTTTGACGCGCCCGCAGAGATCGAGCACCGCCTTGGTCGTCTCTGCGAGCTCGACCTCGGAGGGATGGAACAGTGTGTTCTGCTCGTCGCCCCGCAGAGCATCGGGGGGCGTCAGCTCGAAGAGCTCGATCCCGTCGAGCGACCAGCCGTGTGAGGCGGCGACCATCTCCAGCTCTTCCCGGGTCTCCGAAAGCGTTACGTAGACCCCGCGTTCCCCCCGTCGCGCGCCTTCGAGCAGGAACTGCAGGGCCAGGGTCGTCTTGCCAACCCCCGGATCCCCCTCGATGAGCAGCAAGCGACCGGCGGGAAAGCCGCCGCGGAGGATGTCGTCCATGCCGGCTACACCCGTCGGTGCGGATGCAGACGTCGCCTGATCGCTCATCAGAGAAGACTATGAACGGAGGTAGACGATGTCTACCCCACTCCCGACGGAGAGCGCCGAACGCCAGTCGCCCCGCAAATCCGCAGCGGCGGTCGCAAGTCCCCGTAACACGAAGGTATTCCTATCGTGAGTGGGAGCCAACCTCGCGCGACCGGCGTTCTTGGCACAATCGCGCGTGGACGGGGAGCCAGCGCGCCGTCAGTTCAGCGCCGCCGCTCGGTCGATCGGGGACGCGTCCAGGGTCAGCTCGGCCACCGCGTCCTGGAAGTGGACCCGGGAGATCATCAGCTTCTCTTGCAGGTTCACGAGCGCAATGGTGGCGTTCGAGACCTTGTCCGAGATGTCCTGCATCTTCTTCTCGAGCGCCTTCAGCAACGTGGCCCCGGTCGCGACCTCTCGCAGGCTCAGGATCTGCCCGTGGAGCTCGTCCATCCGGCCGCGGTACTCCTGCATCTGCTCGCGCGTGGTCTCGATCTGCTGCTCGATGTTGGCGGTCTCCTTCTGCAGCTTCAGCAGCTCGCTCACCTGATTGCGGAGCGCTTCGTTCCCGGTGGCCGACGTCAAATAGACCCGCACCAGGTCCATCCCGTCGGAGGCGCGCACATCGGTGGTCCGGAAGACCGGCGTCACCTCCTCGATCTCGACCTCGGTCTTTCCCTTGGGGGGAAGCTCGATTCGAAACAGGTGGGCCTGTCCCATCCGCTCGCTGACCGCTGGTGACCTGGCCAGGGTGTATCCCGGTTGCACCGTGTGGCGAACGTAGACCACGGTCTTCTCGTCCTGCCGATTGTGCAGCGTGAACGTCGTGCGGCGGGTGTGCTTGGCCTCGGTTGAAAAGACGCCGCGCTGAACGGTGATGATGCGCGCGATCTCGTCGCGTTCGTTGTTCTTGCGCTCCACCACCACCTGGCGGTCGAGGGCGAAGGGGACAAAAGCGATCGAGCGCGCTGGAATCGCCTCGACCAGCCCCTCACCGATGAACCGCCCCGCGGCGAAGACCGTCACCGGGCCGCTCTCCAGCACCGAATCGGTCGGGTTGCGCAGCCGGATCGCCTTGAACGGGAAGGATTCGTCGCCGTGCGGGCTGTCGGGATCGAAGAGGTACACCACCTCGCCGTCAGCGTCGGTCTTGAGGATCGACACCATCGCCGACGAGCCGCCGGGGACATTCATGGCAGTGTCGGACTCGAAGTGGGCGGTGCCGATCGGATCCTGAGGCAGAGCCGACGCCGGGCTGCCGTTACGGGGCGTCTGATTGGTTCCACCCGACGCCGGCGGTGGTGGCGCCTGCACCACCCTCACGCCGCCCGCGTGCCCAGGCTGATCGCCGCGTCCGACCGCCACGACGCGATCGGGAGGCAGACCATCGCGGATCAGCCGCTCGCGCACCCGATTGGCGCGCGCCAGCGATGCGGCGTTCTTGTCGTTGTCCTCGCGGTCGGCAAAGCCTTCGATGATGATCTGGTCGTGCGTCCCGAGAAGCCGGCGCGCCATCGCGGACACCTGCGAGCCACCCGGGCTCGACGGGTTGGGCGCGGGTGGCGGTGGCGGCGCGGGCATCTCGCTCCTGGCCGCCTCCGCCATCTTCGCTTTTTTGCCGCCGATGCCACCACCCCCGAACGCATCGGCCGGCGCCTTCTGCGCCCGACCGGGTCTGGCAGCCGTGCGCGCGGCCGACAGGCTGGCAGGGGGCGGGGCCGACGCCAGCACCGGGAGCGGGATGTTCCTGCTGTCGTCGCCGCCGGCCGTCTCACTGGCGAGGCTCGAATCGCTCAGCTCGGCCAGCACCGGCGTCGTTCCGCCAACCTGGCCGTACGTCGCGCCACCAACCGGCGGCGCCTGTGCGAAGAGATCATTCGAGCGAAGCGTCTCGCGTTCCACCGTGCGGACCGTGTGCAAGTCATAACGGAACGACATCGCCGAGCTCGATCCGACGCCCAGCTTGACCCGGTTCCAGTCCTCGCCCGATGTGTTGTCGACCACCGCCCACCCCTGCACCTCCACCTTGCCCGGCTTGTCCATCACCAGCCGATAGCTCGGCTTCCAGGACGGCGACTCCGTGACGTAGGAGAGCTTGAGTCGGTGCGGCCCCGCGCCGGAAAGGCCGATCTTCATGTCGATCAGATTGGTGCCCCCCTGGCGCGCCGCCGCCGTCGGGTATGCGACCGGCGCGGGTTGACCGGTGTCGGCATTGATCACCGTCAGTGAGCGGAGAAAGTCGTCGACTCGTTCGGCGGGGACAGAGAGCCGCAGGGTGTCGTCATTGACCGTCGCCGATCGTTCGAAGTACGCGACCCCATTCCGGTAGATGACCACTCGGCCCAGCACCGTCTCGGAACGGACATAGCTTGCCTGGCCACCCCCACATCCAAGTCCCGTCAGTGCGATCACCGCGGCGGCGGTCAGCGTTGTTGGTCGCATCTTTTGTCTGTCCTCGCGAAGAATCGCCATGTCGGGTGAGACGCGCGCGGCGCGAAAAAGATCTCCTGGACGTTCAGCTACCGGGCGCCGCCGCCAGCCGCTGCGGCAACGCATTCAGCCATTTCGGCCGATAGGGGCTGGATCTGAAGTGACCGTCCGAGGGACGGCGCGCAGGCCAGGAGGCTTCCCGCGCGACGCGCGATCAAATGCCGAGCCTTGGCAAAGAGTCCACGGGGAGTTACTGCTGTCGTGGCGAAGTTCGCTCCCCATGACCACGCGATCTCCGCTAGCCGTCTCCTCGACCTGGATCCAGGTCGCGATCCTGACCTTCGTGGTCGGCTTCGGCATCCTCGGCTACCTCGCCTATCGCGTCTACGCCGAGCATCCGCCCGTGCCGCGCGCCACCGTCGCGCCCGACGGCACCGTCGTGTTCACGAGAGACGACATCTTCGACGGGCAGGTCGTCTTCGAGAAGTACGGCCTCATGGAGTACGGGACGATCTTCGGTCATGGCGCGTATCTCGGACCCGACTTCACGGCGGACTACATCGAGCGGGCCCGGGCAGTCCATGCGCCACTACTACGCGGCGCGCGCCACCGCCGACCCCGACGCGCGCATCGTCGACGACTTCAAGGCGAACCGCTTCGACGCGGCCCGAGACGTCCTCGCGTACACGACGGCCCAGGTCGTCGCCTGGCGCGAGCTCGAAGACTACTACCGGCGTTGGTTCGGGCCCGCCGAGAGTCAAACCGGACTGCGACGCCCGAGCGTGGCCCCCGAGCATATGCACGCTCTCGTGGCGTACTTCGCCTGGTCGGCGTGGGTCGCGACCGCGAACCGACCGGGCAAGGCGTACTCGTACACGAACAACTGGCCGCCCGCGCCGGCCGTCGGGAACAACCTGACCGCGGACGCCGTGCTGTCGTCAGCGCTCTCCCTCGTCGCGCTGCTCGTCGGGATCGGGGTGACCTTGTTCGCGTTCGGACGCTTCCAGGACCTCGGGTGGCCGGACGATCGAGCGGGGGCGGTCCGCGCGCTCGTGTTTCGCAGGCCCGACGAGGTGCGGCTCACCCCCGCGCAGCGCTCCACGGTCTGGTTCTTCCTGGTCGTGGCCGGCCTGTTTCTGCTCCAGGGTCTCTGCGGCGGCGCCAACGCCCACTACCACGCCGAGCCGAGCGACTTTCTTCGGGATCGACGTCGCGACGTGGCTCCCGTACCACCTGACGCGGACCTGGCACCTCCAGCTGGCCCTCTTCTTCGTCGCGACGGCGTACCTGGCGATCGGGATCTTCCTCGCCCCGATGATCGCGGGGCAGGAGCCGCGCCATCAAAACAAGCTCGCCGGTTCGTGCTCTTCGGCGCGCTCGTGATCGTCGTCTTCGGATCCTCGCCGGCGAGATGCTCAGCTACCACGACGTCATCAGTCGCCGTCCACCGCGTGGTGGTTCGGCGCCCAGGGCTGGGAGTATCTCGACCTCGGCCGGTTCTGGCAGATCGCCCTCACCGTCGGGCTGGTGCTCTGGCTGGTCATCATCTACCGCGGCCTGCGCTCGACGCTGCGCGGCCGAGCACCCGGGCAACCTGCCGTGGCTGTTCTTCTACGCGTCGCTCTCGATCCCGCTGTTCTACGCCGTCGGCATGCTGTTCCGGCCGCAGTCGCACTTCGCGATCATCGACTTCTGGCGGTTCTGGGTCGTCCACCTGTGGGTCGAGGACTTCCTCGAGCTCTTCACGACGATGATGGTCGCCTACATCTTCGTGCTGATCGGCATGGTCTCGGAGCGGACCGCCACGCGGCTCATCTACTTCGAGGTCATGCTCTACTCGATCGGCGGCGTGGTCGGCACGATGCACCACCTCTACTTCAGCGGCGCGCCCGCCGTGCAGATGGCGCTCGGGGCGTTCTTCTCGGCGATGGAGGTGATCCCGCTCGTCCTCCTGACCGTCGAGGCGTGGCGCTTCCTGCGGCTCGGCGGCGCGAAGCCAGGCGAGACCGTCATGGACACGAGCGACGAGCGCTTCCCGCACCACTGGGCGGTGCTGTTCCTGGCGTCGGTCGGCTTCTGGAACTTCCTCGGCGCCGGCGTCTTCGGCTTCCTGATCAACCTGCCGGTCGTCAGCTACTGCGAGATCGGCACGCAGTTCACGTCCAACCACGGCCACGCGGCCATGATGGGCGTCTACGGCATGCTCGCCATCGGCTTCTTCGTCTTCGTGGCGGCGTACTTCGTTCCCCGCGACGCGCGGAGCGAGCGGGCCATGAAGTGGTCGTTCTGGTGCCTGAACGGCGGGCTCGCCTGGATGGTCTGCGTGAACCTCTTCCCCATCGGCGTGCTGCAGCTCCACGACGCGCTCGTCAACGGCTACTGGCACGCGCGCAGGCCCGAGTTCTTCGCGCGCGCCGACGTCCGCGCGCTCGAATGGCTGCGGCTCGTGGGCGACATCGGTCTTCATCGTCGGCGGGATCGGGCCGCTCGTGTATCTCGCCTTGCGCATGGTGGCCAACCGGAAGAGGCCGGGCTCGATCTCGACCGACGAGGCGGTCGCGCGGTTCACGGCCCCCCGGTGACCTGGACGGCGGCGTCCATCTCGCGGCTCGGTTGGGCGCGGCCGGTCTGACGAAAGCGGGGACGTCGTGAAAGAAAAGCCCACTCCACGGGGTTCTGTCGGCTTGTCGATGGCCCGGTGGAGACTCAGGGATTGTCGTGCATGCGAGTCTCACGCGAGACGACGACGGCCTCGACGATGTCGCTGCCGCCCAGCACGCGGCGCCGGCTGGTGGCGGGAGTGGCGCTGGCCGCAACCACGCTCGCGTCGGGCGGGCAGCTTCGCGCCTGGGTTTATCCCGAGCACCGGGACATCACCCTGCTGGCCGTGCAGGGGCTCGATCCCGAGCGACGGGCGGTGCTGGACGAGCTGTGGTCATCGGCACGCGTTGGTTTCGAGCAACGGCTCTGTGCGGCCGTGGCGGACAGCGCCCAGGCCGGCAAGCCGTCGTGCCTCGACTGGGCGGCGTGGCCGGCCATCGCGGGCGATCACTCGTGCTCGGGTGCGGACATGCTCAGTACCATTCTCGAGAGCCGCTGGATCTTCAACGTGGCCGCCGTCGCCGCGCGCCTTCGAGAGCACCTGGCCGGCGCCGGGAAACCATCGACGCTGGTCAACCTCTTGCGCGGCTCCGATATCCAGTTGCAGCGTGCCGATCCCGCCTACGCGACGCGCGCGGCCTCCAACAACGCCCATTTCCTGCTCGCGCGGCCGGGCCCCGAGACCACCGGCGCGGAGTACGGAAGGCTCTCTCTTGCCCAAGGGTCGGAGCTCAACGCCGTGGGCGGCTACGCCTTCTACCATCTCGCCGCGCTTCAGCAGGCCTCGCGGCTCTCCTCGGCGCGCCTGGAGGGCGAAAGCAGAGCGCGCCTCGCGCGCACCATCCTCGCCGACGAGGCCTTCGCGCTTCACTTCCTCGAAGACGCATTCGCGGCCGGCCACGTCGCCGGGACCTGGGGCAACCAGGCCATACGGAAGGGAACGCACGACTACTACAACGAACGCGGCCTCGAGGCGGTGACCTGGAACCAGAAGACCGTCGTGCTCGAGGGCGACGCTCATCTGGGCGAGAAGAACGCGCGGCGCGCGGCTGAGACCGTGCGGGCGAGCATCGCCCAGGTGCTCGACGCGGTACGTTCCCGAGTCGCAATCTCTTACGATCGCGGAGGGACCCTGGAACCGAGCGCGCTGGACGTGTGCCGACCAGGAGGGATGCCGTCGTTCGACGTGCCACCGGAGGTGGTGCCCTTGTGGACCGACGTCATCCAGACGCTGCCGGCGGCTGCCCTGGCTGACGGACCGGGCGCGCTCCCGCGTTTTCGCGCGGAGGTCGGGTCATTCTTCGGCGTTTCCGCCTCGGCGGGGGTCAACTGGCTCGACGGCGCCTACGCCACGACCCAGTCGTCCAGCGGCGTCATCGCGGGGCTCACCGCCGGTGTGCGCTTTGGCCTCGGGCTCGAGGGGGTGATGACCGAGGCCGGCGATGGATTGGTCTTCCTCGATGTCGCTCTTCGCCAGGACACGCCGTCATCCATGCGCTTCACCAGCGATGCCGCGCTGGCCGACACCGGTGCTTTCTCCGCGGCGATCCCGGCGCGCGGCGGCGTCGAGATCCGAGCGCGCATGCCGTTCTGGCTCATCCCGGGTGATCTGCTGCTCGGCGCCCTCTTTGTCGCGCCGTTCTCCCGAAGCACGTACGCAATGATGGCGGTCACCGCCAGCAACGGAGGCCTCATCCCCTGGCAGTCCGGGCTGGCGACTCCGGTGGGCCGGTTCCAGCTGGTGGTCGGGCGCGAGGTCGGCGTCACTTTTTACGGCTACGTCGGCGGCAAGACTCGCATGCTCATGCCCTCGGTGGTTCCCGGGACCAACCAGGCGACCCTGGTCGCGCTGCGATCCGTCGCCTTCGACTTCCCCTTGCTCGAGTACCGTCCGTTTCGCTCGTTTTCCATGGATCAAGCATCGGTGCTGATCGGCCAGCTCGTCGTGGGCTTCGAGACATCCGGCGGCGCCGCGGTCATCACGCCCGCCGGCATGCCCGTACCGGAGCTGAACACCATCTACGACATTGGCATCCGCATCGCCTTCGATTGGCGCCGGTACTGAACGGCGCGCCGGCGAACGAACGCCTCCGCTCCGTCGGAGAATCGCACGCAGACGCTCACATTCAGGCCAACGTCCGAAATGACGAGACTTCCGGATGCCGCTCGTCTCGTGGCCGCGAAGTGACGCGACGGGCCCCCGAGGGACCAGGAGATGCACCGCTCACCCCGCCACCCGCGTTGTCCAGGCCGAACCCCGATGGCGCAAAGCGTTCTTCGGGTGGCCTTGTTCACGGGACTCGCGGCGGCGGTCGCGTGCCGGTTGGCGGGCGGCGAATCGGACTCGAGTGACGCGGGCTTCGGGGGATCGAATGACGTGGCCGGGGCGACCGGCGCTGTCGGCGGCGGGCAGACCGGTGGCGGGACGGGCGGTGATGACACGGCGGACTCGGGAGCCGGCGGCGTCGACGGCACGGGCGGCGTCGACGGCACGGGCGGCGTCGACGGCACGGGCGGCGTCGACGGCACGGCGGGTGCCGCGGGGGCGGACGGTGGCGGCTCCTGCACGACGCCGCCCGCAGCAAGCCCGCTCGTCGGATGGGCCGCGGCGCACCCCATGAATCCGAGCGGAACCACGGGGGCCGGCGACGCGACGCCGGTGAACGTGACCACGACGGCGGCCTTCAACAACAACGCCGGCGGCACCGCCGCGCGCGTCCTCTACATCACCGGATCGCTCACCGGCACCTTCTACATCGGATCGAACAAGACGATCGTCGGCTTGTGCGGCGCCTCGCTGCACGGGCACGTCGAGATGAACGGCTCGACGAACGTCATCGTCCGCAACCTCACGATCGTCGGGTACGGCGTCGGCGACTGCGCTCTGGATCCGACCTACGACCCCACGGTCGGTTGCTCATCCGGCCTGGACGCGGTGTCGGTGTCTGGCGGGGCGCAGCGTATCTGGTTCGATCACTGCGACGTCTCCGACGGCACCGACGGCAATCTCGACATCACGACCGGGTCCAACTACGTCACGGTGTCCTGGACCAGGTTTCACTACACGCGGCGCACGGACAACACCGGCTCCGATGCGACCGGCGCCGCGGGTCACCGCTTCAGTAGCCTGGTCGGAGGGGCCGACAACTCGCCGGTCGACGTCAACGCGCTGAATGTCACCTGGCATCACAACTGGTGGGCCGACAATGTCTCGGAGCGGCAGCCGCGCGTTCGCTACGGCAAGAACCATGTCTTCAACAATCTCTATTCGGCGAGCGGCGACTCCTATTGCGTACGAGCGGGCATGGCGGCGTCGCTGCTCGTCGAGAACAACGCGTTCACCAATGTCGCGAGCCCCTTCGCTTTCAACAGCGCCGCCGACCAGGCCACCGCCTTCATTACGGTCAACAACAACCTCTACACGGCAGTGATCGGCGCGATGTCGACCGGGGGAGGCGGCACGCCGTTCAGCTCTCCGCCCTACGCCTACATCCTCGACGACCCGAGCGGACTGCAACAAGCGATTGAGACCGGGGCCGGCCCGCAGTAGTCGGTCGGATCCGAGAAGACTTGCCGGCAAAAGCCAGGTACTGTGCAGGGCGGATGCACCCTGCACGGGGTGCTTGGCTTCCTCACGCCTTGCAATAGAGGCCTTGGCCACAGGGGATCTCCAAATGGCAACGTCGAACCCGATCGCAGCGCGGCTCTTCATCTTGGTGCTCTTGGCCGTTGGAACCGCCAGTTGTGCCGGCGGCAGGTCGTCGACGCCGCGGACCGACGGAGGAGGCTTGGATACGTCGACGCCCGACGTGGCCAAGCCCGACACGTCGAAGCCCGACGTCCACGGCGCCGACACGGGTTCGGACCTGCCGCGCACGGACGCGCCGGGCGACGTCGTCACGAACGATGTGCTGCCCGACCTCGGTACCGCCGACACCGCGACCCCTGTCGATGCATCGGTCGATCAAGCGCAGACCGACGTCCCGATGGACAGCACGGTCGCCGACGCAGCCGATGCCGGCTCTTCGAATCCGGACGCAGCAGCTACCGACGCCCCGCTGGCCACAGGCCCCGGGCTGGCGAATCCGCGCACCGTTCCGGTCACCGCATCGACGCCGCTGGCCGTCGCCGCCGGCGCGATGCTGCCCGCGAACAACGCCACCGGCGTGCCGGTCGACACGTTGCTGCGCATCGGTTTCGACGCGCCGCCGGCGCTGGGGACGTCGGGAATCGTCGCGATTCATCTCGCGTCGACCGGAGCGATCGTCGACACGATCAATATCGGCGATCCGTACGCGATCTATTCCGCCGGTTCGCTGACCAGCTCTAGCCTCAATACGTCGCGGGTGAACATCATCGGGAACGTCGCCGGCGCCGGGGTCAGCCAGGTTCGGGTCGTGAACTACATCCCGTTCTTCGTCAGTGGGAACACCGTCACGATCGTTCCCCACAACAACAAGCTCGCGTATGCCACGGCGTACTACGTGACGATCGACAACGCTCTCATTGCGGGAACGATCGCGTCCACGACGTTCATGGGGTTCTCGGCCCCGACCGCCTGGACCTTCACGACCAAGGCGGCGGCTCCGGCGACGCTGAACGTGGCCGCCGACAACAGCGCCGATTTTGCCACGGTTCAGGGCGCCATCGATTCATTCGCTCCGGGCAGCACCGCGCGAACCATCAACATCGCGCCCGGGGTTTATCAGGAGATGCTGTTTCTTCGCAGCAAGAACAACGTGACCTTCAAGGGCACCAACAACGGGCTCGATGCCGTGATCCAGTACGACAACTCGGACCCGTTCAATCCAGGAGTTGGGCAGGGGCAGACCGTGACGGGTGGAACGATTCCGGGCCTGGGAACGACCACGCTTGGGCCTTGGTCCGCCGGTGGCCGCGCGGTTCTCCTCATCTCCAGCGCCAGCGGCGTCGTCTTCGACGGCATCACCATCAAGAACCTGCACGCCCAGGGCAGTTTGATCCCGCCGCCGCCCAACACCCCCACCTATGTGAGCTACACGCCGAGCACGGCGGCCGAGGTGATCTACTTCAATGCCAGTCAAACGGGGACACTCGTCGCCAAGCACAGCAACTTCGTCAGCTACCAGGACACGCTGCAGTTGAAGGGGTTCAACTGGTTCTACGACTCCTTTGTCACGGGCGACACGGACTTCATCTGGGGCAACGCCAACACCGCGCTCTTCGAGCAATGCGAGATCAAATCCCGGTTCAACACCAACGGCTCGAGCGTCGTGAACTCGCGCGCCATTCTCGGCAACACCGGGGCGACGGCGCTGCCGGCAGACTACAACACATCTTTCGCGGGTTTCGTGTTCCTGAACAGCGCGCTGACCAAGGAAGCCGGCACGTTCACGGCGTTCCTGGCACGCTCGCCCGGCGTCGTGCCGGCAGCGACCGGGACGCCATTCGTCTACTCGGGGTACGACATCGTCTCGTTCATCGGATGCACCATGGACGCGCACATCCCGGCGGCCGGGTGGAACGCGACGGGTCAAACGAGCACGGTGGGCGCGAACGTGAGGCCGAACCCGGTGACCGGCTGGCGCGAGTACCACAGCATGTCTCCGAGCGGTCAGTTGCTGGACGTGAGCCAACGGCTGCCCGACTCGACCCCGCCCGACGCGGGCGCGCCGCCAGCCGGGCTCCATACAGCTCTCCGACGGCAACGTGGCCTCCTTCTTCCCCGACCGCGCCACCATCTTGCACGGCGCGACCGACGGTACGTACACCACGACGGGGCTGGCAGCGTTCAGTCCCGTGCCGTAGGAAGCTTCGGAGTCCCTCACACTCAGGTTCCCGCCTGGATCATCCGATCCTGATGGCTGATGTCTGCGTCACAGTACCGACCAAAGGGAAGGCGCTTGCGCATCGCGTTTGGAAAGAGTGGCAAAGACAGGTTTGTCGCCGTCGCCTTCGCGATGATGTTTGCGGGCCTGGGCCTCGGCAACTCCTGCGGTCCCGAGTCCTTTCATGATGTTCAGAATGACGCCGGGGCCATGAACGACGCCGATCGTCCGGGAACGGGAGGCGCCACGGGCGCAGGCGGCACGGGCGATCTCGGCGGCAACAGCGGCGCGAACGGACAGGACGGCTCGCAGGACGTCCCGCAGGACCTCCAACCGGACGCCCCGCAGGATGTCCCGATCGAGAGGGCCCCGACCGAAGCGGGGATCGACACGGGGCCCGCGGACGCCCCGCCGGTCGCCTGCCCGGGGACCATCCTCGACAAGGTCACGCCATGCAACGGCGAACCACCGTGCACAAAGGGCTGTGGCCTGAACCTCGCGAGCATCGGCATCGCGCGCGCAACGAAGCTCTGCACCTGTCCCGGCGTGGGGCAAACCTGGCAGTGTCCGAACCAGGGCGCGTGCACCTATCCCCCGCTCGACGTCACTTGCTTCAATCTGCCGACGTCGCTTCCGCCTTGCCCGGTCGCTCAGGTCGAGGTTGGCTCGGGTCTCATCGTACCGAACGCCACGCCCTGCACCCTGGCGGCAGGTGACACTTGCGGCAACGTCTGCGGCTCGACGTCGGCAAGCTCGTACCAGGACAGCGGCGGGAACGGAAAGATCGGCTACTGCGCCTGCGTCACGAAGGGCGCGACAGCCGCCTGGCAGTGCGCGAGCACCAACGAGTGGCCGCCGGAAGTGACCCTGCCGGACGGAGGGTGATCCGGTCGCAGTCTCTGATCCGCCGCTCGGCGAACGCTGGCCCGGGACGGCTCATCCGTCCTGGTCGGCGGACTCCAGAGTGAAGTTCCTCTTGAGCTCCTGGCCCGCGGTCACGTTGACGCTCTCGACATGATCGATCTCCGGGCTGCTCCTCTTGAAGCGCAGCTTGTGCACGCCGCACGTGACCGGGAGGTGGACGACCGGCGTCGGCTGCCCCACGTCCTTGCCGTCGATCCAGAGCTCGGCCCAGGGGACGGATCCGATGGTCAACAGACAGTCCTTCGCCGCCGGCACGGCGACCAGCGCCCGAGTCCCTTTCGCGGCGGGCACCGGCCGGGCGTACTTCTTCGCGACGGGCGCGCGAGTCACGGCGCGCCGCTCGACCGGGACTGGCTCCTTCGTCGTTGCGTCCGGCTGCAGGTCGACGCGGACGTTCTTGTCGAGGTCCGGAATGATCTTGTAGAGCGCGGGATGGTGCTCGGCCTTGACGAAACGGAAGGTCAACGCCGCTGTGCCGCGCTCCAACGCGGCCGTGAAGGGGGTTCGCCCGAGCAATCGACCGGAGCCGACGTCGGTCACCTCGGCGTCCTGTGGGTTCGAATCGACGGACAAGCGCACGGTCGCGAGCGCTGGCTTGACGGGGGTGCTCGCGACCGGCGCGACGTCGACCTTGTCCACCGCGCGCGGGCTCCGATCGCGCGCGAGCATCGTCGCGACGACGGCGACCAGGGCGGCCGCTCCCAGAGCCCCGACCGCCCACGCCGCGCGCCTGCGCCAGCCGCTCGGCGCGCCGGGGAACAGGCTCGCATAGACAGCGGAGCTCTCGGGACCGCGGACGGCCGCTGGCGACGCGGCCAGCCGCCGCGCGAAGGACGAGGAGGAGGCCGTGATCGCATCGTCCCGCACCAGATCGGCGGGAGCGCCGGGCAGCGTGGGCTTGTCCGCGCTCGCTCGCGGGGCGCCGGTGGTCGACGAGAAGGAGCCCGTGACGACGCTGACGGACTTGTCGTTGGCCTGCCCTTCCGGGAACAGATCGCAGAGCAGCTTGAGGTGCTCTCGCGGCGCCAGCCTCTCTTCCATGATCACGCGCTCGAGATCGCGCACCATCTCTCCGGCGCTCTGATATCTCGCGTCTTTGTCGCGGTCGAGAGCGTGCATCACGATCTGGTCGAGCGCAGAGCTCACGGACGCGTTGAAGATCGAGGGCGGCGGAATCTCGAGCTCGAGGACCATCCGGCTGGAGGCGTAGTCGGTGTTCGATCGAAACAGGCGCTTACCCGTCAGCAACTCGTGAAGCAGGATCCCCACCGCGAAGAGGTCCGAGCGATGGTCGATCTCGCCGAGCTGGACCTGCTCGGGAGACATGTACGCGACCTTCCCCTTCATGAGTCCAACCTGCGTGCGGGTGTCGCGGACCAGATTGCTGACTCGCGCGATGCCGAAGTCGAGGATCTTCACCACGCCATGGAAGTCGAGCATCACGTTCGGCGGAGAGATGTCCCGGTGGACGATCCCCAGCTGGTGACCGTCAGCGGTCTTGAGCCCGTGCGCGTACTGAAGACCCACGCAGATCTGGCGGACGATCTCGACGCTGGCGGCAACCGGCGCCATTCGCTTGGTCGACGCCAGCCTCGCTTTGATCTCCGCGAGGGTCCGCCCGTGAACCTGCTCCATCGCGATGAAGAAGGAGTCGTCGACGTTGCCGAACTCGTAGATCTGAACGAGGTTGGGATGCGAGAGCAGGCCGCTCAGCTTGGCCTCGTCGATGAACATCTGTACGAACGCCTCGTCCCGAGACAGCTGGGGCAACATCCGCTTGATGACCAGGGTTCGCTGGAAGCCCTCGGGACCGCCAACGACCGCCTGAAAGACCTCCGCCATCCCACCGACTCCGAGTCGCTGTAGGAGGATGTACTTGCCGAAGGGCTCGGGCGTTGGCATGGGGCGCGAACCAGGTCGCGAGGACGGCTCCCTCACCTCCTGAGGCACACCTCCATTGTGAACCGGTGAATCCTCGGACACCACTGACTTCACTCGGCATTCATTGCCGCGATCTTGAACGAAGGAGGGGGCGCGATGACACGGCGCGAACCGCGCTGACATTCAAGAGTTTGGGACAACCCGCCGTTGTTTGGCCCTGTGATTCGCGATGAGATCCCTACCTAGCGCGGGAAGGACGGCGATAGTCGCAGTGGCGCTGGCGGCCTTGTCCCTGGCCTCCAACCCGGCGCACGCCGCGCAGGATGACGAAACCCGGGCGGTCGGCGCGATCACCTTGCTCAATCGCAAGGCGATCGATGCCTACCAGGAGCTGAACTTCGACGAGGCGCAGCGGCTGCTGCGCCAGGCCCTCAATCTCAGCGAGGCGCGTGGCCTCTCGCAGCATCCAATCCGCGCGCGGACCTGCGTCAATCTCGGCATCGTCCTCGTGGGTGGGTTCAAGGATCGGGAACAGGCGATCAAGCTGTTTCATCAGGCCTTGCAGATCTCGCCGGAGATCCGGCTCAGCCGAGCGATGGCCAACCCGCAGATTCAGGAGGTGTTCGACGAGGCGGTCCGGCGCCTGGCCAGCGAGCCTGCCACTCCGACGGCGACGCCCCCGCCGGCCGCCGCTGTCGCGCTGCCGGCCGAGAAGCTGCTGGCTCACGATCCTGTTTCGACCGGCCTGCGTGGTAGCGCGCTCACCATCACCGCTTCGCCGGACGCGAGCCTCGACAAGCAGATCCTGATCCTCGGCTACCGGCCCGCGGGCGCCGCGGTCTTCACCGAAGTCACCATGCAGCGTCAGCCCAACGGCATCCATCTGGGGCTCATCCCCGAGGCGGCGACCGCTGGCGGGCACGTCGAATACTACATCGAGGCGCGGGGCGGCAACGGCAAGCGCACGACCTCGAGAGGCTCGTCGGTCGATCCCCTGGTCGTCACGCTGTCGGCCCCCGAGCGCGCTCGATCCGTCGACGTCGCCGCGCCGGCGACCGTCCCGGCGTCGGACGATGACAAGCGATGGGTGCTCACGCTGATGGCCGGAACGGGAATCGGTTGGACCAGCGGCGTGGGCGAGGTCCGCCAGCTCGACATCACGCCGTCCGGCTTCGCCTGGGCAGGCCTCGGGCACCTGGCGCCGGCGGTCGGCTACATGGTGACGCCTCACATCCTCCTCGGTGTTCAGGGCCGCCTGCAACTGGTCGGCGGCGCGACCGAGTTTCGGCCCAGCGGCGGCTCCGCGCCCGGCGTCTGCGGCGGCGACGGCGTCTGTTCCCCGGCCAAAGGGGCGTTCGCCGCGCTGGCCCGCGCGGAGTGGCGCTTCAACGAGCCGAGCAGCACGTTCCGGCCGTTCCTCTCGGCGTCGGTCGGCGGTGGTCTCATCCGGCACGTGGCTCAAGCCGGCGACCAGGCCGACTGCGGCCCGGCCCAGAACGCCAAGTGTTTCGATACCGTGCCGGGTGGGCCGTTCCTCTTCGGAACCGGCGTCGGTTTCAGCTACAGCCTGTCGCAGACCGTCTCGCTCGTCGTCGCGCTCGATGGACTGGCCGGTGTCCCCAAGTTCACGGCGGAGATCGACGCGAACCTGGGTTTGTCGCTGCGGCTTTGAGGCCCGCCGCTAGCGCCCGGGCGATTCGGAGCCGTTTCCCCGCCGGTCCCGACGCGGTCGCTCTCGCTCGAGCGATTTGAAGTTCGGCCGCTACTCGTCGGAGGCTGCGCGGGCCCGGCCGAAGGCGTCCATGCGGCCCCAGCTGCCCGGGATGTCGAGCAGCTCGATCCGCCCCAGCGGCTCGGGGATGGCGGGATCGACGATGAGGTGCTCGCCATCTGACTCGAGGCCGAGCAGCGTCCGCAGCATCAGCAGCGGGGCGCCGGTGGCCCAGGCCTGCGGGCTGCACGCGGTCGGATACTCGACCGGGAAGCGCGTCTCGGCGCGCGGGTAGCCGCCGAATGCCTCGGGGAGGCGGCCGTTGAACAGGTCCGCTGCCTCCAGCATCGCGCGGCAGAGACGCGCCGCCTCGGCCCGGTAACCGTAGCGCCGAAGCCCCCAGGCGATGAACGAGGTGTCGTGCGGCCAGACCGTCCCGACGTGGTAGCCGATGGGGTTATAGGACCCCTCGCTGGACGCCATGGTGCGGATGCCCCAGCCCGAGAAGAGCTCGTCGCTCATGAGATGCTTGACGCAGATCCCGGCCTTCTCGTCGTCGGCGATCCCGCTCCACAAGAGGTGGCCGATGTTGGAGGTGAGCGAGTCGACCTTGCGCTTCTGGCCGTCGAGCGCGAGGGCGAAGAAACCGCGGTCGGCGATCCAGAAGTCTTCGTTGAAGCGCCGCTTTCAGCTCCAGGGCCTGCCTTTCGAGCTTGTCGGCCCAGGCCGGGTCTCCCCACACTTCGCGCGCCAGGCGAGCGGTCCGGCGCTTGGCGTCGTAGACATAGCCCTGCAGCTCGCAGGTCGCGCGCGGCGTGGGCGCGATCGTCCCGTCCGCGAAGGCGATCGAATCCCAGGAGTCCTTCCAGCACTGGTTGTCGAGCCCGGTCTTGGCGACGCGGCGTTCGTACTCGACGTAGCCGTCCCCGTCGCGATCGCCGTGGTTGTCGATCCAGGCGATGGCGGCCCGCGCCTCGCGCTCGAGGTCGCGAGCCAGCGCCAGGTCCCCTGTCCACCGCACGTACTCCTCGAGGACGATGAGGAACAGCATGGTGCTGTCGGCGGCGCCGTAGTAGGGCGACTGGGGGCGGTCCTCGAAAGCGGTCATCTCGCCGAGGCGGATCTCGTGCAGGATCTTCCCGGGCTCGGAGTCGCGGAAGGGATCGTCTTTGCGCGACTGCAGGAGGGCGAGCGCGCGCAGCGTCGACGCCGCCAGCTCGGGCACGAAGGAGAGCGCCTGGAAGCTGGTGAGCAAGCTGTCGCGCCCGAACACCGCCATGAACCAGGGGAGGCCCGCCGCTGGCAGCCGTCCGGGGGAGATCCCGGTGTCGAACCGGAGCGCCGCCAGGTCGACCAGGCTGCGCCGGTAGATCGTGTGCAGCGGCTCCCAGGTGCAGACCAGCCGGGGCGCGCTGGCGACCCAGGTTTCGAGCCCGCGGACCAGCTCGGAATCTCCGTCGATGGTCGTCGTCGGTCTCCGCTTGACGAGGTCGATGTCGGCGCGACGCCCGCGCGCCACCACGTCGAAGCTCACCATCCAGGACGACTGCGGGCCGATCTTCACCTTGAACAGGAAGCCGTCCTCCCGGACCTCGCCCTTCTTGTCGGCCGAGATCATCGTCTCGCGCACGAAGCCGTCGCGGTTGTAGCCGAGCGTGAGCGAGCCGCCGTCCACCTTGCTGTAGAGCCTCCCGACCTTCTCGAGCTTGTCCTTGACCTCGAACAGGTCGGCGAAGTCCGAGGCGACCTCCAGCTTGACCTCGAGCTCGACCGGCTCCTTGCCGTGGTTGGCGATCTCCATCGACTCCTCGAAACCATTGGTGACGGATCGCCGGCGCACCAGCGACAGGTGCGAGTCGACGTAGATGGTGCCGGTGGTGATCGCCTCGAAGAAGGCGGCCCGAAAGTACGTCTGCTCGTCGATGGAGAGCGTCTTCGGCCGGATCCCTCCCACGGTCAGGACCCAGCGGGAGAGGAAGCGCGTGTCTTCCAGGAAGAGGCCGTGGTTGTCGATGGGCGTGGCGTCGAGATCGCCGCGACGATCGCTGACCACGAAGGTGCTGCCGTCGAGAATGCTCACGGTGTCGAGCGCCACGTCAGGCCCCCCCGTCGTGGTCGCTTGCGGCGGTTGCGGCGGTGGCCGCGATCGACGCGAACGGCGAGCCCACCTGCAGTCCGAGCAGCACGCGGGTGCCGAGATTCCGGTCGCCCCGGATCCTCACCCAGCCGCGCATCGAGGCGATGAAGGGGTTGATCTCCCCCTTGAGCAATTTACGAAAGTCCTCGTCGGTGGCACAGACCAGGCACGCCTCCGACGGCCCGGCGGTGTCCGGGATGAGCTCGATGTTGACCCCCTCGACGATCAGCCGCGCCACTGATTTGCAGGCGACCTCGATCAAGACGCGCCCGTACACACCCACCAGACCGGGCGCCACCCCGGTAATGACTTGCCGACCGCCGGCCTCGATGCTCTCGTTCGCCATGATCGCCGCCCTCGAGCGTCCGGGGAACATGGCAACCGCGAGCGCGCGTGACCATCGGTGGACACCTGGATTCAGAGGATCGGCACTTCGACGAAAGGCACTTCATGTCGAGCACGCAAGCGGCAGTGGTTCTCGGTGCATCGGGATCGGTCGGCAACGCGCTGGTCAAGGAACTGATTCGCAATGGATCGTTCAAGCCCATCGTGACCCTGGTGCGTCGTTCGCAGCCCGATCAGGTCGCGATGGCACGTGATGCGGGTGTCGAGCTGCGCGAGACGCTCGTTCCCGCAATGGATCCAGCCGGTCTGGAAGCTGCGACCACGGAGGCCATTCGTTCGCTCGAAGGCGACGTCGTCGGGTTGAGTGTGCTCGGCGTCGGGGCCGGCACCGCGAAGCTCACGATCGACGAGCATCGCGCGGTCGACGTGCAATTGAATGCGGCCTTTGCGCGAGGGCTGAAGGCATCGGGGCGAGTGAAGCACCTGGCGTTCATGTCCGCCGCCGGCGCTGATCCCACCGCGGCGGCGACCGGATCAGGCGCCGCGGGGATGGCGCGCTACGCTCGCGTGAAGGGCGAGGCCGAGGAGGCGGTGAAAGAGAGTGGTCCGGCTGTCGTGAGCATCTTCCGCCCGGCGATGATCATCGGATCGCAACACACGCCGTGGCTGCTCGAGAAGGTGCTTCCGGTGTTCTCGTTCGTGACGCCCGCGAAATACAGATCGATCACCGTCGAGCAGATCGCGAAGGCGATGATCGCGACGTCACTGAACACGCCGGCGAAATCGGACGTCTACCATTACCCCGAAATGATGGCGTTGAACCGGTGATTGCCACGGACTTCAGAGCTTGTGAAGAACGGCGTCGAGGAGCTTCTGACTGGCCGCCCAGTCGCCGGCTTTTCCGTTTGAAACATTCCCGACCCACGCCAGGACCAAGACGTCTCCCTTCATGCCGGGGGCCTCGATGTGGCGCTTCGTATAAAAGGCGTTGGTTTCGGAGAGCTTGGCCTTCGGGGCCCACATGAGGGTGAACTTGGCGCTGCGGCCCTTCGCGGGATGGCCGGCGGCGTCCTGAATGGAATAGGTACAGGTCGAGACGGTCGTATCGCCCTGAGTGGTTGGCGTCGACAGGTCTGGCATGAACACGGAGACGGGAGAGCCGACCAGAACGCGGACCTCCTCGAGCGACAACACCGTGCACGCGGGGCGCACGTTGGCGGCCGCCCGCCCGCTCGTCGCCAGGATCATGCCGGTGGTGATCAGCGACGCCACGAGACCAGACGACGACATCTTCATTTGGACACCTTTCTGCGAGTGGACCAGACGACGGACAACGAAACGCTCAAGAGACCAACGAACCCAGCGCGCGCAGCAGGATTTGCGTCGCGAGCGCCGCCTGGACGAGGAAAACGATGGTGCGGATCCAGTTGGTTGAGACCAGGAGCCGGGTCTTCCGCGCGTCGAATCCCGTCTCCGCCATCTCGGCCTGGAGTCTGCGTTGCCAGCCAATCGAGGACACGAGCTGTGCGATGTTCAAGAAGAGAACCAGTACAGCGGTCGCCGAGGTCATGAAGGGGGGCCTGCGGATCACCAGGGCGACCGAGGTGCAGAGAAGCAACATCGCCGGGAGGATCGCGGGGATGAACGCCGCCCTGTTGTTGGCCCGGATGTAGCGGACGAAGGCTTCTCGCCCGACCTCTGGGTAGAGGCTGTAGTGCTGCAGCTGCAATGTCGTCATCGTGCCGGCGTTGAACGCCGCCAGGAGCACGAAGGCGCCGAAGAACAGAAGAGGGATGTTCATGGTCAGGCCTTTGCCGGCGCGAGCCGGCCGTAGTCGCGCAGCGCCACCTCGGACGCCGTCGTGAGGTGAATATGCGGGTACCGTCGCGCCAGCTCCGTCGCATCGAAGCTCATGTCGGTCGTATCCATGAGGACGCCGGCCCGCGCCATGCGGGCGAAGGTCCGGTTGAAGGGGCGCGCCAGCAGCGAGAGCAGCTGCAGGATCGCGCGTGGAATGTGCCGGATCGCGGCGCCCACCCCGAGGGCGGCTGCGAAGGTCTCGACGAACTGAACCAACGACAGATTCTGCGGTCCCCCCAGATCGGTGATGGCACCCTGCAGCTTGTCAGTGAGCGCGGCAAGCTCCACGAATCGCGCGACGTCCTCGGCCGACACGAAGTTCACCGGATTCGTCGCTGCACCGAAGACGACCGTCCGACCTTTCGACAGCAGGGGCGCGCACAGGATCTGTTGAAACGTTTCGGTGAAGGTGGACGGTCGCAGAATCGCCCAGGCGAGCTTGCTATGGGTCAATCTCTGCTCGGCGCCGTACTTCATGCGCGCGAGCTCCATCGGATGCCCGGCCGACGCTGCGCGCACCGAGACCAGGACAAACCGCTCGACGCCAGCCGCCTCGGCCGCGGAGATGAGGCTCAGGTTCCCGTCCAGGTCCACCTCGCGTGGACTCACACCCTTCATTCCGAAAGCGCTCACCGCGGAGATCACGACGCGCGCTCCGGCCACCGCTCGCGCGACCGCCTGGGGATCGCGGACGTCGCCCACCATCCGCTCGAGCGATCCGGGCGACGGCGTCTCGCTCTCGGTCTCTGGCCGGCGTGACAGGACCCGCACCCGCTCTCCGACGGAGAGCAGACGCTCGACGACGATCCGTCCTAGGCGTCCGGTTCCCCCTGCCACTAGAATCACGAGCCGCGCTCCTCGGACGGGGGACGGAATGTAATCAGATATACTGATGACATATTCATTACACCAACAGTCTACCCAATGAGACGACCTGTCAAGCGCTCCTATCAGTCGACCCTGCGCGCTCAGCAGGCCGAGGCAACGACGCGGGCGATCGTTGACGCGGCCGCCGATCTATTTTCTCAGAAGGGCTACGGGGCGGTGTCGCTCGACGCCGTCGCGGTGGCCGCGGGAGTGAGCCGGGCGACGGTGTTCACGTCGGTGGGCGGGAAGCCGGCGCTCTTGCGGGCAGCCTTCCGCGCCGCTTTTGGCCGGGCAGCGGGTGCCCCGAACGTCGCCATGCCGCTCGTCGAGCGTCCGCGCAGCGTGGAGATTCGCGGGCGCCCGACTGTCCACGGCTACCTCGCGGGTTATGCCGGGCTGGTCACCTCGCTCTTCAACCAGATGGCTCGCGTCTACGAAGCGATCCGCGAGGGCGCCCGGTCGGATCCGGCCGTCGAGGAGCTGTGGCTCGAGGTGAATGCGGAGCGCCGGCGGGGGGCGGAGACGATCGTCGCTGACGTCAAAGCCCGATCGCGCCTACGCCCCGGCCTCGACGAGACCGCCGCGGCCGACGTCGTATGGCTCCTCAACGATCCCGTCCACTACGACATGCTGGTTCGCGTCCGCGGATGGAGCGACGAACGATTTCAGACCTGGTTGACCCGAGCGCTCGAGACCGAGCTCGTCGGCCGAAGTACACCTTCCTAGGCCGAGTCGGTTCTTTTCGCGGACTTCGCTCGTCGCGTCTTCGGGATCTGGGTACGGGTGCGCGACCGATCCCCGGCGCCGTCCGTGCCGGCGGTTGCGACCTGGGTCGTCGAGGACTCGAGCTCGATTCCGAACAGCGCCGAAAGATCGGCGCCCTTCACCACCTTGCGACCTTTGTTGCGGCTGCCGGCTCGGTCCGCGAGGAGCGGGACCGCCTCGGCGGCGCCTCCGACGAGCTCGGTATGATCCACGCCACGAAGCTCGAAGAACAGCTCGGGCTTCTCCTCGAGACGAACGCCGACGCCGTAGAGCGTGGCGGCGACGTGCTTGCACATCCCTGCCCAGTCCGGGCACGAGCACTCGAAGGCGATCTCGTTCGGCGAGGGAAACAAGCCGCCCTGCTTGCGGGTGACGAGCTCCATGACCTGGGCCGGTAGACGTCCGCGCAGCAGATCGACCAACGAATCGATCTGCCGGGTGCACTCGGACGCGAGCTTGCTCCAGCTCTTCGGCGGCAGCGACCGGATCGTCACGTCGACCTCGTAGATCGACGTCCCGCTCACGAGGGCGGCGACCTTGCCGGCACCGATCCGCAGATCGATGACGGCACCGTGCCGGACGTAGCTCCGGCCGCGCGGCAGGCGGTTTTCGTAGTCGCGGTACGCCTCGAGGTTGTCGCACCAGGCCTTGCCCCAGAAGGTGCGAACCAGCTTGTTGCCGGCGATCGGACCGACCGGCGACCAGGCTGCGCTTCTGCTTGCGCGCGATCTTCTCGCCGGCCGCGCGGGCGCGAGCGCGGCGCGTCCCCACGGAGACGTACTCCGGGAATTCGAAGCCGCCGCCGTACCAGGGCATCGGCCTCAGCTTTCCGCGAGCGCGGTCCGGATGTCAATCGCCACCAGGCGCAACAGCTGCTCGTCGTCGAGCTCGGTCAGCTTCACCTCGTCCGTACCCTCGAGGACCTGCCGCGCCAGATCCTGCTTGGATTCGATGAGCGCGTCGATCTTCTCCTCGACGGTCCCTCGGCAGACGAACTTGTGCACGAGCACCCCGTTCTTCTGACCGATGCGGTACGCGCGGTCCGTCGCCTGGCTCTCGACGGCGGGGTTCCACCAGCGATCGAAGTGGATCACGTGGCGGGCGGCCGTGAGGTTGAGGCCGGTGCCGCCGGCTTTCAGCGACAGAACGAAGAACGGCGGGCCGTCCTCCCGCTGAAACTGCTCGACGAGCCCCATGCGCTTCTTGACCTCCGTCTCGCCCGAGCAGCACGAGGCCCGGTCGTCCAAAGACGCCTGCGAGAAAGTCCGCCAGCGGACGCGTCATCTCGCGGAACTGGGTGAAGATCAGCACCTTCTCTTGCCTGGCCGCGATCTCGTCGGCGAGCTCGGCAAGACGCGCGAACTTTCCGCTCTCCTCGGGTGCGTACGAACCGTCGGCCAGCCAGTGCGACGGGTGATTGCAGATCTGTTTGAGCCGCATGAGCGAGGCGAGGACGACCCCGCGGCGCTTCATGCCGTCGGCGCTCTGCAGCGCGTCTCGCAGCTCGTCCACCGTCTGTTGATAGAGGGCGACCTGCTTCTTGGTGAGGCCGCAGAACGCGCGCACCTCGGTCTTGTCCGGCAGATCCGCGATCACGCGCTTGTCGCTCTTCAGGCGGCGAAGAATGTAGGGACGGACCAGCTCGCGCAGCGGACCGTAGCCGCCGTGGGCACGCTTCTCGGCCGATCTGACGAAGCGACCGAACGCCTTGGCGCGAGCCGAGCAGACCGGGGCAGGTGAAATCGAACAGCGACCAGAGATCGCCCAATCGGTTCTCGACGGGCGTGCCCGTCAGCGCCAGGCGGATCCGCGCGCGCAACGTCTTGACCGCGCGGGTCTGCTTGGCGCCCGGGTTCTTGATGGCCTGAGCCTCGTCGAGGACGACGACGTTCCACGATCGTGAGGTCAGTCCCGGCGACGCGCTGCAAGGTGCCGTAGGTCGTGATGACGACGTCGCGCTCCGAGAGCGCCTCCGGAGTCGAGCAGAGCCGAGCTCCGCCGGCGCGACCTCCGACGGATGCGCGACGAAGACGCTGAGGCTCGGAGCGAAGCGCGCGATCTCGGCGCGCCAGTTCGCGATCAGCGACGCCGGCACGACCAGCAGGCTGGGCTCGTTCGCGGAGCCGCCCTTCTTCTTCAGCAGCACGAGCAGCGCGATGACCTGGAGGGTCTTGCCGAGGCCCATGTCGTCGGCGAGGCATCCGCCGAGCCCCAGGCTCCGAAGCCACCAGAGCCACCGGAGGCCGACCTTCTGATAGGGACGCAGCTCGGCGCGGAGCGACGGACCTGGATCGAGGTCGGCGAGCGTTTCGGGGCTGCGCAGGCCCGCCAGAGCCTTCGCCAGAGATTCTCCCGCGACCACCTTCGACCACTCGGCCACGTCACCGTCGGGCGGGGCCTCGGCGCTCGCCTTCCTCGACGTCGGCGCCGGCGAGCAACCTCAATCCTTCGACGACGGAGAGACCTCCGTCGCGTGCGCCGCTTCGAAGGTCGACCAGCGATCGAGCACCTGGCGCAGGCGTTCGCGGTCGACCTCGACCCAGCGGCCGCGTACGAGCGCCAGACCGTCCGTCCCGTCGAGGATCGCGCGCAACTCGCGCTCGGTGAGCGTCTCGCCGTCGAGGGTGACCTCGATGGAGAAGTCGAGGATGGCGTCGGCGCCGACGCCCTTGCCGGGAGCCTTGCCCAGGGTGACCTGCACCTCGGGGCGCGGCGGACGCTTCGCGCGCCACGCCGCCGGCATCCGCACGACGACGCCCGCGGCCTCCATGAGCGGCACCTCGGTCAGGAACCGATGCGCCTCCGCGGGCGTCCAGGCGAGCGTCTCGAACACGGCGCCGCCGTCGACCAGATCCTTCGCGACGGCGCTCGTCCGCGCGGCGCGCTGCACCGGCTCGAGCAGGGCCAGCAGCGCGGCCTTGTTGCGCGCGCCGGCGTACTCGCGCAGCGCCTGGGCGAGCGGGAGATGCTGGGCTTTCGCCCGCGCGGACAATCGCGTCGTGTAGGTCGCCAGGAAGGCGAAGGGCGCCTCGGGATCGTTCTTGTTCTCCGCGAGGTGGAAGCAGACGCGCCCGACGAGATTCCAGGCCGGGCTCGCCTGCCGCAAGAATGCCTCGACCGTGCCGTCCCAGGTGGCGAGCTCGTCACGCACGGCGGCGGCCATCCGCGCACACAGATCCGCGAGGACGGTCGGTGTCAGGTACTCGCCGCCCGTCATCGGCGGCGCCGCGGCAGCCAGCGCGGCCAGCTCGTCCGGCGGTACCTCGACCTCGATCTTCGCGCGCAGCGCCTCGAGATCCTCGGTGGCGCACAGCCGCACGACGAACGCTCGCCCCACGTCGCGCCAGAAGCTCAACGCGCCGGGCAGGAGCGTCTCCGGTTCGGCCGCACCGAGCCGGAACACGCCGTACCCGTCGCCGCGCTCGAAGTGCTTCGCGATCTGCGCGAGTGACGGCGCGAGGTCGGCGCTCGCGGGCGCGTCGACGTGGACACGACCGCGAGGGGACAGCGCGATCGACAGCGTCGGCGAGGGCTCGCCCGCCTCGGACGCTTCAGCTGGAGCCATGCGCTCGCTGCTCAAGTGCCACCCTGCAATGAATCACCAATAGCTCGACCTTGCGCCGATTGAAACTTCCGGCCGCGATGATTTGGCAGCCATAGAAGAGCCGGCCATCCGGGAACCTACCACGGTGACGGACCGTGACAGCCTCGCCGGTCACCGCCAGCGCTCCTCGCATTACTCAATCACCTCCGGTAGGCTCGGCCCAGGACAGTGAAGGGGTTCTTGCTGCTGCTCGTCTTCGCCGCCGCGGGCCTCGCCGGCGTCTTCTACTGGCGGCAGTCCCTCCGGGCGCCTGCCGCGCCGGTCTCCGCCGCCGGCGAACCCGCCAAGCAGGGCAAGGAGCGGCGACGGCGGCGCCGCGGCGTGAGACGGCTCGCGCGCAACGAGGTCATCGCCGCGCCGGCACCGTCGGGCGAAGCGCCCATCGCCGAAGGCACCTCCCCGGTCGGCGTCCTGCCGCCACCGCCGCCCCCGCCCGAAGACCCTGCCCCGCTTGCGCCCGGCGGCTCCTCGACGACCGAGGCGCCGCCCTCGGATGTGTTTGGCGCGATCTCGTCACCGGCGCCGGCCCCGAGCGGCGTGCGGCGTCAGCCCGTTGCCGAGCCCGAGCCCGAACCGATCAAGCTGCGCGCCGCCGACCTCAAGATCGTATGGCAGGGCGAGGATCTGTCGCGGCCCGAGGCTGTGAGCCTCGACTTCTCGAAGGACGCCGTCGGGCACGAGCTGTCGCAGGACGAGATCGACGCGCGCTTCCACACGAAGGAAGCCGCCGTGATCGGTTGCGTCACGCGCGCGCATCCCGACGCGTACACCTTCGTCCCGGGCCACGTCACCGTGCGGTTCCGCATCCAGCGCACGGGCGTCGTGAAGGGCGTGCAAGTCGAGGCGCCCGTCATCTTGCACAGGGGCGGGCTCACCGGCTGCATCAAGGGCGTCGTGGGCGGCCTGCGGTTTCCGGCATCGAACATGAGCCAGGTGATCACGTATCCGTTTTCGCTGTTGTAGTGTGGAGACTGCGCCGCCTCAGAATCGGTAGTTGAAAATGATCCAGACGTTATTCCCGCGCACGATGTCGCGCGCCGCGAGCTCGATCTGGATCCGAAGCCGAAGAGCGAGCCGCCCGAAGATCGGAAGGCTGGCTTCTGGTCCGACCCCGAGGAGTCGGTAGCGTTGCTCATCTGTTCCGGGAGGCCCGCCCTGTTGCGCGGTGAGTTGCCATGCCCCGAACCCCGAGACTCCGACGTCGAGCGAACGGTTGGCAACGCGAAATGCGCGCCCCACGCCCCAGTCGATGACGACGTCAGACCCGGGCTCGATCCCGGAGCCGCGCTGCTGGAAGTTCTGCTCGAAGCGCGCGACAGCGGAGAGGCTCCACGCCTCCCGATTGCCCGCGGGGTAGTAAACGCCACCCAACGAATACACCAACGCCCAGAAGCCGGTGCCGCGGTTGCTCGCCGACCCGGGCGAAAAATGGCCCGAAGGGGTCCAGACCGTGAACTGGAATTGGTAATCGAACGACGTGCTCTTGCCGTACAGGGAGACCGGCGTCAGCAGGATGTCCCCGAGCCCGAAGCCCGACTCGGGCGTCGGTGACGAGAGATCGCCGGTCGCGAACGGGATCCCGGCGAGCGCGCCGTATCGCAATCCGAAGAGCTCCCAGTCGGTCGTCCACGTGAACATGCTGATGTTCGCGTAGCGCAGCTCATCGGTGCTCTGCGCGTCGGCGCCGGAGGCGCCCGCGACGTCGATGTTCGTGAAGAACCGATTGAAGTTCGTGTAGGCGAAGCCTGGATCGGGCGTGCTCGCGCCGCGGATCCCAGACTGGCCCGGAGGGTAATGGCCCGTCACGGGCGTCTGCGCATTGGCGAAGGCTGCACGCCCGACGCCCAGGAGCAGAATCAAGACTTGTCCGAGTCGCGGCGGCGCACGCACAGGACCTATCTATGTCTCATGGAGATCAAACCCAAGGCCGTGGCCATCCCGAAATCCACGGACCAGCTCGAGAAGGGAAAGTACGGCCCGATCTACCCGAAGACACCGGCGTGCTTCGGGTTCACCGTCATCGCGAACGTCAAGCCGGGCAAGGCGGACGCCATGCGCGCCTACGGTGAGCGGCTCGCGAAGGCGCTGGAGCCCGACCCCTACATCTTGGCTCCGCTCAAGCTTCACTACCTGCGCTGGGTTCTGTTCGATAACGACACCCGATTCATGTACCAGGGGATCTTCGACACCGACTTCGACAAGTACACCGAGGACGCCGTCGTGCTGTTTCGGAAGCTGGGCATCGACACCGCGTTCGAGAACCTCGAAGACTTCCCCATGGACTGGAAGACGAACACGCCCGCGTTCATCAAGTTCGTCCGCGATCGCCAGTGCCCGAGCTTCCTGGAGTACGGGGAGTATCCGTATTTCAGCAGCGACGAGATCAAGAAGGCCCTGAAGATGAAGGCCGCGCTCGCCGAAATGCTCGAGCAGATTCAGTAAGGACTGGCGATCATGGAGGACGCAAAGTCCGCGCGGACCTACAACCAGGACCACCGGGCCCGGAAGTACGCGAAGGGCCGGCGCCGGGTGAGCGTCTACGTCGCGTGGAGCTACCCCGCGGAGACCAATCAAAGCCCGTCAGTGCTCGACAACCGGTTTTCGACGATGACCGAGGTGCGCCGGGTGGTCTGGCCTGCCTACGAGGGGCCGCAATGGGACAGGGCGAGGTTCCAGCAGGGGATCGGTGGGTCACTCGAGCTGTTCTTCTGGGCGTGGGTGCGGTTCCAGCGCGTCGTCGAGGAGGTCACGGGGAACCCGGTCCCCATGTTCCAGCGCGTCGATCAGGCGGGCTTCCCGCTCCCGCTCGACGAACGGGTGCTGGCCGACACGGACACGCTGTTCGTCTTCGGTCTGGATCACATGGTCACGGAGCAGGTGCCGGCGCCCGCCGAGATCGAGGCGCTCCGCGCGTTCCTCGAGCGCGAAGGGACGTGCCTGGTCATCGGCCCTCACCACGACGTCGGGCAGTCGCCGGATCTGCAGGAACGCAACATGGAATACCTGCACCACGGCGACGCGCTGGTGCCGAGGCAGCAACGCTTCGGCACGTACACGCGCGCGCTCATGAGCGGTCTCGGGATCCCCGTCGAGAACCGATGGGGTCTGCGCCCCGCGGTGAGCGCCGCGGAGAACGGTCGCGTCGCTCCGTTGACCATCGCGAAGGATCTCGACGAGCGGGGTTGGCTGGCGGGAGTGCGCAACTTCAACTTTCACATGCACCTGCCGCACTACGCGGTGACGACGAAGGACGCGCCCTCCATCCACGTCCTCGCGCGACAGCCAATCGACCTTTCCAGGCCCCACCCGTTCACGAACGCGGGCAATAAAGAGTTCAACACGCTCGTGTGGATGCGGCCAGAGGGTCGCCGCGCGGGCGATGTGCTGGTGGTCGACTCCACGGTCTTCAGCACATTGTTCGGCGCCGACGAGAGCCTCGAGCGCTTCTGGAGAAACATCGCGACGGCCGGATAGCGTCGTGCTGGAGCTGGACGACATTCAAAGCGGAGTCTTGCGGCCCCGTCCGGCTCCGTACGCCGCGACGTATCTCGTACTGCGCATCGACGATCGGCGCGCCGGACGGGAGCTCGTCGGGCGTCTGCCAAAGGTGGTTGCGTCGGCCGCGCACCCGACGAGCCCCGCGGCCGACACCTGGGTCAGCGTGGCGTTCACCTATCAGGGACTGAAGGCGTTGGGCGTCCCGTCCGACTCCCTCGAGAGCTTCGCCTGGGAGTTTCGACAGGGAATGGCGGCGCGCGCGAACGCTCTCGGAGACACCGGAGAGAGCGCCCCCGCGCGGTGGGAGCCGCCCCTCGGGACCGGCGACGTGCACGTCGTGATCGCGGCGCTGTCGCCGGATCGAGCGCGCCTCGAAGCGGCGATCGAGCGCGCGGGCCAGGCGCTCCGTGACCTGCCGGAGGTTCGCGCGATCTGGCGCCAGGACTGCCACGCGCTCTCCACTGGCACGGAGCCATTCGGATTCAGGGACGGCATCAGCCATCCCGCCGTCGAAGGGAGCGGCATCCCCGGCAACCATGCCACGAGACGGCGTTCAAGGCGGGCGAGTTCGTGCTGGGCTACACCGACGAGACGGGCGGCATGGCTCCCCTGCCAGCGCCCGAGATCCTGGGCCGCAACGGTACCTACGTGGTGTTCCGCAAGCTGCACCAGCGCGTGGCCGCCTTCCGCCGGTTCTTGAAGGAGACAGCGCGCGGGCCCGATGACGAGGAGCTCCTGGCGGCCAAGATGATGGGGCGCTGGCGCAGCGGCGCGCCTCTCGCGCTTTGCCCTTTCCACGACGACCCCGAGCTGGGCGCCGATCCGCGGCGCAACAACGACTTCGTCTTCGCGGACGATGCGACCGGTTACGCCACTCCGCCCGGGTCGCACATCCGGCGCGCGAACCCGCGCGACGCCTCCGTGGCTGGCGTCGTCAGATTGCACCGCATGATTCGCCGTGGGACGGCGTATGGGCCCGAGCTCCCCGCGGGCGTGCTCGACGACGACGGCGCCGATCGCGGCCTGATGTTCGCGTTCGTGGGCGCCCACCTCGGGCGGCAGTTCGAGTTCGTGCAATCCGAGTGGATCGACGGCGGGGAATTCCTCGGTCTGGGCGCCGTGAAGGATCCCGTCGTCGGTCCCGCACGAGGCGGACGGCGCCTATTCGATTCCGAGGCGGCCGATTCCCAGGCTGCTGCGAGGGTTGTCGCGCTTCGTGGTCACGCGGGGCGGCGAGTACTGCTTCATGCCCGGGCTGCGCGCCCTGCGCTGGCTCGCCGAGCTCCGCACATGACGCGGGCGCCGGCCGACGTTCTGGACGTTTTGGTCATCGGCGGTGGACCGGCAGGTCTGGTGGCCGCGCTCCGCGCGGGCGATCTGGGCGCTCGCACCGCTCTCATCACACGCGAGCAGCTCGGCGGCATGGCTGCCCATGACGGACCGGTCCCCGTGCGCACGCTGGCGCACGCGGCCCGGCTGCTCCGCGATGCGGGGCAACTGGGGCGATATGGCATCGCCGGGGCCGCGCCGGTGCTGGACTACGCGCGTTTGCTCGCGCGCGTGCGCGAGGTGGTCGCGCAGGTACGTGCCCACGCGACGTTTGACGCGGAGATCAAGGCGGCCGGGGTGACCGTCCGCGAGAACGTGGGCCTGGCGCGCTTCGTTGGCCCGCACATCGTCGAAACCCAGAACGGCCTCACCATCCGCGCCGAGAAGATCATCGTTTGCGCGGGCGGGACGAGCCGGCGTCTCGACGTCCCCGGGTTCGAGCTGACGGCGACTCACAGCGACGCCTGGAGCCTGACGTCCGTTCCCCCGACGATGCTGGTGATCGGCGGCGGCGCGACGGGCGCGCAGGTCGCCTCGATCTTCGGCGCCTTCGGTACGCGCGTGCAGCTCTACGAGGCGGCGTCGCACATCCTGGCGACCGAGGACGGAGACATCTCGGCGGCGGTCGCGGAGTCCTTCCGAGCAGCGGGCATCGGCGTGCACGAGGCCTTCGGATCGATCGAGTCGTTCGAGAAGACGCCGGACGGCGTCAGGATGACCTTCTCGAAGGACCGAGCGCGGAGCTCAGCCGAAGCCGCGCTCGCCGTCGTCGCCGTGGGATGGACGGCCGAGACGGCGGGGCTCGGCCTCGCGGCCGCCGGCATCGAGACGGACGCCCGGGGCTTCGTGCGCGTCGATGCTCACCTGCGGACCTCTGCTTCGCACGTCTTCGCAGCCGGAGACGTGACCGGGCGCCTGATGCTGGTCCCACAGGCGGTGCAAGATGGCTTCGTCGCCGCGACCAACGCCGTGAGCGGGACCGAGATCGCGATCGACGACGTGGTCTCGCCGACCGGGAGCTTCACCGATCCCGAGTACGCGAGCGTGGGCGCGACCGAGGCGGAGGCGCGCCAAACAGGCGACGTCGTCGTCACGATCGTGCGCTTCGACGCGACGACTCGCCCGATCATCGACGGGCGACCGCATGGCTTCTGCAAGCTCATCGTCGACCGCCAGACCCGGATGGCGCTCGGGTGCCACGTCGTCGGCGACCGAGCGGTCGACATCGTGCAGACGGCGGCGATCGTCATCGCGGCCAAGATGCGCGTGGACGACCTTGCGCGCCTTCCTCTCTCGTTCCCGACCTACACGAGCATTCTCGGCCGAGCGGCGGCGGTGGCCACGCGCCAGCTGAGGTGTGACGTCGGCGGCGGTCGCTACGCCGAGTGGCTGTGAGTCTTCGTCTTGGGGGCCGTCACGGCTGCGGCGTCACCCGGCAGTGAATCTCGATCAGCGCGGTGTCGTCGGGATTGTAGTCGGGATCGTCGGCGGCGAAGGTCTCGCCATTGACGCGCAGGTTCTGCATCTTCGCGACCGTCCAGAGCTTGCCGAAGCGGCGGCCGCCCGAGCGGCTGTCGGCGTTCACCTGCACGGCGCGCAGGGTCTCCGCGCCCTTGCGGGTGAAGCCGTAGCAGTAGGGATGCACGACGCGATGGTGGCCGTCGTAGTCGAACTCGAGAATCCGCCGGGCGCGAATCGCGTCGCAGATCGTGCGCTCCGCCTGGCCGCGCGCTCGGCCGCCGTCTACATGCGCGGATACCACGACTCGAGCTCCGTCACGCCCACGTGCTTCGCGGCCTGCGGGGTGAACACGACGCGGAGCTGCGACGTGGTCACCGCCGGAAACGTGACTTCGTTGGGGGCGTTGCCGGCGGGTGCGGCGGGGGTTTTGGCCTGCCCGGCTACCGACGTCCAGGTCGTGCCCGACAAGTACTGGACGTCGAAGCTCTGCGGGACTCGCACGTCCTGACCGTCGTCGTAGATGTAGATCTTCACCTCGTTGATCGGTCGCTGTTGGCCGAAGTCCACGCCCAGGTAGTCGGTGGCGTTGGTCGAGCCCGCGTTGGTCCAGCGGTCGTCGGGCAGCAGGTCGTAGCGAATGAAGCCGTCGACGGCTTTCAGGGGAGTGTCGTGGGCGTCGACGCAGCGGGGGTTGTCGGCGCTGCGGCAGCGCCGGCCGTTGGCCGCGGTGTTGGTGTACGAGGCGAACGGCTTCGGGAAGGTCGCCGTATAGACGCGGTTGTCCCAACCCTTGAACCAGTCCTGATCCGCGGTCCAGGCGTTGGCAGCCACGTTGTCCAGGCGAGCTGTCGCGGCCGGAATGATCGGAGCCGCGACTGGAACCGTGGCGTTGGTGATTGCCGCGGATTGGTAGATGCGAGCCCCGTCCTGGCAAACTTGTAAACCGGAGCCGGCGTTGTAATGCGTGCCGTCCTGGTCCCAGACGATGGACAGCAGGTGGCCGTGGTACGGCAGATCTTGCACGGCGAAGTAGCTCCAGGCGTCCGGGACCAGCGGCTTGAGCTGAACGGTGTCGTTCGCCTGCGGCTTGATGCCGAAGAGGCCGGTGAGCACGAGATCGACAAAGCTCGAGTGGTTGTAGTGCTCGCTGAAATCCGAGGCGTCGTAGACCCACTCGCCGGTGTCGCCGTTGGCGGCCTCGGCGATGTACGGCACGCCGCTCTTGTGTTGCAACGTTGCGAACTGGCTGAGCAGCGTGTCGTAGGTCTGCTTGGTGACGTAGCTCTGCGCCGCGTAATCTTGCAGGAGATTCGCGAGGCCGGTGAGGATCATGCTGGTGTCGAACGGCCAGCTCGTCCCGTCCCAGTGACAGCAGTTGGTGTCGTCGTGGTTCTGCACGGCGGGGAACGCCTGGAAATCGAAGTACGGATTCGCGGCGATGCGGTCGAGATACGCGCCCCCGGTTCCCTTCGAGAACTTCAGCGTGTTCGCGCCCGCCTGCATCGGCACCTGGACCGTCACCACCTGGGAGCTCGAGAACGTGCCCGATGCGTTCGTGGCGGGGTAGGTCACCGTGACCGGCGAAGCTGTGACGCCATTGACGACCAGGACGTGTGTCGCGGTGGCCCCGGTGACGTTGGCGTAGACGACGTCGACGGGGTACGTGCCGGCGCCGGGGGCGTAGACGGTGAACGTGACCGAGCTGTCGGCGAAGTCGATCTGGCCCACGTACTGCCCGTTCGAGGCGGCGGGGGAAGCGTCGACGTTCGCGTGGACGATGGCAGCCTGCTCGGCCTCGAAGTCGTGGACGCGCTCCAGCGTGTAGGGTCCGAAGGCTCCGGCGAAGCGCCGCGGGTCGGTCAGATACTGCCAGGCGGTCGAATATGTCGCATCCGGCAGCTCGAACGCCCACGGCGCGAAGCCCATGGCCTCGCGCCAGGTCGTGCGCGTCCCGGCGATGCCGGCGTTGGTGGCATCGGCGTTGTAGACGTGCATGAAGAACTGCCGTTGCGGATCCCACAACGCGTGCTGAACGGCAGCCTTCAGCGCGGTCGCCCGGGCCGCGAACGCGCCCGCGTTCGTGGTGTCGCCGGCCAGCGCGGCGATCTTGCTGATCGCCAGCGCGTTTGCGTACTGATAGCTGTTGATTGTCGGGCGAAAGCCGGCGCCGCCCCCGAACGCGTCGGTGCTTCGAAACGAGGTCTCGGTGAACTCGGTCGCGTCCAGCAACGGTGATTGGAAATAGAGGCTATCGGTCGTGCTGGCCCCGTTGACGGTGATGTTTGGGGTGAGGTTCGAGCTCCAAGAATTGTAGAGCTTGATGAATTGCGCGAGATTGGCCCTGAGCTGAGTCGCGTCACCGGTGACCAGGTAGCGCTGATAGGCCGCGCTGGTGATCCACTCGCTGTACGAACGGCTCGTCGCCACGCCCGCGCCACTCACCCAGTAGTTGATGTAGTCGTCCATATAGGTTCGGTTGCGAAGCCAGCGGCCGTCGAGAATGTGGTAGCCGGCCGCGTCTGGCAGACCGCTGTATGAGTTGACCCCCGAGTACCAGACCGGGTTGTCGTACTCGGTTGCGATGTAGCCGGCGCCCGCGGTGGTGTACCGCAGCGCTCGCTTGTGGGTGCTCCAGCGGTAGTAGTAGACGCCGTTGATGTTCGTGTCGGGGGTGTCCACGAGCGGAATGTTGTCCTTGTACCACTGCGGTTCGCGAAGGCCCTGGCCCGCGAGGATCTGATCCGCGTTGAGGACGGCACACGCCGAAGCAGCGCCGCCGGCGCCGCTTTGCCCGCCCGTGCCCGAAGTGCCGCCGGTGCCCGTCGTGCCCGCCGTTCCACCCGTTCCCGACGCGCCGCCGGCGCTCGCGTCGCCTCCCGAGCCAGCCGTGCCGGCTCCGCCGCCTCCGCCGGCTCCGCCGGCTCCTCCCTGTGAAGAGCCACCGCCTTTGGACGAACCGCAAGCAACAACGAAAAACGCGAAAGCGACGCTGGCGATTGATACCTTCTTCATGGCCCCCAACGCGTTAGTAGGGTCGATGAAGGCCTTTGGATCAAGGATTGATCCCGACGCGCGCACACCGTGATCTGGCGCTCGTTCCCCTCTGAAGCGACGCTGGGCGAGAACCTCCGCCTGCCGACGGCTATGCCCCCTCCGCGACCTTCAACCCCAGGTAGGTCCCGTTACTTATGCCCATGAGCAAGAGCAGGCTTTCCGGGAACTCCGGCATCGACATGGCGGCGGCGACGGCGTGAACGAAGACGCCTCCCAGCAGCAGCGTCCAGATCACGACCTGGACACGGTGGAAGCTCGGACCCTTCCCGTCGCTCACGATGTCGGAGAAGAATCCCCTGGACGCCGATGGGGTCTGGAGGCGCGTCATCTCGCTTTCGACGGCCTGGAGGCGGGTGACGGCGGGCGCCGCCGCGACACCAGGCGTGGGCGGTGCGGCAGCGGGCGCGCTCGCGAGCTGCTGTTGCTCGACTGCGAGGGCCTTGATCTTGTCCTCGACGTCCGCCCGCTTGCTGCGGGTCATGAGCGCGGACCCGAGCCCGGTGCCGGCGCTGATTCCCAGCAGGGTCAGCGTCTGCGCCGGGATGCGCTCGAGGTCGCCGGTGATGATCAGAATCGCCGCGACCGCCAGGAACACCAGCAGCCCCCAAAAGACCATCTGGGCCTTGCCCAAGCTGTATTCCTCGGTCTCCGCGTCCTGCAACAGGCACCGCGCGCGTTTCCATCTGATCATGATCGCGAAGACGAGAGCGAAGACGAGCATCCCGAGCACCAGGACCGCCCGGCTCAGGACCGGTGCCGCGATCTCGAAGTGCAGGCGATCCGGTGGACCGACACCGACGGGCAGCGCGGTGCCAATGGCCAGGCTCACCGGAAGCGTCATGGCGAGATGCGCCTGCTTCTTGAGCAGCGCGTCCCAGGCGCCACGGTTGGCGTCGTCGTTTGCATCGCGCGCGAGGACGAACTGGAGCAGCAGGCTTTTGCCGTCGGCCGCCGACACGATCGTCCGCGCCAGGCCGGCCATGGCGACGCCGTCGAGGAGCAGTTTGATGGTCTGCACGCCTTCGGGCTTGGCGAGCTCACCCTTGAGGATTGCGGCCGTGGCGCCCGAGACCTGCAGCTTGAGCGTGTCCCCGAGCCGCAGGTGAGGTTCGTTGACGCTCTCGAACGACACATCCGGCTCTTGCGTCTGAGGCGGGTTGGAACCCGGCGCCGCCGCCGGGACGTTCGGAGCGGGTGCCTGGGCTGGCACCGCGTCCGCGGCCCACGATCGGGAGAGCGGATCCAGCAGAAGGGTCGCGATGGCGACCAGCGAGAGCATCCAATATCGGCGCATGTCTAATCTCCTCGTCGTGGGACACCGGGAGAGCGGGCGATTTTCAACCGACCCGCCGTCAATTGAAATCCAGGAGCGGGACATAGATGCCGGTCACGAGACCGGCTTCGAACGTTTGCAGGTTGGCCGCCCGGTTGAAAGGAGCGACCGAGCCGTGGACCCCGACATAGAAAGGCGTCTCCTTCATCGTGAACCAGTAGCCGGCGGTCAAACCCAGGATCACCGATGACTTCAGATCGGGAGTCGCGACGGTCAGGTTGCCGGCGTCGTTCAGGCTGACGTACTGGCCCACGTCTACCGCCGAGATCATGAGGTGAAAGCCGCCCTCGGTCCGACCATAGGTCTGCAAGCCGAGCCCCAAGGTGAGCTGGAGCGGGAACGCGACCTGGTCGTTCCCATCACTCGCAAAGCGCGCGCCGCCGATCAGGCCGAGCGCCCCGCCGAGCGAGATCGCCGTGCCGGATTTACGGTCCGTTCGGTGGACCATGCGGTCGGCCAGGTCGGTGATGATCTTCTCACGGGCGGCGGCGGACGCCGTTGGGTCCTTCGACTGCGAGTCGAAGGTCAGCGCGTAGTTCCCGATGGCCGCCATGAGCTGAAGGAGCTCGACGACGTCGTCGGACTGCTTCCCGTTCGCGTCCGTCTTCGCGTTCTTGGTGCAATCAGCGGGTTTCGGATCATTGACGCATGCCTTCGCTTCGCGTTGCGACTCCAACTCCTCGACGATGCGGACCGCGCCGGAGGTCGCCTGCACCCAATCCTTGGCGATGAGCCCGCCGAGGAGATCCTGCATGCCCGCGAGGTAGATTCGTTCCCGGTCGTGCTTTTGCTGCGGGTCCTTCTCCTCCAGATCATCCAGGTGCGCTTGCTCGATCGCGGCCAGCAGGTTGACCCAGTCGACCCCCGGCGTCTTGCTCGAGCTCACCACGACCGTGAGATTCCACAGACGCTGCACGTTGGCCCGTTGATCGGGGGTGGCCGCGCAGGAGCTGATCAATTCACCAGCATTCGTACAGTTCTTCCCGAGCAGGCTCCAGGAGGATTGGGCAAGGCACATGCTCACGACGTATTCATATTTGGCGACGCTCGTGGGCGCGGCGCTGCAGTTGACCGCGTCGTTCATCAGAAGCGCATTCGTGATGGCCTGCTGGATGGCCTGAACGAGCGCGGGCGACCCTGCGGCTCGCCAGTCCTTCACCGCGGAGCCAATGATGGTGTTCAAAAGGAGCGGCGCGCCCGGGTCTTTCTTGTCGACGGCGCTGTCGATGTCGCCGAGGACGTCTTGTACGACGGCGTTCAGAAGGACGGTCGGGGACGAAACGAGATCCTGAATCTTCAGCGATCCCAGCACCTGGCACGTAGCCGGGAACGTCGCGCTGCCCGTCGAATCCTTACAGTGGGCAGCCGTTTCGAGCTCGTCGATGAGCCTGGCCCAACCGGCGGCTTGCGCTTTCGTCGCCACGACCTGTGCAACGGAGCGGATGATCTCGGCGCCGATATTGGTGGCGCCGGCGGTCGTTTCCGCATTGAGCAGCAGGATGCAACCGCGCCTATGTTGAAGAACTGTTCTTGCGTCCGCTTCGGCCAGTTTGCCCTCGACGGCACGCGCGCATTGGTCCTTTGCGGCTGTTTCCGCCGCATCTTGTATCGGAGCGACAACGGACGCGCTCGCTGTCGCGGGGCTCGGAGACCACCGCTTCTCTACGATTCCGAGCGTCGTTGCCGCCGCGGCTGCCTTGTCCGCAGCGGCCTTGTCCGCAGCGCTATCGCCCGCAGCGGCGGTCGGCGCCGGGTCGGGAGACGGGTCTTTGGCCCACGCCTCCGAAACGCCAGACGTCAACACAACGAGAGCTAGGACGGACGATAGACGGTGCATACACGGGCCTCCTTTTTGATTCGAGCGATGACGGTCGCGATGGGAGTGAAGAACGCCGTGTGTCCGACGAACCCGGAGCACAGGCCATAGAGCGACGAGCCGAGCGACAGAAGCGAGCCCGAGTCCCCCGGGACCACGCTGTGACCGGTCTCGACGAACGGTCCGTGGGGGCCGCGCGGACCGAAGAGCACGTGGTCCTCGCCGTCGAACGATGCTACGGCGGCCGTCTGCGCTTCGTCTTCACCGTCATGCGTTTGCCAGAAGACGGCTTCCTGTTCGTTGTCGTCGGCCGAGGGAGACTTGACGACTCCAAAGCGCCAGGTCGGCGCGGCCGCGGAGGCTTGCAACAGCTCCTGCCCAGCGTCGGTGAGCCCGCACAGAGCCGCGTCGATCGGAAGGGAGTCCTCCAGGAAGTTCCGCTCGAGGACCGCGATCGCGTCTCCGTCCGGCTCGTCGCCGGCCAGGACGTCGTTGTCGAGGTTGAACGCCGACGCGTGCCCGCAGGTCAACACCTTTATCTTGCCGTCGACGACCAGCACCGCCGCGATGCCAACGAACTCCTGGTTGTCGCCGCGGCCCGCGCGCACCCGAGCGCCCGGGGCCAGTACCCGCGTCAACCCAATGGCGGAGGCGTCCCCAGCGGTGGTTCGAGCCTCGCGCCGAAGGTGGGCGTGGGAAGCGTGCACCCGGGGCTTGATCATTCGACTCCCGACCGTCACGGCTCCGACAGGACTCCTCGGTCCCACCACGGTCTTGGGGACGGTGACCTCGATGCGGAGCCGCGAAGGGGGCCCAACAATCCGCCACCCATGCGCGCCCCACTCACGCAGATGCGACCGTAACTTGGCACCGATGACGGCGCGCTTCGCCTTTACAAATGCCGGGGTGACGACGGAGCCAGTCGAACGAGATGACGGTTGACGAATTGGTTTGGAGAACGTCTTTTCTCGGCGCAACTCGACTCCGCGTCTGCCCCGCCTGGTGGTTTGGTTTGACCGCTCGCGATGCCGGGGTGGTCTTAGAACGACGTCCCCCTGGAACCTTTCATTGAAAATTTCGGACGACGTCGACGGAATGGGAATGTTTGGTCCCGAGTCCGTTATTGGTGGGCATGGCTCCCGGGATTGACGTGGGACGGGTTCGCGTGGCCGCGGGTTCGGGCGTCCTTCCGCTCGCCGGTGCCGGTTCCGCGCGCAGGCGCGACACGTCCCGGCAAGCGGGTGTCTAGGACTCGAGGTCGAGATCCTCGCGCATGAACAACGTCTCCACCTGGCCGGGTTGCCGTCGATGCGCGACTTCCGCCAAGGCCGGCGAGCTCCATTGCGCGTCGAGAGACTGAAGGCGGGGCCGGTTCAGCCCAGCGCCGACATCGAGGCGACGCTTGCGGGCGCGAGCGCGCCGATCTGCCGCCGATTCTACGGAGTGCGCGTGGTGCTCACCGGTGGCCTCGTGGGTGTCACGACAATCCCATCCCGGCGAGCTCCACCGCGCTGATGGCCGGCGCTCCCTGCGGGACCGCAAACGCAGGGCCCGACGGCGGCGCCTGAGCCCCGCGGAGGATCACCTACACTGGTCGATTGCCTGCCGGTGGATTGCAGACCGCCTGATGGCGATCGCGAGCGCGGCGAGCGCCAGCGCGATCGCGGCGCCGCCGCCCAGGAGAACGCGCAAACCCACGCCGGCGCGTGTGTGCAGCGGGGCGACACCGAACGCGGCGATGCCGTAGCCGAGCTGGTAAAAGGCGATGAGCTGGCCAGGCGACGCGGCGACGCGGCCGAGGCTCACGGTGAGCGGGAGCAGCGCCGAGCAGCCGAGCCCCGCGAGACCAAAGGTCGCGGGACCGAGCGCCGGTATCGAGGTCGGCACCAGCGCGGTCGCGACGAAGGCGAGCGCGATGACCCAGGGAAGCAGGCCGAAGGTGCGCCGGGCCGGGAACCAGCGTTCGATCGCGGCGAACAGCAGCCGGCCGGCGGTCGCCATGGCCCAGAACAAGGTGAGCGTGAGCGCGGCGAGGCTGGCCCGCGCACGCAGTACCTCCTTCATGTACAGGATCGCCCAGTTGCCGTTCAGCGTCTCGACGATGCCGTAGCAAAGAGCGAACGCGGCGAACAGCCAGAAGCCCAGCGAACGCGCCCCGCCTGCTTCGGCTCCCGCGCCGCGCGCCGCGAGCGGCAGCGAGAGGCTCCAGATGATCAGCGCCAGCAGCAGCAGGCCGACGGCGAGCGGCAAACCCCACCAGACACCGAGCCCCACGAACAACGCGACGAGCACCGGCGCCAGCGCCGTTCCGAGGCCGAGCAAGGCGTTGAGCGCGAGCACCGCCCGGTCGACGCGACGGGGGAACAGCGAGGCCGCGAGCAGGTTGATGGCCGGCACGGTGAGGCCGAATCCGATCCCCATGCACGCCGTGGCGCCGAGCAGAAGCGCGAACGCCGCCGCGTGCGTGCTCATGACGAACCGGCTTCCGACGAGCAGCGCCATCGACGACAGGTTCGCGGCGAGGCCGAGTACGAGCACGCGCTTCTGCCCCCAGCGACCGCCGAGCCGCGTGCCCAGCAATGCCGCGGCCACCGCCATGATGGTCTGCGGCGCGAACATCGCCCCGTACTGGGCCGTGGACAGCCCGTAGCCGGTCGGGTTGGTCAGCACGGCGCTGGCCGCCGGGAACGTCACCAGGGCCAGCCCCTGCAGCAGCCCTGCGGCGTAGACGGCCGCGATCTCACCCATGCGCCGGCCGATGGGATCGCCGTCAGAGCCGCTGGCGGAGATGCTCGCCCACCCGCAACGCGTTCGCCATCGCGGTCAGACCCGGGTTCACGGCGCCGATGCTGGGAAAGAAGCTGGTGTCGACGACGTACAGGTTGTCGAGCTCGTGCGCCTTGCAATTCACGTCGAGCACCGAGGTCTTCGCATCCTTGCCGAAGCGACAGGTCCCCGCCTGGTGGCCGACCGCGCCGACCTCCATCTCGTTCTTGAGGTAGAGGTTGCGCGGCAGCAGGTGCTCGGGGTGCATGCCGAGGCGCCCCAGCATCGACTTGAGCTGGTCGTAGAGCCGCTTGGTCGGGACCTCGTTGGTCTTCGTGTAGCTGAGCCGGATGCTGCCGTCGCGTTCCAGCGTCACGCGATTGTCGGGCCGGGGCAGATCCTCGGTCGACAGCCAGAAGTCGACGGCGTGCCCGGCGAGCTCCTCGAGGGAGAATATCGGAGCCAGCTTTGCGATCTCCTTTTCGCCCCGGAACATCGGCGCCTGCGATTTGCCCACCATCTGCAGCGCGCCCAGCGGGAAATCGAAGCCCGGCCCGCTGAAGTAGAAGTCGTTGAGCCCCAGCGTCTTCTGGTATCGAGTCGGGTTCGGCTCCTTCGAGACCGCGAGCACGGCGGTGCTGTTGTGGAACATGTAGTTGCGTCCCACCTGGTCCGATCCGTTGGCCAGCCCGCGCGGGTGCCTGTCGTTTCCCGACGCCAGCAGCAGCCGCGCGGAGTTGGCGGCGCCGCACGAGACCACGACGATCCCGGCGCGGTAGGTTTCGGTCTTGCCGTCGTGGTCGACGACCACCTCGGTGACCGCGGTGCCGGCGGGATTGGTCAAGAGGCGCATCGCGCGCGCGTTGGTCAGCAAGGTGACGTTGGGGAACTGCAGCGCGGGGCGGACCGCGATCACCTCGGCGTCGGACTTGGCGTGCACCAGGCACGGAAATCCGTCGCAGTCCATGCACCGGATGCACTTGGAGAACGGCGGCTTCTGCTCATCGAGCAAGATGCCGCACGGCGAGTGAAACGGGCGGTAGCCGGCCCGCGCGAGATCGTCGTGCAGCTGCTGGATGCGCGGCTCGTGAGAGACCGCGGGCCGCGGATAGGCGCCGCTCGCGGGCGGCTCGGTCGGGTCCTCGCCGCGCGCACCGTGAACCTGGTAGAGGTTCTCGGCCCTCGTGTAATACGGCTCCATGTCGGCGTACGAGATCGGCCAGGCGGGCGAGATCCCGTCGTGGTGCCGGAGCTCGCCGAAGTCGCGCTCGCGCAGGCGGTAGAGCGCGGCGCCGTACATCTTCGTCGCGCCGCCGACGAAGTAGTGCACGCCGGGCTGAAACGGCTTGCCGTTCTTGTCGAGCCAGGACTCCTTGGAGACGTAGCGGTTGTCGACGAAGACGTCCTCCGCGTTCCAGTTCTGTTTCTCGCGCGGCAACCACCCGCCGCGTTCGAGCAGCAGGATGCGCTTGCCGAAGGGCGCGAGCTCGAGCGCGAGCGTGCCGCCACCGGCGCCCGTACCGATGATGATGAGGTCGTAGGTATCAGCCACGGGTCGTCCCTCCCGCCGGCTTGCCTCCCGCCGCCTTGGCGGCGCTCGGTGTTCCGAAGCGGATCACATCCTTGATCGCGCCCGGCTCACCGCCCAGCACCTCGGTGATCTTCTCGGGCGCGTAGTGACCGGTGATGAGCGCGCGGACCTGCTGCGGCCACTTCGCCTCGAACTTCGCCAGATCGGCGATCGCGGCGTCGAACGCGGGCGGACCGGCGTTGACGGTGCCGTAGAGGAGCTGGTTCTCGAGCACCAGGTCGCGCATGATCCGCTCTCCGTCGAGGCTCACCGGCGTTTTGTGACCGGGAACGCCCGTGAAGATGAAGACGCCGTTGGAGCCGATCGCGGGCATCGCGGCAAAGGCCAGGCTCGCCGCGCCCGTCGCTTCGTAGATGAGATCCACGTTCTCGACGCGCTTCGCGAGATCGCCCACCGGCAGCTCGCTCGAACAGATGTACTGCGCGCCGACCTTTTCGACCCACGCCGCGCGCTCGCTGGTGGCGCTCTCGCGCGAGTAGACCCAGGTCTTGAAGCCGCGCACGAGCAGCGCCATCGCGCCCAGCAGGCCGACCGGCCCCGCGCCCAGCACCACCGCGTTCATGCCCCGCGACTCCGCCTTGGCGGGATCGACCCAGGGCATACGCGTCAGGACCGAGTCGAGCTCGAGCAGCGCCTTCTCGGCGATGGTGAGCGGCTCGGTCAGCACGGCGATGTCGGCGAGCGACCGCGGCACCACGTGCATGTTCTTGTCGTCGTCGATGACCTCGTCGGTCATGAAGCCGTGGCGCCCCTTGATGCCGCGCTCGGTGTAGTCGCCCGTCCGGCAGTAGTCGGGCCGATCGTGATGACAGGGGCGGCATTCGGGGCGGCCGCACGGACGGCGCACCGTCGTCACCACCAGATCACCCGGCTTGAGCTTCGAGCCGTTGCGGACCTCGACCACCTCGGCGAGCGACTCGTGCCCGATGACCAGGTAGGGCTCGCCCGCGGGCGGTACGCCGTACTCGAAGCGCGCGATCTCATGGTCAGTCCCGCACACGCCGACCTCGAGCATCCGGAGCCGAACCTGCCGGTCGCGCTCGATGGTCGGGGCCGGTCGATCAACGACGCGGATGATCTTTTCCTTCGGAAACATGGCGACTGCACGCATGAGGATCCCCCTTGCTCGAGGCGCGGCGACCGAGCGCCCTCACCATCAAAATGCGACCTCGCCGGCCGCTGGCCAGCGCGACGGATCGCGAATCAACCCCCGACCGTGCCCCGGCCGTTAGTGGGTCGACCGCAGTTGCGGTCCCGTTTCGGAATCGCATGTTGACCGCGTGATGTCGCGTCGGGGCGGGTGGGGGCGATCGTGCAAGCGGGCTTGACGGACGCCGCGGCGATGGCGAGCAACCTCATCGCCGCGCGCAGCCAGATGGCGTTCACGCTTGGGTTTCACATCCTGCTCGTGCCCTTCGGCCTGTGCCTGCCGCTGTTCGCGTTGATCGCGAATGCCTACGGCCTGCGCCACCGCGACGAGGCGGCCTTGCGACTGGCGCGCCGCTGGTCGCAAGTGATGGGTGTGCTCTTCGCCGTCGGCGCCGTGACCGGCACGGTGCTCTCGTTCGAGCTCGGTCTGCTGTGGCCGGGGTTGCTGGGGCGGTTCGGCGACGTGTTCGGGTTGCCGTTCGCGATCGAGGGGTGCGCGTTCTTTCTCGAGGCCATCTTCGTCGCGATCTACGTCTTCGGCTGGGATCGCCTGAACCCGCGCGTGCACCTGTGGCTCGGCGCTCCTCTGCCTTTCTTCGCGGCGCTGGGAGCGTTCTCGATCATCGCCGCCAACTCCTGGATGAACACGCCGCGCGGATTTCACCTCGACGCGGCCGGGACGGTGACCGCGGTCGATCCCTGGGCGGCGATCCTCAATCCGGCGCTGCCGCACGAGCTCAGTCACTTCATCCTCGCGGCGCTGCTCTGCGCCGGCTTCGTGGTCGCGTCGATCTATGCGGTCGGGATGCTCAAGGGCCGCCGCGACCGCCTGCACCAGCTCGGCTTCCTGATCCCGTTCACCGTCGCAGCGCTCGCGATGCCGCTGCAGATGATGGTGGGTGACCGCGCGGTGCGCGAGGTCGTGCGGCTGCAGCCGGTCAAGTTCGCGGCGATCGAGCTGCTGTCGGAGACCGCGACCCACGTCCCCGAGCGCCTGGGCGGGCGCATGCGTGACGGCGTCCCGACGGGCGGAATCAAGATCCCGGACATGGCGTCGTTCCTGACCGGGTTCCGCGCCGACACGAAGATCGTGGGGATGAACGCGGTCGCGCGCGCCGATCGGCCGCCCGCCACGATCGTCCACCTGGCGTTCGACGCGATGGTGGGCGCGGCGAGCGCGCTGTCGTTGCTGGCGCTCTGGTTCGTGCTCGCCTGGTTGCGGAGGCGCGATCTGCCGCGTTCACGCTGGTTTCTCCGCGCCGCCGTCGCCGCCGCTCCGCTGGCCATGCTGGCGATGGAAGCGGGATGGATCACGACCGAGGTCGGGCGACAGCCCTGGATCGCCTACGGGGTGCTGCGCACCGCCAGCGCCGTGACGCATGCCCGTGGGATCTGGGGCTCGTTCGCCGTCGTCGTCGCGATCTACGTCTCCGTCGGCACGGCGCTGGTGCTGGTGCTGCGCGCGATGTCGCGCCACTGGCGCACGGGCAGCCGGCCCGTCGACACGCTCCCGGGTCCGTACGCGCCGCGCGGTCCGCTGGTGCTTCCCGTGCCCGCGGCGGTCATCGCTGCGTCTTCGGCTGCGGCGCCGGCGACCACCGAACGGAGGCCATCGTGAGCACGATCGTTGCGCTGATCCTCTGGTTCACCGTCGCCTGCTACGCGGTGCTGGGTGGCGCCGACTACGGCGCTGGATTCTGGGACCTGACGGCCGGCGGCGCGCGGCGCGGGGCCCGGCCGCGCGCGCTCATCGACCACGCTATGGCCCCGGTTTGGGAGGCAAACAACGTCTGGCTGATCTTCGCGCTGGTCGTGCTCTGGACGGGGTTCCCGCGCGCGTTCGCCGCGATCATGTCGACGCTCGTGCTGCCGCTGGCGCTCGCGGCCGGCGGGATCGTGCTGCGCGGATCCGGGTTCGTGTTTCACAAGGCGACGCGGGCTCTGACCGGCCACCGGCTGTTCGGCGCCGTCTTCGGGTTGTCGTCGATCATCACGCCGTTCTTCCTGGGCGCGAGCTTCGGCGCCGTCGCCTCGGGCAGGATCCCCGGCGGCTCATGGATTGGCCCGACGTCGATCCTGGTCGGTGTTCTGGCGGTGTCGTGCGCGGCGTTCCTGGCGGCGGTGTTTCTGGTCTTCGATGCGCGCCGCACGCTCGACGACGGGCTCGAGAGCCAGTTCAGGCGGCGCGCGATCGGCAGCGGCGTCGTCACCGGGCTCATCGCCATCGCCGGCCTCTTCGTCCTGCGCGCCGACGCGCCGTTCGTGTTCCACGGCCTGGTGCGCGAGGGGCTTCCGTTCGTCATCGTCTCGGCGAATCTGTGGCGTCGCGACGATGGTCCTGCTGGTCCGGCGAGCCACGCGCGGCACACGCGTCCTCGCGGCGGTCGCGGTGGTGGCGCTGCTCGCCGGCTGGGGTGTCGCCCAGTTTCCGTACCTGTTGCCGGGCGCGATGACGATCGACGCGGCGGCCGGCGCCCCGCGCACGCTCGGCTGGCTCCTGGTCGTGTTCCTGATCGCGGTCGTGACCGTCGTGCCGGCGCTGGCGCTGCTGTTCACGCTCGACCAGCGCAACCGTTTGCAGGAGGGCGCTTTCGTGGCCGGCCAGGAGCAGGCGCCGCGCCACCGCGTGGTGATCGTGGGCGGAGGCTTCGGCGGGCTCTTCGCGACGCGCGCGCTCGGCTGGTCTCCGGTCGACGTCACCCTCATCGATCGCCAGGCGCATCACCTGTTCCAGCCCCTGCTCTACCAGGTGGCGACCGGCATTCTCTCCGAAGGCGAGATCGCACCCTCGCTGCGACACGTCCTGCGCTTCCAGGGAAACGCGGCGGTGCTGCTCGCCGAGGTCACCGGCTTCGATCTGGAAGCCCGCGTGGTCCGCGCCCAGCGCCCCGACGGCGCGCCGATCGCCGTCCCGTACGACAGCCTGATCGTCGCCGCGGGCGCCGGGCTGTCCTACTTCGGCCACGACGAGCTCCGCGCGCACGCGCCCGGCATGAAGACGCTCGCGGATGCGCTGCGCCTGCGCGGGCGACTGCTGCAGGCGCTGGAGATGGCCGAGCTCAGCCAGGACCCCCGGCACCAGGCGGGCTGGCTGACCGTCGCGATCGTCGGCGCCGGTCCGACCGGCGTCGAGATCGCGGGCCAGGTCCGCGAGCTCGCTCAGCGCGCGCTCGGCACGAGCTTCCGGCGGATCGATCCGACGAGCCTGCGCGTGGTGCTGCTCGACGCGGGTCGCGAGCCGCTGAGCCACTTCGGCGACCGCCTGTCGGAGATCGCCTCGCGTGAGCTCGGCGCGCTGGGCGTCGAGCTGCGCATGGGGGTCCGCGTCACGTCGGTCGACGACGAAGCGGTCGTCGTGGAAGGCGCCGCCGGCTCCGAGCGGATCGACGCCCGCACCGTGATCTGGGCGGCCGGCGTGCAGGCGTCGCCGCTCGCGGGCATGCTCGCCTCCGCGTCCGGGGCGGCCCTCGATCGCGCGGGACGGATCGAAGTCCGTCCGGACTGCACGCTGCCCAATCGCCCCGAGGTGTTCGCGATCGGCGACATGGCCAGCCTCGACCACCTGCCGGGCGTCGCCGAGGTGGCGATGCAGCAGGGGCTGCACGCGGCGCGGGCCATTCGCTGTTTCGTCGCGGGGAAGCGCGGGACGCCGGCCTTTCGCTACCGCGACCTCGGCAGCATGGCGACCATCGGACGCTTCCGCGCCATCGTCAGCCTCAAGGGTCTGCGCCTGAGCGGCATGCTCGGCTGGCTGACGTGGCTGGTCGTTCACATCACCTTCCTGACCGGGTTCGCCAATCGCTTCTCGGCGATGCTTCACTGGACGCGGTCCTTCTTCGGCCGCAGCCGCGGCCAGCTCGCCTACACCGCCCGCTTCGACCGGCGCCCGGTCAGAGACGCTGGATCTTGATCTCTCGAACGCCGGACTGGTTTGCGACCACCTTCGCGAGCTCATGATTCGACAGCATGGCGGTCGTCCGGATCTCCAGCGTCACGCGCGTGCTGCCGTCGGCGACGATGTGCTCGAGCTCTTCGTCCGATACCTTGGCCCCGACGCGGATGTACGCGTCTATCACGGATGAGACCGAGGCCAGCTTGTCGTCGAGCAGCACCGCGACCCTCTGCCGTGGGAGTGGGTCGCGTCGATCCTCGACCCGGCGCAAGAGCATCAGCGCCGCGAGGCCGACGGCGGTGACCACGACGGCCGTCGCGTACATCGCGGCGCCGGCGGCGAGCCCGATCGCGGACACGAGCCAGAGACTGGCGGCCGTCGTGAGTCCCTTGATACTGAAGCCGGTGCGCAGGATCGCGCCCGCGCCCAGGAAGCCGATGCCGGAGACGACCGACGCGGCGATGCGGGAAAAGTCCACATGTGCGTTATCGTGCGGGCCGTAGTGTTGATAGAAGGCCAGCCGCGTCGACACGATCATGAAGGCGGCGGACGCGAGGCCGACGGTCGCGTGAGTCCGGAGGCCGGCCGGGTGGCCGTGAACGTCGCGCTCGAATCCAATCACAGCCCCCAGAACCGCCGCGAGCACGAGGCCAGGTAGGACTTCGAGCGCCGACACGCGGTGAGGATAGGCACTCGGATCGGATCCAGAAGGTGCCCGTCAATTTCCCGTGGGGCGCAAGTAAGGCGCCGCCCTGGCCGAAGGGAGGCCCTGCATCATGACCGACCGCCAGCGCGACAAATCAATTGGCCACACGCTTGCGGACGATCGGACCTTCGCGTAAGGACTAGATACCGGCAGCCGCTTGCGGAGTAGGCCACCGGACGACTGGCCAGTCTGACAACCTGGTGGACCCCGCCCAAGGCAGGAGAGACACCATGGAAAGCCCGATTGATCCGATCGACCGCCCCCGCGCGCCCGACAGCGTCGCGACCGATGCTCTCGCGGCGCCGCGCCCCGTCGCAAACATAGCCGTCCAGGTTCCCGTCCCCATTCCTGTCATTTTGCCGCGCCCCTGTCGGATCATCTTCGAGGGCTTCCCCGCGAGCGAACCGCCCCAGGCCGAGGTGCGGGCCTGGCTGTCGCGGCTCGGGGCGCTGACCGCGCCCATGCTGGGGGGCGAGGTCGCGATCGAGGCGCTCGACCAGGGGCGCAAGGAACGTCGCTATCGCGTTCGCATGGAGCTGGTCATGCCCGCCGGCCCCGTGATCGTGGGCGCCGATCACCCCGCCAATCTTCCGCACGAGGATGTCTACGTCGCGATCCGCAACGCGTTCCGCGCCGCGCGGCGCGAGCTCGAGCTGCACGGGCAGGCCGCCTCGCCGTTGAATCAGGCGGGCGGACTAGAGCTCGTTCCCTGATTCACCGGCGCGGCCGCGGCCGCGCCGTCGATTTTGCTCCGGCCCACGAACGAAAGGCCGGGACAGCAAACGCTGCCCGGCCGGTGTCGCTCTCCTTGACTCGTTCGTCAGCGCTGCGCGGTGGTCGGGCTCTTGGCCGTGGCCTTGGCGGAGGCCTTCGCGCCCTTGACCAGGTGGTCGATGTCGCGCCGGAACTGGGGCTCGTCGACCTCCATCCCGTTCAGCATCGTGCTGAGGCTCCGCGTGAGCGAGGCCATCGCGATGGCCTCGTGAATCTCCGCGTCGGTCGCGCCGTTCAGCTTGGCGAACTCGGTGTGGGCGATGATGCAGAAGCGGCACGGGATCTGCGAAGCCACCGCCAGGCCGACGAGCTCCTTGTTCTTGCCGGCCAGCGCGGTTCCGGGATTGAGCTGCACGTCGCGCATCTGCTTCCAGGCGCCGGCGCGGGCCTCCTCGGGGAACGTGCGCAGGAACTCCGGCGCGTAGCCGAGGACCTGCGCGACCTCCTTGAGGGCGCTCGCGCCGTCGACGACGGTCACGGGCGCGCCCTTGGCCGCGCTCGGATGCTTGACGCTCTCGACGATCTTGGCGATCTCGCCGCGGAACTTCGCCTCGTCGGTCTGGATACCGTTCAGGTACGTGCTCCAGTGGCGCGTGAGCGCCGCCATCGCGACCGCCTCGCCGATCTCGGTGTCGCTGGCGCCGTTCAGGCGGGCAAACGAAGTGTGCGCGTAGATGCAGTAACGGCAGGGGATCTGCGCCGCGACGCCGAGGCCGATCAGCTCCTTGGTCCGCCCGGCGAGCGCCGTGTGCGGGTTCAGCTGCAGCGTCTTCATCTCCTCCCACGAGCCGGCCAGCATCCCCTCGGGGAACTTCATGAAGAACTGCGGCACGAAGCCGAGGGTCTTCTGGATGTCCGCCTTCGCCGCCGCCGCGGGCGACTCCGCGGCCCGCGCCGCGTGCCCGAGCGCCAGCATCGCCGCCGCCATCATCACTGCTTTCGTCATCGTGTTCTTGATCGTGTTCATGGTCGTTTCCTTTTCTTGGTTGTCCGCGTTTGTTCGGGTTTATTGGGTCATTCGGATCGATTGACGGTCAGGCGCTGGACGCGCGCGATGCCGGGCGACAGGTTCGCGAGCATCGGGCTCAAGCGATCGGCGGTCTCGACGACCCGCCGCACCTCCGCCTCCGGCGCGTGGCTGCGGATCCGCACGTCGATCAGGATCCGTTGCCAGCCCGCGGGCACGCCCTCGGCGATGCCCAGCTGCCCGCGCGTGTCCGACTCGCAGACGATGTCGATCTCGATCGCATCCAGGCCGACGCCGAGCCGCGCGCCCCACAGCCGATAGCCGATCGCCAGCGAGGCGCCGAGACCGGCGCGCATCATCTGGTCAGGCCGCGGTCCGCCCGCCGCGCCGCCCTCTTCGATGGGCAGGTCGACCACCGTGCGCGAGTCCTCCTGCTCGACGCTGCAGGTCAGCTCGCCGATCATCTGTACGTGCGTCTGTCCGCTGGCGCGCCCGAGCTCGGGTCGCCGCAGCATGACGCGGCGCTGGCGGTCGTACAGATCCTTGAGGCGTGCGGCGCTCATCGGTCGTCTCCTTGGTGCGGGGTTCACCAAGGAGGCGTGACGTCGGACGGAACGACCCGTTCCCTGTGCCGTGGGCCGGCTCTCGCCGGCCCGCGCTCATCGCGGCTCAGCCGGCTTCGGGGCGAAAAACACAGGCGTTTCCGGTCTTGACCGTCCGCGCCAGGTAGGCCGCCAGCGCCGGCGCGTGCTCGGCGATGCGTTCGAGCGCGTTCTTGATCCGACGCTGGACGGCGCTGCGCGCGCGCTCGGCCGCGCCGCCCGCGCGCCGCACGCGGCCCCCGAGCCCGACCGCGCGACCGAGCTCCGCCGCCAGCATCTCCATCTCGGCCCGGGCCCGCTCGGCGCGCGCGCCGTCGCCGAAAGATTCGGCCTCGGCCAGCGTCTCGCGAAGGTCCTCGAGCCGGTCCTTGTAGCTCCGGCGCGCGTCTTCATCGAGCAGCTCGCCGGAATCTCCGGTGTCGATCGCATCGCCGGACACAGCGCCGGCGCCGGCGCGCTCGCCCACCAGATCCAGAACGTGAATCTCGCGTCCGGACGCCGCGAACAACCGCACCAGATACTGCAGGCCCAGGCTGTCCTTCAACCGAAAGGTCGTCTCCTGCCAGCGCACCGTCCAGTACTCGCCCTCGAGCACGAACGCGAACGGCAGCTCAGGCGCCGCCGGCGCCGGAACGAGCTGGCGCGGCGTCGGGACGGCCTCGCCGCTGCGCGCCTCCGCCGCCGCCGGCCCCGGCTCCAATGTGGCCAGCCGGGCGTCGGCGAAGCGGAGCAACCCCGGCATGTCGAGCTCGACGGCGGCGGCGCGCGCCGTCGTCAGGAGAGAGAGCGCACGCTCGCGATCGCCGGACGCGCCTCGCGCCAGCAGCGCCCGCGCGTATTCGTACTCGGTCCGCGCGAGATAGGGCCGTGCCCGCACGCGGCGGCAAAGAGCGCGCGCCTGCTCGAAGTGCGCCCACGCTTCGTCCCAGCGTTCGAGATGAGCCGCGAGAAGACCGAGCAGACGGGCCCACGGGCCCTCCCACGACATGTAGCTCATGCCGAGCATCGAGCATTCGCCCGAGAACCCCAGGATGCGATCATGAAGTCCCTGCGCCACGTCACGCGGCCCGACCAGCGCGACGGCCTCTGCCGCGAACACCGTCGGGAACAGGTTGTCGAGCGCCGACAGCGATCCCTCCGGCAGCAGATCCAGATGCAGGCGTACCTGATCCTCCTGCTCGAGCCGGGTGCGGATCAGGATCGATTGCAGCGTTTGCCAGAACGGCGGCAGGTGAATCGCGGCGCGCGCCCGGCAGACCTCGGGCTCGAAGGCCACGAGCTCTTCGTGGCGCTCGGCGGCGCGCAGCAGGCCCTCGCGATTGGTGGTCCAGATCGCGTCGACCACCGGCTCGCCCGCGGCCTTTCCAAGGCGCCGCGCCTCGGCGGCCAGCCGCTCGGCGTCGTCGAATCGCCCCTCCATCGTCGCCCGCACCGCGCGCAGCATCGGGCCGCGCCAACCCATCCACGGCGCCTTCAGCTCCGCCGCCAGCGTCTCGAACGCAGCGATGCGCGCGTCAGCGGCCTCGACGGCGCCCAGCGCCAGGTGCGCCACCGCCAGGCGGCCGTGCGTGCGCAGCAACCGCTCGCGATCCCCGAGCTCCATCGCCAGCCGCTCCGCCTCCAGGTTCAACGCGCGCGGCTCGACCGCCGGCACGATGTCCATCAGCGCCGAGATCCCGTCGTGTAAGGTTTCGAGCAGCGTCGACTTGTCGCCGAGGCGCCGCGCGATCTCGATCGCCTCGCGCGCCACGCGCACCGGCTCCTCGGCCTTGAGGCTCGGTTGCAGCGCGCCGCCGAGGCGTGCCAGCAGGCGCGCGCGCCACGCGCTGTCGCCCGGCGGCAGCGCCGCGAGCGAGGTCTCGATCATGTCGACGAGGACCGGGTCGACCAGCCCGAACGTGAACACCCGGCCGTAGGTCAGCGCCGCCCGCGCCGCCAGCTCGGCGTCGTCACGCGCGCGCGCGATCGCCGCCGCCTCCCGGCAGTCCGCCTTTCCCGCCTCGACCTCGCCGCGCCGGATGCGCGCCTCGCCGGTGGCCAGCAGCACGCGCGCGCACAGCACCGGAGGGTTGCCGGCCGCGGCGACCGCATCACGCGCGCGTGCGAGCGTGCGGATCGCCTCGTCGTACGCCAGCAACTCCTGCGCGCGCTCGGCCGCGCGCAACGCGTGGTCGACCGCGCGCGGCAACATCTCCGGCGGACCCTGGAGCGCGTGATGCGCGATCTCCGCGTGCGGCGGAAACGCCTCCGAGATCCGTTCGAGCGCCGCTGCCATCCGGCCGTGCAACGCGCGGCGGGCGTCCTCGGCCAGCTCGCGATACAGCACCTCGCGAAACAGCGCGTGACCGAAGCGCCGCCGCGCCGCTTGATGGTGCTCGCCGGTGGTCGTGCCGGCGACGACGCCGGCGCGCGCCGCGGCGCCGAGGCGCGCCGAGACCCAGGCGGCGTCTCGCTCGGAGGCGGCCACCAGCAGCGGAAGATCGATGACGTCGCCCGCGACCGCCGCGAGATCCAGCAGTGTCCGCGCTTCCGCGGGCAGCCGATCGAGCCGCTGGCGAATGACGTCTCGAACGCCGTGCGGCACCTCGCCCGCCACGATCGCGGCCGGGCCCTGCTCGTCGCGCAGGTTCATCATCTCGCTGAGAAAGAGCGGATTGCCCTGCGCGCTGTCGAGGATCTTCGCCTCGACCTCCGCCTCGACGTCACCGGCGCGCCCGCGCACGAATCGCGCCGACGCGCCGCGATCGAGCCGCGCCACCGCGAGCGTCGACCCTTCGCGGGAGATGCGCGACAGGAGCTCGTTGGCTTCCGGGTCCATGCGAGCCTCGACGTCGCGGTACGTCCCCAGCAGCACGATCCGCATGGGTCGCAGCTGGCGGGCCACGAAGTGGAGCAGCGCCAGCGACGATCGATCGGCTGCGTGCAGATCGTCGAGCACCAGCGCCAGCGGCTGGATCTTCGCGGCCTGACCGAGCAGCGCGCTGGTCGCGCGCCAGAGTCGAAAGCGCCCCTCGTCGGGCGGAGGCGCTGCGGCGGCGCCGGCGTCGGGCACGCGCGACCGCACCTCGGGCACCAGCTCGCCGAACAGGCTGGCGCCGTCGCCCAGCGCTTGCCGGAGCGCGCCGTCGTCGAGCATCGCCGTCAGCTCGGAGAGGAGGTCGAGCCAGGGCCAGTAGGCGGGAGCGCCGCCCGCCTCCCAGCATCGCCCCCACAGGACCTTGAATCCCCGGCTTTCGGCGGTGGCCGCGATCCCGTCGGCGAGGCTGGTCTTTCCGATGCCTGGCTCGCCCACCAGCATCAGGAGCCGGCCGCGCCCAATCGCCGCACCCTCGAGAGCGCTGGTGGCTTCGCCGATCTCGCGCTCGCGCCCGACGAGCGGAGCCCCCCGCGCCGTCTTCACGACAGTCGCCGACGCGGTCGTGGGAGCCTCGGGCTCGGACACCGATCGCGGAGCTTATCAGGGCACCGGTACTCTTCAGGGAATGATGATCTGGCAGTCCGTGGTGCAGCCGTCGCCGTCGATCTGGTTTCCGTCATCGCAGGCCTCGCTGTAGAGGCTGTCGATGCGGCCGTCACCGCAGCGCGGGACGGTGCGGCAGCCGGGGCCGCAGCCGGGTTGGCCATAGGTCGACAGGTTGTGGCCGTCGTCGCAATCCTCGACGCCCGGTTCGACCTGGGCGTCGCCGCAGAAGGGGCCGAGACCGTGGCAGCCGGGCAGGCAGCCGCCGTAGCGCCCGTCGTTGACGCCGTCGTCGCACACCTCATCGCCGTTGACGATGCCGTCGCCGCACTTTGGCGTGCACACGGTGCGCAGCCTGCCGAACTGTCCCAGCGTCAGCTTGTACGACGACCCGCACATGTGGCGCTCGGCCTGAAACACGACGATCTCGTAGACCTTGCCGGCGGTGAGCCCGAAGCGCGCCGCGCCCGCCGCGTCCAGCGTCACCGCGCCGGGGCTGGCGGCATGCACGCCGCCGAGATCGACGGCGAGCTGTCCGTTGACGAACACCCAGACGTCGTCGTCGCCGATGAACTGCAACGCCTCGCCGCCCTGATACGCGAACCAGTACCGCACTTCGCTGGTGAAGCTGTAGTTGTGCTTGACCATGTCGGAGTCGCAGCTGCCGAGATAGGGAATCTCCGGCCCCGCCGGCGGCGCGGCCCAGCCGCGGTCGTCGAGTGGGAAGAAAGGCAGCGTGATCCAGCCGACCGGCGCGGTGAAGCTCCATTTCTCCGAGTGGTCGTAGACGTAGGTGCCGTTGGGCTGCAGGTCGAGCACCAGCGAGTCCAGCACCACCTTGCCGAGCGGCGAGTCGTGGTACCACTGCGCGAAATCGGCGGCGGTCGTGAGCTGCGAATCGCCGGCCGCGGGCACCGTCATCACCGGTTTGCGGTCCGGCCCCAGCGTCGATTGCACCATGCCGGTGACCACCCGGCCCGAGACCCCGAGCTCGAAGTCCGGGTGCCCGCCCGCGACGCCGTGGTTCATGAAGTCACGGTAGATGACCGGCACGGTCAGGTGCCCGCTGTCGGCGTCGCCCACCTCCTTGCAATCCCAGTTGGGCTCGAGGTGGCAGTCGGCGGAGCAACCGTCGCCCGAGGTGGTATTGCCGTCATCGCATTCCTCGTCGGGCAGCTTGAGACCGTCGCCGCACGGGGACGTGCAGCCCATGGTTCCCTGGCACACCGGCTCCGAACGGCAATCCGCCGTGCAACCGTCGCCACCGATCACGTTGCCGTCGTCGCAGGATTCGTCGCCCTCCTTGATCGAATCGCCGCACACGGTCGGGTGGCACATCGTGTTCGGAGTGGGGCACGCAAAGCCGGGCTCGACCCGACAGTTGTCGCTGCAACCGTCACCCGGCATCGTGTTGCCGTCGTCGCAGGTCTCGAGGCCCATCAGCCTGCCGTCGCCACACACCGGCAGGCAGCGCACGCCGACGGCGACGCAGGTCCAACCCGGTTCGAGCTGACAATCGGCGGAGCAGCCGTCGCCCGGCGTCGTGTTGCGATCGTCGCAGCTCTCGGCTCCGGATACGACGCCGTCGCCGCACTTCACCGTCGAGACGCAGCGCTGGCCCGGCTCGGGGCAGATCCAGTCGGTCTCTGTCCGGCACGTCGCCGAGCAACCGTCGCCGCCCGTCTGATTGCCGTCGTCGCAGGTCTCGTCGGGAGCGTTGAGCACACCGTTGCCGCAAAGGCTGCCGGTCCCATCGGGGCGAGGCGGCCTCGCGTCTGCGGCGTCGGGCGGAGTGGTCACATTGTTGTGCCCGCCGGCGTCATCTTGCGGCGACGAGCCGATCACCCGGGCACACGAGGCCACGGCAAGCCACAACAAGGGCCAAGACCGGGACAAAGACCGGGACAAAGATCGGGACGAAGACCGGGGCGAACGGAGGGGCCGAGACGAAGCGGGGCGCGCCTGCATGGAGCCTCCCTCGAACCCCGGAGGCTAACACGATCGCGGTCATCCGCGGTGCTCTTGCTGCGCGCCGGCCCCATATGGAACTATCCGCCGCATGGGTGCAGAGGGGACAGCGGCGTTCGGCGTACTCTGGCGCCGCGCGCGCGCGCGGTTCCTCCTCGAGGACGTCGAGCGACAGGTCCGCTCGCAACGCCCCGAGCAACAGGCCGTCGTCGAGAAGTACCATCGCGCGGCGGCGCAGCGCGCGGCCGTCGCCGACGAGCTCTCCGACTCGCGCCGTGTGGCGTCGTCGATGCTCCTCTACGGAGAGGCGGCTCGCCTCTTCATCGCCGCCGCCGTGACGGCGCACGACGTCGCCTGCGATCCGCGCGCGCTGCTCGCCGATGCCGATGCGCCCTGGGAAGCGCTCGCCAGCCTCGCGCGACGCGCAGCCATCGGCGCGCCGCCGCGCGAGGTGGAGGCGGCCCGGCAGATCCTGGTTGCCGCCCGCGAGCCACTGATCTTCGACGAGTCGCCGCCCGAGCAGCTCCTCGCCCAGCGAGCGACGATGAAGGAAGCGGTCGCTTGGTTGGGCGGGCTGGTCGAGATGCGCCCGCTGCGGAGGATCCGCGTCGAGCGCATCGTGCGGGTCTCGATGCTCGTTGCGGTCGCGGTTGCATTCCTCGCGCTCGTCGTCTCGAACCTCTGGCAATCCACGAACATTGCGCTGCACAGGCCGGTCACCATCAGCGCCCGACAGCCTGACAGCACCGCGCCCGACGACAACAGCGGCCTCGTCGACGGCCGCATCGAGAGCACCTACGGCATCCACACCAAGGTCGGCGGTGGCTGGGTCATGGTCGACCTGCAGGACGTCTACCGGCTGTCGAAGATCGAGATCTTCAACCGAGCCGACGGCTGGGTCGACGGCGGTTTGCCCCTGCGGCTCGAGCTGTCAGAGAACGGTCGAGAGTGGAAAGAGGTCGAGCGCCGTACGAGCGCGTTCACCGCCGCCAAACCGTGGGTCTTCCAGGCGGAAGGCGCGCGCGCCCGCTTCGTGCGCGTGGCGTCTGACAAGTACGTGGCGCTCACGGAGCTCGAGGTCTTCGGCAGGCGCTAGCCGATCCCTTACAGCCCCGTCCGTTTCTCGAGGTGCTCGGGATAGCGCGCACCTTGCACCTCGATCTTCGAAGCGGTGTCGTCGATCGCCCGCAGGTCGTCGCGCGTGAGCTCGACGCGGGCCGCGCCGATGTTCTCCTCGAGACGATTCACCTTCGTCGTGCCGGGGATCGGCACGATCCACGGCTTCTGAGCGAGCAGCCACGCGAGCGCGATCTGGGCCGGCGTCGCATTCTTCTGCTTGCCGACCCGACCGAGCAGGTCGACGAGCGCCTGGTTCGCCTGGCGCGCCTGCGGCGAGAAGCGCGGCACGATGTTGCGGAAGTCGTTCTTCACGAAGGTGGTCTGGGCGTCGATCTTTCCAGTCAGGAATCCCTTGCCGAGCGGGCTGAACGGAACGAAGCCGATCCCCAGCTCCTCGAGTGTCGGAATCAGCTCCTCCTCGGGCTTCCGCCACCACAGCGAGTACTCGCTCTGCACCGCCGTGACCGGCTGCACGGCGTGCGCGCGGCGGACCGTCTTGCTGCCGGCCTCCGAGAGGCCGAAGTGCTTCACCTTGCCGGCGTGAATCAGATCCTTGACCGTGCCCGCGACGTCCTCGATCGGCACGTTCGGATCGACGCGGTGCTGGTAGAGGAGGTCGATGGTCTCGACGCGCAAGCGCTTCAGCGACGCATCCACGACCGCGCGGATCCGCTCGGGGCGGCTGTCGACGTCGCTGGTTCCGATCTTCATGCCGAACTTCGTCGCGATCACGACCTTGCCGCGGAACGGCGCGAGCGCCTCGCCCACGAGCTCTTCGTTGGTGTATGGGCCGTAGACCTCGGCCGTGTCGAAGAACGTGATCCCTCGCTCGACGGCCGCCCGGACGAGCGCAATCATCTCGTTCCGGTCGGGCGGCGTTCCGTACGCGTAGTTCAGTCCCATGCAGCCGAGACCGATGGCCGAAACTTCCAGACCCTGATTTCCCAGGTTGCGCTCGTCCATTGAGTCAATCCTCCCGCGATCGATTGTTCACAGCTCCTGCACCGTCGGACGCAGGAGCACCTCGTTGATGTCGACGTCGGCGGGCTGCTCGATCGCGTAGGCAATCGCCCGCGCGACCGCGTCGGCCGAGATCGCTTGCTGCTGGTAGAAGTCCTTGATGCGCGCGGCGGTCTCCGGATCCGAGCTCCCGAGGGCCAGCTCCGACTGGACGGCGCCCGGCGAGATGATGGTCGTGCGGATCCCGTCGACCTCTTGGCGCAAGCCTTCGGAGATGGCGCGCACCGCGAACTTGGTGGCCGCGTAGACGGCGGAGCCGACGCTGATCTTGTGACCAGCGACCGACGAGATGTTGATGAAGTGCCCGCCCTTCTGCCGCTGGAAGACCGGGAGCGCCGCGGCGATGCCGTACAGCACGCCCTTGATGTTGATGTCGATCATGCGATCCCACTCTTCGACCAGGGTCTTCGCGATCGGCGCCAGCGCCATGAGGCCGGCGTTGTTGACCATGACGTCGATGCGGCCGAACTTCTCGACGGCTGCCTGGACCAGCGCCTCGACGTCGCGCCGCTTGGTCACGTCCGTGATCCTGGAGCCCGCCTGACCTCCCGCGCGCTCGATGTCCGCGACGATGGCCGCCAGCTTGTCGGCGCGCCGAGCTCCCAGGAACACCCTGGCGCCGCCTCCGGCCAGGTGGCGCGCGGTCGCCTCGCCGAGGCCGCTGCTCGCGCCCGTGATCACGACGACCTTCCCCTCGATTCCAGAGATTGCAGACATGTCGGCCTCCATTCGGTTCGCGCGCCCTTCACCCCGTACCTACGCCCGGCCGCGCCGCCGGACTAGGCTCGATAATCACAACAGGCTGTTAAGCTATTCTTAACAGTCCCTCCCCGTCAGTTCCGCCGCGTCCCATCCCGTGCGTCCCGCACACCCTTCAACATGAGCACGACGATCCTTCCGCAACTTCAAGTCTTCCTGGCCGTGGCGCGGCTGCGAAGCTTCAGCGGCGCGGCCCGCGAGCTCGGCGTCTCGACATCCGCGGTGAGCCAGTCGATCCGGCAGCTCGAAGACCAGGTGCGCGTGGCGCTACTCACCCGGACCACACGCAGCGTCTCGCTGACGGACGCGGGCCGAAGGTTGGTCGAGAACGCCGGCCCGGGCGTGGCCCAGGCGCTCGCCGCCGTGGCCGAGGCGTCGGCCAAGCCGGGCGAGACCGTCGGCCGTCTTCGGCTCTCCGTGCCGCATGCCGCGATCCCCTACGTGATCGCGCCCGTGCTGGCCGAGTTCCGCGCGCGCCATCCGCGCATCGACGTCGAAGTCGTCACCGACGATCGCTTCGTGGACATCGTCGCCGAGGGATACGACGCCGGCGTGCGGCTCAGCGAGGCCATCGAGCGCGACATGGTCCAGGTGCGCCTCACCGATCCCTTCCGCTTCATCGTCGCGGGCGCTCCCGGTTACCTGGCGCGGCACGGGGCACCAGCCCGGCCCGAGGAGCTGCTGCGCCACGAGTGCATCACCTTCCGGCTCACGAACGGCGCGCTCTACGCGTGGGAGCTCGAGCGCGGCCGGCGCACCTGGCGCGTGCCCGTCCGCGGCGGCGTCGTGAGCAACGACAGCCAGCTGCGAATCTCGCTCGCCGAGCAGGGTCTGGGACTCACGTACGTGATGGAACCAACCGTCGCCGAGGCTGTGCGCAAGCGGCGGTTGCAGCTGGTGCTCGAACCTTATGCGGCGTCGGTGCCCGGCTTCTTCCTCTACTTTCCCAGCCGAGCGCAGCGCTCGCCGGCGCTGCGCTCGTTCCTGGACACCGCCAAGGAGCTGGCGACGAGCACCGCGATCGGTGCCTGATTTTTGCCCTGATCTTGGCCTGATCTTGGCCGGCTGAGAGCGCCCGCCCCTCTACTGGTGGATCGACAGCAGCTCGACGTCGAAGACCAGCGGGCCGGCGGGCGCCCCCGGTCGCGACGGGATGTCGCCGTACGCCAGCGCGCTCGGAATCCAGAAGCGCGTCTTGTCGCCGGCCACCATCAGCTGGACGCCTTCCGTCCATCCCTTGATCACGCCGTTCAACGGAAAGGAGATCGACTGGCCACGCCGCACGGAGCTGTCGAACAGGTGGCCGTCAGGCGTCCATCCGCTGTAGTGAACCTCGACGGTGCTGTCGGCGTTGGGGTGCTCTTTGCCCTTGCCGCGCTTGAGAAACTTGTAGGCCAGGCCGGATGAGGTTCGCTTGGCGTCGGCCGGGGCCGCTTCCACATCCTCGGGCACCGGGATCGGATCGGGCATCCTCACGAAGTCGACGAGCTCGACGTCGAACACGCACGGGCCGGCCGGTCCGCGACGCTTGGGCTTCCCCGCGCTCGCGAGCGCGGCTGGAATCCACAGCCGGCGCTTCTCGCCCTTCGCCATGGGGCGCAACCCCTCGAACAATCCTTTCATCAGATCGTCCATCAAGAAGGTTCGCGGTTCGCCGTCGGGGATCGAGCTGTCGATGACCTCGCCCTCCGGTGTCCACCCGGTGAAGACCACGCTCACCTTGTCGTGCGACCCAGGGTGGGACGACGCCGACGCGTCCTCTCCTTTCGACAGACGCTTCCAGGCGAGCCCGCTCGGGGTCTTCACGGCCTGGGGCGGCGCCTCCGCGACGTCAGCGGGGGCCGGCGGCGCGACGGGACCCGCGCTCTGCAACGGCTGGATGGGTTGAGACGCCGCCGTCGGTCCGGCCAGCGCTACAAACAACAAGGCTGTCACGATCACGGCGGTGGGACGGAACCACGGCATCCCTCCCCATACCACGCCTCGATCGGGGATCGACGTACAAGGGACTGTGCAGCGACGACGACGTCACCGGCGCACGCCAGGCCGAGTGGTCGTATCGTCAGGCCGATCGTGATGTCAACCGCATGGTCGAGGTCGAGCTCGATGGGACCCGCCTCCACCTCGAGCCGGGGCAGACCGTAATTCCACATGGCCCCGACCGGGAGCTCACCGTCGTCGAGGCGCAGCCTCACAATCAGCCGTGAGCCGGCACTCGAGGCAGGCTGGGAACGGATATGCCGCGACTCCTTTCCGTGAACGTCGGTCTTCCACGCAACATCCAGTGGAAAGGCCGCACCGTACGCACCGGGATCTGGAAAGATCCCGTCGCAGGCCGCTGCCGGGTCGGGCGGCTGAATCTGGAAGGAGACGGTCAGGGCGATCTCGCCGGGCACGGCGGTGAACAGCGCGCGGTCTTCGTCTACCAGATCGAGTCCTATCGCTACTGGCAGGAGCAGCTCCAGCGGTCCGACCTCGTTCACGGGCAGTTCGGCGAGAACTTCACGATCGAGGGACTACCCGACGATGTCGTGTGCATCGGCGACCGTTATCGGATCGGCAGCGCGCTGTTCGAGGTCACGCAACCTCGCGTGACCTGCTATCGCGTCGGCATCCGCATGAACGAGCCGCGGATGCCGGCTCTGCTGACCTCGAGCGGGCGGCCCGGCTTCTACTTCCGCGTTCTGGAGCCGGGCGAGGTCGGCGCGGGCGACGACATCGTCAAGGTGGGAGAAGCGAAGGAGCGGATGACGGTCGCGGAGATCAACGCTCTGCTCTACTCACCCGATCACGCGCGCGACCGGCTGCAGCGCGCCTTGCGAATCGAGGCGCTGTCGCCCGGGTGGCGCTCGTCGTTCGAGGCGTTGTTACAAAGCCCGGCGGGCGCCACCGGCAACGGGAACGCGGGGCTGGCGCCGGCGGCCGCCGCGCATCCGGCCGTCCCGGGATTTCAACCGCTCGTGGTGACCGCGATCGATCACGAGTCCGAGGACGTCCTGTCGCTGTCCATGCGGAGCGCCGAGGGGCGCCCGCTGCCGCTGCCGCTGCCGGGGCAGTACGTGGTCCTGCGCCTGCGCCGCGCGCCCGGTGATCCGCCGCTCTTCCGCAGCTACTCGCTCTCCAGCGCTCCCTCGACGGAGCGCTATCGCATCAGCGTGAAGATCGAGCCGAAGGGCGCCGCCGGGACTTATCTGCGCGAACACGTGCGGGCCGGCGACACCCTGGACGCGAGCGCGCCGCGCGGAAGCTTCACGCTGGAAACCGGCGACCGCCCCGTCGTGTTGCTCAGCGCGGGCATCGGCGCAACGCCGGTTCTGGCGATGCTCCAGGCGCTGGGCGCGGCGCGCTCGACCCGGCGGGTCTTGTGGCTGCACGGGGCGCGCGATCGTCGGCATCATCCCTTTGCCGCCGAGGTGCGCGGCCTCATCTCCATGCTCCCGCACGGGCGTCGGCACGTCTGCTTCAGCAGCCCGGGCATGTGCGACAAGCTGGGCGAGGACTTCGACGCCGCCGGGCATCTGTCGCGGCCGGTCTTCGACGAGGTGGTCGTCCCGCGAGACTCGGACGTCTACCTCTGCGGTCCAGATCGCTTCATGGCGGAGATGAAAGACGCGCTGCTGGCGTTCGGCGTGGCGCCGGCGCGGATTCACGTCGAGCTCTTCAACGGCAGCGAGTCGATGACCCCCGGAGTCGTCGGCGCCGCGACGCGAGCGCCTCACCCGCCCGCGGGCGACGCCGGCACCGGTCCGCTGGTATCGTTCGCGCGCAGCGGAATCGCCGCGCACTGGAACGCCTCGGCGTACGGGAGCATTCTGGAGCTGGCCGAGGCGTGCGACGTCCCGGTGCGGTGGTCGTGCCGGAGCGGCGTCTGCCACAACTGCGAGAGCGGGTTGGTCTCCGGGACGGTCACCTACGAACCCGAGCCGCTCGACAAGCCGGCCGACGGCAATCTCCTGGTCTGCTGCTCACGGCCCCTTCGCGACGTCGTCGTCGATCTGTGACCGGGGCAGTGACCGGCTTTTCGCGGCGGTTCGCATGACTGCGTTGTTCCCGATAGAGTCGCGGCGTTCATGTCGCCTCCGGCGGAGCCAGGAGCAGAGGTAGAGCCAGGGCCCGCGTGGGGGGGCGAGGCGCGCGCGCTGCTGGAAACCGCCGTGCGCCGGCACGGCGGCTGGGACGCGTGGCGAGCGCTGCGGACCGTGATCGTCGAGCCGAAGTCGCTGTCCGGGATGCTCCCCTGGGTCAAGGGGTACGGCAGAACCTTCGGCCTCCCGTCGCGCGCCGAGATCGATCCGCACGCGGGCCGGGCGGTGTTTCATGACTATCCGACCGGCGGCGCGAGAGGTGAATTCGAGCGCGGACGCATCACGCTGACCGACGCCGGCGGCGCCGTCGTCGCATCGATCGCCGATGCCCGCGGCACGTTTCGCGGCTGGCGCAAGCTGCGGCGCTGGTCGCCCGGCGACGCGCTCTACTTCTTCGGATACGCGCTCTCCCACTACCACGGACTGCCGTTCACGCTGGGACGAGGCAAGCCGCTCGGGATCCACCGCGTGCGCTACGACGGACGGGTGCTGACGGGAGTCGAAGTGGAGCTACCCGCGGAGCTGCACACCCACTCGCGCCGGCAGACTTTCTATTTCGAGGAGGACGGGCTCCTGCGCCGCCACGACTACGTCGCGGACATCGCCGGCGCCTGGGCCCGCGGCGCGCACTTCTGGACCGACTTCACGACCGTCGCCGGTCTCGAGATGGCGCGCGTGCGCCACGTCGTGGCGCGCCTGGGCCGGCAGTCGACGCCCTTCGTCGCGCTGCACGCGGTGCTGGCGATCCGCTAGCGCTGTGGCGCCTGGCGCGCTCTCGCACGCCGGCGACGGAACGCCCACAGCGCCAGCACCAGCGCCGCGCCCGCGGTCTCGACGCCGGCGCGGCGGCTCGCCGGCTCGCCGGCGACCACGCAGCTGCAACCGCCGGAACCGCCGTCGCCGGTCTCCGTGGAGCCGCCACCCGGGCCGCCGCTGCCGCCCGCGCCCGTGCCGGAGCTGCCGGCTTCACCCGAGCTGCCGCCCCCGGTTCCTCCGGCGGTGGCGCCGCCCGTGCCCGGCTGGCCGCCGGTGCCGAGCGCGCCGCCGCTGGCGCCGGCATCACCGCCGCCCGCACGGCCGCCGCTGCCGGTTCCCCCGCCGGTGCCCGCGCTGCCTCCCGAACCGCTGCTCCCGCCGCTGCCACCGGCTCCGCCGCTGCCGCCCGCACCACCACACCGCGAGATCTCGGGATCGGTCGGGCCGGCCTGGTCGAGGCCCAGGAACGGGATGACGTAAGTCGCGTTCAGGTTCGCGTCGGTGCCGTGGGGACCGTTGGTCTCGGCCCACGCATCCAGCACGGTGAAGCCGCACGCGCTCTGCCAGCTCTGCCGGGTCCACTGATGGTTGGCGAGCGTGACCATCGTCGTCGACGTCGGGTTGGCGTTCAACCCGAGCACGTTGGTCCACTCCTTGACGGCCTCGGTGAAGTTGTTGAAGTTGATCGTGCCGTCGGCCATTCCGTGCCAGAGCTGGACGCGCGGGCGAAAGCCGGAGTATCCCGGGTCCATGGCGCGGACCATGTTGCCCCAGTCGAGCGCGGTGTGCGTGACCTGTCCGCCGGCGCACGGTCCGCTCCACTGAATGGTGGTGTCGTAATTGACCGACCAGCATCCCGCGGGCACGCCGGAGAACTCCGCGCCTGCCTTGAAGACGTCGGGATAGATGGCCAGCAACGCCTGGGTCATCATCGCGCCCGACGACGTCCCGGTCACGTAGACGCGGTTCGCGTCGGCGCTGTACTTGCCGAGCGCGTACGTCACCATCTCGGCGATCGCCTGCGTGTCGCCGCCCCCGTTGCGCGTGAGCGACTTCGTCGAGCCGACGTCCCAGCAATTGTTCGTCGTCTGCGGGAAGATCATCACGAAGCCGTACTTGTCGGCGGCCGCCACGATGCCACCGCCCTGCGCCTCACCGAACACGGCCGATGCGCTGCCGCTGCAGAAGTGGTTGACGACCAGGATCGGAGGATTGGCCGCCAGCTTGTCCGGCACGTAGATGAACATGCTGACGTAGGCCGGAACGCCGCTCGCGCCCCAGCTCGCCACCGGCTGCAACGACGCCGCCTCGGCCGGAGCGGCCGCCAGGATCCCGCAGCCAACGGCCAGCAAGCCGCCCCCCAGGGCAGCAACTCGCCGGGCAGATCGTCGCATCATTCCGGAGGATTCCCGGCGGCCCGGGTTCGGATCACCCGTGCGGAACGCGCCGCCCAAAGAGCCGAAAAAAATCATCGGCCGACCGATGATCCCCGCCCACCCGCGTCGTTGTACGTGGCAAAGGAGGTCACGATGACCAATGACGCGACGATCACGGCAGGAAACGCTGGGGCGATGGCAATGACGACGACCACGGAGACGGCGGGGACAGCGCCCCAACCGTGGCGCTGGGCCCGCAGCGCGGGCGCGGTGCTCGGCGGGACGCTCGCGAGCGCGGCCCTGGCGCTGGGCACCGACCAGGTCCTGCACCTGGCCGGGCTGTTTCCGGCCATCAACCAGGTCACGTACGACGCGCCACGCTTCGTGGCGGCCACGACCTACCGGGTGATCTACGCGATCCTCGGCTTCTACCTCATCGCGCGCCTGGCGCCGCGCCATCCCTGGCGGCACGTCTGGGTGGGCGCGGCGATCGGGCTCGCGGGCAGCGTGGCCGGCATCGTCGCCACGATGACGCACGACATGGGTCCGCTGTGGTATCCCGTGGCCCTCGCCGTGACGACGCTGCCCTGCGCATGGCTGGGCGGCACGCTGCGGGCGCGGCAGGCTTGAAGACGCCGAGCCGCGCTGGAGCGACCCGACCATGACGGATGAACGAGAATTCCGCGCCCTGACTGAACGGCACCGCCGCGAGATTCACGTGCACTGCTACCGCATGCTCGGGTCGTTCCACGACGCGGAGGACCTGGTGCAGGAGACGATGCTGCGCGCGTGGCAGAACCGCGCCAGCTACGACGACACGACGGGGGGCGCCGGCTTTCGCGCGTGGCTGTACCGGATCGCGACCAACGCCTGCCTCGACGCGCTCAAGAGCAAGCGGCGGCGCGTGCCGACGCTGACGTCGCTGTCCGAGCTACCGTGGCTGGAGCCGTATCCGGATCGCCTGCTCGACGAGATCCCCGCCTCGGAGACCCCGGATGACGTGGCCGTCAAGCGCGAGACCATCGCGCTCGGCTACCTGGCGATGATCCAGCTCCTGCCCGCGCGCCAGCGCGCGATCCTGATCCTGCACGACGTGCTCGGCTGGTCGGCGGCTGAGACGGCGTCGCTGCTGGAGACCAGCGTCGCCGCCACCAACAGCGGCCTTCAGCGCGCGCGCGCCACCATGCAACGGAGCGCCGCGCACGAGGGTGATCGCGCGGGCGCACCCGAGCCGACCGAGCGAGAACGCGCGCTGCTGGCGGCGTTCATCGACGCGCACGAACGAAGCGACCTGGCGGCGTCGGTCGCGCTCATGCGCGAGGACATCCGGGTCACGATGCCGCCGCTTCCGTTCCGCTACGACGGCGTGGCGCAGATCGCGCCCCTGATCTCGCAGGCCGCGTCGATGGGCGAGTGGCGCCTGGTCGCCGCGTGGGCGAACCGCCAGCCCGCCGCGGTCAGCTACCTGCGCCGCCCCGGCGACAGCGAATTCCGCGCGTTCAAGGTCGACGTCCTGCACACCCGCGACGGCCTGATCGCGGAGATCACCACGTTCATGCCGACGCTGGTCGAGATGTTCGGCCTGCCGCCCATTCTGAAAACCGAGGAGACACCCCGATGACCGATACAGTCGAGAAGGCCCGCTCAGGATACGCCGACGTCAACGGACTGCGGCTCCATTACGAAATACGGGGACACGGTGGTACGCCGCTGGTTCTCCTGCACGGTGGCCTGCACAACACGGCCCTCGACGCTCCGGTCGCCGAGCGTTTCGCTCAACGGCGCCAGGTGATCGCGGTTGATCTGCAAGCGCATGGGCGTACGGCCGATGTCGATCGCCCGTTGCGCTACGAGCAGATGGCCGACGACATCGCCGGATTGCTCGCCAACCTCGGAGTCTCGCAGGCCGATGTGCTCGGTTACTCGCTGGGCGGTAGCACGGCGTTGCAGGTCGCCGTGCGCCACCCGGGCTGCGTGCGCAAGCTGGTGCTGGTCGCGATCCCGTTCAGCAGCAGCGGCTGGTATCCCGAAGTGCAGCAGGCGTTCCAGCACCTCGGAGCCGCGCTCGCCGAGCCCATGCGGCCGTCGCCCGTCTATCAGACCTACGCCGCCGTGGCGCCGCAGCCCGAGAAGTTCCCGCTGCTGCTCGACAAGATCGGTGAGCTGCAGAGGCGCAGCTACGACTGGTCGGCGGACGTCAGCGGGCTGGCTCGCCTGGACATGCCGGTCATGCTGGTCCATGCCGACGCCGACGCGATCCCACCGGCGCACGTCGCGCGCTTCTTCGAGCTCCTGGGCGGCGGCCAGCGCGACGCCGGCGTCGACGGCAGCGGCGCGCCGCGGTCGCGGCTGGCGATCCTGCCCGGCCACACGCACTACAACATCTTCGAGTCACCCGCGCTCATCGGCGCGGTGGAACCGTTCCTCGACGCGGGGTGAGCCTCGAAGGCGCGGCCAGCCGGCCCCCGCGCGGCGGCTTGCCGTGCTTGCGATCCAGGTACTCCCCCAGCGCGTCGAGGCGGCGGCCAAAAAACGCGGCGAATTCGTCCATCCAGCCGACGACGTCTTGCATCGGCCGCGGGTCGAGCCGGTACATCCGCTGCCGCCCATCACGGCGCACCGACACCAGGTCCGCCTCCTCGAGCACGCGCAGGTGCTGCGAGATCGCCGCGAACGTCATGTGGAACGGTTCGGCCAGATCGCTCGCGGAGCGCTCCCCATCCTTGAGCGTCACCAGGATCGCGCGCCGCGCGGGATGCGCGATCGCGTGAAACACGTCATTTTCCTGGATGGGGCGCATGGCCGCTCCACTCGGGATACGCGGCCGCCACCGCACCGAACCGCTGCAACCAATCGGGGAGCGCGCGCCCGTCGAGCTGCGCCTCGAGCCGGTCGAGGAACGTGTGCATGCCGGGCAGGAATCCGCGTGACGTCTGCCGTGTGATGCGGCGGCACGTCAGCAGCAGGCGCGTGGAGTCGCCCTCGGGCGTGAGCTCGTAGCGGAAGATCGCGCGCTCGCCGCGCGGCATCTCCGGCACCGGCGCCACGTTCCACTCGTACTCCAGCACGCGCGGCGGATCCCAAACGCGGATCTCGCCGGTCGAGCGATAACGCGGCGGACCCGACACCATCTCGATGCGGCCGCCGGCGCGCCCATCGATCGTCACCTCGGTGCACATGAGCCACTCGCGCACCCCTTCGGGCGTGGCGATCGCGTCCCACACATGCTCGATGACATGCGGGTAGACGCGCCGGAAGGTCAACGTCGCGTGCTCGCCGTCTTCGTCCTCGACGAGGATGCCTTTAGGCTGCATACGTGACCACGACGCGGCCGCAGCGGAACGCGCGGTGGTCGACGAGGCGCAGCGTCCGTCCTTTCGTGAACACGGTGCGCCCCGCGCCCAGCGCCACCGGCAGCACGACGAACTGGTACTCGTCGACGAGGCCCGCCTCGCCCAGCTGCGCGGCGACGCTGCCGCTGCCCAGGATCGCGATGCCGGGGCCGTCGCTCGCCTTGAGGTCGCGCACGGCCTGGACCAGATCTCCCTTCAGGAGCTGCGTGTTGTTCCACGCCGGCTTCGTCGTCGTGGAGGCGAGGTACTTCTTCGCCGCGTTCATCCCCTTCGCGACGTCGGGCATCCGCGCCGCCGCCGCCGGCGTGGGCCAGAACGCCACCATCTCCTGGTAGGTCTTGCGTCCGAACAGAAGCTCGCCGCCCCCGCCGGCGTTGCCGGCGACCCAAGCGCCGAACTCCGCGTCCTGCGGCAGGGCATAGGCCCAATCGATGGTGCCGCCTCCGTCGGTGAAGTACCCGTCGACGGAGATCGATTCGAACACGCGCAGCTTTCTCATGTCTTGCCTCCCTTCACGAGAGACAAACTATTAAGTTATATCTTAAGTGTCAAGAGGGCCGCGGAAGCGGCGCCTCACAGCGAGCGATAGCAGGCGACGATCAGACCACCGCTCGCCGCCAGCGTCGCGGCGATCGCTGCGCCCGCGTACGACACGAACGCGGCACGCCCGAGGTCTGGCCGCGGAGACTCTCGTCGGTGAGCCAGCAGATACATCGACAGGCCGCACCACGCGAGCGCCAGCGCCGCGACGCCGAGGTGCTCCTTGCGCTCGAACAACAATCCGATCGCGGGGGCGGCGCCGAAGATCGCGGGCTTCACGGTCACGCGATAGCTCGGGTAAATCAGCGCTCCCATCAGCGCCGCCACCGTGACCAGCGCTGTGCCGGCGAGCGCGGCTCCGAACACGCGGCGCTCCGGGCGGCGCAACAGCACCGCGGGATGCGCGAGCGCCAGCGCCGCCAGCCACCCGACGTGACCGTGCACGTGCTGCAAGCTGCGCACGACGAGCGCGCTCATGGGAAACCGATGACGACCGCGAAGAAGATCGTGATCGCGATCGCCAAGGTTCGTGAAATCGGGCGCAAGCTGCGTTCCGGATCCACGGGAACCAGGCCAACGATCGGGCCGAGCACGCCGGCAATGCACACGCTCGCCCAAAATCGCGCAAACAACGGGATCGTCGCCAGCCCCTTGACGGCGGCAGGGTCCCGTCCGAGAGCATGCAGCAGCTGCAACACCGAATAGGCCGCGAGAAACGACACGAAGGAGGTTGCGGCCTGCAATCCGAGACGCGCGTGCCGGGCACGCTTCATCGTACGCGTCTGATCGCGGCCGACTGCGATCGGAATCACGCCAACGCCCATTCAAGCATCATAGACGCGACGCTGAGAGCCGGGCGGCAAACTCTTCGTTACGCATTCCGTACGCGCGGCGCAGAGACGTTTCTGACTCGGCACGTCTCTCGAGGTCCATCGAGGCGCACGATGAGCCGCGATTGTGCCCCCGCGCAATCCACACCTCAACGGGGAGATAGTCGATGCGCAAGGTGATGCGACGGTCATTGGCAATGATGGCAATCGGTGGTTTGGCGGTGGCGAGCGCGAATTGCGAGTCACCCGCCGGCTCGGACCTGGAGCTGCGCCGCTCGGCGCTCGGTTCGAGCGATCTGGTGATCAGCCAGGTCTATGGTGGCGGCGGGAATGCCAGCTCGACCTACAAGAACGACTTCATCGAGATCTTCAATCCCACCGGCGCCGCCGTCAGCGTCACGGGATGGTCGGTCCAGTACGCGTCGGCGGCTGGTTCGACCTGGTCGGTCACAAACCTCTCGGGCACCGTGCAGCCGGGGCACTACTACCTGGTCCAGGAAGCGGCCGGCGGCGGCGGCACCACCAACCTGCCCGCGCCCGACGCCACCGGGACCATCAGCATGAGCCTGTCCAGCGCCAAGGTCGCGCTGGTGCGCAATCAGACCGCGCTCACCTGCGGCACCGGGTGCTTGCCGAGCACGAACATCGCCGACTTCGTCGGGTACGGCAGCTCGGCGAACGCCTTCGAGGGCAGCGGACCGACGCCGACGCTGGGCAACACGACAGCGGCGGTGCGCGCCGCCAGCGGCTGCACCGACACCGACAACAACGGCGCCGACTTCGTCGCCGGCGCGGTGACGCCGCGCAACTCGGCGTCGGCGACGCACGGCTGCGGAGGCGGCGGCTCGGGCGGCGCCACCGGCAGCGGCGGCAGCGGCGCTGGTGGCAGCGGCGGCGCGATCACGCTGCCGTCGCCGACACTGGCGGCGGCGCACGTCGCCAACTTGAGCTTCGGCGTTGTCGGCGACACGCGCCCAGCCTCCAGCACCACCGGCCACTATCCGGCGACCGTCAACACCATCATCAACAGCATCTTCACCGGCTTGCAGACGCAGAGCGTGTCGTTCGTCGTCGGCACTGGCGACTATGCGTTCTCCAGCACCGGCGCCGGCAGCGCCCTGCCCCAGTACCAGGACTACATGGCGGCGCGCGCGCACTACAGCGGGAAATTCCTGCCGACGATGGGCAACCACGAATGCAACGGCTTCACCGACAGCAATTGCCCGCCCGGCTCGTTCACCGGCATGACCCAGGATTACGTCAACACCATCGTCTCGCCGTCGACCAGCCAAACCAGCCCGTACTTCTCGGCGCTCTACCTGGCCAATGACGGCTCCTGGAGCGCCAAGCTGATCTTCGTCGCCGCCAACGCCTGGAACACCGCCCAGCAGACGTGGCTCTCGTCGACGCTGGCCGTGCGCACGACGTACACGTTCATCGTGCGGCACGAACCGGCCAACGACGCGCGCGCGCCCGGCGTGACTCCGTCGGAGAGCCTGATGTCGTCGGCGTTCGGCGCCGGCAACCTGACGTTGTCGCTGACCGGGCACACCCACCTCATCCAGTTGCCGGGCGGGACGCTGCCCTACGGCGACACGTTTGGCGCCACGCTCGCCTACGAAACCATCATCGGCTGCGGCGGCGCGCCCCTCGACGCCGGCCCGGCCTATGGCTATGCCGTGGCCACGCGCCGCGCGAGCGACGGCGCGATCGTCGTTCAGGTCTACCAGTCGGCGAACAGCTCGGGCACCGCGATCGTCCCCAACGTGGCCGACACCAACTTCCGCTTCGCCGTGAATCCCAGCGGCACCTCGAACGGCAACACCACGTTGCCGTGAGCAGCCGGCGAATGACCAGGCGGCTGCTACTGCCGGGTCGCGCACAGGCGGCCTGCACGCTGGGGCTGGTGCTTGCCGGCCTGGCTTGCGGGCGTGCGTCCGGCGTTAGTCCGACGCCGGCGTACGCGGCGCCCGCGCACGGCCCGCCGGCGCTCGAGCTTCGCGTGCCGCGAGCCGGCGGCCCGATCCGGATCGACGCCGAGCTCGAGGGCAAGAAGGTCTGGGAGGCCGACACCGGCACCACGCGCAACTTCGTCGACGGCGCGGGACGGGGCATGGTGCCGTACACCGAGGCCAAGGCGCGCTGGGGCGACGGCAAGCTCTATCTGATGCTCTATGCCGGCGATCTGGATCTCGAAGGCACGACGCGCGACCCTGACGGCGACGTCGAGCGCGATGACGCGTTCCACATCGAGCTCGGGGGCCCCGACGATCGGCGCGTCGTGGCCGTCTCCGTGCTGGGCACGATCGCCGACGCTCGTTGCCGCGGCTCGGGCGCCACCCGCACCTGCGATCGCGGCTGGCAAAGCCACGCCCAGGTCGCCGTCGATCGCGACGGCACGCTCAACAAGCTGGGCGACAACGACGAGGAGTGGGTCGTCGAGATGGCGCTGCCGTTCGCGTCGCTCGGCGTGAACAACCCCGGCGCCGGCGTGCGACTCCCCTTCTCGGTGCGCCGCTGCGAGGTCGCGCGCGCCGGCAAGCGCGCCTGCGGAGGCTGGGGTGCGACGGCGCCAGGTGAGTTGGTGCTGGAGTGAGTTGGTTCTGGAGTGAGTTGAATCGATTGTCCGCGGGCGCGGAATCGCAGTAGGCTGCGTGGCGGAAGCTCGCATGACCGGGACCCGCCGCGCATTCTTTCAGACGTCGCTGGGCGCCGGCCTGATCGCCGCCGCCGACGCGCGCGCGGTTCACGCCGCCGGCGCGCCCGGAACAAAACGCCCCGCGCCCGGCGAGCTGGATCGCATCCTCGCCGAACCGGTGCTGCGCACCGACTTGCTGAAGGCGCCGATCATCGTCGCGTCGATCGAGCTCTTGCGCAACGGGCCCACGCTGCTGGTCCGTGCGCGCTCGCGCGAGGGCGCCGAGAGCGTGACCGTCCCCAACGTCGCGCACCTGACCGACGTCTATCCGCTGCTGCTCGCGCGCGTCGCGCCGTTCTTCGTCGGCAAGGACGCGCGCGACCTCGAACCGCTGCTCTGGGAGCTCTACCGCCAGGACAGCAACTACAAGCTGCAGGGCCTGTCGTTCTGGGTCTGCGTCGCCGCCGTCGAGATGGCGCTGCTGGATCTCATCGGACAGACGTCCAAGCACTCGGTGGGCGAGCTGCTCAGCAAGGACGGCGTGCGGCGCCGCGACATCGCGGTCTATCGCGCCAGCGGAAAGCGCGGCAACCGCCCCGAGGAAGAGATCGACTACCTGCACAAGCTGCAGGCGGAGACCGGCTCGAAGGCGATCAAGTTCCGCCTGGGCGGGCGCATGAGCCTCAACGCCGATTCGCTGCCCGGACGCACCGACACGTTGATCCCGCTGGTGCGCAAGACCTTCGGCGACGCGATGACCCTGTACGGCGACGCCAACAGCTCGTACGACGTGCCGACGGCGCTGCGCATCGGTCACCAGCTCGAGGCGCACGGCTACGCGCTGTTCGAGGAGCCCTGCCCCTTCGACGATCTGTGGGCGACCAAGGAGATCGCCGACGCGATGAAGATCCCGGTCGGGCTCGGCGAGCAGGAGTCGAGCCTGCGGCGGTTCCGGTGGCAGATCGAGAACCGCGTGATGGACGTGGTGCAGCCCGATCTGCACTACTTCGGCGGGTACATCCGCTGCACCAAGGTCGCGCGCATGGCGGCGGCGGCCGGGCTCCCGTGCACGTTGCACCTGTCGGAGTCGGGGTTCGGCTACCTGAACCTGATTCACTTCGCGTCGTACGTCGACGACCCCGGGCCCTTTCAGGAGTTCAAGGGCGAGACCGCGATCCCGTTCGCGTGCGACACGTCGACGCTGAAGTGCAAGGACGGCCTGGTGCGCTGCCCGTCGGGCCCCGGCTTCGGCATCCAGATCGCGCCCGATTACGTACGCAAGTTCAAGCGCGTCGAGATCCCGACCTGACTCACTTGCAACCTTCGACGACGGTGTGCCCGCCGGGGTTGGAGACGCACCCCGAAGCGGTCGCGGTGCAGGACGACTGCATCAGCATCTCACCGCAATCGCCCGTACCGACCGGCCACCGGCGCCCAGCCGGACGCCGGACACGTCGCCGCCGTGAAGCTCTCGCAGTCCGCGAGCGGGTACTTGCGATCGACACCGTTGTTGCAGTTCCAGTCCCATGACCCGCCGGGCGCCGCCGTGGTGTGAAACGACTCGTCGGGCGTTCCGGATGGCGCGGCTGCGCAGGCCGCGGTCGTTGCATTGGCGCAAGTGACCTTGCCGATCGTCATGCAGACGCCGAAAGCCGCCGAGTAGCAAAGCCTGCCAACCGGCGTCCCCTGCCATTCGAAGCCGTTGTCGACGACGCCGTCGCAATCGTTGTCCTTGCCGTCGCAGATCTCCGGGCCGCTCGGCACGCACGAAGGGGCGCGGTCGATCGCACCGTCGGCGTTCTGGCGGGCGTCCGCGACGGACGGACCCGCGTCCACCGTCATTCGATCGCCGCCGGCGTCGACCGCCGCGCCCGAGTCCACCGCCACGCCCAAATCGGGCGTGGCGCCGGAGTCGTGCCGTTCTTCAGTGCTCGAGGTCGAGCTCGAGCACGCCGTCAGCGAAACGCCGGCCGCGAGCCAACCCACGACCGCCACGGCTTTGACACGACCAAACAACGAATGCGTCGTCATGATCACTCCGGCGCGAAGTCGCCGTTCCTACCGGTTCCATCCCCGGACTGATCAAGCACGTTGCCGGGCACCGGCGTTTCGCTGCCGTTCTGCTGCCGGCCGTGGAACGCCACGTCGCCGCCGTTGCCGTTGGTCTTGCCGCCGCGAGCCAGGATTTGCCCGCGGTTGTCGATCCATCCGAGGTCCCCGCCGTGGATACCGTCGCTGTTGATGAGGACCGCGATCTTCTCGACGGCGTATTCGTCGGTCTGTACCACCGGAAACAACGCGACTCCGGCCGATCCGTTGTTGCGCGCGCTGCCGCCGATCGTCCCATCGCCACCCGAGGCGTCGATGATCCCATCGCTCTCGATGATCAGCGTTCCGCTCATGCGGTCCATGTGACCGTCACCGGTGAAGACGTAGACGAATCCGCCCTCGCCGCCGGTGCCGCCGGGATCCGGCGCGGCGCCGCCGCGCGCCAGCAGCTTGCCGTGGCCGGTGAAGTTTCCATCGAAGGTGAACGCGTACAGCAGTCCGCCGCCACCGGCCGTACCCGCGCCACCCGAGCTGCCGCCGTCGGTCTGAACTTGGCCGGTCGGCTCGATGGTCAGGTTGCCGCTCTTCGCGAGCTGTACGAGCTTGATCGTGCCGCCCATCGCGCCGTCGCCCGAGGCTCCCTTCGAGATCGATCCGCCGATGGAGCGGATCTGGCCCGACACATCCAGGTTGGCGGTCGCGAGGTTGGGCCCGGGGTGGCCGTCGATGGGCCCGCCCGCGCCCGGCTTCACCGCCGAGTCTCCGCCGCTGGCGTCGATCAGGCCGCTGATGCTGCAGATCGCCGCCGTGGGGCTCGAGCTGCACCGTGCCTCCGGCGCCGCCGGCCAGCTGGCCGTCGCCGCCCTTGAGCAGCAGCGGCACGGTCATCCCGATCATCGTCGGCCGGGCGTTCTCCCCGACTTTCAGCGCGCCCGCCGCGCCCGCCACCACCGAGGGGCTGCCGGCGTCGCCGTCGGCCAGCCCGCCGCGGTCGTCGAGCGTGCCGGTGAACGCGACCGCGCCCGCGGCGTCGACGGTGACGTTGCCGGCGTTGCCGCCCTGCACGGCGTTCGCGCCCATGGTGCTGGCGGCGCCGCCGTGAAACGACGCGCTACCCGACAAACAGCACGTCGCCGCCGGCCTGCAACGAAAGATCGCCGCCCCGGCCCGCCGACGCGTTCGGGGCGCCGTAGGCATCACCGCCGGAGGCGTCGATCGTGCCGCCAAAATATGCGCCCGCGATCGTGTCGATGGTCAGCGCCCCGGCCGCGCCGCCGGTGACGCCGCTGCCGCCGGCGGTCGTGACCTTGCCGGTGACGATCAGTTGCTGCGCGATGATCGTCAGCGGACCACCCGCCTGCCCCGCGCCGGCGGCGCCGCTCGTGTCCAGGTTGCCCGAGACATAGACCGTCCCGTTCGCTTTCAAGCTCAGCCCCTGGCGCGCGCCGCCGAGATCGGCGCCGCGCAACGTCCCGTCGACGAAGATGTCGCCGGCAGCGACGATGCTGCGCACGTTGTCGCCGCCGCCCGAATCGACGTCGCCGGTGATGGCGATCGATCCGGGGGCGTTCACGTCTGCGCTCAGGCTCGCCGCGGCGAGCGGGCTGGTGCCGGCGGGCGCCGACTGGCTCGCCGGCATGGCGGACGGCTGAAAATCGGGACCAATCGTGATACCGCCCGCCGAGACCAGGTGCGCGAGACCGCCCGCTTGAGCCTGACCTCCGACGGACGTCGCCGCGCCGCCCTCCAGCGCCACCATGGGTGTCGCCAGCGTGCGGATTGGAGACGCCGGTCGTGATGTGACCGGCCTCGATCGGGCTGACGCCGGCGTCAGAGACGAGCTGGCCGCCGCCTCCGCTACCACCGTTGCCGCCCGAGCCGCCGGAGGTATTGTGGCTCGATCCGCAATTCGCGCCCGTGAGCCCCAACGCGACCACAACCACCAGAGCCCAGTTCCGTACTGCGTCTCTCCCCGCAATCGACATCTTCCCCTCCACTGTTCTGGACGGTTGCGCCGCCGCGCGACAGTCCCGCTCTTTGCTTTTCAAGAGCGATGCCGCCGCCGCCGGATCGGGGATCGTTAGCCAAAGTGGGGCGCTCGGTTTCAAAACGGTCGCAATTGAGAAACAGTGCGCACGTGGGGCGTTACCGCGCGCCCTCGGCGCTGCCGCCGATCACGGTGTTCTCGACGGAGTCGGGTTCGCAACTGCGGGTCAGGACCCGATGACGACCATCTCCGGTTGCAGGCTGAGCGCGGGCAGGGGCATGTGCATGATGGATTCGAGCTTGCCGCTCGCGCGCTGGAGCGAGTACACCGCCACCTCGTCGACGTCGTCGTTTCCGACGAAGACGAAACGACCGGTCGGGTCGATCGCGACCGAATAGGGAAACGGCAGCAGGTCGTAGGGCGAGCCATCGACCGGGCCGAACGCAGCGGTCGTGGCGTCGACGCGATAGCCGGTGACCTTGCCGGTGTTGTCGCTGGCGTACAGGTACTGCCCCAGCGGATCGAGGGCGATGTCGACGGCCGAGTTGTCCGATTGCGCGCCGGCGCGCGGCGAATCGGCGAGCTCATGCACGCCGCGCGTCGTCGGATCGATCGCGAGCACGTGCAGGCCGAAAGAGCCGTCGAACAGGAAATTGCCGTTCGGGTGCACGGCCAGCGCACCGCCGAAGATCGACGTCGCGAACGGCGAACCGTCGATCTGGTGCGGGACGCCCGACACGGGATCGACGCTGAAGACCCGGATCCCTCCCTGACCGGTCGCCGACAGCGCGATCGACGACACGTACGCGAAGCCGCCCGCGGGATGGAAGCAGACGCCCGCCGGCGCGGCGTCGAGCATGAACGGCGATCCCATGACCGGGTTCAGCGCGCCGCTGGCGACGTCGATGACGTACGCGTAGAGCGCGTTGTCGCCGCTGTTGCCCACGTAGAGAAAACGGCCCTGCGGGTCGATCGCGGCGGTGATCGCCTGGCCGCCGATGATGAGGGGCATGCCGGGTAGCGCCGCGAGCGAGCCGTCGCTGCGGTTCACGCGATAGCCATAGATGCGGCCGCGAAAGTCGGCGGCGTAGACGAAGTCTCCGGAAGGATGGGCCGTCACGGCGTAGAGCTGCGCGCCGGCGTCGAGCGACGTGGTGGCCGGAGCCGGCGCGCCGCTGACCGGGTCGAGACGGAACGACGAGATGCCGCCGAGGTAAGTCGCGACCACCAGGATCTCCGGGCGGCCGGCGCCGGCATCCGATCCGGCATGGCCGCCTGCCGCGTCGCCCGCGTCTCCGTCGCTGCCAGCATCGCCGTCGATGCCGGCATCGGCGAGTTCGGGCGCGCCGCTGTCGACGGCGCCGGCGTCCGGGGCGCCGGTTCCCGCGTCGGCGGCGGCGTCGCCCGGCGCGCTGCCGCGGTCACCGGCCGCGCCTGCGTCGGCGTCGGCGATCGCATCCGATCCCGCGTCCGATTTCACGCCCAATTTCACGTCCGCGCCGGCATCCACCTCGGCTGGCGTGATTCGCGTCGAGCTCCCGCCACAACCGGCGGTCGCGAGCACGGCGGTAGCGAACACCACGATCGCCAGCAGCACGCCGGCGCCCGCCCGCGCGACCGGCCTTGGCTTCGAGCCCACGGTTTCCAGGTTCGATCGCGTAGCCCACATGCTCGATCTACGCCGCGCGGCGCGCCGAGTTTCTCCCTTTCCCGTCAATCCCCCGAAAGATACTGCTCGCGCACGGCGATCCCCGAAGCCAGGTTGCTCGCCGAGACGATCGCGACGTAGTCGTCGAAGCGGTAGCGGGCCCGCGCGGTGGCGAGCGGCGCGCTTGCGAGCGCTGCCGCCGCCCCGTCGCCGATCTCGTCGGCGGGCGGACCCAGCTGCGGTCAAGGCGCAGCTCCTGCTGGCCGGCGCCGGCGAGAGCGCCGAGGAGCTGGTTCAGGAGGTCATGTTGAAGGTGTGGCGAAGGGCGGCGCAGTTCGATCCCGCGCGCGGGACGGCCGCGACCTGGATTCACGCCATCGCGCGCAACGCGCTCGTCAGCCACCGGCGCGGACCGCAGCGCGCCGAGCAGCCGGATCTCGACGCCGACCTCGATCTCGACGCCGCGGCTGTGCCGCGCTTGCCGCGCGCAGATGCGCCGGCTCGACGCGATCGGCGGCGCCTTGCTGGAAGCGCAGGCGCCCGGCGAGCTCGGCGCCAGCGCTCTCGAGCAGGCGCTGGCGCGGCTCGACGAGTCACGGCGCCCCGAGGACGCGCGCGCGCGCCCGGCCGCCGACCCGCTGGCCGTGCCCGCCGACAGCGCGCTCGCCGGGATCGACCTGCCGGCGCCGCTGCAACGGCGCGTGGCGCGACTGTCGTCGCACGGGCGCTGGCGCTACGTTGCGCCCGGCGTGCGCGGCATCGACCTCCCGCTGCAATCGGGCGGCGCAACGGCGCAGCTCCTGTGCCTGAAGCCGGGCCTGGCGATCCCCCGCCACGACCACGGCGCGCTCGAGGTGACGCTGGTGCTCACCGGCGCGCTGCTCGACGACGAGGGACGGCTCGCGCGCGGCGACGTCCTGTTTCGCGAGCCGGGCCAGCGCCACCTCCAGCGCGTCGAGGCCGGCGAGAGTTGCATCTCGCTGGTGGTCAACGCCGGCAGCTTCGTGCCGTTGACCTGGACCGGACGGTTGCTGCGTCTCATCGCGCGTCCGTAGGCGGGCGCTCGCGCCTTGCCGGCAGCCACGGCGCTCGCGAGATTCGGTAACAATGGCGGCGCCGTGCGCAAAACGACCTCGGGCGCTTGTGCGCGCTCGCCGGCTCTTCTAACGTGCGGCGCGTGGGGCGTGCGTGGAGTTGCCGGAATTTCTCGTGCTTCGGGGCTCGCGGCGCCGCGGGCGGCCGCGCCGTCGGCGGCGTCATCGGAGTCTTGGGGTTGCTCGCGGCCCAGCCGTCGTGCCTGTCGTCGTGCGATCAATCGAACCGCAACGCGACCAGCGGCACGGGCGGCGAGACCGGCGTGATGCTCGCCGACGCGGGTGACAGCGGCGCGGGCGCCGACGGCGGCGAGATCGGCGCACAGAGTGTCATCGCCGCCGGCGTGCGTTGGTTCGGCCGCGTCGACACCGTGACCGATCCCGATCATCCGCGCTTCGCCTGGTCGGCGACCGGCTTCGTCGCCGCCGTCACCGGCGGCACGTTCTCGGTCGACCTCGACAACGACGGCCCGTTCGTGTTCAAGGCGGTCATCGACGGCGAGCCGCAGCCGTCGTTCACGGTGACCGCCGGCGAGGGGACGTACGTCCTGGCCGACGGCCTCCCCGACGGCACGCACACCGTGGCGCTCCATCGTCAGACCGAAGGCTGGTACGGCAACTCGCGGCTCCTGGCCCTGACCGTCGACGGCGGGACGCTGCTGGCGCCGCCCGCGGCCGCGCCACGGCTCATGGAGGTCGTCGGCGCATCGGTCAGCTGCGGATACGGAAACCTCGGGACCGCGCCGTGCGGGTTCACGTTTCCGACCGAGAGCGCCTTCGACGCGTACGAATCGGTGGCGGCGCGCGCCGTCGGCGCCGAGCTGAGCGTCGTCGCGATCTCGGGCCGCGGCGTCTACCGCAACTCCGACGGCACGCTGACCGACACCATGCCGCAGATCTACGACCGCATCTTGCCCACGTCCTTGGCGACGGCGCCGGCGCCGGCGTGGGACTTTCGCGTGACGCCCCAGGTGGTGGTGATCAACCTCGGCAAGAACGATCTGGCCGTCGGCGATCCCGGGCAGCCGTTCGTCGACGCCTACGTGACGTTCACCGGCGCGTTGCGCGAGCGCTACCCGAACGCGTTCATCGTCTGCACGACCGGACCCAACCTGGGCGACGCCGCGCATGCCATCCAGCTCGCCTACGTCAGCGCGGCGCTGGACACGCGGCACGCCGCGGGCGACGATCGCATCGAGCTCCTCGACTGGCCCGAGGACACCGCCGACGAGCAGGGTTGCGACGGCCACCCCAACGCGGCCAAGCACCAGACCATGGGCGACGCGCTGGCCGAGCTCCTGCGCGCGCGGCTCGGCTGGTAGCGCATCAACGCCGATTTCGGTGAGAGGATCGGGCTCACCCCGACTCTATGTTGTCGCCGGGGATCGGTGCAGCGCACGGGCCGCCTCGGGACCGCGCGGCGGCTCGGCGCGTGCGGTCAGCATGGAGGCCGAGCGTGCCCAGGGAGGACACCATGTTGATTCTGACGTCGACGCCGCCGCTCGCCAGGAGCGTCCGGCTCGCAATCCTGACTTCGATCATTGCCGGTGCGGCCAGCATCGGTTGCGGCGGGCCACAGGCCGAGCCGGTCGCCGAGACACAGAGCGCTCTGACCGTGCCTCAGCGCCTGGCCGCGTGCGCGCAGGACCCGCGCGTGGTGACCGGCCTGGTGACCGCGCAGATCTGCGCGGGCGCGGACATCTTCTTCCGCGAGACCTTCAACGGCAACGGCCGCGCCTGCGGCACCTGCCACCCGGCCGAGAACAACACCACGGTCGACAGCGCGTTCATCAACGCGCGCCACGCACAGAATCCGAACGATCCGCTGTTCGTGTTCGAGACCAACCCCGCGCTGGCCCAGCTCGAGATCCCCGACAACTTCTTCCAAAACGGCGTGATCCTCGAGAACGTCGACGGATTCGAGGATCCGACCCACAAGTTCGTCGTGCGCTCGGTGCCGCACGTGCTGTCGATGGCGACCAGCGTCACCGCCGACACTGACGACGGCACGACCATCCCGCCGGTCGAGCGCACCGGCTGGGGTGGCGACGGCTCGCCCGGCGACGGCTCGCTGCGTGCGTTCCTGACCGGTGCGGTCACGCAGCACTACACCAAGACGCTGGCGCGCGTGCCCGGCGTCGACTTCCGCCTGCCGACGTCCGACGAGCTCGACGCCACGCTGGCGTTCCAGAGGTCGCTCGGCCGCCTCAACGAGCTGGACCTGACCCAGGTCAACCTGTTCGACGCCGAGGCCAACACCGGGCGGCAGGCGTTCCTCGACCCGCTGCGCGGGCGCTGCAACGTGTGCCACACCAACGCCGGCGCCAACTTCATCGACACGCACAAGAACCGCAACTTCGACACCAACACGCGCATCGCGACGGCCGGACAGATCGGCACCTTCGACGGCCTGCCATTCTTCGACGCCGGCTTCGGCGGCCAGGGGCTGGCGCACCCGAACTTCGACGCGCTGGGGCTCGGCTTCAACAACTCGCTCGGCAACGGCACCTTCAGCCCGCCGCCGCTGATCGAGGCCGCCGACACCGCGCCGTTCTTCCACAACAACGCCTTCGGCTCGGAGATCGAGGACGCGGTCTTCTTCTACCTCGGACCGTTCTCGGTCTCGCCAGCCGCGGCGCTGCTGACCCAACGCTTTGGCGCGCCGATCAACTTCTCGACCCCCGATGGATTCGCCATCGGCCGCTTCCTGCGCGCGCTCAACGTCGCGTTCAACCTGGACATCGCCAAGCAACGCGCGCGCGCCGCGCTCACGCTCTACAACCGCTTCCGCGACACGCGCGTCGACGTGCAGATCAAGCTCTTGCAGCTCGCGGAGAATGAGCTCGACGACGCCCTGTTCGTGCTCTCCAGCAACAGGACCACCCAGCCGTTCTACCCGGTGTCGGTCGACCGCATCGGCCTGGCCAAGACCGAGATCGAGACGGCCATCGTGTCACCGGCGTCGTCGCGCGGCGGTCACATCTCGAACGCGGTCTCCCGCATCGAGAACGCGCGCGACCCCATCGGCGCCAACATCACCTTCAACCTCGGCCAGGGCAACCTGATGTTCTAGGTCGTTCGCGATCCTAGTCGACCGCGAAGCAGTAGAGCGACCCACGCCCGCCACCGGAGCCGACCGTCCCCGCCAGATTGCTGCCTATGGTGACGACGGGCGCGCAGCCGGTGCTGGGGTGGTTCGAGTTCCAGTAGGCTGGGAAGCCACCGCCCATGCGGTTGCTGTGCCCGACCTGCGCGACGTCCGTCATCGCCTGCGACGTCCAATTGTTACAGTTCATCCCTGTCATCAGCGTCCCATCTGGTTGCGAGCCGGTGAGGATGTCGTGCTGTAGCGGCATGGTCGGCACCTGCGCGCCGTGCTCGTCGAGCGCGGTGGTGTTCGCGATGGCGGCGTTGTCGATCGGCCAGGTCGCGTTGAGCGCGGCATTCGCGCCGATCTGATCGTGCAGGTCGGTCAGGTTGTTGGCGATGACGTGGCCGACGGCGTTGCGCCAGGGGCCGGTGCCGATGCGGTCGCGCGCGTTGACTGTGGTGGTGCTCAGGTAAGCGTGCCACGTCCGCGCGCCCAGCGCGGCCGACACATTGTTCGCGAGCATCTTGCAAAACGCGTCGGCGCCGGCGAGGCCGCCGAGGTTGCCGCCATTGGGAGAGCCGATGCTGGTGACGAAGAAGTTCATTTGCGTGGAAACGCCGCCGTCGCCGGGGTTGCCGCCGTCGGTGCCGGTCGCGCCGCCCGTGCCGGTCGCGCCGCCGCTGCCGGTGCCGCCGTCGACGCGCCCGCCGGTTCCGGTCATGCCGCCCGCGCCGCCGGTCGTGCCGCCGGTCCCGCTCGCACCGCCCGTCCCACCGCTCGCGCCGCCCGTCCCGCCGCTCGAGCCGCCCGCGCCGTTCGTCGTCGAACCGCCGGTGCCGCTGGCGCTACCGCCGGCGCCGGTCGCTCCGCCGCTGCCTCCTCCGGAAGATCCCGACGAGCAGGCGCCCAGTGACAGGATCGATAGCGCTGAAAAGATGCGAAGGTTTCGAGTCATCGGCGTCCCTCCGAAGTGGCAGAAGAAATGATCGGCGCGGACAATAGCAAGACGACCGTGATCCAGAGCGCAAAATCGAGACCTACGTCACACCGGAATTTAACGTTGCGCGCCTGGTCGTTGCTGGCCCTGGCGCTCGCTGGCTGCGGAGGCGCCCGCACCGACGCGGGCCTGCACGCGGCCACACCGGCGACGACGCCCAACGGTGCGCGCTCGGCTAGCGCAACTTCCACCTCCACGCCGGGCGCGGCGGTTGAACCCAGCCCGACCCCGGCGGCCACCGCCGACCTCGCACGCGTGCAGTCCGCGGTCTCGGCGCTGCGCGGCCTGCCGTTCCGCGTCGCGGTCCCGTCGACGCCGCAGTCACGCGACCAGTTCCGCCAGTTCGTGCGCGAGGACCTGGCGCGCGAGCTCGGCCCGCAGAAGAACGCCGCGCTCTCGAAGGCGCTCGCGCACACCGGCTTCCTGCCCAGGCCCCTGGATTTCGCCGCCACACTGGAAGAAGCGGAGACCACGCAAGTCGCCGCTTACTACGACCCGCGCACCGGGCGCTTTCACACGGTCGCCGCGGCGACGAACGACGACGAGCGCGACGGCGTGGTGGCTCACGAGCTCACGCACGCGCTGCAACACCAGCACTTCGACCTCATCGCATACGACGGCGGCCTCGACAACGCGCAGCACCTGTCCGACGACGAGCGCGCGGCGCGACGCTACGTCGTCGAGGGCGAGGCGACGTTCGTCATGCTCGCGTATCAGGCCGCGAGCGGCAGCGGCGCCGCGCGCCATCTCGGGCCGTTGCAAGTGGCGGGCGTGCGCATGACGCTGACCATGCTGTCGGCGGTCGACTACGTCGACGTGCTGGCGCTGGTGCGCACCGGCGAGGAAGCCGACAAGCTGGACGCCGAGGCCAAGCAATCGCTCGACGACCTGGCCCGACTGCCGCCGCTGGTCGCGCTGTCGATGATCGATCCCTACATTCGCGGCGCCTTCCTGGTGTCGGAGGCCTGGGCGCGCGGCGGCTGGGCGCGGGTCGCGCGGCTCTACCGCGAGCCACCGCAATCGACGGAGCAGGTGCTGCACCCGATCGAGAAGCTGCTCGACCGGCGCGATCCACCGATCGCGATTCATCTTCCGCCGGCGGCATCGCTGGCGGCGCCCGCGGCGCGCATCGCGTCCACAGAGCCGCTGCTGCAAGAGACCGCGGGCGAGCTCGACTGGCGCTGCTACTTCAAGACCTGGGGCGATCCCGATCCCGAGGGCGCGGCCGACGGGTGGGGCGGCGATCTCGTGACCGTCTGGGAGCGCGCGGGCAAGGCCGTCGCTGCGATCGCCACGCGCTGGGACACGCCCGCCGACGCGGCGGAGTTCGAGGGCGCGTACCGGCTGTCGGTGAGCCAGCGCTTCCAGCCACGGCCGGTGAAGAGCGCCGAGCTGGCCACCGCGGTCACGCGCGTGACGATGACGGCGCCGATCGACGAAGGCGACGGCCAGACCCGATGGACGACCCGGCGGCCCGACGGCACGACGGTCGTGGTCCGACGCCGCGGGCTCGACGTCGACATCGTCGACGGCGCGCAGACCGACGAGGTCGAACCGCTGCTGGCGATGCTGCGCGCCGCGGAGAGAAAGGTCTCGCGGTTCTAGTTGCCGAGCTCGGGAAACATGCGCGGTTGTGACGACGTGGTGCCGGTGTTCGCGGGCGCGATGGGAACCTGGTTTGCGGACGAAGGCGCCGGCGCTGTCGCGCAGGTCGGCGTGGCGGGCGGAGCGGAGGGCGCCGTGACCGTCGGCGCTTGCGCGGTCGCTGCAACGGGCTCCGACGGCGCCGCCTCTGGCGCTGTCGCCGCAAGCTCACCTTCCGCCGGAGGTGGGGCTGCGACCGGAGCCGCGGGTGCGATCACCGGAGCGACAACCGGTACCACGATGGGAGTCGGAACGATCGCGGCCGCCGGCGGAGTCGGCGGCGCCTCGGGCATCCCCACTTGTGAAGGCAGCGGCGCCTCGGGCATCCCCACTTGTGAAGCCGCCGCCTGAGCTTCCGGCGGGGCAACCGCAATTTCGGGTTCGGGCGTCGGGAATGTCGTCGCGGCCGGCACGGTCGCCATCCCTGTGCTGATCGGCGTTTCGACCGGTGACGTGGCGGCCGGTGGCGCGGTCACGGGTTGAGCCATGGGCGTCGCCGTCACCGGTGGGCCCATGGGCGTCGCCGTCACCGGTGGACCCATCGGCGTCGCGGTCACCGATGGACCCATCGGCGTTGCGGTCACCGGGCGACCGACGGGTGTCGCGGTCACCGGGATCCCCGCCTGCGCGCGGGCGACTGCGCCACCGCCCAGTTGCACCAGGATCACGCCGCCCGCATTGGGGAGCTGTGGCGCGCCGCCAGCAGCCCGAGCTCGAGTGCTCGCCGACAGGCCCAAGCACACCATTGCCACGAGGAGGACATTCGACGACGCCACATCAGTAAAAGTGGCTACGGTGAATCCTGCAGGAACCCCCGGGGCGGGCTTTGTATCAAACGCGATCTGTGCCAGCCTGAGCCGCGAGCGGCACGAACGCCGCCGATGAGCGAGAGAGTCATGGCAGAGCGTTTCTTCGAGGACTTCGCGGTCGGCCAGCGCTTCCGTTCGGGGACGACCGCGGTGACCGCCGAGCAAATCAAGTCGTTCGCGGCCGAGTTCGATCCGCAACCCTTTCACCTCGACGAGAACGCGGCGAGCAAGACCTTCTTCGCCGGCCTGGCGGCCAGCGGTTGGCACACGGCCGCGATCGCCATGCGCTTGCTCGTCGAGAGCGATCTCGGACCCGCGGGCGGCACGATCGGCGCGGGCGTCGAGGAGATTCGCTGGCCCCGCCCGGTGCGTCCCGGCGACGTGCTGCATGTCGAGGGCGAGGTTCTGGAGCTGCGCGCCTCGCGCTCACGGCCCGAGCTGGGCATCGTCAAGATCCGGGCGACGGCCTTCAATCAGGCCGGCGAGCCGGTTCAGATCTCGACGCCGGTGCTGATGGTCAGGCGCCGCCCGCCCTCGGCTACTTGACCGCGCCCATCTGCCGCAGCCATCGCCAGTGGGAGACGATGGCGCCGCGCATGCTGTCGTGGGCGACGTAGCGCACCCCGAATTGAGCGCAGACGTCCTCGACGATGCGCGAGATGCGCGGGTAGTTGAGGTGGCAGACCTTGGGAAAGAGGTGGTGCTCGATCTGGTAGTTGAGTCCGCCGAGATACCAGGTCAGCACGCGATTGCCGCGCGCGAAGTCGACGGTCGTCTGGACTTGCTGCCGGGCCCACCCGTCGGAGATCCGGTTCGAACCGTCGGGCAGGTGAGGGAAGTCGGCCTCCTCCAGGCAGTGGGCGAGCTGGAACACGACGGCGAGCAGCAGACCAACCAGGAACGCCGTCGCGCCGTAAAAGCCCAGCACCACCCACCAGCGGTGGAAGAACATCGGGATGACCAGCGCCCACGCAAAGAACACCGCTTTGCCGGCCAGCAACTGCGCCAGCGCCCAGCCGCGCGGGCGCGGAATGTGGTTGGCGTCGATGCGGGCCTCGAGCGCGTTCTGAAAATCATCGACCAGATGCCACTTGGGAAGCATGAAGCCGTAGAGCGCCCACATGTAAATGTGCTGAAAGCGATGCGCGGGGTAGTGCGCCTGCGCGGGGGCGAGCCGGCCAAAGGGTTTGGCGTCGAGATCGTGATCCGCCCCTTCGATGTTCGTGTACGTGTGATGGAAGATGTTGTGCTTCCAGTGCCAGAGATAAGAGCTTGCCCCCAGCAGGTCCAGCGTCGCCCCCATCAGGCGGTTGACGATCGCGTTGCCTGAATACGCGCCGTGGTTTGCGTCGTGCTGGATGGCGAATCCGGTCGCCCCGACGGCCAGCGCCAGCGAGACCGCGAGCAGCGCCGCTTGCCACCAGCTCACGTGAGCGAAGACCAGCAGCGCGTACGACGCCGCCAGCCAGCTCAGAATGGTGACGGTCTTGAGATACATGCGGAAGCTGCCCAGCGTGGGTCGCCCCGACGCCGCCAGCTCCGCGCGCACGCGACGTTTGACCTCGGCGTGGAAGCCGTCGTCGGCCCCGAACGTGACCCGACCCGTGTGAACGGGAAGAGCCACCCCGATCGCTATCGCCCACCGCCAATGGCCGGCTGGACCGCGTGCACGCTGAGAATTGAGACATGCACCGGTTGTGCGCTCTGCGGCGGAGTGTGGGCGTTTGCAGCGACGGCGTCTATAGCGTTGTTGGCCCCACGCGGCCGGGGTGAGGGGTGTCACGACGGTGTTTACCCCGATCTTTGTCCCGATCTTTGTCCCGATCTTTGGCCCGATCTTTGTCCCGATCTTTGGGCCCCGAGCGTCAGCGGCGTTCTCGCGGTAAAAATGCCCGCATGGCAAACGACGACGACCTCGGCAAACCGCTCACGAAGGCCAGCGACTTTCCGCCGGAGGTGCTGAGCCTCTTCGACAAGTACGTCCACAACGTGATCGACCGGCGTGGGTTTCTCGAGGGCGCCGCCAAGTTCGCGGTGGGTGGGCTCACGGCGGCGGCGTTTCTCGAGGCGCTGAGCCCGCGCTTCGCAGAAGCCCAGCAAGTGCCCAAGACCGACCCGCGCATCAAGGCCGAGTCTGTCGAGTTCCCCTCGCCGCACGGCTACGGCAAGGGACGCGGGTACCTGGTCATGCCGGCGGGCGAGGCGGCCAAAGGGGCGAAGAAGCTGCCCGCGATCCTGGTCGTGCACGAGAACCGCGGCTTGAACCCGCACATCGAAGACGTCGCGCGGCGGCTGGCGCTCGACGGGTTCATCACGTTCGCGCCCGACGCGCTCTTTCCGCTGGGCGGCTATCCGGGCGACGAGGACAAGGGACGCGAGCTGTTCACGAAGCTGGATCAGACCAAGACCCGCGAGGACTTCGTGGCGGCGGCGGCCTTCCTGCGCGCGCGACCGCAGTGCAGCGGAAAGCTGGGCGTCGTCGGGTTCTGCTATGGCGGCGGCATCGTGAACTTTCTCGCCACGCGACTGCCCGACCTGAACGCCGCCGTTCCCTTTTACGGGAGCGCGCCTCCGCTCGACAAGGTCTCCGCGATCAAGGCGCCGCTCGAGCTCCACTTCGCCGAGAACGACGAGCGCATCAACGCGTCGTGGCCCGCGTACGAGGCGGCGCTCAAGGCGGCGGGGATCAAGTACGAAGCGTTTCACTACCCGGGAACGCAGCACGGTTTCAACAACGACACGACGCCGCGCTACGATCCCGCGGCGGCCAAGCTGGCGTGGCAACGAACCGTCGCTTTCTTCGAGCGGACGTTGCGCGGGCATTAGTCGCACATACCGTTCACTTAATTTGAGCGCCAGGACGCCAGGAACGCCAAGTCCGGACTCTCAATAATCCGGATCCTGGCGTTCCCCGCGTCCTGGCGTTTTTCTTATCTGACCGGCATTGGCACTAGTCGCAATGCCGGTCGTGCAAGCACTTCCGCGCGCGTCCGCTGTTATCATCGGGTGATGTTCTCTGTGCTGGCTCGCCGGTCGAGCGCGCTCGATCGGATCTCCGTCGCGGCTGCCGTCGCGATCGCAATCAGTGGATGTCGATCGGGTGGATCCACGCCGCCGCCCGCGACGGCAGCGACGCCGCCCGCCCAGCGGGCGCCGTTCGCGAATGCCTTGAAGCCGATCGCGCCATCGAGCGAGTCGCCGGCGGAACCGCTGGCGCTCGCGGGCCCCGCGCCGGGTGCGACGGCGCCGGTGCCGACCCTGGCCGAGATCCTGATCGCGCCGCCGTCGCGCGTGGTGGCCGATCTCAACGCGCTGGGGCGGGAGCTGCCGGTGCGGCTCGGCGATCAGGTGATCCAGGCGGCGCTCGCGAAGGCGGCCGAGCAGAAGATTCCGATCGACGCCGAGCTGCTCTCCTCGCTGGCGACCGACCGGCCGCTGGCCCTGATCTTCGTCTCGCGCGGTCAGGGGAAACCGGTGGGCCGGTGCGCGGCGGCGCCGCTGGCCCGTCCCGCCGACGGCGCGCGCGTGGCCGCGAAGCTGGGGACGCCCCTTTCCCGTCGCGGCGGTGCCGTCGAACGGCGCAACGCCGCCGGGGGCACCTTCTGGAGCGGCGTCAGCGACGGGGCACTCTTGCTGGCGCAGAGCTACGACGAGCTCTGGTCGCTGGGCGCGCGCGCCCTCCGCGCGACCCGCGCCGGCGTGCCCGCGAACGAGGTCGACGTGACTGTCGACCCGGATGCGGTCCGCGCCACGACCGGATCGACCTGGAGCGAGGTCGGCGCGCAGTTCCGCAAGGAGGCCGCGAAACCACCGGCCAACACCCCCGGCCGCACCGGGGCGCACGTGGCGAGCCCGCCGCGGACCGACGCGCTGGAAAAGATGATGGGTCAGCTGGGCGATGGGCTGGCGTTGCTGCTCTCCGAGACCGCGCACGTGCGCCTGGGCGTCGCCGTGTCGGCTGCCGATGGGCTGATCGTGAGCGCCGCGCTCGAGCCCAGGCCGGGCACACCGCTGGCGGCGAGCGCGGCGGCGGCGACCAGCTTCACGCTCGACGAGCGATTGCCGGTGCGCGACGACCGCACCGGCTTCACGGCCTGGGGCTCGCTGGACGTCTTCGCGCCGGTGCTGCGCATGTTGCTGCCCGGCCCCCCCGCGCGCCGCGGCGGCACACCCGCCGCCTCGCCGATCGATGGTTTCTTGAGCGCGTTCAGCGGCGCCGGATCCTGCACCTTCGAATTCGGCGAGAGCCCGCCGTCGTCGGTGTGCAGCCTGCCGCTGCGGTCGGGCGCCGACGCGCGCGGCGCGCTTCGCCGCTACGCCGACATGGTCGGCGCCGTGCTGATCTGGGAGGCCGACATCTCGGGCATGCCGCATCGGGCGGCGCCGCAGATCCGCAAGGGCGTGCTCGAGTTCGAACGCCCGCTCGCCGCGACGTCGGTCGGCGCCGAGCAGTACGCGACGATCCGGTCGTTCATGGGCGGTGACTCGGTGAAATACGCCGCCACGATCCGCGGCGACCGCTTGTTGCAGTTCCAGGGTGGGTCGCCGCGCACGCGGCTCGCGGCGTGGTCCGACGGCGCGAAGGGGAACGCCGCGGCGGACGTGCGGCCCCCCCTGCTGTCGCAGGCGCTGGCGCGTATGCACGGATACAACTCGGCGATGCTCATGGATCCCCTGGTGCTGGTGTTCACGATGTTCGCGCACGCCGACGATCCGCGCACCCGCCAGGCCGCGACGATGTTGCGCGCGCTGCCCGGTCTGGCGACGACGCGCACGCCGCTGATGTTCGCCGCGACCAGCGGCCCCAACCTCGCCTACGAGCTCCACATCCCCGTCGTGACGTTCGACAACATCGGCAAGCTGATCCGCCCCTTCGCCGGCATGATGGGCGGCCAGGGCCACGAAGGTGCGGGGCAAGGCGCGGGGGGAGCTCCGGAGCCAGGTGCGGGAAGGGGCGACGGCGACGCACCTGCTCGGGCGCCTTGAAGATGCCTTGAGCAGAGGCACAGAAATGTCAGTTGAACTCTCGGCGCGCAGGCGGTAACAAGACGGCGATGAGCAACCGAGTGTTCAACTTCAGCGCAGGTCCGGCCATGCTGCCGGTCGAGGTTCTCGAGGCGTCGGCGAAGGCGCTCTTGGATTTTCAGGGCAAAGGCTTCGGCATCGCCGAGTGCAGCCACCGCGGCAAGGAATTCGACGGCGTTCTCGACGAGGCGATCAGCCGCTGCCGCAAGCTGCTCGACATCCCCGAGACCCACGACGTCCTCTTCCTTCAGGGCGGGGCGACGCAGCTCTTCAACACGATCCCGATGAACTTCCTCAGCGGCGTCGCCGACTACGTGGTCAGCGGCGAGTGGTCGAAGAAGGCGGCCTCGGCGGCGCAGAGCGCCTACGGCGACAAGATTCGCGTCATCGCCTCGAGCGAGTCGAGCAAGTTCGATGGCCCGCCGAAAGGCTGGACGGCCGATCCCAACGCGGCCTACCTGCACGTCTGCTCGAACGAGACCGTGCACGGGCACCGCCTGGCCGAGTGGCCCGAGCACGCGAACCTGGTCGTCGACGCCAGCTCGGAGATGATGTCGCGCCCGCACCCGATCGCGCGCACCGCGCTGGTCTACGCCGGCGCGCAAAAGAACCTCGGCCCCGCGGGCGTGGTGCTGACGATCGTGCGCAAGGATCTCTACCCGCGCATCGCGAAGAGCGTGCCCAAGATCTTCAGCTTCTCGGCGCTGGCCGAGGCCAAGAGCTGCCTGAACACGCCGCCCACCTTCGGCGTCTACTTCCTGCTCGAGACCTTTCGCTGGATGGAGAGCCAGGGCGGCCTCGCGGCGATCGAGAAGCACAACGCCGAGAAGGCGGCGCTGATCTACGGCGCGATCGACGGCTCGGGCGGCTTCTACAAGGGCACGGTCAGCGACAAGGCGGCGCGCAGCCACATGAACGTGACGTTCCTGCTGCCCAGCGAAGAGGTCACCGAAAAGTTCGTCAAGGACGCGGCCAAGAACGGCATGGTGGCGCTCAAGGGCTACCGCACCGTCGGCGGCATCCGCGCGTCGATCTACAACGCGATGCCGGTCGCCGGCGCGCGCGCGCTGGCGGACTTCATGAAGTCGTTCGCGCAGGCGGCGTAAAACCCACAAGGACCCGCGCGGCGAAAGCCGCGCGCGGCAGGGCTACGGGAGCGAGCCGCCGTCGCCGTCGCTGCCCTCCGGGCGCTCGGCACGCCCGCGCGACGCCTCGACCGGATAGCGTTCGGCGTTGCGCTGCAGCTTCGCGACGATCGCGTCGCCGAGGTCGAGGCCGATGCGATCGCACAGCAAGAGCAGCGCGATGCCGACGTCGGCGACCTCGGCGGCGATGCGGGCGCGCGCTGCCGGCTCGCGCGAGCGCGCGTCGGCCTCGTCGCCTCGCACCCAGCGGTATTCGGCCAGCAGCTCGCCGGCCTCGGACGCGACCAGCATCGCCAGGTTCTTCGGATCGTGGAACTGGCGCCAGTCGCGCGCGTCGGCGAATGCGCGTAACGCGGCCGTGAGCTCATCGAGGGTCGGGGTGTCCGGCATGTCCGCGACGCTACCGCGAAGGACGGCCGATCAAAACAGCCAGCCGATGCCGAAGTTGATCCCCATCTCGTCGAGCCCATAGCGGCGATCGCGCAGCTGAAGATCGGCCTTGGCGACGACCTGGCGGATCGGCAGGAACGACAGTCCGGCCGTGAATTCGTTCACGTCGAACTGCCCCATGGGGCGGAACGGAAACGGCACCGCCGCCTGCGTGTCGTAGTGCTCGACGCGCGCGAACGCCAGCAGCTGCGCCGACGTGCGCGGCCAGAGCGCGCGGAAGACGTCGTAGCCGAGCTCGGCGTAGGCGCCCTGCGTGCGGTTGGGAACCGCACCCGTGGTCGTCGGGTCGGGGTAATAGAGCGAACCGTCGGGGCGGCGCGAGTCCATGAGCGCACCCGAGCGCGGCATGAAGAACTGCGCGGCGACGACGCGCAGCTCGAAGCCCGCATGGCGCGCGCGCGCGTCGAACGACCAGCCGAGGAGCGGAAAATGCGGCGACACGCGGGTGCCGCTGGCGTCGTAAAACTCGGCATTCGGACCCATGTCACTGGCGTAGCCGGAGACGCCCACGATCGTGCCCAGCGCCGGTTCGACCTCGACGCGCCCGACGAGCGCGCCGCTGCGCACGGGGACCAGCACGCCCGACGAGCGGCCGCCCACGATGCCGTCGGGACCGAGGTGCGTCGGGTCGAGGCCGGTCATCAAGTAGAGCTCGCCATGCCAGATCTCGCGCCAGCGGCCGACGATACCGATGCCCATCTCACGCCAGGTCGACGGAATGATCGACTGATCGAACGACGGGCGGTCGACGCTGAAGAAGACCGGCGGCTCGTGGTAGCGGTTGATGATTCCCATCGGCACCAGGATCAGGCCGGCGCGCAGCTTGAGATGGGGGCCGTAGAGCGAAGCATCCACGTAGGCTTGCTCGACCTCGGCGACGCCCTGGCAGGCGGCGCAGGTGACAGCGTTTTCCCACTCGAGCTCGACGTAGGAGCGGATGTCGTCGGTCCACTGGTGCGCGACCAGCAGCACGACCCGGCGCACGTTGGCACGGCCGACGAAGTCGTTGCCGAAGCCGGTACGCAGGAACTTGAGATCCATCTGGCCGTAGCCGCCGATGACGGTCGAACCGGCGCTCGCGGGCTCCGTCGCAATGCTGGCGGCGACGGGCGGCGGCGCCGCGGGCGGCATCGCGCCCGGCATTTCGATCGTGGGCTGCGCGCGCGCGACCCCCGACACGAGCGCAACGCACACGAGCCCCGCAGAAACGAACCAACCGAGCTTCCGCCTGTTCATGAGAAAAACCTTCAGAGGCCGAGTTGCATCTGCAGCACAGGTGACAGCACGTAGTCGGTCGCGGTCGCGGCGCCGTGGCAGGTGTTGCAGTTGCCGTCCATGGTCGTGGTCGCGCCGAGGCCCGGCAGCGACTCGTAGCCGTGATCCTGGGGCGGTTGGGCGCCGCGCCAGAGGATGGTGATCTCGTTGGTGGCCACGATGCGCAGCTCGAACCACTCCCAGCCGATCGCGCCCTGCGGATTGAAGCCGGCGCCGCGCTTGGCCTTCGCATGAATGCTCCAGGTCGACGGATCGCCGACCTCGACGGTCTTCACGATCATCGACCCGACGGGGAACTTGCCGTCGACGGGAGTGCCGCTGACGTACGCGAAGCGCGGCCCGGCGGCGTGACCGCCCACGACCGCGGCGTCGCCGACCTGCGTGCGCGTCCAGCCGAGGAACGACTGGAAGTCACGCTGGAGCGCGATGAACGTGCCGCCGCCGCCGGTCTGCAGCGCGGGATCCAGCTCGTCGTCGAGGCAGCCCGACGACGACAGCAGGCAGAACCCCAGCATCGAGAGCGCGGCGGCACGCACCGGCGTCATTGCGGCAGCTGCGGAATGCCGAGCAGATCCGCGGCCGCGCTCATCTTCGACACCAGCGAATCGGGATCGTCGGCGTTGCTCTCCGTCGAGAGACCGGCGAAGATCTTTCCGTAGGGCGTCGCGAGCTGGTCGGCCGTCGGCGTCTCGGGGTTGAAGCCGGCCGGCACGGCCGGCAGCGCGTCGCCGGAGACCTCCGCATAGAGCGCCGCCACGCGATCGAAGCCGGCGAGGATGTCGGTGTCGAGCGCCGCGCCGCCCGATTCGCCGCGCACCCAGTCGCGGAAGGCGTTGTAAGTGTTCTTGCCGCCCATGAGGTTCGCGCGCATGTCGGCCAGGGTGTGCTGCGCGTAGCGCGACTCGTCCTGGCCGTCGGCCGCGAGGGTGATCTTCTCGATCTGCTCGCCCAGCGACCCGATGACGCCGCGGAAGGCCGCCGCCGTGTCGAGCGTCAGCGGCATGAACATGGTCTGCACCGCCTGCACGTCGGTCACGAGGCGCGTCGCCAGGCCGTCGCGGAACGCGGTCGCCTGGGTCATGTTGGTGGGGAAGCTGGCCGCCACGTAACCGTCCAGCGTCGACTCGAACGCGACGACGGCGGCGGGCGCGTGCCCGGCCCACAGGATGCGCTCGATGGCATGGATGCCGGTGACGCCCGTGCCGTCGAAGAGATCGGCGTCGGGCCCGGTGTCGCCGAGGAAGCCATCGTAGCGCTCGTCGGTGGAGACATCGTAGTCGGGGAACAGCACCGCGATCGCGCCCTCGACCTGCTCGTAGGCGCTGCGCGCCGCGGCCCACTGGATCTTCATCGCGTTGACGGCGGCTGCGTCGGCCTGGTCGTTCCATCCGTCGGCGTCGGGCGCCGGCGCGGCGGTGCGCAGCGCGATGCTCGCGTTCACCAGATTGCCGAGCTGCGCGCTGATCTGGGATTTCACTGCGGTTTGAGCCTGCGACTCTCGCGAGCCCGACTTGTCGGTCCCGCAACCGATCGTCGCTGGCGCGAGCGCAATCAACAACACCCCGAGTGGGGCCAGGGCTTTCCGGTGCGACATCTCTCTCTCCTTCGTTCGTGCGTTTTATCGAGGTCTAGTTAATTTTGATAATGAAAGTCAAAATCGATTTAACGGTCGAGCGAAGGGAATGTCAACCGTCGAAAATCCCCCGGCGAAATCCCCCGGCGAAATCCCCGGCGATGACGGCCGCATTGTCGAGGTCGCGCGCGCGGTGCGCTCGGCGCGCATAACTCGCCGTGATGCCAGGGTTTTCAGATGGGGAACGCCCGCGGTATCCGCCGGGCCGTCCCGATCGTCCGAGGCGCCCGCCACGATTTGAGTCCCGAGCGCTGTCTGCCGATGGGTCTGGTCCAGAGATGGACCTGGCTCGCGAATCGAGGCAACTGCTTTCTGTCGTACCGGGGCGCCTGGCGATACAATCAGGTGCCTTGGCATTCCGCGAGAGGACCGACCATGGGGGTCATTGAATCCGAAGAGGCGGCCAAGCGGCTCGCCCGGGTGATCGTCTCGGACATCGAGATCTACAACAAAGACAAGTTTCACACCGGCGCGGATCTCACGGCCGCGATCGAAGAGGGGCGCGCCCTCTTCCGTTCGCGTGTCGCGCCCGAGCTGGTTCCGGTCTTCACGTCGGTGCTCGAGGACCGTCGAGCGAGCCGCAAGAAGACGGCGGGCAAGACGGAAGGCTCGCCGCCCGCGGCCGAGCCGGCGAAAGCCGCGCCCCGCGCCGTGGAGAAGATCGCGGCCGCGGAGCCGATCGTTCGTGCAGCACCCGCCGCCGTGGAGGCGCCTGCGCCGGCACCGGTGCCTCCCGCGCCGGTGGCCCCCGCTCCGATCGCGCCCGCGCCCGCAGCTCCTGTCGTCGAGGTAGCGGCGCCGACTGCGGCCGCGCCCGCGGCCAGCGCCGCGCCCGCCGCCGCCACCACGCCCGCGGCGCGGTCGCCGTCGGCGCGCGGCGGAATCATCGACACCGAGGAGGCGGCCGCTCGCCTGGCGCGCGTGATCCTCTCCGACGTCGAGCTCTACAATGCAAAGAAGATCGCCGCGGGCCTCGATCTGACCTCGGAGATCGACGAGGGCCGCCACCTGTTCAAGTCTCGCGTCAGCGGCGAGCTGCACGCGGTCTTCGAGACCGCGCTCGCGAACAAGGGTCTCGGCCAGCGCAAGCGCGCGCTGACGCCCGCGCCCAGGACAAAGCCTCCGGTGGTGGAAGCGGCGCCGCCGGCGCCGGCACCGGCGGCAGCGGCACAGCCCGCGGCCATGATACCTGCGCGCCCCGGGCCCGCCGCGCCGTCGCGGCCGCAAGTATCGGCGGTGAATGCCCCGCCGGCGCTGCTACCCCGGCCGGGCCTGGCGCCCGCCGCGCGTCCAGCCGGCGCGCCTCACGCCGTCAGCGACGCTCCGTCGGCCCGGCATTCGATCGCCGCATCGGCGACGCCGGCCGCGACGCCCACGCCGGTGGCGGACCGCGGCTCGGCCCGTCAGGTATCGCTGCCGCCCGGTCGAGTCGCGCTGGCGACCCGGACGCCCGAGCCGACCGAGGACGAGAGCGATCTGCCCACGCCGATGCCGGGTGGCTACGACGACGTCGTCGCGGCCGAGCCGATGGCGCCGGCGATGGCCGCCGCTGCGGCTACGCCACGCATGAGCACGCCGCGCATGCCCGCAACGCCGCCCCCGGTTCCGGCGCGCGCATCGGCGGCCGTCATGCGGGCCGTTGGCGCCGCGCAGCCGGCGCCGCCCGTCCGGCGCGAGCGAACGCCTTCGGTGTCGGAGTTCCCGGTGCACGTCGAATCCGGGCCCATCCGCCACGAAGAACCTCCCGCCGGCCGGCCCTCGCAGGCTGTGATCGATGCGCTGCCGGATTCAGGCCCGCTGCATGCGGCGCCCGCCGCAGCGGCGGCAGCTCCGCCGCCAACCGCACCACTACCCGTCGCCGCCGCGCACCCCGAGCCCGCGCTTCCCGCGCTGCCCGCGGCGCCTCGCGTGCCGACGCCTCCGTCCGTGCCGCTGCCCGCGCCCATCGCATTCGCGCCGGTGCCGACAGAAGCGGCCGACGGCGAGGTCGTCTCTCTGCGGCGTCGCACCTCCCCCGCGCGCGTGGTGCTGACGCTGGCGGCGCTGGCTGGAGCCGGCGGCGCGCTCTGGTACTTCTTCCTCCGTTGAGCGCGCGTCCGACTCGCCCCGCGCCGCACCCCTCAGGACGGCGGCACGGGCGATGACGGCGTGGTCGACCCCACCGCGCCGGCGCCGTTCTTTGTCTCCGAGCGATCTCCGAACCGCCGCCGCACGCGATCGATCGCGCCGCGCCATCGGCTCCTGAGGTCGGACCGGCGCTCCTCGTTACGCCACACCCGATAGAGCAGCAGGCCGATACCGACCAGCAGGGCCGGCTTCTCGACGCCCTCGATCCGACCCAACCACGACGCCAGCCGGCCCCGTCGCAGGCGCTTCCTCCAGCTCTTGGCCATTGGTTCGCTCCTCGCGCGTAAATATGGATCGCCGCGGAGGCGACGTCCTTCGGTTTCGCGGCCGAAATCCGCTACTTTTCGGCCACCGTGCGGATGCTACGCTGACACCTACATGACCCAACCAGGATTCGCCCTCTTCGATTCCCCGATCGGACGTTGCGGCATCGCCTGGGGCGCGCGCGGGATCGCAGCGGTTCAGCTGCCCGACGGCCCGGAAGCGGCGACGCGCGCACGCCTGGTCCGGCGATTTCCCGACGCCAGCGAACAGGCGATGCCGGACGAGGTTCGCCGCGCCGTCGATCAGATCCTGAGCCTCTTGCGCGGCGAAGCGAGCGAGCTCGCCGCGATTCCGCTCGACATGGAGCAGCTGCCGCCGTTCCACCGCCGCGTCTACGAGCTGGCGCGGGGCATCGCGCCCGGGGCGACGGTTTCCTACGGCGATCTGGCGGCGCGCCTGGGCCGGCCAGGCGCGGCGCGCGCCGTTGGACAGGCGCTGGGCCGCAATCCGTTCGCGCTGGTCGTGCCGTGCCACCGCGTGCTCGCCGCCGACGGCCGCATGGGTGGCTTTTCGGCGAACGGCGGCGTCGCCACGAAGCTGCGCTTGCTGTCGATCGAGCGCGACGGCACGCGGCTCAACGGCACGGCGGCACCCGAGCTGACGGCGGCGGAGCTGGGCTACGACCCGACGGCGGCGGTTGCGCACCTGCGCGACTCCGACGCCGCGCTGGCTCGGCTCATCGACGCCGTCGGGCCGTTTCGCATGCGGGTCGATCGCACGTCGAGCTTGTTCCTGGCGCTGGCGGAGGCGATCGTCTATCAGCAGCTCACTGGCAAAGCGGCGGCGACGATCTTCGCGCGCGTACAGGCGCTGTTCCCGCGCGCCCACGAGGGATTGAACCCCGCGCACATCCGCCGCGCGTCCGACGCGAAGCTGCGCGGCGCGGGTCTGTCGCGCAACAAGCTGCTGTCACTGCGCGATCTCGCCGAGAAGACGCTGGCGGACCAGCTGCCGTCGCTGGCCGACGTCCACACCCTGGACGACGACGCGATCGTCGAACGGTTGACCCAGGTGCGCGGCATCGGCCGCTGGACGGTCGAGATGCTGCTGATCTTCAGGCTGGGGCGCGCCGACGTGCTGCCCGTCGACGACTACGGCGTGCGCAAGGGCTTCGCCGTGGCGTTTCGCAAGCGAGAGCTGCCGACCGCCGCCGAGCTCGAGCGACGCGGTGTGCGCTGGAAGCCGTTTCGCTCGGTCGCGAGCTGGTATCTCTGGCGCGCCGCCGAGCGGGCCAAGAACGCGGCGCGCGCATCGAAGTAGCGGCGCCCGGGCGACCTGGCGCGGTTCAGAGCTCGATGTCGCCGCCGTCGTCGTCGCGGCCGAGCTTGGCGCGCAACGCGGCGCCCTCTTCATCCTCGGGTGGCGCGGGCGCGAGCGCGAGCGACCAGCGGAGCCAGCTCCCCTCGCGCGCGCCCGGCGGAAGCAGCACGGCCGGCACTTCGAAGGCGTCGCGGCCGAGCAGCAGCCGCGCGCGCCCGTTCTCGACGGCATCGACGAAGACCAGCGGCGGCGCCGGCGATTTCGCATCGGCGCGACGGTCTTGCTTCGGGCTCTGCGTCGAGCCTTTCGTCGAGCTTTTCGTCGAGCCCTTCGTCGAGCTTTCCTTGGGGCTCACGGCAGCTCCAGCCGCTCGCGCCGCCCGCGCGTCGTGCGCAGCCGCAACGTCGCGCCGTCGGTCTCCAGCGTCACCGTGCCGTCCACGTCGGTACGATAAACACGCGCGCCGCTGCGCGCGAGGTGCTCCAGCGTCTCCGGCGCCGGGTGGTGGTACTCGTTGTGTGCGCCGACGCTGACCACCGCGACCCGCGCGCCCACCTGCTTCAGAAAGGCGACGCGCGAGGCGTAGCGGCTGCCGTGATGCGCGACCTTGAGCACGGTCGCCTGAACGGGCACACCCGCCGCCAGCAGCCATTGCTCGGTCGGCGCCTCGGCATCGCCGGTGAACAGCACAGCAAACTTCCCGTAGCTGAGGCGAGCCACCACGCTGTTGGCGTTGACGTCCGAACGCGAGCCGGTGATCGGCGGGTCGGGCGGTCCCAGCAGGGTCATCACCGCACCGCCCCCGAGATCGATCCGGCGCCCGCGCGTCGCCTGCCGTACCGCCACCTGGCGGTCCGCCAGCTCGTGCATGAGGGCGGTGTAGGCCGATCCGGGATGGGGCACCGGCGCATCGAGGAACAGCCGCGCTCCCAGCATGTGAACCGCGGCGGCCAAACCGCCGAGATGATCTTCGTGGCGATGGCTGAGCAGGATCAAGTCGAGGGGCCGACCGGCCTGGGCGTCGAGAAATGTAGTCAACGCGTGCGCCGCCTGCCCAGGTCCCCCGTCGACCAGCACGGTCTTGCCGGTCGGCGACGTGACCAGCGCCGCGTCCCCCTGACCGACGTCGATGAAGTCGATCCGCAACGTCTCCGCGGCGCGCAGCGGCGGCGCCAGCGACAGCATCATGACCAGCAGCACGGCGCCGGCCATCGCAATCGGGCGAAACAGGTCTTTCAGCAATCGTACCGACGGCAACGACAATGACGATGGCAGTGAAGGCGATCGAAGTCACCTTTCGTTATCGGCGGCGGCCGCGCCCGGTCGCGTCGAACCCTGCTTTTCAGCGGTGCGCGCAGTGCCTATCGGCCGGACACCTACCGAAATTCGGTGATAGCTGCCGGCTGACCCGCCGGCGGTTCGATGTTAACTTGGTTCGGTTGACAATCGCCGGTCGGAGAAGCCCCCGCTTCGAGCGTCGCCTGGGTTGGGTCAGTGCGCCTGCGCTCGCAAACATCGCCTTCGCGATCGCGATCGTGACGTGCGCGTTCGCGATCCCGGCGTGCGACCAGCCACCCGCGCTGGGAGCACCCGCGGTGGAGGACGCCGGCCGCGAGATGCCATCACCCATCATCGACGCGAGCGCGGCGATCGACGCGCCCGCCGTCGGCACCGACGCCAGCGCCGGCACCGACGCCGGAACGCTCGCCCCCGACTACAGCATCGTTGTTTTGCCCGACACGCAGTACTACGCCGGGAACTTCCCCGACATCTTCATGAAGCAGGCGAGCTGGATCGTCGAGAACCGCGACGCGCAGCAGATCGCCTTCGTGCTGCACACCGGGGATCTCGTCGACGTCGACGTACCGGCGCAATGGATCGTGGCTTCGAACAGCATGCACTTGCTCGACGGTGTCGTCCCGTACGTCATCGCCGCCGGAAATCACGACTACGGGAATCTCGCCGATCGTATGGGCATGGTGAACTCGTATTTCCCCGCGTCGGGCTTCGCCGCCTATCCCTGGTTCGGCGACACCTTCGAGACCGGGCACATCGAGAACAGCTTCAGCTTGATTCCCGCCGGTGGCACGCGCTGGCTGGTGATCTCGCTCGAGTTCGGGCCGCGCGACGAAGCGCTGGCCTGGGCCAGCTCCGTGCTTCAGGCGTTTCGCAATCTACCGGCCATCATCATCACGCACGCGTACCTCTACCGCGACAGCTCGCTCTACAATTACAATCAACGCGGCTCCGCGCAGCCCTACAACCCGCACAGCTACCTGATGATGGGGCAGTCACGCACGACGATCAACGACGGCGCCGAGATGTGGCAGAAGCTGATCCTGCCCAACCGGAACGTGAAGCTGGTGTTCTCGGGCCACGACGTGAGCGCCAACGATCTGCCGCCGGGCACGACCGGCCAGCTCAGCAGCGTTCGTCCCGACGGCAGCGTCGTGCATCAGATCCTCGCCAACTACCAGACCTGCACCATCGGGCCCTGCATCCTTTCGCTCCAAGGCACCACGGTCAACGGCGGCAACGGCTACTTGCGCATCGTCCGGTTCTCGCCGGCCGCGGGCACGATCTCGGTGTCGACGTATTCGCCGGTGCTCGACAAGTCGTTGAGCGATCCGACGAACCAGTTCGTTCTGCCCATGAACTGAGCGTACGGCGGCGACACCGGATGTTGACCGCGCTCATCAGCCTGCTCGCGCGGACCAGCGGTGCGGCGGCGCTGCGGCGCGCGCTGCCGACGTATCTGGGCCTGTTCGTCGTCGCGGTGATTCTGTTCGCGGGCAATGGTGTGCGGTCGAGCGACGTCGTCGCGCTGGCGCGCGCATCGCCGCCCACGCGCCTCGGGTTGCTGGCGGCGTGGTTGCTGCTCGCGCTTCCAGCCGCGCGCGCGTTGATTGCGGCGCCCTCGGCGTTCCTGATCCGTGCTTGGCCGATCCCGCGCGCCCGGCTGCTGGCCATCACCACCGCGATGCTGGTGCTGGTCGAGCTGCCCTGGCTGTTGCTCTGGTTCAAGGGAGGCGGCGTGGTCGCCGGCCTCGCCGCCACGGCGCTCGCGCTCGGCGGGCACGGGCTGCTGCTGGCGCGCCCGCGCGGCTCAGCCGAGGTCGCGGCCGCGCTGCTGTGGCTGGTCGGGGTCGCGATCCTGTCTCGCACGGCGCTGGCGTTGCTCGCGAGCATGCCGGCGCTGGTGCTGGCGGTCCGCCGCGCGTTCATCGCGGCGCCCGAAGGGATCGGCCTGCGTCGCACCGGGCGCTGGGTGCGCGGCGGGCGATCGAGGGTTGTCGCGATCGCGCAGACGCACCTGGCCACGATCGCGCGCGCCCAGCGGCCCGCGTTGCTGCGCGCGGTCTGGTGTGCCGCCGGCGGCGCGTTGGTGGCCGGGCTTGCCGCGGCCAACAACGGGATCGCGGAGCCGGCTCGAGTCCGCGCGATCTGGCGCACGATGGCGGTGCTGGCCGTCGGTTGGGGAGCGGCGGGACTGGTGGGTGGCATCCAGCGCGTCGAGCGCCAGGCGGTCTGGCTGCTCACTGTTCATGGCGTGACTTCAATCACGCGCCGACTGGGCGCGGCGCTGCCGCTGGGCGTGCTGGGCGCGGTGCTGGGCGCGAGCGCCGGCGCGGTGCTCGGTCATTTTTCGCCGGTGCGCGCCGCGGCGGCGCTCGCGCTCGACGGCGCGCTGGCCGGTCTCGCCGGCGCAACGGCAGCCGCGTTCGCGGGGCGCTGGGCGAGTCGCGGCACGGGCCGCGACAGCGCGCGGCTGCTGGCGGCGACGCTGATCGGAGGCGCTATCCTCGCGTCGTGCGCGTGGTTCCTCCCCGGCCCCGCGTTGCTCGCGGCGAGCGCATTGACGCTGACGATCCCCGAGCCGCATTCGGCGCGGGGATCGCGCGCGCCGGGTCCGGCGGCCCTGGGCGCGGGCGAAGCGTGATCGCTCGGGCCGGCGCCTCCCTCCGAGGGTTCCCGTGTTGATCGCGCGCGGCGTCGACAAGCGTCTGGGCGGACGCCCGGTGCTGACTGACATCACGTTCTCGTGCGCGGCCGGCGAGGTCGGGGTCATCAGCGGCGAGAACGGCTCGGGAAAATCGACGCTGCTGCGGATCGCCGTCGGCCTGGTCGAGCCCGACCGCGGCAGCGTCACCGTCGGAGGCTTACCGGTGACCAGCGCGTCCGGGCGGGCGCGCGCGCTCCTCGGCTATCTACCTGACGCGACCGACGTGCTTCCCGAGCTTTCGGTGGCCGAGCTGATCGCGCTGGTACAGACGTTCAAGCAGGCCGGCGGTCCGGCCGGCAGCGCCGCGCTCGTGGCGCTGCGGGCGCGCGTCGGCGTCGACGACATCTGGCAGCAACGGCTGGCGACACTCTCGTTCGGCCAGCGCAAGCGGGCGCTGCTGCTGGCGGCGCTCATCGGCGCGCCTCCCTTGCTGGTGCTCGACGAGCCGACCAATGGGCTCGACGGCGGCGGCACGTCATTGATCCGCGATCTCGTCGAGGACCGGCGGCACGCCGGTCAGGCGACGCTGATCGCCACCAATGACCGGCATCTTGCCGCGGAGCTGAGCGCGACGCGCTGGCAGCTCGCTAGCGGCCGGCTCACCTCCATGGAGCGATCCGCCTGAATGTGGGAACCGGAGAGCGTCCCCACAGCCGTGATGCCTCAGGGCTTCGGAGGGCGCGCGGCCAGGCCGTGCCCGTGACGCGGAAGTGACAGGACGAACATCGCCGCCGACGTCCAGACGTCGACGATCAGCGCCGTCGAGTTGAACGGCAGCGCCGCCAGCGTCAGCACCAGGAACGCGCCGGCGACGATCGGCAGCGCCAGCGCCACCCATCTTTCGTAGAGCGCGATCGGCACCAGGCTGAACCAGCCGAGGGCGATGAGCGCGCTGACTTGCTGCGCGTGCCCCTCCGACGAGAGCGCGACCACCGCTGCCGGCAGCGCCGTCAAGAAGAGCAACGGAAACTTGGGACCGGCCAGGAGGAACTTGGACCGATGATGGGTCTCCGTAACGACGGGCATTGATGCGATTGGCGTTGCACTCATGAGAGACATCCTTTCGCCGAGTGAGCTACGAGCAGCGAAACTTCCCGAGAACCTGTGTTTGAGCACAAGGTATGCCGCTGTCATCATTTTCCGAGCAGCCTGCGTTTTTTATGAGGTTTTCACGCCAGACCCGTGACGCGCCTCATTTTTTGCTGTTGGGCGCGGCCCCCAATCGATGGTGTGCCCCAACAGTCATCCCCCTCGAAGCGGGCTACCTTCGAGCTATTGTTGGTAATTCGAGCTACTTTCGACGCCTTCGCGCGTCGATTCCCGGGGTTCCGCCTAGTTCCGAGCGGCTAGGGCGCAGCAGGAGGTGGCGGCGTGGGCACAGGCGTCGCCGCGGGAGCCCACGTTCCCAGAACCGTCGTGGAGCGCACGTGCGGCGGGAGATGACGATCGAAGCGGCCCTGGTACCAGTTCCAGGCGAGAGCCAGCGCGATCGCCACGGCGAGCAGCGTCTTTGCGGGAAAAGCACGCTCCGCATACCGATCTTGCGAATCGCGGCGCGAGCCCGGCGGCAGCTTCGCCACCGCGGTGAGCGTTGCGCCGAACGGCACGTTGATCTTCGCGCGCGTGTTGATTGCCCAACCATTGGCGTCGAGGATCGGACCGAGGTTTCGTTTGCGCAGCTTGACGTAAGCGAGCACGACCGACGGCGTCGAGATCAACAAGACCACGGCGATTGCCGTGCCGAACGTCGCCGCGATGCCCAGCTTGAAGACGCCGGTCGCGTACCCGATGATCGCGGTCAAGAATGTACCGATCGCGCCGACAGCAACGCCGAGCGCGGCCACAGTGCCGATGTCGATCTTGGAAGCGGCGGCCGGTTTCTCGGGTTTCGCCTTGTCGAGATTGACCGCGGTCTCAGCCGCGCCGGAGAGTTGCTTGTGCGCGTCGCTGTCGGCGGCGGCCGCGCGCTTGGCGACCTGCTCCTCGATGAAGCGCACGAACTTCTTGTACGGCGCGAAGAACGACTGGCGCACGCTGATCGGGTTGTCGATGATCTTGGTGATCGTCGCGTCCCAATCCTGTCCCTTGCGATCGTAGAAGATGCCGTTGCGGCCGACCATCAGGTTGTCGGAATCGCCGGCGGTGAACGCGGCGACGATCTGAATCTTTTCGTTGGTCGCGCGCCGCACGCAGTCGACGTAGGCCAGATACGCGCCGGCCAGCGCCGCCATCGACGCGTGACGCGCCGGATCGTCGACCGGCAAGCAGAGCATGCACGCACGCTGATCGAGATAGAGCGTGCCGGCCTGGAAGATCGCCGGCTCGCCGCCGTCGTAGAAGTCCTTGAAGCTGACGAAGTTGGTGCACAGGCGATAGAGATCGCGGTGGTAGCGCGTCAGCCGCTCGAGGTTCTCGATGGCGGCGACCTCCGGCTCCAGCGCCTTGTCGCGCGCGATCAGCTCCGCCAGCTTTTGCTCGCCTGGCGATCCCACGATGGCGCGCACGCGCGCGATGCCGAGGCCGGCGACGCGCGCGCCGCGCTGTCCGGCGCGCCACGCGGCGCACGGCGCCAGCTTCTCGTCGAGGCGGTGCCATTCGTCCTCGGTCAAGAGCGCGCGATCGCCGAGCACCGGCACGACCGCGTCGCGGCGAAACGTCGCGATCGCGGCGGCGTGCGCCGGATTGATCCCCTCGCCCAGCGGCAAGGGCCGGCCGGCGGCGACCAGCGCCAGCGGGAACGCCGTCAACTCTTCGGCCGTCGGCGACAGAGTGTCGGCGAGCGCGGCCAGGTAGTCCTCTTCCCGTCGATTGAGCAGCGGCAGCGCGCGCGGATCGAAGGCAGCGACCCGACAGCGGGCGAAGTAGTCCTCGACCTTGGCGCGCACCGCTTCCAGCGCCGTCGTGGCCGCGACGGTCTTGTCCAGGCCCAGGAACAGCACACGCGCGTCGGCCTCGCCCTCCTTGAACCACGCGTCGTGCTCGCGCGCCTCGGTGAAGAACGCGTCGATCAGCGCCTGGTTGATCCCGCGCTTGCCCGAGCGGTCGGCCTCGGAACCGACCGACGAGATGATCTCGTCGATGAGCGTGCGCGTCTCGTCGTCCTCGGCCGACTCGCGGATGATCACGCCGTCGCCGTTGAACTTCGTGTCGGCGAAGAGCTTGGCCTGATCGGCGAAGTCGGCGGGCGCGATCACGGCCGCCGTCGGCTTGCCGAGGTTGGCCAGCACCTGTCTGGCGGCGCGGATCAGCACGGTGCCCTCGACGGTGGTGTCCACGATCGAGTCGAGCGGCAGCTCGGGGAGGCTGCGCAGCAGATCATCGGGGCGCTTGAGGTTCGCGCACGCGAGCTTCACCGCCGCCAGCAGCTCTCCGACGCGGATGCGCCCGTCCTTGTCGACGTCGATCAACGCCGCGGTCCGCGGATCCAGATCCAATCCCGACGTCGGCGACGCCAGCGCGACCCACAGCTTCTGATCGAGCGAGTCGAGGTGGACGAAGTCGTCGCCCGAGGTCAGCTTGACCTGATCGAAGCCGCCGGCGCGAAAGAAACGCCACTTGTGATTGGTCTTGGTCTTCATCGCATCCTCCGTCACGCGGCAGGCTTCGCGGGCGTCACCGGCTCACAGGAACGTCATGATGAGCGTCAGCTCGCTGAGCGTGTCGACCTTTTCCACGAAGAAGGTCTGGCCCCCGGCTGGAATCGCCGTACCCGCATTGGAGGGCGCAGGGAGAACCGCGGGATTCTGGTCGTATTTGACCGTGAAACCGAAGCCGATGCTCAGCTGCTTGTACAACGTGGTGGTCAGTCCGACCTTTCCGTTGATACGCGTATCCTTGAACGCGTCGACGCCCGTCGCGCTGGTGTGGACGTCGATCGCGGCGCCTTCCTTGTTGAGGTTGAAGAGCGCCTCGATGCTGGCGTTGATGCCGGTCGCCGCGCTCAACTTGAGCGTTTCACCGGCGAAAACGCGCGCAGAATGGATCGACACCGGGCCCAGTATCTTGCCGGTCACCTGCACGTAGCGCTCGTGGGAAAAGTCGTACCCGACCTCGGCCACGAGCAGGTGCATATCGCTCTTGTAGAGCTGGCGGCTGTAACCAAGCTGGCCGCCGCCAAAGAAGGTCTTGCCGGCGATCTTGTCCGCCGCTGCCTGGCCGCTCACGTACCCGGCGTTGTTCGTCGTGAAGAAACGGTCATAGCGACCCTTGCCGTAATAGTTGTCCGTGCTGGTGACCGTCGGGCGCTGGAGGGTATAGGTCATGGTCGGCCCGTCGACCATCGCCTGGTTGTTGCTCGATTTCCCGTACGCCGCGCCGCCTTCGAGCGCCAGCTTGTTGTTGCCTTCCTTGCGCGAGACGCTGGCAGTGACCGTCCCGTTGGTGGTCTGCGAGTTGCCGGTGGTCATGGCGATGCCGCCCTTGGCCTGCGCCTTCCATTCGACCACCTTGACCTCTTCGGGCTTCCCGAAGTCGAACTTGGGATCCTTCTGTGCGTGAGCCGGTGCGGCCGCGAGCAGCGCGATGAAAGCGGCGCTGGCGGGCAGAGCGGATGCGCCCCGGCGCAAGCATTTCTGAATTCGGGATGTCATGGCGCCACAGAGTACAGACGGTCATTCTCGAGTCAACAGAGTCCCCGGTGTTTCGAGCCCGCGGCAGTAGCGGCGCCGCGAGCGATTTGATACAAATGATGACGTCGGGGGTCGGAATGGCCTTGATGAGCTCACGCAGCTGGGACGACTGGGTCGGCGAATACGCGCAGAGCCACCAGCACCGCGTGAATCGCCTGTGTCACACGATCGGCATTCCGCTGATCGCGCTCTCGGTGCCGCTGTTCGCCGCCGCGCTGGTCGTGCCGGGCCTGTGGCGCCTGCCGCTGGCGCTGTTCGTCATCGGCTGGATCTTCCAGTTCGTCGGCCACGCCTACGAACGCAAGCCGCCCGAGTTCCTCAAGGACTGGCGCTTCCTCTTCGTCGGGTTGCGCTGGTGGCTCGCGAAGCTACGCGGCCGAGCTTAGCGCCGGACGAATTTCTTCCTGAAGCCCGAGGCCCGAAGCCCGAGGCCCCCCAACTGCGCTATGTTGTCCGGCTTCATGTCGGTCGACGTCGAAAAACTGAAGCGGGAGGTCGCTGCGCGACGCACGTTCGCGATCATCTCGCACCCGGACGCCGGGAAGACCACGCTCACGGAGAAGGTGCTGCTCTACGGCGGCGCCGATCCACCTCGCGGGCTCGGTCAAGCAGAGCCGCGGCGGCAGCCGCGCGGCCACCAGCGACTGGATGGAGATCGAGCGCCAGCGCGGCATCTCGATCTCGACCAGCGTGCTGCAGTTCGAGTATCGCGGGCGGCAGATCAACCTGCTCGACACGCCCGGCCACAACGACTTCAGCGAGGACACCTACCGCACGCTGGCCGCCGCCGACTCGGCGGTCATGCTCATCGACAGCGTCAAGGGCGTCGAGCCGCAGACCATCAAGCTCTTCCAGGTCTGCCGCATGCGCGGCATCCCGATCATCACGTTCATCAACAAGCTCGACCGCGGCGGCAAGGAGCCGCTCGACCTGCTCGACGAGATCGAGCGCGTGCTCGGCATCCCGTGCAGCCCGGTCAACTGGCCGATCGGCTCCGGGCCAGAGCTTCTTCGGCGTCTACGATCGCTGGCGCAAGCGCGCGCTGCACTTCGAGCGCGCCGAGGGCGGCGCCCGGCGCGCCCCCATGACCGAAGGCGCGCTCGACGACGAGGCGATCGCCGAGACCATCGGCGCCACGCGCCATCACCAGCTCACGGACGAGCTGGCGCTGCTGGAGACCGCCGGCAACGCGTTCGAGAACGAGCTCTTCCTGCGCGGCGGCGTGACGCCGGTCTTCTTCGGCAGCGCCATGACCAACTTCGGGCTCGAGCCGTTCCTGGACCACTTCGTGACGCTGGCGCCGCCACCCGCGGCAGCGCACGACCTCGGCCGGCGCGCTGTCGCCCGACGCACCGACGTTCTCGGGGTTCGTCTTCAAGATCCAGGCGAACATGGATCCCAACCACCGCGATCGCATCGCGTTCGTGCGCATCTGCTCGGGCCGGTTCACGCGCGGCATGGAGGTCTTTCACGTGCGCACCGGCAAGACGCTGGCGCTCACGCGCCCGCTGCAGTTCATGGCGCAGGAGCGCACGATGATCGACGAGGCATACTCCGGGCGACATCATCGGCCTGTGGGACGGCGGCAACCTGCGCATCGGCGACACGCTGTGCGAGGGGCCGCAGCTCGAGTTCGAGGGCATCCCGCGCTTCTCGCCCGAGCACTTCGTGCGCGTGCGCCTCACCGATCCGCTCAAGCGCAAGCAGCTGAAGAAGGGCCTGGATCAGCTGTCCGAGGAGGGCGCGGTCCAGCTCTTCTTCGATCGCCTGCGCCTGGAGCGCGATCCGGTGCTGGGCGCGGTCGGCGTACTGCAGTTCGAGGTGATCCAGCACCGCCTCAAATCCGAGTACGGCGTCAACGTCGGCTTCGATCGGCTGCCGTATCTGCACGCGCGCTGGCTCGAGGGCGGGCCGGTCGAACCTGGACAAGTTCGAGCGCCCCGGCTCGACCACATCGGTGCTCGACGTCGAGGGGCGGCCGCTGGTGCTGTTCGCCAACGACTGGGCGATGCGCACCGCCATACAGGACAACCCGCAGGTGCAGTTCATCGCCGCGGTGCAGCCGGGCCGCGGCGCGCGGCCGGCGGCGTAGACCGTGCCCGATGGATGTATATTGGCGCGCGCCCCATGAAGGAACACGACAAGGATCGCCTGCCGCTGGTCGCTGATCTGTTGATGGACGCGGCCCACGCCGACCGCCACCTCGCGGGCGACGAGAAGGCGACGGTGCGCAGGCTCCTGCGCGAGATCATGGGCATCGGTAGCGGCCCGCTGCCGATCGACCTCGATTTTCGCATCGACGACTTTTCCCCGTCGGCGTTCGACCTGACGGCGACGGCGGCGGCGTTCGCGGGCGATCCACCGGCGCAGAAGCGACGCCTGCTCGAGCTGTGCGCGGCCGTACACGCCGCCGACGGAGAGCTCGATCTCGCCGAGGACGAGCACCTGCGCCGCGTGGCGGCCGCGATCGGTCTCTCGCGCGACCAGTTCCAGGATCTCGTCGTGGACATCCTCGAGGACGTCGAGAACATCGAAGTCGGCGCCGAAGACCTCGAGACGTTGCGCCGCGGGTAGTCGCCAGAGCGACAATCGGCGCCCGAGTGGGCGGGCAGGCGCGGACGCGCGGTCACGCGATCAGCGTCGCATGGGGCCCACGCTTGACCATCTTGTTACGCAAGATCGCGTTGACTCGACCTCAGATTGGAGCTACCGTTCAATAACTGAATCGCGGTTCATTTTATGAAACCAGGTCAACAACCAGCGCTCCGGCAACGCATCCGCGAGACCACGGCGCAGGCGATCCTCACCGCCGCCGAGGAGGTATTCGCCAACAAGGGCCTGCACGCCGCCCACATGGGCGAGATCGCGGCCCTGGCCGGGGTCGCCGTGGGCACGCTCTACAACCACTTCGCCGATCGCGACGCGCTGCTGGCCGGTTTGCTCGAGGATCGCCGCGCCGAGATGCTCGGGCGCATCGACGATGCGCTCGAGACCGTCGCCAGCCCGGCCACGACGCCGACGGGGTTTCGCGCTCGTCTGCGCGAGTTCCTGCTGGCGGTGCTGACCCACAAGCAGGCGCACCGCCGCTTCTTTCAGATCCTGATGCAAGGCGAGATCGGCCGCTATCAGGAGACGTTTCCGTCGGCCTGCCACGTGCCGACCGCAACGATGCAAGAGGTCTTCTCGCGCCTGGACAAGCTGATGAAGCAGGGCGTGCGCGCGCGCGCGCTGCGCGCCGACATCGCCGACCTGGCGCCGGTGCTGTTCATGGGGATGATTCGTTCGATCATGATCCGCGACACGTTCGTCAGGGTCGACGGCGACGCCGCCGACATGGTCAGTGACACGGACCGTTTGCTGACATTCTTTTTCGAGGGAGCAGGAACATGAGCGCGGCGCCAGCGATCGCAGCGATAACCGCCCCGCGTCCACCGGTCAACAAGTGGCTGGTCACGCTGTCGGTGACCTTCGGTACGTTGATGGGCGCGATCGATACGTCGATCGTCGCGGTCGCGACACCGCACCTGCGCGGCGCGCTCAACTCCACGGTCGAGGAGATGACCTGGGTGACCACCGGCTTCGTCATCGCCACCGTCGTGGTCATGCCGCTGACGGCGTTCCTCGGCCGTCTCTTCGGCCAGAAGCGCGTCTATCTCTTCTCGCTCGTGCTCTTCGTCATCGGCTCGGCGCTGTGCGGCCTCGCGCGCTCGCTACCGATGATGGTCGCGTTCCGCGCGTTGCAGGGACTGGGAGCCGGAGCGTTACAACCGACCGAGCAAGCGATCCTGCGCCAGACCTTCCCGCCCGAGGAGCAAGGCATGGCGATGGCGCTCTTCGGCCTGGCGGTCGTCGTCGGACCCGCGATCGGCCCGACGCTGGGCGGATACCTGGTCGACAACTACAGCTGGCCGTGGATCTTCTTCATCAACCTGCCGATCGGCGTGTTCGCGCTCTTCATGGTCACGCGCTTCGTGCACGAGCCGGACGACATCCGCCGCGCGAACGTCGAGGCGGCGCGCCGACAGCGCGGCAACATCGACTGGATCGGCATCGCGCTCATGGCGATCGGCCTGGCGGCGTTGCAGTACGTGCTGGAAGAAGGCAGCCGCAACGACTGGTTCGACTCGCGCGCCATCGCGGTATGCTCGCTCCTCGCAGTCTTCGTGCTGGCGGCGTTCGTGATCCGCGAGCTGACCGCGGAGTTCCCCGCGGTCGACCTGCGTCTGTTCAAGGACAGCACCTTCCTGTCCGGAACCCTGATCGGCGCGATGATGTTCGCGATCCTGATGTCGATCACGTTCCTGCTGCCGGTGTTCATGCAAGAGCTGCTCGGCTTCACCGCGACCCAATCGGGTGAGGCGTTGATGCCGCGCGCGCTGGCGATGATGGTCGGCATCCCGATCGTCGGGCGCCTCTACAACAAGGTGCAGCCGCGCATCCTGGTTCTGATCGGCATCTCGCTGGTCGCGCTGAGCGCGTACATGATGTCGCACTACACGCTCGACACCGGCTCGCGCACGGTGGTCTTCGCGATCATCGTCCAGGGACTGGGTTTCGCGTCGCTGTTCGTGCCGCTGACCGCGGTCGCGCTGAGCACGATCCCGCGCTATCGGCTCGCCGATGCGACCGGGCTCAACTCGCTGTTGCGGCAGATCGGCGGCTCGCTGGGCCTGGCGGGCTTCGCGACGTATCTCCCGCATTTCATCGCCGACGCGTACAACGCGCTGTCGGCCCACCTGGCCGTCGGCCGGCCCGAGCTCTTGACCCGCGTCGGCATGATCCAGCGCGGCCTGGGAGCGCAGGGCTTCGACGCCAGCTCCGCGCAGACCGCCGCCGGACGGGTGCTGGGTGGCATGGTCATGCGCCAGGCGACCGTGCTCGCCTTCGAGCGCATGTTCCTGCTGGCGGGCATCGCATTCTTGTTCATCCTTCCGCTCGTGCTGTTCCTCAAGGGTCCCTCCTTCAAGGGTCCGGCTGCCGCACGGGCACCCAAGCCCGAAGTTCATCTGGAGATGTGAGCATCATGGAGACCGCCCGAACTCAGAGAAGCCCCGAACCGGTCAGCAGCGGGAAGCCGCCCGTCGAGGTCGCGCCCGCCCCCGCCACCGCCGCGCCGCCGCGCCGTGCGCGCCGTCCCTTCGTCATCCTGGGAATCGTCGCCGTCCTGGCTCTGGGCGGTATCACCGTCTACCGCATGATGACCGCCGGACGCGAAAACACCGACGACGCACAGGTGACCGCCGACATGGTTCCGGTCGGCACGCGGGTCGCGGGCGCCGTCGCTCACGTCGCGGTCACCGAGAATCAGCTCGTGAAAAAGGATCAGCTGCTGGTCGAGATCGATCGCGCCGACTACGCGGCGCGCGTGCAGCAGGCCGAGGCGGAGCTCGCGACCGCCAAGGCGCAGGCGACGGCCGCCGATGCGCAGGTCCAGATCGTCGAAGCGACGTCGAAGGGCGGATTTGCCACCGCGCAAGCAGCGCTGGTCGGATCGACCGTCGGCGTCGGCGGCGCCGAGGCGCAGCTCGCCGTGGCGCGTGCGGCTCTGTCGCGCGCGCAATCCGACGCGCGCAAGACCGGCATCGACCTCGCGCGCGCGATGGAGCTGAAGAAGGCGAACGCGACCACGCAGGAGCGCGTCGACGCCGCGCAGGCCGCCGACGATTCGGCGCGCGCCGCCGTGGCGCAGGCGCAAGCGCAGCTGACGTTCGCCGAAGAGTCGAAGCGCACCGCCCAGACCCGCGTGGGCGAGGCGCGCGGGCGCGTGAGCCAGAACGCGCCGGTCGCGCCGCTCATCGCCGCCGCGCACGCCGGCGCCGACCTGGCGAACGCGCGTGTGCACAGCGCCGACGCTGCGCTGACGCTGGTCAAGCTGCAGCTCAGCTACACGCGCGTGCTCGCGCCCGCCGACGGCGTGGCGTCCAAGCTCATGGTTCACGACGGCCAGCTCGTCGGCATCGGGCAGCCGGTCGTCGAGCTGGTGCCGACCGGCACCTACGTCCTCGCCAACTTCAAGGAGACGCAGATCGGAAGCATGCGCCCCGGCCAGCAAGCCGAGATCGAGATCGACGCGTTCCCCGGCCGCAAGTTCGAGGGCAAGGTCGAGAGCCTGGCCGGCGGCACGGGCGGGGCGTTCTCGCTGCTGCCCGCCGACAACGCCACCGGCAACTTCGTCAAGGTCGTCCAGCGCGTGCCCGTGCGCGTCGCCTGGGTCAACCCGCCCAGCGACGTCAACATGCGAGCCGGCCTGTCGGCCGACGTCACCGTGACTGTCGGCCAATGACCTCCTCGACATCGATCCGCTGCGGCCTGGTTGCCCTCGCCGCCGGGGTGACTCTCACCCTCGCGCGTCCCGCCGGCGCCGCTCCCGGCGGCAGCCTGACCGTCGAGCAGGCGGTCGAGCTCGCGATCAAAACCAACCCGCACCTCGTCGCCGCGCGCGCGCGGCTCGAGGGCAGCGACGAGCGGACCACGTCGGCCGGACGGCGCATGCTGCCGCTCGTCCACTTGTCCGAGGAGCTCCAGTACTACAACGACACGTTCTTGGTGACCTTCACCTCCCCGCCCATGGTGGGGGTGCCGGCGATGTCGTCGAGGATCTTGGCGCGTGAGCAGCGGACGAACACCTTCGTGGCATCCGTGCAGCAGCCGCTGCTCGGGCTTCTGCACCTCGACGACGAGCGCGAGTCGCTGGCCGCGGGGACCGAGGCCGGCCGCGCGCAGATCGGCGCCGCCGAGGCCGACCTACGCCAGAGCGTCGAGACCCAGTTCCTGCGCTACTTCGAGGCGCGGGCGGTCAAGGAGATCGCCGACGCGTCGGAGCGCGAGCTGGGCGCCGAGGTCGACGTGGCGCGCGCGCGCCTGGCATCGGGCGTGATCACGCGTGCCGACCTGCTGCGCATCGAGGTCGCGGTCGCGAATGCGCACCAGCAGGGCTTGCAGGCCGTCGCGCAGGCGCAGGTCGCGCACGCGACGCTGCTGGCGCTGATCGGCACGGGCGCGGCCGACGCCGGGGTGACGCTGGTCGAGCCGCGCACGCTGCTGGCGGCGGCGCGCACGCCGCCGGCGCGGTTCGACGCGCTGTTGCCGCAAGCGCACGCGCGCCGTCCCGAGATCGTCGAGCGGCTGCGGCTGGTCGACGTCGCCGACCGGCAGGCGAGCGCGCGCGGCTACTCGCTCTTGCCCGAGGTCAACGCCGAGGCTGCTTATCTGCGCACCGACGGCCAGGTCTTCGCGCCCAAGAACACGGCATTCGTCGGCGTCAAGGCCGAGTGGTCGATCTGGGAGTGGGGCGCGAGCAATCACCTGCGGCACGCCGCCCTGGCCGACGCGGCCGCCGCGCGGCGCGATCTCGAGGCGACCGAGCGCCAGATCGAATCGGATCTCGCGATCAGCCTGGCGCAGGGCGATGCGGCCCGCGGCGCGGTCGACGCCGCCGAGAAGGCGATCGCCAGCGCCGAGGAGGCGTTCCGCGTGACGGAGGCGCAGGTCAAGGCCGGCGCTGCGACGACGACCGATCTGCTCGAGGCCGAGTCGGCGCTGACGCAGGCGCGGCTCAACCTCACGCGCGCGCAGTACGAGCTGGCGCTGGCGCACGTCGCCGTCCAGCGGGCATCCGGCGTGTAGCGAAGGCTGCGCCCTTGTGCGACGCCGCCCTTGTGCGACGCCGCCGCCGGCGTGGTCGCTGGCTAGCGACGCGGCGTCGGGCCGCCGGCGCGTCGCACACCGGAGGAGCGCCCGCGGATCGTGGTCGACGGCGCCGCCGCTTGCTCGGAAGCGGCGCACACGGCCTCGACCAATCCCCGCCCGCAGGTGCCGGCGTAGGTCTCGCGGCGACGACCCGGCCAGGCGGCCTCGATGGTCTTTTCACGACAATTGACCACCGCGGTGAAGATCTCGTCGCCCGGCCCCGCCATGCGCGCGTGCGGCGCCGACCAGCGAAACAGCGTCATCGTTCCGTATTCGCGCAGGGACGCGCGATCGAACACCAGCGCGCTGCCGCTCTTGATCTCACAAGCGATCTGCCACTCGGCGCCCGCGGACGAGCTGTCCGACGATGCTTCACCGGAATCGCCCTGTGTGTCGTCCGAAGAAGCCGGCGACACGCCGTTCGTCGCACCGAGATCTCCCGCTTCCGCGCCGACGCTCGCCGCGCGCGCGACTGTCGTGGCGTCGCCCACTTGGCCCACGTTACCCACGTCGCCATCGGCGACCTGCGGCATCACGAATGCCTGGGACTCCGCCCCACGTACGTTCCACTCGTGGAACGCATCCTCACGCTCACGCACCAACGCGCTCGCCAGCGCAAATACCCCCACCACCATCGCCTTCATTTCTCAACTCACCTTCGAGATCGGACTCATCTCGGGCCTTCCACATCGGTCCCGCGTGAACCATCTTGAGGGAGGAAATTCGTAATTTCCAGTCCAAGCAAACAACTTTTCCCGTTGTTCACAGCGTCGAAACAACGCGGGTTCCACGCGTTGACAAACGCAGGTGTTTTTTCGATCTAGCGCCTTTCTGACACGTGCGCTTCGACCAGCGACAGGAACGTGTCAGCGGCGCGCGTGCCGAGCCGCGCCGGGTTCCGCAGCGCCAGCACGTCGCGCGTCGGCGTCGGGTCAGTCAGCGACACGGCGCTCAGGTGATCGTCGCGCTTCGGCAAATAACGCTCGGGCAAGATCGTGATCAGCTTTCCCGCGCGCACGATCTCGCGCAGGCCTTCGCCGGAGTCGAGCGTGACGGCGACGCGCGGAACGAAGCCAGCGCGCTCGCAAGCGCTGTGTACCACGGTCGCCGTATAGCCGCCGGCCGGTACCAGCGCCAGCGCGCGGTCGCGTAATGCCGCCATCGGAATCTTGCGGCGGCGCGCGAGCGCATCGGACTTGTGAATGATGGCGACGAATCGTTCTTGATAGAGGCGGCCTACCGACAGGCCGGTCAGCGTCTCCGGCGGCGCGCCGGCGACGAACCCGATCTCCTCGCGTCCTTGCCGCACGGCTTGCGCGATCGCCTCGGCTGGATGCGTCCGCACACCGAGCGCGACGCCCGGATAGCGCGCGACGAAACGCGCGATGGGCGCCGGCAACAACGTCGCGTTCAGGCTCTGGATCGAAGCGACGAGCAGCTCGCCGCGCGCCATGCCGTTCAGCGCCGCCAGGTCGGACGTGAACCCGTCGATCGCCGCGCGGGCGTCGCGCGCGCGCGCGAGCAACAATCGTCCGGCGGCGGTCGGCCGGAGGTCGTCGCGCGGCCGCCGATCGAGCAGGCGCACGCCGACTTCGCGCTCGAGGCGCGCGAGCGCGTGCGACAGCGTCGGCTGTGCAACATGGACCGCGCGCGCCGCCGCGGTCACGCTGCGGTGCTCGACGCAGGCCAGGAAGTAGTTGAGGTCACGCAGCTCCATGCCGCGCATTAAAGCGGTGAATCGAAGCGAGTGGAACGAATCATTTGGTGCATGGGCGGATCCGAAAGCGAACGACTGACCAACCGCCGCCCGAGAGCGCGGCAGCAAACGAGCTGACACTAGCTGCGCAGCTTGTAGCCGGTCGCGAGCATCCACGCCGCGATCGCCAGCGACACGAGACCGATGCCGCCGGTCACCGCCAGTCCCAGCCACGGCGACGAGCTCGACGAGCCGACCACGCCGTAGCGCAGGCCCTCGACCATGTACAGCACCGGGTTCACGCGGCTGACATAGCTCCACGGCGGCGGCAGCATGTTGGCGCTGTAGAAGACGCCGCCCAGGAAGGTGAGCGGCGTGATGATGAACGTCGGCACGATGTTGAGCTGCTCGAACTTGTCGCTCCAGATCGCGACCGCCAGGCCGATCAGTCCGAAAGTCGCACCGACGAGCATCCCGAACACCAGCACCCACAGCGGGTGACTGACGCTGAACCCCGTGAACAACGCCGAGATCACCCAGACGATGCCGCCGACCAGCATCCCGCGCAGCACGGCGGCCAGCGTGAACGCCAGCAGCAGATCGACCACGCCCAGCGGCGCCACCAGCAGATCGACGATCGTCCCCTGCATCTTGGCGATGAACATCGACGACGACGTGTTGAGGAACGCGTTCTGCGACAATCCGAGCAGCATCAGACCCGGCACGATGAAACGGCTGTAGGAGACGCCGTCGACCTCGCGCACGCGTCCGCCCAGCGCGTAGCCGAACACCAAGAAGTAGAGCGCGGTCGTGACGATCGGCTGCGCCAGCGTCTGCCCGGGGACGCGCAGGAACCGGCGGGTCTCCTTTGCGAACAGTGTGCGAAAGCCGATCGCGTTCACTGCGGCGCCTTCGTCGGGGTCCCACTGCCGCCGCCGGTCAGCGCGAGAAAGACCTGCTCCAGCGACGGCTGCTCGGTGTCGATGTCGGCGACCGCCGGCTGCAGCGAGCCGAGCCGCGCCAGCAGGGCCGCCGGCGCCATGCCGCCGAGCGGACAGGTGACGACGTGCCCGGTGGCGTCGACGGTCGCGCCCAGCTCTTTGAGCCAGGCGGGCAGCGACGGCAGCGACGACGCCGATGCCGCCGGCTCGACACTCGCGACCGGGGCGGTGAGCCGCACGCGGATCTGCTTGTTGCCGAAGCGCGCCAGCAGCGCCGCGGTCGTGTCGAGCCCGACGAGCTGGCCGTGATCGATCACGGCCACGCGATCGGCCAGCGCCTCCGCCTCTTCCAGGTAGTGTGTGGTGAGCACGATCGTGGTCCCTTCCTGCCGCAGCCGCCGCACGTAGCTCCAAAGGTCGCGGCGCAGCGCCACGTCGACACCGGCGGTCGGCTCGTCGAGGAAGACCACGCGCGGCCGATGCACCAGCGCCTTGCCGATCAGCAGCCGCCGCTTCATGCCGCCCGACAGCGCGCGCGTGTTGGTGTCGGCCTTGGCCTGCAGATCGAGCGCGCGCAGCACCTCGTCGACGCGCGCGCGATCCGGCCGCTGGCCGTAGTAGCCCATCTGGAACGACAGCACCTCGCGCGGCGTGAAGAACGGATCGAAGTTGATCTCCTGAGGAACCAACCCGACCAGCTTGCGCGCCGCGATCGGGTCGCGCACGACGTCGTGACCCATGCACGCGCGCGTGACCCGCCGTCGCCCGGACCAGCCCGCACACGATCGAGATCCAGGTGGTCTTGCCGGCGCCGTTGGGACCGAGCAGCGCGAAGATCTCGCCGGCTTCGATCGACAGGGATACCCCTGCGAGCGCGGTCAGATCACCGTACCGCTTCTTCAGACCGTCGGTCTCGACTGCTAGATCCCGGTTCATCGAGCCCCGGATGCCTAACACATCCCGGGACCTTTGACCGGTCGTTTTATCGACGCTGCCGCGCCGCCGGATCGCCCGGCTTGCCGGCTGGCCGCTGTGCGCGCATCCGCCGCCGGGCCTGCCGCCTTCGGAGGCGTGCCCGGCGCGGGCCGCGGCACCTGATCGCGCGCCGCCGGCCGCCGCCCCATCGTCCAGCTCGGCGGATCGCTCGCGGGGAACGACTCGTCACTGGCTTCGTCGATGAGCTCGTCGTCTTTTCGTTTGTCGCCCACGGCTGTCTCCCAGTCAAATCTAAGTCGCGCCAGCGACACGGTCCACATCGGCAGCGCGATTTGGTCGCGCTTGGCGCACCTCTGCGGCCACCCGAGGGGCCTGATGCTCCGCGGCCAGGGCGTCACCCGGCGCGGAACTGGAAGTCGCGCTCGCGCACGACCGCGCGCTCTTCGAGATCGACGAGAAACGCGCGACCCTCGCCGACCATGCCGTTGAACGTCAGCAGGTACCAGACGTCGACGCCCCAGCGCACGTGACCGGTCTCGCACGGCGGCGACCACTCCGCGGGCTCGAGATCACCCAGCGCCGCCGGGCGGATCTTGGCCTTGGCGCGCAGCTCGCGGAACGGCTCCGACGCGCGCACGATCTCGACCGCCTGCTCGCCCGGCGCCTGCTGGATCTCTCGCCGCCAGTCGCTGATCAGGCGCAGGCGCGAGGGATTGCCGCTGAGATCGATCTCGGTCTCGTAGGCCTCGTCGGCGGGCAGGCCGACGAAGTCGGGCACGTCGAACTCGGGAAAGAGATCGGACTTGGCGATCTCGGCGAGGCGATCGTCGAGCGCGCGCTGCGGCTTCGCGCCGGCGCTCGTCGGTGTAGTGCGCGTAGAGGCGCAGCACCGCCTGCCGCGAGGGCAACCGATGATCCCAGTCGACCAGCCAGTCGGCGGCGGCGTACTGCGCGTTCGCCGAACGGAACCAGCGGCGGCAGCGTCGCCGCCAGACGCGCGCCTTCGTCGGGTCGCGCGAGCAGTCCCTGCTGCTTGAGCCGCGAATGAACACGCAGCTCTGTCCGCAAAAGGTCACGGAGATCGAGGGACATCGAGGGAAGTCATCTTAGGTGGTTTCCCCGACCCCGTCGACCGCCACGAGCGATGCTCACGGGCGCTCCTCGATGCGCCGATGTCGCGCAGCCGGAAGGGCGGATCGCGCCGTCGCCGCCACCACGCGATCGCTTCGTCGGCGCCGACGTCGGCCGGCAGCGTCGTGGGCGCGGGCTCGCCGACCGCATCGGCGAACGCCTGCAGCGTCGCCGCGGGCGACGCCCCGACGGAGACCACGACGTCGACGGCGGCCAGCGCCGCGGGCGCGACGGCGCGCGGCTCGGCGGCGACGAGGATCAGGCCCAGCAGCTCTTCGGGACGGCGCGCGACGCCGAAGGTCGCGGCGACGCACAGCTGGTCGGCCTCGTCGATCACGATCCAGTGCGGCCGGCCGGTGCGCGCGCGCATCTCGAACAGCTGCGACAGCAGCGTCTCGAAGCGGCGCGGGCGATCGGCCGCGCCGACGGCGTCGAGCCGCAACACCGCGTTCTGCAGCGGGTGATCCAGCGCGGCCGCGATCTCCGTCGGTCGAGGCAGGTGAGCCGCGTCGCCGACCACGATCGTGCCCGGATAGATCGCGTCGTCGCGCGTCGGCAGCACGATGCCCTCCTGATAGCCGCACGCTGCGATGCGCTCGACCAGTCCGGCCGCCACGGCCGAGGTCGCCGTGGCGGACGAGCCGGCGACCAGCACCGTGGCGCCGTGCGCGGGCAGGCGCAGCGCGCCCCCGCGATCGTCGGTGCCGAACGAAATGTCGTGGCGCGCGAGCCGCGGCGCCAGCTCGGCGAGATCCACGGCGATCAGTCGTTCGATGAGCTCGACCACACCCGCGCCGCTCTCGGCCGACGTCACGAGATCGGCGTGCGCCTTGAGCTCGGGCACGGCGTTGGCCACCGCGACGCCGCACTCGCAGATCGAGAGCAGGTGGTCGTCGTTCTCACCGTCGCCGACGGCGACCACGTTGTGCGCCGACACGCCCAGCTCTTCCAGCGCCGCCGCCAGACCGACCGCCTTGTCGATGCGCGCGGGCAGCATCATCACCGCCTCGCGATTGAAGATGATCCGCCAGTCGAGCCCCAGGTCGCGGATCACCTGCTGCGCCTCGATGTCATGCGGGCGCTCGGTTGCGACCACGACCTGTCCCAGCGCCAGCGGTTCGATGCCGCGCCGGCGCAGGGCCGTGATGAAGGCCGGCGGTGGCGCCTCGGCCAGCGCGCGCCACCGGCCGCTCGCGGGCGCGTAGACCACCGCGCCGTTCTCGGCGACCACGCGATCGAAGAGACCGACCTCGGGGCAGACCGCGAGTAGATCGCCGATCTGCCGGCCGGTCACCATCACCAGGCGCCGGCCGCTCGCGCGCAGGCGGCGCAGCGCGCTCGCCGTCTCGCGCGCGACGCGCCCACCGGAGGCGAGCGTCCCGTCATAGTCGCAGGCGAGCGCGTGATATCGCACCTCTTCATGAATAACGACGACGGGCCGCTGCGGAAGGCGCCCCCAATCGACCGGAGGTAAGCTGCCCCGGTGTTCTCCGCCCGGCTACCCTGGGACCGTCCCGAGAACGCGCTCGCGCGCGGCGAGCGCGAGCGGCGCGCCGCCGGCCAGCCCATCATCGACCTGACCGAATCCAATCCGACGCGCGTGGGCCTGCCCTACCCGACCGAGGCGCTGCGCGAGGCGCTGGGCGCCGGGGCGACCCACGGCTACGAGCCGGCGCCGTTCGGGCTGCCGTCGGCGCGCGAGGCGATCGCGCGCCAATACTGTACGGGCGGATCCCCGATCGACGCGGGCCAGATCGCGATCACCGCCAGCTCCAGCGATTCGTACGCACTGCTGTTCAAGCTGCTGTGCGATCCGGGCGACGCGGTCCTGGTCCCCGAGCCGAGCTACCCGCTCTTCGACTACCTGGCTCGCCTGGAGGGGGTCCGGTCGATCGCGTACCGCCTGAGCTACGACGGCGACTGGCACATCGACTTCGTACAGCCTGGACGCAGCGCTGGCGCGCGCCGGCGCGAACAGCGCGGCCGACGGTGGGCGCCCGCGCGCGCTGGTGGTGGTCAACCCGAACAACCCGACCGGCTCGTTCGTCGACGCGCGTCGGATCTCGCCCGCCTGGCCGAGGTTGCGGCCGGCGGCGACCTGGCGGTGATCTCCGACGAGGTCTTCGCCGACTATCGCTTCGCCGACTCCAGCTTCGCCGACTCCAGCTCCGGCTTCGCCGGGCGCGCGCCGGCCGCGCCCTGCCTGGCGGCGGCGCCCGCGATCACGACGCGCGCACTGACCTTCAGCCTGGGCGGGCTCTCGAAGGCGAGCGGCCTGCCGCACCTCAAGCTCGGCTGGATCGCCGTCGCTGGCCCGCCGCCGGCGAAGCGCGCCGCGCTGGCGCGGCTCGAGCTCATCAGCGACACGTATCTGTCGGCGGCGCGGTCCCGTGCAGCGCGCGTTGCCGCGGCTGCTGGACCTCGGGCGCCGGCGTGCGCGACGCGATCCAGAGCCGCGTCGCGCGCAATCGAACCCGCCTGCTGGCGGCGCTCGGCCCGCGGCTGTCCCTGCACCTGCCTCAACGCCCAGGGCGGCTGGACCGCGATCCTGCGCGTGCCCGACCTGTCCGGCGACGGCGCCAGCGACGAGGCGTGGGCGCTGCGCCTGCTGGCCGACGACGGTGTCCTGGTGCACCCCGGCTATCTCTTCGACATGCCGCCGTCCGGGGCCTATCTGGTGGTCAGCCTGCTTCCAGCGCCGGACACATTCGATCGCGGGATCGCTGCGATCGTCGCCCGCTGTCGCGATTCTGTACCATAATGCGCCGGTGTTCCTCGTGCCGGCCTATGCGGTGGTCGTCGCCGCGCCTTCCGGCCCCGATCAGGGTTGTCCGTCGCCGCATCAGATCACCGACGCGCTGATGGCGCGCATCCCGGCGGTGGTCGTCTCGGGCACCGAGGCGGCGAACCCCGGCGTGCTGAAGCTGGCGGTCGTCGGGCGGCAGCGGCTCCATGCCGCTTGCGCATCGAGATGACCGACCAGGGGGGTGAGGCGCGTCTCTATCGCAACCTGACGCGTCGCCGAGCGCGGGCGCGGCGACTGCGCGGCGCTCGCCGAGACGGTGGCGCTGATCGTGGATCGTTTCCTCCATGATCTCGGATACGAGGCGCCGCCGACCCTGCCGACACCGCTGCCTGCGCCCGACGCCAACCTGACACGAGGGCCGCCGCCGGCGCCGGGCGGCGCGTCGCGGTTCGACCTGTTCGCGGGCGGATCCTGGCGCGGCGCTTCAACCCAGGAGAGCGACTTCGAGCTCGGCTTCGGCCTGGGCTTCGAGCGCGGTCTGGCCGGCCGCCGCTTCGCGGCGACCTTCACCGGTGGTATGTCGACGACGCGCAGCGGGACGGCCGTGGACGACTCCATCGCAACGCTCCATCGCATGCCGCTTCCGTCTCGGGTTCTGGCTGCCGATCCTGGCCGGCCCCGGCCAGCTGGAGCCGGGCATGCGCATCGGTGTCGATTGGCTATTCACTGACGCAGGGGTCGCCGGACGGCAGCGGCGGCCACCGCAGATCAGAGCCACGCTCGAGCTATCGCGTCGAGCTGGCCCTGGGCTATCGCGTCACCGTGGTGCGCCGCCTCTTCGCCCGGATTGACGCGTCGTTCGGGGCCGGAAACCGGCGTATGACTGTTCGGAACAAGAGCCAGCCCGCGCGAGTCTTCGCGAGCCGAGCACTTCTACGTCAAAGTCTGGATTAGAACTCGGCTTTTCTTTTCAATGACGAAAACTCGGCCGCCCGTCTCTAACCTATCCGTAAAGGAAATACCTTGAGAACGGTGGAGCTCACAAATACAGCGCGGCGCGCCTCAGTCAGCGCCCCCTCGGACGGCGACCTGGTCGATCGGTGCCGCGGGGGGGATCGAGGCGGCCTGGCGTCAGCTGTATGAGCGACATGCGCCGACGGTCCATCGCTTCATCTGCGCGCTGGGCGTTCCTGAACACGAGCGCGAAGACGCCTGCCAGGAAGTCTTCATGGCGATCTACCGCAGCCTCGGTCGGTTCCGGGGCGACGCGCGTCTCTCGACGTGGATCTATCGCATCGCCGCGCGCGGCGCGAACCGGCTGGTGCAGCGGCGCCGTCTGAAGGCGCTGCTGTCGACGCTGCTGCTGCGCGAGCCGCCGCCCGCGCCCGCGCCCGATCCGTCGGAGAAGACGGCGCGCGTGCACCTGCTCGACGATCTTTTGAAGCGCCTGCACCCGAAGAAGCGGATGGTGCTGGTGCTGTTCGAGATCGAGGGACTGCCGATCGACGAGATCGCTCGCATCGTCGGCTGCCCGGAGAACACCGTCTGGTCGCGCCTGCACCACGCGCGCGCCGAGCTGACCAAGATGGCCAGCAAGAGGGCCCAATGAGCTCCCGCGGGTCGTCTTCGGCTGAAGCGCCTGGCTGAGCGAGCCGGCGAACCAGGTCGAGGCCGAGCTGCGCGGCCGCTCTCGACGAGGCGCGCGCGCGCCTGCCCGACGAGGTGACCATGCGCCGTCTCTGGAGCAAGGTCGCGAGCCCGGATCTCGAGCAGCCGGCGCGTTCGCGCTGGCCGTGGTTCGTCGGCGGCGTCGTCACCAGCTCGGCGCTCGCGGTCGCGATGGGCGTCTGGGTGCTGCCGGTTCTGCCGCACTCGCGGCTGCGCATCGGATCGACGGTGGCGGTGGTGCCCGAGGACAAGGCTCCCGTGACCGCGCCCGAGGTCGAGCGCGGCATCATCCGGCCGCGGCCGGCCAGGAATCGGCCGTGCCCGGTGGCCGGCGACTCGGACTTCGCCCGACAGCGAACGTCCGCGCCGGTGGCGCCGACGCCGGTGGGCAGGCCCACCATCATCCGAACCAGCGCCGGGCCAGACGCCGCCGGCTCTCGCTGCGCGGCGGGACGACGGTGCGCCTGTCGCAGTCGTCGACCATGACCGTGACCCCGCAGAGCGACGGGATCGATCGGCCCGCGGTCGAGAAGGGTGACGTTGCGTTCAGCGTTCCTCACCAGGCTGCCCGGGCACAACTTCTCGGTGGCGGCCGGTCCCTATCGGATCGTGGTCATCGGCACGAAGTTCCGCCTGCACGTCGAGGGGATCAAGGTCGCGGTCGCCGTCGACGAGGGCGTGGTCGAGGTCTGGAGGAAGCACCGCCTGGTGCGTCTCGCGACCGGCGACTCGTGGACCAGCCCGTTCGAGTCGCGGTGGCGTGCCGGCCGACGGCCCGGCGGACGGCCCGGCCGAGCCGCAGGTGGCGAGCCCGCTGCCGGTGCCGGCCGCTCCGTGGCACCAGCTCCCGCGCCGGTGCCCGCGGTGACCGCTCCGGCGGCGCCCGCGGCGGCCGCGCCGCGGCGCCGCTCGATCCGATGCAGGAGGCGAAGGCCGCGCTGGCGGCCGGCGATCCGAACCGCGCGCTCGACTTCTATCGGGTGGCGATCAGCGCGCGGTGGACCGGCCGCGGAGAACGCCGAGTACGAGATCGGCCGCGTCCAGCGCGATCGGCTGCGTCAGCCCGCGGAGGCGATCGCGACCTGGAAGCGTTACCGCTCGTCGCATCCGAACGGTCTGCTGCGCGTCGAGACCGACGTCTCGATCATCGAGGCGCTGGTCGGCTTCGGACGACTCGAGCGGCGCGCTGAGCGAGGCGAACGACTTCCTCCGCCAGCTACGCCGACAGCGAGCGGCGCGGCCGAGATCGCGCGCGTCGCCGGCGACCTCTACCGCGAGCGCGGCGACTACACGCACGCCGTCGGCGCTTACCAGACGGCGCTGGCTGCCTCGCGCACGCGCGAGGCGACCGAGTACGCCAGCTTCCAGCGGGCGGCCTGCCTGCTGGCCATGGGTCAGGCCAGCGGAAACGTCGCGCTGGAGGAGTACCTTCACGCGTGGCCGCAAGGGCGGTTCAGCCGCGAAGCCAACCGGCTGTTGCAGGGTTCGACGGCGCGCACCAAGACGCCATGACCAGGTGGTGGGGGGGCGGTCTCGGCGCTCCTGATGGCGGCGCTGCTCCCAGCCGCTTGCATGCAGACTGTCGTGCTCGACCACAACGGGTCGGGAGGCGGCGGTGGCAGCGTCCTGAACGGCCTCGGCGGCGGGTTCGGAAACGGCGGCAACGGCGTCAGCGACGGCGGGAGCTCGGACGCGACCCCCGATAACCGAGGCCCTCACTGCAGCGGCGGTACCGCGCTCATGCCGCTGAACGTGGATCAAGAGGTGCCGTCGATCATGTTCGCGCTCGACCGATCGCCGTCGATGACGAGGCCGCTGGGCACGAGCGGCTCGCGGTTCAGCGTCACGGCCAAGGCAATCACCGACACGGTGGGCAGCTACTCGCCGCTCGCTCAGTTCGGCTACGTCGAGTTCCCAGGGGTCCCAAGCAATGGCAACTGTCCCCAGTCGGGGTGCTGCGCCGGAGGGTCCGTGCCTGTGTCCCCGCCGGGCTCGCCGACCAGCATCGTGGGGGCGATCTCGGCACGGTTGGGCGCGTGTACGACGAGCTCGCAGAACAACTGCCCGGGAACCGACGCCACGCCGACCGGACAGGCGCTCAACAAGATCGTCAACGCCATCACGGGAACGGGAAAGTGGCTCTATGCCGTGGTGCTCACTGACGGAGGCCCGTCGCCGAACTGCCTGATGAATGCTTTGTCGCAGGATGTCTGCGAAGAAACGCAGCAGCAAATCAGCAGCATGTCGAGCACGTCTTCGTCGAATACCCCGATCTCGACGTTCGTTGTCGGGATTGGCGATATCACTCCCCCTGATGATTGTTTGACCGGTATGGCGATCGCTGGCGGTCATCCGGCAGCGACGGCGCCGTTCTACATCTCGGCGGGCACCGACACCTTGGTTCATTCGCAAATCGACAACATCGTGACGAGCACGATCTGCAACGTCGACATCAAGGATTCGAGCTTCGACGCGAATCGCCCGGTCGAAGTCGACTTCGGCAACTCGACGATCCTGCCCGATCCGAACAAGGCCAACGGTTGGGACCTGGACAGGAACGCGGCGCGCATCACGATCTACGGCCCCGCGTGCAACCAGTTGATCCAGGGATTGAAGAGCAGCTCGCACCACGTCGTCGTCAAAGGGTGCCTGGACTCATCGCACGCGTCGCCCCCGCAACCAGGTTTCTGAGCCGCTGACGCCCGAGGTCGGGCGCGTGACCACATTTTTGCGGACGGCTCAACTTTTTTTGATGGTTGTATGTGCGTGTCGGCACTAACACACCAACTCGAAGCCCGAGCACTGTGGGCACTCGTCAAACGGCAGTTCCTGGAGGGATCAATGACTCGAACGAAGACAATTGCGACGCTCTGGTGCACAGCGCTTGTGGCGACACTCGCAGCTTACGGCTGCGGAAGCAGCTCGACGATCGACAACGGCGCCGGTGGCTCCGCTAACGGCGCGGGCGGCCACGCCAACGGCGCGGGCGGTGGCATCGTCATCGTCAATACGGGTGGTACGACTGGCTCCGGCGGCATCACCGGCGGCACGGGCGGCATGACCGGCGGTGGTATGGGCGGCATGGTGACCCCGCCCGGCGACGCCGGCGCTCCGATGTGCGTCGCCAACGCGATGTGCACGGCCCCCTTCACGTGCGACGGTGCGTGCCGCCAGAACGGCATGAACGGCACGCGCGCCTGTATGTGCGGGAACAACGGCCGCCTCGCCTGCGGCGCCTGCATTCTCGCCCGACGCCGGTGCGCCCCCGCCGCCGGTCGACGCCGGCCCGCCCCGCGACGCGGGTACGATGTGCCCGGGCAACACGAACAACGGCCGTGCGTGCGTGGTCGGCACGTCGCCCTCGCCTTGCACGCGCAACGCCGGCGGCGGCAACACGCAGACCTGCACCTGCGCTCTGGCCCCTGCGGCTGACGCGGGCGCCACCGATGCCGGGCGCACCGACGCGGCTGCTCCCCCGCCGGCCGCTCGCTACACCTGCATGTAAGTCGACGCGGATCGACGACTGAAAAGAGGCCGGCCGGAGCAATCCGGTCGGCCTTTCTCTTTTCGGCGAGCGCTGCCTGACCTAGCGCGCCTTCGCGAAGGCCTGCTCGAGATCCTCGATCAGGTCGCGCGCGTCCTCGATGCCGACCGACAGTCGGATGAGGCCGTCGCCGATGCCCAGCGCCGCGCGCCGCGCCGGCGGGATCGAAGCGTGGGTCATGATCGCCGGATGCTCGGCCAGCGACTCGACGCCGCCCAGGGATTCGGCGCACGCGAAGACGCGCAGCGCCCGCAGCAGCCGGCGCGCGCGCGCCAGCGTGCGCGCTCCTTCGCCGCCGCGCAGGACGAAGCTGAGCATGCCGCCGAAGCCCGACATCTGCCGGCGCGCCAGCGCGTGCTGCGGATGCGAGCGCAGACCCGGGTAGATCACGCGTGCCACGTCCGACCGCGCCTCGAGCCAGCGCGCGACGCGCAGCGCGTTCTCCTGGTGCCGCTCCATCCGCACGGCCAGCGTCTTGGTTCCGCGCAGCACCATGAAGCTATCGAAGGCCGGCTGGCTCAGGCCCATGGCGTTCTGCAGGAACGCCAGCCGCTCTTGCAGCTTGCGCGCGCCGCGCCCGTCCCCGCCGATCACCGCGCCGCCGACGATGTCGGAGTGGCCGTTCAAGTACTTGGTCGTCGAGTGCACGACCAGGTCGGCGCCGAGCGCGAGCGGCCGCTGGAAGTACGGGCTCATGAAGGTGTTGTCGACGGCGAGCAGCACCCCGCGCGCCCGGCAGACGCGCGCGATGGCGCGGATGTCGCAGAGGCGCAGCAGCGGGTTGGTCGGCGTCTCGATCCAGCACAGCTTGGTCCGCGGCGTGATCGCCGCGGCGATCGCCTCCGGATCGCGCGCGTCGGCGTACACGAACGTCAGACCCAGCCGGCGAAAGACCTTGTCGAAGAGTCGGAACGTCCCGCCGTAGAGATCGTCGCCCGACACGACCTCGTCGCCCGCCGACAGCAGCGACAGCACCGCGGTCGACGCGGCGAGGCCAGCGTTGAAGCACAGACCGAACGCACCGCCCTCGAGCGCCGCCAGGTTCGCCTCGAGCGCGAAGCGCGTCGGGTTCTGCGTGCGCGAGTACTCGAAGCCGCTGTGCTCGCCCGGCCCCTTTTGCGCGTAGGTCGACGTCAGAAAGACCGGCGTCATCACCGCGCCGGTCACCGGCTCCGGGTGCTGCCCCGCGTGCACCGCGCGCGTCGCGAAGCGCGGACCGACCGCTGTCCGCTGTCGTGCGGCGCGCCCGCGCCGCGCCGCCGCTCGCGACGCCATCGTCAGACGACGCTTCCGCGGCGCTCGGCCAGGTACTCGATGAGATCGATCTTGGTGATGACGCCGACGATCTTGTCACGCTCCTCGACGACGACGATCTTGGCGTCGTTGAAGATGTTGCGCATCAGGTGCACGCGCGTCGCCGGCGACACCGTCGCGTAGTCCGACTCGACCAGGTCGTCGATCGGGCTGTCGAGCCCGCCCTCGCCCTTGACCAGGTGGTTGAGCAGATCGACCTCGGCGACGATGCCGGCCAGGCGTCCCGTGGGCCCGACCACCGGCAGCTGCGAGATGCCGTTGTCGCGCATCTGCGCGATCACGTCGCGGACGCGCACGCCCAGCTTCGCCGTGACCAGCGGGCGCTCCGGCCGCGACCGCAAGAGCTGCGACACCGTGCCGAGCAAGTCCGGCTCGTCGAGGAAGCCGTTCTCGCGCATCCAGTCGTCGTTGAAGATCTTCGACAGGTACTTCTGCGCGCTGTCGGGCAGGAAGACCAGGATGTTCTCCTTGCGCTTGCTCATCTCCGCGTACTTGATCGCGCCCGCGACCGCCGCGCCCGAGCTGCCGCCGACGTAGAGCCCCTCGTGGCGCACCAGCTCGCGCGTCATCAGGAAGCACTCCTTGTCGTCGACGCGGACGACCTCGTCGAGGATCTTGAGGTTCATCGTCGTCGGCAAGAAGTCCTCGCCGATGCCCTCGACCTTGTACGAGAACGGCCGCGTCATGCGCCCGGTCTTCACGAACTCGTAGTAGAGCGACCCGACGGGATCGACGCCGATCAGGCGAAAGTCCTTCTTCTTCTCGCGGAAGTAGCGCCCGCAGCCCGAGATCGTGCCGCCGGTGCCCATGCCGGCGACGAAGACGTCGAACTCGCCGTTCGTCTGCGCCCAGATCTCGGGCGCCGTCGACAGGTAGTGCGCCTCGGGGTTCGCCGGGTTGTGGTACTGGTTGGCGTAGAAGGCGTTCGGCGTCTCCTGCACGATGCGCTTCGCGATCTGGTAGTAGCTGCGCGGGTCCTCGGGCTCGACCGCCGTCGGGCAGATCACGACGCGCGCGCCGAACGCGCGCAAGCGCCGCGACCTTTTCCTGCGACATCTTGTCGGGCATGACGAAGACGCACTGGTAGCCGCGCAGCGCCGCCACCAGCGCCAGGCCCATGCCGGTGTTGCCGCTCGTCGCCTCGACGATCGTCGCGCCCGGGCCCAGCAGGCCGCGTCGTTCGGCGTCGGCGACGATGTTCATCGCGACCCGGTCCTTCATCGAACCGGCCGGGTTCAGGTACTCGCACTTGACGAAGATCTCGGCAGCGACGTGCTTCGCCACCTTCTGCAGCTTGACGATCGGCGTGCCGCCGATCGCCTCGAGGATGTTCGCCTTCGCGCCGGTCACGCTTTGAAGTGGTCCTTTTTGCCGTGCGCGGTGCGGAAGTGCTCGACCACGCTCTCTTCCAGCAGCTCTTGCATGGTCTGGCCGCCGTAGCGCGCGGCGATCCGATCGTCGTACTCGTCGGCGATGATCGCGACGTCGCGGATCGTGGTCGTCAGCTCTTCGGAGCCCAGCGACTTTCCGCCGAGCAGCGTGTGCGAAAAAATGATCACCTCGCCCGCCGGGACGTAGGCGAACGCACCGAAGCGCAGCAGCGCGTTCATCTCCAGCAGCTGCAGCATCAGCGGGACTTCCATGGTCACGCCCTTGACCAGCTGGGCCACACAGCGGACCACGGCGCGGTCGGGGTTCCAGGCCAGCACGTTGATCATCACCAGCGACGATCCCTGCTTCACCACGTACAAGCCCTCGTCCACCTTCTTGAAGGCCGGGCTCTTCCCCAAGGCTTTCTCGATCACCTGACAGCTGGTCTTGGCGGCAGCGTTCATATCACATCGGTACCATGGAAAATGGCCCAGGGAAACCGGGGATGGCCTGAATTAATATAGAGTAAGCCCGGAATGCGTGCCTGTCGGTACTGCTCGCATCAGAACGCCGACCACCTCGGCTACTGTTCGCAGTGCGGGCGGCGCATGGCGCATGTGACCGGGCCGGTCAGCGGACGGGTCGGCGCGACGGCGAACGGCGGCGGGTTCGCGGCCGGAGACGGAGCCACATCGCTGACCGGCGCGATGTCGCGGACGGTGCTCGCGCCGTTGCCCGCGGGATCGAGCAACCCGCAGCTCACGCCGCGGCCGAGTCGAGCGACGGGCGGTGCCGATGAGCCTGACGAGGGGAGAGGCAGCTCGCGCATCGGCTGGCTCGCCGGATCGATCGCCTACATCTATGTCTTCCTGCGCGAGAAGCTCGACGCCGGCGCGCGGCGGCGCCGGCTGGCCGAGGAGCGAGACGGCGCCGAGCGGCTGCTCAGTGGCGCGGTCAAGGAGCTGGGTTCGACGATCCTGTCCCAGGGCATCCAGCACCCCGACTTGACCGGGCTGCTCGAGGCGATCGGCCGCGCCGACGCACGGCGCGAGGCCGCGGCGGCCGACATCGTCGGGTCCGAGAAGCTGCTGGGCGCCGAGGAAGGACGGCTGGGCGCGCATGAGCTGGTGCTGGAGGCGGAGTGGAATGCGTGCGACAAGGCAAACCGCGACGCCGAGGAGCTGACCCGCGGGGTCAGCCGCGAAAATCAGGAGAGCGCGAGCCGCCTCGCGCGCGCCCGCGACGCCCGGGCGCGCGTCGAGCGCGACGCCGAGCTGGCCGAGGCGTCGCCCGACGGGAAGCAAAAGGCGGCGCATCTGCGCCACGAAGCGGCTGGCATGAAATCCGACGAGGACGCGCTGGAGGCGCAGGTCGCGCGGCTGGACGCGCAGCTGGTCGAGATGCGCGAGCAATCCTCGTCGCTGCGCGCGGCCGCGCAGGCGGCGCGCGCCAAGCTCGAGGCGGGGGTGGCCATGCGGCGGAGCGCCGGCTCGGCCATGAAGGCCAGCATCGCGGGGCACACGCGCGAACGCGCCGAAGCCGAGCGCGAGGTCGTCGACCTGACCGAGCAGCTGGGACGCGCCGGCGCGCAGTCCCGTTCGCCGATCGCGGCGCTGGCGCCGCTGTACCAGAGCATCGACCGGCTCGACGAGACGGTGTCGGATCGAAGGCGTCAGATCGCCGCGCTCGACCAGGCGCAGTCGCAGTACGACCACCGCAAGCTGATCACGGGCGTGGGTCTATTGACGGGGTTGTTCGCGCTGACCGCGGGCATGCTGTGGGTCGTGCTGCGGCGCTAGTGGCAGTGCGGTTCATTTAAGGGCCAGGACGCCAGGAACGCCAAGTCCGGACCTCAATAATCCGGATCCTGGCGTTCCCACTAGTGGCGCGCCCGGCCCCCGTCACCCTTACTCTGAGCGATCCGAGCCCGGCGGCGCTTGCGTGGTCGGCGCGTCGTCGCACGGCGAGAAAAACAGCAGCGCCCAGCCGGCGAGGAACGCCAGCCCGCCGAGCGGCGTGATCGCGCCCAGCATCGTGATCCCGGTGAGCGCCAGCGCGTACAGGCTGCCGGAGAACAGTACGACGCCGGCCGTGAACAGCGCCGCGATCGCGCGCACCCGCCGCAGCCGCCGCGCGCCCAGCCCCACGCCCAGCAGCACCAGCGCGTGCAGCAAGTGATAGAGCACGCCCGTGCGATAGACCTCGAGCATCGCTGGCGACACGCGCTCGCGCAGGCCGTGCGCGCCAAAGGCGCCGAGCGCAACCCCCGTGAAGCCGAGAACGGCCGCGAGCCGGATCAGCCTGGTCACGAGATGCCTGGTCGCCACGAAGCTGCCAAAAACGAAGCTGCCAACGAAGCTGCAAAACGAAGCTGCCAAAAACGAAGCTGCCAAAAACGAAGCTGCCAAAAACGAAGCCGCCAAAAGCGAAGCCGCCGGAGTCAAAGAAAGCCGGACGCGCCCGTCAGCCGCCGGCGCGCTCCTCGCGCGTCAGGCCCAGCGAGCGCATCTTCTTGTGCAGGTTGGTGCGCTCGATGCCGAGCAGGTTCGCGGTGCGCGAGATGTTCCAGCCGTTCTCGTCGAGCTTGATGCGGATGTACTCGCGCTCCATGTGATCGCGGAACTCGCGCAGCGGCAGCGCGCGCGCCTCGGGCGGCAGCTCGACCCGCGGCAGGGTCTGCCCGACCGACGCCGCCTCGCGCTTGCTGCGCGAGACCTCCTCGACGATCTCCTCGGGCAGATCGCCGACGCCGACGCTCTCCTCCGACAGGATCACCAGCCGCTCGATCACGTTGCGCAGCTCGCGCACGTTGCCGGGCCACGAGTACTCGCTCAGCAGCGCGACCGCCTCCTCGGAGATCGCCTTTTCCTTCATGCCGTTCTCGCGGCACGCGTCCTGGACGAACGCCGCGCACAGCAGCGGGATGTCGTCGGGCGCTCGCGCAGCGGCGGCGCGCGCAACGGCACCACCGCCAGCCGGAAGTACAGATCCTCGCGGAACTGGCCGGCCGACGACCGCCGCCGGCAGATCGCGGTTCGTGGCGGCGACCACGCGCACATCGACCTTCAGCGTCTGCTCGCCGCCGACGCGCGTGAACTCGCCCGACTGCAGCACGCGCAGCACCTTGGCCTGCGCCGACGCGATCATGTCGCCGATCTCGTCGAGGAAGATCGTGCCGCCGTCGGCCATCTCGAAGTGCCCGCGCTTGCGGCCGACCGCGCCGGTGAACGCGCCGCGCTCGTGCCCGAACAGCTCGCACTCGATCAGCTCGGGCGGGATCGCCGCGCAGTTGACCTTGATGAACGACTGGTTCTTGAGCGCGCTCTCGCGGTGCACGGCGCGCGCGATCAGCTCCTTGCCGGTGCCCGGACTCGCCGGTGATCAGCACGCGCGTGCGCGTCGGCGCGACCTTGGCGATCTGCGCGTAGAGCGCGTTCATGATCGGGCTGCGCCCGACCATCTCGAAGCGCTCCTCGGTCAGCGCGCGCAGGCCCGCCACCTCGCGCGCCATCGCGCGCCGCTCGAGCGCGTTGCGCAGCGCGACCATGAGGCGCTCGCGATCGAGCGGCTTCTCGAGGATCTCGTACGCGCCCGCCTTGGTCGCGCGCACGGCGTCGGCCAGCGTCGCGTGGCCGGAGATGATGATCACCGTCGGCTGCGGCTCGCTGGTCTTCATCTTCGCGATGCGCTCGATCGCCTCCAGCCCCGACATGCCCGGCAACTGCACGTCCAGCAGCATCACGTCGGCGCCGATGTCGGGCAGCCGCGCCAGCGCCTCCTCGCCGCTCGACGCCTCCTCGACGGCGAAACCCTCGCCCTCCAGCACCATGCGAACGGTGCGGCGGATGTTTTTCTCGTCGTCGACGACGAAGACGGTGGACGGCATGAATCAGATCCCAGCAGCGAGGTTAGAGCGGCAACAGCGCCAGCTCGTCGCCCGGAGCGGCCCGCAGGGCCTCCCGAACGGCGCGTGGCAGAGCAAGCCTACCATCCTTGTCGGGCGGTGGGGCGACGACCTTCGTCGCCACGAAGAACGGCGCGGCGGCCGCCTCGCGCGCCACCAGGAACGCGGTGCCGGCCGCGCTGTCGGCGCCCGTGTCGTCGATGTCATCATCTTGGGCGCGCACGCGCGCCGACGCGCCGACCAGCGTGATGTCGTCGGTGGCGGCGTGAAAGTGCGGCCCGCCGTCGAACGGATCGATCCGGCGTGCGTACTCGAAGCCGATCTCGCGCAGCATCTTCTCCACTCCCTTCGTCTCGGGACCGACCTGCCCCACCAGCTGCTGCACATGCGGCGGCAGCAGCGTCACGTAGAGCGGGTCCTGTGGAAACAACGCACGGATGAACTCTTTATTCTGGTTCGAAAGGCGATCCGCCTCCTGGTACGAGAGCCCGGTGAACCTCCGGCCCAGCGACTCCCAGAGCAGGCTCGTTCCGTCAGGCTCGAGCGGCGGCATCAGCTCGGACACCACCTCGCCGCAGAAGAAGCGGCGGTGGAGCGCGATGTACAGGAACCGCGCGTAGGACAGGAGCCGCCCGAGCTGCTCGGGCCGCCGCCGGTACTCCGGCAACAACACCAGCCCGCCGATCTCGGTCAGCCCCTTGTAGTTGTAACCGATGCGCAGCACCTGGTGGCTGAAGTGCTTGTCGAGCGTCTCGCTGTAGCGCTCCTCCTCGATCACGTCGAAGTAGACGTGCGGCGCGCGCCGGCTGCCGTGCTGGGCGAAGATCATCGATGCACCGACCACGCGCGCCGGCGTGCGCTCGCGGTCCTCGAGCACGAAGACGAAGCGCCGCGCGGCCACCTCGATCTCGCCCGCGAACGACTGACACGAGACCTCGATCAGCTGGCGCAGCCGCTCGCGATCGTCGGGCAGGTTGACCGAATCGAGGTGACGGGCCGCGGCGTGGAGATCGTCGAGGTCGTCGGGCGAGACGTCGCGCAGGACGAACATCGAAGCAGCCCCCGCGCTAGTTTCTGAGGAAACGTCCGAACTGTCCGATGGCGGCGCCGGCGTTCTCGGTCACGTTGGCGACGATGGTCTCGAGCCCGCTCTCCGGCACTGTCCGGTCGGGCAGCAGCGCCGCGTAGTCGACGAGCGTGATCGGCGGGCGCGACTCGCGGATCGCGCGGTGGTTCTCGCGCGCGATCCAGTCGAGCACGGCCGGCAGCACGTTGACCGACGCCAGGTGCGTGTCGTGGAGCAGCAGGATCCCGCGCCCATCGAGCTTCGACAGCTTCTGCGTGATGTAGTGGTAGATGACCGTCTCGTCGTCGCTCTTCCAGTCCTGCGGATCCATGTTCCAGCGGACGTTGGGCAGATCGCGCGCCTGCAGCGCCGCCAGCAGGCTGGGACAGTTCGCTCCATAAGGTGATCGGAACAGCAGCGGCGGCACGCCGGTCACCTGCGCGACGATCTCCGCCGCGTCGTCGATCTCGACCGCCTGCTCGCGCGGGTTCTGGCACAGGTTCTTGTGAGTCATGGTGTGGTTCGCCACCAGGTGCCCATGACGAGCGATCTTGCGCACGAGATCGCGCCGCGCAACATCCTCGGGGCGATCACCCGACAGCCTCCAGCCGGTGACGAAGAAGACCGCCTTGATTCCGCGGCGGTCGAGCTCGTCGAGAATCAACGGCGTGCCGCGCAGGTCGGGCCCGTCGTCGAACGAGAGCAACAGCTCGCGCGGGTGAGTCGGGGGACGCGCCGCCAGGTCTCGCGATCCGGCGGCGAGCTCGGGCACCGGTAGCCAGCAAGCGCCGCCCGAGCTGTCGAGCAGCGCCGAGGTCGATCCCCGCGCCGCCGCCAGCGCGGACGCCGACGCGAGCGAGGGATCGCCACCGCCGCCCAGGGTCGGAACCAACAGGGCGACGCCCGCGGCGGCGATCGGATAAAGACGGCGAATCACGAGGTTTCTTGATCCTATCCGACCTGGTTCATCCGCGGAAGGGTGCAGAATCAGGCGGTCCTTCCCCCTGCGGTCAGCTGCGATTGGGTCTAACGCTGGCGCACGGCGGCAGGTCCGTCAGGCATCAGGCATCTGGCATCTGACCCCGGGGAAGGGCACCTCCCCCCACTCACGGCAGGCCCGAGGCCCGAGGTCCGAGGCCCTTAACCGCCATCGGAAGCGTCAGACCCGGCGTCGCCGGCGGCATCGCTACCCCCGTCGGCCGCTCCGGCACCAGCGTCCGGATGTGGCAGTGGCGGCGGGGGCGGCGTGGCGGCGGGGAACGGAAGGTCGCCGCGCAGGTAGATCCCGTCGGTGTCACCCCCCGCGTTGATGGTGTAGACCACCGCTGACAGGTAGGGCAGCAGCAGCGCAAAGGTCGGGTTCGCGCGTTGCTGGATCGCCGTCCCCGTGGCCGGCAGCGCGCCGCCGGTGATCGACGAATACCGCAGCGTCACGTCGACGTTCCCGGCCGTGTCGAAAAAGCCATCGTCGCCATAGACCAGGCCCTGGTCCTTGACCGGCTCCCAGACCAGGAAGCCGACCGAGAACATCTGGCTCTGGCAGCTGGCGACGTTGGTGTAGTAGCCGAGGTAGTTGCCGGCGGTCGCGTCCGGCTTGACCCAGAACACCATGCTGGGAGGATCGGAGAAGGTCCCGAACGGCGTGGCATCGGCGCCCGGCGTGAGCGTGCACTCACTGGCCAGGTCGAAGCCATTCGTGAACAAGTCCAGTCCCGACCGGGTGTACACCACGTCGCGCCCATCGCGCGACAGGCTCATGAGCTGCGCGACCCCGTCGCCCAGCACCTTGGCCTGCGACGGCTGCGCCGAGTCGGTCATGGCGCTGAGCTGGCCCGCGCCGTTGCTGGTCGCGCCGATCAGCACCAGGCCCGTGTCGCCGGCGGTGCCGAAGAACGACACGTTGGGCCGGATCGTGGTGACCGTCGGCGCGGTGCCCGCGGGCGGCGGCGGGAAGGGCGTCGACTGCAGCGTTCCCAGCGATGCCGCGGGATCGTAGTTGTACGACTTCAGCCAGTAGAGGGTATTGCCGTCGCGCGAGAACGCCCAGCGCGACACGTCCGCGGCCACGGTGACGCGCGTGCTGTCGTCGCCGATCTTCTCCATCATCAGCGTCTCGACGCCGGCGGCATCGGGACGCGCCGACCAGACCACCCAGGTGCCGTCGCCCGAGAACCCGGTGCGATATCGCGCCGGCTGCGTCACCGTCGCCGTCGACTGCGGATCGCTGCTGAGCGAGGCGATCAGCGTCGTGACCTTGGGCAGCGGCGTGTTGCCGCCGACGGTGACGAATCCGGCGCTCAGGTCGAGCGTCGTCTGGCCCGTCACCGTGGTGCTGTCCGGATTCTGCACGCAGCGAACCGCATCGGTCTTGGTGTGCCCCACGCAGCCCCCGGGTGGAGCGCGGTTGGTGAGCCGCCGCGCGGACGTCATGCCCGGACGCCACGCGTACGCGGACGCCGTGGTCTGGCCGACGTCGGCGTAGAAGATCAGCGTGTCACCGAAGAAGGTGTGCAGGGTCAGATCACCGGTGTAGAGCGTGCTGCTCAGCAGCAGGCAGTTGAGGTCGCTGACGTCGCATCGAATCGCCGTCCCCGCCGCCGCCTTGCTCACGTTGATCACCCACAGGTCGTTGCCGCCGATGAAGGTCGATGGCATCGTGAACGCGCACCACCGATCGCCCGACGGCGGATCCTGGTTGGTGCAGCTGTCCTCGCCGACGCCGACCAGCAGCGCCGCGCCGCTCGCCAGCGTGGTGACTCCGTCGCCGACGGCCGGCGTCGGCCGCACGCCGGCGTCGCCGCGGCCACCGCCAGTCCCCGGACCCGCGTCGAAGTGAACCGACGGGTCCGGATATTTGGTGTGGCTGCCGCCGCAACCGACTCCCAAGCCGGCGATGATCACAGCGAAACCGAGCGTTCCGAGGAGCGCGCGGCTGCCGCCGCGAGTCCGCAGGTTCATGGGTGGCCTCCCAAAGACCGCATTGGAACCCGAACGCCGTCGGGTGGGCAAGAACTAAGGTCTAGAACGGGATGTCGTCGTCGGACGGGGGAGGACCGCCGGTGTCGCCGTCGTCACCAGCGGGACCGGGACCTTCGTTGCCCCAACCGGGACGACCGCCGCCACTTCCACCGCCGCCAGTTCCGCCACCGCCACCACCGCCGCCAGTTCCGCCACCGCCACCACCGCGACGCGCGCCGCCCTCGCCGCCGGGAGCACCACCCCCGCTGCCGCTGCCGCTGCCGAGGAAGACCACGCGGTCAGCGACCACGTCGGTGGCGTAGTGCTTCTGCCCATCCTTGTCGTACGAACGCGTCTGCAGTCGCCCCTCGATGTAAACCGAACGGCCCTTGCTCAGATACTTCGAGCAGTTCTCGGCCTGGTCGCCCCAGACCGTCACCCGATGCCACTCCGTCCGCTCCTGGCGCTGGCCGCCCTTGTCCTTGAAGACATCGGTGGTCGCAATGCGCAGATTGCAGAGCGCGCGGCTGCTGGGCGTGTACTTCAGCTCCGGATCCGCCCCGAGATTCCCGATCAGGATGACTTTGTTGACGCTTCCCATGAGCTGTCTCCTTCTACCATGAGAAGCCTTCGGCTCTCGGCCGTTTTTAGTTTCCTGATCGCGCGCGGATGTTAGGGTTTTGCCGGTGATCTTGCGCCCCCTGATGCGTTTCTGGCTCGCTGGCTTTTCGCTCGCGGCGGTGGTCGTCGCATCGCTCGCGACCGCGCGCGCCGACAACGGCAAGAATGCAGCGACCGCGCCGGCGACCACCAGTGCGGCGATCGCCGAGCTCGGGCACGGATTCCGCGCGTATCGCGCCGGCGACTATCACGCGGCGATCGAAGCGCTGGCGCCGCTGGTGGCACGCGGCGGCCTGCGCAACGACGACTGGGCGCTCTATCTGCTGGCCGAGAGCGAGTTCTACGACGGCGATTACGCGTCGGCGGGCAAGCACTTCGATCGCCTCGCGTCGGCGAAGACGGCCGGGCGGCCGCGCGACATCGCGCCCTGGCGTGGCGCCGACTGCCTGTGGATGAGCGGCGACCGCGCCGCTGCCGGCACCGCGTACACCAAGCTGCTCAAGCACGGCAGCGCGCCGTTCCAGGATCAAGCAATCGCGCGCTTTCGGCTGGCCGAGCTGGCGGCGCCGCGCAGCCCCACCGACGCCGCCAAGCAGTTCCTGGCCATCAATCGCAACTTTCCGGCGCACCCGCTGGCCGACGAGGCGCTCAAGCGCGCCGCGCCGCCCAAGGCCGCGGCACCGCCCGAGCTCGCGCCCGAGGAGCGCATCAAGCGCGCCGAGGCGCTGAGCAAGGACCGGCACTGGAACGAGGCGCTCGACGATCTCGCGAAGCTGCCGGCGCAACTGCCGGGGACGCTGGGCGCCGAGCGCGACTACCAGATCGGCATGACGAAGTATCACATGCGGCGCGACTACCCGGGCGCGGCGCAGCTGCTGCTGGCCGCGGCGCCGCGGCTCAGCGGCGATCACGCGGCGTCGGCGGCGTTTCACGGCGCACGCGCCCTGTCGCGCGTCGACCGCGATGACGAGGCGATCACCGGCTACCACAAGGTGATCGCGACGTTTCCGCACTCGCGCTACGCGGCCGAGGCGCAGTATCTGGCCGGCTGGCTCGACTTCAATCGCGGGCGCTTCCGCGAGAGCCTGCCGGATCTACAGGCCACGCTCGATCACTTCGGCAAGAGCGACTTCGCCGACGACGCGGCCTGGTGCCTGGCGTTCGCGCACTACCTGCTCGGCGAAACCGACCAGGCGCTGGCGGGCTTCGAGCGCTACGAGAGGCTGCCGGTCAACGACGGCACCGGCGACGAGCGTCGCGCGCGCGTCGACTACTGGCGCGCGCGCGTCCACGAGAAGACCGGACGAAAGGCCGACGCGATCACCGGGTATCGCGAGTCGATCCGCCGGGGCGCCCTGTCGTTCTACGGCCTGCTGGCGCGCGCGCGCCTGCGCGGGCTGGGCGAGGTGGTGCCGATGGAGCTGCCCGCGGACCCCGACGCCGGGAAGCCCGGCCCCGCGCCACAACCGATTCCGCCCGGCAAGCAGGCGAACGACGTCGATCCCGGGCTCGCGCGCGCCGACGAGCTGCTCGAGGCCGGCATGGAGGTCGAAGCGGGCTGGGAGCTCGAACGTAACGAAGCGTCGATCCTGCGTCACGCCGGCGACGCGCGCGGGCTGGTGACGATGCTGGACCGCTATCGCCGCGCCAACGATTTTCACCGCGCGTTCCGGCTGGCCGAGGGCCGCGGCAGCGCGGCGCTGGCGAAGGAGCCCAAGGGCGCGGCGCGGCCGATCTGGGAGGCGGCCTATCCCAAGGCGTACAGCGAGCTGGTCGAGAAGCTCGGTCCGCCGGCCGGCAACCCCGACTGGTTCCTCTACGCGATCATGCGCAAGGAGTCGGCGTTCTCGCCGCAAGACGTCTCTTACGCCGACGCGCGCGGGCTGTTGCAGATGATCCCGCCGACCAGCGCCAAGGTCGCCGCCGCCGCGGGCACGCCCTTCTTCCCCGATCAGCTGTACGAGCCCGAGACCAACATTCGCCTCGGCGCCAGCTATATCGGCTCGCTGTTCCGCAAGTTCGACGAGCAGGTGCCCGCCGCGGCCGGCTCATACAACGCCGGGCCCAAGGCGATGGCACGCTGGTGCGATCAGCACGGCAAGCATCCGATGGACGAGTTCGTCGAGCTGATCGCGTTCGCGCAGACCCGCGAGTACGTCAAGCGCGTCGTGGGGATCTACGCACACTACCGGTACCTCTACGGCCCGACGCCGTACGAGATCCCCCTCACCGTCGACGCGAGCTACAAGCCGTCTGGCCCGGACTATTGACGTGAGATGTCGTCGTCGTCTTCGTCGCGGCGGCGCGTCGCATCGAGGTCGTCCTCGGCCCGGCGGTCGTGACGCGAGATCGCATGCTTGATGTCGCCGACCGTCTTCTGCACCGCGCCCTTGACCCGCTCGCCGAAACCCTCGGCTTCCGTGCGCTTGTCGCCGCTGGCCACGCCGAGGGCCTCTTTGACTCGCCCCTTGAGGTTGTCGAGCTTGCCCATCATCTGATCCTTGTTCATGGAGGCCTCCCTGAAAATCGGTGGTCGGGACTCTTATTGAGCTCCCACAGGACTCCCCACGAACCTGGGCATCTACTTTCGGGAGTCAACTCGACTCGCTCACCACCGCCGAGGTCGGCGCTATACTTCAGCCATGGCTAAGTTTCGCGGCAAGGTGAAGAGGAGCGACCTCGAGGGCGGCCACTGGCAGCTCGTCGCGGACGACGGCACGACTTACGTGCTCGAGGGCGCCACCCAGGGCATCGAGGTCGACGGCGCCAGCGTCGAGGTCGACGGCGTGGTCGACCGCGACGTGATGTCGTTCGCGATGACCGGCCCCACGCTCAAGGTCAAGGCGAGCAAGAAGGTCGCCTAGCTTCAGTCTCGCCGCAGCACTTCGATCCGCACGGGCACGACGCCGGCGTGGAACATGTCCAGGTGGCGCGCCGCCCGGCGCGATAGATCGACGATGCGCCCGCCGCCGCAACCGCAGCGGTCGTTGACGCGCACCTCGACCGACCTTCCGTCGTCGGCGCGCGTGACGCGGATCCACGTGCCGAGCGGCAGCGTCGGGTGTGCCGCGGTCATGCGTTCGGGGTCGTAGCGCTCGCCCGAGGCAGTGCGCCGCCCGGCGAACACGTCCGAGTAGTAGCTGGCGCGCCCTTCCTGCACGAGACCGTGCCCGTCGCCGCGGCGCTCGCGCTCGACGCCGCGCGGGCCGCCGGGCGCCGTACCGGTCGTCGTGCGGGACGTGGCGCATCCGGCCACCCCCGCGACGAGCGCGACGGCGGCCAGCAGCGGCAAGAGCCGGTCAGCTCTTGCGTTCGCCTTTCCCTGACACGCCGCCGTTTGGACCATCATCGAGCAACCTGTCCAGACCCGGTTCCGCGCCGGCGTCGTGGGCGCCGCCGCGGCTCTCGATCACGCCGATGCCGTATTTCTCGAGCTTGTAGTAGAGCGCGCTGGTCTTGATGCCCAGCAGCCGCGCGGTCTCGGTCTTGACGCCTCCGCTCTTGTCGTAAGCCTTCTGGATCAGCTGGCGCTCCAGATCCTCGAGGATCTCCGTCAGGCTCATCTCTCCGGGCGGAACCGCCAGCGTGTTCTCCGACGAGCCCTCGCGCAGCATCGGCGGCAACGACCCGACGTCGATGCGATCGCCCTCGGCGAAGACCAGCGCTTGCTCGACGACGTTCTCCAGCTCTCGCACGTTGCCGGGCCAGTGATACGCCGACAAGCGCGCGAGCGCGGCGTCGGCGATGCCGCGTACGCCCGGGTTGGTGCGCTTGCCGAGCTTCTCGATGAAGTGGGCCACCAGGCGCGGGATGTCCTCCTTGCGCTCGCGCAGCGGCGGCACCGTACAGGGCACGACGTGCAGGCGATAGAAGAGATCCTCGCGGAAGCGCCCGGCGGCGACCTCGCCCTTCAAGTCCTTGTTGGTGGCCGAGACCACGCGCACGTCGACGCGGATGGTCTCCTCGCTGCCGACGCGCTCGAACTCCTGCTCTTGCAGGACGCGCAGCAGCTTCAATTGCAGCGCCGGCGTCACGTCGCCGATCTCGTCGAGGAACAGCGTCCCCTTGTCGGCCAGCTCGAAGCGCCCGAGCTTGCGCTTGATCGCGCCGGTGAATGCGCCCTTTTCGTGGCCGAACAGCTCCGACTCGAGCAGCGTGTCCGTGAGCGCGCCGCAGTTGACCTTGATGAACGGCCCGCCGGCGCGCCGCGAGCGCGCGTGGATCGCGCGCGCCACCAGCTCCTTGCCGGTGCCCGACTCGCCGTAGACGTAGACCGACGCGTCGGTGGGCGCGACCTTCTCGATGGTCTGGAACACCGCGCGCATCGCCGGCGTCTGGCCGACGATCTCGGCGAAGCGATACGGCGCAGCGGCGTCGTCACGCAACGCCGCCGACTCGGCCTCGGCTCGCTCGCGCGCGCGCCGCTCGCCGCGCAGCTCCAGCGCGCGCTCGACTTTCAAGCGCACGACCTCGGGCGCAAACGGCTTCTGCAAGAAATCGAACGCGCCCACGCGCATCGCCTCGACCGCGGTCTCGACGGTGCCAAACGCGGTCACGATCATCGTCGGGCAGCCGGGATCGATCTCGTGGACGGTCTTGACCACGTCCAGACCGCCTGTGCCGTCCATCTTCAAATCCGTGATCACGAAGTCGGCGCCGTGCTTGCGAAACAGCGCCAGCCCCTCCGCGCCCGAGCCGGCCACCATCGCCTGGTGCCCCATGCGCCGCACCGTGGCGCCCAGCCCCTCGCGCATCGTCTCGTTGTCGTCGATGATCAGGACCTGGGCCATGGCCGCAGGGCCAGGATAGCGCATCGGTTGGATCAAATCGCGCCGGCCAGGCTGATCCCGACGATGCCGCCGCCCGAGGCCTCGATCGGCAGCGCGCCCTGCACCAGGAACGGCGCGCGCAGCATCGACCAGGCGCGCAAGCGCAGCCGCGTCGCGAGCGCGCCGTCGACGCTCAGGTAGGCGCCGAGCTCGTTGAGGTTCGCGATCGCCGTCGGCGTCTCGAAGCGGGTGCCGTCGCCCGACAGGCGCGCCATCACCTGGAACCGCTCGCCGAAGTGCCCGAGGAACTGCAGATACGCGGTCTCGCCCTGCATCCAGCCCTGTTCGACGGTGGCGCCGAACCACAGGCCGCCGGTCTCGCCGAACATGCGCGGGAAGCGCAGCTCGGCGCCGCCGTGCACCTGGTAGCGCCCGGTCTCGTCCTCGCGATGCACGCCGACGCTGCCCGCCAGCGCCAGCCGCGACGAGAAGCTCCGGTACGCGTCGGCGATCGCGTGCATGGCGCCCGCGGCCAGCGGCACCTCGGCGCGCAGCGGCGCTTCCTGCAGCAGCGAAACGCCGACGTAGCGCGCGTGCAACCCGGCGCCGGAATCGATCGAAGGCCGCACGCCGATGTCGACGTGCGCGTTCTCGAGCACCGCGTGCCCGCCCTGCTCGACCGCCCAGCGCACGCGCCCGCCGCCACCCGCCGTGACCGGACCGATCCATGTTTGCGCCAGCCCCTCGCCCTCGGCGACTGCGCCCGTGCTGGCGGCATGCCAGACGCCGATGCGCATCTCCTGCCGCGCCAGGCGAATGCGCGACGTCTTCGTCCCGCTCTGAGTGAGCGCGCCGTAGAGCCCGGCGGTCCAGATGTCGAACGTGGGGACCAGACCCTCGGCGGTCGGGATGAGGCCGCCGTAGAGGCCGCCCTCGGCGGAGCGGGCCTCGTTCTCGCGGCCGAGCTGCATTCCGTCGAGCAGGGTCAGCCCCGGCGCGTGGTGCGGCCACAGGCGCCCGATCGCGAGCGTCGTGCCGCCTTCTTGCACGCGCCGGTAGGCCTCGGCCTCCCACAGATAGAACTGCGTCGGGGTCTCGGGACGAAAGCGCTCGACGCTGGGCGTGGTCCAGCGAATCGCCGAGAACGCGCCGTCGAAGCGGAAGCCGGTGTTGCCGATCTCCACGCCGCGGATGATGCCGTCGATGCGCTCCTGCTCGTAGGTGCCGTTGCCGCCGTTGGGCTGCGTGAACCAGGTCGCGAAGCCCGGCGTCGCCTCGGCGGTGCCGTGCGCGCGGAAGCCGCGCTTGCCGTTGAAGTCGACCTTGTCGATCGTCGCGTCGGCGATCTGCGCGGCGCGCGCCTCCAGCGTCTTGTCGTCGAGGATCGGCGCCATCGCCACCTCGGGCGCGCGCGCCTTGCGCCCGCCGTTGCGCGGCGTGCGGAAGGCGTCGCCGGGGCGCAGCCGCAAGCCGGCGCAGGTCGCCTCGTGGTCGCCGACCGACTCGATCTTGCACGATCCGATGCCACGCACGCCGCGCGCGATCGGCAGCCACTGGCCCACGGCCAACCCCTCGGCGGAGCCGCGATCGAGATAGGCGCGGTGCTCGGTGGCGAACTGCACGTGGCCAAACGGCGAGCCGGCGGGCGCGCGCGGCGGAACCGAGGGCACCTGGGGCGCGGGCGTGGCTTCCGGGACCGGGATGCGCGGCGCGCTCGGGACGACGATCACCGTGCGGGAACGCTTGCCGCCACCGCCGCGATGCCGGTGCTTGCGCGCGCGCGCGGCGGCATCGCCCGACCAGCCGAGCGCGACGCCGAACGCGACCAGCGCGACGGCGAACGTTATAGACGGCCGAGGCTGTGGCATTCGTAGCACTTCTGGTTGGCGCACGAGTAGCCCATGACGAACTGGTGCTGCTTGTCGCTGCGCGCGCAGACGTGGCTGTGGCAACCGAAGCAATCGTAGGTGCCGGTGCCGCACGCGCCGGTGAACGTCACCGCCGACAGCGACGTGTGGCACTGGAGGCAGCGCTCGGCGTGGTGCGAGCCCGACGAGATCTGGAAGCACTTGTCGTGCTGGCGCATGCTGGCCGGGAAGAACCGGAACGTGTTGTGGCAGCTCTGACAGTCGCGACTGAAGTTGTTGGAGGTGTGATCGATCGAGGTCGCGCCCGTGCGCAGGAAGTCAGCTTCGTGGCAGGCGTCGCAGCGCACCGCGGCCTGCGCGAACACACGGTCGCGCACGTTGCCGTGGCATTCGGTGCACGGGATCAGCGCGTGACGCCCGACCAGCGGAAAGTTGGTGCTGCGGTGCGCGTCGGCGTTGAACAGCGGCCGCCAGCTCTTCTCGTCGTGGCAACCCTCGCAGTGCAGGCCGAACTCGCTGGCGTGGCGATCGCGGTGGCAACCGCTGCAGGTGTCGGCCACCGGCTTGTCGAAGCCCTTGCCGTGGCAGCCGCTGCACGCGACGTCGGCGTGGGCGCCGCGCAGCGGGAACCCGGTCGGATCGTGGTTGAAGCGCACCTTCTCCCAGCCCTCGACCATGTGGCAGGCGCCGCAGCGAGTGGCGCTCTGCGCTTCGTTGACGGCGCGCTTTCCCGGCGCCGACAAGCTCGGGCGCGCCTTGCGCTTGACCATCGGCACGTCGTCCGCGCCGTCGTCGCTGGCCGCGGCGGCGCGGTGGCCGAGCGCGACCGTCGCCAGCAGCGCCGCGAGAGCGAACGAGATCAGAAAAAATCGCGTCACGGCTCGAACCCCCGGAACTCGCCGTGGTGGAAGTCGACGTGACACTCCTCGCACGAGTGGGGCATCGGGCGGTAGCGCACGGTCTCGACCTCGGCCGCCAGCCGCACCGTGGGGTGGCATTTGCCGCACGCGACGGTCGCGTGCCGCCCTTCGAGCGGATACGACGTGAACGCCGGGTTGTTGTGCTCGAAGATCGTGTCCTTGAATCGCGTGGTCCTGTGGCAGGCGTCGCAACCGCGCGCGCGCGGCGGCCGTGCGACCGGATCCGACGAATCTGACGACGAATCCGACATCGACGAGGAAGAAGACGACGATCGGGCGACGGCCGCAACCAGGAATTGCCCCTGATGGTAGTCGGCGTGGCAGCTGCCGCACGCGACATCGACCGGCTTGTAGCGCACGACCTGCGGACCGCCGGCGACGCGCTGCGGGCGATGGCAGCCCGCGCACGTCGTCTTGGCGTGTTTGCCGGTCAGCGGGAAGCGACTGTCCTTGTCGTGATTGAACGTCAGGTCGGCGAACGACGTCGTCTGGTGGCAGGTGGTACAGACGTCCCGCTCGCGCGCCCCCTCGGCGCGCCCGCCGGCGTTTTCCACGATGCGCAGGCTCTCGCCGCCCTTGCGCCCGAGCGTCGCCTCGGTGAACTGGCCGCGATGCACGTCTTCATGGCAGCCGCTGCACGCGAGAGGCGTCTTCTTGGGGTGCAGCAGCGCAAAGCTGAAGCGCTCGGGCCGCTTGTGCGCCTGCAACCGCAGCCGCACCGCCACGGGGATGCGCGACGCCAGGCCGGGATCGACGGGATGACAGCCGCGGCACGCCACCGCGGCGTGAGCGCCGTCGAGCGGAAACTTGGTCGTCTGGTGCTGCTCGAGCTCGAAGCGCGCCGGAGTGAACGCGTTGACCGTGTGGCATCCCTCGCACGCGACGACCTTCGCAGGTGGCTTCGCGCGCAGCTGGCCCATGTGGCTGTCCTCATGGCAATCGGAGCAACGAGCGAAGGCGATGCCCTTGAACCGCGCCGGCTGACCGGGAAACGGCCCGTGGCAGTTGCGGCAGGCGACGCCGACGTGACCACCGCGCAAGGGGAACTTGGTGTTGTCGTGAAACGCCGTGTCCTGGTTGTTCTTGATGAGCTTCCACCCCGCCTCGGTGTGGCAGCCGGCGCAGTTGGGCCCGAGCGAGCCCTTGTGCGGATCGTTGTGGCAGCTCTCGCAGGTCTCGAAGTCGATCGGCTTCATCTGCATGAACGCCACCGCGTGCGGCCTGGGAAACGCCGTCGCCAGGAAGTGCTCGTCGTTGTCGCTGGGGTGGCACTTCGCGCACGCGACGTCGCGGTGCTTGCCGAGCAGGTGAAATGCCGCCTGCTGGTGATTGAAGCCCGTCGGCGGCTTCCACGACGTCTCGTTGTGGCACTTCTGGCATTCGCGCGAGAGCTGCCCGCGGTGCTCGTCGAAGTGACAGGAATCGCAGCGGGTCGATTCGCCGAGGAACGTCGTCCGTTTTGGTTCCTTTTCGAGCAGGCGCTTGATCGCCGGATCGGCGATCAGGCGCGTTTGATGGCAGTCGTTGCAATGCGCCTTGGCGTGCGCCCCCTTGAGCACCCACCCGGCTTTCTGGTGATCGAACTTGTCGCGACCACCCTCCCAGTCGACCATGTTGAAGTCGAGGCCGCGGTGATCCGGGTGGCAGCCCTGGCAGTCTTGCCGCTTCGCCACCGTCATGTGGCCGTGAAAGCCGGCGTTCTTCGCGACGCGCGCCTGCAACTCGGTGTGGCAGTCGAGGCACAGGCGCGCCGAGAGGCCCTTCTGCTCCTCGTGGCACTTCGAGCACTTCTCGAGCCCCTCGAGCGACGAGTGCGCGCGCGAGAGCCGCCCGGGCGAGAAGAACTGCGCCGACGCCGGCGAAGCCGCCGCCAACACCGCCGCGAGCGCGGCGATCGCGAGAGCGCGCTTCATTTCCAGATCCAGCGGAAACCGACGCGGACGCTGACCCAGACGTGCATGCCGATGAGGCCGAGCAACACGACGGCGAGCACGACGTGCAGCGACCGCCAGACCTGCATGAGGCGCTTGAGCGGCTTGTGAAAGGCGACCTTGATGCGCAGGCGGCGCGCCTCCTGGATCTGATCGCGGAACGTGCGATAAGCCGCGCGCTCCAGGAACAGGCGGCGCGCCGACCGCAGGCCGCGCCGCACGAGCAGCCCTTCGGCGGGCGCATGAAAGAGCAGCGCGGGAAGCGACCGCGGTTGCGCCAGATCTCCGCCCGCCAGCGCGAGCAGGTGCTGCAGCGGCCGATCCTTCGTGCGCGCGTGATCCTTCCATCCGTCGGGAACGGCTTCGGCGAATTCCTTGAGCACCTTGGCGAGACGGCCGGCGTCCTTGGCCTCCTCGGTGTCGAGGCGCACCCAGCCGTAGATGAACCGGCCGATGAGCCCGGTGGCCACGACGACCACCACCGAGACGTATGTGCTGGTCGCCAGCTGGTTGCCCCACTGAAACGCGGTGTGAAACAGGATGACGATCGGGCTCATGATCCCGACGAAGACGTGGAAGCGCAGCCAGGGCGAGATCGATCCCTTGCCCTTGAACCACTTCAGCCGCTTGCGCAGCGGGTAGACGAAGTTCAGCAGCATGAACATCGTCGCGAGGATCCCGATGCCGTGACCCCACAGCCCCGACGGCTTGAGCATCGCGTGGTCGGGCGACTTGTAGCGCAGGCCGCGCGGCAGGAGGTAGTACTTGATGCCGACGGCGGTCAGCCCGGCGACGACCAGCGCGCCGAGGAGAAAGAAGAGAGCAGTCGCGATGCGCCCGGCGTGCTTGCGCCGCTTGCGCCGCGCCAGCGCCGGATTGGCCATCGCCTTGTCGCCGAGGTGCTTGCGGATCGAGATGCCCATCGACTTGAGCATCTCGTTGGGCAGCTCGCCGCCCAGGCACGCGATGATGTAGTCGTTCGGGACGGTCGTGGTCTCCTTGCTCTTCAGCGTCACCGACTCGCCGTCGACGGAGACCAGCTCGGTCCCCATGAACGACTTGACCCGGCCGCTCTTGAGGTGGGCGTCGATCTTTTCCTTGTTCAGCGGGCGGCAGCGCCCGAACTCCGGGCGGCGGTAGGAGATGCCGACCTCGGCGTCGGTGTCGTCGGCGAGCTGGATCGCCGCCTCCAGCGCCGAATCGCCGCCACCGACGACCAGCACCTTCTTCCCCGCGTACTGGCGCGCGTCGATCAGGCGATAGGCGACCTTCTCCAGATCTTCGCCGGGCACGCCCAGCTTGCGCGGCGTCCCGCGCCGGCCGATCGCAAGCACCACGCGCTTGGTGGTGAAGATCCCCTTGTCGGTGGTGACGGTGAACGCGTCTTTCTCGCCCGACATGCCGGTCAACTTGGTCTTCTCGTGAACCTTGAGGTCGGCCTTCTTGATCACGCCCTCGAACGACTCGATCAGGTTCTCCTTGCGGATCAGCGTCTGGCCGAACTTGCCGTAGAACGGCAGATCGATGGTCTCGGTCATGACCAGCTTTTGCCGCGGGTAGTGCGCGACCGTGCCGCCGACCGTGTCCTGCTCCATCAGCACGTACGAGAGTCCGGCGGCCTTGCAGCCAACCGCGGTGGCGATGCCCGCCGGCCCCGCGCCGACGATCGTCACGTCGAACGCCCCGGCGACCGCAGGGCGCGTCGATGGTCTCCTTGAAGCGAGCCGCCACCTGCAGCCCCTGGCGCAGCGCGTTCTTGATCAAGCCCATCCCCGCGAGCTCGCCGACGATGTGCACGCCGGGGCGGCTGGTCTCGAAGTACTCGTCGACCTCGGGCAGATCGACGCCGCGCTCCTCGCTGCCGAACACCAGGCGGATGGCGTCGACCGGGCACTCGACGGCGCACTTGCCATGGCCGATGCACTTGGACGCGTTGAGCAGCGTCGCGATGCCGTTGACCAGCCCGAGGATTTTCCCCTCCGGGCACGCGGTGATACACGATCCGCTTCCGATGCAGATGTCGGGATCGATGACCGGGTGCAACGACGTCGGGACATTCAGCTCGAGTCGGATCGCGTCGGCCAGCTTGTGCTTGGCGCGGTGATCCTCCATGCGGCGTCGCAGCAGGTAGACTGCGAGCACCACGATCGCGAAGGTGAGCCCGGCCCCGAGGAGTTGGCTATACGAAGCGGTGAAGGACTGCAGCATCTCGGAACGTCACGAACGTGAAGCGCGGAGCGAGGCCCCGGGGCCGGGGCATTCGTACCCCGGCACCGAGAGGACCGGGGCAAGCCAAGCTAAGGACGACCTTTCCCTCCATGTCTTTCAGTACCGGGAGCGCCCGGAAATCAGTCACGCTTCCTGTTTCTACCGGTCCCCACGCTCGGCCGCCGATTCTTGCCCTTGGTTAGCACGACTATCAGGAAATGTTTCCGTCCTCCGTCGCTGACAAACCGCCCGAGAAATGCCTCCCCAGCAATGTACCTTTCCGCGCTAGTTTGCGATCGGTCTAGAAGTCACCCGCGGTCCGCGCGACGGCTCGCGGCGCGTACAGAATTGTCATCCGGCAATCAGAATTGTCGCACAGCCTATCGTCACCCCGGTCATGACCTTGAACAAGAAGTCGCCTAGCCCTCTCGAGCTCATCCGGGCGGATGTTCGCAGTATGCGAGGGTACACTCCCGGCGAGCAGATTCGCGGGGCCATCAAGCTCAACACCAACGAATCGGCGTTCGGTCCTTCGCCGCGCGTGCGCACGGTGCTGGCCGGCATCGCCGACGATTCGCTGCGCCTCTATCCCGACCCGGTGAGCCGCAAGCTGCGCGAGACGGCGGCGGCGCTGTACGGCGTCGCGCCCGACCAGGTCCTGGCGGGCAACGGCTCCGATGACTGCCTCACGATCCTGTATCGCGCGTTCTTGACCCCTGGTGACGAGGTGCGCGTTCCCTGGCCGACCTACGGCCTTTACGACACGCTGGCGACGCTGCAGGGCGCGCGGCTGACCACGGTCCCCTACCGGCAGATCGACCGGCGCTGGGAGCTGCCCGAGGACCTGGGCGCCGCCGGCGCGAAGATGGTCATCGTCGCCAACCCCAACAACCCGTCGGCGACGCTGGCCTCGACCGACGAGCTGCGTCGACTGTGCGCGCGGTCACCCGGCATCGTGGTCGTCGACGAGGCCTACGTCGACTTCGCGCTGGGCGCCGGCCTGGCCGCCAGCATGCTGCCATTTTTGGCAGCGCACGAGAACCTGGTGGTGCTGCGGACGTTCTCCAAGAGCTACAGCCTCGCGGGCGCGCGCCTGGGGCTGCTCTTCGCGGCGCCGGCGCTGGTGGCGGAGCTGACAAAGGTCAAGGACAGCTACAACGTCAACGTGATCACCCAGGCGCTGGGCACCGCGGCCCTCGAGGACCGCGACCACCACCAGCAGCTGGTGGCGCGCACGCTGGCGCAGCGCGCGCGGCTCGAGGCCGAGCTCGCGGCGATGGGGTTCACCTGGCCCGAGTCGGCGGCGAACTTCCTGCTGTGCACGCCGGCGGCGGCGGCGCGCGCCGAGGAGATCTACCTCGCGCTCAAGGCGCAGGGATTGCTGGTGCGGTGGTGGGGAACGCCCGAGCTGCGCGAGCGGCTGCGGATCACCGTGGGCAAGCCCGAGGATAACGAGCGGCTGCTCGCGGCGTTGCGCGCGCTGGTTTAGCGACGCCGGTCAGATGGCGAACCGCAAAACGCACCGGGTTTTAGCTGGCGGCTACTTTCCGATCTGGCAGCGATCGCGGAAGACGCCCGACGCGCGAATCTTCCCCGCGCCGTCGAAGACCAGGTAGTCGAGGTTCGACTCCGGCCCCGAGGACGGCGTGTTTCCCTTGGCAAAGCGCTGGAAGTTCGCCAGGCCGCGCTCGGTGTCGGCGCCGTAGACGAGGACGTTGCGCCCGGGTGAGAGGGGGTTCGGGCAGGCGACGCGATACGCGCGGTCGGCGTCGGTGAGCGCCAGCGGGCCTGCGACCAGGCGGTCGGCGCGGTCGTCGACCGGCAGCGACGGCGCCAGGCGCTGTACGATCGTGTTGCTGCGCGCGCTGCCGACCAGCACGAGGTCGAGGTTGGCGAGATCGGCCGCGGTGACCTCGGCGTCGGCCTTGACCGCGAACTGCGCACGCACGCCGTGGCCCCAATCGCCCAGGGCGCGCGCGAGCGTTCGATTGGCCGCGGTCGTGGCCGGCGGGCCGCGCGTGCCGTAAACGTACAGGTGCGGCCGCTCGCGGGCGAGCGCGCGGCTGAAGAGCCCGCTCGCACCGTGGTCGGGGATGGGCGTCGCGGGCGGCGGCTGCGCAACCGCGTGCCAGCCCGCTCCTGACCGCGCGAAGCTGAGCAGCGGGCGCGGCGCGCCTTGATAGATCGTCGCGCCGCCGGCGACGACGGTGATCGGGCGATCGCCGGGCACGAATTTCGGATCGAGCAGCAACGAGAACGCGCTGACGTTGTCGGCACGCACGGTGAACCTCGCATCGTCTCGATCGCCTTCGATCGTCGCCATCGCCAGACCGCGCTCGATGCCGTCGATGCGCAGCCAGTAGGCCTGGTTGTAGCGCAGCGAGTAGGTCTTGTAGATCACGTGGCGCGGAAAGGGATCGCGCTTGACGCCGCCCACCAGCTTGAAGATCGCGGCGTCTCGGTAGGCGACCTCCCACGCGGCGTGATTCACGCCGGGCAGCTCGTTGTAACGCACGTTCTTGCCGAGCCAGCCGAGCTGGCGGTAGCGCTCGGCCATCGCGCGCGAGTGCGCGACCTTGACCGCCGGGTCGACGTCGCCGTGGAAGAAGGTCACTTGAAGATTCGACGCGTTCTCGGCCACCGCCTGCACCGTCGTCAACGCGAGCAGCGTCGGGTCGAACAGCGGCGCCGCCGCGGCGCCGATCCACTGGCGCGCGTCGGTGATGCCGCACACTGGTACGACGGCCGCGAACAGGTCGGGGTGGCGCAGCCCGATGTGCCACGCCCCCTCGCCGCCCATCGACAGCCCGGTCAGATAGACGCGATCCGGATCGACCGCGTAGGCGCGGCGCACGTCCGCCATCACGCGCAGGACGTCGCGCTCGCCCAGGCCCTGGAACCCCATGAACTCGCCGCGGCCGAACGCCGAGACGACGATCATCGGCGCATCGGGCAGCGGCAGCTCATTGCGCGTCGCCTCCTCGTCGGATTCGCCGGGGCGGTTCGACTTGCCGAACACGCGGCGCAGGTTCAGCCGGTGGTTCGAGTAGGCGCCGTGCAGCGAGACCAGCAGCGGCCACCCGCCCGCGGGCGGCTCACCGCGCGGCAAGTAGACCGCGTACGGCTGCAATGTCTGATCGAAGTCGTCGCGGTACGCCTTCACCACGACGCCGGTGACGCCGCGGTAGGGATCGGCGCCGGCAGCCAGTCGATCGGCGTAGGCGCGTGCGGTCATCAGCTGGCGCTCCACGAACGCGTAGTCGCGCGCCGGGTTGGTGACCGCGGCGAAGCGGCGATCGGCGTCCTCGATCAACATCTCGACCGACGGGAAGCTGATCGTGCGCGCGACGTCGTCGAGCGACGACAGGCGCGCGCGCGCCCGCTCGAGCCCGGCGAGGGCAGCAGAGCGCTGCGCGCGCGGATCGTTGCCGCCGACGAGGACCGGCTCGGGCGCCGCGGGGGTGGCCGGCGCCAGCGGAGCCGAGGGCCGCGCGGGCGACGACGGCGATGCGGGCGACAGCGGCGCCGGGGTCGACGCGGGCGACGCCGCCCTGACCGAGAGCGCGATGCCGCTGATCGCGGCGAGGAGGAGCGCCGCTCGCACGCCGCTCATCGGTGGATGTGGAACAGGCTCGGGCGTCCGGCCGGCGTGCGGCTCTTCTTCAGGACCACGGCGACCTTGCGATCCTTGGCGCCGCTGCCGGCGATCGTGACCCGCTTGGTCGCCTGGGCGTACCCCTTCTTGATGAACATCAGCTCATAGGTGTTGCCGCCGCGAAAGTGCAGGCTGATCGGCGTCCGCCCCAGCACCTTGTACTTCGTGCGCACCACCGCGCCCACCGGCGTGCTGGTGATGTGCAGCGAGACCGTCTCGGGCTTGGCCGGCGAGGAAGCGGCCTTCGACGCCGCGGCCGTGCGCGCCGAGGCCTTGCCGTTCTTCGCGCCGGCGCCCTTGCTCTCCGCCGCCGGGCCATCGGCTTCTTCTTCGCCGATCACGGTGTTCTCGGCGTTGGGCAGCGCCTCGCGCAGCAGCGCTTCCTCGTCGGGCTCGGCCGCGCCTTCTCCGGCCGCCAGCGCACCGCCCGCGTCGGGCTTGCGCGCGAGTGCCGCCGCCACGGTCTCGCCGGACTTCGCCGCCGACGCGTCGGGAGCGCTGGCGAGAGCCGCCGGCGACGGCGTCTCGACTCTCGCAGGCGAGCCTTTTCGTTCGGCGGACGCGACTCGCGCGGGTTTCGCCGGCGGCGCCGGCGAGGTCGCGACCACCGGCGGCGACGCGGCCGGCGGGGGCGGCGTTCCCGCCGCGGTGCCGAGCACCCGGCCGAAGAACGGTTGCGTGCGCGCCCACTCGATGGCGTAGCGCGCGCCGATCACCGCCGCCAGCGCGAACATCGCGCCGAACCAGAAGCCACGCAGCCCGCGCGACTTATGCTCGACGGCGCGCATCGCCGCCGTGTCGCGCGGCGGCGCCGTCTCGGGCGGGATCGGGGCGAGGCCCGACGGCGTCCCCTGCGGGATCGGCGGCGGGCCTTTGCCGCCCGGGCCGCCCGACACCACGGCACCGGGCGCGAACGCCGCGTCGCTGCCGGCCAGGGCCACCTCGTCGAAGTCGACCAGCTCGAACGAGCTGCCGACGACGATCAGATCGCTGCCGCCGCCGTTGGCGATCGTCGACATCGACCCCGGGCGCGTCTTCCCGATCGACGTCGAGCCGTCGCGCCGCGCCAGCTGCGCCATCCACAGCTTCAGCTCGGTCTGCCCCGCCGATTGGTACTCCGTGCGCAGCACGCGCTCGACGTCGACCAGCATCTCGTCCGCGGTCTGGTAGCGCTCGGCCGGCACCAGCCGCATCGCGCGCATGATGATGCGGGCGACCTCGGGGCCGACGCCGGGCCGCGCCACCTCGGGCGGCGTGAAGTCCGCGCGCTGCACGCGAAAGATCGCCTCGAGATCGGTCGCCGACTCGAACGGCAGCTTGTCGGTCGCCATCAGGTACAGCATCGATCCGACGGAGAACAGGTCCGACCGGCGATCGATCGGCGCGCCGGTCGCCTGCTCGGGCGACATGAACGCGATCTTGCCTTTGATGACGCCGGCCGCGGTCTGCTCGCGCTTGCGCTGCGCCTTGGCGATGCCGAAGTCGGCCAGCTTCACCTCGCCCTGCTCGCTGATGAACACGTTGTTGGGGCTGATGTCGCGGTGGACGATCCCCAGCGGCTTGCCCTCATGGTGCTTGCCGTGCGCGAACGCGAGCGCGCGGCAGACCTCGGCGACGACGTACAGCGACAGCGCCGGCGGCCAGACCATCGACGCGGTCTTCGCGCGCTGCAGGATCTTGTCGAGGTCCCAGCCGTCGACCAGCTCCAGCACCAGGAAATAGCGGCCTCGAGAGACGCCGAGGTCCAGCACCTGGACCACGTTGCTGTGGTTGAGGCTCATCGAGATGTGAGCCTCGTCGAGGAACATGTTGCGAAACTGCGGGTCGGCGGAGAACGCGGTCAGGACCCGCTTCAACACCACCGGTTTCTGGAATCCCTCGGCGCCGTGCTGGATCCCGAGGAAAATCTCGGCCATGCCTCCATCGGCCAGCTTGCTGACGATGGTGTACCGACCATGACCCGCCATCTGCGCCGGCTAAAGTAGCACGATCGCCATCGCGCCGGAGCCCGGCCATCCGTGGCGAAACTCCCGACATCGACGTTCATTTGGAGCACCCCCGTCCAGCGGGGCATGCATTCGCCGCGTCTATCAGGGCCCGAGGCTGTCGGGTAGATTGAGCGGCACATGACCGACCAGTGGGGCATCGACGACGGGTACTTCGACGCGCTGGGGAGCGAGCACGTCACCAGCCGGGCGACGCGCGCCGCGCTGCTGGCGGCGATGGGCGTGGCGCCCGAGGCCGCGGGCGCCCCCGAGAGCGCCGCCCCCGCCGCGGAACACCGATCCGGCGGCCACGGCGGGCCGCCCCCGGCCGTGCCCGCGATCGACGACGACACGCACGGCCGGGTCAAGATCGTCCGCGCCGGCGAGGGCCCGTTCATCGCCGCGCCCGGACGCCTGACCCTGGAGGACGGCACGGTCATCGGCGTCGAGCGCGCGCTGCCGCCCGACCTGCCGATCGGCTACCACCGCCTGGAGCCGCGCGCCGGACGCGAGGAGCAGACGCTGGTCATCGTCACGCCCGGCGCCTGTCATCTGCCCGACGAGCTGCGCACCTGGGGTTGGGCGGCACAGATCTACGCGTCGCGCTCGCGCGCAAGCTGGGGCATCGGCGACTTCGCCGACCTCCGGCGGCTCGGCCGCTGGTCGCGCCAGGCGCTGGGCGCCGGCGTGATCATGACGAACCCGTTCACGGCGCCGACGCCGGTGCCCCCGATCGAGCCGTCGCCCTACTACCCGAGCAGCCGGCGCTTTCGCAACCCTCTCTACCTGCGCATCGAGGAGGTGCCCGGCGCGGCCGAGGCGCTGGGCGCGCATCTGCCGCGTCTGGCCGAGGCGGGGCAGGCGCTCAACCATGCGCGCCGCATCGATCGCGACGCGATCTTCGCGCTGAAGACGGAAGCGCTGGAGCGGATCTTCGATCAGTTCACAGGCGACGCCGGCTTCGACGGTTTCTGGAAAGAGCAGGGCGATGCGCTGACCCAGTTCGCGACGTACTGCGCACTGGCCGAACGCCACGGCAAGGACTGGCGCCGCTGGCGGGAGGACTACCGCCGCCCCGACGGCGCCGAGGTCGCGCGATTCGTCACCCACGAGGCGCGCCGCGTGCGCTTCCACGCCTGGGTGCAGTGGCTCATCGACGAGCAGCTCGCGCGCGCCGCCAAGGAGATCGCCATCATCAACGACCTGCCCATCGGGCTCGACATCGCGGGCGCCGACGCCTGGTGCTGGCAGGATCTTCTGGCGAGCGACGTGTCGGTGGGCGCGCCGCCCGACGAGTTCGCCGCCGACGGCCAGGACTGGGGCCTGACGCCGTTCATCCCGCACCGCCTGCGCGCCACCGGCTATCGATCGTTCCGCGAGACCATCCGCGCGATGCTGCGACACGCGGGCGGCCTGCGCATCGATCACGTCATGGGGCTGTTCCGCCTGTTCTGGATCCCGCGCGGGCTCGGCGCGAAAGGCGGAGCGTACGTGCGCTCGCGCCCCGACGAGCTGCTGGCGATCGTCGCGGTCGAGAGCCACCGCGCGCGCGCGTTCATCGTCGGCGAGGATCTCGGCACCGTCGAGGACGGGGTGCGCGAGAAGCTGGCCGAGCAGCGCATGCTCTCGTACCGCCTGATGTACTTCGAGCCGGTGCCGGCGCGCGCGTTTCCCGATATGGCGCTGTCGGGTGTGACCACCCACGACCTGGCGACCATCGCCGGGCTGTGGACCGGCGGCGACGTTGCGGGCAGCCTGGCGGCGGGGCTGACGCCCAACGAGCCGGGCATGCGCGCGCTGCGCGACAAGATCGAGCGCGAGGCGGCGATCCCACCCGACGCGACGGCCGAGGTCGCGATCGAGCGGACCTATCAGGCGCTCGCGGCGGCGCCGTCGCGCGTGATCCTGGCGACGCTCGACGACGCGCTGGCGGTCGTCGAGCGCCCCAACATGCCCGGGACGACCACCGCCTGGCCCAACTGGTCGCTGGCGCTGCCGCTGCCGCTGGAAAAGCTCGAGGAGCAGGAGCTGCCGCGCCGGATCGCGGCGGCCATGAAGCGCGAGCCGTAGGAAGACCCGTTCCTGGCGCTTTCTCATCTGACCGGCACAGCAACAGGCGACGACGCGGCGACTCCGCCCCAGGGGCCTTCCGCCGGGCAGCCGTTCTGGGCCAGTCGCCGCGCGCCCGACGCCGGGCCGCTGCGCCAGTCGATCGGGGGCGGGCGGATCTTGCGGTCGATCACGCTGGTGTCGGCGGTGACGTCGCGCCCGTGCACGAACAGGCCGTGAATCTCGGGCCACAGGAAGAGCACGTGCTTCTTGAACGGCTGCAGCGGCGCGCGCGGCCCGTCGGCGACCGCGAGATCCAGCAGCGCCGGATCGCCATGCTGCGTGCCGATGGTCATGCGCGCGAAGGGATGGACCTCGTAGTCGCGGTTCCCGAAGATCGAGTAGGCATCGTCGCGGTGCGCGTAGCTCGCGGAGCCGTCGTAGACCATGAGCAGCCGGCCCTGACCCGCGAGCAGAAAGCGCATGTGCACCGGCGCGGCTGGCGGCGCCGGCACGACCGTCGGCGGGAAGATCGTGTGCAGGTCGAAGATCTGATCGAGCACGTTCAGCGTCGCCGGGTCGAGCAGCACCACCAGCGAGGTCGCGCCGCTGGCGCGGAAGAGCGGATCGGTGAAGAACTGCGCCACGCCCAGGCGCGCGGCGGCGACGCGGCCGAGCACGCACTCGAGCGCCTCGATGTGCGCGACGCGCACGTCGTCGAGGCGCACGTGCTCGGCGCCGGCGACGCGGTCGGCGTAGGGGCCGAGAACGCGCAGCACGCGCGCCGGATCGCGCTCCAGCCAGGCGCGCTGCTCCAGCCAGTGCACCTCGGCGGCCGACAGCAGCGACGGCCCCGCCGGCGCGGGCTCCGCGCTCGCGCGCCGGCGGGTCGCGGCGACGAGCGCGCACGCGATCAGGATCGCGACGGCCACGGTGCGCGCCCCTCGGTCCGGTCGAGACTGGAACGACATCGCCAGCAGATCTACCAAGATCAGCGCAACGCGATCGCGACAGCGCGCACGCCAGCGTCGCTTTTTTCGATCTCGCGCGCGCGACGGCGGTCTCCAGGCGGCGCATCGACGGAGATCGGCTAGAGTCTCGCCAGCCCAAGAGCAAGAGGTAGAGGAGCCATCTCATGCCCGAGTCGCTGTACATCGTCCAGGTCCAGGTCCACGTGAAATCCGACGCGATCGAAGCATTCCGCGCGGCGACGCTGACCAATGCGCAGGCGAGCGTGAAGGAGCCGGGAATTCTCCGCTTCGACTTCATCCAGTCGCGTGAGGACCCGACCCGGTTCTCCCTCATCGAGGTTTACAAGCACCCCGACGCGCAGGCCGCCCACCGCGAGACCGCGCACTACCTGACCTGGCGCGACGCCGTCGCCGATCTGATGGCCGAGGCCGCGCACGGCGGTGAAGTACACCAACGTCTTCCCCGACGACGCCGGCTGGTGAGCACCGCGTTCGAGCTGGCGGCGCCCACGCGGATCGTGTTCGGGGCCGGCGCCGCGGCGCAAATTCCCGCGATCGCGCGCGCCTTCGGATCGCGGCCGTTGCTGGTCGGTGGCAGCTCACCGGCGCGCCTGACGCCGCTCGACGCGGCATTGCGGCGAGAGGGCCTGACGCCGGCGCTGGTCGCGGTCGCGGGCGAGCCGACGGTGGCGCTGGTGCGCGACGCCGCCGCGCGGGCGCGCGACGCCGGATGCGACCTGGTGATCGCGTGCGGCGGCGGCAGCGCGCTCGACGCCGGCAAGGCGATCGCGGCGCTCGTCGGCAACGGCGGCGATCCGCTCGACTACCTCGAGGTCGTGGGGCGCGGCCGCACGCTCGAACGACCCGGCCTACCGTTCATTGCGGCGCCGACCACGGCCGGCACGGGGTCGGAGGTCACGCGGAACGCCGTGCTCGCGTCGACCGAGCACCGCGTGAAGGCGAGCCTGCGCAGCCCGCTCATGCTCGCGCGCGTCGCAATCGTCGATCCCGACCTGCTCATCGGGCTGCCCGCGGCCGTCGTCGCCAGCAGCGGCCTCGATGCGCTGTCGCAGCTCATCGAGCCGTTTCTCTCGTCGCGCGCCAACCCGGTCACCGACGCGCTGGCGCGCGAGGGGATCGGTCGGTCGGCGCGCGCGCTGCGCCCGGCGTACGACGATACCGCCGCTGGTCGCGGCGCGAGCGCCGCCGCGCGCGAGGACCTGGCGCTGGCGAGCCTGCTCGGTGGGCTGTGCCTGGCCAACGCCGGGCTCGGCGCCGTGCACGGGTTCGCGGCGCCGGTCGGGGGCAGCTGGCCCGCGCCCCACGGCGCCGTGTGCGCCGCGCTGCTGCCGCACGCGATGCGCGTCAACCTGCGCGCGCTGGAGACGCGGGCCCCCGCGCACCCGGCGCGGGCTCGCTTTCGCGAGATCGCGGCCTTGCTCACCGGACGCGCCGACGCGACGGCCGACGACGGCATCGCCTGGCTGGATGAGCTCGGAGCGGCGCTTGCGGTGCCGGGACTCGCGCGCTATGGCGTGACCGCCGCCGACATCCCCGAGCTGGTGCAAAAGGCCCGGGTCGCGAGCAGCATGAAGGCGAATCCGCTGCCGCTCACCGACGGCGAGCTCACGGAGATCGCGGAGCGGGCGCTGTGACGGGCGCGGCGGCGGATGCGCTCGCCGCTGGCTTCACGTTCCAGAGCACGAACACGTAGTCCTGGAACGCATCGTCGCCGCCGTCGCGAAACGCGACCAGGTAGGCGTTGGGGATCGGCGCGCCGCCGCGCGCATGCAGCGTGAAGACGCGCGCGGCGTGCTTGTCGGTGCCACTGTTGCGCTGGTCTTCGGTGTAGACGGTGCGCTTGCCGGCGCGCACCCACAGGCCAAAGACGGCGTCGCCGGGATCGAAGCTGGCGTTGCTACCCGAATCCAGCTCGGGGTTCAGGGTCTGGTGTTGCCCGTCGGCCAGCGTGCCCAGCGTCTGCGGCGTCATGCCGGCCGCCTTGACGGTGTAGGGGCCAAACGGACGCGGGCCATCGGCGGAGAAGCGCGCCACCGGGTTCAGCGCCACCACCGACGGCGCCGCGCGGATGAACAGCGGCACCAGGACCTCGTCCCCGTCGGGCCGCCCCGCTCCGCCCGCTGCAGGAGCGGCGGCGGGCCCGGCGGCGCGCGCGCTGCGCACGTCGACGGCGTAGCCGAGCGCCTCGACCACCTCGGCCAGCGTCGGCTCGTGATCGCCGGGGCGGCCCACCGTCGCCAGCGCCGACAGATCGGTGCCCGGACCATCTTCGGGCGTGGGCCCGGTCTGGAACCGCAGCAGCGCGCGGTGCACGCCCAGCGCGACGCTCGCGGGCGGCGCGAACGTCACCTCGACGGAGAGCTGGCCCTTGGGCGGCACGATCGCCGGCAGCTTGGGCGGGCTGCGCAGCTCGAACGGCGGGGCACCGTCGCCGCCGAGCACCGGCAGCGCGCGCACCGTCACCGGCTCGTCGGTCAGGTTCCGCGCGGTCACGGTCTCGGTGGCCACGCCGGTCCCGCGCACCGCCGAGAACGCGAGGTCCCACGGCGCCAGCTGCAGCTCCTCGCGCACCTTCTCGACGCGACTGCCTTCGTCGGCGGCGGGCCGCGGAGGCGCCACCGGCGGGGGCGGGCTCTGCGTCGCCGCCGGCGCGCAGCCGAGCGCCGCCACGAGCAGCGCGACGGTGAGTCGCTTCGGTGAGCCCGGCACCCGCATCGCCGGGACTGTAGCACTCCGCGCGCCGGCGGAGCGCGGAGACGGCGTGGTCGTCAGGAGCGCGGCGTCTCATGCGACTTCACCTGCTCGATCCGATCCTTGCCGATCCGGATGGCGCGCCTCATGTAGTCGGCCAGCGCGGCGAGACCGAGCCCGAAGGCAATCACCGCCAGCGTCACTGTCGATGAATGACCCAGAATGAGCGCGACGATCGCCAGGAATTGCGCCACCGTCGCCGCCTTGCCGAGCAGGCTCGCGCGGAAGTCGTAGCGCAGCCAGCTGTGCAGGGTCGGAATGAAGCGATAGGCGATGCCGAGCGGCAGCTGGACCAGCTCTCGCGTGAGGATGAGGACGATGATCTGGGGCGGCGGATGGCGGCGCACGACGATGGCCGCCAGCACGGCAGCGACGAACAGCTTGTCGCAGATCGGATCGAGCCAGGCGCCGGTGCCGCCACCGGGGTCGGGCGGATCGCCGGCGCGCTGAGCCTGCCTGCGGGCCAAATAACCGTCGAGCACATCGGTCAGCGCGGCGACGCCCATGATGACGAACGCCCAGATCGAGCCGCGCACCGTCGGTCTCAGCACGAGCCAGAACGCGCCGCCGAGAGGGATCCGCGACAGGCTCAGCAGGTTGGGCAGCGACATCAACTGGAGGATGGGAGGCCGCGGAGGGGACATCGAGCCTTTGCCAGCGTACCATTAGCCGACGAAATGCCATCGACAATGCCGAGCGAGATTGCGCGCTGTATTCTAGCTGACGGCGCTGCTCGCCTGGTCGTCGCGCTGACGACGCCGGCCGCGGAGGAGGCGGCGCGACGACACCAGGCGGCGGGCGCGGCGGCGCTGGCGCTGGCGCGGGGCACGACCGCGGGATTGCTCCTGAGCACGCTCACGAAGGACGAGGAGCGCGTGACGCTGCAGGTGCTGGGTGACGGGCCGCTCGGGGGGCTCACCGTCGACGCCAGCGCGTCGGGGAGGGTGCGCGCGTACGTGCGGCATCCGGACGCGCGTTTGCCGGCGCTTCACGCGGTGACGGCGGAGACGCCGCAGCGAATGAGCCTGGCCGCGGCGGTGGGCCGCGCGGGTATCGTCCACGTGGTGCGCGATCTGGGCCTGCGCGAGACGTTCAGCGGCGAGACGCAGATCGCGACCGGCGAGATCGACGACGACGTCGAGCACTACCTGATCGCGAGCGAACAGATCGACAGCGCGCTCGCGTGCGACGCGCTGCTGGTGGATCCGACGGGAGACGGCGGCGGCGAGGGCGCGATCGCGATCTCGGGCGGCCTCCTCATCCAGGCGCTGCCGGGCAGCGAAGGCGCGGCGATCGTCGCCGCCGCGCGCGAACGCTTGCGCGCGGGCGTGCTCACGCGCGCGCTGGCGACGCGGCCGGCGACGGTGGAGGAGCTGCTGGACGCGGCGCTGGGCGACGCGCTCCCGGGGCTACAGATACTGGACCGGCGTGAAGTCAGCTTCTTTTGCCCGTGCTCGCGGGAGCGCGCCGGCGCATCGCTGACGCTGCTGGGCGCGGGCGAGCTGCGATCGATGATCCTCGAGGAGGGCACGGCCGAGGTCACCTGCAACTTCTGCCGCGAGCGCTACGACTTCGACGAGACGGAGCTGGAGGCGATCCGGAGAGAGGCGACGCCGCCGTCGGGGCCGCCGAGCTAGATGGGATCTAGACGAACGCTGGCTCGCGCGTCTACCCGCACTGCCCGCGCTGCCGGAGCGCGTGATCCGCCAGCACGAGCGCGATCATCGCCTCGACGATCGGCACCGCGCGCGGCAACACGCACGGATCGTGGCGCCCTCGGGCCTTGATCGTCGTCGCGTTGCCGTCGACGTCGACGGTCTCCTGCTCGCGCAGGATCGTCGCCGTCGGCTTGAACGCGACGCGCACCAGGATCGACTCGCCGTTGGAGATGCCGCCCTGCACGCCGCCCGAGTGGTTGGTTCGCGTGCGGACGTTGCCGTCGGCGCTGTAGAACGGATCGTTGTGCTGGCTGCCCGACAGCTGCGTGCCGCGAAGCCGCTGCCGATCTCGAAGCCCTTGGCCGCCGGCAACGACAGCATCGCCTTGGCGAGATCGGCGTCGAGCTTGTCGAACACCGGCTCGCCCCAGCCCGCCGGCACGCCACGCGCAGCCGCCTCGACCACGCCGCCCAGCGAGTCGCCCGCCTTGCGCGCACCGTCGACGAGCGCGATCATCCGCTCCGCCATCGCCGCCTCGGGACAGCGGATGATGTTGGCCTCGACCGCCTCGCGCGTGACCGTCTCGGGATCGACCGCCGCCTCCAGCGCCTGCACCTGCTTGACGTAGGCGACGATCTGCAGCCCGGGCGCCAGCGACTCGAGCACTTTGCGCGCGATCGCGCCGGCGGCGACGCGCCCGATGGTCTCGCGCGCGCTCGCACGGCCGCCGCCTTGCCACGCGCGGATGCCGAACTTCGCCTGGTAGGTGTAGTCGGCGTGCGACGGCCGGTACTTGGTCTTCATCTCCTCGTAGTCGCCGCCGCGCTGATCCTGGTTGCGGACGACCATCGCGATCGGCGTGCCCAGCGTCAGCCCCTCGTGGACGCCCGACAGGATCTCGACCGCGTCGGCCTCGCGCCGCTGCGTCGTGATCACGCTCTGGCCGGGGCGGCGGCGATCCAGCTCGGCCTGGATCTCCTCGACCGCCAGCGGCAACCGCGGCGGGCAGCCGTCGACGATGACGCCGACACCGACGCCGTGCGATTCGCCGAAGGTGCGTGATGCGGAACAGCGTCCCGAAGCTGCTGCCCATCGCTACTTGCCGGGCAGGATGTCGATCATCCCCCGATGCACCGACTCGCCGGCGGCGGTCCAGAGCCCCGACGGGCCCGACTCGATGTGCAGCGAAAGATCGCCGGCGGCGTGGTAGCGCCAGAGCTGCACCGACCCGGCGCCGCGCTCGGGCAGCGTCCCCGACACCTCGACGGTGCTCTTGCCGGTCAGGCGCTGCAGGTAGGTGGCCCCGTTGTAAAGGATGGTCTCGGGCGGCGGGATCGCCATCTCCAGATCGCGGATCTCCTTGAAGACCATCAGCCGCTCGTCGCCGTCGTCGCGCAGCGGCTCGACCCACAGCACCGCGTCACCGTCGACGGCGCGCGCCAGCTGAAACCGCTTGCCGTTCACGTGGTAGCCGACCACGCCCTCGACCAGGTAGTCCCGGCCGAAAAAGCTGACGACATCGCGTACATGTATCTTCATGGGTCACCGTCTCCTTGGCGGACGCTGCCTTGACAGCGTCGTCGTCGCACGATTATACGGTTCGTCGCTGGCGTAGCCAGTATCGCCTGCGCGAGCGCATCACATCGCACACCGGAGGAACGTTGCGGCTGGAAGTCATCAGGGTCATCGACGACGAGGGACGGGTCACGCATCCCGAGCGCGAGCCCCAGGTCTCGGGCGACGATCTGCGCAAGCTGTTCCGCACGATCCTGCTGGTGCGCCTGCTCGACGAGCGCATGCTGCGCCTGCAGCGCCAGGGGCGGCTCGGCTTCTACCTGAGCTCGCTGGGCGAGGAGGCGACGCACATCGGCGCGGCGCACGCGCTGCGTCCCGGCGACTGGCTCTACCCGGCGTACCGCGAGGTCGGCGCGGCGCTGTACCGCGGCTACCCGCTGCGCACGTTCATGTGCCAGCTCTTCGGCAACGCCGAGGACCCGGTCAAGGGCCGGCAGATGCCGGTGCACCACTCGGTCGCGCAGGCTCAACTTCGTGTCGATCAGCTCGCCGGTCGGCGACGCAGATCCCGCACGCCGTCGGCACGGCCTGGGCGGCGAAGCTGCAGAAGAAGGACGACGTCGCGGTCGCGTTCTTCGGCGAGGGCGGCACTTCGACGCCGATCTTCCACATCGGCCTGAACTTCGCCGGCGTCTTCAAGGCGCCGGCGATCTTCATCTGCCGCAACAACGGCTGGGCGATCTCGGTGCCGCGCTCCGTGCAGACGGCGACGCCGACGTTCGCGCAGAAGGCGGTCGCCTACGGCATGCCGGGCGTGCTGCGTCGACGGCAACGACATCCTGGCGGTGATTCACGTCACCGCGGAGGCGGCGGCGCGCGGCGCGGCGCGGCGACGGCGCCGACGCTGATCGAGGCGCGCACCTACCGCCGCGGCGCGCCACAGCTCGTCGGACGATCCGTCGGTCTACCGCGACCCGGCCGAGCCCAAGGAGTGGGAGCGCCACGATCCGCTCGAGCGCTTCCGCAAGTACTTGCTGGCGAAGAACGAGGTCAGCGTCGAGCTCGAGGCGCAGATGCGGCACGAGATCCTCGAGGAGATCACCGACGCGCTCCAGTACGCCGAGCGCCAGGAACCGAAGCCGCCGCTCGACACGATGTTCGAGGACGTGTACTCCGACGTCCCCTGGCACCTGCGGGAGCAGCAGGCGGAGCTCGACGCCGAGATCGCGAAGCACGGCCCGAAGACCGGGCACGATCGGGCCTCGACCGTGAGTCCGAAGCCCGAGGCCCGACGCCCGAAGCCGAGCCGGAGGCCCTCCTCGCCAGACTTGATTTCCTCGATGGGGTGGCGTAAGCCGAGGCACGCCGATGCCCGAAATGAACATCATCCAGGCGGTCAACGATGCGCTTGCGGCATCGAGATGCGCCGCGACCCGCGCGTCGTCGTGCTCGGCGAGGACGTCGGCAAGTTCGGCGGCGTCTTCCGCGCGACCAGCGGCCTGCACGACGAGTTCGGCGCCGATCGCGTGATCGACACGCCGCTCGCCGAGGCCGGCATCATCGGCACCGCGATCGGCATGGCGCTCTACGGCCTGCGCCCGGTGCCCGAGATCCAGTTCGCCGACTTCATCTATCCCGGCGTACGATCAGATCGTGAACGAGCTGGCCAAGTTGCGCTATCGCTCGGGCGGCCAGTACCCGCGCCCGTGGTGATCCGCACGCCCGTCGGCGGCGGCATCCGCGGCGGCCACTACCACTCGCAGTCGCCGGAGGCGCTCTTCATCCACACGCCGGGCCTCAAGGTCGTCTGCCCGTCGAACCCGTACGACGCCAAGGGCCTGCTCGCGACCTGCATCCGCGGCGAGGACCCGGTGATCTTCATGGAGCCGAAGCGCGTCTACCGCGCGGCGCAAGGGCGAGGTGCCCGAGGGCGAGTACACCGTCGCCGCTCGGCAAGGCCAAGGTCGTGCGCGAGGGCACGCAGGTCACGGTGCTCGCGCTGGGGCGCGATGGTGCACACCGGCGTCGAGGCCGCCGAGCAGGGCGCGGCGCAGGGCTATCGATCTCGAGGTCATCGACCTGCGCACGCTGCTGCCGTTCGACATCGACGACGATCCTGACGTCGGTGCGCAAGACCGGCCGCGTCGTGATCGTGCACGAGGCGCCGCGCACGTGCGGCTTCGGCGCCGAGCTGGCCGCGACGATCCAGGAGAAGGCGATCCTGAGCACCTGGAGGCGCCGATCCTGCGCGTCACCGGCTTCGACACGCCGTTCCCGTACACGCTCGAGCACGAGTACCTGCCCGACGCCGAACCGCATGCGCTCGACGCCGTCGAGCGCGTCGTGCAGCTTCTAGCCGACGCCGATCGGATCCGCATGACCTTCGAGTTCAAGCTGCCCGACATCGGCGAAGGCGTCGTCGAGGGCGAGGTCGTCCGCTGGCAGGTCAAGGAGGGCGACTCGCTCGCGCGAGGACCAGCCGATGGTCGAGGTCATGACCGACAAGGCGACGGTCGAGATCCCGTCGCCGCGCGCGGGCCGCGTCGCCAAGCGCATGTACGCCGAGGGCCAGCTCTGCCCGGTCGGCAAGGTGCTGGTCACGATCGACACCGACGGCGCCGCCACCTCGGCGACGCCGGCGGCGACCGCGAAGTCGGGCAAGGCCGAGGCACACGTGGGCGCGGCAGCGGCCGAGACCGCGACGCACGCGGCGACCGCGACGGTCAGCGCGGCGCACGCGCCCGGCAAGTCGAACGGAACCAGGACCGCGCGCGTGCTGGCGACGCCGGCGACGCGCAAGCTCGCGCGCGACCTCGGCGTCGACCTGCGCGACGGTGCGCGGCGACGGGCCCGACGGCCGCATCACGCTCGGACGACGTGCGCGAGCACCACGCCGGCGCGGGCGGCGACGCCGGCGCTGCGCGGGACGCGGCGCGGCCGGCGGTGGTCCCGTTGCACACGCCGGCGCGCGAGGCGGCCGACGAGCGCGTCCCCTTCCGCGGCGTGCGCAAGAAGATCGCCGAGAACATGGTCGCGCTCGAAGCAGACCGCGGCGCACTTCACCTACGTCGAGGAGGTCGACTGCACCGAGCTCGTGACGCTGCGCGAGCGCGCCAAGGAGCGCGCCGCCGAGCGCGGCGTCAAGCTGTCGTTCCTGCCGTTCATCGTCAAGGCGACCGTCGCGGCGCTGAAGAAGTTCCCGCAGCTCAACGCCACGCTCGACGAGGCGGCGCGGCGAGATCGTCCAGCGCAAGCAGCTACCACATCGGCCTCGCCACCGCGACCGACGGCCGGGCTGATCGTGCCGGTGGTGCGCGACGCCGATCGCCGCTCGCTCTTCGACCTCGCGCAGGAGATCGACCGGCTCGCCGAGGCGACGCGCACCGGGCAAGCGCGACGCGCGACGAGCTCGACCGGCTCGACGTTCACGATCACGTCGCTCGGGCACGCTCGGCGGCGTGCTGGCGACGCCGATCATCAACTTCCCCGAGGTCGCGATCCTCGGCGTGCACAAGATCAAGCCGAGCGCCCGGCCGTGCGCGACGGGCCAGATCGTGATCCGCGACCTGATGAACCTGTCGATCTCGGTCGACCACCGCGTCGTCGACGGCTACGACGGCGCGCGCTTCCTGCAGCACGATCAAGGCCGCTGCTCGAAGACCCGACGCCTGATGTTCCTGGAGATGGTGTAGCGATGGCCGCATCGAAGTCCCGCCCGCCGCAGATGCCCCGAGACGGCGCCGACTGCCGCCGCCGGCCAAGATCCGCGCCGGCATGGGCGACGTCGAGTCCGACTTCGTCGAGGTCTGGAGCGACGAGGACCAGGCGCGCGCGACCGGCCTCGCCTCGATCCTGCGCGAGGACGGCACCGCCGACGCCAAGGCGGTGCCCGCGCTCGACGCGGCGCGCGCTGCGCGAGATCTATCGCGGCATGGTGCGCATCCGCATCATCGACGAGCGCCTGCTGGCGCTGCAGCGACAGGGGCGCATCGGCTTTTACGCCGAGGCGCGCGGCCAGGAGGCGGCGGTCATCGGCGCGGCCGCCGCGCTGGCGGCCGACGACTGTCGTCGTGCCGGCGCACCGCGAGGCGGGCGCGGCGCTCTACCGCGGGCTGCCGCTGCGCAGCTTCGTCGCGCAGCTCTTCGGCAACGCCAACGACATCGCGCGCGGCCGGCAGATGCCGGTCATCCGGGCACGCCGCGCGCGCTCAACTACGTGCCGCTGTCGTCGTGCGTCGCGACGCAGCTCCCGCACGGCGTCGGCATCGCCTGGGCGGCGCAAGATCCTCAAGGACGACAGACCGTCGTGCTCGGCTACCTGGGCGAGGGCGGCACCAGCGCCGAGGACTTCCACGTCGCGGCTGAACTTCGCGGCCGTCTACCACACGCCGGTGGTCTTCCTCTGCCAGAACAACCAGTGGGCGATCTCGACGCCGGCGGCGCGCGCAGACGCGCGTCGGAGACGTTCGCGATCAAGGCGCTGGCCTACGGCATGCCGGGCGTGCGCGTCGACGGCAACGACGTGTTCGCGGTCTACGCGGCCACCAAGCGGCGGTCGACGCGCGCGCGCGCGGCGGCGGCCCGACGCTGATCGAGGCGGTGACCTATCGCCTGGGCGCGCACAGCACGTCCGACGATCCCGCGCGCTATCGCCCCGATGAGACCGAGGAGTGGACGCGCAAGGATCCGATCTCGCGCTTCCGCGCATGGCTGCGCGCGTCGGGCACGCTCGACCAGGCCGCCGACGCCGCGCTGCGCGCCGCGATCGAGGCGGAGGTGCGCGACGCGATCGACGCCGAGGAGAAGGTCGGCCCGCCGCCGCATCGAGAGCTTGATCGAGGACGTGTTCGCGGAGCCGACCACCGCGCTGCGCGAGCAGCTCGCGGACCTGCTGCGGATCCGCGGCAAGCGGTAGTGCCCCGTCGGCCCTTGCGGTATAAAGCGAGGCTCAACGCGAAAGGGGTCGAAATGACGACGGACAAGACGCGCGGCATTCTTCTCGTCCTGGGACTCTTGACCGTCAGCGCGACCGCCGCCGGGTGCGGCGGCGACGGCAACGATCTCGCCCAGTTCACCGGCACGTGGATGTACACCCAGTCGATGGGGACCCTGTCGTGCCAGGGCCAGCCCGACCAGTCAGGCCTGCTGGGGACGAGCAAGAAGTGGGGCGCCGGCGTGACGTCGGACCTCGTCGATCTGACCCCTTCGCTCTTCGATTCCGGGACGCAGTGCTTTTACGCGTTCGACATCAAGGACAAGGTCGCGACCATCCAGGCCGGCCAGAGCTGCTCCTTCGGCGACGGCGCCGGCGGCCTCATCGACGAGCAGCCGTCGTCGTGGACGTTCACGCTCACCGGCCCGACCGCCGCGGAAGAGCAGTTCATGACGACGATCGCGACGACATGCACGCTGACCGGCATAGCGACCTTGAAGAAGGTCTCGGCATCCAACTAGCAGCGAGGTCAGAAAGCGTTCGATGGCTCAGGAAGCGATTCGTGTCGAGGCGTTGGTCATTGGCAGCGGCCCGGGAGGCTATGTCGCCGGCATCCGGCTCGGCCAGCTCAAGAAGAAGGCGATGGTGGTCGAGCGCGACAAGCCGGGCGGGATCTGCCTGAACGTCGGCTGCATCCCGTCGAAGGCGCTGATCAACGCGTCCAAGTACTACGACAAGTTCCGCCACGGCGCCGAGATCGGCATCCTGGCCGACAACATTCGCCTGGACATGGCCAAGCTGCAGACGTGGAAGGGCGAGGTCGTCAGCAAGCTGACCGGCGGCGTGCGCACGCTGCTCAAGGCCAACGGCTGCGATTACCGCACAGGCACGGCGCGGCTGACGTCACGCAACACCGTCGAGCTTCAGCAAAAGGACGGCCCGATCGACGATCCAGGCCGACAACATCGTGCTCGCCACCGGCTCGCGGCCGATCGAGATCCCCGGCTTCAAGTTCGACGGCAAGCGCATCGTCGACTCGACCGGCGCGCTCGACTTCGCGCAGGTGCCCGAGCGGCTGCTCGTCGTGGGCGGCGGCTACATCGGCCTCGAGATCGGCACGCTCTACGCCAAGCTCGGCGCCAAGGTCACCGTCGTCGAGGCGCTGCCGGCGATCCTGCCCGGCACCGACCCGGAGCTGGCGCAGGTCGTCGCGCGCAAGCTCAAGAAGCTGGGCGTCGAGGTCATGACCGGCGCCAAGGCGAAGTCGTGGACGGAGAAAGCGGGCAAGGCGGCGGTCACGCTGGAGATCGCGGGCGGCGCCGGCGGCGGGACGCAGGAAGCGACGATCGAGGCCGACAAGGTCCTGGTCTCGGTCGGCCGCCGTCCAAACTCCGAGGACCTCGGGCTCGAAGAGGTCGGCGTGAAGATCGAGCGCGGCTTCGTGTCCGACCGATCGACGCATGCGCACCAACGTGCCCGGCATCTACGCGATCGGCGATCTGGTGGGCCAGCCGATGCTGGCGCACAAGGCGTCGAGCGAGGCCGAGGTCGTCGCCGAGGTCATCGCCGGCCACAAGTCGGAGATGGACGTGCGCACGATCCCCGTCGGTGATCTTCACCGATCCGGAGATCGCGTCGGCCGGCATCACCGCCGACGAGGCCGAGAAGAAGGGCCACAAGGTGAAGATCGGCAAGTTCCCGTTCGTCGCGCTCGGCCGCGCGATCGCCAACGCCGACACCGACGGCTTCGTCAAGGTCGTCATCGACGCCGACAGCAAGGAAGTGCTCGGCATCCACGTCGTCGGCAACGGCGCGTCGGACATCATCGCCGAGGCGGCGCTGGCCATCGAGATGGGCGCGCTCGCCGACGACATCAGCCTGACGATCCACGCCCACCCGACGCTGCCCGAGGCGATCATGGAAGCCGCGAAGGCGTCGCTCGGCGAGGCGATTCACATCCAGAATCGATAGCCTGCGCGGGACGAGGCTTGCCTCACGCAAGGCTTGCGAGGACCGATCGCCGCCATCGAGTATGCTAACGCTCGCATGTCCGCCTCGTTGCCCGCGCGCGTCGTCGATCTCGGAACCCGCGAGTACGGCGAGGTCTGGGCGCTGCAGCGGGAGCTGGTGGCGGCGCGCCAGCGCGACGAGATCCCCGATACGCTGATCCTCGTCGAGCATCCGGACGTGATCACGCTCGGGCGCGGCACGCACCGCGAGAACGTGCTCGCGCCCGGCGACATTCCGATGTTCGAGATCGAGCGCGGCGGCGACGTCACCTATCACGGACCCGGCCAGCTGGTCGGCTACCCGATCTTCCTGCTGCGCGAGCCCGAGCGCGATCTGCACGTGTACCTGCGCAACCTCGAGGAGGCGCTCATCCGGACGCGTCGAGGCGTTCGGCCTGCCCGCCGGCCGGCGCGAGAGCTGGACCGGCGTCTGGAACCGCGCCGCCGACCACAAGGTGGCGTCGATCGGCGTCGCGGTCAAACGCTGGGTGACGCTGCACGGGTTCGCGCTCAACGTCTCGACCGATCTCTCGCGCTTCGCGGCGATCAATCCCTGCGGCCTCGAAGCGACCGTCATGGCGTCGATGTCGTCGCTGCTCGGGCGCGCCGATCTCGCTCGCCGAGGTCAAACCGATCGTCGAACGACAGATGGCCGCGATCTTCGCCCGCGAGTTCGACCGCGCCGCCGCCTAGAGAGTATCGAGACCGATCAGTCGGTGGACACGGCGTCGTCGGCCGCGTCGCTGCTGTCGACGCCGGCGTCGCCGCCGTCCACCGTCGCGCCCGCGTCGATCGCGGCCGATGCATCACCGCCGTCGCTCGCGCCCCCGTCGCTGCCGCCGTGGCTCGGCGGCGCACAGGTGCGCACGCCCGCGTCCTCGCTCACGAGCTGGCACGGAATGAACGACGCGCTCTGCGCTGTGCCCAGCGTCGCGCCGTAGATGTCGGGCAGATCCGCCGACAGCGTCACGTCGAGCTGCGCGCCGCTGTCCCAGATCCGGATGCTCCCCGGCTGGAGCAGGATCAGCGTCGGATCGGACACGGAGGCCTGCAACTGGTACTCGCCCGTGCTCAGCAGCCGGCCGTTCTGCCGCACCTGCAGGAACTGCGGCAACTGGGTCGCGAAGTCGACCGGAATGTTGTTGAACTGCAGCGGCACCCAGAAGTTCGTGGGGACGTACGTGGGCGGCAGCGCGCCCGCGTCGTCGCCCGTCGGCGTCGGCGTCGACGTCGAGTTGATCGCCACCGAGAACGCCTCCGTCATGATCGCGATCGGCCCAACCTCCGCCATCGGCTCGCCGTACTGGCTGGTGATGCCGTTGCGATCGATCGCGATCGAGATCGTCGTGCTCGACGGATAGCTCGGCGTCTCCCGGCCGTACACGTACGACGTGCTCGACGCCGCGATCGGCAGGTGGATGCTGTTGTACCAAACGGCCAGGTTGAAGGCGGGCTCGCCCGGATCGCCCTTGCCTGGCCAGCTCACCGACACCGGCGGCATCGCCTTGGGCTGCTGGCGCGAGACGCCGTTGACCGTGACCGTATCCTCGACCCGGCTGCCGTCGATCACGCGATCGAACACCAGGTCGAACTGCGTCGCCGCCGGCACCACCGTGGTGGCCAACGGGCCGTCGGTGGGAATCGAGGACCACACCAGTGTCTGGACGCCGCCGCGGCTTTCCCAGTAGATCTGCTGCAACACCGGCGGGCCGTGCGGCGCCGAGTTGCCGCAGCCGCCGGCCGCCAGAGCGCCCAGCACACCGGCGATCGCCATCGACCAGCGAGCGGCGAGCGCGCGCGCCGGGGCCGCGGCAGAGATACGGGTCGCGTGTCGTCGGACGTCGCGCGCAGTCATCGCGCCCTGCTTTTAGCACGGCGCCCGCGATTTTTTTGTACTCTCCCCAGCGTGGCGGTCGCGATCACGCTGGTGGACGATCCCCGGATCGCCGACTACCGGCAGCTCAAGGAGAGGCACCTCAGCGCCGCGGGCAACCGCTTCGTCGCCGAGAGCGAGCGCGTCGTGCGGCGCCTGCTCGGGAGCGACCTGCGCGTGTGCTCGGTGCTGGTGACACCGCCACGGCTGGCGGCGATGGCCGACGTGCTCGCCCAGGTCGACGAAAAGCGCCGATGCCCGGTCTACGTCGCAAGCCAGGACCTGCTCGACGGCATCGCCGGGTTCCACGTGCACCGCGGCTGCCTGGCGATCGGCGAGCGCCCGGCGCGGCACGCGGTCCCCGACGGCGCGCGCCTGGTCGTCGCCGTCGAGGATCTGGTCGACGTCGACAACCTCGGCTCGATCGTGCGCAACGCGGTCGCGTTCGGCGCGTCGGCGCTGCTGCTGTCGCCGCGCGCCGCCGATCCCTTCTATCGCAAGGCGATCCGCGTCTCGCTGGGCGGGGTCTTCGCGCTGCCGGTGATCCGCCTCGAGCGCTGGCCCGACGAGCTCGCCGAGCTACGCGCCACGCGCGGCTTCTCGATCGTCGGCGCGGTCGTCGACGCCGCGGCGACGCCGCTGGCCGCCTTGACGCCACCGCCCAAAGCCGTGCTGCTCCTCGGCGCCGAGGGCCCGGGCCTTTCGCCGGCGGCGCAGGCCGTGTGCGATCATCGGGTGACGATCCCGATGTCGCCGTCGGCGGGCGCCGATTCGCTGAACGTCGCGACCGCCGGCGCCATCTGCCTCTATCATCTGAGCGCGCGCGGCTAGGACACTAGGTCTTTTCCTTCGGCAAGCTGCTCCAGTCGACGAACAGCTTTCGCCCGGTCGGCTGGCACTGGGGACAGAAGCAGGCGTCGCCGTCGCCGACGCGCACCGCGCGGATCTTGGTGCCGCAGCGCGGGCAGGGCTTGCCGTCGCGCCCGCGCACCGACAGGAAGTCGCGCAGCTTCTCGTCGATCGGCGGATCGCGGCGCGCGATCTCGTCGATCGCGTGGCGCAGCACCGACGGGATCGCCGCGTAGAGCGCGTCGGCCTCGGCCGGGGCTGAGCTTGTTGCAGAACGTCTTGGGGTGGATGTGGGCGGCGAACAGGATCTCGTCGGCGTAGGCGTTGCCGATCGACGCCAGCGCCCGCTTGTCCATCAGGAACATGCGCGTCTGATCGCGCCGCTTTCGCAAGATCGCGCCGAACGCCTCGCGCGTGAACGCCGCCGACAGTCACGTCGACGCCCAGCTGGCCGTAGACCGGGATCTGCGTTCTCGTCGGCGGCGCGCGCGACGTAGACCTTGCCCATGCGCTTGTCGTCGACGTACTGCAGCTCATTCCCCGACGCCAGCGCCAGCGCCAGGCCGAGCGCGCGCGGATCCTTCTTGCCCCCGAGCTCGGCCGGCGCGAGCAAGCGGTACTTTCCGACGAGCATCGCGTTGATGACGATCACCCGGTCGCCGTCGATCCCGAAGCGCATGAAGTGGCCGCGCCGATCGACGCTGGTGATGCGCCGCCCGCGCAGCGCGGCGCCGAGCGGCTCGTCGATCATGATGCGCAGGACCGTCGGGTCGCCGGTGCGCGCGTCGGCGATCTCTTGCCCGACCAGCGCCGGCCGCAGCTTGGCTTCGATGTGGGCCAGGTCGGGCAGCTCTGGCATGGCCTGGGTAGTCTAGCCGACTCGCTTTGGCGCCAATTGCCGTTCGGTCAAGGGGGCCTCGGACCTCGGGCCTCGGACCTCGGGCCGGCGCGGCCCGAGGCCGACGACTTGGCTTTGAAGCGCGGCTCGGCCAAAATCTCACCATGCCGTTCCCGGTCGCCGTCATCGTCGCCGTGGTCGCGATCGGCGCCGTGGCCTTCTGGGCCAACCAGATCCGCGCGCTGCGCCGCCGCCGCCGCAACCTGCGCCACTGGGAGCGCGACGAGCCCCTCGAAGGCGTCGACGACTGGAGCTGAGCGCGCGACGCGCCCGGCGTCTACTCGGTCACGCCCGACTTCCTGAGAAAGTCGACGTAGTACGCGGCGTCGCGGCGCTCCTCGAGCTCGCCCCGCTCGACGGCGTCGTGGCACAGCTTGCGGATGTCGCCCACGCGCCGCGACGGCGGCAGGCTGAACGCCTCCATGATCGCGTTGCCCAGGCCGGGCGGCAGCGGCGGGATGCGCGCGTCGAGCTCGCGGATCGCCAGGATGCGCTCCTTGAGCGCGTGAATGTTCGCCACCGCCTCCTGCCGGCGGCCCGGGCCGGCGCGACGTCACGTCGGCGCGCGACAGATCGAGCAGATCCTCGAGGTGCTCGCCCATCTCGTGGTCGAAGCGGCGCACGGCCGCGTCGGTCCAGCCGGGCTCGTAGGCGTTGCCGCGCAGATGGTGCAGGATCAGGAAGCGGATCTTGTGGCGCTCGGTGCGGTCGAAGCCCAGCCGCCGCCCGACGGTGTCGAACATGCGCGCGCCGACCTCGGCGTGGCGGTGAAACGTCACGCGCCCGTCGGGCAGCATCACGCGCGTCGGCACCTTGCCGATGTCGTGCAGCAGCGCCGCCCAGCGCACGAGCGGCTTCGGCACCGACTGCCGCACCACCTGCTTGGTGTGCTCCCAGACGTCCTTGTGCCGCCGCCCCGCCTCCTGCGAGAAGTCGACGGTCGCCTCGAGCTCGGGCAGCAGCACCGCCAGCAGGCCGGCCTCGTGCATCCACTGCAGCGCCACCTCGAGCGAGCGGCCGAGGATCACCGCCTCCATGCCGGCGCGCACCTTGGCCGGCTCGACCTGGGTGATGAGCGGCGCCGACGCGCGCGCCGCCTCGGTGAGCGTCTCCGGCGGCACCCGTCCGGCGCCGTTCTCGGCGATCCCGACCGCGACGTCGAGCAACGTCTCCGGGGAAGCGCCGAACGGCGCGGCGGATGAACCGGGCGACACCATGAAACGACGCCGAGCGGAGCTAGGACTGAATCTTCCTGCGGTCCTGATCGCGCTTGCGACTCAAGTGGTCGATGAAAGGCTGGGCCTGCTTCACGCGGCCCGCCAGCGATTTCTCGGTGATCGGGTACTCGGTGCCGAAGCGCAGCCCCTCGTCATACAGAAAGGTCCCGACCTCTTCGTCGTCGACGAACATCGAGATCTTCTTCTTGGCGTAGACCGCCTTCAGCAGCGCCGCCCCATCGACTGTCGAGCCAGTCGACGATGTCGTCGCCAAAGCTGTCGCGAAACAGCTGCAGCTCCTCGTCGAGGCGCCCGTAGTTCTCGGCGAAGCGGTCGCGGAACGCCTGGCGCGCCCTCGCCGCCCTCGGCGGCGATCTTCGCCAGCGCCAGCCGCAACAGGATGGCGTCCTCGGCGTGGCGCACGGGCGCCTCGACGTTGCCTTCCTTGGGCGTGATGACGTGAACGACCGTCGCTGCGGCGATTTCACGGACGGCGTGCTCGAGATCGGGATCCGAGACAGCCTCCAGCAGCACCTTGACGTCGAAGGGGAGTGAAACGAGAGCCCGTGAAAGCGTCTCTAGAAACGTGCGCTCGAGATCCTTGTCCATGGCCACGGAATCGACGGCGGAATTCAGTTCCCAGCCGACTTGGCCGGATACTACCTGATTCGTATCGGATTCATAGTGACGAGCTTCGTCGAGCGCGGCGCGGCACCGATTCTGAAAGCCGTCGAGCGGCCCGGGCGGCAGCTCCAACGTGAGAATTGGTAAGCCGCGATCGATGCCAAACCAGCTGCCCAGCGAGCCGGGCGTCGGATAGCCGATGTCGCCGCGCGCGGGCCAACCGCACGCCGCGGCAACCCGCTCGGCCCACGCGGCGGCGGGCCCGTCGTAGTTCACGCAGGCGAACGGCGCGTGCACGGCGACGATGGCAGCGATGCGCGCGCGATCGATGAGCGACTGCCAGCGCGGCCGTCTCCGGCTCCGACAGCGGCTCTGCGCCGGGAAAATAGCCGGGTTCGTGCGCGCGGCGAAAGTTGGCGGCGGGAAAGTTGCGATTGAGGTCGACGTCGCGCGCCGAGTTCTTGCGGCCGCGCGCGAGCCCGTCGGGGTTGAGCCGCGGCACCACCCAGACCGGACCCGATGCCACCACCGCGCCGGACTGCAACCGCTGCCCCAGCTCGGCGACGGCTCCGACGCTGCTCGGTTCGTCGCCGTGCACGCCGCCCACGACCAGCAGGGGCGGCGCGCCACCCGCGCCGAAGCGCCATGCGCGCAGCACGCGGCCCTCGACGGAGAGGCCCAAAACCTCGGAGGCGACCTCCGAGACGGCGGCCGAGGCGGCGTCCGGGCCGGCGGGCGCCAACCCGAAGTCGGGATCGCTGTCGGAATCGGGGTTTGGCGGCTGCTGCATGTCGGCGCTTTACCCAATTTGGCGCTCCGGATAACGTTTACGCAATGGCGACCACCACCGTTCGAGCGCTCAAGGCGGAGGCGCGCACGCTGCTGCGCGCGGGCGAGCTGGGCGCGGCGCTGGCCGCGTACGACCATATCCTGGCGGCCAACCCGCTCGACTACGACGCCCGGCTGAGGATCGCCGACCTGATCGCGCGCCTCGGCGACGTCGAGGGCGCGGCGGCGATCTATCGCGCGCTCGCGCTGCACAACGTGCGCGCCGGCCATGCGCTGCCGGCGATCGTCGCGTGCAAGGAGCTGGAGCGCATCGGGCAGCCGACCGACGACATCGTGGCCGAGATGGCGGCGCTCTATGCGCAGGGCTCGCCCTCTCTGGGCAAGGCGGCCCGGCAGGCGCCCGTCGAGGAGGACGCCGCGATCGCGCGGCCCGACCTGACCAGCGCCGAGAACGCGCCCGAGATCGGCAGCCGCGCGCGGGCGCGCGCGCTCGACTTTTCGGTCTACACGCGCTACCCGCAGACCTTTCTGCCGCTGCCGTTTCTGTCGGATCTGCCGGCGGCCGCGTTCGCGCCGGTGATCCGCGCGTTGAACGTCCTGCGTCTGTCCGACGGAGACTTCGTGATCCGCGAGGGCGAGCCCGGCGTGGCGTTCTACCTGATGGGCGGCGGGCAGGTGCGGGTCTTCGCGACCGACAGCCTGGGCCGGCAGACCGACCGCGCGCGCCTGCACGAGTCGGCGCTGTTCGGCGAGATGTCGCTGCTGACGGCGCAGCCGCGCACGGCCTCGGTCCAGGTCGTTGGCGAGGCCGACGTCCTCGAGCTCGGGCGCGACGCGCTGAACGCGCTCGCGGCGCAGATCCCGACGCTGGCGGCGGCGCTGGATCGCTTCGCGCGCGAGCGCCTGCTCAAGAACCTGCTGGCGACGTCGCCGCTGTTCCGTCCGTTCAACCGGCAGCAGCAGATGGATCTGATCCGCCGCTTCGACGGGCACGAGGTCGCGGCCGGCACCGAGATCATCCGAGAGGGCGTGGCGGGGCTGGGCCTGTTCGTCGTGCTGGCCGGCGAAGTCGAGGTCACGAAGCGCCAGCCGGCCGTCGACGGCGCGCCCGAGGTCGAGGTGCCGCTGGCGCGCCTGCGCGCGGGTGAGGTGTTCGGCGAGATGGCGCTCATCAACAACCAGCCGACCTCGGCCACGGTGCGCGCGGCGCGGCGCTCGACGATCCTGTTCCTGGAGCGCGACTACTTTCAGCGCCTGATCCAGGCCTTGCCGGAGATCCGACGCTACTTCGAGGAGCTCACCGAACGGCGCGGGATGGAATCCCAGCTGGTGCTGGGCAGCGAGACCATCGACGTCGCCGAGGATGAGAGCAGTGATGAACCCCCGCTCCGCCGCACGGAAAATACCATCCTGATCTGACTTCCGGATGAGTGACCCCGTCGGTGTGGGCGCCGGCGTCGGCGTCGCCGTCCCGAATTGCGCCGCCCGAGCGCCCACGCTGACGCCCCACGCTGACGCCGACGGGGAATATCTGTCCCAGTAGCCGGGCCCTGGATTGGCGCTAGACTCTCCCTGAAGCCATGAAAAAGACGCGCAGTGCCATGCGGTTTCTGAGCATCCTCGCCCTGCTGGCGATGCTGATCGTGCCGGCGCTCGCGCTGGCGGGCCCGCGGTCGGGCGGCAGCTTCGGCAGCCGCGGAGGCTTTCGGTCCAGCCCGAGCTATTCCATGCCGCGCAGCTATTCGTCGCCCGGATCGGGCTACGGCTATGGCGGCGGCAGTCACTTCTTCTTCCTGCCGAGCTGGGGTTGGGGCGGCGGCTATGGCTTCGGCGGCGGTCTTCGGCACGCTCATCGTGCTGGCGGTCGTCGGATACTCCGTGTTCGCTATTGCCCGCGCCGTGCGGCGCGCGCGCCAGGGCGGAGACGCCGGCTGGTCGTCGGGCTACAGCGACGACGATGGCGTGCAGGTCGTCCCCGGCCGAGCCTACGTCTACAAGCTGCAGATTGGCCTCGGCCGTTCCGCGCGCGGCATCCAGCAGCGCCTGGAGCAGTTCGCCACCAACGGCGACACGGAGTCCGAGGCCGGGCTCGCGGCGTTGCTGCAGCAGTCGGCGCTGGAGCTGCTGCGCCAGAAGGATTCGATCCGCTACGCCGGCGCCGAGGCGAACGGCCCGATGAGCATGACCAACGCCGAGACCAAGATGAACGGCCTGGCGCTGGCCGAACGGTCGCGCTTCTCGGTCGAGCGCGTGCGCTCAGCCGATGGGCGCGTGAACCGTGCGTCGGACGCGGCGGTCGAAGGTCGTGAAGCGCTGGAGCTCGTCCTGGTGACGATTGATCGTCGCGACGCGCACGCCGCTCGGGTCGTGGAAGACGATAACCACCCACGAGGAGGTCGAGGCGCTGCTGGCCGAGCTGGGCGGGGTGTCGCCCGGAGGCCTACTCGGGCTGGAAGTGGTCTGGACGCCAGCAGATCCGGACGATTCCATGACCGAAACCGACGTGATGACGACCTATCCGGAGCTCCGAAGCCTGTAAGCACGCCCGCGCGATTCTCGGCGCGAACGAACTGCGACGCGCCGATTGACCCCGGAGTTGGGCACGGATACAGTCTAAGTGCCTGCCAACTGGGGCGTTTATCGTGCTCAAGCTGACCATCGAGGATGATGAGGGGAAGACCACGGTCATCCCGGTGATCCGCGATGAGATGACCATTGGTCGACAAGAAGGAAACACGATCCGCCTCACCGAGCGGAACGTGTCTCGCAAGCACGCGCGCCTGCTGCGACAGAACGGCGTCGTCTACGTCGAGGATCTCGCGAGCTTCACGGGCGTGAAACTGAACGGGTCGCGCATCGCGGCCGTGACGCCGATCCGCGAGGGCGACGAGCTTCACATCGGTGACTACAAGATCGTCCTCAAGTCGGACCGGCCCGCCGACGCCGCGGGCGCGACCGGATCGGCGATGGCGTCGGCGACGAGCGGCAAGAAGCGCACGGCGACGCCCGCGATGGGATCGCGAACGACGCCGGCGGCAGCGGCCACGACCGTCACGGCGCCGCCAGCCGCGGCTGCGGCTGCGCCGGGAGCGCGCATGTCGCCGCCCGAGTCACAGCCGGCGCGAACATCGTCACCCGAGCCGATCGAGGCGCAGCCGACGATCCCGGTGCGCACGCTGGGCGAGATGGCGCCCAAGGTCGACGGAGCGCCGGCGCCGGCGCGGCTGGTCGTGCTCAGCACCGAGCTCGCAGGCATGGAGTTCATGCTGGGCCGCGCGTCGGTGGTGATCGGACGCACCGACGAGAACGACGTGCAGTTGAACCATCGATCGATCTCGCGCCACCACGCGAAGGTCGTGCGCGACGGCGACCGCTACACCATCGTGGATTTACAGAGCGCCAATGGCGTGCGCGTCAACGGCGACGACTACGAGCGCATCGAGCTGAACCCGGGCGACGTCGTCGAGCTCGGACACGTGAAGATGCGCTTCGTCGGACCATTCGAGCTCTATGTGTTCGACCCGGCGGCCGCCGCGAAGATGGCCGAGCCCCGGGTGTCGCCCAAGATGGTCTACGCCGTCGGCGGCGGGCTGCTGTTCGCGGTGCTGGGAATCTTGCTGCAGCGCTCGATGAGCCATCCCAAGGCCGCCGGCGAGTCGGCGGCGAACGGCGCGACGCTGGCCGCGGCGCCGGCTGCGGCGGGGGCGGCCCCGGCGGCGCAAGGAATGACCTCGGCCCCGCAGCCGGCGGTGACGGCGCCGCCCGCACCACAGGATCCGTTCGCGAAGATCGAGCGCGACTCGCAGAACGAGGACTGGGTCGCCGCGCTGGCGACCATCCGCCAGCTCAACGCCGGCGGACCGAACCAGTCGCCGCTCAATCCCGCCGATCGCGCGAAGCTACTCACGCTGTTCCACAGGGCGGAGACCGAGCGCAAGGGGTCGGCGGCGTTCTCGAAGTTCGACGAGGCATCGACGGCGAAGGACTATGGCGGCGCGATCGACTGGTACGAGGCGATCCCGGCCGAGAGCCTTTACAAGAAGCGCGCGGCGTCTCGCTATCAAGAGGCCCGCACGCTCTTCGTGTCCGAGCACCTGCTGGCGGCGGAGAAGTTCCGCACGCAGGGTAAGTGCCTCGAGACCCGGCGCGAAGCGGACGACATCGCCAAGGTCGATCCGGCCAACCAGCTCATCAAGGAGCTGGTCAAGCTGTGCAAGCCGGCTGCGGGTGGCGGTACGCTGGTCGCCGCGGCAGTCCCGCACGCCGCCCACGCGCGCGCCAGCGCCGCGAGCCTCAGCGCCGTGGGCAAGGACCCACCGGCGCACGCCGAGACCGCGGCGTCGTTCCGCAGCCCGCGAGAGGCGAGCCACACCGAGACCGCGGCGGGCGCCGCCGAGCCGGCGGCCGACGCCGATCAGCTGCTGAAGCAGGCGCGCGACGCCTGGCTGCACCAGCAGTGCCCGTCGGCGATCGAGATTGCGCGACGCGCGCTCAAGGCCAAGCCGAGCCTGACCGACGCCTACCAGATCATCACGGTGTGCTCCTGTTCGCTGAAGGACGCCGAGGGTGCGGGACGGGCGTACGGCAAGCTGGACGACAAGAGCCGGACGCTGGCCAGATCGCTGTGTCAGCGGAACGGGATCTCGCTCGGCGGGGAGTAGCCCACGTTGCCTCTCTGTCTCCCTCTCCTACACGTCCGCGGGGAGGAGAGGGTCGGGGTGAGGAGGCCGGTCTTGCAGCGCGACGCTCGACGATCCCCGGCCCCCCTCACCCACCCTCGCCCCTGCAGACAGGGGTAGTTGGCTGACTCGAGCTCGCTAGCCGGCCGCCGTCTTCTTCGCGACTCTCAGCTGCCCGTCCGCCACCGTCACCCCGACCGTGTCCCCCGCCGCGAGCTCTCCCGCCAGGATCTTCTCCGCCAGCGGGTCGCGCAGCCGCCGTCTGCAGCGCCCGCTTGACCGGGCGCGCGCCGTAGGCCGGGTCGTAGCTTTCGGCAGCCAGCAGCGCGCGCGCCTCGGGCGACACCTCGATCGCGATCTGTTGCTCGCCGAGCAGCTTGGCGAGCCGATCGATCTGCAGGCCGACGATCGCCTCGATCTGCGCCGTGCCCAGCGGATCGAAGATCACCGTCTCGTCGATGCGATTCAAGAACTCCGGGCGAAAATGCGCGCGCAGCGCCGCCGTCACCTCGCGCCGCACGCTCTCGCGGTCGCCGGCGGCGTCGAGGATCGCCTGGCTGCCCAGGTTCGACGTCATGATCAGCACGACGTTGGCGAAGCCGACGGTGCGCCCGCGCGAGTCGGTGAGCCGCCCATCGTCGAGCAGCGCGAGCAACACGTTGAACACGTCGGGGTGCGCCTTCTCGACCTCGTCGAGCAACACGACCGAATAGGGCCGCGCGCGCACCGCCTCGGTGAGCTGACCGCCCTCGTCGTAGCCGACGTAGCCGGGCGGCGCGCCGGTGAGCCGCGCCACCGAGTGGCGCTCCATGTACTCCGACATATCGAGCCGCACCATCGCCGCCTCGTCGTCGAACAGGAACTCGGCCAGCGCCTTGGCCAGCTCGGTCTTGCCGACGCCGGTCGGCCCGAGAAAGATGAACGAGCCGATCGGTCGCCCGGGATCACCCAGGCCGGCCCGCGCGCGCTTGATCGCCAGTCCGACCCGCTGCACGGCATCGTCCTGGCCGATGACGCGGCGGCGCAGCCGATCCTCGATGCCGAGCAGCTTCTGGCGCTCGCCCTCGAGCATGCGCGCCACCGGGATACCGGTCCAATCGGCGACGACGCGCGCGACGTGCATCGGCTCGACGGCGTCCTCGAGCAGCCGCTCGCCGGCCTGTGCCTCGCGCAGCTTCGCCTCGGCGGCGTCGCGCGCCGCCTCCAGCACCGGAATGCGACCGTAGCGGGCCTCGGCCGCCGCCCCGAGATCGCCGCTGCGCAGCGCCGCGTCGGCTTCTTCACGCGCGGCTTCAACCGCCGCGGTCGCCGCATGGAGCTCGCTGATCGCCTCGCGCTCGGCGTGCCACTTGGTGCGCAAAGGGCCGAGGCGGGCCGACAGCGCCTCGACCTCGGCGGCCAGCGCCGCGCGCCGCCGCGCCGACTCGGCGTCGCGATCGCGGCGCAGCGCTTCGATCTCCACGCGCAGCGCGATCTGCCGCCGCTCGAGCACGTCGACCTCGTCGGGGCGCGAATCCAGCTCCAGGTGCAACCGGCTCGCGGCCTCGTCGACGAGATCGATCGCCTTGTCGGGCAGCGAGCGGCCGGCGACGTAGCGTCGCGCCAGCTTCACCGCCGCCGTGATCGCGGGATCGAGCACGCGCACGCCGTGGCGCTCCTCGTAGCGGCGCTTGATCCCGCGCAGCATCGCCAGGCAGGTCTCGTCGTCGGGCTCGTTGATCACGATCGGCTGGAAGCGCCGCTCGAACGCCGGGTCCTTCTCGACGCGCTGGCGATACTCCTCCAGCGTGGTCGCGCCGATGCACGACAGCTCGCCGCGCGCCAGCGCCGGCTTGAGCAGGCTCGCGGCGTCGAGCGACCCCTCGCCCTTGCCGGCGCCGATCAGCGAGTGGATCTCGTCGATGAACAGCAGCACCTCGCCGCCCGCCTGATGCACCTCTTGCAGGATGCCCGCGCAGGCGATCCTCGAACTCGCCGCGCAGCTTGGCGCCCGCGACCAGCGCGCCGAGTCCAGCGCCATGAGGCGCTTGCCCTGCAAGCCCGCCGGCACGTCGCCGGCCGCCATGCGCTGCGCCAGCCCCTCGACGACGGCGGTCTTGCCGACGCCGGGATCGCCGACGACGATCGGGTTGTTCTTGCTGCGGCGGCCGAGGATCTGCATCACGCGCCGGATCTCGTCGTCGCGGCCGATCACCGGATCCAGGCGCCCCGCCGACGCCAGCAGCGTCAGATCGCGCGCGAACCGCTGCAGGGTCGGATAGCTCGGTGGCGCCACCGCCGGCCGCGCGCCACCCGCCGCGGCAGTCGCCGCGCCCGCCGGGGTCTGCAGCGCCTCCTCGAGCTTGGGCAGCGTCAGACCGGCGTTGCGCAGCACGCCCGCCGCCGCCGAGCGCGTCTCGAGCGGCACCCCGAGCAGCAGAGTCGGTCGGCTCGACCTTGTCCGAGCCGCGTTCGCGCGCGTCGATCTGCGCGATGTCGAGCAGCCGCAACACGGCGGCGCCCAGGTACACCTCCTCGCCGGGCACGCGCGGCAAACCGTCCATGGCCTGTTCGAGGGGCGCACGCAGCGACGCCGGATCGACGCCCAGGCGACGAATCACGTCGGCGGTCTCGGGCGTCTCCAGCAGCGCCGCCGTCAGGTGCTCGAGCTCGACTTCTGGTTGCTCCCGCGCCCGCGCCAGCTTCTGCGCCGCGACTACCGCACGGCGCGCCGGCCCGGACAGGAAGTCGAATTTCACTTGCTGGCGTTCACGTAACGCAGGCGAAGATCGTAGAGCAGGCTCTGGATCAGCTTCTCCTCGGCCGACGTCAGGTTGCCCTTGGTCTTCTCCTCGAGCATCGAGAGGATGTCGATGGTGTGCTTGGCCAGCGGCAGATCCTTCTCGGCGGCGCCGCCCTCGGGCTGCTCGAGCTCGCCGAGGTGCAGCAGCGCCGAGCTGCCCAGCGACAGCACGAACGTGTGAAAGTCGACGGCCGGCAGCGTCGACTCACGCCCGCGCCGCGAATCCGACGGCTCGCTGCCGGATTCGAGCTCCTGGTCGTCCGGCGCCGGCGGCGCTGCGTTCTCGGTCTTGCCCGCCTCCGCCCCCGCGAAGCTCCGCCTGTCAGTGACCGTGAACCCACCCTGCTTGGAGTCTGAGGTGCCCATGGGAGGGAAGGTTAAGCACAGCCCCCGCCAATGGGAATCGGAGACTGAACCTTCGAGGCCCGAGGACTGAAGCCCGGAGGCTCTTTTCCTAGTGCGAGTTCGAGCCGGCCGGCGGCGGGTCGCCCGCGGCGGCCATGTCGTCGGCCTCGTTCTCGTCGAGGTCGTCGTCGGCTCCTTCGAGCGCGTCGTCCTCGATCGGTCCTCGACCTCGGGGATCTCGGTGCCCATGACGCCCTTGTCCTTGGCGTCGTCGAGCGTCTTCAGGAACTTCTCGTAGTCCTTGCGAGTGATGAGCCCCTTCTTGATGTTGCGCTCGATGGTGCGACGATCGTAGAGGCGCAGGTTCTTGGCTTCGGCATCTCGGCTCATGGGCGGTTTAGCTACCACATGCAACGGCCCGGGGGAAGCAGCCGTGACCGGACGAGCCTCGACTCGCCTGGTCATGCGTGACCGCCCCGTGGAAATATCCCTGGCTCGCGGAGAGTTGTAAGCTCGCCGCCCGCAGGCCGCCACGGGCGGCTTCTGCTACGTAATCCATCGGAACTTCGGAGGACAGGTTTCATGGACGTCCGGGTCATCAACGAGCTCGTGCACAAAGAGTCCGCCTTCGTCGAGAAGCTCAGCGCCGAGGTCGGCAAGGTCATCGTCGGCCAGAAGGCGATGATCGAGCGCATCCTGATCGGCCTGCTCACCGGCGGCCACGTGCTGCTCGAGGGCGTGCCCGGCCTGGCCAAGACGCTGACCGTGAAGACGCTGTCCGACGCGCTCCACTGCGCTTCCAGCGCATCCAGTTCACGCCCGACCTGCTGCCCGCCGACATCATCGGCACCGTCATCTACAACCAGGCCAAGAGCGAGTTCATCCCGAAGAAGGGGCCGATCTTCGCGAACCTCGTCCTCGCCGACGAGATCAACCGCGCGCCGGCCAAGGTGCAGACCGCGCTGCTCGAGGCGATGCAGGAGCGGCAGGTCACGATCGGCGACACGACCCACCCGCTGCCCGACCCGTTCCTCGTCATGGCGACGCAGAACCCGATCGAGCAGGAGGGCACCTACCCGCTGCCCGAGGCGCAGCTCGACCGCTTCATGCTGATGGTCAAGGTCGGCTACCCGACGCGCGAGGAAGAGCGCGCGATCATGGACCGCATGACGTCGGGCATGAGCGTGAGCGCCGAGCGCGGTGGCGACGCCGCAGGAGCTCGCCGAGGCGCGCACGGTCGTCAGCCAGGTCTACATCGACGAGAAGATCCGGGACTACATCGTGAGCGTCGTGCTCGCGACGCGCGAGCCGAAGGCGCACGGCCTGAACGAGCTGGCCGACTTCATCGAGTACGGCGCCAGCCCGCGCGCGTCGATCTCCCTGAACCTGGCGGCGCGCGCGCACGCGTTCCTGCGCCACCGCGGCTACGTCACGCCCGAGGACGTCAAGGCGATCGGCGTCGACGTGCTGCGCCACCGCGTGATCCTCACGTACGAGGCCGAGGCCGAGGAGGTCACGTCGGAGACCGTGATCCGCAGCTGTTCGAGGACGTCGAGGTGCCGTAGCGAACGCGCAGCGGGAACAGAAGGCCGGCCGCGACGATGCAGCGACGAGAGCTACTGCGGAAGCTCCGCAAGATCGAGATCGTGACCGCGCGCCTGGCGCGCGACCAGCTGGCGGGGCAGTACCACTCCGTGTTCAAGGGCCACGGCATCGCGTTCTCCGAGGTGCGCCAGTACATGCCCGGCGACGACATCCGGCTCATCGACTGGAACGTCTCGGCGCGCATGAACGAGACCTACGTCAAGCTGTTCGTCGAAGAGCGCGAGATGACGGTGATGCTGCTCGTCGACATGTCGGCGTCGGGGAACTTCGGCTCGCGCGATCAGGAAAAGCGCGAGCTGGCCGCCGAGCTCGCGGCGCTGCTCGCGTTCTCCGCGATCAAGAACAACGACCGCGTCGGCCTCATCATCTTCACCGACGACGTCGAGCGCTTCGTGCCGCCCAAGAAGGGCAAGAAGCACGTGCTGCGCGTCGTCAGCGAGATCCTGTCGTTCACGCCGCGCAGCCCGCGCACCGACCTCAAGGTCGGCCTGCAGTTCCTGGCGCGCATCGCGCGCCGGCGCGCGGTCGCGTTCCTGTTGTCGGACTTTCTCGCGACGCCGAGCTCGTACGAGCGCGCGCTGCGCATCACGGCGCGGCGCCACGATCTGATCCCGGTGTCGGTCACCGATCCGCTGGAAGAGGGGCTGCCCGACGTCGGCTTCGTCGACCTCGAGGATCCCGAGACCGGCGAGGTGGTGCTGTTCGACACCAGCGGTCCCGAGGCGCGGCGCTTCGCCGCCGACGCGCGCCGCGCCGCCGACGCGCGCACGACGCTGTTCCGCCGGCTGGACATGGACATGGTCAACGTGCGCACCGACCGGCCGTACCTGCCGGCGCTCACCACCTTCTTCGAGGCGCGCGCGCGGAGGCTGCGCCACTGATGCGGCGGCCATGGTTGCAACGGTGGCCGCGGCTGGCGGCGCTGGCCGCCGGATTGCTCGTCGCGGGCGCGCTGCCGGCGGCGCGCGCCGACAAGCCCAGCGCCGCGATTGCCGCCGACGCGGGCGTCGCAGCCGCCGCGGCCGCGGCGGCGATCCCGACGCGCCGACGGTGACGGCGCGCGTCGACAAGAGCGAGGCGCACGTCGGCGATCCGATCAACCTGGTCATCACCGCGATCAGCCGGCGCGGCGTCGCGGTGAACCTGCCGGGCACCATCGCGCTCGAACCGTTCTCGCTGCTGGACCGCAAGGAGAACGAGCAGGACCTGGGCGACGGCAAGATGCGCCGCGAGTTCACGCTGGTCGTCGCCGCCTACGAGCCGGGCGCAGGTCGAGATCCCGTCGGTCGAGGTCACCTACCTGGGCAAGGGCGGCGAGATCCGCACGGCGAAGACGTCGGCGATCGCGATCAAGATCGCGAGCCTGATCGCCAACGAGCCCGAGCCGGCGCTGAAGGACATCGCGCCGCCGGTGCCGGTGCAGCAGCGCGATCTGCTGCTGGCGTACATCGCGGGCGGCCTGCTGGCGGCGATGCTCGGGGGCCTGTGCACCTGGCTGATCGTGCGCAAGCTGCGCGGGCGCGTGCTGCTGCGCCCCGGACCGCCGCCGCGGCCCGCGCACGAGGTCGCGCTCGAGAGGCTGGATCGCCTGGGCGCCTACGGCTTCCTCGAGAACGCCGACAACCGTCCGTTCTACTTCGCGGTGTCCGAGGTGATCCGCGAGTACCTCGGCGCGCGCTTCGGCTTCGATTCGCTGGAGCTGACCACCGACGAGCTCATCGCCGAGCTGCGGCGCACCGCCGGACGCGAGGTGCTGCTGGGCGAGGTGCAAGGCTGGCTGTCGGCATGCGACCTGGTGAAGTTCGCGAAGATCTCGCCCAGCGCCGCCGAGTCGCGCGGCACGCTCGAGACGGCGATCCTGATCGTGACGTCGACGCGCCCGCGCGCCGACGTCGCCGGCGCGGCCACCGGGACCGACGCCACGAGCTCGAAGGCGGCCAATGGATAAGCGGCCAATGGACAAGGTGGACAAGCCGGGCGGCAAGAGGACGACGGCGACCACCGGGAAGCCGACCATCGGGAAGATCCCCTACGCCCTGATCGCCGCGGTGCTGGCGCCGGTCACCGCCGGTTACGTCTGGGTGCTGCGCAACGCCGAGGGCTTCCGCTTCGCGCACCCGGGCGCGCTGGCGTTGATCCCGATCGGCGTCGCGCTCGTGCTGTGGGCGGGCCTGCGCCGCGGGCCGCGACGCCGTGGCGTGCTCACCTACTCGCGCGCGTCGGAGCTGGCAGCGCGCCCCGCCGGCTGGGTCGCGCGGCTGCGCGATCTGCCGATGGTGCTGCGCCTGGCGTCGGTGGCGCTGGTCGGGCTCGCGCTCGCGCGCCCGCAGACCTCGCGCGTCGACGACGATCTCGAGCTGGAAGGCATCGACATCGTGATCGCGCTCGACGTGTCGGGCTCGATGGAGGAGACCGATCTCGTGCCCAACCGGCTCGACGCCGCCAAGGCGGTCATCGAGAACTTCGTGCGCCGCCGCCCCACCGATCGCATCGGCCTGGTGGTGTTCGCGCGCGAGGCATACACGCACATCCCGCTCACGCTCGACCACGAGACGTTCCTGCGCATGCTGTCCGAGCTGCACATCGGGATCATCGACGGGCGCGGCACCGCGATCGGCAACGGCATCGGCGTGGCGCTCAACCGGCTGCGGCACTCCGACGCGCGATCCAAGGTGATCATCGTGCTCACCGACGGCGACAACAACTCGGGCAACATCGCGCCGCTGCAGGCGGCCGGTTACGCGCAGAAGCTGGGGGTCAAGATCCACACCATCCTGGCCGGCGACAACGATCCCGAGGCGGCCGCGGCGCAGACGCCGCACGGGTTGCTGCAGCAGCAAGCGCGCCCGCACTACTCGGTGAACCCCAAGCTGCTCGAGCAGATCGCGTCGATGACCGGCGGAACGCCTTACCTCGCCACCGACACGCGCGCGCTCGCCGAGCGGTTCCAGAAGATCCTCGAGGATCTCGAGAAGTCACGGATCAAGGACCGCGGCATCCTGTACGCCGAGCTCTACCAGCGCTTCCTGCTGGGCGGGTTCGCGCTGCTGGTCCTGGAAACCATCCTGCGCCTGACGCGCTTTCGCCGCCTGCCCTGACTCCCATGCGCATCGCCCACCCACACTTTCTCTGGTTGCTGCTCGCGGTTCCGATCGCGGTGCTGGCCTACGCAGTCACGTTCGCGCAGCGGCGCCGGTTGCTCGACAAGCTGGGCAACGGACCGATGATCCAGCGCATGGTGGCGTCGACGTCGGTCGCGCGCAAGGTCGTGCGCGCGGTCGAGGTGGTGGCGGCGCTGGCGCTGATCGCGCTGGCGCTGGCGCGGCCGCAGGTCGGCGGGCGGGCGAAGCTGACCAAGCAACCGGGGCTCGACATGGTGGTCGCGCTCGACTTCTCGCGGTCGATGCTGGCCAAGGACGTCTACCCGTCGCGGCTCGAGCGCGCCAAGCGCGAGCTGGAGCGGCTGATGGGTCGGCTGGGCGGCGATCGAATCGGGCTCGTCGCCTTCGCGGGCGAGACGCTGACCTATCCGCCCACGACGGACTACGCGGCGCTCAAGCTGTTCTGGCGCGACCTCTACCCGTGGGACATGCCCGTCGGCGGCACGGCGATCGGACGCGCGATGCGCTCGGGGCTCGATCTGCTGACGCGCATCCGCGCGCAGGGCGGCGCGACGCGCGCGCAGGTGATGCTGCTGCTCACCGACGGCGAGGACAACGACAGCGAGCCGCTCGAGGTCGCCGATCAGGCGTCGAAGCTGGGCGTCAAGGTGTTCACCGTCGGCATCGGCTCGCGCTCGGGCGAGCTGGTCCCCGAGTTCGACGAGAAGGGGCAGATCACCGGCTATCTGAAGGACAGCGACGGCAAGTACGTGACGTCGCGGCTCGACGAGGCGACGCTGACCAAGATCGCCGAGAAGACCGGCGGCGAATACTTCCACGCCGACCCCAAGCGCTTCGGCGTCGAGGAGGTCGAGAGCGCGCTGGCCGGTCTCAAGCGCATCGGAGAACGAGGCGCGCGTCGTGAAACAGTACGACGAGGTGTACGAGATCCTGCTGCTGCCTGCGTTCCTGCTGCTCGTGGGCGAGGCGTGCAGCAGCGATCGGCGGCGGCGCCGCGCGGCGGCGGCCGAATCACTGGAGGCGAGGTCGTGAAGGCGGCGACCGCATTGCTCCTTTTGCCGCTGCTGCCGTTCCTGACGGCGTTCGAACCGCTGAAGAGCAGCAACAAGGACGTCGAGCAGGGCAACTTGCGCATGAAGGCCGGCAAGGCCGAGGAGGCGCTCGGCTTCTACGACAAGGCGGTCGCGACGCTGCCGAACGATCCGGGCGTGCACTTCGATCGCGGCACGGCGCTTTACGCGCTGTCGCGCTTCGAGGAGGCGGGGCAGGAGTTCCTGCGCGCCACCGAGGCCAAGGACGGCGCGCTCAAGGCGACCGCCTTTTACAACCTCGGCAACGCGTTCTTCAAGAAGGACAAGTTCAAGGAGGCGGTCGAGGCCTACAAGCGCGCGCTGACGCTGGATCCGCGCGATGCGCGCGCGAAGTGGAACGAAGAGATCGCGCTGCAGAAGCTCAAGGAAGAGGAAAAGAAGAAGAAGGACGAGCAGGACAAAGACAAGAAAGACGACAAGAACAAGAAGGACCAGAACAAGGACAACAAGAAGGACGACAAGAAGGACCAAAAGAAGAACGACGACGGGCAAGGACAAGGACAAGGACAAGAAGGACCAGTCCAAGAACGACCAGGACAAGCAGGACAAAGACAAGCAGGACCAGAAGGACCAGCAGAAGAACCCAGGCGAGCAACCTCCGCCGCCCAAGGCGGACGAGCAGGAGATCGGTGCCGTGCTCGACAGCCTGGAGCGCGATCCCAAGGATCTGGAGAAGGAACGCGCGCGGCTGCGCGCGGTGCGCCGGCGACCGCCGGCCAAAGACTGGTAAAACGACTCGCAGGCGACCCTAGCCCTACGGCGACATGAGATTTCCCCGGCTCAAGACGACCCTCCCCGGCGCACTGGCGGCGCTGCTGGCCCTGGCGTGGCTCGACGCGGGCCGCGCCCACGCCGAGCCGCCGTCGTTTCTGGCCGAGGTCGACCGCAGCGTGGTCTCGCCCGGCGATGTCTTCATCTACGAGGTGACCGCCAACACGAGCGGCGAGCGGATCGACGGCTATCACGCCGCCGGACTTCAAGGGTCTGAGCGTGGTCAACGCGCCCCGCGGCCCCAATCAGTCGACGCAGATGTCGATGGGCGGCGGGCGGAACGTTCATCCAGAACAGCTACAGCTGGCGCTACGAGCTGGTGGCGGCCGCCGGCCAGCGAGGCGTGATCGCGATCGGACCCGCGCGCGTTCGCGTCGACGGGCGCGAGATGCGCTCGAACGTGGTCAATGTGCGCGTCGGCGCCGGAGCCGCGCCGCCGGCGGGCGCGCCCGGCAGCGGTGCCGCCGCCGCGCCTTCACCGCAGTCGGAGGCGGCGCCCCCACCGGCGTCGGCGGGCGACTCCAACTTCATCCGCGCCGTCCCCGACAAGACGAAGGCCTACGTGGGCGAGCAGGTGACCGTGACCTGGTCGCTTTACCTCACGCAGCGGCAGGACAAGTACGAGACGGTCACCGAGGCGCGCACCGACGGCTTCTGGAGCGAGGACGTCTCGCCGCCCGCGCGCAACCAGCTGTCGCTGACGCAGGAGATCCTCGGCGGCCGCGTCTACCAGGTCGCCACGCTGTTCAAGCGAGCGCTGTTTCCGTTGCAGGCGGGCAAGCTGACGATCTCGCCGATGGAGTCGGAGATCGCGCAGGTCGACTTCTTCGGCTCGAAGGTCCGCCGGCAGCACCTCAAGACCGAGCCGGTCGAGATCGAAGCGCTGCCGCTGCCCAAGGACGGTCAGCCGGCCGGCTTCGAGACCAGCAACGTCGGCAAGTTCACCATCGAGGCGCGCGCCGACCGCGGCACGGTTTCCGTCGGCGACGCGCTGACGCTGACCATCGACATTCGCGGCCAGGGCAACCTGCGCAACGTGCGCGCGCCGGCGCTGCCGCGGCTCGACGGCTGGAAGAGCTACGAGCCCAAGGTGACGGTGAACCTGGACCCGGGCGAGCTGGTCTCGGGCACCAAGACGATCGAGTACTTGCTGCTGCCCGAGCGCCCGGGCACGACGATGATCCCGTCATTCGAGCTCGCGTACTTCGATCCGGTGGCCCGGTCCTACGCGCTCACGAAGAGCGATCCACTGCGCGTCGAGGTCACCGGCGCTGCCGCGAGCGACAAGGCGGTCGCGGCGGGTAGCCCCGGGCCGCATGGCGCATCGGGCGCAGCCGGCGTCGAGAACGTGATCTCGACGGAGATCCGGCCCATCCGCGCGCACGCGTCGCTGAGCCGCGATCTCGGCGCGACGTTCTATCGATCGCGGCCGTTCCTGGGGCTGCTGCTGATTCCGCCGCTGGGGCTGGTGCTGGGCCGCTTCGTCGCCCGCCTGCGCCAGCGGTTGGCGCAGGATTCCCAGCGCAACCGCCGCCGCCGCGTGCGCCAGATGGTGCGCCAGCGCCTGGGCGCCGCCGAGGAGCACCGCGACGCCGGCCGGCAGTCCGCCTTCTACATCGAGATCGACCGCGTGGTGCGCGACGTGGTGGCCGCGCGCCTGCGCCACCCGGTCACCGGCCTGCGCATGGACGAGCTGCGCGATCTGTTGCTGGCGCGCGGGATGCCCGCCGACGAGGCCGGCCGCGTGATCGCCGAGCTCGAGAGCTGCGACCTGGCTCGCTTCGCTCCGGCGGAGGACGGCGCCACCGCGTCGCGCGAGCAGATGAACACCGCGCTCGAGCGCGCCGGTGAATTGATCGTCGCCATCGACAAGGCGTCGTTGCGCGAGGAGGCGGCCACATGAAGCCCGCATCGAGATGGCGTGCCCGGCTGCGCCGCGCCGTGCTGGCGCTGGCGCTGCTGCAGGCGGGCGCCGCGCGCGCCGACCGCACCGACGAAGCCTGGCGGCGCGGCAACGACGCTTATCTGCACGGCGACTACACGGGGGCCGTCGCCGCGTACGAAGAGCTCGATCGCCAGGGCCTGGTGTCCGCGGATCTCTACTTCAATCTCGGCGACGCGTACTACCGCCAGGGCAACCTGGGGCGCGCGATCTGGTCGTTCGAGCGCGCCGCGGCCATCGATCCCGACGACGAGGACGCGCGCTACAACCTGACCCAGGCGCGCAAGATCGTCGACCGGCGCGCGCGCGACAAGATCGAGGGCGCGGACCGCGAGCCGTTCTGGATGCGCATCGTCGCCGGGCTCGCGCCCGCGACGGAGACCTGGCTGTTCACCGGGTTCTACCTGGCGTTCTTCGCGTCGCTGGCGGCGCTGTGGATCCGCCGGCGACCGACCGCGCAGCCACGCGCGCTGCTGGGTGCGACCGCGTCGATCCTGGGCGCGGGCGCGCTGCTCACCGGCATGCTGCTCGCGGGGCGCGCCTACCTGGATCGCCTCCCCTCGGGGGTGATCCTGCCCGACGCCGTCGCCGTGAAGGAAGGCGCCGACACCAACTATCGGACCAGCTTCGACCTGCACGCCGGCCTGCGCGTGCGCCTGCTCGACCGTGACCAGGATTGGCTGCGCATCCGCCTGCCCAACGGCCTCGAGGGTTGGGTGCGCGAGAAGGACGTGGGCCGGCTGTAGAGAGGGTTTGTCCCGTCGGCGTCGGCGTCGGCGTCGGCGTCAGCGTGGTTGATATCGAAACGCAAGATCCCAGATCGCCGACGCCGACGCCGACGGATCACGGGGAAAGATCCTCAGTGCGCCTCGCAATACCCCAGCCGACACGCCGGCCTCGCCGGATCCGCACACTCGCTCGCCGTCATGCACGGCGTGCAGCCCGGCGGTGGCGCGGCGTCCGGCCCGTCGAGGCGCGCCTCGAAGTGGCAGCCGCACATCACCGGCGGCACGTACGCGGACAGCGGGCCGAGATCGGTCGATCGCTTGACGCTCATGGCACAGCTCGGCACCAGCCCCGCGTCGATGTAGGCGTCCAGTAAGTCGGGCTCGGGCTCCGGCTCCGCCACAACCGACACGAACGCCTGCGCCGCTACTGACGTGGGGATGCCCTGCGCGGTGTTCGCGAAGAAGTGCAGCGGCCCCCAGATCGGATAGTGCCCGTCGCGCACGTTGCGCTTGTCGGTCTTGAACGCGGTCGAGTCGGGCAGGTAGCCGCACGTCTGATTGGACGCCTGAAACGCGAGCGCGGTCAGGTTGCCGCGGTCGGCGTCGTAGTAGTCGTTGGAGAGGATCCCGATCGCCTGCTCGGCGCTCACCTGATCGGCGCCCGACGACAGAACCGTCAGCAGGGCGGCGACGCTCTTGGCGCTGCCGCGGTCGACGCCCCAGAACTGATCGGCGGGCACGCCGATGGCGCTGCCGATCATGAGCTGGGTGCCGGTGTTGCCGTTGCGGACGAAATAGAGCGCCGGATTCACCCACGGCTGGGTCAATCCCTGCGCGCCCCCGCGACCGAACACCGCGTGCGCCATCTCGGCGGAGATCGCCTTCTGCGACGACGTGCTCGGCACGACGAACAACATCGCCTGGATCGGACCCAGGTACTCGCCGACGTCGCCTGACGACGGGCCGTAGCCGGCGCAGGTCGTCGAGAAGATGTCGGACTCGCCGACGTCGACCCGCACGCCCCCCGATCCGGTTCCGCCCAGCGAGCACGGCACCAGGTCGCCGCCCGGCGTGACGAAGGTCGCCACCGGGTTGGCGGAGCCGGTCGGCGGATCGGCGATGAAGTGATCCTTCGCCTGCACGCTGAAGATCGCCCGTACGCCGCCGCACGAGCTCGACACCTGATAGACCGGCGTGTAGCCGGTCTTCTTGATGATGAGCGGCCCCAGCTTGGCGAGCAGCGGCGGGAAATTGCTCGAGCCGGTGAGATAGATCACCTGCGGGCGCGCGATCGGGTCCAGGCAGCCGGGCAACGACGATCCCGCGTCGGCGTTCGTGCCGGCGTCGGGAACCGCGGCGCCGCCATCCGGAGCGTTCGGCGGCATCAGATCCGCCGCGCCGCCGTCGCACAGGCCGTGCTGGCAGTTGTCGAACGGGATGCACGTCGCCGTCGTGCAAGCGTTGAGGAACTGATCGGTCGTCTGCGGCGTGCCGTAGAAGCAGTTCGGCGGCCCGAGCCCCGACGAGATGCAGATGCCGCTTTGACAGGTCGGGTGATCGGCGAACTTCGCGCAATCGGCGTCACTGCGGCACTGGTCGGCGGTGTGGTCGACGAAGATGCTGCACGCGCCGCCGAGCCCGATCGCCAGCGCCACGACCGCGGCGGCCAGTCTGTCTCCGCCGGTCAAAACGCCACGCGGAACGACATCGAGCCCACCCCCACGCTCAGCTGCGACGGCGCGGCCCTCTCGCTGCCGCGCTTGCCGCTCGACATCAACGTGATCACGCCGACGGCCACGGCGGCGGCGCCCAGCGAATCGCCAACCAGCGAGTAAGCGCGCGTTCGGCTCGAGAGCTGGTCGAGCCGGCTTCGCTTGTCCGACGCGTACTGCGCGCTCACATCGTCCTGGTAAGCATCGCGCTCCGACTTCAAGGTGGCACCTTCGTGAATTGCGAGCAGGCCCATCGCGATCGCGCCGGCTCCGAGCACGCCGGCCGTGATCCAGCCCGCCGTGCGCAGTGACGACCCGCGGCTCGCGCGCGCGGGCGCAGCGTCGACCAGCGGCACGCTCGCCGCGCGCGGCGGCGCGGGTTTCGCGACCGGCAGCGGTGCCAGCTGCAAGAGCACGGTCACGTCGCCGTCCACCGCGACCTCGACCTCGCGGCTCTCGGGTGCGCGGCCCGCCATCGTCGCGGTCACGCGCACGCGACCGGCGCCCACGACCACCGGATTGTCGAACGGCGTCTTGCCTACCACGCGATCGTCGACGCTGATCTCGGCCCCGCGCGGGACGGTGTTGATCGTCAGTCGTCCCACGCGCGTGCGCAGCTCGCGGATGTTCGCCTCCACCTCGGGCCGGTGGCCGTCGTCGCCGGGAGCCTCGACCAGGAACCGCTCGAACGTGACGAGCGCGCTGGCGTAGTCGCGTAGCTGGTACTCGGTCTCGCCGATGTTGTAGAGCACGGCTCCGTTGGGCGTGATCTCGTAGGCGCGCTGGAATTCAATGAGCGCGCCCCGATAATCCGTCTCGCCGTACAGCGTGACGCCGCGCTGAAAGTGCAGGCCCGCGTCGCGGAGCGCGGCGTCACCGGCTTGCGCGGCCGCCACTGAATCAGGCGCGCAGACCCATAGCAGCAGCGCGGCCACGAGACCGCTCACCCACGCCGCCCTTCGCCCGGTCATCGCGTGTCGTAAGGGCTCGTCGTCTGGATCGGGTGGATCGGCGCGTGACCGCCAGCCGGGCTGATGATGGTCTGCGCGGGGGACGCGGGAGCCGCAGCCGGCGCCGGCGGCGGCGCCACACGGGGCGCGGGCGACAAGTCGGGCTCCGGTCCGAGATCGCCGGACGACGACGTCGCGCGCGCCACACGCCGAGCGTCGGGCGACCGGCGACTGGCCGCACCACGCGCCGGCGGCCAGGTCGACTTCTTCTTGTCGAGCTTGTCGAGCGAGAGCGTCACGACCAGGTCCTTGGCCAGCACGACCCGCTGGGTCCTGGATTCGAATCCGGGGGCGGACGCGCCGACCTCGTGAACCAGATCCTTGCGGTAGTGCCCCGTGTGAGGGTTCCCGTCGACGGGAAGGCCATCGACGGTGACCTGGGCCGACGACGGCGTCACCACCACGACCAGCTCACCCAGCGCGGGCGGCGCCGGCTTCGCGGGCGCGGGGATGGCGCGCGTCGGAGCCACGGCGATCTCCTCGCGCGGAGCGCCGTCCCGCCGGTTGCGGACCACCGCGAGCGCGACGACGGCGACCACCAGCCCGAGCGCGGCGATGATCGGCACGATGCGATTGAGCGCATTCAGCCCCGTCCAGGAGCCGCGCCGATCGACGGGCACGCTGCCCCCGGGCGGTGTCATCGGCGGCAAGTTCAGCGGATGAGAATTGAGGCGCGACAGCACCATCTCGCCGGTCGCCGGCATCGACACGAGCCGGCCCGAATACGAGGATGACGAATCGATCCGCTCGGCGCCGAAGACCACGCGGCCGCTGTGCCCGGTCGCGATGCGGCTCGGCGCGTACCCGACGTCGAGCTGGAACAGATCCTCGAGCGCCTCGAGGAAGCTCTTCACGTCGGGGAAACGCTGGTCCATGTCGCGCGCGAGCGCGCGGTGAACGATGGCTTCCAGCGCCGGCGGCACGTGCGGCTGGATGCTCGACAGCCGCGGCGGATCGGTGGTCGCGATCTCGATCATGAGCGCCGAATAGATCTGGCCGTCGAACGGACGGCGACCGGCGAGCATCTGGTACAGCACCACGCCCAGCGCATAGACGTCGGTGCGCGCGTCGGCCGAGAAGTTGCCGCGGATCTGTTCGGGTGCCATGTACGCCGGCGTGCCGACCGCGTGGCCGAGGCCGGTGATGCCGACCTGATCGGCCGCCTCGTCGGCGAGCTTGGAGACGCCGAAGTCCAGCACCTTGGCCTCGCGCGGTTTCCCGTCGGCGGAGCGGCAGATGAAGATGTTGTCGGGCGTGAGATCGCGGTGAATCACGCCGTGGGCGTGCGCCGCCGCGACGCCGCGGATCGCGGGAATCAGCAACTGCACGGCGGGCTCCGGCTCCATGTAGCCGACGCGGTTCAAGATCTCGGACAGCGGATCGCCCTCGAGCAGCTCCATCACCAGCCAGGTCGACGACAGGTGCTCGACGACGTCGAACACCGTCACGACGTTGGGGTGATTGATGCGCCCCGCCGCCAGCGCCTCACGGCGAAAGCGCGACAGCGCCTCTTTCGTCGTCGCGAGCGCGGGGCTGATCCACTTGAGCGCGACCCGCTTGCCGGTGCGGATGTTGAGGCCCGCGTAGACCTCGGCCATGCCGCCCTGCCCGATGAACCTCTCGATCTGATACTTGTCCGCGATCAGGTCGCCAGGCTTGGGTCGACTCAACGAACCCTGGCCGTTCTCTGTAATCGAGTCGCCCAAATGCGGTTATTCAAGCGCACCTCCCCTGGTGCTGCAAGCCCCATCCCGCGTCGAAACCCGCAATTTGACCGTCTCGATACATATCGAGCGGAGCGCGGCGTGACTGGTGCAAGAAACTGTAACGCGCCGAGGGGAACGACCGTGACGGCACGCGCTGGCGTCCGTGGTCGAGTTGGCGGCCGCCGGCTCGAATCGGGTGTGCACCCGGGCCAGGGCGGACGAGGCGCTCGCGCGATGACCGGCGCGCGGGTATAACGCCGCCAATGGCCGAACCGCACTACCAGCGTCACGTTTTCGTCTGCGTCAACCAGCGCGACCCCGGCAACCCCAAGGGTTGCTGCGCCGACAAGGGCGGCGACGCCGTCCGCGACGAGTTCAAGCGCCTGCTCCACGAGAAGGGGCTCAAGGGGACGATCCGCGCCAACGCGGCCGGTTGTCTCGACCAGTGCGCGCGCGGCGTCAGCGTCGTGGTCTACCCCGAGCAGGTCTGGTACGGCGGCGTCAAGGCCGAGGACGTCGCGGAGATCGTGGAAAGCCACCTAGTCGGCGGCGTCCCCGTCGAGCGGCTGCGCATGAAGTGAGGGCGGACGGACCGAAAGGGGCCTCAGACCTCGGGCCTCGGGTCGGAAAGAAGTCCCGGAAGGTCCGACTCCGAGATCCGAGATCCGAGTCCGACTCCGAAGCCTGAGGCCCGAAGCCTGAGGCCCGAAGCCTGGGGCCGAAACAGCAACGGCAACTAGCCGCCCGCGTCGAGCAGGCCGCCGTCAGATGCGCCAGCGTCCGACTGCGATGTGTAGAGCCGCTGGCGCGTGAACGCCTTGTTCGACGGCATGCCCCAGTCGAGCGTGTCGAGCGAGACGCTGGTCGACGTCTCCGAGCCGATGAGGCGGCCAAACTGGCCGTCGATCGGCAGGTCGTTCGACTCGCTGTCGACGAAGGTGGTCACCGCCTGGTTGGGGTCGAAGCCGATCGCGTAGAAACGGCCGACCTGGAGCAAAATTCCCAGCGGCCCGGTTCCCACCCAGCCGACACACGGCGGGACGTCGACCTGCACCGTGGTGAGCCGCCGGAAGGTCATGTTGCGCGCGGGCGCTTCGTAGACCGCGATGGTGAGGCGCGTGCCGCCGAGATCGGCACGCAGGTAGAGGTCGACCCACTCGAGCCGGCGCGGCGTCGTGACCTCGTAGACGTCGAGCTGGCCGAGCGCCGACGCAGTCGAGCCGGCCTTGGCGTTGGGGCCGAAGTCGTCGGCGACGCCCGCTGGGCCGCCCGACGCGTCGAGGGCGGCGGCGCCGTCGGTGGTGTCGTCCGTCGAGCCGCGCGCCGTGCACGCGCGGAAACCCGCGTCGGCGCTGCCGTCGACGGAGGCGTCCGCGGCGCTGCCCGAGGTGCTCTTGCTGCACCCGGAGAGCGCTGCTGCCGTCGAGAGTGCGATGAGGCCCGCGATCCTGCGCCACATGCTGTTTCCGAGCAGAATCGGCAGACCGCGCCGGAAGCTGAACTGACCCATCGAGCCGTGCGGCCGGGCGGAACCAGCGGCGGTCCGGCCGCGAATGCGGTAGGGTCGCGATCCGGCCGTGAACATCCAGATCTTCGGTACCAAGAAGTGCGCCGACAGCCGCAAGAGCGAGCGCTTCTTCAGGGAACGTGGCGTGCGCTTCCAGGCCATCGACCTGGCGCAAAAGGGGATGTCGGCCGGCGAGCTGCGCGGGGTCGCGGCGCGCGTCGGCGGCATCGAGCAGCTCATCGATCGCGCGGGCAAGCGCTACCTGGAACGCGGCCTCAAGTACGCGGCGCCGACCGGCCCGCGCATCGAACAGATCCTGGTCGACGATCCGCTGCTCATCCGCACGCCGGTCGTGCGCGACGGCGCGCGCGCCACGATCGGATATTCCCCGGACGTCTGGCAGCAGTGGATCGCGGAGGCGCGTTGAGGGTGGGAAGTCCGCTAGAATCGCGCCCGCCAACCTTGAGCGTTCCGTCCCAGCCGCAATCCGGCGATCCGCCCCCGCCCGGGACACCGCCGGTGCGCTGGACCGTGCTCGAGATCGTGCGCTGGACGACCACGCGCTTCAACCAGCGCGGCCTGGCGTCGCCGCGCCTCGACGCGGAGATCCTGGCGGCGCACGCGCTCGGCATCAGCCGCGTGCAGCTCTACGTGCAGCACGACCGCCCGCTGGAGGCGGCGGAGCTCGCCGGCATGCGCGAGCTGGTCAAGCGCCGCCAGGCGGGCGAGTCGGTGGCGTACATCATCGGCAAGAAGGAGTTCTTCGGCATCGAGCTGGCCGTCGACGCCCGTGTGCTGGTCCCGCGCCCCGACACCGAGACGCTGGTCGACGAGGCGCTGGCCCGCCTCGCAGCCGTCGACGCCGGCGAGCCGCCGCGCGCGTTACGCGTCGCCGACGTGGGCACCGGCTCGGGCGCGGTGGCGATCGCGATCGCCAAGACCGGTGTGAAGGCCGGCGCGAAAATCGGCGCACCCGAGCCAGCGGAAGCCCGGCCGCCGCTCGAGGTGATCGCGAGCGACGTCTCGCCGGACGCGGTTGTCGTCGCGCGCGGGAACGCCGAGCGCCACGGCGCCGCGATCACGTTCGTCGAGGGGGATCTCGACGCGCCGCTCGCGGCCCACGCGCCCTTCGACGTCATCGCCGCCAACCTGCCTTACATCGCGAGCGGCGACATCGAGGGTCTGGCGCCCGAGGTGCGCGCCGAACCGCGCCTGGCGCTCGACGGCGGCGGCGACGGACTGGCGCTGGTGCGGCGCCTGGTGGCGGCGGCGCCTGGGCTCCTGCGCGCCGGCGGCGCGCTGGCGCTGGAGATCGGCGCGGGCCAGGCCGCAGCGACCGCCGAGCTCCTCGCGGCGGCGGGGTTCACCGACATTCGACGGCGGCGCGATCTCGGCGAGATCGAGCGCGTCGTCTCAGGAGTCAAAGGATGAGCAGCCCAGCACCGGGCATCGACATGGCGGCGAAAGCCGACGCGCCCGAGACCAATGCCAGCAGCGAGGGTGTCGAGGCGGGCCGCGGCGCGCTGTTCATCGGCTTCGCCAAGATCTATTTCATGTTCGGCGGCTTCATTCAGGGCGTGGGCCTGGCCCGCCTGATCGACGCCGCCGGATTCGGCGCCTTCGGCGTCGTCAACAACCTGATCTCGATCGTCAACAACACGGTCGTCCAGGCGACGATCCCCGCGATCTCCAAGTTCACCGCCGAGGACAATCGCCACGCCGACGCAGTCAAGCGCGCCGGATTGCGGATGCAGCTGGTGCTGGGCGGAGTCCTGGCGCTGGCCTTCTTTCTGGGCGCTCCCCTGATCGCCGCGTCGGTGAAGGCGCCCGCCTATGTTCGGTACTTCCGGATCGCCGCGGCGATTCCCTTTCTCTATGCCGTCTATTCGCTCTTCGTCGGTTCGGCGAACGGTCTGCGCCGGTTTCGAACCCAGGCGACCTTCGACATCACGTTCTCCACGGCCAAGACCATTCTGCTGCTGGGCATGGCCGTCGTCTGGCACGTCACCGGCGCCTTCGTCGGTTTCGTCCTCGCGGCCGTGGTGATCTTGGTGATCGCGGCACGCGTGATGGGAGTTCCCACCGCCAGAGCCGGCGGTGCCGAGCCGGTCTTTTCCGCGTGGCGGCTGGTCGGCTTCATGGGGGCGATGGTGGTGTACACGCTTCTGCTCAACGTCTCGCTCAACTACGATCAGCCGCTGCTGCTACCGCTCGCGAAAACCGTCGTCGATGGCCACCGGGCGGAGATCCTGGCCGGCCACTACGACGGCCTGCGCAAGCTCGCGCTGCTCCCCTATCAGGCGCTGCTCGTGATCACGTTCGTCGCGTTCCCGTTGGTTTCGCGGTCGACGTTCACCAACGATCGGGAGGCGACCCGCATCTACGTCAGTCAGACGCTGCGCTACGCACTGATCCTGGTGGCGGCCATGGGGCTGTGCCTGGCGGCGCGCCCGGACACGCTGCTCGCGATCATCTATCCGCGCGACTACGGCGAGGGCGCGGCGGCGCTGCGCGGTCCTGGTGCTCGGCGAGTGCTGCCTGGCGATGCTCGCGGTCTCGTGCGCGATCTTGAACGCCGCCGGACGAACGACGGCCGCGATCACGCTGATCTCGGTCACCGTCGTCGTCGGGTCGGAGCGGCCTACCTGCTGGTGCCCCGCGCCGCGGCCGGGCCGGCGATGCTCCTGGCGGCGGCTACGGCGACGGCGGTCGGCACGGCGGTCGGGATTCGTCGCCGCGATCGTCTACGTGCGCCGCGCGCCTGGGCGGCGGGCTGCCGGCAGGCGAGCGCGCTGCGCGTCGGCATCAGCGTCGGCATCTCCGTCGCCGTCGGACACTTCCTGCCGGCGCACGGCAAGCTGCTGGGCCTGGTGGCGATCGCCGCCGTCGCCGTGGTCTATGTGCTGGGTCTGCTGGCGACCGGCGAGCTCGGCCCCGCGGATCGGGCGAAGCTGCTGCGGGTTCTGCGACGACGGTGAAGCCGCGAGGGCGATGATAAGGTGATGGCGTGAGCGCGCGCGTAAGCCTGCTGGCGTGGTTGGCGGTGGCACCGGCGCTGCTACTGGCCGTCATCGGTCCTGGCTGCATGACGCCTGGCCAGCGGCGCGAGGAATCGCTGCAGCGGGTGGCGCACGAGTTCAACGACGGCGTGCGCTGGGGACGCGACGATCAGGTGCTGCGCTGCCTGCCGCCCGACGAGGCGCGCCTGATGCGCGCCCGCCGCGCCGACCTGGGCGACGATTTCGTGGTCGCCGATCACGAGGTCACGTCGATCATGGTGGCGGCCGGCGCCGACAAGGCGACCGTGATCGCCGAGTTCTCCTGGTTCAATCAGCGGCAGGGTGTAGTGAAGAAGTCGACCATCGAGCAGAAATGGGAGTTTCTCGACGCCCACTGGGTGGTGACGTCGCAGCGCCGCGTCTCCGGCGAGCATTTCCCGCTGGTGCCCGAGCACCAGGGACCGCGCTAGATCAGCGTTGCGGGGCGGTCACGGCGGCGCCTGCCGGATGGCCACCCCGGCGCGCGACGACGGCTGCCATGGTGACGCCCAGGAGCAGGAGCCCGATCGCCGCGCCGATGAGGAAGCTGCGGCGCGCTTTCGTGACCTCGGGTCGAGGCGGCGGAGGCGCGGGCGCCGGCGCCGGCGCGACGCCGGGTTCCAGCACGTTGGCCAGTGATTCGGGACCGGGCGTCGGCCCGGTCAGACCGGGCGCGGATGACGTCGGAAACGGGAGCGCGTGGCGCGTGACCACCGTGTCGCGCGCCTCCATCGCCTGCTGCACGATCGAGCCGGCGTCGGCCACGGTGTCGCGCCGGTCGAGACCCTCGATCTGATCGATCCCCACGACCGGGGTCATGCGCTCGCTCGCCCAGCCGCGCGGGTCGATGAAGTCACCGCCACCGCCACCCATGCTGTGCCCCGGGTCGGAGCCGGCGGGCGACGGCGACAGATCGTCGGGCGAGAGCGGGCGCGCGCCCGGATCTTCGAAGTCGACCGAGGTGAACTTGACGATCTCGTTTTGCAGAATCGTGTCGATGATGCTGCCGGCCGGCTTCTTGCCCTCGACGGTGCGCGGCCGGCTCTCGTCCAGGCACTGGCGCACCAGCTCGGAGATGTCGCGCGAGATCACCTTGAGCCCGCGCGAATAGCTGTAGTGCGCGAGCGCGTCCTGCAGGTCGGTCGCGCTCCGATAGCGGTCCTCGGCGCGCCGGGCCAGCGCCTTGCGCACGACGTCCTCGAGCTCGGGCTCGACCTGCGGGTTCTGCGGCCGCAGCGGCGGAATCTTGGCGTTGCGCACCAGCTCGACGGTCTGGTAGTCGGTCTCGCCGTAGAACAGGCGCTTTCCGGTGAGCATCTCGTAGAGCAGGATGCCGACCGCGAAGATGTCGGCGCGGCTGTCGACCTCCTCGCCGCGCGCCGCCTCGGGCGACAGGTAGCTCATCTTGCCCTTCACGACGCCGGGATCGGTGGTCTCGATCTGGCTGGTCGCCTTGGCGAGGCCGAAGTCGACGACCTTGACCTCGCCCTGCTTCGAGATGAGCACGTTGGGCGGCGAGATGTCGCGGTGGACGATGCCGAGCGGGCGCCCGGTCTCGGGGCTCAGCATCTCGTGCGCGTACGAGAGACCCTTGCAGATCTCCATCACGATGTAGAGCGTGTGCGCGATCGGAATGCGCCGGCCGATGCGCCGCCGCCACTCGGTCAGCGCCTTCAGGTCGACACCGTCGACGTACTCCATGACGATGAAGTACGTGTCCTCGGAGTGCCCGATGTCGAAGACCTGCACGATGTTCGCGTGCTGCAGCGAGAGCGACAGCCGCGCCTCGTCCAGGAACATCGCGACGAACTTCTTGTTCTTCGTGAGGTTCGGAAGGATTCGCTTGATGGCGATGTTCTTCCGGAACCCCTGCATCGACTCGGCGACGCCCCGGAAGACCTCAGCCATTCCGCCCGCGGCAACCCGCTCGGTGATCCGATATCGACTGTCGGGCGTCATCGCCGGCTCATTCGCAAACTATAACAGATGGCCTGCAGCGGCAATTTAGCAGGGAGGGAGGGCCGGACCCCTTGCGAGGGTTCCGGGTAAGACCATGTCTCCTACACTGGCGCCCGGGACGGGCGCAGTCGTCGCTGTTCAGTCGTCGCTGTTCAGTCGTCGCTGTTCAATCTTCGAGGCCGCTCGGGCTCTTGGCCTCTCCATCGCCGAGGTCGCCGATCTCCGCGAGACCACCCCGGCCCGATTGCTCGGCCGCGGCCTCCTCGCGTTCACTTTGTTCCTTGCAGTCGATGCAAAGCGTCGTCACCGGCCGCGCGAGCAGGCGCCGGAACGAGATCGGCTCGCCGCACTCCTCGCAGACGTCGATCTCGTTGCTCTCGAGACGGATCAGCTGCTTCGCGACCTTGCCGAGCAAGAATTTCTCGCGATCGTGCAGCCGCATCTCCGTCGAGAAGATCTCTTCCTCCATCGACTCGTCGATCGAATCGCGGCCGATGTTCCGTTCGTGGTTCATCGAATAAGACAGCGCGTTCTGACTGGTGCGGGCCAACCTCTTCTGTTCGTCCTCGAGCACGGTGCGGATCTGGGCTTTCTCTTTCTCGCTCAACATGATGTGGAACCTCAGCGGATTTCGTTGGTGGGACTAACCATAGCGATGGATTGCGCGCGAGGAAGCTCCGTGCAGACCCTCGGGTCCGGTTCGTCCAAACTTCGGCGTCTCGAAGGAGAACTTTACCCGAAGCGACCCCGGCCGACTGCTACGACTACGAAGCTTTCTTCTCCCGCACGAGCTGCGGACGCCCGCGCGACACGACGACCTCGCGGGTGACCACGCACTCGGTGACGCCGGTCAGCGACGGGATTTCGTACATCACGTCCAGCATCACCTCTTCCAGGATGGCGCGCAGGCCGCGCGCGCCCGACTTGCGGCGCGCGGCTTCCTCGGCGACGGCCTGCAGCGCGTCCTCCGGAATCGCAGCTTGACACCCTCCATCTCGAACAGGCGCTCGTACTGCTTGGCGAGCGCGTTCTTCGGCTTCCAGAGGATCTCGATCAGCATGTCGACGTCGAGATCGTCGGCGGCGACGATGATCGGCAGGCGGCCCATGAACTCCGGGATCATCCCGAACTTGATCAGATCCTCGGTGCGCGCGAGCGCGCGCAGCGCGTTCTTCGACTCCTCGCCCTTGCCGATGTGCGCGCCGAAGCCCAGCCCGCGCTCGCCGACGCGGCGGCGCACCAGCTCTTCGATGCCGTTGAACGCGCCGGTGCAGACGAACAGGATGTCGGTCGTGTCGACCTGGATCAGCTCCTGCTGCGGGCGGTTGCGCGCGCCGTCGGGCGTGATCGACGCCTTCTTGCCCTCGAGGATCTTGAGCAGCGCCTGCTGCACGCCCTCGCCCGAGACGTCGCGCGTGACCGACGGACCGCCGCCCTTGCGCGCGATCTTGTCGATCTCGTCGATGCAGACGATGCCGCGGCTCGCCTTCTCCGGATCGTTGCCGGCGTTGCGATAGAGCGCCTTGATGACGCTGTCGACGTCCTCGCCGACGTAGCCAGCCTCGGTCAGCGTCGTGGCGTCGGCCATCGCGAACGGCACATCGAGCTTCTTCGCCAGCGTCTGCACCAGCAGCGTCTTCCCGCAGCCGGTCGGTCCGAGCAGCAGGATGTTGCCCTTCTGGATCTCGACCTCGCCCGCCTTGCCGTGCTGGCCGATGCGCTTGTAGTGGTTGTAGACCGACACCGCCAGCGCCTTCTTCGCGCGGTCCTGGCCGATGACGTATCGATTGAGCTCTTCGTAAATCTCGCGCGGGCGCGGGTACTTGGGGCGCTCGGCCGCCTCTTCCTTCGCGATGATGTCGTTACAGAGCGCCACGCACTCGTCGCAGATGAACACACGCGGGCCGGAGATGAGCTTGCGGACCTCGCGGCGCCGCTTCCCACAGAATGAGCAGTGGAAATCGTCCATCAGGTAAGAGTATTGCACTGGGACCGCTTGACGCCAAGCACCCCGGATCGGTTTTGTGTAAGCGCGACCGAGGGCGGCCTTGGCGCTTGACTTGGGGCTTGCACGAGTTGGAGTTTGGTCCTGGGGCGAGCTTGTTCTAGTGTACGCACACTATGCGTGCATTGGTGGTGACCTCGAACCCCGCGACGGCGGTGTCCGAGCCGGATTCGCCGGCATCGGCGCTGAATGACCTCGGGTGCGAGATCGTCGCGGTCGGATACGACATCGATCAGCTTCCCGAAGACATCGAGCTTTCGCGGCCTTCCGTCGTCGTGGTAGACGCGGGCGCTCACCTCGAGGTGGGGCGCGCGGCCATCCGCCGCGTGCGCGAGGTGGCGTCGCTGACCGACGTGCCGGTCCTTCTCTGCGTCGAGGTGTCACGGCTGGCCGGGCTCGACCCCGAGGCCGGCGCCGACGACTTCGTGCTGGCTCCCGTGGTCGGGCCCGAGCTTTACGCGCGGATCCGGCAGCTCGACTGGCGGATGTCGTCCTTCCGCGCGGCTGGGCGGATCAAGATCGGCGACCTGGTGATCGACGCCGTCGCGGTCGAGGCGTCGTTCCGCGGTCGAGCTCTCAAGCTGCCGCGCCAGGAGTTCCAGCTGCTGAAGTTCCTCGCCGAACGGCCGGGGCGCGTCTTCAGCCGCGAGCAATTGCTGTCGCGCGTCTGGGGCTATCGCTACGCGGGCGGCACGCGCACCGTCGACATCCACGTGCGCCGGCTGCGCGCGAAGCTCGGGCCCGGCAGCGTCATGATCGAGACCGTGCGCCACGTCGGCTACAAGCTGCGCGCGCCCGGCAGCGCCACGCCCGGCTGAGCCAGGGGCACCCCGAGAGGCGACAAAAGTCCGCCGGCTCCGGCTCGGGTATCATCCCGCGCCATGGGCAAGCGACCGATCGGGATATCGCTGGGCGACCCCACCGGGATTGGACCCGAGGTGGTGGTGCGCGCGCTGGCCGCGCGGCCGCAGCTGGACGTACGGGTCTTCGGAGACGCGGGCGTGTTGCAGCGCGCCGCGCAAGTGACCGGCGTCGAGCCGCCGCGTGCCGATCGCGTGCACGCGATCACCGCGCTGGCCGTGCACGAGGCGTTGCCAGGTCAGCCGTCGCTCGCCGGCGGCCGTGCTCAGCTTGCGTACCTGGCGGCGGCGGTCGATGCGGCGCTGGCGGGCGAGATCGGCGCGCTGGTGACGGCGCCGATCTCCAAGGATTGGATCGCGCGCGCGGGTTTCACCCATCCGGGGCACACCGAGTATCTGGCGGCGCGCGCCGGTGTGACCGACTTCGCGATGATGCTGGCGGGCCCCAAGCTGCGCGTCGTGCTGGCCACCACGCACGTGGCGCTGCGTGACGTCCCGACGCTGATCGACGCGGCGACGATCGCGCGCGCCGTCGTGCTGGCCGCGCGCGCGTTGCGCCGCCACATGGGCATCGCCAGCCCGCGCATCGCGGTCGCGGGGCTGAACCCCCACGCCGGCGAGGCGGGTCGCTTCGGTGACGAGGAGACCCGCCTGGTCGAACCGGCGGTCGCGCAGGCACGCGCTCGCCTGGCGGACGAGGGGATCGCGGCGTCAATTACCGGACCCTGCGTGCCCGACGCGGTGTTTCGACAGGCGGCGTTGGGACAATTCGACGCGGTGGTGGCGCTGTACCACGACCAGGGACTGATCCCGGTGAAGCTGCTGCACTTCGACGAAGCAGTGAACGTGACGCTGGGCCTGCCCTTCGCCAGGACTTCGCCCGACCACGGAACTGCTTACGACATCGCCGGCACCGGACGCGCGAAAGCCGAGAGTTTTCTTGCGGCTCTTGATCTTGCCAACAATATGATGGCATTGTCTCCATGAACATGACGTCACCGCGGTGCGCGCTCCGTGCCCATTCCAAGCGCACGCGCTGATCATGCGGATATGGCCTGCAGCAAGGCTCTTGACGCACACGGAGCATGCGAATTGGGATTCGGGGATCTCGAAAAGCGGCCGTTCGACTTGTGTCAGGGTGTGGTAGGGTGTCGTCGCTGGAGTGTCAGGTCAACGCGCGAAAGGCCCCCTGGGTAAGGGCTGACGCGACGGGGCGAGGCGAGCCGGCGAGCTCAGAGTTCAAGGACGCATGAAGAAGATCGTCGTCAAGGGGGCGCGCGAGCACAACCTCAAGAACATCGACGTCGAGATCCCTCGCGACAAGCTGGTGGTCCTCACGGGATTGTCTGGCTCGGGCAAGTCTTCTCTCGCTTTCGACACGATCTACGCCGAGGGTCAGCGCCGCTACGTCGAGTCGCTGTCGGCCTATGCGCGGCAGTTCCTGGACCAGATGCGCAAGCCCGACATCGATTCGATCGAGGGGCTGTCGCCCGCGATCTCGATCGAGCAGAAGTCGGGATCGCGCAACCCGCGGTCGACCGTCGGGACGGTCACCGAGATCTACGACTACCTGCGGCTGCTCTGGGCGCGCGTCGGCCAGGTGTTCTGCTGGAGCTGCGGCCAGCCGATCGCCTCGCAGACGATCCAGCAGATGGTCGATCAGATCCTCGAGCTGCCCGAGGGCGCGCGCTTCTCCGTGCTGGCGCCGGTGGTGCGCGACCGCAAGGGCGAGTACGCGACGGAGCTGGCGAAGCTGCGCCAGGACGGCTTCGTGCGCGCCAACATCGACGGCGAGCTCTACGAGCTGTCGGAGCCGCCCAAGCTCGACAAGACGAAGAAGCACACCATCGAGGTGTTCGTCGACCGGCTCGTGCGCAAGGACGGCATCCGGCAGCGCCTGACCGATTCGGTCGAGCTGGCGGCCAAGCTGGCGGGCGGCGTGGTGAAGATCTCGCCGCTCGAGGGCGAGGACATGCTGTTCTCCGAGAAGTTCGCCTGCTCGACGTGCGGCATCTGCTATCCGGAGATCGCGCCGCGCCTGTTCTCGTTCAACAACCCGGCCGGCGCCTGTCCGTCGTGCGACGGCATCGGCGCCAAGATGTTCTTCGACCCCGACCTCATCGTGCCCAACGACGAGCTGTCGCTGAAGGAAGGCGCGATCGAGCCGTGGGAGCGGCGCAACGGGCCGTTCTTTCACCAGATGCTCGACTCGGTCGCCGCGCACTTCGAGATCGACCAGTACGTGCCGTGGGGCAAGCTGCCGGAGAAGGACCGCGGGCTGATCCTGAACGGCTCGGGCGGCGAAGAGGTCGAGTTCGCGTTCGAGAAGAACGGGCGCAAGCACACCTACAAGAAGGAATTCGAGGGCGTCGTCGCGAATCTGCAGCGGCGTTTCGACGAGTACGAGCGCCGCCGCCGCGAGCAAGGGCGCACGACCGAGCAGGACTTCGAGGCGATCTACGACGAGTTCCACCGCTACATGTCGCAGACCGTCTGCGAGGAGTGCGAGGGCATGCGCCTGCGCAAGGAGGCGCGCTACGTGCGCGTCGGCGACAAGAGCATCACCGAGATGACGGCGCTGACGATCCGCGAGGCGCACGACTTCCTGGCCGGGCTCAGCCTGTCGCCGCGCCAGAAGGAGATCGCGGGCCGCATCCTGCGCGAGTCGGGCGATCGGCTGTCGTTCCTGATCAACGTCGGGCTCGACTACCTGTCGCTCGACCGCACGGCGGCGACGCTGTCGGGCGGCGAGGCGCAGCGCATCCGCCTGGCGACGCAGATCGGCAGCTCGCTGGTCGGCGTGCTCTACATCCTCGACGAGCCGTCGATCGGCCTGCACCAGCGCGACAACGCGCGCCTGCTGGAGGCGCTGATGCGGCTGCGCGATCTCGGCAACACGGTGCTCGTCGTCGAGCACGACGAGGAGACGATCCGCGCCGCCGACCACGTCGATCGACATGGGGCCGAAGGCCGGCGTGCACGGCGGCCGCATCGTCGCGGCGGGCACGCCCGAGGAGATCGAGGGCAACTCGCAGTCGCTCACCGGCGCGTACCTGTCGGGGCGCAAGCGCATCGACGTGCCCCGGCAGCGACGGCAGTCGGGCGAACCGCGGCCTGACGCTGCGGCGCGCGCGCGGGCACAACCTGCGCGACCTGACGGTGTCGTTTCCGCTCGGCGTGCTCACCTGCGTGACCGGCGTGTCGGGCTCGGGCAAGTCGACGCTGGTCATCGACACGCTGCTGCGCGCGCTGGCGCAACACGCCTGCACGGCGCCAAGGCGCCGGCCGAGCCGCACGACGGCATCGACGGGCTCCACCACGTCGACAAGGTGATCGACATCGACCAGGCGCCGATCGGGCGGACGCCGCGCTCGAACCCGTCGACGTACACCGGCGTGTTCACGCACATCCGCGACCTGTTCGCGAACCTGCCCGAGTCGAAGGCGCGCGGCTACAAGCCGGGGCGCTACTCGTTCAACGTCAAGGGCGGGCGCTGCGAGGCGTGCCAGGGCGACGGCATCCTGCGCATCGAGATGCACTTCCTGCCCGACGTCTACATCGAGTGCGAGGCGTGCGGCGGGCGCCGCTACAACCGCGAGACGCTCGAGGTGCAGTACCGCCAGTCGAGCATCGCCGACGTGCTCGACATGACGGTCACGCAGGCGTGCGAGTTCCTCGAGAACATCCCCAAGGTGCGCCAGAAGCTGGAGACGCTGCGCGAGGTCGGCCTCGGCTACATCAAGCTCGGCCAGTCGGCGACCACGCTGTCGGGCGGCGAGGCCCAGCGCATCAAGCTGTCCAAGGAGCTGGCCAAGAAGTCCACGGGGCGCACGGTCTACATCCTCGACGAGCCGACGACGGGCCTGCACTTCGCCGACATCGCGCAGCTCCTGTCGGTGCTGAACCGGCTGGTCGACGCCGGGCAACACCGTGATCGTCATCGAGCACAACCTCGACGTCATCAAGACCGCCGACTGGATCATCGACCTCGGCCCCGAGGGCGGCCCCGGCGGCGGCCAGATCATCGCGCAGGGCCCGCCCGACGACGTCGCGCGCGTGGCCGCGAGCTACACCGGTCAGTTCCTGCGCAAAGTCCTGTAGTCGGCTCAGCGCGCAGTCACGGCGCGTATTGATGTCGCTGCCGACAACCCGTAGATCCTGTCACGCACGACATGGTCGCTGGCGACGCGCGCTGGCACCGTCTCTCGCAGCAGCATGGTGGCGCGCGAACGCGATGATGACTTCTACAGACTGCTCGGCGGGCGCATCCGCAAGCTGCGCGAGGATCGCGGCTGGACCCAGGAGGAGCTGGCGCAGGCGATCGCGATCGAGCCGGCGACGCTGTCACGTTACGAGACCGCGAAGAAGGCGTTCCCGCTGGACGTGCTGCGCCGGATCGCCGCCAGCCTGCGCCTGCCGCTCGGCCAGCTGATTCTCGACGGAGGGAGCGGCGGCGGCACGCCCAAGCTGGCGGACGCGCCCACCTATGACCGGCACGACGCGCGCCACGCCGACCCGCGCCACGCCGAGTGGCTCGACGTGTGGCGCAAGATTCCCGCCGGCCGCCGCAAGCTGGCGCTGCGGATCCTGCGCACGCTCGCAAGCGGCGAAGACTGACGACTTCACGTATCGTCTTCACGTATCTGACATGGAAGCCCCCACGGCCGCGGCGGCCGGCGTCGCCATCGAGAATCTGACCAAGTCGTTCGGCGACTCCCTGGCGGTCGGCGGGATCTCGCTGCACGTCGCGCCCGGCGAGATCTACGGGTTGCTGGGGCCCAACGGCGCCGGCAAGACCACGACGCTGCGGGTGCTGGCGGGCATCCTGGCGGCGAGCAGCGGGCGGGTGTCGGTCGCGGGCATCGACGTCACGCCGCGCGCGCAGGAGGCCAAGCGCCGCCTCGGCTTCCTCACCGGCACGACCGGGCTCTACGCGCGGTTGACCGCGCGCGAGCTGCTCACCTACTTCGGGCGCTTGCACGGCCTGCCGCCCGCGACCGTCGCGGCGCGCATCGACTGGATCGCGCGCACGCTCGACTTCACGGCCTTGCTCGACAAGCGCTGCGAGGCGCTGTCGAGCGGCGGCAAGCAGCGCGTGTCGGTCGCGCGCGCGGTGCTGCACGACCCGCCGGTGCTGATCCTCGACGAGCCGACCGTCGGCCTCGACGTGCTGGCGACGCGCTTCCTGCGCGAGTTCGTGCGCGCCGAGCGCGACCGCGGCAAGGCGGTCATCTACTCGACGCACTACCTGGCCGACGCCGAGCTCCTGTGCGATCGCATCGGCCTCCTGCACCGCGGCCGCATGCTGGCCGAAGGCAGCCCCGCGGCGCTGCGCGCGATGGCAGGCGGCGCCAGCAGCCTGGAGGAGGCGTTCTTGACGCTGGTGGCGGCCCTGGAAGAGGGAGCCGCGCCCGCGCCGGCGCCGGCGTCATGATCCGCCACCCGCGCGTCGCCACGGTGGCGCTGGTCTACGGCAAGGAGCTGCGCGAGACCCTGCGCGATCGCCGCACGCTGTTCGTGATGGTGCTGTTCCCGCTGGTGGTCTACCCGCTGATGTCGCTGCTGCTGGCGCAAGTGATGGCGAGCAAGGCGTCGAAGAACGCCGCGCACGCGTCGCGCGTCGCGGTCAGCGGCGCGCCGGGCGACACCGCGGCGCTGCGCAAGATGGTCGACGGCGACCGCGCGAACTTCGCGCTGCAAGCGACCGGCGAGACCACCGACGTCGAGCTCGGCCGCCTGGATGCGCTCATCCTCGTGAGCGGGGGCCGCCCGGGGAAGACCGCGGCGACCGTGGTCTACGACGAGACGCGCGAGCCTTCGAACCAGGCGCGCGAGCGCATCGACCGCCTGCTGTCGGGCGCGTTGCCCGCGCAGTGCCAGCCCACGTACGCGGTCACCGACCGCAGCATCGCGCCCGGCGCCAAGGTCGGCGGCTACCTCCTGTCCAAGGTCCTGCCACTGGTCGTCGTCATCATGGTCATGCTGGGCGCGTTCTACCCGGCGATCGACATCACGGCGGGCGAGCGCGAGCGCGGTACGCTGGAGACCATCCTGGCTTCGCCGGTCGATCGCTTCGACCTCATGACTGGCAAGGTGCTGGCGGTCGCGACGCTGGCCGCGGTGACCGGCATGCTGAACCTGGTGTCGATCTCGCTCACCATGCTCGAGGGCATCCGGCTCATGGGCGGCGCCACGGATGCGCTGCGCATCCCCTGGAGCCGCACGCTCGCGTCGCTGACGATGGTCGTGCCGTCGGCGTTCCTGTTCGCGTCGGTGATGGTCGCCGTCGGCGCGATGGCGCGCGGGTTCAAGGAAGCGCAAAACCTACTGACGCCGATCTACTTCCTGTGCATCACGCCGGCGCTGATCGCGGGCCTGGGCGAATACGAGATGGCCGGCGTCGCGCTGGTCGTGCCCGGCGTCAACGTCACGCTGCTCGCGCGCGCGATCGTGCTCGGCAACGCGCGGATCGGGCCGGCGCTGGTGGTGATCGCGTCGACGCTGGCATACGGCGGCATCGCGCTGGCGCTGGCGGCGCGGCTCTACGATTCGGAACGGCTGCTCTACTCCGACGACCAGCGCCTGGGCCTGCGCGACTGGCTGCGGCGGTTGCTGCTGGGCGCGCAGGACGGCGACGGCGACGGCGCACGCGCGCCCGGCGTCTCGGCCGGCGACGCGCTGCTGCTGTTCGGCGTGGCCTACGTGCTGCTGTTCTTCGTCTTCTTCCCGCTGCAGGCGCGGAATCTGGAAGCGGGCCTGCTGGCCTCCGAGTGGGGCGGCATGCTCGGGCTGGTCGCCATCTATGCGCGCGTCACGCGCCAGCGAATGGCGGCGGTGCTGGTGCTCGAGCGTCCACCGGCGCGCGCGCTGCTGGGCGCGCTGCTGTGCGGTTTGTCGGCGTGGGTCGTGATCGGCCTGCTGGCGCAGTGGATCGCACCGCCGCCACCCGAGCTGGTCGAGAGCCTGCGCCGGCAGATCTCGCCGCCGGGCGGCCGCGGCCTGGTCGTGACGCTGCTGCTGATGGCCGTGACCCCGGCGATCTGCGAGGAGGCGCTGTTTCGCGGACCGATCCTGCGCGGCCTGGCGACGCGGCTGTCGCCGCTGGCGGCCGCGTCGCTGACCGGCGTGCTGTTCGGGCTGTTTCACTTCGACGTCTGGCGCTTCCTGCCGACCGGCCTGCTCGGCGTGATGCTGTCGCTGATCGCGTGGCGCGCACATTCGATCATTCCGTCGATGCTGGCGCACGCGGTCAACAACGGCTGCCTGGTGGCGCTGGCCGCGCTCGGGCTCGACGAGCGCATCAACACGTCGCGGACCGGGGTTCAGGTCGCGATCTTCCTGGGTTCGACGGTCGTGCTGGCGGCTGGTGGCATCCTGGTCGCGACCGCTCCGGCGAGGCGTTCGCAGCGCGGCGAAGCACGTGGCGACGGACCAGGTCAAATGTAGCGCAGTTCACCATCTTTCCTTGTCGAGACCTTGGATGATTGCTACAAAGCTGAGAGAGGAGACATGGGAACCAGCGAAGAGAAGCGAGTATTGGGGTTGCTCCGGAAGTGCGATGTCCTGACCGACCTCCCCGTCGAGGCTCTTCAGTCCTTGCTGCCGAACATCAAGGTCGGCAGCTTCCGGCCGCGGCAGGTCATCTATTTGCCGGGTGATCGCGCGCAGGGCGTGCACTTCCTGGCGTCGGGCCGCATCAAGATCTCGAAGGTGACGCGCGACGGAAAAGAGCTGACGCTCGCGTATCGCGCCGAGGGCGATTTCTTCGGCGAGCCGTGCTTGCTCGAGGGCGGCCCGCGTGAAGAGATGGCCGAGGCGATGGATGCGTCGATCGCCCTCGAGGTCGAGCGCGAGCTGGTCGATCGGATGCTGCAGAGCAACGGCATCGCCGCGTATCACTTCGCGCGCGCGCTCATCGTGCGCCGCAAGGATCTCGAGACGCGCGTCGAGCAGCTCATCTTCAAGGACGTCGGCTCCAAGCTGGCCGAGCTGCTGCTGAGCCTCGGCAACGAGCACGGCATCGCCGACACGCGCGGCGTGGTCGTCGGCCTCAAGATCACGCACCAGGAGATGGCGAACCTGATCGGCTCGACGAGAGAGACGGTGTCGCTGACGCTGTCTCAGTTCAAGCGCAAGGGCTTGATCCAGACCGAGGGCCGCAAGGTGATCCTGGCGGACCCCGAAGGCCTGCGCGCGATTTCGTAGGGTCGGACCGCCTCACCCCGACCCTCTCCTCCACGCGGACCACGCGGACGTGGAGGAGAGAGGGTCTAATTATTTACCAGCCGCCGCGACGACCACCGCCGCCGCGACCGCCGCGGCCACCGCCTTCGCCGCCGCCACCGCCACCCCCGCCGCGGTCGCCGTATCCGCCCCTGCCGCCGCCACCACCGCCGTAGCCGCCACCGCCACCGCCACCGCCGCCGCCGTATCCGCCGCCACCGCTGCGCGGCGTACGCTCGCGCGCCTCGCTGACGTTGATGGCCCGCCCCTGCACTTCGCGCCCGGTCAACGACTGAATCACCTGCGATGCCTCGTCGTCGCTCCCCATCTCGACGAACGCGAAGCCGCGCGGCCGCCCGGTGTCGCGATCCATCACGATCTTCACTTCGACGACGTTGCGGCCGTTCTCGGCAAAGACCTCGCGCAGCTCAGGTTCAGTCACGTTGTACGACAGATTTCCGACGTAGAGCCTGGTTCCCATCTCGTTCTCCTTGGTTCACTGATTCGGCGATTCGGCGCTAGGGGCACCTATTGCTGGGGCGAGAGACTGCGGGCGGCGCGCGGAAGACGCGCGGGCATGCCCAGGGATCGATCGATCGCGAAATCGATCGGATGGAGACCACTCTGCGAGCTGTCGCTCCGCAAGCGACCACTCTGCAAGCTGCCACTCTGCCAGCGACCTTGGGGCGCTCGGGCAGGCGCTTCGGACGTCTGACACTGACGCGACGAACACAACACGCGAACTCGCTAGTTCAACGACATTACCAACCGCCGCGGCTGATGTCGAGCTGCGCGCTTCGGGCGCACCGCGGCCCGCCTGCCCGGACGGGCTTCCGAAAATTCGAAAGAAGGCGGCTTTTGTAGGAGAAACGGCGCCGGCGCGCCGCGAGGTCGTCTGTCGCTTTGTCTTGTCGTCTTACGTGCGCAGGCCGTCGAGCACGGCTGCACCGGCCTGGGCCGTGGTCGCCGGCGTCACGCCGGCAGGCGCCACGTCGGCGGGCAGCACGTTGCGGTCGATCGCCAAGGCGACCGCCGCCTCGACTGCGGCCGCCTCGGCGCTCAGGCCCAGCGAGTGACGCAGCAAGAGGGCGACGCTCAAGATGGTGGCGTAGGGGTTGGCGATGCCCTTGCCCGCGATGTCGGGCGCCGATCCGTGGATCGGCTCGTAGAGCCCGCGCTTGCCCTCGCCCAGCGACGCCGACGGCAGCATGCCCATCGACCCGACCAGCATCGACGCCTCGTCGGTGAGGATGTCACCGAACATGTTCTCGGTGACGATGACGTCGAAGTCGGCGGGACGGCGAATGAGATGCATCGCGCAGGCGTCGACGAGCATGTGCGAGAGCGTGACGTCGGGGAAGTCGCGCTTCACCACGCGCTCCGTCACCTCGCGCCAGAGACGCGACGTCTCCAGAACGTTGGCCTTGTCGACGGACGTGAGCTTGCGCCGCCGGCCGCGCGCCAGCTCGCCCGCCGAGCGCACGATGCGCGTGACCTCGGCCTCGGTGTAGACGCAGGTGTCGACCGCGCGATCCTTCTCGCGCAGCTTGTCGCCGAAATAGATGCCGCCGGTCAGCTCGCGCACGACGACCAGGTCGACCCCGATCAGGAGCTCGGGACGCAGCGGCGACGCGGCGACGAGCTTCGGGTTGACCGAGACCGGACGCAGGTTCGCGTAGAGACCGAGGCCCTTGCGAATGGCGAGCAGCCCTTGCTCCGGCCGCACCTTGGCCTTGGGGTCGTCCCACTTCGGCCCGCCGACGGCGCCCAGCAGCACCGCGTCGGCGCCGCGACACAGCTCCAGGGTCTCGAGGGGCAGCGCGCTGCCGGTCTGATCGATGGCGCAGCCGCCGATGAGCGCCTCGCGCAGCACGAACACGTGGCCCCATTTCTTGGCGACCGCAGCCAGGACCTCCGTGGCTTGCGCGACCACCTCTGGCCCGATCCCATCTCCCGGCAGAACGGCGACGACAGCTCGCATGTCGGAGCGGAACATACAGTGTCCGAGCTGTACGTCAAGTGCCTCGGTCACCCCTTCCAGGCCTGCGCGATCGGCATGCGCCGGCCGGGGCCAAAGGCCTTGCCGGTGATCTTCAAACCCGGCGGCATCTGGCGTCTTTTGTACTCACTGAGTCGCACGCGGCGCACCACGTCGTTCACGATCGCGGCGTCGAATCCGGCCGCCACCAGCGCCTGGGAATCCAGACCCTGTTCCAGGTGCGCGTCCAGAATCGCGTCCAGAAGGTCGTAGGGCGGCAGCGAATCCTGGTCGGTCTGGTCGGGGCGCAGCTCGGCGGACGGCGCCTTGGTCAGCGTCGCTTCGGGGATCACGGCGCGCGCGCGGTTGATCTCGCGCGCCAGCTCGTAGACCAGCGTCTTCGGCACGTCGCTGATCACCGCCAGGCCGCCCGCCATGTCGCCATAGAGCGTGCAGTAGCCGGTCGCGAGCTCGCTCTTGTTGCCCGTGGTCAGCAACAACCGGCCGTGCCGGTTCGACAGCGCCATCAGGATCGCGCCGCGGATGCGCGCCTGGACGTTCTGCATCGCCAGGTCGGCCGCCTCGGCCGCGGTGTCGGCGTGGTCGCCGGTCTCGCAGCCGCGCGCGTCGGCGAACGCGGGCGCGAGCGCGCCCAGATAGGCCTCGAACATCGGCTCGATCGAGATCACGTTGAAGTCGATGCCCAGGTTCTTCGCGAGCGCCGCGGCGTCGGTGAGCGAGCCCTCCGACGAGAAGCGCGACGGCATCGCCACGCCGAGCACGTTCTCGGGCCCGAGCGCGCGCGCCGCGATGCAGGCGACCAGCGCCGAATCGATGCCGCCCGACAGGCCGAGCAGCGCGCGCTGGAAACCGCAGCGCCGCGCGTAGTCGGCGGTCCCCAGCGTCAGCGCGTCGAGCGCCGAGCTCAGGTCGGACGCCGGCAGCTCATGCATGTCACCGGTCTTGCGGTCGAGGTCGGCCACGATGAGGTCGGGCGCGTGCTCGCGGGCGCGCGCGATGACCTCGCCGTCGGCGCCGAGGACCAGGCTCGCGCCGTCGAACACCAGGTCGTCCTGGCCACCGACCTGGTTCACGAAGACCAGCGGCCGGCGCCAGCGGCGCGCCGTCGCCGCCAGCATGCGCGGGCGCAGCTGCCGCTTCTCCATGGTGTAGGGCGAGGCCGAGACGTTGATCAGGATCTCGGCGCCGCGCGCCACCAGTGTCTCGATCGGGTCCGAACGATAGAGGCGGTGCGGCCAGAAGTCGGTGTCGTTCCAGATGTCTTCGCAGATCGAGATGCCCAGGCGGCGCCCCCGCAGATCGATCGGCGCGACGTCGGCCGCCGGCTCGAAGTAGCGCCATTCGTCGAACACGTCGTAGGTGGGCAGCAGTGACTTGCGCACCACCGTCAGGATCTGCCCACCATCGATCAGCGCGGCCGAGTTGGCGACGCGGCGCCCGGTCTTCGCCCCCTCAAGCGCTTCGGGGAAGCCGACCAGCAGCGCCGGTCCGCGAGTGCCAGCGGCGGGCACCGAGACCCGCGCGGTGGCGCGTGCCAGCGCCTCGAGCGAGGCGCGCGCCGCCGCGAGGAAGGCCGGCCGCTCGAGCAGGTCCTTGGGTGGGTAACCCGAGAGGGCCAGCTCGGGAACGACCAGCAGATCGGCGCCACGGCGCGCGGCATCCAGGTGCGCCGCGGTGATGAGGCGGCGGTTGCCGTCGAAGTCCCCGATGGTCGGGTCGATTTGGCCGAGCGCGACGATCACGCCCGGACTTTAGCTTGGGCGATCGGCTGCTACGAGCGATTTGGATCGGGCGTGATAAAATCAGAAAACATGTCCAGCGCCGGTGAGGCGGTCGCCCCAACACCGCTCGGCCTCGAGCTCATCGAGTCTGCGACCCGACCCCTGGACATCCAGCGCGAGCACCGGATCTTCGTCAATCGCAACCTGCGGCTGGATCGCATCGAGCTGGTCGGGTTCGATATGGACTACACCCTGGCGCTCTACAACCAGGCCAAGATCGAAGAGCTGTCGATGCGGGCCACGCTGCACAAGCTGGTCACCACCAAGGGTTACCCCGAGGCGATCCGCGCGCTGGCATACGACCCGACGCTGGCGATCCGCGGGCTGGTGGTCGATCGGCTGCATGGCAACATCTTCAAGCCCGATCGCTACGGCTTCCCCGGGCGCGCGCGCCACGGGCTGACGCCGATCGATCGCACCAAGATGGCCGAGCTTTACCAGCGCGAGCGCATGCGGCTGTCGGCGCGGCGCTACGCGTGGATCGATTCCTTGTTCGCGCTGCCCGAGGCGGTGCTGTACGGCAACCTGGTCGACTACTTCGATCGCACGGCGATCGCGCAGAAGCCGACCTACGACGTGCTGTGGGAGGACATCCGCGAGTGCATCGACCTCGCGCACCGCGACGGATCGATCAAGGCCATCGTCAGCGAGGAGCTGTCGTCGTTCATCGTGCGCGATCCGGCGCTGGCGGAGACGCTGCACAAGTTCCGGTCGTCGGGGAAGCGGCTGTTTTTGCTCACCAACTCCGCGTGGGACTACACGAGCGGCGTGATGAGCTACCTGCTCGACGGCGTGCTCACCGCGTACCCGTCGTGGCGCAACTACTTCGACATCATCGTGGTCAGCGCCGGCAAGCCCGAGTTCTTCACCGACGAGCGGCCGTTCGTCGAGCTCGACGCCGAGGGCCTGCCGCTCGAGCGCGCCAGCGACGGGCGCCCCGCCGACGCGCCGTTCGCGCGCGGCCGCATCTACTCGGGCGGCAACATCCGCGAGTTCCAGGAGCGGGCGCGCGCCAGCGGTGACCGCGTGCTGTTCGTCGGCGACCACATCTACGGAGACATGCTGCGCTCGCGCAAGTCGTCGAACTGGCGCACGGCGATGGTCCTGCAGGAGCTGGAGCACGAGGTGTCGACCTACGACCGGATGCGCGCGCCGCTGGCGCGGCTCGATCAGCTCGACAACCAGCTCATCCACCTCGACTCCGAGATCAACGAGCGCCAAAACGTGATGCGCACGCTGCAGAAGCTGGCCACCGAGGCGCCGCTCGCCGGCCAGCTGCCGGCGGCCAAGCGGCAGGTGAAGGACGCGATCGAGAAGCTGCGCGCCGAGCTGCGCGCCGCGACCGCGCAGCACCGCACCGTCGAGAGCGAGATCGACGACGCGTTCAACCCGCACTGGGGTCCGCTGTTTCGCGAGGGCTACGAGGTCAGCAAGTTCGGCGAGCAGGTCGAGGCCTACGCCTGCGTCTACACGAGCCGCGTCTCGAACTTCCGCTTCAGCTCGCCGATGCAGTACTTCCGCGGCCCGCGCGACCGCATGCCGCACGAGCGCGTGTAAGCACCTGGTCGGATCGGCGTCGAGCTACCTTCGCCGGACCAGCGCGGCGGCTTCGTCCAGGCGCAGCGCGCGCGCGGCACCGAAGTAGACGACAGCGCCGAGCGTGACCGGCACGAAGACCTTGATGATCCAGCCGAGGAGCCTCGGAAGCTCCAGCGGCTCGAGGCGCGCGCTCACGAACCAGACCACCGCCGCCATGACGATCGACGCGAGCAGGATGCGCGCCACCGCGCCGAAGAAGTCCCGCGTGAACAGACCGCGGACCTGGGTCTGGAACGCGATCAGCAGCACGAACAGGTTCACCGTCGCGGCAACCGACGTGCCGACCGCCAGGCCCACGTGCCCGAAGCGATGGAACGTAGCGAAGTTCCAGACCAGGTTCGCCGCGACGGCGCTGACGCTGGCGATGAGCGGCACGCGCGTGCTCCCGAGCGCATAGAACGCCGGCGCGACGACCTTGATCGCCGCATAGGAGACGAGGCCGAGCGCGTAGCCGGACAGCGCGTGCGCCGTGGCCAGCGTCGCCGTGCTGCTGAAGCGGCCGTGCTGGTAGATGAGCCGGATGATCGGCACGCCCAGCAGCGCGAGGCCGACCGTCGACGGCACGGTCAGGAACAGCACCATGCGCAGCCCGCGGCGCAACGTCGCGCGCAGCGCGTCCCAGTCGCGCGCGGCGGCGTCGCGCGACAGGTGTGTGAGCGACGTGGTGCCGACCGCGACGCCGAAGACGCCGATCGGGAGCTGCATGAGCCGGAACGCGTAGCTGAGCCAGGAGATCGCGCCGTCGGAGACCAGGCTCGCGAACGACGAGTTGATCACGACGTTGATCTGCACCGCCGCCACACCCAGCGTCGCCGGCGCCATCAACGCCGCGATCCGACGCGTGCCGGGGTCGCGCAGGCCGAGGTCGGGCAGCAGCTTGGGGCGAAACCCCATGCGCCAGAGCGTCGGGATCTGGATGCCGAGCTGCGCCAGGCCACCCACGATGGTCAGCGCCGACCAGGTGATCACCGCCGCGCGCCCGCCCGGCGCCAGGAAGTAGACCACCGCGCCTCCGATGATCGCGACGACGTTGAACATCGACGAGGCCAGCGCCGGCGCGGTGTAGCGCTCCTCGGCGTTGAGCGCGCCCATGGCCACCACGGCGAGCGAGATCGCCGGCAGGAACGGCATCATGATGCGCACGAGCTGCTGGCACAGCGCCGCCTTCTCGGGACCGAAGCCGGTCGCCACCAGCGCGACCACCGGCTGGGGAAAGAGCATGCCGAGCGCCGCGATCGTGCCGAGGTAGATCGTCAGCGTCGACAGCACACGGTTGGCCAGCGCGTAGGCGGCGGCGCGCGACTCGTTCTTGAGCACGCTGACGTAGGTCGGTACGAACGCCGTCGACAGCGCGCCCTCGGCGAAGAGATCGCGCAGCAGATTCGGGATGCGAAACGCCGCCAGGAACGCGTCGCTGTACACGCCGGCGCCGAGCGTGAGCGCGAAGATCTGCTCGCGCACCAGACCCAGCACGCGCGACAGCATGGTGAGCGCGCTGACCCGACGGGCGCCGCGCGCCAGCCGCTCGGTGCCGGCGCCGGCGCCGGCCTGCGGCGCGCTCGACGTCATTGCGTCCTGAGCTTATCAGACACGCTCATCAGCTCGGCCGCGCGATCGCGCAGCGGCGACGCCGGCCCCCGGCGCAGCTGATCCAGGATCTGCCGATCCGCGGGCGTGGCGGCGCGCGCGAGGCAGCCGAGCATCTCGACGGCGTCGGCGGCCGGCGTTCCGCGCGACGGCGCCATGACGCGCGCCTGCTCGACCACCGGTCCCGGCGGCGGGTCGGTCTTGATCGGCGCGCCCGCGCCCGAGCCGTCGGCCGGCTCGTCGCGGCACAAGGTCGCCACCGCCGCTGACACCACCAGGCGCTCGGGATCGCGCACCACGTCGCGCAGCGCGCCGTTGGCGCGCCGCTCCTCGGGCCGCAGCACCAGCGCGGTCGCGCGCCGCACCGCCGGCACCGGATCGCGCAGCAGGGACGCGAGCTCGCCGCTGGCCGCGGGACAGAGCACCGACGCGCTGGCCACGGCGCTGATCGCCGCCACGCGCGCGGTGACCGCCGCCTCGGAGCGCGTGGCCAGCGCGCGCAACCCGTTGCACGCACGCTCGACCATGTCGGGCGGGACTTCCCAGTCGTCGAGCGCGCCCGGCTCGGCGCCGTCGAGCAGCTGGCCGAGCACGCGCGCCGCCGCCGCGGACAGCGCGGCGTTCGGCGTGTCGAGCAGGTCGGTGACCGCGCCGATCTCCAGCACGGCGCCGCGCGTGAGCGGCAGCGCGACCAGCGCCGCCTCGGCGACCGCGGGATCGGCCCGATGCAACGCTTCGCCCATGTGCCCCGGGCCCATGCGTTCCGCCAGGCGCTCGAGCGCGCCGCGGTCTTTCTTCTTCACGGCGTGCACCAGCTCGTCGTCGTGGGTCATGATGAGCCCGGTGCGCAAGCTGGCCTTGCGCGCGACGTGCGGCTTCGCGCCCAGCGCGGAGGCAGCGACCGGCACGGACAGCACGACGGTGAGGGGGACGAGGACGAGGCGGAGCACCTACCTGAGAGTTATCACCCCTTGGGCATAGACGTCCTCTTTTCCGCCGTCCTCGGTTTCCTTTTCGACGGTGACGCCGTACTCGTGCCCGGGCCGAAACCCCATCCCTTCGGTCAGCACCAGATCGTTCATGTGCACGATCCGCTGCCCCGGATCAGACGGCGTCTCGAAGACCCGCAACGGGGGCAGCTCGCCGCGGCGCGCGCGGGCACGGTCCTCGGGCGCGGTCAGGTCGCGCGCGACGACGTGAAGCATCTCGCCGGCGGCCGGCGTGTCCAGGAACGCCACCAGATGCAGCCGCCAGAAGCCGCTCACCTCTTGCACGACCGAACGGCGCATGCGGTTGAGGCTGGTGATCATGACGCGATCGGATCCGAAGTCGGACGCGAGCAACACGTCGCTGAAGACGATCTGGCCGCGGAACTGGTCCCAGGCCTGCTCACCCGCGGAAGCAGGGGCGCGCACCGGCAGGAACAGGAGGCCTGCGATGACGGCTGAAGCTGCGAGTCGGCGCCACATGATGCCCGCGTTGCCAAGATTCCGATAAAGCCCGCTACCGGCCCAGCCACGCTCAGCTGGGCAGTTCAAAAGTCGCCATCTTCCGCACGCCGTCAAGCATGGGAATGCCCAGCCGGGTGTAGGCGTTCCCCCCTGGAATGACGACCCGATATGGTGTATTCGGGGGAGCGGAGATCCTAGACGGTGAAACCAACCGACGTTCGTGATCCCAGCTACTTCCACAAAGTCGTCGATTGCCAGTGGGCTTGTCCGGCGCACACCAACGTGCCGGAGTACATCCGGCTGATTGCGCAGGGACGCTACACCGATGCGTACATGCTCAACCGGCAGTCGAACGTTTTCCCGGGAATTCTCGGGCGAACCTGCGATCGCCCGTGCGAGCCGGCGTGCCGCCGCACGCGCATCGACGAAAAGCCGGTCGCGATCTGCCGGCTCAAGCGCGTCGCCGCGGATCTGCGCGGTGATGTCGATGACCGCCTGCCAACGGCAGCGGCGCCCAACGGAAAGCGCGTCGCGCTGATCGGCGCCGGCCCGGCTTCGCTCGCGGTGGCCAACGACCTCGCGCCGCTCGGCTATGAGGTGGTGATGTTCGAGAAGGGCCCGTCGGCGGGTGGCCTCATGCGCACCAACGTGCCGGCGTTCCGCTTGCCGCGCACCGTGCTCGACGAAGAGATCGACATGATCCTGCGCATGGGCGTCGACATCCGGTACAACACGCCGGTGAACAGCCTCAAGGCGCTGCTTCACGAGAAGCCGAAGTTCGACGCGGTCTTCGTCGGCACCGGCGCGCCGCGTGGCAAGGAGCTGGAGATCCCCGGCCGCCACGAGGGCGGAGCGGCCGACCACATCCACATCGGCATCGACTGGCTGGAGAGCGTCGCGTTCGGCCACATCGACACCATCGGCGAGCGCGTCCTCATCATCGGCGTCGGCAACACGGCGATGGACTGCTGCCGCACGTCGCGCCGGCTCGGCGGCAAGGAGATCAAGGTCATGGCGCGGCGCTCGCGCCAGTTCTTCAAAGCGTCGCCCTGGGAGCTGGAGGACGCCGAGGAAGAGCAGATCGAGATCGTCATCAACCACGTGCCCAAGCGCTTCGTCGTCGAGGACGGCAAGCTCAAGGGCATGGAGTTCGAGCGCGTCGAGTGGAGCGAGGACGCCAAGGGACGGCAGACATCGACCGTGGTGGACACGGTGTTCATCCCCGCCGACGACGTGATCCTGGCCATCGGTCAGGAGAACGCCTTCCCCTGGATCGAGCGCGACATCGGCATCGAGTTCGGCGAGCTGGGACATGCCGGTCGTCGACGAGAAGACGCACCAGTCGACGCTGCCGGGCGTGTTCTTCGGCGGCGACGCCGCGTGGGGCCCCAAGAACATCATCTGGGCGGTCGCGCACGCGCACGAGGCGGCGATCTCGATCCACAACCACTGCCAGGGCCAGGACGTCGGCGAGCGCCTGAAGCCGGGCATGAACCTGATGACGCAGAAGATGGGGCTCCAGGAGTGGAGCTACAGCAACGACTACAACCCCGCGAAGCGCGCGAAGATGAAGCACGTCGATCTGCGCGAGCGCTTCACCCAGCTGAACATCGAGGTCGAGCTGGGCTTCGACGTCGAGCAGACGGCGCGCGAGGTGCGAGCGCTGCCTGAACTGCGACATCCAGACGGTGTTCACCGACAAGCTGTGCATCGAGTGCGACGCCTGCGTCGACATCTGCCCGATGCAGTGCCTGACCATCGCGCCGGTCAGCGATCGCGACGACGAAAAGGCGCTGCGCCAGCGGCTGACCGCGCCGGCGGCCAACCTCGATCAGGCCGTCTTCGCGTCGGGGCCGCTGCCGCAGACCAAGACGAATCATGGTCAAGGACGAGGACGTCTGCGTGCACTGCGGCCTGTGCGCGGAGCGCTGTCCGACGGCGGCGTGGGACATGGAAAAGTTCGAGCTCGTCACTCCTTACGCGGGAAAAAACGGGTGCACCAAAACAGAGTAGTTCGCAGCAACGACTTCGCGCTCAAGCTCGCCAACGTCAACGGAACCGGATCGGCCAGCGCCAACAGCCTGCTCATGCAGGCGATCTTCCGCATGGGCATTCCGGTCTCGGGCAAGAACCTGTTTCCGTCGAACATCCAGGGTCTGCCGACCTGGTACGAGATCCGCGTCAACAAGAACGGCCACACGGCGCGCGCGCTGGACTACGACCTGATCGTCGCGATGAACGCCGAGACCTACGCGCGCGACATCAAGGAGGTGCGCAGCGGCGGCTATCTGCTGTTACGATTCGACCTGGCCGCTCGACGAGGACCTGGCGCGCAAGGACATCACGTTCCTCGGCGTGCCGCTCGCGAAGATGTGCAACGAGATCTTCAACAATTCGCGCGAGCGAATCCTGATGAAGAACATCGCCTACGCGGGCTCGCTGGTCGCGCTGCTCGACATCGACATGGAGATCATCGACCAGCATGCTCGAGGAGAAGTACTCGAAGAAAAAGGCGCTGCTCGACTCGAACCACAAGGCGCTGCGCGCTCGGCTACGACTACGCGCATCGAGCACTTCGAGTGCCCGCTGCCGTTCCGCCTCGAGAAGATGGACGCGACCGGCGACAAGATCCTGATCGACGGCAACACCGCGACCGCGCTCGGCTGCGTGTACGCCGGCGCACGGTGGCGGCGTGGTATCCGATCACGCCGTCGACGTCGGTCATGGACGCGTTCAAGCAGTTCTGCGAGGAGTACCGGAAGGACCCGGAGACCGGCAAGAACAACTACTGCATCCTGCAGGCGGAGGACGAGCTGGCGGCGATCGGCATGGTGATCGGCGCCAGCTGGAACGGCGCGCGCGCGTTCACCTCGACGTCGGGGCCCGGCATCTCGCTCATGAGCGAGCTCCTCGGCCTCGCCTACTACGCCGAGATCCCGGCGGTGCATCGTCGACGTGCAGCGCACGGGCCCGTCGACCGGCATGCCGACGCGCACGCAGCAGGGCGACATCCTGGCGTGCGCCTACGCGTCGCACGGCGACACCAAGCACATCCTGCTCTTCCCGGCGAACCCCGCCGAGTGCTTCCACTTCGCCGTGACGTCGTTCGATCTCGCCGAGCGCTTCCAGACGCCGGTCTTCATGCTGTCCGATCTCGACATCGGCATGAACGACTGGGTCGTGCCCGCGCCTGCGACTGGGACGACTCGCTATCGCCCGAACCGCGGCCGCGTGCTCAGCGCCGCCGAGCTCGAGGCGATGCCGAAGTTCTTCCGCTACTCGCCCGAGGACGGCGACCACGTCGCGGCGCGCACGCTGCCCGGCGTGCACTCGAAGGGCGCGTTCTTCACGCGCGGCTCGGGCCACAACAAGCTCGGCGGCTACACCGAGATCCCCGACGAGTACCAGGAAGTGATGGACCGCCTGGCGCGCAAGCACAAGGCCGCGGCCAAGGCGGTGCCCGCGCCGATCATCCGCAAGCAGGCCGACGCGACGCTTCGGCATCGTCACCGTCGGCGGCTGCGATCTCGCGGTGCGCGAGGCGGTCGAGACGCTCGCCGAGCGCGGCATCATCGCCGACTACATGCGCGTGCGCGGCTTCCCGTTCGACGACGACCGTCGAGGCGTTCCTGCGCTGCGCACGACCGCATCTTCGTCGTCGAGCAGAACCGCGACGCGCAGCTGCGCACGCTGCTGACCATGGAGACCGGCGTGCCCGACAAGGAGAAGCTGCGTTCGATGCTGGTCTACGGCGGCTTCCCGCTGTCGGCGCGCCACGTGCTGGACGGCGTCGCCGCCGAGACCGAGCGCAGCGTCGGCAGCGGCCCGGTGCGCGCGGTCAAGAGAGAGGGAGAAGGCGCCAATGGCGTCGATCAAGAAACCAGCGGTCGTCCATCCCCACCTGCAGCCGAACAAGCATCGGCCTCACCATGCGCGACTACGAGGGCGCGATGTCGACGCTGTGCGCGGGCTGCGGGCACGATTCGGTCACCGCGGCGATCGTGCGCGCGTTCTACGAGCTGGACACGCCGCCGCACATGATCGCCAAGCTGACGGGCATCGGCTGCTCGTCGAAGACGCCGACCTACTTCGTCAGCGGCGCGCACGGCTTCAACTCGGCGCACGGCCGCATGCCGTCGATCGCGACCGGCGCCAACGCCGCCAACCGCGACCTCACGTACATCGGCATCTCGGGCGACGGCGACTCGCTGTCGATCGGCCTCGGCCAGCTCTGCCACGCGATCCGGCGCAACGTGAACATGCTCTACGTCATCGAGAACAACGGCGTCTACGGCCTGACCAAGGGCCAGTTCTCGGCGTCGGCCGACGTCGGCTCGAAGAGCAAGCGCGGCGAGGCCAACCGGCAGAGCCCGATCGATCCGGTGATGCTCGGCGCTGAGCTGGGCGCGACGTTCGTCGCGCGCAGCTTCTCGGGCGACAAGGCGCAGCTCGTGCCGATCCTCAAGGCCGGGCTTGCGCACACAGGGGCTTCGCGCTCATCGACGTGATCTCGCCGTGCGTGACCTTCAACGACCACGAGGGCTCGACCAAGAGCTACCTGTACACGCGCAAGCACCTGCTGCAGCTGGTGCAGGCGGACTTCGTGCCGCCGGCGCGGAGATCACCGCCGACTACAGCGAGGGCAGCACCGTGAGCGTCACGCTGCACGACGGCAGCACCGTGCGCCTCTCCAAGGTCGAGCACGACTACGACCCGACCGACCGCGCGCGCGGTCTTCGCCGACCTGCAGGCGCGCCAGGGACGCGGCGAGGTCCCGACCGGCCTGCTGTTCGTCGACGAGAGCGGCGGCGACGTGCACGACATGAACGCCACCGTCGACACGCCGCTGGCCCAGGTGCCGTACGAGAAGCTCTGCCCGGGCAGCGCCGCGCTCGACGAGCTGCAAGAAGCGTTTCGTTAGATCTGGGACCCCCAGAGGGGTCCCAGACCCCGGCCAGCGCGCGCGCCGGCGAGGCAAGCTCGCCTCCGCGCTAACGTTGCCGGGTGGCTCGAAGAGCGCCGGCGAGCGTCTCCTCCGGACGCCCGAGGCCCTCGACTACCGCCGCGACGGCGGCGAGATCGTGATGATGTTCGGCGAGCTGGCCTTGCCGTTGCTCGCGGCGATGCTGTCCTTGTCGTTGCGCGCCTCGACGTAGTACTGGAGCAGCTTGCCGTTGAGCTTGTTGGCGGTGACGACCGCGCGCGACCAGCCACGCTTGGTCGGATCCATGACCAGCGCGTTGTAGAGCACCGCGTTCGCCGGGCGGTAGTAAAAGACGATGTTCTTGGCGCGCACGCCAGGCTGGGTCACGCAGTTCACGAACAGGTCGGCGCCGCCTTGAATGTCCTCGGGGATCGCGCAGTGCACCGGCTCCGGAATGCGCGACGGCAGCGGCGGCAACGCCTCGAGCTTGTCACGCTCGGCGCGCGCCTTCTCCTCCCAGCCCTTGCGCTCTTGATCGCGCGAATCGGCGACCTGGCGCTCGTGCTGTAGCTTCTCCTTGGCCTCGCGCTCCTGCTGCTCGCGCTGCTGCGTCGCGGCCAGTTGCTTCTCCTTCTCCGCCTTCTCCTTCTCCAGCTGGGCCACGCGCTGCTTGAGCTCGTTCTCGGCCTGCTGCGCGCGCGCCTTGATGTCCGACTCGGTCTGCTGCGCCTTGAGCTTCAGGTCGGCGAGCGCGCGGTCGCGGTCCATCTTCTCGCGCTCCAGCTTCTCGTGGGCGTCGCGCTCCTTCTTCTCGCGCTGCTCACCGGCGGACAGCATCTTCTCCTTCTCGGCCTTCTCCTTTTCCAGCTGCTGCACCTGCTGCGCCGTCGCCAGCAGCAGGCTGTCCTTCTCGGTCTTCTCCTTGGCCAGCGCCTCCTTGGCGTCGCGCTCCTTCTTCTCGCGCTGCTCGCCGGCGGTCGAGCGCTTCTCCTTGATCGCGACGTCGTTCTCGAGCTGCGCCACGCGTGACTTGGCCTCGCTGAGCTGCCGTTCCAGGTCCATCTTGTCGTGACGGTACTTGTCGGACTCGGCCTTCTCCTTGGACAGCGCGTCCTTGGTCATCGTCAGCGCCTTGTCGAGCCGATCGAACTCCTCGCGCGCCTCTTTCTTCACCGCCGCCACGTCGGCGTCGCTGCCGCGGCACTTCTCGCTGGCGGCGGCGCGCGGGGGACGCAGAGCCTCTGCTTCCTCGTCGCGCTCGGCGGCCGTCTCGCGCCGCGACGCCCGTGCCGGCGGCGGCGCCGCCTCCTCCGCGGGGGCGGCCTCCTGCTGCTGACCGGCGTCGCCGAACGCCGCCATGACGGTCTTGGTCGCCATGTTCGACCGCACCTCGATGTCCGGGCGGATCTTCAACGCCTTGCCGAAGTACTTCACGCCGACGGCGCGATTGTCGAGCCCGTCGACGTAGAGCACACCCAGGTGCAGGTAGACCCGCGCCATGATCGGGTCGGTCGCCAGCGCATCCTTGCCGATCGACAGCGCCTTCAGCAGCTGCTTCTTCATCTTCTCGAAGTCGCCGTCGCTGTACGCGGTCGTCGCCGCGTCATCCAGCGCGGTCACTTGCTTGACCAGCGCCTCCTTGTCCGCCGCCCCCGCGTGACGAGCCGCCAGCAACAGGAACAGGGACACCACCGAAACCGCAACGAGTTTGGTCATGACGATTTCGGAGCTTAGGAGTTTTTCCCAGTGGCGGGGATCAAAAAACGCCGCCAAAAAAATGGCTCACAAAAGGCCCTGGAGCCCCTCTGGAGCCCAGGCGGGGAATGTCCCCCCGTCCCGGGCTTGCCCCCGATCTTTGGCTCAGTACGGCATGCCGGGGAGCGGCATGGCGATGGTGAAGACGCCGGGCGTTGAACCAAGCGTGGTAATGAACAGCGTCTTGCGGTCGGCGCCGCCGAACGCGACGTTGCTGACCGCCTGAACACCGTTGCCAGCAATTGTGATGTCCCCGACCTTGGTTCCGGCCGGGTTGAGCACGGTGACATTCGAATTGTTGGCGATGTAGAGATCGCCGGCGCAGTCGAAAACCATCCCGTCGGAGCCCGAATACATTTGCGGATTGGGCACTCCGTCCTGCCGGGGGCCCGTCGACCCGTCGAGGTTGACCGCGTACTTGTAGAGCCCGGGGCCGGATACGTAGAGGGTGTTCTCGTCGAGGGACAGCGTGACGCCGTTCGGCTCGCCCAGCGTTTCGTCGACCACGGTGACGTTCGCCGTGGGCAATGGCGAGATGCGATAGACCCGGGTGTGCCCCGCGCCCTGCGGCGCGGGATGCGGCGCCTGGTTGTTGTCGGGATCGGAAAAATAGATATTTCCGTCGCTGCGCACGGCCAGATCGTTGGGGGAATTGAAGCGGGCGCCCATGTATTGATAGGCGATCGTGACCAGGTTGTTGGGGCTGGCCAGCGGGACGCGGCAGACCGATCCGTCGATGTGGATGGCGCCGACCAGATCGCCGTCAGGCAGGATCGCCAGACCGTTGGTGCCGTCGTTGGTCGCGAAGACCGTCGACGCGCTTCCCGGCACGACCTTGAGGATGCGCGACGGCGGCGGCGGAGTGCCCCCTAGTATCTGCGAGACGTAGAGCGCGCCGCCCAGCCAGACCGGCCCCTCGATGATCGAAAACCCCTGGGCGTAGTTGTCGGCGGGCGGAACGCCGGTCAGCTGCTGCGCCGCCGGCAGGCTGGTCGTGTTCGCGAGCGCGGTGTACGAAGCGGGGGGCATGGGACACTTGAACACCGCGCTCGTCGAGCCGCCCGCGCCCGTGGCGCCTCCGGTTCCGGCGCTGGCTCCGCCTGTGCCGCCGGTGGTGCCGCCTGCGCCCGTCGCCGCGCCGCCCGCACCCGTCGCCGCGCCGCCCGCGCCTGCCTGAGTGCTGCCCCCCGATCCCGACGGCGTGCCGCCGGAGCCGCCGTCGCCGGAGTGCGAGGTGCCGCTCGTGCAGGCCGAAAGCGAGAACAGAGACAGCGAAAGCAAAGCCAGGCTCAGTGAAGCGCGATTCATCCAGATCTCCTCATCGACGACATTCGACGTTCTATTTCAATATAGGGTAGCGGTCGAGCTTCGCCGCGCCGAGCGCGTGCGCGCCAGCTCGCGGCGCAGTCTACCCCGTCCGACCCGGCGGGCGAACGAGCACGTCGCCCGGCGGGCGCGAAAGCCGCTGTGACATCGATCAAAACGCGGCGAGGTAGGTCGTGCATGACCGGGGCCGGCACGACGCGCATTGACAGGCGCGTGGGCCGGCCGATACCGTCTTGCGCAACTTTACCGAGGGATACGCCGATAGTGGCGGCAGCGGACGACCGGGAGGCGGATTGATGACGACCACACTCTGTTCACGCGTTTGCAGGACTCGTTCGGTCGTTCCCGCAGTTTCTGTCGGAGCCTTCTGTGCGCTGCTTGGCCTGATCAGCTGCACCAGCTACAAGGTCGCGCCGGACGACGGTGGGACAGGCGGAGCAAGCAGTAGCGCGGGAGGAGCCGGTTCCGGTGGAACCGGCATGGCAGGCACCAATGGAAGCGGTGGCGCCGCAGGTGTGAATGGGAACGGCGGGTCGAGCGCCGCAGGCATGGGCGGCAGCAGCGGCGGCGTCGGTGGAACTCTGGGAGGATCAGGGGGCTTTGGCGGTGGGATCATCAACAACGACGGAGGCTCGGACCGGCCAGGAATACGCGCGCTCGGCGAAACCTGCTCGGGCGATCAAGACTGCTCCTCCGCCCACTGCGCCGGAACAATCTGTTGCGACCAAAGTTGTCCCGGCCCATGCGCCCAGTGTTCGTCTACTGGCCACTGCCAGATGCCTGCCGACGATCCGGCGTGCGGAATGATCGCCTGCCCCGCCGACACATCGTGCCGTGACTGGGCGACGTCGATCACGGCCAACCGCTGCAAGGCGATCGGCCAGTGCAAAACGGCGGCGGACTGCAGCTTCGTCAATGCGCCTGCGAAGACGTATTGTGGACTTTATCAGGGGATGGCAAGTGTCGCGCAGGTTTGCGACGGAAACGGGACGTGCGGGAACCCGACGGTGACCTGCGGACCCGATGGCGAATGCCCAGTGAACGCTCAAACCTGCTGCTTCGGCGGGGGCACAGCCTGTCGGACTGGCACATGCAACAGGGCGTCGGCGACGCTCTTCGGATTTCTGGACTGTGACGAAGCTGCAGACTGTCCACCGTCGTACGTGTGCTGCTTCGGCGCGAGCGCAACCACGTACGGAACGTTCTGCTCCAACAACTGCGTGCCGCTGATAATCGCGACGCAAACTCAGGTCTGCAACCCGAACACACCCGGCGAATGCAAGACAGGGACGTGCACCGCGACGACCGGGACCGGCCCCCCTTACTTTTTGTGCATGTAGCGCCGAACCGGTTCCTTCCCGCACCGGGCCACGAGAAACAATTGAATCCACGGCGCGGAAGCGCTAAGAAGGCCCTGATCGCTCAGATCCTTTTGCCGTGACACTCTCCGGCAATGATGTGAAAGGGGCTTAGCTCATGAAATCTGCGTCTCTCCTGCTCGTGGCCGGTTTCGCTTCGGTTGGACTTCTCGCCGAGGGATGCGTTTCCGGCGACACCGTCAACGGGGGCGGTGGCCAGACCGGGAACTCGAGCGGTGGCCACACCGGTAGCGGCTCCGGTGGTTCGAGCTTCGGATCCGGCGGTTCGAGCTTCGGATCTGGCGGATTCATCGGCGCGGGTGCTGGCGGCTTCATCGGTGGCGGCGCCGGCGGGTTCGTCGGTGGTGGCGCCGGCGGGTTCGTCGGTGGCGGCGCCGGCGGCCTGGCGGTCAGCGGGTGTCCGCGATCGGTTCCCGACATCGACAACTTCGACGAGACTGGGCGCGGTGGACCGGCGACCGGCGGCTACTTCAACCTGAACTGCGCGATGGGCTCCTGGTACACGTATGGCGACAGCTCTGGCACAGTCACGCCGGCACTGAGCGTGGCGTTTACGAGTGACATGCCAGGCCATGGCGGAACTGGTTACGCCGCGCACATCAATGGCTCGGGATTCGGCACGGGAGTCAACGGCTTCGGCGTGGGTCTGGGCGTGAACCTCAACTCGAGCGGAGCCGCGGTGAAGAACGTCGACGCGAGCGCCTACTCCGGAATCACGTTCTGGGCGATGGGCACAGCCGCAGGATCTCTGACCGGTGCCAACGCCATCCGCGTTGCGGTGCCGATCCCGGCCAGCGCTGACTCCGCCAACGGTGGGACGTGCACCGCGACAGCGCCAATGAGCTACTGCAACGGTCACTGGGGCAAGGTTATCAATCTGACGTCGACCTGGGCCCAGTACACCGTCAAATGGGGCGAGCTGATGCTCGACATGAACTCCGTCGGCGGGGCTTCGTTCACGCCGGGCACGGTGATCGGAATCCACTGGCAGGTCAACGGGACCCCGACCGCGCCCGCCAGTATGAACGTCTGGGTCGACGACCTCGCGTTCGTTCCTTAGTGGCCCGCAACCCGCGCACGCGGCCGGGGCCTGGAGCTTCCGGCCGCCGCGCGAGGACCATCGAGCGTCCGCACTAGCCTAGCTTCGATTCACGATCACCCTCGCCCCCGGGAGGCCGCATTGACGCGTTCGTTGACGCTTGGTCGTCTGCTCGGTTCGTGCGCTCTCGCGCTCTCGCTCGGTTGCGTGTCCAAGAATCCGGCGCCCGCGCCGGCGGTGCCGGCGCCCGCCGCGGCGGCGACGTCCGATGGCCTGCCCGCCGACTGGCACGCGGCGCCGACCAACGGGTCGCCGGGCGTCGACGCGCCCAAGCTGTCGGGCAACAACCTGATCGCCAACGCGACGTTCGACGGCGGCAAGTCGCTGCCCTGGACCAATTCGTTCACGTCGCCGGGCGCCGGGCGTTTCTATGTGGCCAAGGACGGCGAGCTCTGCATGGAGGTCACCAACAAGGGCACGAACAACTGGGACGCCCAGGTGCGCCACCGCGCGATGGTGATCCAGAAGGGGCACACCTACTCGATCAGCATCAAAGCGCACGCGACGCGGCCGACGCGCATCCGCGCCAAGGTCGGCATGTCGGGTCCGCCCTACGCCGAGTACTGGACCGACAGCATGGATCTGCTCACGCGGCCGCAGACCTTCGTCGGGTCGTTCACCATGGCGCACGACGACGACTCGACCGCCGAGCTCGCGCTGCACATGGGCGGTTCGCTGGCGGCCGACGGCCCGGTGCCGTTCAACGTGTGCATCGACGACGTCTCCCTCGACGATCCGCAGTTCGCGCGCAAGGACGAGCCGCAGGCCGCGCCGATCCCCAGCGTGCTCGTCAACCAGGTCGGTTACCTGCCGCGCCTGCCGAAGATGGCGATCGTCAAGAGCACGTCGAAGACGCCGGAAAAGTATCAGCTCGTGAGCAGCGGCGGCTACGTCGTCGCGTCAGGCACGACGTTGCCCGTCGGGCTCGACGCCGCATCGGGCGACACCGTGCACGTCGCCGACTTCTCGTCGTTCGAAGGCATGGGCCGGGGTTTCACGCTCAAGGTCGCCGGCAGCGTCAGCCATCCGTTCGACATCGAGCGCCGACGTCTACAAGAAGCTCAAATACGACGCGCTGGCGTACTTCTATCACAACCGCAGCGGCATCGAGATCGCGATGCCCTACGCGGGCGACAAGCAGTGGACGCGACCGGCCGGCCACGTCGGCAAAGGCGTCAATCAAGGCGACAACAACGTCCCGTGCCTCGCCAATTCGGGCTGCACTTATTCATTGGACGTCACCGGCGGTTGGTACGACGCCGGCGACCACGGCAAGTACGTCGTCAACGCCGGCATCAGCGTCTGGACGCTGCTCAACGAATACGAGCGCGGCAAATTCTTCGGGTCGGCGAGCGATTTCGCCGACGGCAAGATGGCGATCCCCGAGAAGAAGAACGGCGTGCCCGACATCCTCGACGAGGCGCGCTGGGAGCTGGAGTTCGAGCTCAAGATGCAGGTTCCCGCGGGGCAGCCGCTGGCCGGCATGGTTCACCACAAGGTCCACGACATCGAATGGACGACGCTGGGCACGGCGCCGCAGGACGACCAGATCAAGCGCTTCCTGTGGCCGCCGAGCACGGCGGCGACGCTGAACATGGCGGCCAACGCCGCGCAGTGCGCGCGCATCTGGGAAAAGCTCGACAAGAAGTTCGCCGCCCGTTGCCTGGAAGCCGCCGAGCGCGCGTGGACGGCTGCCGAGGCGCACCCGGCGATCTTCGCCGGAACGGCGGCGGTGGGCGGCGGGCCCTACGACGACAAGCACGTCAGCGACGAGTTCTACTGGGCGGCCGCCGAGCTCTACACGACGACCAAGAAGGACGTCTACAAGGCGTTCCTGCTCAAGTCACCGCACTTCAAGGCGCTGCCCATCGCGTCGGGCGACGAGGGCATCCCCACGCCGATGACCTGGGGCGAGACCGAGGCGCTGGGGACGATCACGCTCGCGGTCGTGCGCAACGGTCTCGATACGTCCGACATCGTGGCGGCGCGCAAGAACATCGAGGCGGCGGCCGACGCCTACCTGGAGCTGATCAAGACCCAGGGCTACCGCGTGCCGTTCAAGCCGGGCAGCAAGGGATTCCCCTGGGGCTCGAACTCGTTCGTGCTCAACAACATGCTGGTGATGGCGCTCGCGCACGATTTCACGCACGAGCAGAAGTACCTCGACGGCGTCGGCGAAGGAATGAGCTACCTGCTCGGGCGCAACCCGATGGACCAGTCGTACGTCACCGGCTACGGCGAGCGCCCGCTGGAGCACCCGCATCACCGGTTCTGGGCGCATCAGGCGAACGCCGCCTTCCCCGGCCCGCCCCCGGGCGCGCTCTCGGGCGGCCCGAACTCCGGGCTTCAGGATCCCTATGTACAGGCCGCCGGGCTGGCCGGGTGCGCGCCCGAGAAGTGCTACGTCGACAACATCGAGGCGTGGTCGGCCAACGAGATCGCGATCAACTGGAACGCGCCGCTGGCGTGGGCCGCGGCGTTTCTCGACGAGAAGGGCGCCGGCCCCACCAAGACCGCCGCGCGCATCAAGCACTGAGCCCACCGGCCTGGGGCTGGTTTCCGCGCTTCCTGCTTCGCCAGGGGCGAAAGCAAAACCCTTGCCCCTCCCATGGCTGAGTGGCAGTCTCTCGCTCGATCCGCGGAATCCGGTCTTGCCGCGCCCACGTGCGTGGCCAGATCAGTCTAATCAACGCTCTTAAGGAGACGTCATGGACCGAACCAAGTCGGCTAATCTGAAGATCGGCATTTGTGCGCTCGCGGCCGTCGGGCTGCTGGCGACGCAGGGTTGCAGCAGCAGCTCGAACAGCGGCACCGGAGGCGCAACCGGCAGCGGTGGTAGCTCCGCCGCCGCGGGTGGCCACACTGGCGCGGGCGGCACGACGAGCGGCGCGGGTGGCTCGAGTCCCGACGCGGGACCGGCGTGCGCCGCCGTTCCGGCGGGCGGGAAGATCGCCGACTTCACTGCCGACGGCGGTGCCGCGAGCGGACTTGGGCTCGGCAATATCTACGCGAGCGTGGATACCGGCTTGACCGTGCCGACGTTCAGCACCTCCACCGGCGCCCTCGTGATCACCTACGCCACCGGCGCCCCGACGACGATGTATCCGTACGTGGCGGTCGGCGCGCCGTTCGCCGCCTGCGCGAACGCGTCCGCCTTCAATGGCGTCAAGTTCAACATCAGCGGCACTTTGAGCGCCGGCTGCACGATCCAGTTTTCGACCATCGACAAGGAACACCTGACGGTCAGCAACATGGGCCTTTGCACGGGGGCGAGCTGCTACCCGTCGTCCAAGAGCTTCCCGCTTCCCTCGACAGCCACCGACGTGACGGTCCTCTTCACGGAGCAGGCGAACGGAGGCATGGATCCCGGAGCTGCGGCCCTTGATCCGACCAAGATCACTGGCATCCAGTGGCAGGTCAACCCGGTCGGCGCCATGGACGGCGGAGCTGGAACGGGTTGCACGGGTTCGATCACCATCGACAACGTCACGTTCGTCGGTCCTTAGTAGTTCCGAGTCCTGGAGCTCAGTCGAGCGACAGATGGGCCCGGTCCAAGAGCAGCTCTTGGCCGGGCCCTTTCCCGTTCTGGTGTCCTGTCACAGGACACTAGCGCGCGGCGAGCGTCAGAACCGGAGCTGGCAAACCGCGCTGGCCGTCAGGAACGACGGCGCGCAGACCAGCGTGCTGCCGGCTGCGTGCGCCGACGGCGACGACCGCGACGACGACGTCACGAACAGCAGCGCCGAGGTGATCGCGAGCGCGCCGGCGGCCGAAAACGCGACGATCGAGCCGATGCGCGTCTGATCGGCGCTGGTCGCCAGGCTCGCGCACAGCTCCGAATTGGCCGTCCCCCCGTTGCTGGAAGAGATGACGCAGCCGTTGCTCTTGAGGTCCGATTCCTTCGACTGGTGAATCAACAACTCCGCGACGCCGACGCCGGCGCCGACCACGGCTCCTCCGGCCGCGACCCACGCCAGTGTACGGGGCCAGCCGCCGCCCGCGTGATCATCAGGCGGAGGCGGGGGCGGGGGCATGTGGTCGCCTCCACCGGGGAGCTTGCCCCCGCCAACGACGATATCTGGCGGGCGCACGGCGGGCGGTGGCGGCGGCGGGGTCGGCTGCAGATCGACGCTCTCGCGCGTGAGCTCGCCGGCGGTGATCGACACCGGCCGCGTCGCGGGGAAGAAGCTGTCCTTCTTGACCTCGATGGTGTGGCTGCCGATCGGCACGCGCGCCGCCTTGGCCAGCGGCAACGTACCGGCTACGTGCCCGTCGACCAGCAACTCGGCGCCGGCGGGACCGATGACGTCCAGGCTGCCCAGGTGCTTGCGGATGACGTCGACCGCGCCGTTCAACGTGCTCAGGTTCTTGCGGATCCAGGGATCGGTCTTGCTGGACATCGCCTCGCCGAGATCGTTCTCCGCGTCGACCCAGCGGCCCAGCGCCTGCTCGGCCAGACCGATCTGCGCCAGCGCGCGCGGGCTCTTCACCAGCGCGTACGCCTTGCGGAACTCCTCGAGCGCGTCCTGGTCCTTGGCGTGCCGCCGCAGGTCGACGCCGCGCTTGATCGCGGCGTCGGCCTCGGCGTCGTCATGAGAATCGGCGCGCGCCGGCGACCCGAACGCCGCCGCCGACAGCACGGCGGCGACGGCGATCGGCAGAACCCGACGCGCGCGCATGGTGGCTACACCACGCAATCGATCGTCACGACCGATCCCGCCGCGGCGTAGGGCACCAGATTGCCCTCGATCGCCTTGCCCCCGACCGACAACTTCGCGGCGCCACCCTTGCCGCTGTTGGTGACGTTGATGCGGTACTCGGCGCCGCGGCACTTGCGCGTGATCGTGAACTGCGGGACCTCCTTGCCGATGCACGGATTCACCAGCAGGCCGCCGAACTCCGGGCGCACGCCCAGCATGTACTGCGAGATGGCGACGAAGTTCCACGCCGCCGTGCCCGTGAGCCACGAGTTCTTGGCCTCGCCGGGCTTCACCGCGTCCTTGCCCGCGATCATCTGCGAGTAGACGTACGGCTCGGTGCGGTGGATCTCGCTGATGTCCTCGATGTAGGCGGGCGTGATCTTCTTGTAGTACTCGAAGGCGCGATCGCCGCGGCCGATCACCGTCTCGGCGATCATGATCCACGGGTTGTTGTGGCAGAAGATGCCGGCGTTCTCCTTGTAGCCCGGGCGGATACGACGAGATCTCGCCCAGCTCCACGTGGTACTCGGTGTACGCCGGGTTGTTGAGCACGATGCCGTACTTGCGTGTCGAGGCGCTCCTTCACCGAATCGAGCGCCTTCTGCGCGCGCCCGTCCTTGACGCCGATGCCGGCCATGACGCAGAAGCCTTGCGGCTCGATGTAGATCTGGCCCTCTTTGTTCTCCTTGCTGCCGACCTTGTTGCCGAAGAAGTCGTAGGCGCGCAGGAACCAGTCGCCGTCGTACCCGTGCTCGAGCACGATCTCTTCCATCTTCGACATCTCGGCGCGCGCCAGCTTGGCCTCGTCGCCGAGGCCCCGCTTCTCGGCCAGCGCCGCGTAGTCCGGCGCCACGCCGACGAACATGCCGGCGATGAAGACCGACTCCGCCGTGCGGCCCTTGCGGTTGCCCGTCGTCTGGTACGACTCGTCGGGCGTCTCCGAGAAGCAGTTCAGGTTCAGGCAGTCGTTCCAGTCGGCGCGACCGATGAGCGGCAGCCCGTGCGGCCCCAGGTTCTCGAGCACGTGGTGGAACGAGCGCTTGAGGTGCTCGAACAGCGACGCGACGTTGTTGGGATCGTTGTCGAACGGCACCTGCTCGTCGAGGATCGCGTAGTCGCCGGTCTCCTTGATGTAGGCGGCCACGCCGAAGATCAGCCACAGCGGATCGTCGTTGAACCCGCTGCCGACGTCGTTGTTGCCGCGCTTGGTCAGCGGCTGATACTGGTGGTAGGCGCTGCCGTCCGCGAACTGCGTCGACGCGATGTCGATGATGCGCTCGCGCGCGCGCTCGGGCACCAGGTGCACGAAGCCGAGCAGATCCTGGTTCGAATCGCGGAAGCCCATGCCGCGCCCGATGCCCGTCTCGAAGTACGAGGCGCTGCGCGACATGTTGAACGTCACCATGCACTGGTAGGGATTCCAGATGTTGACCATCCGGTTGAGCTTCTCGTCGGGCGACTCGATCGAGTAGTTCGACAGCAGCCGCGACCAGTGGTCGGCGAGCTTCTTCAGCGCCGCCTGCACTTGCTCGGTCGACGAGAACGCCTGGAAGAGCTGCTTGGCGCGCGTCTTGTTGATGACGCCGGGCTTCTCCCACTTCTCCGCGACGGGGTTCTCGACGTAGCCGAGCGTGAAGATGAACGTCTTCTCCTCGCCCGGCGCCAGCTTCGACCTCCAGGCTGTGCGACGCGATCGGCGCCCAGCCGCGGCGACCGAGTTCGACGACTCGCCCTTCGCGACGACCTGCGGCTCGCCGAGGCCGTTGTAGAGGCCGACGAACGTCTCGCGATCGGTGTCGAAGCCGGCGATCGGCGCGTTCACGTGATAGAACGCAAAGTGGTTGCGCCGCTCGCGGTACTCGGTCTTGTGATAGATCGTGCTGCCTTCGATCTCGACCTCACCGCTGCTGAAATTGCGCTGGTAGTTGGTCATGTCGTCGTAGGCGTTCCACAGGCAGAACTCCAGGAACGAGAACAGCTTCAGCGTGCGCGGCGTCGTGCCGGTGTTCTTGAGCGTGACCTGGTGGACCTCGGCGGTGTGGCCGAGCGGGACGAAGAACAGCAGCTCGGCGCGGATCCCTTTTCGCTCGCCGGCGATCTTCGTGTAGCCGAGACCGTGGCGGCATTCGAACGAGTCGAGCGCCGCCTTGACCGGCATGAAGGTCGGCGTCCAGTAGTCGTTGCCCTCCTGGATGTAGAAGTAGCGCCCGCCGACGTCGGTCGGCGTGTTGTTGTAGCGGTAGCGAAGCAGGCGGCGCAGGCGCGCGTCGCGATAGAAGCAGTAGCCGCCGCCCTGGTGCGAGATCAGCGAGAAGAAGCTCTCTGACCCGAGGTAGTTGATCCACGGGTAGGGCGTCTTCGGCGTGGTGATGACGTATTCACGGGTGGCGTCGTCGAAGTGGCCAAAGCGCATGTTAGTCCCTCACAGATGCGCCCAGCGCCTTACGCGCACGCGGGGCGTGAAGGGCGTCATATCATATTCCTTGCCCGGCGAGCGCAGGCACTCGCAAGGGTCCACCGCTTCCCGCGAGCGAAACGGACGCTACTGGCAGAGGAACTGCAGGTCGTCGACCCAGATGTCGTAGTTCGCGTTCGGAACCTTGACCTGGAACTGCACACCGTAGATCGCCGACGGGGTGACGTGCGCCTTGCGCGGCGCGCCCCAGTCGGCCTCCTGGGTCATCTTCTTGAACGGGAAGATGTACTTCTTCCAGTCGGTGGTCAGATTCAGCTCGCCGCCGAAGTCGTTGAAGCACTCGGTGCAGACGGCGCCGTCGGGGTCGGTGTTCGTGTCCGGCACCTTGAGGCGCACCTTTCCGGTCGAGCTCTCTCCGCGCTTGGCGAAGAACGCGATGCCCGCGTACTTCGACGCGTCGTACTTGTCCTTGGGGTCGACGAAGTTGACGCCCATGCCGCTGAACACGATCGCGCCGGTGCCGACCTTGCCCTTGTAGTTGGCGGCGAACTTCGACCCGTTGGCGCCGCCCTCGGTCATGGCGAACGTGCCGCCCTGCTCGCCGGCCATCGGCGTCACCGTCGTGGTCCCGGTCTTGTCGATGAACGTGTACCAGTAGCCGCCGCGATTCTCGACCGGCAGGTTCTGGTTATTGCCGTCCTCGCCGTCGTCGATCATCCCCGGAGGACCGCACTCCTTGTACGCGGACGCGCCGCCGCCGACCGACGCCGGAGATCCGGGCGCGGCGCCGGGCCCGCTGCCGCCCGCGGGAGGAGCAATACAGCCGGCCGCGCAGAGGCCGCTCACGCCGGTGGCAAACGCGATCGCTTTCCAATTCATTAGTGTTTTCATGACTGCCTCGTCGCGAAGAAGTAGGTGAGTTGTTAGAACCAGATGATCGCGGCCATCGTGAACGCGTTCTTGTCGGCGGCAACCGCCTGACCCGCGCTGTTGTACGGATACGACGCCATGCCGCCGTTGTACGGGAACGACGCAACCGCCGCGTTCGAGCCGTAGAAGTAGCGCGAGTACTGGAACAGGATCTGCTCGTGCGTCACGAAGTTGCTGCGCAGGATGATGCGCGGCGAGAACACCGAGAAGTTCGAGGTGCTGTCGTCGAGGTTCGGATCGACCAGGTCGTAGCGCCCGCCGACGCCGAGCCAGCTGATCGGCAAGTACGTGAGCTCGGCGCCGGCCTTGAAGCGGCTGTGGTTCGAGGCCATGTCGGGTGCGCCCGACACCTTGTTGAACATGCCGAAGACCGAACCAATCAGGTCGGGACCGTCACCCCAGAACGCCTGCGGGTAGCGAAAGAGCTGCCCGAAGCTGAAGACCTCCTGGAACAGGATCGTGTCGATCTTGCCGGTCGTCGGCGTCGCCGCGCCGGGCGGGCCGAAGTAGTTGTCGTGCAGCTGCCAGCCGCCGAACGAGTGGATGGTCTCGATCGCGTCAGCCAGGTACTCGGCGTTCTTCGCGTCGAGGTGCGCGTAGCCGAGGTAGCCGTCGCCGAACAGCGCCGTCAGCCACTTGACCTCGGCTCCGTAGATGATGATGTGCGGGGTGCCGAGGGCCGACGCACGGCCGCCGAAGAAGGGTACCGGGGCGGCCTTGTAGGCGCCGGCGCGCTCGTTGTCGTTGGCGAACACGTCGATGTAGTGCAGCCCGACGATCACCTGCTTCTTGTACGAAGCGCCGAGATGGCCGTGCGCCACGAAGGTCGATTCCTGCGGCACCGGTCCGGGGAACGGGTTGAACGCCAGGTTCGCCGCCGGGTTGCTCGGAATCGCGAGGAACGGAATCGGCTCGAGCTTGCCGCCGAAGCCTTCCTCGGCGAACAGCGTGATGTCCGAAAGGTCGTACTCGAGCGTACCGGTCTCGCCCGCGATGTGCGTGCGGCCGAACAGGTACGTCTCGTACTTGCCACCGTCGTAGCGGCCCGCGGCGCCGTAGCGGTTGGTGAAACCGCCGACCGTCAGCGTGAAGCGGCCGTTGTCGTCGAACACCTCGGGCCAATTGATGCTCAGGAACGATTGGTTGATGCCCAGGTTGGATTCCAACCGGCGATAGCCCGCGTCGGTCAGGTTGTACGACGCAATCTGAACGGTCGCCTTGACGCGCGAGTTGCCGTAATGGAAGTTGAGCTCGGTCCAGGGACCGACCAGGCTGTTTGTGTAACGCCAATCGATATAGTTGGCGTCCGGCACCAACGGAGGCGTTCGATACTGCGTGCCCGCGTTCGTCTGTGTCGCCCCGCCCGGAGCGACGCTCGGGTCTGGCGAGTGCGGCGGACCCCACGACATGCGCAACGGCGCGCGAAAGTATCCGGTGACGTCGAACTTCCACTCGCTGCTGGTGTTCTCCTCGGGCGGCGCCACGACCTCGACCGGCGACACCAGGATCGCGCCCGACTGGGGAACCGTCGGATCCATCGAAATCCCAGGGCCGCCGCCGTGCTTCTTCTTTTCCGCAGGCGGCGCGGCGGCGGCCGGCGGCGCGGCCTCGGCGGGCGGCGTGGCCTCGGCGGCGGGCGGCGCGGCGGCCGGAGGATTTTGTGCGAAGGCGGGCGCGGCGGCGGAACTAACTAGGAGGGCGAACAGGCTGAGCTTACGCATGCGATTTAACCTTTAATAGTGAGGTTTCGAGGAACGCAGCGAGACCGAACGAAGCACTTCTGCACAAGGAAGTGGCGTGGGGAGATACAGCCACGTCTCGGCCCCATTGGTCAAGTGGTTTGCCCATACTCGGCATCAACGACGCGCTCGCGTGTTTTGGACGAAAGAATCGCCGGCCCGGCGTCGATTGCGGCCAGCACCAGACGAGCGCCAGGAGTGGCCTTTGGGCGCGAAGCCCCCTATGCTCCCCGACTTCCACGCATGCGCTTCCTGGAACGAACCGATCCGAACTACGAATCGACGCTCGAGTCGCTGAGCCGGCGAAGCGCGGCCGTGCCGCCTGCGATCGAGAACGCCGCACGCGACGTCATCGCCACGGTTCGCAACGGCGGTGACGCAGCGATTCGCGCGCTCACGGAGAAGTTCGAAGGGCGCAAGCTGGCATCGCTCGAGCTCGACCGCACCGAATGGCGCGCGCTGGCCGCCCACGTCGCGGTGCCGGTGCTCACGGCGCTGGAGCGCGCCGCCGAGCGCATCGAGGCGTTCCACGAGCGCGAGCGCTACCCGTCGTTCGAGATGGAGTCGGCGGGAGCGCGCGTGGGCTCGCGCGTGACGCCGCTCCGCCGCATCGGTGTCTACGCGCCCGGCGGCACGGCGCGCTATCCCTCGACGGTGTTGATGGCGGCCATCCCGGCGCGCGTCGCCGGCGTGGGCGAGATCATCATGACCACGCCGGGGCCGTCGGCAGAGACCCTGGCCGCCGCCGAGATCGCCGGCGTCGATCGCGTGTTCGTGATCGGCGGCGCGCAGGCGGTGGCGGCGATGGCCTACGGCACGGAGAGCGTGCCGCGCGTCGACAAGATCGTCGGCCCGGGCAACGCGTACGTCGCCGCGGCCAAGCGGTTGGTCTTCGGCGACGTCGGCATCGATTCGATCGCCGGCCCGACCGAGGTGGTGATCATGGCCGACGACAGCGTCGCGCCGTCGTGGATCGCGGCCGATCTGCTGGCGCAGGCCGAGCACGACGTGCTGGCGGTGCCGATCCTGATCGCGCTCGGGCGCGAGGTCGGTGAGAAGATCGCCGCCGAGACGACCCGCCAGGTCGCGGTCCTGCCGCGCCGCCAGATCGCCGAGACGTCGTTGCGCGACTTCGGCATGGTGATCGTCGTCGACGAGATGGACGAAGCGATCCGCGTCATGAACCTGCTCGCGCCCGAGCACGCCGAGCTGGCGGTGCGCGACGCGCGCGCGGTGGCGGCGTCGATCAACACCGCGGGCGCGCTGTTCATCGGCGCGCACACGCCCGAGCCGGTTGGCGACTACTTCGCCGGACCCAGCCACGTCTTGCCGACCGGCGGCAGCGCGCGCTTCGCGTCGCCGCTGGGCGTCGCCGACTTCGTGAAGCGAACCTCGATCATCGAGTACGAGGCTTCGGCGCTGCTGGCCCAGGGCGATGACATCGAGCGGCTCGCCGAGATCGAAGGCCTGTCCGGTCACGCCCGCTCCGTGGCGGCACGCACGCGGGGCACGACGAGCGGCTAGCTGATTTCCGTCCCCGATTGTTTCCCGTCGAACGACTTAGCTACGGTTGGTGATAACTTAGGTTGAATTAAGGAGGCCTGGAATGTCTTTGACCTCACGGAGCGCCGCGTCTGTCGCGATCCTTGGCGCCGCGACCGCCTTCGGCGCCGCGATGGCTTTCGCTGGCTGCGGCCAGTTGTTCCCGTCGGCCATGGGGAACAACCCGGCGGGCGGCGCGACCGGAAACATCGGTGCCGGCGGCGCCACGAGCGGCGGCTCCGGCGGAATGACCGGCGCGATCGTGATGAAGCCTCCGTCGAGCTACCCGCAGAACACGCCGGGCGGCGCATTTCCGTACCCGCAGGGGCACGCGTTCGCGCATTGCACGTTGCCGGTCTACGACACCGACAAGGTCGCGATGACGTACACCGCCTGGAAAGCGAAGTTTTACCAGAACGGCCGCGTGATTCGCCCCGAGAACAACAACGACACGGCGTCCGAGGGGATCGCCTACGGCATGCTCATTGGCGTCTACATGAACGACCGGCCGATGTTCGACGCGCTCTGGGGCTACGCGAGCCAGCGCCTCGACGGCAACGGGCTCATGACCTGGCACTACAGCTCGTCGGGCTCGATCATCGATCAGGGCGGCGCGACCGACGCCGACCAGGACATGGCCTGGGCGCTGCTGATGGCCGACAAGCAGTGGCCGGGGGGCACCTATCTCAGCGCGGCGACCACGCTGATCGGCAACATCTTCAGTCACGAGGTCGATCAAGGAAACGGGTTCGTGCTCAAGCCGGGCGACAACTTCGGCGGCGCCAACCAGACCAACCCGTCCTATTTCGCGCCGTCTTACTACCGGGTGTTCGGCCGCGTGACCAACAACAACACCGGCTGGATGCAGGTGCTGAACAGCAGCTATTCGATCCTCAGCAAGGCCTCCGGCACTTACGGGCTGGTTCCCAACTGGGTCAACTCGTCGGGCGCCGGCGTTGCCGGACCGGGCAACGACGCCAACGGCGTCTACTACGGCTACGACGCGTGTCGAACGCCATGGCGCATCGCGCTCGATTACTGTGAAAACGGCGAGCCGCAGGCGCAGGCCTATCTCGAACGGATCGTGGGTTTCTTCCAGTCGAAGAGCGCCACGGGCGGCCTGGGCCTGATCCGTGACGGCTACACGGGCGCCGGCGCGATGCCCCCGGCCAATCCCAACAATCTCGGCAGTTACGCGGCCGGCATGGCGTTCCTCGGGCCCGCCGGGGTCGCCGCGATGGACGGCGGCCACGATGCGTTCGCCAGTGACATCTACGCGACGCTGGTTTATGACACGACGACCGCAATCATCAATTCCAACGGGGTCTTCACGTACTTCAACGGGTCGTGGGGCACGCTGTCGCTGCTGACGATGAGCGGCAATTTCTGGGATATGACGCAGTAGTCGATTTCGCCCGTCTGGGGCGCGAAGCTCGTCCGCGCCGGAGATCACGCCAGCGGCAGGAACACGCTTGACGCTCGCACAGCCGCCGAAGATACTCGCCGAATCCTGGGGTGGGGGCGAGTGTGTCTCTCGTGACCGCCCCGTTTTTCATTTCCTCTTACCGAATCTACGAGGCCTAGTCATGAAACAGTCGGCAAATTGTCTGTCCTTGGTGCTTTTGGGCTCGGCGGCCATCGCGGCTGGCTGTTCGACATCGGCGAACAGCCCGAGCGACGGGTCGTCCAATACCGGCACCGGCGGAAGCACCGCAAAGCTGCAGGCGCTGTTGCCCGACGCGACCGGCTTTGTCGACGTCGGCGCGACCGGGATGACCATGATCAAGGGCGCCTGGTACGCCTATGGTGACGGCATCGGCTCGGACGGAATGGCGGCGTCCGGCGACTGCGAGGCCAAGGGCATGCACGCCGTGACCGATTGCTCGAACATCACCACGCCCAGCTTCGGCAACTTCCCGAACACCGCGGGCAAGATGTGCACCTCGGGCACCGCCGCGAAGATCATCAACATCACCAATGGCACCGGCCCCGACTACAACAACATCTGGGGCGCGGGCATCGGCCTCGACCTGAATAACGGCGGCGGCGACGCCGGCGCGGTGAAGATGCCGTACAACGCGACCATGAACGGCGTGATCGGCATGGCGTTCGACATCGACTCGATCCCGCTGACCAACCTGCGCGTGGAGTTCCCGACCTCGACCGCCACCAACGCCGCGTTCTGGGGCGGCGATCAAATGATCTCGCCCGTCGTGAAGGGCCACAACGAGATCCTCTGGACCAAGGTCACCGGTCCGTTCTACGACACGGTTGCCCCGCCCTTCGATCCGACGAAGATCCTCTCGATCCAGTTCCACGCGCTGACCAGCGCCACCGCCTCGGCGTCGTACACCTTCTGCGTCAGCAATCTGTCGGCAATCCTCGCCAACTAGTGATGCGGGCATATGGCGTTCGGTGGACCGGCGCTACGGCGCTGGTCGCCGCCGGTGCTTTGTTCGCTGCGTGCGCCGCCAAGCCCGCCCCTGCCACGGGGGCGGGCGGCGCGACCGGCATGGGCGGCGAGACGAACATGGGCATGGGCGGCGCCGGAGTCGGCGGCGACACCATGGGACTCAAGCTCGGCACGGGCGGGCCATTCAACTTCCCGCAGAGCAAGGTGTCCGGCACCTGCACGCTCACCACCGTCGGCGGCGCGGTCGCCGCGACCCAGTCGGCCTACATGGCCTGGAAGAACGCCTTTCTCACCGCTAGCGGCGTGAGCGCGGCCGGAAGCCTGCGCGTGCAACGGCCCAACAACAGCGGCGACAGCGTCTCCGAGGGCATCGGATACGGCATGCTCGCCGCGGTCTACATGAACGACCAGCCGACGTTCGACGCGCTCTGGAAGTACGGCCAATCGCACTTCAACACCAAGGGGCTCATGAGCTGGCACATCACCGCCGGCGGAGCCCTCGTCAACCCGAGCGACCCGGGCTCCGCGTCGGACGGTGACGTCGACATGATCTGGGCGCTGATCATGGCGTCGGATCAGTGGTCGTCGGACACCTACCTGACCGCCGCGGCCAACATGATCCAGGCGATGCGGCAGAACTCGATCGGTCCCGACGGTCTGCTCAAGCCGGGCGACACCTGGGGCGGCACCACGCTGACCGATCCGTCGTACTTCTCGCCGGCGTACTTCCGCGTGTTCGCCGTCGTGGCCGACGATCTGGTCTGGGCGCGCGACATCATCGACAAGAACTACGCAATCCTGGCCAGCGTGAGCGGAACCAACGGCCTGGTCCCCGACTGGACGAACGATTCCGGCATCCTGAACATGGGCTTTTTGACCAACGGCGGCACCTCCGGCGGGTCGTCCAGCAACGGCTGGGACAACAGCCACTACGGCTACGACGCCTCCCGCACCCCGTGGCGCATCGCCATGGACTGGTGCTTCAACAAGGAGCCGCGCGCGCAGGCTTATCTGATGAAGGTCGGCGCCTTCTTCAATCCGATGGCCAGCAACATCGGCAACATCGGCGACGGCTATGCGCTGAACGGCTCCGTCTCGAGCAGCAACCACAACATGGCGTTCATCGGCCCCGTCGGCGTCGCCGGCATGGCCGGCTTCCCGGCGCTGACCGACGCCGCGTTCACCTACGGGGCGACCAACCAGGGCGACCAGAGCTACTTCCCGTCGTCGTTGCGCATGATCTCGATGCTGATGATGTCCGGGAACTTCCTCGACTACACGAAGATGTAGCGTCTCGCGCGCCCGGGAGGGCCCCGTCCTCCCGCGCACGTTTGACCTCGGCTCGGGTCGCGGGATAGCGTCGGCGCCGATGAATCTGGCGGCCACGCTGCGCGGGACGACCCATCGGTTCGCCGATGTGAAGGACGTCCTGGCCAAGGCCAACGAGGAGAAGTCGGGCGACCGCCTGGCGGGCGTGGCGGCGGCGTCGGTCTCGGAGCGCGTGGCGGCCAAGCGCGTGCTCGCCGAGCTGACGCTGCAGGAGCTGTACGAAAACCCGGTGGTCCCCGCCGAGCGCGACGCGATCACGCGCCTCATCCTCGACGACCTGCAGCGCCCGGTCTACGAGTCGATGAAGTCGTGGACCGTCGGGCAGCTGCGCGAGCACGTGCTCGACGACGCGATCGACGGCGCCGAGCTGCTGCGCCTGTCGCGCGGCCTGAGCAGCGAGATGATCGCCGCCTGCGCCAAGCTCATGACCAACCTCGACCTCATCTACGCCGCGCGCAAGATCCGGGTCGTGGTCCACGCCACCAACACCGTGGGGCTCGAGGGGCGGCTGTCGGTGCGCCTGCAGCCGAATCATCCGTCGGATTCGATCGAGGGGATCCTGGCGTCGATGCGCGAGGGGCTGTCGTACGGCTGCGGCGACGCGGTGATCGGCATCAACCCGGTCACCGACAACCCCGAGCAGACCGCGGCGATCCTGAACGCGTCGGCGGCGTTCATGCGGCAGTGGCGCATCCCCACGCAGAACTGCTGCCTGGCGCACGTGACCACGCAGATGAAGGCGCTGGAGGCGGGCGCCGAGCTGGACCTGATGTTCCAGTCGATCGCCGGCACCGAGAAGGCGCTGCGCAGCTTCGGCGTGACGCTGCCCATGCTCGACGAGGCGCACGAGATGACCCGCAAGCTCGGCCAGTGCGCGGGCCCCAACGTGATGTACTTCGAGACCGGGCAGGGCTCGGCGCTGTCGGCGGACGCGCACCACGGCGCCGATCAGATGACGCTGGAGGCGCGCAACTACGGCCTCGCGCGCCACTACCGGCCGTTCCTCGTCAACACCGTCGTCGGCTTCATCGGCCCCGAGTACCTGTACGACGCGCGGCAGATCACGCGCGCCGGCCTCGAGGATCACTTCATGGGCAAGCTGCACGGCATCCCCATGGGCTGCGACGCCTGCTTCACGAACCACGCCGACGCCGATCAGAACGACGTCGAGAACCTGGAGGTGCTGCTGGCCACCGCCGGCTGCAACTTCTTCATGGGGCTGCCCATGGGCGACGACGTCATGCTCAACTACCAGTCGACGTCGTTCCACGACAACGCGACGCTGCGACAGCTGCTGGGGCTGCGGCCCGCGCCCGAGTTCGAGGCCTGGCTGGAAGAGATGGGCATCATGCGCAACGGCAAGCTGACGTCGCGCGCCGGCGACGCGAGCCTCTTCGGATGATCTTCGGATGATCGATCGCACGCGCATCGAAGCCATGGTCCGTGAGGCGCTCGCGCGCGAGTGGGGCCGCGACGCGCGCGAGGCGACCGCGCCGCTCGAATCGTCGGGCGCGCTGCTGATCCCGCCCGACCGCGGCGTCAACATCGGCGAGCCCTACGACCCGCGCGTGATGCCGGGCATCCTCGCGTCGACGCCGGCGCGCATCGTCGTCGGGCGCAGCGGCCCGCGCTACCGCACCAACACCATGCTGCGCTTTCGCGCCGACCACGCCGCCGCCAAGGACGCGGTGCTGTCCGAGGTCGATGGGGCGCTGCTCGAACGACTCGGGATGTTCGAGCTCCAATCGCGCGCGCCCGACAAACCGACGTTCCTGCAACGTCCCGACCTCGGCCGCGCGCTGTCCGACGACTCGCGCGAGGAGCTCGCGCGCCGGATCGGCCGCGCGCCCACGCTGGTGGTGATCTACGGCGACGGACTCTCGGCGGCGGCCATCAACCAGCACCTGGCCGAGTTCAACGGCGCGTTGCTGCCGGCGCTGGCGGCGCGCGGGATCGGGCACGCGCCGCCGTTCTTCGTGCGCCGCTCGCGCGTCAAGATCATGGACGAGATCGCGCGGCTCACCGGCGCGCAGGCGGCGCTGTTCACCTGCGGCGAGCGGCCCGGCCTGGGCTTCGCCGATTCGCTCTCGGCCTACTACATCTATCAGCCGGCCGCGGGCGCGACCGACGCCGACCGCGAGGTGCTGTCCAACATCAACCCGCGCGGCCGCGCGCCCACCGCCGCCGCCGGCGACGTCGCCGCCGCGATCGAGCGCGTCCTGCGCGAGAAGAAGTCGGGCGTCGTTTTCCCGTGAAGATCGATCTGCGGCCCGTCAAGCCGCGCGCGCTGGCCGTGCGCACGCATCCCCGAGGCGGCGCCGGATCTCGCGGCGGCGCTGGGCCTGCCCGTCGATCGCCGCGCGCTCGGCATCATCACCGCGACGTCCGACGACGCGCTCTTCGCGCGCTCGATCAGGGAACCAAGGCGTCGCCCGCCGATGTCGTGTACGCGAAGTCGTTCTACGCCGGCGCCGCGCACCCGTCGGGTCCGCTGTCCGGTGAGTGCATCGGCATCTACGCCGGGCGCGATCCCGCCGAGGTCGACGCCGCGCTCCGCGCTTGCCTGGCGTACCTCGAGAACGAGGCCTGGTTCTATGCCATCGCCGTCGGCGACGCGGGCGAGGACGTCGTCTTCTTCCCGCACGTGATCGCGTCCACCGGGCGCTACCTGGCGCCGCTGGCCGGCGTCGCCGTCGGCGCCGCGATGGCCTACCTGATCGCGCCGCCGCTCGAGTCGGTCGTCGGCCTCGACGCCGCGTGCAAGGCGGCGAACGTGCGCCTCGCGAAGTGGTTCGGCCCGCCGTCGGAGACCAACTTCGGCGGCGGCTACCTGGTGGGCGATCAGACTGCGTGCGAGGCGGCGGCGACCGCGTTCGCGAGCGCGATCGCCGACGTCTGCGCCGCACCGATCGCCGATCGCGCCGCGCGCGGCGGCGGCGAGGGCGACCCCGGCGCGAAAGCCGCGGCGGCGGCGCGCGCCGCATCCGGCGCGGCGGCGTCCCCGGGCCGCTTCAAGGCGCTGGCGACCGGCGAGCGCTTCGCCGTCAAGCCCGATCACCTGACCCACCTGGTCGACGACGCGTCGCTCGTGGTCAAGACCCACCCGCGCATCGTCCTGCGCGGGAAGATCGACTTCCTGCAGTCGGCGATCCTCGACGCGCAGGTCGCCGCCGACGCGGATGAGGCGCGCGGTCTGGTCGGCGAGCTCGGCGAGCTGCTCGAGCTCGCGCGCCGGCTGGTCGGCGCCGAGGTGACCGGCAAGCCGCTCGAACCGTTCCGCCTCTTCGGCATGGGTCCGGACGAAGTCCGCGACGCCACCCACCACACCCACGAGCTCTACGGCGTGCCCTTCATGTACCCCGACGTGCGGCAGGGGCCGGTGATCGCCAAGTTGAACCTGGCGCGCGCCATCGCACGCGAGGCGGAGGTCGCCGCGCTGGCCGCGTTCGACGCCGGCCGCGGCAGCGACGACGGGGGCAGCCCCGCACCGCCGGCCGCGAGCCCGATCGCGCCGCCGGCGCGCGCCGACATCTGCCTGGCGCTCAACCGGATCTCTTCGGCGCTGTACCTGCTGGCTTGCAAGTACGTCGCCGGCCGCTACGATGGCACCCGTCGCCCGATGGGACCGGTCCGCGGGTGGCGCCCACCGCGATGAGCAGCCCCGCCGCGCCCGCCGCCCGTCTGGCCGAGAAGCAAGAGCGCCTGGCCAAGGTCTTCGACACCGACATCTGGCCGCTCTACGGCCGCCGCTTCGCGCAGCTTCTGCTCCGCGATCTGGATCCGCGGCCGGCGGCCACGCTGCTGGAGATCGGCTGCGCCACCGGCGAGCTGACGCTGGAGCTGGCGCGCCGCCTCGACGAGGCGAGCCAGATCACGTCTCTGGAGCTGTCGGCGCCGCTGGCGACGCGGGCGCAGGCCAAGATCGCGGCGACGCCGCGCACGCGGCGTCGGGTCACGATCGTGCAGACCGCGACGCCGCTGCATCCCACGCTGGTGCTGCCCGACAGCACGTTCGACATCTGCGTCTCGAACCTGGGGCTGGCCGACGCGCCGGAACCGCAGCGCACCGTCGCCGAGCTCGCCAACATGCTGAAGCCGGGCGGCGAGCTGGTGCTGACGGTGCCGCTGCGCGGAACCTGGGGCGAGCTGCTCGACATCTACCGCGACATCCTGCGCGACGTGCTGCGCGACGACCCGGCGCGCGGAGGCGCTGGCGGCGCTCGATGCGTACGTCGCGACCCTGCCCGAAGGCGACGCCTGCGCGCGGTGGTTCGAGGACGCCGGCCTCGCCAACGTCGAGATCGCGGTCGAGCGCTGGGAGATCCTGTTCCAGAGCGCGCGCGAGTTCTTCTTCGCGCCGCTCATCCACCTCGGTCCGCTGTCGCGCTGGAAGCAGATCGCCGGGCGCGGCGACGAGATGCAGGACATCTTCTTCTTCGTGAAGCAGGCGATCGACACCTACTTCGAAGGACGCATCTTCTCGGTGACGATCGCCGGCGCCTGTGTCAAAGGATGGAAGAAGATCGCCACGCCATGAGCCAGGAACCCACGAGCGCCGGCGGCGACCGCGCGCGCTACGCCGCGCTGGTGCGCGAGCTCGGCGAGCACGACCGCCGCTACTACGTCGAGCTGGCGCCGGTCATCCCCGACGTCGAGTACGACCGCCTGTACCGCGAGCTGCGCGACCTCGAAGCGGCGCACCCCGACTGGATCGATCCCCACTCGCCGACCCAGCGCGTGGCGCCGCTCGCCGATCTCGGCGTTTCCCAAGGTCGTGCGCGACGTGCCGATGCTGTCGCTCGACAACACCTACAGCCCGGTCGAGCTGCAGGCGTTCCACGACCGCGTGATCAAGGGCCTGCACGGCGAGACGCCGCGCTTCATGGTCGAGCCGAAGATCGACGGCATCAGCATCGAGCTGCAATACGTCGACGGCCGCTTCACGCAGGGCGCGACGCGCGGCGATGGCCGCGTCGGCGAGGACATCACCGTCAACCTGCGCACGCTGCGCTCACTGCCGCTCACGCTGGCCGAGCCGGTGACCATCACCGTGCGCGGCGAGGTCTACATGGACAAGCGCGACTTCGCCGCGATCAACGAGGAGCGCGAGCAGGCCGGCGAGGAGCTGTGGAAGAACGCGCGCAACTTCACCGGCGGCTCGCTCAAGCTGCTCGACCCGCGCGAATGCGCGCGGCGCCCGCTCAAGGCGCTGCTCTACGAGCTGGTGGGCGGCGAGTCGTTCCGCCCGCTGCACTCGGAGAGCCTGCTGTGGCTGCGCACGCTCGGCTTCCCGACGTCGCCCGACGTCGCGCTGATGACCGACGGTGGCGAGCTCGCGGCCGCGGTGGCCGCGTGGGCCGACCGCAAGAACAAGCTGTCGTACGAGGCCGACGGCCTGGTGATCAAGGTCGACTCGTTCGCGCAGCGGCGGCTGCTCGGCTTCACCGCGAAGTTTCCGCGCTGGGCGATCGCGTACAAGTTCCCGGCGAACCAGGCGACGACGCGCTTGCTCGGCATCGAGGTCAACGTCGGCCGCACCGGCGCGGTCACGCCGGTCGCGGAGCTCGAGCCGGTCGAGCTGTCGGGCACGACGGTCAAGCGCGCGTCGCTGTTCAACTGGGACGAGGTGCGGCGGCTCGACGCGCGCATCGGCGATCACGTGGTCGTCGAGAAGGCGGGCGAGATCATTCCGCAGGTCATCGAGGTGCTGGTCGCGCAGCGGACCGGCGCCGAGACCGAGATCCCGATCCCCGAACGCTGCCCGAGCTGCGCGTCGACGCTGGTGCGGCGCGAGGGCGAGGTCGCGCTCCGCTGCGAGAACCGGGCGTGCCCGACGCAGCGCTGGCGCGCGCTCCAGTTCTTCTGCGGGCGCGGCGCGATGAACATCGAAGGCATTGGCGAGGTCCTGGCCGAGGAGCTGGTGCGCAAGGGGATCGTGACCGACGCTGCCGAGCTGTTCGACTTGACCGTCGATAGGCTGGTGCCGCCACCGCCCCCGCGCGCACCGCGCGGCGCGCGTGGCAAGACCCCGGCCGAGGCGCAGGCCGACACACGCAGCACGACCGCCGGCGAGGAGACCGCGGCGCCCGCGGGCGCGAGCGAGCCCGCCGGCGAAATCGTGCGCGTCGAGCGCATGGCACAGAAATCGGCGGAGAACCTGATCGCGGCGATCCGCCGCGCGAAGGAGACCGCGACGCTGTCACGCCTGCTCATCGGCCTCGGCATCCCCCACGTCGGCGTGGTCGCCGCGCGCGCCGTCGCCACGCGCTTCGGGTCGTTCGATGCGCTGCTGGCGGCGGCGGCCACCGAGGGCGCGCAGGCGCTGGCCAGCGAGGTCGCGGCCATCGACGGCGTCGGCCCGGTGATCGCCGAGGCCATGCGCGCGTTCGCCGTGCGATCCCGACCACGCGCGGCTGCTCGCGCGCCTGCGCGAGCGCGGCGTCGCGCCGACCGAGCCGGTGGCGCGCGTGGCGACGGCCGGCGTGCTCGCCGGCAAGAAGGTCTGCGTCACCGGCAAGCTGTCGCGCCCGCGCAGCGAGATCCAGGCCGAGATCGAGGCCGCCGGCGGCCAGTTCGTCACCAGCGTCGGCAAGAGCACGGACATCCTGGTCGCGGGCGCCGACGTCGGCAAGTCCAAGCTGGACGCCGCGCGCAAGCTCGGCACTCAGATCGTCGACGAGGCGGAGCTGGCGCGCATCCTGGCGCCGCCGACGTCTGCTTAGCGACGGTTCGCTATTTCGGCAAGCGAGGGGTCCGACGGACCGCGAACGTCGCTCCTCGCAAGGTCCCTCTCCCGCAGACGGGAGAGGGAGAATGATGGGGAAGGTCTGCCCTCTCTCTAGCTACCCTTTCTCGCAGACGAGAGAGGGAGAATGATTGGGAAGGTCCATCGTCCCGCAAGCGGGAGGGGAACGGATCCTTTTTTGCCCTCTCCCCCGTCCGCGGGGGAGAGGGCATGGGTGAGGGGGTCCGCCGCGCGGACGAATGCGCCGCGCCGCTCAGCCCGGCGTCGCGTCCGTCGTGTCGCTGGCGCTATCCGTCGTCGTCGTGTCGCTGCCGGTATCCGTCGTCGACGTGTCAGCCGGCGCATCGCCCGATGCGGTGTCAGTCGCCGACGTATCTGCCTTGGCGTCGCCGCTGCTGCCGCCCATGGAGCTGCCGCCCGTACCGCCGTCCGTCGACCCGCCGCTGCCGCCGCTGCCGCTGCCTCCAGTTCCGCCGCCGTCGCTGCCGCTCGCGCCCCCCGTGCCGCCGCTGCTGCTGCTGCAGCCGCTCATCCCCATCCCGCCGCCGAGTGCGAGACCACCCACGAACACCAGCGCTGCAAGGCCCCTTCCCACTTTCTTGAACATATCAACCACCAGATCCTTTCGTCCCGTTGTCGACGTTGCGAAACGTTCATTTGCCGCGATTACCAAACGCTTGTAACACGCAGCATCGCCTCCGCAACGGATCAGCGACGAGAAAATGACGAAAAAGCCGCCAGATTTCAGGTCAATCAACGACCTGTTAACGGACGATTTCGTCGGTGTTGTCGCGCGACAGTTCTTCGGTAAACGCACCGTCGGCACGCTCGCCGCGGGTGATCAAACGCGGATCGCCGGCGCTCTGAGTGCGGGCGCGCGCGTAGAACCGCTGGCCGGCCTCGGCGTTGCGCTCGACGTGCAAGGCGATGTCGCCCGCCGCGATCAGATAGCCGCATCGTTCGCTCGCGCCCGCGCCCGCGTCGGCGGACAAGAACTCCAGCGCATCGCGCGCCTCCGCCCAGCGCCTTTCGACGATGGCCAGCGCGCCCCGGATCCCCAGCGCAAACCGGCGCGCCGGGAGCGGGCAACGGTCGGTCGCCAGCGCGTCGCGCAGGCGATCGAGCACGCGCGCGCGGCGATCCCCTTCCAGGCCGCCCAGCAACCGAGGCTCGAAACGCATCGCCGCCCAGGTCTCGGCCAGGTCTCGCAGCCCGCTGCTCGAGCTGCCCAGCATCGACGATAGCTGCGCCGTCGCTGCCAGGCGCTGCGCGATGTGGACGTCGCACATGGCCGAGCGCACGAACAACTCGGCGAGGTCACCCTCGTTCAACGTCGCGCGATAGCGATCGATCATCGCCTCGGTCGCGCGCCAGGCGTTGTCCCACTGCCCCTTCTCGAAGCAGATGAACGACAGGCGTTCCAGCGTCGGGCGATGATTGGCGTTGCGCGAATACGATCGCGAGAAATAGACCAGCGCATCGTCGAGGCGGCCCGCGGCCTCGGCGTCGGCGGCCACGCGGAAATAGCGATCGGCGGCGTCGGGCAAATCCGCGCCGGCGGTCAGCAGCCGCTCCAGCGCCTGCGCCGCCAGCTCCCACTTGCGCTTCGCGGGATCGTCCGAGGCCATCGCGAAGCGGAACAGCAGATCCAGCGCCGCCGGGTCCGCCGAGTCGACCGCATGGGCGCGCTCCAGCAGCGCGAGCGCGCGATCGTTGTTGCCCAGGCGATCGCCCACGATCGACGCGAGCTCGACGAGCCGGGTCGGATCGTTCGCGCCCGGAGCGCCCAGCGCCAGCTCCAGATCCAGGAGGCGCGCCACCTCGCCCCAGTCGCCGCGCCGGCTCGCCAGCCGGCGCAGCGCGATCACCGGCTCGACCAGGTTCGGATCCAGCGACGCCGAGCGCTCGTAGGCAGCGCGCGCCGTCGGTAGATCTTCGAGCCGCTCGGAGACGCGGCCCACGCCATACCAGAGCCGGGACGCCCCCGGCGGTGGCAGCGTCGACGCCTTCTGCTCCAGGCGATGGCCGAGCTCGTCCCAGCGCTGCGTTCGCTCACACAGCCGCTCGAACGCCGTCATGATGTCGACGTTTCGCGGGTCCAGGTCCAGTGCCGCCGAGAAGTCGGCCTCGGCCTCGTTGATGCGCCCCGCGTCGGTCAGGATCACCAGCCCGCGATCGAGGTGTGCCTTGGCCTTTTCGGCGGGGCCGGGCGCCACCGCGATGCGCGCCGTGTGCAGCGCCATCGGCCCCTGCATCTTGCCGGGCGCACCAAACGCGGCGGCGATCCGCGGCGCCGCCGGCGCGCCGAGCGCCCGATAGAGGCGCAGCGCTTCGTCTTCCTGTTTGAGGTGGCTGCGGCGCAGCTCGGCCAGTCGCCACAGCAGCGCGGCCCGCCCTGCGGCGCCCGCGCCCGCGCCCGACTCGGCGCGCGCCGCCGCCCACGACAGCAAGTCGGCGCAGCGCTGCCACTCCCCGGTCGCCATCAGCACGCGCTCGGCGGCTTCTGCCGCCGCGACGTCGTCGGGATCCAGCTCCAGCACCGCGAGCCACGCCATCGCGACCTCCGACGGATCGCGCGCCGACTTCTCGCTGAGCGAGGCCACGTCGCGCAGCAGCTTGAGGCGCTCGCCGCGGTCGACCACGTGGTGCACGGCCGACGACGCCAGCCGCAGCGATTGATCGAAGCGGCCGGTCGACTCCAGCCGGCGCCGCGCCGGCGCGAGCACCGGCATCGGCCGCCCGTCGGGGCCGATCGGTGGCGACGCCGCCGAGGCGCCGAGCTCGCCGAGCGCGGTCAGACGCTCGGCCAGCGCGCGCTCGGGCTCGCCGCCGGCGTCGAACAGCTGCGCGCGCTCTGCGAGCACCGCGAGCCGATCGACACCGGTCATGGCCTGCGCGTCGGTGGCCAGCGCCGCGGCGAGATCACGCGAGCGCCCCAGCTGCCGCAGCAGGCGCGCGCGGCGCCGGCGCAGCGGCAGCAAGACCTCGAGCACGCCGGCGGTGATCGCGCGATCGAGCACGGCCAGCGCGGCCGCCGGATCGCCGTCCAGCTCCAGCGCCGCCGCGAGCCGATCGGCGATGCGCGCGTGGCGCGACGGGCGATCTTCGCTGTCGAACGCCGCGCGCAGCAGATCGATCATGCGCGCTTCCAGCGGCTTGGGCGGCGTCTCGCCTTCCGCGCCCACCTCGCCCGCGGCGACCTGGCGCCGGAGCAGGCTCTCACCCAGCGCGAGCGCGGCGTCCGAGCCGGCGTGCCCGGCCACCGCGTGCGAGAGCAGCGCCAGCACCGGACCGACGTCACCGTCGGCGGGGATGCGAATCAACATTCGCTGCGCCGCCAGGTAGTGCTCGGCCGCCGTCTTCGGCGGGCGGTCTGGCCACCGGCGCCGGACGGGGCGGCGGCCTTTCGACCAGATCCTTGCGCCAGGTCGCCGCCAGCACCGCCTGGCCCGTGGCCTGCGCCTCGGCGATCAACGCCTCGAGCGCGGTCGCGCGCGACTCGGGGGCCTCGTCTTCCAGAACCGTGCGGCGTAGCAACAACGCCTGCTTGGCGAGCCCGCCCTGGCGCAGCGCCGCCTCGACCGCCGCCAGGCGATGCGCCGACGAAGCGAGCGCGCCCGAACGCAACGCCTGTTCGGCGATCCGGCGGGCCAGACCCCCGCGACCGGCACGCGCGGCGGCGAGCGCCCGGTCCCATGGATCTGCGGACGCCGCGGGCACGCGCACCGGCGCGGCCGCCGGCTTCTTCGCGGCGTCGCTCTTGGCCGCGTCAGCCTTCGCAGCGTCAGGCCTGGCGCCATCGGGCTTCGCGCCATCGAGCCGCGCGGGCTCGGGCTTCGCGCTCTCCGGCTTGGCCGCGTCCGCCTTCGCCGGCGCGCTCTTTCCAGCGTCGCTCTTCTTGGCGGTGACCGCCGCGCCCCGCTCGTCCCGAGGCGCGCTGCGCCTTTCCGCCGCCCGCGCGCGCGCCGTTGGTCGGCGCATCGCCGCGCTCGCCCGCCGCCCGCCAGCGTCGATCGATCTCGCGGCGCAAGCGCGTGACCTCGTCGGCGACGGGGCCGCCGGCTTTCTCCGCGGCCTCGAGCAGCGCCTCCACGCGCGCCGGCGCGCCGCCGGCCTCGATCCACGCCGCAGCCACGGCCAGCCGCGCCGGCCGGTCGATCCCCTCGCCGCCCGCGAGCACCAGCGCCTCGCGCAGGAAAGCCAGGCGTGCCCGCCCCGTGCTCTCGGCCGCGCGCAGCTGCAGCGCCGCCAGGTGCTCGGCGGGGAGAACGCCTCCCGCGATCTTGATCGCGTGCCGTGCCGCCGCCCGCCGCTGGTGCGCCGGAAACCGGTTGTCGCCGGCGACCGCCAGCCAGGCGCGCGCCGATTGCACCGGGTGCCCCGCCTCGCTCTGCGCTTCGGCGGCGGCGGCCGACCAGGCCGCGATCTCGGTGCGCGCGATGTGGCCGACCTCGACCAGGAACGCCGCGCGGTCGAGCGCCGGCAGCGCCCGCGCGGCGCTGAGCACCGCCATCCGGACCACGCCCAGACCCGGCGCCTCGTCGGCGGCGCGACGCAGCTCGGCGAGCGCCCCGGGTAGATCTCCGACGGCGCGCAGCAAACCCGCCAGCTCGGTGCGCAGGCGCGCGCGGACGACCGTATCCGTCGCAGCGCCGACGTCGCGCCGGAGCTCATCCATCCGTGTGCCCGCCGCCGCCGGCTTGGGGCTTCCGGCCAGAACCGCCACGCCCGGGAAGATATCATCTTCACTGGTAACCCTGGGAGGGTTCCCAGACCCTCCCGCGAAGGACTTCGCCGGGGCAAGCCCGGCTCCGTCCACGCGATCCACTCATAACCCGGGGAGGGTTCCCAGACCCTCTCCGCGAAGGACTTCGCCGGGGCAAGCCCGGCTCCGTCCACGCGATCCACTCATAACCCGGGGAGGGTTCCCAGACCCTCCCGCCCGCCGCGCCTGCCGCCGCCCGTGCTAAGGTGCGTCGCTCAATGTCGGCGGCTTTTGCCATCATCCTCGCCGGGGGCGGGGGCACGCGGCTGTGGCCGGCGAGCCGCCGCCGCAACCCCAAACAGCTCCTGCGCCTGGGCGGCGACGAGTCGCTGCTGGCCGCGGCGGCCCGGCGCGCGCGCGCGTTCTCCGATCCCGAACGCATCCTGATCGTCACCGCCGCCGATCAAGAGGCAGCGGTCCGCGGCGCGCTCCCCTGGCTGCCGCACGAGAACGTGGTCGTCGAGCCGCTGCCGCGCAACACCGCGGCCGCCGTCGGTCTGGGCGCGGTCGTCGCGTTTCGCCGGGCGGGCGCCCAGGCGGCGCTGGCGGTGCTGCCGGCCGATCCGCACATCGCCGACGAGGCGCGCTTCACCGTCATCGTGCGCGCCGCGATCGCCGAGGCGGAGCGAACCATCACCACGGTCGGCATCAAGCCGACCCATGCGGAGACCGGCTTCGGTTACATCCGCCTGGGACCGCCGGTCGCGGGCGGCGCGGGCGCGGCCACCGCGGTGCACCAGGTCGGCGCCTTCGTCGAGAAACCGGATCGCGCGACCGCCGAGCGCTACGTCTCCTCGGGTGACTATCTTTGGAATTCGGGGATGTTCTTTCTCACCGCGGGACGATTGCTCGAGGAGGCGCGGCGCCATCTGCCGGCGCTCGGCCAGGCGCTGGACGCCATGGTCACCGCGCCCGACTTCGACGCCGCGGTCCGCGAGCACTACCCGTCGGTGCCGTCGATCTCGATCGACAACGGCATCATGGAGAAGGCCGAGGGACTGCACGTGGTGCCGGGCGACTTCGGCTGGAACGACGTCGGTAGCTGGGCGGCGATGACCGCGATCCGCCGCGCCGACGCCGACGGCAACGTGGTGGTCGGCGGCGCGCATCTCATCGAGGGCAAGGGCAACATCGTGGTCGCCGAGCCCGGCGCGCCGTACGTGAGCGTGCTCGGCGTCGACGATCTGGTGGTGGTCGCCACCGCCGACGCGGTGCTGGTGATCCCCAAGCACCGCGCGCAGGACGTGCGCCAGCTCGTGGAGGCAGCCAAGAAAAGCGGGCGCGATGACCTGCTGTGAACAGCCTACAGCCGGGCGCTCCGGCCGTTGATCCGAGGCCGCCATGACCCGGTTTTTTGGGAACCTCTCTCGGGACGTGCGTTGAACTGGAACGAGCTCACATGAATCCGCGCATCTTTCGTGAATACGACATCCGCGGCGTCGCCGACCGCGACTTCCCCGACGAACTCGCGGGCACGCTCGGCCGCGCCATCGGCGATCACCTGTGGGACAGCGGCGCCCGCCGCATCACGCTGGGCCGCGACTGCCGCATCTCGTCGCCGCGCATCCACGCCCAGGTCAAGGCCGGGCTGCTCGCGTCGGGGCTGACGGTGGTCGACGTCGGCGTGCTGCACTCGCCGGGCCTCTACTTCTCGGTCTTTCACCTCGAGACCGACGGCGGCGTGATGATCACCGCCAGTCACAACCCGTCCGAGGACAACGGGTTCAAGATCGTCTCCGGACGCAGCACGATCTTCGGCGCCGAGCTGCAGCGCCTGCGCGCGCGCGTCGAGAAGGGCCAAGAGGGCGTCCGTGCCGACGCGCGCGCCGGCGTCGCGTCGAGCCACGACATCCTGTCCGACTACGTCGACACGGTGGTCGGCAACATCCACCTCGGGCCGCGGCCGATCAAGGTCGTCGTCGACGGCGGCAACGGCACGGGCGGCATCGCGCTCTTGCCGATCCTGCGCCGCCTGGGCGTCGAAACCGATGCGATCTACTGCGAGCCCGACGGCCGCTTCCCGCACCACCACCCCGACCCGACCGTCGCCGAGAACCTGGTCGACGTCACCCGGCGCGTGCGCGAGACCGGCGCCGAGGTCGGGCTCGCGCTCGACGGCGACGGCGATCGCATCGGTGCCGTCGACGGCAAGGGACGCATCCTGTGGGGCGACCAGCTGGTGATCCTGTTCGCGCGCCAGATCCTCACCGAGAAGCCGGGCGCCACCTTCGTCAGTGAAGTGAAGTGCAGCCAGGCGCTGTTCGACGAGATCACCGCGCGCGGCGGTCGAGCGATCATGTGGAAGGTCGGCCACTCGCTGATCAAGGTGAAGATGAAGGAAGAGAAGGCGGCGCTGGCCGGCGAGATGTCGGGCCACATGTTCTTCGCCGATCGCTGGTACGGCTTCGACGACGCGGTCTACGCGGCCGCGCGTCTGATCGAGCTCTTGAGCCATTCCCAGCAGACGCTGGCCGAGCTCTACGACACGCTGCCGGTGTTTCACAACACGCCCGAGATCCGCATGCCGTGCCCCGACGAGATCAAGTTCGAGGTCGTGCGCCGTGCCGTCGAGTGGTTCCGCGCGCGCCACGACGTCGTCGAGGTCGACGGTGTGCGCGTGACGTTCCAGGACGGCGGCGGGAAGAAATACGGCTGGGGGCTGGTGCGAGCGTCGAACACCGGTCCGGTGCTGGTGATGCGATTCGAGGCCGACAGCGCCGCGCGCCTCGGCGAGATCCGCGCCCTGGTCGAGGGCCGCATGCGCACGATCATCGGCGACGTCGCCGGCGCGTCGCCAAGTTAGCAAAAAGTCAGCCACCCAGAAGCAGGCGCAGGATCGCCGGGCCGGCGAAGAGATCGATGAGCGCTCCCATCGCCAGGAACGGCCCGAACGGGACCTGCACGCGCGCGAGCGACGGCTCCGCGCCGTCGTCATCGTCGTCGTTCGCGGCCGGCGCTGGTGCCGGCGATGCAGGGACGCGCCGGCGCGTCGCGAGCACGAGCGGAATGCTGATGAGCGCGCCCAGCAGCGAGCCGGAGAAGATCACGATCGGCAGCGCCTTCCACCCGAGCACGGCGCCCACGAACGCGAGCAGCTTGCCGTCGCCGAGCCCCATCCCCTCGCGCTTGAGGACGTAGTAATAGAAGTCGGCGATGAGCCGCACGAAGAGATAGCCGGCGGCGACGCCGATGGCGCGTTCGAGCCACGGCACGTCGTGCGCGCCGAACGCCGACAGGAAAAAGATCGGAATCGCCGGCAGCGTGATGACGTCGGGCAGCAGCTTGGTGTCGAGATCGATGAACGCGAGCACGACGAGCGCGCCGGCGAAGGCAAAATAGAGCGAGAAGCGCGCCAGGCGCACCGCGACCGCGCCGTCCGGATCGGCGGCGACGAACTTCCAGAAGATCGCCGCCGCCAGCAGCGCGGTCAGCAGCTCGACCAGCGCATAGCGAATCGAGAACCGCGCGCCGCACGACCGGCAGCGCCCGCGCAGCAGGAAGTAGGAGAGGATCGGGACGTTGTCGATCGCGCGCACGGGCGTGCCGCACGCCATGCAATGCGATCCGGGCCGCACGACCGAGAGCCCCTTGGGCACGCGCGCGATGCAGACGTTGAAGAAACTGCCCCAGATCGCGCCCCAGAGACCGGCCAGCACGACCGCGACCGGCGAGGTCAGAAATGCGAGGCTCTCGTCCACTGACCGGGAATGTTACCTCACCCCGGTCCTCCGCCTCCCAGGGTTCCCACGACGGTGCTAAGGTCGGCTCCGGTGAAACGAGACGTTCGTTCCTGCGTTTCGGCCGCGATCCCGCTGGCGCTGGCGCTGTGCGCGGTCGGCTGCCACGGGCGCGACGATGCCGCGAACCGCGCGGCGGTCGCGAACCTGGACCAGGCGCTGAACCCGACGTTCATGGTCGCGGCGCTGCGCAAGCTGGGCGGCGCGCACTTCCATGGCACGACGCGCATGTCGGTGACCGCCGCCGCGACAGGGTCGAACGAAGCCGGGTGGGACACTGTCACCACCACCACTGACGTGTGGCTCGACCGTGGCGGCAACTACCGCATCGTCGAAAGCAACGACCAGGACGGCGGGCGCGAGGTCGTGCTTTTCGGGCACGACCTCAGCGTTGCGCTACGCTATGGGAAGATGATTCGCCGCAAGGCACAGGACCCCGAACCGGAGCGGCTGCTCGAAGAGGCGCTGGGCGGACCCTGGTCGGGCTGGGAGGTCGCCGCACCCTACGCGGTCATCAAGCACAACCCGGTCGGCGTCGCCGGCGGGCGCAAGGGCGAAGAGTACCGGGTCATCAAGTCCGAGAAGCGCCACCGCAAGGCGACGAGGTTCTCGCCGGGCATTCGCTACTGGCGCGGCAACGCGTCGGTGATGGAGCTCAACGGGCGCATGACCGTCGACGCGGCCAGCGGCGCGCTGCTGAAGTCCGACTTCCTGGTCGTGTTCGCGGCGCAGCGCACCGGCGAGCCGCGCGGCGACGGGCGCGACGGCCCCCCCGAGGCGGTGGTCGGCACCGTCGACGTGCAGACGGCCATCGACGAGATCGGCACGACGCCGGCGATCCAGCGCCCGCCCGCCGAGGAGCTGTCGCTGCGCCAGCGCATCGTCCCCGAGCAGCGCGAGCTGCTGGGCGGGTTGACCGCGGCGGGAAACGCGCCCAAAGAGAAATAGACGCCAAATAGACCGACGCCAAGCAGGAAGCCAAGTAGGAAGCAGAATGAGCACCGACGATCGATCCAACGGCCACTCACGCGGTCCGCTCGGCGACGGTGACGACGACGGCGCGGAGCTGATCCGCCTGCCGGGCTCGAAGCTGGAGACCGACGCAGACAACCTGGACCACCTGACGGGCAACCGCCGGCTGATCATCCGGCGCTCGCTGCTGGCGACCGCCGTCGGGGGCGTCATCCCGATCCCGGTGATGGACGACTACCTGGCGGGCCGCGTGCGCGCCGGCATGCTGATGAAGCTCGCGGAGCGGCGCCAGGTCGATCTGGTGCTGTCGTCGGCGGAGCTGCTCGCCGACCCGCGCGAGACCACGGCCATCCGCAACGCGACGATGACCGCGGCGACGTTGCTGGCGCTCAAGCTCGCCTGGCGCAAGTTCTTCGCGGTGCTGGCGGTCGGCCGCCGCGCCGAGGACATGTCGGTCACGTTCCAGATGGGCACGCTGTTCGATCACTTCTGCACCAAGCTGCACGTCGGCGCCGGCATCGATCGCGCGCGCGCCTTCCAGCTGCGCGGCATCATTCACGCGTCCGTGTCCGACGCGGAGAAGAGCGCCCTCACCGCCGTGTTCCGCGAAGGGGGGCGCATCCTCGGCGGCTCGGTGCTCGAGGCGCCGGCCTGGATGTCGAAGCGGTTCGAGCGCGCGGCCGAGCAGTGGGTGCGCTCAGGTGGCCAACCACCGCGGCCCGGTGACGGGGATCCGGAGGCCGAGCTTCCCACCGACGGAGAGGGCGCGCGCTGGCTCGATCGCGCGTCGGCCGCGGTCGAGACGCGGCTCAACAATCTGGGCTCCAGCTACCTGCGGACCCTGGTGCGCAGCTTCGAGCAACGCTGGCGCCAGGCCGAGGCCGCCGGCCCGCCGTCCGCGCCGCCTCCAAATCCGTAGCAACGTCCGTAGCAACCCCTCGGGCCCTTTGCTACGATTGGGTCCAGGTGAACAAGACTCGGCGTCCCGCGAAATCGACCTCCACATCCAGGTCGACATCGACCAGGTCAACATCGACCAAGACCGCTGCCGCAGGCAAACGCGGCGGCAAGGCCGCAGGCGGCGCCGGGCGCGCGACGCATGGCGCCAGCAAAGCCGGCAAGGGCAGCAAGACCAGCAAAGCCGCGAAGGAAGGGGTCAAATCCAGGAACCCCGCGCCCACGGCATCCAGGGCGTCATCGGCCGAGATGGATCAGACGCGCGACCTGGCCGTCGCCGCGCTCGAAGCGGCGCTGGAGAAAAAAGCCCTGATGCCGGTGCTGATCGACGTCTCGGGGATGGCCAGCTATACGGACTTCATCGGCATCGTCAGCGGCCGCAGCGATCGCCAGGTCGAGGCGATCGCCGACGGCGTGAGCCAGTTCATGAAGACGCGCGGACGGCGCGTGATCGGACACGAGGGCAGCGGCAACGGTCGCTGGACGCTGCTCGACTACGGCGACGTCGTGATCCACGTCTTCTATCACCCGGTGCGCGAGTTCTACGACCTGGAGAGCCTGTGGATCGACGCGCCCCGCGTGAAGATCGCGGTCCCGCCCGACGCGATCCTCACGCAGCCCGACGCGCTCTACGGCGCGCTCTAACGCCTTCAATTTCGCCGCCGCAACGGCCCTCGCTCTGGCCGTTGCGGGAGGCCGCCGCGTGAAGGTCGTCGTCCTGGCCGTCGGCAAGATGCGCGATCGACACCTCGGCGCCGCCTGCGACGACTACGTCGAGCGCGCGCGCCGCCACCTGCCGGTCGAGGTCGTCGAGGTCGCCGACGACGCCGAGCTCGTGCGCCGCATCCCCGCCGCGTCGGTGGTCGTGGCGCTCGAGCCCGGCGGCGAGAGCTGGGATACGGCGCGCTTCGCCGATTTTCTCGGCAAGCAGATGCTGCACGGCACGCGCGCGCTGGCGTTCCTCATCGGCGGCGCCGACGGCTTGCCGCGTGCGGCCGTCGGCCGCGCGTCGCTGCGCCTGTCGCTGTCGGCGCTGACGCTGCCCCATCGGCTGGCGCGCGTGGTGCTGTGCGAACAGGTCTACCGGGCGCTCTCGATCCTGCGCGGTGAGCCCTACAGCCGTTGAGCCCGCGCCGCGGTTCTCTGATAAATTGGTGCCCATGACGAAATCGCCCCGGGTCGTACTGGTCGTCCTCGACGGGTTCGGTGAGCGCCCGCAGATGGACGGCAACGCGATCCGCCTCGCCAAGACCCCGCGCCTCGCTCGGATCTACGCCGACAGCTCCTGGACACTGATCGGCGCGTCGGGGAACGACGTCGGCCTGCCCGACGGGCAGATGGGCAATAGCGAGGTGGGCCACCTGAACCTGGGCGCCGGGCGCATCGTCTACCAGGACATCGTGCGCATCGATCGCGGCGTCAAGGACGGCTCTTTCTACTCGAACCAGGCCATCGTCGACACGATCGAGGCGGCGAAGCGCTCGGGCGGGACGCTGCACCTCTTCGGCCTGACCAGCCCCGGCAACGTGCACGCCGCGCTGGAGCACGCCTACGCCGTGTGCGAGACCGCGAAGCGGCGCGGGCTCGACCGCGTGATGTGGCACGCGTTCCTCGACGGGCGCGACACGCCGCCGCGCTCGGCGGCCGGCTACCTGCGTGAGGTCGATGCCCAGCTCAAGAAGATCGGCGTCGGCCGGCTGGCGTCGGCGGTCGGCCGCTATTACGCGATGGATCGCGACAAGCGCTGGGACCGCCTGGAGATCGCGTGGAAGATGCTCACGCGCGGCGAAGGCAAGGTGGTCGACGATCTGGCCGCGGCCGTCGAGGCCGCCTACAGCGGCGCCAACAACGCCGACGGCAAGGACCTGACCGACGAGTTCGTGAAGCCGCTCCTCATGCGCGGCGCCGACGGGAAAGCGCTGGCGACAGTGCGCGACGGCGACGCCTGCTTTTTTTGGAACTTCCGCGCCGACCGCGCGCGGCAGCTCACGCAGGCGCTGCACGCGCCGGAGTTTCCGCATTTCGACCGCACGCCGCGCCCCAGGCTGGCGGCGTTCGCGACCATGACCCAGTACGACGGCAAGCTCGACGTGCCCGCGGCCTTCCCGCCCCAGAGCCTGGACATGATCCTCGGCGAGGTGCTGTCGAAGGCCGGCGTGTCGCAGCTGCGCACCGCCGAGACCGAGAAGTACGCGCACGTGACGTACTTCTTCAACGGCGGCGTCGAGGCGGCGTTCCCCGGCGAGGAGCGCAAGCTGGTGCCGTCGAACCGCCAGGTCGCGACGTACGATCTCGCGCCCGAGATGTCGGCGGCGCCGGTCACCGACGGCGTCGTGAGCGCGCTCCAGCAGAACACCGACGCGGGCGGCCCGCAGTTCATCCTGGTCAACTACGCCAACCCCGACATGGTCGGCCACACCGGCATGCTCAAGCCGGCGATCTCGGCGATCGAGACCATCGACACCTGTCTCGGACGCGTCGCCGACGCCGCCGCGGCGGCGGGCGCGGGGCTCTTCATCACCGCCGATCACGGCAACTGCGAGACGATGGTCGATCCGGAGACCGGCCAACCGCACACCGCGCACACCACCAACCCGATCCCGTTCATCGCGCTCGGCCCCGGTCTGCAGGACCGCCAGTTTCGCAAGGGCGGCCGGCTGTGTGACGTCGCACCGACGATCCTCGCGTACCTCGGCATCGAGCAGCCCCCGCAGATGGATGGGGTGAGCTTGTTCGAGGGGCCCGCGCGGTGAGCATCGGCCGCCGGCTCATCGACCTGGCGCGCGCCGAGCTGAACTCACTGCTCGATCGGGCCGCCCGGGCCGAGGACGACGACGACTTCGGATCGCCGACCGATCACCTGAGCGACAAGGAGCTCGAGGAAGAGCTGGAACGGCGGCGCCAGGCACGCCAGGAGGCGGAGCACGCGGCGCAGGGCACGCGGGCGGATCGCACCGGCGAGCCCCTGCGCGACCGTCCGGGCGCGGGCACGAGCAGCAGCGGCTCCGGCAGCCGGCGCCGGCCCGAGTTTCGCCGCGCCAGCAGCGACGACAGCGGCTCCGTGCGCCGCGCGTACGCAGCGCTGGAGGTGCCGCCCGGCTCCGACTTCGAGACCGTGCGGCGCGCGTACCGCACGCTGATGCGCAAGTACCACCCCGATCTGCACACGTCGACGCCGGAAAAGCAGAAAGCGGCGAACGAGATTGCGCAGAAGCTCACCGATTCATACAAGGTGCTGGAAAAGCGGCTGCGCCGGTAAGCAGATTCCGAGGCCCTCCCCGACTGGCTTGGCCCAAGGCGCAAGCTGGTCAGATGAAAAAACGCCAGGGCGCGGGGAACGCCAGGATCCGGGTTATTGAGAGTCCGGACTTGGCATTCCTGGCGTCCTGGCGCTCAACCGAGGAGGTTCGCTCTAGCCGCTCGCGTCGCAAGGTCAAAGTGACTATGCTCCGCCTGTTTTTCACAGAAGGAGCCCCCATGAAGATCACTCGAATCGCATTTCTCTCGCTCGCGGGCGCGTTTGCAACCGCGACCGCAGCGCAGGCAGCGCCGCCGGCCCCCGCGGGCACGCCAGGCATCGAATTCAAGGCGCCGACCGCCTATCCCGAAGGCATCGCCTTCAACCCCAAGACCAACGAGTTCTACGTGAGCTCGATGCGCCACGGCACCGTCGGCGCGGTCAAGGCCGACGGCACCTATCGCGAGTTCGCCAAGGATCCGCTGCTGGTGTCTGCGGTCGGCATGCACGCCGATCCCGAGCGCAACCGCCTGCTGGTCTGCGTGTCGGATCCCGGCGTCTCGATGGTGACGTCGCCGAAGACGCAGAAGAAGATCGCGCGGCTTCTCGCGTTCGATCTCACGAGCGGCAAGCGGCTGCACGCCGTGGAGCTGGATAAGCTGGCTGAGGGGCAGCACTTCTGCAACGACATGACCATCGACACCGCGGGCAACGTCTACGTCACCGACAGCTTCACGCCGGTGATCTACCGGGTCGATCCGTCGTACAAGGCCAAGGTCTTCCTGAAGTCCGACACGTTCAAGGGCGAGGGTTTCAACCTGAACGGCATCGTGCACCACAGCGGCGACTACCTGCTGGTCGCGAAATACAACGACGGCACGATCTGGAAGATCGACGAGAAGGATCCGAAGAAGATGGAGCAGGTCGTGATCGGAGAGAAGCTGCCCAACGCCGACGGCATGTTGCTGACCGGCGACGGCGAGCTGGTGGTCGTGCAGAACGGCGACGTCAACCGCGTCGTGCGCCTGAAGAGCACCGACGGCTTCAAGACCGCGAAGGTCGAGAAGGTCGTACAGACTTCCAAGGATTTTCCGACCACGGTGGTTGCCGGTGTCGGTGGCAAGCTCTACGTCATGATGTCGCGCCTCGGCGAGCTCTTCGCCGATCCGTCGAAGGCGAAGTCCGACTCGTTCACCTTGATGGAGCTGAAGTTCTAGAAATTTCTGGTCCCCTCCCCCGTCCGCCGGGGGAGGGTCAGGGAGAGGGGTCCCCAGATGTCGCGACCGCCGCTGCCACCCTTCACGTTCGAGACCGCCGTCCAAAAAGTCCGCATGGCGGAGGATGCCTGGAACTCGCGCGATCCCGAGCGCGTCGCCGGCGCGTACACCGAAGACAGCCGCTGGCGCAACCGCGCGGAGTTCTTCCAGGGACGCGCCGAGATCGTCGCTTTCCTGCGGCGAAAGTGGGCGAGAGAGATCGAGTACCGGTTGATCAAGGAGCTGTGGGCGTTCCACGAGAACCGGATCGCGGTGCGCTTTCAGTACGAGTGGCGCGACGATTCGAGCCATTGGTTCCGCTCGTACGGCAACGAGCAGTGGGAGTTCGATGACGCCGGGCTCATGCGCCGGCGCGAGGCGAGTATCAACGACGTGGCCATCGCCGAGAGCGATCGGAAGTTTCACTGGACCGCCCCCGCGGCGCGGCCCGGGGATCACCCGGGCCTGACCGAGCTCGGGCTCTAGCACCGTTCAGACGAGCGCCAGGACGCCAAGTCCGGATGCTGATAGTCCGGATCCTGGCGTGCTTGGCGTTTGTGGCGCTTGCCATTTCTTGCGCGCGCCGCGCAACTGCGCGAGCGGCGCGCCGATGAACCAGCATGCGTCTTCGCGCGTTTCTGGTCGCGTTCTCGTTCATCGCCTGCGCTCCATCGGTTCCTCATTCGATGCGCGCGCCACCCGCGCCGGACGCCAGCGTGGATCTGCCGATCACGATCCCGCCGGCCCTGCTGGACGCGCGACCGGAGCTCCGACCGCCAGTGGTGCCGGCCGCCGATGCGCGCAACGACGTGGGCGCCGACGCGGGCCGCGAAGCGGCCATCAAGACCGACGCCCTCGAGTCGGACGCGCCGTCGAACGACGTCGCCCGAGCCGACGCGAAGGCCGACACGACGAAGACCGATACGAACGCGATCAGTGACCGCGGCGGCAGCTTCGACACGACGGATAGCGCCCCGTCCGAGGCCGGCGTCTCAGAGACCGGCGCGTTCGACGGCGCCTCCGCCGCGCTGCCCGCCGCCGGCGACCTCGCCATCGACGAGCTGCTCATCAACCCCGCCGGCACTGACACCAACCGCGAGTGGATCGAGATCATCAGCGTCTCGCCGTTCACGCTCGACCTGCACCAGCTGCACGTCGCCGACGCCGCCAGCGACGTCGCGATCGACGCGGGGTTGCTCGCGCCGGGCGGCATCCTGGTACTGGGGCAGTCGCTCGACGCGACCAGGAACGGCGGCGCGCCGGTCGCGTTCTCCTTCGGCAACGTGATCTCGCTGAACAACGGCGGCGATTCGATCTCGGTCTGCCTCGGCCCGTGCGCCACCGGCGTCGTGCTGGACCAGGTGGTCTGGACCGCCGACCTGGGCGCGGCCTACGACGGGCACGCGGCGATCGTCGGCGTGACGCCCGGCCTGTTCTGCCCCGCCGACCAGCCCTTTGGCGACGCCGGCAGCTTCGGCAGCCCGGGCGCGGTCAACCCGCCGTGCACGCAGTGACGCGGCCGGTTGCGCGCGCGGCGCGCGCGCCGGCGGGGATCGTGCTATCCCCTGTTGAACCCAGAGACATGCCGACGCCGACCGCCCCCCTCGCCGCGCGCCTCGCCGGGAAGAAGCTCCCGCTCGACGGTGATGAGATCCTGAGCCAGTTCGTCGGCTATGTCGCCGATACCGGGCTCGACCTCTATCCGGCGCAGGAAGAGGCGCTGCTGGAGCTGGTCGCCGGCAAGCACATCATCCTGAACACGCCGACGGGCTCGGGCAAATCGCTGGTCGCGACCGCGATGCACTTCAAGGCGATGGCCGAGGGCAAGGTGTCGTTCTACACCTGCCCGATCAAGGCCCTCGTCAGCGAGAAGTTCTTCGCGCTCTGCGATCTCTACGGCCCGGACAACGTCGGCATGATGACCGGCGATGCGACGATCAACCGCGACGCGCCCATCATCTGCTGCACGGCGGAGATCCTGGCGAACCTGGCGCTGCGCGACGCGGGCGCGCACGTCGACTACGTGATCATGGACGAGTTTCACTACTACTCGGACCGCGAGCGCGGCGTCGCCTGGCAGATCCCGCTGCTGGCGCTGCCGCAGACCACGTTCCTGCTGATGTCGGCGACGCTGGGCGAGACGGGGCCGATCGAGCTCAGCCTGCGCGCGATCACCGGGCGCGAGCCGGCGGTGGTGCGCAGCCTGGCGCGGCCGGTGCCGCTCGACTTCGAATACCGCGAGACGCCGCTGCACGAGACGATCGCCGATCTCATCACCACGGGGCGCTACCCGATCTACCTGGTGAACTTCACCCAGCGCGCCGCCGCCGAAGAAGCGCAGAATTTGATGAGCGTCGACATGAGCAGCAAGGAGGAGAAGGAGGCGATCCGCGCACGCGCTCGGCGACTTCTCTTTCGACACGCCCGTACGGCAAGGACTTTCAGCGCTTCATCCGCCACGGTCTGGGCCTGCACCACGCGGGGTTGCTGCCGAAGTATCGCCTGCTGGTCGAGAAGCTGGCGCAGACCGGGCTGCTCAAGGTCGTGAGCGGCACCGACACGCTGGGCGTCGGCGTCAACATCCCGATCCGCACCGTGCTGTTCACCCAGCTCTGCAAGTTCAACGGCGAGAAGACCGGCATCCTGAGCGTGCGCGACTTCCAGCAGATCGCGGGGCGCGCCGGCCGCAAGGGTTTCGACGAGCGCGGCACGGTGGTCGCGCAGGCGCCCGAGCACGTGATCGAGAACCGGCGGCTGGCCAGCAAGCAGGCGTCAGGCAAGAAGGTGGTGATGCACAAGCCGCCGACCAAGGGCTACGTGCACTGGGACAAGGGGACGTTCGAGCGACTGACGTCGGGGACGCCCGAGCCGCTGGAGTCGCGCTTCGCGGTGACGCACGGATTGCTGCTGAACATGCTCCAGAGCAAGAACGGCGAGCGCGGCGGCGGCTACCGGCGGCTCACGCGGCTGGTGGCGCTGTCGCACGGCAGCGAGCGCGCCAAGCGCGAGGCGCGGCGCCACGCGGCGACGTGCTTCCGATCGCTGCGGCGCGCACGCATCATCGATGTGGTGCCGTACGAGGCGGTGCGCGGCCGGCTGGTCGAGGTCAGCCAGGAGCTGCAGCGCGACTTCTCGCTGAACCAGACGCTGTCGCTCTACCTGCTCGAGGCGCTCGGGATGCTCGACGCGCAGAGCGAGACCTACGCGCTCGACGTGCTCAGCCTCGTGGAGGCGATCCTCGAGAACCCCGACGTCGTGCTCTACCGCCAGCTCGATCGCATCAAGACCGAGCGCATGGACGAGATGAAGGCAGCGGGCATGGAGTACGAGCAGCGCATCGCCGAGCTCGAGACGCTGGAGTGGCCCAAGCCCAACCGCGAGTTCATCTACGAGACCTTCAACGCGTTCTCGGACAAGCACCCCTGGGTCGGCGAGGAGAACATCCGCCCGAAGTCGGTGGCGCGCGAGATGTTCGAGACGTTCTGCACCTTCGGCGAGTACGTGCGCGACTACGGCCTGCAGCGCAGCGAGGGCGTGCTGCTGCGCTACCTCTCCGACGTGTGGAAGACGCTGAGCCAGACCGTGCCGGCGCCGGCGCGCAGCGAGGGGGTCGAGGACATCATCGCGCACCTGCACGCCATGTTGCGCGAGGTCGACTCGAGCCTGGTCGACGAGTGGCAGAGCCTGAAGGACGGAAAGGCGTCGAACGCGGCGCTGCGCGCGCTGCTCGCGGCGCGCGAGCCCAAGGCGTACGACATCGCCGACGATCCCAAGGCGCTGGCGGCGCGCATTCGCTCCGATCTGCACCGCCTCATGCGCGCGCTCGCCGGCCGGCGCTACGACGAGGCGGCGGCGGCGTTGCGCCCGCCCTCCCCGGATGATCCAAGCGCGGGCGAGCCATGGTCAGCGGCGCGGCTCGAACAGGAGATGGCGCCTTACTTCGCGGCGCACGCGACGCTGTCGGTGACGCCGCTGGCGCGCCGGCCGAGCAACACGCTGATCCAGGAGATCGCGCCGCGGCGCTGGCGCGCGCAGCAGCGCCTGATCGATCCCGAAGGCGACGAGGACTGGGCCATCGACTGCAGCATCGATCTGGACGGGCCCGCGCCGGCCGCGGGCGCGCCGCTCATCGAGCTCCAGCGCATCGGGGTCTAGCCGCACCGATGCCCGAGCAGCGCCGCCCACCGATCGTCACGCGCCTGCGCGAGACGCTGCGGCTGCTCCCCCACGTCGGGCGCACGTTCCGGATCCTGTGGCAGACCAGCCCGCAGCTCAGCGTCGCGGTCGCCGCGCTCACCATCGCCACCGGCGTGATCCCGGCAGCGCTGGCCTGGGTCGGCAAGCTGATCGTCGACAGCGTCGTGGTGGCGGCGCGCACCGGCGGCCTGTCGGGCGCGGCGCGGCCGCTGCGCCTGGTCGCGCTCGAGCTGGGCCTGATGGTGATCCTCACGCTCGCCAACCGCCTGTCGGCGTTGCTGCGCGAGCTCTTGCGCGCGCAGCTCGGCAACCGCGTCAACGTCGACATTCTCGAGAAGGCGCTGGCGCTGGAGCTGCGCCACTTCGAGGACGCGGCGTTCTACGACAAGATGCAACGCGCGCGGCGCGAGGCCTCGTCGCGCCCGCTCTCGATGGTGCTGGGCGTGCTGGGCATCGCGCAGAGCGCGATCACGCTCGGCAGCTACGGCTTCCTGCTGGCGCGTCTGTCGGCGGTCTCGGTGGTGATCCTGTTCCTGGCCAGCATCCCCGCGTTCATCACCGAGGCGCGGATGTCGAACCAGTCGTTTCGCCTCAACAGCTGGCGCGCGCCCGAAGCGCGCCGCCTCAACTACCTCGAGTGGGTCCTCACGCGCGACAGCCACGTCAAGGAGGTGAAGCTGTTCGCGATCGGCCGGTTGATGCTCGACCGATACCGCGCGCTGTTCGAGAAGTTCTATCGCGAGGACCGGGCGCTCGCGCTCACTCGCTTCGTCTACGGCCTCCTGTTGACGCTGCTCAGCCTGGGCGCGTTCTACGCTTGCTACGCCTTCGCGGCCCGCCGCGCGGCGATCGGCGGCATGACGCTGGGCGATCTCACGCTCTACGTGACCGTCTTCCGCCAGGGGCAGAGCGCGTTCCAGTCGGTGCTGGGCGGCGTGGCGGGTCTCTACGAAGACGCGCTCTTCATGTCGAACCTGTTCGAGTATCTCGACCTGCCCGCCGACAATCCACCTCGGACCCCTGAAGTGGTTGCGAACCTCCCGCTTCTGTCACCCGCGACAGTGCCGCAGGCGATCGAGCTGCGCGGCGTCTCGTTCCGCTATCCCGGCAAGGACGCCTGGGCGCTGCGCGACGTGAATCTCACGATCGCGCCCGGCGAGGTGATCGCTTTCGTCGGCGAGAACGGCGCCGGCAAATCGACGCTGATCCACCTGCTGATGCGCATGTACGAGCCCACCGAGGGCGAGATCCTCTACGGCGGGCGCGCGCTGCGCGACATCCCGATCGATGAATTGCACCGGCGCATCGGCGCCGTGTTCCAGGACTTCGTGCGCTACCAGTTCACGGTCGCCGAGAACATCGGCCTCGGCTGGGTGCCGGCGCTCGAGGACCGTGCGCGCATCGAGAAGGCGGCCGGCGCGGGCGGCGCTGACGCCGTGGTGGCGGGCTTGCCGCGCGGCTACGACACGATGCTCGGCGGCTACTTCGAGGCCGGGCAGGAGCTGTCGGTCGGGCAGTGGCAGAAGATCGCGATCGCGCGCGCGTTCATGCGCGACGCCGAGGTGCTGATCCTCGACGAGCCGACCGCGTCGCTCGACGCCGAGGCCGAGCACGAGATGTGGAAGCGGTTCAAGGCGCTGGCGCGGGGACGCACGGCCATCCTGATCAGCCACCGCATGTCGACGGTGCGGCTGGCCGAGCGGATCGTCGTGCTGCGCGCCGGCCGCATCGAGGAGCTGGGCTCGCACGCCGAGCTGCTGGCGCGCGACGGCCGCTACGCCCACCTCTTCCGCCTGCAGGCCGCCGGCTATGTCGACTGAGCCGCGCGCTCGCTATCCTCGGATGACGCTCGATTGGTCGCAGGGGAGGACGGGGATTCCCTCGGCGGGTCCTCACCCATACCCTCTCCTCCACGCAGACGTGGATACAAGGGCTTTCGGAAGCCCAACATCGTCGTCGTCATCCGCGTGCCGAGCGCCGAGCTACATCACCGACAGGGGCGTTCCGTCGCGCAGGTCGGAGGGCGGGTCGATGATCACGCGGTCGCCGACGTCGATGCCCTGGCTCACCACCACCTCGTCGGGATCGGCGTCAGCGATGGTGATCGCGCGCGCCTGAGCGACGTTGCCCGGCCCGACGACGAATACGCGGTCGGTGTCGCCGACGCGCACCACCGCCGAGCGCGGCACGGGAAAGACGCCGTCGTAGCGCACGCGCGCCAGCAGCAGGGGCTGGCCGAGCAGGATTCCGGCGCTGGGCGGCAGCTCGACCTCGAGCCGGTGGTTCGTGGGCTGCGGCGGTGCGGTCAGGCGGCAGTCGGCGAAGCGCGGGCCAGTCTCCGTCGCGGAACCGTCGGCGGCGCCGCCGGCGCTGCCGGCGCGCCCGTCGGCCGTGGGTGACGGCGCCAGACCGACGATCTGGACGCGGCAGAAGCCGAGGTGAGCCGCGGCCTCGGCGTCCTTGGCGGCCAGGATGAACTCGCCGTGGATCTGCCCGCTGCCGACGCGCACCGCGGGCGCGTTCGCCTCGACCAGCGAGCCGCGCTTGGCGATGACCTCGACCACCTCGCCCGGCTCGGTGGCGCGGATCACCAGCCGATCGAGCGCCGCCTCCGCCTCGTCGAGCTTCGCCTGCTTCTCGACGATCGCGATCTCGGCGCGGCGCATCTCGGACAGGTTGTTGGCGGCTTTCATGCTGTCGCGGATCTGCTGGTTGTAGGCGACGCGCGAACGCGCGTGATTGACCTCGGACTCGTGCGCGGCCGCGCCCTGCAGCTTGGCGATGATCTCGCCCGCGGCGTAGTGGCTGCCGGGCGGCAGCACGTCGGCGACCGACCCCCCGGCGGCGAACGCCAGCGGCGCGGTGCCGGCCACCACCGCCGACCCGGGCGCGTCGAACCAGCGGTACACCGCCGCTGGACGCGGCGCGATCACGCGCACGTGACGCGCCTCCAAAGCCGCCTCGTGCTGCGACCAGAAGTAGTAGCAGATGACCGCGGCGATCACGGCCGCCGCGACCACGAGCACCACGATGATCGTCGATCGATCGGCGCCGGTGACGGGGCGACGGATCGCCTGCGAGACGGTGCGCCGGCGCATCTCCTCGACCTCGAACGGGGCCATGACGACCGAGTCGGGCCGCGGCGGCATGCGCCGCTCGCCGGTGAGCAGCGGCGCCGCCACCACGCGCCCGGATCCCGCGTTGAGCTGCGCGGCATTCACGCGCCCCGACGCCGCGGCCGCCGCCTCGGCGTCGCGCACCTGCTCCTCGGTCACCGCCGCGAAACCCATGACCGTGCCGATCGCCTCCGACGGCTCGATGGTCATCTCGCGCGACTTCTGCGCCGGCTCGGTCACCGCCGCGAAGCCCATCATCGTCTCGGGCGCGTTCGGTTCGGCGCGCACCAGGTCGCGCGGGCCGCTCGGACGCGAAGCGCCCGCGCCGCCCGAGGCTCCAAGGGCGGGCACCTCCTGCGACGGGCGGCGATTCGCCGCTGACGTCACCACGGTCACGACCGTCGGCGGTGGCTGGGAGGCGGCAGGCGGCGACTCGACGACGCGGCTCACGACCTCGCTCAGCGTCCGCGCTTCTTCATCGTGCAACCGCGGGTCGGGCGCCGGAGGCTGCCCCACCAGCGTGGTGCGCGCCGAATTGTCCGCGGGCGCGGTTCCCTCGAGGAACCCGAGCTCTGCCAGCCGCGCCGCGAACTCGCCGATCCCGACCGGCGTCAGATCCAGTCCATAGGTCGCGATCGCCCACGCCGAGACGTCGCCGGCGGGCCGGCCGTCCAGCTGCCGCGCCAGCTCGTACTCGAAATCATAGAACCTGAACCCGGTGCCGCGGTTCGGATCGCGCACGTCGATGTAGCGAACGCCGTCGACTTCCACGGCGGTCGCTATGAGATCGTGCCGGAACCGCGGGCTCGAGTCAGCCATCGATCGGCGCAGCTTACAGGCGGTCTTCGCTCTGGGGCAACATATGAACGCTTGGAACGCCGCTAAAAGCAGGCTCTTCTGTAAGCGCTGGACGCGGTCTATAAGCGTGCGGCGCCATGGCGAAAAGGACAACCCGAACGTTCAGCTACCGAGCCGGCGTACGCATTCGTGACTCGGTGCTCGCGTGTGACGCCAGTGGCGGCAGCGATCTGATCTTCCTCTCGCACGCCGAGCTCATCGACGGTAACGACGGTGACGGAACCGCGGCGCGGCGGTTGCCGCGCGCACGCGCCGGACGGCGCAAGATCCTGACGACCGACGCGACGCTTGCGCTCTCGGGAGCGGCCGGCGAGCGCCTCCGGTCCCACACCCTGGTGGCTCCTTACGGACGACCCTTCAATCTGGGCGGCATGCGCCTCGAGCTGTTTCCGTCCGGATACGGGCCCGGCGCCGCGTCGTTGCTGTGCGAGCAGGCGGGGCGCCGCCTGGTCTACTCGGGGCCCGTGGGCGCCATCGCTGCGGAGGTGCGGATCGCGGACGCGCTGTGTCTCGACGGGACGTTCGGCTCGCCACGCTTCACCTTCCCCGCGATCGACGAGGCGCTCGCGTCCGTGGTCGCGTTCGTGACGGAGCGCGTGGGCGCGGGGCAAACGCCGGTGATCCTGGCGCACGCGCGCGGGGCGCTGCTGGCCTGCGCGGACGTGCTCGCGCGCGCCGGCGTCGCTCTGCGCGCGCATCGCGCCGTGATGGTGGCGGCGGCGAGCTATCGCGCGGCTGGCGTGGCCGTGCCGTCGCTGGCGCGCTTCGCGGGCCGGCTCGGCGCGGGTGAAGTGCTGCTCTGGCCCGCCGGTGCGCGCGACGCGCCCGCGCTGCGGCGCCTGGCCGCGCCGGCGTTCGTGCTCGCTTCGGGCTCCGCCGCGGATCCGGCCGCGGTCGATCGCGCGCGCGTCGAGGCCGCGATCCCCCTGTCGACGATGGCCGACTTTGCCGGCCTGCTCCGCTACGCCGAGGAGACCGGCGCGCGCGAGGTCGCCGTGTTGCACGCCGGCGACGCCGAGCTCTGCCAGACGCTGCGCGCGCGCGGTATCGACGCCTATGCGGTGGGTCCGCCAGAGCAAATAAGTCTGTTTTGAGGGAAACCCCGGGAGGCGGCGCAGGGGGAACCTAACCCTATCGGGACGCGCCGACACCAACTCGTCACGCGCGGCGGGTCCAAAAGGCTCTGACCCGCGTGCGCGGGACGGCGCAAGGTGCGTCACGGCGACCCGGAGACGCATTTTCCGGCGCGAGTCGGGTTGGCCTTTCCGTCCTGGATCGAGTTAAATCACCTCACCGTGTTCAACCTCGGAATGGGCGAGATCACCGTGATTTTGCTCCTCGCCCTCATCGTCCTCGGACCGAAGAAACTGCCGGAGCTCGCCTCCGGGCTGGGGAAGATCATCCGTGACCTCCGCAAAGCGACGGCCGACGTCAAGAACGAGATCCAGCTCGACGACGCGATCCGCAAGCCGTTCGAGGAGCTGCGCGACGCGGTCACGTTGCCGCCCGAGGAGCTGAAGCGCCGCGATCGCATCAAGCGCGATCTCGAGGAAGCCAAGCGCAAGGCCGAGGCGGACCTGGCGATCCTGGCGGCCGCGAAGCCCGCCGAGGCAGCCGGAGGCGAGGCCGCCAACCCGGACGAGGCGAAGCTGGCCGACGGCGCGGCGGTGCCGGCGCCGATGGCGAATAGCCCGTCGGGGGGCGTACCCGTGCCGCCGCCGCTGGCCGCCGTCTCGGGACCGGTTCCCGTGCCGCCGCCGCTGCCCCCGCCCGGGTCGGGCCCCAATGGGCACGCGGTGCCGCCCCCCTTTCATCCTCCCGTCGCGGCGGGGCCCCCGGGAACCGTACCCTCGACAGGGCGGCCGCGCCCGGCGTTCCGCTCACCGGTCGCGGCGACCCCGCCGGTGCCACCGCCGAAGCCGGCGCCCGAACGAACGTCGACCACGCAGTTTCTGTCCGAGGCCGATCTGATTCCGCCCGACCGCCCGCCCCCGGTCCCACCGCCGGTTCCGGGAAGCACCGGCAAGGTCCCGGCCGTCCCGGGCACCACCGGGAAGAGCGTCGCGGACGCCGAAAGCCACGACGAAGCGCCGCATGCGACCGCCGCGAATGACGCCGACGCGCACGGAACCAGCTCCAGCGAAGGCAACTCCAACGACGCAAAGAAGGACGACGCCGGCTGACGACCGGCAGGCGGCCCGCCCGCGGGCCCCGTGATTTTCATCCGCAACCGAGGAGTCATCCCTGACCACCGCCCCCCAGAGTGAGCCGGCCGTCGACGAGGCTCGAATGTCGTTCATGGAGCATCTGTCCGAGCTGCGCCTGCGCCTGCGCAACTCGGCGATCGTCTTCCTGCTCGCGGTGCTGGGCTCGTTCTTTGCGGTGAAGCACTACTTCGACTTCCTCACGCAGCCGGCACGCCTGGCGTGGATGGCAGCGCTTCCCGGGCAGGAGCCGGTGTTCCGGTTCGCCAGCCCGACGGAGCCGTTCTGGGTCTACACCAAGCTCGCGATGTACGGCGCGCTGCTGATCGCCAGCCCGTTCATCTTCTGGGAGCTGTGGAAGTTCATCGCGCCCGGGCTCTACAAGAAAGAAAAGCGCATGGCGCTGGTGGTGACGGGCGCGACCGCGACCTGCTTCCTGGGCGGCGCCATCTTCGGCTACCGCGTGCTGTCGACGCCGGCCCTGACGTACATGCTGTCGTTCGCCGAGGTTTTCCCCGGCAACCTGCACTTCAAGATCGAGCCGGCGGTGATGATGGACGAGGTGGTCGGCTTCATGCTGGCCATGCTCCTCGGCACCGGCGTCGCGTTCGAGCTGCCCGTGGTTCTGGCGGTGATGGGGTGGCTGGGGTTGGTCACGGCGCGCGGCCTCTGGCGCTTCAACAAGTACGCGCTGGTCCTGTCGACCGTCGTCGGCGGCGTGCTCACGCCGGGTCCCGACGTGCTGTCGCAGGTCTTGATGGCGGGGCCGCTCTTCGGCCTCTACAACGTGTCGATCCTGATCGTGTGGATCATCGAGCGCGCGCGCCGCAAGAAGCTCGAAGAGCTGGCGAAGGCGACCGGCGCCGACCTCGTGCCCCTCGAGTAGCGATCAGGGCCGCGCACCGTCGGTTCGCTCTGCCAGCCGGTGAAACGCGGCCCCGGCGATGCCGCTGACGAGGACCCACAGCGCCGCCGAGCCGATCATTCCCCGGTGACGGATCCGCGCCACCGCGCCATTGAGGCGATCAAACTCCTCGAGCGCCGGCTCCGTTCCCGGCCGCTGCGAGAGCTCCTCCTGGCGCGCCCGGATCCCTCGCACCTCACCGCCCGTCACGCCGTAGGTGTAGTACGCGGCGGGAACGAACCCGATGAGGAGCGCGAACGCGACCCCGGTGATCGCTCGCTTGTTCGGATCGCGGCGTATGTCTTCCCAATTCCAGGAGCCGGCAGGCATGCAGCCATTATAAAGGCAGAAAAAAATTGACGTGATTGACGGCCCGTCGAAGATGGACAGGTGATCTCATGATGGGCGACGTTTCCAATCACGACGAACGGAATCAATCGACCTGGAAAGGGACGATCCTGCGTCGCCGCAAGCGTGGCCGCGCCGTGATCGCCGGCCTGTCACGCCGCCTGCGCGCGGCGGGGGACGTGCCCGCGTCCGGTCAGATCGTGTTCCGTTCGGCCAGCCAGATTTTGCGCTGAAAGGAGCGGCGGCGAATGCTCAAGCTCGTGGCCCTCGTCGCGCTTTTCGCCGGCTTTTGCTGGTTCGGAACGCAGATCCGTCTGGGATCGCACACGCTCTTCGGACACCTGCACGCCATCGCCGGCACCCGGGAGTCGCAGGATCTGTTCGACGGAACGCGCGCATCGGCGCGGCCGCTGGTCGACGACGTGCGCCGCCGCATCGCCGGTGTCCCTGCGCCCGCGAAGGAGCCGGAGGCGCCGGTCGTCGAGACCGACGACCCGCCCGCGACCAAGGACGCGCCGTCGAGCAAGGGCGCGTCGGCGAGCAAGAAGGACGAGGCGAAGACTGGCTCGAACAAGGAGCCAGACTCGAACAAAGAGCCCGGCTCCAGCAAAGACGAGCTTGCGCACGCCGCCCCTCGCCGGCCGCAAGGCGGCGGCGCCGCCGGCCCGGCGCAAGAGACGCTGACCCCAGCAGAGCGACGGCACCTGCGCCGACTCATCAGCTCTGCTGAGGGCGCGTCGGCGACAAGATAATTATAGAAGACACCTGTTGTCGTAACTTCGGGCGCCCCGCCCGAGATGGGGTAGCGGAATGCCACGGCCATTCTTCGTCGAACGCTGCTACGCGAGCGTCGTCGCCAGCGTTTGCCTGGGCGCGATGGTCGCCGGCGGCTCCGCGCGCGCGGAGCACGAGGCTCCACTTTGGACCAGCCCACCCAAGGGCAAGAAGCCGCCGCCGCTCTCGCTCGCCGATCTGGCCGACCGCGCGCGCCCCGCCGTGGTGCACGTGCGCGGCACCACCGACAGCCCCAGCGACGGTGACGCCTCGAGCGAGGGCGGACGCACCTCGATCGGGACCGGGTTCCTGATCAACAAGGACGGCTACCTGGTCACCAACGAGCACGTGATCCGGTCCGTCACCGACCTGCGCATCCGCCTTTACGACGGGCGCGAGCTGCCGGCGTGCGTGGTCGGCGCCGACGCGCCGACCGACATCGCGCTCATCAAGATCGAGGCGAACGGACCGCTGCCGGTGCTGCCGCTCGGCGACTCGGACGCCGTGCGCGTCGGCGAGACCGTGGTCGCGATCGGCAACCCTTACGGCTTCAACCACAGCGTCACCGCGGGCATCGTCTCGGCGAAGGAGCGCGTCGTCGATCGCGCGACACTGCACGAGTCGCCGTCGCAGGACCTGTATTCGTTCTTCATCCAGACCGACGCGTCGATCAACCTCGGCAACTCGGGTGGACCGCTGATCGACGCCAATGGCGCGGTGATCGGCGTCAATGCGGCGTTCTGGGCCGGACATCCGTTGCAGCCGGCCCAGGGGATCGGGTTCGCGATCCCGATCAACATGGCGAAGTCACTGCTGCCGCGGCTGCGCGAGAAGGGCGATGCGCCGCGATCCTACCTGGGCGTCGACGCGCAGCCGGTCGATTCGGCGCTCGCGGTCGCGCTGAGGCTCGACTCGACGCGCGGCGCGCTGATCGCCAGCGTCGGCAAGAAGTCGCCCGCCGAGGCCGGCGGGCTGGAGCCGGGCGACGTCGTGGTCACCTGGAACGGCACGCCGGTCGCCACCAGCGAGGATCTCAAGATCGACGCGCAGCTCACCGTGCCAGGCACGCGCGTCAAGGTCGGCCTGTGGCGCGACGGCCGGTCGATCGATCGCGACGTCACTGTGCGCATGGCCGAGGGGCGCACGCCGATCCCGACCCATCCGTCGAGCTGCTCGCGGCGGCGCGAGGCGGCGGCCAGCGCGCCCGACGACTTCGACGTCACCGAGCTTCCGCCCGCGCAGGCGGGCGGGCTTGCCCGGTGGCCGCGGCATCGCGATCGCGCAGCTCTCGGGCCACGGCGCCGCGGCGCAGGCGGGGCTCAAGGTGGGCGACGTGATCCTGCGCGTTGGCAAACAGGGCGTGCGGTCTCCGAACGATCTCACGGCGGCGCTGCGCACGTTCAAGGCGGGGACCACGGTGCCGATGCTGGTCCGCCGCGGCGGCTTCGACTTCTGGACCGCATTCACGCGGCGCTGATGCTATGGCTTAGCCATGTCCGACGCCAAGACTGAGACCAAGATCGAGACCAAGATCGGGACGAAGCTCGACGAGAAGGCCTATCGGGAGCTCCTCGACCAGACCTACGCGCGCATCGACGCCGCGTTCGAGGACGTCGATCCCGATCTCGCCGAGGTGTCGCTGGCGATGGGCACGTTGACGATCACCTTCCCCGGCAACCTGCGCATGATGCTGACGCCGCAGCCGTCGCCGCGGCAGCTCTGGGTCGCGTTTCGCGATCGCGCCTGGCACTTCGACTACGACGCCGCGCGGGCGCGGTGGCTCGACGACCGCAGCCAGGGCATCGAGGTCAACGAGCTGATCGAATCGACCACTCACCAGGTCGCGGGCATCGCGCTCAAGATCGCGCGCGGCTGACCCCGCGCGCTCAGGCTGCCGCCGCGCTCAGTGCAGCTCGACGACGGTGATGCTGAAGTAGTCGGACCCGTCGGTGATGGTCGTCGCGTTCCCGTAGAGAAGCCCGATGGTGTGCGATCCCGCCGCCGGCGTCGCGATCGGAAAGGCGTGCGTGGGGAGGCTCTTGTGGCTGGACAGCTCGTTGCTGGTGGCGGTCAGGTGCCCGATGACCACTCCGTCGAACTGAATCGCGACGTCCAGGTTGCCGTTGGACGGGGACCACGCCGTCCCCGAGATGATGAGCAAGAGCGGGTTCACTCCGGTCGCCATGTAGGTGACGGTCTTCACTGGCGACGCGGTCGTCACGATCGGACCGGCGACGTTGTTCATGATGATCGTGGCGCTGGTCTTGGCGTTCGCCGCTTCGAGCGCCGCGATCCTCGAATCGAGCATGGCGAAGTTGGCGTTGACCTGAGCCGACGAGATCACCGTGTTGGGGGTGAAGATGTTGGGAACAGCCGCGATCGCGACCAGGGGGACAGTGATGAGCGCGGTCACGATCCACCACTTGTGCTTCGAGAATTTACTCATTGGTCGTCTCCATCGCAGGCGCTGGCTTTCTCAGCTCCACTCCGCATTGTCCCAATTGTCGACATCCCAGCGCGCGCCGTTGCCGCCGCCGTCGGGCGGCGCCTGATCGACGCCGCCGTCACCGGGCGCGCCACCGGTTCCGCCACCGTCGGCCGGTGAGCCTCCGGAGCCGCCGCCGGCGCCAGTCGCGCCCGCTGCACCGCCGCCGCCCGTGCTGCCGCCGCTTCCCGGGCCGCCGCCACTCCCCGCGTCACCCTTACTGGCGACGCTGCCGCAACCGGCAAGCGCGATCGCGCCGACAAATAGCACTGCGCGGGCTCGGAGACGGAAGCGTGAAATAAGCGAGCTCATCAAAAATCTCGGAGCGCTCACCATAAATGGCGAGGGCCGGGCATGTCAAACGCCCGGCCCTCTCTTTTACATACGACTACAGACGCCGCCAGGGCGCCGGCTTGCGACTAAAAGTCGTCGTCGCCGCCGCCCATGCCGCCCATGCCGCCCGGCGCGCCGTGGCCGCCGCCGCCGCCGCCGCCCGACTTCTTCTTCGGGCGCTCAGCGACCAGCGCTTCGGTGCTCAGCATCAGCGACGCCACCGAAGCGGCGTTCTGAAGCGCGGCGCGGACCACCTTGGTCGGATCGATGACGCCGGCCTTGACCAGGTCCTCGTACTCCTCGGTGGCGGCGTTGAAGCCGAACGCGCCCTTACCGTTGCGCACCTTCTCGACGACGATCGAGCCGTCGACGCCGGCGTTGATCGAGATCTGGCGCAGCGGCTCCTCGACGGCGCGGCGGATGATGTTGACGCCGTACTGCCGATCGTCGTCGAACTTCAGGCTGTCGAGCGACGAGAGCGCAGCGGATGAGAGCGACACCGCCGCCGGGGACGATCCCCTCTTCGACGGCCGCGCGCGTGGCGTGGAGCGCGTCCTCGACGCGAGCCTTCTTCTCCTTCATCTCCGACTCGGTGGCCGCGCCGACCTTGACGACGGCGACGCCGCCGACCAGCTTGGCCAGCCGCTCCTGCAGCTTCTCGCGATCGTAGTCCGAGGTGGTGTCCTCGATCTGCACGCGGATCTGCTTCACGCGGCCCTCGATGTCGGCCTTCTTGCCCGCGCCCTCGACGATGGTGGTGTTGTCCTTGTCGATGGTGATGCGCTTGGCGCGGCCCAGATCCTTCAGCGTCAAGCCCTCGAGCTTGAGGCCGAGGTCCTCGGTCACGGCCTGACCGCCGGTGAGGATGGCGATGTCCTTGAGCATCTCCTTGCGGCGATCGCCGAAGCCCGGCGCCTTGACCGCGCACACGTGCAGCGTGCCGCGCAGCTTGTTGACGACCAGGGTCGCCAGCGCCTCACCGTCGACGTCCTCGGCGAGGATCAGGAACGGCTTGCCCGACTTTGCGATCTGCTCCAGCAGCGGCAGCAGGTCCTTCATGTTGGACAGCTTCTTCTCGTGGATGAGAATGAACGCATCCTCGAGCACCGCCTCCATGCGCTCGGCGTCGGTCACGAAGTACGGCGACAGGTAGCCGCGGTCGAACTGCATGCCCTCGACCACGTCGAGCGTCGTCTCCATCGACTTCGCTTCCTCGACGGTGATCACGCCTTCCTTGCCGACCTTCTCCATGGCCTCGGCCAGGATGTCGCCGATGACGGTCTCGCCGTTGGCGCTGATCGTGCCGACCTGCGCGATCTCGGTCTTGCCCTTGGTCGGCTTCGACTGCTCCTTCAGGCTCTCGACGATCTTGGCGACGGCGGCGTCGATACCGCGCTTGATGTCCATCGGGTTGTGGCCGGCGGCGACCAGCTTGCTGCCCTCGGCGTAGATCGCCTGCGCGAGCACGGTCGCGGTGGTGGTGCCGTCACCGGCGATGTCGGAGGTCTTGGAAGCGACCTCCTTCACCATCTGGGCGCCCATGTTGGCGAGCTTGTCTTCGAGCTCGATCTCCTTCGCGACGGTGACGCCGTCCTTGGTCACCGTCGGCGACCCCCAGGACTTCTCGATGATGACGTTCCGGCCGCGCGGCCCGAGCGTCACCTTCACCGTGTTGGCGAGGATGTTGAGGCCTTGGGCGATGCTCTGCCGCGCCTGCTGTGAAAATACGATCTCTTTGGCTGCCATGACTGTTTTGTCTCCGTTGGGTTCAGTTGCGAATGCGAAAAGGTGTGTCGGAAGTCGTCGGCCGCTGCGGGCGCGACTTACTCAATCACGGCGAGGATGTCGTCCTCGCGCAGGATCAGGTGCTCGGTGCCGTCGATCTTGATGTCGCTGCCCGAGTACTTCGAGAAGAGGATCTTGTCGCCGGCCTTCACCTCGAGCTTGCGCAGCGAGCCGTCCTCTTGAACCTTGCCGTTGCCGACGGCGACCACGAGCGCCTCGAGCGGCTTCTCCTTGGCGCTGTCGGGGATGTAAAGACCACCGGCGGTCTTGGTCTGTTCTTCCAAACGCTTCACGAGAATCCGGTCATAGAGCGGTCTGATTTTCATGGGTCTCCTCCTTACCTGGGGTCCTGAGAGAGCTTCACGGGGCGCGCCGTCAGGCGGCCTCGGACTTCTTGGTCTTGGTGGTCGATTTGGTGGTCGACGTCGACGAGGTCGACGCCTCTTTCGAGGACGAGTCCTTGCTCGCCCCCTGGTCCTTCGCGCCGTTGGGCTTGGGGCCGGCGTACAGATCCGAATACCAACCGCCACCCTTGAGATGGAACGACGTCTGGCTGATCAGCCGCTCGACCTTCTTGGCCTTGCACTTCGGGCAAGTCTTGACCGGCTTGTCTGTGATCTTTTGCCATTCCTCGAACTGGTGGCCGCAGGCGGAACAGGCGTATTCGTAGATGGGCATCGAGGGTCCTATTTCAGTCCGGCCGTAGGATAAGCGCGATCCCGTGGCTGTCAAGCAGCCCACGAGAGTGCTAAATATTTGAATTTAACGTAGCGATTTTAATTATTTACACAATTCAGCCGACCCGACCGGCCTTTTGGCCGTGTCGCCGCGTCACAGAACGCTTTGCGTTTTGGCCACGTCGTGCCATCTAAGGGGCCACGCTGACCCCAGTCACATCGCAACAGGAGATGCCATGAAATCACTCGCAATTGGATTCGTCGCCCTCGCCCTCGGCGCCTTCACGGCACCGGCGCGCGCCGGCGTCTGGGAGATCGACTCCGCCCACTCGTCGACCGAGTTTTCGGTGAAGCACATGATGGTGTCGACCGCCAAGGGCCGCTTCGACAAGGTCACCGGCACGGTCAACCTCGACGACAAGAACCCGACCAAGAGCACGGTCGAGCTCAGCATCGACGCGAGCACGATCGACACGCACGAGCCCAAGCGCGACGGACACCTCAAGTCGCCCGACTTCTTCGACGTCGGCAAGTTCCCGACGATCACGTTCAAGTCGACGAAGATCGAGAAGTCGGGCAAGGCCAAGTTCAAGGTCACCGGCGATCTGACCATGCACGGTGTGACCAAGCCGGTCACGCTGGCCGTCGAGGGACCGACGCCTGGCATGAAGAACCCCTTCGGCTCGATCAGCAGCGGCGTCAGCGCCACCGGCAAGATCAACCGCAAGGACTGGGGCCTGACCTGGAACAAGCCGCTCGAGGCCGCCGGCGGCGTGCTCGTCGGCGACGAGGTCACGATCAACGTCGACCTCGAGCTGACCAGCAAGCCCGAGGCGCCCGCCGCCGCTGCCGCCGCTCCGTCCGCTCCCATGGCGAAGACCGCCGCCGCTCCGGCCCCCGCTACGGCGCCGAAGACCGCCGCCGCGACGCCGGCCCCTGCGCCGACCGCGCCGCCCAAGAAGTAACGGACGGGATACAAAAACGCCAGGACGCGGGGAACGCCGGGATCCGGACTACAGAGAGCCCGGACTTGGCGTTCCTGGCGTCCTGGCGTTTCTCTCAGATCACGCGGCGCAGGCGCGCGATCACGTCGTCGATGCGATCGCCGCGCAGCTTGGCGGCCACGCGGCCGACGCACAGGCGCGCCGACACCGGGAAGATCGTCTCCACCTCGCGCAGGTGGTGCTGGCGCAGGGTCTCGCCCGACGACACGAGATCGACGATCCGATCGGCGAGACCCACGAGCGGCGCGATCTCGATCGATCCGTAGAGCTTGATGATCTCGGCGACCGTGCCGCGCGCCTGCAGGTGGCGGCGCGTGATCTCGGGGAACTTCGTGGCGTAGCGCAGGTGCACCTGCGCCGATTCGTCGACCGGGCGTCCCTCGGGCTCGGCGACCACCATGCGGCAGCGTCCGATGCCGAGATCGAGCGGCTCGTAGAGGTCGCGATCCTGCTCCTCGAGCACGTCGCGTCCGGCGATGCCCAGGTCGGCGGCGCCGTGCTCGACGTAGGCCGGAACGTCGGTGTCGCGCACGATGAGCATGCGCAGGCCGAGCTCCTCGATCGGGATGATCAGCTTCCGCCCGGCGCGCGCCTTCTCCGCGGCGCCCAGGTCGAGGCCGGCGCGCTTGAACAGCGGCAGCGCCTCGTCGAGGATGCGCCCGCGCGGCAGCGCGATCGTGAGCAGCGCGCCCGCGCCGTTGGTCTCCACCGATCTGGACGAAGGCCGCGTCGCGCGTTGCTTGGTGCGTTCCTTGGAACGTTCTTTCACAGCGTTCCCTTGGCGCGGCGCACGTCGGCGCCCAGCGCGCGCAGCTTCTTGTCGAGGCGGTCGTAGCCGCGGTCGAGGTGATAGATGCGCAGGATCTCGGTCGTGCCCTCGGCGATGAGGCCGGCGAGCACCAGCGACGCCGACGCGCGCAGGTCGGTCGCCATCACCGTCGCGCCGGTCAGCTTGGTCGGCCCGCGCACGATCGCGGTGCGCCCCTCGACCACGATGTCGGCGCCCATGCGCTGCAGCTCCGGCACGTGCATGTAGCGGTTCTCGAAGATGGTCTCCGACAGCACCGACTGGCCGCGCGCGCGCGTCATCAGCACCATGAACTGCGCCTGCATGTCGGTGGGAAAGCCGGGATACGGCTGCGTCGAGATGTCGACCGGCTTGAGCTCGCCCTTGCTGCGCACGCGGATGCCGTCGCCGTCGGCCGCGACCTCGACGCCCGACGCGCGCAGCTTGGCCAGCACGGCGTCGAGGTGCTCGGGCAGACAGTCGCGCACCAGCACGTCGCCGCGCGTGATGGCCGCCGCCACCAGCAGCGTGCCCGCCTCGATGCGATCCGGGATGATCGCGTGCTCGATCGGCTGCAGCTCGTCGACGCCCTCGATGGTGATGAGCGACGTGCCGGCGCCGTGGACGCGCGCGCCCATCTTGTTGAGCACGCGCGCCAGCTCCTCGACCTCGGGCTCGCGCGCCGCGTTCTCCAGCGTGGTGCGCCCCTTGGCCAGCGCCGCCGCCATCATCAGGTTCTCGGTGCCGGTGACCGTGACCATGTCGAAGACGATCGTCGCGCCGCGCAGCCGCTTGGCGCGCGCGCTGACGTAGCCGTGCTCGAGCTCGATGCGCGCGCCCATCGCCGCGAGGCCCTTGAGGTGCTGATCGATCGGGCGCGCGCCGATCGCGCAGCCGCCCGGCAGCGACACCCGCGCGCGCCCGTAGCGCGCGCACAGCGGGCCCAGCACCAGCACCGACGCGCGCATCGTCTTCACCAGCTCGTACGGCGCCTCGAGCTCGGTGATGCGCGCGGTATCGACCACCATCGTGCCGGCCGGCTTGTCGGTCGATCTCGGCGCCGAGCTTGGCGAGCAGGCGCCCCATGGTGCGCACGTCGCCGAGCGCGGGCACGTTGCGATAGATCGATCGCCCCTGCGCCAGCAGCGACGAGGCGAGGATCGGGAGCGCCGCGTTCTTGGCGCCCGAGACGCGGACTTCGCCGCGCAGGCGAGCGCCGCCGCGGATGACTATCTTCTGCACGATCGAGGCAGCGCCGGGAGCCGCGTTAGGCGGCGGCGCCCTCGGCCGGCGCGCCCTTGCCGCTGTGCTCTTGCACAGAGGCCGCCGAGCACGCGCGGCTTGCGGCATCCCTCCTTGGAGCAAATCTTGTACTGATGCTTCTTGCCGAGCTCGCCACGCCGCCAGGCGATGAAGTGCTTGCGGCAGTAGCCCCTGGCGCGCACGGGCTGCTTGCACTTCGCCTCGCTGCACTTCGGCCCGTCGGCCACGGGCGGCGTCGCCTTGCGGTTGACCTTTTTCTTGTCGGGCGCGGACGCCTTGGCGGCGGGGGCTGCTTTTGCGGTCGCTTTGGTATTTTCGGCCATTTCGCGCCAGAGGATAGGCGGTCGGCCGATGGTGTCAAGGCAAGGCCGAAGGCGCGGCACCCTTGTGGTAAAAACCGCCCACCATGAAGATCGAGCTGGCCCACCGCATCCGAGAGCTGCCCCCGTACCTGTTCGCGAAGATCGACGCGCTCAAGAACGAGGAGCGCAAGAAGGGCCGCGACCTCATCGACCTGGGCATCGGCGACCCGGATCTGCCGACGCCCGCGCACATCGTCGAGGCGCTGGCCACGGCCGGGCGCGACCCCGGCACGCACCGCTACCCGTCGTACGTCGGCATGGAAGACTTCCGCCGCGCCGCCGCCGACCTTCATGAAGACCCGCTTCGGGCTGACGTTCGATCCGGCGCGCGAGGTGATCTGCGTGATCGGGTCGAAGGAAGCGATCGCGCACTTTCCGTTCGCGTTCGTGAACCCCGGCGACATCGTGCTCTGCCCCGACCCGGGCTATCCGGTCTACGCGACGCTCACGCGCTTCGCGGGCGGCGAGCCGTACTTTCTGCCGCTGCGGCGAGAGAACGGCTTCCTGCCGGACCTCGACGCGATCCCCGCCGACGTCGCGCGGCGCGCGAAGGTCCTGTGGATCAACTATCCGAACAACCCGACCGCCGCTCTGGCCGCGCCCGGGCTTCTACGAAAAGGTCGTCGCGTTCGCGCAGAAGAACGACGTGATCGTCGCCAGCGATCTCGCGTACAGCGAGATGTACTACGAGTCGCCGCCGCCATCGTTCCTGCAGACGCCGGGCGCGATGGAGGTCGGCATCGAGTTCCACTCGCTGTCGAAGACCTACAACATGACCGGCTGGCGCGTCGGCTGGGCGTGCGGCAACCCGACGCTGGTCGCGGGCCTCGGCCAGGTGAAGACCAACGTCGACTCGGGCTGCTTCGACGCCGTTCAGCGCGCGGCGATCGCGGCGCTCACCGGCGATCAATCGTGCGTCGCCAGGCAGCGCGAGATCTACCGCGAGCGGCGCGACGTTCTGTGCGGCGGCCTGGCGGCGGCCGGCTTCGACGTGCTCACGCCCAAGGCCAGCTTCTACACGCTGATCGCGAACCCGCGCGGCATCTCGTCGATCGACTTCACGGCGCGCCTGCTGACCGAGGCGGGCGTGGTCGCGACGCCGGCGACTGGCTTCGGCGCCGCCGGCGAGGGCTACGTGCGCCTGACCGTGTGCGCCGACAAGGCCCGCCTGCGCGAAGCGGTCGAACGTCTCAAGGCGCTGGGGCTCTAGTGTCCGCAACGCCGTTCAGAAAAAACGCCAGGACGCCAGGAACGCCAAGTCCGGACTCTCAATAATCCGGATCCTGGCGTTCCCCGCGTCCTGGCGTTTTTCTTATCTGACCGGCATTGGCTCTAGCCGCGACACCGACGGGGGCCGCCCCGGCATGGCGAATCCCGGCCGGGTTCCGTAGATTGGTGGGATGGTGCCGAGCCTGCGGCCGGTCTTCATCGTCGATGCTGTGCGCACGCCGATCGGGCGCTACGGCGGCGCGCTCTGGCCGGCGTGCGCCCGGACGATCTGGGCGCGATCGTCATCCGCGAGATCGTGCGCCGCACCGGCGCCGACCCGGCGGCGATCGACGACGTGCTGCTCGGCTGCGCCAACCAGGCCGGCGAGGACAACCGCAACGTCGCGCGCATGAGCGCGCTGCTCGCCGGGCTTGCCGCCGTCGGTGCCGGGCGGCACGGTCAACCGGCTGTGCGGCTCGGGCCTGATGGCGGTCGGCGACGGCGCGCGCGCGATCGCCGTCGGCGACGCGGATCTGCTGATCGCGGGCGGCGTCGAGTCGATGTCGCGCGCGCCGCTGGTCATGGCGAAGCCGGCGGCGGCGTTTCCGCGCGGCGACGTCACGCATGGCCGACAGCACGCTCGGCTGGCGCTTCGTGAATCCGCAGGATGGACGCGCTCTACGGCACGCACGCGCTCGGCGAGACCGCCGAGCTGGTCGCCGAGAAGTACAACGTCACGCGCGAGGCGCAGGACGCCTTCGCGCTCGAGAGCCAGCGCCGCTGGGGCGCCGCGCACGCCGCCGGACGCTTCGCCGCCGAGCTCGTGCGCCGTCGAGCTGGACGGCGGCGACAAGCGCGCAAGCGCGCGCGAGGGCGACGGCCCCGCGCCGCTTCGAGGTCGACGAGCACCCGCGCCCCGACACCACGGCCGAGGCCGCTGGCGGCGCTGCGCCCGGCGTTCCGCAAGGAGCGCGGCACGGTGACGGCGGGCAATTCGTCGGGGATCAACGACGGCGCCGCGGCGCATGCTGCTCGCCTCGGAGAGCGGGCTCGCCAAGCTGGCGCGGGCCGCGCGCCGCTGGCGCGCATCGTCGCCAACGCCGTCGCCGGCGTCGAGCCGCGCTACATGGGCATCGGACCGATCCCGGCGACGCGCAAGGCGCTCGAGCGCGCCGGCATCGGCGCGGCCAAGCTGGATCTGGTCGAGCTCAACGAAGCGTTCGCGGCGCAGTCGATCCCGTGCATGACCGAGCTCGGCCTCGACCCGGCGCATCGTCAACGTCAACGGCGGCGCGATCGCGCTCGGGCACCCGCTCGGCTGTTCGGGCGCGCGCCTGCTGACCACGCTGGTCCACGAGCTCGCGCCGGCGCGGCGCGCGCTACGGCCTGGCGACGATGTGCATCGGCGTCGGCCAGGGGATCTCGACCATCATCGAGCGAGGGTGACCATGAGCCGAAGCGACGGAAGAGCGAAGCGACGACGACCGCACATAGCGACGACCCGACCGGCGGCCAGTGTGCTCGAGGCCGACCACGTGCTGGGGATCGCCGCCCACGAGATCAAGAACGCGCTCGGCCCGCTGACGATGACGCTGGCGCTCTGCGAGCGGCGCGCGGCGATGGGCGATGCGATCGCGCTCGAGGATCTGCGCTTCGCGCGCGGTCAGGTGCGGCGTATCGCTCAGCTGGTCAACGATCTGCTCGACACCGCGCGCATCGACACCGGGCAGTTGTCGCTGCGGCTCGCTCCGGTGGACCTGTGCGCGCTGGTGCAGGAGACGGTCGAGACCTTCCGGCGCGGGCACGCGCAGCGTGTCGTGTGCGACCTACCGGCGTCGCCGCTCGTGCACACCGCCGACGGCGAACGGCTCAGCGTCGGTGCTCTCCAACTTCCTCGACAATGCGGCCAAGTACGCGCCCGAGCGCGCGCCCATCCAGGTGCGGATGAGCCTGGCCGCCGATCGCGTCCGCATCGAGGTGACCGACCACGGCCCGGGCATTCGCCCCGAGGAGCGCGAGCGGATCTTCGAACGCTATTACCGCGCGCCGAGCACGGCCGAGATCGCGGGCGGGCCTCGGGCTCGGCCTGTTCATCTGCCGCGCGATCGCCGAGGGGCACGGCGGCTCGGTCGGCGTCGAGAGCACGCCCGGTCGCGGCGCGACGTTCTGGCTCGATCTCTGCCTCGGCCAGAGCTGAGTCCGAAGCCGTTGGCCCGAAGCGCTCGCTCCGCTTGCTCGAACCGGCGTCGGCCGTTATTCTCGCTGTCCCCATTCTTCCGACGGAGAAGGCATTTTGGCTCGCGATCCCAAGATCACCCCCATCACCCGCCACGAGCCGCGCACGTTCTACGCCACGCGCGTGACGCGCACGCAGGCCGGCGAGTCCTGGGATCTCTGGTCGGTCGAGGACGGACGCCGCGTCGGCTTCCTCTCGGTCGTCGACGACGGACACGTCGTCTACGCGCTGGCGACCGTCAAGCGCGGCACGTCGCACGAAGAGGTCGCCGATCTCGTCGAGGGGTTCTTCACGCCGTCGTCGACCGACGCCCACAACCGCGAGATCATCATCTCCGACTACGACGAAGAGCCGGAGATGCTCGAGTCCGACATCCGGCAAAGCTAGGCGCAGCCGCTCCGCGCGAGAGATCGCGTCTCACGCCGCGGAAAAATGCCTTATTCTGAGACGATGTCTGTCGGCTCGACGACGACCGGACCCTTTCGTGGATTCGTCGCGTTCGACGAGGCGAGCGCCGACACGTTCTACGGGCGCGAGGCGGAGGTCGCGCGGCTCGCCAACCTGGTGCTCGCCGAAGGGTCGCGCACGGTCGCGCTGTCGGGCGAGGCGGGCGTCGGCAAGACGTCGCTGCTGCGCGCCGGCCTGATCCCCGCCATTCAGAAGCGCGGCGGCCTGGCCATCTATCTCGGCGCGTACGACGATCTCGACGCCGAGATCCTGCGCGCGACCGGACGCCTCGGCGTCGACCTGCCCTCGGCGGCACCCGACGCGCCCGACCGGCCGGTCGAGCAGCTGGCGCGCCTCGCGCACCAATCGCGCGGCGGCGTGGTGCTGGTGCTCGACCAGCTCGAGGAGACGCTGGTCGCCGGCGGACCGGCCGCCGGAGGTCGTCGCGCTGCTCGCGCGCGTCGTCGACGCGGGCGGCGCGCGCCTGCGGCTGGTGCTGGCGGTCGACGCCGCGACGCTCCGCGCCTGCCGCAGCTGCGCGATGCCGCCGCCGGGCCCCGGCGATGACCTGGATGAGCCTCGAGCGCCTCGGCCAGCGAACAGATCACGGAGATCCTCGAGCGAACCGCGCTGCAGTCGGGAACCTTCTTCGAGACGGGCCTGTCCGCGGTCGTCGCGGCCGACCTCTGTCGCGGCGGTCCCTGCCGTCCGCTGGAGCTGCAGCTCATCGCGCGCGCGATCGTCGAGCTGCGCCTGACATCGATCCGCAAGTACGAGCGTTCGGGCGGCGCCGCGACGCTGCCGGTGACCGTGCTCCAGCACCTGTGCGCCCAGTCCGGCGGGCGCGCCGCGCGGCAGGCGCTGGTCGAGATCGCGCAGCAGGGCGCCGCTTCGCTCGAGGCGCTGTCGTCGCGAACCGGCATCGATCGCGAGATCCTGGGAGCCGCGCTCGGCAGCCTGCGGTCGCAGGGTCTTCTGCGCACGCGCCCAGCAGCCGATGGCGAGCGCTGGACCCTGGCGCACCCGGGCCTCGAGCATCACGTCGCCGAGTGCGCGCTCGAGGATCGCGCCAAGGCGGCGGCCGCGCGCCGCAGCCTGCGCCGGCGCGTCACGTCGGGCCAGCGGCTGAGCATCCCCGAGCTCGTCGCGGTGAAGCGGCACCTGGCGGCCGGGCTGTCGCCCGACGAGCGGCTCGTGGTCGCACGCAGCATGCGACGCACGATCTTGCAGATCGGCGGCGCGATCGCGGTGGCGCTGGGCTTGTTCCTCTCCGTGTTCATGGACCTGCGTCGTTCGTACACGCTGGGTCTGGAGCCGGCGGGCGGCGGCGCGGCAGCGCGCGTGGTGGTTCGCCTCGGACGCTCGAACGTGTCGCTGTTTCGCTTGCTGCCCACGCGGCCGCGCCTCGGCGATGTCATCGCCGACACCGGCTTCTCGGCGGCGAGCCTGGTCGCCGAGACCGCGGAGCGCATCGCGGCCGGCAGGGCCACCGGAACGCTCGACCCGGGGATCGCGCGCCGCCGGGCGGCAAGCCGCCGGCAAGTGCGCCGCCGCGTCCCGGCGCGAGTGCTGGCGCCGGCCAGGCCGCGCGGCCGGTTCCCGCGTGGCTGCGCGAGGTGCTCAACGACCTGCGCCCGGTCCCGCGCGGCGTCGCCAAGTCGATGCTGGGCGATCCCGACGGCGATCACGTCGCTGAAGCACGCGTTCAGCGATCCGCTCGCGCGGCGCGAGACGCTGGAGGCGCTGGCGGTCATCGGCCGCGGGCGCGCCGGCGAGGACGAGATCCTCGCGGCGGCGCTCGCCGACAGCGCGCCCGAGATCCGGCGCCGCGGCGTCGCGGTCGCGGCGGCGATCGATCGCATGCAGGGCGACGGGCCGCACGGCGCCACGCTGCGCAGCGCGCTCGCCGACAAGTCGCTCGACGTGCGCACCGCGGTGCTGGCGGAGACGGCGACGCTGCCGCTGGCCGAGGCGGCGGGCATCCTGACGGTCGCGCTGCGCGATCCCGACCCGACGTTCCGACGCACGCGCCGAGGTGGCGACCGAGAGCCTGGCCGAGCGCGCGCCCGCGGTGGCCGCCGAGGCGGTGCAGCAGGTGGTGCTGAGCTCGGACGGCGGCGTGCGCCGGTCGGCGCTGGCGCTGTTCGAGCGGATCGCCACGCGCGCGCCCGCCGAGTGCGCGGACGCGCTGGCGCACGTGGTCGTCGAGCGAGCAAGGCGCCCGAGGAGGCGCGCGTCGCCGCGATGCTGATGCTGCGCAAGGCGGGCACGCCGGCGACGGCGCTGCGGCCGATCCTCGAGAAGGCGGTGCGTCCCGAGGCGTCGCCGCGCCTGCGCGCCGCCGCGCTGCCGCTCTACGTGCGCCTCATCGATCCCGAGCAGGCCGAGGAGATCGCGCGCTCCGAGATGAAGGGCCCGCCCGCCGCGCGCGCAGCGGGCGCCGCGGTCTGGGGCACGGTCGCCATCAGCCGGCCCGACGTGGCGACGACGCCGCTCAAGAGCTTTCTTTACGATCCGTCGCCCGAGAGTGCGCATCGAGGCGGCGCGATCGTTCGCCTATCTCAAGCGCGACGGAATCGCGCTGGCGGGCAAGGCGATCAACGATCCCAACGCCGAGGTCGAGCGCGCCGCGATCGAGTCGGCCCTGGCGCTGGCGCCGGTGAGCCCGTACCAGGTCGCCGAGATGCTGGGCCACGCCGCGAAGACCGTGCGGCCGGCCGTGCGCCGTTCGGTGATCGATGCGCTCGGTCGCATGGGCGAGACGCGGCCGGCGGCGGTGCTGCCGCCGCTCGCGCGCACGCTGAAGGATCCCGACGGCGGCGCGCGCGCCGCGGCCGCGCTCGCGTTCTGCGGGATCAGCAAGAAGAACGCCGCCGCCGCGTCGCCCTACCTGCGCATCGCCGCGCGCGACGACCACCACGAGGTGCGCGCGGCCGCGGCGTCGTGCCTGGGCAACCTGGGCGAGGGCGATCCCAAGGGCGCGGCCAAGATCGCCGTCGAGCTGGCGGGCGCCGTCGAGGCGACGGTGCGCATCGCCGCCGCCGAATCGCTGGGACGGCTGGGCGCCAACGCGCGCGAGATCGCGCTGCCGGCGCTGTCGAAGCTGGTCGCCGATCCCGATCGCGGCGTGCGCGATCGCCGCCGAGCGCGCGTTCGTCGGCGCGGCCGCGGTCGCGGTCGCGCCGGGCGGCCGCGCCGCGACGGTCGGATTCGGCGAATCGCGGCGTGGCGTCGAGTCGGAGCGCGCGCTCAACGCCGCGCTGGTACAGGGCGACGCGGCCGAGCGGCGCGTGATCGTCAGCGTCGCGGCCGAGCTGGGCCTGGCGCCCGTGCTGCGCCAGGCGACCGCCGACGGCGACGAGACGGTGCGCCTGGACGCCGTGCGCGCCGCGGGCGCGCTCAAGCCACCGGCGCTGGACATCGTGCGCGGCGCCGTCGACGATCGCTCGAACGCGGTGCGCGCCGAGGCGACGCGGATCCTGTCCAGCGTGTCGGGCGCGGGTGCGCAAGAGGTGCTGCCGATCTTCGAGTCGATGCTGCGCGGCGGAGACAAGAGCGCGCGCGAGGCAGCGGTCATCGGCGTCGGCAGTCTGCCGGGTGCGGGCGAGGCGGGCGCGCGGCTGCTCGGCGAGGCGCTGGCGCAGCGGAGCGAGGCCCTGCGTACGGCAGCGGCGCGCGCCCTCGGGCATCTGGCCGAGCGCGAGCCCGACGTCGCGCGGCCGTACCTCGAGCGCGCGGTGCGCGATCCGTCGTACGACGTGCGCACGGCCGCGATCCCGGGCCTGGCGCTGGCGTGGTCACGGCGCCGGCCGGCCGCGGAGCTGGGCGAGGAGCTGGCGACCGCCGAGGCCGACAGTCCGCGCCGCTTCGTCGCGCTGGAGGCGCTGGTGATCACGGCGCAGCAAGGGAACCCTGCCGAGAAGGCGACCGCGAAGCAGACGCTGGATCAGATCGCGGCCGGCGGGCCGCCGCTCGCGCGGCTGGCGGCGCAGATCGGGCGGGCGTTCATCGCGGAGAAGCCGTCGACGATGCACACGTTCATCGAGCGTCTGCTGGGCAGCTGACGGTTGAGGGTCAGTGCGGCGACCACGAGCAGAGGTGGTTGTCTCCCGCGACGATGATGCGGCCCTTGACCGCGATCGGCGCTGTCCACTTGTGCACGCCCGAGCAGGCATCGGCCGCGAGGCCGCCGCCGAAGATCGTCGCTCCCGTGTCGCCGTCGACACCCATCAGCGTCGTGCTGTTCATGAACCAGACGACGGCGTTCGACGTTCCGTCGGTGGTGGTCGCCATCGGTGACGCCGGGAAGCCCAGCGCGGCGTTGTTGACCGGAATACACCAGACGGCCCGGGGAACCGGCGGCGAGCCCGACGGAATCAGCACCGACACCACCGCCTTGCCGTTCGCGCCCGTGCCCGTGCACTGCGCGCCGGTGTTGACCGTCAGCACCACGTGCATGCCTTGCGCGGTCGCGTAGGCCGCCGGCGTGGTGTGGATGATCATCGCGCCGCTGGCCGCGAGCGTCAGCGTCGCCAGCTGGCTCGCCATGCCGCCGAAGTTGTGCGCGTCGACCAGGTACAGGATCCCGTCCTTGGAAACCGCGGCGACCATCGGCGACGGCTGCGCGAGGTAGACCGGGCTGCTGGCGCCGAAGTCGGCGTCGATCGCGTCCATGTTCATCCAGCTCGCCGGATAGAAGACGTTGGCGCTGGTGGTGCGATCGACGGTGGCGAGCCCGGTCAGGCGCACGACCTCTTCGCTGTCCGCGTGGGTCATCGTGCGCGAGAGGTTGTTGCCGGTGACTGCGATGATGCCGTTCCCGTCGGAGGCCATGCCGCCCGCGGCCCAGATCCCCTCGCCGCGCGTGCCGCCGGTAGCCCAGGCGCCGCGCTTGGTCGGATCGCCGACGTCGACGGCGACGACCCAGCCGCGATAGTTGCCGCAGTCGCCGTTGTGTCCGCCGTAGGCGACGTAGAGGATGCCACCGACCAGCGACAGCGCGCTGCGCTGGTTCTGCACCATGGCCGTGAACGTGACGTTGCCCGAGGTCATGCCGGTGACGTCGATCGGCCAGCCGGGACGTTCCGTGCCGTCGTCGGGCGACAGCGCGTGGATCTCGTGGCCGGTGATGGCGTTGGCGTTGCCGACGGCGCCGGCGACGTAGATCGTGCGCGTCTGGGGATCGATGACCGGCGTGCTGATGATGCCGATCGGCAAGATGTCGCCGCAGGTCGTGCCCGAACGCCCAGGCGCCGGCCCGATGTTGCGCGTCCAGACCGTCGCGCCCGTCGTCTCGTCGAGCGCGAACACGTCGTTGCCGCTGGTGACCACGATGAAGATCCCCTTGCCGGCCGGTCCGTTCTCGAGAAACAGCGGCGACGCCCAGGTCTTGCCGCTGAAATTGCCGGCGAAACCGGCGTCGATCGCCATCGTCGCCGCCGCCGCCTTGGTCAGCGCCGGTTGCAGGAAGTGCCCGTCGCGCGACGGGTGATTGTTCCGCTCGTAGACCGAGCTCGACGTGGAGCCACTGGAACCGCCACCACCAGCGCCGCCCGCCCCCGCTGGCACCCCACCGGCGCCGCCTTGCCCACCCTGCCCGTTCTTCTTGTTCGAGCAGCCGGCGACGGCTGCGACCACCAGGAGCCCAAGCGGGAGAAGTCGTCGCTGCATGACTGCAACGGTATTCCGGGCGCGCGAGCCGGTCAAACCGGCGTCAGGCCGCGTCTTCGCCGGCCGGCGCCGCCGGCTTCGCCGTCGATTCGGCCGACGGATCGTAACCGAGGTTGGGTCCGAGCCAGCGCTCGACCTCGGCGCGCGTCATGCCCGTGCGGCGCGCGTAGTCGTCGACCTGGTCCCGGCCGATGCGCCCGACCATGAAGTAGCGCGCCGCCGGGTGCGCGAGGTAGATCCCGCTCACGCTCGCCGCCGGCGATCATCGCGTAGTGCTCGGTCAGCGTGATGCCGGCCGACGGCGCGTCGAGCAGCTCGAACAGCTTGCCCTTCTCCGTGTGGTCGGGGCAGGCGGGATAGCCGAACGCCGGCCGGATGCCGCGGTACTTCTCGTCGATGAGATCGTCGTTGGACAGAGTTTCGCCCGCGCCGTAGCCCCAGTCGCGGCGAGCGCGCTGCGTGCAGGGACTCGGCGAACGCCTCGGCCAGACGATCGGCCAGCGCCTTGACGATGATCGCGCTGTAGTCGTCGAGCTTGCCCTTCGAGCTCGCGCGCCAGCTCGGCGGCGCCGATACCGGCGGTGACGGCGAACGCGCCGACGTAGTCGCGCAGACCGTCGCGCATGCCCGCGCCGGCCGGCGCCACGAAGTCGGCCAGGCGACAGGTGCGGCTGCTCCGCCGGCGCGTCGCCGGCCTTCTGTTGCTGCTGGCGCAGCATGTGGAAGCGCAGGCGCTCGCGCCGGCGCGATCTCGTCGGTGTAGAGCACGATGTCGTCGCCGTCGCCGTGCGCCGGCCAGAAGCCGTAGACGCCGCGCGCCGTGCAGACAGCTTGCTCGTCGACGATGCCGCGCAGGCAGCTCCGTGCGCGTTGGCGAACAGATCGCGCGCCGCCGCGCCCTGCTGCCGGATGCTCGAGGATGCCCGGGAAGCGCCCCTTCAGCTCCCACGCCGTGAAGAAGAACGTCCAGTCGATGTACGGGACGAGCTCGTCGAGCGGAGATCGTCGACGACGCGCGCGCCGGTGAAGCGGCACGGCGAGGTCCTCGGCGCGCCACTCGATCGGCGCGCGGTTGGCGCGGCGCCGCGCGCAGCGACACCAGCGGCTTGGCGCGCTTCTTCGCGTGCAGCTCGCGCAGCTCGGCCTGCTCGGCGCGGTTCTGGCGATCGAACGTCGTGCGGCTGCCCGCCGTCGAGCAGGCTCGACGACCACGCCGCACCGCGCGCGACGCGTCGAGCACGTGCACCGTGCTCTCGCCGAACTGCGGGCGCGATCTTCACCGCCGTGTGCTGGCGGCTGGTGGTCGCGCCGCCGATCAGCAGCGGGATCGTCGAACCCCTGCCGCTCCATCTCCTGCGCCACGTGCACCATCTCGTCGAGCGACGGCGTGATCAGGCCCGACAGGCCGATGATGTCGACCTTCTCGCGCGACCGCCGTCGTCAGGATCTTCTCGCACGGCACCATCACGCCGAGATCGATGACCTCGTAGTTGTTGCAGCCGAGCACGACGCCGACGATGTTCTTGCCGATGTCGTGCACGTCGCCCTTCACCGTGGCCATCAGCGATCTTGCCCTGCGGCTCGGTCGCCGCGCCTGCTTCTCGGCCTCCATGAACGGCAGCAGGTAGGCGACGGCGCGCTTCATCACGCGCGCGCTCTTGACGACCTGCGGCAGGAACATCTTGCCCGCGCCGAACAGGTCGCCGACGATCTTCATGCCGTCCATCAGCGGACCTTCGATGATGCTGCAGCGGGCGGTCGTATTTCTGTCAGCGCCTCCTCGACGTCGGCTTCGATGAAGTCGACGACGCCGTGCACCAGCGCGTGCGCCGAGCCGCTCCTCGACGGTGTCGTTGCGCCAGGCCAGATCGATCTCGCGCTTCTTGCCCGCGCCCTTCACGCGCTCGGCGAGCTCGACCAGGCGCTCGGTCGCGTCGGGGCGGCGGTTCAGGATCACGTCCTCGACGTGCTCGAGCAGCTCGGGCGCGATCTCCTCGTACACCACCAGCTGCCCGGCGTTGACGATGCCCATGTCCATGCCGGCGCGGATCGCGTGGTACAGGAACGCCGAGTGCATCGCCTCGCGCACGACGTTGTTGCCGCGGAACGAGAACGACAGGTTGCTCACGCCGCCGCAGATCTTCACGCCCGGGCAGGTCGCCTTGATGATGCGCGTCGCCTCGATGAAGTTCTTGCGCGTACTCGTTGTGCTCCTCGAGCCCGGTCGCGATCGCCAGGATGTTGGGATCGAAGATGATGTCGAGCGGGTTGAAGCCGATCTCCTCGGTGAGCAGCTTGTAGGCGCGCTGGCAGATCGCGACCTTGCGCGCGACCGTGTCGGCCTGGCCGGTCTCGTCGAACGCCATGACGACGACGCCGGCGCCGTAGCGCTGGACCAGGCGCGCCTTGCGCAGGAAATCCTCGGGCCCCTCCTTGAGGCTGATCGAGTTGACGATCGCCTTGCCCTGCACGCACTTGAGGCCGGCCTCGATCACCGACCACTTCGAGCTGTCGACCATGATCGGGATGCGCGCGATCTCCGGCTCGGTGGCGATCAGGTTCAGGAACGTCGTCATCGCGGCCTCGCCGTCGAGCATCCCCTCGTCCATGTTGACGTCGAGGATGTTGGCGCCGCCGCGCACCTGGTCGAGCGCGACCTCCAGCGCCTTGCCGAAGTCGCCCTTGCGTGATGAGCTCGGCGAACTTCGCCGAGCCGGTGACGTTGGTGCGCTCGCCGATCATCAGGAAGTTGCGTCCTCGGGCGCAGATGGTCAGCGTCTCGAGCCCGCGAAGTGCCCGCGGTAGTCCGGCTTCGACTCGGGTGGCGGCGGCAGGCGGCGCGGCGTCAGTCCCTCGACCGTCTTCGCGATCGCGGCGATGTGCTCCGGCGTCGTGCCGCAGCAGCCGCCGACGATGTTCACCAGGCCGCTGTCGGCGAACTCGCGCAGGAGCCCCGCGGTGGTGGCCGGCGTCCTCGTCGTAGCCGCCGAAGGCGTTGGGCAGGCCGGCGTTGGGATAGCAGCTCACGTAGCAGTCGGCGACCGACGCCAGCTCGGCGAGGTACGGGCGCATCTGCGTCGCGCCGAGCGCGCAGTTGATGCCGACGCTCAGCGGGCGCGCGTGCGCGACCGACGTCCAGAACGCGTCGATGGTCTGCCCCGACAGCGTGCGGCCGCTGTTGTCGATGATCGTCACCGACAGCATCACCGGCAGGCGCGAGCCCGCTTCTCCTCGAAGACCTCCTCGATCGCGACCAGGCACGCCTTGATGTTGAGCGTGTCGGACGATGGTCTCGGGGATCAGGAGATCGACGCCGCCGTCGATCAGCCCGCGCACCTGCTCGGCGTACGCGACGCGCATCTGGTCGAAGGTGACGGCGCGAAACGACGCATCGTTCACGTCGGGCGACATCGACAGCGTGCGGTTCGTCGGGCCGATCGCGCCGGCCACGAAGCGCGGCTTCCCCGGCGTCTTCGCGGTCCACTCGTCGCACGCGCGTCGCGCCAGCCGCGCCGCCGCGACGTTGAGCTCGTAGACGATCGGCTCGAGCTCGTAGTCGGCCTGCGCGATCGCGTTCGCGGAGAACGTGTTGGTCTCGATGATGTCGCTGCCGGCAGCCAGATACTGGTCGTGGATCTCCGCGATCATCTCGGGCCGCGTCAGCACGAACAGGTCGTTGTTGCCGTGCAGATCGCGCCCGTGGCTCTTGAAGCGCTCGCCGCGGTAGTCGGCCTCGGTCGGCTTGTGGCGCTGGATCATGGTCCCCATCGCGCCGTCCAGCACCAGGATCCGCCGCTCGAGCTCCGCGCGCAGGTGGCGGAAGAGCGGCAGATCGGCCGAGCGCGCGAACGACGAAGCGCCGCTCATGACTTCCCTCGCGCAGCGGCTTTCTTGCCGGCGCCAGTACGGGGGCGCGTCGCGAACGCGGTGATCACCGAGAAATAGGGCGGGCGCCGCTCCCGCGAGGTGATGTCACACTGGGTGACGTCGAGCCCGTACTTCTCCAGCAGCTTGCGCAAGGCGGACGGCGCGAAGCCGTCGTTGATGTGGCCGAATGCCCCGGTGACGTCCAGGTGATCGTGCTCGGCCAGCGTCACCAGCGCCAGCGTACCGCCCGGGCGCAACACGCGGGCCGCCTCGGCCAGGCCGCGCGCCGGCGTTTTGAGGTGGGTGAGCACGTTGAACAGCAGCACCTGATCGAAGCTGGCTTCGTCGAAGCGCAGGCTCTGCAAGTCGCCGACCTCGCAGCGCACGTTGCCGATGCGCGCCAGGCGCAGGCGCGCCGCCTCGATCAACGTCTCGCTCTGGTCGACACAGGTGACCGAGCGGGCGCGCGGCGCCAGCAGCTGCGCGTTGGCCCCGTCGCCCGCGCCGGCGTCGAGCACGTCGCCCAGCTGCAGCAAGCCGATGAGACCGCGCCCCAGCGCCTCCCAGGTCCGCCCCGGCGAGTAGTGCCGCTCCATCTCACCGGCGACCGTATCGGGCCAGCGCGCGCTCTTTTGCCGCGCGCGCAGCAGCGCCGCGCAGCGTTCGCGATCGCGATCGAGGATCTCGTCGTCGAGCCCTTCGGCCACCAGCTGCCAGACCTGGCGCGCGGCGGCCGGCATCTCGCCGTTGTTGAAGCGATAGAACGTCGACGCGCCGACGCGGTGGTCGCGCAGCACGCCGGCCTCGCGCAGCTTGCCGAGGTGGGTCGACACGCGCGACTGAGCGAGCTCGGTGACCGCCGTCAGCTCGTTGACCGTCAGCTCGTTCGCCGCCAGCAGCGAGAGCAGGCGCACGCGCGAGGGCTCACCGAAGAGCTGGAGCAGATTTGCCGTGTCGTCGAGGGTGCCCATATCCGCCCATACCGATATCCATATAAAGTTAGGGCGCGCCCCCCACCAGCGTCAAGTGTGGCGCCCGGAACCCGGGGCCGGGCGCCGCCGAACCCGCGGAAGTTCGTGGGTTTTGAGCGACCAGGCTCGACCGGGCTCAGCCGGGCGCGCCGAACAGCGTCGCGGACGTGGCGCGCGTGATGGTCACGTCGAGCAGCGCGCCAAGGACGACCTCGGGTCCAGCCGGTACCACCACGGCTCGGTACCCGTCGGTGCGCGCCAGCATCTCGTCCGGCGAGCGCTTCGACACGTGCTCGACCAGCACCCGCTCGCGCTTGCCCACCTGGGCCGCCATGATCTCGATCGAGATCCGCTTCTGCGCCGCGATCACCTCCGCCAGGCGGCGCTGCTTCACCGCCTCGGGCACGTTGTCGGCCATCTTGCGCGCGGCGACCGTGCCCGGCCGCTCGGAGTAGGAGAACGTGAACGCGGCGTCGAAGCGCAGCTCTTCCTGAGCGGCCAGCACCGACTGAAACTCCTCCTCGGTCTCGTCGCAAAAGCCCACGAGCAGGTCGGTGGTGATCGCGATGCCGGGCATTGCCGCGCGCAGCGCCGCGACCAGCGCGCGAAAGTCGGCGTAGGTGTAGCCGCGCCGCATGCGCTCGAGCACCGCGTCCGACGCGGTCTGCAGCGGCAGGTGCACGTGCCGGCAGACCTTGGGCGTCTCCGCCATCGCCGCGATGACCTGGGGTGAGAAATCCAGCGGATAGGGCGACATGAAGCGGATGCGCTCGATCCCGTCGACGGTCGCCACCGCGCGGAGCAGGTCGCCGAAGCCGACGTCCTCGTGGCGGTACGAGTTGACGGTCTGTCCGAGCAGCTGCACTTCCTTGTAGCCGGCCTCGGCCATGACGCGCGCCTGGCGCAGGACCTCGCGCGGCGGCGTGCCGCGCTCGCGCCCACGCGTGTAGGGGACGACGCAGAACGTGCAGAACTTGTCGCAGCCGCGCTGGATCGTGATGTGGCCGGTGACGCCTCCGCCGGTCAGGGTGCCAGCCGCGCCCCCGCCGGACGGGCGCGCCGGGTCGAGCCCTTCGTACGTCTCGAAGCGATCGAGCTGCGTGTCCTCGACGGTCTCGCCGCCGCGCGCGCGTTCCACGTGGTCGAGCAGCCGCCGGTAGCCGTCGGGGCCGACGACCACGTCGACGTACGGCGCCTGCTGGCGAATCGCGCTCTTCAAATGTTCGGCCATGCAGCCGGTGATGCCCAGGACCACGCCGGGGCGTGCCTTGTGCGCGGCGAGCATGCTCGCGCGCTGGTAGACCTTTTCCTCGGCTTTTTCGCGCACGGCGCAGGTGTTGAGCAAGATCAGGTCGGCGCGCGCCGGATCCTCGGTGCGCGCGTAGCCCGCGCCCTGCAACAAGCCCAGCACCATCTCGGTGTCGGCGACGTTCATCTGGCAGCCATAGGTCTCGACGTACGCGAGCCGCCCGGGTCGCGGCGGCGCCTCAACCGTGGGCTCGCCCGCGCCCGCACCGGCGGCGCCGCGGAGCCGCAGCGGGACGAGGTCGCTCATCGACATGAGCCAGGCTTATAGCGCGAAATCAGAACTCCAGGCCGCGCGGCGTGAGCGCGATCCAGGGCCGGTGGCGCGGGGACGGCGTCTCCTGCGTGAACGTCGAACCGGTGCTGCTGTTGACGGTCGTGTGCGTGCTGACGGTCAGGTAGAGACCGAGGAGCGCGGCGGGCAGCCCGATCAGCAGCAATGTCTCGCCGGCCCTGACCGAGCTGTTCGAGCTGGAGGGCGAGTCGAGCTCCGACACCTTTCCCGCCTCCCACACCAGCGCGCCGATGTAGCCCGCCGCCACGCCGGCGGCGAGCAGGATGACACCGCCGGCGAACCGCGCCGACGATCCCGCTTGCACGTCGAGCGTCACCTTGTCGCGATCGTCGGGCAGCACGAACTGCGAGGTGGCGCGGACGCCGTCGCCCTCGATGACGTAGATGCTGCCGGTGTCGAGCATCTTCCGGCACGGCGCGTAGCACGCGGGCACGCGATTGCCGCCAATGACGCGGTCGATCCGCACGCGCGGATCGTCGCTGTTCACTTCGACGAAGACCCAGCGCGGGACCGGCGGCGCTCCCCACCCCGGATAGAACCCCGGCGGCGGATAGGCCCCCGGCGGATAGGCCCCGGCGGATCGGCGGATAGGCCCCCGGCGGCGGCGGATACGCCCCCGGCGCCGGATAGGCCGGCGCCGGAGCGGCCGGCGCCGCAGAGGTCGGGGGCGCGTAGGGTCTCACCGTCGGCGTCACCGGCACGGTCAGCGGCGCTGTGCCCGCCGCGGGCGCCGCCGGCGGCTCCTCGGCAACCGGTTGCGCGCGCGCCGCCAGCGGCCAGACCAGCGCCAGCAACGCGAGCACGACCGCGCGGCGCGCGCGCGCGGAACACTGCAGCCTCACGACCAGATCGGAACCACCACGACACGGCATGCGCTCAGCATAACCCGACGGTGATGCCGCTTGACCACCGCCGTGATCGGCGGACGCACCGCGCTCGATTGGGATCACGCCGCGCCCGTGCGGGTTTTGGAATCGCACACCGTGACCGTGATATAGGTTTCGCTGTGCCGTCGCCGGGTTCCCGCTTGAGACGCGCGTTGCGTATCGGGGCTGCGCTCGCGCTGGCTGTGGCGCTGTGGCTCGGTACCGGATCGCGGGCGCTTGCGGCGCCCGAATGGGTCTTCCGGCGCCTGACACTCCCGCGCGGGGCCGTCGCGCTGGACGCGGGCGTGGGCCTGGGCCACGTGCCGATCGACGCCGATCGATCGACGACGGGCTTCGGCATGAATCTGGAGATCGCCTTCGGCGTCACGCACGAGCTGGAGCTGGGGCTGCGCACCGGCACGCGTATCGGTGGTGACGGCGAGGCGACGCACGCCGATCGCTACGGCCGCACGTTCGACACCGAGACCTACGGCACGGGAGGCGACGCGCTGGCGAACCCCGAGCTGCGGATGACCTGGGCGGTCGCGCAGGGCTCGATGGTTCAGCTTGGGCTCGAGGGGCGGGTCTACCTGCCGATCGAGCACGGCACGCGCGTCGGCCTCATGTTCGCCGTGCCGCTGCGCCTGCGCCTGGGCGCGGTGCGCGTCGACACCGGCGTGTACGTGCCGTTGCTGTTCTACGATCCGACACGAGACATCATCAGCTTCCCGCTGCACATCTGGCTGCAGGCGAGCCGCACGCTGTGGCTGGGGCCGTTGCTGGGCGTGCAGTTCGTCAACGACGGCAACGCGAGCCACACCGCCTATCCGCTGGGGTTCGGCCTCGGCACCGCGCTGAGCCACGCGATCGATCTGCGCACGTGGATCCTGTTTCCCGACATCAGCGGCAACGAGGCCGCGCGAACCTTCGGCGCCGGCCTGGCGCTGGAAATCCGCTTCGAATAGCCTGACGGCGAGATGTCCTTCGTCACGGTAGCGATGACGCTGGCCTGGCTCGCGGCGACGGCCGCGCCGGCCGCGACACCGCCCGCCGCTGGCGATGCGGCCCTCCCCGCCCCGCGCCCGGCGCCCCCGGAATTTGCGCCCGCGCCGCCCGCGACACCGCCCGAATTTGCGCCTGCGCCCGCGCCCGCGCCACCGGCGCCACCGCCGGCCAGCGCGGCCACGCCGCCTCCCCCACCGCCCCCGCCCGCGACGCCCCCGCCGCCCACGCCGCCGCCGCCCGACGAGAGCGAGCTGCCACTCGCGCCGCCGCCCCATTCGCCTTCCTCGGTGCCGCCACCGCAGCACCGCTACGGTGACCCAGGGGCGACCGAGCTCGCGCTCGCGCTCGGTTACACGAAGCAGACCGGATTCTTCGGCGGCGGCGGATTTCGTCGCTTCGTGCTGAGCGGCGTCGCGCCGGGGATCGAGGCCTCGATCCAGCGCAGCGACGGGCAACCGACCACCGGCCTGCTGCTGGCGTCGCTGAAGCTGGTGCCGGTCCGCGGCGAGATGGCCGCGCTGATCTTCACCGGCCGCGCCGGCCGCGCTTTCATCTTCGACCACGACGACGGCTGGGCGTTCGGCGGCTCGGTCGGCGCGATCATCTTCCTGTCGCCGGGAGTTGGCCTCGAGGTCGGTTACTCGATCTTGTGGCTGCGGCCCGAGCATTTCTGCGCCGACCTGGTGAGCTGCCGCATCGAGGGTCCGGAGATCGGCCTGCGCGTGGTGTTTTGAGCGTCGTGTCTCGGGCCCGGGTTCCGGACCTCAGCGAAGCGCTCCGATCGCGCGCGCCGCCTCCTGAAACGTCGGCACGGCGGCCGTCGGCCGGCGCGTCAGCGACGGATCGAAGTCGAAGTCGATCGAGAACAGGCCGAAGCGGCCGCGGTAGCCGTGCGACCACTCGAAGTTGTCCATCAGCGACCAGTAGATGTAGCCGATGACGTCGGCGCCCTCGGCGCGCGCGCGATCCAGCGCGTAGATGTGCGCGCGGATGAAATCGCCGCGCCGCCCGCCGCCGTTGTCGGCGATGCCGTTCTCGCTGACCAGCAGCGGCCAGCCGTACGACCGGTAGTGCATGAGCAGGCGATAGAGGCCCTCGGGATAGATCTCCCAGCCCATGTCGTTGCGCGGCAGGTCCGGCGGCGCGGTCGGCACGTAGTGGTCGGGGCCGCGCAGGTGGCCGATCACGAACTCGCGCGTGTAGTAGTTCACGCCCAGGTAGTCGAACGTGCCGGCCAGCGCCGGGAACGGTTCGTCGATGTCGATCGCGCCCGGGATCGACACGCGGATCCGACCGCGGGCGACGCTGTCGATGAACGCGTCGTTGTAGAACGCGGCGGCGATACCGGCGACGATGCCGTCGACGGGGTTCGACGTCGCCGGGTCGAAGACGCGCAGGTTCTGGGCGATGCCGATCCGGGTCGCGCGCCCGTCGCCGTCGGCATCGGCGACATCGGCGCTGCGCAGCGCCTGGGTCGCCAGCGCGTGGCCTTTCATCAGCGCGCGCAGGACCTCGCCGGCGCGACGCGGGTCCTTCACGCCGGGCGGCCACTGCGCCGCCAGGTAGCCCTTGGCGACGTAGACGTTGGGCTCGTTGATCGTGCACCAGAGGTCGACCGACGCACCGAACGCCGCGCCCGCGCGCCCCGCGAACGCCGCGAACGCCGCCGGCGCGCCCGGCCACTCCCAGCCACCGCGATCGGCGACCCAGGTCGGCAGCGTGAAATGATAGAGCGTGACCATGGGCTGGATGTGCGCCGCCACCAGCGACTGAAGTATGTCGCGATAGCGGTCGGCGCTCGCCTGGTCCCAGACGCCCTCCGCCGGCTCGAGGCGGCTCCACTCGATCCCCAGGCGGTAGACGTTGGCGCCCAGGAGCTGCAGCGCCGCGATGTCTGACCGCCACAGATTCCACGAATCGGCGGCGCGCGCGGCGCTGGCACCGTCGAGCACGTGCGGCTGCCCGTCGGGATAGCGCCCCTTCTCCCAGGCGGTCCAGTCGTTGTGGGTGCCGCCCTCGATCTGGTGCGCCGACGTCGCGGCGCCGAGCAGGAATGTCGCCGGGGCCCCGTCGAGCATCCGGTGTGCGGCGATGGCCTCGGGCGAGAAATGGAGGCGGTTGCGACAACCGCCTCCCGCCAAGAGCAGGGCAGCGAGCAGGGCAGCGAACGAGACCGCGGCCCGGAGCCGCGAGGACCTCAGCGCCGGCGAGGGCGCGCCGACGATGCGCCCTTCTTCTTGCCGGACGTCTTACCGGATCTCGTCGCCGCCGCCTTTTTCGGCGCTTTCGCCGTCTTCTTCGCAGTTTTTTTCGCAGACCTGGCCGCTGCCTGGGCCGGCCTGCGCGCGGCGGCCTTCATTCCGGTCTTGCCGGTCTTGCCGGTCTTGCCGGCCTTGGGGCCGATCTTCCCGCGCCGGGCCTTGGCGGCAACCTTCTTGGTGCTCTTCATCGCGAGGCGCGTCGGCTTCTTGCTCGCCGTCGCCACGCTCGATCTGCTGCCCGATTTGGCGGTGGCCTTCGCGACCAGCTTCGCCGGCTTCCTGGCGGCCGGCTTGGCAGCCGCCTTGGCCGTCGGGGCCGCTTTCATCGCCGGCGCGGGCCTCTTGCTCGCCGCCTTGATCGGGCTCTTGGCCGCCGCCTTGGGGCGCGCGCTCTGGCTCATCACGCGGGTCGGCGCCTCGTTGACCGTCGAGGGATCCAGCTCGACGACCTCGGACTCCACGTCGACGTCGACCTCAACGTCGAGCTCGCTGACGGGGTCCGCCTTGGTCTCGAGGGTCGGCTCGCTGTCGGCGAAAAGTACGACTTCAGCCGCGACAGATAGTATTCGTTCCAGCCCTGCCGGTAGCGATCGCCCTGCCCCACCGGGATATCGGTGTGCAGCAACGTCACCAGCGTCCCGCCCAGCGTCGGCTCGAGCGTGATCTCGACGCGCGAATCCGGGCTCTCCGGCGGAAACTCGGTCGTGCGCCAGCTCTGCACGATGCGCGAGCCCTCGTTCAGCTCCAGCGTCCGGCCTTTGATGTAGCCACCCGCCGACTGGTGCTCGCCGCCCACCTCGGCTACGACGATCGCCTCGTCGCCGGTGAACGCACTGTGCTCCGCACTGTCCATCCACGCGCTGAAAATCCGCTGCGGAGTGGCCGGAATGACCTCGGAGATCAAGATCGACTCGTTCGTCACGGCATCGCCCTCCTTCCGCCAGGGACAGTACCACCTTCCGTGCTATACGGGCCGAGAAACACGCATGATCCGCCTCGATTCGGTCACCAAGCAACACGGCCCTCGCATCCTGTTCGTCGACGCCGCCGCCGCCATCCACCGCGGCGAAAAGGTGGGGCTCGTCGGCCCGAACGGCGCGGGCAAGTCCACGATCTTCCGGCTGATCGTGCGGGAGGAGCCGCCCGACGACGGCCAGGTGTCGATCGATCGCGGCGTGACCATCGGCTACTTCAGCCAGGACGTCGGCGAGATGGCGGGGCGGAGCGTGGTCGCCGAGACCATGGACGGCGCCGGGCGCCGTGTCCGAGGTCGCCGCCGAGCTGCACGCGCTCGAGCAGGCGCTGGCCGACCCGGCGCGCGCGGACGAGCTCGACCGCCTGGTCGAGCGCTTCGGCCACGTGCAGGCACGCTTCGACGAGCTCGGCGGCTACGCGCTCGAGGCGCGGGCGCGCGAGATCCTGGCCGGCCTCGGCTTCTCGCAGGCGATGCAGGACGGCGACGTCGGCACGCTGTCGGGCGGCTGGAAGATGCGCGTCGCGCTGGCGCGCATCCTGCTGATGCGCCCCGATGCGCTGCTGCTCGACGAGCCGACCAACCACCTGGACATCGAGTCGATCATCTGGCTCGAGGGCTTCCTGAAGTCGTACGAAGGCGCGCTGCTGATGACGTCGCACGATCGCGAGTTCCTGAACCGCATCGTCAGCAAGATCATCGAGATCGACGGCGGCGAGCTCACGACGTACTCGGGCAACTACGACTTCTACGAGCGGCAGCGCGCGCTCATCGAGGCGCAGGCCGAGGCGCAGTACGCGCGCCAGCAGGCGATGCTCGCCAAGGAGATGCGCTTCATCGAGCGCTTCAAGGCGCAGGCCGCCAACGCGGCGCAGGTGCAGTCGCGCGTGAAGAAGCTCGACAAGATCGAGAAGGTCGAGCCGCCCAAGCGCCGCAAGGCGCTCGAGTTCGATTTCCCGCCGGCGCCGCGCTCGGGCGACGACGTGGTCAAGCTCGACCGCGTGCACAAGGCCTACGGCGACCACGTGATCTACGACGGCCTCGATCTCCTCATCCGCCGGCCGCGAGCGCTGGTGCGTCATGGGCGTCAACGGCGCGGGCAAGTCGACGCTGCTCAAGCTGATCGCCGGCGAGACCGCGCCCGACGGCGGCAACGTCACCGTCGGCGCCAGCGTGAAGATGGGCTACTTCGCCCAGCACGCGATGGAGGTGCTCGAGCCCGAGAAGACCGTGTGGCAGACGCTGGAGGACGCGTTCCCGCTGGCGTCGATCGGCTCGCTACGGTCGCTCGCGGGCTGCTTCGGCTTTTCCGGCGACGACATCGAAAAGAGCTGCCGCGTGCTCTCGGGCGGCGAGAAGGCGCGTCTCGTGCTCGCGCGGCTGCTCTACGACCGGCCCAACTTCCTGGTGCTCGACGAGCCGACCAACCACCTGGACATCGCCACCAAGGAGATGCTCATCGCCGCGCTCCGGGACTTCGAGGGCACGATGCTCTTCGTCTCCCACGATCGGGAGTTTCTGGCCGGCCTCTCGAATCGCGTCCTCGAGCTCGGGCCCGACGGCGCAACCGCCTATGGCGGCGGCTACCGGGAGTACGTCGAGCGGAGCGGTCACGAGGCCCCCGGGCTGCGCTGAATCGCCGCGGTGTCGCGCGGCCCGCGTGGCAGCACCACCAGCGTCGTGCGGTCCGACGGACCCCACTCGCTGTCGAAACCTTGCAGCGTGTTCTCGCGCCAGCCGTCGGCGGGATCCAGCGTCAGGATCCGCCCGCGCGCCGGGTGCACGCCGATCACGACCTCATAGTGGGCCAGCGCGCGCTCGCCGCTGTAGCGCTTGACCACGCCGACGACCACCGGCCGGCCCTGGCGGATCTCGTGCGCCAGATCCTCGAGCCGGCCGCTGATCACGAACGCGTCGAAGCCTCGCTCGCGCAGCAACGCGCGCAGCTGGCCGGCGCGCCAGCCGTGCGCGGCGGCGAACGGATCGCGCGCATCGAGCTCCGCCACCGTCGCCGGCGCCGACCAGTACGACAGCACCATCGCCGCCGCCGCCGAGCCGCAGTCGGCGTCGGAGCGCTGGCGAATCGAGGGGCACGTTCCCGACGACGATCCAGCCGGGATCCGCGGCGATCTCGGCCGCCACTTCACGCGGCGAGATCGCGCGCGACGTACCGGCGTAACAACCCGACACCGACAGCGCGGCCGCGGCAGCGGCGGCTGCGAACCGGGAGACAGCGCGAACTGACGCCGTGTCCACGTTCGTTTCGCGATCAGAGAATGACCAGGATCAGCAAGACAATCAGCGCCACGGCGAGCACGCCGCCGCCGATGTAGATGTATGCGCCGCCCTGGAAGTTCTGGTTCGCGGGCGCCTGCTGCTCACGCGCGGCGTACTGCGAGGTATCGCTGGAAGCGGCGGTCGTGCGTCCCGCGGCGGATGCAGTCTCGGCCTGCGCGACGATCGGCGCCGGCTGCGTCTCGCCCGTCGCCGCCATCGCCGGGAACGACCAAGCCGCGAGCAGTGCTGCTACAACAATTCTGCGAAGAGTTGAAGCCATTGGGTTCCTCCCTTTAGGTCGTCTCGATGACTTGTGTCTCGATGACTCCCCTCAAGGTAGCCACGGGAAGCTCAGGAGGAAGAGCCCGCGCCCTTCGTCAGGCGTGGCGGCCGACTGGAGTCGCCGACGCGCGCAGGCGCGCACGCTTCATCACATAGCGATAGGTCATCGTCGCCTTCGGGGGGATCACCAGGTCGGCCAGATAGCGGCACGGGTTGGTGAAGCGATCGTCGACGCGGATCTCGAAGTGCAGGTGGGGCGGAGACACCTTGACCCCCGTGCGCCCCACGAACCCGATCGTCTCGCCGGCGGTGACGCGATCTCCGTCGGAGATGCGATAGGTCGAAAGATGCATGTAGCAGGACACGACCTTGCGGTCGCTGTCGTGCTCGATGCACACGTAGATGCCGCCCGCGCCCAGCAGGCGGTTGGTGTAGCGCCCGATCTTGCTGGGCGGGATCGATTCGCCGCGCGCCTTGTTCTTGCCCAGGTTGGCGCCCGCATAGATGACGACGCCGTCGGCGATCGCGCGCACGGGCTCGCCGATGGTCGCAGTGATGTCGAGCCCGCGGTGCCGGCGCGCGCCGCCGTCGCGCTCCTCGCCGGGACCGCTCGTGGCCACGCGCGGGTTGCCCTCGAGCGGCGAGACGATGCGGATACCCAGCGACGTCTCGCGCGTCTCGTCGGGTGCAACGTTGTAGTTCAGGATCATCCGGCGGCGCGCCGTCAGGATCAGATCCTCCTGCCCGCTGCTACGCACGTCGTCGCCCCAGACGAAGTGTGCGACGGCGCTGCGGTGAGGCACACCGCCGAACTGCTCGTCGAGCGTCGGGTGCGCGTCCTGCCACATCTTGAGCAGCCGCGCGCCGACGTCGAGGTTCTGCTTGGGATCGAGCAGGTTGCGCTCCGCCCACTCGGCCTTCTCGACCGGCGGCTTGGGCGCGCCCGCGGTCAGGTACATGCCGCGATCGATGCGCAAAAGGCCGGTCCCCGTCGGCGAGGTCAGCGCCGGATTGCACGCGCTCTGAAAAAGCGCGAGCGCCGCGAGCAAGAAGGGATCGACCTCCGACGCGCTCGCAGCCGCCAGCAGATCGTCGGAGATCTCGGCACCGACGGTCTCGCCGCGGCGGCCGCACAGGTGCACGAGCGACGCTTTGAAGCGCGTGGCATCGATCGCCGCCGGCGTCGCCGGCTCGGCCGGCCAGGTCGAGACGGTGCGCAGCTGGTGCGCGGGCGTCGGCTCGCGCGCGGGGTGGCGCGCGTCCCACGGGCGCGCTTCAGCCGCCGCGGTGCCGATCAATGAAAAAACTGCGACGACCGAAATGACTCGCAGCACGCTGGGAAATTATCCCACACCAGCGTCGATATGTCGGTGCAGGATTTTCTGCCGCAATGAATCGAGGGTGACGCCGAGATGACTGGAGGTAGGTAGTATCGGCGTGTCATGAACCTCGCGCGGGACGCTTTTCTGGTCGGCTCGTCGGTTGCAGCCGGGGCCATCAATTCGGTCGCGGGCGGCGGAACGCTGCTATCGTTCCCGGCGGCGCTGGCATCCGGCATGCCAGCCGTGATCGCGAACGCGACCAACGCCGTGGCGATGACGCCGGGCTCACTGGCGGCCGCCTGGGCATATCGCCGATTTCTCGGGGAAAAGGCGCGACTGGCCGCGTGGCTGCTGCTGCCGGCCGCCGTGGGCGCGACGCTGGGCGCAATCATCCTGCGGCATACGCGGCCCAGCCTGTTCGAGGCGATCATTCCGTGGCTGATCCTGGGCGCCACGCTCGTGATCCTGCTTCAGCAACTGGGGCTGACCGTCGGCGCCCGTTCCTCGGCTTCGCCGCAGCCGCCGGTGAACGCGTCGCGGCGGCTCGCGCTCATCGTGTTTTTTCAGCTGCTGGTCGGCGTCTACGCCGGGTACTTCGGCGGTGCGATGGGGATCATCATGCTCGCGTACCTGTCGCTGCTGGGCGGCATGGAGATCCATCAGATGAACGCGATCAAGAACCTGCTCGCGGCGCTGATGAACGGCGTCGCTTCGATCTACTTCATCGCGTGCGGGATGGTCGATTTCCGGGGCGCGGCGCTGATGACCGTGGGTGCCGTCGCGGGGGGCTTCGTGGGCGCGCGCATCGCCCGACGCGTGCAGCCGCGCGTCGTGCGCTGGGCGGTGATCGTCATCGGGCTCAGCCTGGCGGCGATGTTCGCGGTTCGCCAGTTCTCCAAGGGCTGAAGTTCGCGCGATCAGCGAATCGGCCGCGCGCTCACCGTGTCGTTCGCCGGCGGCGCCACGTAGAAGAACCCCGGCGTCGGCGTCTTGTGGCGCCGCACCTGTGCCGGCGTGCCGACGGCGGTGACGGCAACCTCGAGCGGCAGCGTGAAAAAGAACGTCGTGCCCGCGCCGATGCGGCTCTCGACCCAGATCTCCCCGCCGTGCACCAGCACCAGCGCCTTGGCGATGGCCAGGCCCAGCCCCAGGCCGCGGTGATCGCTCGGCGTGGCTTGCCATCCGAGGTCGAAGACCCGCGCCAGGTGGCCGCCCGGAATTCCGGGGCCGTCGTCGCCGATCGAGAAGCAGATGTGATCGCGCACGAGCGCCGCGCGCAGCTCGACGCGCCCGTGCTCGGGTGTGAACTTCAGCGCGTTTCCCATCAGGTTCGACAGCACCTGCAGGATGCGATCGGAGTCGCACTTCACGACCACGTCGGGCGCTGGCGTCGAGACCACCAGGGTCTGCGCGCGCTGGGCGGCGAGCGGCTCGAACAGCGCCGCCGCCTCGGTCAGCATTCCCCGCACCGAGTTGGTCGCGCAGCGGAGCGCGATGCCGCCGCGCTCGATCTGCGCGACGGCGAGCAGATCCTCGGTCAATCGGTTCATGCGCTCCGCGGAGCGGCGAATCACCTCGAGCCGGCGATGGCGGCCGGAGCTGGTCGCCGTGCCCTCGGCGGCCAGCAGCCCCTGCGTGCCCGCGAGGATCGCGGTCAGCGGGTTGCGCAGGTCGTGGGAGACGGTCGCGAGGAGCTGGTCGCGTCTCAGCGTCTCGCTGGCGCTGCGCTCGACCAGCGCGGCCTGCTCGAGGGCCGTCGCCACGCGCTGCGCGAATGCGTTGGCGACGACCAGATCGAAGATGCCGTAGCGCGCGGAGCGGCGCGCGAGAGCGAACGTCAACCGCCCGAGGCGGCCACGCTGGCCGTACAGCTCGGCGGTGATCTCCGAGGCCAGGCCGCGCCCCAGCAGCTCGGCGCCCACCGGCGACACCCGGCGCGGTGGTGTGCGCCCGTCGCGCTCCGATGGCGGCATCGCGGCGGTGGTCTCGACCGTCAGCGTGCATCCGTCGCCACGCAAGGTGGCCGCCCACTGATCGCGCAGATGACGGCGGCGCTCGATGTCGCGGATCTCCTTTTCCAGCACGGCGTCACGATGGCCGACGGTCAGGCGCTGCACGCGCTCGAGCGCTGGCGACAGCCGGAGCACGCACCAGTCGGCCAGGCCCGGCACGGCGAGACGCGCGGCCGCCGTCGTCACCGTCGCGAGATCGGTCGAGGCGCTGAGGAACGCGCTGGCCTCCGCCAGCAGCGCCAGCCGATCGCGCGCCGCCGCGGGATCGATGCGCGAGCAGAGCGTGATGGTGTCGTCGTCAGCCTCGAGCACGCGATGCTCGCTGTCGCCGGCGTACCGCTGCACGATCTCGCACAGGGAGACCAGGCTGCGGTCCGCCGTGCCCTGTGACCAGAGATCGATCTGGCTCAGCCAGCTGGCGAGTGGCGTGCCGGTTCCCCACACGGGGGTCGTGCTCGAGATGTGAAGGCGCCGCTGTTGGGCACCAAATGACCAGACGATAGTATCGAGCTTTCGCATGTCGGTTGAAAGCGCCTCTTTCCGAGGCTCTTTTACAGGTAAGCCGACGTGGACCCATAGTCGGGTCGATCGCGTAAAGATGCGTTCGACCTTGGAACACACAACCTCATCGGGAGGCAGGCCTAGTGAATTCCGCCTAGGGACTAGCAGGTTCGGGAGCCGTCGTCAGATTGCATAAGGTGCGAATCCAAGGAGGACAGTCATGATGTTCACTCAGCCAGTGATTGCGAACCAGGCCGTCGCAATGCCTCCGGCTCAGATCGCGGCCAAGAGCGATCAGCAGCGCGCGAACGGGCGAGCGCCATACACCTTCGGTCACTTGGCGCAGGCGACCCCTGGCTCTAGCGCGGGCAGCGCAAGCGGCACAGGCATGGGCAGCAGCGCGCCGACGCAGGTCGGTGGCACCACCAGCCCGATCAACACGCCGACGCCGACGCCGAGCTCGAGTGGCAGCTCGGGCAGCAGCGCGGGCAGCACGACCACGCCAGGTGGTTCGACCGGGAATCCCGCGAATCCCGCCGACTCGCCCATAGCGCTGCCGCCGATCGACACCAGCCCGACCCAGACCGGAACCAGCGGCACGGGCGCGGGTGAAGGCGACAAGGCGGTGACGCCCGGCACCCCTGGCAGCAGCGACACCAGCGGCACGGGGACCAGCGGATCGCCGAGCGGCTCTACCAACAGCGGCGGCACCGGCACCAGCGGCAACAACGGCGCGCCGACAACACCCACCGGCTCGTCGAGCAGTCCCTCATCGGGCAGCGGCGCGTCCGACAAAAGCATGGGAGGCGTCGTTCACTAGTAGTAATCCGCGTGACGATTCGAGGCGCCGCTGGTCGTGAGCTACGTGGTCCAGCGCATGCCCGCACTTTCGCCGGCCACCTTCCACGCGCAGGTGTAGCATCACTCCCCGAAGTGGAAGGAGGGCTGTCATGGGGAAGACCACCGGGAAGCTCGAAGCGAACACGACGCGGGCAGTGGTTGAGCAAGGGGGCGGCAATCACGACCCGCCACGCGAGCAGCGGATCGACGCCGCCGAGAGATTGACGATCGAGCTTGCGCGCCTGCGCGCGAAGTTCGGCGCCGATCCGGCGATCGCCGGCACATCGCTCGATGATGCGTGGATGTCGCCGACCGCCGCCATGGAAGAGGACGAGGCGGAGTTCATTGACGCCGTCGCCGATTGCCTCGGCGTCGGTCTGTCGCTGGACGCGGCGCTCAACTGCTGGGACAGCGGCGGGTTGTTTTACGACGAAGCCGACGCGGATGACGGTGAGGACGCGACGGAAGCGTCACTGCCGTCGGTCGTCGCGCACCACGCGCACGCAACCGGACGCCGTCTCGTCATTCAGTGATCGGAGCCGCCGGCTCGTTCGTGATCGCGCCCGTCGCGCGACGGTGACAGCTCTGCGCCGCCGCCGCCGACGCCCCCGAGCGTACGGCGCAACTGATCTTCGTCGAGGTCGTTCTCCCAGCGCGCCAGCGCGACGGTGGCGACGCCGTTGCCGATCAGGTTGGTGATCGCGCGCGCTTCGGACATGAAGCGATCGACCCCGAGCAACAACGCCAGGCCCTCGACCGGGAGCGTGCTCGTCGCCGACAGGGTCGCGGCGAGCGTGACGAATCCGCCGCCGGTGACCGCGGCCGCTCCCTTCGACGTCAGCAGCAGGATCGCCAGCAACCCGAGCTCTTGCCCCAGCCCCAGCGGCACGTCCAGCGCCTGCGACAGGAAGAGCGTCGCCAGCGTGAGATAGATCGAGGTGCCGTCGAGGTTGAACGAATAGCCCATCGGGATCACCACGCCGGCGACGGCGGGGCGGCAACCCAACGCCTCCATCTTCCGGATCATGCGCGGCAGCACCGACTCCGACGACGACGTCGCGAGCACGATCAGGATCTCCTCGCGGATGTAGCGAATGAAGGCGATGATCCCGAAGCCGCAGCGGCGCGCGATGATGCCCAGGAAGACCAGCACGAACAGCGCGCCGGTCAGATAGAACGTCGCCATCAGCTTCGCGAGCCCGACCAGCGCGCCCACGCCGAACTGCCCGACCGTGAACGCGATCGCGCCCAGCGCGCCCAGCGGCGCGAGCCGCATGATGATCCCGACCACGCGAAACAGTACGTGGCCGGCGGCGTCGACGAAGGCGACCACCGGCGCCGCCGGCTCGCCGATGATCGCGGCCGCCGCGCCGAAGAGCACCGACACCAGCAGCACCTGCAGGATGTCCCCCTTCGCGAACGCGTCGATCAGGGTCGTGGGGATCACGTTGAGCAGGAAGTCGACGGCGCCCAGGTGCCGGCTGGCGGTGACGTAGGTGGCGATCGACTTGCTGTCGAGCGACGCGACGGCGACGTGCAGGCCCGCGCCGGGCCGCACCACCTTGCCGACGAGCAGGCCGATGACCAGCGCGCAGGTCGTCACGACCTCGAAGTAGACGATCGCCTTGATACCGATGCGCCCCAGCTTGCGCAGGTCGCCCATCCGAGCGATGCCGACGACGACGGTGGCGAAGATGATCGGCGCGATCAGCATCTTCACCAGCTTGATGAAGCCGTCGCCCAGCGGGCGCAGCGCCACGCCGGCGGCGGGCCGCAGGTAGCCGAGCAGCGCGCCGATCAGCACCGCGACCAGAACCTGGAGGTAAAGGCTGCGAAACAGGCGCGGCGTCTTCACCACGCGGCAAGATACCCCAAGACGATGACCCGGTACGCTGCGATTGCGGCGTTCAGGCGGGCGCACCGGCGCGATCGGGCGCGGCCAGCGCATCGGCCGGCAACGCAGCGGCGTAGGTCGCGCCATATCCGTACTGCCCGTAGGCCGCCGGTGCGTGGACGCCGTTGACGATGACGCCGTGGCGCGCGCCCAGCGCGCCGAATCGTTGCAAATGCGCGTGGGCGGCGTCGCGCACGCTGTTTCCGATGCGCAGCACCGACAGGACGCAATCGGCGTGCGATGCAACGACCAGCGCGTCGACGACCAGCGGGAACGGCGGCGAATCGATGACCACGAAGTCGTAGCTCTTGCGCAGGTAGGCGAGCAGCGACGGGAACGCCGGGCCGGACAGCAATTCAGCGGCGCCCGGCGCAGGCGCGCCGGCGGGGATCGCGTCGAACGCTGTGTTTCCCGACCCGGTGTCGCCCGATGCGCTCTTGACCACGTCGCTCCAGTGGACGCGCCCGGCGAGGACCTCGCCGAGGCCTCGCTCCACGGCGCCGCCCCTGCCGGCGTCGCGCGCCTGGCGGCGGAGATCGGCGTCGAGCAGCAACACGTGCTTGCCGTCGGCGGCCAGCGCCGCGGCCAGCGCGCGCGCACACACCGACTTGCCATCGCCGGGGCTCGGCGACGAGAGCAGCAATACCTGGGGCGGCTGTCGGCCGCCCGCGAGATAAAGATTGGTGCGCAGGTGGCGAAACGCTTCGGCGAACGCCGAGCTGGGCGCGAACGCAACCGAGGGAGCGGCCGGCGGCGCGGCTCCCCGCCAGGCACGCACGGTCATCCGGCCGACGCGGGCGGTGGCGCTCTCCGGAACCACCGCCAGCACCGCCGCTGGTCGTTCGCTCGCGAGCTCGTGAAGCTCGCGCGCCAGCTCGCCCTCGCTCTGGAACGTCGGCGCCAGCCAGCGCCGCGCGACGACCACCCCGGCGCTGCCCAGCAACCCGAGCAGAAGCCCGGCGATCAAGCGAATCCCCAGCGCGGGTGAAGCCTCGCGGTAGGGGACCAGCGCCGCGTCGAGGACCCGATTGCGCGACATGGTCGACGCCTTGGTCACCGCCGCTTGCTGCTGGCGCTCGAGCAGGAACGAATACATCTTGCTCAGGACCTCGGCGTTCCGGGTCAGCTGCGCCAGATCGAACTGGGCGCCGGGCACCGTGCGCAGCTTCTTCTCGAACTGCGCGATCATCTGGCCCAGCGAATCCAGCTGGCGTTGCGCGCGCATCGACCGCCCCAGCACGTAGTCTCGAATGGTCTTGAGCTGGCCGTCGACCTGGGCCTGCTGTTCTCTGGCCGCGGGCGCGTCGGGCGTGAACCGCTCCTCGACCTTGCGCAGCTCCTGCTGCGCGGCCGCCAGGCTGTTGCTGAGACCGGCGAGCACCGGATCCTCGGTTTCTCCGACCAAATATTGCTCGATCGGCGCGTGCTCTTGTTTGAGCAGATCCTGGACCTGGCCGAACGCCGCCACCCTCAGGCGCGCCGCTACCCGCTGCTCCTCGTACTTACCCAGTTGCTCGATCAACCCCTTCGCCTCGTCGCTCAGCACGACGACGTTCGAATTTTTCTTGTAGTCGGCGAGCTTCCGTTCCGCATCGTCGAGCGCGTCCTTCATGCCCCGCACCTGGCCGGCGACGAACGTTTCGGCGTGGGTTGCTTCCTCGGTCTTCCAGGATTGCCGGCGCTCGAGGTAGAGGCGCATCAGGGCGTCGACGAACCGGGCGGCGCGCATCGGAGACGCATCGGCGAACTCGACGGCCACGACCTTGACCGCGTCGCCGGGACCGGTGACCTTGGGGACGGTGATCGCCAGCGCCCGCGCCGCATCGTCGGCTGTCGATGCGAGCGGGCTCACCGCCACCGTGTAGATCGCTCCCGGCGCCGGCGCGCCGTCGGGGCCGGCATCGGCTTTCAATCTGAGCCCGCCGCCTCGAAACTCTCGACCGAACGCCCCGATCCCCAATCGTTCGCCGGCGCGCCAGACCTCGAAGCTTCCACCGCCGAGCACGCGCAGGCGGTACTCCTGCGTCCCGGCCGCGCCGTCGGCGCTCGCGCCGCTGATCGCCAGCTTCCGCAAGCCGGCGTCCAGGCGTTCCGCATCTCGGCCGGACAGTCGCCAGCGCCAGAAGCGTGGGGGGCTGACGTCCGCGGGCGCGACCGCGACGTTCAGTCCCGATTCCAGGACCGCGCGGAGCATCAGGTCCGAGCTGCGCAGAATTTCGATCTCGGTGCCGACGTCGCCGCTTTCGCCGCCCATGAAATCCCACTGGCCGGGCGCAAACGAACGAGCGGGTGCGCGCTCCTGCAGCTCGCCCAGATAGAGACTGCCCCTGGTGCGAAAGCTCATGCGTGATGCGAGCGTCACCACCACGACCAGCGCCAGCGTCAGAACGGCGCCGGCGACAATCAACGGATAGCTACGCCGCAACACCTGCCAGAGGTCGCCCAGGTCCAGACGATCTCGCCTGTTCGGTACGCGATCTTGGTTGCGCTCGGACATGGCCCTCGACTCCCCCTGATTGCCGGTTCTTGGCTATGGCTTCATTGCGACAGGAACTTGATCTGAACGAACGGATTCAAGAGACCGGAGATTGTCTCGAGCGTCGGCAAAATCTGTTGCAGCGCCTCGTTCCAGCTGGTCACCGCGGTTTCAGGCACGAACACGATGTCGCCCGGCGCCAATGAGAAGGAGGCGGCCTCACCCTGCAGGATCTTGTCGACGTCGACGACGAAGAACTGACCACGGTCCGCCTCGCTGCGAATGACGCGGACAGCGGAGAGGCGCCCCTGGGCCCGTTCCCGGAATCCGATCCCCGATTGGGCGAGCGCCTGCAGGATATCGAGGTGCCCGTTGACGAATGGGACGGCGCCGCCGCGCGCGTTGCTGCCGGCCGCGCCCGCGAAAACGAAAGCCTGCTCGCTGAGATTGTCGGGCACGAAGATCGTGTCACCGCCGTGCAACCGGATGTTCTGACGCATGTCCCCGTCGCGCAGCAGGCGGCGAAAGTTCACGGGCAGCCGTTTGCCGTCGCGCGAGACATAGGCGCCGCGCAGGCTGGCCTTGTCCAGAATGATGCTTTCACCCAGCGCCAGCGCCTCGAGCAGGCGCATGGGCCGATCGGCGTACTTCAGCCCGGGCGCAACGAACTGTCCGAGCAGGTAGTAGCGAATGCTGCCGTTGAACAGCACCTGAACGGTCACCTTGGGTTCCTTGACATAACGGGCCAGCTCCTGCTCCAGGAACCGCCGAAGCTCCTCTGAGGTCTTGCCGGCGACGGGCACCGACCCGATGAGCGGGAACTGGATCGTACCGTCGTTGTCGACGTAGAGCCCCGCGGTGCGTCCGGTGGGTGACGGCGCCGCCGCGATGGTCCCCGCGTAGGTCGCGATGGCGAGCTCGGGGTGGTTGTAGACGGCGACCAGCAGCGTGTCGCCGGGGCCGACGCGATAGGGTTTCCCGTCTTCGTCGCCGCTCGAGGGGTCGAGGAGCCGTGGATCGAGGCTCTCTTCGTCACGCGACACCACCGGCGACGGCAGGACCCGCGACGCGACCACCGGATGCGCGTCCCGTGGCGCGCAGGCGGCCATGGCCGACAGCGCGAGGGCCACCACCAGAGCCGGACGACGACCAAGCCGGCAAGAGAACGACGACGAAGACGACCAGGATGTAGATAGGCGAGCGAAGCACTCGAGCACGGCCGAAAAAACATACGCGCGACCGTGGACTCGGCAATGGCGTTTGCACACGTTCATTACGAATTAACGTTCGAAACAAATACGAACGGAGCTCAATTGCTTCGCCGCAATCAAGCGAACGTTACTTCTTGGTCAAACCGCCGAATCGCGGTGTTCGACGCTTGACGTGATCTCGACCGGATCCAATTTCTCCACTCTAAGCAGGACCGAGCGATCGAACGACCGGCGATCGTCTCGGGGGTTCGATACGAGGAGGGGTGGCGATGTTCGCGCAGTACCGTTTCACCGTCGGCGCGCTGGCGCGTCTGCTCGACGTGACGATCGTTGGGTCGATCTGGCTTCTTTCCTTCTGGCTTCGCTTTCATGTGCCGATCGTCCAGGTCACGAAGGGCTTTCCACCGTTTTCGACCTACGCGGCCCTGACTCCGCTGGTCGTCGTGCTGTGGACGATCGCGCTCGAGATGCAGGGGATCTACCGGCCCCAGGGCCTGGCGCGGCGGCGCGACGAGGTCCTGATGCTCATCAAGGCGCACGGCGCTGCCTTGCTTTGCTTCACCGCGCTGACCTACGCCTTCAGCGAGTACCGGTACTCGCGCGGCGTACTCATTTACTTTGGCGTGCTGGGAGCCGTGGGCCTGCTCGTGAGCCGTCCCGTGCTTCATGGGCTGCTTCGGTTGGTTCATCGAAAGGGGATACGAACCCGCAACGTCATCCTCGTTGGTCAGGGACGCGCGCTGGATTTGCTGATCGACCGCATTTCCAGGTTCCCCGAGCTCGGCTGGAAGATCGCCGGCATTGTGCTCCCGGACGAAGTCGAAGCCACGGCGGTCGCCGGCCATTGCGTGCTCGGTCATCTCGGAGACACGCGCCGCGCGCTGCGCGAGACGCAGGCGCAAGGCGTGCTCATCGCGCTCGGGCGGCAACAATGGGCCGACCTGGAACGGGTGCTCGCCAGCATCCAGGATGAAACCGTCGACATCCAGATCATCCCCGACGTCCACGAGTTCGCGACGCTCGGTTGCGCCGTGGAGGACTTCGACGGCTTACCGATTGTCAGCCTCAACGAATCCCCACTGCTCGGCTGGCGCGCCATCATGAAGCGCGTCACCGACGTCGTGCTCTCGGCGCTGGCTTTGATTCTGGGAGCGCCGGTCTTCGCGCTCGTGGCGATGGCGGTCAAGCTGACCTCGTGCGGTCCGATCTTCTACGGCCAGGAACGGGTCGGCCTGGATGGGCGCCGATTCAAGATGTACAAGTTCCGTTCGATGCGCGTCGACGCCGAGGCGGCGAGCGGCGCGGTCTGGGCCAAGGCAGGCGATGATCGCCGTACGCCGATTGGCGCGCTGCTGCGGGCGACCAGCCTCGACGAGATTCCGCAGTTCTGGAACGTGCTGGTGGGGCACATGTCACTGGTTGGTCCACGCCCCGAACGGCCGGTGTTCGTGGACCAGTTCCGCGACCAGATCTCGCACTACATGCTTCGCCATCGCGTGAAAGCCGGCGTCACCGGCTGGGCACAGGTCAACGGCTGGCGCGGCGACACCTCGCTCGACGAACGGATCCTTTGCGACCTCTATTACATCCGCCATTGGTCCTATCTCTTCGACCTCAAGATCCTCTTTTTGACCATCTGGAAAGGCTTCGTGAACAAAAATGCTTACTGATGAACCTGCAGCGGCTTCGCGCCGTTTGTTGGTGGTCATTCCAACCTTGAACGAAGCCCGGCATATCGAACGCGTGCTGCGCGATGTGCTGGCTGGAACGGCCGATCTGCCGGACGCGCGCATCGCGGTGGTGGACGGCGGCAGCACCGACAGCACCCCCGACATCGTCAGCGCCGTCGGCCGCCACGACGCGCGCGTCGCGCTGTTGCACAATCCGGCGCGAATTCAGAGCGCGGCGATCAACCTGGCCGCGCGCCACTTTGGTCGCGACGCTGACGTGCTGATCCGCTGCGACGCCCACGCGTCTTATCCAGCCGACTTCTGCCGGCGTCTGGTGGCAACGCTCGACCGACTCGGCGCCGACGCCGTCGTCGTCCCCATGGACTCGTACGGCGACAGCGGCCTGCAACGCGCGATCGCCTGGGTTTCGAACTCGCCGATCGGCACCGGAGGCGCGGCCCACCGGGGCGGCCGGCGCAGCGGGTTCGTGGATCATGGCCACCATGCCGCGTTTCGAATGGACCGCTTTCGGCGCGCGGGCGGCTACGACGAGACATTCAGTCACAACGAGGATGCCGAGCTCGATTGCCGGCAACGGGCGCTCGGCGCGCGCGTCTACCTGGACGCCGAGATCCGCGTCGGCTACCAGCCGCGCGGCCGGCTCGGCGATCTCTGGCGACAGTACTTTCGCTACGGCGTCGGTCGGTCGCGCACCGCCAGGCGCCACCCCGGCTCGCTGCGGTTGCGCCAGCTCGCGGTGCCCATGCATCTGGTGCTGTCGCTGCTCGCGCTCGGAGTCAGCCCCTGGTTTCCCGCGGCGCTAGCCTGGCCCGCCTTCTATGTCGTGGTGCTGGCGGGCACGTCGATCGCGCTCACGATCCGGCACCGCGATATCGCCGGTCTCTGGGCCGGCCCGGCAGCCGCCGTCATGCACACCGCTTGGGCGTGCGGATTCCTGTCGGGCCTGATCACGCGCCGCGAGCCGCGCTGGCGCGCCGAGACGACGACGCCGCTCTGGGCGGAGGCGACACCATGAATCCGACTTCGAACCCGACTTCGAACCCGATTTCGGACCCGATCTGGGATGGAGGCGCGCCCTTGCGCGCGTTGCTGGTCGACCCGTCATTGTTCACCGGCCCCTACGACGCCGGGCTGACCGAGGGGCTGGTCGCAGCCGGCGTCTCTCCCACGTGGGCGGTGCGGCCGACCCGTGCGGGCGACCGTCACGAGATCGGCGAGGACTACGTCGATGCCTTCTTTTACCGCCGCGTCGATCGCCTGACGTTTCTGCCGGGACCGCTCCGTTCGGCCGCCAAGGGGCTCGCCCACGCTCTCGGACTGGCGCGCCTCGTGTTGCGGGTCCTCATGCGCAAGCCCGACGTCGTTCACTTTCAGTGGTTGGTCGTGCCGCCTCTCGATGCTTTGGCCATCCGGCTCATCGCGCTCCGTTGCCCGGTCGTCTTCACTGCGCACGACACCGTACCGTTCAACGGCGAGTACCTGTCGTTCTTGCAAAACCTGGCGTTCGACCTGCCGATCCGCCTCAGCGACCGCGTGATCGTGCACACCGCCGCCGGCCTGCAGCGTCTGGTCGAGCGTGGCGTGCCGCGCGCCAAGCTCGCTGTCATTCCGCACGGACCGCTGCGATTGCACGCGTCGCCGTCGGCTGACGCGCGGCCGCGCGACCCGCGCCGCACGTTCGTTCTCTTCGGCGAGATCAAACACTACAAGGGCGCCGATCTCTTGATCGAGGCCGTCGGCCGCTTGCCCCGCGAGCTCCGGGCGCGCGCCCGGTTCATCATCGCTGGCCGGCCGCGGATGGATCTGGCGCCTCTGCAACACCTGATCGAAGGACTGGGCCTCGAGGACACGGTCGAGGTCCGCGCCCACCGGCATAGCGAAACCGAGATGGCGGATCTGTTCGCCGAGACCGATTGCTTCGTCTTTCCCTACCGGCAGATCGACGCGAGCGGGGTCTACTTTCTCACCAAATCGCTGCACAAGTGGACCATCGCCACGCGCGTGGGGATCTTCGCCGAAGACTTCCAGGACGGAGCGCAAGGCGCGTTGATCGCGCCCGAGGATCCGGGCGCCCTGGCCGACGAGCTGGTCCGCACCATCATCCACGATCTCGAGCCGACCTCGACGCCGCCGAGCTCGGCCTGGCGCGACATCGGTCGCGCGACGCGCGCCGTCTATCAGCAGGCTCAAACCCGTGGGTGAGCGCCACGGGCCGCTGCACGCGCGCGCCGCGGTTCGCGCCGCGGGTGCGACGTTGCTGGCGTTCCTGCCCACCGCCGGCCACGCCGCCGCAGCGGCGGCGGCCGCGCCGGCTGGATTCTCACCGTCGGATGGGTACCGGCTGGTCAAAGATTGGGACTTTGCGCGCGAGCTCCGCGACCGCGACGCCCTCCGCCGCGAGTTCGCCACCCGCTACATCTATGCCAACGGCTCGCTCGACCACCTGAACGACGAGTGGAGCCGCTACCGCGATCGCGACAACCACGTCTTCACCGCGCGCGGCCTGTCGCTGGTCGCTCGCGCAGGCGGCGCACTCGGTCCGGGGACGATCGAAAGTGGCATGCTGCGATCACGCTGGACCGGCGAGTACGGCGTCTTCGAGATCCGCATGAAGGTGCCGCCTGGGCGCGGCATGTGGCCTGCGTTCTGGCTCAACCCGCAAGATCAGAAGTGGCCGCCGGAGATCGACGTCGTCGAGATCGTCAACAACGGACGCGACGACACCCGGCGCAGCTTTCATTTCCTGCATCCGGACGGCGTATCGGGCGCCACCGCGAGCATGCGCCTCGACCACGACCAGACCTTCACCCCCGGCGTCGACTACACCGCCGCCTTTCACGTCTTCGCCGTCGAATGGACGCCCGCGGGTGTGCGCCACCTGGTCGACGGCAAGCCGATCGCCGACCGCACGTACCGCTGGGCCCACGCCGACGGCAGCGACGGCGGCCCGGCCCACGTTCTGGTGAACCTGGCGGTCGGCGGGAAATGGCCCGGCCCTCCGCAGGCCGCGTCGGACTTCCCGGCCGCGCTCGAGATCGAGTACATCCGCGTCTGGCAACGTCCGGCCGAGGGTAGGCCGCGATGACCGCCGGTTCGTCCGCGGCGACTGCGCTCTCCGCTGCGATCGAGGTCCCCGGCGCCGGCGCGCTGGCTCTTCCCGGCCGCCGGGCCATCGACGGTGCCGCGTTCACGCGGGCCGCCTGGGTGGCGCTTCTGGTGGCGGTCATCGCGTTGCAGCGTTTCGGGCTCGATTTCGGCAGCTATTCATTGAACGCCGGCTTGCCGGCGATCTACGCGCTGCTGGGAATCGGCGCGCTCGCCGGCGTCGTGGTCGTGTCGCCGGCGCGGCTGGCGCTGTTCGCCGTCTGCGCCTGCCTGGCGCTGCTGAGCACGCTCGCCAACGACAGCGCCGCGTCGGGGTCGTCGCTGCTGCTGTTGCTGGCGATCTATCTGCCATTCGTTTTCGTGCTCACGCCCGAGAGCGGCCTCGACCACGAGCGGGTGACGCGTACGTTCTCGAACCTGGCGTTCGCGTGCGCCATCGCCGGCATCGCGCAGTTCTACGCCCAGTTCTTCGTGCGCGCCGACTGGCTGTTCGACTTCACCCGCTTCGTGCCGGCAGCGCTGCGCGGCCCGCAGGGATTCAACACCGCGATTCCGATGGGCGCGCTCTACAAGTCGAACGGTTTCGTCTTCCGCGAGCCGTCGGGCTTCTCGTTCATGATGGCGCTCGCGCTGATGACCGAGTGCCTGTCGCATCGGCGCGCGCTGCGCATCGCCTGCTTCGTTCTGGCGTTGCTGCTCTCCTATTCGGGCACCGGGCTACTCGCGCTGATCATCGGCACGTTTCTGCCGCCCAACCGCAAGACGCTGGGGCGCGCCGCGGTCGCGCTGGGCGCCGCCGGGTTGATCATCTGGTTGCTGGGCGACACCCTGAACCTGTCGTTCACGTTGAACCGCGCCAGCGAGCTCGACTCCGAACGCAGCAGCGGCTACATCCGCTACGTTGCGCCGCTACGCCTGCTGATGGACGCCGCGCGCGCCGACCCGTCCAGTCTCTGGCTCGGCCATGGACCGGGCACGATCTTCCGGACGCAGACCGGATACGAGTTTCACGATCCCACCTGGGCGAAGCTGATCTTCGAATACGGGCTGCTGGGATTCGCCGCTTTCGTGACCCTGTTTGCGTCTACGTTGCTGGCGCCAGGAGCACCCGCGCGCCTTCGCATCATGCTGTTTGCCGCCTGGCTGATCATGGGCGGCCACCTCCTCTCGCCCGAGCAGAACTTCCTGACCGTGGCGCTGGTCGGGCTGGTTCCGGGCACGCCCCCTCGCCTGGCCGAAAGGTCGACATGAGCTCGGTCGCGGACGCCACCTCGCCTTCGCTCAGCGTGGTGATCACGTGCTTCAACTACGCGCAGTACGTCGGTGGCGCCATCGAATCGGCGGTGTCGCAGTCCTATCCCCGCAAGGAAGTCGTGGTCGTCAACGACGGCTCGACCGACGAGTCCCTGCGTGTGATCAAAGGCTACGCCGATCGCGTCACGATCATCGATCAGGTGAATCAAGGCTCCGTCGCGGCCTACAACAATGGCTTCGCGGCCAGCGCGGGCGATCTGGTGATCTTTCTCGACGCCGACGATCGGCTGCTGCCCGGCGCGCTGGCCGGGGTCGCCGAGGCCTGGCGGCCGGGTTGCGCCAAGGTGCAGTACGACCTCGGCATCATCGGCGCCCGTGGCGAAGATCTCGGACGGCGCTTTTGCAATTTCGACAGCCATTATGACGACCGCCGCGTGCGTACGTCGTTCCAGCGGACGGGAACCTACCGCTGGCCCGTGACCGCCGGCAACGCCTACGCGCGCTGGTTCGCGGCGCGCCTCTTCCCGCTGCACATCGATCACGGACCGGACGGCACGCTGAACACGGTCGCGCCGGTCTATGGCGACGTGGTCACGATCCCGCGCGTGCTCGGCCAGTACCGCATCCACGGCGCGAACATGTGGACCAGCGACGGACTCGACCAGACGCGCCTGCCGTACCGGATCGAGCACCGGCGGCGCGAGGTCGCGTTCATGCGCAGCCACGCGGCGCGCCTGGACGTCGCGGTTCCTGCCGGCGACGTCCTCGATCACGAGCTGCCATTCCTCAACTACCGACTGATGGCGCTGAAGCTGGGCCTCGATTACCCCGGTCGGGCCAGCGACACCGTCGCGCGCCTGCTGCGCGCCGTGCGGCGCGCGGTGATGACCGAGCGCCTTCCGCCCCGGCTGGCGATGGCGCACCTCGCCTGGTTTCACCTGCTCGCGGTGGCGCCGGCGCGCGCGACGCCCGCGTTGATTCGCCTCCGCTTCGGGCGCGGGGCCTGGCTGGCGCCCGCGCGGCGGGTGGTCGCGCGCTTGCGCGGCGAACGCGCCCCGATGGGAGGCACGGCATGAGCGAGCCGAGCGCCGGCGACGCGAGTGGCGCACCGATGAACCGCGCCCGCGCCGCGCACTCCGCGCTCTGGAGCGCGGTCGAGAACGGCGGTCTGGCGCTGGTCTCCTTCGGCTCGCTGGTCGTCTATGCGCGCTTTCTCTCTGCCGCGGATTTCGGCGTCTTTTCCATCGCGCTCGCGCTGGTCGAGCTGCTCGACGTCCTTGTCAGCATGCTCTTTCACGATGCGCTCGTGCAGAGAGCCGACGTCACGACGCTGGACATCGACACCGCCTTCACGTTCACGCTGGCCGTGAGCCTGGCGCTGTTCGGTCTCTGCGCTGCAGCCGCGCCCGGCTTCGCGCACCTGGTTCATCACGCGCAAGCGGCGGGCATCCTGATCTGGACCGCGCTCCGCTTCCCTTGCACGGCTCTGGGCGCGATCGTCGTCGCACAGCAGCGACGCGAGCTGGGGTTCAGGGTGCTGGCGCTGCGCTCGCTCGTGGGTCGCCTGACGGGTGCTGGCGTCGGCATTGCGCTGGTGATTCACGGCGCCGGGATCTGGGGCCTGGTCGCGCAGCAGGTGTTGATCGCGTTCACCGGCTCCCTGGTGCTGTGGATGACGGTCGAACGCCGGCCGCGCCTGCGCTTTCAGATGGCGGCGCTGCGTCCCTTGCTTCGATTTGGCAGCTACGCCGTGGGCGCGCTGTTCCTGACCTTCGCGGTCAAGCGCCTCTTCACGATCCTCGCCGGCGTGTGGCTGGGCAACGAACGCGCCGGTTACTTGAACATGGCGTTCCGCGCCGTCGACGTGCTGTGGGCCATCGCCGCCGCCGCGGTCACGCAAGTGGCGCTTCCGGTGCTGGCACGGCTGCAATCGGACCCCGATCGGCGGCGTCGCGCCTATCGCGCCGCGGTCGAGCTCACCTGCCTGTTGCTCTATCCGTGCTTCGTCGGCATTGCGCTGCTGGCACCGGAGGTGGTCGAGCTGCTGTTCGGCGCGCGCTGGCACGCGATCCACCCGCTGGTGACCGCGCTCGCATTGCTGACCATCGTTCAAGCGCCGCGGTTGTTGACGACGCCGATGTTGACCGCGATCGGCCGGCCCCGGGAGCCGCTCTACGGCCTCGGCGTCGAGCTGGCGGTCGTGCTGGCGCTGTGCGTGCCTGCCGCGTGGATGCCGGCGCCGCCGCTGGCGGTAGCGATCGGGATCTGGGTGCTGCGAGAGATATCGTCAGCTCCGGTGATGATCCGCCGCCTCGATCGCGCGGCCGGAATCGGCGCCGTCGAGCAACTGGCCGGCGCGCGAGCTCCGTTGCTGGCGTCGGCGGCGATGGCCGCCGTATTGCTGGTGGTTCGCCGCTTTCTGCCCCCTGGCCTGGGCGCCGCCGCGCGCGTGGCGATTCTGCTACCGGCCGGGGCCGCGACGTTCCTGGCCGCGTTGTGGTCTTGCGCGCCGCGGGCCCTGCGAAGCACGGTCACCTTCTTCAGCTCGGTCACCGGCGCCGCGCCATGATCCCGGATCCGCTGCGCTTCTCCGTGGTGATCGCCAACTGGAACTACGCCGCGTTCGTGGGCGACGCCATCGACAGCGCGCTGGCGCTCGACTGGCCCGCGGTCGAGGTGATCGTCGTGGACGACGGCTCGACGGACGATTCGCGGCGGATCATCGCCTCCTACGGCGAGCGCGTCCAGGCAATCTTCCAGGGCAACGGCGGCCAGCGCGCCGCGTGCAACGCCGGCTTCGCACGCGCGAGCGGCGACGTGGTGATCTTCCTCGACGCCGACGATCGGCTCGACCCGGCGCTGGCGCGCGAGGTCGCGGCCGTCTGGCGGCCGGGAATCAGCAAGGTCCAGTTTCCGATGCGCATCGTCGATGCCGGCGGCCGCCCGACCGGCGCGATTTTTCCGCACTTTCGCGCCGCCCTGCCCACGCCGCGAGAGATTCGACGCTGGGCGGTCGGCGCGGGCGCCTATCCCACGCCGGTGGGATCGGGAAACGCCTACGCGCGGACGTTCCTGGAAGCGATCTTTCCGCTCGAGGGAAGCGAGCCCGCGAGCGATTCGTATTGCCTGGCCGCCGCGCCGCTGCTCGGCGACGTGGTGACGATCGGCAAACCGCTGGTGTGTTACCGCATTCACGGTCGCAATGACGGCGCGATGTCGGCGTTCGACGTCACTCGCTTCGCGCGCGAGCTGAGGCGCGCACAGTGGCGCTTTGCCTATGCGCAGGAGATCGCCCTCCGAAGCGGCATCTCGATTCCCGATCGGGTCTTCCGGCACAGCCTGGCGACGCTGCCCTACCGGCTGGCGTCGCTGCGCCTGGATCCGCGGCGACACCCGATTCCCGGCGACACGCTGGCCGCGGTGCTTGCCGACACGATCCGGGCGGCGTTCGTGCCGCAAGGACGCGCGCCGCTCGCGTGCGCGGCGCTGGTTGCCTGGACGCTGCTGGTGGCGGCGTTGCCCCGGCGCGCCGGCGCGCCGCTGGCTCTCTGGCGTTTCGCTTCACCCCGCCGCCCCCGAGCGGTGCAATGGGCGCTGGCTCGATTGCACGCCGCGGGCAAATGATTGCGCGCGCGGCTCGCGCTTCTTCGATTCATAGCCAACTTCAGATCGTTTGCGCGGAACTCACGAGGAAGGGGGCAACACATGGCTCGACTCTCAGCAACGACTTCGTCCGTGTTGATCGGTGTAACGCTGACGGCAATCGCCGTCGCCGCCCAGGCCAAGCCCTGGAAGGGCGCCGAGATGATCACGCAGCAGACGTTTCTCTACGGCGCGTTCGAGGCGCGGATCCTGGCCGCCAAGGGGTCGGGCATGATCACGCCATTCTTTCTTTACAAGGACGGCTCCGAGGTTGCGGGCGCCGAGTGGGAGGAGCTGGACTTCGAGATCTTCGGCAAGGATGGGCGCTTTCAGACGCAGGCGATGACGCCGGGAACGAACGGATCGCAGCGCACCGAGCACGTCGTCATCCACGACTTGCCGACGCTGGCCTGGGAGCACTACTACACCTTCCGCATGGAATGGACGCCGACCGCGCTGTCCTTCTATGTCGACGGGCGGCTCATCCGGCGCGAGACCGACGCTGTCACCTACGCCAAGCTCATGGATCCGAGCCACACCGAAGCGATGCGGCTGCGCGCCAGCATCTGGGCGGGCGACTTCGACTGGTCCGGCGCGTTCGACGCCAGCGCGGCGCCGGCCGCGATGTTCGTGAACTGGATCCAGACCTATTCGTACACGCCGGGAAAGGGACCGGGCGGCAGCGACTTCACGCTGCTCTGGCGCGACGATCTCAATTCGGCCGATGGCAGCCGCTGGTACTGGGCCAACTGGACGTTCGACGTCGCCGTCAACGACTACATCCAGCAGAACTCGACCACCAAGAACGGCTACCTGGTCCAGGTGCTGACCGCGGACACGGCGACCGGCCAATTTCCGACGCCGCCGGTCGACGACGGGAGCGTCGCGCAACCGCCGCCGCCGGTGATCCACGACCCGGTCACGCTGCCGGCTCGCATCGAAGCCGAGGACTATCACCGCTTCGTCGACACCAGCGGCGGCAACTACGGCGACGCGACTTGCAGCAGCACCGACGTCGACGCCCAGCTGACCAGCGATCCCAACGGCGGCCGATGCAACGTCGGCTGGACCGCGCCCGGCGAGTGGCTCGAATACGACGTCACCACGACCAGCACCGCGGCCTACAACCTCTCGCTGCGCGTGGCGAGCGACAGCATCGGGCCCGCGATGCACGTCGAGATCGACGGCGCCAACGCCAGCGGCCAACTGGCCGTGCCCAGCACCGGCTGGCAGTCCTTTGCCGATCTGATGACCGGGCCATTCACGCTGTCGTCGGGCGTGCACGTCGTGCGGCTGGTGTTCGATACCGGGAACGTCAACATCAACTACCTGGTGTTCGGCTTGCCCGACGCCGGCACCTCGCTGCCGGCCACGATCCAGGCGGAGAACCCCAACCGGTTTTACGACACCACGCCGGGCAATGACGGCGACGCGGTTTGCGGCAACACCGCCCTCGACGCGCAGGTCACCGGCGACACCGGCGGCGGCTGCAACGTCGGGTTCGTCGCGCCGGGCGAGTGGCTGGAGTACAACGTCACCTCGCCGCAGGCGGCCAGCTACGACCTGACGCTGCGGATCTCGTCGGGAATCAGCGGCCAGAGCCTGCACGTCGAGATCGACGGTCAGCCCATCGCTGGCGGGACCCTCGTCTCACCCGCCAACGGCTGGCAGTCGTTCAGCGACGCGGTGATCCCCAGCGTCGGGCTGGCCGCGGGACCGCACACCGTGCGGCTGGCGTTCGACACCGGCTACATCAATATCAACTATCTGTCCTTCGCCGCCGCCGTCCATTCGGGCGGCTGAGCTGTCTGTCGAAAGCGCGCCATGGCCCCGCAGATCTCCGCGGGCGACGTGAAGTCGACGCGCGGATGGCGAAACGGGATCCACTGAAACCGCTCGTAGAACAGCGGCGAGGCGTGCGGCGGTCGCGAATAGTCGTAGCGGGCGAGCGGGCGGAAGCGCTCGCGCCCGATCTCGACGTGGCGCAGGTTGGCGCGCTCCGATCCGTAGGCGTCGAGCATGTCGGCCTTGAGCTGGCGTTCCTCCGCGGTGAGCACCAGCACCACGTCGTCGTGCGACGGCGCGACGAACTCGTGCCAGCGCACGGCGCCGTTGCGAAAGTTGTACTCCGCGAACTCGAGGACCCGCACGCCGTCAGCGTCGCCGGCGAACGTGCTCGCCAGCATGTTGGTGACGTCGTGATCCTGGTGGCCGCCCTCGTACGCCGGCGCCCAGACGGTGTCGATCGCGAGCGCCGGATCCGCCAGCACGCGCGCGACGCGCGCGGACACGTCATCGAGATGAAGGCGCAGCGTGCGCGCCGGCCAGTCGAGGTACTCGAGCGGCCGCAGGCCGAGCCGGTCGGCGACGCGCCAGGCTTCGTCGCGACGCCGCCGCACGCGCGCCGCCTGCCCGGCGCGCTGCCAGCACCACTGCGTCTCGGCGGGCGCGATCCCGGTCGTCAAGTAGAGCGCGAAGACGTCGCGGCCCGCGGCGCGCGCGCGGGCGATGGCCGCGGTGCAACCGACGATCTCGTCGTCGGGATGAGGAACCAAGATCAAGATGCGGCTGCCAATCATGACGCCGCCCTGGGACTCATGACGCCGCCGCGCGACGCCAGATCGGGAGCAGGTCCTCGAGCAACACCTGGCGCCAGGTCGGGATCTCCCGCAGCGCCCGCGCGCGCGCCGCGCGCCCCATCTGCTGGCGCCGGCGAGGATCGGTGACCAGGGCTGACAGCGCTTCGGCCCAGGCCTCCGTGCCGCCGCGAACCACGAAGCCGGTCTCCCCCTCGACCACCAGGTGTTCGCTGCCGCTCGAATCCGCGACCAGGACCGGCAAGCCCGAGGTCAGCGCCTCGAGCACGGCGTTCGAGATCTCCTCGAGCTGCGACGGCTGCGCGCCGAGGTCAGCGGAGGCGTAGGCGCGCGCCAGCGTTTCAGGGTCGAGCACGCCCGGGCAGGTCGCGTGGTCGCCGAGGAGCGCGCGCACCGCCTCGCGCTCCGGACCGATCCCCGCGCACAGCAGGTGAACCGGCAAGCCGCGGTCGGCGAGGCGCCGGAGCGCGGCCGCGACCCGCAGCACGTTCTTGGCGCGATCGATCCGCCCCACGCAGATCACCAGGCAGCGATCGCGCGGGATGCCCAGGCGCGCCTCGAGCCACAGGCGATCGCGGCGCGCCGGATCGAAGAACCGGTGCTCGATCCCGCGGCGCAGGCGAGCGATGCGCGCGGCGCCGATCAGCCCCGCCAGGCGCGACCAGTCGTCGTTGCGCGAGAGCAGGACATAGGCGCAACGGCGCAGGTGCGCGTCGAGGCGCCGGCGCATCCGCTGCTCGGCGAAGCGATCGAGCCCCATCCAGTCCACCAGCAAGCGAGATACCGGCCCGCGGCCGAACAGGCGCTCGATCGTCGCGGCGGTGAAGATGCGGGTGTATCGCGCGGTGTCGGTGTGAACCGACGTCACCAGCGGCAGGCTGCGCGCGGCCGCCTCGCGCGCCGCCGTGCGCGCGAAGTTGAAGGCGCCGTCGGTGGTATGCAGAACGTCGTAGCGATTGCGGACCAGGCCGTCGCTGGCGCCGTCGATGATCAGGCGCGAGGCGAGGCGCCGGTGGTGACCTGCAAGGTCGGTGTGCGCGGGGATGTGCGAGAGAAACGAGAGCCGCGCCGTGCTGAAGACCGGCGCGTGCATCTCGTAGCGCACGTTGGAGCCCAGGATGTGGCGTGACGCCGTCGCACCCTGAAAATGGATCGTCAGCTCCAGCTCCTCGGGCGCCGACAACGCGGCGCGCGCCAGCCGCTCCCAGGTCTTGACGTGCCCGCCCGACGTCGGGCTCCAGAGCAGGTCGACCAGCACGCCGACCCGGAGCGGGCGGTCGGCGAGCGCCGCCGGGACCAGGACCGGCCGCGCCATCAGGTCTCCCCCTTGCCCTTCGGGCGCCGGGTCAGGCGGCGCCACAATCGGTCGAGGACGCGGCGCTCCGCGATCGACCAGGCGATGATCGCCGGGGACCCGACCACCAGCTCGCGCATGCGCTTGATGAGGCCCAGCGACAGCGCGACCGGCGCGTCGATCCCGAAGGGCGCGGCCAGCAGCATGAGCGCGCCCTCTTGAACGCCGACGCCGCCGGGCACCATGAAGACGGCGCTGCGCGCCGCCAGCGCCAGGCTCTCGATCGCCAGCGCGCCCGACGCCGACACGCCGGCGCTGATCATGTGCAAGATCAACCAGGTCTCGACCGCCTGCGCGAACCAGCCGACCAGGTGGAGCGAGAACGCGAGCGCCAGGTCGGCGCGCCGCGCGACGATGTCCGACAGCGCCCGATCGACGGCATCCGCGTGCGCGAGCAGATCCAGGGCCCCGTTGCGCTTGCGGAACAGCGGCAGCAACCGGCGCAGGATGCGCGCGGTGCCGACGCGCGCGACGAAGACCAGCCCCCCGGCGCCGGCCGCGAGCGCGACGCACACGATCACGATGCCGCGCGAGAGCGTGCCCAGCGAGCCGTGGACCGAGAACGCGACGGCGCCGGTGGCGGTGAAGACGACCTGGGTCGCCGCGCCCATGCCCAGGTCGGCGACCATCGACGCCGCGGCGATCGGCACCGGCGATCCCTGCTGCGCCAGGAGGCGGGCGCGCGCCATGTCTCCGCCGACCTGCGCGACCGGCAAGAGCGCGTTCACCGATTCGCCGATCCAGCGCAGGCGCAGCAGCGTGGTCGAGCGTGGACGGCTTTCGGGCGCGATGAGCAGCCGCCAGCTGATAGCGTAAAACGATAGCGGCACGATGCGATAGATCGACGCCGCCGCCAGCGGCGCCGCGCTGCTGGTCAGGATCGCCACGATCGCCGCCGGCGACGACACCAGCACCAGCGACACCAGCAGGGTGATGCCGCCGAGCGCGCATGCGATGACCAGCCGCCTCATGGCGTCAAAATGGGTATCCGAGCACGACGTAGGCGTGAAAACCGTCATCGGAGACGGCGAGGTCGACGCGTCCGAGGACATTCGGCCGGACCCAGGCGCGCAGGCCGATGCCGCCGGTGATGCGCACGTGACTGAAAAGGTCGGCGCCGTTGTAGACCTGGCCCATCGACAGGAACGGGTCGACGCGCCAGTCGGAGATGACGTCGAAGATGTGCAGCTGCAGGAAGCGAATGCGCTGCTCGACCTCGACCTCCCAGGCGCCCATGGCGATGAAGCGATCGGTGGGGTACCCACGCAGCAGAAGCTCGCCGCCCAGCGACGGGCGATAGTAAAACGGTACGTTGCCGCCGCCCCACTCCTGCGTCCAGTAGAGGCGCGCCGCGGTCTGCAGGCTGTCGAGCTCGGGGATGATCGCGCGCGTCTGCCAGGTGGTCTGCGCGAACAGACCGCCGCTGCCGATCCCGTACGCGATGTAGAACGCGATCTCGCTGGCCAGGCCCTGCAGCGCGTAGTCGCCGCCCTGGCGCGTGTCGAAGCGCAGCGTCGCGCCCAGACGCGCCAGCGCGGCGCCGTCGATGCCGGGCGCGGTCGGGTAGAGAACCTGCGTCGCCGGCAATCCGAAGATCGGATGCTGCTCGAGACGGTCGCCGCGCAGCTCGCCGTAGCCGCCCAGGTTCAGGAACTGCGTGAAGTTGTAGCCCCAGCGATCGTTCATGGTCGCGGTCGTTCGCGTGTAGCTGGATTCGCCGGCGCTGGTCGTATCCGGGCCGAGGTCGAAGTAGCGAAAGAACAGGTTGCGGCGGACCATGACGACGGCGTCGTGGGTCTGCGCCCGGGGGACGTGCGTGAGGTTGTCGTAGGTCCACCAGATCGTGCGGTTGATGGTCGTGCTCGCCGAGATGACCAGGCTCCACGAGCGCAACGGATCGAGATAGCGGTAGTAGCGAAAGCTTCCCGTGACGCCGGCCTGCGAGTTCCAGCTCAGGCTGGGCGCGGTGATCGAATGCACCGCGCCCGTTCGCTCGGCGGTATCCGAGAACCCGATCGAGGACTCGGTGCGGAAGAAGACCGGCATGATGCCGTAGGTGCTGCCCTCGTTGGGGACGGTCGAGTACATGGGCAGCGGGATGATCTTCGTGCTCAGCTCCTCGGCCGCGGCGTCGGGGCTCACGATGACGGACAGCGCGAGCAACGTCGCCGCGACGGAGGCGGCGCTGCGCGCGATCAAGCCGTGGCGGGCAGATCCGCGCCCGAACCGGCAATGGGGAACACCGGCTGGCCGTTGTCGACGTCGCGGAGCACGCCCGAGACGATGCTGTAGACCTCGACCCGCGTGAGCTTGCCGCTCGGGCGCTGCTCGCGAAGCGCGGTCAGCGTGCCCAGCGCCAGCCGCACCAGCAGCGCATTGAAGATCACCAGGCCGCGCTCGGCGCCCTGCTCCTGCAGCGCCAGCGTGTAGTCCGACGACGAGCGCAGATCGGCGCGGGCCAGCGCCATGACCTGCGCCCGCTCGGTGTCGCTGGGCAGGTAGACGCGCCCGTCGCGCGCGTCGGCGTCGCTGTCCTTGAGGATGTTCACCAGCTGCAACCCTTCGCCGAACAGGTGCGCGCGCTGGCGCAGGTACTCGCTGACGCCCGCCAGCTGGGGCCGGTTCAGCAAGAACAGCTCGGTCAACATCTCGCCGACGATCCCGGCGACGACGTAGCAGTAGTCGCGCAGGTCCTGCAGCGTCGACAGCGACATGTGTCCGCCGTCGTCGCAGCGCGAGACGATCTGGGCCATGCCCGCGCCCGAGCGCTTCACGTGGTTGCACAAGATCTCGCGCGGGTCGGCGGGCATCTCATCGAGCTTGCGCATCACGAACGGCATCTCGCGCAGCAGCTCCAGATACCCCGCGTGGCGCACCGGCGGGTCGGCCAGGCAGCGCTCGGACAGCCGCCGCACCCCCTCCGGATCGCGCGCCTCCAGCAGCTGCGTGAACGCCTCGATCATCTCGATGCGCTGGGCGGGCGGCCAGTGCGTGGCGTCCTCGAACGTGTCGACGATCCGGAACAACAAGTAGGCCAACCCCACCTGCTGTCGCGTCGGCGACGGCAACATCGGGATCGTCACGGCGAAGGTTCGACTGGTCTTCTGAAGCAGGTCGTCGACGTCGGTCATCACAGCTCCTCCAGGGCTCGCGTGCGTCCTCGCGGGCGAATGTCGATGCCCGTTGGCCAGGCATCGAGCAACGACAAGACGGCGCGCGCCATCGCCAGCCCACCGGCGGCGATGCGGCGGCGCAGCTCGAGCAGGCGCGGCACCGTTCGCGGGTCGCCGAGCAGTGCCCAGGCCACGCGCGCGCGCCGGATCGCGCCGGTGGCGTCGCGGCAGTGATCGAGCCACTCCGGCAGGCTCTCGTCGGCGGTGTCGGCGACGGCGCGCAGCACCAGCCACGGTACGCCGGCGTCGTCGGCCGCCTCCGCGTACCCCGCCGACTCGAGATCGACGACGGCCGCGCGGCCATCGCCGTGCCGCTCGTCGAGGGCCGCCTTGACCGTGACGCTGCTCGCGATGGCCGAGGTGGTGATGACGTGAGCGAGCCGCGCCCCGCTCGTGCGCGCCGCCCACTCGACCAGCGAGGCATCCGGCCGCAGCGGCTCCGCGCCCGGTCGGCGCACGTCGTCGGCGATGACCAGCGCGCCCGCGCGCAGGCCCAGGCTCAGCGCGCCCGCGGCGCCGATCACGATGATACGACGCGCGGGAAACACGCGCAGCAGCTCGGCGGTGGCGGCGCGCGCGCGCTTGTCGCCCTCGCCGGTCGCTGCCACGACGACGACGTGTCGGCCGAGCCGGCCGTGCAGCACGCGCGCGCGACCGACGCGGCAGGCCGCCTGGCGCGTGAGCCGCCGCCACAGCGGGCGGACCTCCTCCGGCATCGCCGCGACGATCGCGGTCATCGAGCTCGGGTCCGTGGCCTCTGCGGCGGTCGTCTTCGTGGTGCCTCGGGTCACGACGTCACGTACCCCTGCGCGCGAAACCACGCGACCGCGCGCGCGAGCGCGGTCTCGATCGGGCTCTGGGGCAGGCCCAGCTCGCGCACCGCCTTGCCGGGATCGAAGAACATCTTCTTGCGCGCGATGCGCACCGCGTCCAGCGACAGGCGCGGCGGGCCGCCGCCGCAGGCGCGCGAGCGGCGCCTCGAGCAGCGCGGCCAGCAACGGAACGACGTGCGGCAGGCGGACGCGCGCCCAGCGCACGCCCGAGATGCGCGCCAGCGAGATCGAGCAGCTCGGCGAGGGTGACGTTGCGGTGCCCGAGGATGTAGCGCTCGCCCGACGACGCCGCGCTCGGCGGCCAGCAGGTGCCCCTCGGCGACGTCGCGCACGTCGACGACGTTGAGGCCGGTGTCGACGTAGGCCGGGGATGCGGCCCGACAGGAAATCGACGAGGAACTGGCCGGTCGGCGTCGGGCGCGCGTCGTCCTCGCCGACCGGCGTCGACGGGTTGACGATCACGATCGGCAGCTTGTGCATCGCCACGAAGCTGTCGGCGACCCGCTCGGCCAGGAACTTGCTGCGCTTGTACGCGCCGATCATCGAGCCCAGCGTGGACGGCGCGCTCTCGGACGCGGCGGTGCCGTCCGACGACAGGCCGAGCGTCGCCACCGAGCTGGTGTAGACGACGCGCCCGACGCCGACGTCGACGGCGGCGGCGAACAGGTTCTCGGTGCCGGTGACGTTGTTGCGGTAGATCTCGTCGGCCGCGCGGGCCTGGAACCGATAGTCGGCGGCGCAGTGAAAGACCACGTCGCAGCCGTCGATCGCCTGGCGCAGCACGCGACGGTCGCCGAGATCGCCGACGTGGAACGCGACGCCCAGGCCGTCCAGGTTCGCGCGCCGGCTCGACGGGCGCACCAGGCAGCGCACGTCGTGACCGCGCTCGCGCAGCAGGCGCGTGAGGTGGACCCCCACGAACCCGCTCGCTCCCGTCACCAGCGCCCGCATCGAAGAATCTCCCCCTGTCTCCGCGCTCAGCCCGTGAAATTCCACGCCACCAGGCGCAGCAGATCGCGCGGGTGCTTGCGCACGTCCATCACCACCGACGCCTCGAAGCCCGAGTGCATCGCGCAGTTCTGACAGAGGTCGTCCTGGCGCGACTCCCAGTAGTCCCAGTCGGTGTGATTCCAGAACTCGTCCCAGTCCTGCACGTACTCCTTGCCGATGAGGTAGCAGGGCCCCTTCCAGCCGCGCGGCGTGAAGGTGACCGTGCTCCACGGCGAGCAGTCGTACTGGCGCTCGCCGGCGGCGAACTCCAGGAACATCGGCGACGACGTGATGGGAAAGCGCCGCGCCAGCTCCTTGACGAAGCGGAACTTCTCGTGAATCTCGCGTTGCGTGAGAAAGACGTCGTTCTTCACCGACTCGTACTGGTAGCCGGGCGACACCAGCATCCCGTCGACGCCGATCTCGGACAGCATCGTGCACAGCGCTTCCAGCTCGCCGAGATCGGTCTCCTTGAACACGGTGGTGTTGGTCATCACGTGGTACCCGAGGCGCTTGGCTTCGCGAATCATCTCGATCGCTTTGTCGAACACGCCCTCGCGAGCACAAACGTAGTCATGGGTGGCCCGCAGCCCATCGAGATGAACATTGATTGTCAGCCTCGAGGCGGGCGCGATCTTTCCGAACACCGTCTCGTCGAGCAGCAACGCGTTCGTGCACAGGTAGATGTGCCGGCGCCGCGCGATCAGCGACGCGACGAGCTCGGGCAGCTCGGGATAGATCGTCGGCTCGCCGCCGCAGATCGAGACCACGGGCGCGTCGCAGTCGTCGGCGGCTTGCAGGCAGCGCTCGACCGACAGTCGATCGCGCAGCTTGCCGGTGTGGCGCTCGACGGCGCAGCCGATGCACGCCAGGTTGCACGCGTAGAGCGGCTCGAGCATCAGGACGAATGGAAATCGTCGACGGCCGCGGAGCGCGTTTTTCGCCTGATGACGAATCATGTCGGTGGTGATGTGGATTGGAAAACGCATGACGCCTCTTACTGTGGAAGGGGTTCGATACGCGGCTTCGCCTCGGTCGCTCTCCCCTTTCTCCTCGAGATGTGCATGCAAACGGCCACTGACGATGCGCAACGATCGGTATTTGAAGAATCGGCAAGCAAAACATCGGTGATTCCACCGGCGCGCGTCGACGACGCGATCGAGCGAGCGCGCGACCTGGTTGCTCGCGCGCCAGACCAGCGAAGGGTACTGGTGCGGCGATCTCGAGGGAGACGCGACGCTGGAGAGCTACCTCATCCTGCTGCGCGCTTTCTTTCGCGGCTACGGCGCGCCCGCGGCGGCTGCGTCCGCGGCGACGCTGCCGGATCCGGAGATCGAGCGCTTCGCGATCCGGTTGCGCGAACAGGCCCGCCCCGACGGGGGCTGGAGCACGTACGCGGGTGGGCCGGGAAATCTGTCGGTGTCGTGCCTCGCCTACTTCGCGCTGAAGATCGCGGGCGACTCGGCGCATGCGCCGCACATGCGGCGCGCGCGCGACCTGATCCTGGCGCTGGGCGGCGCCGCTCACGCGAACTCGTACACGCGCTACCACCTGGCGATGTTCGGCCAGTGCGGCTGGGACGATGTGCCGGCGATCCCGCCCGAGATCATGTTCTTGCCCAGCGCCGGGCCCTTCAGCGTCTACGACATGTCCAGCTGGTCGCGCACGATCTTCGTGCCGCTCTCGATCATCTACGCGCACCGGCCGGTCGTCGCGCTGCCGCCGGATCGCGGCGTCCGCGAGCTGTTCTCGCGAGGCGCGCGGATCGGCACCGGCCGGCGACGGCGCGTGTCGAAGAGCACGGGCCGCGATCCGGTCGCGCGGCGCTGGCGTCGGTTCTTCGTCGGCGTCGATCGCGCGATCAAGCTCGGCGAGCGGTTGCCGTTCGCGCACGCGCTGCGCCAGCGCGCCGTCGAGCGCGCCACGCAATGGATGACGGCGCGGCTCGCCCACTCCGACGGTCTGGGCGCGATCCTGCCCGCGATGACCAGCTCGGTGATCGCGCTGCGCTGCCTGGGCCACGGCGACGCCAGCCCCCATCTGCAAGACGGCCTGGCCGCGTTGCAGAGGTTGTTCACCGATCGCGGGACCGCCGGCCTGCGCGTGCAGCCCTGCCTGTCACCGGTCTGGGACACCTGTCTGGCGGCCGCGGCGCTGTTGCAGGCCGGCGAGCCCGGCGACGGACCGGCGATGCGGCGAACGGCCTCCTGGCTGCTCACGCGGCAATCGCACCGGCGCGGCGACTGGGCGGGGCGCAACCCCGCCGCGCCCGGCGGCTGGGCGTTCGAATTCCGCAACGACTTTTACCCCGACGTCGACGACACGGCGATGGCGCTGATCGCGCTCTCGGGCACGCGCCCCGCCGACGTCGACGCGCATGCACGTCGCGCAGCGGCGCGGGCTGGCGTGGCTGCTCGGCATGCAGAACCGCGACGGCGGCTGGGCCAGCTTCGATCGCGAGAACGACAAGCGCTGGCTCACCCACGTCCCTTTCGCCGATCACAACGCGATGATCGATCCCAGCACGCCCGACATCACGGGGCGCGCGCTCGAGTGCCTGAGCCACTTCGACGGCTTCGACGCGCGCCACCCGACCGTGCGGCGCGCGATCGCGTTCCTGCGCGACCAGCAGCACGCCGACGGCTCGTGGTTCGGGCGCTGGGGCGTGAACTACATCTACGGCACCTGGCAGGTGCTACGCGGCCTGCGCTGCATCGGCGAGGACATGACCCGCGCGTACGTCCATCGCGCCGCGCGCTGGCTGACGCAGCGGCAGAACCCCGACGGCGGCTGGGGCGAGAGCATCGAGAGCTACGAGGACGACGCCAAGAAGGGCGTCGGCCCCTCGACGCCCAGCCAGACCGCGTGGGCGATCATGGGCCTCATCGCCGCGGGCCAGGCCCAGGGCAGCGCGGTGCAAGGCCGGGATCGACTACCTGCTCGCAGCCAGAACGCGAGGAGCGTCGAAGGGACGCTGGCGCCAGGACCAGTGGACCGGGACCGGCTTCCCCGGCGTCTTCTATCTCAACTATGAATACTATCGGCACTACTTCCCGCTGATGGCGCTGGCGCAGTACCGGCGTGCGGTCGCGCCGCGGGCCGCGGAGGCGCGAGGTAGCGCCCGGTGATGAGCCGCGCGCCGTGCTTCGACATGATGTAGGCCCAGATCCAGTCGACGAACACCACCAGGCGGTTGCGGAAGCCGATCAGGAACCAGAGGTGGACGAACGCCCACGCCAGGAACGCGGGCGCTGCGCGTGAGCGCGATGCGCCGGATCTGCGCGACGGCGCGGCCGCGCCCGATCGTCGCCATGAACCCCTTGTCGAAGTACTTGAACGGGGCGCGCGGCTTGCCGGCGATCGTGCGGCGGATGTTGGTGGCGACCGATCGCCCCATCTGGATCGCCACCGGGCTGATGCCCGGCAGCGGCGCGGCGGCGCCGGCCGGAACGAACGCGGCCATGTCGCCGATGACGAAGACCTCGGGGCGGCCGGGCAGCGAGCAGTCCGACTCGACCACGACGCGCCCGGCGCGATCGGGCGTGACGCCCAGGCGCCCCGCCAGCGGGCTCGGGCGCACGCCGGCGGTCCACAGCACCGTCCGCGCCAGGATGGTCTCGTCGCCGACGCGAACACCCTCGTCGTCGATCGCGGTCACCTCGACGCCGGTGCGGATCTCGACGCCCAGCTCGCGCAGCTGATCGGCGGCGCTGGCGGCCAGGCGCTCGGAGAACGTGGTGAGCACGCGCGCGGCGCGCTCGATCACCACGACGCGGGTCATCGACGGATCGATGTGGTGGAAGTCGCGCGAGAGAATGTCGCGGGAGAGATCGGCGATCGCGCCCGCGAGCTCGACGCCGGTCGGCCCGGCGCCGACGATCACGAAGGTCAGCAGCGCGCGGCGCGCGGTGGGATCGAGCTCGCGATCGGCCGCCTCGAACGCCAGCAGCACGCGACGGCGTACCTCGAGCGCGTCGTCGAGGTCCTTGAGGCCGGTCGCGGCGCCGGCCCAGTCGTCATGGCCGTAGTAGTTCGTGTGCGCGCCGGCCGCGACGATCAGATAGTCGTAGGGCGCGCGCGTGCCGTCACCCAGCACCAGCTCGCGGCCGGCGACGTCGATGTCGGTGACCTCGGCCAAGCACGACGTCGACGTTGGGCTGGCGCCACAAGATCGATCGGATCGGCACGGCGATCTCGTTGGCGCTGAGGCCGGCCATGGCCACCTGATAGAGCAGCGGCTGGAACAGGTGGTAGTTCAGGCGATCGTAGATCGTGACGTCAGCCTCGACGCCGGCCAGGCTGCGCGCGGCCGACAGACCGCCGAAGCCGGCGCCGACGATCGCCACGCGCGGATGGGAGACTGGCCGCATGAACGGAAGTATGGCCGGCAATCGCGGGCCGTCGAGATACGGGGCGACCGGAGAGAGCGGGCGGCGTGATGGGGCCTCGGACCTCGGGCCTCGCGCCTCGCGCCTCACCGGAATTCTGATCCGAAGCCCGAGGTCTCAAACCCGAGGCCCGGGGCCCTCATGTCCTCAGAAACCCGAGGCCCGAGGCCGGGAGGCCCGAGGCCCTTCTTCTCAGGCCGGACCCTCCCGCGGCAACACGACCTCGAACCGGCTGCCCGCCGCCCGACGCCTGCGCCAGCGCGTGCACCTCGCCGCCGTGGTAGCGCGCGACCTGGCGCACGAGCGCGAGCCCGATGCCGAACCCGGTCGTGCCGGCGCCCGAGCCACCCGCCGGCGCGCTCAGCCGATAGAACGGCGCGAAGATCCGCTCGCGCTCCGACTCCGGGATGCCGGGCCCGCCGTCCTCGACGGCCAGGATCGCGCTGTCGCCCGTCGACGCCAGCACCGCGCGCACGTCCTTGCCCTGGCCGTGCCGGTACGCGTTCTCCAGCAGATTGCGCACCATGTGCCGCAGCAACAGCGGATCGCCGCGCAGCGAGACCTCGCCGCCGCTGACCTCCGTGCCGCCGCCCAGTCGCTCCGCTTCGTTCTCGACCAGCCGGCGCAGCTCGACGGTCTCCAGCGGCCGGCGCGGCGTGCGCGCGTCGGCGCGCGACATCAGCAGCAGCTCCTCGATCAGCGTGTCGAGATCGACGATGTCCTTACGCGCGTCCTCGATGAGCTGCGCGCGTGCTCTCGGGCGACGGCTCCTCGCCCACCAGCTCCAGCGCCATGCGCAGGCGCGCCAGCGGCGAGCGCAGCTCGTGCGAGGCGTTGGCCAGCATCTGCTTCTGCTGGCTCATGAGCGCGTCGATCTGCCCCGCCGCCTGGTTGAACGTCGCCGCCAGCGTCGCGACCTCGTCGCGCCCCTCGACCGGCACGCGATGCGCGAGATCGCCCTGCCCCCAGCGCTCGACGCCGACCGCGACGCGCTCGATGCGCTTGGCCAGGTGCCGCGCCACCGGGATAGCTGCCGGCCGCCATCACCAGCGACAGGATCACGACGCCCGCCGGGAACGACAGCCCCCGTCGCTGCCGCGGCCGGATGCGGCTGCGCAGCCCGGCCTGGCGCCCGTCGGGCAGCGAGACGATGAGCTCGATGCCGGCCCGATCCTGCGACCACCCCGGCCCCGGGTGGCGCGGGCGAATCATCGGCCGGCGCGTGGCCTCGGCCAGACGCGCCCGTCGGGGTCCCAGATGACCAGATCGATCGACAGCTCGTCGGCGAGCACGCCGAGACGGGCCGGCAGCTCCTCGTCGGGCACGTCGCGCAGCGTCTCGAGCAGCACGCCCGAGGCGACGCGCAGCCGCTCCGCCGGCGGGCCCGATCGGCTCGCCGAGCATGCGGAAGGCGAAGTGGACCGCCACGAACCAGATCACCGTCGACGCCAGCAGCGCGAGGTAGAGCTGCAGGTACAGGCGACGGGTCACGCGGGCGAGCCTTCGCCGGTGCCCGTGCCGGGCGGCGTGAAGACGTAGCCGGCGCCGCGCACGGTCTGCACGAAGCGCGGATGCTTGGGATCCTCCTCGATGGCGTTGCGGATGCGCGACACGTGCACGTCGATGCTGCGATCGACGCTGCTGTCGGCGTCGTCGGCGCCCAGCGCTTCCATGCAGCTGCTCGCGCGTCTGGATCCGCCCGCGCGCTCGGCGAGCAGCAACAGGATGTCGAACTGACGTCCCGGTCAGCTCGCGCCGCACGCCACCGACGCGCACCTCGCGCGTGCGGCGATCGATCGTCAGTCCCTCGAAGCGCAGCGCCTCGGGCGCGCCGCGCCGCCGGACGCCGCGTGCGCCGCAAGATCGCGCCCAGGCGCGCCAGCACCTCGCGCGGGTTGAACGGCTTCGGCAGGTAGTCGTCGGCGCCGAGCTCGAGCCCCACGATGCGGTCCAGGTCGTCACCGCGCGCGGTCAGCATCAGCACCGGCACGTCGGACTTCGCGCGGATGCGGCGGCAGATCTCGAACCCGTCCATGTCGGGGAGCATCACGTCCAGGATCACCGCGCTCATGTCACCCGCCTCCAGCGCCGCCAGCCCGGATCGGCCGTCGGCGCGCTGCTCGACCACGAAGCCACGCGACACCAGGTAACTGCCCAGCATCGCGGCCAGCCGCTCGTCGTCGTCGATGATCAGGATCCGGTCGACCATGGCCGCCTTCGGGCGAGCGCGTGCTCGCGCCGATCATGTTAGCCGAGACGAAGCGGCGCGGGGATCCCCGATGCGTCGATTGCGACGCCACCGAGGATCCCCGCTTCAGGTACTGCTGCTTCACTCCCCGGCGTCCATGCCCGGGTGATGGTGCCCGTGATGGCGGTGGATCTCGCTCAGCACCTTCTGCCGCTGATCCGGCGTCAGCACCTGGGCGGTCTGCACCATGCCCTGGGTCAGCAGCTGCGACGACGTGTCGATCGACTGCAGCGACTGCTGGCGCAGCTTCTCGATCGCCGTGGTGTCGATCGTCGGCGCCGCGAGCGCCTGTCCGATCTGCTGGCGGAGCTGCATGTGCTGCTGGCGCGCCGCCTTCAGCTGCGGGCCGAGGCCGGCCCAGATCGACTTGACCTGCGCCTTCTGCGCGTCGGTGGCGCCGGCGTCGGTCAGGATGCGATCCATCCGCGCCTGCATCCGCTCGTGCATGCCCGGCGCCGCCGCCGTGGCCGGGGTCGCCGTAGGCGTTCGCCGCGTTGTAGGCGACGCCGCCCAGCATCAGCGGCGGGCCAGCATGAGCCAGCTCCACCGCCGCAAGCCGCGGCGCGGAGCCCGGACGCACGTTGGTTTCGGGGGTCGGGTTCTGTGCGGTCATGATGACTTTCTCCTCTCGATTTCGGTCGATGGTTGAGCCGGACTCACTTTCGATCCGGCCACGCTCTCAACATGACCGCGGCGGTTTTCCCGGGTGTGGCGCGCGTGTAAAGTTTTATGAAGGCTGGGCTGGCGTCGCGGCGCGAGGCTGCCGCGAGTGGCGCATCCCAGGCCCAGAGCGCCGAGATCCCGAGCAGCAAGAGCCAGGTTGCGCACCAGCGTCAGCGGGACCAATCGCGTCGCCGCCGCCGCCGAAGCAACCGCAGGTGATGTTGATGCCGCGCGACGTACGCCGACATGACCGCCACCGTGAAAAGCAGGAACAGGATCGCAACCCCGACCGTGGCGGCGCGACGCCAGGGCGCGGGTGCCACGATCAGGCCCAGCCCCAGCACCAGCTCCGTCGCCGGCAGGATCGCCGCCGGGTAGGCGGCCAGCGCCGGCAGCAGCTGGTAGTTGGCGATCTCGACCGCGAAGCCCGACGGATCGCGCAGCTTGAGCAGGCCGGCGACGAGCCAGGAGGCCGCCCAGCCCCAGCGCGCAGCAGCCACGCGACCGCATCGACGCATCGAGATCCGCGCCGGCGTCATCGGTGAACGCCACAGTCCGCGCACGGCCCCGAGGAGCAGGCGAGCCCGGCCTGACTCCAGGCGGGAAAGCCGCCGGCCAGCACCGCGACGCGCAGACCCGGGGCGATCGCCGCGACGGCGCAGCTCCTCGGCCACCGGGAGCGCCTCCTCGGTGCTGTCGCCGTAGACCACCAGTGTCTCCTTGCCCGCAAGGCGATCGAGCGCGGCGCTGGCGGCCATCCGCGACGACGCGCAGGGGAGATGGATCGCGCCGGCGACGTGGCCCTCGGCGAAGCGCTCGGCGCTGCGCGCGTCGGCGACCATGGCGCGCGGGTCACCGCACAGGCTGGCGACCTGGGCCAGCGACAGCAGACTCGACGGCGGGCGGTGCGGGGGCGCCCGCGTGCTCGCTCCCGGCACCGGCGCGCAGACCCGCGGCGGCGCGAACGAGGCGAAGCGCACCGCGCGCGGATGCACCAGGTTGACCAGCAGCCCCAGCGCCGCGCCGCCGGCGAGCAGGATCGCCAGCCGCGACGGCAGCCCGCCCGGGCGCGCCGCGCCCGCGGGTCCCGCGGTGGATGCTGGGTCGAGTTCCGGATCGTCGTTCATGCGATGCGATGGTTTCTGAAGCGGGGCGATTGGCTGGAAACCGCCAGGCCAACCATAGCAACGCGCGGTGCGTTCTCGTTAATCCCGTTCGCGACCGTGAAGTCCCGAGTCGCGACGTCGATGCGGCGAATCGCCAACGGTACGCCGTTCACTTTTCGACGAGGTTCTGACAGCGCGGATCGCGCGCGGGCGGCGCGACCGTACCGGAACCGGCACCAGCGCCGGAAACCAGCCGAACCGGCACCGGCAGAAAAGGCGGCGCGTCGACCGCGAAATAGCCGCGCAGCACGAGATCCAGCACCCATCCCGCCGCTCCGCCCGGCGTGTAGAAGATGGTGAGGAAGGCGCTGGCGGCGAGCTGCATCATCAGCCGCGGAAAGAGACCGGAACGCGTCAGCAGGCTAGGTACGGGAATCATCATCCCGGTATCACAGCAAACCGCGCGCCGAACCCGGGCGCGCGGTTTGGCGGCGATCTCGGAGCGGCGTGACCGCGGTCGCCAGGGGGGTGTGAGGTGGGTGTGACGCCCGCGCCCTGTTGCAGTCCGGGCGACGGCTCACTCCTCCTGGTCGCAGTCGCAGGGTGGGCAGACCGGCGTCCCTTGCGGAGCCGCGATGGTCGGAGACGACACGCCGGCGGGCGGCGCCGCGGCGGGCGCCGCGGCGCTGGCTGCGGGCGGCGTGGGCGCGGGCTGGGTGGGCGCGGATGGCGCCAGGCTCGGCGCGCTGGTCATCGCCGCTGCGGCGACCGGCGGAGCGGCCGGCGGGGTCGCCGTCGCCAGCGTCGCGGTTCCCGGCGTCGCCGTCACCGGTGTGACGGCCGGGGGCGCCGCCTCGCTGGGCGTCACCGCGGGTGCCGCGCTCGCCACCACCGGACGTCGCCGCCGGCGCGGTGCGGTGCCGCGGGCGCGGCGAGCGGCGCGGTCGCCATGGCCGGCGCCGCCGGATCGACCGATCGGACGACGGGCCGGCCACCGCCACTTCGGGCGGCGGGTCGACCGCGGCGGCCGCGAAGATCGACAAGACAACGAACGGACCGAGCGTGGTCGTCAAACCCATGATGCTCTCCTGATTCCGGGGTCGGGGTTCGTCGAGGCGCTTTCAGAATCGTGGTCTCGTCAGAGCCATCGACAATGCCGCCCGCTGGAAATTCAGGTCGTAGCCCGAGCGCGCCGCCGGCGCGCTGGCGGGACGCCGCGGGAGGTTGGTACAACACCGGGTCATGGCGATCTTCGAAGGGGGCTGTCACTGCGGTCGGGTGCGGATGCGGGTCACCGGCGATCTCGACGAGACTGTCGAGTGCAATTGCTCGATGTGCACCAAGAAGGGATTCCTGCACCTCATCGTCGAGCGCGATCGGTTCGAGCTCCTCGCGGGTCGGGACGACCTGACCACCTATCGGTTCAACACCGGGGTCGCAGAGCACACCTTCTGCCGCCACTGCGGGATTCACGCGTTCTACGTGCCGCGCTCCGATCCCGACAAGGTCGACGTCAACGTCCGCTGCCTCGATGACGTCGATCCGCGGCAGATCACGCCCACGCCGTTCGACGGACAGCACTGGGAGCGCGCGATGGAGGAACGCGCGCGCGGCGCGGGGAGCTGAGTCGGGTCAGGTCCCGACGGGCGCGAACGCGATCACGCTGTAGGCGATCGCGGTCGTGCTGCCCAGGTTGCGGTAGCCGTGGCGCTGGTCGCCGCGAAAGACCACGACGTCGCCCGGGTCCAGCGTGAACGTGGCGCCGCCGGCGCCGAGCTCGATGCGCCCGCGCTCGCAGGTCAGGTACTCGCGCGTGCCCGCGGTGTGGGGCACGCCGGCCATGCGCGCTGCCGACCGGCAGCTCCATCCGCTCGATCTCCAGGCCGGCGATGGTCTCGGGCAGGAGCTTGCGGATGGTGATCGAGCCGCGCGATCGCGACGGCAGCGACGCCGCCCGGTAGAGCCGGCCGATCCGGCGCGGCGGCTCGATCAGCTCTTCCAGGCGGACCTGCAACGCCTGCGCGGCCTTGACCAGCACCGCAAGCGTCGGGTTGGCGGCGCCGGACTCGAGGTTGGCCCAGGTCGCGCGCGGCAGCCCGGCGACCTTGGCGATCTGCTGCTGGGTCTGGCCGCGCGCCTCGCGCAGGGTCTGGATGTTGCGGCCGAGGTGGGTGGCGGCGGCGCTGTCGCCCGTGGCGGAGGTCATGGCGTCCAACACGATGACCGGCTGACAACAGATTGGCAAGCCTGCCCATGAACTGGCGCGCGTGCTTCATGTTGTCCGGCAGGAGGGACCAGACGATGACAGCAACGACGACAGCGACGCAGACCGAGACCAATCGAATCAGCGCGGTGGTGACCGGCGGCAGCCGCGGCCTGGGGCGCGCGCTGGGCGAGGCGCTGGCCGCCGCGGGCGCGCGCGTCGTGCTGGTCGCGCGCGACCGGGAGCCGCTCGAAGAGGCGGTGGCGGCGATCCGCGCGCGCGGCGGCGAGGCCCACGCCGTGGCCGCCGACGTCGGCGATCTCGACGCCGCGTTCGCGATCGCCGGCCAGGCGGCGGCGCTGGTCGGTCCGGTCGATCTGCTGATCAACAACGCGAGCACGCTGGGCCCGGTGCCGCTGCGCCTGCTGCTCGACACCGACTGCGAGGACCTGTCGCGCGCCCTGGCGGTGAACCTGGTCGGGCCGTTCCGCCTGACGAAGGCGATCGCCGGGTCGATGGTGATGCGAGGCCGCGGCACGATCGTCAACATCAGCTCGGACGCCGCGGTCGAAGCCTACGAGCGCTGGGGAGCCTACGGCGCCTCGAAGGCCGCGCTGGATCACCTGACGCGCACCTGGGCCGCCGAGCTGGCCGGCACCGGCGTGCGCGCGCTGGCGATCGACCCGGGCGAGATGAACACGACGATGCACGCGCAGGCGATGCCCGACGCCGATCCGGCGACGCTGGCCGATCCCGTGCGCGTGGCGGCGCAGATCGTCGCGTGGCTGGCGGCTTCGTCGCAGGTGCCGTCGGGGACGCGCGCGGTGGTTCGCGCGGGCGGCGTCGAGCCGCGGGGCGCGTCGTCATGACGCCGGCGCGGACCTATCCGGCGCGCCGCGACGACGTGCGCCTGCTGGTGGTCGACCCGACCGCCGCGGCGTTCGCCGAAACGCGCACCACGGCGCTGCCGGCGCTGCTGCGATCGGGTGATCTGCTGGTAGTGAATGACGCCGCGACGCTGCCGGCATCGCTGCGCGGTCGGGACATGCGGGGAAACGCCGTCGAGGCGCGGCTGGTCTCGGTCGCCGGTGACGGCGACCACGGGGATGCGCCGCGGTTCTGGGCGGCGCTGCTAGGCGCGGGCGACTGGCACCAGCGCACCGAGGATCGCCCGCAACCCCCACCGCTGGCGCCGGGCGATCGGCTGCGCTTCGGGTCGCTCGGCGGCGAGATCGTCGCGCGCGCGCCGCTGTCGCCGCGACTGGTTGCGCTCCGCTTCGACGTCGAGGGCGACGCGCTCTGGGCCGCGCTCTACCGCGAGGCGCGCCCCGTCCAGTACTCGCACCTCGCGCACGAGCTGCCGTTGTGGGCGGTGCAGACGGTCTACGCCGGCCGGCCCTGGGCGTTCGAGATGCCGTCGGCGGGACGCCCGCTTTCGTGGGAGATGCTGCTGGCGCTGCGGCGCCGCGGCGTGCGCTGGGCGGCGCTGACCCATGCGGCCGGCCTGTCGGCGACCGGCGATCCCGCGATCGATGCGGCGCTGCCGCTGCCCGAGCGCTACGAGATTCCGCCCGCGACGGTCGACGCGATCGAGGAGACGCGCCAAAGCGCCGGGCGCGTCATCGCCGTGGGAACGACGGTCGTGCGCGCGCTCGAGGGCGCGGCGGCGGCGGCCGGCGGCGCGCTGCGGCCGGGCTCGGGCACGACCGATCTGCGCATCGGCCCGCGCTTCCGGCCGCGGGTCGTCGACGGGATCTTGTCGGGGACGCACGCCGACGGCGAGAGTCACTTCGCGCTGCTGGGCGCGTTCGCGAGCGGGGAGCTTCTGCGGGACGCGGCGGCGTTCGCCGAGGCGCGCGGGTTCCAGACGCACGAGCTCGGCGATTCGATGTTGATCACCCCGGGTGTGCTCGCGGATCCGGACGCCTTACAGCGTCGCACATCGATCGTCCCGTAAAGAACATTGGGTATTGGCGCGCCACATCAGTAAACGCCGGCAACGACGCGTTTTCCGTTACGCGGACGTAACAATGACGAACGCGCGGGCGAATTGCCGAGTGCAGCCTCTCCGGCGTTTCAGCTGAACGTGCGCCGCCTGGCCTGGCCTGATCTGGCTTATTCATCCGACGACGCTGCCGACGCCGGCGCATCGCCGAACGGCAGCGCCGGACAGCGCCGTTGCTGGTCTCGCTGATGAGTGTGCGGAGCATCGTCGGCCGCGCCGGCAAGGGCCTTGGTCTGTCCGAAGCGACTGAACGAGCGCAACGGGCCCGAACGAGCACACAAACGGAGGACGACAATGCGACAAAATGATGGGTCTCGATCGAAGGTTTGGTTGGTGGCCTGTGGTCTGACGGCGGCGATTGGTTGCGGGGGTCCCGAAGAAGATATTGCCTCGACCGACAACGCGATCCTGGGCGATCGCCTGGCGGGCATCAGCGCCGCGGAGTTCGCGGCGGCGCGCACGAACTTCGCGCAGGTCGAGGAGATCACCGACGGCGTCGGCCCGGTCTTCAACGAGAAGGCCTGCGGCGCCTGCCACACCGACGGCTCGATCGGCGGCGCCGGCGTGCAGATCGAGCGGCGCTACGGCCGGTTCGTCAACGGCGCGTTCGATCCGCTGGCGGGCAACGGCGGTTCGTTGCGGCAATTGTTTTCGCTCGGCAACTTCAACAACCCGGCGTTCCACGGCGGCCCCGCCGGCAACCCGACGCTCTGTCAGGTCCCGGTCGAGGTCGAGCCGGCGACAGCGACGGTCCACAACGTCGGCCGCCTGGTGACGCCCGTGTTCGGCCTGGGTCTGGTCGACGCCATGCCCGACTCGTTCTTCGACGCGATCGCGGCGGCGGAGCCGGCGGCGACGCGCGGCACCGCGCGTCGCGTGACCGTGCTGCTGCCGAACATCCATCCGGTCACCGGCCAGGCGGCCCAGACCGTCGGCAGCACGCGCGTCGCGCGCTTTGGCTGGAAGTCGGCGGTCTCGACGCTGCAGCAGTTCTCCGCCGATGCCTACGTCAACGAGATGGGTATCACCACGCAGAGCTGCGTCGGCGGCCGCGCCATCATCGACTTCGCGACGGAGTCGGCGCCCAACGGGCGGCCCGAGCCGGTCGGCTGCGACGACATGGCGCCGCTGCAGTCGGCAGCCGACGTCGCCGCCACGGGGATGCCGGTCGACACCGACGACGCCGTCGGTAGCTGTGCGGGTGGCCGCACCGAGATCCAGGATGATATTCGCAACTTCTTCCTGTTCATGACCTTCCTGGCGCCGCCGCCCACCGACAACAGCGACCCGGCGGCCGCCACGCCGGGGCGCGCCGTTTTTCGCAACGTCGGCTGCGCGAATTGCCACGTCGACTCGTCGGTCAGCGCCGGCGCGCTCGCCACCGCATCCACGTTCCGGACGCCAGCGACGACCAGCAACGGCGTCCCGGGTAACGCCGCATTCCACCCGTTCTCCGATTTCTTGATTCACGACATGGGCACGCTCGGGGACCAGATCGGCGTCAATGCCGGCGAAAGCGTCGCGCAAAGCCGGCAAATGCGTACGGCGCCGCTGTGGGGGTTGCGCTTCCGCAACAAGTTGTTACACGACGGCCGCGCCAGCGACGTGGCGACGGCGGTGCGCGCGCACGACGGGCAGGCGGCGGCGGCGCGCGATGCCTTCAACTCGCTCAGCGGCGCCGACCAGCACAATCTGGTGCAGTTCGTTCGTTCTTTGTGACCGACTGACTTTGTGACCGGCTGGCGCGCACCGACGGTGCGGAGCGTCGACCTCCGCCCTGTTACAAAAGGCTGCGAAAATACGCGTCATTGTACGAGTTGCCGACGCGTTACCGTCAAGACCCGATTGACCCTGGACCGAGAACGGCGCACTGCCTATGGGATGCGGACATCTCAGCAGCGGCAACTCGAATTTGCGCGCGCCGACTCCCGCGAGACGCGACGAAGGCTCGCGTTCTTCGAGACTTGCACGCGGCTCGTCGTGGGCGACGGCGACGAAGCCCGCGTCGTGCAGACGGTCGCCCGCGCGGCCCTCCCCGAGCTGGGCGCCTACGGCTTCGTCGATCTGAAACGCGGCGGCGGCCGCCTGGAGCGGTTCGCATTTCGCACCAGTAACGCGGGGTTGGCCGTCGAGCCCGTCGGCCCGCCGGTGATCTGGAGCACGGGGTTGCACCCGCTGCTCGACGTCATTCGCGGCGGCGCCGGACGGCGGCTGTCGACGGTCGACGACGTCGAGCGGACGCGCCTGTTCGACGCCGAGGGGACCGCGGGCGCGCTGCACGCGCCGGGGCTGAGCTCGCTGGTCATCGTCCCGATCGGCCAGGGCGACCGCGTGCTGGGCACGCTGACCGTCTGCTACGCCGACGGGGACCGCGAGCACGAGGTCGGCGACCTGACGCTGGCCGAGGACCTGGCCCGCATCGCCGGCTTCGCGATCGAGAACGTCGAGCTGCGCCGGCGCGCGCACACCCAGGCGTGCGAGCTGGTCGAGGAGCGGGCGCGGCAAGAGTCGGGCTGTCGGAACTTCCTGAGCACGCTGTCGCACGAGCTGCGCGCGAGCTTGGCGGCGATGCTGCTGTGGGAGAAGATCCTGCGCGGCGCCTCCGACGAGGCGACGCGCAATCGCGCGCTCGACGCGATTCATCAGAGCACCGTCGCGCAGTCGAAGATGGTCGAAGAGATCACCGATCTCGCGCGCTGCGTGAACGGCAACCTCGAGATCGAGCGCTCGGTCGTCGCGCTGGACCGCGTGATCGAGGCGGCCGTCCAGGGAATCATGCCGGCGGCGTCCGGCAAGGGCGTGTCGCTCACGGTGACTCCCGCGGCCGGTCTGGGCGCGGTGCGGGGCGATGCGACACGGTTGCGACAGGCGCTGGAGATCCTGGTGGCGCATGCGCTGAGCTCGACCACCGCAGGCGGCACGATCCGCGTGTGGGGTGCGCGCAGCGACGGGCGCGTGCAGATCAGCGTCTCCGATACCGGCAGCGGCATCTCCGCCGCTCGGCTACCGCACATCTTCGCGCCCTTCGCGGCCAGCGCCGAGCCCTCGCTGCAGGCGCCGGTGGGCCTGGGCCTCGGGCTCGCGGTCGTCGCCCGGCTGGTCGCGCTCCACGGCGGGACGGTGTCGGCCAACAGCGACGGTGAGGGACGCGGGTCGACGTTCACCATGGCGCTGCCGCTGGCGGATGCGTCGGTGGTCCCGGTCTTCCAGGCCGAGACCCCGGTGGCGGCGCCCGGGCTGGAGCGCGGGCGCCGCGCACCCGCGCGCACGGCGCGCATGCTCAAGGGTTTGCGCGTGCTGGTCGTCGACGACGAGCCGCGCGTGCGCGAGGCCATCACGCTCGTGCTTCGCGACGCCGGCTCGAAGGTCACGACGGCGTCGTCGGCCGCCGAGGCGTTCGCGGCAGTGCGCGACGGACGCTGGGACGCGATCGTCAGCGATATCGGAATGCCGGAAGAGGACGGATACAGCCTGATCCGGCGCGTGCGCGGCCTGCCCGCCGAAGGCGGCCAGGGCGTAGGCGCCGTGGCCCTGACCGGCTGCGCGCGCCCGCAGGACCAATCCCGCGCGATCGAGGCCGGTTTCAACCTGCACCTGACCAAGCCCGTCGAGGCCGGCGACCTCATCCGCGCCGTGGCGACCGTGGCCGCGCGCCCGCGGGCGGCGGCCACCACCGCGCCGCGCGTCGCCAACCTGAGCCGTTCTTAGACCGGCGCGCTACAGCACTCAGGGCCTCGAAAAGAGCGTCGAAGCAGACCCGGGAGCCGGCCACGTTCAGGGCTGGCTTTTCGGGTCGGTTTCGTTGTAACTCCTAGGCCCATACGCCGAGCCCGTCCCTCAGGTCGGCTTGGCGAAGCCTGCCTTCTGAAAAGGAGTCTTAATCATGCGCCACCCGCACAATCGCTTTCATGGTCTTCACGCTCTGGCGCTGCTCGGAGCCGCGAGCTTGCTCGGTAGCGGCTGCGGCCATCCTTCGACGCCCGGCATGACCAACGGTGGAACCGGCGGAACGACCGTCGGCGGCCTCGGCGGCAACGGCGGTGGGATGACGACCGGCGCCGGCGGCGACGACATGGTCATCGACACCGACGGAGGCGTCACCGGCGCGGGCGGGGCCGCGCCGCCGACGGCTTGCGCCGACGATCCCAACCAGCAGCAGGCGCTCCCGTACACCAAGGGATACACGATCTCCGCGAGCGCCACTTCGCAGGCGAGCTCGGCGGTGCAGTCGATGAGCGACGCGCAGAAGCAAAACCAGCTTCGCGGGACGAGCATCGGCCAGTACAACGACATCTTTCGCAGCGCGCACAACCTGTCCGATCCGTCGTACGCCGATACCGGAAGCGTCAAAGAGTTCCAGTTCAGCGACGGCCCGCGCGGCGTGAACCTGGACGCGGTCAAGACCAGCGGCTCGCAGGGTTACTCGACGGTGTTCCCGGTCGCGTCGATGCGCGGCGCGACCTTCGACGTCGATCTCGAGAACCAGGTCGGCGCCGCGATGGGCGACGAGCTCATCGCAGCCGGCCGCACGATGCTGCTGGCCCCGACGGTCAACATCCTTCGCCACCCGGCGTGGGGCCGCGCCGAGGAGACCTACGGCGAGGACTCGTTCCTCCTCGGACGCATGGGCTCGGCGTACGTGATCGGCGTGCAGACTTACGCGCCCGCCTGCGCGAAGCACTTCGCCGCCAACAATATCGAGCGAAACCGCGACAACGGCGACATCGCGCAGATGGACGAGCAGACACTGCGCGAGGTCTACGCGCGCCACTTCGGGATGATCATCCGCGACGGCGGCGTCTCCTGCGTCATGGCCGCGTACAATGAAATGCAGGTCGGCAGCGGGCAGGCGCTCAACTGCACTCAGAATCAGCACCTGCTGACCGACATCCTGCGGACGGACTTCAAGTTCCAGGGCATGGTCATCTCCGACTGGTGGGCGATGCCGGGTGGGCAGATGCCCGCGGGCGGCACGGCGACCGAATCGTCGCAGGCACGGCAGGCGTTGATGGCCGGCCTGGATCTCGAGATGCCGTGGAACCTGAACTTCAGTCAGCTCCCGACGGTCGACTCGACCCAGAACGCCGCTGCGCTACGCGTGGTGACCGAGAAGTTCCGCTTCAACGTCGCGGCGACCACGGGCCAGATCGGCCTGGTGCCGCCCACGACCGTCTTCAATACCGGCACGTTCTCCATCACCAACAACGACGCTCACATCGCTCTGGCGCAGAAGGCGGCGCTCGAGGGAATGGTTCTGCTCAAGAACGACGGCGGCGTCTTGCCGATCAAGAGCGGCGGGAACATCCAGAGCGTGGCGGTCGTCGGCCTGTCGGTGCCCTGGACGCTCAAGGGCGTCCAGGCGACCGGCTCGGTCAACTTCCCCGTCGATGCGCGCATCGGCGACCTGGGAAGCAGCCGCGTGAACTTGGATCCGGCCAAGACCGTCGGTCCCTACGCCGGCATCATGAGCGCGGCGCCGGCGGGCATCATGGTGATGTCGGGCCACGACCTGGCCGCGGCGCAGGCGGCGGATTTCGTGGTGGTGGTCGCGGGCCTCACGCCGCACGACGAGGGCGAGGACTACACGATCAAGCCCGACGACTCCGATCGTGACGCCAGCCTCGCGCTCGACGGCAAGACCGGAACCAACGCGCAGAACACCTTCATCCAGCAGGTGGCGATGCTCAACAAGCCGATGGTGGTCGTGCTCGAAGGCGGCAGCGTCATCGACGCATCAGCGTGGGCCGGGATGGTGCCGGCGATCGTGATGGCCTGGTATCCGGGCCAGGCGGGCGGCGCGGCGCTCGGTCAGCTGCTGTTCGGACAGGCCAACTTCAGCGGCAAGCTGCCGATCACATGGGCCGCGATCGATCAAGAGCCGCGTTTCAGCGGCACCGACTCGGCGCCCGCCTCGCTGACGACGACCATGGGCTACTACCTCGGGTATCGCTGGTTCGACACGCAGGGGAAGACGCCCCAGTACGCGTTCGGCACCGGTCTTTCGTACAGCGGCGAGTTCGCGTACAGCAACCTGAATGTGCCGTGCTCGACGGTCACGAAGAACGGCGTCGTCAATGTCACCGTCGACATCAAGAACAACAGCGCTGTCGACGGCGACGAGATCGCGTTTCTGTTCGTGTCGTGGCCGAGCTCGAAGGTCACCACGCGGCAAGCTCCCAACTACAAGGAGCTGAAGGGCTTCAAGCGCGTCTCCCTGCCGCACGGAGTGGCCAAACGCGTCACCATCCCAATTCGCGTCTCCGATCTGAACTACTGGGATACCGCATCGAGCAGCTGGCAGATCGAGACCGGCCCCGTGAAGGTCATGGTCGGCACGAGCTCCGACAAGTTGACCACCCCGCCCGGTATGTTCACGGTCCAGTAGTCAGCGGTCCCCCAAAGCGAGAGAGCCCCACAACCGATGAATTCCTCGACGACGTCCCTCGGTCGAGCGGCGCGTGTCTGTGCGCCGCTCGTGTCCCTGCTGTTTGCATCCGGCGCGCAGGCGCAAGACGAGCCCGCGGGCCCGCCTCCCAGTGCCGTGCCGCCCCCAGGGGCTGCCGAGCTGCAGCCGGCGCCAGAGCCGGCGCAGTCGCTCGGTCCGTTCGAGCGCCTGCCGCCATCGGCGTATCCCGAATGGACCACGCGCGGCATCCCCGGGGGCTCGCTGTGGTTCAGCGGGAACATGCACGGCATGCCCTGGCCGTACTACCCGAAGACCGGCATCGGCGTCTCCGGTTACGCGTGGCTCGACACCGGCTACGAGTCGATCACGCGCGGCAACCCCGTCGAGCCGAACACGAAGTACCTGGTCTCGCAGGGACGAGCGGTTCTACGTATCACGCCGACGTACTCGAACGGTCTCTTCTACGTCCAGGCGCAGACCGAGCTCGTCGGCAACAAGGACCAGACCATCGCGCAACCCAACGTCGCCGACATCGACGATCTCTGGATCCGGATCGGTCAATGGCGGATGTGGGACCTGCAGGTCGGCCGCTTCGAAGCGTTCGAGGTCTATCACTTCGGCATGGCGATGGACCTGAACACGTTGGAACGCGACGGCGCCAGCGACCAGATGCACGCGCCGCCCGACGTCTACGGGCTGAGGACCATTTCGTATCGACAGAACGGCATCGGGAACGTGGCGCTGCACGTGTACCCGCATCCGAGAGTGCGCCTCGAACTGCTGGGGCAGTTCGGCTTTGACGCTTCAACGTCGGTAGACACGGTCGGCGGCCGCCCGGCCGTGGTGTTCGACTTCGGCTGGCTCAAGCTCAAGGCCGAGGGCGACCTCCGCAAGCAGTTCCCGGTCTTCAACTCCTCGAAGGAGAGCCGGTACCAGCGCGGTGGCAGCGCCTCGGCGCAGGTCGTGCTGCAGCAGAAGCTCGAGGCCGGCGTGAATGTCGCCTACGGTCTGGTCGATCACTACTCGGCAACGAACATCTCGGACCCCAACGCTTCCATGGGCACCTTCGACGGCGCGGGAAGCACGACCGACACCGACTTTGGCGGGTTCCTGAACGGGATGGTCGCCCCGGATTTCATCGTCGGCGTCGGCGCCAACTACAACAATCAAACCGATCAGGTGCAAGGCAAGTTCACGCACCTGCAGGCGTTCGGCGCCGTGCAGTACCTGATCCACAAGCAGCTCTTCGTGAAGCTCGTCGGCGCCTACGCCAAGGCTCACATCGCGTCGAATCCCAACACCGCCGCGTGGGACAACACGATGGTCAGCGGCCGCGTGCGCCTCATGTACCTGTTCTGAACGCGCTACCGCCTCCGGGCCAAACAGCGTGGCGGGCGAACGACCCTGCCGCGAAATTGCAGTACGCGGAAATAGGTCTTCGTGGTTGGCGGCGGAACGCGTTCGAATCGCCTTGCAGATTAGAAAGATTATTAGTAAGAAACCGCTACACATGCAGCGGTCCAACCCACGACCCAGGCTCCGCCCAGATCGATCGCATGCTCGCGGGCGTTCGCGACCGCCGGGCTCAAGCTGACGCCACAGCGGCTGGCGATCGTGCGCGAGCTGGCCGAGGACGAGTCGCATCCGACGGCGCAGGAGCTGTTCGAGCGGCTGCTGCCGGCGATGCCGACGATGTCGTTCGCGACGGTCTACAACACGCTGGACGCGCTGACCTCGGCCGGGCTGTGCGCGGCGCTGGCGCTGTCGCCGGGGTCGGGGCGCTTCGACCCCAACATGGATCCGCACCACCACCTGGTGTGCGATCGCTGCGGCTCGGTGCGCGACGTGCCGAGCGCGGCGGCCGGGCGGCCCGGCGGCGACGAGCCAGTCCGGCGCGGCGTCGCCAGGGAAGTGGCCAAGGAGGTCGAGAAGATCTCGCCCGGGTTCGAGGTCCGTTCGGTCGAACGGATCCTGCGCGGGCTATGCGCCGATTGCGCCGCGGGCCGAGCGCCGGCGCGACGCGAGGGCAAGCACTGAGGCTCACGACGAGATCACACGACGTTCACTCGCGACGTTCACTGGGACGACACGTTCACTGGGACGACACCTGGTTCGTCCATCACCCATAAGAGGAGAGAGACCAATGGCAAAGCTCGAAGGAACCAAGACCCACCAGAATCTGAAGGACGCATTCGCAGGCGAGTCGCAGGCCAACCGGCGCTACCTGTACTTCGCCAAGGTCGCCGACGTCGAGGGTTACCCCGAGGTCGCCGGCCTGTTCAAGGACACCGCCGACGGCGAGACCGGCCACGCGCACGGCCACCTCGACTACCTGAAGCAGGTCGGCGACCCGGCGACCGGGCTGCCGATCGGCGACACGGCGAAGAACCTCAAGTCGGCGGTCGCCGGCGAGACGCACGAGTACGAGACGATGTACCCGGGCTTCGCCAAGGCGGCGCGCGAGGAGGGCTTCGCCGACGTCGCCGAGTGGTTCGAGACGCTGGCCAAGGCCGAGAAGTCGCACGCCGGCCGCTTCCAGAAGGCGCACGACACCCTCGGCTAGCTTCATCCCCGCGTCGCGCCGGGTCGCGCGCAGCACCAGACCCGGCCGGCGCGGATTTGAACGACGCCGTTCGGTCACACCCATGTCTGTCCTGAAACGCCGCCCGGATCAGCCCGCCCGCCGCCGGCCCCAACGATCCGCGCTACTGGGACGCGGTCGATCTCGAAGGGCGAGCTGAAGCGCGTCTTCCAGATCTGCCACGAGTGCCGGATGTGCGTCGGCTACTGCGGCACGTTCCCGTCGCTGCTTCGCGGCGGTCGATCGCGACATCGAAAAGCGCGGCGCCGAGGGCGCCGAGAAGCTGACCGCGCCCGACTTCATGCGCGCGAGCGATCTCTGCTGGCAGTGCAAGCTCTGCTACATCAAGTGCCCGTACACCGAGGACGAGGGCGCGAGCGAGCTGGTCGATTTCCCGCGCCTCATGGCGCGCGAGAAGGCGCAGCGCGCGCGGCGCGACGGCGTCGCCATCGTCGACAAGGTGCTCGGCGAGCCCGGCGTGCTCGGCAAGCTGGGCGGCGGCGTCGATGGCGCCGCTCACCAACTTCGTGAACCGCAACCGCTTGATGCGCAAGGTGGCCGAGGCGGTGACCGGCATGTCGGCGGAGTTCCCGCTGCCGCCGCTCGATCCCGAGCCGTTCCCCGGCTGGATGGCGCAAGCACCAGCCGGCGCCCGACGCCGGCTCGGCGGGCGAGGTGATCCTGTTTTCGACCTGCTACGGCGACTACAACCAGACCAGCGTGTCGCGCGCGGCCGTGCGCGTGCTGGAGCACCAGGGCTACCGCGTGCTGCGACCGCGCGGCGAGGTCTGCTGCGGCATGCCGAACCTCGACGGCGGCGACGTCGACGCGATGGTGAAGAAGGTGCGCGCCAACGTCGAGGTGCTGCTGCCGCACGTCGAGGCGGGCAAGAAGATCGTCGTGCCCGCGCCGACCTGTTCGTACACGATGCGCAAGGAGTGGCCGCTCTACGTCGACGCGCCCGAGGTCCGCGCGGTCTCGGCGGCGACCATGGATCTGATGCAGTTCCTCGACGGGCTGCGCCGGGACAAGAAGCTGAAGAAGGACTTCAAGAAGATCGCTCGGCCCGGTGAGCTATCACACCGCCTGCCATCTGCGCGCGCAGAAGATCGCCTACCCCGGCATGCGCGTGCTGGGCCTGGTGCCGGACACCGACGTGCGCCTGGTCGAGCAGTGCTCCGCCGTCGACGGCACCTGGGGCATGAAGGCCGAGTACTACGAGATGGGACGGAAGTACGCGCAGAAGCTGGTGAGCGCGATCGTCGAGGACGATCGCGCCGGCGGGTCGGCGAAGCCGCTGGTGGTCAGCGACTGCGCGCTGGCGTCGCTGCGGATTCTGCGCGAGACCGGGCGCCGCGTGCTGCACCCGGTGGAGGCAATCAGCGAGGCCTACGGCTTGTCGGCGTCGGATTCAGCGGCAGATTCGGACCAGGATGTCCCGCGCGCCGTGGCTGTCGCCGCAAACGATCGGACGTGAGTGAGGGAATCGCCATGAAAAAAGTCAGACGCGACGAGCTGCTCGATCTCGGTGCTTACGAACAGATCCGCGAGCGATTCCGCGCGGCGGTGATCGAGGAGAAGAAGCACCGGCGCTTTCAGGTGTCGGACGAGCTGTCGATCGTGTTCGAGAACCACACGACGGTGCTGTTCCAGATCCAGGAGATGCTGCGCACCGAGCGCATCACGCGCGAGGCGGCGATCGCGCACGAGATCGACACCTACAACGAGCTGATCCCCGCGCCGGGTGAGCTGTCGGCGACCTTGTTCGTCGAGATCGCCGACCGCGACACGCGCGAGCGCCGGCTGGTCGAGCTGGCCGGGCTCGAAGGGAGCTTCGCGCTCGAGGTCGGCGGCAAGGCCTACCCGGCGCGCAACGAGACGCGCGGGGTGCTGCCGGACCGGACCACTGCCGTTCACTATGTGAAGTTCTCCCTCGATGCCGCCGGCGTGTCGGCGGTGATCGCGGCCGGTCGCAGCGGCGGGACGGCGGCCGCCGGAGCAGCACCGCGGCTACGGGTGCGGCACCCACACCTCGAGGTCGCGACGCCGCTGCCGCCGGAAGTCGCGCGCGCCGTCGGCGAGGACCTGGCGGACGAGACTGGAGAGACTGGAAGAGAACTGAGTGATACCTGAGTGACGGCTGAGCCCGCCCGACGCACCACGCGCACACGCCGCGTCAGACGCCACTCGACGCAAACTATTGCATTGGCCATTACGCTCTAGTCAAGCGGAGATATCTTCCTACACGAGGGGTTCGAGGCCGAAAATTCGGCCTGCACGAGGACCAACTATCCGGGGGATTTCCGATATTTGCGTGGGTGTTCCGCATTCGGCGCAAAAAAATCGAGATCCACGCGATCCGACCCAACGTCTGGGGTAATATGCCCAGCCGTGAACCTGACCCAGCGATATCGCCTCGTCCGCACGATCGCGAGCGGCGGTATGGCGCAGGTTCTCGAAGCCGCGTCGCAGGGGATGGAGGGGTTCGAGCGTCGTGTGGCGATCAAGCGGCTGCTCCCGCAGCACCTGCGTGACGGCGGCCGCCGGCGCATGTTCTTCGACGAGGCCAGTATTGGCAGCCGCCTACATCACGGCGGCATCGTGCAAATCATCGACTACGGACTGATCGACGGCGCCGCCTTCCTGGCAATGGAGTTCGTCGACGGCGTCGATGCTCTGCGCGCGGTCACGCTGACGGGTGACGATCGCGTGATGCCCGAGGGGATCGCGCTCCACGTGATCTCCGAGGTCGCACACGCGCTGGCGTACATCCACGACGTCAAGGACGAGCACGGCGAGCCCCTGGGCATCGTCCACCGCGACGTCAGCCCGCAGAACATCCTGCTGTCGTGGGACGGCGACGTGAAGCTGTCCGATTTCGGCATCGCCCTGTGCATGCAGCGCGAGGAGCAGACCGCCGAGGGCGTGGTCAAGGGCAAGTTGCCGTACATGGCTCCCGAGCAGGCGCTGGGCGAGCGCGTGAACGCCGCCGCCGACGTCTACGCGCTGGGCGCGACGCTGGCGACGCTGCTGGGCGGACGCGCGATGGGGCCCGCCATGACCGACGAGGAGGCGTGGGCGCGCGTCGTCGAGGCCCGCGAGCGGGGCGTCTCCGCCGCGGTCGCGGAGCTCATCGGCGCGTGCACCTGCCGCTCGCCCGGCGATCGCTTGCGCGCCGCCGACGTCGCAGCGGCGGCCGGCTCGCTCGCGTTCCAGAAGCTGTCGCGCGGCGCGCGGGCGACGTTGCGCGATTGGCTGGCGCCGCTCAAGCCGCGCGAGCAGGAGGGCAGCGCGCTCGACGACCTGATGGGCCTGTGCCTGGTGCCGGTCGCCGGCGACGACGGTGGGCGCCAGTTCACGGTCAGCCAGATGATGCCGATCAGCCTGGCGGCCGGCCAGACGCCGGCGAACGACACGCGCCGGACGCTGAGGACCTTGCGCGCGATCGGGGATCCGCGCGCGGCGCGCACGTCGGCGCCGATCGAGATCCAGGACTACGGGCCGCTGCCGCTGACCACGGGCCAGCGGGTCGCGCGCGCGGCGCGCTGGGCGGCGACCGCGATCGTCGTCGCGGCTGCTGCGACGTTCACCGCGTGGAAGTCGGGCGTGGCCGTCCACGGCGCCTCGATTGCGTCCGCGGGCGGCGTGGCCGAGCCGGCACCGATTGTGGAACCCGTCCGGGCGGCCCGGGTGGCGGCCGCTCCGCCCAAGCACGAGGCGGCCGCAGCGGCGTCGGCGACTGCCGAGCCGACGATGGTCTTCCATCGCACGCCGCTCGGGCCAGCGCCCCGGCGGATGCACCAGACGCCGGGCAACTCGCAAGCGCGCAACAACCCCGTCGGCCTTCGAAAGCGTACGGGCATGATCGCCGAGACCGAGGCCGCCGACATCGCGCACGGATGGCTGCGTGTCGGTGGAGCGGGCTACTTCGGTGGTCGCGTGATCCTCGACGGCGACGCGGTCGGCTTTGCGCCGCTCGAGCGCGAGCTGCCCATCGGCGCTCACTCGATCAGCGTGGTCAGCCCCAGCTCGGGCCAGACATTGATGCACCAGACGATTCACGTCGGCGGCCATCACACGCACTTGAAGCCGCTCGCGCTCCTGCGCTGAGAAGTCTCCGGGGAGGGCCTCTCTCCCTACCCTAACCCGACCCTTGTTCTAGCGCAGGCCGTGCTTGCGCAGCAGCGACAGCAAGTACGGGCGATCCATCCCGGCCGCGCGGGCGGCACCGGACGCGTTGCCGCCCGTGGCCTCGATCAGGTGGCCGAGGTAGCGCCGCTCGAAGGTCGCAATCGCATCGGCGCGCGCGCGGCGATAGGGGACGATGTCCTCCGTGCGCAGGGCATCCTGGATCTGCGCCGGCGAGATCCCCTCCAGCGTGAGGTTGCCCATGGCGAGCGCGCTCTCGACGACGTTGCGCAGCTCGCGGACGTTCCCGGACCAGCGGTGGTTGCGCAGCGCCTCCATGGTGGCGTCGGAGAAGGGCGAGCCGGGCGCGCCGGTGATCTCGCGCGCGAAGTGCTCGACCAGCGCCTCGATGTCCTCCTGGCGCTCGCGCAGCGGCGGGATGTGAATGCGCGCCACCGCGAGGCGGAAGTAGAGGTCGGCGCGGAACGTCCCCTGGTTCGCCTCGGCGCGCAGATCGCGGTGGGTCGCCGAGATGACGCGCACGTCGACCTGGATGTCTTCTTTGCCGCCGACGCGGCGGAATGACCGCCGTTCGAGCACGCCCAGCAGCGCCGGCTGGATCGACAGCGGCAGCTCGCCGATCTCGTCGAGGAAGATCGAGCCGCCGTGCGCGAGCTCGAACGCGCCCTCTTGCCGGCGATCGGCGCCCGTGAAAGCGCCGCGCTCGTGCCCGAACAGGTGCGACGCGATCAGCGTCGGCGCCAGCGCGCCGGCGTCGACGACGATGAAGGGGCCCGTCGCGCGCGAGCCCGACTCGTGGATCGCGCGCGCGATCAGCTCCTTGCCGGTGCCGGTCTCACCCTGGACCAGGACCGAGACGTTGGAGCTGGACAGGCGATCGACGGCGCGGGCGATGTCCTGCATGACCGGGCTCGCCGCCACCAACCCCGGGACGTCGGGCGCGGGCTGCGCGGGCGTGGGCGCGCCCAGACCCGCGTCCAGCAGCAGCAGCACGCTGCCGCCCACGCGGATGCGCGCGCCGATCGGCACGATCGCCTCGCGGATGCGCACGTCATTGACGAACGTCCCGTTGCGGCTGCCGAGGTCGCGGACCAGCACGCCCTCTTCGCAGTGCAGCTCCAGGTGATAACGGCTGATCGTCGGATCACCGAGCACGATCTCGTTGTCGGGCGACGTCCCGATGGCGATGTTGATGCCGGTTGGCTCGGAGACGAGCCCGCGGTTCGGACCGTCGATGACCTGAACGCGCACCCGGGTGACCGCCGGTTTGGCGGTGCTGCGTTCGTTGACCAGTGTGAATTGTCGCTGCATCAGCGCACCCGAGTTGAGAGGACGATAAGCCAATCCAAGCCGAAAGAGGAAACCGAAACTCGGTGAGGCGTCGTCGGGAACGCCAATTTACCTTGAGTGATTTGCTACAGATTTAAACGCTGCTGTGTGCCGAAAGTTCGTCAATTCGTTGACGCCGACGCTGCCGGCGAGGTCGGCTCGGCGGCGCACGCGGCGAAACCGCGATTGGCGGGGCACTGCACCGGCATCTGCACCGGCAGCGGGCCGGCCGCATAGGGCGTGCTGACCGCGCACAAACGCGTGCGCTCGGTGGTCTCCCAGCTCGCATCGCACTGGCACTGCTCCTCGGCCTGCGACGTGCGCTGCACGGCCATGATCCGCATGCAGTACAGCGAACCGTAGTTGGCCGGGATGCTCAAACGGAGGTTCTCGAGCATGCCCGGCAGCGTGTCCGGCGAGACTGGTGTCTGATCCCCACAGATGCACGTCTCGTTCTCGAGGAAACAATTGACGTGGTTGGCGAGGCAGTCGTTGCAGTCGTTGGCCGTCGGGTTTTTCGAGCTGTAGAGCTCGAAGACCTGGACGATGTACGTGTCCATGACCGCGCTGCTCATTGGCGGCTGCTGATTGCCGCCGCCGCCGTTGTTTCCGCCGCCGTTGTTGTTCGAGTTGCACTGCGCCGTGTCCAGCGTGACCCGGGTTTCCTCGACCTGTACCTCTGTACACGCACCGAGCCCGACCGCCGCCAGCAGCAGGGCGGTCGTGAGCACGCCGCCGCGCTTAGTGAAAGACGAGCTCATGCTGAACCTCGACGGGGCGGTTGGCCAAAAGGACGATGGTGCCGGTCAGTACAGCGACACCGGCGACGGTGAGCCAGAAGAACGGTTGCCTGACGATCGGCTTGGGACCGGAGACGCCGCGCTCCTCGTGAACGACGGCACGGACCGCCGCGGGAACCGCGTCGGGGCCGGCGTCGATGGCGACGTGCGCCGAGATCTTGTTGCTGACGCGATCGTAGGCCGTCGCGTGCACGCTGTTCTGCTCGGGCCACACCAGAACGACGTAGCGCGAGCCGAAAGCATTCGCCGAAGCCTGCGACACCTCGATGTCGGTCGGCGGCGTGCCCCCCGCCAGCGACGCGAGCAGCTGACCCCGCACGTCCTCCGCGGACGCGTCGTCGAGCGCGAGCGTGAGGCGCTGATCCTCATTGAGCTCGACGGTGACCGCGCGCGGGCGCCGGCCCAGAAGATCGGCGGTCACGATGTGCTCGCCGCGGACCAGGTGGACCCGGCACGGTGAGTTGCGGCAACGTAGCTGACCGTCGACGTGCACCGACGCGCGGTCCGGCGTGGTTTGCACCTCGATGGTCACCGACGACAGCTTGCGCACCACGGCGCGTTCATCGTCGACGAGCGCCTGAAACTCGGGCGTGGTCTGGCGGAGCGTGTCGGCCGACTCCAGGCCGCGGACCAGCTGGCGATGCACCAGCTCGCGCGCGCGCGGTTTGTCGCCGGCGCCGAGCGCGCACGCGGCGGCCAGGACACCGACGCGCGCGGCGTCGTCGCGCCGGTCCTTTTCAAGCAGGCGATCGACGTCGAGCGAGCTGCTCTGCAGCTTGGTGAGGCAGCGGAGGAAGTCAGCGTCGAAATAGGCGCGCGCGACGCTCTGGCTCTCGTCCTCGAGCGGGCGCGCGCTGGGGGAGGGAGCCGGCGCGAGTCGGGTCACGCGCCAGGCCGCCGGCATCTCCTGCCGGGCCGCGTCGACCGCGCCGTCGGCAGGGATGTCGCCCACCAGCACGATCGCGGCTGGAACATCGGCGTGGGCAGTATTTGAAATCGACGGAATCATCAGGACAACGACCGCCCATCCACCGCAAAGCCACCTGATGAAAGCGTGTCGCGGCATCTGGTTTCTTTTGCTTTTCACAACCCTCCGGCCACCGTGACCTCCCCCGCCGCCGCCCTGCCCGCACCCACTACTCGCGGTAGGGTAAGTGCGAGCGCACCCCTTCATTACATCAGACGATTTTTCCACTGCCCCAAATAAGGCCGCGCTGGGCAGAACGCTAGATGGTAACAGAAGACGACCTGTTTGGGGCAGCCATCACCCCTTCGGGCGTCCGACATCCAGGCTACCGCGGGAGGTCGAAGCTGGTGCGCCACCTCCGGTGCTAGGCTGCGCGGCGTGAATCGTTGCGTTGCTTCTAGGAACTCCGCTGCGCGCGGCCTCTGGCGCACCCGCCTGCGCGCCCACCTGACTCTGGCAATCTGCGCAGGGGGCCTGGGCCTGGGGCCCGCGGGCTGCACCAGCTCCAAGGTCCGCATCGAGGCTTTTCGCGCCGGCAAGGCGACGACCCGGGCGACCGACGACCTGCGGCGCGGGATCAACTTCGGCGACGCCATGGACGCGCCCAACGAAGGAGACTGGGGCTTCGTCCTCTCGGCGTCCGACTTTCGCGTCGTGCACGAGGCCGGGTTCGATCACGTCCGCGTCCCGATGCGCTTCTCGAGCCACACCGACTCGCGGCCGCCCTACGCGATCGAACGGCGGTTCATGAAGCGGGTCGACTGGGTCGTCGACCAGGCGCTGAGCAACGATCTCGGCGTCATCATCGACGTGCACCACTTCCAGGGGATGATGCAGGCGCCGCGCGCCTACGAGGGGCGGCTCATCTCGATCTGGCAGCAGATCGCGACGCACTACAAGGGCATGCCGCGCGCCGTGGTCTACGAGGTCCTCAACGAGCCGACGGACAAGCTCACGGCCGAGCTCTGGAATCCGATCCTGGCACGCGCGATCGCCGCGATCCGCGCGATCGACCCCGACCGCACGATCATCGTCGAGGGCGCGCACTGGGCGTCGGCCAAGGACTTGCGCGACACGCTGGCGGTCCCGGCCGGCGATCCCCACCTGGTCGCGAGCTTTCATATGTACGCGCCGATGTACTTCACGCACCAGGGGTTCGGCTGGATGCCGCCGCACTACGGGACCCGCGGCGTGGTCTTCCCCGGCCCGCCGCCGCAGCCGGTGCAACCGACCGCCGCCGCGCTGGCGTTCCCCGAGAGCCGCACGTTCTTCGACGGCTACAATCGCGAGCCGGCCGCGACCAACCCGGGCGGCCCCGCGGCGATCGTCGAGCAGATGGAGCTGGCGGCGGCCTTCGCGAAGCGGACCGGGCTGCGCATCTACCTCGGCGAGTTCGGCGCCGGCATCAACGCCGACGCCGCGTCTCGCGCCCGCTGGGCGCACACCGCTCGCGTCGAAGCGGAGAAGCGCGGCTTCGGCTGGGGCTACTGGGATTTCAGCAGCAACTTCGCCGCCTACGCGTCGCTCGGCCTGATCGGAAGCTGGATCCCCGAGATGAAGGCGGCATTGCTCGATTAGGTCCAATGCCGGTCAGTACGAAAACGGTGAACGGCATTCAGCGGGCGCCGTCGGGCCGGCGCCCGCGCAACCGGCGGCGCCGCCCGGTGCGCTCCGCAACCACAGCGCCGTCGGCAAGATCCCCGATGACGACCGAGGCCTCGCTGGACGAAGCGGGGGCCTGGGCCGAGGAAGCGGCGGTCGCCGTCCCGCCTGTCCCGGGCGTCAAAGCCGGTTCGGCCACACCTCGATTCCCGCGATGGAGCGCCACGAACAGTCCATGCGGACGCGCTCCGCTTCGATCACCAAATCGCCGCCCTGGGCTAATTTTACCGAGAAAATCCCGTGTTCCAGTGATCGCCACCACCGAACGTCAACCGCTACGTCGACCGACCGGACCGCGCGCGCGCCGCCGCCTGCTCGTCGAGCGCCGCCTCGGCGCGCCGGTCGGCGAGCTGGCGGCGGTCGGCTTCGGCTCGGTCGACCAGCTTCCCGACCAGCTGGCGCGCGGCGCGGGCCGCCCGATGCGCCGCGTGGGCGGCGACCGCGCCCGCCTCGGCCTCGGCCAGCGGTCCGGCGCGGTGGGCACGCGCGCGATCGGCGTGCGCCGTGATGTCGTCGGCGAGGCGGCGCCAGAACCGCTCGCGGTCCGCCGCCGCCACCGCGGTCTCGACGCCCAGCGACGGAGCCTCCTGCCGCCGCGCGCGCAGGTGCTTGCGCGCGGCCGCCAGCTCGGCCTCCAGGCGCTGCTGAGCCTCCTGCGCTGCAGTGCGACGACGCAGCGCCGCGGCCACCGCCTGCCGGGCGGCGTCCTCGGCGGCCTGCCGGACCCCCAGCAGGGTTTGCAGCGCGTCTGAACTGGACATTGAAACTCGTGTGGGGCGATCCTACCTTCGACGGGCATGAACGCCACCAGTCAGCAGATGGCCGCGCGGCGATACCGTATCGAGCGCTACCTGACCGAAGGCGGTATGGGGGCGATCTACGTCGGCAAGAAGCTGGGGCCCGGCGGCTTCGAGAAGGACGTCGTGCTCAAGCAGCTGCTGCCCGAGCACACGTCGCGGCCCGAGTTTCGCGATCTCTTCTTCCGCGAGGCCAAGATCTCGGCGACGCTCGACCACGCCAACATCGTCCACACCTTCGACCTGGTCGAATCGGACGAGTCGCTGTTCATCGTCATGGAGTACGTGCGCGGCGCCGACCTGCGCACGATCTGCCGGCGCGCCAAGCTGCGCCGCCGCCAGCTGGCGCCCGCGGCCGCGATCCAGATCGCGCTCGAGATCCTCGCCGGCCTCAGCTACGCGCACACGCGCCGCGATCCCAACGGCGTCTCGCTCGACATCATCCATCGCGACGTCTCGCCCTCGAACATCCTCTGCTCGGCCCAGGGCGAGGTGAAGCTGTCCGACTTCGGCATCGCCAAGGCGTCGACGCACTCGTCGGTGTTCTATCGCGTGCGCGGCAAGGTCGGGTACATGTCGCCCGAGCAGGCGCGCAACCAGCCGATCGACGCGCGCACCGATCTCTATTCGGTGGCGGTCTGCCTGTACGAGGCGCTCACGGGCGAGCGGCTGTTCGTCGGCGATCCTCAGCACGCCGCCCGACGTGATCTACGGGCAGCCGATCGCGCCGACGTCGTACAAGCGGCCCGGGCTGCCGCGCGCGCTCGACCACGTGATGGCGACGGCGCTCGCGCCCGACCCCGACGACCGCTACCAGGACGCGCGCGCGTTCGCCGAGGCGCTGCGCCAGGTGGCGCACCACCACGGCATGCTGTCGTCGGCGCCGCAGCTGGCCGAGGACCTGCGCGACATCCTGGGCCCCGACCCCAGCCGCTGGCTGCAGGAGGACGCCGACGCCTACCCGGCGCCCGACACGCAGAAGATCCAGTCGCAGGCGCTCGAGGGCAAGGAGGCGTCGTCGATCGGCGTCGTCGACGCCAACGAGGTCTACACCGTCGGCGACGTCAGCTCCAAGTCGCCCACCGTCATCGGCCACGGCGACGACGCCGACGAGCTCGACCTCGACTCGCTGCTGGCGCTCAGCGCCAAGGCGCCGCACGCGAGCCGATCCGCGCCGCAGGCGTCGTCGGTGTCGGGCGCGGGCGCCGGCGATTCGCCGCTGGCGATTCCGATCGACGACGACGAAGACGCGGACGTGCCCACGTCGCGCTCGCAGCCGGTCTCGGCGGGCACGCGCGCGCCACCGCCGCCGACCGGATCGCGCGTGCCGCCGCCGCCTCCCCCGCCGCGCGTGACCGGATCCGGCCGCGCCGCACGCCCCACCGCCACCGCCGCCGCCGAGCCGCCCACCCGCGGTCGCGCTCGAATCACCATTCGAGGACGAGGTGGAGCTGTCCGGGGTCGAGGAGTTCCCCTTCACGCCGGCGTCGTCGGCGACACCGCTGCCGCCCACCGGCGGCGGGCCCCCGCGCGGAACGCCGCCGCGCGGGTCGCCGTACGCCTCCGGGTACGGCCGCGAGCCCGCGCTGCCGCCGCCGCAGGGACGCGACCCACACGCGCGCGAGCCGCACCTGCCGCTGCCGTCGGGGCGCGAGCCGTCGCAGCCCACCTACACGCGTGAGCCCTCGCTGCCGCCGCCGTCGCAGCCTCACGGCGTGCCGGCGCCGCACGGCCCATTTGCGCCGTCGCCCCTGGCCGGGGTGCCGATGCCGATCACGCGCCCCGCCGACAGCGCGCACTTCCCCTTCCGGCCCGCCCTGACCCGATCCGGGCCGCCCCTCGCCGTGGTCGCCGCCGTCCTCTTGGCCGCGGCGGCCGGAGGTGCGAAGCTCGCAGCCATCGCCACCCACGGCGACCGCACGACGCTGGTGCACGCCGCGGACCTCCCGTCGACCGACGAGCGAGCAAAGCCGTCGATTCCGCCCTGATTGGCCCCCCATAATTGATGGATAAAACCGCCACCCGCGTCATCGACGTGAACGCCGCGATCGTGCGGCAGCGCGGACGCGGCCGTTTGCTGGTGGTCAAGGGTCAGGATCGGGGCGAGTCGATCGCCGTCGGCGATCATGCGATCACGCTCGGGTCGGGCAGCGGCAGCGACGTGCTGCTCTCCGACCCGACGGTCTCGCGCCGCCACCTGAGCGTCGAGCCCGGCGAGGACGGCGTGATCGTGCGCGACCTCGGCTCGACCAACGGATCGTTCGTGCAGGGCGCGCGCTTTCAGGAGCTGACGCTGGGCTTCGGCGCCGAGGTCACGATCGGGCACACGATCCTGAAGTACGTCCCGGACGAGGAGGCGCTCGGATCCGACGCCCGCCGACGAGGAGGCATTCGGCTCGCTGGTCGGGCGCGATCCCAAGCTGCGCAAGCTGTTCCGCCTGCTGGGCGACGTCGCCAACACCGAGGCGACGGTGCTGCTCGAGGGCGAGACCGGCACCGGCAAGGAGCTGCTGGCCGAGGAGATCCACCGCCACAGCGCGCGCCGCGGCGGTCCGTTCGTGGTGTTCGACTGCGGCGCCGTGCCGAGCGAGCTCATCGAGTCGGCGCTGTTCGGCCACGTGCGCGGCGCGTTCACCGGCGCGATCTCCGATCGCGCGCGGCGCCTTCGCCGAGGCCGACGGCGGCACGCTGTTCCTCGACGAGATCGGCGAGCTGTCGCCCGAGGTGCAGCCGGTCGCTGCTGCGCGCGCTCGACAAGCGCGCGATCCGTCCGGTGGGCGGCGCCAGCTACGAGAACGTCTCGGTGCGCGTCGTCGCGGCCACCAACCGCAACCTGCGCAACGAGATCGACGCGCGAAGCACTTCCGCGAGGATCTCTACTACCGACTCGCCGTGGTGCGCGTGTCGGTGCCGGCGCTGCGCCAGCGCCTCGACGACATCCCGCTGCTCGTCGAGCACTTCGTGCGGCAGTTCTGCGGCGAACGGCACATCGAGATCCGACGCGAGAGAGCTCGAGCGGCTGAAGCAGCACGCGTGGCCCGGCAACGTGCGCGAGCTGCGCAACGTGATCGAGCGGGCCTGCGCGCTCTGCCACGGCGACCGTGCTGGAGATCGACGAGACCTTCGAGGTGCGCCCGATCTCCGACGCACCGTCGGGCAGCGGCGTCGACCTCGATCTGCCGTTCAAGCAGGCGAAGGCGCGCGTGATCGACGCGTTCGAGCGCGAGTACATCCAGGCGCTGCTCAAGCGCCACAAGGGCAACCTGTCGGCCGCGTCGCGCAGCGCCGAGGTCGACCGCAAACATTTCCGCGAGCTGCTGCGCAAGCACGGGCTGCGCGAGTCGCCGGACTCATGAACCTCCTCGACAAGCTGCGCGCGCGTGCCGCCGACATCGGCCGCAGCCTCGGTCGCAATCTCGGTCGCGAGGTCGCCGATTCGGGACACGCCGCGGTCTATCTGCGCCAGCTGCTGCGCGGCAACTTCGCCGCGCGCGAGCCGGTGCAGGTTCCGCCCGACGAAGCACGGCCTGCGCCGTCGGGCCGGCCGGTGCTGCTGATTCACGGCTACCTGGCGACGCGCGGCTCGCTGCACCTGCTGGAGCGCAACCTGTCGCGGCGCGGGCACGTGGTGATGAGCTACAAGCTCGGCCCCATCAACCTCGGCGACATCCGCGATTCGGCGGGTCTGATCGCGCGCAAGGTCGAGTCGATCGTCGCGCAGACCGGCGTCACCGCAGGTCGACATCGTCGGGCACTCGATGGGCGGGCTCGTGGGGCTCTATTACTCAAGCGCCTGGGCGGGCGGCATCGCGTGCGCCGCCTGGTGCTGCTGGGCACGCCGACGCGCGGGACCTGGTCGGCGCTGTTCGGCCTCTTCACCGCGCCGCTGGGTCTGGCCAGCCTGCAGCTCTTGCCCGGCAGCCCGTTCCTGCGCGAGCTGCACGAGATGCCGCTGCCCGATGGCGTCGATGTGGTTTCGATCGGCGCCGAGCGCGACTGGCTGGCCCCGCTGGGCAGCACCGTGCTCCAGGGTGTGCGCCACATCTCGGTGCCGACTGGACATTCCGGCCTGCTGGTCGAGCGAGAGGTCGCCGATGTCGTCGACGGGATCCTCCGCCAGTGAGCGAGCGCCACCGTCGTGCCGGCGGGTCTTTTTCAGAATGTTTGACGCGTCCGACGCGCCCAACATAAAATCGCTAAGTTTTGAGCACCTTTAGACCACCTGATCGTGGCGCAAGGCGGAAGTCCTGCCGGCTCAGAGGCCGTTCAGTGGGCACTCCGATTCATCTCCGGCAAGTACCAGGGCGGTGAATTTCCTCTGCGGCCCCACCGCGAGATCGTCATCGGCCGCTCGTCGGAGCTCGACATGGTGCTGGTCGAGGACATGGTCTCGCGCAAGCACGCGAAGATCACCACCGACGACAAGACCGTCACGCATTCAGGATCTCGGCTCGACCAACGGGACGTTCGTCAACGGCGAGAAGATCCGCAAGGTCGAGCTCAAGGACGGCGACCGAATCCTGATCGGAACGTCCATCGTCAAGCTGGTGTACGTCGATGGTGAGAACACCAACGGTCTGTCGGAGACCGAGGCGCGATCTCGGATGGCAGTGACCGCCAACTCGTCGTCCCCCGCCGAAGTCGATGTCGGGCAGCATCGAGGAGATCCCGCTGCCCGATCTGCTGCAGCTCCTCTCGACGAGCCGCAAGTCGGGCGTGCTGGTGCTCCGCTCCGACGGCGGCGTCGGCAAGCTCTACCTGCGCAAGGGGCAGATCTACTTCGCCAGCATCGACGACAGCTTCAACATGGGTCCGCGCAAGGCGATCTTCCGCATGCTGAGCTGGACCCAGGGCTTCTTCGAGCTGGAGCCGCCCGACGAGCGCGCCGTGCTCGAGGAGCTGCAGGACTCGACCGAGGGCCTGCTGATGGAGGGCATGCGCCAGCTCGACGAGCACCGCATGCTGTCCGAGAAGCTGCCGCCGCTGACCGCGCGCATCACGATCCCGCGGCCGCTCGAGCCCAAGCTGCGCGACCTCGGCGCCCGAGGAGCTCGACGTCTTCCAGACCGCGCTCAGCGCCGACACGCTGCGCACGCTGTTCGACGAGAGCTCGCTCACCGACCTCACCGTCGCGGAGAAGCTCAAGGTCCTGCTCGACAAGGGCTACCTGATCGCGAGTAGCTGAGCGCGCGCCGCTTACACCTTCAGCGTCATGCCCTCGGCGCCGCCGATCACCTCGATGTCGGTCGCGCCCTGCGCGTCGAGCAAGCGCCGGCCGCGCGCGCAGAGCGCGTCGACGTCGGCGTCGCTGTAGTCCTGGTCGTAGTGGAACAGCACCAGCTTCTTCACGCGCGCCGCGCGCCGCGCACAGCACGGCGTCCTCGATCGACGAGAACCCGCGCTCGGGGTAGCGGCGCCGATCCTCGGGCGTGTAGGTGCTGTCGTGGATCAGCAGATCGGCGCTCGCGGTAGAGATCGATCGACGGCTCGGGCGGGCCCGAGCTCGGCGTAGCCGGCGTCGCTGGCGTAGACCACGCGCGCGGCCCTCGCTCTCGATGCGGAACGCGAGCGCGCCGCTGCGCCCGTGCGGGTTGGTGCGCGCCAGGACGCGGCAGCCCTCGACGGAGAACGGCGTCGCCCTCGGCGACGGCGGCGATCTCGATCGTCGCGCCCATGTTCTTCAGCGTCTGCACGGGGAAGTACTGCGGCGCCATCTGTCCCTCGAGGATCCCCTCGAGCATCGACGAGCTCTTGCCGCCGCCGAAGATGTTGAAGACGTTGCCGGCGATGTAGAGCGGCACGAAGAACGGGAAGCCCTGGATGTGATCCCAGTGCGCGTGCGACAGCAGGATGCTCGCCTGGCCGCTGACCGCTTGCCGAACGGGCCGTCGAGCAGCGACATGCCCAGGTTGCGCGCGCCCGTGCCGCAGTCGAAGACGATGAGCCGCCCCTCCGACGTGCGCAGCGAGACGCACGACGTGTTGCCGCCGTAGCGCACCGTGCCCGGGCCCGGCGCCGGGATCGATCCGCGCACGCCCCAGAACGTCAGCTCGATCATTCGCGCCCCAGCGTGATCTCGAGGCCCTCGTACGCGGCGACGACCTCCAGCGGAATCTTCTCGCGCGTCACCAGCGACTGCGCGTCGGCGAGGATGCGCGTCGATCTCGTCGTCGGAGCGCTCGGGCGCGTGGTGAAACAGCGCGAGCTGGCGCGCGCCCGCTTCGCGGCAGATCTCGATCGCGTCCGACGGGCGCGAGTGCCCGTAGTGCGGCAGGCGGCGGTAGTCCTCGGGCGTGAACATGGTGTCGTAGATGACCAGGTCGGCGCCCTCGCACAGGCGCGCGACGCCCTGGCGCATCGCCGCGAGCTTGTCGCGATCGGCCTTGGGCAGCTCGGCGCCCGGCCGACGGCGGCCGCGCGATGAACTGGTCCTCGAACAGGATGTCGGAGAACGGCGCGGTGTCCGAGACGTAGACCACCGCCGCGCCGTCGACGGACAGGCGATAGGCGGTCGCGATGTACGGATGGTTGAGCCGCGCGCAGGCGACGCTTCACGTCGGCGATCTCGAACTCCGCCGAGTCGATGAGCTCGCGGAAGGCGATGTCGGCCTTCGCCTCGTCGAACGGAATCGGGAAGTAGGGATCGTCGGTCTGCGACGCGAACACCGCGCGCAGGTGCAGGTCGTCGCGCTTGCGCGCGTAGACGTGCAGGCTGTTGCCGCGCTGGTAGAGCGGCGAGAAGAACGGCAGCCCCTGGATGTGATCCCAGTGGGTGTGGCTGATCAGGAGATGAACCTGGTTGGACGACCCCTCGCCATCAGCCTGGCTCAGCTCTTTGCCGAGCTTGCGGATGCCGGTGCCGGCGTCGACCACCACGCGCGTGCCCGCGGCCGATCGCACCTCGACACACGACGTGTTGCCTCCGTACCGTTCGGTCTTTATGCCGGGCACCGGCAATGAGCCGCGAACCCCCCAGAACCGAACCCTCATGACGGTCGGTCGTCACCGGAGAATGGGTGGGAACCGCGCAGGACGCTGGGGCAGCGCGGAGGCATACCGTCAGAATAACATAGCTGCTACGCGGCGGAAGTCGGTGAACGGAGGGGGTGCGCCGCGGCCTCGCCCAGCGGGTGCTCGCCGGACGAGGGACCGGGCGAGCCCCCGGACGAGCAACTGTCCTTGGGACCCAAAACTCGCCGGCTCGGTGGCCCTGGTTTCGGTTTCGAAACCGGTCTCGATGGATGGGTTTCAGTGGCGATTTCTTGCGCGAATCGAGCAAAGAGATCGACCGCGGCGCGGCTCGGAGAGATCCCTCCTGGCGCCTTGCCCGGATCGGGGCAAAAAGCGCCGGGCCAACCCGCCACCCCAGGGGGTGGGAAGACGAGCTGGCCCGGCAAAACTGACATCATTGAAATCGGAGGCTGGCGCCGATGCGATCGGGGAGCAACTCCAGCGTCCCGCCGACAACGTCCGCCAGCCGTTCGGCCAGCGACCAGCGCCAGGACGATGTCGGTCGACCGCCATCGCTCTCGATCTCGACCGCGAGCGTGCCGCGGCCGGAAAAGACTTCGATTCTGAGCTCGCGCGCTGCCCGGCCGGTTTCCAGATCAGGAGACCGCGCCAGGCTCACGAGCATCGCGGCCAGCGCGCACTCGACAGCGCCGGTGCGGTTGCGAACCGCGCCGCTCCGGCCCGATACCGAGATCCGCATCTCGGAGTGCAGCCAGGGACGCGCCAGGGCCAGCGCCCGTTCGATGACGTCGCCGAGGTCACTGATGACCTGCTCGCCCGGCTTGACCACCGCGTCCAGGCACTTGGCCAGGCTGGCGAGGCTGTCCAGGCTCGCCTCCATGTCGGCGAGCGCCGGCGCGAACTCAGATGCGGCGTCGCGGGGCAACCCCTCGCGCAGCTGCACGGTCCCAGCAACCAAGCGCGTGACCTGGTTTCGAAACTCATCCCCCATTGCGGCCCAGACCGGAGAGGGAACCGTGATCTCTTCCGCCGTCCGGGCGTAGAGATTCGCGGCCCGCGATCCAGAGAACGCCGTGGTCCTGAGAATTTCGTCGTTCACTGCGCCCGCAGCCCTACAAGAAGCGTGCCCGCCGAGAAGATCCCCGCGCCGCAGGGCGCATGGTAAAAACCCCGCGTGAATTCGACATCACCCAGTTCTCGCTCGCGCCTTGGTCGAGCCGCGCTTCTGGCGGCGGGCGTCGTGTTCACCGCGCTGGCCGGCGCCGGGTGTGGACACGCCATCGGCGACGGCTGCTCGATCAACACCGATTGCAGCGCCAACAACGACCGCACCTGTGACATGTCGCAGCCCGGCGGCTATTGCACGATCGAGGGCTGCGACCAATCCTCGTGCCCCAGCGATTCCGCGTGCGTCCGCTTCTTCCCCGAGAAGTTTCTCAGCCAGCCGTGCGTTCCCGCCTGCGATCTCAGCGACCATCCCCCGATCTCGACCGACCCCAGCATGCCGTCGAAGTGCCCCGACAAGATGCCGATGGCGTGCGCGCCCGGCGCGGTGTCGTCGCAGTGTGTGGACTGCACGAACGCGCCAGTCTGCGCCGCGGACGAGCTCTGCATGCCGTCCGGCCTTTGCGTGCCGCGTGCCGACGAGCAGCGGCTGTGCGTCAAGACGTGCAACAACAACAGCGACTGCCGCGGCGGCTACGAGTGCCGCGCCGCCGGCACGCTGGGCAGCTTGGCGCTGCTCAGTGACCCGTGCGCCACGATCAGTTTCTGCGCGCCGCAGGTGCCGTAACCAACCTCCGAGCAACTTCGGTGCGCGCGACGCCGACAAGAAGGCGTGCGTCCGTCCGATCTGCTCGTGCTCGCCGTCGCCGTCGGGACCGCGCTCGCCATCGCGCCGCGACTGGCCCGCGCCGAGGGCAAGGACCTCGACGGTGTGGTCAACCTCAACACCGCGCCGCCCGAGGTGCTCGAGCTTCTGCCCGGGATCGGCCCGGCAAAGGTGCACAGCATCCTCTGGTACCGGCAGCGCCATCCCTTTCGCACCGTCGACGAGCTGGTGCGCATCAAGGGGGTCGGTCGCAAGATGGTGCGGCGCCTGCGCACGCACCTGGCGATCAGCGGCCCGACGACCGCGCACGCCGTGCGGCGTCCGATCTCCTTCGAGCTGCCGCCGCCGGCGCCGCCGCCCGCGACGCCCGCTCGAAAGCCGGCGCTAGCGCCGCACGCTCTGGTTCCAATGGTCGTGCATGCTCGCCCGGCGAGCGTGTCTGCTCGCGACCATCGCTCGCGCGCGAATCATTGCGCGCGGCCGCCGTGACCGCGGCGAGCGTTCAGCGAGGAGGCGCGGTCGTCGAGCGGCGCACCGGCACGCTCGGCGAGCCGAGGTTCACCAGCACGATCCCGGCGACGAGCAACAGGCCGCCGGTCAGGCCCAGCGCGCGCAACGGCTCGGCCAGCAGCCAGGCGGCCAGGAACAGCGTCGCGACCTGCTGCGCCTGCAGCGCCAGCGCGCCCGCGGCGGCGTCGACGTGCCCGAGCCCCCAGCTGTTGAGCCACCATCCGAAGAGCTGCACCACCAGCGACAGCGCGACCAGCGACGCCCAGGCGCGCGGGTCGTAACCCAGGAACGACTGCCGGGTGACCACGCCGGCGATCAGGAATCCGGCGAGGCAACCGGCGACCATCCAGAACAGCGCCTGCGGCGCGTTCAGCGTCTGCCGGCCGCGCGCGAGCGCGAGCGTGAAGGCCGCGTAGCAGAAGCTGCCAGCGACCGCGATGACCTCGCCCGCGCCCGAGCCGCCGCGCGCGCCGCGCGCGAGCGCCAGGATCAGCGCGCCGCCCAGGCCGACCACCTGGCCGAGCCACCCGAGCCAGCGATAGCGCCGCCCCAGCACCAGCACCGAGAAGACCGCGACCCAGATCGGCGACAGGCCGCAGAGGATGAACGTGGCGTTGGCGACCGTGGTGTAGTTCATCGCCTCGTGCCAGAGGCCGAGATCGAAGAAGAACGCGACGCCCGCGAGCAATCCCCAGCGCCGTCCCGCACGCGGACCCAGGCCACCGCTGCGCCAGGCGAGGGCGAACGCGCCCGGCAGCGCGAAGAGCATGCGGTAAAAGCCGACGGTGATCGCGGTGGCGCCGCCCGCCTCGGCCCACTTCACGAAGATCGCCGAGAAGCCGAGCGCGGTCGCGCCGACCAGCACGGCGGCCATGCCTTTCCAGCTCGGCGTCGCGGCCCGGGCCACGACGGGCTCGGACCCTGCGGCTACGAGCATCCGCTATCGGCCGGGCGGAAGGTCGCCGCCCGCGGGCATCGCGCCGAGGGGCGCGCGGGTCGGGGCCCCGACCGGCGCGATCTCGGCGCCGCCCTCTTTCTCGAGCGAGAACATGAACGACAGCGCCACCGAGCGATCGAAGCGAACGCTCTCACGCACCGAGCGATAGCCGGGGTACTCGATCTCGATGAGGTGGTCCTGGCGATCGCGCGCGACGGGAATCTTGGTCGGCGTCGGATCGAGCAGGCGCACGCCGTCGAGCTTGGCCACGCCCCCCTCGGGCTCCGACGCGACATAGAGCTGCGCCGGCTTCTTCCACGACACCAGCACCTCGAGCGGAATGACCGCGACGTGGACGATCAACGCGCCGACCACGAGCACGGCCGCGACACCGACCGCCACCGAGCGCCAGAGTCCGATCGGAAACACCGGCAGGCGCGCGCCCGACAGCCGCGGCGCCGCCGGCGTGTCGCTCAACGGCTGCAGGTGGCGCGACGATTCGGCCGGACGCCACATCGGCGCCGACGGCGCCGACTCGCGCGGGGCGGGAACCGCCGCCGGCGGCGGCGTCGGCCCGGGCATGGGAGTGCCCGGCAGCGGTGTTTGATGGTTCGTCCAGTCGCGCGCCGCGGGTGGCGGCGGCGTCGGCCCGGGTGTGGGCGCCGGCGTCACCGGATGGATCTCGGAGGGCAGGGGCAGCGTCCGCGCCATCTCTCGACCGAGCGCGGGGCGCGGGCGTGAGACGATCGGACCCGGCGGCGTCACCGCCGCGGGCGGAGGCGGCTGGCGCTTGTCCAGCGACGCAGGCACCATCGGCAGGCCGGATACGCCGGGCGCGGGCGGCGCGGGCGCGGGTCCGACCAGCGTCGATCCGAGCGGCGACGCTCGCCGCCGCGCCGAGGTCGGGGCGCCGCCGACACTGGGCAGCGAGAACCCACCAGCCCAGGTGTTGTGACCGGCCCCGCCCGCGACCGGCGCGGCGGTGGTGGCAGCGGGCGCGCTCGGCGCGGGCGCGCTCGGCGCGGGCGCGCTCGGCGCGGGCGCGGTCGTCACCGGCGGTGGCGTCGGCGGATAGGCATCGAGCTCGTCGTTGGTCTTCGTGCGCGCGGGAGCCGGCGGCGAGCGCCGCAGCGGCGCGCCGGGCGACGTGCGCGCCTGCGCCGAACGCAGGCGATCGAGCGGCGACGGCTCTGCGATGCGCCCCGATACCACCGCCGGCAACGGCGGCGCGCCCGAGCGCGTGCGGTGCGCCTCGGGACCGAGGCGAATCACCTTGGATCGATCGAGCTCGCCGCGCGGTTTCTTCGGCGGCTTCACCAGACCCAGCAAGACCTGCAGGTCGGCGGGACCCACCGGCGTGTTCATCTGCGCCAGCAGCTGGCGAATCGCCGCGCCGAACGTCGCCGCGTCCGGAAAGCGGCGATTCGGCTCGGCAGCCAGCGCCTGGTTCAGCAGCGCCTCGAAGCTGGCCGGCAGATCGGGCCGCGCGCTGCGGGCGCTGCGCACCACGCCGGCCGCCACCTCGCCCCAGCCCTTGATCTCGTCGGTGATCTCGCGCATCCGCTTGCCGGTCAGCAGCTCGAACAGCAGCGCGCCCAGCGAGAACACGTCGGTGCGCCGATCGAGCGGCGCCTGCCGCGCCTGCTCGGGCGACATGTAGATCAGGTTGCCCTTGAGCGATCCGACGACCGAGCGATCGTGCCGGCGCTTGGCCAGACCGAAGTCCGACAGCTTGACCTCGCCGGCGAACGAGATGAGCACGTTGGACGGCGACACGTCGCGATGGATCAGGCCCAGCGGCTGCCGATCCGGCCCCAGCAACTCGTGCGCGAAGTGCAACCCCTGCGCGACCTCGGCCGCGATGTGCAGCGACAGCGCCTCGGGGATGATCTCGCCGTCGCTGTTGATCGACTCCATGATCGCGCGCAGGTCGTAACCCTCGACGTACTCGAGGACGATGAAGTACTCGCCCTCCTCGGAGATCCCCAGGTCGTGGATCTGCACGATGTTGCGGTGCGAGAGCGCCGAATGGATGCGCGCCTCGGTCAGCAGCATGGTCACGAACCGCTCGTCGGCGATCAGATCCGGCTGGATGCGCTTGATCGCGACCAGCTTCTCGAAACCCTCGGCGCCGACCACGCGGCCCTTGTAGACCTCCGCCATTCCGCCGATGGCGATGCGTTCGAGCAGCTCGTACTGGCCGAACTTCATTGGGCGGAAAGGAGGCTAAACCACCGACCGGGCGTCGTCTACGCTCGTCGAGCGATTAAGATCGGAAGCCTGGGCTTCAGGGCAGCTCCTCCTTGGGCGTCCCGATGATCCCGGGCCCGGACAGCGGCAGCGGTTCGGTTTCGGCGTCGGGCGGATTCGATTCATCCGTGCCGGACGCGAACTCCTCGCTGGCCGAGGTCTCCACGAATGGCCCGCCCAGCTCCTCGGGAACGACCTCGTCCCCTGACTCCTCCGCGACATCCTCGCCGCTGGTCGCCGCTTGCAAGAAGTCCTCCGCCAGGCTCTCCGCCAGATCGTCCCGCGTGTGAGCTGGCCCCCCCTCGGGATCGGGGATGAACGCATTGGCGTCGTCGCTGCGCTCGTGGCGATGCGGGCCGAGACGCGATCCGCTCGACCGTCGTCTGGCGGGCGTCGGGGCGGGGTCGCGGGCTGGATCCGATGACGACTTCGAAGCTCGACGGCTCATGTGTTCAATCCTCCGCGACTAAAGTAATCACCCGAGGGAGACGCGGCAGGGCTGCGCGGCAATCAGGCCCGTTCTATAGTGCTGGGCCGATGGCGGGGGGTTTCGATGATGTACGCCAGCTCTGCGAGGCGGCCGTGTCTGACCGGGTGGTCCCCGGGCTGGTGCTGCTATGCGCCGCCGGGGGACGTATGCTGTTTCACGAAGCATTCGGCTACCGCCAGCTCACGCCGCGCCGCTTACGCGCCGCGCCCGACACCGTCTACGACGTCGCGTCGCTGACCAAGGCGGCCATCACGAGTGTGCTGACGATGCAGCTCGTCGACCGCGGGACGCTGTCCCTCGACGAGCCGGTGGCGGCGCGGGTACCCGATTTCCGGGGACCGGGCAAAGAGCAGGTCACGATCCGCCACCTGCTGGCGCACGCATCCGGGCTACCCGCCCACCGCCGCTTCTGGAGCTCGGCGTCGGCGGCTGCGTCGGAGCGCTGGGCGATCTCGCTCATGGCGGCGCACGAGCCGCTCGAGTATCCGACCGGTTCGAAGTCGATCTACTCCGATCTGGGCTTCATCGTGCTCGGCTGGCTGCTCGAACGCGCGGCCGGGCTGCGCCTGGACGTGCAGGCCGCGCGCGGCATCTTCCAGCCGCTCGGTCTCGGCTCGACCACCTTCGTGAACCTGGCCGACTCCGAGGCGCGCGCGCGCCTGCTCGCCAACCGGTCTGTCGCGGCCGCGCAGCTCTGCCCGGAGCGGCGGCGCGTGGTCCTGGGCGAGGTCGACGATCTGAACGCCTACGCCATGGGTGGCATCGCCGGCCACGCCGGCCTGTTCAGCGACGCCACCGACCTCGGCATCCTGGCGGGTGCGCTGTGCGCCGCATGGAAGAGCCCGACCGGATCCAACATGGTGAGTCGCGAAACCATTCGATCCTTCTGGTCGCCCGCCGGCATTCCCGGCTCGACCTGGCGGCTCGGCTGGGATGGACCGGCGGCCGAGGGGTCGCAGGCCGGGACGCGTCTGTCGCGCGCCGCCGTGGGTCACCTGGGTTTCACCGGATGCTCGCTGTGGATCGACCCCGAGCGCGAGCTGTGGATCGTGATGCTCAGCAACCGAGTCCACCCCGAGGTTCCGCCGGCGACCGACCACCGCTTCCGCGAGCTGCGGCCGCGCCTGCACGACGCCGTGCTCGAAGCCATCGGGGTGTTATGATGCCCGTCTTCACGTGAGCTTGCGCGCCCCTATTGCGGTCACCGTCGAGGTCCGCGCCGCCGGTCGCCGGGTCTTTCGGCTGGCCGAAAACCTGGGCGAGGACGGCATCGCGCTGGAGCGAGCCGCGCCCTTCGAGATCGGCCGCCCGGTCGAGGTGGCGTTCGCGCTGCCCGACGACCCGGAGCTGTTGCGCCTGCCGGCACGCCTCGAGATCCGCGGCGGCGACGAGGATGACGACGGTGAGCAGGCCGCGGGCGGCCGCGCGCTGACGTTCCTGGCGGTCGGCGAGGACGACCGGCGGCGGTTGCAAGAGTACGTGCGGGAGCGCCTCGACCTGCCGGAGCTGCCTCGATGAGCGATGACAGCGCGCGGCCAGTGACGCCGCTGCAACGGCTGGAGGCGCTCGAGCGGCGCGCGCTCGAGGGCGGCGGGCCCGAGCGCGTGAAGCGGCAGCACGACGCCGGCAAGCTGACGGCGCGCGAGCGCATCGAGCTGCTCTGCGACCCCGGCAGCTTCGTCGAGATCGACAAGTTCGTCACCCACCGCTGCAATGACTTCGACATGGCGCGAAACAAGATCCTGGGTGACGGCGTGGTCACCGGGCACGGCTCCGTCCACGGCCGCACGGTGTTCGTGTTCGCGCAGGACTTCACGGTGTTCGGCGGCTCGCTGTCCGAGTCCTACGCGCGCAAGATCTGCAAGATCATGGACCTGGCGCTGAAGGCGGGCGCACCGGTCATCGGCCTCAACGACTCGGGCGGCGCGCGCATTCAAGAGGGCGTGGCGTCGCTGGCCGGCTACGCCGACATCTTCCTGCGCAACACGCTGTCGTCGGGCGTGATCCCGCAGCTGTCGGCGATCCTGGGCCCGTGCGCGGGCGGCGCGGTCTATTCGCCGGCCATCACCGACTTCATCTTCATGGTCGAGTCGTCGAGCTACATGTTCATCACCGGCCCCGACGTGATCCGCACCGTCACGCACGAGGAGGTGACGAAGGAAGAGCTCGGCGGCGCGCATACCCACGCCGCGCGCTCGGGTGTCGCGCACCGCGCGTTCGCCGACGAGCCGGCGTGCCTGGAGGCGCTGCGCGAGCTCTTGACCTTCCTGCCGCAGAACAATCGCGAGGATCCGCCGCGCCTGCCCACGCGCGACAAGCCCGAGCGCGAGGACCGCGCGCTCGACGACCTGATCCCGGTCGATTCGTCGAAGCCGTACGACATGAAGGGCGTGCTGGCGCGGGTCTTCGACGACGGACACTTCTTCGAGATCCAGCCCGAGTACGCGCCCAACATCGTGGTCGGTTTCGCGCGGCTCGACGGACGGCCCGTCGGCGTGGTCGCCAATCAGCCTGCGCACCTGGCCGGCTGCCTCGACATCGGCGCGTCGCTCAAGGCGGCGCGCTTCGTGCGCTTCTGCGACTGCTTCAACCTCCCGATCGTCACGTTCGTCGACGTTCCCGGCTTCCTGCCCGGCACCGGTCAGGAGTTCGGCGGCATCATCAAGCACGGCGCCAAGCTGCTGTACGCGTTTGCCGAGGCGACGGTGCCCAAGCTGACCGTCATCACGCGCAAGGCGTACGGCGGCGCCTACGACGTCATGTCGTCGAAGCACATTCGCGGCGATCTCAGCTTCGCCTATCCCGCCGCCGAGATCGCGGTCATGGGTCCCGAGGCCGCCGTCAACATCGTCTTTCGCGACGAGCTGGCGCGGGCGGCCGACCCGGCCGGCGCGCGCGCGCGCTACCTGGCCGAGTACCGCGAGAAGTTCGCCAGCCCGTACGCCGCCGCCGAGCTGGGCTACATCGACGAGGTGATCCGACCGCGCGAGACGCGCGCCAAGCTCTGTCGGGGGCTGTCGCTGCTGGGCAACAAGCGCGACACCAATCCGCCACGCAAGCACGGGAACATCCCGCTGTGAAGTGGACGCGCAGGGCCGCCGTTCTCGGCCTGGCCGGGGCCGTCGTCGCGGGTGCGGCGGGCTGCGCGACGACCGGACAGCCGGTGACCAAGATCGTCGACGGCCAGGTGATCGTCACGCGTGCGATCAGCCCCGAGGCGTACGAGCACGTGACGCGCGCGCTGCTCTACGAAGAGGAGGAGCGCTGGGACGACGCCGCCGCCGAGCTGCAGCGCGCGCTGCCGTTCGACGACGAGGCGCCCGAGGTGCGCGCGCACCTGGCCGAGCTGTTCGTGCGGCTCGGCCGGCTCGACGACGCCGGCGAGCAGGTCGAGCAGTCGCTGCGCATCGAGCCCACCGTCGACGGCTGGCTCGCGAGCGCGCACGTGCGCGAGGCGCGCGGCGACGCGGCCGGGCAGCTCGACAGCCTGCGACGCGCCGTTGAGATCACGCGCAAGGACGCCGCCCGCGGCAACGGCCTCGAGACGGCGGAGCGCGCCTACCTGGCGCTTGCGGATGCGCAGATCGTCGGCCTCGACATCGACGGCGCCTACGAGAGCTGCCGGCAGCTGGTCGAGATCGCGCCCGACACCGTGCGCGGGCGTTTCCAGCTGGCGGCGCTGGCCTGGGCGCGCGGCGCGCTCGACGAGGCGGAGGCGGCGCTGATCGCGGCGCTGGAGGAGGAGCCGGCCGACATCGACGCGCGGCTGTTGCTGGCAGAGCTGCAGGTGGCGCGCGGGCGCATCGACGCCGCCAAGGCGAGCTTTCGCGCGGCGCTCGATCGATCGGATTCGCCCGGCGAGATCGCGGAGGCGTTCGCGGGCTGGCTGGTGTCGCGTGGCGACAAGGCCGACGCGTTCGAGGTCAGCGAGCGGTTCACCGCCGAGGGCAGCGGCCCCGAAGCGCTGTTGATCGGCAGCCGCGTCGAGCGCGCGGCGAAGCGGCCGGACCGCGCGCGCGCCATGGCCGAGAAGGCGCTGAAGCTGGGCGCGCCGGCGGGGCGCGCCGCCATCCTCGGCGCGCAGGCGCTGGCCGACCAGGGTCAGCGCGCGGCCGCGGTGACCACGTATCTTGGCGTGCCCCTCGACGCGCCGGAGGCGGCCGAGGCGCGCCTGCGCGCCGCCGAGCTGCTGCGCGACGACGGCAAGTACGACGAGGCGATGCGCGCGCTCGACGCCGCCGACGCCGCCGGGCCGCCGAAGGGCGCCGCGCCGGAGGCCGCCGCGACCAAGGAGTCGCGTAGCTCGATCCACATCGATCTGGTGATCGGCCGCAGCGCCATCGACGAGAAGCGGGGTGACGCGGCGATGGCGGCGCGGCGGCTCGACGAGGCGCTGGCCAAGAGTCCCGACGAGGCGCGCCTGCTGGTGGCGCGCGCCGGCGTCGAGGAGCGGCGCGGAGACTGGCGCCGCGCGCTCGCGTTCGCCGAACGGCTGCTGCAGCGGAATCCGCGCAGCGTCGAGGCGCTGAACTTCCTGGGCTTCGTCGCGGCCGACCACGGCTTCGAGGCGCCGCGCGCGCTCAAGCGCCTGCAGGCCGCGGCGACGTTGAACCCGGGCTCGGGCGCGATCATCGACAGCCTCGGCTGGGCCTACTTCCGCGCCGGCGATCTCGCGCACAGCGCGGCGTTCCTGGAGCAGGCGGGGCGGCTGGAGCCGGCCGACGCCGAGATCCTCGAGCACCTCGGCGATCTCTACGCCCAGCGCCAGGACCGCGCGCACGCGCTCGAGTCGTATCGCAAGGCGCTGACGCTCGCGCCGCCCGAGCGGCTGACGCGGGAGCTGCAGGAGCGCGTCCGCACGCTCGAGGCGAAGAGCGCGGCGGGGCGATGATCCCGCGCCTGCTGGCGATCGGCGCGGGCCTGCTGGCGCTGAGCGCAGGTTGCAGTGGCGCGTCGCCGCCCGCGGTGCGCTCCGGTCCACCGCCGGCGCCCGCGACGCTGCAGCAGGCGCTGGCCGCGCATCATCAGGCCGTGCGCTCGATGAACGCGCGCGTGCGCGCCACCAGCTGGATCGGCGGCGATCGCGTGCGCGCGACGGTGCTGATGCTGGTCGAGCGCGCCGGCCGCCTGCGCTTCGAGGCCGAGGTCAGCTTGCAGGGCACGGTCTCGATCCTCACCACTCACGACGGCGACTTCCAGATGCTCGACCTGCGCAATGCGAAGCTGCAGCAGGGCCCTGCGTGCCCCGCCAACGTCGCGTCGCTGATCCGCATGCCGCTCGCGCCCGCCGAGGTCGCGGCGATCCTGCTCGGCGACGTGCAGCTGCCCGCGGCGGAGGCGAGTGCTCCGGAGGGCGCGCAGGTGGCATGGGACGCCGGGCGCGGGGCCGACGCGCTGGTCGTGCGCGACGGCAACGTCGAGACGCGCGTCTTCTTTCGCCCCGACAAGCCCGACGAGATCGTGGGCGCGGCGGTGGCAGGCCCCGAAGGTCCTCGCTGGCGCGCGAGCTACGAGGATCTCGCGCCGGTCGGGAACGGACCCCGCCTGCCCGGGTTGATCCGCTTCGCCGAACGCAGCGAATCCTTCGACGAAGGGGTCGAGATCCGGTTCAAGGACCGCACGCTCAATGCCGAGCTGCCTCCCGACAGCTTCACGATCACACCGCCCGCCGGCACCAAGGTCATCCAGGTCGGCTGCGGGCCGGAGCCCGGCGGCTGAGCGACCCAGAGAGAGCCAGTGCCGCGACGATCACGATCGCGCACCCGATCACGTTGAACCAGAGAAAGCCGACGCCGGTCGTGAGCCAGACGACGATGACCACCGTCTCCGAGAGCAGCGCCGCGATGAATACCGCCGTGGCACCGACGCGCGCGAAGAAGAACGCGACCAGGAACAGGCCCAGGATCGTGCCGTAAAACAGCGAGCCGAGGATGTTGACCGCCTGGATCAGGTTGTCGACCAGCGAGGCGAACGCGGCGAACAGCACCGCGAGCACGCCCCAGCCGGCTGTGAACAGCTGCGCGACCCGCAGGTAGTGGCGGTCGCTGGCGACGGGGCGGAAGCTGCGGCGATAGAAGTCGACGACGGTGGTGGCGCCGAGCGCGGTGAGCTCGCTCGCGGTCGACGACATCGCCGCGCACAGGATCACCGCCAGCAGCAGTCCGACCAGTCCGCGCGGCAGATTGCGCATGACGAACGAGATGAAGATGTAGTCGGTGTCGTTGCCGGGATCGCGCGGCAGCGACGACGCGATCACGGCGTGCGCCTGGTTGCGCACGGCCTGCGTCTCGCTCTCGGCGGCGCGCACGCGGTCGGCCGCGGCGCGCTCGCCGTCGGCGTCGTGGCGATCCAGCGCCGCCTCGAGCTCTCCGATCGCCCGCTGCTTCCGCGCGAACAGCGCCGCGTGCCGGTCTTCGAGCGCGCGAAGCTCGGCCGCGCGCGGCGCGTGATGGGCGGCTTCCAGCGCGGGCTGGTTGAAGAAGATCGGCGCCGGCTGGAACTGGTGAAAGACGAAGACCATCACGCCGACGAACAGGATCAGGAACTGCATCGGGACCTTGAACAGTCCGTTGAACAGCAACCCGAGACGGCTCTCGGTGATCGAGCGGCCCGACAGGTAGCGCTGCACCTGTGACTGATCGGTTCCGAAGTACGACATCGCGAGAAAGAAGCCGCCGGTGATCCCCGACCAGAAGGTGTAGCGGCTGTCGAGGCGCGGCGAGAAGTCGACGACGTTCATCTTGCCCAGCGTGCCGGCGAGCCCGACCGCCCGTCCCAGTGAGATCTCGCGCGGCAGGCGCATCACGACCACGACGAAGGCGACCACCATCCCGCCCAGCATCACCACCATCTGGTGCTTCTGCGTCTGGCTGACGGCGCGCGTGCCGCCGGCGACCGTATAAAAGATCACGAGCGCGCCGATCGAGGCGCAGGTCAGGCTCAGCGACCAGCCCAGCACCGTCGAGAGCACGATCGCCGGCGCGTAGATCGTGATGCCGGCGGACAGCCCGCGCTGCACGAGGAACAGGAAGGCCGCGAGCTGGCGCGTCTTCCGATCGAAGCGCGTCTCGAGATATTCGTAAGCCGTGACGACGCGCAGCCCGTAGAAGCGCGGCACGAAGGCGATCGACAGCACCACCATCGCCAGCGGCAGGCCGAAGTAGAACTGGAGGAAGCGCATGCCATCGGTGTAGGCCTGGCCCGGCGTCGAGAGAAAGGTGATCGCGCTCGCCTGCGTCGCCATCACGGAGAGGCCGATCGTCGCCCAGTTGTCGGCGTAGCCGCCGTGCATGAAGGTGGCGGAGCCCTGCGGGTGGCGGGTCTTCCAGATCCCGTAGGCGACGATCGCGCTCAGCGTGCCGAAGAGAACGATCCAGTCGAGCGCGCTCATCTCGTGAGCGCCGCGCAGATCGCGACCTGGACGGCGAGCGCGCCGATGACGATGGCGTAGATCGCGCCCCAGGTCAGGAACGGCGGCGCCGCGTGCATCTCTTCGCGCGTTTCGGCGACCGGGGGATCGCCGCAGTCGCCGGCGCCGCCGCGGCCCGCGTCAGTGGGCACGCGGAGCCTTGCCGTGCGCCATCAAGTTCGCGAACAGCCGGAACGCGCCGGGGACGCCGGCCGGCAGCTGGCGAAAGAAGGCGAGACCGGTGTAGACGAAGGTCCCTCTTCCGTAGCGCGCCCAGAGCACGCTGCCCGCGAGCGCCTTCTCGCCCGGATCGTTCATCGCCAGCGGCGTCTGGTAGTGGCTGTCCCACTTCTCGGCGAAGTAGAGCCCGCGCTCCTGCACCCAGCCGGCGAAGTCGGCGGCGCCGATCAGGTTGGGCGTGGTCAGCGCCGGATGAGCGTCCCGCGGCAAGGTCACCACCGCCGTCTCGTCGGTGACGCGCTCGTGCCCGATGTCGAACGGGAACGGGCCGAGAGGCGCCGTCAGCGGCGCGATCCGGTTGTTGGTGTTGTACTGCGCGACCAGCGTGCCGCCCGCCTCGACGTATTTCATCAGCGTGTCGTGCGCCGCGCGCAGCCGCTCGCTGGTGTTGAACGCGCGCACACCGATCACCACCGCGTCGAAGCGCGCCAGCGCCGCGCCGCCCGCGCGCAGCGCGCTGTCGTCGAGAACGGTCACGTCGTAGCCGACGCGCCGCAAGCTCGCGGGAACCTCGTCGCCCGGCCCCGGGAAATAGCCGATGCGCGCGCCGCCGGTCTCGAGCGCCAGCGGCACGAGCCGTACCTCGGCCGTGGCGAGCCAGGTCTGGATCGGAATGTGCGCGTGCTCGATGCGCACCACGCCGCGCGCAAATCGCACGGGGTTCTCCTCGATCGCGCCCGGGTTGCTCTGCAGCTCGGCGTAGATCTGCAACATCGCCGGGGCCGCGCCGCCCTCGGCCGCTGCCTTCGCCGTGTGGCGCACGTGGAACGCGAGCTCGACGTCCTGCCCCTTGTTCTCGAGCGCGAACGGCTGGGACGCCGGCTCGACCTGCCAGCCGGCGGGCGCCGCGAAATGAAGCATGCCCTTCACGCCCGGCGCACCCGCGGTCAGCCGCACCGCCAGCGCGCGCGGCTGGTGCTGCTTCTCGGGGAACATCAGGACCTGCGTGTCGGGACGGACCGAGACGCGTGGCGTGATCTCCAGCGGGCGATAGCGCTCGCCGGCGACCGGATCGGTCCACTTGAACGCGATGGGACGCGACAGCGCCAGCGGGCGGCCCGCCACGTCCAGAACGAAGTCGACCTGCCATTGCGGCGGATCTTCGGGCAGGCCCACCAGCTGCTGGTCGGCGATCGCGAAGCCGCCCGGCTGCGGCGGCGACGCCAGCCAGTAGGGCGTGGAGAGCGGCGCGTCGGCCGGAATCTTGACGGCGTGCTTCGTCACCACCGGCGACGCGACCGCGCCCGCATCGACGCGCAAGTCGCGCCCGACGGCCACCGTGCCGCCCGCGCCGGGGAAGCGAACCTCGCGCAGATGGATCGGAGCCGACAGGCGATTGACCACCGTTGCAGTCACTTCGATCGAATCGCCGGGGGCGACGCTGAAGTCGGCGGCGGTCGCCTCGGCGAAGAGGCCCGCGCAGGCCGCGATCAGATCGTGCACCTCCCGCTGCTTGCGCAGGCGCCAGCCGGCGTCGGGCAGTCCGTCGAGCGCGGCGTCGACTTCGAGCAGTGCCGGGATCGCCGACGCCGGGTGCGCCGGGTCGAGCTGCTTCTGTGCGCGTTCGATGGCCGTCCGCAGGCGCGCCGTCGTGCTCCAGCGGCCGAGCGAGAAATCGAAACCGTCGAGCGGCGAATGGCCCGCGCGCGCGCTGGCCGCTTTCGGGCCAGCCGCCGGCACGTCGGCCTCGGCGAGCGTCTTGAAATACTCGAGCGTCGGCCCGCGGCTGCGCGCCACGCCGAAACCCTGGCTCTTGTGCATGCTGCGGCTGTCGGCCGCCATCTCGCCGTAGGACTCGCCGAGCAGCGGGTTGAAGCCGCCGACGTCGAGCTTTTCCAGCGCCGACAGATCCTCGTTCGGCTTCATGCTCCAGCTCGATCGGTTCCAGAGGATCCGTCGCGCCTGCCAGGTGGTCACGCCCGCGGCAAGCTGCTCGGGGTGAAAGCGCGGGTCGGCGGCGGCGTGGAATGCCTCGAGCGCCAGCATCGCCGACGCCGTGTGGTGGCCGTGGGTATCCGAGGGCTCGGGCGAGAAGCGGGTGATGATGAGATCGGGGCGAAACCGGCGAATCACCCAGACGACGTCGGCAAGGATCGCGTCCTTGCCCCAGATGCGCAGAGTCTCCTCGGGGGTCTTGGAGTAACCGAAGTCACGCGCGCGCGTGAAGAATTGCTCAGCGCCGTCGATGCGCCGCGCGGCCAGCAGCTCTTGCGTGCGGATGATCCCCAGCTCCGGCCCCTGCTCGGCGCCGACCAGGTTCTGGCCGCCGTCGCCGCGCGTGAGCGAGAGATAGCCGGCGCGCACCATCGCGCCGTTGGCGAGGTAGGCGAGCAACGCCGTGTTCTCGTCGTCGGGGTGCGCGGCGACGTAGAGCACGCTGCCGGCGACGCCGAGCTTCGCCAGCCCGAGCTGGATCTGCGCGGCGTTGGGCTGAGGCGGCGGTCCGGCCGCGCGGGCGGCGGAGGTCATGAACGAGCCGACACCGAGCAGGGCGGCGGCGAACAGGGGATTCGCGGCGGTTTTTCGCATGGGTTTCGCAAATGCAAGAGCGCCAAAAAAGTGCCGAGGGGGTTCCCGCGCGCGGGAATCAGCGACGGGGCAGCGAAGGTTACAAAGAATCGATGGCGGCGGCAGCGGAAAGAGAGGCAACCGGCTCGTCGGAGCGCGAGCGCGGGGTATATTCTCGTGCGACGGTGGGCCGCGCATTTTCTTCCTCCTACGTCGCCGGTGAAGCGGCCGCCGCGGCATTCCTGCCGCGCGACTTCCGCCAGCCGGCGGTGCGTGCGGCGGCGGCCCGGCAGGCCGCCGAGCGGCGGGTCGATGGGGCGCTGCTGGCCGCGCTCGCGGAGCAACAGGCGGCGCTGCCGGCGAGCGCGGCGCGCGACCGGAACCTCGAGGCTCTGGCACGCGGCGGCGCGGCGGTCGTCGTCAGCGGCCAGCAGGTGGGGTTGTTCCTGGGGCCGCTCTACACCTTCTACAAGGCCGCGACCGCGATCGCCGCCGCACGCGCCATCGAACGCGAGTCGGGCGTGCGCTGCGTTCCGCTCTTCTGGCTGCAGACCGAGGACCACGACTTCGCCGAGATCGCCGGCTGTACCGCCGCTGCGCGCGACGGCGCGCCGGTGCCGCTGGCGCTGCCCGACGGTGCGCCGGAGCTGGACCGGACGTCGGTAGCCTACCGTCAGCTCGGCGCCGAGGTCACGGGGCTGCTCGACGCATTCGCGGAGCTGGCGGGCGAGACGCCCGCGGCGCGCGAGGTCGTCGGTCTCCTGCGCGCCCATTACCGCCCGGGCCGATCGATGGCGGCGGCGTTCGCCGGCGCGCTGGGCGCGATCTTCGCCGACGAGGGGCTGCTGTTTCTCGACCCGCGCGACGCGCGCGTCGCGGCGCTGGCGGCGCCGATCTATCGACGAGCGATCACCGGCGCCGGCGCGATCGACGGCTTGCTGGCGCGGCAGGAGCAACGCCTGAACGACGCCGGCTTCGATTGTCAGGTCGCGCTGCGCGCCGGTTCGCCGCTGGTGTTCTTTCACGCCCACGGCGCAACCGGACGGCGCTGTCGATTGAAGGCAACCGACAGTGAAGACAGCGGCGGCGCCTGGCGGCTCGACGACGGCGGCGCGCCGGTGACCACGGCGGAGCTGCTCGATGCGCTCGCGCGCGATCCGCTGCGCTTCTCGACCTCGGCGCTGCTGCGCCCCATCGTTCAAGACACGCTGCTGCCGACGGCCGCCTACGTCGGCGGTCCGGCCGAGGTGAGCTACTTCGCCGAGCTGGATCCGCTGTACGGCTACTTCGGCGTCAGCCCCGCGCTGGTGCTGCCGCGCGCGCGGTTTCGATGCGTCGAGGCGCCGGCGCGGCGCTGGCTCGAGGCGCTGGGACTGACCGCCGACGACATTGCCCGCCCGCTGCCCGAGTTGCTCGCGCGCACCGCCGCGCCGGCCGCGGACGGCGTGCTGGGGCCCGATTCCCTGCGCCGTCGCGTCGACGCGGAGATCGCGCCCGCGGTCGGCGAGGTCGCGGATGCCGTGGTCGCGGCCGAGCCGGAGCTCGCGCGTGCGGCGGAGCGGACCCGGACCAGCGTGGCGCGCGCGCTGCGCCGGCTGACCGACCGCTACGCGCGCATGCTGACCGAGCGCGACGGCGTCACCCGCCAGCGCCTCGAGCGGCTGCGCGCGGCGCTGTATCCCGATGGGATCCCGCAGGAGCGCGTGTTCGGCTGGCCCACGCTGGCTGCGCGCATCGGCGCTGCGGAATTCAAGCGGCTGGTCTTCGATCGGCTGGCCGAGGTCGGACCGTTCGCTACCGCGCTGCAGGAGCTGCGTCCGTGACCGCCGGCGCAAACGCCATCGAGCGTCCGCTGCGCATCGGGATCGCGTGCTTCTCGACCTACGGCGGCAGCGGCGTGATCGCGTCGGAGATCGGCCTGACGCTGGCGGCGCGCGGCCACATCGTGCACGTCTTCAGCGACGAGCGGCCCGGCCGGCTGGCTGATCGGCCCGCCGGTGAAAGCAACGGTGCTGTCCACTTTCACCGCGTCGAGATCCCCAGCTATCCGCAGCTGAAGGGCAGCCCCTATGCGCTGGGGCTGACGTCGAAGATCGTCGAGGTCGCATGGCGCGACGGGCTGGATCTGCTGCACGCGCACTACGCGGTCCCGCACGCCATCAGCGCGTACGTTGCGCGCCAGGTGCTGGGCTCGTCGGCGCCGGCGATCGTGACCACGCTGCACGGCACCGACATCACGCTGGTCGGCAACGACCCGAGCTTCCTGCCGCTCACACGCTTTTCCATCGTCGAGAGCGACGCGGTGACCGCGCCGTCGGCGTGGCTGGCCGAGGCGACCTATCGCAACCTGGACGTGCCGCGCGACCGCGTGATCGAGGTGATCCCCAACTTCGTCGACACGCAGCGCTTCGCGCCGGCGGCGGGCGCGGCGGCTGCGGCGAGCACAGGTGGGACGCGGCCGGCGGTGCTGGTCCACGTGTCGAACTTCCGTACGCTCAAACGCGTCGACGACGTGATCGCGATCCTCGCGGAGGTGCGGCGTCGCGCCCCCGGGCGCGCGGTGACGCTGCAGCTGGTGGGCGACGGCCCCGAGCGCGAGCGCATCCGCGGGCTGGTGCGCGAGGCGGCGCTCGACGAATCGGTTCAGTTCCTGGGCGAGCGGACCGACCTGCCGAACGTGCTGCGTGGCGCGGATCTGTTCCTGCTGCCGAGCGAGAGCGAGAGCTTCGGCCTGGCGGCGCTGGAGGCGATGTCGTGCGGCGTGCCGGTGATCGCATCGCGCGTCGGCGGCGTGCCCGAGGTGGTCGTCGACGGCGAGACCGGCCTGCTGGCGCCGGTCGGCGACGTCGCGGCGATGGCCGCGCACGTCGTGCGCCTGCTCGACGACCCGCCGCTGCGCGCGCGCCTCGGACAGGCGGCGCGCCGCAGGGCGGAGACGGTGTTCCCGCTCGAGCCGATGGTGGCGCGCTACGAGGCGCTTTACCGTCGGTTGCTCAGCACCTAGTGGATCCCGTGGTCGGATAGGGAAACTTGAGCGGCGACTAGCCTTTCTTGCTCCAGTCAGCCAACGCCTTCTTCACCTCGGGTTCCAAGAAGAACATCGGGCCGGCCTTGGCGCCGAGGTCGTAGGACTTCTGCGCCTCGACGCGCGCGTCCTTGAAGTTGCCCTTCGCGGCCAGCACCGACGCCTTGATCCACAGGTTGTACCAGTCCTGCTTCAGCGCCAGCGACTGGTCGACGTACTTCATCGCGGTGTCGTAGTCCTTCTTGTTCTCGAGCAGGTAACGGGCGGCGTTCGCGTAGGGGCGCCAGGTCTCGTCGAGCGTCTTGTTGATGCTGGCCTGCGCCTGCTCCGCCGTGTGCACCTTGATCGGAACGACGACGCGCAGCTTTTCCCATTCGATGTTCATCGACGTCTGGTCGTCCGTCGTGTCGGCGAAGATGACCGCCAGCCGCTCGCGCATCGGCGCCGCCTGCGTGTGCACCTTGGCGCGCAGCAGATCGTGCTCCTGCTTGTACTCGCGACCGATGCCGGGCTGGTCGACGTCCTTGTTGAGCACGACCGTCCAGTCGCCGCTCTTGGCCGGGACCGTGAAGAGCGCATAGCTGCCGGCGGGCACGGACTGATCGGCGAAGGTCACGTCCTTGCTGAAGGTGATCTTGGTCGCCGAGTTCGCCCCCGTGCGCCACAGCTTGTCGTAGGGGACCAGCGCGCCCCAGATCTTGCGACCCTTGACGCCGGGACAGCTGTAGTCGACCGAGACCTGGGTCAGGCCGACCTCCTGCGAAACCTTCGCGCCCGGGCTGGGGCGCGGCAATTCGAGATCCGCGCGCGCGGCGGCGGAAACCAACGCCACCGACGCGGCGAGAGCGACGGACAGAGCGGAGCGGGGGATGATTCTCATGAACGCTTGCCTCCGCGCCGGACATTAGGGTCCGTGACGCGCGCGCGCAAGTCGGACGCTCGAACGAATTTATTCCCGAACGTCTACTCTTTGACGTCGACGCGAATCGCGCCCTCTGCCAGGCGCACGCGGATCTCGCCGCCGCCGCTCTCGGCGAAGGCGTCGAACGCCGCGTTCTCGAGGTGTCGGGTCAGGATCGACGACAGGCCGCGCGCGCCGGTCTCGCGCTGCAGCCCCTCGGTGATCACGTGTTGAAGGACGTCGTCCTCGATGACCAGCTCGAAGCCCTCGTCCTCGAACTCGCGCGTGAGGCGATCGATGACGTTGCTGCGCAGGATGTCCTTCAGCGTCGCCGCGTCGAGCGCGTCGAACGGCACGAAGCGCGTGAACCGCGCCAGCAGCTCGGGCAGGAAGCCGTACGCCTGGAAGTTGGCGAGGTTCTCGACCTCCTCCGACGTGAAGCTGACCGCGATGCCGTCGGCGGCCGCGCCGCGTGGCACCGCCTCGCGCCCGAAGCCGATGCGGTCGCGCGAGGCCGCGGCTGCGCGCCACCTGGTGAAAGCCGGAGAACGCGCCGGCTGCGACGAAGGCGATGTCGGCGGTCGACATCACGATGTGGTCGCCGTAGGTCGAGTGCGTCAGCTCGAGCGGCACCACGACCTCGCGACGACTCGAGCATCTTGAGGAGCTCGCGCTGCACGCCCATGCCGGTGACGTCCTTGGTCGTGCCGGCGCCGGCGAAGATCGCGTTGTTCTGGCCCGACGCGATCTTGTCGAACTCGTCGAGGCAGACGATCCCGATCGACGCCAGCAGCGGGTTGTCGTCGGCGGCGTGCAGGAGGCGCGTGAGGATCGTGCTCGGGTCCTGACCGACGTAGCCGGTCTCGGAGTAGGTGGTGATGTCGACGATCACCGTCGGCAGGCGCAGGATCTGCTGGAACAGCAGCTCGACCAGATAGGTCTTGCCGCAGCCGGTCGGGCCGACGAGCAGGTGTTCGACTTGGGCAGCAGCGTGCTCGCGCTTGGCGCCGTCGAGGTAGATCCGCTTGATGCGCCGGACGTGCCGGTACGCCATCAGCGAGACGGCGCGGCGCGCCTCGTCCTGGCCGCGATATCCGAGCTCTTCCAGCCGAGCGAAGATCTGCTTCGGCGGAATGCACCGGCAGGTCGCGGACGAACTTGATGAAGTGCTCGAGCCCCGATTTCCGGTACTTCTTGAGCGGCTCCACCTTAGGAAGCTTAACACCCAGGTCGAGCCTGGTCATGGGGGCCAGCCCCGACCCCCGATTGGGGCGGCGCGACGGATGTTGGCGATTGACTCGTGAACGGCCGACTGGGAAACTCCGCAGCCGCATAGTCCCGTCATCTTCGCTGTTTCCAAGGAGCCGCCGATGTCCGAGTCGCTTTTCACCTCCGAGAGTGTCACCGAAGGCCATCCCGACAAGCTGTGCGATCAAGTGTCGGACGGCATCCTCGACGCGCTTTTGAAGGACGACAAGGGTTCGCGCGTCGCGTGCGAGACGCTGACCAAGACCGGCTTCGTCATGGTCGCGGGCGAGGTGACGTCGTCCGCTCGGATCGACATCCCCAAGATCGTGCGCAGTGTGGTCAAGGAGATCGGCTACAGCCACTCCGACATGGGCTTCGACTGGAAGACCTGCGGCGTGATGGTCGCGCTGGAGCAGCAGTCGCCGGACATCGCCCAGGGCGTCGACGGGAAGGGTGTCTACACCAAGGACGAGCAGGGCGCCGGCGACCAGGGGATGATGTTCGGCTACGCCTGCGACGAGACGCCGGAGCTGATGCCGATGCCGATCATGACCGCGCACAAGCTGGCCAAGCGCCTGGCCGAGGTGCGCAAGAAGGGCACGCTCGACTTCCTGCGCCCCGACGGCAAGAGCCAGGTCACCGTTCGTTACGGCAGCGACGGGCGCCCGCTGGGCATCGACGCGGTCGTGGTCTCGACCCAGCACAGCGAGGACGTGAAGTACAAGACGCTGAAGGAATCGGTGATGGAGGAGGTCGTGAGGCCGGTGCTTCCGTCCGGCTTCGTCAACGCCAAGACCAAGTACTTCATCAACCCGACCGGCCGCTTCGTCGTGGGCGGGCCGATGGGCGACTCGGGGCTCACCGGGCGCAAGATCATCGTCGACACCTACGGCGGCATGGGCCGGCACGGCGGCGGCGCTTTCTCAGGCAAGGATCCGTCGAAGGTCGATCGCTCGGCCTGCTACTACGCGCGCTACATCGCCAAGAACGTGGTCGCCGCGGGCCTGGCGCGCCGCTGCGAAGTGCAGCTGGCCTACGCGATCGGCGTCGCCGAGCCGGTCTCGCTGCTGGTCCACACCTTCGGCACCGGAACGGCGCCGGAGGATCGCCTGGCCGAGCTGGTGCAGGCGCACTTCGACTGCCGCCCCGGCGCGCTGATCCGCGAGCTGAATTTGTTGCGACCCATCTACCAGAAGACCGCCGCCTACGGTCACTTCGGGCGCGCCGACAGCGACTTCTTCTGGGAGCGCACCAACAAGGCCGACGCTCTGCGATCGGCGGCGAGGAAGCTCTTCCCCGTGGGCGCGAGCGCCAGCAACGGCCACAGCAACGGCAAGGCCGAGAAGCCCGCGAAAACCAGCCGTCGTCGCGCCGCCACCAGCGAAGACGTCCTCGGCTAGTTCACGGTCGGCCCAGAGGCCTCGGACCTCAGGCCTCCGACCTCAGGCCACAGATCTCGGACCTCGGACTCGCGCATGAGTTCGGGCCCGAGGCCCGAGACCCGAGGCCCGAGGTCCTTATCAGCCCGTCACTTCTTCGCGGGCGGCGTGCCCACGTGCTCTTTCCGGAGCACGGCATCGACCGGATCCTCGCCGGCCCGAGTCGTGGTCTCGCCGTCGATCATCTCGCCGTCGGTCTCCATGAACGACTCGTCACCGTTCTCGTAGTCGGTGGCGGTGTCGGATTCATTGAAGCCGGCGCTGTCGATCTTCTGACCCGTGCCCTCGCGCACGTAACGCATCATCGCGTTGACGGCGCCGACCTGCGCGCCACGCACCGCGCGCAGGATCCCCTTGCTGCTCAGCCCCTCGACCAGGATCGAAAACACCAGCACATCGGAGCCGTCGCCGACGTAGCCGGAGAGACAGGACTTGCCGATGAGCGTGCCGGTCTTGGCGCGCACATGCTTGGCCGCCAGCGATCCCTTGAAGCGATTGCGGGTCGTGCCGTCGACGCCGCCGACCGACAGCGACTGCAGGATCTCGGGGCCGATGCGCGGATCCAGATAGAGCGCGCGCAGCAGGCTGGCCATCGCCTCGGCGGTGATGCGGTTTGCGTGGCCCAGACCCGACCCGTTTCGTGACACGTAGCTGCCCGGGGTCAGGCCCAGCTCGCCGATCACCTCGCGCAGCAGGCGCACGCCCTTGTCGGGCGTGGGCGCTCCGCCGTAGACCTCGGCGCCCGCCGCCTCGAGCACGCGCTCGGCCTGGTCGTTGTCGGAGTCCTTGTTGATCTTGCGCAGCAGGATCCCCAGCGGCTCCGACTCGTGCCGCTCGATGAGCGACGCGCCGGCCGGCGTGGTGCCGACGCGCGCCGGCTCGAGCACGACGACGCCGGCCTGGACCAGCGACGCGCGCAGCAGCGACGCCGCGTAGAGCGCCTGGTGCGGCACCTTGCGCTTGAAAGCGAACCCGAGCTGCCCGACCAGGATCGTCCCGCTGACGTCGACGCGGATCTTGGTGCCGCTCAGCGAGACGTCGACGTTGATCTTCGCCGTGCCCGACGCGCGCGTGCGCGCGGTGTTGCGGATCTCGAACGAGTCGTCGTTGGGCGTGGTCGTGATCTCGGGAAAGCTGCCGGCGCTGCTCCCCGGGCGCACGCGCACCTGCATGAAGCCGCGGTTCACGACCAGCGGCGGGCGCGCGTTCGAGCCGCCGCGCTCGGACGATTCGCCCCCGCCCGCTCCGTCGGCACCGGCGTCGGTCGCTGCCTCGTCGGCGCCGATGCGGCGCGTGTCGGCGATGACCGCGCCCTCGATGCGGCGAATGCCCCGGCGCGCGAGCCGCTGCGCCATCATCTCGAGATCCGGGCTGCGCATCGTCGGATCGCCGCTGCCGCGCAGGTACACGTCGCCTTTGATCACGCCGTCGGCGTTGGGCTCGGGGCCGGTGAGCTCGGTGCGAAACCGCCAATCGGAGCCGAGGCGCATGATCGCGGTCGCCGTCGCCAGCACCTTCTGGTTCGACGCCGGATCCATCAGCGCCGCGCCCCGTCGGCCGAACAGCAGGCGGCCCGAGCGCGCCTCGACGACGCGCATGCCGACGCGCAGCCGGTTGAGCGTCGCGCCGTGGACGATGTCGCGCAGCATCTCTTGAACGCGCAGGATGCGCGGTCGATCGCGGTCGTTGTCGGCCGGCTGCGGCAGCTCGTCGCCGGCGCGCGCGCGCGGCAGGCTCTCCTTTTCTTTCTCGGTCTTGGGCGCGATCGAGGCCAGCTTGCGCGAGGCGCCGTCACCCCCCGGCGCCGCCAGCGACGATGCACCCGACGTGGTGCTGACCGGCTCGCGCGCGTTGACCGCGTGGGCGCGCGCGGGCGCCAGCGACGTCGCCAAGATCATCAACGACGCCGGCAACAACATCGCCAGCAACAACGGCGCGCGCGCGTTCGATCGAATCACCGGTCGCCGACGCACCGGAAGCCGAGATCGGCGTCGCGGTGGTCGGGCGACCAGGCGTTTCGATTGGCAGCGCGTGGCCCAACGAAGAAACTGCAACAGGAACCCCCCTTCACGACACGTCGCTCGACGTTGCCGGGTCGCGCCGAAGCACGACCCGCACGCTCCCTCGCGGCTCCACCACGTCGTGATGGAACCTCGGGCGCGATCGCCGCCGCATCGTCGTCATAGCGGTCGGCCACCCACTCCCAGACATTCCCGCCCAGATCCAACACCCCGTAGGGACTGGCCCCGTCGGGATATTGCCCGACCGCGACCGGATGACCCGGATTGCGGCCGGCGCAGGGACCTTCGCCGTCGAAGTTCCCCCAGTTGGCGCGTTCGCAGGACACCTCGTCGCCCCAGGGATACTCCCGCCCGTCGGTGCCGCGCGCAGCTTTCTCCCACTCCGCCTCGGTCGGCAAGCGCCCACCCACGAATCGACAGAAGGACTGCGCATCGGCCCAGGAGACGTTCACGACCGGTAGATGATCATCTAGCTCGGAACCGACCGCCGTCGAGGTCGGGGCATCTATCTCAGAACCCCGGGGGGGTTCCGAACCTCCCGCCGGCGCGCAGCGACGCGCCGCCACGCAGCGACGGTAGTCGCCGCGCGTCACCTCGGTACGATCGATGCTGAACACGGCCATCACCTTAGTTCGTGCTGGGCGCTCGTCTTCTTCGCCATGTGTTGAACCTTGAATGAACGGTCCAGCCGGAATTCGGACGCGATCGGACATGGGACGCCCGTTACGTGGGGTGCGCGCACCCCGCCCGACGGGCGCGGCGGCCAGCACGCAAAGCAGGACTCGGGGGAAGATCGGGCTCACGAGCCGTTGAGCATGTTCAATTTTTCGGTGCGCGAAAGCGCCTTTATGGCCGCCTCGCGCTTCAACGCCGTCGAGCGGGAGCGCTTCCGTTCCACGTGAACGACGGTGACTGGCAATCGCGGCCGCGTGTAGCGAGCGCCACGGCCGGCGTTGTGGGTGGCCACGCGCTCGGCGACGTCGGTGCTGATCCCGGTGTAGAGGGAGCCGTCCCCGCATCGCAGGATATAGACGAACCAGCGCGCCATGCTTTCGTCGACTATCATACGGCCCTGTTCCAAAAAGTTAGCCGTCGGGACGAGTATGCATGACACCGTCGAGTGCCCCTTTTGCGGAGAGCCGGGCGAAATCGCCGCCGACTTCGACCCAAACGAGCCCGGCCAGCAGGTGTTCGTGCAGGACTGCGCGGTGTGCTGCCGTCCCTGGAACGTGACCGTGACCGTCGGCTATGACGGCGAGGTCACGTTCTCCGTCGATCGAAGCTAGGCCGGTGGTAGCTTCGGCGCCGTGGAATACCACTGGGACGAGGCACACGCGCAGAAGGTCGTCGCCGAGGCGGCCTCGGGCTCCGACGAGCTGGCGCTGCTGGTCTACCTGTCGAACCTGATTGGCGGCGACGGCACTTTGACCCAGCCGGGCGGCGGCAACAGCTCGGTGAAGCGGCGCGAGGTCGACTTCGCGGGCCGCCCCGTCGACGTGCTGCGCGTCAAGGGCAGCGGCACCGACCTGCGCACGATCGGCCGCGGCGGATTCACCGGGCTGCGGCGCGACGACCTCGATTACCTGCGCCGGCGCGAGAGCATGTCCGACGAAGAGATGATGGCGTTCATGCGCGCGTGCATGACCGACGGCACGGAGCCGGCGCCGTCGGTGGAGACGCCGCTGCACTCGGTGCTTCCGCACCGGTACATCGTGCACACTCACGACTTCGCGACCCAGGCGCTGACCGACACGCCGCGGCCCGAGGCGCTGGTGCGCGAGGCGCTCGGCGACGACGTCGCCTACGTCGATTACGTGCGTCCTGGATTTCCGCTGGCGCGCGCCGTGATCGATCTCGGGCCCGTCGCCGAGAACGCGCGCGGCCTGGTGCTGGGGCGGCACGGCCTCATCGCCTGGGGCGACAGCGCCAAGGCCTGCTACGACAACCTGCACTGGCTCATCAACCGTGCGCTGCGTTTCATTGCGGATCGGCGCGGCGGGCGCCCGGCGCTGTCGGCGGAGATCAAGGTCGCGGCGCCGCCACTCGAGCGCCGGCGCGAGCTGGCGCGTGCGATCTTGCCGGCGCTACGCGGCCGCCTGTCGCGCGAGCGCGGCGTGATCCTGCACTACGACGACAGCCCCGAGGCGGTGGCGTTCACCGGGGCGGCGCGCGCCGGCGAGCTCGCGGCGCGCGGCATGTCGACCCCCGAGCACATCCTGCGCTGCGGCCGCATCCCGCTCTACGTCGACGCCGACCTGCCGGCGCTGGCGCCGGCGCAGGCCAGCGACGTGATCGGCGCCGCGCTCGATCAGTTCGCCGCGCGCTACAGGAGGCATTCGCGCGCTCGGGGCCGCGCGTCGAGATGCTGGAGCCGACGCCGCGCGTGGTGCTGCTGCCCGGCCTCGGCCTGGTCACCGCGATGAAGGACAAGGCCAACGCCGTCGTCGGCAACCTTTGCTATCGGCACGTGATGCGCGTCGCGGAGGCAGCCGAGGCGCTGGGCGGCTTCCGCTTTCTCGACGACGCCGACGCGATCGAGTTCGAGTACTGGCCGCTCGAGCTGGCCAAGTTGAAGCAGAGCGAGCGCGAGCTCAGCCGCCAGGTCGCGCTCATCACGGGCGCCGCCAGCGGCATCGGGCGCGCCATCGCCGAGCGCTTCGCCGCCGAGGGCGCGCACCTGGTGCTGACCGACATCGCCGGGCCGGCGCTGCGCGAGACCGCGGCAGCGATCGGACGCGCGTGCAAGGATCCGCAGCGCGTGGTCGCCGTCGACGCCGACGCCACCCGCGCCGCAGACACCGAGGCGGCGTTCGACCAGGCGGTGCTCGCGTTCGGCGGCGTCGACATCCTGGTGTGCAACGCCGGCTTCATCCAGGCCGGGCCCGCCGACCAGATGACCGAGGAGACCTGGGATCGCCACTTCGACCTCAACGTGAAAGGCTACTTCCTCGCCGCGCGCGCCGCCGTGCGCGCGATGAAGCTGGGACGCGGCGGCGTGATCATCTTCAACGCGTCGAAGGGCGCGTTCGCGCCGACCGCCGACAACGCCGCCTACGCCAGCTCGAAGGCTGCCGTCGCGGCGCTGGCGCGAAATCTGGCGACCGAGCTCGGCACCGCCGGCATCCGCGTCAACTACTTCAACGCCGACTTCGTCGACACGCCGCTGATGCAGCAGCTGATCGCGCAGCGCGCCGCTCACCGCGGCATCACCGCCGGAGAAGCAGATCGAGGACTACCGCCAGCGCAACGCCATGCACGTCGGCCCGATCCCGCCGGCGGCGGTGGCGGAGGCGGCGCTGTTTCTGGCGTCACCGCGATCGCCGCTTCACGACGGGAGCGGCGCTGCCGATCGACGGGGGCGTCAAGGAAGCGATGCCGCGGTAGATCGAGCGTTGCTCGAGCTGCCTTTTCCCCTCTCCACGCCCGCGTGGCGGAGAGGACTTTCGGAAGTCTCTCCGCGAGCTCAGTCCGACAGCCTGGCGATCAAGGTGCGCGCCTGCTCCGCCCACGGCGCCGCCGGCTCCGGCTCGAGCGCGATGTACTTTTCCAGATGCGCGCGCGCTTGCGACCGCCCGCCCAGCCGCTCCAGCGCCACCGCCAGATTGAAGTGCGCGTCGGCGAAGTCGGGTGCGATCTGCAGCACGCGGCGCAACTCCGCGACGGCCAGCTCGAGGTCGCCCTCCTCCAGGATCAGGTTCGCCAGGTTGAAGCGCCCCTCGGGCTGATCGGGGTCGAGCGCCAGCGCCGTCTCGAAGCTGTCCTTGGCCCGCGATCGATCGCCGCGACGGTACGCGATGATTCCCAGATTGGTATGCGCCGGCGCCAGGCCCGGGATCCAGCGCCAGCGCGCACCGAAAGCACACCGCCGCCTCGTCGTCCGCCGGGTCGAGGTCCGGGCGCGCCTCGAGCCGCGTCCCCTCCATGAACCAGTCGTAGGCGTTGCGGCCCGCCTCGCCGTCGGGCGCGGCGCCCGGCAGCGGTGTCACCGCGGCGACGCCTCCCTGGGCCACGTCGGTGATCCGGCGCGCGAGCTCGCCGAGCCCGAAGTCGAACACGCGCTGGCCGGTCACGTCGAAAGCGCCGCCCTCGTCGACGACCACCAGCGCCTTGCCGTCGAACGACACCCGGATCCGATCCAGCGGGCGCGGGATGTGCGGCAGCGACGCGCGCACGGCGTCCAGCGCCTTGCGCACCTCGCCGGCCTTGAAGCCGCGGTCGACCAGCTCCTTGGCGGCCTTGACGCTCACCAGGTCCTGGAAGTTGAACACCTGCTTGCCGCCGCGGCGGACGGACGGCCCCACGAAGCCGACCTGCGACCAATAGCGCAGCTTGCTCTCGCTGATCTCCAGGATCTTCGCCACCCCGGCGAAGGTATAGGTCGCGTCGTCGCTCACAGTCCGCCGCCCGCCTTAACCGAAGACCGCCTCGACGTCGACGTCGACGAACACCTTGGCACCCTGCGACCGGATCGTCACGTGGGTGCCCACCTGGCGCGCGGCGGCGCCGGCGACCCGCGCGGTTTCACGCTCGGCCAGCTGCTGAACGCGCCGCGCGACATCGGCATCGCTCTCCAGCAGCGACGCCAGCCGGCGGGCGGTCCCGGCGTCGCACGCGTCACTGAGGAGCGGCGCCAGCGACGGCAGATCGAGCGTGAGCATGGTCGAGCCGAAGTACGAGTCTTGCCCGCCGCGCATCGCGCGCTGGCCCTCGGAGATCACCTCGGCGCGCGCGAACAGCAAGTCCAGCGCAGCCGGTGACAGCCGCACGCGGATCTCGCGCTGGAAGAGCGCGATCCGTACGGCCCGAGCCATTGGTTTTTTTGCCATTTTGGGTCCCAAGGATGGTCCCGAGCCAGGTCTCGGGGCGGGCTGATCCGAGGGTTTCATTTTCGTCATCGGCACGAGGTCCGCGATCGTATCAACAACGGAGGGCGCCAGCAAAAACCCGGCCTATGCTACGGTCTTTCCATGGCGCCGCCCGGTCCCGAGACCAGCAAGGTTCCGGTGCTCGTCGTCGACGACGAGCCGGACAACCTGGACGCGATTCGTTTCAATTTCGGCAAGAGCTTTTCGTTGCTTCCCGCGGGCAGCGGCGAGGAGGCCCTGGCCCTGGTCAAGCAGCACGACGTGGCGGTGATCGTCACCGACCAGCGCATGCCGCGCATGACCGGGCTCGAGCTGCTCAGGGCGGCGCGAGAGCTCCGCCCGGACGCCGTCGGCATCATCGTGACCGCGTTCACCGACGTCGACGTGCTGATCGAGGCCATCAACCTCGGGCGCATCTACCGCTATGTCACCAAGCCCTGGGACGCCAAGGAGCTGCGCGGCATCCTGACCCATGCCATCGAACGCTACCAGCTGGTCCGTGAGAACCGCCGCCTGACCGAGCAGCTGCAGCAGTACGCCGGTGTGCTGGCCAGCGACGCGCACAGCGCGTTCAACTTCGGCGCGATCGTCGGCGACTCGCCCGTGCTGCGCGAGGTGCTGGCGCGCGTGGAGCAGGTGGCGCAGACGTCTTCGACGGTGCTCCTGCGCGGCGAGACCGGGACCGGCAAGGAGATGGTGGCGCGCGCGATCCACATCAACAGCGCGCGCGAGTCGCGCCCGTTCGTGCGCGTGAACTGCGCGGCGCTGGCGCACGGCGTGCTCGAGTCGGAGCTGTTCGGCCACGAGAAGGGCGCGTTCACGGGCGCGGTCGCGCGGCGACTGGGGCGCTTCGAGCTGGCCGACGGCGGCACGCTGTTCCTCGACGAGGTCGGCGACCTGCCGGCCGACGTGCAGGTCAAGCTGCTGCGCGTGCTGCAGGAGCGCGAGTTCGAGCGCGTCGGCGGCGCCGACACCGTCAAGGTCGACGTGCGCGTCGTGTCGGCGACCCACCGGGATCTCGAGCAACAGATCGCCGCCGGCGAGTTCCGCGAGGATCTCTACTACCGCCTCAACGTCTTTCCGATCACGCTGCCGCCGCTGCGCGAGCGGCCCAGCGACATCCCGACGCTGTGCGAGCACTTCATCCAGAAGTACTCCCAGACCATCGGCAAGCGCGTGCGCGGTGTCGACCCGGGCGCGCTGGCGTCGCTGGCGTCCTACCCCTGGCCGGGCAACGTGCGCGAGCTCGAGAACGTGATCGAGCGGGGGATGATCCTCGCGCGCGGCACGGAGCTCACGGCGGCGGATCTCGAGTTCAGCCGCCGGCCGGGCAGCCCGCCACCGCCCGCTGCCACGGCCACGGCCCGGCTGCCGGGGTGCGGCCCGGCGTCCCGAGCGTCCCGGGCCGCGACGCCACGCGCCCGCTTCACGAGCGTCTGTCGGACCAGGAGCGCGCCGAGATCATCGCCGCCATCGATCACGCGCAGGGGAATATCGCGCTGGCCGCGCGTACCCTTGGTATCAACCGCTCGACCCTCTATTACCGGCTGCGAAAGCACGGGCTCGAGCACCTGCTACCGATGAAGGAAGCGCCGAACGGCGGTGAAGCTGGCGGCGCCGCGGGCCCTTCTTCTACCTCGTCTTCTACCCCTTCTTCGGGCACGGGCAATCCACCGCAGTCGCAGCCACAATAGTAAACATGAAGCTGCTCTTCGTCATGGATCCGCTGGCGCGCCTGCAGATCGCGGGCGATTCCACCTTTGCGCTGATGCTGGCCGCGCAGGCGCGCGACCACGAGATCTGGTTCTGCGAGCCGCGCCATCTTTCTCTCGAGCACGCTGACGCGGTCGCGCGCGCCTGGCCCGTGACCGTGCGCCGGGTCGTGGGCGATCACTACTTGCTGGGGCCGCAGGCGGTCGTGCCGCTGCGCAGCTGTCAGGCGGTCCTGATGCGCAAGGATCCGCCGTTCGATCTCGACTACTACTTCGCCACGCTGATTCTCGAGCGCGCCCGCGGTCAAACCTGGGTGATCAACGACCCGCGCGGCCTGCGTGAGTCGAATGAAAAGCTCGCGGTGCTCGACTATCCCGATCTCACACCGCCGACGATCGTCACGCGTGAGGCCGGGCGCCTGCGATCGTTCCTGGCCGAGCAGGGCGGCGAGATGGTGGTGAAGCCTCTCGACGCTTCGGGCGGCTTCGGCGTGTTCCACGTGCGGCGCGGCGACCCGAACACCGGCGCGATCCTCGAGCAAGCGACCAACCTGGGGCGCCGCTGGACCGTGGCGCAGAAGTACCTGCCCGAGGTGCGCGCCGGCGACAAGCGCATCGTCATGTGCGACGGCGAGCCGCTGTGCGCGGTGCTGCGCGTGCCGGCGCCCGACGACGCGCGCGGCAACCTGCACGTCGGCGCGCGGCCGATGGCGACCACGCTCGACGAGCGCGACCTGACCATCATCCGCATGCTCGGCCCCAAGCTGCGGGAACGCGGCTTCTTCTTCGTGGGGCTCGACGTGATCGGCGGCTGGCTCACGGAGATCAACGTGACCAGCCCGACCGGCATCGTCGAGGCGAACGCGCTTTACGGCGAGACCTTCGAGGTCAAGGTCATCGAGCGCATGGAGGAGAAGATCCTGGCGATGGGCGCGCCGAAGTAGCCCCTAGCGACGGAGGCGGCCGAAGAACGATCGCAGTAGCGTCGCGCCCTCGGCGGCCATCAGGCCGGCCACGACCTCGACGCGGTGGTTGAGCCGCCGGTCGTCGAGGATGCGATAGAGCGTGCGCACGGCGCCTGCCTTGGGATCGTCGCAGCCGAAGTAGAGCCGGTGGATGCGCGCGTTGACCAGAGCGCCCGCGCACATCGGGCAGGGTTCCATGGTGACGTAGAGGTTGGCGTCATTGAGACGCCAGTTGCCGACCGCCATGGCCGCGCGGCGGAGCGCGACGATCTCGGCGTGGGCCGTGGGGTCGCTGCCGGTCTCGCGTTCGTTGTGCGCGACCGCGACGATCTGGTCGCCCAGCGTGACGACTGCGCCGACCGGGACCTCGCCCCGGCCCGCAGCCTCTTCGGCGGCGGCCAGCGCCCGCTGCATGAACCCGATCTCCTGATCGGTGTGGATGCGGCTCTGCCCCGACGTACCGTCTTCTTCCGAGAGGGGCGCGGCGCTGGTCATGATGCGGGTCATTCGTCCTTGTCGTCGCCGGGAGGGGCGAGCGGGCGAGTATTCTATTATGATCGTGGTCGCCGTGCCCAAACCGCAGATCGACCTCTCGTTCTCACGTTATGTCGCCGCGCGCAAGGGCGAAGCGTCGGCGCGTTCGCGCGAGGGCGCGGTCTACGCCTACGCGGGCGACCAGAAGGTGCGGGCCACGCTGGACCGCCTCCGGCCGGTGACCCTGGCGGTCGAAGCGACCGTGCGGCTGTGGCAGAGCGTCGAGAAGAGCCGCATGCTCGGCACCGCGGTCAAGGTCACCGAGAAGCAGTTCCCCAAGGTCTGGAAGCTGGGCGTCAAGTGCTCGGAGGCGCTGCGCATCCCGATCCCGACGCTGTACGTGTCACCCAACATCGGATCGCTCAACGCGCACACCTTCGGCACGGGCGACGACCCCTATATCGTCGTCAACGCGGCGCTCATCGATCACCTGTCCGACGTCGAGCTGCTCGACGTCATCGGCCACGAATGCGGCCACATCCAGAACAACCACGTGGTCTACATGACCACGCTCTATTTCCTGACCCGCGCGGCGAACATGTTCCTGCGCTGGAGCGTGAAGCCGGCGGTGATGGCGCTCAACGCCTGGGCGCGCCGCGCGGAGATCACCTGCGATCGCACCGGGCTCATCTGCACGCGCGACCTCGACGCGTCGGTCGGCTGCCTGGTCAAGCTGGCGATCGGGTCGCGCAAGCTCTACAGCGACATCAACCTCGACGAGTATCTGGCGCAGCTCGAGGAAGCGAGCCGCGGCGTCGGGCGCTTCGACGAGCTGATGCACACGCATCCGTATCTCCCCAAGCGCGTGGCGGCGCTGCGGCTGTTCGCGTCGACCCACTACTACCGCAGCTTGATCGGCGCACCCGCCGACGGAGCCAACGGCACCGCGCCGTCCGCGCTGAGCCAGGAAGAATGCGACGCCCGCGTCGCCGACATCATCTCGATCATCAAGCGATGAGAACCTCATGAACGAGCCCCTGACCACGCCGTCTCCGCCGAGCTCCGCCGCGCCCGCCAGCAAGGCGGGCACGAGCGCCGAGCGGAAGGTAGCCATCCGCGCCGCGTTCGAGAGCCTGGCCGCGGCCGCCGACACCGCCGGCCTGGCGACCACGGCGCGCGACATCCGCGAGACGCGCATCCCCAAGCTCGACGAGGAGCGATTCACGCTGGTGGTGCTCGGCGAGTTCAACCACGGCAAGTCGACGTTCGTCAACGCGCTGCTCGGCGAGGCCGTGCTGCCGACCGGCATCACGCCGACGACCGCCGTGCTGACCCACGTCATCGAAGGCACGCCCGCGGCCACGCTGATCTTCGAGTCGGGCGAACGGCGCTCGATCGCGCTCGGCGCGCTCGCGCCCTGGCTGACCGTCGAGGAGAGCGCCGGCAAGAATGGCAACGCGAACGGCAGTCCGAACGGCGGCCCCACCGGCGAGCGCGGCGGCCCCACCGGCGAGCGTGGAGATCGCTCCCAGTTGCACCATGTCGAGCTGACCCACCCGGCGGGCATCCTGCAAAACCGGCTCACGATCGTCGACACGCCGGGCGTGAACGACATCAACGAGCAGCGCGCCGAGATCACCTACGGCTACGTGCCGCGCGCCGACGCGGTGGTGTTCTTGCTCGACGGCACGCAGATCCTCACGGCTTCCGAGCGGCAGTTCCTCGAGGAGCGCATCCTGCGTTCGGCGCGCGACCGGCTGATCTTCGTCATCGCCAAGGCCGACCTGCTCGACGCTGGCGAGCTGGAAGAGACGACGAAGTATGCGCGCGAGCACCTGGCGGCGATCGTGCACGAGCCGGCGATCTTCGCGGTATCGGCGAAGCGCGCGCTGGCCGGCGATCGCGACGGGTCGGGCATGACGGCGCTCGTGCAGCACCTGCGCGCCACCGTCGGTCAGGAGCGGCGAAAGCTGCTGCTCGACCACGCGCTGGCCGACGCCGGCCGGCTGTCGATGTTCATTCGACAGAGCCTGGGCATGCGCCGCCGCTCGCTGGAGCTGCCGGTGCCCGAGCTGGAGCAGCGGATCGCGCGCGCGAAGGAGCGTCTGCAGCACGGCAAGAAGGCGCTGGGCATGGCCGCCGACACGATCGCCGCCGAGACCGCGGCGCTCAAGGCGCGCGTGCGCCAGGATCTGGCGGATTTCGCGAGCGATCTGCGCGCCGCGCTGCCGCCCGAGATCGACAAGGTCGACGCCAGCGACATCCGCCGCTACCTGAGCTTTTTCGTGCAGGACACGTGGAAGGCCTGGGCCGAGGCCGAGGGCGACCGCATCGCCGAGGAGCTGGAGCGCCTGGCCGAGAAGGTCATCCAGGTCGCCAACGAGAACGTGCGCGAGGTGGCGCACGACGTCTCGGCGGAGCTCGGGCCCGCCGAAACCAAGATCGACATCTCGGTCGACACGTTGAGGTACGACGTCTCGGTGTTCGCGCTCGGCGCGCTGGGCACGACGATCTTCCTGTTCGTCAACGGGCTCGTGGGCGGCTTGCTGACCGCGGCGGCGCCGGTGCTGGCGTTCATCCTGCGCGGGCGCGTCGGCCAGGAGATCAAGAACGAGGCCAAGGAGCAGGCGCCGCTGGCGGTCGACCGCGTGGCGAAGCTGCTGGGGCCGAAGCTCGACGAGTTCATCGACGGCTTCGCGGCGCGGCTGGCGGAGTTCGTCGCCGAGGCGGGTGACGCGCTGGCGCGCGGGATCTCCGAGGTGCTCGACCACGCGCTGCACGAGCGGCGCGAGCACGACGTGGCGATCGAAGCGCAGCCGGAAGCGATCGCGATCGACGAGCGTGTGCGCGAGCTGAAAGGGATCGAAGAGCGCATCGCCGACATTCGCCAGCGCGTGTGGATGCCCGAGGACCTCGAGCCGGCTCCCGCGGCCCCGCCGGGCTGAGGGCGCCGGACGCCGACGTCGACATGGGCCTCCTCGACCGCATAGCCGGCACGCTCGAAGGGCTGGGGCGCGACGCCGAGGCGGAGGCCGACGAGCGCGCCAACCAGGAGATCGACGCGGCGATGACGGTCGCGGGCGCAGGCGATCTCGCGACCGCGGAGCAGCGGCTGCGCACGGTCACCGAAGCGCGCCCGCGGCTGGCGCGTGGGTTCAAGCGCCTGGGCGAGGTGCGCGCGCGCCGCGGTGCCCACGACGACGCGGCGGCGGCCTACGGGCGCGCGGTCGATCTCGACGCCGACGACATCGACGCCTGGTTCGAGCTCGGCGAGCTCCTGGCGCGCCTGGGACGCTTCGAGCCGGCGCGCGACGCCCTCCGGCGCGCGCTGACGCTGTCGATCGACCCGGCGGAGCGCGGGCGGGCGCACGCCGCGCTCGGGCGGCTCTACGGAGTCCGCGGCGCCGCGGGCAAGGCGGCGCGCGAGCTGGGCAAGGCGGTGAAGCTGCTGCCCGGCGATCACACGCTGGCGGCGGACTACGGCCGCGCGCTCGTGCGAGCCGGCGATTCCGGCGCGGCGGAGTGGCTGACACGCGCGGCGCTGGCGGCGGGCGCCGATCCGACCCTGGTTGTCGACGCGGCAGCGGTGACCAGCGTTCCCGCGGACGCCGAGCGGCTGCTACGCGATGCGCGCGTGCGCCTCATGGCGGCCGAAGCCTCGCCCGGTGTGGCGGCGGCACGCGGCGCCGTCACCGCGGCGCTGTCGCGGCAGCTGACGCGCGCGGGACAGCGCGAGGAAGCGCGGAACCTGGCGCTCGAAGCCGTCACGGTCGATCCCGCGTCGGCGGCGGGGCTGGCGGCGCTGCGCGAGAGCTACGCCGCCGCGGGCGAGTGGCGCGAGGCGCTGGCCGCCGCGCGACGCGAGATGGAGATGGGCGGCGCCCTGTCGCTCGAGGACCGACTGGCGCTCGCGCTGGCGGCGCGTGATCGGAAGGCGCTCGCCGAGCTGGCGGCCGGCGGCGGCGCGTCCGGGGCGTCGGGTGAGCTCGCGGGGGCGCTGACGGCGCTGGGTCGCTTTCTGCAGAACGCCGCCGATGAGAATGATCTGATCGCGCTCGCGAGCTTTGCCCCCGACGCGGCGTCGCGGCGCTTCGTGGTCGAGGGGCTCGCCCCCGCGGCGGCGCCGGCCGGGAACCTGGTCGCGCTGCTCGGCTACGCGCACGCGCTGGCGGCGCGCACGCCAGAGCTGTGGCCGCTGGTGTTGCCCGCGGCGCGCGCCGTCGAGGCCTACGATCGGCCGCTGCTGGTGGCGGTCATGGGCGAGTTCAACGCGGGGAAGTCGTCCTTCGTGAACGCGCTGTGCGGCGAGGAGATCGCGCCCGTCGGCGTCACGCCGACCACCGCGACGATCAACATCCTCCGCCACGGGCCGATGGGCGGACGCGCGATCTATCACGACGGCCGCGTGCGCGAGGTCGACGCGGCGTCGGTCGCGCCGTTCCTGCGCGGCCTCGGCGCCGACGAGGCATCGGGGATCCGCGTGGTCGAGATCTTCTACCCGCTCGAGGTCCTGCGCCGTGTGGAGGTCGTCGACACGCCCGGGCTCAACTCCCTGCGCCCCGAGCACGAGAGTGTCGCGCGCGACTTCCTGGTCGACGCCGATGCCATCGTCTGGTTGTTCGCGGTCGGGCAGGCGGCGAAAGCGACCGAGAAGCAGGCGCTGGTGCTCGCGCGGGCCGCCGGCAAGCGCGTGCTGGGCGTGCTCAACAAGATCGATCGCGCCAGCGAGGATGAGATCGCGGAGGTGTCGGCCCACGTGGCGGACAGCCTGGGCGATCTGGTCGAGGCCATCGTGCCGATCTCGGCGCGCCGCGGGCTCGAGGCCAAGCGCGCGCAGGCGAGCGCGGGCGCGAGCGTCCAGGTCGACGACGGCAAGGCCGCCGCGAAGAAGGCGCGCGCGAGCAAGGCGGGCGGCGGCGCGGCAGTCGACGACGGCGGATTCGCGGCGCTGGAGACGGCGCTCGAGCAGCGGTTCTTCCAGCACGCGCGCGCGCTGAAGCGCGACACGGCGCTCGGGGCGCTGCGGCGGTTCGTGGCGGAGGCGCGCGCGAAGATCGGCCCCAGCGCCGCGCCGGCGGGCGGCCCGGCGCGCGACTTCGCGGCGGAGCGGCGCGCGCTGACCGCGGCCGAGCACCGCGTGCGCGGGGCGATCGCGGGGGAGCGCGTCGCGCTGCGCGCGCGCATCGACGAGGCGTACCGCAGCGCCGCGTTCGAGGTGCGCGAGTTCGTGCGCCCGCGCAGCTGGCTGTTCGGCGAGCACCGCGCCGACGCTGCGGATGAGGAGTTCCTGATCGATCTGCTCGACGAGGCCATCGGTCGCGCGACCGAGCAGACGCGCGCGGCGCTGGACGCGGCGCTCGGATCCGACGAGGCGACGCCGACGCCGACCGCGTTCGCGGACGCGTTCGAGCACGCTCGCGAGCGGGCGATCGAGCGCTTCCGCGCCTACGCGCGCGGCGTGCTCGAGGGCGGCGCAGTCGCCGAGTTCTTTCGCCACGACCTGCCGCGGATCCGGCTGGACCTCGGCGCGATCCGCAACGCGCTCGCGCGGCGGGCTCCCGATCCAGAGGACGTGCTGTTCCGCGTGCTCGACCGCGAGACCGGCCTCGGGCTCGCGAGCGCGCGCCGCGACCTCGACCGCGCGGAGGCGGCCGCGGCGATCGGCGCGCTCGTGCACGGCGAGCGGGTCGAGCGCCCGCTCGCCGAGCTGGCCGAGGCGGTCGAAGCTCTGGCGCGCGAGGAGCCGGCGCACGCGGGTCATTGACAGGGGACGTGGAATTGCCCCAGGCTCGGGTGAATGCTTGCGATCGCGGTCGGGCGGGCGATTGGCATCCGGAGAGGGCGCGCGTGAGCAACCTGGTTCTGGGCATCGACGAGGCGGGCCGCGGACCGGCGCTGGGCGCGATGGTGCTGGCCGCGGTGGCCCTGGCGCCCCAGGCGTCGCGACGGCTGTCGCGCGCCGGCGTCGCGGACTCGAAGTCGTTTGGCGCCGGGCCCGACGCTCACGAGGCGCGCGTCGAGATGATGCGCCTCATCCAGGAGTCGGCGACGTTCATCGCGATCGAGGTGTGCGACGTCGAGACCATCGACGCCTACGTCGCGCGCGGCGCGCTCAACGTGCTCGAGCGCGAGCGCGCCCTGCGCATGATCCGGCTCGCACCCCCGTGCAAGCGCATCATCGCCGACGGGCGCAAGCTGTTCGCCGAGCTGCGCGCGACGTTCGCGCACATCGAGGCCATCGATCGCGCCGAAGAGCACCACGTCGCGGTCGCCGCTGCCAGCATCTGCGCCAAGGTCCGGCGCGACGAGCTGTTCGCGTGCATCGCCGCACGCTACGCGCACGAGTTCGGACCGGTGGGCGGCCACGGTTACACCAACGCGGCGACGCGCTTGTTCACGCGCGCATACGTTCGCAAGTACGGGCGCCTGCCGCCCGAAGCGCGGCAGAGCTGGCCCTGGCCTCGCCATGGCGGTGTGGGCGGCCACCGGGTGATCGCGGGCGTTCCGTCCGGCGACTCACGCGACTGACCGCGCGAAGCTACTTCTTCTGGCAGGCGGGGCAGAAGAATGTGGAGCGCGCGCTGTCGACGCGGCGGCGAATCGGCGTGGCGCACCGCGGGCAGGGCAAGTCCTCGCGACCGTAGACCAGCAGCGCGTTCAGGTTGTCGCCCTTCGCTGCCGTCGGCGTCGACGTAGTCGCGCAGAGTCGTGCCGCGGTTCGCGATGCCGCTCTCGAGCGCGCCGCGGATCCCGTCGAGGAGGGCGGCGGCGCGGCCGCGCACCTGGCCGGCGCGCGCGCCCGGGTGGATCGCCGCGCGGTGCAGCGCCTCGGAGACGTAGATGTTGCCCAGGCCGGCGATGCGCTTCTGGTCGAGCAGGAACGCCTTGATGGGCGCGCGCACACCCTCGAGACGCCGCGCGAGCGCGGCGACGTCGAGCTCGGCGAGGGGATCCGGCCCGAGCTGCGCGAGCTCGGGCAGGGCGGCCAGGCGCGCCGCGGGCGTGACCGATCCGAAGCGGCGCGGGATCGATGAAGCGCAGCTCGTCGCCGCGGTCGAGCGTGAAGACGACGTGGGTGTGGTCGGGCCGCGGCTCGCTGGCCGGCTGCAAGCGCAGGCGGCCCGACATGCCCAGGTGGACGCTCACGCCGGCCTCGGGGCCGGTGGCCAGCAGGATGTACTTGCCGCGCCGGCCGACGCTGGCGAACCGCTCGCCGACGCACAGCGCGCGCAGGCGCCGCAACGCCAGCGGACGCGCGAGGCGCAGCGGCAGGCCGCTGCTCCAGACCGCGCGGATCGGGCGCCCCTCGAGGCGCGGCCTCAATCCACGAACGATCGTCTCGACCTCGGGGAGCTCGGGCATCGCGCGACCGTCAGGCCTCCCCGATCGCGTCGCTGAGGCGCGCGAAGTCGGCGACGCTCAGCTCCTCGGCGCGGCGCGTGCCCTCGATGCCGGCGCGCTCGAACGCGCGCGCGAGGGCGCCAGCGCCGAACGCCGGCTCGAGCGCGCGCCGCAACATCTTGCGCCGCGTACCGAACGCCTCCTTGACGACCCGCTCGAAGAGGCGCTCGTCGGCGACCGGCGCCAGCGGCGCCGCGAGCGACTCGAGGCGCATCACCGACGACGTCACCTTGGGCCGCGGATAGAACGCGCCCGATCCCACGTGGAACAGGATGCGCGCCGACATGCGCTGCTGGATCATCACCGACAGCCTGCCATAGGTCTTGCTGCCTGCAGGCGCGACCACCCGCTGGGCGAACTCCTTTTGCACCATCACCACGGCGCGCGTCACCGCCGAGCCGGCGCGCGCGAGCGCCAGCAGGATCACGCTGCCGATCTGATAGGGCAGGTTGCCGAGCACGACCAGCGGGCGTCCGGCCGCCGCGCTCTCGGCCGCGAAGTCGAGCTCGGCGGCGTCGGCGGCGCGGATCTCGACGGCCGGCGTCGCCGGCCAGCTCGGCGGCGAGGACGCGCAGCATGTCGGGATCGCGCTCGACCGCGATGATCCGCCGCGGCGCGGGCGACGCCGCCGCGAGCGCGCCGGTCAGCGCGCCGGTGCCTGCGCCGATCTCGACGACGACGTCGTCGGCGCCGAGCGCGGCCGCGCGCACGATGCGGTCGAGCACGCCGCGATCGACCAGGAAGTTCTGGCCCCAGGATTTCTTGGCGCCGAGATCGTGCTTGGCGAGCAGCCGGCGCGGATCGTCCATGCTGTGCCGCGCGGCCCTAAAGCGGCAGGCCGGGATCGACGCTGAGGTCGAGGCCGGCGCGGTCGCCGCGTGCCAGCAGGCGCGTGCCGGCAGCGGCGATCATCGCGGCGTTGTCGGTGCAGCGCTTGGGCGGCGGGATGTAGAGGTGGAAGCCGTCCTCGGCGGCGGCCGCGGCGAGACCAGCCCGCAAGCCGCGGTTGGCGGCGACGCCGCCGCACACCACCAGGTGGGGAATCCCCTGCAGCGCGATCGCGCGGCGCGACTTGCGGCAGAGCACATCGACGACCGCGGCCTGGAAGCTCGCGGCGAAATCGGCGAGCGCGCGGCCTTCGGGCAGCGGGCGTCCCTGCAGCAGGACCGACACGGCGGTCTTGAGGCCCGAGAAGCTGAAGTCGAGATCGTCGCGCCGCGGGAGCGCGCGCGGCAGCGCGACGGCGCTCGGGTCGCCGGTCGCCGCGAGGCGATCGATGGCGACGCCGCCGGGGTAGCCGAGGCCGAGCATCTTACCGACCTTGTCGAACGCCTCGCCGGCGGCGTCGTCGCGCGTGGCGCCGAGCAGCGTCGTGGCGCCGGGACCGTCGACGCGGATCAGCGCGGTGTGGCCGCCCGAGACCAGAAGCGCCAGGTGCGGATCGGGCGGCACAGCGGGCGCGGGCGCCGCCGGGGACGACGCCGTCACGGCGCTCACGCGGTCGGCGAGAAAGATCGCCGCCAGGTGACCGGCGAGGTGGTTGACGCCAATGACCGGCTTGCCGAGCGCATAGCCCAGCGCCTTGGCAGTCTCGACGCCGACCAGCAGCGCGCCGACCAGACCGGGCCCGGCGGTGACGGCGATGCCGTCGAGGTCGGCGAGCTCGATGCGCGCCTCGGCGGCGGCGCGGCGCAGGACCGGCACGATGGTGGCGACGTGCTGGCGCGAGGCCACCTCGGGCACGACGCCGCCGTATTCGGCGTGGACCTTGATCTGCGACGACACCACGTCGGACAGGACCCAGCGGCCGTCCTCGACGACCGACGCGGCGGTCTCGTCGCAGGAGGTTTCGATTCCGAGGACGAGCATGAAGGAGACGGCGGCGGGGAGAGCGTGCGATCAGAGAGAGTCGACGATTGCGCGCAGATCGGCCGCGTACTGTCCCTTGGGCGCGAGCTCGAGATACTTGCGATAGGCCGCCTTCGCGTCGGCGTTGCGGCCGGCGTCCTGTTGAACGCCGCCGATGATGACGTAGGCGTCTGCGGTCTTGGGATCGAGCTTGACGGCCTTTTCAGCCCAGGAGAGGGCCTCCTTGCGGTGGCTGCGATTGAACTCGGCGTGGGCGAGGAGCGCGACCGCCTTCGGCGAGTCCGGGTTCGCCTGCACCGCGGCGGTGCAAGCTGTCGTCGCATCACGCATGCGGCCGGAGGTGAAGGTCGACTGGCAGACGGTCAGGAGCTGCGCGAACTCAGGCGAGACCGCGGCGGGATCACCCGGCGCTGCGGCCGGTGCCGGCGCAGCGGCAGCCGGCGCGGCGGCTGCCGGCTCGGGCGTGGTGATCTTCTCGACGGGGGGATTCGCCGCTGCGTTGTCTGCGAGCTTCTCGCCGGGCTGATCCGGCGCCTTGGCCGCGGGCGGGGCAGGGGAGGGGTCGAGCGCGGGCGGAGCAGGCGCGGCGGCCGGCAATTGGCTGGTGACGGCGACCGGCTCGCCCTTGTGCTCGGCGCGGAAGTGTCGCACCCCGAGCACCGATATGCCCGCGACGATCGCCACGGCGGCAACGTAGACGAGTCCGCGATGACGGGAGGGCAGACCGAGCTCCTCGATGGCTTCCGCCTTGGTGGACCGGCTGGTGTGGATCTCGTCCCCCTCGCTCATCCAGCGGGACGCCGAATCGGAGAACGGCAGCTCCGGCACCTTGGGCGCCGAATCGCGGGGAGCGGAATCCCGGCGCGGGTGCGCGGGAACGGCAGCGGCAAGCGGCGCGTGATGCACCTCGGCGCGGGCGGTCACGGGCGCCGGGGCCAAGACCGGAGTGACGACCGGGGCGACGGCCGGGGTGACGACGGGCGCCGGGGCCGGGGCCGGCGCGGGAGCCGGCGCCGCGACGACGGGCGGTGGGGCGGCGACGGGCGGCGGCGCAACCACCGGGGCGGGGGCGGCCACCGGGGGCGTGGTGACCGGCGCGAGCGGCCCGAGGCCGGGATCGGTCGAGCGAGGAATCGAGACGCTGGACAGCGGCTCCGGAGGGAGCTGCTGATGCGGCTGCGCCGGAGATGGCGCGGCGGCGCTCGAAGGCGTCGGCACACCGTTGCTGATCTCGCCGGCCACGGCTGCGGCTGGACCGCCCGACGACGAGACCAGCGTCGTGCGGGACGATGGCGACGAGGTCGGGAAGGGAATCACGACCGCCGGTTCTTCCGGCTGCAGACCGGAAGCGGCGCGATGCTCGGTTGCGCGATCGCGGCGCTCGGACGGCGTCGCGGCGACAACCGGGCGGTCGTCGCGTTCAGGGCGTTCGGGGCGCGGAGTGGGGGGCGACGCGGGTCGGTCGGAGACGCGTCGCAGGCCCTGCTCGCCAGCGGCGACTGGAGGCGGAGCCGCCGCCGGAACAGGTTGAGCGCTGGAGTCGCTGAGCCAGCCCTCGAGATCCGGACCGGCCCCGTCGTCGGGTTCGATCACCTTCGCGTCGACGTTCCGGATCAGCTCCTCGCTGTTGAGCTTGCCGATCACGGTCAGCGCGTCGAGGTCGGAGAGGCCGCAGTCGTCGATGACCTGGATCGCGGTGCGCACGCCGTCGAAGAGGCGCAGGATGCCGTTGACCTCGTCGGGGATGTCGGCGAGGCGTTCGGCGAGCAGGCGGTAGTCGACCTCGAACACGGTGTCGAGCGGCGGGAGCTGCTGGGTCAGGCGCGTCCACTCGTCGAGACGCCGCATGCCCTCCATCAAGAGCGCCGGCGCGGCCAGCGCAACGGTGTCGCGACGGCGAATGTTGCGCCACTCGATCTCGAAGCGACCGTCGGTCCAGGACAGCAGGCGATAGACCGCGTCGCTGCCCGAGAGGCGGCCGACCTCGGCGTCGACGACCGCGCCCTTGCGAAAGTAGATCTCGCCGGCGCCGCCCGACGAGCTGTGCAGGTGAAGGACGCCGGACTTGCCGTTGGTCGCGATCGTCTGCAGGAGATCGATCGTCGAGAGGTCGGCGAGGCTGCCGGTGGTGCGGTCGCCGGGTGTGTCGGTCGACGACAGGCGCTCGCGCTCGTGTCGCTGCAGCAGCGTGCCGACGCGCGCGATGACCTCCTTGACGAACACCGGCTTCGACAGGAAGTCGTCGGCGCCGAGCTCGAACGCGCGGACCTTGTTGTCGGTACTGGGGCGCGCGAGGAAGATGAAGGGGATCTTCCGCGGGGACGCCTTGGCGCGGCGGCACAGCTCGAGGCCGTCGAGGCCCGGCAGGTCGAGATCAGAGATGACGAGGTCAGGCGGCGGGTCGCGTTCGATCAGCGACGCAGCGACTAGGCCGTCGGTTGCGTGCGTGACCTCGAAACCCGCTCTGCGCAGGCTGACGTCGACGATTCGCAGCGACTGCGCGTCGCTGTCGACGACGAGAACAGTTTTCCGGGCCGCCTCGGTGCTGGGATTTCGTGGTTCCATGTGTTCAGCTCGAGCTCAATTCGGAGGGGGGTGAGCCGTACGCGGGCGGGAATGGCGCGAGTATATCGCTTATTTTTTCGAGTTAGCGTTGCCGAGTTACGCTGGGCAGGAACGATTGTTTGGGGACGCGCGGCTCTGCTAACAAAATGAAAATACTTAATTGCTCGATGGTGTGGCCCGGGTGGGAGAGGGGGGCAAGCGGGAGGGGGATAATAGAGTGAGCGGGGTCGACGGAAAAGCAGGCGAGCGCACACTTGAGCACTGGGCGGAACGGTTTGGCATTCCTCTGTCGGAGAAGGCGCGCGAGGGGCTGCTCACGTATGTCACGCTGCTGCTGTCATGGGGCGATCGTATCAACCTGACGGCTGCGAAGTCGGGCGAAGCCTTGATCCGCGATCATCTGCCGGACTCGTTTGCGATCGCGGCGCGCCTGGCCAGCCGTGGCGCGGCGGCAGGGAGTGTGATTGACGTCGGTTCGGGGGGAGGGCTGCCGGCCCTGCCGCTGGCGTTGCTGCGACCCAACGACCGATTCACGCTGGTCGAGGCGACCGGAAAGAAGGTCGCGTTCCTTCGAACGGCGGTGCGCGAGATGGGGTTGGGTGACCGGATGCGCGTGGAGCACCGCCGGATCGGAGAGGGGGGGAGGGAAGGCGCGGCGTTCGACGTCGCGACCTCACGAGCGATGCTACCGCCGCGAGAGTGGATGGTGCTGGCGCGCGGTCTGGTCCGGGTGGGAGGAGCCGTCTTTTGTTTGGGCACGGCGGAGCTGGACGAGGTGGCCGAAGGTTTGGTGCTGGTCGACCAAGGGGCGTACCGCCCGGACCGGTGGGTGGCCGACCTCGAACGTTCCACGTGAAACATCCAGTCGTCATTCCAGTCTCCTTGGGTCTCAGAGGTCCTGAAGCCCTTCGGTTCTCGTGCCTCGGGTTTTCGGCTCTCGGTGACTCGGATGCGGAGCAATCCGACTCGAGTCCGAAGGCGGAGGCCCGAGGCCCCTTCCTGACCGTCACGCCCGAGGTCCAGAGCACTTCACACCCGCTCAGGACAGACCTGCCTGATTGATCTAGAGTCCGGCCGTGCCGCCTCTGCCGCCCCTCGACGACGATCTGGCCGAGCTTGCGCGCCGTGACCGCCTCCGAACCCTGACCCTCCTCGAGGGCGACTCGCGGGTCCATCCCACTCAGGACCAGCGTCCCCTTCGTTCATTCTGCTCCAACGACTATCTCGGCCTCGCCGGTCACCCCGACCTGCTCGCCGCCGCCAACGCCGCCGGCCGAACCACGGGATTCGGGGCGGGGGCCTCTCGACTCCTGTCCGGCCACCTCGCGCCCCACCAGGCGCTCGAGCTCGCCCTCGCGGACCTCGTTCAGCTCCCCAGTGCCCTCCTCTTCTCGACCGGCTACCAGGCCAACCTCGGCGCCGTCACCGGCCTCGCCAGTCCAGAGGACCTGATCGTCTCTGACCAGGCCAACCACGCCAGCCTGATCGACGGCTGTCGCCTCTCGCGCGCGACCGTTCGCATCTATCGCCACCTCGACGCCGCGGCGGCCGCCGACGCTCTTCGGACCCCGGGTCATTTCCGCCGGCGTCTCCTCATTACCGAGTCTCTCTTCAGCATGGATGGTGACCGAGCGCCCCTCCCCGACCTGGCCCAGCTCGCCTCCGAGCACGACGCCGTCCTGATCGTAGACGAAGCCCATGCGCTGGGTGTCCTCGGTCCCAGCGGACGTGGCCTCTGCGTCGACGCGGGCGTCGTGCCCGATGTCCTGGTCGGCACCCTCGGCAAGGCCTTCGGCGCCTTCGGCGGGTTCGTCGCGGGAGCTGAAGTCCTGCGGCGCCACCTCATCAACCGGTCCCGGACCTTCATCTATACGACAGCCCTCCCCCCACCCGTCGCCGCCGCCGCCTGCGCCGGCGTGACCCTGGCCTTGTCCCGGGAAGGACACCATCGCCGCGCCCTTCTCGCGGAACGCATCGGGACCCTGCGCGCCTCCCTCGCGCGTCTTCCCCTCCCCTACCCGCTGCCCGACCACGAGGGGCCAATTCTGCCCATTGTCGTCGGCTCCGACACGGCGGCTCTCTCCCTGTCACAGCGCCTCGGCGAGCGTGGCCTTTTCGTTCCCGCTGTCCGCCCGCCGACCGTTCCCGAGGGCACCGCCCGCCTCCGGGTGACCCTCTCGGCCGCTCACACCGAGGCCGACGTTGAAGCGTTGGTCGATGGCCTCGCCCGCGCGCTCGGCGGCGCCACACCATGAGTGCGCCGCCGTCGCCCGGCCTCTTCATTGCCGGTACCGACACCGGCGTCGGCAAGACCGTAGTCGGGTGCGCCCTCCTCCGCGCCGCCCACCATCGGCGCCGGCGTCTCATCCCCTTCAAGCCCGCTGAAACCGGCGTCGATCGCGAGCCCCTCGACGCTCTCCGCCTGCACGCTGCCGCTGCTGCTCCCGTGCCGGCCGACAGCGTCTGCCTCTACGCCCTCCGCCTCCCGGCTGCGCCCCAGGCCGCCGCGGCGCTGGACGGTGTGACCATTTCCCTCGACGCGATCCTCCAGCGGGCCCGTGATCTCAGCGCCGCGGGCGACGGCCTCCTCGTCGAAGCCGCTGGCGGCTTGCTGGTTCCTTACGCCCCCGGGTTGACCGGCGCCGACCTGGCCACGCACCTCGGCCTCCCGGTTCTGCTCGTCGCACGGTCCGCTCTCGGAACCATCAACCACACCGCCCTCTCCGTGTCCGAGCTGCGCCGCCGCCAGCTCGACATCGCCGGCGTGCTCTTGGTCCGGACTCACCCCGACCAGCAGCCTCACGAGGACACCAACATCCCCCTCATCCGCCAGCTCACCGGCCTCGCGCCCCTCGGGATCCTGCCGCATTTGCCGGCGTCGCCCGGAGCCGACGCCCCGTCTCCCGATCCCGACGCGCTCGCGACGGCGCTACAGCACGCCATCGGCCCGGGGGCGCTCGACCGCCTCCTCGCGCTCGCGACCGGACTTCCGGCCCGCGCCTAGCTACACCGAAGACGTCGGACGGCTGCGCGGGAAGATCACGACCCGCCGGAACAGACCCTCGCCGTCCGATTCGGTTCGCACGCCCTCATGCTCCGCCAGGGCGACGTGGATGATCCGCCGATCGTGGGGGTTCATCGGTTCGACCGGCACCGGGCGCCCGGTCTTGACCGCCTTCTCCGCCAGCCGCTGCGCCAGATCGGTCAGCGCATCCTCGCGGCGTCCGCGATAGCCCTCGGCGTCGACGACCACCCCGGGTCCGTCGCTTGGCTTCTTGCTCACGATCCGGTTGATGAGGTACTGGAGCGCGTCCAGGGTCGCCCCCTTCTTGCCGATCACCAGACCCGACTCCGGCCCGTGTGCGTCCAGGATCACGCGCTCGCCATCGTCGAATGCGCTGACCTCGGCCTCGATCCCCATCCGCTCCAAGATCTCCCGCAGGACCTTGGCGGCGTTCTCTCGCTTGGCGCTCAATACAGTATTGTCCGACGACATGACCCGCTCTCTCTCTACGAAGCCGCGCCTTCAGAAGGTGAAGCTCGCGATCGGAATCGGCAACGCCGGCGGTGATCGATCAGCCTGCGCTGACTGCGCAGCCTGCCCCGCCGTTTGCCCGTGACCAGTAGCGGCCGCTCGCTCAGGCGAGCCGGCCCCCGAACCCGCCGGACGGTTCCCTGACTTCGCCGGCGACGCTGCCGCGCCTCGCCCGGCTTCCTCTTTCCCTACCGATTTCACCCCAGACTCCCGCGCCGCGCCGTCGCGGTCCGACTTCGCGACGGACTTTGCCGACTTCGCCGACTTCCCCGGGGACTTCGGGGCCGATTTGCTGGCGGACTTCGTCGACCCGCCGCCCCGCGACGCCGCGCGCACGGCCTTCCCAGCCGGGCTGGGCTTGCGCTTCACGGTGTTCGTCACGCGCCGCTTCCGGGCGCCCGACGTCGCGCTCTTGCGCTTCCGCGAGCTGGTGGCCGTTCCCATTCCAAACCACGCTACTGTTTCGCACCCTCCCGTGTCAACATAGCTGCCGCTGAATCGCAGCACTCCACAGGTATCGTCCCCGCGTCCGCATCACCCGAGAATCCCATGAACATCCGCTACCTGACCTCCGATCCCCTCCAGGCCGACGTCGATCTCCTCGGCGTTCTTTGTCACGACGACACCATCGAATCCGATCCACTCCTCGCCCGCGCCGACACGGCGCTCGGCGGTCTCTTCCGCGCAGCGATTGCCGAGGAGCGCTTCGCCGCTCGGCCCGGTCAGACCCTGGCCATCCATACGCGCGGCGACCTGCCGCCGCGGCGGATCCTCCTGGTCGGCTCTGGCCCCGCCAACGCCGCGTCCGTTGCCTCGAACCGCGTCGCTGCCGGGCGCCTGGCGCGGACCGCCTCGGCCGTCGGCGCGCGTGCGGTCGGCCTGGCGCTGCCGGCAGCCGCACCTGGCTTGCCGCTGCAGCTTCAGCTTCAATCGGCAACCGAGGGCTTCCAGCTCGGCCTCTACCGATTCGACAAGTACCTCGATGCGAGCAAGCGGATACCTCAGGCCGTCCAGGCACTCTCGCTCTTCGCGTCGCCACCCACCAGCCCCACCGCTTCGGAGGAAGCAACCGCGGCCATCGCGCGCGCTCAGGAGACCGCCCGCGCCGTCAGCCAGGCGCGGAGCCTCGTCAACGAGCCGGCCGGGTTCCTCACCCCGCAGCGCCTCAGCGAGATCGCCCAGCAGATCGCGCGAGAAACCGGGCTCGACCTGACCGTGCTCGACCGCGCGGCCTGCCGCGAAAAGGGCATGGGTCTCTTCCTGGCGGTCGCCCAGGGCAGCTCCGAGGAGCCGCGCTTCATCCATCTCGCCTGGAAGCCGGACCGGGCGCAAAAGCGCGTCGTCCTCATCGGTAAGGGGGTGACCTTCGATTCGGGCGGCCTCTCGCTCAAGACCAATGACGGCATGCTCGACATGAAGACGGACATGTCCGGCGCTGCGGCGGTGATCGCGGCCATCGAGGCGGTGGCGCGCCAGAACCTACCGGTCGAGGTCCACGCGCTGGCCGCCTGCACCGAGAACATGCCGTCGGGAACGGCATACAAGCTCGGCGACGTCATTCGATCGATGGCCGGCAAGACCGTCGAGATCACCAACACCGACGCCGAGGGACGCCTCACCCTCGCAGACGCGATCACCTATGGCCTCGACCTCAAGCCGGATTTCATCTTCGACTTCGCCACCCTCACCGGCGCATGCGTCGTCGCGCTCGGCCCGCACATCGCGGGCGTCATGAGCAACAACGACCCTCTGGTCTCGACCTGGCTGACCGCCGCGAAGGAGGCCGGCGAGGAGATGTGGCATCTGCCGCTCCCGCCGCGGCTCCTGGATCAGCTCAAGTCCGAGATCGCCGACCTCAAGAACACCGGCGAGCGCTGGGGCGGCGCACTCACCGCCGGGCTCTTCCTCAAGGAGTTCGTCGACGCAACGCCCTGGATCCACGTCGATCTTGCAGGTCCCGCCAGCACCGACAAAGAGCTCGGCCATGTCTCCAAGGGCGGAACCGGGTTTGGCGTGCCCACGATCCTCCAGTGGCTCTACGGCCTGGCCAGCAGAGAGCCCGCCCCACAGCAATAACCCGCGGTCCGCAGTCAATAGCCGTTGATTCCGGCTATTGTGCATGATAGAGTTCGCGTGCTTTAAAAACGCCATGACTCAGGAGCAACAGTAATTATGGAGCCGACTTTCCGAGTGGGGGATTTGGCCGTTTACCCGGCCCACGGTGTTGCACAGATTGTCGGTATCGAGACGAGGGAGATCTCCGCCAACAAGCAGACTTTCTACATCCTCAAGATTCTCGAGAACGGGATGAAGATCATGATCCCGACCCGCAACGCCGGGGCGGTCGGTCTGCGCGAGCTCATCCGCGCTGACGAGGTCGATGAGGTCTTCGAGATCCTGAAGAGCCGTGAGGTTGCGGTCGAGGGCCAGACGTGGAACCGCCGCTACCGCGAGTACATGGAGAAGATCAAGACCGGTTCGGTCTTCGAGATCGCAGAGGTCCTCCGCGACTTGCAGCGCCTCAAGGGCGACAAGGAGCTGTCGTTCGGCGAGCGCAAGATGCTCGACACCGCGCGCACGCTCCTCATCAAGGAGATCGCGGTCGCCACGAAGTCGAAAGAGGTCAAGATCGAGGAGAAGCTGGACCGCATCTTCGCCTGCTGATCCCGACTCCCTAGACGAAATTCAAAAGGCCCGGCGGACGAGAGTCCTCTGGGCCTTTTTCATTGGCGCGTCGCCTCGACGCCAACGCTCCTGACAAGCGTCAGACGTCGAGGTTTCTGACGTTGAGCGCGTTGCGCTCGATGAACGCGCGCCGCGGCTCGACCAGGTCGCCCATCAGCGTCGAGAAGAGCCGATCGGATTCGTACGCGTCCTCGACGCGCACTTGCAGCAGCGTCCGCCGCGCCGGATCCATCGTCGTCTCCCAGAGCTGCTCCGGGTTCATCTCGCCCAGGCCCTTGTAGCGCTGGATGGCGAGGCCCTTCTTCCCGAGCTCGTTCACGCGCTCGGCCAGCTCCTCGAGCCGGCGGAACTCGATCAGCTCGTCGCCGTTCTCGAGCACGTAGGGTGGGGCGCCCAGCGTCGCCAGTTGCTCGTGAATCGCGACCAGGTCGGCGAACTCCGGCGAGTCCATGAACTCGAAGTCGATCTCGGTCGCCCTGCGCACGCCGGCCGCGCGCACGGGCGCGACGATCTTGAAGCCGCCGTGCTCCGAGTCGGGCGCGACCTTGAGCACCGCGTCCGAGAGCTCGGGCGCGTAGGCGTCGAAGTACTCCTGCAGCCGCGTGAGCGCCTTCGCCACCACCATCTGATCGCGAAGATCGCTCTTCGACAGACGAGCCGCCTTGACGATCGCGTCGACGATGCGCGAATCGCACCGGCGATCCATCACCGCCAGCAAGCGCTTGTACTTCGTCGCGAGCCGCGTCATCCGCCGCAAGTCCTCACCGGCCAGCGCCTCGCCGCCTCCGCCCGCGGGACGCAGCTTGAGATTCTCCGCGCCGCTCTCGAGCAAGAACTCGTCGAGCGCGCCTTCGTTCTTGAGATAGAGCTCCTTCTTGCCCTTCTTCACGCGATAGAGCGGCGGCTGCGCGATGTAGAGGTATCCGCGGTCGATGATCTCGGGGAAGTGCCGGTAGAAGAACGTCAGCAGCAACGTCCGGATGTGGCTTCCGTCGACGTCGGCGTCCGTCATGATGATGATGCGGTGGTAGCGGACCTTGTCGATCTCTTTTTCCTTCTCGACGCCGCAGCCGAGCGCGGTGATGAGCGTGACGATCTCCTGTGAGGAGAGCATCTTCTCGAGCCGCGCCTTCTCGACGTTGAGGATCTTGCCCCGCAGCGGCAGGATCGCCTGGTCCTTGCGGTTGCGCCCCTGCTTGGCCGAGCCGCCGGCGCTGTCACCCTCGACGATGTAGAGCTCGGCCAGCGCCGGATCGCGCTCCTGGCAGTCGGCGAGCTTTCCCGGCAGCGACGACGAATCGAGCGCGCCCTTGCGCTGCACCATCTCGCGCGCCTTGCGGGCGGCGTCGCGCGCGCGCGCCGCCAGCACCGCCTTCTCGATGATCTGCTTCGCCTCGCGCGGATGCTCCTCGAGGAACCGCCCCAGCCGCTCGTTGACGACGCGCTCGACGATGCCCTTGACCTCCGACGACACCAGCTTGTCCTTGGGCTGGTTGCTGAACTTCGGGATCGGGATGCTTGACCGAGACGATCGCGGTCAGCCCTTCGCTGATGTCATCGCCGCCCAGACCGGCCTTCAGGTCCTTGAGCAACCCCGCCGCCTGCGCGTAGGCGTTCACGGTGCGCGTCAGCGCCGCGCGGAAACCGGTCAGGTGCGTGCCGCCGTCCTTGTTCTTGATGTTGTTCGTGAAACAAAAGATCGCTTCCTGGTACGAGTCGCTCCACTGCAGCGCGATGTCGACCTGGGTCCCCTCGACCTCGCCCACGACCGAGATCGGCTTGTCGTGAATCTGCGTCTTCGACGCGTTCAGATCGGCGACGAACTCGATGATGCCGCCCTCGAACTTGAACTCGTGCGACTTGTCCGACGCGCTCGTCGCGGATCGCGATCGTCAGCCCGCGGTTCAGATACGACAGCTCGCGCAGGCGCTGCGAGAGCAGCTCGAAGCTGTACTCCGTGCCCTTGAAGATCTGTCCGTCGGGCTTGAACGTGACCTTGGTGCCGGTCCTCTCCGAGACGCCGATCGCGGTCATCTTCGTCTCCGGGTCGCCGCGGCGGTACTCTTGATAGAACGTCTTGCCGTCGCGCTTGATCTCGAGCTTCAGCCACTCCGACAGCGCGTTGACCACCGATACGCCGACGCCGTGCAGACCGCCCGAGACCTTGTAGTTCGAGTGGTTGAACTTGCCGCCCGCGTGCAGCATCGTCATGACGACCTCCGCGGTCGGCCGCTTCTCCGTCGGGTGCTCACCGACGGGGATGCCGCGCCCGTTGTCGTCGACCGACACCGATCCGTCGAAGTGGATCGTCACGTCGATGCGATCGCAGTAACCCGCCAGCGCTTCGTCGACGGCGTTGTCGACGACCTCGTAGACCATGTGGTGAAGACCCGTGCCGTCATCGGTGTCGCCGATGTACATGCCGGGGCGCTTTCGCACCGCCTCCAGGCCCTTGAGGACCTGGATGCTTTCTTCGTTGTAATCGCTGGCGGTCGATGCGGCGGGAGCAGAACTCTCGCCAGCCTCCGTACCGCCCTCAGGGACGACCGGCGTGGTCATTTGTCTCGCAGTGGGGGTAAGCCTGAATGGCAAGAAACTGAACGGTTCCGATTACATAGCATGCGAAACCCAGGCTGTAAAGGGAGAAAGCTTTTATCGAGCCCGGTCCCTCCGCAACGGTGGCGACGCTATCACCCCGATCGCCGTGCCGGTACGGAGGTCTCCGTTACCGTGCCTCCGTCACCGTGCCTCCGTCGACCAGGAAATCCTCGCGCCGCGCGAGCGGTGGAATCACGTCCCGATCGGCCACCGAGATCAGCGTCTGACAGGACAGCGACGCGATCATCTCGAACAGAAAGCGGCGACGCTCGGGGTCGAGCTCGCTCGGCACGTCGTCGAGCAGCAGCACGGGCACGTCGCCTCGCCGCTGCTCGACGTTCGCGAGCTCGGCCAGCTTGAGCGCCAGCACGAGCGATCGAAGCTGGCCTTGCGACGCGTGCTCGCGCGCCAGGCGACCCGACAGGCGGATCGCCAGGTCGTCGGTGTGCGGGCCAAAGCCCGTGAAGCGCCGCCGTTCGTCGACGGCGCGGTGCGCGGGCCAACCCCTGCAGCAGCGCCTCGCGCACGGCCGCCTCGTCCGCCGCCGCCGCGACCTCGGCGCCGCTCTCATAGCGCAGCTCCACCGGCAGGTCGCCGTGCAGCGCCTTGAAGAGCTCCGCCATCCGCGGCGCCAGATCGGCCACCAGCGCGCGACGTCGCAGCACCACGCGCGCGCCCGTGCGCGCCAGCTCCTCGTCGTAGGTCTCGAGCAGCGCCGGCGCCGCCCGCCCCGTCCGCAGCAGGGCGTTGCGGCTCTTCAGCACCCTCTGGAACGCGCTGGCCTCGCGATAGAAGCCGCGCTCCACGTTGAACACCGCCAGGTCCAGGTAACGCCGCCGCGCCGCCGGTGCCGCCCGCGGCAGCAACAGGTCCTCGGGCACGAAGAGCACCACGCTCAACGCCCCGAAGATCGCCGCGGCCAGCCGCACCGGCTTGCCGTCCAGCTTCACGACCCGTGTCCCGTCCGCCGACCTCGATCTCCAGAAGCCGCTCGAGCCCGCCGGCGCTCGACCGTCGCCTGCGAGCCGTGCGCGCGCTCCGCACCGCCTCGCCGTTGCGCACCAGCTCGCGCGCGTGGCTCGTGCGGAACGAGCGCAGCGTGGCCAGGAAGTAGATCGCCTCGAGGACGTTGGTCTTGCCCTGACCGTTGCTCGCCGAAGAGCACGGTCAGGCCGCGCGCCCGGCCGCAGAACCAGGCGCTCCAGGTTGCGCCAGAGCGCGGCGTGAACCTCCCGGATGACCACGCGCGCCTGGCCGCCGAGGCTAGAGCCTCATCGGCATGACGACGCCGACGTAGTCGCTGCCGTCGGCCGGCCGCACCACGCCCGGGTCGAGCTCGCCCGACAGCTCCAGGCGAACCTCCGGGGTCTCGATCTCCGCGAGCAGCTCCATGAAGTATCGCGCGTTGAACCCGATCTGCAGCGCCGTCCCCTTGTACGGCACGTCGATCTCTTCCTTCGCCGCGCCGAGGTCGGGGTTGTCGCTCTCGATGCGCAGCTTGCCCTTCTCGAGCCCGATACGCACGCCCTGGGTCTTGTCCGACGACATGATCGCCACGCGGCGGAGCGCGTCCAGAAAGGCCAGGCGCGACACCACGACGGCGCGATCGTTGTCCTTGGGGATGACCTGGTCGTAGGGCGGGAACTGACCATCGATCAGCTTCACCGAGATGCTGACGTCGTCGGCCTTGAGCACGAAGTTGCCCTGGTAGACGCCGATCGCGCACGGCGCCTCGCGCGTCTCGATCGCGCGCCGTAGCTCGATGACCCCCTTGCGCGGGATCAACACGCCCTCGGCCAGCTTCGGCCCGCCCGGCGTCGCGCGCCCGACCTTCGACAGCCGGTGGCCGTCGGTCGAGACCATGCGCGCCATCGCGCCGTCCGACTCGAACAGCACGCCCGACAGGTGCTGGCGCGTCTCGTCGGTCGACACCGAGAAGATGGTCTTGGCGATCATCTCGCGCAGCGTCGCCGAGTCGACGTTCGACAGCTCGGCCTCCTGAATGCTCGGCAGCTTCGGGTAGTCGCGATCGGGCATGCCGACGACCTTGAACTCGACCTTGCCCGAGCGGATCTCGGCCCAGTTCTGCTCGGTGCGCCGCACGCTGCACCTCGTCGGTCGGCAAGCCCTTCACGATCTCGTACAGCTGCCGCGCCGCCACCGTCAGACCGCCCTCCTTCTCCACCTTCGCAGACAGCGACGCGAGCGTGGTGACGTTCAGGTCGGTGGCGCCGCAGAGGATCCGGTCCTTGCCCTCGGTGCGCAGCAGGACGTTCGCCAGGATCGGGAGCGTGCTCTTTCGGTCCGCGATTCCATGCGCGAGATAGAGACCGCGCAAGAACTCGTTCTTCTCGATCTTGAACTCCATCGCTGACTCCTCCTCTTGGTACCGCCTGACACCTCGGCGCGGCTCGCTAACAGCCCGGGGCCGATTTTCAGGCTCTTTCTATCTTTAATTTAGAAGATTAAAAAGTAGGTGTAGTAGGGGGTGTTGGAACTGTGGATTGCGCGCGCTCTCCGTCGCTGAGCTCGCATCGCCGCTTGTTGAGGAACCCCTGCCTTCGATCCTTTACAACCAGTGGAGTCATTTGCGATGGCCGACTTGGGTCGCCCATCCACAGGGCTACCCACAGGTTTCGAAGCCAGCCATTGGGCAGGCGCGCAGGATGCGCCTCCGGCCAAGGTACCAGAGTGTGCCCCGCCTGTCCGCGACCCGGTCATCGAGCTCGGAACCCTTCCGGGTTCCGTCCCTTCTCCTTGTCCGTCCCGCCTAGGGCTGACGCAGGTGCGTCTCGATCGTGTTGACCACGCTGCGCACAGTCGGTTCCTCGGCGCAGAGTCGCTCGATCTTTCGCACGGCGCTGATCACCGTCGAGTGATCCTTGCCGCCGAAGCGGCTCCCGATCTCGGGAAAGCTCATCGACGTCAGCTTCCGCGCCAGGTACATCGCGATCATGCGCGGGTGGGACACGGCCCGGTGCCGCTTCGGCCCCTTGAGGTCGTGCAGCTTGATGTCGAAGTAGGCGGCCACCTCGCGCTGGATGCTCTCGATGGTGAGACCGGTCGGTGTGTGGGCGAGCAGCTTTTGCAGCGCGTCCCGCGCCAGGTCGAGCGTGATGGGCTGCGCCTGGAACGATGCGCGCGCCGCCACCCGTAGCAGCGCTCCTTCGAGCTCGCGCACGTTCGTCTTGACGTGCGCCGCGACGTAGAGCGCGACGTCGTCGGGCAACATGACCTTCTCCGACTCCGCCTTGCGCTTCAGGATCGCGACGCGCGTCTCGAGGTCGGGCATCTCGACCTCGCCGATGAGGCCCCAGGTGAACCGGCTGCGCAGCCGATCCTCGACGCCCGGCAGCTCCGCCGGCAGCTTGTCCGACGTGAGCACGATCTGCTTGTGCGCGTAGTGGAGCGCGTTGAAGGTGTGAAAGAACTCGTCCTGCGAGCTGTCCTTGTTCGACAGGAACTGGATGTCGTCGACCAGCAGCACGTCGGGCTCTTCGCGGTAGCGCGAGCGGAACTCCTCCATCAGGTTCGTCCCGCTCTGCCGCTTCTGGTTCATCATCGACCCGATGAAGTCGGTGACGAACCCCTCGCAGCTGACGAACGTGATCACCCAGTCGGGATGCTGTCGGTGGATCTCGTGCCCGATGGCTTGCAGGAGATGGGTCTTGCCGAGGCCGACGCCGCCGTAGATGAAAAGCGGATTCCAGCGCGACGCGGGCGCTTCGGCCACCATGCGCGCGGCCGCGTGGGCGAACTGGTTGGTGGGACCGACCACGAACTTGTCGAAGGTGTAGCGGGTGACCAGGTTCGGCGCGGGGACCGGGCCGCCGTGCGTCCGCCGGGGCAGTCCCAGCGGCGCGGGCACGCCCGTCGGGTCGCCGCCGGGTTGGACACCCAGCTGCGTGCCCACTTGTGCGTCCACTTGATCTTCGACCACCTCGAAGTCCACCGTGAAGGTGCGCTGCGCGCGTGTTTCGAGATCCCGCAGAATCGGCGGCAGAAAATTATCCTCGAACCACTCCTTGTGGTACCGGTTCGGCGCGCGCAGCCGGATGCGTCCGTCGCTGATGCCGACGCACTCGATGGGACGCAGCCAGAGATCCCGGTGCGCCGGTTTGACCATCGGTTCGATCGAGCGAACGGCTTCGGTCCAAAGCTCATTCATGATTGGCAACCTATCCACAGGGCCACGCGCGACGAATCGTCAAAGGTAGCGAGCACTTTCACCAGACTTTCCCCTCTCTATCAACAGCCGACGGCGAACGGCCTTCCCCCCGCCAAGCCAAGCCTGCAAGCCGAGCGCGAGAGAAGGGTGAAAGATTTCTCGATCCGGAAGCTCGGTGAGAGAAACGCTCACGAGCGGGAGCGATCTCCTATCAGACCGCTTCCGACACCAGCAAGGTCCAAGAGGTCATTCCCGCTAACCTCCCGAAGAGAGGGGAAAAATCGCTCCGGCACGCAAAACCGCTCGCGAAGCGCGGCGCTGTGCGTGGTCGCGACTACGTTTCTAAAGTCTTGAACCGAAATGTTTTTTTGAGCAACGGATCAGCAACATCTTCGACCCACTGGGATTTCAGGACGGTTCGCCGCACATGCGAGCGCCAAGCCCCATGTCATGCGGCTTGGCGCGATCGCGACCGTGCGGACGAGCCTAGTCTCGACGAGAACTGCCACCGGGCGCACGGATCGTATGCGCGATCCCCGGAAAACCTCTGTCGGTGTGTACCACCGAGATCCGGATCTCCCTCTATTTACGGTAGTTATCGTCCCATCGCGGCGCGACGTTCCGCCGCGCACAGCCGAGGCGTGCTGCCTGACCGGGCCTACCCACGGGAATTGACAGGGCCCCGGGCGGGGGTGCTATCTGAGAGCGCCTTTCGCGGAGGGGTCGAGTGTTCCCTCACGCAGCAGTTCTCAGTTCGGAGGACGTCGTGAAGAGGACATTTCAGCCCCATCGCAAGAGCCGCAAGCGAACCCACGGGTTCCGAAAGCGCATGAAGACCCGCGCCGGGCGAGAGGTCCTGCGCCGCCGCCGCCGTCGCGGTCGCAGACAGCTGACGGTCAGCGTCTCCAAGAAGTAGGCTGCGTGGCAGCCGCGGGCGCCGAAGGGTTTTCCGCGCGCCCGCCGGGTTCGCAAGCGGCTCGACTACCTGCGGATCCAGAACCAGGGCCGTCGTTACTCGACGCCGCACTGTCTCGTCTTCGCGGTGCCGCCGATCCGGAACCCAACCTGGAGACAGCGAAAGGTTCTGGACCTTCCCTGCCGCGGCCCACGCGCTTCGGCGTCACCGTCAGCCGCAAGGTGGGCGACGCCGTGACGCGCAATCGGGTCAAGCGCTGGATTCGCGAGTCCTGCCGCCGCTGGGCGCTCTCGTTGCCGCCGAGCCTGGACATCGTCGTGGTCGCGCGACCTCAAGCGGCTCGCGCCGGTTTCGCGCCGATCTCCGCCGAGCTTGCTAGCCTTACGAAGAGGCTGCGCTGACGATGAAGGTTGTACTGCTGGTTCTGCTGCGGATTTATCGCTGGACGCTGTCGCCGCTCCTCGGTCCGTCCTGCCGCTTCGAGCCAACGTGCTCGGTCTACGCCGAGGAGGCGATCCGGCTTCACGGCGCTGTGCGTGGAGGCTGGCTGATGATTCGGCGTCTCGCGCGCTGTCACCCCTTCTGCCGGGGTGGTATAGACCCGGTTCCCCAGCGGACATAGAACATGGAAAAACGGGTCATCCTCGCGATCGTCATCTGCGCCGGCATTTTTATTCTCTGGCAGCGGATCTTTCCCCCGCCGAAGCCGCAGGTGACGGCGTCGGCGCCCGTGACCTCGTCCGCTCCGGCGACGACCACGGCGCCGCCGGCTGCCGACGCCGCACCCGCCGCCGCGGGCGGAGCGGCCGGCGCTGCGACGACGCCGGTCGTGAACCATCCCGAGCAAGAGGTCGAGCTCGTGACGCCGGCCGTGCGCTTCGTGCTGTCGAGCGCGGGCGGCACGCTCAAGCACGCTCAGCTTCTCGAAGAGAAGTACCGCATGGTGAAGGGCGACCCGGCGAGCGGCTACGACATGGTGCGGACCAGTTCCCCGGCGACCGCGCCGCTGCGGCTCGGGTTTCCCGGGTCGATCGTTCGCGGCGCCGCCCGACGGAAGCTGGGAGGTCACCCGGCCCGCAGCCGACACGGTGGTCTTCCGCGCCGAGACCGACGCCGTGCGCATCGAGAAGCGCTACCACGCCGAGAGCGCGCGCTACCGCCTGCAACTGGACGTCACGGTCGAGAACAAGACCGCGAAGCCCGCGTCCGAGCACCTGGTGATGCAGGTCTTCGCGCACCAGGATCCGAACGGCAAGAGCGGCGGCTTCTTCGGCGGCTCGTCAGCCAACACCGCGTCGATCCTTTGCTACGTCGGCGACAAGACCGAGCGCACGTCGGTCGACAAGCTGGCCAAGGAGACGGTCGAGAAGGTCGGCAACGTGCGCTGGATCGGCGCCGACGAGAAGTTCTTCCTGCTGGCGGCGGTGCCGTTCCCGGAGTCGCCGCCGCGCGACCGCACCTGCAGCCAGCGTGGCCTGCCCGGCGAGATCGGCCAGGGCGACCTGACGTTCTCGGAGCGCGAGCTGGCGGCGGCGGGCAAGACCACCTACTCGTTCGCGATCTTCGCCGGACCCAAGGTGATCGACGACCTCGAGCAGGTGCGGCCCGCCGGTGAAAAGGTCAACCTCGACGAGTCGGTCGACGTCACGCTCGCGACGCTGTCGCGGCCGATCCTCGGGTTGCTCAAGTTCTTCCAGCGCTACGTCCACAACTGGGGCCTGGCGCTGATCCTGCTGACCGTCTTCATCAAGCTGGTCACCTTCTATCCGACGCAGAAGTCACTGCTGTCGGCGAAGAAGATGCAGAAGCTGGGACCGAAGATGGCGGCGATCCGCAAGAAGTACGAGAACGACAAGCAGCGCCAGTCGGTCGAGACCATGAACCTGTACAAGGCGCACGGCGTGTCGCCGTTCGGCGGCTGCTTGCCGAGCCTGATCCAGATGCCGATCTGGATCGCGCTCTACTCGACGCTGAACTACGCCGTCGAGCTGCACCGGTCGCCGTTCATCCTGCACATCCACGATCTGACGGCGAAGGACCCGTTCTACATCACGCCGCTGCTCATGGGCGGTGTGATGTTCCTGCAGATGAAGATGTCGCCTGCGTCGCCCGACAACCAGCAGCAGGCGATGATGAGCGTGATGATGCCGATCATGTTCACGGCGTTTTCGCTGGTGCTTCCGTCGGGCCTGGCGCTCTACATGCTGACCAGCTACCTGATCGGGATCCTGCAGCAGCTCTACGTGAACCGCGTCGACCGCAAGGCGGGAGGCGTGGCGTGAGCCCGGACGACTGCGCGACGCGGTGATCGCGGCCCGCGAACGACTGGGTGCGCTGGCCGAGCGGCTGGCGCGCGCGCGTGCGCGGATCGAGGGCGCCGCCGTGCCGAAGCGCGGTCACGGCGCCGGACGCGCCGCCGCCTCCGTTCGGCGGCGCCGAGGGGCGGCCGATCGACGACCTGGAGCTGACCTTCCGCGCCGTCCACGTCGGCAACGTCGGCGCGGCGGGTGGCGCCGGCCAGGAAAACCGCTAGCGGACGTGCGCCGGGTCCGCCAGCACGTCAATCCGCTGAAGTCGGATCTGCTGGAGATCGACGTCGAGGCGATCGAGGTGCCGGCGGGGCGCCGCCTCGAGGTCGAGCTCGGCTCGGCCGAAGCGCATTTCCTGATCGACCTCGCTCGCGCCGATCCCGAGGGGATGTACCTGGGCATCGAGATCCGGCGCGAGGTCGTCGACCGCGCCAACCGCGCCTGCCGCGCCGCCGGCGTCGACAACGTGCGCAGCGTCTTCGCCAACATGTCGGTCGACCTGCCGCGCCTGTTCGCGCCGGAGAGCGTCGACCGCTTCCACCTCAACTTCCCCGACCCGTGGTGGAAGTCGCGCCAGCAAAAGCGGCGCGTCGTGAGCCCGCAGCTGGCGCGCGACATCCACGCCGCGCTCGCGCTCGGCGGCGAGCTCTTCGTCGAGACCGACATCTTCGACATCGCGCTCGAAGCGATGGCGGTGCTGGAGGCGGAAGACCCGCGCCGGTTCGCCAACGCCGCGGCGCCCTGGAGCTTCCTCGCCGCAGAACCCCTTCGCGGCGCGGTCGCGCCGCGAGAAACAGTGCGACGCCGAGGGCGCGAAGATCTGGCGGCTGCTCTACCGCAAGCTCTGACGCAGACGCCTACGCGCCGACGGCGAGCTGCAGCTCTTCCAGCTCCTTGATCTTGTCGCGCACGGCGGCCGCCTTCTCGAACTCCAGCGACTCCGACAGGTCGAGCATCTCCCTGCGCATCGCCGACAGGATCTGCGGCAGCTCCTCGAGCGGGATGTCGCTCTCGACCTGCTTGCCCTTGCCAGCGGCCGGCTGAGATCGACGAAGTCGTCCTGCGCGGTGCCGGCCAGATCGGCGATGGCCTTCTGGATCGTCTTCGGCGTGATGCCGTGCTGCGTGTTGTAGGTCTCCTGCACCGCGCGCCGCGCGCGCGTCACGCCGATCGCCTTGCGCATCGAGTCGGTCTCGCGGTCGGCGTACATGATGACCTTGCCGCGCACGTTGCGCGCCGCGCGGCCGATGGTCTGGATCAGCGAGCGCTCGGCGCGCAGGAAGCCCTCCTTGTCGGCGTCGAGGATGGCGACGAGCGAGACCTCGGGCAGGTCGAGCCCCTCGCGCAGCAGGTTGATGCCGACCAGCACGTCGAACTCGCCGAGGCGCAGGTCGCGCAGGATCTCGATGCGCTCGAGCGTGTCGATGTCGGAGTGCAGGTAGCGCACGCGCACGCCGAGCTCGGCGTAGTACTCGGTCAGGTCCTCGGCCATGCGCTTGGTCAGCGTCGTGACGAGCACGCGCTCGCCGGCCTTCACGCGCTCGCGGATCTCGCCGAGCAGATCGTCGACCTGCGACGCCGACCGGCCGCACCTCGATCTCCGGATCGAGCAGGCCCGTCGGCCGGATGATCTGCTCGACGACCACGCCCTGCGCCTGCGTCGAGCTCGTACTCGGCCGGCGTCGCCGAGACGTAGATCGTCTGCTGCGCGCCGCGCCTCCCACTCGTCGAACCGCAGCGGCCGGTTGTCGAGCGCGCTCGGCAGGCGGAAGCCGAACTCGACGAGCGTCTCCTTGCGCGAGCGGTCGCCGCTGTACATCGCCGCCGATCTGCGGGACGGTCTGGTGCGACTCGTCGACGACGAGCAGGAAGTCCTTCGGGAAGTAGTCGATCAGCGTCGGCGGCGGCTCGCCGGGCGCGCGCCCCGACAGGTGGCGCGAGTAGTTCTCGATGCCCTTGCAGAAGCCCATCTGCTCGAGCATCTCGAGGTCGTAGAGCGTGCGCTGCTCGAGCCGCTGCTCCTCGACCAGCTTGTTGGCGTTCTTGAGCTCGACCAGGCGCTCGCGCAGCTCTTCCCGGATGCCGGTCATCGCCTTGCCCAGCCGGTCGGCGGGCGTGACGTAGTGCGAGCCGGGGAAGATCGACACCTCGTCGATCTTGCGCAGCACCTTGCCGCGCAGCGGATCGACCTCGGCGATGGCCTCGATCTCGTCGCCGAAGAACTCGATGCGGATCGCCGTCTCGCGCTCGTACGCCGGGAAGATCTCGACGACGTCGCCGCGCACGCGGAACGTGCCGCGCGGGAAGTCGATGTCGTTGCGCTCGTACTGGATGTCGACGAGCCGGCGCAGCACGGCGTCGCGCCGCACCTCGACCCCGCGCGCGAGGTCGATCATCATGCCCGAGGTAGCCCTCGGCGGCGCCGATGCCGTAGATGCACGAGACCGAGGCGACGATGATGACGTCGCGCCGCGAGAGCAGCGCGTAGCGTCGCCGCGTGGCGCATGCGATCGATCTCGTCGTTGATGATCGAGTCCTTCTCGATGTACGTGTCGGTCGACGGGACGTACGCCTCGGGCTGGTAGTAGTCGTAGTAGCTGACGAAGTAGTGGACGGCGTTCTCGGGGAAGAGCTCCTTGAACTCGCCGTAGAGCTGGGGCGCGAGCGTCTTGTTGTGCGCGATGATCAGCGTCGGCCGCTGGATCGCGCTCGATGACGTTCGCGACCGTGAACGTCTTGCCGCAGCCGGTGATGCCGAGCAGCACCTGCGACGGATCGCCGCGCTTCACGCCCGCGCACAGCTCCTCGATGGCGCGCGGCTGGTCGCCGGTCGGCTGGAGCTCGGTCTGTAGGCGGAACGGCGTCGGCAAGGCGATATAGTGTACGCGATGACCGATTGGATGCGCGGCTACTATGCCATCCTCGACTTGCCCGCGCCGCCCGCCGGCGCGAGCGGGGATCCGCGCGCCGCGCTCGCTGAGGTCGAGCGTCGCGCCGGGCCGCTGTTCTCGGCGCGGCCGTGCTGCCTGCAGCTGCGCGCGAAGTCACTCGGCGCCGCGGCGATGCGTGACGCGGCCCTCTTGCTTGAAGGGGCGCTGCCGCGCCGCCGGCGTCCCCTTCTGCGTCAACGACCGCCTCGACGTCGCGCTGGCGGTCGGCGCCGACGTCGTCCACCTCGGCCAGGACGATCTGCCGCTCGCCGATGCGCGCCGCATCGCCGCCGGCCGGCTGCTCATCGGGTTCTCGACGCACAACCCCGCGCAGGCCGCCGCGGCCGTCGCGGGCGGCGCCGACTACATCGGCTTCGGCCCGATCTTCGACACGCGCAGCAAGCTGCGCCCCGATCCCGACCGTCGGCGTCGAAGGCGCTGCGCGCCGTCGCCGCCGCGTCGCCGATCCCGGTCGTCGCCATCGGCGGCATCACGCTCGGCGACGGTCGCGGCCGTCGCCGCCGCCGGCGCCGCCGCCGCCGCCGTGATCGCCGCCGTGAACGACGCGCCCGACCCGACGCGCCGCCGGCCGCCAGGTCGCCGCCGCCTTCGCGTGGCGGCCCTCTCGACGCTCGCGGTCGCAGGCCTAGCAGCTGCAGGCACGCCCTTGGGCAGCTTCGCGAGCGCTTGATCTCGGTACTTGGCGTCGGCGGCGCGCGGCGACTTCGGGTAGCGCTTCATCAAATCCGACAGCAGCGAGCGCGCGTCGGTGCAGAAGCGCAGCTGCACGAACGCGGACGAGAGCTGCCACATCGCCTCGGGCACCTCGGGCGAGCGCGGATAGGTCTCGAGCACCTTCTGGAACTCGGCCGCGGCGTTCGGGTACTTGTTCTCGACGACGAACGAATGGCCGATCGCCAGGTAGGCCTGCGGCGCGCGCGGATCGTCGGGGAAGCGCTGGATGAACACCCGGTAGAACCGCCGTCCGTCGTCGCGCTGGCCGCCCGCGAGCCGCTACGCCCGCCTGCGTCCACAGCTGCTCCTTGTCGTCGGGCAGCGTCGGCGCGACCTTGTCGACGATCTTGGTCTGCGTCTGCTCGAGCGCCGCGATGCGCGTCTCGAGCCGCGTGCGGTCGTCGGTGTTCTGGCGGTCGCGCTGGTCGCGCTGCTCGGCGGCGTGCGCCAGCTCCTCGATCCGCCCCTGCAGCTCGGCGATGTCGGTCTCGGCCTTGGCCGCCTTGGCGCCGACGTCGGCCGAGTTGCGCGTCAGCAGCGCCGTCGCCTGGTCGAGCACCTTGCGCAGGCGCGCGACCTGCTCCTTGTAGTCGGCGTCGCGCTTGTCGATGTCGTCGAGCCGCGTGCGCAGCGTGGCGATCTCGGCGTTCATCTTCTCGCCCTCGCCGCTGCTGACACGCACGGCGGGGCCGAGCCCCAGCGCCAAGCGCGGCCAGCGCCAGCACGCCGCAGATCCGGCGCCACGCGCGGCGCCCGCAGGAGCCCGCGCGCGCTCTCAGCGCCAGGTGAAGTCGACACGGCGATCCTGCGCCCAGCTCGGTTCATCGGTCCCCTTGGCGTCGAGCGCGCCGCGCGGCAGCACGGTCAGCTTGGTGCCGTCGATGCCCAGGCGGCCCAGGTGATCGCGGACCGACTGCGCGCGCCGCTCCGACAGCGCGAGATTGTACTCCTGCGTGCCGCGGTTGTCGGTGTGGCCGACCAGCGTCGCGGCGCGGTCGGTCTTCTTGAGGCAGTCGGCGTCCTGCGCCAGGCGCGCCGTCGCCTCGGTCGTGAGCGCCGACTCGTTGAAGTCGAAGAACACCGCCTCGAGCGTGCACTCCTTGGGCGGCGGCGGCCGCCTTGTGCTCGGCCGCGACGCACAACCCTTCGACGCAGTCCTCGTTCTGCGCGCAGTCGTTCTCCGACTGCGCACGGCTTCTTGCTGCCGCAAGCGCCCTTCACGCAATACGTGCCGGCGGGGCAATCACCGTTCGACGCACAGGCCTTGCACTGGTTGGCGATGCACTCCTGACCCGCGGGACAGTCCGACTTGCTGCTTGCAGTAGCCGGGGATCGCATCGCACTTGCCGGAATTGCAGCTCTGACCCGCCGGGCAATCCTTCGAGTCGCGACATTGCTGGCACTTGCGCGCGACGCAGAATTCCTTGTCGTGGCAATCCTTGTCGGTCTCGCAGGACGGATAATCGGGTGTGCATCCCGCGACCGCCACAGCGGTGGTGGCGAGGAGGAAGCTGAGCAGCCAGAGGCGGTGCGTATGCATGGTTTCCCCTTTTTTTGGACCAAACCGTACGTGTCACCCTCGGTAATGTCAACGCGTGGCAGCCAAAATCCCGAGGAGCCCGCCGAAATTCTTTTCGCGGGACCTCGTGTTTCGGCTAACCGACATAGTCTTCGGCTAACCGCCGTGGTATTTCACAGGGTCGCATGGCAGGTCCGACTGCGTGAAGTGGTTCATTGCTCATCTCGCGACCATGACGCCGCTCGGGGCGTACCTGTGGTTGACGACGATCCTGCTGCTCTGCGGTCTCGGGCCTGCCGATTCCCGAGGACATCTCGCTGATTGCCGCTGGCTACTTCTCGTACAAGCGCGTCCTCGACATCAACACCGCCTTCGCTGGTCTGCTTCGCCGCCGTGCTCGCGGGCGACACGCTCGCGTTCTTTCTCGGGCCGCTTCTTCGGCCGGCGCGTGCTGGCCAGCCCCTTCGCGCGCCGCTACTTCACCCCCAAGCGGCAGCTGCGCGTGCGCGCCTATTTCCGCAAGTTCGGCAGCAAGGTGGTGCTGATCGGCCGGTTCACCCCCGGGTTCCGCTTCACGATCTTCTTCACGGCCGGCACGCTGCACCTGCGCCCGTCGGTGTTTCTGATCTACGACTTCTCGGCGGCGGCGTTCTCGGTGCCGGTGCTGGTCTACTCGGCCTGGTACTTCGGCGGCGAGATCGATCGCGTCGTCAAGTACACGCGGCAGACCGAGCACGGCATCCTGGTCGCGATCGCCATTGGGCTGGCGGTAGTCGGCGTGCGCGCCTACCGCCGGCACAAGCGCCACCAGGCGTTGCAGCGCGCGAGCCAGGTCGAAGCCGGCCCGGGGGGCCGCGACGACGACGCCCGTCCGGACGCCCGGGCGACCGACAGCGCGCCCTGAGCGCGGCGCGGCCCCGTCAGGGAGCGTTCCGCACGCCCTTGTCGGCGCCGGGCTGCAACGGCCCGGCCAGCACGCGGAGCTGACTCTCGATCTGGGCGCGCACTGTGGCGTCGGGCTCGGCCGCCAATCGATCGCGCAGCGGCTTCTCGGCGCCGCGCGCGCGCGTCAGGCCCAGCGCGACCACGGCGTCGAGCCGCACCTCCGGATCCGGGTGGTCGAGCAGCGCCGCCACCGCGTCGACCGAGCGCGGCCCCGCCTTGCCAGCCGAGCGCCATCGCCGCCTTGCGCAGCAACACGTGGTCGATGGCGTCGCTCGACGGGCGTTTGCGAATCAAGAAACTTTCGAGGAAATCGCGCGTCGCCGGCGCCCGCACGTAGGTCAGCGCCTCCATGGCGCGCGCCCGCGTGGGCGCCGCCACCGTTCGATCGTCGGCGATCTGCGCCAGCACGGCCCCGGCGCCCGCGCCCAGATCGTCGACCTCCGTCGCGGACAAGCTGTGGGTCGCTTTCCGCAGGCGTGCCTCGACGTCGGCACGCGTCGTGGTCGCCGGGACGGCCGCGTGCGCGACAGGAGTGATCGCGATCAACCAGACAACCCAGACCAGCGATCGAGCGCAGCGGTGAACGACGGCGATCTTCACCGATCGAGAATACAACGCCGCCGGACCGCCGGCCGCCGTGCGTATAATCGCGCCCCATCCAACCCCTGGGGGAGGTTTGCATGAAGAGCCGCGTTCGTCTCCTGGCCGTGGTCACGGCGATCAGCATCGTTTCGATCGCGATGCGTTCCGCGTCCGCCGCGCCCGGCGAGGACACCGAAGAGCCGGGCGCGCGCGCGCCGGCGGCGGAGGCTCCCGGGCCCGCCGCACCCGCCGCGGCCGTCGCGGCCTACGAGCTGCCACCGCCGCCGCCAAGGCACGACGACCGCGTGTGGGGCGTCGGGTTGCGCGCGCGCTACGTCTCGGTGCCCGGCTGGTTGCTGGGGCAGTTCACCAAGCACAACATGCCGCTCGGCACCTTCGGGCACTACGGCATCGAAGGGTTTCGCCGCGGCGGCAATTTCCAGGTCACCATGGCGTTCAGCTACCAGAACATGTCGCCGCCCGACGGAAACTGGCTGGGCAATGACCACTCCGCCGAGACGGATACGCGCCTCTTGCGGTTCCGCAGCCTGTCGCTGTTCTCGTTCGATGCCGCCGTCAGCTGGCAAGCGATGATCTCGTCGTGGTTCGGCCTGCACGCCGGCGCCGGTCTGGGTCTCGCCGCCGTGCACGGCAGCATCTACGTCAACAACAGCGCAGGCTGCACCGACGCCAACGTCGGCGATACCAGCCAGTGCCATCCGCCGGGCATCACCTGCGCCAACGGTGTGTGCACGCCGCCCCCACCCACCGGCCAGTCGCCCTCCAGCGACGTGCTGCCGGTATTTCCGATCGTCAACGTGTTCGCCGGGATGGACTTTCGCCTGCCCGAGTACGCCAAGGGATGGGAGGCGAAGATCGAGGGCGGCTTCTTCGACGCCTTCTTCCTTGGCTTCGGCGTCGGCTACACCTTCTGACGCAGGCGGCGGACGTCGCCCACGCGCAGGGTCAGCTTTTCGGCGTCGAAGTGCTCGGCCAGCGGGATGGCGTACTTGCGGGTGACGCCGCTCAGCTCTTTCCACTGCTGTGCGGTGATCTCGGTCTGCGCCGCGAGATGCGCGCGCAAGCGAGCCGCGAGCGCGTCGACGGCGGCGCGATCGAAGCACAGATCGGGCTTCACGCGCACGACCTCGCCGCGGCGGACCAGGATCTCCAGCGCGGCGCTGGCCTCGGTCAGGGGCGCGCCCAGGCGCGCCGCCAGCTCGTGGCTCCAGGGCGGCGCGAGCCCGCCGTCGCTGTAGAGCGATCGCACGCGCGCCACCAGTCCTTCGCGCGCCGCTTCGGCGCGCGCCGGTGAAAAGCCGGCGCGCCGCAGGCGATCGCCGTCCCCGTCGGGCGCGACCGCGCCCCGCCGCCCGAGCTCGGCGATCGCGACCGCGAAGATGCGCGGATCCAGCGTCCGGATCTCCGGTCGCATGGTGCGCAGCTCCTCGCGTGCGATCCCGGGCGAGAAGCGGGTGCTCCGCGTGAAAGCGATCGAGCGCGTCGAGCAGCACGGTCTGGATCTGGTCGAGCGCCGCCGCCGAGACGACCGCGCCCAGCTCGCGGTGGACCGTGATCGCCGCGCGCCTGGTCAGCAGCGCCTCGACGGCGCGGTCGATCGTCTTGGTCCCTGCGCCAAGACGGGCGCGCAGGCCGGCGCGATCGATCCCCGCCGGGCCCGCCGCCTCGATCTCCAGCGCGAGACGCGCGTCGAACGCCGGCGCCGCGGCCATGTGTTGGAGGCGGGTCAAGCTGGCAGCGGCGCCGGCGCCCGCGCGCCGGCGGCGTTTCGGCGCCAGCACGCGCACGATCCGCCCGCCCGCGATCGTGGTGCCGTGGCCCGGCAACGGCTGAAAGCCGCGCAGGACAAAGCGATCGCCGGGCAACAGCGCCACCGGGCGCGCGAGATGGAGCTGTGCGAGCGCGCGCCCCCCGGGCTCGAGCGCGCTGCCCTCGTGCAGCACGACCACGGCGTTCTCCTGCGTGGTCAGCGCGTGAAAGAGCGCCGCCGTGCGATCGCCGAGCGGCGCCGGGCAGATCGGCAGTACGTCGAGCTCGACGTCGACGATCGCGCTCGCCTGCAGCTCGCCCGGATGCGCCAGCACCGCGCCGCGCGCCAGGTCGTCGCGCTCGATGCCCTGGATATTCACGGCGGTTCGCTGTCCCGCGAACACCTCGAGCCGCCTCTGGCCGTGCGCCTCGATGCCGCGCACCTTGCCGATGCGAACCGCGCCGCCGGCGGCTGGCAAGACCTCGACGTCGTCGCCGTCGCGCAATCGCCCTGTGGAAAGCGTGCCGGTCGCCACCGTGCCGAATCCCTTGACGGTGAAGACGCGATCCAGCGGCAGCCGCAGCGGTCCGTCGGTCGCGCGTGCGCCGGCCGCCGCGGCCAGCCGCTCGATCTCGGCGCGCAGCGCGGGCACCCCGGCGCCGGTCACCGCGGAGCACGGGATGATCGCCGCCGGCTCGAGGACCGTGTCGCGCAGCAGCGTGCGCACGTCGTCGGTGACCAGCGCCAGCCAGTCGTCGCTCACCAGATCGATCTTGGTGAGCGCGACCAGCGCGCGCCGGATCCCGAGCAGCCGGCAGATGTCCAGGTGCTCGCGGGTCTGCGGCATCGGTCCCTCGTCGGCGGCGATGACCAGGATGCAGAGGTCGATCCCACTCGCGCCCGGCGACCATCGCGCGCACGAAGCGCTCGTGCCCGGGCACGTCGATCACCGCCACCGTGTCGCCCGAGGCCGTCTCGAGGTGCGCGAATCCGAGGTCGATGGTGATGCCGCGCGCCTTCTCCTCGGGCAGTCGGTCGGTGTCGATCCCGGTCAGCGCTCGAACCAGCGCGGTCTTGCCGTGATCGATGTGCCCCGCGGTCCCGACGACGATGCGCAGCGACGCGGTGGGATCGGGCGGCACGGGCGAATCCTAAACGAAGGAGCGGCGCCAGCACGCCCCTTCCGCTCAGAGGTCGTGAAGCTTTCGGTTTCCCGGGGAAACTTCCCGCCCGCTCAGATTTGGCCGAGGAGCTGCTCGACCTCGTGGCGCGCCGGGGCGTCCGACGGGGCGAGCGTCAGGTACTTCTTCAACGCGGCGGTGGCCGCGGGGCGGGTGCCGCGCGCGCGCTCGGCGTAACCGAGCTGGAAATAGAAGTCGGGCGTCCACACCGCATTCGTGGGCAGCTTGGCGGCCGCCAGGCGCAGCTGGACCAGCGCCGCGCCGGCCTGCCCCTGATCCATCAGCAGTCGGCCGAGGCGATAGTGCGGCTCGGCGGCGCTGCCGTCGGCCTTGATCGCGCTCTTCCACGCCGCCTCGGCCTTGGCAGGCGTGCCCAGGCGGTCGTAGGCGTTGCCGAGGAGCAGCCAGGCCTCGGAGTTGCCCGGCGCCTGCCTCACCGCGACTTCGAGCGGACCGACCGCGCGCTCGGCATCCCCGCGGCGCAGGAAGACGCGCGCGCGCTCGACCGCGGCGGCCGCCAGCGTCGGCGCCTGCTCCAGCTCGGACAGACCCTCGTCGGAGCTGCCCGACTCCAGCAGCGCGCGTCCGTATTCGAAGTGCAGCTCGGGCGTGCTCTCGAACGCCAGCGCGCGCCGCAGCTCGGCCAGCGCGCCCGGCAGATCGCCCAGCGCGCGCCGCGTGCGGCCGAGGAGCACCAGCGCGCCCGGCGTCTCGGGGTTCTCGACGACGATCTTCTCGGCGATGTCGCGCGCGACGTCGGCATGCCCGGTGTCCAGCGCCAGCCGCGCCGCCGCCAGCTTCAGCGTCGGCGTCGCGCGTCCAGCGTCGATCTCGCTGCGATAGGTCGCCAGCGCCTGCTCCTTTTGCCCCTGTGCCACCTGCAGCTCGGCCAGCGCCTGACGCAGGCCCAGCGTGTCGGACGCCTGCGACACCAGCGTGTCGAGCTCGACCTTGGCGCCGGCCAGGTTGCCCGCGGCTTTCAGCGCCGCCGCCAGCCCCAGGCGCGCCACCGCCAGCCCCGGCGTCTCCGTGAGCGCGTCGCTGAAGGTCTTCTTCGCGCGCTCGACGTCGCCCGACGCCAGAAAGGCCTGCCCCAGCGCCAGCTGCAGCGTCGCGCCCGACGCGCCGGCCGACTCGGCGTGCTTGAGCACCGCCAGCGCCTCGGGCTGCTTCTGCTGCTGGGTCAGCAGCGCCGCCAGCTGCAGTGTCGCCGGCACGAAGCGTGGCTCGGCCTTGAGCGCTTCTTCGTAGCCATGGCGCGCCGCCTCGAGGTCCGGTGGCGTCGCCAGCTCGGCGGCGCGCGCCCGCCAGAACCGCGCGCGCGGATCGGTCGCCGGCACCGGTTCCAGCAGCGCCAGACCGGGCTTGGCCTTGCCCTTCTCGATCAAGGCCGCCGCCATCGCGAAGCGCAGGTTCGAGAGCACCGCCGCGACCGGCACCGCCGGCGCGTTGGGCGCCGCCAGCTCGAACTTCGCGACCGCTTCCTTCATGCGGCCCTGATCCAGCAGCGCCTCGCCGGCGGCGACCTGCGCCGAGGGATCGGCGGGGTCCAGCGTCTGCGCCTGCTTCAACTCCGAGTCGGCGCGATCGACCTTGCCCAGGGTGCGCGCCGCGCGCGAGATCAGCACCTGTGCGTCGGCGAGCTCGGTGCGCGAGGCGTCGGCCGCCTGCTTGGTGATCAACGTCTCGGCCAGCGCGATGCGTGCGGCGGGCGGGAACGAGCTGGCGCGGATCACCGCGAGCCCGGCGCCGAAGTGCCACTTGGCCTGCGCCAGAAGCGCCTGGTAGGTCACGACCGCCGCCGGCAGCCCGGCCTCTTCCTGCGCGCGGCCCATTCCGTAGCGCAGCGCGATCCGATCGGGCGCGTGGGTGAGCGCCTCCTCGAACGTCTTGGCGGCCGCCGTCGCCTTTCCGTCGGCAATCTGCGTCCAGCCGAGCAGCAGCGCGGTGTGCGGATCGTCCGAGGTTTCGATCGCCAGCCGGCTCGCCTCTTTGACGTTGCCCTTGCCGAGCGCTATCCAGGCGCGCGCGCGCGAGAGCTCGGGTGGCGTGCCGTGCCCGCCGCGGATCTCGGCCAGGATCGCCTCGGCCTTGCCGATGCGACCGCGCTCGGCGCGACGTAGCACCACCGAGCTCGCCAGCAGCTCGGCGGCCGCGGCGCGCAGTCGCACCGCCTTGGGACGGGACGCGGCGGCATCGGTGAGCAGTCGTGCGCCCTGTTCGTAGGCGGGAAAGCGATCCTGCTCGATCTCCGCGACGGTCGCGCCGAGAACCGATTCGATGGCCGGCTCGCCGACGATGGAGTCGAGCCCGCCGAACGCCAGGAAGCTACCGGCGCCCACGAGCACGATCGCCGCGGCGGCGCCCGCGATCATCAGCTTTCTCTTGTGGCTCTTCTTCGGCGGCTCGTCGGCGATCGGTCGCTGGCGCACCGCGGACATCGTGCGCTGTCGCGTCGGCGGCAGCGGCACGCCGGGGCGGGTGGGGTCGCGGAGCCCGGCGAGCGGCTCCGGGGCTGTCGGCCTGGATGGTCGGCAGCAACGGCATCGAGCCGAGCGGCTCGGTCGCGTCGAAGTGCCGCCCCTCGCTGTCGGCCAGCAGCATCACCACCGGCGCCGCCGCATCGCGCACGGTCGCCATCGACCCGAGGCTCAGACGCGGCATCGTCGTCGGCTTGGGCTCGGCGCCCGGCTTGGGGGCGGCAGCCTCGAGCGGCGCCAGCTCGAGCGGGATCAGATCGGCGTCGGCGAGCTCCAACGCCGCCATGCCGCCCGACGACTGCGCCGGCGGACGGGCGATCGCGGGGCTGGGGGGGCCGAGCCCGCCCGCGGTGCCGCGCTTGCCCGGCGGCTGCGCGGTGGGCGGCGCCGCGTCGAACTCGTCGTCGGCGCTCGCCGCGTCGTCGTCGACCGAGACGCCACCGAGCGGGTCGTGCATCATGATCTGACCGTCGGCCATCGACAGCACCTCGGTGCCGCCGCCTCCCGCGAACCCCAGGTCCATCCCGGCCGGCAGGTTGATCGGCGACGGTGGCGCGGGCGGCGTCCGAGCCGGTGGCGGCGGTGGCGGCGCACGCAGAGCCGCGAGTCGGCGGCGGCGCGGGGATCGGCGCCGGGCGCGCGAGCGGTGGCGGCGGGCACGGCGCGCGGCGGCGGTGGCGCGGGCGGTGCGAGAGCGGCCGCCGGCGCCGACGGCGGCACGTCGCGCACGGAGATCCAGTTGCGGCGATCGCGCGAGACCTCCTCGCTGCCGTCGAGGGTCCCCTTTTGCAGCATCGTCGTCAGGACATGCGGCGAGAAGGGACCGACGGGACTGCCGGACTTGCGCCGAAGGTAGTAGGAGTCGGTGTTTGCGCCCATGAACCGCGGCAGGGCACGAATGGCCCCGCACACCGTTCACAACGGCGGTTCCGCGAAAAAGTGTAGGTCTTGAGCGGCGGTGCCCGGCGGTCCGGCTCGGCTCTAGGAGCGGGCCTTGGATTCCAGGATCGCCACCGTGTCTTCCAGGGTCTGGATGGTGCTGCGCAACGCGGTGACCTCTTCCTGGGTCGCCAGGCCGAACACCCCGGCGGCGAAGCGGCTCGCCTTGTCGATCTCGGCCTTGACGGTACCGCCCAGGCTCATCGCCTTCATCGCGGCGTTCATCACGCGCGGGTCGGACACCACCTTGGAGAGACGCGGGTCGCTCATCAGCTTCATCGCCTGTCCGAAAACCGCGTTCTTCACCGCGCCGAGCATCGACATGGGCGACCTTTTGCCACGCCGCCACGCTTGCGTCAACGAGGGGCCAGCGGCATGCTTTCCCGCGTGAGCGTGGGAGCGGAGCGTCGTTGTTGCCGGATCCTCGACGAGGGCGACGACTACCGCCGGTCCCGCGCGCCGCGCGACCGGGTCGCCGCCGGGTTCGTGGCCTTCGTCGCCGCGACGTTTCTCTTCGGCTGGGTCACCGGCTTGCTTCTGGTGCTGAAATCGTGGCACCTCTTGCATGCGACCCGCTGGCTCATGGTCAGCGGCGCGGGATACGTCACGTTGATGCTGATTCCGATCATGTGTGGGTTCGCCTGCGCGCGGATTGCGGGCCACCTGGTCCGCCGCGGGTGGAGTGGCATGCCATTGCGCGTGCTCGCCCTCGGTGTCTGCGGCCTGGTGGCCGGGGTGATGGCAATCTGAGCCGTGGGGGTAGCCGACCATAAGGCTCACGCGCCCCCGGCGGCGGCGATCCGGGTCTTCATCGTCACGGCGTCCGACAGCCGCACGCCGGAAACCAACCAGGGTGGCCAGCTGGTCCGTGAGCTGGCGCAGGCAGCCGGTTTCGCGATCGCCGGTGAGACGCTGCTGCCCGACGATCGCGATGCGATCCGCGAGACCTTGAGCGGCGTCGTCGAAGGGCACGGCGCCGACGCGATCCTGCTCACCGGCGGCACGGGGCTCGCGGAGCGCGACAACACGGTCGAGGCGGTGGCGAGCCTGCTCGAGAAGCGCATCGACGGCTACGGCGAGCTGTTCCGCATGCTCTCGTTCGCCGAGATCGGCCCGGCGGCGATGCTGTCGCGCGCGATCGCGGGCACCATCGGCCGCGTCGCTGTCTTCGCCATGCCCGGCTCGCCCGCGGGCGTGCGGCTGGCGATGGAGCGGCTCATCGTCCCCGAGCTCGCGCACGTGGTCGGCGAGCTCTCCCGTCGCGGCGGACCCGCCCACCACGGTCACGGTCACGACCATGGACATCACCGGCATTGAAGGCGGGGGTGGCGGTGCTGACCGACCCGCAGGGCCGGCGGATCGACTACGTGCGCCTGTCGGTGACCGATCGCTGCAACTATCGCTGCACCTATTGCATGCCCGAGAGCGGCATCGACCACATCGATCGCGCCGACATCCTCTCGTTCGAGGAGATCCTCGCCATCGTGCGCTGCTTCGCCTCGCTGGGCGTGCGCCGCCTGCGCATCACCGGCGGCGAGCCCACGGTGCGACGCGATCTGTGCGACCTCGTGCGCCGCCTGCGCGCGGTGCCCGGGATCGACGAGCTGTCGCTGTCGACCAACGGACATTTACTCGCCGAGCTGGCTGCGCCGCTGCGCGCGGCGGGTATCGCGCGGCTCAACGTCAGCCTCGACACGCTCGACGCCGACAAGTTCGCGCGCATCACCCGCCGCGGCGACGTGGCGCGCGTGCGCGCCGGGATCGAGGCGGCGCGCGCCGCCGGCTTCGCGGTCATCAAGATCAACACCGTCGCGGTGAAAGGCTTCAACGACGGCGAGATCGGCGCGCTCTGCGACTTCGCCTGGTCGCGCGGCCTGATCCCGCGCTTCATCGAGCAGATGCCGATGGCCGGCGGCGAGATGTTCGTGCCCGGCGAGCTGCTGTCGGCGCAGGAGATCCGCGATCTCGTCGCTGCCGCGTGGCCGGGCGGCGCGTCTCGTCGCCGACGAGGGCGGCGGCGCGCGCGGCGCCGGCCCGGCGCGCTACTGGCGCCTGGACGTGCCGGGTGCGGGTGGTCCCGCGCGGCGTTTCGGCATCATCTCGGCGATGACCGAGCACTTCTGCGACGCCTGCAACCGCGTGCGCCTGTCGGCGTCGGGCGCGCTGCACGCGTGCCTGGGCTTCGACGACGCGGTCAACCTGCGCGACGTGCTGCGCGCCGACGGCGAGGCGGCGGTGATCGCGGCGATCCATCGCGCGGTCTCGGCGAAGCGGCCCGGGCACACCTTCGGCCTGCTCGGGATCGGCGGGCCGCGCAAATCGATGATCTCCATCGGAGGGTGAGCAAAAAGGATGAGCAGAGGATGAGCATGAACGTGAGCCGGGTCCGCGCGCGCATCGGCGAGCTGCGCGGCGAGTTCGAGGACCGGCTGGCGGCGCTGGTCGAGGTGCCGACGGTCAGCATGGATCCCGGCCGCCGCGGCGACATGGATCGCTGCGCCGCGCTCGCGTCGGAGTACCTGCGCGCGATCGGCGCGCGCGTCGACGCTGATCGACACCGGCGGGTTCCCGATGGTCGTCGGGTCGCGTCGAGCGCGATCCCTCGTTCCCCACGGTGACGATCTACAACCACCTCGACGTGCAGCCCGCCGACGCGGCCGAGTGGCGCACGCCGCCGTTCACCTTCACGCGCGACGGCGATCGCTGGATCGCGCGCGGCTCCACCGACGACAAGGGGCCGGCGCTGACGGCGCTCTACGGCGCGCGGCTGGCGCTGGAGGAGGACGCGCGGGTCAACATTCAGTTCCTCTGGGAGCTGGAAGAGGAGATCGGCAGCCCGAACTTCGAGGCGCGGGCTGGCGGCGGCGATCGCCGGCGACGGCGACGCGGGGCGCGCCGGCTTCACCACCGACTCGGTCGTCGTCTCGGACACGATCTGGACCGCGGCCGGACAGCCGGCGATCCCGTACGGCCTGCGCGGGCTCATGGGATTCACGGTGGCGCTGCAAGACCGGCGCCAAGGACGTGCACTCGGGGACGACCGGCGGCGCGGCGCGCAACCCCATCGGCGAGCTGTGCGCGCTCATCGACCGTGTGCTACGACGCGCGCACCGGGCGCGTGAAGATCCCGGGCTTCTACGACGACGTCGCCAAGCCGACCGCCGCCGAGCGAGCCGGCTTCGCGCGCGCCGGCTTCTCGGCGAAGCGCTTCAAGGCGGCGCACGAGCTCACCAGCCTGCGCCCCGCGAAGAACGACGTCGATCTGATGCAGGCGATCATGGCGCGGCCGACGTTCGAGGTGCACGGCCTCGTCGGCGGCTACAGCGGGCCCGGCATCAAGACCATCGTCCCGCACCGCGCCGAGGCCAAGCTCTCGACGCGCCTCGTGCCCAATCAGAAGCCCGGCAAGGTGTTCAAGCTCATCAAGGCGCTTCATCAAGCGGCAGCGCGCCCGACGCCGTGGTGACGCACGAGGCGTCGCTCGATCCCTACCTCGCGCCGCTCGGCGGCGTCGAGAACGCGGCCGCCGCCGAGGCGATGCGCGAGACGTTCGGCAAGGAGCCGGGCTTCACGCGCGAGGGCGGGTCGATCGGCGCGGTGCTCACCATGCGGCGGCTGCTGAGCGTGCCCGATCACGTTCATGGGCCTGTCGCTGCCCGAGCACGGCTACCACGCCGTCAACGAGAACTACGACTGGACGCAGGCCTCGGGCGGCATGGAGATGTTCTGCCGCTATTTCCACAAGATTGGCGACCTCGGCCCCGCGGCGCGCCGAAGCTGAGGCCGCCCGCGTGGGGAGATGTGGTCGTCGCGGGCGCGGGTCCGACCGTGATCTCCGTTGAAAGCTCGGGCGGCCGCGGTAAGCTCGGTCGATGAGCAACGCCCCCGCCCCGATCACCCGCGGAGCCGCCTGGAAGATCGTCGCCTCGGTCGTCGTCGTGACCGGCGCGGTGGTCTTCCTGATGAAGGGCTCGCTCAAGGAAGAAGTCCAGGCCTACAAGCACGTCGACGAGGTGATGGCGAACCTGCCCGCGATGCGCGGCCGCAAGCTGCAGGTTCACGGCAACGTCGTCGACGGCTCGATCGAGCAGAAGCCCGGCACGCTGCAGTATCGCTTCAAGATCGAGACGCCGCGATCCGCGCCCGCACGCGGTGATCACCGCCAACTACACCGGCCTCGTCCCCGACACGTTCAAGTCGGGCGCCGAGGTCGTCGCCACGGGCAAGCTGGGCGAGAGCGACACGCTCGACGTCGATTCCCGACGGCATCATGGCCAAGTGCCCGTCGAAGTACGACGCCGCGAAGATCGGCGGCACGACCGAAGGCCGGCTTGGATCCCGCCGCTGCCAAGCAGCTATAGCCGTTCCGCCCGAGGCTCGGGCCCGTCAGGTATGTCGTAGCCCGTCGACCGCCTCGAGGCGGCTGGCGCGCACCGACGGATAGATCGTCGCCAGGAAGCAGATGGCCAGCGTCGTCGCGGCGACCGCGATGATCTCGGCGGCCGGGATCTCGCACCGGCAGCTGGCCGATGAGATAGACCTTGGGATCGAGCGGGTAGCCGTAGAGGCGCGCGAGCACGCAGATCAGCAGGCCGTAGACGATGCCCGAGGCCGGTGCCGACGCCGCCCACGGTGGTGCCGCCGACCAGGAAGATGCGCGCCACCATCGCCGACCGCGCGCCCATCGACTTCAGGATCGCGATCTCGCGGACCTTCGACAGCACGATCATGGTGAGCGACGCGATGATGTTGAACGCCGCGACGACGATGATCAGCAGCAGCAGCAGTCGAGATGATCACCTTCTGCATGGTCAGCGCCATGAACAGGTTGTGGTTCAGCTCTTTCCAGTCGATGACGCGATAGGGGGCGTCGAGCCGGCGCTTGACCTCTTTCACCTGCGACAGCGCCAGGTGCGGATCGGAGAAGCGCAGCTCGATGCCGAACACCGAGCCGCGCGCGCTCTCCAGGCGGTGCGCGTCGGCGAGGCTGACGTAGGCCAGGCGCGTGTCGTACTCGTTGAAGCCCATGCGGAACAGGCCGACGACGCGGAAGACGAATGACGGCGGCGCCGCGGCCTCGTTGAGGCTGAACGGAATCATGATCGGCACGCAGTCGCCGACGCGCGCGTGAATGCCGGTGAGCGAGCTCGGTGCCCAGGATGATGCGCCCCGCTTGCTCGCCGGGCGGCCTGGCCGGGGCAGGTCGCGGGACGCGCGAGATCGGCGACGCTGCCCTCGATGAGCGCACCCTTGAGATCGTCGGCGCCCTGCTCGAGGTCGATGCCTTTCAGGTTGGCGCCGACCTTGCCCACCATGACCTCGCCCGCGGAGAACAGGAACTTGGCCATGCGCACCACGCCCGGCATGCCGCGCAGCTTGTCCTCGATGTGGTCGGCCTCGGGTGAATCGATGTCGACGTTGCCGTAGGGGATCACGATCAGGTGCGCGTTCAGGGCCAGCACCTTGTCCTGGAACTCGCGCTCGAAGCCGCTGGTGACCGCCAGGACGACGATCAGCGATGCGACGCCCAGCACGACCCCCATCGCCGACACCGTCGAGAAGACCGAGAGCTGCAGCAGCAGCACCGACAGCACGGCGTCGAACCCGCCGACGAGCGTCGCGATGACGCCGACGGTCTCCCAGCCGCGCGCCTGATGCTTGCGTGCGAGGAAGAACAGCGCCAGGCCCGCGCCGGTGAGCGCGAGCGCGACGGCCAGGTTCACGAGCGCGCGCCGCGGCCGCCGGTTGCTGTGCAGGTAGCGCTGACCCACGAATCGCTCCAGCCCCGGCCAGAACAGCTCAGCCATGCCGAGCGCGAGCAGACCGCCGATCGACAGCGTGATGAGCGAGCGCCGCCAGCCCGGGATCAGCAGGGCTCCCGTCGCCTCGAGCGCTGGCACCGCCAGCAGGATCAATCGCATCAGCCAGCGGGTCGAGACGTGGAGCAGGCGGTCGTCGCGTGTTCCGTAGGGCGTTCGGGGCATTGACGGCGAACGCTAGGGGAGGGACGGCGGCAGGTCAAATGGGCCGACGCTTCTTGACACTGTTCGACGCGGGACCTTACCGTACTCGCCGATGTCCTTTCCCAGGGGGCGCTCTCTCTTCGCCGGCGCCCTCGTCCTCGCCGTCGCGTTGTCGAGCCTGGTCGCCGCGCCCTCGGCGCGTGCGGGGAAGAACGATCTCGACCTGCTCAACCTCTGCACGCCGCACCTCAACGGTGGCATCCAGGAGTGCGAGTGGGTCCAGCGCGATCCCGCCAACGGCAACAGCATCCGGAGCCAGGTCGCGCCCTCGGTGGCCGCGCTCTCCAACTTCCGCAGCCTGATGTCCGAGCTGGGCGTGGTGATCGCGCCGCGCCTGATCACGCCGGCCGACACGCTCGGCTACGCCGGCTTCCAGTTCTCGGCCGAGCTGGGCATGACCCAGATCAGCCACAACGCCGCCTACTGGAACGGTGTCCAGGGCGTCGACCCCGCCAATCCCGGCGCGACCCGGCCCGACGCCTACCTGACGACCGTCGGCGGATTCGTGCGCAAGGGGATGTTGATTCCGTTCCCGGGGTTCGAGGTCGGCGCGGGCGCGGTGAACATCGTCGGGTCGAGCATGTTCGCGCTGCAGGGTTACGCCAAGCTCGCGCTGCAGGAGGGCTTCCACTCCTGGGTGTTGCCGTCGGTCGCGGTGCGCGCGGCGGCTTCGCAGCTGGTCGGCACCGATCAGGTCGACCTGACCGTCTTCGGCTTCGACGTGGTGATCTCGAAAGCGTTCAGCATCGCCGGCACGGCGCGCTTCGAGCCGTTCGGCGGTTATAACTTGCTCTTCATCGACGCGCGCAGCGGCGTCATCGACGCAACGCCCGGCTGCGACGCTTACGCGTTCCAGCATGCGACGGCCGCCCCCAGCCCGAACTGCGGCGGGCCGCCGGGCACGCCCAACGACTATCTCGCGGATTTCACGTTCCCCCGCCAGGACCTGATCACGCGGCAGCGGATCTTTGCCGGCTTCAAGTTGAAGCTCGGCGTGGTCTTCATGGCAGCGGAGTACGACCTCATCCCCGCGGGTCGCAGCCGCGATGAGACACAGGCCCAGGGCACGATCGACGGCAGCCAGCGGCAGCAGTCGTTCTCATTTTCGACCGGCCTCGATTTTTAGCCCGACCTGCCGATAGAACACGACGGTTGATCGTGTGCGGGGCAGCGTTCCCCGAGGAGGCTCGATCCGTCTCAGCTCGGACGAGCCCCCTCGGGGGTTTTTTTTCGGACTTTTCCCGGGTTCGGGGCTACGCAGCCGGAAGCATCGGCAGGCCGCCCTGGATGATCTTCCGGAGGCCGGCTACGGAGAGCCGGGGAGTTTTCTTCTCCTCCTCGAAGATGATCTGGGCCAGTGTGGCCGTCGTGAGATCAGCGCGCGTCGTGTTGTCGACGACGCGAACGTCGTCGCCGGCGCGGACCATGGCCGCGATGTGATCCAGGGTCACGTAGCGGCTGTCTCGGGTGTCGTACAGTTTCCGGTTTGCGTAGCGTTTGATGGTGCGTGCGGTGGTCATTGTCTTAGGGTGTCATGGCCAATTGCGCGCGTCAATCATGTAATGCATATGACCAAAAGATTTTGAAAGTGCTTAAATTAAGACAATGAAATCAAATACTAAACGCACCTCGGCATTACGCCGCGCGCTGCAAAAATCCGCATGTGCGTGCCGCGCGCGATCGGCAAAACGCATCGATCGGTGCGCCGGACGATTTTAATTGACCTCCGGGCGCCGCGTGGCCCGGAGGATTGGGAACCCGTGCCCACAAAACGCCGAGGGTTTGGGAACCGGGCGCCGCGTGGCGCGGAGGGTTGGGAACCCGTGCCCACAAAGCGCGGAGGGTTTGGGAACCGTGCGGAGGGTTTGGGAACCGCGTGCGCCGCGTAGCGCGGAGGGTTTGGGAACCCTTCCGAGGGTGCCCATTAAAATCGAAAAAGGACTACTTCGCGGGCTTGCTGGCGCGGTCGGCGTCGTCGTCGAGGGCGCCCTTGGCTTCGGTTTTGGGCGCGACCTCGATCTCGTTCTGCGCGTTCACCGCGCGCTTGAAGTTCTTGATCGCGCGCCCGAGCCCGTCGCCGAGCTGGGGTAGCTTCGTCGCGCCGAAGACGACGACGACGATCAGGAGAACGAGGACGAGCTCACCGAATCCCATTCCGAACATTGCTGCACCCCTTGTGTCCCACCCTATAGCACTCCGCCGGAAACAATCAATCGCGCGTGGCGCAATCACTCAGGATTTTTGGCGCAGGCCCGAAAAGCCGATACGATTCGTCCCTCATGGCCATTTCGGCGCGCCCGAGCTCGACGGTTTCGGCGGTCGCCGTATGGCTGACGCTCGCCCAAGCTGTGCTCGGCGGCTCGGCGTCCGCGGCGTCGAACACCGCGGCGGCCAAGAAACCGAGTGGCGCGTCACGCCCGGCGACTGTTCCGCCGCCCGCGGAGGAGAGCGCGTCGGAGCGGCGCGCGGTACGCGGTGTTCCGGTCGATGACGGGAGCGAGAGCCCCGAGCTGCGCGATCTGCGGCGCTTCGAGGAGCAGGCGTTTCCCGCGCTCGGAGGCGGCCACGGCGGTCCGGGAGACGCGGGGGGGCGACGGCGCGGCGCCCGACCTCCCCGGCGTGCTGCGCGGGCGCTGGTCGGGCAGCGGCGATCTCCCGCCGGAGGTACGGTCCCCCGATTCGACCGCGCGCACGTCGCCGCCCGCCGGCGATCCCGACTCCGACTGGCTGCGCACGCTGAAGCTGCCGGAGCTGCCGGTGCGCTGGGATCCGCAGGTGCTGCGCTACCTCGACTACTTCCGCGGCGACCCCAAGGGGCACGCGGTGATGGCCAGCTGGCTGCGTCGCGCGGGGCGCTATCGCGCGATGTTCGAGAAGACGCTGGACCGCTACGGACTGCCGCGCGATCTGATCTACGTCGCCATGGTCGAGAGCGGCTTCGACTTCACGTCGCGCTCGCGCACCGGCGCCGGTGGCATCTGGCAGTTCATGCCCAGCGCTGCCCGCACCTACGGCCTCGAGATCAGCTACTGGGTCGACGGCCGGCGCGATCCCGAGCGCAGCGCCGACGCGGCCGCGCGCTATCTCAAGGACCTGTACGTCCGATTCGGCAACTGGCCCCTGGTCTTCGCCGCCTACAACGCCGGCTACGGCGCCGTGCTCACCTCGATCGGCCGCTACAACACCAATGACTACTGGGAGCTGTGCCGCCATGAATCGGGCCTGCCCTGGGAGTCGAGCATCTACGTGCCCAAGATCATGGCGTCGGCGATCGTCGGCCACAACCTGGAGGCGTTCGGCTTCGCCGATGTCACGCCCGATCCCCCGTATGTCTTCGACCGCGTCGAGGCGCCAGCGGGCACGACGTTCGCGGCCATCGCGCGCGCCGCCGGCACGCGGCCCGAGGTCGTCGCGTCGCTGAACTCCCAGCTCCTGCGCGAGCGCACGCCGCCGGACCGCTCGCCGTTCGCGGTGCGGATCCCGGTCGGCACCAGCGCGGCATTCGCCGAGGCGTTCGAGCATGCGCGCGGCACCGCCGACCGCGTCGACACCGTGGTGCTGCGCTTCGGCGAGACCATCGACGAGGTCGCGCGCTCGCGCGGCCTGGCGCCGCGCGAGCTGCGCAAGCTGAACGGCGTCAAGGACAGCGGCGAGCTGCGCGCCGGCGTCACCATCGTCGTGCCGAAGCGAGCCACCGTCGCCAAGGGCGACAAGAACGGTGAAAAGAACGGCGAGAAGAACGGCGACACCGCCGAGAAGACCGACCGCGACGGCGATGCGCCGGACACGCCGACGACGACCAGATCATCGTCGCCGTTCCCGAGCGCGTCTTCAGCTACGAAGGGCGCGAGCGCGTCTTTTACCGGACCCGCGACGGCGATTCGATCGACGAGATCGCCGAGACGCTTCGCCGTGCTGCCCGACGATCTCATCGAGTGGAACAACCTCGACCCGACCGCGAAGCTGCAGCCCAAGCTGATCCTGCAGGCCTATGTGCGCAAGGACTTCGATCCGGCGGGTGTGTTGCTGGTCGATTCGTCGAAGGTCCGCGTGGTCACGCTCGGCTCCGAGGAGTTCCTCGAGCTCGAGACCGCGCGGCGCGGGAAGAAGCGCGTCTTCTATACCGCCAAGGCGGGCGACACGCTGGCCAAGGTCGGGCGCCGTTACGGCCTGACCGCCGGCGACCTCGCGCGCATCAACCGCTTCTCGTACAACACCGAGCTGCACGAGGGACAGAAGATCGTCGTCTACTCGCCCACCGGCGAGGCGCCGCGCGAGGTGACCATGGGCCTGACGCCCGAGGCGAAGCGCTCGGACAGCAAGCGTCCGCCGAGCCCATCGCCGCACGGCAAGAGCTCGTCGCTGGCGTCCTCGTCGCACGCGGTCGCCCGGCGCACCCGACCAAGCCGCCGCCCAGCAAGAAGAAGTAGCGCGTGCCGCGCGCGACCGTCGACGCCGCCGATGCCGGCGTGCGTCTCGATCAGTTCGTCGCGCGCCTCGCCGGCTCAAGCGTTCATGGCGCGCGCCGATTAATTCGCGACGGGCGAGTCAGCCTGGACGGACGATCGACGAGCGATGCAAAGAAGGGACAGCACCTCAGCGCCGGGCAGTCGGTCGAAGTCGAGCTCGACGCCGAGGCGGAGACTTCGTGACGCCGGAGCCCGAGCTGCCGCTGGCGGTGCTGTACGCCGACGCCCACCTGGTCGCCGTCGACAAGCCGGCGGGCGTGCCGTCGCATCCGCTGCACGCGGGCGAGCGCGGAACGCTGGCCAACGCGCTGGTGGCGCGCTTCCCCGAGTGCGCCGGCGCCGGCGACGATCGCCGCGAGGCCGGGCTTGGCCACCGCCTGGACAACGGCACCAGCGGCGTGATCCTGGCCGCGCGCCGCCATGACGTCTGGCTGGCGTTGCGCGCCGCGCTCAAGGCGCCGAGCTGCGAGAAGAGCTACCTGGCCGAGGTCATCGGCCGGCCCAGCGCCGCGCGGGGCAGCCATGCGCGAGCCGATCGGACGGCGCGGGCGCCGCGGCAGCCGCGTGGTCGTCGGCGGGCGAGGGGCGGAACCCGCTGCCGGCCGCCACCGAGTGGGAGGTCATCAACGCGCGGCCCGATTCGACGTTGCTGCGCGTGCGCCTGCACGCCGGTCGCGCGCACCAGGTGCGCGCGCATCTGGCGGCGCTGGGGCATCCGCTGGTCGGCGACCATCTCTACGGCCACGCGCCCGAGCGCGACGTCGCCCAGCGGCTGGGCGCCACGTCGGTGCGCCTGCACGCCGAGTCGGTGAGCCTGCGCCATCCGATGTCGGGCGAGTCGATCTCGATCACGGCGCCGCCGCCCCCCTGGGCGCAGAACGTCGGCTAGAATCGCCGCTCCAGAAGGAGCGCGATGAAGAGAGCGCGATCGTTCTGCAACACACGCCGACCGAAGGGCCGGAACGCGCCGGCGAGCTCGCGGTCGAACAGGGGCTGACGCTGGACGTGCGCCACGTTTACCGCGGCGATCCGGTGCCCGCGGATCTCGCCGCCGACGAGATCCTGATCGTGATGGGCGGGCCGATGGGCGTCTCCGATGCTGGCGACCCGCGCTTTCCGTACCTCGCGCCCGAGCTGGCGCTGCTGGAGCGCGCGATCGCGCGCGACCGCCCGGTGCTGGGCATTTGCCTCGGATCGCAGCTCCTGGCGCGCGCCGCCGGCGCGCGGTCTACGCGGCGGCGCGCCGCGAGGTCGGCTGGGCGCCGGTGCGCTTCTTCGGCGTCGAGCGCGAGCCGTCGTTGCGCGGGCTGCGCGCCGAGGAGACCCTGCTGCACTGGCACGGCGACACGTTCGATCTGCCGGCCGGCGCGGTTCACCTGGCGGCGACGCCGATCTGTCCGAACCAGGCGTTCCAGATTCGCGACCGCCTCTTCGGCCTGCAGTTTCACTGCGAGCTCGGCGCCACGACCATCGCGGCGTGGGTGCGCGACGACGCCGACTACGTCGCTCGGCGCCAACGGTCCCGGCGGCGGCGAGCGGATCCTCGCCGACACCGAGCGCTTCATGGCCGAGGCGGCGCGCGCCGGCGATCGGTTGCTTCGCAACATCTTCGCAACTTTCGCACGGGCGGGCTGATTCGACCGTCGAGCGGCGACAGCGCCGCTTGCAATTCTGGCCTCGGCGAGAATAGTAGGCACTCCCATGTCGGCGAATCAGACCTTCACGCTCGGTCTCATCCAGATGCGCTGCTCCGACAATCCGGCGGAGAACCGCGAGCGCGCGCTCGCGAAGATTCGCGAGGCGGCAGCGCGCGGCGCGCAGGTGATCTGCCTGCCCGAGCTGTACGCGACCCAGTACTTCTGCCAGTCGGAGGATCACGCGAACTTCGATCTCGCCGAGCCGATCCCGGGCCCGACGACGGCGGCGCTGGCCAAGGTCGCCGCCGAGAACAAGGTCGTCATCATCGGCTCGCTGTTCGAGCGGCGCGCCGCCGGCGTCTATCACAACACCGCGGTGGTCATCGACGCCGACGGGTCGATGAAGGGCATCTACCGCAAGATGCACATCCCCGACGATCCGCTCTACTACGAGAAGTTCTACTTCACGCCCGGCGACCTCGGCTTCCGCGCGTTCGACACCGCGCACGGCCGCCTCGGCACGCTGGTGTGCTGGGACCAGTGGTATCCGGAGGGCGCGCGCATCACCGCGCTCTCGGGCGCCGACGTGCTGTTCTACCCGACGGCGATCGGCTGGCATCCCGTCGGAGAAGGCGGAGTTCGGCGCCGCGCAGAGCGACGCCTGGCGCACCATGCAGCGCGCGCACGCGATCGCGAACGGCGTCTACGTCGCCGCGGTGAACCGCGTGGGCCACGAGAAGCTGGCGCGCGTCGGCGGCGACGGCATCGAGTTCTGGGGCGGCTCGTTCGTGAGCGATCCGTTCGGCGTGGTGCTGGCCGAGGCGTCGCGCACCGACGAGGAGATCCTGATCGTGCCCTGCGATCGCCGCCATCAAGAGACCGTGCGCCGCCACTGGCCGTTCCTGCGCGATCGCCGCATCGACGCCTATGCGCCGATCGCCCGGCGCTTCATCGATCCGACTGACGTGATGAAGCCGTCACAGACGCCGGCGGAGCTCGGCTACCGCATGCCGGCCGAGTGGGAGGCGCACGCCGCGACCTGGCTGGCCTGGCCGCACGAGCGCGCCGACTGGCCGGGCAAGCTGGCGCCGATCCCGTGGGTCTACGGCGAGGTCGTGCGCCACCTGGCGCCCGGCGAGCGCGTGCGCATCCTGGTCAAGGACGCGACGACCGAACGCAAGGCGCGCGCGGTGCTGGTGCGCGTCGGCGTCGACCTCGGGCAGATCGACTTCTTTCGCGTGCCGACCGATCGCAGCTGGACGCGCGACTTCTGCCCGCTGTTCGTGAAGTCGAGCGGCGACGGCGACGTCGCGATGACCAACTGGAAGTTCAACGGCTGGGCCAAGTACCCCAACCACAAGAAGGACGACGCCGTCGGCGAATGGCTCGCGCGGCGAGCTGCGCCGCAAGTCCTGGACGCCGTCGCTGGGCGACGGGCCGCGCGGGCGGCGCATCGTGCTCGAGGGCGGCAGCATCGACGTCAACGGCCACGGCACGCTGCTCACCACCGAGGAGTGCCTGCTGAGCCCGATGCAGGCGCGCAACCCGGGCGTCGCGCGCGAGGATCTCGAGCGCGTGATCGGCGAGCACCTGGGCGTGCGCAAGGTGCTGTGGCTCGGCAACGGCATCGCCGGCGACGACACGCACGGCCACGTCGACGATCTCGCGCGCTTCGTCGACGCGCGCACGGTGGTGCATCGCCGAGGAGACCGACCCCGGCGACGAGAACTTCGCCAACCTCGCCGAGAACCGCATGCGGCTCGAGTCGATGACCAACGCCGACGGCGAGCGCCTGCGCGTCGTCGGCTTGCCGATGCCGGCGCCGCTGCGGCTCGACGGCGTGCGCCTGCCGGCGAGCTACGCGAACTTCTACATCGGCAACGACGCGGTGCTGGTGCCGACGTTCAACGACCCCAACGACCGGCGCGCGCTCCAGATCCTGGCCGAGCTCTTCCCCGGCCGCCGCGTGGTCGGCATCCACGCCGTCGATCTGGTCTGGGGCCTGGGCACGCTCCACTGCATGACGCAGCAAGAGCCGGGTTAGTCCCAATGCCGTTTTTCTTGTCTGACCGGCATCGCGGTTAGTCCGCGCCCGGTGGCGCGTCGAGGAACGCGCGCAGCAGCCTGGCGCGATCGTGATCGCGCGTGAATTCGGCCAGCGCATCTTCCCAGACCGGGCGGCTGCGCACCAGCATGCGGATCTTGGCGTGCTCGAGGTGGTCGAGTGTCTCCCGCGCCAGCTGGTCGAGCTCGCCCGCGCGGGACGTCGGCGCGGATCGGGCTCGAGCCCTTGACGCGATTGAACGCGACCTGGCCCGCGGGCGACGCGACGGTCTCCAGGAAGTCGCGCGCGCCCGCGTCGTTGCGCGCGCCGCGCGCCAGCGCGAAGGCGTCGACGCCGTACAGGAACAGATCGGAGGAACCGGGTGCCGCGACCACACCGAAGTCGGTCTCGCCGCTCCAGCCGAGCTGCGCAGGTAGCCCTTCACCCAATCGCCGTGCAGCAGCATCGCGGCGTCGCCGTCGTACAAGCGCCTGCGCGGCGTTGGTCCAGCCGAAGCCGTCGTCGCCGGCGTCGGCGTTGACGTAGTTCTCGACGACATCGGCGAAGAGATCGACCGCCTCGCGGAAGGGCGTCGACGTCGATCGGAACGGGCGCCCGTGAAGTACCCGGTGGTACGCCTCAGCCGCCCATCTGTCCCGCCGCCAGCGCGTTGAACATGATGCGCAGGATCCAGCCCTGGCCCGCCGTCGCGATCGGCACGACGCCCTCGGCCTTGAGCTTGCGGCACGCCGCCAGGAGCTCGGGCACCGTCGTCGGCACCGCGACGTGATGCGCGGCGAGGAGGCGCCGGTTGTAGAAGAGCGTGTTCTCGCGGTGGACGTTGACCGGCATCGCGTAGATGTGGCCGTCGCGCGTGACGTCGTGAATCAGCTCGGGAAAGACCGCCTGCCGCAGCCCCAGGCGATCGAACAGGTCGTCGAGCGGCATCTGCTTCTCGTCGGCATGGCGCGCGACCGCGCGCAGCTCGTGGATGTACTCCTGGAAGATGTCGGGCGGTTCGTTCCGATCGAGCCGTTCTTCCAGCCACTCGCGCGCCCGCGCTCCGGACGCCGCGGCGGCGTTGAAGATGCGCGCGCCCGGATGCGTCGCCTGGTGTGCGGCGATGAGCGCCTCCAGCGCGTCGGCTTCGCCCGGTGCCGACCACCACGAAAAGATCTCGACCAGCTCGCGCGCGGGCGCGGGGCCGGAGGTCCGCGCCTCCGACCGGGATTGGCACGCCCCCACGCCCAGCAGCAGCAGCGCCGACGAGGACGACCGTCGGTCGCTCACGCGCGCGCAAGGCCGGGGATTCAAGGGACGCACTCCTGCGGCAATCAACGGCTCCGCGGCGCGAAACTTGAGTCGGCCGCACGTGTCCGCACCGGCCGCGCCGCAGCCTCAAGTGTCGTGCCGGAGGTACCGTTGACCAGGAAACGGTGCGATCCGCAGGGCCGAAAATTGTTCGAGGGATGCGGCGGCCGCCCTGGCGCGTCGCCGCCGCGAGCGGCCTTCTGGTCGGCACCCTGGTGGTCCTGCTGGTGGGCGCGCTGGCCTGGCTCTGGCAAAAGACGCAAAGCCTGAATCCCGAAGACCATTCGCACCTCGACGCCGCTTTGCGCGAGCTGCGCAGCCTGGACCGCACCATCAACCAGGACGTGCTGCGTGCGCGCTACAAGCTCATCAATTCCTACGAGCCGGTTCTGTCCAGCTACCGCCGCGTCGAGGAGCTCGAGCTGGTGATCGCCTCGCCGCCGCGGTTCCTCGATGCGCGACGCGCAGCAGCGCCTGGCCGCTGCGGTTCGCTGCCTATCGCGCGTCGGTCACCGCCAAGCAGCAGCTGATCGAGCAGGTCAAGTACCGGTCGGCCGATCTGCGCGAGCTGCTCGAGTACCTGCCGGGCGCGGGGACGGCGCTGGCGCGCGCGGCCTCCGACAACGGCGACCGCTATCCTGGCCGAGCAGGTGAACAACATCCTGCAGATGGTGCTGCTCTACAACCTGACCTCGGACGAAGAGTACGCGCCGGTGATCGGCATGCGGCTCGGCCTGCTCGTCGGCCGGCGCGGAGCGCACCGACTCGCCGGCGGTCCGGCGCCGGCTGCGCACGCTCATCACCAACGTCCATCGCCTGCTCAAGGTCAAGCCGGCGGTCGACAGCCTGCTGGCGCGGATCTTTCGCGAGCCGATCATCGAGCACGAGGACGAGGTCGCCCGCGTCTACTACGCCGGCTACGCCGCCGCGGAGCGCGAGGCGAAGCGCTACCGCGTCGTGCTCTACGCGCTGTGCGTCGCGCTGCTCGGGCCTGCTGGCATACGGCGTGCGCCGCCTCCAGCACACGGCGCGCGCTCTGGCGGCCAGCAACGAGCTCCTGGAGGAGCGCGTCGTCGAGCGTACGCGCGAGCTGCGCGCGGTGCTCGACAACGTCGAGCAGGCGCTTTTCACCGTGGATCTGGAGGGCCGCCTGGCGCGCGAGCGGTCGGCGGTGCTGGACGCATGGTTCCCGGCGGCGCAGCCCGAGAGCCTGCTGTGGGAGGTCGTGCGACCGATCGATCCGACGGCCGCGGTCCTGGCTAGAGCTCGGGTGGGAGCAGCTGCGCGACGGAATCCTGCCGGTCGAGGTCGCGCTCGGCCAGCTACCGGCGGTGCTGACCGCGGCGGTCCGGACGGCACTACCGCATCGACTACCGCCCGATCGGCGATGCCGAGCCGCCCCGACAAGGTGCTGGTGGTGATCTCCGACGTCACCGAGCAGCTGGAGCGCGAGCGGCGCGAGCAGGAGCAGCAGGAGCATCTGATGATGTTCCAGCACGCGCGCATCGACGGCGCCAACTTCGAAGAGGCGATCGCGGAGATGGATCGCCTGGTGCAGATGATCCTCGATTGCGGCTGCCCCGATCGACACGCGTTGCTGCGCACGTTGCACACCGTCAAGGGCAACGCCGGCATGTACGGCTTCACGTCGCTGGCGACGCTGTGCCACGAGCTGGAGGCGAAGATCGTCGACACCGGCCGCGGCGTTGCCCGACCCCGACCTCGATCGCCTGGCGGAGGTCTGGGCGACGATCTCCGACAAGGTCCAGGTGCTGATCGGCGGCACCCAGCGCGACCGCCTGGAGATCGCGCGCGCCGACTTCGCGCGGCTGGAGCAGGCGATGGCGATCGGCACAGCCGCCGGCCGAGCTTCTGCGCCTGATGCGTCACATCGAGCGCGATCCGATCGATCCGCGCCTGGCGCGTCTCGCCGAGCAGGCGCGCCGTCTGGCGACCGGCCTCGGCAAAGGCGTCGACGTCATCACCGAGGGCAACGGCGTACGACTCGACAACCGCCGCTGGTCCGCGTTCTGGCCGTCGCTGGTCCACCTGTTGCGTAACGCGCTCGATCACGGGATCGAGGCGCCCGAGGATCGCGAGCGCGCCGGCAAGGGGCGTGCGGGCAACCTCACGCTGCTGGCGAAGGAGGTCGACGATCGCATCGTGATCGAGGTGAGCGACGACGGACAGCGGCATCGACTGGGAGCGTGTGCGCGCGCTGGCGACGGCGCGTGGCCTGGCCGCCGGCACCGACCAGGATCTGATGGCGGCGCTGTTCGGCGGCGGTCTGTCGACGAAGAGCGAGGCGACCATCTACTCCGGGCGTGGCGCCGGTCTTTCGGCGTGCTACTGGGCCTGCCACGAGCTCGGCGGCACGCTGACCGTGTCCTCCGGGCAGGGGCGCGGCGCGACGTTCCGCTTCTCGATCCCGAGCGACGAATCGCTCTCGCCGCGGCTGACCTCGGCGGCCTGAGAGCGGCGGCCCGCTGCTCAAGTCACCCGCGGAAGCCGTCGATGTGACCCCGGAGACCGTGGTCGTGGTCTGGCTGCGGGGAGACGCTGGACAAGATGGAGAACGATCCCCCTCCGACCGCGGCCACTCACGCCAGCGCGGGGGATCCCGCTGCCCGGTGTCGAGCGCTACGGACGCTACTGTCTGATCGAGCGGATCGGCCGCGGCGGCATGGCCGAGGTCTTTCGCGCGGTCGCCGAGGGCGTCGAGGGTTTCCGCCGCGTCTTCGTGATCAAGCGGCTGCGCCCCGAGAAGTCGGCGTCGGTCGAGCTGACACGCATGTTCGTCGACGAGGCGCGCCTGTCGGCGCTGCTTCACCACCCGAACATCGTGCAGGTCTACGACTTCGGTCAGATCAACGGCACGTACTTCCTGGCGATGGAGTACCTGCGCGGCAAGGACCTGGCGGCGGTGATGAAGGCGCTGCGCGCACTGAAGAGCGCGGTGCTGCCGCCGATCGCGGCCCACATCGCGCATCAGGTGGCGACCGGCCTGCACTACGCGCACACCCTGTCGCGCGTCGACGGCAAGAAGCTGAGCGTGGTTCACCGCGACGTCACGCCGTCGAACATCATGCTTCAGCGCACCGGCGCGGTGAAGGTCCTCGACTTCGGGATCGCGCAGGCGACCAACTTCGCGCGCCAGGTCGAGACCGGCGGCGGCCGCGTCAAGGGCAAGCTCGCCTATCTGTCGCCCGAGCAGGTGCGCCTCGAAGAGCTCGACGCGCGCTCCGACGTCTTCGCGCTCGGCATCGTGCTCTGGGAGATGCTCACGGGACAGCGACTCTTCGCCGCCGAGAACGAGATCCTCACCATGCGCGGCGTCCTCGACCCACCCGATCGCGCCGCCGTCGTCGAAGCGGCCGCTGGTGCCGCCCGCGCTCGACGCGATCGTGGCGCGCGCGCTGGAGCGCGAGCGCGACAAGCGCTACGCGAGCGCGGGCGATCTCGCCGACGATCTCGAGCGCTTCTTGCAAGAGACTCCCTGCCACAGCTCCGCGCTGGGGCGCCTGCTCCACGATCTCTTCGGCGAGGAGAACGTCGAGGAGACGCCGGACTTCGCGGCGCTGGGCGTCGCCGCGGGCACGGCCTTGCCCAGCGTCACCGCGAGCCCCAGCCCATCGCCATCGCCGCCGGCGGTCTTCGAGATGGAGGCCGACGTGCCGCCGCCGACCGCCGCCGCCGACCTGGCGGCGATGACGGCGCCGCCGGCCGCGGCGGCGATGACGCCGGAGTCGGAGTCGCCGTCGGAGCCGCTGCCCGATCACCGCCCGCTGCTGCGCCGTCTGATCGCCGGCGCCGCGGCTGTCACGCTCATCGCGTGCTTCGGGTGGGCAATCGGGCACCGGAAGCGTCCCCTCGCGGTGAACGAGATCCCCGCGCCCAACGGGCCGCGCCCGCCGCGAACGTCGCAGCCGCACAGCCGGCCCCGCCCGCCGATCCGTCCGTCGCCGTCGCCGCCGAGCCGGTGAACGCCGCGCCCGTCGGCGACCCGCCGTCAGCGCCGCGCACTCACGCCGCCAAGAAGCACACCGCGCGCCGCCTCTCGAACGACGTGACGATCGATCCGTTCAAGTAGGGCGCCGTCCGAGGCCGGCGTCAGTCGAACTGCGCGAGGTCGGTCTCGACCAACAGGTGTAGCGACCGCAGGAAGGTCAGCCACTCCGTCGGCGCGGGAAGTGGCCCTGCCAGGCGCGCAGCGTGCGCGCTCCGTCGAGCAGCCGCAGCACATCGCCCGGCGTCGGCCCGAGGCGAAAACGCTCGGGCAAGATGTGCGTCCGTCCTGTCGCCGACGGCCGGAAGTCGAGCAGCGGCGCGAATCCCTGTTCCAGCGTCTCGAAGGGCATGGTGAGGACGCCGGCGCCCAGCATCTCGAACGTGTCGAGCCCCAGCGGGAAGCTCTCGTTCTCGTTGATCACGCCGCGATAGAACGCGAACGTCCCCTGCGTGCGGAAGAAGACGTCGATCACGCGATCGCGCACTTGCTGCGACAGCAACCGGAAGGCATCGAGCGTCTTCATCAGCCCCAGCGCGACCAGCGTGTCGCCCAGCTTGCCGTTGTAGCGCGGCAGCATGGCCAGTGCGCGCTCGAGGTCGGCGCGGTCGAGGTGGCCGCGCGCGACCAGGTATTCGCCGAAGCGCTCGCTGGGCAGGCTCGAGCTCACCGACTGGGGCACGCCCTTGACCAGGTAGATCTCCTTGGCCTGTCCCGCGACCTCGAAGCGCAGGAGGCCGGTCTCGCCCGCGACGGCCAGATCGGCGAAGAGCCGCATGGGCGAGATGACGCCGACGTCGCCCGCACTGTCCGGTGGCCGCGACGGCGCGCCCGAGACGAATCGGCCAACGTCGCTGCGCGTCCCCGAAGCACGCGGTCGCCGCGCCGGTCCTGCGCGCTGCCGCCCGGACTTGTCGCCGGCAGCGCCGCCGGAGATCGGCGTCCAGCCGCTGTCGCCGCTCGACTGGCGATCGGGCTCGCCCGACCATTGATCGAGATCGACCACGGCCAGCGGTTGCGCCAGCGCGTTGCCGAGCGCAGCGACCGCGGCGACGGCACTGGCCTCGGCGGCCAGGATCACCGCCGGCGTGGTGAGCGGCGTCGGGCGCGGAGCATCGACGGGCGGGGTAGGGCGCGGCGCCCACGGCGCCCGGTGGACGGCGCGCCGACGTGGGAACCGGCGGAGGCGTCGGCGCGCGAGCCGGCTTCGGCGGTGCCGGCGCGGCTGCCTTCGCAGGGTCCTCCGTGGCCGCGGTCGGCGCGCCGGTCCGGAACAGCTCGGTCGCGAACGCGCGCAGATCGGCGGCGCTCACGCGCTTGCCCGACTCGTACAGGTACTCGGCGAGCTCGTCGCGGAACTGCACACCGGTCTGGTAGCGCTCGTCCGGGTCCTTTATCGAGCGCGTGGCGCACGATGCGATCCAGCGTCGGCGGCAGATCGGCGCCGTACTTGTCGAGCCGGTCGGTGCGCGCGTCGCGCACCATGAGCAGCACGTCGAGATCCGCCGGCGCCGTGAACAGGCGGCGCCCCATCAGCATCTCGGCGAGCACGATGCCGACGGCGAACAGATCGCTGCGCCCGTCGAGCTCGCCGCCGGTCACCTGCTCGGGCGACATGTAGCCGTACTTGCCCTTGAGCGTGCCGGCCTGGGTCTTCGACTCGCGCTCCTGCGCGCGCGCGATGCCGAAGTCGCCGAGCTTCACGTCGCCGCGCTTCGAGATGAAGACGTTCGACGGCGAGATGTCGCGGTGAACGATCTGCATCGCGCGCCCTTCCATGTCGCGCGCGTTGTGCGCGTAGTCGAGCGCGTCGAGCACCTCCATGACGATGAACACGGCGAGGTGAAGCGGCAGCTTGCACGCGCTTCTGCGCGCAGGTGCGCAGCAGCCCGAGCGCGTCGATGCCGTCGATGAACTCGAGCGCGATGAAGTACTGGCCGGCGACGTCACCGAAGTCGAGGATCTGGACGATCTTCGGGTGCTTCAGCTGCGCCGTCAGCTTGGCCTCGTCGATGAACATCGACACGAACGTCCGATCGGCCGCCAGGTGCGGCAGGATCCGCTTGATGACGATGACCTTCTCGAAGCCGTGCGACGAGACGATCTTCGCGCGGAAGACCTCCGCCATTCCGCCGACGGCAAGCCGCTCGATCAGCGTGTAACGGCCGAATTGCGAGGGAAGAAGTACTGGTCCCTCGGTTGACATTCAGTAATGACTATAACACCCGACACCTCGGATCTGATCCAGCGCGTCCGAGCGCGCGTTCCGCGCGTGCGCCATCGTCTGTAGCTTCGCCCGGCGTTCTGCGCCGGCGCCGCGCTCAACGTTTCTTGAGCAGGATCTTGCGCAGCTGGATGGGCTCGTGCATGTCGGCCGACAGCTCGAGAGTGCGGTACGCGGCGCGGCGCGCGCGCGCCTGGCTCTCCTCGGTCTGCCGCGGCAGCAGCGAGGATCCGCTTGCCCTCTTCGTAGTAGCGCCGCTCGTCGACGGCGAGCTCGTCGCGAAACAGGCGCGCGGTCTCGGCGTCGCCCTTGTTGTCGCAGAACGTGGCCATCGCCTCGAGCCGCGCCATCGACAGCGCCTTGGCGGTGACGTGACCGGCCGACGATCGCTCTTCCTGTGTCTGGAGTGAACGTAGGAAAGCGAAGACTTTTGAATACCCACCGTGCCGCGGGTCGTAACCGGCGACATCAGCGCCAATCGCCGCCAGGCGCGTAGAGATTGCGCGATACTGTTTCGCGCCGTCACCGCATTGCTCGGCCAGCAACAGCTTCATTTCCAAATCATCGCAGTCGGCCATCCACAACGCCGCCACTTCAGCCGCCTCGATCGACGCTTTCAAGATCAGGCGCATCACGTCGGGCACCTCGAAGGGCTCCTTGGCGACGCCGCTGATCAAAGTTCCGATCAGGCGCTCGATTGACGCGTGATTCTTGGCGTCGAGCTCAGTTACGAAACTGTCGGCTGTCACCATGGGCGTTCAATCCTGTCGTTCGATGCGGTGCACCGTCAAGGCTTTCCGAGAGGTGTCGATGGCTAGTGGTGTCGAAGATCGAGCCGTGACCCTGACACGACTCGCGGTTCGTCGCCAACCTAAGAGTGGAACGCAGGAGAGAATCGGTGAAGTTGAACGCGTCCCTGGGCCCCGTTCTCGCGGCCGTAATGCTGGGCGGGGCCGCTGTCGGCGCCGGCTGTGGAGGCGAGTGGTCTCCGTCGGGAATCGGACCGACAGTCGGACCGGAGAGCGTCGCTTCGTCGATGCCCGGACTCGGAGACGACCTGGTCTCGCCGCCCGAGACCGACGAGCTGGCGGAGACGCGCTCCGCGCTGTCGGGAACCGGTGGCAGCGACGGCGCCAGCGAGAAGGAACCCCGGGTCATCTATCTCTTTTACGCCGACGGGAATCCGCTGCCAAAGACCAACGTCAATGCGTGCCACGGCACGCCGCCCAAGTTCCATTGCAATTTCGGTTCGTCGTTGCTCGATTGTCAACGACAGGTCCAGTCCTACCTCGACCGGTGGTATGCCGACTTCAATGTGATCTTCACGTTCACCCGGCCGACCAGCGGCAAGTTCTACACCGAGGTCGTGAGCTCGGGCGGCGGCGCCTGGTGCGGCGTCGAGAGCAAGGTCGCGGGCGTCGCGCCGTTCCTGTGCAACGACCTCGACGGTGGCGTGGCGTACACGTTCCTCGGCGGCGAGGACGCCAAGCAGACCGCCGTCATCATCGCGCAGGAGCAGGCCCACCTGGTCGGGCTCGAGCACACCACCAGCGACGTCGACCTGATGCTGCCGACGGTGTGCTCGAACTGCGACAGCTTCCCGAACGTCGACAACGTGGTGACCGGCGACCGCTGCAACCGCACCACCCAGAACTCGTACCAGATGATGAAGGACCGCCTGGGCGCTGTGGACCGGCGGGCCCAAGCCGTCGGCGTTCGGTTGCCAGGCCGATTCGAAGCCGCCCACGGTCACGGTGATGGGCCCCGGCGACGGCAGCGAGGTCGGCCACGACTTCACGATGCACGTGAAGGCGATGGGTGATTGCGAGGTCAGCAAGGTCGAGGTCAATGTCATGCCGCAGGTGTTGCACGCCGTCGGCGTCGACGCCGCCCTACGATTGGGACCTGACCAACATCAGCGGCCGGCAGACCATCTCCGTCACCGCGACCGACAGCCGCGGCCAGACCGCGACGACCACGATCACCGTCGAAGCGCCCGTCGACGGCGCCCCCGCCGACGGCATGGCGGGCGCGGGCTGCAGCGTCGCCAGCGGCGTTCCGTCGCCGCCGGTCACGCTGCTGTTCGCGAGCGCGACCGTTCTGTTCCTCCGTCGCCGCCGCCGTTAGAGCGGTCAGATTGAGCGCCAGGAACGCCAGGACGCAAAGTCCGGAGCGTTAATAGTCCGGATCCTGGCGTCCTCGCGTCCTGTCGCTTTCCTTCCGATCGATGCCGTCGTCAGCTGTGGCCCGCGCGCCGGCGCAGGTACCACTCGGCGATCAGCAGCAGCATCCCGACGCCGAGCAGCTCGGGGCTCGACCAGAGCTCGACCGAACGCTGGCGGCCGACGCGCACCTCGCGCGGCGTCGGAGATGCTGACGTCGGCCGAGGTCCTCGATGTGGTAGCTGCCGCCGCTGACGTCGGCGATCTCGCGCAGCACGCGGTCGCGAAACGCGACGTCCTCCAGCTCGCGCCCCTCGGCGCGCACGACGAACGTCTTGTCCTCGGTGACCGCGCGTCCGTCGAGCGTCGCGCGACCGGTGACGCGGTAGGCGCCCGCCGGCAGCGTGCCGAGGTCGACGTGCGCCTCGCCGTCCTGGTTGGTCGTCGCCTCCAGGTGCTTGAGCGGCTTCGCCTGCGGATCGCCGTCGGCGCGTGCCCACGTCGACCGTGACGTCGACCTTCTGCGCCGGCGAGTAGTCGGGGTGCATGGCGCGGATGCGCACCGACGGCGGCTGGCTGCGCCGGTACTCCATGCGGTCCAGCTCCAGGCGCAGCAGCGTCAGCGCCGGGTCGCGCACCAGCCAGCGGATCGCGTTCTCCCAGAAGCGCTGGAACGACGCGCCCATCGTCACCCTCGCCCGCCGACAGGAAGCCCCAGTGCCAGGCGCTGTCGGTCAGCAGCGCCATCGACCGCCCCTTGCCGGCCTCGCCGACCACCAGCACCGGCGCCGGCTTGCCGCCGTCGGTGCGCAACGTCGGATGCGCCAGCAGCGTCGCGGCGCCGGGACGCACGCGCGGCACGCGGTTCACGCCCTCGAGCGGCGGCAGCTTGGCCCAGCGCAGCTCGTTCTCGCGCGGGTCGAGCACCAGCGACGTCACCGGGTGCGCGCGCCCCTCGGCCGTGAGCTTGGGGCGAAAGCTGTCGGTGGTCAGGTCGGCGTCGTTGCGCGCCGGCGATGCCGGGCGGCGACGGCGGCAGCTCGACCGGCAGCACGTCGCGGAGCGCGGTCGAGCCGTAGCCGCCGCTGGCGAACGACAGGTCGCCGCCGATCATCGCGATCGCGCCGCCCTCCTCGACGTAGTCGCGCACGCCGGGCAGGAACGGCTCGACGCCGTAGGGCGCGAAGTTGAAGTTCTGGAAGATGACCAGGTCGAACGACTTGAGCTGCTCCTCGAAGATCTCGAAGGTCGGGAACGGGATCAGCGACAGCTCGTTGCGGTTCCAGGGCTGCTCGTCGGTCTCGGTGCGCAGGATGAAGAACGACACGAGGTCGACGTTGGGATCGCGGCGCAGCATCGCGCGCAGGAAGCGCTGGTCCCACGACGGCCGCCCGCACAGGTGCAGCACGCGGACGCGGTCGCGGATGACCTTGACCGTGAAGACCTGGCTGTTGTTGCTCGACAGCGCCTCGCCGGCCAGCACCGGCGTCGCGATCTGGAAGACGAAGTTGCCCGGGTGGTCGGGCAGCCAGTCGAACGACACGCGCTCCTCGGAGTGGTCGCCCTTGAGGATCACGCTGCGCGTGGCGATCGGGCGGCCGTCGCGGCTCAGCGTGAGCTCGATCTGGCGATCGGGCAGACCGTGCTGGCGGATGACCGCCTCGACGGTGACGGGCGTGCGCACGAACGCGAACTCGTCGGCCAGCACGGCGGCGACCGAGACGTCGCGCAGCGAGCTCTCGCCGACGCCGACGGTGTGGATCGGCGCCGCCAGCGCCTGCACGGTGTTGCGCGTCGTGGCGTCGAGCGGACCTTCGCCGATGCGCCCGGTGTCGATGCCGTCGGAGATCAGCACGACCGCGCCGAGATCGCGTCCGTCGTAGCGCGCGCGCACCTCGGCCAGCGCCTCGCCGATGCGCGTCGCCTCGCCGGTGGGGCGCGCCGCCAGCGAGTCCGGCGTCGCCGGCGCCAGCACCTCGCCGAAGCTGTAGAGGTCGACGCGGTGGCCGGCTTGCTCCCAGGCGGCGAAGCGCGGGGCCGCCTGGCGCACCAGCGCCGCCGCCCGTTCGGCGCGCGAGGCGCCGCCGTCGGGCGGGCGCACTTCCATCGAACGCGAGACGTCGACCAGCACCGCGACGTGGTTGGCGACGCGGATGATCTGTCGCAGCTCGATCGCCGGCTCCAGCGCGGCGACGAGGCATGCGAGCACGCCGGCAGCGCGCAGCAACAGCAAGAGCCACCAGCGCCCGCGACGCTCCTCGATCAGCGAGACCGCCGAGAGCCCGATCGCCAGCGCCGCGATGAAGGCGGCAACGATGACACCGCTGCGGCCCAGGTGCGCGACGCCGCCGAGCGCGACGCGCCAGTCGTTGAACTCGCCGGTCATCGCGCGCCTCTCATCGCGCGTCCGTCATCGCGGCTGTCTCCGCGTGCGCAGGATGTAGTCGATGTGCGCCTGCTCGGTCTTGTAGTCGAGGCAGAGCGAGTACATCACCAGATTCACGCCCAGCCGGAACGCATCCTCGCGCTGCGCTTCGCCACCGGGGATCACCTCGTGCTCCCAGCGCCCGAAGCCGTCGCGCGCCAGCGCGCCGCCGAGATCGTTCTGGGTGTAGACCACCGCCAGGCGGCGATCGCGCTCGACCCCTTCCATGTAGGGCGCCGCGAGGATCCGGCCCGGCGCGCCGTGCAGGACGTAGAACGACTTCCAGAGCACGTGCTCGTCGGGGATGCGCGTCGGCAGCTCGCCGGGCAGCATCTGCGCCAGCAGCTGGCGCACCGACTCGTCGAAGCCGCCGCCCGCGCGCCCTTCCGACGAGTCGATGAGCAGGAAGCCGCCATAGGTGATGTGGCGGCGCAGGCGCGCGATCTCCGCCTCGGGCGGCAGCGCGAACGAGCGATCGCCCGACAGCACCAGGAACGGGAAGCGAAACAGGTTGGGGTCGGTGGGGCGCAGCTCGGCGCGGTCGGACGCGGTCACCAGGCTCGTGCGCCGCACCAGCTCCCACGCCAGGCGCTGCAGCGCGGTCGGGCGCGGGTCGGGCAGGCCCGGCAGCGCCAGGCGCGCGAAGCGAAACAGGGAGCGATCGCCTATCGCCGACGCCCAGCGCGGCGCCGCCAGCAGGGCCGCGGCGCCCGCCGCCCCGGCAACGAAGCGGCGCCGCGAGAACGCCGGGGGTCGACCGCCGCCCGCGCCCCCGCCGCCGCGGTTCGCGCCGCCGCTCACGCGTACGGCCCCTTCGCTGCGCGCGGGCTTTCGACTATGCTCCGGGGCCGATGACGTGCGCCCGCAAAGGGTGGCTCACCCGCGGGCTTCGGCTGGCGGCGCTGCTCGCTGTTGTCCTCGTCCTCTCGCGCGCCCAGCCGGCGGCCGCCGAGACGACCGATTTCCCGCCGCTGGTGCCGCCGTCGCTGAGCCACCGCGGGCAGATCGGCCTGGCGCTGCTCCCCGGCTCGGGGTTTCGCGTGCTCATCCCCTACGCCGAGAACGTCTACTGCGGCAAGCCGGGCGAGCGCGTCTGCTCGGCGCGCTTGCCGTTCTTCCTCGACGTGCAGCCGTCGTTCGGGCTGGGCCCGCACTGGGACGCCGTCGTCGACCTGCGGTTCGGTCTCGAGGCCGACTTCGCGCGCACCCACCAGTTCGCCTTCGTGCCCGGGTTTCGCTACTGGGTCGAGCCCGAGGCACGGCTCGAAGCTCTTCGCCACGCTCCAGGTGGCGTACGACACCACCGAGCAACACAATCGCTCGCTCCGGGGCTACGACCTCGCGTTTCACAACAGCAACGGTCTGATGTTCGAGATCATGTCGGACCTTGGCATCTACGCCCAGCTCGGGGACACCGTGGGCTTCGTCCGCTGGTTGCGCTTCGAGGTCGATTTGGGCGCGGGTGTTCAAGCACGCTTTCCGTAGCGCGACTACGGTAGCAGACCTGCGCCGGCCGTGCCCCCGCAGGCGACGTCCTGGCGGCAAGCCCGTCGTCCTCGACGTCACCCCCGCGACCATAACCCGGGTATGATGGCGGTGGCCATGACCGCCGACTCTCCCCGCGATGTGGTGCTGCGCGCCGACGCCCTCGCGAAGACCTTCCGCCTCGGCTTTTTCCGCCGCCGCGTCGAGGCGGTGAAGGATGTGAGCCTCGAGGTCCGTCGCGGCGAGATCTTCGGATTCCTCGGGCCGAACGGCGCCGGGAAGACCACGACGCTGAAGATGCTCATGGGGCTGATCTTCCCCACGGCCGGGCGCGCCGAGGTGCTGGGTCTGCCGGTCCCCTCGCTGTCGGCGAAGCGTCGGCTCGGGTACCTACCGGAGAGTCCCTACTTCTACGACTACCTGACGCCCGAGGAGTTCCTCGACTTCATCGGCGCGCTCTGCGCGCTGCCCTCGGCGGAGCGGCGTGCGCGCGCCGACCGGTTGATCGCGCGCGTCGGGCTCGACCACGCGCGCGGGCGGCCGCTGCGCAAGTTCTCGAAGGGCATGCTGCAGCGGATCGGGATCGCCCAGGCGCTGATGGCCGACCCGGAGCTGGTGATCCTCGACGAGCCGATGACCGGGCTCGACCCGCTGGGGCGCAAGGAGGTGCGCGACCTCATCCTCGAGCTGCGCAAGGAGGGCAAGACGATCTTCTTCTCGACGCACATCCTGCCCGACGTCGAGATGACCTGCGACCGGGTCGCGATCGTGATCGGCGGGCGGCTGCGGAACGTCGGTCCGCTCGGCGATCTGCTGTCGGCGCGGCTGCTGTCGACCGAGGTGATCTTGCGCCCGCCCGCCGCCGGGCTCGGCGCCCTTGCGGCGCCGCCCGGCGCGCGGCAGTACGCTGCCGGCGATCGCGCGGTCGGCCTGGAGCTGCCCGAGACCACCGACGTCGACGCGTTTCTGCGCAGCGCGCTCGCGGTCGGGGCGTCGGTGCTGTCGGTGTCGCCGCGCCGCGAGTCACTCGAGGACCTCTTCGTGCGTGAGGCGCAGCTCGCGTCGTCGGGCGCCGCCGCCGTGTCGCCCGGCGCGCAGCCGCCGGAGAGGGCGGCGTCGTGAGCGTCGCGCCCACGGTCGTGACCGGGAGGCCGCACGCGCTCGCGCCCGGCGGGCTGGTCGCGGGCACCGTCGCGGTGCTGGCGATCGCTCGCAACACGTTCCGCGAGGCGGCGCGCAACAAGATCCTCTACAGCCTGCTGTTCTTCGCGATCCTGCTGATTCTCTCGGCGCTGGCGCTGGGCGAGCTGTCGCTGAACGAAGAGGTGCGCATGACGCGCGACCTGGGCCTGTTCGGCATCGACGTCTTCAGCGTGCTCATCGCGATCTTCGTGGGCGTCAACCTGCTCTACAAGGAGCTGGACCTCAAGACCGTCTACACCATCCTGCCCAAGCCAATCGCGCGCTGGCAGTTCGTGCTCGGCAAATGGCTAGGGATGTTGGTCACGCTCGCGCTACAAATCGCTGTCATGGGTGTGGTGCTGGCTCTGGTGACCGTGGCGCAAGGGGCGCCGCTCGACGCGGCGATCTTCAAGGCGCTTTGGCTGCTGTTCGTGAACGTCACCGTGGTGACGTCGGTGGCGATCCTTTTCTCGTCGTTTTCCAGCCCGTTTCTCTCGGGGTTCTTCTCGCTGGGTGTGTTCATCGTCGGGCGCTCGGTCCCCGACATCCGGCTCGTGACCGCGCGCGTGGGCGGATCGGTCGGGCGCGCGGCGGACTTCGTTTCCTACCTGGTGCCCAACCTGCATCTCTTCTACCCGTCGGGCGCGATCGTCGGCGCGCGTCAGGTTTCCATCCACGGCCAGTTCGTCGGCGCCAGCTATCTGGCGTCGGTCACTGCCTACGGCGCCGGGTACTCGCTGCTCGTGCTAGGACTCGCCGTTTGGATCTTCCGCCGCCGGGACTTCGTTTGAACCTCGCGTCCACAATCGACGTGCGCCGGTTGACCCACGAGGACGTCGACGACGCCGCGCGCCTGCTCTACGAATCGTTCTCGGCGGTCTACCGCCAGCGCGGGCACACCCCGCCGTTCCCGAACGTCGAAAGCGCGGCCTGGCTCTGCCGCGCCTATCTCGATCTCGACCCCGATGGCTGCGCCTTCGCCGAGCAGAACGGGTACGCGCTGGGGGTCGGCTTCGCGCACCGGCGCGGGCCGGTCGCCAGCATCGGCCCGATCGCGGCGCGGCCTGGCGCTCCGCGCGGCGTCGGCCGGGCGCTGATGGCGCACTTCCACCGGCTGACGCTGGGGTGCGAGAGCGTGCGACTGTTCCAGGACAGCTTCAACCCCGACTCGTTCGGCTTCTACACGCGCCTCGGCTACACCGTCGCCGACGTCGCGCCTTATCTGCTGGCCGAGCAGCTCTTGCCGCCGACGGGTCGCCCGCGCGCCGTGCGTCCGGCGTCGGCTTCCGACCTGCGCCTGCTCGAGGCTTACGACCTGTCGCGCACCGGCGCCGATCGCAGCCGTGATCTCGCTCTCCTCGCGCAGAGTGGATCCGCGTTCGTGGTCGAGGAGGGCGAGCCGCGGGCCATCGCCGGCTATCTCTTTTATCGCTCGTTGCCGGCGCGCGTGATCATCGGCCCGGCGGTCGGCGAATCGCCGGAGATCCTGGCGACGCTGGTCGACGCGGTCGCCGCGGCGCTGCCGGGACGGCCCGCGGTGATTCGCGGCTCGGCCGCGGCGCCCGCGGTGCTCCAGTGCGCGTTCGAGCGTGGTTTCCGCGTCGATCACCTCGGCAATCTCATGGTCAGCGGCGCGTACCGGCCGCCTCCGGCCCAGCTCTACGCGCTCTTCCCCGAGAGTCTCTGAACGTGGGGACGCCGGATTCCGCCGGGCAAAGCCGGGCTCCGTCCAACGCGTTACGTGCTATTGTCGAACGCACGTTGGGTTGCCCGATGGGCTGTCGATCTAGTGCTCGCCGCTGGCGCCCGGGTGGGTTCGATGGACGTTCGCTGCGATCGCTGTGAGACGGAATACGAGCTCGATGACGATAGTGTCACCGAGGGTGGCGCGTCGGTGCAATGCACCACGTGTGGCCACACGTTCGTCGTCGGTCCCGACGGCGTGACCATCGCGCAGATCGTGCCGACGCCGCCGGGCGGCCTGGGCGACCTCGGGCCCCAGGCGGCCGATTGGTTGCTGGCGACCGAGGATGGCGAGACTCATCGCTTCCGCGACCTGACCACGCTGCAGAAGTGGGTCGTCGAGCGCAAAGCGACGCGCGAGGATCGCGTGTCGCAGCGGGGCGGACCCTGGTTGCCCTTGGGTGAAGTGGACGAGCTGGCGCCGTTCTTCGCGGTCGTCGATCAGGCCGACCGCGCGCGGTCGCCCGAGGGCACGCGGCGGTCCGGCGGACGCTCCGCCGATGGGCTGGAGCCACGGCCGACGCCGACGCGGCAGACGGCGGTTTCGCGGCCGGGCTCGCGCCGGCGCGAGAACGGCGTGGGCGCGGACAGCATGCTGTCCGCGCGCGTCGACTCCGGGCCGACGCCGTCGCTCGATGCGGGCGCCTTCCCGTCCGACGACGAGCGGGGCGAAGGGAAGTTCGAGACCATGACGATCTTCCGGCGCAGCCGGAATGTGAAGCTCGCGGGCGCCGCCGGGTTCGTCGCGCTGGCGATCGTCGCCGCCATCGTCGGATTTCGCCGGCCGCAGTGGTCGCCGGTCAAGTCGCCGGCTCCTGCGGCCGATCTTCCGCCGGCGGCTGCGCCCGGGCCCGCGCCTGCGCCACCCGCCGCCGTCGCCGCGACCGCACCCGCGGCGAAGCTGCCGCCCGGCGCTTCCTCGGCTCCGCCTCGGATGCCCGCAGCGGCCGCCCCGGTCGACCCGCTCGCCGCCGCCAGGAGCGCTGCCGCCGAGCACCCCAACTCCGAAGTCGCGCAGCCGGCCAAGCCCAAGACGTATGAACGGCTGGTCGGTGAGGCCGATCGCTTGATGGAGAACGGGCAGCCGGCGCGCGCGCAGAAGCTGCTCGACGAGGCGCTGGCCATGCAACCGAACGGCGTGGCCGCGCTCAGCGGCGTGGCCTACCTGCAACTCGATCGGCAACGGCCGCTGGCGGCGATCTCGACCTTCAAGCGCGCGCTCGGTCTTTCGCCGGAGTTCGCGCCCGCGCTCTTCGGTCTGGCCGAGGCGTATCGCGCGCAGGGAGAGATCGGCCCCGCCGCGGAGAACTATCGCAAGTACATCGGCGTCGCGCCGGGTGGCCCCGACGCGCCGGCGGCGCGCCGCCAGCTCAAAGAGATGGAGAGCCTCATGCCGAAGAAACCAGCGCCCGAGGCCGCGCCCGCGAAAGAGACCCCGAAGTCCGACGAGCCGGCCGCGGCGGCCGCGCCGTAGAAGCCCGAGGCCTCCCCTGGGCCCCATTTCGGTTTTTCCTGTCTGACCAGGATTGCCGTTAGGCCGAATGCCGTTCACTTAATTGAGCGCCAGGACGCCAGGAACGCCAAGTCCGGACTCTCAATAGTCCGGATCCTGGCGTTCCCGCGTCCGGCGTTTTTCGTATCTGACGGACATGGCCGTCAGGCTGCCGTCGTCGCCGCCATCTCGAGCAGATCGATCATGAGATCCAGCAGCGCGAGCCAACCGTCGGCGTCGGCGGCGCCGGCCGTGGTCTGATAGCGCGCGGCCGCCCCGTTCCACAGGCTGAGCACGCCGTCGTCCTGGCGCATGAGCTGCCGGCGCACGGCTTCGTCGCTGAGCGGCGCCGCGCCGTGGACACTGAACTTTTGATCGAAGGCGGCGTCGCCGGTTTTCATGCGCGGCAGCGACAGCCGCTGGTCGGGGTTGCGCGCCAGCCAGCTCCGGTGGCGCTCGATGCTGGCGCTCGGCTCGCGGTGCCCGGGATCTCCGACGGTGAGCTCGACCTCGGTGATGCGCCCGCGCCGCCGCAGGAACCGCATGCCGACGCCGCGGCCCCTTCGCTGGCCGCGGATGCGGCTCGCTTCCAGGTCGTCCTCCTCGACGACGACCGCTTCGGGCGGCCCCATCGCCTCGGCGCTGCCGTCGTTGGCCGCCGTTGCCAGCCGCCCGATCCAGGCACGCCACTCGGCGCGATCCAGGGTGGGCGTCCCGGTCTCGACGCCGGCGGTACGGGGGCCGCCGAGCGCTCGCAGCTCGCCCACCGACAGCGCGAGGAGACCGAGCAGGTTCACCGAGAGCTCGACGGGTGAACCGAGTGGATAGCCGCCGATCGCCAGCAGCAGAAGACCATAGCCGGCCAGTCGCGTGCCCCCGCGCCGCGCCAGCGAGCGCACGACGGCATAGGTCCACCCCAGCGCGGCGACGAGATAGGCGAGGCCCATCAGCGACGCGAGCCGCGGCAGCTCGATGTGCGGCCCGTAGGTTGCGATCGCCTGCATCAGGTCGTAGCGGGTCGCGAGCGCGACGCTGAAGGTCGCGGTGAGCCCGGCGGCGAGCGCGAGCGCGAGCAGGTTCCCCGCGCCGCCCGCTTCGCTGGTGCGCCGCGGAGCGAGAGTGAAGGGGGCGGTCGCGGCGGCGAGAATCAGGCTCGCCTCACCCCAGGGGAAGAGATCGCCGATCGACGAGCGGCCGTGCGCCCACCCCAGGCGCTCCAGCACCGTCGACGTGACGTGAAGGATCCCCGGCAGCGCGAAGAGAACCACACCGACCTTGACCCGCGCCGGCACGCGCGCGCGCAGAAACGCGCCGGCGACCAGCAGCGACATGAATCCGAAGCCGCCCTCGAGCGGCAGGATCAGCGCCCGGGGGACCTGGCCGACCAGGATCACCAGCGTCGCCACGGCGCAGAAGGCGAACCCGATGGTGCTCACGGCCACGCGTGCCGGGGCCGGCTCGGGGAATAACTCGCGCCGCCGCAGCAGGCGGCTCAGCGACAGGGCCAGCAGCACCAGCGCCAGGACGCCCGTCAGGTGAAACAGGAACGGGCCGGAATCGGCGACCGCTCGCGCCATGACCGATGCCCCGGAGGCGCCGCTGGAGATGATTGTCCGCGGCAGAAAAAGCCGGTTGGCCAGTCGATTGAGCACCAGCTCCATCGCGGCCACGAACACGAGCGCGGCTGTCAGGTTTCCTGCGCGCGCGCGGCTCGGCATCAGCAAGCTCCGCAGTATAACCCACACGCGCAACGCGCCGAATGTGCCGCCAGTCACCGTCGCTGGGACGGGTGGCTCGGGGAGTCAAGGGATCACCGGAAGCCGTCGACAAAGGAAGAAGGGGGGACGTCCGGTTGAGCCTGCAGACGGTCGTCGGGGAGAGCAGCGACAGGAGGAGATTCCTTCCGGTGGCGCGGCAAAAAGCTGCCCATCGCGCCGCATTTTGGGTATGTTCCCTGGAGGCTGGGGGAGCATTCCCTACCGTGTCGCTCCCGGTGGCTCTGGGGGGGCCGTCGACCAAGCGCAAGTGTGTTAACATTCGAGAGGAAGCACAGGCGTGGTCAGCGTAACCGCGAGAAAGATTCGGGATCACGGACGCGAGCACGGATCGCTCGGCGTGGGACGCGTCTATGCCGGCTACCTGATCAGCTACCCCAGCGTCGGCCGCGGCATGGTGATCTTCCGCGACCCGAATGGCCATCGGATGGTGACCACCCCGGTGCGGCGGCTGCTCGGCGAACCGAGCGGCGACAAGCTTTACGTCGAGACGGAGAACTCGGTCTACCAGCTGACCTTCGTCTCCGATATGAACACGGCGATGCCGCGCGTCGTAGCCAGGGTCAAGTAGAGGTCACGCACCGGGACAGCCGGTCGAGATGTTGACCCGCGCGCTGATCTTGGCGGCCGGAAAAGGGATCGCCGTCGGCGATCACTCCGGGCCGAACTGCCTGGCCACCGTCGGTGGTGTCACGCTGATCGAGCGGACGCTGACGGTGCTCGAGGCGATCGGCATCCGCCAGATCGCCATCACGACCGGCTGGGGCGGCGCGGAGCTGCGCGCCGCAATCGCCGACTCGACGCGGATCGCGCCGTCGATCGAGCGAAGCATCACCTATTTCGACAACCCGCACTGGGACAAGCCCAACGGCCTGTCGGTGCAGGTGGCGCGCGCGTTCCTCACCGAGCGTACGCTGCTGGTCATGGCCGATCAGATCGCGGCGCCGGCGCTGCTGCGCGAGCTCTGCGCGCTGCCGTCACCGCCCGACCGGACCGTGCTGTGCGTCGATCGCGATCTGGCGCGCGTCTTCGACATCGATGACGCGACCAAGGTGCAGCTCGCCGGCGACGCCGTGCGCGCGATCGGCAAGGATCTGCGCCAGTACCATGCGGTCAGCGCCGGCCTGTTCGTCATGTCGCCGACGCTGCTCGGCGCGCTCGACAGCCTGGACGAGCCGTCGCTGACCCAGGGCGTGGCGGCCGCCGCCGCGCGCGGGCTGGTCGGCGCGCACGACGTCGGCACCAAGCTGTGGCAGGACGTCGACTCGCCGGCGATGAAGGGGCACGCCGACTGGCTGCTGCGCGTCTACGGCGGCGACCTGGCCAGCCCGTCGGTGCCGGCGGCCGAGCACTCGCACGCCGGCGACACGCTGGCGCTGGTCGATCGGCTGCTGGCCGAGAAGGATCTGCCGGGGCACGTGCTGTTCAGCCCGGGGCCGGTGATGACGTCGGCGCGCGTGAAGGCGGCGCTGGTGCATCACGACGTCTGCCACCGCGACGAGGACTACTCGGCGGTCGTCGGGCGCCTGCAGTCGAAGCTGCGGCCGGTGTTCGGCGCGTCGCCCGAGCACGAGATGCTGCTGCTCACCGGCTCGGGCACGGCGGCGATGGAGATGGCGATCTCGTCGGCGATCCCCGAGGGGAAGAAGATCCTGGTCGTCAGCAACGGCGCGTTCGGCGACCGGCTCGACGAGATCGCGGCCTTGCACGGCATCGGGCGCGTGGTGCTGCGCTATCCCTGGGGCGAGCTGCCCGACCCGGCGGCGGTGGCGCGCGCTCTCGCGAGCGATGCCGACATCGCGGGCGCGGCCCTGATCCACCACGAGACGTCGGTCGGGCTGCTCAACCCCGTGCGCGAGATCGGACGGCTCTGCCACGCGCGCGGCGTGACATTGATCGTGGACGCGGTGTCGGCGCTGGGCGCCGAGGACGTCGACGTCGTGCGCGACCACGTCGACATCTGCTACTCGTCCGCCAACAAGTGCCTGCACTCGGTGTCGGGCGTGTCGTTCCTGTGCGTCGCGCCCGCGGTCTGGCCGCGCATCGCGGACATCCGGCCGCGCGTCTACTACCTGGATCTGCAAGCGCCACCGCCGCTACCTCGAGGAGCTGCGGCAGACGCCGTTCACGCCCGCGGTGTCGTCGTTCTTCGCGCTCGAGACCGCGCTCGACGAGCTGGCCGAGAGCGGCGGCGTGCCCGCGCGCCGCGCCGTCTATCGCGAGCGCGCGTTGCGCATCCGCCGCGTCTTCACCGACCTCGGGTTCGAGCAGTTCACGCACACCGGGCGCGAGTCGCACACGATCTCGACGCTGCGGCTGCCCGACTTCCTGACCGTCGACGGGCTCTATCGCGGCCTGAAGCAGCGCGGTTTCGTGATCTACGGCTGCAAGGGCCAGCTGGCCGCGCGCCACGTCCAGGTCGCGAACATGGGCGAGATCCCGCGACACCACGCTCGACGCGTTCCTGGCGGCGGTCACCGAAGTGGTCGCCGCCGCGCGTCCGTCAGCCGCGGCGCGCGCGGCGCTGAAATCCGGCTAGCGGGCCGGACGCCAGGAAGAAGAGGAGCAATCGATGCGCGCGGCGCTCTTTCGCAAGCACGGCGGCCCAGAGGTGCTGGAGATCGCCGAGGTGCCCGATCCAATCGCCGGTCCGGGCCAGGTGCAGGTCCGCGTCACCGCGGTCGGTCTCAATCACATCGATCTGTTCTTGCGGCAGGGAATGCCCGCGCTGCACGTCGCGCTGCCTCACGTCTCGGGCGGCGACGTCTGCGGCCAGGTCGCGGCGCTCGGCGCCGGCGTCACCGGCGTCGCGGTCGGCGATCGCGTGCTGCTCAATCCCGGGCTCTCGTGCGGGCACTGCCAGGCCTGTCTCTCGGGGCGCGACAACTTTTGCCCCGAGGGCATGCTGCTCGGCGAGCAGTGCTGGGGCGGCTGCGCCGAGTACGTGGTCGTGCCGCGCGCAAATCTGGTCGCCGGTGCCGCGCGCGACGGTCCCGCTCGACGACACGGCGCTGGCCGCGGTGCCGATCGCGTTCATCACCGCGTGGCAGATGCTGGTCGAGCGCGCGGTCGTGCGGCAGGGCGAGACGGTGCTGGTGCTGGCCGCGGGCTCGGGCGTCGGCACGGCGGCGATCCAGATCGCGAAGCTGTTCGGCGCGCGCGTGATCGCGACCGCGTCGACCGACGAGAAGCTGCAGCTGGCACGCGCCCTCGGCGCCGACGAGGTGATCAACTACCGGACGAGCGAGATGGTGGCCGAGGTCAAGCGCCTGACCGGGCGTCGCGGCGCCGACGTCGTCGTCGAGCACGTCGGCGCGGCGACGTTTCCGAAGTCGGTGGTCGCGGCCGCGCGTGGCGGCCGCATCGTCACCTGCGGCGCCACCGACGGGTTCGAGGCGGTGCTCAACCTGCGCCACGTCTTCTGGCGGCAGCTCTCGATCCTGGGCTCGACGCTGGCGTCGAAGGCGCGCCTCTTCGACATCGTGTCGCTGATGGCGGCGGGCAAGCTGCGCCCCGTCGTCGATCGCGTCCTACCGCTGGCCGAGATCGCCGACGCTCATCGGCTGCTGGAATCGCGCGCGGTGTTCGGCAAGGTCGTCCTGGCGGTCTGAGCGGCCAGGCGCGAAACCGGATCGAAGCGCAGCTCGACGGTGATCGGCCGGGGTCCGCCGGGCACGGTGACCAGTGCAGCGCCCGCGGCCAGCTCGGCGTCGGTCACGTTGTGGACGATGGCCTGATTCCAGCTGTGCTCGACCAGGATTCCATCCTTCAGCGCCTCGGCGTCGGCCTCGAAGACCACCGGGCTCTCGCGGTCCGCGTGCGCGGATGACGCCAGCCAGACCGTGGCGACACGATTGGCGACCTGGACCACGCACGCGGGGTGCCCCGACGGCCCGCGCAGCGCCGTGTGGTTGCCGTCGACGCTGTCGACGCGCACCTCGTAGATCTGCCCGCCCCTGCCCACCGCCGGGGCCGTGGCACAGCTGACGCACCCACCCGCGAGCCCAGCCGCGAAAACGACTCCCGCCCGCCACCGACCGGGGGCGGCGCTTCCGAGCCTACTCACCGCGCGTCAAGCCTCCGTCCTCATCCTAAGACCGTGGTCCGTGGGCGATATCCGCGCCAGTCCTGGGTTCTTGTCGGGCAAAACTGCTTGACACCCGCGGACCTGGTCAACATATTAACCTCACCTTAACGTAAGGGTTTGAGTCCGACCGGAGGCCGCTGTTTGGAAATCTCGGCAGAAAGCCTGACGCTCTTGAAGATAGGGGAATTGGCGAAAAAGACGGGGAAGACCGTCCGCGCCATCCACCTCTACGAGGAGCTCGGCCTGCTGTCGCCGGCCGTTCGGTCCAAGGGGGGCTTCCGGCTCTACTCGGGGCGCGCAACGCACGCGCATCGAGTGGATTCAGAAGCTGCAGGACATGGGCTTCAGCCTGACCGAGATCAAGGCCTTCCTGCGCGAGTGGGAGGACTGTGAGACGGCTCCCAAGGCGATGTCACGCGTGCGCGAGATCTTCGCCGACAAGCTGCGCGAGACGCAGGCGACCATCGATCGCCTGAGCTGCCTGGTGGTCGAGCTGAATGACACTTTGACTTACATGGACAGCTGCCGCTCGTGCGAGCCGACGCACGCGCAGACGGAGTGCGGCACCTGTGACATCCACGGCCACGGCGGCAAGGCGCCGCTGCTGGTCGAGGGGATCTCCAAGTAAAACAAGACGACAGGACGACACACGATGGCCCTGAAGCTTCCGATCTACATGGACAACAACGCGACGACGCGCGGTCGACCCGCGCGTGCTCGAGGCGATGCTGCCGTACTTCACCGAGGTCTACGGCAACGCCGCCAGCCGCTCGCACTCGTTCGGCTGGACCGCGGAGAAGGCGATCGACCAGGCGCGCGAGCAGGTCGGCGCGCTCATCGGGGCGTCGGGCAAGGAGATCGTCTGGACCTCGGGCGCGACCGAGTCGGACAACCTGGCCATCAAGGGCGCGGCGGAGTTTCTCAAGGACCGCGGCAATCACATCATCACGGCGCAGACCGAGCACAAGGCGGTGCTCGACACCTGCAAGCGGCTCGAGAAGGAAGGGCTTCGAGGTCACCTACCTGCCGGTCGACAAGGACGGGACGCGTCGACCCGGCCGCCGTGCGCGCGGCGATGACCGACAAGACGATCCTGGTGTCGATCATGCTCGCCAACAACGAGATCGGATCGGTGAACCCGGTCGACGAGATCGGCGCGGTCGTGAAGGAAAAGGGCGCGCTGTTCCACATCGACGCGGTCCAGGGCGTCGGCAAGATTCCGTTCGACGTCAACGCGGCGCGCGCCGATCTGGTGTCGCTGTCGGCGCACAAGATGTACGGGCCCAAGGGCGTGGGCGCGCTGTACGTGCGCCGCAAGCCGCGCGTGCGCATCACCGCGCTCATCGACGGCGGCGGTCACGAGCGCGGCATGCGCTCGGGCACGCTCAACGTGCCGGGGATCGTCGGCTTCGGCACGGCGGCCGAGCTGTGCCGGCTCGAGATGGCCGGCAGAGGCGAAGCGCACGTTCGCGCTGCGCGAGCGGCTGCGCAAGGGAATCATGGAGCGCGTGAGCGACACCTACGTCAACGGCTCGCTCGAGCACCGGCTGCCGGGCAACCTCAACATCAGCTTCGCCTACGTCGAGGGCGAGGCGATGCTGATGGCGCTCAAGGACGTCGCGGTGTCGTCGGGCTCGGCGTGCACGTCGGCGTCGCTCGAGCCGTCGTACGTGCTGCGCGCGCTCGGCGTCGGCGAGGAGCTGGCGCACACGTCGATCCGCTTCGGCATCGGACGCTTCAACACCGAGGAAGAGGTCGACTTCGTGATCGACCTCGTCGCCAAGAAGGTCGGCAAGCTGCGCGAGCTGTCGCCGCTCTGGGAGATGGCGCAAGGAAGGCATCGACCTCAAGAGCGTCACCTGGGCGGCTCACTGAGCGAGATTCAGGATCAGGACACCGGACAGAAGGAAGGCAAAGGCATCGTCATGGCATACAGCGACAAGGTCATCGAGCACTACGAGAACCCGCGCAACGTCGGGAGCTTCGCCAAGGACGATCCCAGACGTCGGGACCGGCCTCGTCGGCGCGCCCGCGTGCGGCGACGTGATGAAGCTGCAGCTCAAGATCAACGACGCGGCGTCATCGAGGACGCGAAGTTCAAGACCTTCGGCTGCGGCTCGGCGATCGCGTCGTCGTCGCTGGCGACCGAGTGGGTCAAGGGCATGACGATCGATCAGGCGATGGAGATCAAGAACACGCAGATCGTCGAGGAGCTGAACCTGCCGCCGGTGAAGATCCACTGCTCGGTGCTGGCCGAGGACGCGATCAAGAGCGCGATCGCCGACTACAAGACGAAGCGCGCGGCGCGGACGGCTTCGGACAACGCGTAAAATCTGAGAGCGCGCGCCAGCGCGCGGACGCAAACGAGAGAACCATGGCCATTCAAGTGACAGACAGAGCAGTCGCCGAGATCAAGAAAGCGGCCGCGGCGCGCGCGAGCCCGCCCAAGGGGCTGCGCGTCGGCATCCGCGGCGGCGGCTGCACCGGCTTCTCGTACCTGTTCGAGTGGTCCGACAGCCGAGCCGCGGCCCGAGGACAAGGTTCTGTCGTTCGAGGACGGCGCGCGTGCGCGTCTTCGTCGATCCGAAGAGCTTCCTCTACCTCGACGGCTCGACGCTCGACTTCGCGACGTCGATGATGGGCCACGGTTTCAAGTTCGTGAACCCGAACGTCAAGGGCTCGTGCGGTTGCGGCGAGAGCGTCCAGTTCTGAGGATGCGCGTGAGGTTCTCGCCTCGCGCCGAATCGTAGGTCCGGTGAACGTCATGATCTGTTGGTCTTGTGAACGCGCGACCAGCGCGGGCGGCGACTGTGCCTCATGCGGGGCGATCCAGCCGCCGGATCCGAGGGCGGACTACTTCGCCGTCTTCGGTGTCGACCGTCGCTACGACGTCGATTTCGCCGCGCTGGAGGCGCGCTATCGCGAGCAGAGCCGCAAGCTGCATCCGGATCGCTTCGCCAAGGCCGACCCGCGCGCGCGGCGCGCGTCGCTGCAGCGCAGCGTGCAGCTCAACGAGGCCTGGCGCGACGCTGAAGGAGCCGTTCAAGCGCGCGGAGTATCTGCTCGTCGCTGTCGGGCGTGAGCCTGGCGCAACGAGCGTGCCGCCGGCGCTGCTCATGGAGATCCTCGAGCTGCGCGAGGAGCTGGCCGAGGCGCGCGCCGCCGGCGACGACGCGCCGCGTCCAGGCGATGGCGCGCGCGATGCGCGCCCGCGTCGAGGCGGCGATGCAGGCGGTGACGGCGCGGGCTGGCGACGGGCGACCTGCCGCGTGTCGCCACCGAGCTGGTGGCGCTGCGCTACTACCGCCGCTTCATGGACGAGGTGGCGCTGCACGACGACGCCGTCGCCGAAGGCGCGTCGCCCGCCACCGAGATGAGAGGTCCCTGATGGCTGTGAGGCGCTGTTCGAGATCTCCGAGCCGGGGCAATCGCGCGTCAAGGACGCGTGCAAGGGCCGCGCGATCGGGATCGATCTCGGCACGACGAACTCGCTCGTCGCGGCGGTTCAGGCCGGGCAGCCGGTCTGCTTGCGCGACCCGGCGGACCGGCGACGCGCTCCTGCCGTCGGTCGTCCACTACGGCGCGGCCGGCACGGTGATCGTGGGCGCCGACGCGCGCGATCGCCTGGCGCCGCTCTACCCGCGCGACACGCATCGCGTCGGTGAAGCGGTTCATGGGCCGCGGGCCCGGCGACGCCGAGGCGACGCGCCGGCTCACGCCGTACGCTTCGCGCCGGCGGCGGCCGGCGATCCGGTGGTGCGCTTCGCGGTCGGCGACGGCGCGCGCGCGGTGACGCCGATCGAGGTCTCGGCGAGATCCTCAAGGTGCTGCGCGCGCGCGCCGAGCAGGAGCTGGGCGGCGAGCTCGAGGGCGCGGTGATCACCGTGCCCGCGTACTTCGACGACGGCCAGCGCCAGGCGACGCGCGACGCGGGCCGCCTCGCGGGCCTCGAGGTGCTGCGCCTGCTCAACGAGCCCACCGCGGCGGCGCTGGCCTACGGCCTCGACAAGGGCGCCGAGGGGACGTTCGCGGTCTTCGATCTCGGCGGCGGCACGTTCGACGTCTCGATCCTCAAGCTCGAGGACGGCGTGTTCGAGGTGAAGTCGACCGGCGGCGACTCCGCGCTCGGCGGCGACGACTTCGATCGCGCGATCGCGCATCACCTGCTGCGCACGCTGGGCTTGCCCGACGACGCGGGCGGCGATGCGCGCCTCGCGCGCCGCGCGCTCGACGCGGCGCGCGCGGTCAAGGAGGCGCTGACCACCGTCGAGACCGCCGGCGCGACGCTCGTGACCGGCACGAACGGCGCGCCGCACGCGGCGACGGTGACGCTCACGCGCGCCGAGATGGAGGCGCTGGTGCGGCCGGTGCTCGACCGCTGCGCGACGCCGCGTGCGCCGCGCGCTCAAGGACGCGGGGCTCGAGGCGGCGGCGCTGTCGGGCGTGATCCTCGTCGGCGGCGCGACGCGCATGCCGCTCGTGCGCGCTTCGTCGCCGAGCTGTTCGGGCGCGCGCCGCTCGCCGACATCGATCCCGATCAGGTCGTCGCGCTCGGCGCGGCCGTGCAGGCCGACATCCTCGCCGGCGACGGCATGCGCGACGACGTGCTGCTGCTCGACGTGGTGCCGCTGTCGCTCGGGCTCGAGACGATGGGCGGCGTCGTCGAGAAGCTGATCCCGCGCAACACGACGATCCCGTGCGGCGCGACGCAGACGTTCACGACCTACGCCGACAAGCAGACCGGCTTCGATCTGCACGTCGTGCAGGGCGAGCGCGAGATGGTCGCCGAGTGCCGCTCGCTCGCGCGCTTCACGCTGCAGCGGCATCCCGCCGATGCCCGCCGGCATGGCGCGGCTCGAGGTGACGTTCCTGGTCGACGCCGACGGCTTGCTGCACGTCATCGCGCGCGAGGACGACCACCGGCAACGAGACCTCGATCGAGGTCAAGCCGAGCTACGGCCTGACCGACGAAGAGGTCGAGCGCATGCTGCTCGATTCGTTCGCGCACGCCGAGGAGGACGTCAAGGCGCGCCTGCTCACCGAGCAGCGGGTCGAGGCCGAGCGCATCGCCGCGGCGGCGCGCGCGGCGATGGCCGACAGCCCCGAGCTGCTTGACCGACGCCGATCAGCAAGGCGATCGACGCGGCGATGGCCGAGCTCGACCGGGTCAAGGCCGGCGACCGACCACCACGCGATCCGCGCGGCGGTCGAGCCGCTCGACGTCGCGTCGAAGGCGTTCGCGGGGCGGCGCATGAACCGCGCGCTCGAGGCGGGGCTGCGCGGCCGCGGCGTGGCCGAGGTCGAGGCCAAGGTCGCCGAGACCGAGCCCAAGAGCGATCTGGAGACCCGGATGAGCGGCGCGGGCCACGGCGGCCACTCGCATTCGGGGCACTCGCACAGGTGACGACATGCCCAAGGTGAGGTTCGAGCCCGACGGTATCGAGATCGAGGTTCCGGTCGGCACGTCGATCCTGGAAGCTTCCAACCGCGCGCACGCGCAGGTCGGCTCGGCGTGTGGGGGCGTCTGCGCCTGCTCGACCTGCCACGTGTACGTGAAGCAGGGACTGGCCGACCTGGCGACCGCGAGCGACCGCGAGGAAGACATCATGGACAAGGCGTTCGACGTCCGCTCGACCTCGCGCCTCGGCTGTCAGTCGCGCATCCTGCGCGACACGACGATCGTGGTGGAGATCAGCCGCGAGAGCCGCAAGGCCTTCCTCGACGAGCATCCGGATCTGCGCGCCGCGGCGGCCGCGGCGGAAAACGCGGGCTAGATCCGAGCTAGATCACCGGTCAAAGCGGACCGCAGTTCGGCGTTCGGGTCGTGCCCACGTGGTTGGTCGGAATGCCCATGTGATACAGGCCGTCGCCGGTGAGATATCGAATCATGTTCCCCGTACCGCCAAGCAGGGTGACGTCGGTGGCGCCGTAATCCGTGGGGTAGGCGAGAAAGCCGCTTCCCCAGCAGACAATGGTGCTGGAGCTCGTCAGGGCGCAGAAGTTCGCGGCGAAGCCAGTGGAGTTGTTGCCCGCGTGAAGATCGACGACGCCGCCAAGCGCCGTCGTTCCTCCGAGTAGCGTCACGAGATTCGGCGACAGGACGACAGAGCTCGGGGTTCCGATTCCGACCTCTCCTTCGGTGTTCTGGCCCCAGCAGCGAACGTTCATGCCATCCATGACGCACGTCGTGCCGTCGGTTCCGTTGGCGACCAGCTTGGTCGGGTTGGCGATACCGACGACCTTCGTCGGATAGCGACGTGCGGTCTGGTCGCCCACGCCGAGGTTCGCGAAACCATTGGATCCCCAGCACCACACCTCCTTCGCGGAGGCCCCCTGGACGAGCGCGCATGCCCAGCTGTTGTGGAGGGACAACTGCAGGACACCAGAAAACGGTGTCAATCCGTCTGTGGTAATGGGGACCGCATAGGCGGACGCCAAGGTTGTTCCCCCGTTCACGAGGGAACTGATGTCGCCCCAGCAGAAGACCTTTCCGCCCGTGGTCAATGCGCAGGAACTGACAGAGACGTTCGCCCTGACGCCGGGGGCTTCGTCTTCGGCTATCCCGATGACGTCCGCGAGAGGCTGGCCCGCCGACCTCAAGACCTGCGTCGCCAGATAAAGTGGTCCCGACGTGTCCGGCGTGCCGTTGCCAAGCTGGCCGAACTGGTTGCCGGTGGTAAACGTGCGCCAGCACCAGGCGGAGCTCGTGGCTCCGAGGAACGCGCAGCCGTGCCCGGTTGCCTCCTCGACATCCCTCACGTCAGCGAGGGGAAGACCCGTCGCGGCGTCCCGGATGACGTCCTGGCCGGTGGCGGGTGGGTCCTCCTCGTAGAGCATCGCCCCGTCGCTGCGAACCAGGTAGTGGCCGAAGAGACTCTTTGCGCAGCCGGTGGCCGCGCCGCCCGTGCCTCCGGTCGCCGCGCCGCCGTCAGCCCCAGCCGTGCCGCCGGCGCCAGCGTCGGCCGCGCCGCCGCCCGAGTCGGCGCCCGCGTCTCCCGTCGATCCCCCGGTCGCGCCACCGCCCGAGTCGGCGCCCGCGTCTCCCGTCGATCCCCCGGCCGCGCTGCCGCCCCCGCCCCCGCCCGTCGCTCCGCCGTCGCTGCCCCCATTTCCCTTCGGCGGTGTAGGCGAGCCGACGCACGCTCCAAGCAAGAACGCCGACAGCGCGACCCACAACGACGGACGATGCAAGATTTCCCCTCGCAGCAACATTCTCGATTTCCTCTCCGCACCGCGGTGCGCTACTTACGGTATTTGGTGGCCCTACTCAGCTAGCTGCGCTACTCAGCACGTCCCGCGCCAGCGCGCGCGGCCGCGCCAACGCCATCATTCGCGTGCGCCTTTGCTGGCACGTGCCGTGTTCGAACCGTTCGGATACCGTCCGAACAATGAACGGGTGCGAATGGACACAGACCCTTGGCCGCAAGTCGTCAGGAGGGGAGCCAGACTCGTCCTGCGACTGTAATCCCGGCCGCGCTCGAGACCTCTCCCTGTGGCGGGTAACCCGCCCGGAAGCGAGAGCATCTTCATGAGCGAGGTTTTGGTGAGCACCACCGACGACGATACCGGGACGGCAGATGCGGAGCGCTGCCTGCCCTGCGAGGCGGCGCGCGAAAACGGCGAAACTGATGAGTTCTCGCACTGGTTGACCCGGCTGGTGCACGATCACCGCGCCACGCTGGCGCGCCTCGCGCGCGCCGAGGGGTTGCTGGCCGAGGACGCGTTCGACGCGGTCCAGGAGGCGTTCCGCATGTTCATCGTGCGCGACGACGCACGGGAGCTGGTCACCAAGCCCGACGACGCGCGCAACGTGCTGATTGTCTTGACGCGCAACCTGGCGCGCAACCGGCGGCGCCTGCACGCGGGCGCGCGCCCGCACCTGTCCGACGCCAGCGTGGTCGAGAGCCTGCCCGACGAAGCGCCGACGTCCGAAGAAGTCCTGGAATCGATCGAGGAACGCGAGCAGCTCGCGCGCTGCGTGGGCGAGCTCGGCGAGGTCCAGCGCGCCGTGGTCACGATGCGCATGCTCGACGAGGTTCCCGGCGAGGACGTCGCGCGCATGCTCGACATCGCGCCCGGACACGTCGCGGTTCTCTTGCATCGCGCGAAAGCCAGTCTGGCCACCTGCATGGCGGCCGCCGAACCGGAAAACACGAAAGGAACACACTCATGAGCTCGAGCACCGTTGAAATAACCGACGCCAATTTCGAGGCCGAGGTCGCGAAGTCGTCGTCACCAGTTTTGATCGACTTCTGGGCGACCTGGTGTGGCCCGTGCCGCGCGGTCGCGCCGCACTTCGAATCGCTGGCGCAGGAGTACGCGGGCCGCGTGCGCTTCGGCAAGTGCGACGTCGACGTGAACCAGGAAATCGCCGCGCGCTACGACGTGCGCGGCGTACCGATGTTCTTGGCTTTTCGCGACGGCAAGGTCGTCGCGCAGCAGCTGGGCGCGGCGCCGCGGGCGAAGCTGGAAGAGCTGGTCAAGAAGGCGCTGGCTACCGCAGCACCAGCGTCTCGAGCAGCATGAGCGCGATGCCGGCGATCGAGCCGCCGGCGATGATGCCGGCGCACAGCGTCTCGTGATTGTCGACGAAGACGCGGTGGGTGAAAGAGTCGGCGCGCCGGCTGCGGCGCGCCGCCAGCCAGAAGACGCCGGCGCCGATCGCGATTGCCAGCACGTCGTTGAAACGCAGCACGAAGCCCAGCCCCAGCGCCACGCCCGACAGCGGGAACCGGCCGCGCGACCGCTGGCTCGCGATCTCGACCGACCACGCCCAGCACCGCGCCGATCGCCATCGCGATGCGCGCGGTGATGTGCAGTGTGCTGAAGCCGCGGGTCAAGAGCTCGGCGACGCTCTTCCAGATCTGCGCCGCCGGCATCGGCATCTGCTCGCTGGTGAAGAGGCTGATGTTGCCGTGAAAGAGAGCGTAGAAGATCGGCACCGAGACCATTGCGCCCGGCGATGACGCCCAGCACGTGCCCGACCGCCTGCTGGCGCGGCTTGGCGCCCAGCATGTAGCCGGGTTTGATGTCCATCAAGAGGTTGCTCGCGTTCGAGGCCACATCGGTGGTGATTCCCGCGGTCATGATGTTGGTCGCGGTGTCGCCGCGCGCGAACACGCTGAACGTCAGCTGGGTCATCTTGGCGATCGCGCCGACCGGCGTGATCGACGTGAGCCCCGTCGAGTTGACCGCGATCAACGTGAAGACGAAGATCAGCGGAATCGCCAGCCGCGCCCAGGATGACGTGCACGCCGAAGAAGAAGTGCGCCGCGGCGATCACCGCCGCGCCGACGATCGGGATCCCGACGACGAAGACGCGCATCGGCAGCTCGATGTCGGCCAGCAGGTCGACGGCGCCGCGGCCGCGCCGGCCCGCGAACATTCCACGGAATGACTGCACGATGACCTGAGGCTTGCTCAGAAACGCCCACAGCGACGACGTGGTCATCATCGCCGCGCCCCCCCACAACGACCAGGTGCGTGATCGCCTTGTACGACGCCACGGGGATCACGCCGCTTTGAATCATGATCGGCGCCAGCACGAAGTAGTTGAGCGTCGACGGTGATCAGCAGGGAGCGCCGCCGTGCGCGGGCCCATCAGGCCGCCGGTGCCCATCATCACGATCGACGAATCGAAGCGGATCGTCAGATCGCGCAGCGGCGTGCCGAGCAACCGCGGCGTCACGAAGCGATAGACGAAGTCGTCCCACGCGTCGGGCAGCGTCAGCCACTTGAGGTGAATGGCCCGCATCACGCGCTCGCTGCGCAGGACCTCGATGATCCCCGACAGCGTGGCCCCGGCGGCCAGCACCTTGGCCTTGAAGATCCCCTGGCGTCCGTGCTCGCTGTGCAGGCTGTCCATGACCACGCCGGCGGCGTAGCCCTCGGGAAACGGCAGTTGCTCGTCGTTGATGAAACGCTTCTTCAGGGGAAACGCGAACAGCACGCCGAGCACCGCAAGCAGCACCAACCAGATCGCGGTGTTGAGCGGCGGCACGACCCGGTTCGTGACCAGCATGTACGCGGCGATCGACGAGAACAGCGGCGTCGTGATGTAGCCGGCGCTGGTGGCGATCGACTGCATGGCGTTGTTCTCTAGGACGGTCATCTCGCGGCCGATGCCGGCGCTGGAGAGCAGCTTGAACGCGGCGTACGTGATGATCACCGACGTGATCCCCACGCCCAGCGTCCAGCCGGTGCGGATGCCGACGTAGATGTTGGTCAACGAGAGGATGCCGCCCAGAATCATGCCGGTCAGCGCCGAGCGGAGCGTCAGCTGCGGCAGGTCGCCTTTGAAGACTTGCGTCGCGCCACCAGCGGTCCTTTTCCTCCAGCGTCATGCTGCGGACCTGCTCGGGTGTCAGCTCGCGAATCGCCATGGTCCGCGCTCAGCGCCCCGCCAGGAAAGGAATCCGTCGCAACGCCGGCTCGGGCAGCGACCGCACGACTGCCATGATCGGCCTCCAGAACCAGGGTAAGTACGCTTCGCCCCGGCCGCGATCGATCGTCGTCAAAATTCCGGCGGCGACGTCGCGCGCGCGCGCGAACACGCGCGTCTTGCGGTGGTCGACGGTCATGGGCGTATCGACGGGACCGAGCTTGAAGGTGTGCACCCGGACGCCGCTGCCGCCGAGGCGCGTGCGCAGGCCCTGCAGGTACACGTTGAGCGCGCCCTTGGCCGCGCCGTAGGTGAAGTTGCGCGGCCGCCCGCGATCGCCGGCCACGGAGGACATGACGCCGATCGCGCCGCGTGCCTGCGCTTCGAAGTAGTTCGCGAGCGGGATCAGCAGCGCGACCACCGACAGGAAGTTCGTACGGATCACCGGCTCGGCTTCCGCGTAGGTGCGTTCGGTCGCGAGCTGATCGCCCAGCAGACCCTGCGCGATGATCGCGACGTCCAGGCCTCCGAGCGCGGCGATGCCGTCGGCCACCAGGCCGGCCGCGGCCGCGGTGTCGTCGAGATCGGCGGCCCGCGTGCCGGCCAGCCGCGGCGCGACCGCGGGCTCGGCGGCGAGCCGCGCGAGCTTGTCGGGATTGCGCCCGACCAGGTACAGCCGCGCGCCGCGGCCGGCATAGAGCCGCGCGACCTCGGCGGCGATCGCGGACGTGGCGCCGAAGATCAGGACCCGCGGGGACTCCATGCGCATCGCGCGCGAGCGTATCACGCGCGCATGGCGGCTAGACCGTCGAGAGATCGACGGTGACGTGAGCTCCCGGCGCCAGATCGCGCGGCAGCGCGAGGCGCCCGAACGCCGTTCGGCAGAGCGCGAGCACGTGGCTGCCCAGAGCGGCGAAGATGCGCCGCACCTCGTGATAGGCGCCGCCGACCACGGTGATCTGCGCCCAGGCCGCGGCGTCGGCGGGTCTCGCCAGCGACGGGTGCAGCGACTCGGTCGTGACGACGTCGAGCGCCGTGATCGTCGGGCGATGGCCGTCGTCGAGCGCGAAGTCGGCCGGAAGCTTTCCGAACGGCCGCGCCAGCGCCGCCTGGTAGGTGCGCGGGATCTGGCGCTTGGGGTGGGTCAGCCGCTGCACCCACTGCCCATCGGTGGTCCAGAGCAGCAGGCCCGAGGTGTCGAGATCGAGCCGGCCGACGGCGCGCAGCTCGCCCGCGAGCGGCGCCGCCTGCACCAGCGCGAAGGCCGTCGGGTGGCGCTCGTCGCGCAGCGCGGTCACCACACCGAGCGGCTTGTTGAGCATCAGGTGGACGGCGTCGTGCAGAGCGAGCCGCCGCTCCTCGTCGATGACGACGGTCGCCGGCAGGGACGCGGGCGCGATCTCAATGCGCCGCTGGTCGAGGATCCGCCCGGCGTCGTCGCGCACGTGCCCGCCCTGGATCAGGCCCGCGGCCGCGGTGCGCGAGCAGCCAAGGTTGCGGGCCAGCAGGATATCGAGGCGTGGCACGGCGAGCTGCCCATTGAGTACACTGGCGCCGACCTTCGCGCCATGTCTTCGTCGCCACCACCGCCGTCGCCAACGACGCCCGCAGCGTCGTCACTGCACGTGGTGCTGGTCGCACCGGAGATCCCCTGGAACACCGGCAACGCCGGGCGCACCTGCCTGGCCGTCGGCGCCGAGTTGCATCTGGTCGAGCCGCTCGGTTTCTCGCTCGACGAACGTGCCGTGCGCCGCGCCGGGCTCGACTACTGGGCGCGCGTGGTGCCGAACCTGCATGTCTGGCCGACCTGGGCGGCGCTGGAAGCGCGCCTGCCCGAGCTGGGAACGCCGTTCTTCTTCGCCCCGCGCGCCGCGCGCGACTTCCAGCAAGCGCGCTATCCCGCGCGGACCGTGCTGGTCTTCGGGTGCGAGAGCGTCGGCCTGCCCGACGACATGCTCGCGAGGTACGCCGCCGACACGGTCTCGATCCCGATGCGCGATCCGGAGCTGCGCTCCCTGAACCTTTCGACGACCGTCGCCGTCGCCGCCTACGAGGTGTGCCGGCAACGGCGCCCGGCGATCCCCTCTCCCTGACCCTGACGAATCAGGCGCAAGGCGCACGGAGCTCAGAACAGCGGCGGGGACGCGTGGCTCTGGCTCTCCGCGAGGCGGTCGTTGAGGCGTTCGCGCCGGCGCTGGCGGGCGGCGTCGAGCAGCATGCGCCCTGCCCAGCGGTAGACGTTCAGCTCCGACACCAGCGCGCGCATCGCGTGCATGCGCTCGGCCTGCTCGTCGGGGCTCATGTTGACCGCCGCCGCCAGCGCGGCGCTGGCCTGCCGGATGTCGTAGGGGTTCACGATCAAGCGCCTCGGTCAGCTCGCGCGCCGCGCCGGTGAAGTCGCTGAGCACCAGCACGCCGCGTTCATCGTCGCGCGCCGACACGAACTCCTTGGCGACCAGGTTCATCCCGTCGTGCAGGCTGCTCACGTAGCAGAGATCCGCGGCGCGGAAGTAGCGGAAGACCGTCGAGCGGCTGGTGCTGCGCGCGCAGCAGGATGATCGGCCGGTAGCCGCTACCCCCGTTGCTCTGCGTGCCGAAACGCTGGTTGATCCGCGTCGTCAGCTCTTCGATCTCGCGGTCGAGCTCGTGGTAACGCGGGATCTCGCGTGCGGCTCGGCGCGCCCAGCTCGACGAAGGTGAAGCGCCCGCGCAGCTCCGGATGGCGCTCGAGCAGCGCCTCGACCGCCAGGAACCGCTCCTCGATCCCCTTGGTGTAGTCGAGGCGGTCGACGCCGACGCCGATCAGCGCGTCGTCGTGCAGGCCCAGCTCCTCGATGACGCTGCGCGGCACTCGGCGACCGGCGGCAGCATCGGCAGCCAGCGGCTCGGCCACTCGATCGAGATCGGATAGGCGCGCACCGCGGTCATCTGCCCCTCGTGAACGACTGCCAGGTCTTCGCGGTCGATGCGCGCCTCGATGTAGCGATCGACGGCGTCGATGAAGTTGTTGCAGTGCAGGCGCGTGTGAAACCCGAGGATGCTGCTGCCGAGCAGGCCCTCGAGGATCTGATTGCGCCACGGGCAGATGCCGAAGCTCTCGGCGTTGGGCCAGGGGATGTGCCAGAAGGTCAGGATCGTCGCGCGCGGCAGGCGCCGGCGCACCAGCTGCGGCACCAGCGCGAAGTGGTAGTCCTGCACGAGCACGATCGGATCGTCGGTGTCGGCCTCGTCGCAGACCGCGTCGGCGAACTTCTGGTTGACCTCCTGGTAGTACGCCCAGTCCTCGGCGCGGAAGATCGGCCGCGCGTGCGCGTAGTGGCAGAGCGGCCAGAGCCCTTCGTTGGAGAAGCCGAAGTAGTAGCCGTGCTCCTCCTCGCGTGACAGCCAGACCCGGCGCAGCGTGTACGCGTCTTCGCCCGGCGGCACGCGCAGGCGGCCGCTGGCGTCGGCGGTCTCGCGATCGGCGGAGCCGCTGCCGTGCGCGATCCAGACGCCCGAGCAGGCGCGCATCACCGGCTCGAGCGCCGACACCAGGCCGCTCGCCGGGAAGCGCACGACGACGTCGCTCTCGCGCGGCGCCGTCGCTCGCCGCCGTTGCCAGCGCCTCCGCCGTTGCCGGCGCGCGGCACGTGCTCGTGAATGTACGGCTCGCGGTTGGCGACGATGATGACCTTCTCGCCCACGAGCTCGCTGCGCAGCACCTCGCGCAGCCGATCCGGCGTCCAGCGCCCGCGCGGTCCGGTGCGTTCGTCGTCGCCGATGCGCGCGATCAGCTCGCGCACGTCCTGCGCGATCGGCGAGAACTCCGGGCGCGCGGTCGCCTCCTCGGCCGCGCGCTTGTCGCCGCGCAACAGCCGGCGCACGTAGCGCAGCCAGTTGTGCCACGAGAGCCGCGCGACGATCGCCATCAGCAGCGACGCGACCGCGGTCAGCGTCGCGAACGCGAACAGCAGGATGCGCTGGATGGTCGTGCGCCGCTGCTCCTCGAAGCGCAGATCGTGCACCAGCGCGACGAATCCCAGCGGCTCGCCGGCGTCGTCGAACAGCGGGACGACGCTGACGTGCACCTCCTGGCCGTAGATCGGCACCGCGCCGAACCAGCTGTGGGTCGCTCCCGGCGCCGCGATGCCGCCGTGGCGCCACAGGTCGCGTCCCAATCGCTCGCAGGTCAGCGGCGAGGGAACTTGGGCGTGGTCGCGATCGATCGTTCCTTGACGTCGCACGCCGCGGCGCCGACGATGCGCTCGTCGCGCAGCAGCCCGTTCAGGAAGCGCTGGATGTGCGGCGCGATCCGAGCTCTGCCACGCCGGCAACAGCGAATCGCGCGCGCTCGACACGGCGAGCTCGGCCCGCGTAGACAGGTCGCGCTCGACCCAGCCATCGGTGATGCGCTCGATGGCGCGCGAGCTCACGCCGGTCAGGATCGCCAGCACGACCAGCAACGGCAGGACGAACCGCGCGGCCACCGACATCTTGCTGAACCATAATCATTCGACCTTGCATGCCAAGCCGTTGGAACTACCGTTTCGGGCAATGCGTCTCGAGAACCTCGCTCTCATAGGAAATTGCCAGTACGCGGCTCTGGTCGGCGACTGACGGCGCGGTGTCCTGGTGCTGTTTGCCGCGCTTCGATTCGCCGCCGGTGTTCGCGTCGTTGCTCGACCGCGAAAATGGCGGCGAATTCTCGATCCGGCCCGCCGGCGACGAGCCTGGGCACGCAGCGCTACCTCGCCAATACGAACGTCCTGGAAACGACCTTCCGCACCGCCGAGGGGTCGTTTCGTGTCATCGATTTCGCACCGCGGTTCTTCATGTCGGACCGCAGCTTTCGCCCGACGATGATCGTCCGGATCGTCGAGCCGCTCGAAGGCATGCCGCGCGTGCGCGTGCGCTGCGATCCGCGCCTCGGCTGGTCGAAGAAAGAGCCGGCGCGCATCGAGGGATCGCACCACGTCAGCTACGAGGGGTTCGCCAATCCCGCTCCGGCTCACCACCGACGTGCCGCTCTCCTATCTCAACGGGCGGCCGTTCTCGCTGAGCCAGCGGCACCACATGGTGCTGGCGTGGGGCCAGCCGGTCGAGGAGCCGCTGCCGCAGCTCTGCGACCGCTTCTTGAAAGAGACGGTTCGTTACTGGCGCACCTGGGTCAAGCACTGCGACGTCCCCGCGCTGTTCCAGGAGGAGGTCATCCGCTCGGCGCTGGCGCTCAAGCTGCATTGCTACGAGGACACCGGCGCGATCGTCGCGGCGACGACCATGGCGATCCCCGAGTCGCCGGGCAGCGGCCGCACCTGGGACTATCGCTACTGCTGGCTGCGCGACTCGTACTACGTGCTGAACGCGTTTCGCCGGCTCGGTCACTTCGAGGAGCGCGAGCGGTTCAGTTCGTACCTGCTCGACATCGCGGGCGGCAACCCCAACCTCGATCTCGCGCCGCTCTACCGCGTCGACGGATCGAGCGATCTCGAGGAGAGCATCCTCGACGACTGGCCCGGGCATGGGCGGCGAGGGCCCGGTGCGCGCTCGGCAACGCGGCGGCGCTGCACCAGCAGCACGACGTGTTCGGCGAGATGGTGCTGGCGCTGTCGCCGATCTTCATGGACGACCGCTTCAGCGAGGAGCGTACGCGCTCGGCGCTCGATCTGGTCGAGCGGCTGGCGCGCAAGGCGATCTCCGTCGTCGGCACGCCCGACGCCGGCATCTGGGAGTACCGCACGGAGTGGAAGCCGCAGACGTTCTCGAGCCTGATGTGCTGGGCGGCGGCCGACCGCATGGCGGTGGTCGCCGCGCGCCACCGCCCGGAGCTGCGCGCCGAGTTCGCGGCCGCCGCCGAGAAGATCCGCGGCGAGATCGTCGACCAACGCCTGGAGCTCGAAGCACAAGACGTTCGTGGCGTCATACGGCGGCGAGTCGCTGGACGCGTCGCTGCTGGAGATGGCGAACCTGCGCTTCCTGCCGCGCGACGACGAGCGGCTGCGCGCGCACCGTCGACGCCATCGGCCGCTCGCTGCTGAAGGACGGCTGGTTGCGCCGCTACGAGGTCGACGACGGCTTCGGCTCGCCGCAGGTGGCGTTCATGATCTGCACGTTCTGGCTGGCGCAGGCGCTGTCGCTGGTCGGGCGCGCCGACGAGGCGCGCGCCGTGTTCGAGAAGGTGCGCTCGGTGATGTCGCCGCTCGGCCTGCTGTCGGAGGACTTCGATCCGCTCGAGGGCCGCATGTGGGGCAACTTCCCGCAGGCATACTCGCACGTCGGCCTGATTCACGCCGCGTTCTGCGGTGTCGCCGCGCTGGAGCGACGTGATCTGAGCAGGGGTCCCGAGGTGAGATCTACGCGGCGGCGTCGAGCGAACGCGACAGGTCCGGCCGCCGCACGTCGGTCGCCAGGCCGATCTTCTCGAGCAGCACGATGGCGTACCAGCCGACGTCGAGCTGCGCCGGCTTGAGGCCGAGGCGCGCCGAGCCGGGGCGGTCGTGGTGGTTCTGGTGCCAGTTTTCGCCCTGAAAACCGTGCATGAGCGCCAGCCAGGGGACGTTCTTCGCGGTCGCCTCGTCGGGGCCGGCGCTCGGGCGCATGTGACAGATGCTGTTGACGAAGCACTGCGCGTGCAGCGCCCACACGAGGCGCATCGGTCCGATCCAGAAGAACGCGGCCCAGCCGAACGGCAGCGCGCCGAAGACCGACAGCGCCAGGATCGGAATCTGCAAGCGCGCCCAGACGCGGTACGCGGGGCGATCGATCTCCTTGCAGTACTTCTGGATCGGCGGCGCGCCCGCCTGCCACAGCCAGCGCAGGTGCGACCACCAGAAGCCGCCGACGCGCGGGCTGGAGATGTCCTCGGGCGTGTCGGACTTCGCGTGATGCAGGCGGTGGTAGGCGGCCCAGCTGAGCGGCGAGCCCGAGCCGTTGAACATCGCGAAGAACGTCAGGACGTTGCGCACCACGGGGTGCAGCTTGACCGACTTGTGCGCGATCGCGCGGTGGTACGCGACGGTGGTGCCGAGCCCGCCGAGAAAATGCAGGCCGTAGGCGACGAAGAACACCGGCCAGCCCGGCAGCGGCGTGAGGATCAGGCCGACCACGGTCAGCGCGTGGATCAGCACCATGTATGCGAACGTCGGGCCGTCGCCCGGTGTCGCCCGCCACCACGGCGCCAGCCACGGGCGCAGCGGCGCGAGATCGGCGGCGTCGAGACGCGGCCGCTTGCCGCTTGCCGGCGACGGTGCTAGCGCCAATCGTGCTCGACGCTCACGCCGGCTCCTGCGACGACGGCGCGGGCGCAGCGTGCATGCCGGCGTCGCGCAGCAGCGCGCGGTCGGCCTCGACGTCGGGGTTGCCGGTGGTCAGCAGCTTCTCACCGAAGAAGACCGAGTTCGCGCCCGCGAGGAAGCAGAGCATCTGCGCCTCGCGCGTGAGCGCGTCGCGCCCCGCCGACAGCCGCACGCGCGCCTGGGGCATCAGGATGCGCGCCGTGGCGATCATGCGCACCAGCTCGAGCGGGTCGATGCGCGGCCGATCCGCCAGCGCCGTGCGCACGCCCTCGGGCATGGTCGCCAGCGCGTTGACCGGCACGCTCTCCGGCTGCGGCTCCAGGTTCGCCAGCGTCACCAGCATCGCGCAGCGATCGTCGAGCGACTCGCCCATGCCGATGATGCCGCCCGAGCACACGGTGATGCCCGCCTTGCGCACGTTGGCGATCGTACGCAACCGATCGTCGTAGGTGCGCGTGGTGATGATCGACTTGTAGAACGATCGCGACGTGTCGAGGTTGTGGTTGTACGCGGAGAGCCCGGCTTCGGCCAGGCGCTGCGCCTGCGACTCGGTCAGCATGCCCAGCGTGCAGCACGCCTCCATGCCCAGCGCTTTGACCCCGCGAACCATCGTCAAAACATCGTCGAATGCGGGGCCGTCCTTGACCTCGCGCCAGGCGGCGCCCATGCAGAAACGGGTGGCGCCCGCGTCCTTGGCGCGCGCGGCGGCGTCCAGCACGTCGGCCGACGTCATCATCCGCTGCTTCTCGAGCCCGGTGTCGTAGCGCGAGGACTGCGTGCAGTAAGAGCAGTCTTCCGGGCAGCCGCCGGTCTTCACCGACAGCAGCGAGCAGAGCTGAACTTCACCCGCTGAGTGATGCTCGCGGTGGATCTGCTGCGCGCGCCAGATCAGCTCCGGGATCGGCAGATCGTGGATCGCGCGAACTTCGGCCAGCGTGAATTCGTGTGTCACTGGTTCCTGCATCCTCGGCAGAATGGGGACACCTTGTAGCACGTTTCGGCCAGGAGGGTTTGGGAACCCGTCGGAGGGTTCCCATGTCGGAGGGTTTGGGAACCCGTCGGAGGGTTCCCATGTCGGAGGGTTTGGGAACCCGGTCGGAGGGTTCCCGATGTCGGAGGGTTTGGGAACCCGTCCGAGGGTTCCCATGTCAATCAATTGACCCGGCGGAGCACGACCAGCACGCGCACGGTGAGCCATCGCGCGGCCTCACGCTCTTTGTCCGAGTCCTTGTCGCGGTCTTTCGCGGCGGCTGGGGCGCTTTTCTCCATGGCGTCGGGGCGCACCGGCGCTCCAGGATACCAGAGCCCGTCGGGCTGCTGGCGGCCGCGCAGGTAGGCCTCGGCGGTGCGGACGCCCGAGTTCTCCTTGCCGAGGCCGACGGCCGTGGCCGAGTCGAGCGCGTCGAGCACGTCGGTGTAGAAGCGCGGCTCGGACGAGCTGCTCCCAGTAGGTCGCGGCGCGCCGATCGGGATAGCGATCCGGCTGAAGAAAGCGGGTCGCGAGCAGCTCGGCGGCCCGGCGCGCCTCGCGCGAGCTGCGGCGCGACGGCGATGCGGCGAACGCGCGCAGCGCCATGCCGGTGATCAGGTGACTGGACGGGCGTGCAGCGGACTCGGTGCGCACGCCGCGCCACGCCCAGCCGCCGTCGGCCTGCCGGTTCGCGAGCAGAAAGGCGAAGCCACGCTCGACGCGCTCGTCGGTGTCGAGCCCGGCGCGGCACAGCACCGCCAGCGCCCAGCCGTGAAAGTGCAGCCCCACCAGCTTGCCGCGCGATTCCTTGGTCTCGCCCAGCGTCAGATCGGCGATGCCGCCGTCCTTGGCCTGCGACGACAGCAGGAACTCCGCCGCCGCCTTCACCGGCGGCAGCGAGACGTCCAGGCCCAGCTCGGTGAGCCGGTCGAGCGCCCGCACGATCGCCAGCGCGCCCGCGAACTTTTCGGTGCCCAGCGCGCGTTCCGCCGCCTTGATCGGAAACCCGCCCTTCTTTTCCTGCTTGCGCAGGAAGGACTTGACTTCCGGATACGCCGCGATTTCAGCGGGCCGCTGGCGCCTCTTCGTCGTCGATCAGGGCGCGACGCACCCGCGCCACCAGAGCGGGTGAGCCCTCGCGCAGCAGGATCGGGATCGGATCCCGCCCGAGGCGTGCACGCCAACCCGACGGGAAACGGGTCGGCCCGCCAGCGGGGGGAGCAAAGGGCGAACGGCTCATCGGTGTGGGCAAGGGTAACGCAAAATCCCCTTGTCGACGGGAACGACTTTGTTCCCGAAGGCGTATTTGCCGTCCTTGCCCGGTCAATGGGGTGGCGCCGCGCCGGCCGAACCAAGGGCGGAACAAGGGCCGAATGACGGTGGAAAATTCGCCGTCATGACGAATTTGTGGGCCAGCGGAACTCCGCCATTTGCAATGAGTCGGTCATCTAGTAAAACTTACTCGCAAGTTCCCCCCAGCTGCGTGCATGCGGTCTCCAGAACGCCCTTCAAAACACGAGGCCTTCCTCGCGCTTCTTCAGGAGGGGTGGACGTCGCTGCACCTGGATGCGCGGCGTCCAGGCGTGATCGTCCCCCCGCACCTGCGCGCCGAGCCACATCTGGTGCTGCAGTACGGGAACGATCTGCCGATCCCGATCCCCGACCTCGAGGTCGATGAGCACGGCGTGCACGCCACGCTGTCGTTCTCGAAGAATCCGCAGCGAACCTTCGTGCCCTGGTCGTCGGTCTACGTCGTCACCTGCAACGACGGGCGCGGCGTGCTCTATCACGAGGACGTCCCGGAGGACGTCTCGATCATCGCCACCCACCCGCACGGCGACCGCCTGCCCGATGAGACCGTGACGGTCGGCGCAGCCAGCGAAAGAGACGGCGAAAGAGACGGCGAAGACCTGGCGGACCTCTTGCCCGGCGGCGAGGACGAAGGGGAAGAGGCGTTCGAGAGCCCGGCGCAGGAGCACGCCGTGGGGGCGAGCGGCCCGAGCGGCCGCATCAGCCGCCGCCTGCTGCGCCTCGTGCCCCATGACGGCACCCCCGCCGCGGCCGCGTTCGATCGCCCGGTTGCGGGGCGGCGCCGGCGCAAGCCTCAGCTCCGCCTGGTCAAGTAGCCAAGCAGCCTGTCTCTCGCAATCTTCGCCGCATCAATCGGTGATGACCGAGTCGGCCAGGAACTTGGCGAGCTCGCCGTGCTGCGCGCGCGCGTCTTCGTAGCCGAGGCGCGTGACCTCAGCGGCGTAGAGCCCGTCGAAGAGGATGTACGAGAGCAGGTCGGCCTCGTCGGCGCCGCGCGCGGTCGCGAGCCGGCGCAGCAGCTGGATGCCGGAACCGCCGCCGTTGCCCTTGAAGCGCCCCGCGCGCGCGATGCGGCCCGCGATCTCGCCCAGGTCGGCCGACGGGCGGATCATGAACTCCTCGACGACCCGGTAGGGCGCGCCGCGCATCGACGTCACGACCTCGTCGAAGGCGCGCGAGTGCTCGGCGCTGCCCGACGCGTGCACCGCCTGAATCAGCGGCGTTGAAGCGCCGCAGGCGATCCAGGTCGTAGTCGATGTGATCGAGCAGGAATGCATCGAGCACCTTTCCGACGAGAAACGCCGCACCCGGGAAGGGCATCGACTCCTCGGGCGGCGCCTCGCTGTCGATGATCGGCTTGTGGCGCAGGCCGATGACCAGCACCTTGTCGGCGCCCAGGCGCAGCGCCGGCGACAGCGGCGTGTTCTGGCGCAGGCCGCCGTCGCAGAAGAAGCGTTCACCGACGGCGACGGCGGGGAACAGGATCGGAAGCGCCGCCGACGCCAGCGCGTGCTCGGGCCCGATGGTCACCGCCTGTGCGCGCACGAACGGGTCCTTGCTCCACTCCGGGATACCACCCCCGGCGCGCTGCACGTACACCACGGTCTTTCCGGAGCCGATGTCGGTCGCTGTCACCGACAGCGACTCGAACAGCCCCTGTTCGCAGTTGCTGGTGATGCGGCCCCAGGGGATCAGGCGGCGCACCACGCGCTCGAGCTGCTGCGTCTGCACGATGCCGCCCAGGCGGCGCTGTCCCTCGAACTCCTCGATCTTTCCGCTGCCGAGCAGCGTCGCGGGCGCGCGCAGGAAGTCCTTGACGCCGAAGGCGACCATCTCCTCGAGGACGAAGCTCTCCCAGCGGTCGCACAGCATGCGGCCCTGCTTGGCCGCCATGTCGGCAGGTGCCGGCGACGAAACAGGCGTGGATGCCGCCCACCGACGTACCCGAGATGATGTCGAACTGCACCTGCCCGCCCAGATCGCCCGCGAGATCCTCGCGCAGGTAACGCAGCACCCCGGCCTCGTACGCGCCGCGCGCCCCGCCGCCCGACAAAACCAGGGCGACGCGGGGCCGGTCGCCGCGTCCACGCGGTCGAGTGGGCGCGCTCATCAATTCAGGTTATTCGAGCTGTCGCCCTTGGCAAGATCGAACTTGCGAAACGCCGCCGCGGGTTCGTTTCGAGCGTCGCCAGCTGCTATCCTAAAATCATGGGCGACTCATCGACGAACGTCACGCTGTCACCCGGAGGAGGCTTTCTCCTCGAGCCGACCGGATCGACGACGGTCTTGACGCCGGAGATGCTCTCCGACGAGCAGCGGATGATGAAGGAGACCGCCGAGGACTTCATGCGCCGCGAAGTGGAGCCGCGCATCCGCGAGATCGAAGAGAAGAAGCCGGGCGTCATGCGCGACGTGCTCGAGAAGGCGGGCGCGATCGGCCTGCTTGGCCACGACGTGCCCGAGGAGTACGGCGGTCTCGGCGGCGACAAGACCAGCTCGAGCTTGATCTTCGAGAGCGCGAGCCGCCTCGGGTCCTTTGCCGTCAGCTACGGTGCCCATGTCGGCATCGGCACCATGCCGCTCGTGCTGTTCGGCACGGCCGAGCAGAAGCGCCGCTATCTGCCCAGCCTCGCCACCGGCGAGCGCATCGCCGCCTACGCGCTCACCGAGCCCGGCTCGGGCTCCGACGCGCTCGGCGCGAAGACGCGCGCGGTGCTCACGCCCGACGGCAAGAGCTGGAAGCTCACCGGCACGAAGCAATACATCACCAACGCCGGCTTCGCCGATCTGTTCACCGTGTTCGCCAAGGTCGACGGCGAGAAGTTCACCGCGTTCCTCGTCGAGCGCAACGCGCCCGGCCTGACCATCGGGCCCGAGGAGCACAAGCTCGGGCATCCGCGGCAGCTCGACCTGCCCGCTGTTTCTCGAGGACTGCACGATCCCCGCCGACAGCGTGCTCGGCGAGATCGGCGACGGCCACAAGATCGCGTTCAACATCCTCAACATCGGGCGCTGGAAGCTGGGCGTGGGCGCGGTGGGCGGCGCGAAGTACTGCCTGGAGATCGGCGTCAAGTACGCGCGCGAGCGCAAGCAGTTCGGCAAGCCGATCGCCGAGTTCGATCTCATCCGCAAGAAGATCGGCGACATCGCGACGCAGACCTACGTCGCCGAGTCGATGGCGTTCCGCACCGCCGGGCCTGCTCGACGCGCGCAGCCGCGCGATCGATCCGGCGGATCCGGCCGCGGCGAAGAAGCAGATCGACGCCATCGAGGAGCACTCGATCGAGGCGTCGATCATCAAGGTGTTCGGCTCGGAGATGCTGCACTTCACGGCCGACGAGACGCTGCAGATCTTCGGCGGCGCCGGCTACATCGAGGACTACCCCATCGAGCGCGTGAGCCGCGACGCGCGCATCAACCGCATCTTCGAGGGCACCAACGAGATCAACCGCCTGCTGGTGCCGGGCACGCTGCTCAAGCGCGCGCTGCAGGGGCGCCTGGGGCTCATGGGGCTCGTCGGGCAGGTGCAGCAGGAGCTGGCCGACCCGAGCAAGATCGATCGGCGCATCCCCGACGGCCCGCTGGGGCTCGAGCGGCAGAAGTGCGACTTCGCGAAGCGCGCGGTCGCCTACGGCGCGTCGCTGGGCGTGCAGAAGTACATGCAGAAGATCTCAGAGAAGCAGGAGCTGCTCGGCGTATTGGCCGACTGCATGATCCAGATCTTCGCCATGGACTCGGCGATCACGCGCACGCTGCAGCTGATTCGCAGCCGCGGCGAGGAGGCGAGCCGCATCGCGATCTGCATGACCCAGCTCTTCGTGGCGAAGTCGTACGCCAGTGTGTTCGAGATGCTGCGCGAGATGCTGATGTGGATGTCGCAGGCCGAGGAGTGGGGCCGCGAGGTGCGCGACATCAACAGCTACTACGAGCTGCACCGGGTGAACACGTTCTCGTTGCGCCGCAAGATCGCGCTGCACGCGATCGAGGTCGGCGGCTACGGCGTGTAGGCCCCGGCTCAGGGCGGCGGCGCGGGCGCCGGCGGCGCTTTGGGCGTCTCCGGGATGGTGACGTCGAAGCGGGAGCGGCCGCACTTGTCGTCGGGGCAGGGGTCGTGGCCGGCCATGATCGCCGCCGGCTCGCACGAGCACTCGCTGTCGGCGATGCGGTGGAAGATCACGTAGACCGGCGCCGCCGAGCCGGCGGTGACCGGCAGGACCGAGACCGACTGCGTGTTGAAGCCGGCCTTCTCGAACCGCACCTGCCGCGGCAGCGCGGCCAGGCCGTCCATGAAGAAGACGCCGCGCGCGTCGGAGAGCACGGTGCGGGAGCCGCTCTCGAGGAGCGCGATGCATTTCACGCCCTCGATGGCGCTGGAGAACTGATCGTCGACCTCGCCGGTGACGCAGTAGGGGCCGCGCTCGCAGCGCGTGGGCAGCACCACGGGCGCCGCGATCGGCGGGGTCGGCGCGCTCGCGCACGCGGCGAGCATCCCGCACGCGAGCCATCCGCACAGCCTGACTAGTTTGATCGCTTCCACGTCGGTTTGAATCCGGTGGTCTTCAAGATCGAGCTCGCGGACGCGGGATCGTCGGCGATGATGTAGTCGACGCGCCGATTCCGCGGCTCGTCGACCTGGTCGGCCGTCGGGACGCGCGGCGACGATTCGCCGAAGCCCTCGTAGGCGACCGGCACGGTCACGCCGCGCTTCTGGAACCAGCTGGCGATGGCGCGCGCGCGGTCGCGCGACAGCCCGATGTTGTAGTCGAACCCGCCGACCGTATCTGTGTGGCCAGCGATGTAGAGCGTGAGGTTGCGGTGCTGCTGATTGATGTCCTTGGCCCGGATGGCGGCGATCTTGGCCAGGATCTTCTGGTGCGCGGCCTCGAGCTTCGGCGTCTCCGAATCCTCGATCACCGATGAGCCGGTCTTGAAGTTGACGTCCTCGTGCTCGATCGTGAAGTTGTAGGGCGTGATGAGCATGCCGGCGTAGTAGCCGTACGCGTCGGTCGCCTTGACCTCGATCTTTTCGACGGCTTCGTCGCTCGACGGTGTCCAGGTCACGATGAGCGCGGACCCGCCCGGCCGGCCGGAGAAATCCTGCTCCTCCTCGGCCAGGACCGCGCCCGACTCACCCTCGACGCGGATCGAGATCTTGCTCGCCTTCCTCGACAGCTTCACCTCCAGGCGGTGCTCCTTCAGGTCCACCTTGTTGCGGTCGACCATGATCTGGAGCGGCGAGGCGGCCGACGCGCCTCCGCCCGGCTTGGCCGCGGCCTTGCCGGCTACGGCATTGCCCCGGGCGTGCGCCAGCAACAGGAACGCCCCGATGGCAAATCGTAGTTGGGGAGATCGTGGCCCCCTCGGCATCCGCCGCAGCATATCACTTTCACCGACGGCTCCGCCGCACAGCACCGTGACGATCGCCCGGCCCCGCACCCCGCGTGCTAGCTTCCGAGAAATGACGCACTTCCGTCATTCTGCCCTGGCGCTGTGCCTGGCGGGCGCGGCGTGGACTCTGGGGTGCGCGACCCCGGGGCCGATGATCGAGCCCTCGTTCGCGGCGCGCACCTATACGCCGCTGCGGATCGCTTTGTTACCGCCCGACGTCTTCGTGGTCCTTGATCAATTCGGTGACAACGATCCGGCGGCGTCGGCGGCGCTGGGCCAGGCGGTCTCGGCGCGCACCGTCGAGGCCATCAACCAGGGGCTGCGCAGCCGCGGCTACGACGTCGATCTGTCGGCGCGCTGGGACGGCATCGCGGGGCCCGACGGCGCGCTGCTGGTGAGCCGCGACCAGCTCGGGTGGCTCGCGAGCGGCGTCGCGCAGTTCGCGAGCAGCCCCGAGGCGGGCGGCAGCGGCCCGATGAGCGCGCCGGCGTTCGTGGCGCCCGAGCTGGCGGCGCAGGTCGGCTGGGCCACACAGTCGGACGCCTTGCTGTACGTCAACGTCAAGGGCGTGACGGTCACGCCGGGCAAGCGCACGGCCGAGGTGCTGGCGGCGGTCTTCATCGTGGTGATCATCGCGGCGATCATCCTGGCGCTCGCAGCCAGCGGTAAGAACGGCAACGGATCGTCATCGTCGTCGTGGCGTGGCGCGGGGCCGCACGGCCAGCCGGTGCTGCGCGGGTCGCCGCCGGGGGGCGCCGCGCGCATTCCGCCGCCGCGCGGATTTCGGGGCTCGCCGCCCGGCGGCGCCGTGGTGCCGCCGCCCGGCCGCGGCTTTCCGCCCCCGCGCGGCCCCGCCGTCGGACGCGTCTACGGCGGCGGTCCCCACATCGGCGTCGGGATCGGCGTCGCGGTGGCGGTCCCGCTCGACGGTCCAGCCTACACGCACGACGGCACGGTCGAGCACGACGACGAGGTCTTCGCCGGCGACCAGGTCTACGTCTCGATGACGATGATCTCGGCCCACGACGGCCGCGTGCTCTGGCACCAGCGCCAGAGCTTGGACCTGGACGCGCAGGATCCGCGCGACGTCGACCAGATGGTGCGGACGTTCGTCGACACGATCCCGCTGCGCGGCGGTCTGCCAGATCCGGCGCCTCGACACTGAGAGGCATCGGGGGGCTCGCACCCTCGCGTTCCTGGTTACCCGTCCCCGGGCGGGAGGTTATGCTCCCCCCGTGCAACAACCGGAGCGTGCGGTTGCGGTCAAGCAACCGTCGGGGCTGTTCCTGCTCTTCGGCGTCGAGATGTGGGAGCGGTTCTCGTTCTACGGGATGAAGGCCATGCTCGTCCTCTTCCTGACCGACGCCGCGCGCGGTGGCTTCGGCTGGTCGAAGCCCGCGGCCGATCGATTGTTCGGGCTCTACGGATTTTGCGTCTACGCGCTGCCGCTGGGCGGCGGCTACCTGGCCGATCGGCTGATCGGCACCCGCCGCTCGATGGTCATCGGCGGGGCGATCATCGCCGCCGGCCACTTCTGCCTGGCGGTGCCGTCGACGGCGACCTTCTTCCTGGGACTGGTCCTGGTCGCGATCGGCACCGGCTTCTTCAAGCCCAACGTCTCGACGATGGTCGGTCAGCTCTACCGCGAGAACGACCCGCGGCGCGACGGTGGCTTCACGATCTTCTACATGGGCGTCAACGTCGGCGGCCTGTTCGGTCCCCTGGTCTGCGGCTACCTGGCCGAGAGCCCGCGCTGGGGCTGGCACTACGGCTTCGGCGCCGCCGGCGTCGGCATGGTGTTCGGGTTGGTGATGTACCTGGCGCTCAGGCAACGCTACCTGCCGGGGATCGGCCTGGCACCGTCGCGCGGGGAGGCGACCGGAACGACGACGGCACCCGCCACGCCGCGCGCGCGCCTGACGCGCGTCGAGCGCGACTCCTTGCTCGCGCTCCTGGTGATGATGGCGTTTTCGATCCCGTTCTGGACCGCGTTCGAGCAGACCGGCTCGTCGATGAACTTCTTCGCCGCCGAACGCACGCGCCGGATCGCCTTCGGTCATGCGTTCCCCGCCACCTGGTTCCAGTCGGTCAACTCGGCGATCCTGCTGCTCTCGGCGCCGCTCTTCGCCTGGATGTGGACCGCGCTCGCGCGCCGCGGGCGAGAGCCGAGCACGCCGGTGAAGATGGGCGCGGCGATGTTTCTCATGGGGCTCGGTTTCGTGGTCATGGTCGGCGGCGCGCGCGCCAGCGACGGCGGGGCGCTGGTGAGCCCGGCGTGGCTGATCGGCACCTATGCGCTGCACACCTTCGGCGAGCTCTGGCTGTCACCGATCGGGCTCTCGACGGTGACCAAGCTCGCGCCGGTCAAGTACGTGTCGCTCCTGATGGGGCTCTGGTTCTTCTCGACGGCGATCGCCGAGTTCCTGGCCGGGCACCTCGCGTCGCTCAGCGACCGGGTCGAGCGCGGCGACATGTTCCATCTGCTCGGCGGCCAGGCCGACTTCTTCCTGGTCTTCGTCGTCACGTCGTTCGCGGCGGGGGCGCTGCTCCTGGCGCTGGCGCCGTGGCTGAAACGGCTGACGCATGGGCGCGATGTTTGAGCGTCGCACACTTCGTCGTGCGCGCTCGCGTTTGTACTGGTGGCTGCCCTTCGCCGCGATAGTCTCCCCGTCCGTGGCCGACGCCAAACCGCCGATTCCGACGCGCACGGAACCGATCGTCGACACGATCCACGGCGTCGCCGTCGCCGACCCCTATCGCTGGCTCGAAGACGCAGCGTCGCCCGAGGTACAGCACTGGACCGACCAGCAGAACGCGCTCATGCGCAAGGCGCTCGACGCCTTTCCGGGTCGCAAGGCGCTGGCCGAGCGCTTCTGGCAGCTCTACGAGATCGGGTCGCTGGGCGTGCCGGTGCCGCGCCACAAGGGCAAGAGTCGCCGCTATTTCTATACCCGCCGCGACGGCAAGCAGAACCAGGCCGTGCTCTACGTGCGCGACGGTCTCGACGGCGCCGATCGCGCGCTGGTCGACGTGAACGCGCTGGCCGCCGACGGCACGCGCGCGCTGGACTGGTGGGTGCCGTCCGAGGACGGCGCGCTGGTGGCCTACGGCATCTCCGCCGACGGCAGCGAGGAGTCGGTGCTGCACGTGCGCGACGTCGCCACCGGGCGCGACCTGCCCGACGAGATCGCGCGCACGCGCGCCTGCTCGCTCGCGTGGTTTCCCGACGGCAAGGGTTTCTACTACACGCGCTACCCGACCGCCGGCACCGTGCCGGCCGGCGAGGAAAAATACCACCGCAGCGTCTTTCGCCACCGCCTGGGCGACGACCCGGCGCGCGACGAGACGATCTTCGGCGCCGGGCGCGACCTCAAGGACTGGCCCGGGGTCACGCTGTCGCCGAACGGCCGCTGGCTCGTCGTGCAGGTCGATCAGGGCTGGTCGAGGAGCGAGCTCTACTTGCTGGACGTGCACGCACCGGGCAGGGGGGCGCCGGTGGCGACCACCGTCGTCGGTGGGGTCGATGCCAACTTCGACGTCGTCGAGCTGCTCGACGATCGCGTCTACATCCGCAGCAACCAGGACGCGCCGCGCGGGCGTCTCTTCGCCGCCGACCTGCGCCACCCACAGCGCGCGCACTGGAAGGAGATCCTGCCCCAGAGCGACGAGATCCTCGAGGGCGCAGCGGTGCTGCGCGGGCAGATCGCCGCGCTCTACCTCGAGGACGCGACGTCGCGCGTTCGGCTCTACACCCCCGAAGGCAAGCCCCGGCGCGAGCTGGCGCTGCCGGGGCTGGGCAGCGTCGCGTCCCTCGGCAGCGAGCGCCTGGGCGACGAGCTGTTCCTGTCGTTCACGTCGTTCCTGACGCCGACGATGATCCTGCGCGAGCACGCCGGCGAGGCGTCCGGGAGCGCGCCGGCGCAGCCGTCGATCTGGCGTCAGATCGCGGCGCCGCTCGATCCCGGCGCCTTCGAGGTCGAGCAGGTGCGCTACACGTCGCGCGACGGCACGCAGTGCCCGATGTTCCTGGTGCACAAGCGCGGCGCGCTCGCGCGCGACGGCAGCCACCCGACGTTGCTTTACGGTTACGGCGGCTTCAACGTCAACATCCTGCCGCACTGGGAGCCGCAGGTGGCGCCGTTCCTGGAGCACGGCGGTGTCTACGCTGTCGCGATCCTGCGCGGCGGCGGCGAGTACGGCGAATCCTGGCACCAGGCCGGCATGCTCGCGCACAAGCAGAACGTCTTCGACGATTTCATCGGCGCGGCGGAGTGGCTGATCCGCGAGAAGATCACCGCGCCCAGCCACCTGGCGATCTCGGGGCGGTCGAACGGCGGCCTGCTGATCGGCGCGACCATCACCCAGCGGCCCGAGCTCTTCCGCGCGGCGATCTGCGGAGTGCCGCTGCTGGACATGATCCGCTACCACCGGTTCCGGATCGCGCAGCTCTGGATTCCCGAGTACGGTTCGTCGGAGGATCCGGAGCAATTCAAGTGGCTGTACGCGTACTCGCCCTACCATCACGTCAAGGACGGCACCGCCTACCCTGCCGTGCTGATCCACACGGCGGAATCGGACACGCGCGTCGATCCGATGCACGCGCGCAAGATGGCCGCGCGGCTGCAAGCGGCGTCGATCGGCGGGCCGGTGCTGCTGCGTCTCGAGAGCAAGGCGGGCCACGGCGCTGGCAAGCCACTGGGAAAGGTGATTGATCAATTGACCGACGAATGGAGCTTCCTTTTCTCGCAACTGGGGTTGGTCTACTGACATGGCCGGGCGCACGCGCGTCGTGATCCTGTTCGGCGGCCGCTCCGCCGAGCACGAAGTTTCCATCCTGTCAGCGCGCAACGTGCTGAACGCGCTGGACCGCACCCGCTTCGATCCGGTGTTGATCGGCATCGACAAGCAGGGGCGATGGCGCGCGCAATCGGAGAAGATGCTGGCCGGCGCGACCGGCGATCCGCGCCAGCTACGGCTCGAGGACGAGGCGCCGATCGTCGCCGTGGCCACCGCGCCGTCGTCGATCACGCACCTGCTCGGCGCCGATGACGTGATCTTCCCGGTGTTGCACGGCACCTATGGAGAGGATGGAACCGTTCAGGGCCTGCTCGAGCTGGCCGACGTCGCGTACGTCGGCGCCGGCGTGCTCGGGTCGGCGATCGGCATGGACAAGGACGTCGCAAAGAGGTTGCTGCGCGACGGCGGGATCCCGGTGGTCGATTTCCGCGTGGTCAGCGTCGCCGACCTGCGTGAGGACGCGAGCGTCGCGGTCGCGCACGCGGCCGCGCTCGGCTACCCGCTGTTCGTGAAGCCGGCCAACGCCGGGTCGTCGGTCGGGGTGAGCAAGGTCATCGGCCCCGCGGGGCTGGAGCCGGCGTTGCGGGCGGCGCTGGCGTTCGATCGCAAGGTGTTGCTCGAGCGCGGCGTTGACGCGCGCGAAATAGAAGTTGCGGTGCTCGGCAACGATCGGCCGGTCGCCTCGGTGCCGGGCGAGATCGTCGTTCATCACCGCGATGGATTTTATTCGTACGACGCGAAGTACGTCGACGCCGACGGCGCCGCCTGGCAAATCCCCGCAAATCTGCCGAAGGAGGTCGCGGCCCGCGTGCAAGAGCTCGCGGTCGCGACCTTCCGTACGCTCGAGCTTTCCGGCATGGCGCGCGTCGACTTCTTCGTCGAGCGAAGCACGTCGGAGATCTTCGTCAACGAAGTGAACACGATCCCCGGTTTCACCGCGATTTCGATGTACCCGAAGATGTGGGAAGCGAGTGGGCTCTCAGTGGTTGATCTCGTCACACGGCTCATCAATCTTGCGATCGAACGACGTGACGCACGGCGCGGGCTGTCGACGTCGCTTCCGGTCTGGGGTCGGTAGACCCCAGAAACGCAAGCGCGCTAACGGTGCGCGTAGCGGGACCGCAAAGATCCGGGGTTTTCTTCGTGCCTTCGAAAAAAAGTGACGAAACAACCCCTGTTTTGGTTCAAATGTTCCATGGGTATGAAAGCGGAAATTGGGATTCTCCGGCCATGAAGCGCCTCGCGGATGATTCAATTCCAGAGGAGCCCACCGTGGAGACAATGACCCTGGAAGAGCCAGAGCCCGTCAAACGTGGCGTGGGACGCCCGTCGAAGGCGCAGCCTTTCCGCGCTTTCGTCGTGGACCTGCTGCTCAAACACCCCCAATTGCGGTCTCTCGAGATTGTGCGGCGAGCGAAGGCGGCTGGTTACGACGGCGGAAAGAGCGCGCTCTATTCGCTGATCGCCAGCGTCCGGCCACGCCGGAGCCGTCCGCTCAGCCAGCAGGACAAGGTCCCCGGCGAGATCTCCCGCCACGGCATGGGCCAGGTCGACGTGCGGTTCAAGGGCGGCGAGGTCCGGTCGGTGAACTTCTTCGCGACGCGCCTCGAGTACTCGCGGTGGATCGCGGTCTCGATCGTCGAGGACCAGAGCATCGAGTCGCTGGTGCGGGCGCTCGTGCACCACTTCGACGCCATCGGCGGCATCCCGCTGCTGGCCGCGTTCGATCGACCGAAGCCGATCGGGATCCGCTCGGATCGCGACGGTCAGGTCATCGAGTGGGACTCGGCGTTCGCGTACGCGGCCATCCAGCTGGGGCTGGGGGTCGAAGTGCGGGCGCGCCGGGGCGCCGACCGCGGGCCGGGCACGAACCTGGGTAACTGGGTCAAACACTTCTTCTTCAAATCGCACACGTTCGTCAACGAAGCCGACATGGAACGGCAGTTGACGGATTGGTTGTGCGACCTCAATACGCGCGCCACCGAGCTCAACGCCAAGACGCCGGCGATCCTCCTCGCGGAGGAGCGCCAGCGGTTGCGTGCACTCAAATTTGATCCGCGCAACCTGGGGCTCCGTTTCCCGGTCGTGGTCGGTCCGCGCGCCGTCGTGGTGCACGAGGGGCAGTCGTACACGATGCCCGCCGAGTCGGTCGGTCTCGTCGGGGCGCTGCACCTTTACCCCGACAGGGTGACGATCGTCGCGGGCCGTTACGAGGCGAGCCACCCGCGCCACGTGCAGAAGAAGCCGCCCGCGGCCGTGCTCGGCTGGCGTTCGAACATGGCGCCGGGAGCAGCGACGACGCTGCGGTCGACCGCAACGACGTAAGGCGCTGTTTCCTTGGCGCTGTTTCCTTGGCGCTGTTTCCTTGGCGCTGTTTCCTGGCGCTGTTTCCTCTGCGGCCTTGCCTCGCGCAAGGTTTGCCCTCTCCCCGACCTTCTCCCGCAGACGGGAGAGGGGGAATAAGGGAAAATGAGGGCCGACCTTGCGAGAGGCAAGCTACCGATCTCCCTGTCCCGTCCGCGGCGTCCGCGAGTCGGGGAGAGGGCAGGCCTTGCGCGAGCCGCCTTGCGGCTCAGGTCTTCGTGCCGCGGCCCATGCCGTAGTAGGTGAAGCCGGCGGCGCGCAGCTCGGTCGGGTTCCACACGTTGCGTCCGTCGAACAGCACCGGCTGGCGCATCATCGACTTCAGGCGCTCGAAGTTGGGGCGCCGGTACTCGTGCCATTCGGTGACCAGCGCCAGCGCGTCGGCGCCCTTGGCGCTCGCGTAGCCCGAGGTTTCGAACTCGATCTTGTCGCCGAGGATCTTGCGCACCGCCGGGATCGCCACCTGGTCGCTCGCCGAGACCGTCGCGCCGGCGGCCAGTAGCTGGTCGATCAGGGTCAGCGCCGGCGCCTCGCGCACGTCGTCGGTGCCGGGCTTGAACGCCAGGCCCCAGACGCCGATGCGCTTGCCCGTCAGGCTGCCGCCGAAGTGGGCGACGATCTTTTCGCCCAGACGCCGCTTCTGCCGTTCGTTGACGCTCACGACCGCGTCGAGGATCTCCAGCTTGTACCCGACCTCGCGGCCGGTGCTCATCGCCGCCCGCAGATCCTTGGGAAAGCAGCTGCCGCCGAAGCCCGGGCCGGCGAACAGGAACTTGGGCCCGATGCGCGCGTCGGAGCCCATCCCGCGCCGCACCAGCTCGATGTCGGCGCCGAGCAGCTCGCACAGGTTGGCGAGGTCGTTCATGAACGAGATGCGCGTCGCCAGCATCGAGTTCGCGGCGTACTTGGTCAGCTCGGCCGAGCGGCGATCCATGACCAGCATGCGATCGCTGGTGCGCGTGAAGGGCGCGTAGAGCGCGCGCAGGATATCGACGGCGCGCTTGTCCTCGGCGCCGACGATCACGCGATCCGGCTTCATGAAGTCGTTGACCGCGTCGCCCTCTTTCAGAAACTCGGGGTTCGAAGCGACGGCGAACTCGTGCGTGGTCTTCTTGCGCACGATGGCTTCGATCTTGTCGCCGGTGCCGACCGGCACGGTCGATTTGGTGACGATGACCGCCCAGCCGGTCATCGCCGACGCGATGGTCTCGGCAGCCTGGAAGATGAACGACAGATCGGCGCTGCCGTCCTTGCCGGGCGGCGTGCCGACCGCCAGCAGGATCACCTCGCAGCCGGCGACGCCCTTGGCGACGTCGGTCGTGAACGTCAGGCGGCCCTCGGCGGCGTTGTGCGCGACCAGCTTCTCCAGCCCCGGCTCGTAGATCGGGATCTCGCCGCGATTGAGCCCTTCGATCTTCCCCTTGTCGAGATCGCAGCACACGACGTCGTTGCCCATGTCCGAGAAGCCGGCGCCCGCGACCAGCCCGACGTACCCCGTACCGATGACACAGATCTTCATGGGCCTCTCACATAACATGTTAGGGTCATTTCGCCGAGCAACGGCCCTGAAACGATGAACGAGACCGCCGTGATGCTGCTGGCCGCGGGGCGGGGCACGCGCCTCGGCCCGCTGGGGCTGGCGTTGCCCAAGCCACTGGCGCCGATTTGCGGCTACCCGGCGATCCGATTCGGCCTGGCCGCCTGCGCGCGCGCCGGGTTTCGGGAAGCGGTGGTCAACCTGCATCACCTCGGCGATCGGCTGCGTGAGACGCTGGGCGACAGCGAGGGCGGACTGCGCATTCGCTACTCCGTCGAGGTCGAGTTACTGGGCACCGGCGGCGGCATCGCGCATGCGCGCGCGTTGTTGGGTCCGGGGCGCGTGCTGGTCATCAACGGCAAGGTCGTCGCCGACGTCGACCTGCGCGACTTCCTGAGCGGCCACGTCGAGTCCGGAGCCGAGGGGTCGCTCCTGCTGCGCGACGATCCCGACCCGCGGCGCTGGGGCGCGATCGGCGTCGACGCGACCGGCCGCGTGGTCAGCATCCTGACGGCGCGGTCGCCGATTCCGGCCGAGGGTCCGGTCACCGAGCGGATGTTCACCGGCGTCCACGTGATGGAGCCGGCGCTGCTCGATCGCCTGCGGCCGGTTCCGTGCGACGTCATTCGCGACGCGTACATCCCCGCGCTCGAGGCCGGCGCGCGCATCGCCGCGCAGCGGCTCGACGGCTACTTCGCCGAGCACTCGACGCCGGCGCGCTACCTGGCCGGCAACCTCGACCTGCTCGACAACCCCTCGCTGGTCCCGCACCCGCCCGGCCCCCTGACCGGTATCGCTCCCACGGCCGAGACCGCCGGCGCCCGCCTGATTGCGCCGTACCGGATCGGCGCGGGGGCCCGGATCGCCCCGGGTGCCGAGATCGGTCCCGGCGTCGTGATCGGCGCGCGAGCGATAGTCACCGCGACTGCCCGAATCCAGAACGCCGTGGTCTGGCCCGACACCGTCGTCGAGGGCGCGGTCGCTCGCGCCGTCGTGACGCCGGAAGGTATCGTCCCCGTCTCTGAAGCCTGATGCCCTGAGGTCCGAGGCCTCTTGCCCGTCAGGGGTTCTCGATGCGGATCGCGACGACCGTGATGTTGTCGAGGCCGCCGTTCTTGTTCGCCATCGAGATCAGGCGATCGCAGCAGACATCGAGATCGCGCTCCGCGACCATGACCTCGGAGATCTCCTGGTCCTTGACCATGCCCGACAGGCCGTCGGAGCAGAGCACGTAGACGTCGCCCAGGCGCGGGTTGTCGATGTGCACGTCGACCTGGACGCTGTCCTTCATCCCGAGCGCGCGCACGATGACGTTCTTGTGCGGGAAGTTGGCGATCTCCTCGGGCGACAGGTGCTTCATCTTGATGTAGTCGTTGAGCAGCGAGTGGTCCTCGGTGATCTGCTCGAACCGCCCGTCGCGCCGCCGGTAGAGGCGGCTGTCGCCCACGTGCCCGACGATGAGCGCGCCGTCGGCGAACAGCGTCGCGACCACCGTCGTGCCCATGCCGTGGCACTGCGGATCCCTCTGCGCCTGCTCGTGGATCTTGAGGTTCGCGAGCTTGATCGCCGTCACCATGCGGTTGACGTCGTAGCGGTGGCCGCGGTCCATCTTGAACGGCCACGTCAGCTGCTGCTCGTCCTGCGTCGCGCGAAAGAAGCCGGCGATGGTCTCGACCGCCATGCGGCTCGCGACCTCGCCCGAGGCGTGGCCGCCCATGCCGTCGGCGACGATCGCCAGCCGCTCGCTCTCAGGTAGGTAGAACGAGTCCTCGTTGTGGGCGCGCTTCATTCCCACGTTGGTTTCGCCCGCAAAGCGGGCGCGCATGCCGTCGAGCGGGAACGACGAGCTCATGGAGTCCTCTCTATCGTACCGTTCCTGCCGACGCTGATCAAACCCCTTTGGGGCTTGATGAATTCGATGTGCGGGCCGAGCGTGATTTGCAGGGGTCCCGTCTTCCGGTAAAGGTCGCCGTCGATGGTGTAGGCCATCACGTCCTCGACCGGCTCGATGTCGATCGTCGACGCCACCGCGCTGAAGGCGCGCGACGGCGCAACCCCCCGCCCCGCGTGCACGGCCGGGAAATCGGGAATCAGCGACAGCGGGCCGGCGTGAATCGCGATGACGCCGAACCGTTCCGGATCATCGTCGGCACGGTGGATCAGCTTGAAGCCCAGCCCGACCTCGCGCACGGTGGCGACCCCGATGGTGACGAAGTCGGGCCACTGGATCGGCACGCCGTCGATCTTGACGACCCCCCGAAAGCGGTGAAAGACCCGCCGCACGAACGGTCCCAGGATCATCGCCGACCCCAGCGAGCCGCAGCATCAGCCAGATCGCGCGGCCCGGCCCGTAGCCGCCCGGGCCGTAGTACTCGTTGAGGAAGTTGGCCATCAGGCCGTTGCCGAAGATGAAGCCGTACTGGCCGTCGACGTGGATGCAGCGCCGGCGGATGGTCTCGAGCGGGCGCTCGGCGCGCACCCCTTCGGCCAGCTGCTGCACGAACGCGTGCGGGCGCTCGCGCATGTTCAGCGACGACGCCACCACGTTCATCGTGCCGCCGCACAGCGCGGCGACCGGCGGCAGCGGCGTCTCGCCGAACGCGCGGACCAGCGCAGTCACCGTCTTGTGCAGCGTCCCGTCGCCGCCGTGCACGGCGATGACCGAGGGCGCGCTCCGGCGCAGCTCGACCGCGACCTGGGCCAGCTCGTCGAGGCTGCGCGGGGCGAAGACCCGCCCGGTCTCCCCGAGCAGCGCCTGGAATTCGGACGCGATGCGCGGATTTCGCCGATTTGCCCGGGACCGCGGGTTGACGAGGACTGCGATCACCCGATCGCCCGGTCAGTCTTCCGCCGGCGCATCGTCACCCTCGTCTCTCCTCGTCGCCGTCGCCGCCTGCGTTGCTGCCTGGATTTTGGGGTACCACTGCTCGAAGACCTCGGCGATCTGACGGGCCTGTTTCTCGCTGGAGATGTTGAACGACGACTGCTTGCGATAGACGCCCTTCGATTTCTTGAAGCGCACGATCGCCATCTTGGGGGCGCGGAACTTCCCGCTGTTTCGATCCAGCTCCTGGAACAGGAACATCATCGTCGCCCAGCCGCCCTTGGTGAGCACGACCCGGTCGATCTCCTTGCGGACGAGCGTCCCGTCTTCCTCGTAGTCGTAGGTCAGCTCTTCCAGAGTCTCGGTCATTCTCGTGCTCGTCCTTGCGTCAGACCGCCGGCGCGCTAGCGGCCCAGGCGCTCCTCGATGGCCGAGCGATCCTCGGGCCGCAGGTCGACGAACTCGACGCCCATTCCGGGCACCTCCTTCGCCTGTCCCCGCGAAACGCGCGTCACACGGCCCGCGGTGCGGATGTGCGCGCCGTCGCCTTCGTCGGTCCGCGGGAGCTGGAACTGCAGCACCAGCAGCTCACCGACCTCGAACAGCAGATCCGTGCGCAGGAACGCGCCGCCCGTCGATACGTCGGCCGAATCGAACAGGATGCTGCCGCTCACCCGGCTCGACGGGTCGCTCACGACCATGGGTAGCTCCAGGACCGCTCGAGACTGTTTGCGCGACTCGCGTCCGAAAGACGACGATGAGCCGCCCGCGCCGCTCACGGGCTGAGCTCCACCGCCGTCGATGCCCGCACTTCGATCGAAAGGTGATTGGTCGCCGCGAAGGGCGCGATGCGCACGCGCGTGCGGCTGAGCGCATCCAGCGACGCCGGCAGCGGCTTCGCCGACGCCGCTGCCCCCGCCGCGGGACTGCCGGCGCCGGTCAGCCGCGCCACCAGCGCGCGCGGCACGGTCAGCGTGCTCTCGCCGGCCGAGGACTGCGGCACCGCGCACGAGATCGCCACGGTGGCGCCGAACGGCCGCAGCTCGACGATCGTGCCGGCGTCGCCCGACACGCCGATCGTCAGCCCCTCGTGGCCGTCGACCTTGGCGCCCGCGGCCAGCGGCACGCCGTTGACGCTGGTGATGTGCGGCGCCGCCGGCACCGACAGCTCCTCGAGCGGCAGCTCCGACGCCGCCGTGAGCAAGCCCACGCGATCGGGCAGGCCGCCGAGCTGCAGCGGACCGGCCTCGGCGACGACGCCGCCCACGACGGTTGCGACGTCGGGGAACAGCCGCGGAAACGGGCGCACGATCATGCCGGCCGTGATGCCCGGGGTCGTGCCCGTCGTGGCCAGCCCGCCGCTCGATAGCGCCGGGGCCGCGGTCGCGGGCTCGGATGCGCCGAGCATCAGGCCGATGCCGCCGAGCTCTTGCAGCTCGATCGACCCGCCCTGCGCCACCAGCGCGCTCGCCGACAGATCGAGGTCCCGCAGCTCGCAGTCGCGGTCGGGAGCGGCGGCCGCCAGCGGATCGACGATGCCGAGCACGTCGCGCTGCAGGACGCCGGCGACCGTGGCGTGGAACGCCAGCACCGACATCATCGGGGCCTTCTGCGGAGCCACGTCGAAGCGAACCGAGACCTCGCTGGTCTGCAGGCTGGGCGGTGCCGAAGCGTCACGCGCGCGCTGCTCACCCTCGCAGCCCGAGACCAGGACGACGACCAGGCCGGCGCACGCCCCGACGACGCCGGCCAGCGCCAGCGCCTCCTGGATCCCGCGCCACCGCGCTCGGGAGATCCGCCCTTTCGATGGGGTTGCGGTCGTCAATTCAGGAGACATCGTAACTCGCGGGAAGGTCCGACACTATAGCGGGCCTCTACCAGTCTGGCCAGATTCTGGTAGTACATGGTGCCACAATGTCACGCATCCGTCCGGAGGAGGTCCGCGAGATCGCCGTGCTCGCGCGACTGGACTTGAGCGCTCAGGAGATCGAGCGCATGACGACCGATCTCGACGCTATTTTGGGTTACGTCGCCGCGCTCAAGGATCTCGACACGTCGGCGGTCGAGCCGATGACCCACGCCGTGCCGTTCGACTGTCCGGTCCGTCCGGACCAGGTGGGAGTGTCGTTGCCCATCGAAGAAACGCTGCAGAACGCCCCGCGGCGCGAGGCGAGCTTCTTCCAGGTGCCGCGCATCGTGCCGTCGGCAGGGCGGCGGCCCGATCGAGGACGAATCGTGAGCAACCCCGATGTCGACGTCCGCGGCCTGTCGATCGCCGCGATCGCCGACGGGGTGCGCGCCGGCAAGCTGCGTGCGCGCGACGTCACGGAAGCGTACCTCGACCGCATCGCGCGGCTCGATCGCGCGCTCAACTGCTATGTGCTGGTCGACGCCGACGGCGCGCGCCGCCGCGCCGACGCAGTCGACGCCGCGCGCGCGGCGGGGCGTGATCCCGGTGCGCTCGCGGGCGTGCCGATCGGCATCAAGGATATCTTCGTCACGCGCGGTATCGAGACCACGTGCGCCTCGAAGATCCTGCGCGGGTTCGTGCCGCCGTTCGAGTCGACCGTCACGCAGCGGCTCGCCGACGCCGGCGCCGTCTCGCTCGGCAAGCTCAACATGGACGAGTTCGCGATGGGCTCGTCGAACGAGAACAGCTCGCGCGGTCCCGTGCGCAACCCCTGGTCGCTCGCGCACGTGCCGGGCGGCTCGTCGGGCGGCTCGGCGGCCGCGGTCGCCGCGTCGCTGTGCGCGGGCGCGACCGGCACCGACACCGGCGGCTCGATCCGCCAGCCGGCGTCGCTTCTGCGGCGTCGCCGGCATGAAGCCGACCTACGGCCGCGTCTCGCGCTACGGCGTGATCGCGTTCGCGTCGTCGCTCGATCACCCGGGGCCGTTCGGCCGCAGCGTCGAGGACGTCGCGGCCTTGCTCGAGGTCATGGCCGGCGCCGATCCGCTCGACGCGACCAGCATCCCGGCGCCGGTCGGCCGCTATCGCGACGCGTGCCGCGCCGGCCAAGGCGGTTTGCAGGGCGTGCGCCTCGGCATCCCCGACGAGTACTTCCAGCCCGGCATGGACGCCGAGGTCGAGGCGGCCGTGCGCGCGGCGCTCGACGAGCTCGCGCGCGCCGGGCGCCAAGCTGGTGCCGGTCTCGCTGCCGCACACGAAGTACGCCATCGCCACCTACTACCTCATCTGCACCGCCGAGGCGTCGTCGAACCTGGCGCGCTACGACGGCGTGCGCTTCGGCCACCGCACCAAGGATCCGCGCACGCTCGAAGAGCTGTACGCGCGCACGCGCGGCGAGGGCTTCGGCCTCGAGCCCAAGCGGCGCATCATGCTCGGCACCTACGTGCTGCGCGCGGGATACTACGAGGCTTACTACGGCAAGGCGCTGCGCGTGCGGCGCGAAGATCGCGGACGACTTCGCGGCGGCGTTCACCCAGTGCGACGTCATCGTCACGCCGACCTCGCCGATCCCCGTCGTTTCGCTTCGGCGAGCGCATGGGCGATCCGCTGCAGATGTACCTGGCCGACGTGCTCACCGTGGCGCCGAACCTGGCCGGCGTTCCGGCGCTGGCGCAGAGCTGCGGCTTCACCAAGAGCGGACTGCCGATCGGGCTGCAGGTCATCGGGCCGCCGCTCGGCGAGGAGGCCTGCTTTCGCATCGGCGCCGCCTACGAGGCGCGCACCGAGTGGCACCGCCGGCTGCCGCCGGATGCGGCCATCGCCGCCGCGGAGGTGGCGTCATGAGCATCGACAAGTACGAGGTCGTCATCGGCCTCGAGGTGCACGTGCAGCTCTCGACGCAATCGAAGATCTTCTCCTGGTCGTCGGCGGCGTTCGGCGCCGATCCCAACACCCACACCGATCCGGTGTGCCTCGGCTTGCCGGGCACGCTGCCGGTGCTCAAGCCGCGGCGGTCGAGTCGGCGATGCGCCTGGGCCTGGCGGCGGGCTGCAAGATCCGCCAGCGCTGCCGCTTCGCGCGCAAGCACTACTTCTATCCCGACCTGCCCAAGGGCTTTCAAATCTCGCAGTTCGACGAGCCGATCTGCGAGGGCGGCGCGATCACCTTCCGCCTCGCACGGCGAGCGGCGCTCGGTGCGTCTGATGCGCATCCACATGGAAGAGGACGCGGGCAAGAACCTGCACGCCGCCGCCGGCGTCAGCTTCGTCGACTACAACCGCGCCGGCGTCCCGCTGTGCGAGATCGTGAGCGAGCCCGACATCCGCTCGGCGGAGGAGGCGGCGGAGTACGTGCGCGCCATGCGCGCGCTGGTGCGCTACCTCGGCATCTGCGACGGCAACATGGAAGAGGGCTCGCTTCGCTGCGACGCCAACGTGTCGCTGCGGCTGCGCGGCGCCACGGCGTACGGCACGAAGACCGAGCTCAAGAACATGAACTCGTTCAAGAACGTGCGCGACGCCATCGAGTACGAGGTCAAGCGCCAAGCGGCGCTGCTCGATCGCGGCGAGCGCGTGGTGCAGGAGACGCGGCTGTGGGACGCGGCGCGCGGCATGAGCGCGGCGATGCGCTCCAAGGAGCAGGCGCACGACTACCGCTATTTCCCCGAGCCCGATCTGCCGCCGCTCGTGGTCAGCGACGGCGAGCTGGCAAAGGCGCGCGCGTCGCTGCCCGAGCTGCCCGAGGATCGCTTCGCGCGCTACACGAGCGTCGTCGGGCCTGTCGCCGCAGGACGCGGGCGTGCTGGTCGCCGACAAGGAGATCGCGGACTACTTCGACGCCACCGTCGCGGCGGGCGCGCCGCCGAAGCGCGCGGCCAACTGGCTCATCAACGAGCTGCTCGCGCGCGTCGACGATCCGCGCAAGCTGGCCGCCGCCGACATCGCGGTGGCGCCGGCGGCGCTGGCCGAGCTCATCGGGCTCATCGACTCGGGCACGATCTCGGGCAAGCTCGGCAAGGACGTCTTCGCGCGCATGTGGACCGAGCGCCGCCGCGCCGGCGAGATCGTCGAGGCCGAGGGGCTGGCGCAGGTCTCCGACACCGGCGCGATCGAGGACGCCTGCCGCAAGGTCGTCGCCGCCAATCCCGACGAGGTCGCGCGCTTCCGCGCCGGCAACGCCAAGCTGATCGGCTTCTTCGTGGGCGCGGTGATGAAGGAGACCGGCGGCAAGGCGAACCCCAAGACCGTCAACGAGATCCTGCAACGGCTGCTCGCATCCTGAGGAGTCGAGATGGCGGTTCAAGCTCTGCCTCCGGGACAGCGCCCCCCGAACCATCCTGATCTGCTGTCGCCGATCTTCTGGCGCGACGGCCGCGTGGTGCTGCTCGATCAGCGGCGCCTGCCCGACGCGGAGATCTGGAACGCCTACGACACCTGGCGAGGAGGTCGCGCGCGCCATCGCCGACATGGAGGTGCGCGGCGCGCCGGCCATCGGCTGCGCCGGCGCGTTCGCGGTGGCGCTGGCGGCCGGCAGCTCGCCGTCGGCGGCGTCGCTGCGCCAGCACATGCGCCAGATCGGCGAGACGCGCCCGACGGCGGTCAACCTGGGCGCCGCGGTCCACCGCATGGCGAACGCGCATCGCCAGCGGGCGCGACGCCGGTGGGCGAGGCGCAGGCGATCTGGGCACGAGGACCTGGCGTCGTGCCGCGCGATCGGCGCGCACGGCGCGTCGCTGCTGCCCGACGAGGGGACGTGCTCACCCACTGCAACGCCGGCGCGCTCGCCACCGCCGGCTACGGCACGGCGCTGGGCGTGATCCGCGCGGCGGTCGCCGCCGGCAAGCGGCTGCGCGTTCTTTGCGACGAGACCCGCCCGTTTCTGCAGGGCGCGCGGCTCACCGCCTGGGAGCTGCACGCAGGAGGGCATCCCCGCCGAGGTGATCGTCGACGGCGCGGCGGCGCACTTTCTCGCGCAGCGGCGAGATCCTGGCCGTCGTCGTCGGCGCCGATCGCATCGCGCGCAACGGCGACGTCGCCAACAAGATCGGCACGCTCGGCGTGGCGGCGGCCGCGTCGCGTTCGACGTCCCGTTCTACGTCGCCGCGCCGCACACCACGCTCGACCCCAACACCGCCGACCGGCGCGCGCATCCCGATCGAAGAGCGCGCCGGCCGCCGAGGTCACCCAGATCGGCGAGCGTCGCGTCGTACCCGCCGCGCGCCGGCGTGCGCAACCCGGTCTTCGACGTGACGCCGGCGCGGCTGGTCAAGGCGATCATCACCGAGACCGGGGTGTTCCGGGGGCCGTACGCGTTCTAGCTCAGCCCCCAACGGAGACGAGGACGAGGACGATCACGAGGACGGGGCCCGATCTGCTTGACAAAGGCCCGCCGATATCTAGACTACGCCGCTCGCCTGGGAGGCAGTTCGACACATGTACGCCGTCATCGAGTCGGGTGGAAAACAGTACCGCGTCAGCGAGGGGGAGACCCTTCGCGTCGAGAAGCTCACCGGTCCCGCGGGGACCAAGATTTCGTTCGGGCCGCTGCTGGTGACCGATGACGCCGGCAACGTCTCGGTCGGGCGCCCCACCGTCGGCGGCATGACCGTCGAGGCGGAGATCGTCGAGCAGGGCCTGGGCAAGAAGATCATCATCTTCAAGTACAAGCGCCGCAAGAGCTACCGCCGCAAGGCCGGCCATCGCCAGCCCTTCACCGCCGTGAAGATCACCGCGATCCGCGCGGGCGCGGCGGGCGCCTAGAGACCGAGCCGACGAGTAGAACGGTAAGGAACCGAAGCCATGGCACACAAGAAGGGTCAAGGAAGCTCCCGCAACGGCCGCGATTCGAACGGCCAGCGCCGCGGCGTCAAGCGCTACGGCGGCGAGTCGGTCCTGGCCGGGAACATCCTGGTCCGCCAGGTCGGCACGGTCATTCACCCCGGCGTGAACGTCGGGATGGGACGCGACTTCACGCTGTTCGCGCTCAAGACCGGCACGGTGAAGTACAGGCGCTCGGGCGTGCGGACCGTCTGTAGCATCCTGGCCGACAGGCCGAAGCGGCTGCGGCCGCGGCCAGCGCCTAATATCGCCCGCGCTTCGCGCGGTTGGCCCGCGCGCCGCGCACCCGAGCGCGCGCCGGCGCGTGACCTGATTTCCCATGCAGTTCATCGACGAGGCGCGCATCCACGTGCGGGCCGGTGACGGCGGCAACGGCGCGGTCGCCTTCCGGCGCGAGAAGTTCGTGCCCAAGGGCGGCCCGTCGGGCGGCGACGGCGGCGACGGCGCCAGCGTCGTCATGGTCGTCGACGGCGGCATGTCGACGCTGCTCGATTTTCGCTACCGCAAGGAATACCAGGCGCCGGCGGGCCAGCCGGGCGCGAACAAGGACAAGTACGGGCGCGCCGGCGAGGACCTGGTCCTGCGCGTGCCGCCCGGCACGCAGGTCTTCGACGACGGCGACCGGCGAGCTGCTCGCCGATCTGCGCCGCCACGACGAGCGCTTCGTGGTCGCGCAAGGCGGCAAAGGCGGCCGCGGCAACATCCACTTCGCGACGCCGACCGACCGCGCGCCCCGCCGCTCCGAGCCCGGGCTCGCCGGCGAGGAGCGCGATCTGCGCCTCGAGCTCAAGCTGCTCGCCGACGTCGGCCTGCTCGGCTTCCCCAACGTCGGCAAGTCGTCGTTCATCGCGCGCGTCTCCGCCGCGCGCCCGAAGATCGCCGACTACCCGTTCACGACGCTGGTGCCGAACCTGGGCATGGTGCGCCTCTCCGGCGAGCGCTCGTTCGTCGTCGCCGACATCCCCGGGTTGATCGAGGGCGCGCACCGCGGAGCCGGTCTCGGCGATCGCTTCCTGCGCCACGTCGAGCGCACGCGCGTGCTGGTCCACCTGCTGGACGCCACCGCCGGCAACGGGCGCACGCCGTTGCGCGACTTCGAATCGCTCAATCGTGAGCTGCGTCTCTACGATCCGGAGCTCGCGAAGCGCCCGCAGATCGTCGTGCTCAACAAGATCGACGTCCCCGAAGTGCGGCGCCGATTCAAGACCATCGCGGCGCCGTTCGAGCGGCGCGGCCTCGCGTTGCTGGCGGTGAGCGCGGCCACCGGCGAGGGGCTGCCGCAACTTCTCGAGGCTGCCTGGCGAATTCTCGCGGCGACGCCGAACCCGATCGCGACTTCCGGAATGTCGGAAGGACACAGCGACGATCGGGAAAACGAGAACGCCGGCTGAAGGCCCCTGCACGCGCGGCCTCCACCCGCGACGTGACGTCCGCACAGCTTCGTCGCGCACGGCGTACGCGCGCGAGCCTCGCGCGCGAAGCTTTATCGACGCTCGACGAAGCTCTGCAAGGCGGCGTGAACATTGACCAACACGGCGCGTCCTGATATAGAAGGCCATCGCCGGATTCATGTCCGCGTGGGTTGAGCTGGGCTCTAAACGCTAGAGAACGCTAGAGACGGAGAAGACAATGAGATGGTCTCGGACCGTTGGTTCGCATAAGGCCGCCCGCGCGTCGGCGGTGATCGCAATGTCGATCGCAGTGTCGGCGACGGGCATGACCAGCGTGGGATGGGCGGCGGACAACGCTCCGGGGACGCCCGGAAACAGCGCCCCGGCTCCCACGGGAGACGCGGCACCCGCTCCGGCCGGCGCCCCCGCGGCAGGAGCGCCCGCCACCGGCGGCGGCTCGGGCGACTCCGGCGCGTACACGGTGCGCCTCCGCTCGCTCGAGAAGAACGTCAACGAGCTCAAAGAGCAGATCTTCCGCACCAAGGCGCGCATCAACCTCCTCAAAGAGACCGTGCTCGGCGGCGTCATCGGCGCGTCGCGCGCGATCATTCGCCACAAGAACGAGATGGGCAGCTCGTATCGTCTCATCCAGGCGGTCTACGCGCTGGACGGGGTTCAGATTTTCTCCAAATCCGACGACAGTGGCCGGTTGGCGGAGATGACTGAGTTCGACGTCTACAACGGCGCGATCCAGCCGGGCTCGCACACGCTGAGCGTGGTGATGCTCTATCAGGGCAATGGCTTCGGCGTGTTCAGCTATCTCAAGGGCTACAAGTTCAAGGTTCGTTCCAGCTACAACTTCGTCGCGGGCGAGGCCAAGACCACCGGGATCAGCGTCGTCGGGTACGAAAAGGGAAACCTGACCACCGACATGAATGATCGACCGCAGGTCGACTTCCGGGTCAACGTCATGGCCGCCGGTGAAGGCGCCCCCACGACCGCGGACGCCAAAAAATAGATACCCGGCGATGAGATACCCCAAGCTCACCCGTTTTGGGCTCTCGCTTGCCGTCCTCATCACAATCGATCGTTCCGCCGAGCGCCCGGCGCGCGCCGACGAGATCGACGATTACACGCGGAAGCTGATCGAGCTCGACCAGCGCGTGCACGTGATGTCGCTGGAGTTCAAGGAGACGCCCGCGCCGCCGGCCGACGTGGCCGACCGCCGCGTGCTCGACGCACAGGTGCTGTTCGGCCTGAAGAACTTCCAGGAAGCGGCGACGGTCCTGCTGGACGTCATCGAGAAGTATCCCAACTCGCGCGCCTATGACGACGCGCTCTTCCTGCTCGGCGAGTCGCTGTTCCAGGGGCACGACCCCTATTCGTCGCGGCACTACTTCGAGATGTTCCTGCAGCGCAACACCGGCGCGGGCAAGGAACAGGACGCGCTCCAGCGGCTGATCGAGATCTCGTTCCGCACCGGCGACTACGAGCACGTCGACGAGTACCTGGCCAAGCTGCAGAACATCCCGCCCGAGCGGCTCGAGCCGGCGACGCCGTACGTGCGCGCCAAGCTGTTCTACTTCCGCGGCAAGGACGACGAGGCGCTGGCCGGGCTTCTCGGCGCTGCAGGCCAACAACCCCTACTACTTCCAGGCCCGCTACTTCATCGCGACCATCATGGTGAAGAAGGGCGACCTGGCGGGCGCGTCGGCGACGTACGATTCGCTGCTGCACCAGCAGGCGCCGGATGACTCCGCCGCGGAGATCCAGGACCTGTCGCGCCTGGCGCTGGGACGCATCCTTTACGAGCGCTCGCAGTTCGACAAGGCGATCGACATGTACCAGTCGGTCCCGCACCAGTCGAAGTACTTCGCCGAGGCGCTCGACGAGCAGGCCTGGACGTACATCAAGGCCAAGGAGTGGCAGAAGGCCTGGCGCGTCGATCGACCTCCTGCTGCTCAGCAACCCCGACATGCCCGACGCGCCCGACAAGCGCATCTTGCTGGGGAATCTGCAGCTGCGCATCGGCAACTTCGCCATCGCGCACGACGAGTTCTCGAAGGTGCGCGAGGAGTTCGATCCGATCCAGCGCCAGCTCCAGGCGGTGATCGTCCACGCGCAGACCGACCCGGCGTACTTCGACAACCTGGTCGGCCGCAGCCTGGAGAAGTTCGACATCTCGGTGTTCGTGCCGCCGGCCGCCTCGAAGTGGGTCAAGGCCGAGCCCGACGTCGCGCGCATGATCAGCCTGGCGTCCGACGTCGGCGATCTGCAGCGCGATCTGCAGTCGAGCGAGAAGCTGGTCGAGCGCATCCAGCGCGCCATGCAGAGCAACAGCCGCACCGGGATCTTCCCGGACCTCGCGGCGGCGCGCACCAAGTCGGTCGAGATCGAGAACCAGCTCGTCGACGTGCGCCAGAAGTTCGTGGGCAAGGTGCGCGCGATCCTCGAGCCGTCGCTCACGCCGGACGAGCGCAAGACGCTGGACCACATCGCGATCGAGCGCGACGGGCTCGAGCGCCAGCTCAAGAACCTGCCGACCAGCCAGGACGCGATCAAGACGCGCGAGACCCAGGTCAAGGAGCAGTACCGCGAGCTCGACGGGCAGGCGTCGGAGCTGAACGTCGAGATCCAGGCGCTGGAGGCGCAGCTGGTCGCGATCGAGCAGTACTACCGCAGCTCGCGCACGGAGCAGAAGATCCGGCCCGAGGACATCCAGCAGCCGATCAAGGATCTGCGCGCCACCGTCGACAGCCTGCGCAACACCCACGACAAGATCCGTGAGGAGATCGCCGACGCGGTCCGCGAGGACACGGCGGCGGGCGGCGCCGGACAGGTCGAGCACGACGCGGCCATGCGTCTGACCGAGCTCCTGCGCCAGGAGGAAGAAGTCCAGGTGCGCGCGAAGTATCGCCTGCCGGCCGCGCGGCAGCAGGAGGTCGATCGGATGAACGGCGTGCTGTCGCGCGCCGACGCCGTCGGCAAGCAGGTCGACGAGTTCAACAAGCGCGTCGACAAGCAGGTCGACGTGCGGCTCGAGACGGTCAAGGGCTACCTGGCGAGCGAGAAGGAGGAGCTGGCCAAGGCGACCACCAAGCTCGGCGAGGTGGTCACCGAGTCGCAGAGCCTGGGCGGCGGCCTGGCGCAGGCGATGTTCACGCGCGTCGCCGATCGCTTCTACGACCTGGTGGTCCGCTCCGACGTCGGCATCATCGACGTCGCCTGGGGGCTCAAGGACCAGAAGACCCAGGCGGTCACCAAGCTGACCAACCTCAAGAACATGGAGCTTCGCGCTCTCGACGAAGACTTCAAGAAGGTCATGGAGGACGACAAGTGAGGCGACACGCGTTCGCAATCGGCGCGCTCGCGCTCTCGGCGAGCTTGCTCTCTTCCAGCCTCACGCGCGCGGTGGCGGCGCCCCTGCCTCCCGGGCCGATCGACGCGCGCGCTCTCGACGAGATGACCCGCGACGTCCAGCACTTCGCCGAGATCGTCCAGGACTATCGCTCGACGGCGCGCATGATCGTCAAGCGCGCCTACTCCGACAAGGCGAGGCAGATCAGCGCCAAGTACGACCCGCAGATCGCGTTCAACGACAAGGAAGCCAAGGATCGCCGCAAGGACGCGATCGCGATGTTCGAGAACTTCCTGCACCACTACCCGAACGACAAGCGCTGGACGCCGGACGCGATGTTCCGCCTGGCCGAGCTCTACTACGAGAAGTCGGCGGAGGAGTTCCTCGACAACGACGAGGCGTACAAGAAGGCGATCGATTCGCCCAACCCGCCGACGACGCCGCCGCCGCGCGTGGACTACACGCCGACGATCGCGCTCTACAAGCGCCTGCTCACGGAGTTCCCGAACTACCGCCTGCTCGACGCCGCCTACTACTTGCTCGGTTTCTGTCTCGGTGAAATGGGGCAAGAACCGCAGGCGCGCCAGGCGATGCTGGCGCTGGTCTGCGCCAACAAGTTCAAGCCGATGGATCCGCCGGATTTGCCCAAAATGGACAAGCCGGACGACGATCCCTACCTCGACTGCAAGCCGGTCAAGGAATCGAAGTTCATCCCCGAGGCCTGGACCCGCATCGGCGAATTCCACTTCGACAGTCCCAACGAGCTGCGGCTGGCGATCGCCGCATTCAAGCGCGTGCTGGAGTTCAAGGATTCGCCCTACTACGACCGCGCACTCTACAAGCTCGCCTGGTCGTACTACCGCGACAACCGCTTCCCGGACGCCGTGCGCCAGTTCGACAACCTGGTGATCTACGCCGACAAGCGCAAGGCGGCGGGTCAGAAGGTCGGCTCCGACCTGCGGCCCGAGGCGATCCAGTACCTGGGTGTCAGCTTCTCCGAGCCCGACTGGGACGGCGACACCGTTCCCGACGCGGAGACCGGTCTGCAGCGCGCGACGACCTTCTACAAGGGCCGCGAGGACGAGCCGCACGTGCGCGAGGTCTTCCAGCGCCTGGGCGACATCTACTTCGATTCGACGAAGTACGCCGAGGCGATCGCGGTCTACAAGGCGCTGCTCACCAAGTGGCCGGCGTATACCGACGCGCCGCGCGTGCAGGACAAGATCGTGCGCAGCTACGAGCGCGACCGGAACCTGATCGCGGCGTCCAAGGAGCGCGAGGCGCTGGGCCGCAACTACACCAAGGGCAGCGCCTGGTACGAGAAGAACAAGGACAACCCCGAGGCGCTCGCCGTCGCGCAGCAGCTGGCCGAGGACGCGCTGCTCACGGCGGCGACCAACGTTCACGCCGGCGCGCAGGCGTGCAAGACCAAGTGGCAGGAGAACCAGAAGGACCTCAAGAAGCTCGAGGAGTGCAAGGCCCTCTACCGCACCGCCGCCGAGCTCTACGAGAAGTACCTGGCCGCCTATCCGAACTCCAAGCGTAGCTACGAGTTCAGCGCGTTCTACGCCGACGCGCTCTACTACTCGGGCCAGCTGCCGCAGGCGATCGTCGCGTACCAGACGGTGCGCGACTCGCAGCTCGACAACCGGTACCAGGAAGACTCGGCGTTCCGGATGATCAAGGCGTACGAAGAGATCATCGAGGACATGCGCCGGGCCAAGCAGATCGACGATCCGCCGATCCCCGACGAGAAGAACACCAGGCCGCCGGTGACCCCGGTCGCGATGCCGGAGGTCTACCTCAAGTACACGGCGGCGATCGACTGGTACGTCGACTACATCAAGAACGACCGGACGTCCGAGCTGAAGTACGCGGCGGCGGTCATCGCGCTCCGCTACCACAACTGGCCCGAGGCGCGCCGCCGGCTGGGCGAGATCACGCAGCTCTACTGCGGCCCCAATCCCGAGATCGGATTCAAGGCGTACGACGCCATTCTCCAGACCTATTTCATCGACTACAGCGTCCAGGACGAGGAGCAGAAGGACTGCGCGCTCGGCAAGCTGCTCAACGTCGCCGACCAGTTCAGCGAATCGCCGTGCGGCAAGTCGCCCAAGGCGGCGCCGTACCTGGAGCGCATCGCGCAGATCAAGGCGTCGGTGAAGACGACGATCATCACCAAGCGCCTGCAGCTGTCGATGGAGAACGAGGAGAAGGGGACCAACAAGGAGCTCACGGTCTGCCGCGAGAACTCGGGCGGGATCGCGATGGTCACCGGGATCAACACCGCGGGCGCGCCGGGCGGCAAGCCGGGTGAGAAGCCGAGCAAGATCTCGACCGAGCTGGACGTCGGGCTGGCGCTGGACCTCATCGACGTGGTCAACGCGAACCCCAAGGATTCGGGCGCGCCCACGGCGCTCAACAACGCCTGCGTGATCTACGAGAAGCTGTTTCAGTTCGGCGAGGCGACGAAGTGCTACGAGCGCCTGTACAAGGACTACCCCGAGTCCGAGTGGGGCAAGGAAGCGCTCTGGAACTCCTCGCGCAACCACTACCGCTTCTTCGAGTTCGACCAGGCGGTGAAGGGCTACCTGACGGTCGCGCAGGATCCGAAGTTCGCAAGCTCGGAGCACCGCAAGGAGGCGCTGGGCCTGGCAGCGTCGTTGCTCGACAACGACCAGCAGTATCCGAAGGCGGCGGATCTCTACAAGCGCTACTCCGAGGCGGTGTCCGAGAAGCCGCAGGACAGCGCGCAGGCCTACTTCTTCGGCTGCAACGCGTACGAGAAGGCGAAGGACACCGCGCGCCAGTCGACGTGCCTCAAGGACTTCATCAAGAAGTTCAACAACCAGACTGACGCTGGCGACCTGGTCGTGCAGGCGTACATGAAGCTGGCGGTGATCACCGAGCAGTCGAGCCGCGACAAGAACGCGGTGCTGAGCTCGTACAAGAAGGTGCGCGACGAGTTCGTCGCTCACCGGGTTCCGGCGGCGACGCCGGCGGCCGGTTTCGCCGCCAAGGCCGACTTCCTGATCGTCGAGGAGAAGTTCAAAGCCTTTCAGAAGAAAGAGCTGAAGTTCGGCAGCAAGCCCGAGCAGATCAAGAAGACGTTCGATTCGTTCACGGCGGAGTCCAAGTCGCTCAACGAGGAGTACCAGAAGATCTGGAACTACAAGGACGCGACCTGGACGCTGGCGGCGTTCCTGCGCAGCGGCGACATCTATTACGAGTTCGCGCAGAAGCTGATCAAGGCGGCCAACAATCCGCCCGATGACGTGAAGAAGCTGGCCAAGATGTCGTGCAAGGCGAACCCCGACGATTGCGGGATGGTCGAGAGCCAGTACAAGGACGCCGTCTACCAGTTCGTGACGCCGGTCGAGGACGAGGCGAAGAAGCGCTGGAAGGACACGTTGGCGCGCGCCGCGCAGCTGGGCGTCACCAACGACTACGTCAAGAAGGCGCGCGAGAACCTGTCGAAGTATCTGCCCGACGAGTTCCCGTTCATCAAGGACGAGCGCATCGGAATGGAGCTGCCATGAGCGCCGAGCGCGCGCGTACGCGCCTGTCCCAGAGGACCCTCCTGCGCGTGACCGCCGGCTTGTCGGCTGCGATCGCGTCGGTCACGCTGGCCGGGCTGGCGCAGGCCCAGACGCCCGCCGCCGCGACCCCGGCCCCGCCCGCCGGCGACCCGGGGGCGGCGCCGCGCAAGCGCCGCCAGCCGCCGCCCGCGGTGATCCCGCTGGCCGAGACCCAGGCCGCCGAGCAGCTGCTCCATTCAGGCAACTACACCGGTGCCGTGGCGGAGTCGAAGGCGGCGCTCAACAAGAATGAGCGCTACACGCCCGCCATGCTCATCATGGCCAAGGCCTACTACAAGCTGCACAAGTACGAGTGGACCAAGAAGCTGTGGGAGATGATGCAGGCCAACGGCGCGTCCGACGCCGAAAAGTCTGAAATCTATCAACTCCTGGCGTTTCTCGAGGTCGACCAGAAGAACATCCCCGGCGCGATCGTGCTGTTCAAGAAGGCCGGTGAGGCACGGCCCGACAACGCCGTGATCTGGAACAATCTCGGGGCGCAGTACCTGCTGGCCAAGAACTACCACGACGCCGCGCCCGTGCTCGAGAAGGCCGCCCAGCTTCAGCCGGGGTTTGCCAAGGCTCACCTGAACCTGGGTGACGCCTATCGGGGCCTCTCCGAATACGAAAAAGCGCAGGCAGAGTACCAGCGTGCCCTACAGCTCTTCCCCAACTATGCCGACGCTGTGTTCAACCTCGGAATTCTCTACCTCGATGCCGACAAGATGCCCAACCTGGACGTCCCCGCGCGCATGAACACCGCGATCCAATACTTCCAGCGCTACAAGCAGATGATGGGCACGCTGCCGGCCGGCGATCCGGTCGAGAGCTACCTCGCCGAGGCCCAAGAGGGCATCAAGAAAGAGGAAAAGCGGCTGGAGCGCCAGCGCAAGAACGAGGAGCGCGAGCGCCAGCGCGCCGCGAAGAAGTCCGCCGATGACGCCAAAAAAGCGGCGGGTGGGGCGCCGGCTCCGGGCGTGGCGCCCGCGCCCGGCCAGCCCGCCCCGGCGGCCCCGGCGGCCCCGGCGGCCGCCCCCGCGGCCCCGGCACCAAGAAAGTAGCAGTCTGGAAAGAAGCTGCCGATGATCACTCCGCGCACCCCAAAAGACATGAGGACAACGATGATCGGACATAGACCCCTGGGCGCGGCCCTGGTGCTCCTGGTCGGATTGTCGGTGGCAGGTGTCGCCTCACCCGCACAGGGTGCGGATCGCGCCAGTGCCAGTACAAAGAAGTCGTCGATCTCGGCGCCGGCAGCCCCGCTCCCGCGCAACGGCGCCACGCCGCCGGCGCCCGGCGCGCCGCCCGCGAACGACGCGCCCAAGGTCAAGGTCGAACGCGGAACCGGCGGCCACAAGGTCTACCGGATCACCGAGGAGATCCGTATCGAGGGGAAAATCCAGAAGCCTGAGGCCTTCTTTTTCTATCAGAAGTCGAGCATCAACTATGACTGGCAAGAGCTGAAGCAGGACTTCATCCCCAAGATTCTCGACAGCGTTTCGAAGGCCCCCTTCTAGATAAGGAACTGAACCTATGGCGACGCAAGCAGCGGTGCGAGGAGCTCAACCCCAGGCCGGCGCGGCTCCCAAGGTCAAGATCCTCCGCATCGGAATCATCCAGGGCGGGCGGATCGTCGAGGAGCGCTTGGTCCGCAAGCGCGAGAACATCACGATCGGGCAGTCGGCGAAGAACCTGTTCGTGGTCCCCTCCGAGGCCCTGCCGCGCCACTGGCTGCTGTTCGAGATCAGCGGCAGCCACTACGTCGCGCACTTCTCCGACGGGATGGACGCCCGCATCGCCGTAGGCAACGAGATCATCTCGCTCTCGCAGCTCAAGCAGACCGGCAAGATCCAGAAGCGCGGGTCGAGCTGGGTGCTACCGCTCGACGAGCGGTCACGCGGGAAGATCACGCTCGGCGACATGACGATCCTGTTCCAGTTCGTCACGCCGCCGCCGCCTCAGCCGCGGCCGCAGCTGCCCGCGTCGGTGCGCGGATCGATCACGTCGGACCTCGACTGGGCGTTCGCGACGATCGCCGCTGGCTCGTTTCTGCTGCACCTGCTGATGGTGATCTATCTGCGTAACGTCGACTGGCCGCGCAAGCCCGACATCGAGGAGATCCCCGACCGCTTCGTGAAGATGATGGTTCACAAGGTGGAGAAGCCACCGGAGCCGAAGAAGGAAGTCGCGAAGGCGACAGAAGAGAAGAAGCCCGAGAAGAAGAAGGGCGAGGAGAAGAAGGCGGCGCCCAAGAGGGAGCTCACGCCCGAGGAGAAAGCCAAGCTGGCCGAGGAGAAGGCCAAGGCCGACGCCGAGCGGCGCGCGCGGCTCGAGCAGCAGGTGAAGTCGACCGGTTTGCTCAAGCTGCTGGGTGCGCGCGGCGAGGCGGGCTCGATCGCCGACGTGCTCGGCAAGGGCGACGTCGATCGCGATCAGGAGAAGGCGTTCCAGGGCGTCGGCGGCATCGGCGTCGCCAGCGCGAACGACCAGCTCCGTGGCATCAAGAGCGGCGGCTCGGGGTCGGGCAAGGTCGCCACGGTCGGCGGCTTGCGCGGCGGTGGATCGATCTCCGAGGGCGGCACGGGCAACGCCGCCGCCGAGAAGCGCGTCGCCGGTATCGTCAAGAGCGAGGCGCCCGCCGTCGACGGCGAGCTGGATCCGGGTCTGGTCGCCAAGGAGGTGCGGGCGCGTCTGGGCGCGATCAAGGCGTGCTACGAGCGCGCGCTCAAGCGCAACCCGACGTTGACCGGCAAGATCGTGATGCACTGGACCATCACGGCGGCAGGCACCGTGTCGGGTGTCGACGTGGAGCAGGACACCCTGGGCGACTCCGAGGTCGGCAGCTGCATCAAGTCCCTGGTCGCGCGCTGGCGCTTCCCGGCTCCGGCAGGCGGCTCGGTCGAGGTCTCGTTCCCATTCGTGTTCCAGTCCTCACAATAGAGGTAGGGAACCGAAGACCGCTGTCGGGCGACGTTGACTCGCCCCAGCACCCTCCCTATACTTTAGCGGCTTACGATGTCGGTAGGCGGCGCTGCGGCGTTTCCGAAGAAACGGAAAGGACCGATGGTCGTGCGAACAACTCCTAAGCTTCTCATAGTCAGTCTTCTCTCCGCGGGCACCGCGCTCGCTCAACCCGCCGCTCCGCCGGCCGCGCCTCCGCCGGCGGCCGCCGCTGGCGCGCCTGCTGCCGGCGCGGACGTCGACGTCTCGGTCAAGCAGCGTGCGAACCTGAGCCCGCAGGAGATGCTGGGTCAGGGCAAGGATTACTTCCGCGTGATGAACGAGACCCTGGGGCACATCCAGACGCTGCAAGAGACGGCGCGCCGCCAGAAGGACATCATCAAGCTCAACTGCGTCACCGACAAGCTGGTGCAGGCCAAGGTCAACATCAACATCGCCGAGCAGGCGATGACCACGCTGCAGGAGTCGATCGCCCGCTCCGACGAAGGCGCGCGCACCCACGAGTTCACCCGCCTCACGATCGTGAACCAGAAGGTTCTGGTCCTCGGCACCGAGGCGGAGAACTGCATCGGCGAGGATCTGAGCTTCGTCGGCGCCACGCGCGTCGACGTCGAAGTCGATCCCGGGATCCCCACGACCGACCCGACGATTCCGCCGACGCCGGGCATCGACGTGACCCGCCCTCCGCCGGCCAGCAACTATCTCTAGCGGCGTCGCGGCAGGGCCAGGCGCAGGGCCGCCCTGCTGCCGAAAATAGCAATGCCGGACGAGACGGTGCCGCTGCAGGACCTGGCGGCGCACCACGAGCCGCTCATGCCTGAACTGGCGGCAGCGGCGGTTCGCGTGCTGACGTCGGGGCGATTCATCACCGGCGCCGAGACCGAGGCCTTCGAACGGGAAGCGGCCGCAGCCCTGTCGATCCCGCACGCCGTCGGCGTGTCGTCCGGCACCGACGGCTTGCTCGCGGCGTTGATGGCCTGCGGTGTGGGGCCCGGCGACGAGGTCGTCACCACGCCATTTTCGTTCTTCGCGTCGGTCGAAGCGATCCTCCGCCTGGGCGCGACACCGGTCTTCGCCGACGTCGACCCGTCGACGCTCAATATCGACCCGACGGCTGCCACCGCACGGATCGGCCCCAGGACCAAGGCCGTGCTCGTCGTGCACCTGTTCGGCCGCGCGGCGCGCCTCGACGGCCTGGAAGAGGCGTGCGCCGCGCGCGACATTCCGATCGTCGAGGACGCCGCCCAGGCGATCGGCGCGCGCTCGGAAGGCCGCCCGGTCGGCGCGCTCGGACGGGCCGCGGTCGTCTCGTTCTTCCCCTCGAAGAACCTGGGAGGCTTCGGCGACGGGGGCATGGTCCTGACCACCAACGCCGACTTCGCGGCGCGCGTGCGCGTGCTGCGCGTCCACGGCGCGACCGCCAAGAATCGCCACGAGATCCTCGGCGGCAACTTCCGCCTCGACGAGCTGCAGGCGGCGTTGCTGCGCGTGAAGCTGCCCCACCTATCGCGCTGGACCGAGCGCCGCCGCGAGATCGCGGAGCGCTACCGGCAGCGCCTCGGCAGCGCCGTGGCCGCGGCCGGCGTCGAGCTGCCACCGCTCGATCCCGGCAGCGTCTGGAACCAGTTCGTGCTCCGCGTGCGCGACCACGCGCGCGATCCGCTGGGGCAGCATCTGGCCGCCGCGGGCGTCGCCACCGCCGTCTACTATCCGACGCCGCTGCACCTGCAACCGGCGCTGGCCCACCTCGGGTTGCGCGCCGGCGCTCTCCCGCACGCGGAGCGCGCCGCGGCCGAGGCGCTGGCGCTGCCCATCTATCCCGAGCTCTCGTTCGCCGCCGTCGACCGCGTCGCCGCCGCCGTCGCCGCCTTTTTTGGCTGAGCGGGCGCGCGCTTCGCGTCCGCGGGTGCGAGCCGCGCGGATGCGCCGCGACCGGCGACGCCATAGACCGCGGCACACGCCGCGCAGCGGAGAGACCGCGCGCGCCCGTCCGACCGGGGCAGCGTGACCCCGCAACGGCAGATCCATCCGATCCGCCGCGCCGGCACGCCACCGACCAGCGCATACGCCGGCACGTCCTGCGTCACCACGGCGCCCGCGGCCACGAACGCGAATCGGCCGATGCGCGCGCCGCACACGATGGTCGCGTTGGCTCCGATCGTCGCGCCCAGCTCGACCGGGGTGCGCCGGATCTCGCCCTGGCGGTGAATGAAGGCGCGCGGGTTGATCACGTTGGTGAACACCGCCGACGGTCCGACGAAGACGTCGTCGTGCAGCTCGACGCCGTCGTAGATCGAGACGTTGTTCTGGATGCGGCAGCCGTCGCCCACGACCGCGCGGCTCGCCACGAAGACGTTCTGGCCCAGCGAGCAGCGCGCGCCGACGCGCGCGTGCCCCATGACATGCGCGAAGTGCCAGATCTTGGTGTCGTCGCCGATGCTGGCCGGGCTGTCGATGACCGCGGTCGGATGCGCCCAGTAGCTCATGGACCGATCGCGACGGGAGCGCCGCCCGCGCGCATCGAACGCTCGCCCGCCTCCAGCACGCGCACCACCGCCAGACCCTGCGCGCCGTCGCTGCGCGGGCGCTGGCCGGTGCGCACGCAGTCGACGAAGTGCTCGCACTCGATGCGCAGCGGCTCCTCGTCGCCGGCCAGCGGCGCCGTGCCGTCGACGGTCAAGCTCGCGCGCGACCCGACGATGGTCAGCGAGCGCCGCTTCTCGGTGTCGATCCAGGAGACGTGGATGTGCGCCACGCGCCCGTCGGCCCAGCCCAGCGTCGCGAACGCGACGTCCTCGATCCCACGCGTGGTCTGGAGGAAGCAGCTTCCGGTCGCGCTGATCGTCACCGGCGCCGACCCGAGCAGGTACGTCGCCACCGCGACGTCGTGCGGCGCCAGCGACCACCAGGCATTCTCACTGGCGCGCACGACGCCCAGGTTCACGCGCTGCGAATGCAGATAGCGCACCTGGCCCAGATCGCCGTCGTCGATCGACTGCTTCGCGACCACGACCGCCGGGTGATAGAGCAGCAGGTGCCCGACCATCAGCGTGCGTCCGGTCTGCTCGGCGACGTTGCACAGCTCCTCGCTGTCGGGCACGTTCAGCGCCAGCGGCTTCTCGACGAAGACGTGCCGCCCCGCCTCCAGCGCGCGACGAGCCAGCCGGTGATGGCTCCCCGAATCCACGGCCAGCGCGACCGCGCCGATCTCCGGATCGCGCAGAAGGTCCTCGAACGACGGTGTGACGCGCACCCCTGGGTGCTGCGTGGCCACGCGGGCAAGCAGCTCGGGGCGGAGATCGCACACGCCGCGCAGGTCGGCTCCCCTGGTGGAAGCGAATGCCCGGACGACGTTGCGCCCCCAGCTGGCAGCGCCAACGACGCCGATTCCTAGGCTCGACATGTGGGAGCAAATGCTAGCCCACCTTCTCTCGACGATGGTACAGAATCCCAGCTCACGGACGATGTGTGGGGGCAAGATGGCTGCGGAGTCCATGGCACCGATCCGCCGAATCAACGTGCCGTTGCTGCTCGGGCTGGTATTTGTGGGCTGCGCCGCCTGCGCCAGCGGCGCGGGCTGCGCGTCTGCGTCCGCGACGACGACTCATTCCAGCCGAGAGGTCGTGATCGGTTACGACGACAACCGCCCGAAGGACGTCATCGCATTTCCGACGGTGACCTACGAGAGCGTGACGCGCTTCGATTTGCCCGCTGGCCGGCATCACCCGCTGCGACTGCGGCTGCAGGCGGCGGGCGCGGGCGCGCTGGCCATCACCGTCTACGACAGCACGCCGCTGGAGACGCCGGGCGAGGCGATCCTCACCGTGACGCGCGCGCTCGACACCGCCGATGTCTCCGACGGAAAAGACGGGCGCTGGATCGTCGAGGAGCTCGGCGACGCCAAGCCCTTCACCGGCGTGGTCTGGATCGGCGTACGCAAGACCGCGGGCGAGCCGACCGTCTGGGCCAGCGGCGCCGTCTCGGGCCAGTCGTACATCCGCAACAACGATCCGCAGAACCCGATGGGCCTGCTGCCCACGAAGCGAAGCCCGATGCTGCGCCTCGAGCTCGCGCCGTAGGGGCTGCCTTAGCTGTGTGCCCTGGCTCCAAGGCCGGTCAGATAAGAAAGCGCCAGGACGCGGAGACGCCAGGATCCGGATTATTTGAAGTCCGGACTTGGCGTCCTGGCGTTTATGTGACCGGGATTGGCCTGAGCTCGGAGCCTCGGACCTCGGGCGATCAGCTCAGCCGCCGCGCGCCGTCGCGCTCGACCGCGCCCGCGATACGCGCGGCCAGCCAGCTCGTCGCCCGTTCAATGGCCGCGACCAGCGGCCGCCCCGACGCGAGCTCGACGGCGATCGCCGTCGCCAGCGCGCACCCGGTGCCACGCGGGCTCGCTCCAGCGCTCCGCTGCCGCGCGAGCTGGTGCTCACCTTCGGCCGCCGCCAGCACGTCGGTGATGGTCCCGTCGATCGTCTCCCCGAGGTGCCCGCCCTTGACCAGCACCGCCGCGATCCCGGCCACGCGTAGCGCCGCCGCGGCCGCGCGCGCGTCGTCCAGCGTCTCGATCGGTCGCCCGCTCAACGCCGCCGCCTCGGGTGCGTTGGGAGTGACCAGCGTCGCCCGGCGCAAGACCGGCCACAGCGCCTCGAGCGGCCCTTGCCACAGCGCGCCGCCGCTCGACGCCGCCAGCACGGGATCGACGACGACCGGACCGGCGTATCCCCGCAGACCCCGGACGATTGCATCCGCTACCGCCGGCCCAGGGACCATCCCGATCTTCACCGCGCCTGGCCCGGGCGCGCGCAGCGCGAAACGCAGTGCTTGCTCGACCGCGTCGGCGCTCCGGGCTTCCACCGAGCGCACACCATCGGCGTCTCTGCTCGGTCCAGGCTGTCCCCACCAGCCTCACCACGGCACCCAAGTCGGATGCTGTAAGCAAGTCTCGCCCAAGGCCCGCGGCCGCGCTGGGGTCGACGCCACCGACGGTGACCACCACCGGTGACTCCCACGTAGACACAGAATCAGACCCAGAGGCGGGCGCAGAATCGTCACGCCTTCGCATTTGCGACGAATTCATGACACCGGTATCATGGACGCGCAGCAAGAATCCGAGGATCGGGCGGTAGTTGGCGGACAGCGTCTCCTCGGAAGCGTGCGCATCGCAACAAGGCCCGCGTGTCATCGATCCTTCCCCAGCCGATTCAGTTCGGTAAGTACACTCTCTTCGAGCGCATCGGCCGAGGAGGGATGGCCGAGGTCTACAAGGGCCGCATCCAGGGTCCGGCGGGCTTCGAGCGGGTCTTCGTCGTCAAGCGCATCCTGCCGCATCTCTCCGAGGAGCCGACGTTCATCCGCATGTTCGTCGAGGAGGCGAAGCTGTCGGCGCGCCTCAACCACCCGAACATCGTCCAGATCTTCGAGCTCGGCTCCGTCGAGGGCGAGTACTTCATCTCGATGGAGTACATCCGCGGCCGCGATCTGGCCGACACCATGCGCGCGATCTGGAAGACGATGGGGCCGCCGCGCCCCGAGCTCGTCGCCTACGTCGGCCGCGAGGCCTGTCGCGCGCTCGGCCTACGCGCACAGCCTGACCGACGACAGCGGCAACCCGCTCGGGATGATCCACCGCGACGTCTCGCCGTCGAACATCATGCTGTCGTACGAGGGCGGCGTGAAGCTCCTCGACTTCGGCATCGCCAAGGCGCTGGGCGAGGCGCCCGAGACGACGAAGAGCGGCACCATGAAGGGCAAGTACGCCTACATGGCGCCCGAGCAGACCGAGGGCGGCGACGACGTCGACAGCCGCATCGACATCTTTTCGTGCGGCATCGTGCTTCACGAAGTCCTGACCGGCCGCCGCCTGTTCAAGGGCACCGAACGACATCCAGACCATCGAGCGCGTGCGCCGGTGCGAGGTGCCGCCGCCGTCGTTCCAGAACCCGATGTGCCCGCCCGAGCTCGACAACGTCGTGCTCAAGGCGCTGGCGCGCAACCGCGACGATCGCTTCGACGACCGCGAGCGAGATGGCCGACGCGCTCGACGACGTGGTGCACGCGTCGCGCTTCCAGCCGGGCCACCTGGCGCAGCTGCTGCACGATCTGTTCCCGCTCGAGGGCGGCGGTGGCGCGGTTCACGCGCTGCCCGAACGGCGCCCGCCGACGCACACGACCAACCCTTCGAACGTCACCGGCTCGGGCATCCCGTCGGCGGTGCGCTCGCCGACGATCCAGCCCATCACGCGCTCGTCGTCGCGCGGGGCGCCGCTCGCGAACGCGGCGGCGGTCGATCTGATGCGGCCGACGCCGCTCGCGGCTCGCGATCGTCGTCGGAGCGGTCGCGGTGCTCGGCGCCGGCGGCTTCTTCGTCTGGAAGGGGACGTCGGCGCACGGGGGCAACGAGACCGCCGTGCACGCGCCCGTGCCCAACGATCCGTCGCGCCGGTTCAACATCTACGTGAAGTCGGAGCCGCCGGGCGCCGACATCTTCCTCGACGGCAAGAGCCAAGCCGGTCGGCGCGACGCCCGATCAGCTTGCCGATCGATCTCAACGGCGTCAGCTCGGTGCAGATGGTGCTGAAGAAGCCGGGCTACGAGGACTACCAGCAGATCATCACCACCGACTCGCCGATCTCGATCAACCTCCAGCCGCTGGAGGTACCCGCGGAGCAGAAGCCGCCGGCCGAGCCGGCGCCCGCACCCGCGGCCGCGGCCCAGCCGGAGGAGGCGGCGCCCAGCGACGAGAGCGCCGATTCGCTGGCCAAGGCCAAGCGCCACGGCAAGGACCCGCCGCGGCGCTCGCGGCGGCCGCAAGGGCGAGATCGTCAGACCCCTTCTGATCGATCGTTGACACGACCGGCCCGCTCTTGCTCGTCTCTGGGGGATGTTTCGCGGCTCGAAGGTAGCGGTCGTCATCCCGGCGTACAACGAGGCTGACAAGATCGCGGCGGCGATCCGCTCGGTGCCCGGGTTCGTCGACCACATCATCGTCGTCGACGACGCCAGCACCGACGGCACCGGCGCGCTCGCGCAGCGCATGGGGCGGCGATCGGTCGGGCGCGGCAGCCGCCGCGTCGATCGAGACGCTGATCCACCCGCGCAACCGCGGTGTCGGCGCGGCGATCGCGACCGGCTACCACCGCGCGCTCGCGCTGGGCGCCGACGCGACCGCCGTGATGGCCGGCGACGGCCAGATGGATCCCGCCGACCTGCCGCGCCTGCTCGCTGCCGGTCGTGACCGGCGCCGCCGACTACGCCAAGGGGAACCGCTTCGCCTGGCCGGGCTACTGGCGCGCCATGCCGGTGCACCGGCTGATCGGCAACGTCGCGCTGTCGCTGCTGACGCGGCTGTCGTCGGGCTACCTCGCGCATCTTCGACTCGCAGTGCGGCTACACGGTCGCGTCGCGCCGCGCGCTGCTGGCGATCGACCCCGACAAGATGTTCGCGCGCTACGGCTATCCGAACGATCTGCTCGCGCGGCTGCGGCGTCGCCGGCGCACGCGTGGTCGACGTGCCGGTGCGCCCGATCTACGGCGCCGGCTGGCGATCGGGGATCCGCGTCAAGTCGGTGATCCTGCCGATCCTGACGCATCCTGTTTCGGTCGCTCGTTCGCCGCGCCGGCGCCTGGTTGCGCCGCGCGGCGCGCCAGAAGCGCCGGCGCTGGAGCCGGCCGGTCGAGGAGAGCCGATGGTCGTCGGCGTCCTGACCTGCTCGTATCCGCGCTTCGCCGGCGACGCCGCGGGCAGCTTCGTCGCCGACGACGTCCGCCGCCTGACCGAGCGGGGTTGCGCCGTCGAGGTCATCGCGGCCGGCGACGGCCCGGCCGGCGTCACCCGCGCCCGCGAGGGCGACGTCACGGTGACCCGCATCAGCGGCGGTCCGATGGGCGCCGGCGCGCTCTTCTACGGCGACGGCGCGCCCGAGACGCTCGAGCGGCGCGGCGCTCGCGCCTGGCTCCAGGCCGCGCGCGCTTCACGGCCGCGCTCTGCCGCGAGGTGCGCGCCGCCGCTGCCGCGCTGGGACGCGATCGTCAGCCACTGGCTGGTGCCCTGCGCGCTGTCGGCGATCGCCGCCGCGCCCGGGCTGCGCCACCGCGGCATCGCGCACTCGGGCGACGTCGCGCTGCTCGAGCGGTTGCCGTTCGGGCGCGTCGCTGGCGCGCTGGCTCGCCGGCTCGGGCGCCGAGCTGGCGTTCGTCAGCGAGGATCTGCGCCGCCGGTTCGCCGCGCTCGCCGGTCGCTGCGTGGGCCGCGTCGAGCCGCTCGTGCCCGATGCGCGGCTCTTTCATCCGGTCACCGCGGCCGCGCGCGCCGCCGCGCGCCGCCGCCTGGGTCTCGCGCGGCCGACCGTGCTCTCGGTCGGCCGCCTGGTGCCGATCAAGGGATTCGATCTCCTGATCGACGCCATCGCCGACAGGTCGGCGCCCGGCATCGATCGTCACGATCCTGGGCGGCGGCCCGGACGAGGCATGCCTTGCGCGCGCACGCGCGACGCCGCGGCGTCGCGCTGCGATTGCCCGGATGCGTCGCGCGCGATCAGGTCCCCGCTTGGCTGGCCGCCGCCGATCTCTACGTGCAGCCGTCGCGGATATTGCCGTCGGGACGCACCGAGGGCTTGCCGATGGCGACGCTGGAGGCGCTCGCGGTTGGGCTGCCCGTGATCGCCTCGCGCTCGGGCGGCCTGGCCGAGCTCGGCGCTGGTCGTGCCGCGTCTCGTTCTGCGCGCCCAACGACGTGCCGTCGCTACGCGACGCGCTGGTCGCGTCTCTGCGCGCGGCGCTGGTCGCGCCGGGGATGGGCGCGCCGTGAGCACGCTGCCGCTCTACCAGGTCGACGCCTTCATCGATCCGTCGTCGGATCGGCCGTTCACCGGCAATCCCGCCGCGGTCTGCCCGGTCGACGGTCCGCTGCCCGACGCGCTGATGCAGGACATCGCCGCCGAGAACAACCTCTCGGAGACGGCGTTCTTTCATCGCGAGGACGAGCGCGAGCGAGAGCGAAAGGGAGATGAAGACGCGTTCGCCCTGCGCTGGTTCACACCGACGGTCGAGGTCGAGCTGTGCGGCCACGCGACGCTGGCGTCGGCCTTCGTGCTCATGACCGAGCTCGAGCCCACGCGGACCGAGGTGCGCTTCCAGACGCGCAGCGGGCCGCTGATCGTGCGCCGGCGCGGCGATCTCTTCGAGCTCGACTTTCCGCTCTATGCGCCGGCTCCGATCGCGGACGCCGCGACGGCGGCGGCCATCGCCAGTGCGCTCGGTGCCGCGCCGATCGAGCTCCTGCGCGCGCGCTCGTACCTGGCGGTCTTTTCCAGCGCCGAAGCGATCCAGCGGCTGAGCCCGGACATGACCGCCCTCGCGCGGCTCGGCAACGCGGTCTGCGTCACCGCGGCGGGCGCGCCGCCGGGCACCGACGCTGACTTCGTCTGTCGCTATTTCGCGCCCAGTCACGGCGTGCCCGAGGACCCGGTGACCGGCTCGGCGTTTTGCATGCTGGCGCCCTACTGGGTGCCGCGCCTCGGCCGGGACCGCTTGACCGCGCGCCAGCTCAGCCGCCGCGGCGGCCAGGTGGTCTGTGGCGTGCAGGATGACCGGACAGTCATCGCGGGGCAGGCGCGGCTGGTGCTGGTCGGTAGGTTTCACCACCCTCCGCTGCCGACATCCCGCGGCACCCATGTAAAGGGGATGTAACGCCCGCGTAACGGGCTTTGCACCGATCGGTGCTCCAGACGCGAAGCCCGGTACGCAGTTACCCCTACATGGAACCTGATAAATGGCTAACTTTACGGGAGTAATCAATCAGGCACGCCCTGTGCTGTAGATCGGTCCAGTCATCCCCCCAGGAGTCACGGAATGAGTCATCGGAGCTCGCCTGGTCCGTATATTTCCGTCGTTCTGGCTATTCGGAACGACGAGGAGACGGTGGGGCATCAGGTGAGGGCGGTGGCGGCACATCTTCGCGGTCTCGGCCGGACGTTCGAGATCGTGGCCGTCAACGACGGATCGCGCGACAACAGCTTTTCGATCGTCAGCTTGCTCGCGCCGCGGATCCCGGAGCTGCGGCTGGTGAGCTCGAACGTCAGCGGCCGCGCGTTCCTGCGCGGAACCTCCGAAGCCAAGGGCGCGGTCGTCGTGCTCATGGAGGGCGGGCGCAGCGTCTCGCTCGCGCCGCTCGGCTGGGCGCTGTCGCGGCTCGAGGCCGGGCGCGAGGCGGTGATCCTGCGCGGGCGCTACATCGTCGCACGCCGTCTGCTCGCGTTGCCGATCATCGTGCGCGCCAGCGGCCCGGGTCTGCTCTTCGAGCATGTGTTCGAGCGCCGCGGTAAGGATCTGGGCATCGACATCGTCGGCACGCGGCCGCGCAACCCGACGCCGCTGCTGCTTCGCCCGGTGCTGAGGTTCCTGGCCGCCTGAGCGAGGCTCTTGTTTCGCCTCGTGTTTCGCGTCCTCTGCTGCCTCATGTTCTTGCCCTGCGGTATCGGGTCTGCGTGCTAGGCTTGGGTGAATGGCGTCGATCCTGCTGGCGATAGTCGGGCTTGGCCTGCTCATCGTGCTCCACGAGGGCGGGCACTTTCTGGTGGCCCGGCTGTGTGGGATGCGGGTCGAGCGCTTCTCGATCGGCTTCGGTCCCACGCTGATCGGGTTCAAGCGGGGCGGCACGCTGTTCCAGATCGCGCCCATCCCGCTGGGCGGGTTCGTGCAGATCACCGGGCTCAACCCCAGCGAAGAGTTCGACCACTCCGACCCCTACGTCTATCCCAACCGCCCGCGCTATATGCGGCTGTTCACGATCCTCGCGGGCCCGGCCGCGAACTATCTGTCGGCGTTCATCCTGATGCTCGGCGTGTTGCTGACGTTTGGGTCGCCGTCGAAGACGCAGAAGATCACCGAGCCGCGCGCGGGCAAGCCGGCGGCGCAGGCCGGCATGATGGCCGGCGACGTGCTGGTCGAGGCCAACGGTCACGCGGTTTCGTACGACGCGCCGATCAGCGACGTCATCCGCGCGGGACAGGGCGCGCCGGTCACGATCAAGGTGCTCCGCAAGGGGCAGCCGATGACGTTCGTGGTCACGCCCGAGCACGTGGCGTCGGGCGCCTACCAGGTCGGTATCGAGATCGGTCCGATCGACGAGCGGACGCCGGTCGGGGTCAGGACCGCGCTCAAAGAGGCGGTCGTTTACCCGTACTACACGTCGGTCGGGATGCTCAACAACCTGTATGAGCTGGTGCGCGGCCGCGTCCACATCAAGGATCTCGCGGGCCCGATCGGCATCACCAGGAAGATCGCCAAGGCGGCCGATCGCGGCGCGGTCGACTTCCTGGAATTCATGGCGATGCTCTCGGTCTACCTGGGCCTCTTCAACCTGCTGCCGCTGCCGGCGCTCGACGGCGGGCGCGCGGTGTTCCTGCTGCATCGAGTCGGTGCGGCGCCGCAGCGTCAACCCGCGCATCGAGGCGGCGGTTCACACCGTCGGGTTCGTCCTGCTGCTCGGCGTGCTCATCATCGTCAGCTTCAAAGACATCTTCGCCAAAGGGTGAGAAAACGGCCCGCGCCAGGCCGCCGGGCCATGCACGACGGGCTGGTGGGCGAGCGCGCGCTCGTCGGGCAGCCCTATCTTCGGGACCCGGAGCTGAGGCGCGAGTACGCGGCGGAGATCGCGCCGCGCACGGACGCGTCGCTGGCAAAGGTCCTGCGCGAGGTGTTCGGCTCGCCGCCGTCGCGCGCGGCGCGCGTGCTCGACCTCGGCGCGGGGACGGGCGCCGCGGGGACGGCGGCGCGGGCGTTCTTCGGCGCGGCGGCTCGAGGTCGTGTCCGTCGATCGCGTCGCGGTCGCCGGGGATCGTCGTCGCCGACGTCGCCGCGCCGGGACCGGTGCGCGGCGTCTCCGGCCGCTTCGACCTGATCGTCGCGGCGCATCTGCTGAACGAGCTCTACCTGGCCATGCCGCCGGTGGAGCGGATGTCGGCGCGCGCCGAGCGCGTGCGCGCCTGGTGTGAGACGCTGCTCGCGCCCGGCGGCACGATGGTGATCCTCGAGCCGGCGCTGCGCGAGACGTCGCGCGCGCTGCTGGCGGTGCGCGATCAGCTCGTCGCCGCCGGCGGTTTGCACGTCGTCGCGCCGTGCCTCTGGGCCGGCCCGTGCCCCGCGCTCGCGCTCGATCGCGACTGGTGCCACGACGCGACCTTCGAACCGTCCGAGATCATCGGCCGGCGCCCGCGCCGCGTCGACTTCGCTACCTGGCGCTGCGCGCGACAGGCGCCGCCGCCGACCGACCCGTCACTCTTCCGCATCGTCAGCGATCGGCTCGACGAGAAGGGACGCCTGCGCGTCTTCGGCTGCGGCCCGGCCGGCCGCCATCCCCTCGTGCGCCTCGACCGCCATCACACGCGCCCGAACGCCGCCTTTGCGCTCATCGAGCGCGGCGACCTCATCCGCGTGCAAGGGGCGACGCCGGCGGGCGACGGCCTCCGCGTCGGCGCGGAGGCCACGGTCGCGAAGGTTCGGGTTCCGGCGGACTCAGAGTCGTTGTAGCGGATCGGTGTGGGGGCTGAGCCGGCCGAGGGCTCCGGGCCTCCAGCGCCGGCCAGATCCACCGATGATATCGGACAGATCCGGTGACCTCTCAACTCTGGCAGGAATGGACCGGGCAGTGGCCGCTGCCCGGCATCGCGGTCGCGCTGGTCGGCGTCTTCCTGGCGCTGCGGGTCGCGCTGCCGGTCGCCGAGCGCGGTCGTGTCCGCGCCGGCATCTTCTTCTGCGGGGCGTATCTGATGCTGCTGTTCGCGATCGCCCTTTTGGCCGAGCCGGGCGCCGACAATCCCCATCATCACGACTGGCTGCGCGTCCTGTCGGTCCTGCTCTTCTCGTTCGCGTCGGTCATCGCGTCGGGGCTGGTGCTCTTCGACCTCGTGCTGGCGCGGCGCGAGGTGCCGCGCATCCTGCGCGACCTCGATCCACGGCGTGGCCTACCTCATCGACGGCGGCGCTCGTGCTCACGCGCTCGGAGGTCGACGTCACGAAGGTGTTCACGGCGTCGGTGCTCACGACGGCGGTCATCGGCCTCGCGCTGCAGGAGACGCTGGGCAACGTCATGGCGGGCCTGGCGCTGCAGCTCGAGCGCGACTTCGAGATCGGCGACTGGATCAAGATCGACGACAAGATCACGGGGCGCATCCGCGAGGTGCGCTGGCGCGCCACGACGCTCGTCACCAAGAACGGCGACCTCATGATCGTGCCCAACGGCCTGGTCGCGCGCGCGGTGCTCACCAACTTCAGCCGGCCCGACACGGCGCACCGGCAGTGGATCTACATCCGCGTGCACTTTCGCCATCCGCCGGCGCAGGTGCGCGAGCTGGTCGTCGGCGCCATCCGCACCGTCCCCGGCGTGCGCAGCGACCCCTCGCCCGACTGCCTGCTCTGGGAGTTCAAGGACGACGCCGTCGCCTACGCCTGCCGCTACTGGATCGACGACTTCAAGCTCGACGATCGCTCGGACAGCGAGGTGCGCAGCATCGTCTGGTACGCGCTCCACCGCGCCGGCATGGAGATTCCGTTCCCGTCGCTGAACATCAACATGACCGAGATGAACGAGGACCGCGTGGCGCGCAAGCTCGACGAGGACTACGCCCGCCGCGTCGACGCGCTGTCGCGGGTCGACGTCTTCCGCGCGCTCGACGCCGAGAAGATCGATCGCCTCGCGCGCCGCCTGCGCATGGTGATCTTCGGCCCGGGCGAGGTGATCCTGCGCCAGGGCGACCCCGGCGACTCGCTGTACGTGGTGCGGTCGGGGCGCGTCGCGGTCGAGCTGGCCACGCGCGGCGGCGGCCGGCGCGAGATCGCGACGCTGTCGGCGGGGCAGTTCTTCGGCGAGATGTCGCTGATGACCGGCGAGTCGCGCACGGCCACGGTCGTCGCCAAGACCGACGTCGAGTGCTACATCGTCGAGAAGGAGGCCTTCCAGCAGATCCTCGAGGAGAAGCCCGAGCTGGCCGGCATCATCAGCGACATCCTGACCCACCGTCAGGTCACGCTCGACGGCACGAACTTCACGCCCATCGGCCTGACGACCGAGGCGGTGCAGAAGAACCAGCTGCGCTCGAAGATCGCCGCCTTCTTCGGCATCAAGGGGCGGTCGTGACGCTGGAACGCGGCAGGTAGAGCGGGCGGACGTCGACGCCGCGCATGCCGGCGCGGCGCGCGGCCTCGAGGCCGATGTCGGTGTCCTCGTAGACGGTGCAGCGGCGGGGGCGACGCCGAGGCGGCGCGCGGCCTCGAGGAACACGTCGGGCTCGGGCTTGTGGCGGGTCGGTGTCCTCGGCGCCGACGACGGCGCGCGAACCAGTCGGCGATTCCGAGCGCGCCAGCGTGCGGTCGATCGAGATGACGCAAGCTGCCCGAGGCGATCGCCATCGGCCCCTCGGCGCGGTGGCGGCGCGCGAGCTCGACGACGGGCTCGATGGGGAGGATGTTGGCGCCCTCGGCGAGGCTGGTCAGGTAGGCGCGCTCCTTCTCGTTGGCGACCGCGACCGGGTCCAGGTCGAGGCCGGCCTCCGCCATGAGCTGCGCCGCGATCTTGGCCGTCGGGACGCCGCCCAGGCTGTAAAAGCGCTCCTCGGGAAAGGTCAGGCCGTAGCGCTCGGCAATCGTGATCCAGACCCGATAGTGCCCGGGCATCGTGTCGGCGAGCGTCCCGTCGAGATCGAAGATGAAACCTTTCTGCATGAGCCGCGCGGAACTCTGAGGAGACGCGCCCGGGGAAGTCAAGACGCGCCGCTACCCCGCTACCCGTCGCCGCCGGGTGAGCTAGACTGTGCCCCGAACATGGCCTCCTGTCCCGTGTGCGCGACCGACTATCCCGACGGCACCGCCGTGTGCCCGCAGGACGGCGCGCGCCTGCCCGACGCGGGCGCGCCGAGTCGCGGCGGCGGCGACGCCAGAATCGCCGGCCGCGCCTCGCCGCCGCGGTCGCGGTCGCGCAGCCGGCGCCGGCGCCCGCCATCGACGAGACCTTCGATCCGCTGATCGGCGCCACGCTCGCCGGCCGCTACCTGATCGTGCGCCGCATCGGCGAGGGCGGCATGGGCGCGGTCTACGAGGCCAAGCACACCGTGATCGGCAAGCGCGTCGCGGTCAAGGTGCTGCTCGAGAAGTTCCACAGCAACCGCGACTTGGTCGCGCGCCTGCTGCAAGAGGCGCGGCTCGCGAGCTCGATCGGCCACGAGAACATCGTCGACGTCACCGACTTCGGCACGACCGACGACGGGCGGTCGTTCGTGGTCATGGAGTTCCTCGACGGCGAGCCGCTGTCGCAGCTGGTGATGCGCGAGGCGCCGCTGCCGGTCGAGCGCAGCCTGCGCATCGCGCGCCAGGTCGCGAGCGCGCTCGGCGCCGCGCACGCGAAGGGCATCTACCACCGCGACGTGAAGCCCGAGAACGTGTACCTGGTCCGGCGCGGCGACGCCGACTTCGTCAAGGTCGTCGACTTCGGCATCTCGAAGGCGGTCAAGCAGGGCAGCGAGGATCCGGCCGAGAGCTATCGCCTCACGCACACGGGACTCTTGCTGGGGACGCCGCTCTACATGTCGCCCGAGCAGGCGCGCGGCGAGGATGACCTCGACCACCGCGTCGACATCTGGGCGCTGGGCGTGATGCTGTACGAGTGCCTCACCGGCGAGGTGCCGTTCCGCGCCAACAACTACCTCGGCATCATCTCGCAGGTGCTGACGCACGACGCGCCGCCGCCGTCGCGGCTGCGCCCCGAGCTGGGCATCCCGCCGCCGTCGAGACGGTGGTCATGCGCGCGATGGAGAAGGATCGCAAGAAGCGCTACCAGACCATGGCCGATCTCGAGCACGATCTCGAGCGGCTGCTCGCCGGCGATCAGAACGTCGGGTCGCCGGTCGGCGTCGTCGCCGGCGAAGGGACGCCCGCCGAGTTGCCGCCGGTCGAGCCGGGCGTGCTGCGGCGCTGGCGTCTGGCGATCGTCGGCGCGGTGGTGATGGCGGCGGGGGTCGCGATCGCGCTCCGGCACCCGAGCGACGCGCATTCGGCCGCGCCCGAGGCCGAGGCGTCGATGGTGCCGGCGTCGGCTCCGCCTGCGCCGGTGGCCGCGCCGCCGCCCGCCACCTCAGCCGCGCCCTCGGCGGTCGAGTCGCGCGCGGCTTCCGCGACGGCTCCGGCCGCGACTCGACCAGCGCGCGTCGCGGCCGTCCACCGCAAGACGGGTCACGGTGACCACAAGGCCGCCGACGAGAAGCCGGCGGTGCCGTCGCGGGTCGAGCCTTCGGAGTCGGTGAAGCGCGGCGTGCTGCCGCCGCACTCCGGGGAGGCGTATCCTGATTGAAGGAGCCTACTGTCTCCTGCCTCTCCGGGGAGGCGTATCGTGATTGACGGAGCGCTACGTCCTTCTCCTTTCGGAGCTGCTTTCCAAACTGAAGCGCGGCGTGCTGCCGCCGCACCTCGGGGGAGGCGTATCGTGATTGACGGAGCGCTACGTCCTTCTCCCTCTCCTCCACGTCCGCGTGGAGGAGAGGGTCGGGGTGAGGAGGTTCGGGCGCGCGAAGGCGCGGCCTCCGAACCACGGAGTCTCCTCACCCATATCCTCTCTTCCACGCGGACGTGGAGGAGAGGGCTTTCGGAGCTGATCGCTTTGGATTCGCTGGCGTGAATCGGTCGCGAGCAGCGACGGCCGTCGCGTGCTTCGTTGTCCTGGTCGCGTTCGCCGTTGCGCCGCGCGCGCGCGCGCCGCGGAGGACGACGGAACCGCGCAGGCGCGCGCGCACTACGAGATGGGCCTGCGGCTCTTCGACGCGCGCGAGCACGACCAGGCGCTGATCGAGTTCGACACCGCCAACGAGCTGAAGCCGCGTCCGGCGGCGGTGTTCATGATGGCCCAGTGCGAGTACCTGCTCGGCCGCCTCAAGGAGGCGCGCACGCACTACGAGGCCTACGTCGCGCAGAGCCCCGACGGCGAGTTCGTCGAGCTGGCCAAGGATCGGATCCAGAGCATCGACAAGCGCCCGAGCACGTTCGTGATCAACACCGTGCCCGACGAGGTCGACGTGCGCATCGCCTCCGAGTCCGACCCGGGCGCGCGCGCCGGTCACCGGCCAGGCGCCCAACAACTTCCAGGTGCCGCGCGGCCGCTATCGCATCACGTCTCGAAGAAGAACTACGGGCAGCAGACGCGCGTCGTCGACATCGACATCGCCGAGACCAAGCCGCTGTTCTTCAAGCTCGACCCGATCCCGGCGCGCCTGGAGATCGAGACCAACCCGCCGGGCGCGACGCTGTACGTGAACGGCAACCGCGCGCGCAACCCGTACCACCAGGACGTGACGCCCGGCCATGTCGAGATCTTCGCCGAGGCGGTCGACCACGATACGCGCACGCTCGAGTTCACGCTGTCACCCGGGCGAGCGCAAGCGATGACCGGGGCGGACCGGTTTCGTCTGGCGTACACGCAACGCTCGGGGCGGCCCGAGCTCGTCGTCGCGTCCGCGATCATGGGTGGCTTCTTCGGCGCAGGCGCCGTCGCCGCGGCGATCGGCAAAAACCTCGACGGCCAGAATGTCGCGACGGTCTTGCTCACGGGCGGCGGCGGTCTGGCGGGCACGATCGCGGGCGCGCTCATCGCGACGTCGTTCGTGCCGCGCTACATCCCCGACAATCGCGCGCTCTTCATCATCGGCGCGACCTGGATCGGCGGCGCCGAAGGAGCGATGGCCGGATTCGTGGTACAGCAAACGATCACCGCACGCGGCACGCCCGCGTCTTGGCTGTAACCAGTCCCGTCCGTGTCGAGGTCCGATCGGCGAGCAGCTGCGGGCCGGGTTCCTGGGGTCGATTCCCGGGCTCGCACTGGGGCTGACGACCGGGGCGCTGACCTCGGCGCGCGCGCCGACCTACGGCCGCGTCGCGCTGATCCAGAGCGCGGCTTTCGGGGGCGCGATCATGGGCGCGCTCGCCCAGCTTGGCGCTCGATGGCAACCCTATGGCGGCGGCATGCGCAATACACCGTGCACAGCGTAGCGCCTGCAAGCGCTCCAATGGATCAGATCTGTCCCACGGACCCGGCGAACTCCAAAAACGTATTGTGCTCCTTCAAGGACACCAGCGTCCTCGATCTCATGCCCGGCGCACTCATCGGGCTCAACGTCGGCCTCGCTGCCGGGCTGCTCGGGGCGTATCTCCCGGATCAGCCGCCAGTACATCAGCTGGAAGCGCATCTTGCTCGTCGATCTGGCCGCCGCCGCTGGAGCCGTGGCTGGTGGCGTTGGCGGTTGCGTGACGGACGTGAAGGGTTGCCTGACTCAGAACCCCCGTCAACGACGAGGCGCGCGCCAGGGCGGCGTTTGCTGCGATCGGAGGCGCGGCCGTCGGTCTCGTCGGCGGCTACTTCCTCACGCGCCACTTCGACGACGACCGCAACCTGACGCCGCCGACCGACAAGCCGAAGGTCACGCTCTCGACGACGCTGCTTCCATTGCGCACCGCCGACGGAAGCACGACGCCGGCGATCGGCGCGTTCGGCACCTTCTGACCGGCTCAGACCTCGAAGCCGAGGCTGCGCAGCTCCGCCTCGACGCGCGCGATCTCTCGCCGCACCGACTCGGGCGCCGGGCCGCCGGTCACCGTGCGCGCGGCGACGGCGCGCGCCGGGTCGAGCGCCTGCGAGCACCGCGGGCGTGAGGCGCGGCGTCGATCGCCGTCAGGTCGGCGGCGCTGAGCTCGCGCAGCGAGACGCGCTTCTCCTCGGCGCGGTTCACCAGCTTGCCGACCAGCTCGTGCGCCGTGCGGAACGGCATGCCGCCGCGCACCAGCTCCTCGGCGAGATCGGTCGCGCCCAGCGCCGCGTCCTGCGCGGCGGCGCGCATGCGCTCGGTGTCGAACTCCAGGCCCGTCGATCAGGCCCGGCATCACCGCCAGCACCTGGCGCGCGGTCTCGACGGCGTCGTAGAGCGGCTCCTGCGTCTCCTGCAGGTCCTTGTTGTACGCGAGCGTGAGCCCCTTGCTGATCGTCAGCAGCGCCACCACGTCGCCGATCACGCGCGCCGGCTTGCCGCGCAGCAGTTCGGCGATGTCGGGGTTGCGCTTCTGCGGCATGAGCGAGCTGCCCGAGCAGTAGCCCTCGCCGAGCCGCACGAACCCGAACTCCGTCGTCGACCACAGCACCAGCTCCTCACCCAGGCGCGACAGGTGCACGCCCATCAGCGCGCACGCGAACGCGATCTCGGCGGCGAAGTCGCGGTCGGAGACGGCGTCGAGGCTGTTGTGGGTCGGCTCGTCGAAAGTCCAGCGCCGCCGCCGTGTGCGCGCGGTCGATCGGCAACCCGGTCGCCGCCAGCGCGCCCGAGCCCAGCGGCGACTGGCCGGCGCGGCGCGCGGCGTCGAGCAGCCGCCCGCGGTCGCGCGTCAGCATCTCGGCGTACGCCATCAGGTGGTGTCCCAGCGTGATCGCCTGCGCGCGCTGCAGGTGGGTGTAGCCCGGCAACAGGGTGTCGGCGTGCTCGCGCGCGCGGCGGCACAGCGCGACGCGCGCGCGGTCGATGGCGTTCGCCAGCTCGATCGCGGCGGCGCGCGCGTAGAGCTTGCAGGTCGGTCGCGACCTGGTCGTTGCGGCTGCGCGCCGTGTGCAGGCGGCGGCCCGGCTCGCCGATGAGCTCGATGAGGCGGCTCTCGACGTTCATGTGGATGTCTTCCATCGCCGGATCCAGCTTCCGCTCGCCGCGTTCGAACTCACCGGCGACTGTTTCCAGACCGTCAACGATGGCCTCGGCGTCAGCAGGTGTGATGAGTCCCACCGCCGCCAACATGCGCGCGTGCGCCTGACTGCCGCGCACGTCGTCGCGCAGCAGCCGGCGATCGAAGTCGATCGACGCGTTGAGCGCCGCCGCCGCCGGATCCATCGCCGTCTGGAAACGTGCGCCGCGCCCCCCGCTTTTGGCCGTTGTCATCGCGGCGGAACCTAGCAGATGTGGCGCTCTTTCGGCACCCACGCTAGGATTTGAAGTGAGGCATCCGCGAGCGACTGGCCCAAGAAGGAGGAGAAACGCATGGCTAAACGTACCCTCAAGACCGATAGGGAGCTTCCTCGCCACTCTGTTCCGACTCGGATCTAAGGAACCCGGTCGGAGTTAGACCTCCTCAGGACCAGCCTGTTCTTGTGACGTCTCGAGCCTTATAGACAGCAACCGGAAGGTTCGACGAGGCTCGCGCCGAACCCCCACAGATCGGGCGGCACCCAGGTGGGCGCTAGCTCAGACCAGTCTACTAGCGGATCCAACGCGCCGGTGAGCAAGCCTCCCGGCGCGTTTTTTTTCCGCTCAACCCATCATCGTACTCGTCGCCGTCCTCGTACTCGCGACGGTGCAATACCCGGGGACGAGTACGGCGACGAGGACGAGGATGGGATCCGGATCAGAGCCTACGACGCGCGCCGCAGGCGCAGGCCGTTCAGCTCGTCGAGGAACTTGTTCGTGGTCTCGATGCTGTTCTCCAGCGACTCGACGACCAGGTTCAACAGGCCCTCGTTCTCGTAGCGCAGCACCTCGTAGTACCGCTGCCGCTCGATCGAGTGGATCACCGCCGGCAGGTAGCCGTGGCGGATCAGCATGAAGTTCATGAGCAGGCGCGCGACCTTCCCCGAGTTCTTCGTCCACGGGTAGGTGCTGAGCACGCTGAAGTGCGCCTTGGTCGCGCGCGTGATCGGATGAAGATCACGGAACTCCTCCGACTCGAGCCACTCACCGAGCTTGCGCATCTTGTACGAGATCTTCTCGGGCGGCGCGATCTCGTGATAGTAGAGCCGGTGCAGGGGATTCTCCCGTCGGTACGGGTATCCCTTGGCGGCCGCCTCGGGCGTCAGGATCGCGTACAGCTTGCGCACCAGCTCGAGATCGATCGGCGATCGGCTTCTTCGCCGCGCTCTGCCCTGCATTCTGGCCTTCTCGTACGAAGTCGACGGCCAGCTTGTGGTTCCGAACCTCCTCGTACATCGGGATCAGCGTGACGTCGCTGATGATCCGTTGATCGATCGCCGCCTTGAGCTCGGAGTACGAGAGGACGACGCCCTCGAGCGCGTTGTCATGGAAGATCCAGGAGACGTCGAGTCTGTCCTGGTAGTCCTTGATGATGTTCGACGGAAAGCTCGCCAGCTTGGCGCGAAGCAGGTCCATCTTGGCATCGAGCTCGAAGAATTTGGCGTCCATCCCCATCTCCATACGTTAGGCCGTCCGTTCTCGCACCCTGCGTATCTCTCCAACAGTGCGCGACATCGTATAAGCCTAGAATCCTTTCGTCAAGCGGGGTTAGCGCCGTCTATCCACTTCATTGCCACTTCATTGCCACTTCATTTTGGATTCGACCCCGACATTCCACGACAGGCAATGGGGTGGGGGGATACAGGTGGGCGCCCCCGAAAATGCGCAGCGCGAACGGCATTCGCCGAGCCTCTGCCATCATGACCCGCGGTGGTTGACCCGGGGTCTTTCCCGGGATGCGTGGGCGTCCCACTACCAGCGCGACCGCCCCGGTGACTACACAGATAGCCTTGCAATCATTAGGGAAAGCCCGACGCAAAACTTGACACCTCGACCCCTCGGGCAAGAATCGGAGGTCAATGTCGGACCGACACGAACCGGTGCTGCTCAACGAGGTCCTGGAGTGGCTGGCGCCGCACCCGGGGGGACGCTACTGCGACGCGACGGTCGGCCTGGGCGGCCACGCCCGGGAGATCCTGCTGCGCTCGGCGCCCGATGGCCGGCTGGTCGGGCTGGATCGCGACCGCGACGCCATCACCGCCGCCGGGGCGACCCTGGCCGAGTTCGGCGACCGGGTCACGCTGGTCCACACGCCGTTCTCGCAGGTGGAAGAGGTCCTGACCCGCGTCAGTGCCGTCCCCGTCGATGGCTTCCTGGTCGATCTCGGCGTCTCTTCGCCGCAGCTCGATCGTGCCGAACGCGGGTTCTCTTTTCGGGAGTCCGGCCCCCTCGACATGCGCATGGACCAGAGCCAGGGCGAGACCGCGGGCGACCTGCTGCGCCGGATCGACGAGGAAGAGCTGGAGACGATCATCCGCGACTATGGCGAGGAACGCTACGCCGGGCGTATCGCGCGCGCGATCGTCGAGGCGCGCGACCGCGGTGAGCTCGACTCCACCGGCGCCCTTGGCACGATCGTCGCGCGCGCCATGCCGCGCCACGAGTGGCACAAGAACCCGGCGACGCGCACGTTCCAGGCGCTGCGCATCGCCGTCAATCAGGAGCTGGCGCAGATCGAGCGGCTGCTCGACCAGATGGCCGACTGCCTGCGCCCGGGTGGTCGCCTGTGCATCATCGCGTTCCACTCGCTGGAGGACCGCATCGTCAAGCGGCGCCTGCGCGCGCTGGCCGGGCGCGGTGGTACCGGCGCGGCGCCGCGCGTGCGCTTGCTCAACAAGCACGTGATCGTCGCCGGCGACGAGGAGCGCGAGCGCAACCCGCGCGCGCGTTCGGCCAAGCTGCGCGCGGCGGAGAGGATCTAGGGCGGCCATGTCGATGTCCTCACCGATCTCTTCACCATCCATGGTCGTCGGGGAGCGCCGCAGGCGGCGCGCGGGCGGGATCGGCGTCGGCGGCTTCTTGCTGGCGATCGCGACCGCGGGCGCGCTGCTGCACGTGGCCGTGCGCATGAAGGGGATCGAGGTCGCGTACGCGCTCGGCAAGGAGCGCAAGCTCAACAAGGAGCTCGAGGAGGAGCGCCGCCGCCTGCACATCGAGATCGGCATGCTCAAGGACCCCGACCGCATCGTCGATCTCGCGCGCGACAAGCTGCACATGGGGCCGCCCGCACCCGGCGACATCCTGCGCGGGCCACCCCCGGCTGCGACGGACGCGCCGCCGGTGCGGGTCTCGGTGACGGTCCCGCGCCGAGGCGCGCAGTGAGCGGCGCCACGCACTGGACGCGCATCCGGCTGATCGCGTGCGGCGTCGCCTTCGGCGTGCTCTTCGCCGCCATCGGCAAGCGCGCGTTCAATCTGCAGATCGGCCAGGGCGAGCGGCTCAAGGTCATGGCCGAGGAGCAGTACCTGCGCGAGATCGAGCTGCCGCCGCGGCGCGGGCGGATCCTCGATCGCAACGGCGCCGAGCTGGCGTCGACCGCCGACGTCGACTCGATCTACTGCAATCCGCGCCGCTTCGCCGACGCGCACGATGCCGCGCGCCAGCTCTCGCGCGTGCTGGGGCTCGACGCGCGCGATCTGGAGAAACGGCTGGCGCAGCGCCGCTACTTCGCGTGGGTCAAGCGCAAGGTCACGCCCGACGAGGTCACCGCCGTGCGAGCGCTGGAGCTGCCCGGCGTCGCGTTCACGCGCGAGCCGCGGCGCTTTTATCCCAACCGCGGGCTGGCGGCGACGGTGCTGGGCACCGCCGGCTCCGACGGGCGCGGCCTGGACGGCGTCGAGCTGGCGTTCGACGCCTACCTGCGTGGCAGCGCTTCATCGGTGCAGGGCGTGCGCGACGCACTCGGGCGCGAGCTGTTCGTCGAGTCGGCCGCCGACACCGCGAGCGGCGCCGGCAGCGACGTGGTGCTGACGCTCGATCGCTACCTCACCTTCATCACCGAGCGCGCGATCGCCGACGCGGCGGCGCGCCACCACGCCAAGGCAGTGGTCGCGGTGATGATGGATCCGCAGACCGGCGAGGTGCTGGCCATGGCGTCGGTCCCGTCGTTCAACCCCAACGACGCCGCCGGCGCCGCCGAGGCCGGCGCGCGCGATCGCGCGATCACCGACACCTTCGAGCCCGGCTCGACCATGAAGACGTTCACGATCGCGGCGGCGCTCGACGCCGGCGTCGTGCGCCCTGAAGACCGCTTCGATTGCCTGATGGGCAGGATGAACGTCGGCAAGTACACGATCCACGACACCCATGCGCACGGGATCCTGACCGTCGCCGAGGTGTTCAAGTTCTCGAGCAACATCGGCGCCACCAAGATCGCGCGACGCCTGGGCCGCGAACGGCTCGCCGAGGCGCTGGATCGCTACGGCTTCGGGCATCCGACCGACATCGGACTGCCGGGCGAGCGCAGCGGCGTCGTGCGGCCGGTCGAGAAGTGGGGCGACATCGGCTTCGCCAACATCTCGTTCGGTCACGGCATCGCGGTGACGCCGCTGCAAGTGATCGCCGGTGTGTCGTCCATCGCGGCCGGCGGCGTCTATCACCAGCCGCGCATCGTGTCGCGCGTGGTGTCGCCCGAGGGCGCGGTCGAGACTCCGCGCCGCCGAGGAGGAGCGGCGCGTGATGTCGGAGGCCACGGCGCGTGCCATGGTTGGCATCATGCGCGGCGTGACCGAGACCGGCGGCACCGCTCGCCAGGCGGCGATCGAAGGTTATCCAGTGGCCGGAAAGACCGGCACGGCGCAGAAGGCGATCGGCGGGCACTACGATCCGCAGAAGTACGTGGCGTCGTTCGTCGGGTTCGCGCCGGCGCAGAACCCGCGCATCGCGCTCATCGTGATGATGGACGAGCCGGAGGGGGGCCACCTCGGCGGCGCGGTCGCGGCGCCGGTGTTCAAGGAGATCGCCGAGCAGGCGCTGCGCTATCTGCACGTGCCGCCGGTCGGGCCGGCGGTCGCGAGCGCGGCGGGCGGCAACGCGGCGGCGGCCGCGGCGCCGGGCGGCGACGGCGGTGTCGGCGGCGAGCCCGGTCGCGAACGCCGCCTCCGACGACGACGACGCGCCGGCGCGGCGATCTGCCGCCCACCGACGCGACCGGTCGCCGGCGAAGACGAGGCGCTCGCCGACGATTCCGCGCGGGAGTGGGACGAGGTCGCGGGGGCCGAGGGCGCGCCTTCCGACGGTGCGGCCGCCAAGATCAATGTGCGGGTCAACCTGCCTGATTTCGCCGGTATGACCATCGCCGAGGCGATCCGCGCCGCCCATCGCAGCGGCGTCGAGCTGGCGTTCGACGAGAGCCGCGGTGCCGCGAGCGGCGTCGCGATCCAGCAGCGTCCGGGACCGGGGCCGGTCCCGCGCGGCACGCTCTGCCGCGTCGCCTTCGGACGGCACGAATGAGCGGCCCGTTCCGTCTGGGCGCGCTTCTCGAAGGCGTCGCCGACGTCGACCGCGCGGGCCTGCCCACCGGTGCGCTCGACGTCGAGGTGTCCGAGGTGCGCGACGACTCGCGCCAGGTGCAGCCGGGCGACCTGTTCGTCGCCGTGCCCGGCACCAAGCTCGACGCGCGCCAGTTCGTGCCCGACGTCGCAGCGCGCGGCGCGCGCGCGCTGGTGATCGAAGGGCCGGCGCCCCCGTTTCCAGGCGTCGTCGTACGCGTGGGCAGCGCGCGGCGCGCGCTGGGGGTGATCGCCGCCAACCGCTTCGGCGGCGCGGGCGCGCTGGATTTGATCGCGGTCACCGGCACCAACGGCAAGACCACCACGACCTTTCTGCTCGAGTCGATGCTGCTGGCGGCGGGCCGCAGCCCGGGCGTCATCGGCACCGTCAACGTGCGCGCCGCCGCCTGGCCGGGGGGCGCGCGCGAGGCGAACTGGACCACTCCCGGCGCCGCTGGTGCTGCAATCGGTGATCGGCGAGATGCGCGACGCCGGCACGACCGACGTCGTCCTCGAGGCCACGTCGCAGGCGCTGGATCAGGGGCGGCTCGAAGGTTGCCGGTTCCGGTCGCGGGGCTGACCAACATCACCCAGGACCACCTCGACGCTCACGGGACCATGGAGCGCTACTTCGACGCCAAGGCGATCCTGTTCGAGCGCCTGATGCGCGACAGCGGCGCGGTCGGCGTCTTCTTCGCCGACCAGGACGAAGGGCGGCGCATGCGCGCGCGGCTGCGCGGCGCGCGTGCTGCTCGGCGTCGCGCTGACGCCGGAAGGCGCGCGCGCGGCCGGCGGCGCCGACGTCGTGGTCACCGGCGCCGACGCAATCGGCGGCCGGCTGGCGGCTTGCAGATCGCAGACGCCGCTCGGCCCGCTCGACATCGCGTCGCCGCTGGTCGGCGGCTTCAACCTGTCCAACATCGCGCTCGCCGTCGGGATGGCTATCGGGCGCGGCCTCGACCGCGACGCGATCACGGCCGGGCTCGCGCGCCTCGGCGGCGTGCCCGGCCGGCTCGAGCGCGTCGCCAACGCGCGCGGGGTGCTGTGCCTGGTCGACTATTCGCACACGCCCGACGCGCTCGAGCGCGCGATCGCCGCGGTGCGCCCGCTGACCACCGGCCGCGTCGTGGTGGTGTTTGGCTGCGGCGGCGATCGCGACAACAGCAAGCGTCCGATCATGGGGCAGATCGCGGCGCGCGACGCCGACATCGCCATCGTCACTTCCGACAATCCGCGCACGGAAGAGCCCGAGTCGATCCTGGACATGATCGTCGCCGGCGTGCGACGCGAAACGATCCCGGAGCTGGGCGCGGCCGAGCTGGCGGCGGCGCCGCGAGGATTTCACCGCGAGGTCGATCGGCGCGCCGCGATCCGTCGCGCCGCGGCAGCGTGCCGGGCCGGCGACGTGCTGCTCATCGCCGGCAAGGGGCACGAGGACTACCAGATCCTCGGCAAGACCAAGATCCACTTCGACGATCGCGAAGAGGCTTCCGCTGCGCTCGCGGCTGTGACAGCGTCGCAGATCACGACATGACCGCCGCGGCCGCCACACATGACCTTCCCTTCGCGCTGGCCGCGATGAAGGGGACGTTGTTGCACGCGGGCCGCGCGCCGGGCAGCGACCGCTTCGCGGGCGGTGCGTACGACAGCCGCGACGTGGCGCAGGGGCAGATCTTCTTCGCGCTGCCCGGCGCCCGCGTCGACGGCTTCGCGTTCGCGGGCGCGGCCGCGGCTGCGGGCGCGTCGGTCATCGTGGTTGCGGCCGGGCGCGGCGTGCCGGCCGGAAGCGAGAACGCCAGCGTCGTCGCGGTCGCCGATCCGCTGGTTGCGCTCGGCGAGCTGGCGTCGGCCGTGCGCGCGCGCTTCGCCGGCCGCGTCGTCGGCGTCACCGGGTCGAACGGCAAGACCACGACCAAGGAATTGATCGCGGCGGCGCTCGGTTCGGCCGGCTCGGTGCTGCGCACGCCCGGCAGCCTGAACACCGAGGTCGGCCTGCCGATCACCATCCTGTCGGCGACGGGCAACGAGGCCTTCTGGGTGCTGGAGATGGCGATGCGCGGGCGCGGCGAGATCGCGCTGCTGGCCCGCATCGCGCGGCCGCACATCGGCGTCATCACCAACGTCTCGGGAGCGCACCTGGAGCGGCTCGGGTCGCTCGAAGAGGTCGCGCACGCCAAGGGTGAGCTCTTCCACGGGCTCGACCGCGCGCCTGACGGCAGCGGCGGCATCGCCGTGTTGCCGTCCGGCGATCGGCTGATCGAGGCCGAGGCCGACAGCGCGGCGATCCCGTCCGAACGGCGTGTCTACTTCGATGGCGGCCGTCGAGGCGACGTGCACACGCTGGAGGTGATCCCCGCGGGCGTCAACGGCAGCATCGTGCGGTACGCCGTCCGACGCGTGCCGGTCGTCGTGCGCTTGCCGCTCGCCGGCGCGCACAACGCGCGCAACGGCGCCGCCGCGCTGGCGGTCGCGCTGGCGGCGGGTGTGCCGATCCCGGCCGGCGGCGCGCGCGCTCGAGACGCCGACGCTGCCGCCGCATCGGTCGGCGATGATCGCGGCCGGCGGCCGCACGATCCTCGACGATTGCTACAACGCCAACCCGGCGTCGATGCGCGCGGCGCTGGCGTCGATCGCGGCATCGGCGATCGGTGGCGCGCGCGGCTTCGCGATCCTGGGCGACATGAGAGAGGTCGGCCCCGACGCAGAGACACTGCATCGTGAAATCGGCGCCGAAGCGGCGCGCCAGCTGAGCGGCGGCCTGGCCGGGGTCGGCCCGCTCGGCGGGGAGATCGTCGCCGGCGCGCGCGCGGCCGGGCTCGATCCGGCGCGCGCGGTGGCCGCGTCCAGCGCCGAGGACGCGGCGCGCACCGTCGCGCGGTGGACCAACCCGGGCGACTGGATTCTGGTGAAGGCGTCGCGGGGGATGAAGCTCGAGCGTGCGGTCGAGGCATTGGGGCGCGAGCTCGAGGGAACCTGAATCGTCGAGAGAGAAGACGCGAGGTAACCGATGCTGTTTCATCTCTTCAATACGCTGCGCGAACGAATCCCGGGCGCGAACGTCTTCCGCTACGTCTCGACGCGCGTCGGCCTGGCGACGTTGACGTCGCTGCTGATCACGTTCTTCGTCGCGCCCTGGTTCATCCGGCGCGCGCGCGAACGCCAGCTCGGCGAGGTGATCCGCGAGGACGGCCCGGCCAGCCACGCGTCGAAGAAGGGGACGCCGACCATGGGCGGCGCGCTGATCATCCTGGCGCTGGTGGCGGCGACGCTGCTCTGGTGCGACCTGCGCAGCACGCTGGTGTGGTTGACGCTGCTGGTGACGGTCGGCTTCGGCGCCGTCGGGTTCATCGACGACTATCTCAAGCTCTCGAAGCGCAACAAGAAGGGCCTGCCGGGCCGGTTCAAGCTGGCGCTGGAGCTGGTGATCGGCGGCTTCGCCATCGCCTGGCTGTTCGGCGGTGACGCGCTCGCGCCCGAGCTGCGGCTGCACCTGGCGCCGCCGCTGGTCAACTTCCACCACCACTCGCTGGTGCTGCCGCTCGGGCTCTACGTCGCGTTCGGCATCTTCGTGGTGGTCGGCAGCTCGCAGGCGGTCAACCTGACCGACGGACTCGACGGCCTGGCGATCGGTCCCGTGATCATCTGCTCGTTCACGTTCCTGCTCCTCGCTTACGCCGCCGGCACCACGCTGCGCAACTTCAACATCGCCGAGTACCTGGGCATGCCGCACGTCTCGGGCGCCGGTGAGCTGGCGGTGTTCTGCGGCGCGATGGGCGGCGCCGGCATCGGGTTCCTGTGGTTCAACACCCACCCGGCGCAGGTCTTCATGGGCGACGTCGGCGCGCTGTCGCTGGGCGGCGCGATCGGCTTCGTGGCGCTGGCGATCAAGACCGAGCTGTCGCTGCCGATCATCGGCGGCGTCTTCGTGGCCGAGGCGATCAGCGACATCATCCAGGTCGTCCACTTCAAGCGCACCGGCCGCCGCGTCTTCCTGATGGCGCCGATCCACCACCACTTCGAGAAGAAGGGCTGGCCGGAGTCACGGATCGTGGTTCGTTTTTGGATTGTGTCGTTCGCCTGCGCGATCCTGGGGCTGTTGCTGACGCTCAAGGTGCGATGACGAAGGTGCGATGACGATCGATTTGCAAGGCAAGCGCGTGCTGGTGGTCGGGCTCGGGCGCTCGGGCGTCGCCGCGGCCCGGCTGTGCGCGGCGCACGGCGCGCGCGTCACCGTGACCGACAGCCGGGGCGCGGGCGAGCTCGGCGCGGTGCTGGCGACGCTGCCGGCCGGCGTGGCGCAGGCGCTGGGTGGCCACCCCGAAGCGATCTTCACCGGCGCGGACCTCATCGTCGTTTCGCCGGGCGTTCCCGAGATCGCGCCGCTGCGGGCGGCACGCGCCGCCGGCGTGCCGGTCACCGGCGAGATGGAGCTGGCGTCGCGCTTCGTGACCGCGACGCTGGTCGCGATCACCGGCACCAACGGCAAGTCGACGACCACCACGCTCTGCGGCGCGATCCTCGCCGAGACTGGACGGCCGACGTTCGTGGGCGGCAACCTGGGCCAGCCGCTCGCCGAGGCGGTCGGCACGCCGGCGGCGGGCGCGGGCGGCATCTGCGTGGTCGAGGCGTCGAGCTTCCAGCTCGAGACCGCCGAGACTTTCCACCCGCGTGTCGCGACCCTGCTCAACATCACGGCCGACCACTTCGATCGTCATGACGGGCTCGAAGGTTACGCCGCTGCCAAGGCGCGCATCTTTCGCGCGCAGGGGCGCGACGACTTTGCGGTCGTCAATGCCGACGATTCGCTGGCCATGCGGGTCTCGGAAGGCATCGCCGCACGCCGGGTCGTCTTCTCGACGGAGCGACGCGTGGCGGAAGGAGGCTCCCAGGGCGGCTGGCTCGACGGCGACTCGCTGGTGCTGCGGCTGCCGGGCGGCGACGAGGAGCGCTACCCCGCGCAGCTGCCCGCGCTGACCGGCAGGCACAACCAATCGAATGCGCTGGCGGCGCTGCTCGCGGGTCGGCTCGCGGGCGCGACGCCGGATGAAGCGCGCCGCGGGCTGCTCGGCTTCCGCGCGTTGCCGCACCGGATGGAGCTGGTCGCCGAGGCCAACGGCGTGGCGTACTTCGACGATTCCAAGGGGACCAACGTCGGCGCCGTCGTCGCCGCGCTCGCCGGTTTTCCGCGGCCCGTGGTCCTGATCGCCGGCGGTCGCGACAAGGGTGGCGACTACGCGCCGCTCGCGGCGGCGCTGGCCGCGGTCGGGCGCGGCGCCGTGCTGATCGGCGAGGCGGCCGATCGCATCGCGGCGGCGCTGGCCTCGTCGCTGCCGCGGCCGCTGCCTGTCGAGCGCGCGGCGAGCATGGAAGAGGCGGTCAGCGCGGCGGCGGGCCTGGCGCGCCCCGGCGACGCCGTGGTGCTGTCGCCCGCCTGCTCCAGCTTCGACATGTTCCGCGACTACGCGCACCGCGCCGACGTCTTTCGCGCCGCCGTGCGCGTGCAGCTCCGCGGGAGGCAGGCGTCATGAGCGTCGGCGCCGAGAGCTCGCACGCGTTCGGCGACGGCGCGCCACCGCGCTCGTCGACGTTCGCCGACGACGCGGCGAAGCCGGCGCCGCCTTCGCGCCTCGCCCGCTGGCGTCGCGCGCTGCTCGGTGACGACAAGTTGATCCGCCCCAGCGAGGTCGGCACCGATCGCGTGCTCGTCGGCGCCGTGCTGATGCTGATGGCCTTCGGGCTGGTGATGGTCTTCTCGTCGGGCGCGGTGTTCGCCGCGCGCAAGTACGGCGACGCCGCCTACTTCCTGAAGCGCGAGCTGGTCTACGCCGTGCTGGGCCTGTGCGCGATGACGTTCGCGCTGCGCACCGACTACTCGGTCTACCGGCGGCTCGCGTACCCGCTGCTCGGCGTGTCGGTCGTCGCGCTGGTGGCGGTGCTGAAGCTGGGCTCGCGCGCGGGCGGCGCGATCCGCTGGTTCCGCCTGGGGCCGCTGTCGTTCCAGCCCGGCGAGCTGGCCAAGGTCGCGCTGTGCATCTATCTCGCCTCGTTGCTGGCGCGCAAGGCGGAGAAGGTGCGCGTCTTCTCCGTCGGCTTCTTGCCGCCGCTCGTGGTCACCGGCGTGATGATGGCGCTGCTGCTCAAGCAGCCGGATCTCGGCACGGCGGCGATCTTCGGCGCGGTCGCGCTCGGTCTGCTGTTCGTCGCCGGCACGCGCACCAGCTACCTCATCATCGCGGTGCTGGTCGCGGCGCCCGCCGGCTGGAAGTTCATCGTCTCGACGCCGTTCCGCATGCGGCGCATGCTCGCGTTCCTCGACCCGTGGGCGTTCCGGCGCGACGTCGGGTATCAGATCACCGAATCGTTGATCAGCGTCGGCTCGGGCGGGCTCACCGGCCTCGGCCTCGGCGACGGACGGCAGAAGTTGTTCTTTCTTCCCGAAGCGCACACCGATTTCATTCTGTCGATCATCGGCGAGGAGCTGGGCCTCGCCGGCGTGCTGTGCGTCGTGCTCGGCTTCTCGGTGCTGGTGTGGCGCGGGCTGCGCGCGGCGTTTCGCGCGCGCGACATGTTCGGCTGCTACCTGGCGTTCGGCATCACCGCGATGTTCGGGTTGCAGGCGCTGGTCAACATGGGCGTGGTGCTCGGGCTCGCTGCCGACCAAGGGGCTGCCGCTGCCGTTCATCAGCTACGGCGGCACGTCGCTGGTGGTCAGCCTCTTCATGGCCGGCGTCCTCGGCAACATCTCGGCGCGCCACCCCGAGCCGGGCGCCGATCTCTGGGGCGGCGCGCGCGGGCGCGGCGCACGCGCGCGCAACCGCCGCATCGACGACGCGCCACGCTTGATCGTCGAGGTCGGTCCTCCCGGAGCAACCAGGACGACGCCCAGCCCGCAGGAGCCGGCGTGATGCGCGTGATCATCGCCGGCGGCGGCACGGGCGGCCACCTCTATCCCGGCATCGCCATCGCCGAGGAGGTGACCTCGCGTCCCGGCGGCGAGGTGCTGTTCGTCGGCACCGCGCGCGGGCTGGAGGCCAAGCTGGTCCCCGGCGCCGGTTACCGGCTGGAGCTGCTCGAGGTCAGCGGCATCAAGCGCACCGGCGTGCGCGGCCTTCTGCGCGGCCTGCTGCGCCTGCCGAAGGCCTTCTTCGGGTCGCTGGCGATCCTGCGCCGTTTTCGCCCGGATCTGGTGATCGGCGTCGGCGGCTACGCGTCGGGGCCGATCGTGCTCACCGCGGCGCTCTCCGGCTACGCGACCGCGATCCAGGAGCAGAACAGCCGCCCCGGCTTCACCAATCGCCTGCTGGGCCGGTTCGTGCGCCGCGTGTTCGTCGCGTTCGACGAGAGCCGCAAGTACTTCGCGGCCGCGAAGACCACGCTGTCGGGCAATCCGGTGCGCCGGCGCTTTCTCGACGGTCGCTCCACGGCGACGACGACGCCCGCGACGGCGACGGCGAACGCGGCCGCGCCCGCCGCGAAGACGCTGCTGATCGTGGGCGGCAGCCAGGGCGCGCGCGCGGTCAACGAGCTGGTGTGCGCGATGGTGCCGCTCCTCGCGCGGCGAGGGCCGTTGCCGCGCATCGTGCACCAGGCCGGGCCGTCCGACTTCGATCGCACGCGCGCGCGCTACGCCGCCGCCGGCGTGAAGGACGCGGGCTTCGATCCGGCGCGCGATGTCGATCCGGCGCGCGATGTCGATGTCCGCGCGTACATCGACGACATGCCGGGCGAGCTCGCGAAGGCGAGTCTGGTGATCGGGCGCGCCGGCGCGCTGACGCTGGCCGAGCTGGCGATCGTCGGCTGTCCCGGCGATCCTGATTCCGCTGCCGACCGCGGCCGACGATCACCAGACCGCGAATGCGCGCGAGATGGCCGCCGCGGGGGCCGCGGTGGTGCTGCCTCAGCGCGAGGCCACGGCCGAGGGACTCGCCGACCTGGTGGCGTCGCTGCTCGCCGACGACGCGCGGCGCTCCGCGATGGGCGCGGCGATGGCGTCGCTGGGCCGGCCCGGCGCCGCGCGCGCGATCGTCGACGAGCTCGAGCGGCTGGCGCCCGCCGGGGCGGTGGCCTGATGTTCCGCAAGCGCAACGTCGCGATTCACTTCGTCGGTATCGGCGGCATCGGCATGTCGGGCATCGCCGAGGTATTGCTCAACCTCGGCTACCCGATCTCGGGCTCCGACCTCAAAGCCAGCGACGTCACGCGCCGGCTGGCATCGATGGGCGCGAAGATCCACCTCGGCCACGCGCCCGAGCAGGTCGCGACGGCCGACGTCGTCGTGGTGTCGAGCGCGGTGCGCCCCGACAACCCCGAGGTCGCGGCGGCGCGCGCGCGCGATATCCCGGTCATCCCGCGCGCCGAGATGCTGGGCGAGCTCATGCGCGTGAAGGACGGCGTCGCCGTCGCCGGCAGCCACGGCAAGACCACGACCACCACCATGATCGCGGTGATCCTGGCGCTGGCGGGCCTCGACCCGACGGCCATCATCGGCGGCAAGGCGCGTGCGTTCGGCTCCAACGCGCGGCTCGGCGAGGGCGAGATCCTGGTCGCCGAGGCCGACGAGTCCGACGGGTCGTTCCGACACCTGATCCCGATGGTGGCGGTCATCACCAACATCGACCGCGAGCACCTGGACCACTTCGGCTCCGAGCACGCGCTGTCCGACGCGTTTCTCGACTTCGCCGACCGGGTGCCGTTTTATGGGCTGGTGGTCCTGGGCGGCGACAACGTGAAAGCGATGGAGCTGGCGCCGCGCTTGTTGCGGCGGCACGTGACCTACGGGCTGCGCGGCGGCGACTACCGCGGTGAGATCCTCGACGCGAGCCCCGACGGCACGCGCTTTCGCATCACCGTGCGCGGCAAGCTGCGCGGCGAGGCGCAGGTGCGCATGCCCGGCGTGCACTACGCGGAGAACGCGCTGGCGGCGCTGTGCGTGTCGGACTATCTCGGCGTTTCGTTCCAGGACTACTGCGCGGCGCTCGAGACGTTTCAGGGCGTCGACCGCCGCTTCTCCGTGCGCGGCGAGGTCTCGGGCGTGCTGGTGGTCGACGACTACGGACATCACCCGACCGAGCTGGCGGCGACGGTGGCGGCGGCCCGGCTCTACCACCGGCGGCTGATCGTGGCCTTCCAGCCGCACCGATACACGCGCACGCGCGACCTGCTGCCGTTCTTCGCGCCGACCCTGAGCGGCGCCGACGTCGTGCTGCTCACCGATATCTACGCGGCGGGCGAGGCGCCGATCGACGGCGTGTCGACGGAGGTGCTGATGTCGACGTTCCCGGCCGGCCGCGACGTGCGCCACGTGCCGCGCGCGGCGCTCGCGGTGCGAGCTGCGCGGACTGGTGCGCTCCGGCGACGTGGTGCTGGTCCTGGGCGCGGGCGACATCACCAACGTCGCCGGCGAGCTGCTGGCGTTGCTCGAGGAGCGGGGAGCGGACGCGTGAGCCGGCGGCGGAATCGTCGCATCACCGTGGCGTCACCGTCGGTCGCGGTCTGGCTCGCCGGCGTGGTGCAGGCGGCCGTGCGGCGCGGCCTGGTCGTGCTCAAGGCGCTGGCGGCGGTCGGGGCGCTCGCGGGCGCGGCGTGGGGCGGGCAGCAGGCGGTGCGCCACGTTGTCGCGTCGCCGCGCTTCGCTGTGCGCGAGGTCCGCGTCACCGCGACGGCGCACGTGCGTCGCGAGCAGGTGCTGGCGCTGGCCGGCGTCGACACCGGCGATCGCCTGCTGTCGATCGACACCGATCTGGTCGCCGCGCGCGTCGCCAGCCATCCGTGGGTCGCGGCGGCGCGCGTGCGGCGCGAGCTGCCGTCGGTGCTGGCGATCGACATCACCGAGCGCACCGCGGCGGCGGTCGCGGTGCTGGGCGGGCTCTACCTCCTCGACGAGAGCGGCCACCCCTTCAAGCGAGCGACGCTCGACGAGGCCGACGGCCTGGTGCTGCTGACCGGCATCTCGCGCCAGCAGTACGCGGCGTTTCGTGACGCCAGCGCGGCGGCGTTCCGCGAAGCGCTGGCGATCCTCGACGAGTACCGGGCGCCCTCACGCCCGTCGCTATCGGAGATCCACATCGACCCGCGCTACGGTTTCTCGCTGCTCCTCTATGACGGCGGCGCCGAGATCCGCCTCGGCCGCGGCGACTACACCGACAAGCTGGACCGCCTGGACCGCATCCTGGCCGGCCTACCGAGCTTCGGCGCTCACGGCCTCGCATCCCTGCAGACCGTCCACCTGGACGGCCCCAACCGGGATCGGGTTCCCGTTCGCCTGGCCGAAGCGCCGGCTCGCTAACGGCCCGGACCATCGGACCTCCTCACCCCGATGCTCTCCTCCACTCTGGCGGGCGAGAAAGGGTTGGAGGCCGGCCGCCGCATCAAAAAATTTCGGTCCTTCGCGGAACGCGGTGAGAATCGGCGAAGCCATGGCCAGAAAATCCTCGGACATCATCGTGGGCCTAGACATCGGCACGACCAAGATCGCCGCGGTGGTCGGGGAGATGGGCCCGGATGGGCTCGACATCATCGGCGTCGGCACCCATCCGTCGCGCGGTCTCAAGAAGGGCGTGATCGTCAACATCGACTCGACCGTCGCGTCGATCAAGCAGGCGGTCCTCGAGGCCGAGAGCATGTCGGGGTGCGAGATCTCGCAGGTCTACGTCGGCATCGCCGGCGGCCACATCAAGGGCGTGAACTCGACCGGCACCGTCGCGGTCAAGGACAAGGAGGTCCGCTCGACCGACGTGCAGAAGGTGCTGGAGCTGGCGCGCGCGATCGCGCTACCCGTCGACCGGCACATCGTCCACGTGCTGCCGCAGGAGTACAAGATCGACGGCCAGGACGGCGTGCGCGAGCCGCTCGGCATGTGTGGCGTGCGCCTGGAGGCGCGCGTGCACATCGTCACCGCCGCTGCCGCCGCCGCGCAGAACATCATCAAGTGCTGCACCCGCTGTGATCTCGAGGTGCTCGACATCGTGCTCGAGCCGCTGGCCTCGGGCGAAGCCGTGCTCGAGGAAGACGAGAAGGGGCTGGGCGTCGCGCTGGTCGACATCGGTGGCGGCACCACGGACATCGCGATCTTCACCGAAGGCGCCGTCGCCCACACCAGCGTGATCCCCATCGGCGGACACCAGGTGACCAGCGACATCGCGTTCGGCCTGCGAACGCCGCCGCACGAGGCCGAAAAAATCAAGATTCGCGCCGGTTGCGCGCTGGCCAGCATGGTCGGCGAGGACGAGACCGTGGAGGTCGCGTCAGTGGGCGGGCGCGCGCCGCGGATCCTCTCGCGTCAAATGCTCTGCCGCGACATCATCCAGCCGCGCATCGAGGAGATCTTCTCGTTCGTGAAAGCCGAGATCGTGCGCCTCGGCTGCGAGGACCTGCTGGCATCGGGTGCAGTCATCACCGGCGGGTCCACGGGCTTGCCCGGCATGACCGAGCTCGCCGAGGAGATCCTGGGCATCCCGGTGCGTCGTGGAATGCCGAAGGGGGTGGGCGGGCTGGCCGAGGTCGTGAAATCGCCCACGTTTTCGACGGGTGTCGGTCTGGTGCAATACGGCGTGGCCCGTCAAGGCGCCGGCCGCTCGTCCGAGATCGCAGCCAAGCGCCCCGGCTTTTTATCGCGCCTGCGACGCACCCTGGCGACTGCATTCTAAGGCGCCTCAGGTCCAGCTCCCTAGACGCGACTTGTGTCCGGCACTACTTTCGGCATCGATATTGTCGTCGAGGGGCCCGGCTCCGTCGGGCCACACGCGAGTGAGCAATACGAGCCGTATGGTATAAGGACGGGTCGTTCGGAGGGGTCGGCATGCCGGAAATCGAGCTTTTGACCGCTGCGGGAGAACGCCGGCGTCTTCCGGTATCGGGCGGGCGATTGATCATCGGTCGCGGCTCGGACAGCGATGTGTTCCTGCCCGACCACCTGCTCTCGCGCCGTCACGCCGAGATTGAGCCGCGCGGCGGCGCCTTCTACATCATCGATCTTGGCAGTACGAACGGCACGTTCCTGAACGGCGAGCGCGTGGTCGGCGAGCGCCGCCTGCACAACGGCGATCTGATCGCGGTCGGCGAGAGCAAGCTGGTCTTCTCCGATGGAAGCAACGAGACCAGCAGCGACAACGTCGCGCTGCTCGGCGCCGAGTCTTACAAGATCGACGAGCTCCGATCGCGTATCACGAGCCGCGTCGTCGAGGTCGTCGATCTGCCGCGGCAGACGCGCGTGTTCCAGCTGCTGAGCCGCGCCAGCTCGTCGCTGCTGGGCCGCCGCCCGCTGCCGGAGCTGTTCGAGCGCGTGCTCGACGTGGTCTTCGAGGCGGTGCCGGTCGAGCGCGGCGCGATCGTGCTGCTGGAGCCGGAGACCGGCGCGCCCCAGGTCGTGGCGGCGCGCAGCCGCGAGGGCGATCCCATCACGCGCATCTCGAGCGCGGTCTGGCGCCGCGTCGTCGATGAGCGCGTCGCGCTGCTGATCCCCAACGTGCTCGACGACGACGTCTACAAGGCGCGCCACAGCCTGGTCGCGACCGGCGTGCGTTCGGCCATGTGCACGCCGCTCTGGCTCGCGCCCAAGATGGGGATGACCGAAGAGGTGATCGGCCTGGTCTACGCCGACACGCGCAACGCGCTGCGATCGTTCGGGCGCGACGATCTCGAGATCCTCACCGCGCTGTCGAACATCGCCGCGTCGAAGATCGAGGGCACGCGGCTCCTCGAAGCCAACTTCGAGAAGGAGCGCCTCGAGGGCGAGATGCGCATGGCCGCCGAGATCCAGCGCAGCATCCTGCCCAAGTCGGCGCCGTTCGTTCCCGACTGCGAGCTGGACGGAGAGAGCCGATCCTGCGAGGCGGTGGGCGGCGACTATCACGACTTCCTGTGGGATGGAAAGCAGCTGTCGCTCGCGGTCGCCGACGCATCGGGCAAGGGCCTGGGCGCCGCGATGCTCATGACGTCGCTGCGCACGGCGGTGCACGCGCACTGGCACGATGCCTCCCTGTCGCGCGTGGTGTCGCGCATCAACCGCACGTTCTACGAGAACGTCCCCGGCGATCGATTCGCGACCTGCTTCCTGAGCCGGTTCGATCCGGAGTCCGGGCGGCTGATCTACGTCAGCGCCGGCCATCCGCCCGCGCTGCTGGTGCGCGCCGACGGCACGCGCGACAGCCTGCACGAGGGCGGCCCCGGCCTGGGGCTGTTCGAGGCCGCCGAGTTCGAGGTAGGCGAGCAAGGTGCTCGGGCCCGGAGACACGCTGGTCGCCTACTCCGACGGTGTCAGCGAGGCCTGGCCGACGCAGGAAGAGGCCGACGCCCACCTCATGAACCTGGTACGCACCTACGCCGCCGTGCCGGTGGCCGTGCTGCGCCACCAGATCCTGGCCGCGGTCGACCGCCGCCACGGCGGCCAGCGCCGCGACGATTGCACCGTGGTCGTGCTGCGCTGGTCCCCGGCCCGACGCCCGCAAAACGGCGACCACCGGTAGCTGGCGCGCGGATCGCGTCGAGCGGAGGCGGGCTTGCCCCGCCGGAGCTCATCGCGGGAGGTTCGGAACCCTTCGAGGGTCCCGCGGGAGGCGACAAAAAATTAGCGTCGTCTTTCGAAGTCGTGGGATCGATAGAGGAGGGAGATTTCGACGATGCTTGAATTCGACGACGGTGAAGCAAGTCCTGGGCGCCCGGTCATCAAGGTCATCGGAGTGGGCGGCGGCGGCGGCAACTCCATCAACACGATGATCGAGGGCGGGATCGAGGGAGTCGATTTCATTGTCGCCAACACCGACTGCCAGGTGCTGGAGGCGAACCAGGCCGCCATCAAGGTGCACCTGGGCAAGAGCCTGACGAAAGGCCTGGGCGCGGGCGCCAACCCGGAGATCGGCCGCGCGGCCGCGCTCGAGGACGCGTCGCGCGTCGCCGAGGCGCTGGCCGGCGCTGACATGGTCTTCGTCACGGCCGGTATGGGCGGCGGCACCGGCACCGGCGCCGCGCCGATCATCGCGCAGGTCGCGCGCGACCTCGGTGCGCTGACGGTCGGCGTGGTCACCAAGCCGTTCGCGTTCGAGGGCTCGCAGCGCAAGAAGAAAGCCTCGGGCGGCATCAGCGAGCTGGCCAAGGCGGTCGACGCGCTGATCGTGATCCCCAACGATCGCCTGATCTCGCTCGCCGGCCTGAAGATGACGTTGAAGGACGCGTTCGCGATGGTCGACAACGTCTGCCTGAACGCCGTGCGCGGCATCAGCGATCTGGTGACGGTGCCGGGGCTCATCAACGTCGATTTCGCCGACGTCCGCACCATCATGACCGGCATGGGCAAGGCGCTGATGGGCACGGGCCGCGGCACCGGCGACAAGCGCGCCATCGAGGCGGCGCAGCAGGCGATCAGCTCGCCGCTGCTCGAGGACGTGTCGATCAACGGCGCGACCGGCATCCTCATCAACATCACGGGCGGCTCCGACCTGACGCTGGCCGAGATGAACGAAGCTTGCAGCCTGATCGAAGAGGCGGCCGATCCCGAGGCCAACATCATCTTCGGCTCGGTCATCGACGCGCACGCCGGCGACGAGGTGCGCATCACCGTGATCGCGACCGGCTTCCAGCCGATGACGCAGGCGGAGCCGGTCGCGGTTCCGGCTGCGCGGCGGGGCGCCGAACCGCCGTGGCCACGACCAGATGGCGCTGCCGATGGCGCCGCAGCCGCCGCTGGCGACGTTCGGCTCGGCGCCGACCATGGCGATTCCGACCATGGGGTCGTCGATGCAGCCGCCTGCCGTGCCGCCGGTGTCGTGGGCGCAGTCGGGGCGCTGCCTTCGGGACCGACCGCGCGCGGCTTCGCAGCGGCGGCGCCGCGCAACCCCGAGCCGCTGAGCATTCCGATCGACAACCTCGACGACTTCTACGTCGGCGCCGACTACAGCGCGGCGACGCCAGCGCCGGTCGCGGCGTCGCCGTCGTCGCCGATCAACTACGGCGGCGCTGCCGACCGCCGAGTGGACGCCGCCCGCAGAGCGCCCGATCATCCGCCCGCCGGTGTCGGGTGCCGGACCGCAGCCGCGCCGCATGAGCGCGCCCGCGCCGGTGCGCGCGGCCGACGAGCTCGGCGTCGAGGAGAACGAGTTCGACAAGCCGACCTACCTGCGCCGCGGCCTGAGCGCGCCGGAGTAAGGCGCGCGGCGCTGCAATGGCGGGCTGCATGGCGGATCGATCGCTCGCACCGGCCTCGGGCACCTACACGTGGCTGGCGGTCACCGCCGTTGCTCTGGCGCTGTCGTTTGCGACCGCTGGCTGCCGGCGAGACCAGCCGGCGCCGAGCGCGGCCCCGCCGCCGGCGCCCGCGAGCAGCGCTCACCCGGAGCCGTTCGTTCATCCGTCGATCCCGTCCGAGCCGGCGGAAACTCCGCAGGCGCGTCCGGAGTGCGCGTACGCGGCGCTCCTGCCGGTCGCCGCGCGGATCCGCGAGGCGCAGAAGCTCGCGGCGCGCGCGCTCGAGCCGGGCCAGACGAAAAGAAGGCGACGAAGAAGAAGAAAAGCTCGCTTCCGCGTTGCGGTTCACCGGCCCTGACCGAGCTCGATCACCAGGTCAAGGTCGACCTGGCGGATCGGGTGCGGATCTGCGTCGGTCAGGACGGGCCGCTCGACGCGGAGTGGAACCTGCTGGACGCGGCGCTCGCGTCGCTGGGCGCGTGCATCGACTGCACGCGGATGAGCGAGGGCCGCGAGGTCGATTGCCAGCGCACGGCGGCCCGGATCACGCAGGCGGAGTCCGAAGCGGCGTCGGCGACGAATCAGCGGCCGAGGCGTTGAGCGCGAAGTCGCGGGCCGGGGCCGCGCTGCGGGCGTGCGCGACTCAGGCCGCGAAGCGCAGGCGGACCAGGCGAGCGGTGCCGCTCGAGTCCGGCGTCAGCGTGTCCCAGTGCTCGGCGTCGCGGCCGCGGTAGCGCAGCTGGATCCCGCGCGTCGTCTGGCGGCGCAGTGCCTCGCGCGCGGCGGCCAGCGCATCGGCAGACGCGGGCAGCGACGTCGGACGCCCATCGCGGAAGAAGACCTCCGGCGCCGCGGTCGCCTCGGCGATCTCCGAAAAGAGGCGATCCAGGCTCTGTTCGTCCAGCGTGGTCTCGTGCACGCTGGTGGGAGCGTCTTCGCCTTGCATCGAGACTCGTCGACGGATCACGGTGCGCGGATTCATTCAGGCTCCTTGGGGATGTGCGGGTCAGTAGCGTTATGCTCGAGCTCGGCACGCTGCATCGGACAGGCGAAGCGAAAACTTAAGGTCGCTCGTACGATCGGCAACGGGGCGGCTGCACCCGACGGGTGGGCCAGGGTTGCAGTGGCCACCCGAGGTCACACCGGCGTTCAGTGACACACACAACTCGGGTGGTTGCGACGCGATAACCCGGAATGACCCTCCCCAGGTTCTCGGAATTGCTCGGAGCGCGGTTGCTCGCCGAGGCGCGGCAGCTCTTCTGGCCGGCGCGCTGCGCCGGCTGCGACGACTACATCTCCGACTCGCTCCTGTTTTGTCCCGAGTGCGCGATCTCGGTGACGCCGCTCGCGGACGGTTGCCCGGGCTGCGCGCTGCCCGGTCGACCACCGGCGAGAATCACCGGGGTCGAGACGCTGCCGGCGCCTGCCGGCGCGTTCCGTTCGCCTTCGCGGAGGCCGGCGTCGCCTGCGAGTACGGCGCCGCGCTGGCCGACGCCATCGTTGCGATGAAGCACCGCGGGCCGCCGCGACCTGGCGCGCGCGCCTGGCGCGGCTGCTGGTCGAGCCGCTGGCGCGCGTGCTGGCGCACGGCGGCTTCGGCCGAGACGACGCGATCGTTCCGGTGCCGCTTCACCCGCGCAAGCTGCGCCGGCGCGGGTTCAACCAGGCGCTCGAGCTGGCGCGCGCGGCGCGGCGGCTGCTGCTGCGCGGTCGGCGCGGCGCGAGCGGCGCGGCGTCTGCCAGCGCTCGAACGGACGCTGTTGCGTCGCACGCGCGACACGCGTGAGCTCGGCCACCTGGGCCCGATGGCGCGCCTGCAAGAGGTCGCGGGCGCCTTCGCGGTCGCCGATGCCCGCGCGCGTGCGCGGCCGGCGCGTGCTGCTGATCGACGACGTGTTCACGACCGGCGCCACGCTGAACGAATGCGCCGGCGTGCTGCGCGGGGCGGGTGCCCGCGAGGTCCGGGTGGTTGCCCTGGCGCGCGCGGTGTAGGGTAACGGCCCGCCGTGGCCAACAAGGCGACCAAGAACGCGAACGCCGGGCCGACGAGGTGAAGGTCCTCGCGCGCAATCGGCGCGCGCGGCACGAGTACCACGTCGACGAGACGCTGGAGGCCGGCGTGGTGCTCGCCGGCTCCGAGGTCAAGTCGATCCGCGCCGGCAAGGCGACGCTGGTCGACGCGTTCGCCGACATCGATCGCGGCGAGGCCTGGCTGCACCAGGTCGACATCGGCGTCTATCCGTTCGCTCACGGCCGCAACCACGATCCGCGCCGCAAGCGGAAGCTGCTGCTGCACCGCCGCGAGATCGATCGGCTGGCGGGGAAGATCCGCGAAAAGGGCTACACGCTGGTGCCGCTCAGCCTGTACGAGAAGAAGGGGCGCGTGAAAGCCGAGCTGGCGCTGGTCCACGGCAAGCAGCAGTGGGACAAGCGCGAGGACTCGAAGAAGCGCGAGAGCCAGCGCGAGATCGACCGAGCGATGTCGGTTGCGGCGGTCGCACGGCCGGCGTTGCCTCTCGCCCGTCCGAGAGGCCGTCTCACGGCGCTTCGTACGGCCCGATGTCCGGCGTCCCGACGTAGAGCGGGTCGCCCCAGAAGTCGACGCCGCCGTTGCCGGTGATCGAGACGCCGGCGTTGATCGCCGGCGAGCCGGTGCGCAGCTGGAAGCCGCCGAGCCCGGTCAGCGCCGGTCCGGCGGCTCCGCCGTTCGGGTGGGTCGCGCTGTTCATGAACATCGGATCGCCGGTCTTCGCCGACGTATCGCCCGCCGCTGCCGGCAGACCGCTGTAGAGATTGCCCGGTACGAGATCCCGGCCGCGGTGACCGCCGCGTCTCCGGTGCGCGTCGTGAACAGGATGTTGTTCCGCAGCGCGTACGTCGCGACCAGCGCCGCCGTGCCGCCCGATGAATTCACCAGCGAAGCGCCGTTCAGCCCCGACGCGAAGAGCAGGTTGTTGTACGTCTGGTTGGTCGCCGCCGCGTCGGAGTGCAGGTTGATGCTGTAGCGGCTGCTGTTGATGATCAGGTTCTCGCGGATGATCGAGTCGCCGAACGCGAACTGCGCCAGCAGGATGCCGTCGCCGTTGTCGTGAATGTAGTTGTACTGGATGACCGCCTTGGTCGTCGCGCGGTCGGCGTCGATGCCGTTGAAGTCGGCGCCGTTGGCCTTGCGCACGGTGCCGAACGTCTCGTTGTGCTGAATGGTGAAGTTGTCGGCGTTGTAGACCTCGATCGCGCTGGTGCCGGCGTTCTGGCTGACGTTGCGCTCGATGAGCACGCCGCGCGAGCCGGTGACGTAGATCGTGTTGCAGCCGTAGATCGTGTTGGTCTGGCTGAGGTAGTTGCCGCGGATGACGATGTTGGTGTGCGGCATGAAATGCGTGTCGGTGGGCGAGTTGCGGATGCCCCAACCGAAGCCGCCGTCGAACTGCTTGAAGATGATGCCGCCGAACGACGTGTCCTGAACGATGTTGTTCTCGATGGTGACGTCGTCGAACCAGGTCGGCGTTCCGTTGGCGGATTGAACTTCGACGACGATGCCGCCGGTTCGCTTCGAGTCGTCCCAGCCGGTCTGGAACGTCACCCAGGGCGGGATGTTGTCGGCGGTGCTGCCGCCGATCCAGTTCACGACGCCGGTCACGTCGTGAATGAAGCAGCCGCGGATCGCGATGTGGTGCAGCACGCCGGCGTCGCGGCCGCGCACGGCGACGGCGCGGTAGTCGCCGGGCGTGCTCTGATTGTTGGTGATCTCGAGGTTGTTGATCTCCCAGTACGACTGGTTGAGCAGCAGGAACGTATCCAGCACGCCGCTGCCGGCGTTGAAGCGCGGCTTCGCGCCCGGTGCCGTATTGGTCGATCACGATCGACGCGGCCGCGGTGCCCGAGCCGAGCGGGTGGAGCTGGCCGGTGAAGGTGCTGCCCGCCTTGAAGCAGATGTGATCGCCGGGATGGAACGTCGCGGCGTTCACCGGCGTCGAGCGATTTCCACGCCGTGGCCGTCGTCGCGCCGTCGGCGGCGTCGTTGCCGGCCGCGGAGTCGACGTAGTGATTGCCGGCGCCGGGCGTCGCGCAGCTCCCGGTCGTGCCGCCGTCGGATCCGCTGGGCCCGATCGCGCGTGTCGCGCGCTGCGTCCGATGCGCCCGAGTCGGGCGTCGCGGGCCGCTCGGCGCCGCCGTCGCTGGCACCGAGATCCGTCGCCGGCGTCGTGGCCGGGCGCACCGCCTGCGGCGCCAGGAGCGCCGCCCGCGCTGGAGCCGCCCGCGCCGGCGCCGGCGATTCCCGTCATGCCGGCCACGCCCGGCGCGCCGCCCGGGCGCCGCCGCCAGTCGGACTTACCTGACGAACAACGCAGACGTGACGCACACGACGCTCAGCGCCAGCGAGCAGATCAATCGTCGGGCGCGCACGTCGAGCTCCGTTCCGCGCATCAATTCAGCTTCATTAGCCATAAGGGGCGAACCGGGGCGTCTGGTGCGCGGGCAATCGCGCGCTCGCGGTCGCGGTATGTTTGCGCGCATGGGAGACACGTCGGAGCGTCCCCCGGCGAGTCCCCGACGACGCCACCTGGGTTCCCGGACGCGTCCGAATGGCGCAGCGGGCGCCGTCGACGCCGCCGGCGAGAAGCAGGGTCTGCACCGCAGCTGGCGCCCCGACGGTACGCTGCGCGAGGAGGTCACGTTCGTCGGCGGCAAGGGCGTCGGCACCTACCTGCGCTTCCACCCGAACGGGCAGATCGCCGGCCGCGGCGAGTTCGTCGACGGACAGATGCAGGGGACGTTGCGCTGCTTCGCCAGCGACGCGCCGACGACCGAGGTGCTGCAGTCCTGCTGCGTGCCGCCCAACGCCTGGGAGCTGCAGAGCGACTTTCACCACGGCCAGGTCATGGCGCGGCGCTGGTACGATCGCGCGGGCCAGCAGATCCTCGACAGCGGCGCGCCTCATCCGCCGCGCCCGCCGTCGGTGCCGTGCCGACGCACGCTACGACGAGGCATCGTCGCGCTGGCTGGTCGGCGAGTACGCGCGGTGCCGTGGGCGCAGGGGTCGTCCGGTAGCCCATCTGGCGGCCGGGCTGGTCGCGGGCAAGGCGTGCTGGTCGAGGAAGGAGACTCTCGAAGAAGCGACGTGCGGCACGGCGCCCTGCGCCGCTATCGCGAGACCGACGGCGCGCTCTGCCTCGACGTGCGCTACGAGCGCGGCCTCAAGCACGGCCCGTTCCGCGACGACACGATCCCCGCCGGCGTCTTCGCCGATGCGCGCGCCGCCACCGAGGAGGGCGTCGTTCGATCGCGATCTCGCGACCGGCGTGTGGCGGCTGCGCGACGCGGCGGCACGGTGATCGTCGAGCGCGATCTCGGCGTCGCCATGCCCGAGGAGGAGCTCGCCTGCTCGCCGGCGCTGGCGGCCGGTCGATACCGCGGGCGGACGCAACCGCGGAGGCGCGCCGTCTCGCCGAGCTCGCGCAGTCCCTGCGGCGCGAACGCCGCGTCGGCGAGGCGATCCTGGCGATGGCGCGCAGCGCGGCGGTCACCGGCGACGCCGGCGCCGCTTGCGCGAGCTCCTGGCGCAGGCGACCTGGCCGCGCGCACCGCAGGCGGCGGCGGAGCTGGCCACGACCATGATCGATCGCGCCGGCGACCGGCTGGCGCCGCTGGTCGATGCGCTGGTGCGCGGCGGTGATCCGACCGCGCTCTGTTCGCGCGATCGCGTCGTCGATCAAGGGCGCGTACCGCGCGGCGCTGCAGATCGTCGACGCCGGGCTGCTGCTCGATCCGGATCGCGTCGGCTGCTACGTCACGCGCTCGCTGGTCAACGTGCACCTGGGCGCGCCCGACAGCGCCGCGCGCGACGTGCAGCGCTGCCGGCCGACTGGGGCGAGCAGCGCACGCAGCTCGACGGCTACGTGCGGGTGATCTTTCCCGGCGTTCGACTTCTGGCCGGCGCGCGTCGCCGTCGAGACGATCTTCGAGGAATATCCGGACGCGCCGGCGCAGCCGCTGGAATCGGTGCGGGCCGTCGTCCAGAAGTACGCGACGCGCCTGGCGTTGCTGCGCCAGGCGCTGTCGCAGCGTTTGCGCGACGCGGGCGCCGACGCCCACGTCGACGCGGCTGCGAGCTGGCTGCCGCCGGATCTGACGGCGCTGCTGCCGGACGGTCCGGTCGCGCTCGAGACCTGCGAGCTTCGAGCAGAGCTTCCTCCCCGACGGTGAGCCGCTCGCCGTCAGCCGATGCGGCCGCCGAGCGTCGGGCGAGGCGATGCCCGGCGACGTCGCAGGTCGAGACCATCGCGATCGACGAGCGGCTGGCCCTCGACGACACGCCGCGTGCCGGCGCTGCAGCGGCTCGCGCGCGGCGACTGGGCGGCGCTGTGCTGGCTCTGCTGGAGCTGCGGCCTCGACCGCGTCGCGCTGCCCGACGCGCTGGAGCCGCCGCCGAACTTCGGACCGCGCCGCCGGCATGTCGATCGAGCGCACCTGGCGCTGTCGCGACAAGCTGACCTCGGGCGGCCTGGTCGCGATGACCCGCGGTGTGCCCGGGTTCGAGTGGGAGGGGATGGCGATCGACGACCATGCCGCGCGCGCTGGCCGAGGTGGTGACCGAGGAGTACCTGGAGGTGCGCGCGATGTTTCTGTGGCTGTGCGACGAAACCGCCCGGTCGCCCTGGCAGAGCGACTTGCGCGACGCGGATTGAACGTTGGCGACGACGGCTCCGCCGTCGGATCCCATCGCGGAGGCGCAACCCGGCGAAATGGAAAGATGATCGGACGTGACAGCGGGCGGGCGCGCCACTATGCTGACCGGTCGCTTGGAACAGATGACCGAGTCCGCGGACGGCGCGGCGCACCAGACTGACCCCGACCTTCCTCCGATCGTCGCCGAGGAGGAGTCTCTATTGCGGGTCGTCCTGCGCAAGCTCGACGAGGGCCCGAAGAAGTCGCGGCTGCAGGTCGACGACGCCGGCGCGCTCGTCGAGCTGCGCGATGCGCTGGCCGAGGCCAAGCCCGAGGACCAGGGATCGATCCTGGAGCAGATGCATCGGATCGAGGCGCTGTCGCGCCAGCGCGGCAAGGGCGACAACCCGCCCGTCGATCGCAAGTCACCCTACTTCGGCCACCTGAGGCTGGAAGAGAACGGCAAGCGGCGCGACGTGCTCATCGGTCCGCGCACCTTCGTCGAGCCGGGCGGCGGCGTGCAGATCGTCGACTGGCGGAACGCGCCCGGTGTCGCGTCTCTTCTATCGCTACGAAGAGGGCGACGGCTACGAGGAGCGCCTGGGCGATCGCCTGGTCGAGGGCGAGATCCTCGCGCGGCGCACGGTCGCGATCCTCGAGGGCGAGCTGCGCCGGGTGGCGGCGCCGCAGGGGACGTTCTCGCGCAACCTGCGCACCGGGCAGTGGCGCGAGATCGCCGTCCAGCAGGCCAAGCTGTCGGTCGCGCGCGACGGGACCGCGACGCTGACCCCGGCGCGGCGCCCGGCGCGCGCGCGCCGCTCGCCGCCGCCGTCCGCGACGCGCGGCAAGCTCGGCATCGACGAGTCGGGCGCGCGCCGCCCCGATCGCCACCTGCCGGCGATCGCCGCGCTGATCGATCCGCGCCAGTTCGAGCTCATCACCCAGCCGTCATCGGGCCTGATCGCCGTGCAGGGCTCGGCCGGCAGCGGCAAGACGACGATCGGCCTGCACCGCATCGCCTACCTGGCGTTCGCCGAGCCGCGCCGGTTCCGCGCCGATCGCATGCTGGTCGTGGTCTACCAGCGCGCGCTGGCGTCGTACGTGTCGCGCGTGCTGCCGTCGCTGGACGTCGACGGCGTGCCGGTGATGACGTTCCCTGCCTGGGCCGAGTCGATCCGCAAGCAGACGTTCCCGCTGCTGCAGGCGCCGCTGACCGACGAGACGCCGGCGCTGGTGATGCGCGCCAAGGCGCACGGCGCGATGCTGCGCATCCTGGTCGATCGGCAGGCGGAGCTGGCGCGCTTCTGCGAGACGGAGCTCGGGCGCGAGCTCGCGGGCAAGCCCGGCGCCGAGGACGTGCTCGCGGCCTGGACCAAGACCGGCGACGACCATCGGGCCGGTCGACGAGCGCATGACCGCGCTGGCGCAGTGGGTGCGCGACGCGACGCTCGACCCGGCCACGCGCAACGCCGTCGAGGGCACCGGCCGCGCGCTGCGGGCGCGCACGCGCGACGTCGTCGGCGAGTGGGCGGCGCTGCTCACCGATCGCGGCGCGCTGGGCGCCGGCTTCGCGCGCCACGCGCCCGGGCTGTTCACCGAGGGGCAGCTCGACGACGTGCACCGCTGGTGCGTCGAGCGCGACCGCCTGCGCACGGCGCGCTCGTCGCGAGGACGACGAGCCGTACGCGCTGGATCCCGAGGACGACGCGCTCTTGTTGCGCATCTACCAGCTGCAGCGCGGCCGCTTTCCCGGCCGGCAAGGGCGGCGCGCCGCTCTCCTACGAGCACCTGATGGTCGACGAGGTGCAGGACTTCTCGCCGGTCGAGCTCGCGGTGTTGCTGGAGACCACGACCGCGCAACGGTCGGTGACCATGGCGGGCGACACCGCGCAGGCGATCGCGCCCGAGCACGGCTTCTCGAACTGGTCGGCGCTGCTGGACGATCTCGGCATCCCGCACGAGCGCGTCGAGCCGCTGCGCGTGAGCTACCGATCGACGCGCGAGATCGTCGACGCCGCCGAGCACGTGCTCGGTCCGCTGGGCGGCGACGTGCGCCCGGTGGCGCCGCGCGCGGGCGCGCCGGTCGAGGCCTTCGGCTTCTCGTCGGCGGGCGAGGCCAGCGAGCTTCTGTCGCACGCGCTCAAGGAGCTGATCCGCGCCGAGCCGACCGCGTCGGTGGCGCTGGTCGCGCGCCACCCGGAGCAGGCGCGGCTCTACTACGACGCGCTCGCGCGCGCCGAGGTGCCGAACTTGCGCCTGGTCGCCGATCAGGACTTCTCGTTCACCGCCGGCATCGACGTGACCGACGTGCGCCAGACCAAGGGTCTGGAGTTCGACATCGTGATCCTGCTCGACGTCAACGAGGCGTCGTATCCGGTCTCCGACGACGCGCGCCGGCTGCTGCACGTGGCGATGACCCGCGCGGCCCACCAGCTGTGGGTGACGTACACCGGCGCGCCGTCGCTGCTGCTTGCCCGACAACCTGCGCTGAGCGCCGGCCGCGACCTTGCGACTACGGTCCGGCCGAGCCGCCGAGCTTCGCGTTCAGCTTGCCGCGATCGCCCAGCTATCTTGCCGGTCTTGGGATCGAAGCGCGACTCGATCGGGCTCGCCCATCAGGTCGCCGCGGTCGGAGTCGAACCACCACAGCTTGACCGTGCCGGCGCTGACGGCGATCGCGACCAGCACGTCGACGCGCGCCAGCTCGGCGAGCCGCGCCAGCGTCGTCGGGTGGGTGGTCGGGTCGCTGCCGCGCAGCCTGGCGACGGCGCTCTCGACCTGGGCCGCGCGGTCGGAACGGCGGTCGGCCAGCGAGAAGACCGCGCGCGACGGCGCGCGCTGTCGACGGTGATCTTGCGGAAGGCCTTCTTGTATCCCGCCTTCTCGATCTCGACGTAGACGACGCCGGGCGCGACCTTGAGCGTCCGCGGCGTGACTCCGTTGATGTGGAAGTTGATGGCGACGCGCGCGTTGGGCGGGTCGCTGTCGACGGTCAGCTCCACCGGCGCCGCGGCGGCCTCAGGCCGGGGTGCGGCACCGGCGTCCGGTGTCGGCGGCGCGACGTAGGTGTCCCACAATTCGCGCGAAAGCGCCGACGGCGGCAGCGACACCAGCGTGCGCAGCCGGACGCCGGCGGCGCGCGCCTCCGTCGGCGTGGCCCAGCTGGTGCTCGCAGGCGACCAGCAGCGCGTACAGCGCCTTGAGCGGCTCGCGCTCGTCGTCGACGCTGAGCCCGCCCAGCGCGGCGTCCTCGGTCTCGTAGGCCAGCGCCACCGCGCCGGCGCAGTCGCCGGCTTCCTGCTTGGCGCGCGCCGACACCGACCAGGTGCGCGATCACCGGCTCGGTCGCCGTCGGGCCGTTCAGCGCGCGCTGCATGCCGGCGTCGCTCAGCTTGACCAGCCCGCGGCCCCTGGCCCAGCTCTCGACCTCGACCTTCAGCGCCTCGGGCGCGTGCTCGGTCGCCATCGACAGGTCGACCAGCCCGAACAGCCGCGCTTCACCTTCGGCGGCGCGCGCGGCAGGCGCGCTCGCGGCGCCGCCAGAGCGGCGGCGCAGCAGCAATCGCGGCGGCGAACAGCGCGCCTAGACAATGGTCTGGAAGAATCGATTGAGCGCCCATACATCGCGGGCTCTCAATCCTTGAAAGCGGATCCCCATCCCAATCTCGTCGCTCGCCCCCTTGCTGACGACCCAGCGCACGTCGCCGTTGACCTCGACCGGCTCGGGCTGCGTCGGCAATTGAAAGCGAAGCTGGACCGTGGTCCCAATCGGAATCGGAAACGGCGTCTCGACGTAGAGACCGCCCAACGAGAGGTTTCGGGTTCGCGTCACCTGTTTCTTGCCGTCGAAGAGCATCTCGACCTCGAGCTGACGCTCGTATCGGGGGTCGATTCGTCTGAAATGCTCTGGCAAGGGGCGCCCTCTCGGTCTCTCTGGGGTTCTTCCGTCGCAGTCGCGGCTGCGGTCGCGGATCCGATTCGTGAAGACCCTAGCATACCCCAAACGGGGCCCGCCCGGGCAAGCGACGAGGGGCGTTCGGGTTACAGCGACGGAATCATCGGGCAGGCCGGAGGGATCGCCGATATCTTCGAGCGGAGACCAAGGTTTGTCGGTGTAGATCGCCTGGAACTGATGGTCCCAGCACTGGGTCTCGTGAGCGCCCGCGGCATCGCCGGATACCACTTGCAAATCGGAACGGCCTTCGCCCGAGCCCAGCCAAGCTGCTGGTGACTTCGAAACACGTCGATTCCGGCCGGCCCCGGAATGCTGTTGGCGGAGAAGTTGAACGTCAGCGATCCGTTGCCGTTCTGCCCGAGCGCGAAGTCGTAGGTGCCCTGGGTTGGATCGTCGGGCTTCAATGGATTGGGCAGGTTGGTGAACTGCAGATTCACGGTGATCGGGAAAGTCGTGGTTGTCGTAGGACGCCGTCATGCATGTCCAGGTAGCCGAGGCCGGGGTCGAGGCCGGCGGCGCGCGCGTCGGCGGTCGTTCACCGTCGAGCGGTGCCGCTGCCCTTTCGAACGCCGCCCGAGGCGGCGAAGCTGCCGTTGATCACGTTGATCCACCCGTTGTCTCGGTCCGCCGATCGAGGCCGGAAGTCGACCGTATAGGTGAACGTCGCCAGATCCTGGCGCGTCATCACCATGCGCACGTCCCAACCCGGCTGATCCGTCGCGGGAAACGGGCCCCAGATCCGCACGTTCGGCATGCGGGTCGTCGGCGAATAGGAACGAATCGCGTCAATGAACGTCAGGAACGAATCGACCATGCCGTTGAAGATGACCGCGACGTTGCGGGTCATGCGGTAGAGCTCGGCCGTGTTGGCCAGCACCACGGCGCTGCGCGTGGGGACGTCGGCCGACAGGTCGGACTTCTCGGGCAACGCGTTGCATGAACTCGAGGTCTTCGTTGGAGTAGTTGCCGCCGCAGCCGGCGCCCGTCAGCCCGGTGGCAACGATCAACAGCAGCGGAACCAGCGTTTTTTTACAGGTCATAGCTCACCGCGCTCGCGAGCTCCCAGTAACCGAGGGAGCGGTTTTCATCGACGTTGTAGAGCAAGTAGTGGATGCGCCCGCGCACGACCAGGCCGAGCTCGCCGAAGAGACGCAGCTTGAGCCCGCCGACGATGCCCGGGGACAGCGTGGAGAAGTGCTGCTCGGGCAACGTGGGATCGTCGAACGTGCGGTTCATCAACAACAGGGCGAGGCGCGCGCCCACGAACGGCGTGAGGCGCGCGTGCGGCCATTCGACCAGCATCGACGTGCCGAGCGCCGACCTCGCTGAAGTGAAACGGAACCTGCCCGCCGCTCGACAGGATCGACCGTGCCGCCAGCGCTGCCGAGCGCGAGATCGAACGCCCAGATCCAGTCGCGGCGGAAGAAGTTGTGCAGTTGCGCCTCGAGCCCGAGCATTCCGGTCGCGGGGAACAGGCTCTCGCGCGAGGGCGCGTCGAAGATCGACTGATAGGTGCCGCCCACGCCCAGCGACCAGCGCGTGACCGCCAGGTTCAATCCCGCGCCCTTGACCGGGTCGTCGGCAAACGGCGCGTCGTGAAGCTGGGCTTCGTCGAGGGTCGCGAGTTGTCCGCGCGCGACGTCGACCTCGCCGACGCGCAACCGATCCGCCAGGCGCCGCTTCACGCGGTACCGGCCGGGCGCGAGCGCGATCCGCCGATCGGTGTCGGCGTTCTTGACCACCTCGGCGGCGACGAAGCCTCGCGTGTCCACGAGGAAATAGACACCGCTCGGGGCCGCGCGCGGAAAATAGAGACCCTCGTGACGCCCGCCGACGTCTGTCAGCACCAGGTCGCCGTTGCCGGCCAGGTCGTAGCTGAAGGTCGGATGCTGCGCCCCGGCGGCGCTCTCGGCGGTATCGGCGACCGTGCGATCGTACGCGTACGCATACGCCTCGAACAACGTGACGCGCCCGTCGCCCGACCGATCGGCGCTGCCGAGCAGGCCGCTCGCCAGGTGGTGCGAGAAATAGCTGCCGCCGATCAGGTCCGACTCCTGCGAGTCCTCGTCGGAGGCGCTCGACGTCAGGATCACCAGCCCCTTGGCGTCGCGCGCGCTCTTCGACTCGACCTCGAACGCCGGCGCCTTGCGGGCGCCCTTGGTGCGGGTGAGCAGGCCCGAGCGGCAGGAATCGAAGATGCCGATGCGCACGTCGGCAGGCGCCTGCGCCAGGCGGCTCTTCAGCGCCTCGAGCGGCAGCTGCGTGTCGCCGAGGCGGAGCGAACCGTCCTTGGCGTGGCCGGAGAAATAGACGAACAGCGCCACGTGCTCCCCGCGCTGGGTGGCGTCGCGCGCGCGCCGCTCCATGTCGCCGAGCGCGGCGAGAAAGTCGTGCGCCGTGCCGTCGAGGATCAGCGTCGCGTCCTCGGGCCGCACGCCGCCGAGGCGGCTCAGGATCTCGTAGACCTTCCTCGCGTCGTCGCGCGCGTAGAGCAGCGGCCGCGTGTCGTCGCCGCCGGTGTCGTTGCCCGCGATGACCGCGAGTCGGCGCAGCTCGTCCGCGCGCGCGGCGCGGGCGGCGCCCGCGGCGAGCAGCAACGTGACGGCGAATGAGGCAACGGCAGCGCATGAGGGATCGGGCTCGCAGCGCGAGTTTACGGTCAGACGCAGTTCACGGTTTGACGAAGCTACGCTGGAATTGTTCGCCGGGAAGGTCCAGCGGCGCCAGGCGCGCCAGATCGCCGCCCGCGCGTTGATAGGCCGCGTGCGCCGCCTGCTTTGACCGCCTCGACCTCCAGCGGCTGGTCGCTGAGGATCACGATCAGCCGCTCGTTCCCGGCACCGGTGAACTCGACGCTGTCGGGCAGGTAGCGCGTCGCGCTGGTCGGTCCCTTGACTGCGGCTGACCGGCAGGCTGCGGCCGGTCTCCGGATAGAGCGGCGTCACCTCGCCCTGGTCGTCGATCGACAGCGCGGTGACGATACTCGTGCGCGCCCGTCTGATAGCCGATGCGGATGCGCTCGCCGGGCGACAGCGTCTCCGGCGCGCCGACGGCGGCCGTGCGTTGCGGGCCGTGGCCCGCGGGCGCGATCTGCACGGTGATGCCGCTGCCGCCCTTGATGCGGCTCATGCGCGCGATCGATCGCCGCGTCGCCGCCCGGGTGCAGGCGCGGCGCGAACGTGAACGTCAGCGCGACCGCCGCCGCCACGCTCGCCAGCGGAAAGAACCAGCGCATCGTCGGGCCCGACAGCGACAGCGCGCGCGGCGCCGCCGGCACCCGTGCGCGGCGTGCGCGCGGCGCGCTCGACACCGGCGGCGAAGCGATCGAACGAGATCTCCTGCTCGAAGCGCCGCTGCTCGTCGCCCATCTCCTTGAGCCGCGCGCGGCAGCGCGGACAGGCGGCGGTGTGCGCCTCGATCGCCGGCTTCTCGGGCGCGGCGAGCTCGCCGGACCAGAAGCGCCTCAGCGCCATCTCCTTGATGTGAGGCTCGGTGGTCATGACCGGTTCTCCTCCTCGTTCTCGGTCTCGTTTGCCGCGCTCCGCCCGGCTGAGGCGCGAGAAGCTCTCGAGCCGCTTGCGGATCGTCGGCACGGAGCGGCCGAGCAGGCCCGCGATCTCTTCCAGGGTCATCTCGTCGACGTAGTAGTGAACCGCCGCGGCCTGCGTCTCGAGGTCGCAGCGCGAAAGTAAGTGCCGCACCGCCTCGCGATCCTCGAAGAGCTGCGGCCCGCCGTGGCCCTCGCCGCGTGCCTGCTCCTGGCTGCGGAAGCGCTGGTGCCAGGGCGCGCGCTCGGCGCGCAGCACGTTCAGGCAGTGATGCGTGGCGATCTTCATCAGCCAGGTCAGCGGCGACGCTTCGCTGCGAAACTCGCCGAGGTGGGTCAGCGCCTTTGCGAACACATCCTGCATGGCATCTTCCGCTTTCGATCGATCCTTCAGCAGATAGGAGCAGCGCCCGAAGACGCTGCCGCCGTACTTCGAATACAGGTCGCGCAGCGCCGCCCGTGAATCGGCGGCGCTGCCTCCCTGCAGGACCTCTAGGGTCGGCTTCGGCATCAGTTCAGCGTCGAGTATGCCGCCGGCGTGAACGCGCAGCTCGATTCCTGGCCCCAGCTCTGGGTCGGGTCGTAGCTGGTGTTCTTGTAGCTGCTGTTGAAGCTGATGTCCCAGCACTCGTTCGACCGTCGGGGCCGGGGCCGGCGCGTCGCCGCCGGTGATCTGCACGTCGGAGCGGCCGGCGCCGGTCTCGCAGCCAGCGGCTGTGGATCGTGAACAGCTCCTTGGCGGTGCCGGTCGGGCCCGGGCCCGGGGAGCGCGTCGCGGTGCGCGGCGTACTGGAAGTCGCCGCCGTTGCCCGGCGTCGCCGACCACTGGTAGACGGCGTTGTAGATCTCGCCGTTGACGTCGTCCTTCACGCCGGTGAACACCACGCCGATCGTCGCGGTGTCGGTGAAGCTGGGGCGCGCGTAGGTGAAGTCGGCCTTGCCGACCAGCGCGTCGTGCTCGGGCAGCGTCTGCGCCGCGTCCCAGTCGACGGTGAACGTGCCGTCGCCCAGCCCTTCGACGGTCTGGTTGTGCGCGCCGACGACCGCGTTGTGGTGGCCGGTCAGGATCGAGATGAACGCCGAGTCGGCCGCCAGCTTCGGCTTGGCGTCGAGCACGTAGTCGTAGCTGTGCGGCGCGGTCCGTGTGACCGTCAGGCGCCAGGCGTTGGCCTTCAGCGGCTCGCTGTACGGGCCCCAGACCGCCATGTCGGTGCCGATGGTGGTCGGCGGGAACTCGACGATCGTGTGCACCAGCGTCAGCACCGCGACCGTGCCGCCGTTGACGATGTCGGTCACGTTGCGCGTGGTCACGTACAGGTCGGCCTTCTGGCCGAGCAGCGCGCTCTTCGTGCCGACCGTGCCGTCGACGCCGGTCAGGTGGCTCGACGCCGCGACCTGGCCGCTCGGCACCTTCAGCGACACGGCGTCGCTGGTGGGGACGCCCTCGCGGAATCCGTCGTCTCCGTCTTTCAGGCCGCAGGCGGGCAGCGCCATCGCCGGTAGGCAGACGGCGAGCAGCGGCAGCATCCGAGCGAAGCGGACGGGACGTGAAGCGCGCGGTGTCATGAATGGTCTCCTGTTTGGGTTGTTTCGTCTTCGGTTGTTTCGTCGTGTCTCTCAACGCCATGGACACGGCAGGCGCGCGAAACGGAAAAGCCCCCGAAAGAGGCGCCCAAACGCCAACATGGGTGGAGCAGCGACGCCTACACCGTCCCGTCCCGCCGTCCCGCGCGTTCTTCCGTAGGCGTAGGCGTAGGCGTCGAGCGTCGGCGACGTCGAACGGAAAGGAATCTCGGATCGCCGACGCCGACGCCTACGCCTACGCCTACGGATTCATGCTCCGGACCCGGAAGCTGTGTCGCTACGGCGCCGAGGGCGCGGCGGGGGCCGGCGGCGGCGGGCGGCGGCTCGGCGGGCTTCGCCGGCGCGGGCGGGGGCGGAGGAGGCGGGAGGAGGCGCGGCTGCCGCGGTGGTGGCGTCGCGGGCGCGGGCGGCGGCGTCGGCGGCAGCTGCGACGGATCGGGCTGCATCATGTTCTTGAGCTCGATGATTGCGCGGCCGGATTCGGCAGCGACGTCGCGCGGCTTCTTGCCAGTCGCCGCGGGCGGGGTCGCGGCGGGGACAGGCGCCGGTGCGGGGGCGGGCTTCGCCGCGGGAGCGGCCGCGGCAGGGGGCGCCGGCGGCGTCGCCGCGGGCGCGGCCGCCGCGGGCGCCGTCGCTCGCTGCGGGCGGCGTCTCCTTCACGGCCGGCGCGGCCGCCGGCGCGGCGTTCGGTCGCGTGTCGGGGTGCGGGCAGTCGGCGGCGGCGGCGCGGGCTCCGGCGCGGGCGCTTCGGCCGCCGGGCGTGCCCTTCCCCTTCAGCGCGCGATCCGAGATAGCTCCCGGCCAGCGCCGCGCCGACGATCAGCAGCACGCCGCCGACCAGCAGCAATCCCGAGCCAGCGTCCGCTGCCGCGCCCGAAGCGTTGCCGCGGCCGACCGTCGTCGACCTCGGGGATCGGCAGCGCCAGCTCGGACTGGCTGTGGCGGCCCGACAGCGCGGCCTCGTCGTCGTCGGGCACCGGCAGCGGCAGCTCGGTGCCGGCCGGGCGGTGGCGCGACAGGCGCGGCCGCCCGTCGGCGGCCGCCGGACTCAGCACCGCCAGCGACGTGTTCTCCTCGCCGACGTCGACGGGATCGTTCTCGGAGTCGCTGAGCTCGACGTCCTTGCCCTCGAGCTCGGCGGTCCCGGTGCGCGTGCTGTGCGACAGCGCCGGCGCCTTGCCGATCGACGGCGCGCCGTCCTCGCGCTGCAGATCGGCGAGCCAGCGCTTGAGCTCGGTCGGCCCCGCCGGCGGAAACACCGTGCGCATCACGCGCTCGACGTCGGCGAGCATCTCGTCGGCGCTCTGATAGCGATCGGCCGGATCCAGCCGCATCGCGCGCATCATGATCTGCGCCAGCTCCGGCTCCATGTCGGGCCGGGCCTCCTCGGGCGGCTTGAACTCGGCCTTTTGCACGCGCAACAAGATCTCGAGATCGGTCGGCGCCTCGAACGGCCGCACGCCGGTCATCAGCTGATAGAGCACGGTGCCCATCGAGAAGAGATCCGAGCGCGCGTCGATCGGTTTGCCCAGCGCCTGCTCGGGCGACATGAACGACACCTTGCCCTTGACCACGCCGGTGCCGGTTTGCTCGCGCTTGTTCATCGCCTTGGCGATGCCGAAGTCGGTCAGCTTCACCTCGCCCTGCTCGCTGATGAGGACGTTGTGCGGGCTGATGTCGCGGTGAACGATGCCGAGCGGATTGCCGGCCTGGGTCATGCCGTGCGCGTAGGCCAGGCCGCGCAGCACCTCGACCGTGACGTACATGCCGAGCTCGGGCATCATCGGAAAGCGCGCGGCCGCGGCGCGCTGGATGATGCGCCCCAGATCCCAGCCGTCGATGAGCTCCATCACCAGGAAGTAGCGGCCGCCGCCAAGGCCGAGATCCAGCACCTGCACGATGTTGCTGTGCGAGAGCGCCATCGAGATGTGCGCCTCGTCGAGGAACATGTTGCGGAACTGCGGATCCGCGTAGATCGTCGAATGGATCCGCTTGAGGATCACCGGCTTTTGAAAGCCTTCACGGCCGAGCTGCGTGGCGAGGAAGATCTCCGCCATCCCCCCGTCCGCGACCTTCCTCACGATCTTGTATCGCCCGTGCTTGGCCATCGGAGACTCGAACTTACCACGCCCGCTGGGGCGGGTCCTGGACGCCGTCGCGCGGGTCAATGTCAATCCACCGCCAGCGGCTCGCGCAACTTGATGGCACGGATTGCTTCGTTGAAGCGCACGCGTTGCTCGTTGACCAGCAGATCGATCTCGATGATCCGCTTGCCGATCGCGTCGAGGCGCGCGGCGGTGTCGGCCAGGCGCGCTGTGAGCTTCGCGCGCAGATCGCCGGCGGTGGTGTTCTTCTCCAGCGCCTTGAGGTTCGCGCGCGTCTCCTCGGTCGATCGGCGCAGCTCGTTGTCCTGGACGGCGAGCTTCGCGCGCTCGTCGCCGGCGCGCGCGAGCACTTTGCGGAATTCCCACGCCGCCCGCAGCTGCGCCGCCACGGTCGGCGTCGGCGCGCTTGTCGCGCCAGGTAGGCCTGGACCGCGTCGTCGGCCAGCGGCGCGAGCCAGTCGATGGTCCAGGTCATCTGCTGCCGCTCGTCGACGGTCAGCTTGGTCGTCGCGTGCGCGGCGACCGTGGCCGGCACCAGCGCGCTGCCGGTGCCGACGTTGTCCTCGGTGCCGTCGGGCGGCGACGACCAGCCGCGCGCCGCTCGTGCGCGGGTGCTTGACCAGCATCTTGGCGTCGTGGTCGGCGCCGTTGCGCAGCTCGGTAGTGCGTCAGCAGTCACCTGCGTCGCGCGCGATCGTGAGCACGCCCGCCTCGATCGTGGTAGAGGCGCGCGCCCTCCTCGCGCGTCTCGCGGCTCTGCTCGACCGCCAGCGTGCGCTCGAGCGCGAACGGGCACGGTCGCGGTCGCGCCGTCGGGCAGCGGATCGGTCATGCCCTGGCCCAGGAACGCGCCGTCCGGCGAAGATCGCCAGCGGCCCGCGCTCGAGCAGCCCGCCGGTCTTGTTGGTGAAGCGCGCCACCCGGAACGGGTGCGACGACGAGTCGGGCACGCCGCCGTCGGGCGCGAAGAGCGAGATCGCCTCGCCGGGGACGTGCTGGTCGAGCAGCATGACCATGGTCGCGCTCCCGTCGGGGATCGTGACCGTGCCGCCGAGGTCGTAGCGCGTCGCGCCCGCCTGCACCGCGATCGTCGCCAGCGCCGCGAGGTTGCGCGCGCGGCCGGAGAAGCCGCCGCCGCGCCTTGGGCATCGGCTGCAGGCGCACTGCGCCATTCCGGCGCGGCGCCGGCGCATCGCCTTCTTCATCCTGCCGGACTCGGCCGCGCCGCCGCCGGCCATGTCGGCCTCCATCGTCGGGCTCGGCAGGCTCGCCGGCGCGGCGGGGCGGCCGCGGGTGGCGGCGGCGGCGGCGGCGCCTGCTCCAGCGAGGTCTCGCTGTGCGGCACCACGGCCATGACGTCGCCGTCGTCGGTGACCTGCGGCCGCGGCGGCACCACCGCGCGCGCCAGCGACGGCGTCGAACGCCAGCGGCGCCTCGGCGATGAGCGACAGCGAGACGTTCGTCCAGTCTTCGCCCGACAGGTTCTGCACGATGCCCCAGGTCTGCAGGCTCGCGCCCTCCTCGTCGATCACCAGGCGGTACGACGGCCGCCAGACCGGCGTCGCGGCGATGTAGCCGACTTGCAGATCGTGCTCGTTCCCGTCGAGCGACATGACCACGGTCTGCAGCTTGCGCGCCGGCATCGGCCGCGCGCTGTCGGGCGGCATGCGGGAAGGCGGCGGCGCGCACGGAGCTGCCCCCGCGCTCGAGCACGGCGAGCGTCGCCAGGAAGTCGCCGACCTCGTTCGCGCGCACGCGGAACTCGACGCGGTCCGAGTCGACGTGGCCGGCGCGCTCGAAGTAGCCGACGCCGTTGCGGTAGATGACGACCTTCTTCAGGGGCAGGCCGGGCGCGCTCACCGGCGCGGTCGCGCAGCCGGCGGCGATCGGCGCGAACAGCGCGCACAGGAGCAGGCCCGGCGGGCCGAAAAGATTTTTCATGCCGCCGCATTTTCTCATGCGGGCGGCGGCGTGCCGTCGCGCGAAAAGGATCTCCCTGGTCGATTTCTTGACGGCGGTGTTGCCTGCACCCACCCTGTTGTCCAGGAGGCGCAACATGATGCGCATGCGCAACCTGGCGCCCGCGAACAACGTTGTCTTGCGGACCGCGATCGACGAGATCCAGAGCTGCCTGCCGGCGCACTGGAGCACCAGCGTCGCGGTGAAGACCAACGACGCTTCCGACGCACGCCTGGTGATCAAGACGCCGGCGGGGGCCAACGCCGCGGTCGCGATCGCGTCGAAGCGCCAGCTGGACCCGAGCCTGGTGCCGGCGGCCGCCGACGCGCTCAAGACCGTCGCCGCCGACGGGTTCCTGGTGGTGTCGCCTTTTCTCGGAGCGCGCACGCGCGAGCGCCTGCTCGCGCGCGGCATCGGCTACGTCGACCTGGCGGGCAACGTGCGGCTGGCGCTGGATCGCCCGAGCATCCTCATCGATCGCCAGGGGCAGGAGCGGAACCCGTGGGCCAAGTCGCGCGACATGCGCTCGCTCGACGGGCCCAAGGCGTCGCGGTTGATCCGCGCGCTCTGCGATCGGCTCGCCGCCGTTCGGCGTGCGGCAGCTCGCGGCGCGCGCCGAGACCGATCCCGGCTACGTGTCGCGTCTGCTGGACCTGCTCGAGCGCGAGGAGCTGGTACGCCGCAACCAGCGCGGCTCCGTCGACGAGGTCGACGTCCCCGGCGTGATCCGGCGCTGGGCGACCGAGTACCGCTTCCTCGTCGGCGAACCGCGCGCTGCTCTGCCACGACATCGGCGGGCCGCGCGCGCTGCTCTGCCGGTTGCGCGAGGCCGACATCCCCTACGCGGTCACGGGGCGCGCGAGCGCGGCGGTGCTCGGCGCATCAGCCCCTGCCCGTCGTCGTGGCCTGCTACGTCGACAACCCGGAGCGCGCGGCGCGGCGGCTGGACCTGCCGGCGGTGCGCGACGGGGCCAACGTGGTGCTGCTCGAGCCGTTCGACCCGTGGTCTTCGCGGAGACCTGGGAGCGCGACGGCGTGCGCCACGCCGCCACCAGCCAGATCGCGGCCGATCTGCTCGGCAGCCCGTCGCCGGGCCCGCAAGAGGCGGCGGCATTGCTCGGGCGGCTGAAGAGCTAGGGCCTCGGGCCGAGGCCTCTTGCGTCCCCCCACCCGGCGCGTTAAACATCGCCGTCCTGGCCTCGTAGCTCAGTTGGATAGAGTGCCGCCCTCCGAAGGCGGAAGCCACTGGTTCGAATCCAGTCGAGGCCACAATCGAGGGCGGTAGCCGCCTGGCGCTGCCTACGAGCTGACCAGCAGGGTGGATTCTGGCGCGTCCCGGCGCGGCGACGGGCGTTCGCGGCTCGGAAACCACATCCTCGTCGGAGTGAAACGCCCTCGAAACAGGAATTCGCGCAATCTTACAGGGTGGCACTGGGCGCCAAAGAAACCGAATCGATCCTGTCGTTCTGTGCGACGGGGAAGCAGGCGCGCGCGGTCGTCGAGAACGGCCAGTGCGCGGTGCTGATGCGCAGCGACGGCCGTAGCTGGCGGTTCGAGGGCGCGACGTTCGAGGATGCGCTGCGGGCAGGCGCCGATGCCGCCCAGTTGCGCCGATCGTGCATCGACAAGCAGATCGCCTTCTGGGGGCGTCACGCCGAGCGTCCCAAGGACGTCATCAGCCGGGTGCTCATGACCGAGCTCGGCGCCGCGCGCGGCCGCATCGTCGAGCGCGAGATCGTGGCACGGCTCGGCCGCCCGCTGTCGGAGCTGAGCCCGGTCGAGGTCGACGACGTCGCGTCGGCGGCGGAGATCGTCCTCGGTACGCGCGTCAGCTCGTTCGAAGCGGCGCGCATGGCCAAGCGGATCCTCGTCGAGGCGCGCGGCGCGATGGCGATCACGACGGCGTCACCGCGCACGCTGTTCACCCTGGCCAAGCGCATCGCGCGTCTGGTGCACGAGACGCAGAAGGAGCGCGGCGAGACCGCGGTGCTGCTGGGCAGCGACGGGCGGCGCTACGTCGCCGAGCTCGGCGAGCAACGCGCCGAGACCGATCGCTGGATCGCCGATCTCGGCTCGTTCACCGTCGCCGAGGCCGAGCTGCCGCCCGCGATCGAGGCGCGCGTGAACCGGCTGCGTGACGTGTCGTCGGCGCTGGCGGCGCTGCGCGCCGACGTCGACGCGAGCGCGTCGCCGCCGCATGCGATCATCGACTCCTACACCGACCTCAACGCGAAGCTGCTCGAGGCGATCGACGCGATCGCCGCCGACGCGCCCGAACGCCTGCGCGTGCTGGGCGTCGCGTTCAGCTCGCTCATGTGGGCCAAGGAGAACACCGGCCGCGAGCGCGCGCAGCTCGCGGTGGCGTTCGGGCGCGATCACTTCGCGCCCGGACAGATCTTCACCGTCGGCGCGCTCTTCGGCGCGCAGGAGAGCTTCCTGCGCCTGTTCACGACCGCCGCGCCGCGCGACATCGTCAGCGAGCTCAACGACAAGCTCGCCGAGCCGCCGCTGTCAGAGGTGCGGCGCCTCGAGGCGATCGCGCTCTCTCATCTCGACGGCGGTTTCGGCGTCGATCCCACGCACTGGTACGAGGCGATGACCCGCAAGGTCGACGTCATCGACCAGATCGGCGGCGAGCTGGTCGAGCTCATCGCCAAACGCGCCAACGAATAGGTCGTCTATATTCCGTAGCCGACGCCGAACGCGAGGTCGAAGCGGCTCACCGACGAGATCGCGCTGGTGAGGCCGTCGCCGGTGGTCTTGCTGAGCAGGAACGTCGGCTCGAAGAACACAGAAAGGTTGGGCAGCAGGTGGTAGACCGCGCCCAGGCCCAGCAGCAGCGACGGCATCGGCACGGCGCCGGTCGCGGCCACGCCGTCGGTCGTGAACGGGTTGTTCGCTCCGATACCGCTCCACCACACCACGCCGGCGCCGACCTCGCCCAGCAGATCGAACCCCGGCGCGATGCGGAACCGATAGTCGCCGTCGGCGAGCAGTCCCCAGAACCCCGCCGAGCGATTCTCGTTGGCGGCGTCGATGGTGCGGTACTGGAAGGGCGCGTAAGAGCCGCTGATGCCGACGTCGATCACGCCCGCGCCATGCAGGTCGATCGCGTAGTTGGCGCCCAGGCGAAGCGACAGCATCGTCGGCTCCTGCAGGTCGCGGCCGGAAAAGCTGGGAAACGCCGGACCGACCGACACCCACAGATGCACCGGGTGCGCGGTCTCGGCCTCGGGCACGGTTCCCATCACCGTGGCGGCGACCGGCCCGTCGGTTCGCGGCGAGCCGGGCGTGATGGGCGGCGGCAACGACGAACCGACGTTCGTCGCGACCGGCTGCGATGATGTCGGGGCGGCGGGCGGTGGCGCCGTGATCGGCCCCGGAGGAGCCGACGGAGGCGCGGTCCCCTGATGGTCCTGATCGGTGACCTCGGTCGGCGGCCGGCGCTTCACGTCGTTCTGCTGCTGGATCACCGCCTCGAGATCTTTGATGCGCTTCTCGACGTCGGCTCGGTTGTCGGCGCTGGGCTCCTGCTCGAGATAGCGGCGATAGAAGAACGCCGCGCGTTCGTTGTTGCCGCTCTGCCGATGCGCCTGGGCGATGTTGAAGAGCAGGATCGGCGCGGGATCCTGTTCGTACGCCTTTTCGAACTCGCTGATGGCTTCGGCAAAGTGCCCGAGGTTGTACTCGCTGGCGCCTTTTTCATAGTGCGGCTTCGCCGCTCTCTTGCCTGCTTCCTTGCCGGCCTCCTTGCTCGCATCGGAGGCATGGGCGGCGCGGGCGCCGGCGATCAGGATCAGCGTCAAAAGCAGGCTCGAGAAACCGCGCAGGCGGTATCGGCTCATTCGTCAGTCTCCCATCATTCGGTAACCGTCTTTGCTCGGCCTGCCCTCGCCGAGCTCCGTGGACTTTTTCTTCGTGCGCTCGTGCCCGGTGCGCTCGAGCTTGACCGACATCGGCGCCGGCTTGCCGGGATTGATGTCGATGCCCTTGTCGGCGTAGCCGTGCGCTTTCAGGACCACGTGCGTCGGCGCCGCGCTTCGGATCCAGCGCCACCTTGAACGGCGTGTGGCCTCGCGCTTCGGTGTCGGACGGCAACCAGACCTCGGCGCCGCTCGGGTCCGAGCTGACCTCGACCACCACCGGCTTCGCCGGGATCTCGAGCTTGGGCTCTTCCTTTGGTTCGACCTTGGGCGGCGTCTCGGTCGTGGGCGGCGTCTCGATGGCCGCGAGCGCGGGTGTGGGCGGCGGCGGAGGGGTGGCGGGCGCCGGCGGGGGCACGACCGCGGCAGCCGAGGTTGCACCCGAACTGGCCGCGCCCGAACCGGCCGGCGCGCTCGGCTTCAGCAGCATGGCGACGACGACCACGACCAGCCCGACGCCGGCGATCGCGGCACCCAGCACCGCCGGCCGCCTTCGCGACGACAGGGTCTTCGTCGCGCCCGACGAGACCTCGGCGGCGCTGCCGCTCATGGTGGTCGAATGCGTGGTCGTGGTGCCGCCCGCGGCCGGCATCACCAGCGTGCCGCCGGGGATGATTCGCCCCGACGACGACGAGAAATCGGGCACGGGCACCGGGGCCGCGTCTGGCATGCGCGCGGTGACGCCGGGTGACGACGGCTGCTTCGAGGACGCCGGCGGCGGCGTGGCGATCACGATGTGCGGCTGGCTGCTGTCGACCGCCGGCATGATCGCCGTCATGATCGGCGCCGGACGCCCGGAGACCATCGACTCGAGCCGCGCCTGCACCTCGGCCATGGTCTGCGGGCGCGCCACCGGATCCTTCTCCAGCATCTGGCTCACCAGCGATTCCAGCGGCGGTTCGACCTCGGGAACCAGCGACGACAGCCTCGGCGGGGCCTCGATGACGTGCGCGATCATCACCTCGCCGGCGCCGGGCCGCACGAACGGCGGGCGCCCCGCCACCATCTCGAAGAGGATGCAGCCGAGCGCGTAGATGTCGGCGCGATCGTCGATCGAGCTCGCGTCGCGCGCCTGCTCCGGCGACATGTACGCCGGCGTTCCCAGCATGCTGCCGGTCCGGGTCTTGTGCGTGTCGCCGCCATTGCTCGAGACCAGCTTGGCGATGCCGAAGTCGAGAATCTTGATCACAGCCTGCGCGCGCGCGCTGCCGTCGGTCGCCAGGAACAGGTTGTCGGGCTTGAGATCGCGGTGAACGATGCCGCGTTCGTGAGCGGCCGACAGCGCGCTCGCGACCTGGGTTCCCACCGACACCACCGTGGGCAGCGCGCTCAACGAACGGCGCGCGCGCGCGAGGCAGTTCGCCAGGCTCTCGCCGCGCAGGTACTCCATCACGATGTAGGCGCGTCCGGTGGCGTCGATGTCGCAATCGAGGATCTCGACGATCCCGGGATGGCGGATGGCCGCGGTCGCGCGCGCCTCGGTCAGGAATCGGGCGACGATGTCCTCGTTCTTGGTCAGCTCGGGCAGCAGCACCTTGATCGCGGCGTCGCGGCCGATATGCCGGTGACGCGCCAGGTACACGACGCCCATCCCGCCGGCGCCGATAGGGCGAACGATCGTATAAGCGCCAAGATGTGCGCCCGGTTCCAGCATTGAATCGGCGACAATATACCCCGCACCGGGGGGTCACCTCCAGAGATCGCGATATGACGCCTTCGGGCGGCGCCACGCTTGACCTTGCCGGCCGATTTCACTAACAACAGCAGGGCGTCGTGACGGCTTTGCGCAAGCAGGTTTTGGCGATGGCGCGGTCGGTGACGCCGGTGCTGGCGCTGATCGCCGTCGCGGCGTGCGGCGGCCTCGGCGCCTGTGGAGGCGCGAGCGGCGTGCGCCTGTCGGGCGCGGGCGGCGCGGTCGGGCAGGGGGACGGCGGCGCCAGCGGGAGCGGTCCGGTCGACGTCACGGTGACCGTCGACGTCACCGAGCGCCACCAGACCCTGGTCGGCTTCGGCGGCGCGGTCGCGTTCTACACGAACTTCCTCGCGGGACGGACCGACGACATCTTCAAGGTGCTCTTCGTCGACCTGGGCATCGACATCCTGCGCGTCGCCAACTGGTACCAGAACCAGACCGCGATGGGCACGACGCCCGACACCGGATTCACCGACGGCGCGACCGTCGCGATCGTTCAAAAGGCGACCGCGGCGATGGGCCACCCGCCCAAGATCCTGATGTCGTCCTGGTCGCCGCCCAGCTATCTCAAGAGCAACGGCGTCACCAAGGGATCGCGCGGTACGTTGCTGCGGACCGCGGGCGTCTATCAATATGCGCAGTTCGCCGATTGGTGGGTGCGATCGATCGACGCCTATTCGGCGCAGGGCGTGGTGCCGGACTACATCAGCATTCAGAACGAGCCCGACTTCTTCAACGCCGGCTGGGAGACCTGCCAGCTCGACACCGCCGAGGGCGCGACCAACGCCGGCTACGGCGTCGCGCTCGACGCGGTCTCCGCTGCGATCGCCGGTTCGACGCTGACGACGAAGCCACAGATCGTCGGACCCGAGACGTCGGGCGCCAACAACGGCGTGCAGCGCTATCTGAACAACATGGCGCCGGCGTCGTTCGACGTGCTGGCGCACCATCTTTACAACGGCGGCATGGCCGGCAACGATCCGGCGCCCGATTCGTTCGCGACGGCGATGACCAACGTGGCCAACGCCGCGAACGCCGCCGGCGGCAAACCGATCTTCATGACCGAGTTCGCGCCGCAGGCGCCCAGCATGTTCAACACGGCGTGGATGATCCAGGACGCGCTCACGACCGAGGGCGTGTCGGCGTACATCTACTGGGGGCTGATCTGGGCGCCGCCGCGCGGCGGGAGCGGCGCCGGCCGGCCTGGTCACGATCGCGGGGCGCCGACGCGTCGTCACCCTACACGATCAACGACACGTACTATCGCGATGAAGCACTTCGCGCGCTGGACCGATCCCGGCTGGACGCGCGTCGGCGCCGCGGCGACCGGCGGCGATCAGCGCGTCGGCCTTCGTCTCGCCCGACGGCGCGTCGCTGACGGTCGTGCTGCTCAACACCGACAGCGCCGATCACGTCGTCTCGGTCGGCACCGGCGGCGCCACGTTCGCGAACAGCGCCGTCTATCGAACGTCCGGGACCGCGGAGCGCGCGGCCGCGGTCCCCTACGATCCGACCGCGATCCCGCTGCCCGCGAAGTCGATCGCCACGGTGGTGCTCACGCCTTAGGACAGATGCCGGCCGACGCGGGCGTGCAGATCCTTGACCAGCCGATCGATCATGCTGCTGTCGAGACTCAGCAATGAACAGCCGATCATGATCAGAGCGTCGTTGTCGGAAGCGTCGACGTCGCCCAGGTAGATCCCTTCGCGTTTCGCGAGCGCGTTGGCAAAGCGAACGGCGTTGACCGCCGAGAGCCGATTGGCCGCGTCGTAGTCGTCGCAGCTCTGCACGCACTTGGCGACGGTCTCGGGCAGGTCCCACTTGCTCGCGATCGCGATCCCCACCTTGCGGTGCGCGCTGGCGATCACGCGCGTCCAGCGCGCGGAGTCGATCCAGCCGCCGTGCGCCTTCTGTTGCGTGGCCGTGCGCTCGGCCTGCAGCAGCAACGACGCCACCACCGGCTTGCCCACGTCGTGGAGCAGGCCGCCGACGTAGGCGTCGTCGGGATCGCCGGCGTTCGCGAACGCGACCACGTCCTTGGCCAGCATCGCCACCGCCACCGAGTGCTCCCACAGCGCGCGGCAGCTGCGCGCGATGCGTTCGTCGCGCGACTCGAAGAGCTGATTGGCCGACGCCTCGAACAGAAACGTCTTCAATCTCGTGGTGCCGATCTTCGTCACCGCCGACAGCACGCTCTTGACCGGCTCGCGCGTCGCCAGCGCGGCGCTGTTGGCGAGCCGGATCAATCCCGCGGTCAAGACCGGATCTTGCTCGATCGCGGCGGCGGCGGTCTTCAGAGAAAGGTCCGGATCCTTGAGCAAGCGGATGCACTTGAGCGCCGCCGCCGGCAGCGCGGGCAACACCAGCCGATCGGCGGCCAGCCGCGTGAGGATGATCGACTCCATCTGCGCGGCCAGGCGCGCCTCGATCGACTGGTCCGCCGCCGTCGCCGGTCCACCTTTGTCGCCAACGTCCATACTCGACATACGAATGAAACCGGTCCTGTCATTCTACGCGGTGTCGCCGCCGCCGGCGCGATCTGATCGCGGTCACGACCGTCGCGGTCGCGCCCGGATCACTAGCCATTCGTGCGTATCGGGCCCACAATGGGCGCCATGTCATCCTCACGAACGAGCGCGACCAGGTGCGCCGCAGGGGTTGCCAGGTGCGCCGGAGCGCTTACCAGATGCGCCGCAGGGCTTGCCAGGTGCGCCGTAGCGCTTACCAGGTGCGCCGTAGCGCTTACCAGGTGCGCCGTAGCGCTTACAACGATGGCTGCCCTTTCGATCTCCTGCGGAAGCAGCGCGTACGAGGGCGTGCCACGAGATCAACCGCCGCTGACCGCGACGCCCGGGACCTGGACCTGGGTCGATGTCCCGGAATCGGTGTGCAACGACGGAACGCCGACCGGCTTCGCGATCAACGTGCAGGACACCAGCGACCTGTTCATCTTCTACGAAGGTGGCGGGGCCTGCTGGGACTACCTGACGTGCGTCGCCGCCTCCACCGCGACGGTAGGCCCGGTCGGCGCAGCGCAGTGGGCGGTGCGCGAGCAGAGCCTGCCCGAGCCGTTCGATCGCACGCGCGCGACCAACCCGTTCCGCAACGCAACGATGATCTACATTCCGTATTGCACCGGCGATCTGCACGTCGGCGACAACGTCGCGATGTACTCCGGCGCAGGCGCGACCGTCGCCTGGAATCACAAGGGCCTCCCCGATACGACCGCGTTCTTGAGCCGCGTCGCCTCGACCTGGAAGGATCCAGCGCGCGTCGTGGTCAGCGGATCCAGCGCGGGCGGCTTCGGCGCGATCCTGACGTACGACCTCACGCGCAAGACGTTCCCGAAGTCGCGCATGTATCTCATCGACGACGCCGGGCCGCTGCTCGAGGGCGACGCGCTGCCGGCGGCCGAAAAACAGGCCTGGATCAGCGCCTGGAACATCGGCGGCTTCATCGACGCCCTCTGCACGGGTTGCCAGACCGACTTCTCGATGCTCGAGACGACCCTGACCAAGAGTTATCCGAACGATCGGATGGCGCTCCTGTCCTCGCTCCAGGACGTGACCATCCGGACGTACTTCATGCTCACGCCCGATATGTTCCAGACCGATCTCTTGCAGATGGTCAACGACCTGCTGCTCCCGACCAGCACGTTTCATCCCTTCTTGATCACCGGTCAGCAGCACACGCTGCTCGGCAGCATGACCACCTCGGCGACCAACGGCACGGTGCTCGAGCCGTGGCTCGACTCGATGATCAACGACAAGACCGACTTCGTCCCGGTTCAGCCGCAGTAGTCCGCGGTCGGGTCAGCGCACGCGCGCGAGCGCGAAGCCGTCGTAGCCCTTGCTGCCGACGGTCTGGATCGCGGTCGCGGTGACCCGCGGCTCGACGCCCATGACCTCGTAGAGCTCGCGCGTGCCGCGCACGTTGGCGTCGTGACTGCTCTCGTCGACGATCGCCCCGCCGCGCACGACGTTGTCGACGACGATCAGGCTGCCCGAGCGCGTGAGCTCGAGCGCCGCGCGGAAGTACTGCGGGTTGCTGACCTTGTCGGCGTCGATGAACACCAGGTCGAACGGCGCGTGCTTGCGTGCGACGAGCTCGCGCAGGCTGTCGATCGCGCGCCCGACGCGCACCTCGACGACGTCGCCCAGGCCCGCCCGCACCAGGTTCGCGCGCGCGACCTGAGCAGCGGTCGGATCGATCTCCAGCGTCAGGAGCCGCCCGCCCGCCGGCAGCGCGCGTGCGAGCCAGATCGTGCTGTAGCCGCCGAGCGTCCCCACCTCGAGGATCGACTTCGCGCCCTGGGTCTGCGCCAGGATGTGCAGCAACCGGCCTTGCGCCGGCGTGACGTTGATCGCGGGCAGCCCGGCGGCGTCACTGTCGCGCAGCGCGGCCGCGAGCGCCTCGTCGGGCGGGATCAGCGCGTCCGTGATGAAGTCGTCGACCGCGGACCAGGTGGCTTCGCTCGTCATGGCCGCAACCCTGGCCAGCGATGGCGGGGCTGTCAAATCGCGCTCACCGAGCCGGGGTCGACCGGGGGCAGCGCCGAGAACTTGCGCGCCCTGAACATATGTATAGCATCGGGCGATGCAGAACAGTCAGGCGGCACGCGGTCAGCTCGACGACGTGCCGGGCGGCGACAAGCTCAATCCGGCGCAGCGGCTGGCGGCCGGCAGCGGCGACGGGCCGTTACTGATCATCGCCGGAGCGGGAACGGGCAAGACGCAGACGCTGGCCCATCGGGTCGCCACGCTCATCGCGCGCGGCGCCGACCCGCGGCGCATCCTGCTCCTGACGTTCTCGCGGCGCGCGGCGCAAGAGATGACCCGGCGCGCGGCGCGGCTCGTGAACGGCCTGCGCGCGCGCCCCGCCGGCCCGGCGCCGGGCGCCAGCGACGCCGGTCTGGCCTGGGCCGGGACGTTCCACGCGGTCGCCAATCGCCTGCTGCGGCTCCACGCCGCCACGCTCGGGCTCGCGCCCGCGTTCACGCTGCTCGACCGCGAGGATTCGGCCGACCTGCTGGATCAGCTGCGCCACGCGCGCGGGCTGGCGCGCACCGACCGGCGCTTTCCGCGCAAGGGAACCTGCCTCGCGATCTACTCGCGCGCGGTCAACACCCAGGAGCCGCTGCGCGCCAACCTCGAGGGGGCGTTTCCCTGGTGCCTCGAGTGGGAGGCGCCGCTGCGCGACCTCTTCGCGGCCTACGTCGACGCGAAGGCCGCGCGCGCCGTGCTCGACTACGACGACCTCCTGCTCTACTGGTTCCACATGATGAGCGACGACGCGCTGGCGGCGCGGGTCGGCTCGCTGTTCGATCACGTGCTGGTCGACGAGTATCAGGACACCAACGCGCTGCAGGCGGAGATCCTGCGCCGTCTCAAGCCCGACGGCCGTGGCGTCACCGTGGTCGGCGACGACGCGCAGGCGATCTACAGCTTTCGCGCCGCGTGCGTCGACAACATCCTGGCGTTCCCGCGCCTCTACGATCCACCCGCCGGCGTGGTGACGCTCGAGCAGAACTACCGCTCGACGGCGCCGATCCTCGACGCCGCCAACGCGGTGATCGCGCTCGCGTCCGATCGTTACGACAAGCAGCTCACCTCGCTCCGGCGCGGCGGCGAGCGGCCGCAGCTGGCGACGGTGGCCGACGAGCTGGCGCAGGTCGACTTCGTCGTGCGCCGCATCCTGGAGCGGCGCGAGGCCGGGGTGCCGCTGCGCCAGCAAGCGGTGCTGTTCCGGGCCGCGCACCACAGCGACGCGCTCGAGGTCGAGCTCGGCCGGCGCAACATCCCGTTCGTCAAGTTCGGCGGGCTGCGCTTCCTCGAGGCGGCGCACGTCAAGGATGCGCTCGCATGCCTGCGCTGGGCGGAGAACCCGCGCGACACGCTGGCGGCGTTCCGGGTCGCGCAGCTCCTGCCCGGCATGGGCCCGCGCATCGCCAATCGGCTGGTGCGCCACGTGGGCGACGTCGGCGCGGCCGGCGTCGCGCTGCCGGCGGCGCTGTCGGCGTTCGGTCCGCCGGCCGCCGCCGCCGAGGATTGGCCGGCCTTCGCGTCGCTGTTCGCGCTCCTGTGCGGCGCGACGCCAGCCGCAGCGACGCCGTGGACTGCGCAGATGGGCCTGGTGCGGCGCTGGTATCAGCCACACCTGGAGCGGATCTACGACGACGCGCGCGTGCGCCTCGGCGACCTCGAGCAACTCGAGCAGCTGGCCACCGCCGCTCCGTCGCGGGAACGCTTCCTCTCCGACCTCACGCTCGATCCGCCGCAGGCGACCGGCGCCGAGGCCGGGTCACCACACCTCGACGAGGATTACCTGATCCTGTCGACGATCCATTCCGCCAAGGGGCAGGAGTGGGACAGCGTGTTCGTCCTCAACGCCGCCGACGGATCGATGCCGTCGGACCTGGCCACCGGGCATCCAGCCCAGATCGAGGAGGAGCGCCGCTTGCTCTACGTCGCGATGACGCGCGCGAAGAACGTGCTGGCGCTGGTTCACCCGCTGCGCTTCTTCGTGCGGCAGCAGAGCCGTTTCGGCGATCGGCACGTCTACGCGCCCCGCACGCGCTTCATCCCCGACGCGATCCTCGATCGCTTCGATCGCGTGACGCTGGGAAGCGACGCGCCCGGCGACGACCCCAACGCCGAGCCCAGCTTGGCGCCGGCGCCGCCGCGCATCGACGTGGCCGCGCGGTTGCGCGCCGTCTGGTCCGAGACAGGACACTAGTGTCCTGTCTCAGAAATCCGCTTGCATTCGGGCGCGCCTGCGGCCCGCTCGCGTCGTTGCTCGTCGCTTACATAGGATCGACTATGCGCGCTCCTCGCGCCTAGCGATCGGACCGCATTCACGCCCTCGGTGCGACAGCGGATTTCTGAGACAGGACACTAGCTACGCGACGCGCCCCGGACGCGCGCGCGCCACAGCGTCGTGAAGGCGGCGATCGGCGCCGCGATCGCCAGCGCCAGGACCGCCCAGCCACCGGCCGTGGTCGTGCGCGGCGCGTTCCACGCGATCCCTTCGAACAGCGTGAGCACGGCGTCAGCGCCGATCGCCGCGGTGACTGCCCGCGCGAGACCGTCGCGCCAGCGGCGGTGCAGCATCCCGAGCGCGATCGCGAGGATCGCATCGAAGATCACCCAGGCCCACTTGACGGCGGGCCGCGGGAACCAAACGCGCGCATCGACGGTGGTGAGCAGGGCGGTCCACGGCACCAGCAGCCACGCCAGCAGCCGGACCACCAGCATCGGCCCGCGCATCAGCGTGCGCAGGCCGAAGCGCAAAAGGCCGCCGCGCGCGAACGCCGCCAGCACGTCGAGCACCGCGCGCACCGGCCCGGCGTCGCGCGGGAACGACAGGAACACGCGGTCCCAGCGCGCGGGGCGCAGCTTGGCCTTGAACGCGCGCAGCCCCTCGAAATCGAACAGCGCGCGGCCCGCGCGGCGCGCGAGCCGCAACGGCGCGGGCACGTCGCCCGCCAGCGGCGCCAGGCCCAGCGTCAGCAGGTCCGCCTTCGCGGCGGCGGCCCAGCGCATGGCGCTGTCGATCAGGGTCTCGGTGGTTCCGTTGGGCGCGTCGGGCGCGCGGATCAGGTGCTGCAGCGACCAGCCGTTGCGCGCGTAGATCGGCGCCATCGACAGCAACGCGACCAGCGCGCGAGGCGGCTGGCCGGCGGGATCACCGGCCAGCTCCCGGTCTTCCTCGCTCTCGGGCGCCAGCTCGGCCACGAACACCCGGTGCTCGGGCAACAGCGTGAGCGGATCGATCTGCACGAGAAATCCCATTGGCGCCAGCTCACGCGAGCGCAGCCAGCGTTCCACCAGCGCCGACACCGCCGCACGCGTCGGCGTCGGCGGCGTCATCGCGTCGTTGCTCGTGACTTCGCGGGGATCGATCTCGCGCACGCGGACGCCCTTTGCGCGCGCACGGCGCAGCTGCTCGCGCAGGCGCCGGCCGCGCGCCAGCGCCGACGGCCAGTCCGCGGGATCCCACACCGCCTGCTCGCCGATCGGCAGCGAGCGCAGCGGCACCTGCGCGGTGAAGCGCTCCTCCGTCGCGAACAGGCAGGCGCGCCGTCCCGCCGCGCGTGCCGCCGCGATGAAGGCGTCGGCGACGCCGGTCATGCGATCGGCGGCCGCGAGCGGCGCGCCCGCGGCAACCCACGCGCTGCCGGTGTCGACGTAAGCGACACAGGCGTCGTCGCCGGCGCCACCAGGGAAGAAGTAGCGGTACCCGGGTTCGAGCACCTGGAACGACGTCGCGTTCCAGCCGTAGCGCCGCACCAGCGCGGTCACCGCCGCGCGCTCGCCCGCGCTCGAAGCCGGCGACGACGAAGCCGGCGATGACGAAGCCGGCGACGAAGCCGGCAACGGTTCGGTTGCAACGTCGTGACGGGAGTCGTCGGGCGCGGTCACGAGTATGGCTTCATACATCGCGCCGGTCGAAAATCGACCGCCGCCTCCGCGCGCGGATGATTTATATTCGTGACGGCGCATTGTCGCAGCGGCGCGCGTGGGGCTTGCTTTTTGCTTCGTTGCGGAAGGGAGCGCCGGACCGTCCTCCTGCACATGCATCGCCTCCGCTTCCGCCGCCACCTGCTCACTCCTCGCACGCGAGCGTGCATCGCCGCCGTCGCCGGGGCGTTCGCGCTCGCCGCGCGCCCACACACCGCGCGGGCCGCCGACACCAGCGCCTCCGCTCCCTTCCCGCGCGCCCCCGCCGACATCGATCCGGCCGGCATCGTCTTCTTTCCCGACGAGGGCCGCCTCGAGGTCAAGGGCACGCATCTCGACGGCCTGCGCATCGGCTGGACCGTACCGGGACCGCCCCCGACCTCGGGTGACGACGTCTGCCGCGACCCCAAGGCGAGCGGCAACGCCCAGCAGTGCGTGTTCGCGGTGCCCAAGAACCTGCCGCTCGCCAGCGTATTTCGCGTCGTGTCCGACGCCGTCGCCGCGGGCGCTGACGCCAAGGCCGCGTCGCCTGCGCCGGCGCCGCCGGCCGCAACGCTGAAGCCGGCGCGCATCGTGGTCGACCGCTTGCTGCCCGTGACCGCGACGGTCGATCTCGCCGCCGGCGTCGGACACGTGACGCTGGTGCACCCGGAAGCGGTCGCGTCCGCTGATTGCGGGCCGGCGCGCTGCGAGCTGCTCGACACCGGCGTCGAGGTGCGCGCCGTCGCGGCGGCCGCCACCAGCGTGACCCTGCGCCTGCGCCTGGCCCCGCACGTCTCGATCCGCAAGGGCGAGACGCTCGACACCACGCAGTCGGCGACGCTGGCGGTCTTGCACTGCACCGCCGCGATCGTGTCGGGCGAACCGGTACGCCACGCCGACGCCACGCGCGTGATCGTGCGCCTCGACGAGCGCTGCGGCGGCGACGCGCGCAACCTGCGCTGGACCGTCAACGGCGGCAGCGCCGAGGTCCAGCGAGTCGAGCACGTGCGCGACGGCATCTACGTGCAGCTCGGCGCCGGCGAGCTCGAGAGCGCGCAGGCGACGGTGGTGGCGACGCGCCCCGAGCCCGACGGTTCGGTGATCGCGGTGGCGCACGAGGCGACGCGCCAGGCGCCGCAGCCGCGCGCCGTGCTCGAGCTCGAGGGCTTCGGTCGCGTCGACTTCATCCCGACCAACCGCGACGCGGTGGTGCGTCCCGCTCCCTGCGGCGATCACGCGCACCTGGTCCCGTTGCCGATCGACGCGGTCTATCAGGTCTCGACGGTCAAGGGCGTGACACGCATCCGCGGCGAGCCGTCGGCGGGCGGCTTCGTGGCGCTGCGGTTCGGCTATCGCGTCGACACGTTGCCCGACGTCTTCGCGTCGACCGATCTCGCGGTGGTCGACGAGCCGCTGCAGCGTCCGCTGCGCGAGGCCAGCGTACCCGCGCCGCTCAGCTCGTCGGCGATGGGGCCGACGCCGCTCATCGAGCTCATCTGCGCCGATCGCCAGGGCCGCCCGCAGCGCATCGCGCCCGGCGCACAGGCTTCGATCCCGTTCCGGCAGCGCGATAGCTGCCGACTGGTGATCCACCGCGAGCAGCTGCGCGTCGAGGACGGCACCCAGGACATCTCCGTCGAGGTCAACGTCACCAAGGTCGACGACAACGCGCGCGCCGACGCGCACCTGGTCGAGCGCATGGTGTTGCGCCCGGGCCCGACGCCGCGCGTGTTCTGGATCCGCGGCGTCAAGGGGCAGTTCGATCGGCTCACGGTGCGCGTGTCGCACATCGTCGACGAAGCGCACGACGTCGGCGGCAGCGACCTGCACGTCAACCTGCCATCGGCGCAGTGGGCGGTCGTGGTCGGCGAAGGGCACCTGCGCTTTTACGCCACCGCCGCGATCCCGACCGGCCTGTTCCGCATGACCGAGCCCACCGACGTGCTTGACGCTGAACTTCGGCGTGCTGTCGCGACTGACCTGGCTGGATCGCGAAGGGCACGAAGGCTTGCTGGGCCTGGAGTTCGGCGCGATGGGGATCGGCCTCGCGGCGACGCCGGGCTTTCCGCGCACGCTGGCCGTGCTGGCCGGGCTCGGCGTCGGTGTGCCGATCGGCAACCGCGGCGAGCCATCGCAGGCGTCGGTCAACCTACATGCGTGGATCGCCTACGAGCTGCGCAACGACTACCCCCTGGATCCGACCGTGATGAACGGCCCGCTGGCCAGCCACTGGTCCTTTCTTTTCGGTCCCAGCATCACGTTCGGCAACGTCGGGACCAACCTCTGACCGGATCTTAGGCGGTTCCAAAATCAGGCGCGTGGCGCATCGTCCGGTCGATTTTGTTCCGCGACCGCGCGCAACGGTCGCGCCCGGCCACGCGTCCGGCACGCCCGCCGGTTGGTCCACCCGATGCAACACCCGACGGCGCGGAGCATCCCGTGCCGACCGACACCCTCGTCCCCACCATCCCCATCGCGCCGCGCGTCCTGCTCGCGCGCTTCCACCCGCTGGCCGACGATAGCCAGATCGTGGTAGTCGGACGGGTGGTCTGTGCCGCCGACGGCGCTCACCTGGACTCCGCGTCGCTCGGGGGGCTCTTCCAGGCGCCGGCGACGCTACTGCTCAAGCTGCGCTACCTGATCGAGCGCGCAGCCCCCGACCCGTTCGAGAGCCTGCGGAAACTGCGCAGCCGATTTTGGTCCTTCGTAGAGATCACCCCTTCGGAAAAGGAGCCTGACGCATGAGTTCCCATCGCTCGAATCGCCGCCTGTCGCTGCAGTACGTGCTCTCCCAGCTCGACCACCACCTCCTGCCGGTGCTGCTGGTGGTCGGAGTCGCGGGCGCCTGCTCGCACACCCAGAACACCGAGGCCGCGCCGGCTCACCCCGCGGTCGTCGCCGAGCAGCCGGTACGCCGGGCGCCTCCGCCGCCGCCCGCGCCGGAGCCCGTCGCCGCGCCGGTGGACAACGGCAAGTCGAACAAGGAGCTCGCGGTCTATTTCGACTTCGACTCGTCGCTGCTGCGCGACGACGCGCGGCCGGTGCTGCAGAAGATCGCCGGCCTGGCCAAGAACCGCAGCACTGTGCGCATCGAGGGGAACTGCGACGAGGTCGGCACCATCGAGTACAACCTGGCGCTGGGCGAGCACCGCGCGATCCAGGCCAAGGACTACCTGACCAGGCTCGGCGTGCCGCCGGCCCGCATCAAGACCGTGAGCTACGGCTCGCAGCACCCGAAAGACCCCGGGCACAATGATCAGGCGCACGCCGAGAACCGGCGCGACGACTTCATCTTGAGATAGGCCGAACACGCCGGACCGGCCCATAATTGCGCCGATGAAGCGATCCGGATCGCGCCTGTCGATGCGGCTGGCGCTCGCGTCGTTGGGCACGGTCGCGGCGGTCGGCGTGGTGTGCGCGGTCGGCCTGGTGTCGCTCGGCAACCTGTCGCGCGACACGCGCGCGGCGGTCAGCCGCGAGCTCGGCCTTCATCGACGAGGCGAGCGCGTTCTCGGCGCTGCTGTACCAGAAGGGCTTCGCGGCCGAGTACATGCTCACGCGCGATCGCAAGCGCCTGGAGCAGCTCGAGACGAGCCGCGCGGCGTTCCAGGTCTGGATGCAGCGCGCGCGCGAATCGGTGACCACCGACGATGCGCGCCGCCTGCTGGCGACGATGGAGCGCGAGTACGAGGACTACCACACCACGCGGCTGCGCGCGGTGCAGGAGTTCGACGCCGGCGACGAAGCCCATGCGAAGATCACGCTGACGCAGAACCAGGCCCGCCTGGACAAGATCCTCGCGGCGTTTCGCGAGTTCGGCTCGCGCGAGCGCCAGCAGGGAGAGGCGGCGCTGGCCGGCTCGGAGCGGTCGCTGCGCCGGCTCGCGCGCTTGCTCGTCGAGCACGGCGCTCGCGGGCGCGGCGGCGAGCTTGCTGGTCGGTTTTCTCTGGGCGCGCCGGATCACGAAGCCGATGTACGAGCTGCAAGTTCAGGTCGAGTCGGCGGCCGAGCGCACGCGCATAAAAATCCGATCGGACATCCGGTCGGACAAGGGCGAGCTCGATGGCCTCGGCGATCAGGTCGCCGCGCTCATCGGCAAGCTCGAGGAGACCGACGCCGCGCTGGCCGAGCACCGGCGCCGGCTGATCCAGAGCGAGAAGCTGTCCGCGATCGGCGAGCTCGCGACCAAGCTGGCGCACGAGGTGTTGAACCCGCTGGCCGGCATGAAGGCGGCGGTGCAGCTGCTGGCGCGCACGCACCCGCACGATCCCGATCGCGCACGCGAGACGGCGCGCGCGCTCAGCGCCGAGATCGCGCGCGTCGAGGCGCTGATGGGGCGGCTGCTGAACTTCGCGCGGCCGCTGACGCCGCGGGTCCAGGTCACGCCGGTCGGCGAGCTGCTCGACGCCGCGGTCGCGGCCACACGCGAGACGTTCGCGCAGAATCGCGTCGTGCTCGCGCGGTCGGAGCCCGAGCCGCTGCCGCCGCTCGAGGTCGATCCGCTGCTGGTGAGCCAGGCGATCGCGAACCTGCTGGCCAACGCCGCGCAGACCATGCCGTCGGGCGGCGTCGTCGAGCTGGCGGCGACCCGGCGCGTGGTGCTGGGCCGTGACGAGGTCGCGATCGCCGTCGCCGATCACGGCGCGGGCATCGCGCCTGGCGACGAGCGCATGCTGTTCCACCCGTTCTTCACCACCAAGCCGAACGGCCACGGCCTGGGCCTGGCGATCAGCCAGAACATCGCCGTCGAGCACGGCGGCCGCATCGCGGCCAGCAACCGACCCGCCGCCGAGGGCTCGGGCGCGGTGTTCGAGCTCTTGTTACCGATGGTGCGCTGACCGTAGCCGCGGCGCCCGCGGATGGTTACTTGGAACAGGGTCAGCCATGGCCCGCATCGAAGATTACGCGCTGCTCGGAGACACCCAGACGGCCGCGCTGGTGTCGCAAGGACGGATCGATCGACTGGGCGCCGTTTCCGCGCTTCGACTCCGGCAGCTGCTTCGCGGCGCTGCTGGGCGCGCGCGAGCACGGGCGCTGGTCGATCGCGCCGGCGGCGCCGGTGCGCCGCGTGCGGCGCCGCTACCGCCCGGGCACGCTCGTTCTCGAGACCGACCTCGAGACGGAGGACGGCGAAGTGCGCCTCATCGACTTCATGCCGGTGCGCGATCAGGCGCCGGATCTGGTGCGCATCGTCGAGGGGCGGCGCGGCCGCGTGCCGATGCGGCTGGATCTGGTGATCCGCTTCGACAACGGGCGCCTTCTGCCGTGGGTGCGCCAGCGCGAGGGGGCGCTGACCGCCGTCGCCGGTCCGAACGCGCTGTGCCTGCGCGGCGACATTCCGATGCGCGGCGAGGAACTGGCGACCGTGGGCGACTTCACCGTCGCCGCCGGCGAGCGGCGCGCCATGGTCGCGACCTGGTTTCCGTCGCACGAGCCGCTGCCGTCGCGATCGATCCCGATGCGGCGCTTGAGCGACACCGAGGTCGTGGTGGCGCGAGTGGTCGGGCCGCTGCCGCTACGAGGGCCCGTGGCGCGAGGCGGTGCGTGACGTCGCTCATGGTGCTGAAGGCGCTGACCTTCGGCCCGACCGGCGGCATCGTCGCCGCGCCGACGACGTCGCTGCCCGAGTGGCCCGGCGGCGTGCGCAACTGGGACTACCGCTACTGCTGGCTGCGCGACGCCACCTTGACGCTCTACGCGCTGATGCTGACCGGCTACACCGAGGAGGCGGCGGCCTGGCGCGAGTGGCTGCTGCGCGCGGCCGCCGGCGATCCCGCGCGCCTGCAGATCATGTACGGCGTCGTCGGGCGAGCGCCGCCTGACCGAGTACGAAGCCGACTGGCTGCCGGGCTACGAGGGCTCGCAGCCCGGTCCGCATCGGCAACCAGGCGCACGAGCAGCTGCAGCTCGACGTCTACGGCGAGCTCGCCGACGCGCTTGTTTCAGGCGCGCCGCTTCGGCATCGGCGCCGATCCCTGGGCCTGGGACTTCGAGTGCGCGCTGCTGGAGTCGCTCGAGACGCGCTGGCCCGAGCCCGACGAGGGGATCTGGGAGGTGCGCGGGCCGCGCGCGCACTTCACGCACTCGAAGGTGATGTCGTGGGTGGCGTTCGATCGCGCGATCAAGGCGGTCGAGTGCTTCCGGCTCGAACCGCCGCAAGGCGAGGCGGCGTCGACGGCGCGGAGACGTGCTCGCGCGCTGGCGCGCCACGCGCGATCGGATCCACGCCGAGGTCTGCGCGCGCGCCTTCGATCCGGCGCGCAACGCGTTCACCCAGTCGTACGGCTCGCCGCGCCTGGACGCGAGCCTGCTGCTGATGCCGATGGTCGGCTTTCTCCCGCCGACGATCCGCGCGTCGTCGGCACCGTCGCCGCGATCGAGCGCGATCTGATGCGCGACGGTTTCGTGCAGCGCTATCGCGCCGAGCCCGAGGTCGGCGGCGATGGCGGCGCCCGTCGACGGCCTGCCGCCGGGCGAAGGCGTGTTCCTGCCGTGCACGTTCTGGCTGGTCGACGCGTACGTTCAGATGGGGCGCATGGACGAGGCGACCGCGCTCTTCGAGCGCTTGCTCGCGGTGCGCAACGATCTCGGCCTGCTCTCCGAGGAGTACGACCCCGGTGCGCGGCGGCTGCTCGGCAACTTTCCGCAGGCGCTCACCCACCTGGCGCTGGTCGGCTCGGCGCACAACCTGGCCGGCCACGCCGCGGGCCCGGCAAAGTCGCGCGGCGACGGAAAGCCGTGACGAGCTAGTGTCCTGTCTCAGAAATCCGCTTGCATTCGGGCGCGCCTGCGGCCCGCTCGCGTCGTTGCTCGTCGCTTACATAGGATCGACTATGCGCGCTCCTCGCGCCTAGCGATCGGGCCGCATGCACGCCCTCGGTGCGACAGCGGATTTCTGAGACAGGACACTAGTAGTCGAGGCTGAACGCGTTCGCCGCGTCGGATTTGAAACGATCGAGGAATGGCGAGTAGGTGCTCACCTCGACGCGCCGCCGCGCGGGCACGAACCGCATCAGGCGCAGGTAGCCCGCGCCGCCGAGCGCGCCCATCTGATAATTGGCGAGGATCTGGTGCACGCGCGAGCCGTCGGCGCGCACGCTGGTGAGCCGCCCCACGCCGTCGCCCAGGTCGTGGCCACACAGCACGAACCGGACGTTGCTGTTGCGCGCGATGAGCTTGCGCCAGATCTCCTGGCCGTCGTTGACGCCGCCGGGAGCGGCGGCGCTGACGTACCGGTGCGGGTTCCAGTCGAGCTCCGGTGTGTCGTGGTCGTAGCGGGTGTCGTCGGAGCGAAGATAGGCGTGGGTGACGACGATCGCCGGCGTCGGCGCGTGCTGGCGCAGGACGCCGTCGGCCCAGACCAGCACGGCGTCGCGCGGTCCGAACTCCAGCGTCAGGATCAGCCACGCGCCGCCCGGCGCGTCGATGATCTGGAAGCTGTTCTCGACGTGCCCGGGCTCGAACATGCCCTCGGCGCGCGAGCCGCGCGCGACCGCCGGCTCGGGGAAGTAGTCGCCGATCCGGGTCGCGCGTCCGATGGTGTTGCCGGTGCGCGCGTAGTCGTGGTTTCCCGTGCTCAGCAGATAAGGAACGACGTCGTCGAGCTGGTGCAGGCTGCCCCACGCGCGCGCCCACTGCCAGGGTTCGTCGGCGTCGACGATGTCACCCTCGTGCACGACCGCGGCGATGTGGTGATCGGACTCGTGCGCCGCGATCCAGCGTGTCTGCGCGTCGAAGATCTCCGGGTGCGCCGCCGAGTAGTACTGGGTATCCGGCAGCGCGACCAGGGTGAACTCGGTCGCCATGTCCGGATGAGCTTGCGTGGCAACCGCCGTCGCGGGCATCGGTGACGCGCAGCCGGCGGCGAGCAGCCCGGCGAGCGCCGCGGACACCACCGTTCGAGAATCATCCGCGCGCCGACGCAGACGAGTGAAATCGCAACAGGCGCGGAACGAGCGCGACATGGGGCCCGGGACGGAGCAATTTCCGCGCCTCGGCGCCACGCGCGCGGTTCATCAGCTGCGGCTCAGCGTTACCGCTTCGCCGAGGCCGCTCTTGCCGCCGGCGTTGCTGGTCGACTGATCGTCGCGTCGGCGCCGCACGCGGCCGATGAGAGCATCGAGCGACAGCGGTCCGGGGCCGGCGAGCGCGATCCACAGGAACATCACCAGGTAGCTCCATTCCTCGAAGCCGAGGAGCGTGGTCAGGCCGTCGATGTTGGGACGCTTCGCGGTCAAGATCGCGATCACCATCGTGAACGCCAGCGGCAGCGACACGAGTCGGGTCGCGAGCCCGACCAGCACCAGCAGGCCGCCAAAGAATTCCGTGCCGGCGACCAGGCGCGCGTGAAAGCCGGGCGCCGGGATGTGCAGGTCGGTGAAGAAGCTGGTGACATCCGGGATGGAGTGGAGCTTGCCCCAGCCGGTGCCCATGAAGACCAGCCCCACGGTCAGACGTGCGAGCGTGGGACCGAGAAAGGCGGCCTTGTCGGCGAAGGCGCGCAGGCGCTGCAGCAGAGTCTCGACCGTTTTGATGAGCATGACGTTTCCTCCTGGCTTGCCTACGCCAGCCGAACCACGCGGTTACGCGCCAACCTGGCGCGTCCGAGTCGTTCGAATGGACACGAACCAAGCACGACGCCAGCGGCTTCGTGCGTCGGCGGCGCGGGTACGACGTTTCCTGAGCCGCGGCGGGCGCCGGTTGTGACGTCATAACGGCCGTGGTGTGTGCCCAGGGCACTGATCTGCGGTCGACGTTGTTCCCGCTAGAGGCAATCGCGCCTCCGAGGAGGTCTTCCCGATGTCGCTGATCCCCGGCTCCAACCGATGGCGTTTCTTGACCGTGGTCCCGCTGTTCGTGTTCGCCGCGTGCGCCGGCAGCACGCCGGGAAGCCAAGGGGGCAATGGCGAGGGAGGAAGCTCGGGAGCTTCGGGGACGGCCGGCGCGGGCGCCGGTGGCAGCTCGCCGGGTGCGGGTGGTAATTCGTCGGGCGCCGGCGGCGCGGCCGGCTCGGTCGTGACCGGCGCCGGCGGAATGGTCGGCGCCGGCGGCAACGGCGCGGGTGGCGCGGCCGGCGCCGCCGGCTTCACCGGGTCGCTGATCTGGCCGAACACCACGAGCAAGGCGAACTCCGATACCTGGCTGGTGCAGAACCATGATCAGATCTCGCAGCTTCAGCCGCGCGTGCTGGTGATCGATCTCGAGCAGACCGCGAACGCCCAGACACTGATCGATCAGCACATCGCCGCGCTGAAAGAGGCCACCAGCCCGCACAAGTTCAAGAACGCCGCGGCGCAACCGACGGTCTCGTATCAGCTGGTGAAGATCGCGCAGGCTACCAAGAACGCCGGCTCGACGATCGACTACAGCGCGTGGAACACGCAGACGTTCGCGGATTCGAGTCTGCAGCTCAAGGACCCCGCCAATCCGACCGGCCCGAATCTGACGTTGTGCGGGCTCTTCGAAAAGGGCGTGATCAACGAAGTTTGGTGCATGGCCAGCACCTCGCCCAAGTGCGGTGAGACGCAGGAGTCGAAGCAGGTCTACGACATCAACAACAACAAGGTCGCCAACAAGTTTGCCAACGCGTCCAACGGCGATCCGGTCACGTCGCTCGGGTGCAAGGTCACCATCCGCATCACCGACTTCAACTCCAGCCGCGGCGCCGGCTGCCACCAGCACGCCATGGGCCACGCGTGGGAACGCTACATGGACGCGCAGGCGGTGCCGGCGCTGCGCAAGCAGGCGGCGCGGTTTCTCAACTGGGATCTCAACACGCGCGGCGCGCCGTTCACCAGTTTCTACATGGCGTGCAACAGCAACAGCACGCAGCTGACCAACTGCATCGTCTGGAATTCGATGATCAACGCGGCGTCCGGCGCCACCGCGTCGAGCACGTTCAACATCCCTGACATGTCCACCGGCTGCGGCAACGCGCACTTCTATCCCAACACCACCGGCACCTATTCGTACGACGCGACGACACCGGATCCGGTCGTGCTGTCATCCTGCGAAAACTACGGCCTGCACAACGGTCCGAACGGCACCGACCAGACGACCATGTTCACCAACGCGATGACCGACCAGCTCTACGGCCGTAGCACGCGCACCTGCCCCGCCACGCAACCGGCCTGCGACGATGACTGCGGCGGTCACGGCACGACCTACCTCTACCAGAACTTCCCGGGACCGGGCACCCTGGCCACCAATGCAGACGCGACGCCGATGCATGATTGGTGGGTGTATTTGTTTTACTAACCCGTCCTCGTCCTCTTCCCAGATCGCGGACGAGTACGGGATCTTTCGGTTAGGATCCGCACATGCGCTCCTGGGCCGCGGTTTGGATGCTCTCGTTGTCGCTCAACGCCTGCGCGCATGAGCCCGCCACGCCGGCGCGGGCGGCGGTGGTACCCAGCGCGCCCGCGGCCAACGGCGAACCGAAGACGGCGGCGGGGTGCAGCGCCTGCGGCGGCGAATGGGCGGCGCACGGCATGCTCGGGACCATGTCCTGTCTTTGTCCCACCGCTGACGGCGGCAAACGTTGCCGCGACGGTGTCGAGTGCCAGGGCGAGTGCGTGACCGACGGCGCCGACCACGAGGTCACGGCCGCCGGGCCGCCCGCGCAGGGGTTCTTCGTGGGCAAGTGCTCACGCTTTCACACGACGTACGGCTGCCACCGTGTGATCGCGAGCGGCGCGCTGCAAGCGGGCCCGGTTCCGCTCGATCAGCCTCCGACCGAAATTTGCGCTGACTGATCTTTACGCGCCCCGGTCGCGGTCCTATATTGCCGCGCCATGGCGATGACCAAGACGTCGAGCGGGCTCGAATACGAGGATAACCAGGCCGGCAACGGTGACACGGCGGCCGCGGGCAAGACCTGCGTCATGCACTACACCGGGTGGCTCTGGGTCGACGGCGCCAAGGGCGCGAAGTTCGACAGCTCCGTCGACCGCGGCCGCCCGTTCTCGTTCCTGCTCGGCAAGGGCCAGGTGATCAAGGGATGGGATGAAGGCGTCGCGGGTATGAAGATCGGTTCGAAGCGGACGCTGCGCATTCCCCCGGAGTTGGGGTACGGCGCGCGCGGCGCCGGCGGCGTCATTCCACCGAATGCGACGCTGGTGTTCGAAGTCGAGCTGCTCGAGCTCAAGTAGCAATCTCCGCCGCCAGCTTGGCTCCCGAGTGTCCTGTCTCAGAAATCCGCCTGCATTCGGGCGCGACTGCGGCGCGCTCGCTTCGTTGCTCGTCGCTTACATACGTCCAGTAGGCGCGCTCCTCGCGCCTCGCGATCGGGCCGCATTCACGCCCTCGGTGCCACGGCGTATTTCTGAGACAGGACACTAGAGCCTGTCCCGCAATCCACCGCTGCTCCCTCGCCGGTTCCGGTTACCGTTCGGTACGGGGTGATCCCGCAAATCCCGTCGCCGGTAACCGCGCGCGAGTGAACCGTGTCGCGCGGTGGCGCCCGCCGCTTGGTGTGGCAATTGCTCGAGACCCATTCGCCAATACGGCGGAGGAGGGTACGGTGAGCGCTGAAAGCGATCGGGGACGGTGTGGTCTTGCCTTCGCCAGGTCGATCGCGACAGCCGCGGGCATAGCGATGGCTCTCCTCGGCCCGGCGTGCGGGGGAGGCTCGGCGTCGCCCACCGACGGCGCCATCAGCAGCGGTGACGCCGGCGGCGGCGGCGGCGACGGCGGGGTCCTGCCCGCCGATCCCAACGACCACGCGATCACGATCAACGAGATCATGGCGGCGAACGCGCTCAGCGCCGTCGACGACACCGGCGCCGCCGTGCCCTGGCTCGAGCTCTACAACCCGACCAGCGGCGACATCTCGCTGCACGGCTACGCAGTGACTGACGATTTCGGCCAGCCGCATCGCGCGGTGCTGCCCGCCGGTGCCGTGGTTCCCGCCGGCGGCTATCTGGTGTTGTGGTGCGATGGGCGTCCGTCGATCGGTCCGGCGCACGTCGCGATCTCGCTCTCGTCCGCCGGCGGCAGCGTCGGCCTGGCGCGCCCCGACGGATCGTACGTCGATCGCGTCACCTATGGGTCGCAGGTCGTCGACTTCTCGGGCGCGCGCGAGCCCGACGGATCGTCGAGCTGGGTCGCGGCGGAGTGGCACGTCTCACCGGGCGCCGCCAATCCGGGCGGCACCGCGTCGCCCGCTCCCGCAGAGGTGGCGAGCGATCCGCCCGAGACGATCCCGGCCGCCGGCGACATCAGCGACCGCGTCCTCGGCGACGATGTGATGCCGTCCTATGAGGTGCGCATCGCCGACGCCGACATCGCCTCGCTGCGCGCGCAGCCCGACACCTGGGTGCGGGCGACGCTGGTCTATGACGGCCGCGCGTACGGGCCGCTCGGCGTCAACCTCAAGGGGACGCAGTCGTTCGAGCCCATCGACGCCAAGCCGGCGTTTCGCGTCCACGCCGATCAGTTCGTCGGCGGTGCGCGCTTCTTCGGCATCAAGGATCTGTACCTGAACAACGTGAGCACCGACCTGTCGATGATGCACGAGCGGCTCGCCTACTGGTCGATCCGCCAGGTCGGCGGCGTGGCGGCGTCGCGCGCGAATCACGCGATGGTGACGATGAACGGCCAGCTCCTGGGCCTTTATTCCCACCTGGAAGAGCCGCGCGCGCAGATGCTGGGTCGCTTCTTCACCGATTCGTCCGGGCCGCTCTACACGATCCACTATGCCGACTTCGCGCCCCAGTACCTGTCGGGGTTCGAGCCGCAGAGCGGGCCCGACGATCGCACGCTCATCAACAACCTCACGCAGGCGCTGGCGCTGAAGCCGGCCACCGCAGCGATCGCGTCGGCGGCGAGCTACACGAACCTGCACGAATTCGCGCGCTACTGGGCGCTGATGGTCATCACCGGTCACTGGGGCGCCTGGCCCTATGCCGCCACCGCCGAGCCGGTAGGCGCCAACGCCGGCACCTACGCCGATCCGACGACTCACCAGCTCTACTTCATCCCCGAGGGGACCGACGACACGTTCTCCACCGCCGACTACGACTTCATCGGGCTCCTGCGATCCGTGCTGCCCGAAGCCTGCGTTCAGGTGCCGAGCTGCTACCAGGACTTCGTGAACCAGGTCTGGGAGATCCTCGACAAGCTCGAGACCCTGAACTGGGTCGCCGAGAACGATCGCATCGCCGCGGCGATCGCGCCCCTGATCCCCATGGACACGCGCAAGCCGTACACCGACGCCGACGTGGCGATGGCCCAGCAACAGATGCGGTACTTCATCCTCGGCCGGCGCCAGTACCTGAGCAAGAAGTTGCCCGCCGCCACCAGCCCGTAATCTCGGGAAAGGGCCTCGGGCCTCGGGCCTCCGGCTTCAGGCTTCGGACTCACGGGCCAGATTGCTGAAGTCCCCGCATCCGGGGTCCGAAGCCGAAGCCCGAGGCCCGAGGCCCGTGCATATTCGTCTTGACCAGATAACGATACATCGTTATCTATCTAGACCAGTCGGCGATAGCACGCCGCGGGAGGGCGAACATGTCGCATCACCACCAGGACCATGGGCACGACGAACCTTTCGACTGGCCGGGCGCGTTCGAGCGTTTGAGGATGGCCGGGCGCGTCGGGCGCCCGGGCGGCCGCGCAGGGGGCGGGGGGCCCGAGTTCTTTCGCGGCTTCGGCGGTTTTCCGCCCGGCCGTCCGCCGGGCGGCGGCGGCTTCCCACCGATGTCGGGCCTGCCCTGGGCCTTCTGGTCGCTGTTCCGTCGCGGCGGGCGCGCGCGTCGGGGCGACGTGCGCGCCGCGATCCTGTCGCTGCTGTCGGAGCAGCCGCGCAACGGCTACCAGATCATGCGCGAGCTCGCCGAGCGCAGCCAGGGCGCGTGGCGTCCCAGCCCGGGCTCGGTCTATCCGCAGTTGCAGCAGCTCGAGGACGAGGGCCTGGTGCAGCAGGAGGCGAGCGGCGTCGCGCCCGGCGGACGCGTCTTCGCGCTGACCGACGCCGGCCGCACCTATGTGGCCAAGCATCGCGACGAGCTGGCGGCCGCGTGGGAGAACACCGCGCCGGGCGACGCCGACGGGACGATCTTCGCGGTGATGAGCCAGCTGCGCCACATCGCGGGCGCCGCGACGCAGCTCGTGCAAACCGGCAACGCCGCGCAGATCGCCGCGGCTCAGAAGATCCTCGCGGGCGCGCGCCGGGCGCTCTACAACCTGCTCGCGGACGACGGCGCCGTGGCTGACGATGACGATGACGACGGGGGCGACGAATGAGCCGCTCCGCTGCCGAGGAGGACGCGCCGCAGCCCGCCCCCGCGCGGGATGCGCGCCCACCCGCCGTCGTGGTCGAGGGGCTCGCCCGCCGGTTTGGCGACGTCGAAGCGGTGCGCGGCATCGACTTCCAGGTCGAGAGCGGCGAGATCTTTGGCTTCCTCGGTCCGAACGGCGCCGGCAAGTCGACGACGATCAAGATCCTCTGCACGCTGCTCGATCCCAGCGGCGGCCGCGCCAGCGTCGCCGGCCACGACGTGGTCAGCGATCGCGACGAGGTGCGCCGTCACATCGGCCTGGTCTTTCAGGACACCACGCTCGACGACTACCTCTCGGCCGAGCAGAACCTGCGCTTCCACGCCGAGCTCTACGGCCTGCCGCGCGCGGCGATCGCGCCCCGCCTGCGCCAGGTCATGGAGCTGGTTGGCCTGTGGGAACGGCGCAGCAGCGTGGTTGGCACCTTCTCCGGCGGCATGAAGCGGCGGCTGGAGATCGCGCGCGGCCTGATGCACGCGCCGCGCGTGCTGTTCCTCGACGAGCCGACCATCGGCCTCGATCCCCAGACGCGCAGCTCGATCTGGCGCTACATCCGCGAGCTCAAGCAGCGCGAGGACATCACGATCTTTCTCACGACCCACTACATGGACGAGGCGGAGTACTGCGACCGCATCGCGATCATCGACGCGGGGCGCCTGGTGGCGCTGGACACGCCCGAGGCGCTCAAGGCGCGCGTGGGCGAGGACCGCGTGCAGATCCGCACCGCCGACGACCCAGCGGCCACCGCCGCGCTGGCCGAGCGCTTCGGCATCACCGCCGCCATGCACGACGGCGCGCTGACGTTCGCGGTCGCGGCGGGCGAGCAGTTCGTGCCGCGCCTGTTCGCCGAGCTGGGCGTGCCGATCCGATCAATCAGCGTGTCGCGCCCGTCGCTCGACGACGTGTTCATGTCGTTCACCGGCTCGACGATCCGTGACGCCGAGGCGACCGCGACCGACCAGATGCGCGCGATGGTGAGCGCCATTCGCGGGCGGAGGTCGTCATGAGCATCGCCAGCATCGCAGTTCCACCGCGCACGTTCCGCAACGAGCTGCGCGCAATCAAGATCGTCTGGCACCGCGACATGATCCGATTCCTGCGCGACAAACCGCGCATCATCACCGCGCTGCTGCAGCCGATGCTGTATCTCTTCGTGCTCGGCTCCGGGCTCGGGTCGGCCGTGCCGCGCGCCAGCGGCGTCGACCTGCGCATGTTCATGTTCCCGGGCGTGATGGCGATGGCGGTGCTGTTCACCTGCTTCTTCTCCGCCGGCTCGATGGTGTGGGATCGCGAGTTCGGCTTCATGCGCGAGATGCTGGTCGCGCCGGTCAACCGCGCGTCGATCCTGGTCGGCAAGTGCTTCGGCGGCGCGACCGTCGGCACGTTCCAGGGCCTGGTCATGTTCGCGGTCGCCGGCCTGGTCGGCGTGCCCTATTCACCGGCGCTGATGCTCGGCCTCTTCGCCGAGCTGGTGTTGCTGTCGTTCGCGATCACCGCACTGGCGGTGATGATCTCGGCACGCATCCGCAGCATGCAGGCGTTCATGGCGCTCGTGCAGATGCTGATGATGCCCCTGTTCTTTCTTTCGGGCGCGCTGTTCCCGCTCACCGGGCTCCCCGGTTGGCTCACCGTGCTCACGCGGCTAGACCCGCTGACCTATGCCGTCGACCCGATCCGACGCCTGGTGCTGGCGCACGCGGCGCCGGGCATGCCGTTCGCGGGCGTCACCTGGCAATCGTGGATCGTTCCCACCTGGCTGGAGCTGGCGCTGGTCGCGGCCACCGCGTTCCTGGCCCTGGGGCTGGCGATCGTGCAATTCCGCCGCGCCGAGTAGTTGGCGCCGGACCCTCAATCCAGGTCGTAGGTGTCGACGCGGTTGCCGCAGCCTCCATTTCCGTAGAGCTGAACCTCCGTCGGCGTCGCGTTGTACTCGATCTGCGCCGCGCTGCCGAGCGCACCCGCCGGATCGGGCGCGAGGCACTCGATGCGCACCACCAGCGACGTGTCGTTGATCAGGTACGCGGTCGATTCGTTGAGGTAATGACCGGCGCTGGTCAGCGTGGCGGTCTGCATGGTGCCGGTGGTCGCCGAAGACGAGCTCACGACGAGCCTGCTGGCGATCGGATCGACCGCGCAGACCGCTAACGGGTAATACGAGCTCGCTGTCAGGTGATAGGAGCCGCCGGCCAGCGCGCCGCCGGTCGCGGCGGGTGGCGTGGGGTTCCCTGAATCCATCGGTTGGACGAACGTGTCGGCGAACGGGAGGCTGTTGCAAACCGGGCCCGCCAAATCGGGTATTCCACCGTCAGGCGACCCGTTGCTGCCGTTGTTGCTCCAGCAGCCGCCCAGCACGGCTCCCATCACAAACGCGGCGAAAACCGCGGCGCCGTAGCCCGCCGTTTTGACGGCAAAGACTCCAGGCGATGCGATTGCCTGTTTGCAATCGGGCGCGGGGCGCGGTTTCGATTCCACCCCGCTCGTCTACCACGGCCGCCGGTGCCGGGCGCTCGCCAAGATCATCCGGCCGGGCCGCGATTCGTATCACGTGAGCGAAACCTCATCAACGCGGGCGGACAAAACTCGACCTTTCCGCTCGGTTCCGAATCGGTCACTGGCGCTTCACCTGCGCCCGACACCCGGGAGGTAGCGGCTCAGGCCGCGGCTTTGATCTTCTTCGCGCGTCGCGCTTCGCGGAACTTCTTGATCTTCGACTTGGCCACGTCCTTGTGCTTCGCGCAGACCATCCCGAACACCGGCGCCGCGGGGTTCTTGCAACCAGGCACCGGGCAGAGCTGCTTGGGCGCCTTTTTCCGAGGACGGCCAGCCGCGAAATCGAGCGCCTTGATGCTGGCGCCACGCCCATCTCCCGAGCCGAGCGCGCCGACGACGGCCGCGCGCGCGCGGTCTAGCGTCTCTCGCTCGATAATCGAGGTGAGCTGGTTGGTGAAGTTGGCAACGAGGGTCGCAATGTTCATCGGGGGAGATTGTATGCGCCAAGAGGCGCCCGCGCTCTACTGAAATCGCAATTAATTTGTTTCGAATCGTGCTTTTTTTTGCTCTCGGTCTGGCTCTCCGTCTTGCTCTCCGTCTTGCTCTTCCCGTCTCTTGCAAGGAGGGCTGGCAGGTTGGTCAACGCAGCCAAGCTGGGTCAAATGTGCGCGTTCCGGGATGCCCGAAACGGCACTCACTTTTACGGCGGACTCCGTATTCGCGCGAACAGTTGACGGGCGATTGGGCCCTCACGTTGAGGCGCGACGACGGTTCGGGCCGGCGCATTGCGCCCGATTGGTAGTCCCCATTGCAATGGCAGCGCGACCTTCCGTAGCGCCCAGCGACGGGGTGTGGCGGCAAAGCTGCGCTTGCCCGCCGCGGTAACGACAGCCCCGGCCTGGGTGCTACTAAATCCGGCCCAGCAGGCGCCTGGCCAGCTCCAAGCGACGTTCCAGCTGGCGTACGGTCGCCTCGCTGATTCGCCGGATACCGCTGCGGCGGTTCAATTCGGCGTTGAGCGTCGCGTGCGATTTGCCGGTCACGTGCACCAGGTCGGCGATCACGGCGCTGTTTTGCTCGCGCAATTGACGCCGCCGCGCCAGCGCGCTGGTCGTCCTGTTTCCGCGAGGGCCGTCGCTGCCGTCGCCGGAATCGGGCTCGGGCAATGGCACCGGCGCCGATCCCACGACCGCGGTGTCGTTGGCCGGCGTCGCGCGGCGCTCGTCGGGCGGGCTGCCCGCGCCGACCAGATCGGGGATCGCGCCGGTCTCGTCGTCGTAGAGGCGCACGCCGTCCAGCCGGCGCCCCTGCTCGTCGAGCGGAACCGCGGAAATTGCCGTGAACAGGGAGAGCTGTTCCTGCTGTCCCCCGTCCTGGCCCCCCGCCGCTTCGTCGGAATCCGGGTCGGCGTCACGCGGCCGCCGCTCGTCTTCCTCGCCGAATGCCTCTTGCTGCCGGCGCAAGCTGTGACGCCGCTGCTCCGCGATGCCGCCGGCGAACGTGCGCAGCCGCAGGTCGTCGGGGATGAACATGTACGCCGTCTGTCGCTCGTCGCGCCCCGACCATCGCACCAGACGGCCGACCGCCTGCCGGAAGAACAGATCAGTGACGGTGTTGGTCGCGTAGACGCCAACGCGCAGCCGCGGGATGTCGACCCCCTCGGAGACCATGCGCACGGCGACGATCCACGGCGGCGTGCCCTGCGCGAAAGCGCTGATCTTCTCCGAGGCGCTCGGCTCGTCGGAGGTGGCGATGACCGCCGTGACGCCGAGCCGCTCTTGCATGATGCGGGCGATGCTGCGCGCGTGCTCTTGATCCATGGCGATCACCAGACCGGCTGCGCGCGGGTCGCGGGTGCGCAGGTGGCAGAGCTGCGCGTGCGCCTGCTCGATCACCGCCGCCAGCCAGTCGCCATCGGTGTCGAGCGCGGTGCGCAGCCGCTGGTTCGCCAGCTCGCGCGTCAGCGGATCGTCGAAGGTCGCCGCGTATTCCAGCCCGCCCGGCGCCGTCCACTCCATGTGCCCTTTGATGCGCGGGAAGTAAACCGGGCGAACGACCGCCCGATCCTTCAGGGCCTCGCCGTAGCCGTATTCGTAGTCGGCCTCGGCCAGGTCGCCGTCATAACGCACGAACGGGATGGTGTTTTGATCGGAGCGAAACGGCGTTCCCGACAGCGACAGGCGGCGCGCAGCGTGCTCGAACGCGAAGCGCACGCCGTCACCCCAGGCGCGACTTTCGCCTGCATGATGAATCTCGTCGAGCACAGCGAGCGCGCCGTGCACCAACGTGCGCAACGCACCGGGATTGGCGGCGACCTGCTGGTAGGTGACAACGACACCGTGAACGTCCGAGGGCAGCGTGCCGTAGCCGGCCGACCAGTTGGGATCGAGGTGCAGATCCATTGGCTCGGCGGCGTGAGCCCACTGGTTCTTGAGGTGCTGCGTCGGGACGACGACCACGAACCGCCGCACGCGCCGAGCGATCATCGCGCGGCGCACGGCCGCGAGCGCGAACGTGGTCTTTCCCGCGCCCGGCGTCGCCACGACCAGGAAGCTCGGCGCCGTGCTCTGCTCGAACCGCGCGAGCGCGTCGCGCTGCCACGCGCGCAGCCGCAGCTCGGGGACAGCCGGAGACGCCGCCGCGATCGCGGGCAACAGATCGCCAGAATCGGCAGACGGAATCGCTACGCCTCCAAGCTCGGGTTCGCCAAAAAAGGGAGGTGACTTTTATCATGGGAACCCGCGACGGGTTCCCAAACCCTCCCGCGACGGACTCGCCGGGCGGAGCCCAGCTCGTCCACGCGATTCATCATGGGAACCCGCGACGGGTTCCCAAACCCTCCCGCGACGGACTCGCCGGGCGGAGCCCCAGCTCGTCCACGCGATTCATCATGACCGCGAGACGCCGCGACGGGTTCCCAAACCCTCCCGCGACGGACTCGCCGGGCCGACGCGGCGCCTCCAGTATTTTATAGAAATGTTATGTAATGGTCCTCACGGGTGATGCGATCTCACCCCGCGCGACCTGCCGGTGGGCGCGCCGCGCGATCGCGATCGCCAGAGCGCTCGCGATCGCCACCGACACCCACTGCGCGGTCGATAGGCCCAGCGCCGCGCCGCGATCCCGATCGCCGCGCAAGAGCTCGATCACGAAGCGTCCGGTCGCGTAGATCGACAGGAACGTCGCGAAGGCCGTGCCGTCGCGCTTGCCGCGCGCGATGGGCACCGCTGCCGCCAGCCCCGCGATGAGGCCGAGCGCGGCCTCGTAGAGCTGCGTCGGGTGCACCGGCAAGCTCGGGGCGCCCGGCGGCACGAAGCCGCGGCGCATGTGATCGATCGCGGCCAGGCTCCCCGGCGGAAAACGCACGCCCCAGATCCCGGCGGTGGGCATGCCGTAGTCGCAGCCGGCGAGGAAGCAGCCGGTGCGCACGAGCGCGAACGTGAGGCCGGCGCCGATCGCGACGCGATCGAAGAACGGCGCCAGTGGCTCTCCCGAAAGTTTCAAGTAAGCCGCCGCCGCGAAGATCGCCGCGAGCAGGCCGCCGTAGGCTGCGCGGCCCGCGTGGGTGACCGGGCGCCAGGATCCCGCGGCCAGCGCCGCGGGAACCGAGCGTAGCGCCTCGAACACGTAGCCGCCGGCCAGCGCGGCGACGTAGGCGCACGCGATCGCGCGCGCCGTGTGCACGACCGACGCGCCGTCACGCTTCGCCAGCCGCAGCGCGATCAGCGAACCGACGACGACCGCGATCGCCGCCAGCATGAAGTAGTCGGGGAAGAGCTCGCCCGGGAAACGGTGCCGCGCGAGCCAGGCCATCACCACCGGTCTCATCGTCGCCGCCTCCGCGACAGGAGAAAGGCCAGCGGCGCGAACAAGGACAACGTCATGCGGGAGCTGGTGCCGCCGTGGTGGCGGCTGCCGCGCGACACCTGGCAGTTGGTGTCATCGGTGCCGTCGCCGGTGTTGTTGCAGGAATCGTCGCTGCCGTCGCTGGTGTTGTTGCAGGAGTCGTCGCTGCCGTCGCTGGTGTTGTCACAGGAGTCGTCGCTGCTGCTGTCACAGGAATCGCCGTCGTTGGCCGATGCGGCGCTGCACGCGGCGCAGCTGTCGGCGGCGGCGCCGCACGAGTCGTCGCTCGAGCTGGGGGGCGGTGGAGGCTGCGGCGTCGACGGCGGGTAAACGACGACGACACCGCCGTCGCCGTAGCCGGGATAGGGCGCGCCGACGTCCTCGGTGGCCGGCGTCGCGCGCGTGGCGCCCGCGTCGGGAGAATCGTGCCCATCGCTGGGCAACGTGGTCGCCGTGCCGTTCACCATTCCGGCGCCACTCTGCGCCCCGAAGCCGGCGCTCGCGGTCGCGGAGCCGTTCGGCGCGGGCACGCCGGCGTCGGCTCCCCCGTCGGTACGGGCGGCGGGCGCGAGCGCGGCCAGCCACGCGGCGCCGACGTAGACGGTATCGTCGATGGCGACCGCACCGGTCGGCCAGCCGACCACGCGGCGCAGATGGTGCGCGCCCGACGCTGCGATCAGGCCGCGCAGCAGCTCGGCGGCATCGGTGCGCAGCGCGCGCGACTCGAGCGCGGTCAGCGCCGGCGCGGTCGCCTCGACCTCGAGGGGTGGAAGCGGCGTGGACGCACCCGCGGCCGCGTTCGGTAGCGCGCGGGCCATCCCCGACCCGATCGCCCCGATGATCAGCGCGTCGCCCGCGCGCTGCGCGCGAGCGGCATCGGCCTCGGTCACCAGCACCGCGGGCTGCGTCGCGATCGGATCGCCGGCGACCGGATCGCTGGCGTCGTCGCCGGTGCGCGCCGCCTCCAGCCGCGCGGCCAGCCGCAGCCGCGCCTCGTCGGACAGGGTGGCAATCACCGCGGGATCGGCGCGCAGGGCGTCGCGCAGCGGCAGCTCGTCGAGCGGCGGAGCTCCGTCGTCGCATCCGGCGAGCGCGAGGAGCAACAGGGCACCGGCCATCGGTTTCGTTCGCATCGCGCCGCGCAACCATCGCAAGCGAGATGCCACGCGCGATCCGCGGGAAATCGCCTGCGCCGCCGCGTCCGATCGTGAACCGGTGACGACAGTCTGAAGTGTTCCAGCTACAGTTCACGCGCGGTCGCGACCGCGAAGGAGACCAATCGAGATTGGGACGGAATTTCCGGGCCGTCATTCGTAGGGCGACCGCGCGCGACCGATCCAGGACACGCCTGCTCGATCACCGGCGGCGCAGGGCAGCGATGTCCCGATCCGGTCGCGGTCAACGCGGCCAAAACCTTGAATTCACGGGCTCGGGCGCCGGCGGCGTGGTCCTTGCACCCCGCACGGCCATGCGAAACGCGACGTCTCGAATGGCGGGACCCGGCAGGGTGAGCATCGGGCTGGCCACGCTGCTGGTGACGCTGGCGGCGCGGCCACCGGCGGCGCGCGCCTGCGGCGGCTTCTTCTGCGACCAACCGGGTGGTCTACTCGGATCGCAGCCGATCGCTCAGACCGGCGAGAACGTCCTCTTCCGGTACGACCCGACGGCACCGACCGGGACCTCGATCGAGGCGCACATCCAGATCTTCTATTCCGGGCCTGCCGCGCAGTTCTCGTGGATTCTGCCTGTCGACGCCCTGCCGACGCTGGACACCGGCAGCGACTCGGTCTTCACCGCCGTGGCGAACCAAACCAACCCAAGCTTTCAGGTCACCACCACGATCGAAGGGACCTGTCGGCCGGTCGTCTATCCGCCCATGACCGCCACCGGCGCGGGTGGCTCGGCGGCCCACGCCGTCGACGCGGGTGCCTCGGGCGGCGTCACGATCGATTTCCAAGGGGCGGTCGGTCCATACGACGCCGCCGTGATTCACGGCCCCGACGCGACCGACATCGAGGCCTGGCTATCGACCAACGGCTACTACGTCTCGGATCAGGCCAAGGGGATCATCGAGACCTACGTCAGTGAGAACAAATACTTCGTGGCGTTGAAGCTGATGGGCGACAAGACCGCGAGCTCCATTCGCCCGATCATCTTGCGCTTCGACGCGACGTCGCCCTGCGTTCCGTTGCGGCTGACGGCGATTGCCGCGGCGACCAACATGCGCGTGAACGTCTGGGTGCTCGCGCCGGCGCGGACCGTGCCGCAGAACTACTACGAGATCACGCTGAACCTGGCAAAGCTCGACTGGATCGGCGGCGGTTCGAACTACGCCCAGCTGCTCACGCAAGCCGCCGGCGAAGCGGGCGGCAATGCGTTCATCACCGAATATGCCGGCACCGCGCGCATCATGGACGGCGGCATCTGGTCGGCGGATCGAGCTCACCTCGACGCGCTCAGGGCCGCGACGACGCCGCCTCTCTACATGACCGCGCTCGCGCAGCAATCCGTGCCGCGCGACGCGGCCCTGCTTCACTTTCTCGAGACATACATTCCGGAGCCCGCGAGCCTGGTCGCGCAAGGCGTCGCTGAAACCACGTTTTACAATCAGGTCTCCTATTACTACTCGACCAACCCCGGCGACTTCGCGCCGTTCGATTCGGTGGCCGCGACCGACGGTTTCGTCGCGTCGATCGTCGCGCCGCTGCAGGAGGCGCAGGCGCTGTTCGACAGCTCGCCGTATCTGACGCGCCTGGCGACCTTCATTTCGCCCCCGCAGATGACCAAGGATCCGCTCTTTCTCTTCAATTCAGACCTGGGCGACGTGTCGAACACGCAGACCGCGCACGCGGTCTACGAATGCGGCGACCAGCAGTACACCATCTGCGACGCCCCACTCCGGTTGACGTTGCCCGACGGCACCACCGAGCGGCTGGCGGGGCCGCCGCCGACACCGTCGGGCTATTGTTTGTATCAGCCGTCGCGCACGCCTCCGACCCCCGTGGTCGATTCGCCGGCGCTGGCCGTGGCCTGGCAACGGCGCGCCGTCGGGGCCGGCGTCGTGGTGACCGACAACAGCGCGGCGATCGCCGCCGCGCTGGCCGCGGGGAACGCGAATCCCGGCAACGTTTCCGTCGACGGCGGAAGCTCGTCCGACGCGGGCACGAAGAACACCGTTACGAAGAACGGCAGTGGCTGCGGCTGTGCCGTCGCAACCTCGAGCGTACCTGCGCCGGCGGGTATCCTGCCGGTCGCGCTTGCCGCGTTGCTGCTCATTCGCCGTCGCCGCGCGCGCTGACGCCGCACCGGTTTGGGGTTAACATGCGGCGATGACCGCGAAGCGCGATCCGGCCGCCGCCGCCGCCGCAGCCGTCGCGACCACGCCGGCCGCGACGGCCGCCGCGTTGAACATGAAGGTCGGGCGCCTCGTGGCCGGCAGCGCGCCGGGTCGGTTGATGGTCGACTTCGACGGCAACGCGCACGGTCCGCTGGCCGCGCGCACGGTCATTGCGCTCGACCAACGGGCGCTCGACGAGGCGATCGCCGTCCGCCGCCTGGTGGTCTTGCTGTTCGAGAACGGCGATCCGCGCCTGCCGATCGTCGTCGGGCTGGTCGCCGCCGATCCAGGCGCTTCGCTGCTGGGCGCGTTGCTCGCGCCGGCGGCCGTGCCGGCGGCGCCCGCTGCCGCCGCGATCGCCGTGCCCTCGGTCGAAGCGCGCGTCGATGGAAAGCGCGTCGTGATCGAGGGCCAGGAAGAGGTGGTGCTGAAGTGCGGTGAGGCGAGCATCACCCTGAAGCGCGACGGCAAGTTGATCCTGCGCGGCGCCTACGTCGAGACGCACGCAAAAGGGGTCAACCGCATCAAGGGCGGCAGCGTGAAGATCAACTGAATGGCCGGACGCGTGACGGCCGCGGGGGCGCTGACAGTGACGTAACGCACGTTTATACGCACTGGGTCGCGCGCCGCCAGCAGAAAATCGTGATCTCCCCCCGCTTTGGTTCCCGCAGCAGGCAGAATCTTCGCCGGTTCTGACTGCTTTGTGGGTGTTGGGGGTACAAGGCTAGAGCCCTGCATCACCTAGGTTTTTCTGTCGGCAGGCCCCGATCTTAAGAGTGACCACGCCCGTCCTGAGCCCCCGGAGGTCGAGTGTCCTGTCTGCACCACCTGTTCGAGCGCGAGGTGGATCTCCACCCGCAGTCGCCTGCGATCGTTTGCGGCGACGCCGCGATGTCGTACGCGCAAGTCGAGGAGCGCGCGAACCAGCTCGCGCGTCATCTGAGGAGCCGCGGCGTCGGCACCGGTGAGCTGGTCGGCCTGATGGTCGAGCGGTCGCCGGACGCGATCCTGGCGATCCTGTCGATTCTCAAAGCCGGCGCGGCGTACTTGCCGCTCGACCCGTCGCATCCGCCCGACCGGATCCGCCACATCCTGGCCGAGGCGTCGATCACGACCGTGGTCAGCGAAGGCAAGCTCGGCGCCGACGCGCTGGGCGTGCTGGACGCGGCCGGCGTCAGCGTGGTCGCGATCGATGATCCTTGCCAGCCCTGGCAGACGCTGTCGACGATGCGCCTCGCGACCGAGCAGACCGGCGTCTCCCCGTCGGATCTCTGCTACGTGCTCTACACCTCGGGCTCGACGGGGCGGCCGAAGGGTGTGATGGCGGAGCACCGCAACGTCGTCGAGTTCGTGCAGGCGTTCAATGATGTCGTGCGCCTGACCGATCAGGATCGCGTGTTTCAGGGGTTCTCGCTGGGCTTCGACGGCTCGGTCGAGGAGATGTGGATGGCGTTCTCCAACGGCGCGGCGCTGGTGGTTCCCGAACGGGGCGCGGCGCGCTTCGGCGATGACCTGGCGCTGCTGGTCGCGGGCGGCAACGTCACGGTCTTCTCGACGGTGCCGACCTCGCTGGCGATGATGACGCACACGCTGCCGTCGGTGCGGCTGCTCATCGTCAGCGGCGAGCGCTGCCCGCCCGAGACGGTCGCGCGCTGGGCGACGCCGGGCCGCCGCATGTTGAACGTCTACGGGCCGACCGAGACCACGGTCAACACCACGGTCGCCGAGTGCACGCCCGGGCACCCGGTGACGATCGGCCGGCCGCTGCGCGGCTACGGCCTGCACATCCTCGACGAGGAAGGACGCGTCGGTCGCGCGCGGCGAGACCGGCGAGCTCTACATCACCGGTCCGTGCCTGGCGCGCGGCTACCTGGGCCAGCGCGAGCTCACCGACGAGCGGTTCGCGCCGCTGCCGGCCGTCTCGGACGCGCCAGGCACACGCGCGTACCGCACTGGCGATCTGGTCAGCATCGGCGCGGGCGGCGAGCTGCTGTTTCACGGCCGGCTCGACAACGCAGGTCAAGGTGCGCGGCTACCGCATCGAGCTGTCGGAGATCGAGAGCGTGCTGCTCGAAGACGACGCGATCCGCGCCGCTATGGTCGTCGCGGACGGTGACGGCGCGCGCGACGGCGCTCCCACGCTGGCCGCCTACGTGGTCGCGCGCGATCCCGCGGCGGGCGTCGATCGCAACCGTCTGCTGGCGAACCTGGGCGCGCGGCTGCCGTCGTACATGGTGCCGGCGTTCCTCGACGTGCTCGAGTCGTTCCCGACGCTGTCGAGCGGCAAGGTCGACCGCAAGCGCGTGCCCAAGCCGCTGGCGGCGCTGGTGCGCACCGATCGGACGATGCGCGCGCCCGGCGACGCATTCGAGGCCGATCTGCTGGCGACCTACGCGGCGCGTGCTGCGCAACGACGCGATCTCGGTCGACGACGACTTCTTCCTGGCGCTGGGCGGCTACTCGCTGCTGGCGGCGCAGCTCGTGTCGGAGCTGCGCAAGGAGCTGGGCGTCGAGGTCGCGATCCGCGACGTCTACAACCATCCGACGATCGCCGCGCTCGCGGCCCATCTGCGCTCCAAGGGCGGGGCAGCGCAACGCGAGCGAGCGCGCGCGTCCGCCGCCGAGACCGCCCCGGTCGGCGGCGACGGGGAGCACGCGCCCCCGTCGATCGGAGTCGCGGCGCGCGCGGTGCGGGCGGCCTGCGCGGGCGCACAGGCGCTGGGGCTCTACGCGGTCTACGCCGTGATGGCGCTGCCGTACTGGGGTCTCTATTTCTCGGCGGCGGCGTGGCGCGCCGGCCGGCTGTCGTACGGCGCGTGCGTCGGCCTGTCGTTGCTGGTGTTGACCGGCCTCTGGCCGGCGCTGCTGCTGCTCAGCATCGCCGCGAAGTGGATCCTCGTCGGACGCTACCGCCCCGGCGCGTACCGCCTGTGGGGCTGGTACTACCTGCGTTTCTGGCTGGCGCGGCGGTTTCAGCTGATCTCCGGCTCGACGTTCCTCTGTGGCACGCCGTTCCTGCCGGTCTATCTTCGCGCGATGGGCGCGCGGATCGGGCGCGGCTGCCTGATCTCGACGCCGTTCTTCGGCGCGTTCGATCTGCTGCGCATCGGCGACGACACCAGCGTCGGCGCCGAGACCCAGATCCTCGGCTACCGCGTGCAGGACGGCATGCTCCACATCGGCTCCGTCGACATCGGCAGCCGTTGCTACATCGGCACGCACGCGGCGGTCGGCATCGACGCCTGGATGAGCGACGATGCGCGGCTCGACGATCAGTCGCTGCTGCCCGACGGCACACGCATCCCGGCCGGTGAATCGCGGCGCGGCTCGCCGGCGCAACCGGCCCCGGTTCACGTGCCGTCGCTGGCCATGGCCCGGGATCGCGCGCCGCTGCGCCGCCGGTGGGCGATGCTGGGCGCGCTGCAGCTCCTCGCGCTCGCCGGCCTCCTCCTGGCGCTGCTGCCGACGCTGGCGCCGGGCTGGATGCTGCTGTCGCTCGCCGAGGATACGCACCGGCTCGGCTGGGTGCTCGCGGCCATCCCCGCCGCCGGCACGCTGACGATCGCGGTCTTCTGCCTGTGGCTGGTCGTGCTCAATCACCTGCTCCTGCCGTCGGTGGAGCCGGGCGTCTATCGCGTCGACAGCGTCTTCTACGTGCGCAAGTGGAGCTCCGATCTCCTCATGCACCTGTCGCGCACGATCGCGCGGCCGATCTACACGACGATTTACCTGCCGGCGTGGTTGCGCATGCTGGGCGCGCGCATCGGGCGGCATGCCGAGATCTCGACCGTCTCGCAGATCTCGCCGAAGCTGACGCACATCGGCGCGCAGAGCTTCTTCGCCGACGGGTCGATGATCGGCGGCAACCGGATCCATCGCGGCTTGCTCGAGCTCGCCGAGAGCCGCATCGGCCGCCGCAGCTTCGTCGGCAACGGCGCGATCCTGCCGGTGGGCGCGAGCCTGGGCGACGGATGTCTGCTCGGTTGCCTGTCGGCGCCGCCGGCGGCGCACCAGCGCACGCCCGACGGGACCGAGTGGCTCGGGTCGCCCAGCTTCGCGCTGCCGCGCCGCCCGCGCGTCGGTGGGTTCGACCGCGCGGTGACCCATGAGCCGACGCGCAAGCTGATCGCGCAGCGTCTGCTGGTCGATGGGCTGCGCATCGTGCTGCCGGCGACGATCGTGACCGGCATGCTGGTCGCGCTGTCGGCGCTGGCCTCGTACGCGCACGACCGACTGTCGCTGGGGTTGTGGCTGCTCAGCGTGCCGTTCATCGAGATCGCGCTGTCCGTGGCGGCGTTGCTGTCTGTCGTCATCACGAAGGTGACGTTGATCGGCACGTTCGTGCCGACGGTGAAGCCGCTGTGGTCGATGTTCGTGTGGCTCAACGAGGCGCTCAACGGCACTTACGAATCGGTGGCGACGCCGGTGCTGACGCTGCTGCTGGGGACGCCGTTCGCCGCGCCCTGGTTGCGCTTGCTCGGCTGCAAGATCGGCCGCGACGTCTACCTGGAGACCACGCTGTTCTCCGAGTTCGATCTGGTCCAGATTGGAGACGGCGCCGCGCTCAACGCGGGCGCCGTGATTCAGAACCACCTGTTCGAGGATCGGATCATGAAGGCGTCCATCGTCCAGATCGGCGATCGCTGCACCGTGGGTAACATGGCGGTGGTGCTGTACGACACCGAGATGAAAGACCGCTCGTCGATCGCGCCGCTGTCGTTGCTGATGAAAGGCGAGACGCTGGCTCCCGACACGAGCTGGGTCGGCATTCCGACCGCCGAAGCGGCGCGCCCGGTCGCGGCGATGCCGCCGATCGCGCCAGCCGCCGTCGCCGGGGGCGTGGCGCCCGGCGTGGCTCCCGAGGTGGCTCGAGACATAGCCTGGTTGGAGCAATCGCTGTGATCGCCAGCAGGCGTCCGACGCCTGCTTCCTGGATGAAGGCTTCGTCTGTCGGCCGCGCGCGCGTGGCGGTCGTGACGGCGTTGGTCGCGGTCACACATGCGCGCAGCGCCGCGGCGCTGATCCCGGCGCTCGAGGAGTACAACGAGCCGCTCGAACCGGTGGAGGGGCCCGTGGCGCAGGGGGCCGCCGTGAGCCGCGGCGGACAACCCGAGCTGGAGCTGAACATCGACCTGCTGTCGGCCTACGTCTTTCGCGGCTACAACGTGTTCCAGGAGCAGAGCCAGGGCGAGCAGAAGTGGGTGCAGCGCCTGCGCATCATCTGGACGGTGCCGGAGACCGGGCTCTCGATCGGTTACGCCGCCGCCAATCAGATCAGCGGCGACAACCTGGTCTCCAACGTGGCCGCGGGCCTGGGCGCCGAGCACGACATCTTCGCCAGCTACGCGTTCGCGCGGCGCGAGCGCGTCGGCGTCGAGACCGAGCTCGCGGTCGTGGGCTACCCGGCGGCCGACTCGCGCGTCGTCGGCACCCGCGCGCCGTACTTCTTTTCGTTCTCGGTGGAGCCCCGCTATCGCCACCTGGTGTTTCTCTATCTCGGTTACATCGCCGGCTTTCGCAACGGGCCGCTCGAGGGCAGTCAGGGATACGTCAATCCCCGCTTCGAGAAGCGCTTCGATTTCGGCGACCACGTCGAGCTGGAGCTGCAATTCGGCGCCGGCATGAAGATCCTGCAATCCGACCTCAGCATCGTGCGCGACAACATGTTCGACGTGCTCGGCACCGCCGCCCTTTACTATGCGCTGAACGACGTCTTCTACGTGGGGCTCAAGGTCGGCTGGGCGTGGACCAACTTCACGCCCAGCAAGGACTCCGACACCGGGCAGACGACCCACCCGCGATTCGCCGACGAATACGTTCCGTTCTGGGGCGTGACCGTCGGCGCGGAGTTCACGCCGCGCGGGTCAACCAGCGTCCCGCGCCACCGCGCCCACACCATGTGAGCGCGCGAACGGCTGGCGTCGCCAGTAGGTCAGCGAACGCCAGAGCCATTCGACCGGGCCGAAATGAAACCGCCGCAGCCACAGGCGGCTGAACGCGAGCTGGGCGATCCAGATCGCCAGCACCACCAGGTACAGCTGGTGGCGTCGCAGCGATCCGAACAGCCCGAAGCCGTAGCCGTTGAAGAGCGTCGTGCAGATCAACGTCGCCCCGAGGTAGCTGGTCAGCGCCATGCGCCCGACGTCGGCGAGCGTGCGCGTGAGCCCCGCGAAGCGATTGCCTTTCACCATCAGCATCACCACGCCGATGTGGCCGAACGCGACCGCCACGCGCGCCGGGTCGTAGGCGGCGGTCAGCCAGACGACCTTCACCGGGTCGAAGCGGTTGACGTAGAACCCGTAGCTCGCGGCGGCGGCCAGCGGCAATCCGACGCCATAGCCGATCGCGACCATCCTTGCGTAGAAGCGTCGCGAGCGCGTGGCGCTGAAGACGCCCAGCTGCAGGAGACCCATCCCCATCAGCATCATCCCAATGCCGTCGAAGAACGCCCAGCCGTAGAAGTCGGACGACTCGACGTAGCGCACGAGCTGCGCGCGCCGCAGGAACAGGTGCCCGTAACCGCCGTGATAATCGGCGCTGGTCTGGCTCAGGGTGGCGGCGTCGGGCTGGTAGTCGTCGGTGATCTCCTCCCAGTCGGAGAGCGCGTCGTCCTGCGCGCGGGTCAGCGTCTTGCCCGCGGCCCTGGCAGCGGTGGCGGCGGCCGCGCGCGCGCGCAGGTCGCCGCGATGGACCGCGACGGCGGCGGCGCGTGGCACCGAGATCGCCAGCGCGAGCGCGCCCAGCAGGATCAGACGGCGCGGCGCGAGGTGCCTGAAGGGAAAGAGAAAGAGCCCGCACATGGCGTAGCTGTAGAGGATGTCGCCCTCCCAGAGCAGGTAGGCGTGCGCGACGCCGAACGCGAGCAGCCAAAGGGTGCGCCGGTAGTAGATGTCGGCGGCGCGCGTGCCGTCGCTGCGCCGTTCGAGCCGCGAGGTCAGCAGGACCACGCCCGCGCCGAAGAGCATGGAAAAGATCGCGCGCATCTTTCCCTCGAAGAGCGCGCGCATCGCGGTCCACGCCGCCACCGCCTGGTGGCTGAGGTGGGCCGGAACGTAGACGCCGACCCACTCCGTGCCGGCCGCGCTCTTGTTCGAGTGCAGCAGGCCGAAGTCTTCGATGTTGATGAGCAGGATCCCCAGAACCGCCACGCCGCGCAGCACGTCGATCGCTGAGATGCGCTCGTCGGCGGCGACCGGCAGGGCTAAGCTGGCGTCCTTCATCTCGCGCGCCGCGCGACTTTATCAGAATCGCCGCGGGCGGCGGCGTCTCGCGATCAGTGTGTCCGGCGCGCGCCGTGGTCGGGCGCTTCATCGGACGCTTCATCGGACGCTTCGTCGGGCGCTTCGTCGAGCGCTCCGTCGAGCGCTCCGTCGGGCGCGCCATCGCCGGGTTCGTCGTCGTCGTGTTGGGCTTGCGCGGCCTCGGACGCGAGCACGGTCTCGACCACGTCGCCGTCATCGATGTCCAGATAGCCGTCGGGCACAACGCCGGCGCCGGCCCCGGCCGCGGGGCGCTCGCTGGCTTCGCGGCGGATCTGCTCCAGCGCCGTGGCCAGATCCACGACGACCGCGACCGCGCGCTGGTCCTCGCTGCGCGCGCGCCGGCGCCGGTCCGTGGCGGCGGCGGGCTCTTCGGACGCCTCGTAGAAGAAGCGGCCCTCGTCCCAGGTGATCGCGTCGGCGAGCAGGCGCCGCGTCTTCTCGGCCAGGATCGCCTGCAGCTGCGCGGGCGTCACCAGGCCCCCGCGCGCCAGCAAGCGCCCGAGCCGCGCCCGCGACCTGCCGCGCGCCGCCAGCGTCTGCGCCAGCGCATCCGCGCCCAGCAGCGCGCGTTCAACCAGGAGCTGGCCGAGCAGCATCTCCTGCTCCGACGAGCTGACCAGGCGGACCTGGCCGGCGCGCAGGTGGAACCGCCGCGCCGTCAGCCGGCGCGTCAGGCTGAGGACGCCGGTCGCGCGGCGCTGTGCCAGCCAGGCGAGCAGATCGCCGACCGGGAACGTCGCGACGTCGCCCTCGAACGCCATGGCGCCCTATTGAACGGCGAACCGGCGGCGCCGTCCATTTTCCTACGAGGAAGCCGAGAACCTCACCAAGACCACGACCACCATCCGAACGCCGAGCCGCTGCTGAGGCCGGTGAAGATTCCGCCCACGGCGCCAGTCTGTACCGCCTGCGCGGTGAGGTCGGCGCGACCGTCGCCATTCATGTCGGCGAGCCAGATGCTGGCGCCGTCGTCGACCATGCGTCCCCCCGACGTCCACGACCAGTGGGCGAAGCCGCTGAAGCCGGCGCCGCTGCCGCTGAGGCCCACGACCACCCATCCCGCGGCGCTGCCCCCGGCGGCGCCCACGGCGACCAGGTCGGCCTTCCGAAGGGTGTCGCCGTCGACGTCGGCCAGCCAGACCTTCGAGCCGTCGTCGAGAATCCGCGCCCCGGACCTCCAGGACCATTCGGTGAAGGCGCTGCCCGTGCTCAGCGCGACCGACACCCATCCCGCGTTCGAACCCCCGGGCGCGCCGACGGTCACCAGGTCCGCCTTGCCGTTGCCGTCGACGTCGGCCAGCAAGGTGGTCGAGGCGTCATCGAGCATGCGGTGGCCGGAGGTCCAGGTCCAGTGACTGAACCCGGTAAAGCCGACGCCGCTGCTGGCGAGGCCCAGAACCACCCATCCCGCGGCGCCGCCCGCCGCGGGACCCTGAGCCACCAGGTCGGCCTTGTGAAAGACATCGTTGTCGACGTCGGCCAACCAGACCTTCGAGCCGTCATCGAGCATTCGATACCCCGAGGTCCAGGACCACTCGGTGAAGGCGCTGCCCGAGCTGAGGCCGACCGACACCCATCCGGCGGTGGAGCTCCCGGCGCCACCCACGGTCACCAGGTCTGCCTTGCCGTTGCCGTCGACGTCGGCCAGCAAGGTGGTCGCGTTGTCGTCCACCAGCCGATGCCCCGACGTCCACGACCATTGCGTGAAGCCAAGTCCGTCGCTGAGCCCGACCGATATCCATCCCGCGTGGGTGCCGGTCGCGGCTCCCTGGGTCACCAGGTCTGCCTTGCCGTCGCCGTTGACGTCGGCCAGCCAGACCTTCGCCCCATCGTCGATCATCCGGTTGGTCGACACCCAGGACCAGTACGTCACGCCCGTACCCGCGGTGTTCGAGATGCCGACGAAGACGTGGCCGGCCTCGTCGGTGCCGGCGCGCCCGACCGCGACGACGTCGTTGTGCTTGCCGGCGTCCCCGTCGACGTTGGCAATCCCGACGATGTCGACGATCGCCAGTTTGGGTGGGTCGTACTCGTAGGAGCCCATGTCCCAGCTGGCGACGACGTTTGCCTTTCCAGGGACAGGTCGCTTGAACCCGCGCTGATCGACGGTGTCGTATAGATTGTACGGGTCGGAGCCGTGCCCGGCATCGATGGCCAGGCTGTTGGAGTTGAGCGCGTAGCACTTCGGGCGTCCGTCGACCGACACGTACGATCCCAGCGACGGGTTACCCGTGAGGCAGTCGCTTGGCGGATGGGTCGACCCGGTCATGTTCCCCACCCAGTCGGGGCAGGTAGAACCGGTGAAGAACGTGGCATAGACGTCGGGGCCCGACGGCGCCGTGTTGCTCCAGATGATGTTGTCGTTGCCGACGGTTCCGATCTGGTCGACGATGTCCAGCCCGCCGCCGGCGCCGGCCGCGGCATTGAAGACGACCGTATTTCGGTCGAACACCCAGTAAACGCCCGGGTAGTGCGTCGTATCCCGATAGACTGCGCCGCCACCGCTGGCGGCGTTTCCCGTGAAGGTGCTGTTGAACACCTGGGCGGTCGCGGCCACGTAGAGCGCGCCTCCGACGGAATTGACGTGATTGCCGTCGAAGGTGTCCGCGTTGGCGATGAAGCGGTTGAATATCGCGATGGCGCCGCCAAAGAAACCCTGGTTCTGGCTGAACGTCGATGTCTCAATCTTCCTGTCCATGTAGTTGGAAGACGTGTTGGGGGCAATGTAGATGGCGCCACCCAGCCCCGTACTCGGGTCTTGATCGGCCGCATTGCTCGAGAAGGTCGTCGTGTTCACGTTGAACGTGACGCTCGCGTCGTAGATTGCTCCGCCGACAGCCGCATGGTTGTCATGAAGGCTGCTCGCCGAGACCGTCAAGTTTCCCGCCGAGTAAATCGCGCCGCCCCACCAGCCGGTACAATGGTCAATCTGCACGGTGTTGAGCGTGACGGTTCCCGTCGAGTCGATCGCGATTGCCGGCCCGTTGTCGCTGGCACTGCTGGCTCCCGTCAGCCGCAGGTTGCTGAGATTCAGTGTGCCGCCCAGAACCTGAAAGATGCGACCACCCGTCGTCGTGCTCACCACGACGTCGTCGAAGTTCGGGTGCAGTCCATTGTAGTTTCCCTGAATCGTCATGTTTCCATTGACGACCATGGGACCGGCGGTGGCGCTCAGCGAAATGGAGGTCGCGCCGGCGCCGCCCAACTGCACGATGGTGCTCGACGACGGCGTGCCCACGCAGTTGTTGCTCGCGCCGTTGGCTGCCGCGACCGCCAATCGGAGCGTGCAATTGACTCCGTTGTCGGCGTTCGAGTTCACGGTGTACGTGTACGTCGTGGCGTGAGCATCGACGGTCCACAGGGACACAAACACGGCGGCACCGAGGGCGATCGCTCGGACGACCGGAAAACGGTTATGGAGCCTCAGTCGGTCGATCTCCTGGCTTGTCATCGGGTCTCCTTGGCGCGTGGTGTGGGACGGTGAGAGGCTAGGGGGCCGGCGCTGCGGCCGGCGCCCGCAGCGCCGCCAGCAGCTTCTGGAACTCCGGGTTCTGGTCCAGCAGGTCGGCGGCGGCCGCGATCAACAGATCAATGTCGGCGGGCGGCAGCGAAAAATTGGTGCCGATCGACAGCAGGCGCGCGCGCCGCGCGGGATCGGCGATCGCCTCCAGGTTGACGTCGACCACGTGGATCTGCGCCGGAGCCGCGAAGTCGGGGCAGTCACCGGGGGTGCGCGCGACCGTCTTGCAGAAGTCGATGTCCTGGCGCGCCTGATCCAGCTCGCGCTGGCGATCGCGCAGGAACTCGATCGTCTCGGCGCTGAAGTTGTCCATGCTGGTGGTCGCCGTCTGGAAGGCGACGTCGGCCAGGCCCGGCGCCGATTCGCTCTTGTTGTAGGTCGGCGGCTCACCGCTCTTCGAATCGACGACGATGAAGATCACGCGCGACGCCTTGCCCCGGTTGTAGCGCCGCGCGACGAAGCCCGTCGGATCCACCAGTTGCCGCTCCAGCGCGCGCAAGCCGATGTTGTCGGCGAGCCCGCCGTCCATGACGTGTACGTAAGGCGTAGCTCCCTTGTCGAGATAGGTCGACTGGTGCTCCGCCCAGGTGTAGCGCCGCCGATCGACGTAGTAGTCGCTGACGGCGTGCTTGAGACCGGCCGGCGGTTTGTACCAGGCCGGCGCTGCGTGGTTGGTGAACGTGATGGGCGTCAACAAAAAGGGGAACGCCGATGACGCCGCCACCGCGCGCGCGATCGGGAGCAGACCCAGATCGGATCCGATCAAATCGAATTGATCCTGCGTGAACTCGAACCCGTCGCCGGTCGCGAGATCCGTTCCGTTCAGGATGATGAACGGCCGGTGCGCGCCCGCGAGCAGATCGGCGTAGGTCTTGTTCTGGAAGATGCCGCCGTAGAGCTCGGCGGCGAGGTCGATGCGGCTGAAGTACGGCGAGAGCAGGCGCGGCCAGTTGAGCGGGTTCGCCGCCTTCCAGAACAGCTCGCCCTCGACGTTGCGGTCGAGAAACGTCTTGCGATAGTCCTGGAAGATGGCCGGGCCGAAGAGCGCATAGTAGGCGGCGGTGAACGAGCCGCCCGACACCGACGAGATGCAGTCGACGTCGTCGAGCAACGTCTCGTGCCGGCCGTCCTTCGCGCGCACGATCGGCGTGTCGCGCAGCTTCTGCAGCACGCCGTAGGAGAACGCCGCCGCGCGCGTGCCGCCGCCCGAGAACGTCAGGCAGACGAACAGGTCGTCGTCGGCGGTGGGCGCGGGGATCTGCTCGAACGCGTAGCGCACCGCCGGCTTCTGCGCCGGCAGCGGCGCGGTCGTCGGATAGTGCGCGCAACCGGCCATCGCGGCCACGGCGGCGGCAGCCAGAACGGCCGCGGCTCGCGGGTGAACACTGCGAACGCTAAACAAACGCGACCTTCATCGGCTTGAGCGGCGAGGTGTCGGTCACGAGGACGTCCTGCTCGAGCGGGCTGAAGTCGCTGTCGCCGTCGAGAGACACCGTGTACGTGCCGGGCGCGAGCGTGATCAAATGATTGGTGATCCCGGCGGCGACGCCGTCAATCAGCACGTCGCGCTCGGCGACGTAGACGACCAACAAGAATTCCATCGGCGCATGAAACGACGAAATGCGCGCGGTCGCAACTCTTCGCCCGACGGCGACGTCAGACCGAAAGCACGACTTTTCCGAAGCTGTCGTTCGACGCGAGATAGGCGTGCGCGTCGCCGGCCTGCGCCAGCGGCAGCACCCGATCGACGATGGGGCGCAGCGTACCGCGCTCGAAGAGCGGAATCAGGTGGCGCGCCAGCTGCTGCACGGCCGCGATCTTCTCTTCCAGTGGGCGCGAGCGGAGCATCGTGCCGATGATCTGGACGCGCTGGCTCAGCAGCGCGCGCAGGTCCAGGTCGGCGCGGGTGCCCCCCATCATCCCGACCAGCACGATCCGCGCGCGCGGCGCGACGCAGGCCAGGTCCTCGCTCAGGTGGGCGCCGCCGACCAGCTCGAGCACGACGTCGGCGCCGGCGCCGGCGGTCGTCTGCATGACCGCCGCCGCGAAGCGGCCGTCGGCGTCGATCCCGACCGCGTCGTCGAGGCCCAGTGCGCGCAGCCGCTCCAGCTTCGCCGGCGAACGGCTGGTGCCGATCACGCGCGCTCCGATGGCGCGCGCGATCTGGATCGCCGCGGTGCCGACGCCGCTGCCGGCCGCGTGAATCAGCACGCGCTCGCCGGCCGCGAGCCGCGCCTGCACCACCATGGCGTCCCAGGCCGTGATGAAAGCTTCGGGGATGGCAGCGCCGTCGGTGAACGAGCAGCCGCCCGGCAGGCGCGCGACCGTGCGGCTCGGCACCACCACCGCCTCGGCGTACGCGCCGCCGCCGCACAGGCCGGCGACGCGATCGCCGGCCGCCCACTCGGTCACGCCCTCGCCGACGGCGTCGATCTCGCCCGCGAACTCCAGGCCGGGGATGTGTTGCGGTGAATCGGGCGGCGCCGGGTAGAAGCCGGCGCGCTGGAGCAGGTCGGCGCGGTTGATCGCGGTCGCGCGCACCCGCACGCGCACGTCGCCGCGCGTCGGCGACGGCGTGGGCACTTCCCGGAGCTCCAGGACCTCGGGCCCGCCAAACCGGCTGATGACGATCGCCTTCACGCCGCGAGCATACGACGACGCTCTCCGGCTTGCCGTTTTCGTTCGCTGTGGGAGTATCTCAGCTCCGCACGCCCCAACGGCGCATCTCCTTGCGCGAGGTACGAGCATGACGACCTATCGCACGGTGTTCGGTTCGCTCGACAAGCACGAGAAGGGGACGATCGAGATCATCAACGACGACCCGAAGCACTACGTGTATTCGAACGTGTTCGACGTCGTCGGCAAGGCCAAGCCTTACGAGAAAACCGCGGTCGCCAAGAACCTCGAATACGTCATCGAGGCGATCCGCGCCGAGGGGCGCTCGCGCTGGATGACCTGCGCGCACGACGAGTTCGTCGTGGTGCTCGACGGCGAGGTCGAGGTCGAGCTGGTGAAGCTGGCCGCCGCGCTCGCCGCGTCCGCCAACCCGAAACCGGGAACGGTGCTGCTGGCGGGCGAGCCCGACGGCAAGCGCATGGGGACGATTCACCTCAAGCGCGGGCACCAGGCGCTGCTGCCGGTGGGCGCCGCCTATCGATTCAATGCCGCGCGCCCGTCGGCGATGATCCAGCAGACGCTGAAGGGCGAGCTGACCGTCGAGAAGTGGGGCGAGATCTGTTTTCGTTGATTCGTTGAGGAGGATGCCATGGCCGCCAACCCGCAGGTCCAGACGACTCACGAAGCGTCCGCCGAGAAGATCGCCGGCTACCAGAAATTTCAGCTCGGCGCGTTCACGTTCGCGCGCGACGAGTACTTCGTGACCGTGACGTGGCCCGCCAAGGGCAAGCACCAGTCGCACACCATGAGCGCCGACGCGTTCCTGCGCGCGATGATGCGCGACGTGGCGTGGAACTTCTTCTACGGCCTGGTCAACTTCGACGCGGTCTTCGGCACGCGCAACCTGTACGGCCGCGTCGAGCTGTTCGCCGGCCGCTACAACGAAGCGATCCACGGCGCGGGACTGTCCTACGTCGAGGCGTTCGACAGCCCGACAGCGATGGCGCGGTTCAAGGAGATCCTGGCCGACTGGGTCAACGCCGGCTTCGATCCGTTCGCCGCGCCCGCCGAGGTCGAGGGCAGCCCGTTCGGCGAGAAGAACGGCGACAACCTGGCGGCGATCGACCGCTTTCGCGTGGCCACGAAGCGCATGACCGGCATCGAGGGCGACTCGCCGCTGCGCACCGACGCCAGCGGCTTCCCGGTCAACCGCGCGTTCGCCGACGTCGACCAGAGCGAGCCCGAGATCCGCGCCGAGCCGGGCTTCGAGAACGAGCTGCACGCGCTCAACCTGTTCAAGTACCTGTCGCGGTCGGACGTCACGTGGAATCCGTCGGTGACGTCGGTGTGCGGCCGCAGCCTGTTCTGCCCCACGACCGAGGAGTACATCCTGCCGATCATCCACGGCAACGACCGCGTCGAGTGGTTCATGCAGCTGTCCGACGAGATCACCTGGGAGGTCGCCGACCGCGAGACCGGCCGGCCGCGCGCGCGGCTCACCATGAAGGCGGGCGACGTCGCGGCGATGCCGGCCGACATCCGGCACCAGGGGTTCTCGAAGAAGCGATCGATGCTGCTGGTGTGGGAGAACGCCACCGCGGATCTGCCCCAGCGTTACGAACGCGGCGAGCTCAAACCCTGGCCGGTCGACTTCTAGACGCGCCGTCGAGATGGCCGCCATCGATCCAGAACCGACTCTTCATCGACGGTGAGTTCGTCGACGCCGACGGCGGCGGGCGCATCCCGGTGCTGAACCCGCACGACGGCTCGGTGATCACCGAGGTCGCCGAGGCGCGCGCGCCCGACATCGACCGCGCGGTCGCGGCGGCGCGTGCGGCGTTCCCCGCCTGGTCGCGCACGGCGGCCGCCGATCGCGGGCGCCTGCTGCTGAAGCTGGCCGACGCCATCGAGGCGCACGCCGACGAGCTGGCGCACATCGAGGCGATCGACACCGGCCACCCGTTGCGCGACACGCGCGGGCTGGACGCGCCGCGCACCGCGGTCGACGTTCCGCTACTTCGGCGGCATGGCCGACAAGGTGCAGGGCAGCGTCGTGCCGGTCGAGCAGGGCTTTCTGAACTACGTGCTGCGCGAGCCGGTCGGCGTCGTCGGGCAGATCGTGCCCTGGAATTTTCCGCTGATGTTCACGAGCTGGAAGCTGGGGCCGGCGCTGGCGGCGGGCAACACCGTGGTGCTGAAGCCGGCGGAGCTGACGCCGCTGTCGAGCCTGAAGGTCGCCGAGCTCTGCCGCGACGTCGGCATCCCGCGCGGCGTGGTCAACATCGTGCCGGGCTACGGCGCCACCGCGGGCCAGCACCTGGCCGAGCACCCGGGCGTCGACAAGATCGCGTTCACCGGGTCGACGGCGATCGGACGCAAGATCGTCGAGGCGTCGGCCGGGAATCTCAAGCGCGTGCAGCTCGAGCTGGGCGGCAAGGGCGCCAACATCGTGTTCGACGACGCGTTCCTGCCGGCGGCGGTGGGCGGCGCGGCGTTCGCGATCTTCCACAACCAGGGCCAGGCGTGCATCGCCGGGTCGCGCCTCCTCCTGCACGAGACGATCGCCGACGCGTTCCTCGAGAGCTTCCTGGCGCTGGCGCGGACCGATCCGGATCGGCAACCCGCTGGATCCGTCGACGGAGATGGGGCCGCTGACGTCGGCGCAGCACCGCGACCGCGTGCTCGGCTACGTGAAGATCGCGAAGGAGCAGGGCGGCGAGGTGCTGCTCGGCGGCGGTGCGCCCGCGGCGAGCGAGCTCGGCGAAGGGCTACTACCTGGAGCCGACGGTGGTCCGCGCGCGGCCGGCCGATCGCGTGTGCCAGGAAGAGGTGTTCGGGCCCGTTCGTCAGCGTCACGACGTTCCGCGACGAGGAAGAGGTCGTCGCGATCGCCAACGGCACGCCGTACGGCCTGGGCGGCGGCCTCTGGACGCGCGATCTGCAGCGCGCGCATCGCATGGCTGCCGCGATGCGCACCGGCATGGTCTGGATCAACTGCTACAAGCGCGTCAACCCCGGCTCGCCGTTCGGCGGCGTCGCCAGCTCCGGGCTACGGGCGCGAGATGGGGTTCGAGGCGATGCACGACTACACCGAGGCCAAGTCGGTCTGGGTCAACGTCGACGCGAAGATCCCACCCTATTACCCGCGCGGTTGACGGCGAGCGGCGCGTGAGATCCTTCGTTCACGTCGGCCTTCCCTCGCGAGTGGTCTTCGGCGCGGGCTCGCTCGAAACGCTCGAGCGCGAGGTCGAGCGGCTGGGCGCGACGCGCGCGCTGGTGCTGTGCACGCCGCGCCAGCGCGCGCTGGCCGAAGCGGTCACGGAGCGGCTGGGCGCGCGTGCCGCCGGCATCTTCGACCAGGCGGTCATGCACGTGCCGGTCGAGACCGCGGTGGCGGCGCGCGCGGCGGCCCAGCAGGTCGGCGCCGACAGCTGCGTCGCGATCGGCGGCGGTTCGACGATCGGGCTGGCCAAGGCGCTGGCGCTGCCGGCCGACGTGCTGGCGGCGGCGGGTGGTGGGGCGTCGGGCGCCATGGTTACGACGATCGTCGCGATCCCGACGACGTTCTCGGGATCGGAGATGACGCCGATCTTCGGCCTGACCGCGGGCGGGCAAAAGCGAACCGGCCGCGACGCGCGGGTGTTGCCGAGGACCGTCATCTACGATCCGCTGCTGCTCGCGAACCTGCCGCCCGCGGTCGCCGGTCCCAGCGGCATGAACGCGATCGCTCACTGCGCGGAGGCGCTGTACGCCGAGGACGCCAATCCGATCACGTCGCTCATGGCCGAGGAGGGGATGCGCGCGCTCGCGGCCAGCTTGCCCAAGGTCGGCAGCGTCGCCGGCGACGCCGAAGCGCGCGGCGAAGCGCTGAGCGAAGCGCTCTACGGCGCATGGCTCGCGGGTAGCTGCCTGGGCGCCGTCGGCATGGCGCTGCATCACAAGCTCTGTCACACCCTGGGCGGCACCTTCAACCTGCCGCACGCCGAGACGCACACCATCGTCCTGCCGCACGCGCTCCGCTACAACCGCGACGCCGCGCCCGAGGCGATGGCGCGCATGTCGCGCGCGCTGGTCGCCGCCGGGCCGGGCGCGGCGGATCCGGCGGCGCGCCTCCACGATCTGGCGCGCGCGCTGGGCGCGCCGCTCGCGCTGCGGCAGATCGGCCTGCCCGTGGAGGCGCTCGACCAGGCGGCCGAGCTGGCGCTGCGCAACCCGTACTACAACCCGCGGCCGCTCGAGCTGGGCGCGATCCGGCAGCTCTTGCAGGACGCGTGGGAAGGACGGCGGCCGTCCGTAGCATGACTGCCGAATCCGCATGAGGCCCTGCCTGGCGCTCGACGCCGTTTCGAAGAGCTTCGGCGCGCTGCGCGTGGTCGACGGCGTCAGCCTGAGCGTCGCCGCCGGTGAGACGCTGGGCATCCTCGGGCCCAACGGCGCCGGCAAGACCACGCTGTTCAACCTGATCAGCGGGGATCTGCGCGCCGACGCCGGCGCGATCGCGCTCGACGGCCGCGACGTCACGCACGATCCGCCGCACCGGCGCTGCCGCCTGGGCATCGGCCGCTCGTACCAGATCCCGCAGCCCTGGGGCGCCATGACCGTGTTCGAGAACCTGGTCGCCGCGGCGTCGTTCGGCACCGGCAAGCGCGAGCGGCAGACCTACGCGCGCGCCGTCGAGATCCTGCGCGAGACCGGCCTTCTGCCCAAGGCGAACCGCCTGGCCGCGTCGCTGCCGCTGCTGGATCGCAAGCGGCTCGAGCTGGCGCGCGCGCTGGCCACCGAGCCGCGCCTGCTGCTGCTCGACGAGATCGCCGCCGGGCTGACCGATCACGAGGCCCGCGTGCTGGTCGACGAGATCCGCCGCATCAAGGACCAGCGCATCACCATCATCTGGATCGAGCACGTCGTGCACGCGCTGCTCGCGGTCGCGGATCGCCTGCTGGTGCTGAACCTGGGCAAGCCGCTGGCCGAGGGCGCGCCGCACGCGGTGATGAGCGACCCCGAGGTGAAGCGGGTCTACCTGGGGCTGGAGGCGTGACGTCGCATCGATGACGCTGCTGACCGCGCGACAGCTCGAATCGTTCTACGGCGACTTCCAGGTGCTGTTCGGCGTCGATTTCGAGATCGCCGCCGGCGAGGTGGTGGCGCTGATCGGCGCGAACGGCGCCGGCAAGTCGACGTTCCTGAAGACGATCTGCGGTGTGCTCGGCGCGCGCCGCGACGCGGTCATGCTCGATGGCCACCCCATCGGCGGCCTCGCGCCCGGCGAGATCGTGCGTCGGGGCATCGCCATGGTTCCCGAGGGCCGGCGTCTCTTCTCGAGCCTGTCCGCCGAGGAGAATCTGCTGATGGGCGCGAGCGCGCGCCGCGCCGGCCCCTGGACGCTCGACGCGATCTACCGGCTGTTTCCGCTGCTGGCCGAGAAGCGCCGCGCGCCCGCGGCGAGTCTCTCGGGCGGGCAGCAGCAGATGGTCGCGATCGGCCGCGCCTTGATGAGCAACCCGCGGCTCTTGCTGTGCGACGAGCTGTCGCTGGGGCTGGCGCCGATCGTCGTGAAGCAGATCTACGACGCGCTCCCGGCGATCTGCGACGGCGGCATGACCGTGGTCGTCGTCGAGCAGGACGTGGCCACGGCGCAGCGGGTGTCGAGTCGGCTCTATTGCCTGCAGGAGGGGCGCGTGACGCTGACCGGCGCGTCGGGCGCGCTCACGCGCGAGCAGATCTCCGAGGCCTACTTCGGTGTGTGAGCCAAGGGCGAGGGGACGATGATCGGCACGCTGAGCTGGGTCTCGACGATCGTGCAGGGCGTGCTGCTGGGCGGCCTGTACGCGCTCTTCGCGATGAGCCAGTCGCTGATCTTCGGCGTGATGCGCCTGACCAACACCGCGCACGGCGACTTCATCATCCTCGCCAGCTTCGGCGCGTTCTCGGTCGCGACCGCGCTCGGCCTGCCGCCGGTGGCCGCGCCCTGGCTGGCGCTGATCCTGTTGCTGCCCATCGCTTTCGCCGCCGGCTACGGCCTGCAGCGGCTGGTGCTGAACCGGGTCGTGGGACGCGATCCGTTGCCATCGCTGGTGGTGACGTTCGGGCTGGCGATCGTGATCGAGAACTTGCTGCAGGAGATGTACACCGCCGATCCGCGCTCGATCGACTCGGGCGGCCTCAACGTCGCGAGCATCTCGATCGCCGAGGGGCTGTCGGTCGGCGCGCTGCCGCTGCTGACGTTCGCGATCGCGGTCGCGATGGCCGCCGCCATGCAGTGGCTGTCGGGGCGCACCGCGCTCGGCCGGTCGTTTCGCGCCGTCAGCGACGATCGCGACGCCGCCCAGCTCATGGGCCTCGATCACCGCCACGTCTACGCGATGGCGACCGGCATCGCGTTCGCGCTGGTCGCGGTCGCGGGCGCGCTGCACGGCATGAAGACCACGTTCGCGCCCGCCGACGGGCCGGCGCTGCTGCTCTACGGCTTCGAAGCGGTGATCATCGGCGGCATGGGCTCGTTCTACGGCACGTTGCTGGGCGGGATCATCCTCGGCGTGACCCAGGTGATCGGCTTTCGCTTCGATCCCGGCTGGGGGATCTGGCTCGGGCACGTCGTGTTCCTGGGCATGCTGCTCTTTCGACCCACCGGATTCTTCGCGAAGACCAGGTGATGCCAAAGCCCTCGACGTCCCCCGCCTTCGAAGTCCATCGCGCCACGCGCGCCAGCCGCGCCGGCGGCCTGGTGTCGCTGCTGCTGGTCGCGTTCCTGGCGACGCTGCCGCTGTGGGCCGAGGCTGGCACGCTGCGCGAGATCGACGAGATCGCCTGCTACCTGATCTACGCGATGATGTGGAACCTGCTCGCCGGCTACGGCGGCATGGTGTCGATCGGGCAGCAGGCGTTCCTCGGCCTCGGCGGGTACGCGCTGCTGGTGATGGGCAACTTCGCCGGCATCAACCCGTTCGTCGCGGTGCCGCTGGCGGCGATCTTCACGGCGCTGGTCGCCATTCCCGTCGCGCAGGTTGCGTTTCGCCTGCAGGGCGGCACCTTCGCGATCGGCACCTGGGTGATCGCCGAGGTCTTTCGCCTGTCGATCGCCAACTGGTCGGCGGTCGGCGGCGGCTCGGGCACCAGCCTGACCGCGCTGCGCGGGATCGAGAAGGCCACGCGCATCCACCTGACGTTCTGGCTCTGCCTGGCGGGGGCCGTCGCCGCGATCGGTGCGACGTACCTGATCCTGCGCTCGCGCCAGGGGCTGGCGCTGCTGGCGATCCGCGACAGCGAGGTCGCGTCCGAGAGCCAGGGCATCCACGTGCGCGCGACCAAGCTCGGCGTCTACGTCGCGGCGGCCTTCGGCGCCGGCCTCGCGGGCGCGCTCTATTTCCTCGGCAACCTGCGCATCTCGCCCGATGCCGCGTTCACGGTGAACTGGAGCGCGTTCGGGATCTTCATCGTGATGATCGGCGGCATCGGCACGATCGAGGGGCCGATCATCGGCGCGCTCATCTTCTACCTGCTGAACAAGGTCGCGTCGGACTTCGGCACCTGGTACCTGGTCGGGCTCGGCGTGCTGGCGATCGCGGTCACCATCAAGTTCCCGCGCGGGCTCTGGGGCGGGTTTTCGCGCCGCTTCGACGTACATTTCTTTCCGGTGCAGCGTCGCTTGGTGCTGCCGCCCGACGAACCAGGAGGGTCCTTCCATGCGTAACCTCACCGAGGCCAACCTCACTGAAACCGTCGTCGGCAAGATCGATGCAGGGAGCGAGCCGCGCTTCGCCGCGGTGGCGGCCAGCCTGATCCGCCACCTGCACGCCTTTGTGCGCGAGACCGCGCTCACCGAGGAGGAATGGCTGGCCGGCATCGAGTTCCTGACGGCGACCGGCCAGAAGTGCGACGAGCGGCGCCAGGAGTTCATCCTGCTGTCGGACACGCTGGGCGTATCGATGCTGGTCGACGCCATCAACCACCGCAAGCCGGGCGGCGCGTCCGAGACCACGGTGCTGGGACCGTTCTACCTGCCCGGCGCCCGTGATTTGCCGATGGGCAGCGACATCGCGCAAGGGATCGCGGGCACGCCGGCCTACTTCTCCGGGCGCGTGCTCGACGTCGGTGGCGCGCCGATCGCGGGCGCGGTGCTCGACGTCTGGCAGGTCGACGGTGACGGGTTCTACGATGTGCAGCGCCCGGGCGCATCCTACGCGCGCGGCCGATTCACCACTGGCGCCGACGGGCGCTACGCGTTTCGCACGGTCAAGCCGGTGAGCTACTCGATTCCCACCGACGGGCCGGTCGGCGTCATGCTGCGTGCGATGGGCCGGCATCCCTTTCGTCCGGCGCACGTGCACCTGATTGTGTCGGCGCCCGGCTACGGCGCCGTCACCACGCACCTGTTCGTGAAGGGCGACCCCTACCTGGACACCGACGCGGTGTTCGCGGTCAAGGAGTCGTTGATCGTCGACTTCGTGGCGCATCCTGCCGGGCGCGCGCCCGACGGTGGCGCGTGCGATCAGCCGTTCTGCACCGCCAGCTACGATTTTCGGCTGGTGCGCGCGCCGAAGTGACGTGACCGTGGTCGCGCTTCGTGCGGGACGCGCTCCGGACCGAAAGCCGTTCCTGCACGCGGCTGGCTGCGGCCGCTGACAGATTGGCAGCATCGTGCCAGGATTGCGCCCCTCTCCGCACAGGCCCAGGGTCCGTGCGGTTGGTCCCATGGTTGCAAATCTCTTCCGCATGCGAGAATCGCTTTCGCTTTCGCCTCGAGCGAGCCGAGCCCGCCGGCTCTTCTCATCGGGCTCACCCGCCGTGCGCCGCGCCGCCGGCGCGCTGGCGTCGCTGGGAGCCCTGCTCGCGACGTTCGCGGCGCACGCCCAGACCGCGACGCTGGGCTCCACCGATTTCACGGTCGTGCTGTCGCAGAAGGATTCCTCGGGCGCCTACGACACGCTGACCACCGACGAGCTTTCGGGCCTGCTTCCGGGGCCGCGTTGCTCTTGCCCGGTCACCCTGGGCGTCGCGGTCGCGATCAACAGCGCGTCGATTGCCAACGTCGGTGCGAACGACACGCTGACCGCGACGGTGGTGGTCGGCTCCAACTGCGACAACGCCGCCACCACGACCTGCATCTCGCTCGGCACGCCTCTGACGCTGAACGCCGACACCACGTCGGCGATGCAGACCATCTCGAGCGCGGACATTTTCACGGCCGCCTCGAACGGCGCCAGTTGCGGGGCGGCGACAGCGACGTCGACGGCGACGACGACGTCCGTGTGGGCCATCATTCGCCAGAACGGCGCGTTGCTGTCGACCCAACCCTTCGCGACGGTGGGCGTCGGCGGCGCGGGACCGACCCCGCCGACCGCGCTACAAGCGACGACCGCCGACAGCGGGTTCCTGCTGTCGTGGACCCCGCCGGCGACGATCACCTCGCTGCAGGGCTACCAGGTGCTCTGCTCGCCGGCCCCGACCACGCCGCCGGCGGCGGTGTTCGACACCTGCACCGCGGGGCTGCTACCGGCTGGGACCGCTCCCTTCGCAACGCTCGATCCGAAGCTGGTCTGCTCCGGCCTGGTCGCGCTCGGCACCAACACGGTGCGCGTGAAAGGGCTGCAGAACGGCACGGCCTACCAGGTGGCGGTGGTGTCGATCAACGCCGACGGAACCCCCAGCGCCGTGTCCGACAGCGCCACGGTGACGCCGCAGCCCACGCTGGGGTTCGACGACCTCTACAAGCAGGACGGTGGCACAGGGCTGGTCGCCTGCGCGCTCGCCGGCTCGCCGCTGCAAGGTGGCGGCGCGGCGACCGCGGTCCTGTGCGCGCTGGGCTTGCTCATCGTTGCGGCGGCGCGCCGCCGTCCGCGGCGAAGAGGTGCGCGCGCGCGGCCGGCCCGCCGCGCGCGGTTGAAGCGCATGGTCCCGCCAGCGGCGCTGGGCGTCGTGCTGGCGCTGGCGGCGACTCGATCGGCGTACGCCGGCGAGGATGAGGATCCCGACCAGATCTCTCACGGCTACCGTTTCGGTGAGGAACCCGAGACCCCGGCCTGGTCGCCCTCGCCGCGCAACTGGAACCTCGAGCTGCGGTTCGGCCCCTACTATCCGGCCGTCGACAGCGAGTTCGCGGATCGCGGCTCCGCGGCGCGCCCCTTCGAGCAGACGTTCACCTCGAAGCAGCGCCTGATGTCGGGGCTCGAGTTCGACCGGCAGATCCTCCACCGGGGCGGGACCTGGTCGGTGGGCCTGGCCTTCGGCTTTTACACCGCGACGGCCAATTCGCTCGCGGCCGATCTGACGACGCGGACCGGAGACGAGACGTCGTTGCGCTTCTACCCGCTGGCGCTGCTGGCGATCTACCGCGCTGACTTCTTGCACCAGCGCTACTCGTCGCCGGTCGTGCCGTACGCGAAGCTCGGGTTAGATTGCGCGATCTGGTCGGTCACCAATACAGGGAAGTCCAGCTCGACCCAGGGCCGCACGTTTGGCTGGAACGCCGCGGCCGGCATCGCGCTGGATCTCTCGTTCATCGACGCCGAGGGGATGCGGACCATGGACAACGAGACCGGCGTCAACGGAGTCTCGCTGTTCGGCGAGATCACGCACCTGGGGCTCGACGGATTCGGATCATCGTCGGCGCTGCGGCTCGGCGACACGACCTGGGTCGCGGGCGTGATGATGGAGATGTGACTCGCGCCCGGGCCGCGCGTCGCGCGCCGCGATGTGGCGACGGACGCCGCGCCGCGGACGAGCTGCACGGGCGGAATGATCGATTCGCGCGCGTCGCGACATCCCCTGTGTGCGATCTCGTTGCCAAACCCGGCGAGCTGTGTTGCCCTGTGTCTCAGGTGCCCTCTCGGGTACCGGCCGATGAACGCAAGGGCGGCGGTGATCGCGAGCTTGCTCGTCTTCATGCCGGAGCTGGTCCCGGATGTCGTCCTGGACACGGTTCCCGGCGTGTCGAGCCATGCCATCGCCGCGATGGCGGCGGTTCATCCGTGGCGCGGCCTGGTGCTGCTGCTGTCGCCGCCGGCCGAGGATGAGCTGACGCGCAACGCGACCTTGCGCATCGCCGGTGAGTTCGGGGCGGCGCTGTTCCAGGTCGTGACCCGGCCGATGGAGCCGGGGGTCGACCTGATGGCGCAGATCGAGCGCGCCGGCAGCGATCTGTCGCCGGTGGCGGCGTTCGCGATCGTGCGCGATCCCGACGAAGGCTCGTCGGGCGTCGTGGTCTGGGTGTCGAACCGCCTGACGCGCACCACGACCGTGCAGCGCGTGGAGATCCGCTCGGGCAACGGCGAGCGCGCCGCGGCCCAGCTCGCGGTCGAGACCGTCGATTTCCTGCGCGCGAGCCTGCCCGGCCTGTGGCCGCTCGACATCGCTGGGTCGCGCCGGGGCGGCGATGCGGGCGACGCCGCGGGGCGGCTCTCGTCCGAGGGGCCGGCGGTCTCGCCCTACGCGCACCTGCGATTGGCGGTGGGCGCCGGCCTGTTCGCCGGCTTCGACTCGATGCCGGCGTCGTGGGCGCCCGAGATCGCGCTGACGTATGGGCGCATCGACGGCGTCGGCGTGCGCGTGAGCCTGGCAGGATTGGGGCCGGGCGCGAGCGTATCCGCCTCCGACGGATCCGGCGCGCGGCTCGACCGCGCGATGCTGTCGCTGGGCCTGGTACGCCTGTTTCGCGCCGATCAGCGCGTGCAACCGCTGCTGTCGGCGGCGGTCGGCGTGCATCACCTCGGCGCGCAGGGGACCGGCGCGCCGGTGGAACGCGAGCGAGACGGGTCGGCGTTCTCGGCGTTGATCGCGGCCGGCGGCGGATTTGCGGTCGCGCTCGGATCGCACCTGGCGCTCACCGCCGAGGCCGAGGGGTTGATGATCTGGCCGTTGGTGCTCGTGCGCTCGGGCGATACCGACGTCGCGCATCTGAACCGGCCGTCGATTTTCGCGCATGCGGGGATGCTTGCCACCTTCTGAGCACAGGCCCGTCACCGCGTCGGGCGCGTTCGCGGCGTTCGCGGCGTTCGCGATTCTGGGCGCGCTGGGCCTGGGCGCGGCGGGCTGCTCGCCGCAAGTCCTGATCGCCGTCGATCCCCCGCCGTCCGACCCGTGCGCGGGCGTGGGCGCCGACGCCGCCGGGTGCATCCCACCGGGGCTGCTCGACGACCTGGTCGGCTACTGGAAGCTCGACGACGGCACCGGCAGCGCGACCGCGCGCGACGGATCGGGGCGCGGGAACAACGGCTCGCTCATCGGAGTCAGCGCCAACACCGCATGGGTCCCGGGCCGAGCGGGGACCGCGCTCGAGCTCGCCAGCATGGGCTGGGTCAACGTGACGCCGTCGGCGTCGCTCGACGCGATCGTCGATCGCGTCACCGTCGCCAGCTGGGTCTACCTCGAGGGCACGATCATGAACTGGGGCACGGCGGCCTCGCGGCAGCTCGGCAGCACCATCGAGCAGCACTATCACCTGTCGCTGAACGCCGACGTGAAGCCGAACCTGTTCATCACCACCGCGAACATGACCGTGGTCCTGACCGCGAACGCCACGGTCGCCCCGCGCACCTGGGTGCACCTGGCCGCCACCTACGACGGGACGACGGCTCGGCTCTACGTCAACGGTGTGGAGGCCGCCCCGTCCCAAGCGATCACCGGCAGCTTCGCGCCCGATACCACGCCGCTCATCATCGGCGGCAACGGCAACGACGCCACCGGCGTGCCGACGGAGCTCTTCCCCGGCCGCCTCGACGAGGTGATGCTCTATCGGCGCGCGCTCAGCGGCGACGAGATCGGCCGGCTCTTCGCCGGCGCGCTGTTCTCACCGACGCCGCTGGGCGTCGACGCCGCCGCCGACTGAGCCGGTTTCAGGGGCTGGCGCCACTTGGACCGCACGGCTGGGCTCGATGGAGCCCGCTGTCCTTTCGCTGCCAAAAGTGCGGCACCACCGACAAATAGGGAGTTGCAGGCGACCATGCGGAATCTTTCGGGGACAATCACCGCGAGTTGGGGGCTGGCTTCGTGGATGACGCTCGCAACGGCGTTGGCGTCGGCGCTCGGCTGCCAGTCGAGTGGCTCGGGCGGCCCAGGCAGCGGCGGTTCGGCCGGCGCCGTGCCGGGCAGCGGCGGGTCGGGCGCGCCCGGTTCGGGCGGCTCGGGCACGGGGGGGATGGGTGTGGGCGGAGCGGCCTCAGGCGGGACCGGTGCCGGCGGAACCAGCGCTGGTGTGGATGCGGGCGTGGATGTCGCGGGCGACCATCCACCGCTCGACGCCGCCGCTGACTCCCGTCCCGACGCGGCCGACGCCGCGAACGCGGCGATCTTGTCGGCGACGCCGCCCATGGGCTGGAACTCCTGGAACACGTTCCAGTGCTCGATCACCGAGCAGCTGATCCGAGGCGTCGCCGACACCTTCGTCACCAGCGGCATGGCCGCGGCCGGCTACCAGTACGTCAACCTCGACGACTGCTGGATGAACGGGCGCGACGCCACCGGCAAGCTGCAGTGGGACACCACGAAGTTCCCTGCCGGCATTCCCGCGCTGGCCGCCTACGTGCACGGCAAGGGGCTCAAGCTCGGCATCTACGAATCGGCCAACACCGCGACCTGCGTCGGCGTCTACGGTCCCAGCACCCCCGCCGTTGCGGTCGGCAGCCTGAATCACGAGGCGCAGGACGCGCAGACGTTCGCCTCGTGGGGCGTCGACTTTCTCAAGTACGATCTCTGCGCGGGCAGCCGCGCGTCGCTCACGACCATGGGCAACGGCCTGCGCGCGACCGGGCGGCCGATCGTCTTCAGCATCAACCCGGGCAACGGCACCAACGATCTGGATCCGCCGACGACCGCGGGCTGGAACTTCGACACCATCGCCAACTGTGGCGCATCGGCTTCGACATCAACGCCAGCTGGGCGTCGGTGCTGTCGCTGATCGACCAGGACGCGCCGCTCGCGCGCTTCGCCGGCCCGGGGCACTGGAACGATCCCGACATGCTCGAGGTCGGCAAGGGGTTGACGGCCGACGAGGACCGCAGCCACTTCAGCATGTGGGCGATGCTGGCGGCGCCGTTGATCGCCGGCAACGACATCCGTTCGATGAGCGCCGCGACGCAGGCGATCCTGACCAACGCCGACGTGATCGCCGTCGACCAGGACCCGCTGGGCATGCAGGGCCAGGTCGCCGTGCCACGCCGAGCGCGACCGCTCAGGTGTGGTCGAAGCCGCTCACGGACACGAACACGCGCGCGGTGGCGCTGTTCAACCGCGGCACCGCCGCCGCGTCGATCACCGTGCAGCTGGACCGACATCGGGATCCCCGCCGGCAACGCCACCGTGCGCGATCTCTGGCTGCACGCCGCCGTCGGAACGTTCAGCAACAGCTACACCGCGGCGGCGGTACCCGCGCACGGCGTGGTCGATGCTGAAAATCGCCAGCGCGCCGTGAGCCGCGCCGCTCGTCAGGGCTTCGCCATCGCCGGGTCGGAGCCCTTGCGTCGGAGAGCGTCGGTCCCGGTCGGCTCGCGGAACGTCGAATCGCAGAGCTGGAACTCGAGGTGGCGGCCGGTGCGTCGCGCGACGCAGGCGCCGTCGCTCACCAGTTGCTGCAACGCCAGCTGGGCCGCGCGCAGCGTGATGCCCAGGCGCGCGGCCACGCCGTCCGCCGTCGCCAGCGGCTGGCGCGCCAGCGCCGACAGGATGCGCGCGGCGGCCGGCGGCGCGCAGCGCGGATCGGCGACCGCGACCGCGACGCGCAGACTCAGCGCCAGGTGGCCGTCGGTGCGCGTGATGGTGCCGCTCGGTTCGATGCGCTTGCGCATGCGGTGGAGCAAGACATCGAGCACACCGCGGTGGGTCCGCGGCGAATAGGCGAACCCGTAGACGCGGCGAAAGAACTCCGCCTCGGCCGTGGGCTCGGGCCCCGCGAGCACCAGCATCGCCAGCCCCGCGTCGGTGCGTCCGTGCGCGCGGCGCGCACCCTCCTCGCACGCGATGAGGCGGCCGGGCGCGAACAGCCCCAGGCCGTCGATGAGCACGCGGCGCCCCTTCTCTCTCGGCCGCGCCAGCGCGAAGACGTTGATACCGGGCTCCTGCTCGCCGGGCGCGACGCGCGCGCCGAACAGGCCGTAGCGCAGCGCTTCGTCGGAGCCGTGGCGAAACTCGCGCAGCGAATCGGGGACGGCGCGATCGGGATCCAGCAGCGCGATCAGCGCGCGCGCCTCGTCCTGGACGTCGAACCAGGCGGCGGTCGCGTCCATGAGCTCGCCGGCGGCGCGCTCGAACTCGGCGCGGTCGCCGGCGCGCGCCGCCAGCAGCAGCCGGCGGCCGATGCGCGCGGGCCCGGTCGTCGGCATCGGCGCCATCGCCGCCGACGGAGAAGCGTCGGCGCCGGTGTCGAGCGCGTCGACCGGCGATGTGCCGCCGGCCAGCAGGCGCTCCCACTCCAGCCACGCGCGCGGCGCGTCCGGCACCAGGCGCGCGAGCGCGTCGAGGATGCGAACCGCCAGGTGCGGCTTGCCGACGTGGCGGCGCATGCGCGCGAGCACGATGTTCGCCAGCAGCTCGGCGTCGGGCTCCGCCTCGGTGCGCGCCATCAGCGACGCGCGGCGCGCGAAGATCATCGCATCGCCGGTCTTCGCCAGCGAGGCCAGCACCAGCGCGCGCAGCGCCGTCACCTCGACGACCAGGCGCGGATCGCGCGATGCCGATGCCTCCGCGAAGAGCTCCGCCATGCGCGGCTCCAGCGCTTCGGCTTCGCCGCGCGCCAGGCTTTGCCACGCGCGGGCCGGCCCGTCGTCGTCGTCGTCGCGTCCGTGCCGTCGATTGGCGCCAGTGCCAGGACGGCGTTCCAATGTGGTGCGTCGGCTGCGTCCAGGGTCATGGCCGTGATGTTATATGATCCCGGGGCATGACTTCGGCAGTGCCGGAGCCGGTTCGCGACGTCGTGATCCTCCGGATCGCCGAGGGCGGGATGGGGTACATCGAGCTCGTCGCCCGGCAACAGGGCCGTTTTTCGCGACTTTTCGCGCGAAAACGGCTGCATCCGCACCTGCGTGGCGACGCGGCATTTCGGGCCATGTTCCTCGACGAGGCGCGTCTGGCCGGCCTCATCCGCCACCCCAACGTCGCCGCGGCGCTCGAGGTCGGCGAGGACGCCGACGGCCCGTTCCTGCTGATGGATTACGTCGACGGCCCGTCGCTGGCCGAGGTGCTGGCGCGCGTGCAGCCGCGTGAGCGGTCGCTCCCGGTCGCGTTCTGCGTGACGGTGATGGCGCAGGCGGCGCGTGGCCTGCACGCTGCGCATGAGCTGGTTTCGGCGCAGGGCACGCCGCTGGGCGTCGTCCATCGCGACATCTCGCCGAAAAATTTGCTGCTCGGTTTCGACGGCCTGGTCCGCGTCGCCGATTTCGGCATCGCCAAGGCGCGCGACAACGTCGAGCAGACGCGAGTCGGCGTGCTCAAGGGCAACGTCGGCTACATGGCGCCCGAGTACCTGCGGTTTCAGGAGCTGGATGGGCGGTCGGATCTGTTCGCGGTCGGCGTGGTGCTGCACGAGACGCTCACGCGCGAGCGGCTGTACGACGGCGACGACAGCGCGGCGATCGCGCGCCGGATCCTCGACGAGCCGGCGCCGGACATCTTCGAGGAGCGCGATGTGCCGCCCGAGCTGGCGGCGCTGCTGTTCGAGCTCATGGCCAAGGACCGGACGCTGCGGCCGCCGACCGCGCTGGCGGTGGCGACGCGCCTCGAGCAGATCAGCGCCGAGCTCGCGCTGGCCGAGGGGCCGTTCGATCTGCCGGGGTTTCTGGACAGCGAGCTCTCGTCGATGCGCGACGAGCGCCGCGGGGTCATCGACGCGGCGAAAGCGCTGGCGGCGACCGAGACGCGAGCCGGCGCCGGCGACGCCGCGGCGCCCGAGACGCCGGCGCGCGCCGCCGCAACGACGACGTCCGTGAGCACGTCGGTCGGGCCGATCGTCACCACCGGCGCGCGCCGCCACTGGCACCGGCGCGCGCCGCTGGCGATCGCGCTCGTCGCCACTGTGCTCATCGCGATCGCCTGGCCGCGCCACCAGGTCGCCGACCACGTCTCGGCGGTGCCGTTCGTCGTCGGCCACGCCGGCCTGTGGAGCGGCGGCTCGCACAACTGCGCGGTGCGCGGCGATCGCCTGGCGTGCTGGGGGAACAACAGCCGCGGCCAGCTCGGCGATGGCACGCTCGACACCCACGGGGCGCCGGTGCTGGCGTCGGTCACCGGTGTGCGCGATGTCGCGCTGGGCGAGGTCCACACGTGCGCGGTCACCAACGACGGACACGTCTGGTGCTGGGGCCGCAACGTGCGCGGCGAGCTCGGGCACCCGTCGCCGAACCTGAGCCGCGTCGCGCTCGAGGTGCCGGGCTTGACCGGCGTCGAGGCGATCGTCGCCGGGAGGCAACATGCGTGCGCGCTGCTCGCGGGCGGGGTCGTCAGCTGCTGGGGCGCCAACGAGAGCGGTCAGCTCGGCCGTCCGCCGTCGATCGGCGCCGAGGCGCCCGCGCCGGTGGCCGGCCTGCCGCCGGTCGAGCGGATCTTCGCGGGCGGCTCGAACACGTGTGCGACCGCGGCCGACGGGCAGCTGCGCTGCTGGGGCGCCGACGAGAGCGGCCAGCTCGGCGACGACGGCACCGAAGCGCGCGCGACGCCCGCGCCGGTGCCGGGCGCCGACGGCATGGTCAGTCTCACGATCGCCAACAACACCCAGGCGGGCAAGAAGAACCCCGACCTCAGCAAGAGCGCGGGCTTCATCTGCGGCGTTCGCAGCGACGGCCGCGTCCTTTGCTGGGGCAACAACTACACCGGCCAGCTCGGCGACGGCAGCCGAGAGAACCGCGGGCGCCCGGTGCTGGTGCCCGGGATCGCCGACGCGATCCAGATCGCGGCCGGCGACCTGCACGTGTGCGCGCTGCGCCGGACGGGCCGCGTCTCTTGCTGGGGGCGCAACGAGTTCGGCACGCTCGGCGACGGCACGATGGGGCCGCGCGTGATCCGTCTGGCCCCCGTCGACGCTCGCTCCATCGAGGACGCGGTCGGCATCTCCGTCGGCGGCGCGCACAGCTGCGCGCGCCTGCGCGGCGGTTCGGTGCTGTGCTGGGGCGTGAACAACTACAGCCAGCTCGGCGACGGCACGAACGTGCTGCGGCCGGCGCCGTTCCCGGTCACCGGCCTGCCTTGAGCCGCTCGTACACCGGTCAAGGCCGCAGGAACTCGAATCCCGGCGTGCCGCCGACCGTGCCGGCCGAGGACGTCGTTCCAGCGCCGAGCACGACCCGCGTCCTGTCGGGCGAGACGGCGATGCCCAGCACCTGTCCGCCGGTGTTCCAGCTTTGCGACCGCGCGAGTGTGATCGCGTTGGTTCGCGTCCAGGAGATGACATTCCCTTGCCAGTCGCCGCTCACGATGAGGTTGTCGTCGACCCAGACGACGCTGCTGACGTAATTGGCGTGACCGGACAGCGTCTGCAACAGGGCGCCGCTCGCGACGTCCCAGATGCGTATGCCATTGCCGGCATTGCTCGTGCTGGCGATCTGCGTGCCGTCGGGCGAGAAGGTGGCGTCGGCCATCTCGGCGGCGATCCCATTCAGCGTCAGGGCCAGTGTCCCGGACGGCAGGTTCCAGATGGTGGCACGCTGGTCGACGGCGCCCGCGATCAGCTGCGTCCCCGTGGGCGAGAAGTGCACGTTGTGCACGGTGGTGGTGTACGGAATGCTGGTGACCAGCGCGCCGTCCGAGAGGCGCCACACCTCGATGGCACTCAGATTTCCCGAGGCCGCGATCAGTGTTCCGTCGGGCGAGAACGCGACGCTCGTCGCGTACAATCCAACGCCGGGGGCGACCAGTGTGCGGGTGAGCGCGCCGCTCACGAGGTCGTAGAGCATGACCGCCACGGTATCGGAGGTACGGGGCTGGCCCACCGCGGCCAGCGTCTTGCCGTCGGGCGAGAAGGCCACGTCGTAGGTGGTCTGCGAGAATCCGTCGAACGCCCCGACCAGGGCTCCGTCGGAGAGCCGCCAGACGTGGATGCCGGGCTGACTGTCCATGACTCCCGTCGCCAGCAACGAGCCGTCGGAGGAGTACGCGACGCCCGAGGTGTGGCCGCACGGATTGACGGTGTTGACCGCGGTGGAGATCCTCGAGCACGACGGCAGGCCGTACGACGCTCCGCCGGTGCCGCCCGGGGTGCCGGTGTCGCCACCGATGCCGGCAGGACCGCTGCCTGTGCCGCCGACGCCGCTGCCGCCATAACCACCGAGGACGACCGAAGCGCCGCCGGTACCGGTCGCTGGGTCGTCCGGGCGCATGTTGCCCACCAGCACGCGCTGGTCACACCCCGTCGCGACGGCTGCGCCGACGAGCCACAGCCCCACCAGTGACCACTCGACCGAGCTTCGAAGCCTCATTGTCCCTCCGACCGTGGATGAGCGCGGCGACGACCGACCATGATCCCGCCGTCGCGTGCCGCTCGCGCAGCGATGCTCCTCACGGTCGTGGCGCTCCTTGCGCGAGAACAGTGCGCATTTGCGCCAGGTAGGCCGAGCCGGCGTGATCGCGGGCGAAGCGTTCCGCCCGCTGCCGGGCGTCGTCGGCACGGCCCAGCTTCATGAGCGCGCTCACCGCGATGACCTCGCGCTCCTGATCCATCGCTCCGTCGGGAAAGCGACGCTGATGCTCGTGAGCCAGCGTGAGCGCGAACGCGGGATCCAGCTCGAGCGCACGGTGCGCGCGCGCGAGCAGCCGCAGCTCCTCGCCGTCGTCGACGGGGGCCGCGCCCCTGGTTGGCTGCTGCGCACGCGCGCCGTCCGCCGCGCTCGGCGCGGGCGTTCGCGGCGCGCTCGCTCGCCGCCGGTCCGCCGCTTCCCGGCGCGCGTCTCGGCCGCGCCGTCGCCGTCGCCGTCGCCGACAGGCGCCGCGGCGCGACGGCCGCCGGCACGAGCGCCGGCGCGGACGTCGCGGGGACCACGGGAGCAACGGCGTGCGCCGGCACGATCGCGGCTGGTCGCCGCCAGGCCCAGACGCCACCGCCCGCGACCGCCGCCAGAGTCAGCCCGATGATCACCTTGCTGGTCGCGATCGCGAGCCCGGCCGGTCGGCGCGCGCCCGACCGTGCCGCCGCGGTCACGAGCGACGCCGCGCCCGCCGCGCCCAATGTCGTGAGAACGTTGCGCGCGAGCGCGCCGAGCTGCTCGTCGGTCGGCCCGCGCTCCGAAGCCTGGCTCAGCGCCTGCTCCAGCACCGAGCCGCGTGTCGCCTGGAGGCGCAGCCGCACCGGCGGATCTGTCGGATCGCCAAGCGACTTCATGTGGACCTCCTGCTGGCAGCGCGCATCTTCAGTCGACCCCCGCGAAGTCCTCGCCCAGCGACGCCACCACGCTGCGCCGGGCAGCGTGCAGGCGGGAATAGGCGGTCTGGATCGGACAGCCGAGAGCGCGCGCGATCTCGGGCATGGTCTGCTCCTCGATCTCGTAGAGCACGAAGACGGTTCGTTGCGCCGGATCCAGCCGATCCAGAGCCTGCTCCAGCAGGTGCAGCGCCTGGCGCTGCGACAGCAGCTGTTCCTGCGCCGGTGGCAGCACCGTGTCGGGCGGGTCGGCGTAGAGGCGCTCGCGCCGGAGGTGGGCGCGGCCGCGAAAATCGGAGGCGACGCGCAGGCAGACGCCGTAGATGAACGTGCGGATCGAGCACCCGGGCTCGATGCGATCGAGCTTGCGATGCAGCACGACGAACACCTGCTGGCTGGCATCGGCGACGTCGCTCTCGAAGACGCCGAATCCCAGCAACGACCTCCAGACGTAGCGGGCATGGTCGTCGAAGAGCCGCCGGAACGCCGCCCCGCCGGCGGCGTCCGTGCCAGCCACGCCGGGTCGCAAGGTAGGCGTGGGCCCCGCCTCCCCTCCGCTCTCAGATCTCGCCGCCGGCATCGAGGTCGTGCCCACAGGAGGTGAATGGAGGGGAGCGGCCACTTTTATGATCCACTCTTCGCGGGGGTCATTCGAAGGCGTACCCGACCTGGAGCCCGCCAGCGGGCGCCACCGGCCACATGCGAAAGATCTCACCCGGTGCGCCGCTGGCGTCGCCGAACACGATTCGGCCGCGCAGCAGCGGTACCACCAGGCGCACATCCAGCGCCAGGTAGAAGCCGCTGCCGTCGAGTGTCTGCCGCAGGTGAGCGCCGGCCGTGACGTCGGTCGCCCAGCGATCCTGGTCGAACGACTGGGCGAACCCGATGCCCGAGGCGTGGAGGCGCCCCACCTCACCCCCGACGCACGCGCTCAGCGCGCGCGAGCGCCAGCGCCGGTCGATCGGGCACACGCCCAGACCGGCCAGCCATAGCCCCAGCGTGCTGCCGGTGTCGCTGCCGGCGATGAGCGCGTTCTGCGAGCGCCAGATCACTCCCGAGGCAAACAGCGTCGGCACCGGCGCGAGCGCCAGCGCCAGGCGCACCTCGGCTCCCGGGGTCAGCCTGGGCAGCAAGCCGGCGCCGCCCGCGACACCGGCCTCGGCGGTGACGCGCGGCGGCCGCAGGTCGACGGTCGGGCCTTGCAGCTCTGCCGGGGCGACCGCGACGTCGGGTCTGGGCGGGGGCGCGAGGCCCGGAGGCGGCGGGGTCAGCGATGGTGGCTCGGGCGCGGGCGGTGGGGGCGGCGGTGGCTCCGCGGAAGTCATCGTGGGCGCCATCGTGGGCGCCGTCGTGGGGGCAGCGGCACCAGCGGGCGGCGTGCCGGGAGGCGGGGGCGCCGCTGCCGGTCGGGGCGCTGTCGCTGTCGCTTTTTGCGCCTCCTTTGGGGCGGGCGCATCCGACAGGATCAACGACGCCATCAGCGCCAGCGCGTCGACCAGCGCCGCGCACGATCCGGCGTCGCGCTCGAGACGCCGGGTGCCGGCGACGCTGCCGTCGGCCGCGATCAACCGCAGCTCGGCCGACCAGTGTTCTGCGCGCCCGGGGCCGCGCTCGATCGCGATCGAGAGGCGGAGGCCGGATCGCCTGGCCGCGCCGGCCGGCGTCTCGCCGAGCTGAGCTGCGACCGCGGCCGCAAACGCCGCGCTGCCGGCGCACGACTCGGCGCCCGCGCCGCGGACCCAGTCGAGCCATTCGATCGTCGGATCGGCGAGCGCCCCCGCGGGGTCGCCCGGCGCCGCGACCGCGCCGGGCGCCGCCGCGCCGAATGCGACACCCAGAATGATCAAAGGCCACGCCCGAGACTGTGCTCTCCGTCGGCGCATGCCGCGCGCATCGTAGATCGAACGAAAATCCGCCGCGCGCCCGAGTTGCGCGCCGCCGCCCCCGCGCAGGCGTCCCCCATCATCCTGATCGGCACCCTCACGCGCCCCGGCGCCGTTTGACAGAGATCGAGGAGCGGCCGACAATGGCCGCGTGCGCCAGCTTTTCCGTTCTGGCCTGACGGGCCCTGGGTGCGTTCTCGTGGACGCTCGCCAGCCGGGGCGGTGAACGGTGCACCTCTCGTTTCGCGCCAGGCTGATGATCGTCGTGGGCGCCACCGGCACGGCGTTCCTGCTGGTGATCGGGGTCAGCTGGCTGATCGGCCTGCGCGAGGAGCGCAAGATGGCCGACATCGAGCGCCGGCTGGTGCCCAAGCTGGCGCTGGGGCCGCGGCTGGAGGCGGAGCTGGGGGCGCTGACGCACGGCCTGCAGGACGCGGCCGGTTCCCAGGACATGGAGATGCTCAACGAGACGCGCGGCCTCCGCGATCGGCTGCTGGCGACGCTGGCGAACGCCCAGGACGCGCTGCCCGGGGACGAGGTCGCCAAGGTGCGCGCCGCGGTCGAGGACTACTTCGACACCGCCTTCGACGTTGCAAAGCGGCTGGTGGGCGGCGATCGCGGCGAAGCGTCGGTGCACGCGATGGGCGCGATGCAAGAGAAGCAGACGAGCGTCGCCAAGCTGCTGAAAGAGACCACGAGCCTGGATCGAAGCGAGCTGACGTCGGCTTTCGCCTCGGCGCGCGCCGCCAGCGGGACGGCGGCGGACCTGCGGCTGGTGATCGTCCTCGTTTGCTTGCTGCTGGTCCTGGCGCTGTCGGTGCGATTGAGCCGGAGCCTGCTCGGCAGCCTCGCGGAGGTGTCGGCGGGGCTGGCGCGCTTCGGCCGCGGCGACTTCACGCAGCTCATGCCGGTGTCCAGCCGCGACGAGCTCGGCGCGCTGGCCAGCGACGCCAATCAGATGGCGCAGAACCTCGGGCGCCTGGGAGCCGAGCGCGATCGCAACGATTGGCTCAAGGCCGGTCATTCGCGGCTGGTCACCGAATTGCGCGGCGAGCTGGATGTGCGCGAGATCGCGCAGCGCGCGCTGTCGTTGCTCGCCAGCTACGTCGAGGCGCCCGCAGGCGCGTTCTACTTCGTCGCCGAGAAGGACACGCTGCAGCTCCTCTCGCAATGCGCGCTCGCGCCCGCCGGCAACGACAGCGGCAATGAAGCCGTCGCGGCGCCGGCGTTCGGTTTCGGCGAAGGGCTGGTCGGCCAGGCGGCGCTCGCTCCGGGCCTGACGGTGATCGAGGACCTGCCGCCAAACTACCTGCGCGTGCGCTCGGGTCTGGGTGAGGGGACACCGAAGGCGATCGTGCTGCTGCCGCTGATTCACGTCGGGCGCGTGACCGGCGTGCTGGAGCTGGCGTTGTTCCGGCCCTGCACCGACGCGATCCGCGAGCTGCTGGCGTCGGTGGGGGAGACGCTGGCGATCGCGCTCGAGGTCGCGCGCTCGCGCGGCGCGATGCGCGACCTGCTGGCCGAGACGCGCAGCCAGGCGCAGCTGCTGGCCAACCAGGAGCACGAGCTGACCGCGAACAACGAGGAGCTCCGCGCGCAGCAAGAGAACCTGACGCGCGCCAACGAGGAGCTAGAGGATCAGCGCCGGGCGCTCGAGGAGCAGAACGTCACGCTCGAAGAGCTGCGCGCGCGCGAAGAGAAAAAGTCGCAGGCCCTCGCCGACGCCAGCGCGTACAAGTCGCGGTTCCTGTCCAACATGTCGCACGAGCTGCGTACGCCGCTCAACAGCATGTTGCTGCTTTCGAATCTGTTGTCGGAGAACGGCGAGCACAACCTCACCGACAAGCAGGTCGACTTCGCGAAGACCATCCATTCGGCGGGCAAGGACCTGCTGGCGTTGATCAATCAGGTGCTGGATCTCGCGAAGATCGAGGCCGGCAAGCAGGAGATCTTCATCGAGCCGGTCCCGCTGGCGCAGTTCCCCGAGCGCGCGCAGCGTGTGTTCACGCCGCTGGCGCAGGACAAGGGATTGCAGCTCATCATCGACGTCGCGCCGTCGCTGCCGCAGACGATCCTGACCGATCGCCAGCGCGTCGATCAGATCCTCACCAACTTGCTCGGCAACGCGATCAAGTTCACCGAGCACGGCAGCGTCACGCTGCGCATGTGCCGGCCCGCGCCGGGCGCGCGCTTCGGCCGGCCGGAGCTGACCGCGGAGCGAATGGTGGCGCTGGTGGTGACCGACACGGGGATCGGGATCGCGCAACAGGAGCAGGAGCGGGTGTTCGCGCCGTTCCAGCAGATCGACGCGCGCACCGATCGTCGCTACGGCGGCTCGGGGCTGGGCCTGTCGATCGCGCGCGAGCTGGCGGTGCTGCTGGGTGGCGAGCTGCAGCTGGAGAGCGCGCCCGGCAAGGGCAGCACGTTCACCTTCTACCTCCCCGAGCAGGGCCCGGACGCGCTCGCGCCCGCGGCGCCGTCGCAGGAGTTGACGGCGCCTCCGCTCGCCGCGCCGCCCGCAGGCGGCGCACCGGTGGCGCGCGTCGCCGACGATCGCGAGACCCTGAAGCCCGACGAGCCGCACCTGCTGCTCATCGAGGACGATCCGATCTTCGCGTCGCAGCTGGCCGAGATCATCCACGCGCGCCGCTTCAAGGTGGTGATCGCCCCCGAGGGACGCGAGGGCCTGCGGCTGGCGAAGGCGCACCGCCCGCAAGGGATCATCCTCGACGTGCGGTTGCCCGACATCGACGGGTGGGCGGTCATGGAGCGGCTGGGGTTCGAGGCCGAGACCCGGCGCATCCCGGTGCACTTCGTGTCGTCGCTGGACGCGCCCGAGCGCGGGCTGGCCATGGGCGCCGTCGGCTACCTGGCGAAGCCGGCGACGCGCGAAGATCTGGTCTCGGTGGTCGAGACGCTGGCGCCGCAGACCATCGAGCGCTCGCGCCGCATCCTGGTCGTCGAGGACGACACCTCGCGCGGCGAGACGCTGGTCGAGCGCCTCGAAGGCGAGGGGTGGCAGGTGCGCTACGTCCAGAGCGGCGGCGCGGCGCTGCAGGCGCTCGAGCGCGACAAGTTCAGCTGCATCGTGCTCGACCTCGGGCTGCCCGACATGGACGGCCTCGGCTTCCTCGAACGGCTGCGCGCGCGTGCCGACATCGAGACGCCCCCGGTGGTCGTCCACACCGGCCGCGCGCTGACCAAGGACGAGACCCGCCGCCTCGAAGAGTATGCCGAGGCGGTGGTGCTCAAGGAGGGGCGGTCGACGGAGCGGTTGCTCGAGGAGATCCGCATGTTCATCCAGCACGTCAAGGCGCGCTTGCCGGCGAGCCGCACGTTCGTGCCGCCGCGCGTGCCGCTGGGCGACGTGCACCTCGACAAGCGCCGCATCCTGCTGGTCGACGACGACATGCGCACGGTCTACGCGCTGTCGGCGTTGCTGCGCGCCAAGGGCGCCGAGGTGCTGACCGCCGACACCGGGCGCGCCGCGCTGGAGATGCTGGGCGCGCACCCCAACACCGAAGGCGTGCTCATGGACGTGATGATGCCGGAGATGGACGGCTACGAGGCGATGCGGCGGATCCGCCAGGACGCGCGCTTCGAGCGGCTGCCGGTGATCGCGCTGACCGCGAAGGCGATGAAGGGCGAGCGCGAGAAGTGCATCGAAGCGGGCGCGAGCGACTACCTGACCAAGCCGATCGACGCCGACCAATTGCTGACCATGCTGCAGGCGTGGCTGGCGGAGAGCCAACTGGATGCCGGCGGACCCCGAGGTTGAAGCGATCGAGGTCCGGCTGATCCTCGAGGCGATTCACGCCCGCTACGGCTACGATCTGCGCGACTACGCGCCGCCGTCGATGCGCCGGCGCCTGCTGGCGGCGCTGGCGCGCAGCGAAGCGGCGAACCTGGGCGATCTGCAACACCGGTTGCTCGCCGACCCCGGGCTGTTCGGGGTGGTGCTCGATCACCTGATGGTGCAGGTGAGCGAGATGTTCCGCGATCCGAGCTTCTTTCTCGCGTTCCGCCGCGAGATCGTGCCGCTGCTGCGCACGTATCCGCTGATCAAGATCTGGCACGCGGGCTGCGCGTCGGGCGAGGAGGTGTATACGACGGCGATCCTGCTCGCCGAGGAGGGCGTCTACGATCGCACGCAGATCTACGCCACCGACCTGTCGCCGCCGGCGCTGGAGCGCGCGCAGGAAGGGGTCTACTCCGCGGACGTCGCGCGGCGGTTCGCCGAGAACTATCGCGCGGCCGGGGGAACGGAGTCGTTCGACAGCTACGTGTCGTCGGCCTACGACCGGATCGCGATCCGCGAATCGTTGCGGCGCAACATCGTCTTCTTTCAGCACAACCTGGTGTCGGACCAGCCGCCGGGCGAGATGCAGGTGATCTTCTGCCGCAACGTGCTCATCTACTTCGGCGCCGAGCTGCGCCGCCGCGTCCTCACCAAGCTGGCGAGCGGGCTGTGCCGGGGCGGGTTTCTCTGCCTCGGGCACAGCGAGCAGCCGCCGACCGCGCTCGACGGCGTGGTGTTTCGCGAGCACGCCGCGCCCGAGCGCATCTATCGGAAGGGCTGACGCCCGCAAGGGCTGACGCGCGCCGCGCCTACAAGCGCAGGCCCAGCGGGCGCGCGCCGTGCAGGTTGGCGTCGACGGACACGTAACCGATCCCGCCCGCGCGGTGGAGGACGAAGTCGATCACCTGGTCATCGGTGGTGACCTCGGGCGGCGGCAGGCTGCGGCCGGAGAAGATCATCTGTTGCCAGTACGTCTTGACCGCTTCGATCGATCGGCTGAGCACTTCGAGGCTCCATCGCCGCCGCACCGGCGACAGATGGTCGAGGTCGACCGGCTCGATCGCTTCACCATTGGGCCAGTGGGTGATCTTCTTGAGAAAGGCCTGGGTGACGAAGTTGCGATCGACCTCGCGCGTGGGATTGCTGGGATTGACGACCATTCGATAGGCGCCCGCCGACGACTCGGCCCGCGCGCGCGGCGCCGCGAAGGCAACGACGACCGCCACGACCAGGAGCAAAGCGGTGGCCCCGGCGGCAATCAGCCCGGCGCGCCGGATCGATCCGAGCCAGCGCGGCGCCGACTTGCCGGTGCGGGGTGGTGCGGAGGGTGAACGTTCGAGGCGCATGGTCGGTGGTCAAAAGTAGGCGGTCGTCTTGATCAGGAAGAGGAACCACTGCCGAGGCAGCGTCTCCAGCGTCGCGCCGTCGTTGAGCGCCGATGACAGATCGGTCGTGCCGTCGATGTAATGCCCCTCGAGCTTGACCAGCCAGTAGGGATTGATGTCGAAGCGCAACGTCGCTGCGGCGTCGTGCTGGTAGTTGTCGCGCGTCAGCGGTTTGTGTATGTCGCTGAGCAATGACGAGTAATAGACGCCGGGCGCGAACCACGGCGTGAGGCGATAGGACGCCATGCCATAGAAGCGCTGATTGGTGACACTCAGCACCTGCGCGCCGTTGAGATCGAGGTCGGCGTGCCAGTGGCCGAATTCGGCGGCCAGCAACAGGTCGTTCGCCGAGTATTCGGCCGACACCAGCCAGAGGACGAAGGGAATGTCCTCCTCGGTGCTCACCGTCATGCCGGTCGGCGTCGAGCTGCTGAAGTTGGCGTCGGCGCGCAACGCCTGGACGCTGCCGCCCAGGCGCAGAGCGACCGGCGTTTCCCACATGACCCGGCCGCCCACCAGGTACGGGACCTCGTACTTGTTCCAGACCGAGCCCGGCGGCGGAGGCGGCACGTCTGCGAACAGCGTGCCGCCATAGAGCCGGTATTCGAGGCCACCGGCGATGCCCATACCAAGATAGCCATAGAGCTCGACGCCTGTCTGCGCGAGCAGGAGGTTCCGGTTGATCAGCGAATAGGCCGCCTGCGGCAACAGGATCGGAACGCGTGCCGAGTCGATGTCGTTGACCTCGTTGTAGAGGCCGAACGGGATCTTGGTGCGGCCCGCGCGCAACCCGAGCCAATCCGCGAAGCGATAATCCAGATAAAACCAGTCCATCCGCGCACGAAAATCTCCGTCCTTGCCCAGTTGCCGGGTGAAAAGCTGGATGCCGGTGCGCAGGTTGTCGGTCAGCGACTGGGTGAAGTTGATGCCGACCTCGGTGAATTCGAAGCTGCCGCGCTTGGACTCCTGGACCAGGTAGTTGTTCTTGGTGCTGCGGATGTAGCCCTGGCTGACGAAGGCGTGGATCTGGGCAGGGGCGGCAGGCTCAGCCAGGGTGCGGCCGGCGGCGGCCCCTCCGGGGCGGCCGGCGGTTCCAGGGGCGGTGCCGGCGGGGCCAGTGCGGCCGGTGGCTCAGGGGAGGGCGGGGGCGGTGCTGGGGGTGCGGGCGGCGGGGGTGGCCCAGGCACGGGCGCCACGAGGGGCGGTGGTGGCGCTGACGCGCCCGGGTTGTCCGGGGCGCCAGGCGTCGGAGGCGCCCCGGGTGGCGCTGCTGCCGGAGCGCCCGGTGGCGGCGCGGCGGGCGCATCTGCGCGCGCTGGGACGGCCAGCAGGCCCGCCGCCAACAGCGCCAGCAGCGCAGCCACCGCCTCGCTCACAATCAACCTCGGTCCTGTCACGCCCCCCCCAGGCGCGTGTCGACACGGCGCACGGCGACCATACTGCGCCGACGCTAACCCGTGTCAACAACCATTGATTGCGATGGGGCGTCGCAGACGACGTGAGTTGTGCGGGGCTAGGTTGCGCACGTCAGGTTGCTACGTCGGGTTGCTACGTCGGGTTGCTGCAGCGCCGCCCGCGAGCAAATAACGGCATTCAGCACCGATCGCCCTTTGCCCGACGCGTACCTTGGTGCAGAATTCCCGAGATCCGCCCCCGCTTGATTTCCGTTCGGTTTTACTAGCTGGTTTTACTTTTCGGCAACACTGGGAGGCTTTCTGATGCGTTCCTCGACTCCCGCTTGGCTTCTGCTTGGCTTGGGTTCCCTCTGCTGGATGATCGTGGGCGGAGCTTGCGCGCGCGTGGCCCCGCAGAGCGACATCATGAGCGGAAGCGGCGGCGGCGGGGGTTTCCGTCCGGGGACGGACGCCGGGTCGCGCAGCGATCGCGGGCCGACCGGGCTCCCGATGCAGTGTGGCGACGGCATGCGCACCGAGGACGAGGCCTGCGACGACGGCAACACCAATCCGGACGACGGCTGCTCGGCCGACTGCCGCACGGTCGCTCCTGGCTATTCGTGCAATCCGGTCGGTAAGCCCTGTCACCGCGTTGCGCGCTGTGGCGACGGCGTGCGTCGTGCTGCCCGAGCTCTGCGACGACGGCAACACCAAGGCGGGCGACGGCTGCTCGGCCACCTGCAAGGTCGAGATCGGCTTCAAGTGCAGCGGCAGCCCCAGCGTCTGCACGCCCACCAAGTGCGGCGACAAGATCGTCGAGGGCGCGGAGAGCTGTGACGACGGCAACACCATCCCCTACGACGGCTGCTCGGCGGACTGCCAGAGCGAGCCCAACTGCACCAGCGGCGCCTGCGTCTCGCGCTGCGGCGACGGCATCGTGGTCGGCGAGGCCTGCGACGACGGCAACAACATCGACGGCGACGGCTGCTCGTCGACTTGCCAGATCGAGCCCGGCTTCATGTGCAACCAGCCGCCGCTGGGCGACCGGATGCAGGTGCCGGTGGTCTACCGCGATTTTCGTTATCACAACCCGGCGGAGTTCGAGCCGACCGCGCCGGGACGGATGACGGCGGACAAGGGCATGGTGCAATCCACCCTCGACGCCCAAGGCAAGCCGGTCTTCGCGGGCCTCACCGGCGAGTTCATCACCAGCATGGCGTCGTTCGCAGAGTGGTATCGCGACACGCCCGGCGTCAACCACACGACGACCGGCAAGCTGACGCTGTGGAACAACGGAAACGGCGCATTCGTCAACCGCTGGGGGCCGAACGGCGAGCAGTGGCCGCTGACGACCACCGCATACTTCTGCGGCAGCGTGGCCGACGCCCTGCTCGACGCCACCGGTACGCCGATCCCGTGCACGTTCAAGTTCGGCGCGTCCGATTGCGACAAGGACGCGGCGATGCCGGGTTACAAGATGCTCCAGTGCATCACCGCCGCCAACGGCGGGTACTCGGCGATCTTCCAGACCGATCTGCTCGACGGGAATCCTCTCTTCTTCCCGGTCGACGCCGACATGTTCACGCCGCTGACCGAGCGGCAGTCGGCGACGATTGGCCCGCCGTATTCGGCGAACTTCGTCGCGGAGATCCGGCACGCCGCTGCACAACTTCAGCTTCACCAGCGAGGTGCGCTACTGGTTCCAGTACGACGCCACGAAGACGTACACGCTGGACTTCACCGGTGACGACGACGTCTGGTTGTTCATCAACAAGAAGCTCGCGGTCGATCTCGGTGGCATTCACTCGCCGGTGCAGGGTTCGGTGACCATCACGCCCGCGACTGGCGCGAGCCTTTTCGGCCTGGCCGACAAGCAGGTCTACGAGGTCGCCGTCTTCCAGGCCGAGCGCCAGACCGACGGCTCGTCGTATCGCCTGACGCTCAGCGGATTCAGCGCCGCGCCCAGTGAGTGCCTGCCGATCTGCGGCGACGGCATCCTGGGCATCGGCGAGGAGTGCGACGACGGTGTCAACGGCGGCGGCTACGGTCAGTGCGGGATGGGCTGCAAGCTCGGCGAGTATTGCGGCGACGGTATCGTCCAGGCGCAGTACGAGGATTGCGACGACGGCGTCAACGACGGCAACCCGTGCCCGTCAGGTTGCCGCATCCTCGTGATTCCGTAGGGGCGTCGCCCACGGGCCCACCCACCTGGTGGGCCCGCTCTATCGGGCCCGCCTTAGTCGCAGGTGCCGGAGCAGGGCACGAACGTCCCGGCGGTCGCATTGATGGTCGCCGTCGCGCCGGTCAACCCCGTCGCCGAAGCGCTGACCATGATCGCGCCCGGGCCGGTCGCCTGGACCAGCGCGAAGGAGAGGCCCTGATACGCGTTGCGTACGTTGCCGCGGAACGTTTCGGCGTTGAGGCTGCCGCTGTCGACGGCGACGATCTTGCCCGGGCCGGTCACGCTGAAGGTCACCGGATTGGCAGCCGACACCACGACGCGGCTGGTGGTGTCGGCGATCGTGGCCTTGACGTAGGTGATGTCGTTGGGATCGGTCAGCAATGACGTGTGATCGGGCGTGAGCACGATCTTCGTCGCGGTCGTGCCGGTGGGCGGCGCGGTCGTGGTCGTGCCCCACAGCGTCTGGAAGCTATAGGCGATGGGCTTCATCGTCCCCATGCGGTCCATGATGCCGGTGCTCGACCCGACGACCGGAAACAGCCCCGAGGCTTCGCCGAGGTAGTCGTGGCTGGTCCAGTAGAAGTCGCCGGTCAGCGCGGGCGTGGCGGTCACCATTCCCCAGTTCGAGGTCGTGGTCGATCCGTCCTCGGTGACCACGCCGGCGTGTTTGGGCGTGAGCGCGATGGCGGCGAGCACGTCGGAGACATGGTAGTTGGCGCCGAACACGTCGAGGATGCTGAGCATGGTCGGACCGCTGGTCGGCGCGCCGGTCGCGCCCGGGTAGTAGCCGTTGTCGAGCGGGCGGAACAACGCCTGGGTCACGGGCCGCGTCGGATCGTTCGTGTGGCAGATGCTGACCAGGTTGGTCGCCGTGGCCATCTGGCTGGTGAGCCCGTCGCGGATCTCATTGCCGATGCTGTAAAGCACCACGCTGGGATGATTGCGGTCGCGCTTGATGGTGTCGGCCAGATCGGTCGTCCCCCACATGGGGAACGCGCTGGAATAGTCGGCCAGGACCTTTTGCTGGATCCAGACGTCGAAGAACTCCTCCAGCACCATGATGCCCATGCGATCGCACAGGTCGAGCACCTCGGGCGCGTACGGGTTGTGCGACGTGCGCAGCGCATTGACACCGATCGCCTTGAGCTGCGCGAGGCGCCGTTGCCAGGCGCGTATCGGCACCGCGGAGCCGAGCCCGCTGATCTCGTGGTGCATGCCGACGCCTTTGAACTTCAGCGAGGTTCCGTTCAGGCTGAACCCGGTGTTGGGATCGAACTTGATCGTGCGGATCCCGAACGTCGTCACCTCGTCGTCCTGAGTCGCTCCGCCCGCGATCACGCTGGTCAGCAGCTGATAGAGGTTGGGCGTGGTCGTGCTCCACAGCTTGGGGTTGCCGACGGGGATGTCGATCGCGAAGTTGCCCGACGCCCCGGCGGCGATGCTCAGCGACAGCGTGGAGATCGGCGCGAGCCTGACGCCGGTCGGGTCGGTGACGTTCGCCTGCACGTTCACGCTCTGCGCGGTCGTCCCCTGGTTGACGACGGTCGTGACCACGTGCACCGTCGCCGACGTCGACGTGACCGTCGGAGTGGTGACCACGGTTGCCCACTGGCCGATGTGCACCGAGTTGGTCGCGAGCAAACGCACGTGCCGGTAGATGCCCGCGCCGGCGTACCAGCGCGACGCCGGTTGCGCCGAGTTGTCCGCGCGCACGGCGATCACGTTCTGCGTGGTGCCGAACACCGCCTGCGCGGTGATCTCGTAGCGAAAAGAAACGTAGCCGTACGGTCGAGTGCCGAGCTTCGTCCCGTTGATGTAGACGTCGCTGTTCGCCATCACGCCGTCGAACTCGACGAAGATCCGTTGGCCCTGCATGCTGGCCGGCAGCGTGAAGTGTTTGCGGTACCAGCCGACGCCCGTCGGCAGGTATCCGCCGGCGCCCAGCGTGGTGGCGGCCTGGTCGAACGGGCCCTCGATGCTCCAGTCGTGCGGGACGTTGAGTGCTCGCCAGCCGCTGTCGGCGAAGGCCGTCTGGGCGGCACCGGCGGGGTCGCCGAGGTTGAAGAGCCAGCCACTGTCGAACGAAGTCACGCTGCGTACCTGGGTCGTCACGCCGCCCGCGCCCGCGGCGCCACCGGCGCCGGCCGAGCCGCCGGTGGTTCCGGCCGTGCCGGTGGTGCCGGCGGTGCCGGTCGTCCCCGCGGTGCCGGTGGTTCCGGCCGCGCCGGTCGTGCCGCCGGTCCCGCTCGTGCCAGCGGTTCCCGTGTCACCGCCCGTGTTGCCGGTGGTGCTGCCGCCCGCACCGGTGACCGAGTTGCCCCCGCTGCCCGTGGAACCGCCGCCGCCCGTCGTCGTCGTCATCGTCGTCGGAGACGACGAGGTACAGCCCACCACGGCCGCCGCCGCCAAGGAGGTCACGCAAAACAATGCCTGACGTAGCCAAGCTCGGCCACGAGACGGCTTCGGTCCCATCGACTGATGCACGATCATGGGGGCGCTCCTTTTCGTTACACGTTACGGACGGCGGGCGGGGGCGTCGGGTGAGTCAGACGATCACTGCTGCGGCGGCCACTCGTTGACGCTGGCGCACTGGTAGGAGCCGTTGATGCAGACGCAGTAGCCCATCTTGCCCGCGCCGCTGGTGTCCTGATACGAGTTCGCGGTCGTCGAGCCGCAAACGTTGCCGCACACCTCGCTGGGCGGAGGCGAGCAGGCAGTGGTCCCCGAGACGATGAGGCCGCTGCCGGCGTCGGCGCCGCCATCCGCCGCGGTGGTCGGACACACGGGCAGCGGCGAAGGAATATGGAAGCAGGTCAGGTCGATGCCGGTCGGATAGACGCACGCGCCGTTCGTGCTCGGACAGGACCACATGCCGCTCGGGCCGCTGCAGGTGCAGGCCTTGAGCGCGCGCTTGGTGGTGATCGTGCTGATGTTGAGCCCGCAGTTCTTCGCGCAGCTCGGGTCGCTGTTGCAGGCGCTCTTGTCGGCGGGCGCCGGGCTGCACACCGGCAGTGTCGGCCCAGCATCGACGCCGCTGCCTCCCTGGCCGCTGCCGCCGGAGCCGGTCGCGCCGCCGGAGCCGGTCGCGCCGCCCGAGGCGGTCGCGCCGCCCGAGCCGGTCGTTCCGCCCGTGCCCTTTGACGGGCTCGTGCTGCTGCATCCAAAACCAATGAAACCAAGGGCGATCACCACCCCGAAACCAGCTGCTGCCGCGAACGTGGGACGTGTCATTCTCAAATCTCCTGTTATCGAGCCCGGCGAACCGATCCGCCATTTACCTAAGGGGAGAAACTGCCCCAGGAGGTGCATCTCAGAAAGGAGTTTTTGGCGCATTTAAATGCGTTTCTCGGTCGCGCCGCCGGCCATCATGGCGCGCAGCCAGCGGCCCAGGCGCTCGCGATAGCCCGACCCCCAACCCCGGTTGATGTGCCGGATCACACCTTTCTCGTCGACCAGGAACGTCGTGGGAAAGCGGTCCTGCCCCCAGCGCCGCGCCACGGCGCCGGTTCGATCGAGCGCGATCAGCGCGCCCTCGGGCAGCACCGCGTCGGCGACAAAGCGCCGCACGCGCGCCGGGTCCTCCTCGACGTCGATCAACACGATGCGCACGCGCGGCCCCAGACTGCCCCGGATCGCGGCCAGATCGCCGAGCGCGCGATGGCAGGGACGGCACCAGGTGGCGAAGAAGTCGACGACGGTGATCTCGCCGGTGGTCACGCCTTCGGGCAGCGCCGCGCCGTCGACCGTCGCCGCCGCGATCGGCGGCGCGGCGTCGCCGATCACCGGTGCGTCGGCGTCGCCGGCGCGCGCGATACCCGCGCCCGCCATCGCGCCGATCAGGCCGGCGATCGAGCCGGCGGCCAGACTGGCGACGACGGTCGCGCGCCAGCGGGTGGTGCAAACGGCGAGCATCGCGCGATGGTATCAAAAACGCACGGTGTCAAAGGACGCGCGCGCGCGCCGTGCCGCCGCCGCGTGATCTCTATATAGTCGAGCCGCATGCGGGGGCCGGCGCTTTTTCGGTGAAGGTTTTGGACGACGATGGCTCGAAGCAAGATGAGATGGCCCCGCTCGCTGCCGCCCGCACCGCGCCGCCCTCCGCCGTGACGGCGCCGCGTGCGACCGACCGCGACTTGATCGCGGACTGCGTCGCGGGTGACGGCGAGGCCGCGCGCACCCTGCACGTCCGCTACCACGGGGTTGCGTCGGCCTTCCTGCGCAAGCTCGGTACCGGCCCCGGCGAGCTCGAGGACGCGTGCCAGGAAGTCTTCCTGTGCTTTTTTCGCTACCTGCCGTCGTTTCGCGGCGAGGCCGAGCTCAAGACCTGGCTCTACCGCCTGTGCATCACCGAGGCGCGCCGCGCGCGCCGGCGCCGGCGCATCGGCCGTGTGCTCGAGGTTCTGATGATCCAGCGCGGCTCCGAGGACAGCGAGCTGGTGCCGGCGGCCGCGCGCAGCGACGCGACGCTGGCGCGGCTGTGCGGCGCCGCGCTCGACCGCATGGGCGAGAAGCTGCGTCTGGTCTTCGTCCTCTATGAGATGGAGGGACTGTCGGGCAAGCAGATCGCCGACATCGCCGGTTGCCCCGAGGCGACCGTCTGGCGCCGGTTGCACGACGCGCGCCGCCTGTTTCGCACCGCCCTCGACACGGATGGCGGCGACGGAGCGGGCGCGGCGAGCGCGAGCGCGAAAGAGAGCGAGAGAACGACTGGCCGCGCGCGCGAAAAAGCGGGGTCCGAAGCATGAACCGCCCGATGGAGCCACGCAGGGGCACCGGGGCGAACGACGGCGCGCCGACCGCGTCGCCGCCGCGTCTGGTCGACGCGAGCGATCCCGACGATCCCGCGGCGGCGGCTCTGATGGCCGCGGATCGTCACTGGCAAGCCGGCGCGTCCGATGAGGCGCGCGCCTGGTACGCGCTACAGCGACGGCGCGTACCGGCCCGCGCGCGCCGCGTGTGGCGCGCCGGCGGCATCGCGGTCGCGGCCCTGGCGTTCGCGCTGATCGCAGTCGTGATCCTGCGCCGGCCGTCGCGGCCCGCCGAGGTCGCCGTGGGTCCGGCGGCGCCGCCGCCAGTCTCGCGTTCGGTGCCGCCCGCGGTGATCGCGCGCGAGCCTCCGCCGGTCATCGGTGGCGGCGGCGAGACCGCCGGAGCGCCCGCGCGCGTGAACGACGCGGGTGCGTGCGTCGCTGCCGGTCCCGATCCGCGGCGAGGTCGTGGCCGCCAACGGCGTGCGCGCACGGCTGTCGCGGCACGGCGTCGCGACGTTGTTGCCCGACGGCTCCGGTCACGCGGCGATCGCCCTCGAGCGCGGGCAGCTGGACGTCGACGGTTCGGCAGACGCCGCGGCGATCGCGGTGCGCGCGTCGTCGTTGCGCATCCTCGGCGACGGCGGGCGCTTTCACGTCGACACCGACGGCACGCGCGTCGGCGTCACCGTGCAGAGCGGCGCCGTGCGCATCTACTCGTCGCGGAGCCTGGTGGCGCGCGTCTTCGCCGGACAGCACTGGAGCTTTGCCCCGCGCGCGGTCGCAACCAAGGCGCGCGCCCCCGCGCTCGAGCCGGGCGCGGGCGCGGCCGCCGAGCCGGCGCCGCCCGCGGTCGATCGTGATTGCCTGCATCACGCGCGCGCCGGCGCGACCGATCTCGCGATCGCCTGTTTCCAGGAGCAGGCGTCGTCTCCCGGGCTCTCGGCCGAGGTGGCGCTGCTGGAGATCGCGCGCCTGCGTCGGGACGTCAGCGGCGATCTCGGCGGCGCCGAGCGCGCGCTCGACGAGTACCGGCGCCGGTTCCCTCACGGCACGCTGTCGGCCGAAGCCGGCATCGCGCGCGTCGAGCTGTTGCTGCGCCTCGGCCGCGCGAGCGACGCGCTGGTCGAGGCGCGCGCCGTGCCCGAGGGCGAAGGCGACTTCTGGCGCGCGGTCTGCCTGGCCAAGCTCGGGCGCCGCGATGAAGCGCGCGGCGCGTTCGACGTTTACCTGGCGCGCCCCGACGCGGCCCGGCGCCGCGAAGCGCAGCACCGCCGCGCCGAGCTCGCGCCCTGACGGAGGAAAAGGCGTCCGCGGGACGGCTCTTGGACGTTGACAGGGTCGCGATCGCCGCGTAACTGGAGATCGGTCGAGAATGCGCTGGCGTGCGAATACTCACAGTCTTTCGCGCTCCCTGACGGGAGCGATGGCGACGAGGCTCTTCGCGGCGGCGCTGATCGCAGCGGTCGGATTCGCGCAGTTCTCGGCATCGTGGCACGAGGCGAACGTGCGGCACGTACGCTGCGCGGAACACGGTGAGCTCACCCACGTCGCCGCGCTCTCGAGCGACGAAACGCTTTCCACGCACGATTTCACGCACGCCACGCTCGCGGGGTCCGAAGCCGGAACGCCCGCGGGCCACGATCACTGCGAAGTCGCGTTCACGTTCCGGGGGAGTGCTCGACACCAGGTCGTGCGCGTGCCGGCGCGGTTCGCGCCGCCGCTCGCTGTCGTGCGACGTGCTGGCGATCCGCCACCGCGTCCCGGGCGTTCCTTCGTCCTCGCAAGCGCGCCGAAGACCTCTCCTCCCAGCGCCTAGTCCGCCGGCAGGCCTGGCGGCGACCTCGATGTCGCGCTGACTGCCGTGGCGCCGATGGTGCTCACGCCCCGCGGGCGTCGAGCGCCGGTCTCCTCGGTTGAATCCGTGGAGCCACGTGCGCGATCCGTCGCGACACGACTCTCATCGCGTCTCCGCGTGGAGGCTGCCAGTCAGCGGGATGGATCCATTCCCCGGCACCCAGGAGGTCACTTGCTTCGGCTCCATGCACCATTGCGTCGGCACTGTCGCTCTCACGGCCCCAAGCTCTGGCTGCAGGTCGCAACCTCTCTCGGGGTGCTGGCCGCGGTCCAACCTGCCGTGCGTGCTCAGGGGTCGGAAACACCATCCTCGGCGGTCGTCGAGCCGCCAACGGTGCTCGAGCCGCAACAGCCCGCGTCCCCCGCGAGCGCGTCGGCGCCGCCGGCGCTCGATGTGACCGTGCTGGGCCGGCGCCCCCCGACCAGCCGAGGGGCGTCCGATTTCCAGCTTCGCATCGACCAGCTCGCCGATGTGCCGCGCGCCAACGCGTCCGATCTGCTGAAGCTGGCCCCCGGAATTCTGCTGACCAACGAAGGCGGCGAAGGACACGCGGAGCAAGTCTTCATGCGGGGCTTCGATGCGCGCGAAGGCCAGGATGTCGAATTCTCGGTCGGCGGCGTTCCCATCAACGAAAGCGGCAACCTGCACGGCAATGGCTACGCCGACACGCATTTCATCATCCCCGAGCTGGTCGAATCGCTGCGCGTGCTCGAGGGACCGTTCGATCCGCGCCAGGGCAACTATGCGGTGGCCGGCAGCGCGGACTATGAGCTCGGACTCACACAGCGCGGCCTGACCGGCCGGTACACGACCGGCAGCTTCGGCACCCAGCGCTGGCTCGGCCTGTGGGGACCACCCGGGGAGAGCACGCACACGTTCGCCGGGGTGGACATCTCGGAGACTGCGGGCTTTGGCCAGAACCGCGACGCGCAGCGCGGATCGGCCATGGCGCAGTACGAGGGTCGGTTCGGCGCTCGGGGTAGCTACCGTGTCACCGCGCAGGGTTATGCAACCCATTTTCACTCGGCGGGCCTCCTGCGCGAGGACGACTATCAATCGGGCAAGGTCGGTTTTTACGACAGCTACGACCTCAGCGGCTTCGCTCGCGAGCGCGTGCCCGAAGGCGGCGACGCCTCGCGGTACTCGCTGGCCGGCGACATCGAGACGCAGGCGGGAGACACGACGCTCTCGCAGCAGATGTTCGTGATCAAGCGCGACATGCGCTTGCTCGAGGACTTCACCGGCTTCCTGCTCGACGTGCAGGAGCCGTTGCAGAGCCTGCACGACCAGCGCGGCGATATGCTGGACCTGGACGTCCACGAGCTCACCATCGGCGCGCGCGGCGCAGCCCGCACGCACGGATCGCTCCTTGGCCAGCGTCAAGAGCTGGAGCTTGGTTACTTCGCGCGCGGCGACGACGCCGCCGGCACGCAACAGCGATTGGAGGCCTCGACCGGCGTGCCCTACAAGACCGAGAACGATCTGGTTTCACAGATCGGAGACATCGGCCTCTACGCCGACGCGAACCTGCGACCGCTCCGGTGGCTCAGCCTGCGCGGCGGCGGCCGCGCGGATCTCCTGACCTACAGCGTCCTCAACAATTGCGCGGCACAGACCGTCGCCCATCCCTCCGCCACCAATCCGCCCATCGACCAGAGTTGCCTCACGCAGCAGGACATGGGCCGGCCGCGCGAGCCCGATCAGCGATCGTCGACGTCGAGCATCGCGCTGCTCCCGCGCGCATCGTTGATCGTCGGTCCCTGGAAGAACCTCACGCTCTCGGCCAGCTATGGACGCGGTGTTCGATCGATCGATCCGAGTCTACATCACCCAGGACGTCAAGACGCCGTTCGCGAGCATCGTCGCCTACGAGGCGGGAGCGGCGTACGCCGGCAGCGTCGAGAGACACGACGATCGTCGCGCGCTCGGTGTTCTTCGAGACCGTGGTCGACAGGGATCTCGATCTTCGACGAGACGGCCGGGCGCAACGTGCTGGGCGTCGGCACCACCCGCAGCGGATGGGTCGGCGCGCTGCGCCTCACCGGGCGGTTCTTCGACGAATCAGCGAACCTGACCCTCGTCCGCGCGACGTTCAACGACAACCACCAGGCGGTAGCGTACGTGCCGGGGACGGTGTTGCGTTCGGATTCGGCGCTCTTCGCGCCGCTGCCCTGGCGCCTCGGCGGCGCCCCCGTGCGCGTCTCGCTGAGCGGGGGCATCACCTACGTCGGCCGGCGCCCGTTGCCCTATGGCCAGGTCAGCGACTCGATCTTCACCATCGATGCGGCGGCGGTGCTCTCGTGGTCGCGTTACGAGCTGCGCCTGGTCTCGACCAACCTCCTCGACACGCAGTACCGCCTGGGTGAATACAACTTCGCCTCGGACTTTCATAGCCAACCCCAGCCGAGCCTGGTCCCCGAGCGGGCGTTCACCGCCGGAGCGCCGCGCGGGGTCTTCCTCACGCTCGGCGTGAACATCGGAGGCTCCTGATGCGCCGTCCGGACGTTGCCAGGTCGAGGCTCTGCCTCGTGGTTTTCTCGCTGCTCGGCGCTTCAGGCTGCGTCGGTCAGACCGGCGGCGACTCGGTCGATTTTCCGGTGGCCGCTGCCGGTCCACCGAGCGCGATCGCGGGGACGCCGCTGGCCTGCGCGAGCGACGCCGGCTGGGACATCACGCTGACTCGAGCGACGCTGCACATCGGAGCCCTCTACCTCGATCAGAGTCAGCCGGTTTCGGGCGGACAGGCGACCGGTTGCTATCTCACGGGGACGTATGTTGCGCAGGAGACCTCCGCGCTCGATGTCGACCTGCTCTCCTCGGAACCCCAACAATTCCCCGCGACCGCCCACGGCATCACCGACCCGCCGGCGCTGGTCGGCCAGGTGTGGCTGACCCACGGAGACATCAACACGATCCCCGATCGCGTGCCGGTCCTCGAGGTGACGGGGACGGCGACGCAAGCGGGAAACGCCTACCCGTTCACCGGCGCGATCACGATTGGATCCAACCGTCAGACCGCCGGCGGCGCGCTCGCGGGCGGCGATCCCATTTGCAAGGAGCGCATCGTCACGCCCATCTCGGCCGCGGTGACGATCCAGCGGACGGGAGGCCTGCTCCTCAACGTGGATCCGTGCCGGCTGTTCACCAACGTCGACTTCAGCCTGCTACCGCAGGGAGCAACGCCGGGGGCCTTCTCGTTCAGCGACGACCCGACCTCGCCCGACTACACGCAGCCGAGCAAGAACCTCTACGCGAATCTGCGCAACACCGGACCCTACGCATTTTCATGGGTCCCGAACCTTTGAACAACGAAGAAACGGAGAGACGAAAATGAAAGCCAATCGGATCATCAATTCCGCTCTTGCCATGGTGTGTGGCCTGATGACTGGTTGTTCGAAGAGCGGCAGCCAGACCGGGACCGACGGTGGCCAGATGACCTTCGTACCGCCAGTCGATCCCGGTCCTGGTGGCATTCTCTTCGCGGCATCGGGTGAGGTTCTCGCGCTCACGGGCTATGCATTTCCACCAGCCAGCGACATGGATCCGGCGTTCGTCGACGGGTGGGAGGTCGACTTCACGCGCCTGCTGGTGACGCTGGACAAGATCACCCTCTCGACAAATCCGGACGTCAGCCCCGGCAACCAGGCGCTGACCGGTCCGGCGCCCGGGAAGGTGGCCGGCGGGCTGGTCGCCGAGGTCGACGGACCTTGGGCCGTCGACCTCGCGCACAGCGATTCGAAGAACCTGCCTGGAAAGGGCGCACCAGGCGAGCAGGCGGTCCCGATCGTGGCGCTCAAGAATCAGAACAAGAACGGCAATCAATCATTCGCGACCGATGGCACTCGTTACGCGTTCGGGTTCGACGTCGTGAAGGCGAGCGTCGAGCGCGCTCAATGTGAACCTCGATGCGGCGGGGATGGCCGACTATCAGCAGATGGTGCAGGACCAGTGCGCCGTGCTCTACGTCGGCACCGCGACGTTCAAGGGCGGCACGGTCGCGGGACACACCGATTGCAACAGCGGCGCGTATGCGACCTGGCCCAAGACGGTCAACTTTCACCTCTGCTTCCAGTCGCCGACCACCTACGCCAACTGCCAGAATCCCGACAACCACCCTGCAGCGCCACTACCGGGCGAGGAAGAGGAGCGTGGCATCGCCTTCCTCGGCAGCCAGTCGGTCATCGGACAGGTCACGATCCATACCGACCACCCGTTCTGGGACAGCGTGCTCCACGATTCGCCCGCGCACTTCGATCAGTTCGCGGCGCGCGTCGTGGGCCAGCAGGATGCCGGTGTGCCGACGGTGACCCTCGAGATGACCAGGGCCGTGGACTACACGGCGTACACCGACGCGCTCGGCAATCATCTCGACTGGCGGTACTGCATCGATCCGCCGATCGACGTCCACGATGCGTTCACCGGGGCCATGGCCTTCGATCCCCAGAGCGTGCCACACGCCACGGGCAACGATGCCGCGACCGGTTTGCGCGACTATTACGATTTCGCGACCTACAACCAGAGCACACAGGGCCATTTGAACTCCGACGGCCTGTGCGCTGTCGAGCGGCACTACTCGTCGCCGCAGTGAGGACACCATGAACAGCATGGAATCGGTCAAACAGGTGCTGCTCGCGTCGGGAGCCGGATGGGTTCTCTGGCTTCTGGCCGCGCTCTCGATCGCCAGCCTGGCTCTGGCCGTTGAACGCTGGCTCTATCTGCGTAGCCGCGGCGGAGATCTCGAAGCGCTGGCGCGCCAGCTGGACGAGCATCTGCAAAGGGACGACTTCCCGAGAGCGCGGCACATCCTCGAGAGAAGCCCGTCGGTCGCCGCGCGCGTCGCCGACGCCGGGTTACGCTTGGCCGATCGCGGGACCGAGGCCGCCGACAAGGCGATGCAGAGCGCGGCCGCGCTCGAGCGGAGTCGGCTCGAGCGCTGGCTCGCATTCCTCGCCACCGTCGGCAACAACGCGCCATTCGTCGGGTTGTTCGGCACGGTCGTGGGCGTGATCCATGCGTTCGAGGAGCTGGGTCACGCCGGCCCCGGGCATGGTGCCACCGCCGCAGGTCAGGTCGCGTCGCAGGCCGTGATGGCCAGCATCGCCGAGGCGCTGGTGGCGACCGCCGTCGGCATCCTGGTCGCGCTGCCCGCGGTGGCGGCGTACAACTACCTGCAGCGGCGCGTGGCCGCGCTGCTCTCGGGCACCGAAGTCCTCAGCAACCTCGTGCTCGCCTACATCGCGGACGACGTCGGGAGCCCGCGCAAAGCACCGCGTCTCCGCGAGGTGACCGATGGCGGCGCCTAGCGGCCAGTCGGCGAACGGGATCATCTCCGGCATCAACGTCACGCCCCTCGTGGACGTGATGCTGGTCCTGCTGGTGATCTTCATCGTGACCGCGAAGATCATCGTGACGCCTGCCGTGCCCCTCGACCTCCCCCACGCCTCCCACGGCGAGGAGGTCCAGGTCGTGCTGTCGGTGACCCTGCCCGTGCGCGGACCGATGTTGGTGAACGGAGTGGCGCTCCCCAGCGAGGACGCTCTCGAGGATAGCGCGCGCTCCGCGTTGGCGGGCGATCCTGAGCTGCGCGCCGTCATCCAGGCCGACGGACAGGTGCCGCATTGGCGCGTGATCCGCGCGCTCGATCAACTGAAAGGAGCCGGCTTGACGCGGATCGCGTTCGGGGCGCTGCCGGTCGAGCGGCCGGCGCCGTGAAAGAGAACGACCTCGGCCATCCCTCATCGGTGGAACCGGTGCCCCATTCGCCGCGCATCGTGGACCTGGTCTTCCGCGCCGATGCGGCCGGAAGATGGCGACGATTGGGGATCGGCGTCGCGTTGGTGCTGGGGCTATATGCCGGCGTCCTGGCGTTTGTGAAGCACCTCGGGAGCTCCCTCGGCCCCTGGGGTGCGGAGATGGACGCGCGCGTTCACGACGCGATCGCCATGGAGCGGGCGGTCGATGTCACGCCACCTCGTCCCCCACCCGTGGCGCCGGAGCCTGCAGCCGTGGAGTCGCCGCACGTCGCAGCTCCTCGCACGGCGCAAGCAAGGAACGCTCCGCATGCTCGCCCGGCTCCGCCTGCACAGGCCGGGCAGCTAGCCGCTGCTTCGCAAGATCCGCTCGACTTCGCCGGCTCGGCATTCATCGTGGGCTCGGGCGCTTCCTATGCGGGCGGTGCGACGTCCAGCACCGCGACCAACCAGAAGCCCGCTCTCGGAACGGCGGCTCCCGGAGAGATCGCCGCGGCCAAGGTGACCGCTCGGAGCCGGGCGCGTCCCGTCTCGCTGGACCAGGCTGGCTGGAACTGCCCCTGGCCGGCCGAAGCTGACGCCCAGCAGGTCGACGAGCAGACCGTCGTCCTCCGCGCCAACGTGCGAGCCGACGGACGCGCCGACCACGTCGACGTGCTTTCTGATCCTGGATTCGGATTCGGCTCAGCCGCGCGCCTGTGTGCTCTCGGTACCCATTTCGAGCCCGCGCGCGATCAATCGGGGCAACCCATCGCGGCGGAATCCCCGTCGATCCGCGTGCATTTCTTTAGATGACGGACGGCCATGCGATCGCTCGACGACCTTCTGTTCGCTGGCGTGCTCTTGGTGTGCCTGGTCGGTACGTCGGGTTGCCGGCGCCACGCCGCCAGCGCCGAGGACTGCGCCGGCGTGTTGAACCGACTGATCGATCTCGAGCTCATCGAATCGGGCTACCGAGACCCCGTGGTGCGGGCACGCTGGGAGCAGAACCTCGAGCGCCGCTTCGCGCCGGATCTGGCCCGATGCCGCAATCAGAAGGTGCGGGACGATCTTCGTGTTTGCCTCACCAACGCGCGAACGCCCGAGGAGATTGTCCACCGCTGTCTCGAGTGAAGATTCGTTGGACGCCCGACACGCGATTGGTACTGACCAACGCAGTTTATTTCAAAGCCGATTGGCAGGCGCCGTTTCAGAATCGTCACAAAGACCGACCTGGTCGATCCGCTCGAGGCGCTGGGCATTGAGCAGGCGTGCCAGCCGGACCAGGCGGATCTGTCGGCACTGGACGGTACGCACGATCTCTATGTTTCCGATGTGGTCCATCAGGCGACCATCGCTGTCGACGAACCGGGTCCTCGACCCGACGTGAATCGAGCCGATTCTTGAGGTAACTTATTTCCCGTGGACGAGTCGCCGAACGACGAAGAGCTCATAGGAGGGTGCGCCTGCGGCGCTGTTCGATACCGATTGGCGAGCGCGCCGATGTTCGTCCATTGCTGCCATTGCCTGGACTGCCAGCGCCAGACCGGCAGCGCGTTCGTGATCAACGCCCTCATCGAAACCACGCGCCTCGAGATGCAGGGCGCCGAGCCCGAGCGATTCGAGATGCCGACCGATAGCGGGCGCCCGCATGGCATCTACAGCTGTCAGTCGTGCGGGACCGCGGTGTGGAGCGAGTACGGCGGCCTCACGACGCTGCGGTTCGTACGCGTCGGGACGCTCGACGAGCCGCAGCTCCTCGTGCCCGACGTGCACATCTACGTGCGCTCGAAGGTTCCGTGGGTCACGCTGCCGGAAGGCGCGCTGGCATTCGAGGGCTACTACGACGCGCTCAAGGTCTGGCCGCCCGACAGCCTCGCGCGTCGAAGCACGCTGCTGGCGGGCACCTGACGCGTGCGATTCTGCCTGGTCTGCCTGGGGGGCGCGTTCGGCACGGGCGCGCGCTACCTTCTGGGCCTCTGGGCGGCGCGCACCTTCGGTCCCGGGTTCCCGGTCGGCACGCTGATCATCAACGCGACCGGATCGTTCCTGATCGTGATCATCATGGCGTTGAGCCTGGACCGCGGGATCATCCCGCCCGACCTGCGTCTCGTGCTGACCACCGGCGTGATGGGCGGATTCACCACCTATTCCGCGTTCAACTACGAGACGCTCCGGCTGTTCGCGGACGGATCCCGCGCGTTCGCCATGCTCTACCTGGGAGGCACCGTGTTCGGATGTCTCGCGGCCGGGATGCTGGCGTACGGCGTCGTGCGCCTCTTGCCGTAACGCCGCGGCGGGCCGCTTTTCCGCCGCATCAGCGGCTGCCGGGCGCGCTGTAGCCGTCGCTGGCCGCGATGGCCTCGACGTCGGCGGCGGCCCTGCGCGTGTCGTCCTTGCGCGTGTCCTCGACGTTGGCCTCCTCGTGGCGCAGCGAGGCTGACCCCTCCTTCTCGATCGAATGCGCGACGGTTCTCACGACGATCTCCTCGCGCAGCACCGGCCGCTTGCTGACGAGAATCTCCTCCTCGTGCAGCAGGATGTCGACGGTTCTCTCCTCGAACGCGCCCGGCTCTCCGGTGCCGGCTCCGCCCGCGAACGCGGTCACGTGCTCGATGACGATCTCCTCGCGCCGGACGGGCACGGTGAAATGCCGCTCCTCGGTCTTCACGCCCTTGTGGATCCGCACGTGCCCCGACTCTCGTTGCACCTTCTCGATCTCCAGCTCCTCTTCCATCAGCGGAATGCGCACTTCATTGTCGGTCAGCTCCGGTGCCGGCGCGGCTGTCTTCATCGCGGCCGCGCGCGGGGCGGGGGCCGTCGCGATCGGCGCGGTCGCGACCGGCGCGGTGGCCGCCGCGCTCGACGCAGCGGAAGCGAGCGAGGACGTCGTCGCTCGGGTGTCCGCCGCGTCACGTCGGATCGAGCGTTCCTCGCGCTGAAAGACGTCGCCCAGCGAATACGTGATCGCCGCTTCCTCGACGCCGGTGATGTGGTCGTAGCGAAGCTCGTAGTCCCTGGGGAACAGCGTCCCCTTCTCGACGACGAATGTGCTTTCGTCCCGACGGATGACCTTGCCGATGCGTTCCCCTTTGGTACTGGTGACGAACATCCCCTCGCGCACGCTGTTCCTGTCCCACCTCATGGGTCACCTCCGAGTCGCTACGTTTCGACCTCTAAATCGCTGCAAACCAAGGCCCAATCGTGCCGCGCCGTTCGCTGCGCCGGGGCACGGCGGATGCAGCTCTCCCGTCATGCCATCGGCGAACGCGTCGCCAGCGGCGGGAAGCGAGTGCGCGATGTCCTCAACCATGACGGTGCCCGATCTGATGAGCGTCATTCACCGGCGGATCACGCCCGAGGCGGTGGGAGTGATCGCTTCTCGGCTCGGCGAAGATCGCGAGCGAACGGCGGCCGCGGTGTCGGCCGGGATTCCATCGGTGCTCACGGCGCTCTCGGACGTGGCGCGGTCGGAGACCGGAGCCGACTACCTGAAGGAGATCGTCGACGAGAAGCGCGACGAGGGGGCGCCGCCGCCCGAGGGCTCCACGGTCCTGCTCGACGTGGCGGCCGGCGCGGGAAACGCGCACGAGGCCTCGCTGCTCGACGACGAGCTCGGGCAGCGATCATGGACGATCTCCGATGCGGTGGCGCAGTCGAGCGGCATCCGGCGCGATTCGGCGCACCGGCTGCTCGGCGGCGTCGCGTCGGTCGCGGTGCGCGCGGTCGCCGACAGCGCCGGCAACCTCAGCGCGGACGGGCTGCGTTCGCTGCTGAATTCGCAGCGGCACGCATGGATGAACCGGCTGCCCCAGTCGGTCGCGTCGGCCTTCGAGATGCCGCCGGGTGCGCTGGCCGCCGCGCCGCTGCCCCGCGGGGCTCACGAACCGCCGGTCTTCGAACCGCCGCCGCGCAGCCGCGTCTGGGTGTTGCCGGTTCTGCTGGCGCTGGCGGCCGTGCTGTTCATCCCTCTGGTGCGCGGCGCGCGTCGCGGCGCCGAACGCGCGGCCGTGCCCCATGCCCCGGCCGCGACCGCTGCTCCCAGTCCTGCGTCCAGTCATCCTGCGGCCGACCTGCGCACCGCGCCTCCGCGCGTCGCCCCATCGGCCGCGCGCGCCGAGGTGATGAGCGCGCTCCGGGTCTTCCTGGCCGAGCCGCCGACGCAGGCAATGACGCCGCAGCGCTTTACTCTGCCGTCGCTCGGATTCGAGGCGGGCGATGTCGAGCCGTCGTCCGAGGGCGGCGAGACCATCAGCCAGATCGCGGCCGTGCTGCAGACCTATCCCAGCGCGGCGGTTCGCGTCGAAAGCTTCACCGACAACGTCGGCCGGCCCGAGGACAACCTCGACCTCTCGCGCCGCCGCGCCGAGATGATCAAGGCGCTGCTGGTCGAGGACGGCGCCGACGCCACGCGCATCGATGTGGCCGGGCTCGGGCAGCAACGTCCGATCGCCACCAACGCCACCGAAGAGGGCCGGCGACAGAACAGCCACACCGATCTGGTCGTCACCCAACGGTGATCGAGCGATACCAGATGGGAACCTCGCGCGCATTGCCCCGGCGCCCTTGCCGGCGTCCGAATGCTGCTTACCATCGGCCGAGCTCTCGGAGCCTCCATGAAACTGTTCACCTGTCCGGCGTGCCAGCAGACCCTGCACTTCGAGAACTTCCAGTGCACCGGATGTGGTCACGCGCTGGCCTATCTTCCCGACCGGCAGGTCTTGACCGCGCTGGAGCCGGTGCCCGGTGCCGGCGGTGTCTTCACGGCGCTCGGGCCCGCCGGCAAGAAGGCGCGCTACCGCCTGTGCGGCAACCAGATCGACCACGCCGCGTGCAACTGGGCGGTGCCCGACGCAGAGGCCCAGCGGTTCTGCCGCGCGTGCCGCCTCAACGAGATCATCCCGAACCTCTCCGAGCCCGCGGCGAAGCAAGCCTGGCTCACGCTCGAGGACAGCAAGCGGCGGCTGATCTACACGCTGTTGCAGCTGCGGTTGCCGCTCGAATCGCGCGCCGACGGCAATAGCCAGGGACTGGCGTTCGCCTTCAAGGAGGACCTTCCGGGCGAGAGCAAGGTCTTCATCGCACACGACAACGGGCTCATCACCATCAACGTCGCCGAGGCGCGCGCGCCGGAACGGGAAAAGGCTCGGTTGGCGCTGGGCGAGAGCTACCGCACGGTGCTCGGTCACTTCCGCCACGAGATTGGCCACTACTACTGGGATCGGCTGGTCGACGGATCGCCCGACCTGGAATCGTTCCGCCGCCTGTTCGGTGACGAGCGCGCGTCGTACGAGGACGCCGTGCAGACGCATTATCGCGACGGCGCGCCCGCCGACTGGCGCCGCCGCTTCGTCAGCTCGTACGCGTCGATGCACCCCTGGGAGGACTGGGCCGAGAGCTGGGCGCACTACCTGCACATGTTCGATACCATCGAGACCGCGCGCAGCTTCGGGCTCGATCTGCGCCCGCAGGCGGTGGGCGGTCGCGCGGGCGGCGAGCACCGCGAGCGCGCGCTCGAGGCGCACCTGCGCGCGCTCGATCTCGACGACTTCGACGACCTGGTGCGCGCGTGGGTGCCGCTCTCCATTGCGCTCAACGCCTTGAACCGCAGCATGGGCGTTCACGACGCCTATCCGTTCGTGCTGTCCGAGCCGGCGGTCGAGAAGCTGCGCTTCGTGCACCAGGTGATCGAGCGAGCTGGGGAGGCGTCCTAGCCGCATGGCGATGGCCCGCCCGCGCCCCGAGCGGAAGAAGCGGCGTTTCGCCGTCGCCGACAACGGCATTCTGCTGGCGCTGGCGCTGGTGTGCGCCGGTTGGCTGGCGGCGCAGATCTGGCCGGTGATCGTCGCGGTGATCGTCGCGATGATCCTGGTGGGGACGCTCATCCCCGTCGTGCGCGCGTTGCAGCGCCTGGGGCTGGGGCGCACAGGCGGCCTCGCGATCGTCTTCGTGGTGATGGTCGCCGGCCTGCTGCTCATCGGCTTCGTGACCATTCCGGCGCTCGTCGAACAGCTCCGCCAGCTCGCCGACAGCGCGCCCGGCATGCAGAAAGATCTCGCCGACCGGCTCGCGGCCTCGCACCTGACGCTGCCGATCGCCAACGCCGTCCGGCGCGCGAAGCTGCAGGAGATCCTGGTGCCGTCGAGCCGCCAGGCGCTGGAGTTCTCGTCGCGCGCCATCGAAGTGGTCGGCTGGGGGCTGACCACGCTGGCGCTGGCGTTCTACATCCTGGCCGATCCGTCGTCGACGCAGGCGGCGCTGTACGCGGTCGTGCCGCGCCGGTTCCACATTCGCCTGGCGCGCATCATGCTCAACCTCGAGACGATCGTCGGCGGCTACATGCGCGGCCAGATCATCACGTCGGTGTTGATGTCGCTGTTCGCGTACGTGCTGCTGCGCGCCTGCAGCGTGAAGAATCCGCTGCCGCTGGCGGTGTTCGCCGGGATCACCGACGTGCTGCCGCTCATCGGCGGCGTGCTGGGCGCCGTGCCGCTGGTGGCGGCGGCGCTGCCGCGCGGTACCGTCATCGTGATGGTGGTGGTCGTCGCGTTCGCGGCCTACCAGGAGATCGAGAACCGGATCATCATCCCGCGCGTCTACGGCCACGTGCTGCGCTTGCCGGCGTGGGCGATCACGATCGCGCTCCTGGTGGGCGCCAAGCTGATGGGGATCGTGGGCGCGCTGCTGTCGCTGCCGGTCGCGGCGGGCGCGCGCATGATCCTCGAGGAGCTGCGCTTCGAGCTGCCCGGCGACGGCACCGTCGATCACGAGCTGCGGGCGCGCGATCAGCGCGTCGAGAATCTGTACGCCGCCTGGCCGCCGAGGCCGGCCCGGCGACGTCGGCGGAGATCGCGATCGAGATCGCCGACAGCGTGCGCAAGGCCGACGCGGCCCAGCTCGGCGGCGGCGACGGCGCCGCCGCCAGCGCCCAGAAAGCGGCGGAGGCGGCGGAGATCCCCGTGACCACCGCTGGCGAGTCGCGCCACGAATCGTAGCGGTCGAGCGAATCGGATCTACCCTGCACCTCGACCGCCATTAGGTTTAGTTTGTATCCGAGAGGTAAACGACTCGCCGCTGGCGGGCGGAGCCGGTCTCGGTAAATGGAGGTCGTTCCATGCTGCTTGCGCTTGCCATTCTCCTCGGTCTGGCCTGGATCCTGGGCTTCGGCGTGTTCCACGTCGCCGGCGCGGCGATTCACGTGCTGGTCGTGCTCGCCATCATCAGCGTGATCGTGCATCTCATTCGCGGCCGTCGCGCGACATGACGGCGGCGCGTGCCAGCTCCGCGACCACCGCCGCGATGTCGGCGGGGTCGAGGGGCTTGGCCAGGTGCGCGCGGAATCCGGCGCCGAGGACGCGATTGCGATCCTCGGACTTGGCGTAGGCGGTCAGCGCCGCGATCGGGATGTCCCGCCACGGGTCCGGCAGGCGCTGGATCGCGGCGACGAGATCGAACCCGTCGCGGTCCGGCATGGCGATGTCGCACAGGATCACGGCGGGCACGAACTGTTCGAGCGTGCGCAGCGCGGCGTCCGCCGACTCTGCTTCCTCGACCTCGGCGGATGCGTGGCGCAGCACGGTCGCGGTGAACTCGCGCGCGTCGCGCTCATCGTCGACGACCAGCACCTTGATCCCTTGTAGCGACGGCCTCGACGTGGCCAATGGGCGCGGCGGCGTCGCTCGCGGGGGTCCTTCGTTTTCGGGGCTCGCGCTCGCCGCGATCACCGCTTCGAGCGGCAGGCTCACGATGAACGTCGCTCCACGGTCGGTGCCTTCGCTCTCGGCGCGCACCGTGCCGCCGTGCGACTCGACGAGCTGGCGCACGATCGCCAGGCCCAGGCCGATGCCGCCCTGCGCGCGTCGCGTGCTGCTCTCCGCCTGGCGGAATCGTTCGAAGACGTGCGGCAGAAACTCGGGCGGGATGCCGCGCCCATTGTCGCTGACCAGGATCTCCACGTGGCCGTTGGTCCGCGTCGCCTTGACGATGACCCACCCGCCGCGCGGCGTGAACTTGATCGCGTTGGCCAGCAGGTTCCACACCACCTGCTGCAGGCGGGTCGGATCGCCCCGGACCCTCCCCAGCGTCGGATCGGTCTCCGCGGTGAGCTGGATCATCTTGGCGTCGGCGGCCAGGCGCACCGCCTCGAACGCCTCGTTGATGACGCTGGCCAGATTCACGTCCCGCACGTCCAGGTTCAGCTTGCCCGAGATGATGCGCGACATGTCGAGCAGGTCCTCGATCAGCTCGGATTGCGCGCGCGCGTTGCGCTCGATGGTCTCGAGCGCGCGCTCGCGCGCCTCGGCGTCGAGGCGCCCGGTGCGCAGCAGCTGCACCCAGCCCAGGATCGCGTTCAGCGGCGTGCGGAGCTCGTGCGAGATCGTGGCCAGGAACTCGTCCTTGAGCCGGTTGGCGCGGTCGGCCTCTTGCCGCGCGGCCTGCTCGCGCGCGAACAGCTCCGACCGTCCCTGCTCCGCGCGCCGGATGCGCAGCAGCGCGTGCACGGTGGCGATCAGCTCCTGCGGTTCGATCGGGTGCGTCAGATAGGCGTCGGCGCCGCTCTCGAGGCCGGCGACGCGATCGGGGCCGGTCGCGAACGACGACGAGACTTGAAGCACCAGGATCGACGCGGTCGCCGGCCGCGACTTCAGCTCGCGGCAGACATCGTGGCCGCTGCCGTCGGGCAGCTTGACGTCGAGGACCAGCAGATCCGGATTGCTGCGCGCCAGCGCGAGCGCCGACGTCGCGTCCTCGGCCTCGACGATCTCGAAGCCGGCGGCGCGCAGGATGCGCGAGACGATGTAGCGTTTCGCGTCGTCGTCGTCGACGACCAGGATCGATCCCGGACGGCCGGTGGTCGGGGACGGGGGCGCGACGGGAGGGCTCATTGACGGGGCTCGACGTGGTTGGCGATCCCGGCCAGCGCCAGCGCTTCCAGCAGCGTCGGCTCGCCTTCGTCCGACAGCCTGGCCTTGTCCAGGATGGCGCGCGCACGCTCGAGCCGCTGGCGTTCGGCGTCGGTCAGCGACTGCGACGTGAAGATGATCACCGGGATGCGGGCCATGGCCACTTCGGCGCCCAGCAGCGCCAGCACCTCGAACCCGGACAGTCCCGCCATGCGCAGGTCCAGGAACACGACGTCGGGAATGAGCGCGCGGGTCGCCTCGATTCCGGCGCGCCCGTTCGACGCTTCGACCACGCTGAAGGCCGGGCCCAGTCGGCGGCGCAGCACGTAGCGCGCGGCTTCGTCGTCGTCGATGATCACCGCGCGATAGCGTGTCTGGATCGGCGCCAGCGCCGTGCTCGGCGCAGCGGTGGTCTCGGCCGCCGCTTCGATGGGCGCGACGAAGACGCGTGGGATCGTCGCGATGAACGTCGAGCCTCCGCCGATCGCGCTACGCGCCGACACCTCGCCGCCCAGCAACGACGCCAGGCGCTTGGCGAGCGGCAGGCCGAGCCCCGTGCCCTTGGTGCGGCGCTGCAGCGGCGAATCGATCTGGGTGAACTCCTCGAAGACGTACGGTAAGTGTTGGGGCGCGAGGCCGATGCCGGTGTCGGTGACGGTGAAGATCACGGTGTCGCCGCGCCCGGGCGCCACCTGAACGCGCACCTCGCCCTCCTCGGTGAACTTGAGCGCGTTGGAGATGAAGTTGCGCAGGATCTGCGACAGCTTGGACTCATCGGTCACCAGCGGCGGCAAGTCGGGTGGGTCGTCGAAGTAGAGGGGCACCGTCGTGTCCTGCGCGCGCGGCCGGAAGATCCCGCGCAGCGTGTTGAAGAGCTGGGCGACGCCGAACTGCTCGATACGCACCGGAATCTTGCCGGCCTGCGCCTTGGCGAGGTCGAGCAGATCGTCGATGAACTGCGACAGGTCGCGCGCGGTGTTGCGGATGATGCGCACCTGCTTGTCCTGCTCGTCGGTCAGGTCGCCGTCCAGGCGCTGCAGCAGGAACTGCGAGATCGACAGGATCGAATGGATCGGCGTGCGCATCTCGTGGCCCATGTCGGACAGCACGCGCGACTTGAGATCGGCGGCGCGCCGCTGGTATTCGGCGCGTTCGTCCAGCTCGGCGTACAGCGACATCACGCCGCGGTTGGTGTCCTCGAGCTCGCCGCGCAGCACGCGCAGCATCTCGTCGCGGCGCGCGAGCTCGCGCGTCAGGCGCTCGACCTCGGCTCGCGGATCGGCCGGGCGCTGCGCGGCCATCTCGCGCGCCACTTCGGCGAGCCGGACCGGATTCAGCGCCGTGGCCGTGCCGCGATCCAGACGCATCCCGAGCACCACGCAGGGTGACTCGCCGTCCTCGCGGAAGGACAGCATGTCGATGAGCCGGCGCGCGGCGACGATGCCCGACGGGTTGCTGGCGCCGTCATTCGGGCCGCCATTCGGGCCGCCTTCCGCGCCGCCCTGGCTCAAGCTCCGGCGCAGGCGCTGCACGGTCGCGGGTGGCACGCTCAGCGAAACCTCGACCGCCTTCGCGCATCCGTGCTCGTCGACCACGACGCTCAGGTCCAGCGCCAGCGCCGTCCCCTCGGGCAATCCCGCCTCGCGGATCACCTCGGCGGCGGCGGTGTTGAGCCGGGTTTGCTCGTATCCCTCGAGCCCGAGCAGGGTGGTCAGTTGCCGCAAGCCCTGCTGCACGGCGATTGCCTCGTCGGCGCTGCGGATCTCGCGCACGAAGAGCAAAGCGCGGCGGCCGTCAGCGTCGATCATCTCAGCTCATCTCTCGCGCGGCGACCACGGTCAGGTCGTCGCGTCCTCGAGAAAAGTCGCGGCACAGCAGCGCCGACACGACCGACGGATGCCGCGCGGTGATGCCGGCGTAGCGCGCCAGGTCCCAGTGGGTGGCGAGCCCGTCGGACGCCATGACCAGCAACGACTGGCGCGGGAACGGATACGAGAGCTCGCGCGGCGGTGTGGGTGTTCCGCCGGCGATGCCGTTGTGCGAGACCAGACCGCGTCGCGACCCGCCCGTGATCACGACCCCGGCCACGTTGCCGAGGCCCGCGAATCGGATCTCTTCACTGGCCGGCGAGATCTCGGCGATCGCCACCGCGGCGCCGCGCGTGCTGCGCAGGCGCCGGTGGATCTCTCCCAGGATCTCGGCTGGTCCGCGCCCCGACGGCGCCTCCTCGTAGAAGGCGCCCAGGGCGGCGGTGCTGGCATCGGCGGCCAGCGGACCGTGGCCGAGACCGTCGGCCACGACGACCAACATCCGTCCGCCGGCCATGGCGGCGACGGCCCAGGCGTCGCCGGACACGTCTTCGCCCGCCTTGGCCAGGCACACCGTGCCGATCTGCGGCGCGGGCGGGCCGAGCACCGGACGAGTGACCGCGTCGGCCGCAACGATCCGCGCGACGACGATCGATCCGCTGGGAAGCGAATACGCATCGAAGGAGTCCGACAGGCGCCGAACCGCGCCGAGGCCCGTGCCCGGCGTGCCGCCGGTCGAGAAGCCGTCGGCCAGGCAGCGCTCGAGGTCCATGCCCGGCCCGCGATCGACGGCGGCGATCTCCACCCCGCGTCCCTCCGAGTCCTGCAGCGGGCGCGCGACCAGGAATCCGTCGCGTGCGTGGCGGACGATGTTGTTGGCGAGCTCGCTGGCGACGATCTGCGCGCGGCCGACGTCGGCTTCCGGCAGCCTGACCTCGAGCGCGAGGCTCCCGATCACGCGCCGCGCCTCGGCGACGCGGCTCGATTCGAGCATCGGCACGTGCACGCTCTGGTAGCGCCCGCTCGGGACCATCATTTCCAACGTCCAATCGAGACGCGCGTGCCCCTGCCGACCTCGGACCAGATCTCGAAGTCGTTGACCAGGCGCTTGGCGCCCGACAGACCCAGGCCCAGGCCGTGCCCCGTGGTGAAGCCATCCTTGAGCGCCAGAGTGATGTCGGGAATTCCCGGCCCCTGATCTTCGAACGTCAGTCGCAATGCGCGCCGTCCCCCTTCTTCGATTCGGTCGAAACGCACGGAGCCGCCTCCCCCGTAGATCACCGTGTTGCGCCCCAGCTCGCTGGCGGCCGTTACCATCTTCGTGACGTCGACCAGCGAGAAGCCCAGCTCCACCGACCAGTTTCGCGTCGCCTGGCGGACCAGAACGACGTCGTCATTGGAGCGCACGGCGAAGACCTCGCTCTTGACGATCACGATCTCGAGTTCGCCCTTCCGCCGCCCTCTGCTCTATCGACCGCGAGGTCGTCGAGCAGAGCCATGCCCCTTTCCACGTCCAGCGCCGTTCGGATCCCCTGCAACGACATCCCGAGCTCGACCAGCGTGATGGCGACCGCGGGCTGCATCCCCACCAGCACCGTCGCCGCGTCGAGAATGCGCGAGATCGCGGCGATGTTGCCCAGCATCCGGCCGATGAATGAATCGACGATGTCGAGCGCCGAGATGTCGATGAGGACACCGCGCGCGCCGACCGACACGATCTTGTTCGACAGATCTTCTTGAAGCTGCATGGCCAGGCGGTCGTGCAGGTCGACCTGGATCGTGACCAGCAGGATGTTGCCCATCCGCAGGATCGGAATGCGTTCCATGGGCCTACTCGTTGCCGTTGCGAGACATCTCCGCGTGCCCGGCGTGTCCGTCGGGCGAATGGCCCGGGGCAGTGGGCTTGCTCACGCCATCGCGCCTGACGCTCAGGCCCGCGCGCCGCAGCGCCAGCGCGAATGCGTCGGCGAGCGAAGCCTTGGTGATCACGTTACCCAGGTCCACGCCCAGGTGCACGATGGTCTGCGCGATCTGGGGCCGCATGCCGCTGATGATGCAGTCGGCGCCCATGAGCCGTGCGGCGGTGATCGTCTTCAATAGATGTTGCGCCACCAGCGTGTCGACCGTGGGAACGCCGGTGATGTCGATGATCGCGACCGGCGCCCCGGTCTCGACGATCCGCTGCAGCAGCGATTCCATGACAACCTGGGTGCGCGACGAGTCGAGCGTACCGATCAGCGGCAGCGCCAGCACGCCGTCCCAGAGCTTGACCACCGGCGTCGACAGCTCGAGCAGCTCCTGCTGCTGCCGCATGATCATCTCTTCACGCGTCTTCTGGTGCACCTCGGTCGTGTACAGGCCCAGCGCATCCAGGGCACGGTTCAAGATCGACACGTCCTCGTACAGACCCTGGGCATCTTTGGCGTGCAGCCCCTGCAGCCGCGACAGCAGCGCGGGCTTCAGGGCAAGGACGAACGACGCCGTCTGGCTGGGCGTGAACCCGCGTGTACCGCGCGAGCGCGAGATCTCACTCAGGAAGTCCCGCACCGGCCCCCAGCCGGTGCTGGTCGGATCGCGATCGCGGCTGGTCATCACCGCGCGAAAGAGCTCGAAGAAGCGAACGCACTCGGCCCTCAGATCGGCCGCTTTGATGAGGGAGTCGACGCGGCCGCCAAAGGCAGCCAGCTCCCTCATCCAATCGTCGATGATTGCGTCCTCAGCCTGTCGGAGAACGTCAGGGATCTTACTGTTGGCGGGCGCCGTCTGTTCCATAGGGCCAGGCTCCAAGATCTGAGTGGAGCCAAGCTAAGCACTGGACGATTCCCCGCAAGGGAATGACCCGAGGATCGTCCAAGTCGGAACGCGACGGTTCCGGACCGCGCGCGACACGCGCTTCAGTTCTGCGCGACCTTGCTGCCCTTGATCGTGACGTTGCCGCTGCCCTTGACGGTGATGTCGCCGGATCCGTTCAGGGTCAGGTTCGCGCCCTTGATGGTGATGTCGCCGCTCGACTTCAGGATGATGCTGGCGCTGCCGGTCTTGAGCGTGATCTCGTCGCCCGCGACCAGCGTCAGCTTCTTGCCGATGTCGATCGTCTGATCCTTGGAGACGGTCACGGTGCTCTTGCCGCTGATGGTGAGCGTGTCGTCCTTGCTGACCGTCGATGAACGCTGCCCGCCGACGCTGAGCATCTGATCCTTTGCGATGTCCACCGTCTGCTTGCCGCCGACCGAGACGCTCTCGTCCTTGCCGACGGTCTCCGAGCGCTTGCCGCCGATCTCGATCGACTCGTCCTTGCCGACGGTCTCCGTGCGGGCGCCCGTGATCGAGATCGTCTCGTCCTTGCCGACCGACTCGGTTCGGTTCTGTCCGATGTTGATCGTCTCGTCCTTGGTGACGTGCTCGCTGCGGTTGTTGCCGACCTCGACCGTCTCGTCGTGGCCGATCTTCTTCGTGCGGTCGTGCTTGACCTCGCGCGCCTCGTCGTTCTTGACGAGGATCTGCATGTCCTTTTCCGCCTGCAGGAACACCTGCTCGGCGCCGATCTTGTCCTCGAAGGACAGCTCGTTGAAGTTGTTGGGGCCGCCGCCCTTGGTGCTGTGGCTGCGGAGCACGCTCCGGGTCGCATTCGCGGCCAGCGGGTAGGGCGGCATGTTGGCGCCGTCGTACACGCGACCGGTGATGATCGGCCGGTCGGGATCGCCCTCGAGGAAGTCGACGACAACCTCTTGTCCGATGCGCGGAATGTGCATCGCGCCCCATCCGCTGCCGGCCCACACCTGCGACACGCGCACGAAGCACGAGCTCTTCTCGTCGCGCTTTCCGTAGCGATCCCAGTGGAACTGGATCTTCACGCGCCCGTATTTGTCGGTCCAGATCTCCTCGCCCTTGGGCCCGACCACCATCGCGGTCTGCGGCCCCTGCACGGTCGGTTTGTGCGTCACCAGCGGCGGCCGGTAGTGGCGCTTGCTGTCGATGCCGACGAAGCTGCAGCGGAAGTCGGGACCGGCGTCGGCGCCGCCGCTGGTGTGCTGGGTCGCGGTCAGCGCGTAGGTGCGCCGACGTCACCAGGTACTCGCGGTTGAACGGCGCCGCCGGGTGATCGGTCATCGTGAACAGGAAGCCGGCCGCGATGCCGCGCGCGTTGCCGGTGCCCTGGACTTGCTGGAAATCGAGCTGCTGCTCGTCGAGGCGGCGCTGGACGTAGTCGTCGCGGTCGGGGGTCTTGATGTAGTGCCCGGGGTATTCGAAGATCTCCATGTCCGCGGTCGACGGCGGCTGCGGTCCCGGTTTGGTCGACAGCAACGGTTTGCCCGGCTCCTCGAAATCGAACTCCTTGGCCGCGTAGGCGCCGGGCTCGACCTGCAACGACTCGCCCCAGCTGTCGATGGTCTCGTGCTGCGCCGACAGATCCGACGACCGGTCGCCCGTCGCGGCGAACTGGATCTTCGAATAGCCGGCGATGGCATCCGGCACGGTCAGCGCATCGACCAGCCACATGGTGTGCTTCCCCTTCTCATGGACGAAGTAATAGAAGATACCTTCCTGCTCCATGAGGCGGCTGACCAGGTTGAAGTCGGTCTCGTTGTACTGAACCAGGTACTCCCATTTGGGATACTTGTCGTAGCCGAGGTGCTTCTTGACGGTGACGCTGTGGGCCCCGAGCCGTTCCATGATGAGGTCGGGGATCGTCATGTTCTGGTAGATCTTGCAGTTCGACACCTTGGTCATCATCCACAGCGTCGGTCGCAGCTTGGCGCGATAGCGGTAGGCCGCGCCGGTCCACGCCACCTGCGCGAGGCGCGTGACGATGCCGCTATACCAGCGCGGCGGCGGCTCGCCCTGTGACAGGGCCAGGCTGAAGGATTTGCCCAGAACCTTTGCCGTCGGAATGTCGCCGGTGGGGCTGAGGACGTCGACGTCGAACTCGAATGGCGAGCCGAGCGATTCCCCACCCGTCATCCGCTCGAACGTGACGGGGCCCATCTCCGTGGGGGAAAGATCTCGACGGTGCGATTACCGGTGGCTGACATGGCATTCCTTGGCAGGGGCTGAGACCAACGGAGGGCACCAGAGTATCATGGAGCGTGGGGCGCGAGCGGGGGCCCCCCCGAGGTGAACGACCGGTCGGGGCTTTTGTTCCCCGGCGGGTTCCGTCGGAGAATCGGCTGGTGGACCGAGACAGCGCATGGCTTGGTCTTCGGTCGGTCTCCGCGTTTGTTGCGTGCCGGCGCAGCCGCGCGCGGACGCCGCGTGCGAGATGTCGCGAGCGACCATGTAACCTTTTGGGCGCTGCGTGATCACTTTCGGCAACGAAAGGATCGGGCTCACCATGACGACGAACGAGAACAAGGCGAAGACCACGCTCAATCACGGGATCGGATTCGGAATCGGGGCGGCATTGTTGCTGGCGATCGGGTGCGCCCACGGCTCGGGCGGCGACACCAGCACAGGCATGGTCGCCGCCGCCGACGCCAAGGCGCAGGCGACTCAGGGGGCCACGCAGTACGCGGCCCATTGCGCGAGCTGCCACGGCGACGGTGGGCAGGGAACCCCGGGCGGCGCGCCCGCGGTGGTGGGCAAGGACGCATTACCGCTCGACCCGCCCGCGAGCGCGAAGTATCGCAAGGCGTCGTTTCACACCGCGCGCGACGTCTACGACTTCGTGAAGGCCAACATGCCGGCCAAGGCGCCGGGAACCCTGTCCCAGGATCAATACCTGGCCATCGTCGCGTTCGACCTGATGGCCAATGGCGTCGACCTGACCGGAAAGCCGGTGTTCACGCCGGAGTCGCTGTCGGCCGTCGTGCTGCACCCCTAGCGCTTCGCGCGCAGGTCCGGTAATGCCCCGCGCCTTGACGGCAGAGGCGCAACAGGACGATAAATCGCCCATGACGTCGCCACGGCAGCGGTCATTCCTCGGGATGCTGGTCACGCTGCTCGCGGCGCTCGCCGCGGGCGCGTGCGGAAACAGCTCGAACACGCCGTCGGGCGCGGGCGGCAGCGGCGCCGGCGGTCAGGCCGGCGCGGCCGGGGCGGGGACCGGCGGAGCCACCGGCGCCGGCGGCGTCGCGGGCGCGGGGATGGGCGGCGCCGCTGGCAGCGCGATTGACGCCGCCGTCGACGCCGCCGTCGATCATGGAACCTCCGACGCGCACGACGGCGCGGTCTCCGACACGGGCGCGCCCGACGTTCGCAACGACGCCGGCGGCGACACCCGCGACGGCGGACCCGCGTTCAACCCCTGTCCCACCAACCAGACCTGCATCATCATGCCGCTCGGCGACTCGATCACCGAGGGCTTCCCCACGTTCATGGGCGGCTACCGCGTCGAGCTGTTCAGCGAGGCGGTGCTGGCCGGCAAGGCGATCACCTTCGTGGGCCGCCGCCCGAACGGGCCCGCGAGCGGGATGGTTCAGGGCAAGCCCTTTCCACCCGGCAACGAGGGCTACAGCGGCTTCACCATCGACGACGAGCCGACATTCAGTCGCTCGGGGATCCAGCCGCTGGTCAACGCGGCGATCACCATGTTTCACCCGCACATCATCTTGATGATGATCGGGACCAACGACATCAACCAGAACATCGACGTCGCCACCGCGCCGACGCGGCTGGGCGCGCTCATCGATCAGATCACGACCGCGGCGCCGGCGGCGCTGCTGGTGGTGGCGCAGATCGTCCCCACCACGACCGACGCGACCAACACGCGCATCATGACGTACAACGCGGCCATCCCGGCGCTCATCACCCAGCGCGCCGCCAGCGGCAAGCACGTGCAGCTGGTCAACATGTACGGCGCGTTCACGGCGCACGCCGACTACAAGACCTCGCTGATGACGGATGATCTGCATCCCAACGCGACCGGGTATGCGGTGCTGGGCGAGACCTGGTACCAGGCGATCTCGGCGTTCTTGCCGGCGGCGCCGTAGGAGGGACGGACCGGGGAGCGAGCGCGGACACGCGCTCGCTGGCCGGCTCTTTGACGATCGCGTCCCCGGGCGGTAAGTCCCCCCGCATGCTCTTCGACCCGCTCGCGCTCCGCAGCATCACCCTGCGCAACCGCATCGGCGTGTCACCGATGTGCCAGTACTCCAGCACCGACGGGTTCGCCGACGACTGGCATCTGGTCCACCTCGGCAGCCGCGCCGTCGGCGGCGCCGGGCTGGTGCACACCGAGGCGACGGCGGTGGAGGAGCGCGGACGCATCAGCGCGAGCGACCTCGGCATCTACCGCGACGAGCACGTGCCGCCGCTGGCGCGCATCGTGCGTTTCCTGCACGCGCAGGGCAGCCGCCGCCGGGATCCAGCTCGCGCACGCCGGGCGCAAGGCGTCGACGGCGCGCCCGTGGGAGGGCGGCAAGCCGGTCGACCCGCCCGAGGGATGGCGCCCGATCGTCGCGCCCAGCGCGCTGCCGTTCGACGCCGGCTACCAGACGCCGGTGGCGCTCGACGCCGACGACGATCGCCGGCATCATCGCCGCGTTCGCGACGGCGGCGCGCCGCGCGCTGTCGGCCGGCTTCGATCTCGTCGAGATCCACGCCGCGCACGGATACTTGATCCACGAGTTCCTCTCGCCGATCACCAACCAGCCGCGACGACCAGTGGGGCGGCAGCTTCGACAACCGCACGCGCTTCCTGCTCGAGATCGTGCGCGCCGTCCGCGCGGTCTGGCCCGATCGCCTGCCGCTGGCGGTGCGGCTGTCGACGACCGACTGGCTCGGCGCCGAGGGCTGGGACGTCGAGGACTCGATCGCGCTCGCGCGGCGGCTGGGCCGCGAGGGCGTCGATCTCATCGACTGCTCGTCGGGCGGCATCGCGCCGCGCGTGGCGATCGACGCCGGCCCCGGCTACCAGGCTGCCAACGCCGCGCGCATCCGCGCCGAGGCGCCGATCGCGACCGCCGCGGTCGGTGTGATCACCTCGGCCGCGCAGGCCGAGCACATCGTGCGCAGCGGGCAAGCCGACATGGTGCTGCTGGCGCGCGCGCTGCTGCGTGATCCCTATTTCCCCCTGCACGCGGCGGCCGAGCTGGACGCCGACGCCGCCTGGCCGCCGCAATATCTGCGCGCGCGTCCGCCTCGTCGCTAGATTCGACCGTCGCCCCGTTCCCAAATGCAACCTTTGCCTTACGTTGTACGGCGATGCGCATCTGGCCCGGCAACCCGACCCCTCGCGGGGCGACCTGCGACGGCAGCGGCGTCAACTTCTCCCTCTATTCGCGCGTCGCCACGCGCGTCGAGGTCTGCCTGTTCGACGCCAAGGATCCCGACGCGCGAGACCGCGCGCTTCGATCTGATGCAGGGAACCTCGCACGTCTGGCACGCCTACGTGCCGGATCTGAAGCCCGGCGTGCTCTACGGCCTGCGCGTGCACGGACCCTACGCACCCGAGCAGGGCCACCGCTGCAATCCGAGCAAGCTGCTGGTCGATCCCTACGCGCGCGCCTTGTGGGGCGAGGTCGACTGGAAGCAGCCGGTGTTCGGCTATCAGATCGGCAACGAGCGCGCCGACCTGTCGATGGACCAGCGCGACAGCGCCGCCGGCGTCCCCAAGGGCGTGGTCGTCGACGACGCGTTCGACTGGGGCAAGGACCGGCCGCCGCGCACGCCCTGGCGCAGCACGGTGATCTACGAGGTGCACGTGCGCGGCTTCACCATGAAGCACCCCGAGGTCCCCGAGGCGCTGCGCGGCAGCTACGCCGGCCTCGGCCACCCGGCGGCGATCGCCCACCTCAAGAACCTGGGCGTGACCGCGGTCGAGCTCTTGCCGGTGCACGAGTTCGCCGACGACGGCTTCCTCGAGGACAAGTCGCTGCGCAACTACTGGGGCTACAGCACGCTCGGCTACTTCGCGCCCGAGCAGCGCTACATGAGCCGCCGCACGCCCGGCGCGCAGGTCGCCGAGTTCAAGGCGATGGTCAAGGCGCTGCACGCCGCCGGGCTCGAGGTGATCCTCGACGTGGTCTACAACCACACCTGCGAGGGGAACCAGCTCGGCCCGACGCTGAGCCTGCGCGGCATCGACAACGCCGGCTACTACTGGCTGATGCCGGAGGCGCGCTACTACCTGGACTTCACCGGCACCGGCAACAGCCTGAACGCGTCGAACCCCGAGACCGCGCGCCTCATCGTCGATTCGCTGCGCTACTGGGTCGCCGAGATGCACGTCGACGGGTTTCGCTTCGACCTGGCGACCACGCTCGGGCGCGCTCGCACGCGTCGTTCGACCGCTACGCGCCGATCTTCCAGATCATCAACCAGGATCCGGTGCTGTCGCGCGTGAAGCTGATCGCCGAGCCCTGGGACACCGGCATCGGCGGCTACCAGGTCGGCAGCTTTCCGGCGCCGTTCGCCGAGTGGAACGGCAAGTACCGCGACGCCCTGCGCCGCTACTGGAAGGGCGACGACAACCTGGCGTCGGAGATCGGCTACCGCCTGACCGGCTCGGCCGATCTGTACGCGGGCGATCGGCGCGAGCCGCAGGCCAGCATCAACTTCCTCACCGCGCACGACGGCTTCACGCTGCACGATCTCGTCACCTACGGCGGCAAGCACAACGAAGCCAACGGCGAGCGCGGCCAGGACGGCGCCGACGACAACCAGTCGTGGAACCACGGCGTCGAGGGCGAGACCGACGACGCCGGCATCATCGCGCTGCGCGAGCGGCAGAAGCGCAACTTGCTGGCGACGCTGTTCCTGTCGCAGGGCGTGCCGATGCTGCTGGGCGGCGACGAGATCGGCCGCACGCAGCGCGGAAACAACAACGCCTACTGCCAGGACAACGAGATCTCCTGGTTCGACTGGACGCTCGACGACCGGCGGCGGCGCCTGCTCGACTTCACGCGCCGCCTGATCAAGCTGCGCCAGCAGCACCCGGCGCTGCAGCGCCAGCGCTTCTTCGAGGGCGACTTCATCTGGGAGTCGGACGCCAAGGACCTGGCCTGGCTGCGCCCCGACGGCGAGGAGATGACGCCCGACCGACTGGCAGATGCCCTGGATCTCGTCGCTGGCGTTCATGCTCGGCGGCGACGCGCTGCCGGCGGTCGACGAGCGCGGCGCGCGGCTGGTCGACGACGGCCTGCTCGTGCTGCTCAACGCGCACCACGAGCCGATCACCTTCAAGCTGCCGGCCGAGGACGGCGCCGGCGACTGGCTGCTGCAGCTCGACACCGCCGATCCCGACAAGGCGGCCGACACGCCGGTGCGCGCGCGAGTACAAGGTCGAGGCGCGATCGCTGGTGATGCTGCGCCGGCCGCTCGACGAGAAGACGCTGCGCGAGGCGGCGACCGCGCCGGTGCGCGTGGCGAAGAAGCAGGCCGAGCGGCGGCGCCGGCGCGCCGGCGTGGTGATCCCGCTGTTCTCGATCCGCTCGAAGTCGGGGTGGGGCGTGGGCGAGATCGGCGATCTGGCGGCGTTCGCCGGCTGGGCGGCCGGCGCCGGGTTCTCGGTGGTGCAGCTCCTGCCGGTGCAGGCGCTGGCCGGCGGCGACGCCAGCCCCTACGCGCCGGCGTCGGCGTACGCGCTCGACCCGGTCTACCTCTCGCTCGACGCCTGCGAGGACTTCGTCGACGGCCGGCGGACGCGAGGCGCTGCCGCCGTCGACGCGCGACAAGCTGGCGGCCGCGGTCGGCGCGGCCAGCGTCGACTGGGGGACGGTGCGCGCCGTGAAGCAGGAGGCGATCGGCCTGGCGTTCGCGCGCTTCCTGCGCGATGAGTGGAACGGCAACAGCGTGCGGGCGCGGCGGCTGATCGCGTTCATGAAGGAGAACCGCACCTGGCTCGACGACTACGCGCTCTTCCGCACCTGGCACGACGAGTACCGCAAGAGCTGGATCGACTGGCCGCGCGGCGCGCGCGAGCGCAGCCCCAACACCGTCGCCGCCTGGCGCGAGCAGCGGCGCGACGACATCCTGCGCGTGAAGTGGACGCAGTGGCAGCTCGACGAGCAGTGGCGCCGCGCGCGTCGCGCGGTCGCGGCGTCGGGCGTCAACTTGATGGGCGATCTGCCGTTCGTCGTCTCGACCGACTCGGCCGACGTGTGGGCCAACCGCGGCGTCTTCCGCCTCGACCGCCACCTGGGCACACCGCCGCAAGAGGGCGAGGCCGAGAGCAAAGGCCAGGACTGGGGCCTGCCGATCTACGACTGGGCGGCGCTGGAGCGCGACGACTTCGGCTGGCTGCACGACCGCGCGATCCGCGCCGGGTCGCTCTTCAGCCTCTATCGCGTCGATCACGCCGTCGGCTTCTATCGCACGTACTACCGCGGCACCGACGGGGAGTCGCACGGCTTCTCGCCGCCCGACGAGGCGGCGCAGCTGCGGCTCGGCGAGATGTTGATGCGCATGATGAGCCGCTTCGGCGAGGTGGTGGCCGAGGATCTGGGGCCGCAGCCGCCGTTCTTGCGGCCGTCGCTGGAGCGCCTGGCCATCCCGGGCTATCGCGTGCTGCGCTGGGAGAAGAACGACGACGGCTCGTATCGCGATCCGGCGTCGTGGCCGGCGGCGTCGGTGGCGACCAACGCCACGCACGACACCGACAGCACCGCTGCCTGGTTCGACGCGCTGCCGCCCGAGGAGCGCGCCAAGCTGCGCGCGATCCCGGGCCTGGGCGAGATCGATCCCGAGAAGCCGTTCGACGAGCACGTGCGCGATCTGTTGCTGCGCGCGATCTACGCCGCGCCGTCGACGCTGTCGCTGATCCCGTTCCAGGACGCGCTGGGCACGCGCGAGCGCATCAACGTCCCCGGCGAGGCGGGCGCCGGCAACTGGAGCTATCGCATGGCCCCCAGCATCGACGAGCTGGCCGCCGACGGCGCGACCAGCGAGCGGCTGTCGCGGCTGGCGTCGGAGACCGGCCGCGAGCCGGCGCGCGTGAAGTCATGACGCGCGCGCAGCCCGCGTCCTCGGGCAAGGCGACGGCGGCGACGCGCGCGCGCCGTTATCCGATCGGCGCCGAGCCGGACGCGGGGGGTCTTGGCACACACCTGCGCGTCTGGGCGCCGCGCTGCCAGCGCGTCGTCGTGCGCTTCGGCGAGGGGCTGGCGTCGTCAGCGCCGCTGCCGGCCGAAGCCGGCGGCTACTTCGCGGGCGTGGTGCGCGGCCTGCGCGCCGGCGATCGCTACGGGTTCCAGCTCGACGACGACGGCCAGGTCTACCCCGACCCCGCGTCGCGCTTTCAGCCCGAGGGGCCGCACGGCCCGTCGGAGGTGGTCGACGGGCGCGCGTTCGCCTGGAGCGATCACGAGTGGCGCGGCAGCGGCGCGCGCGGTCAGGTGATCTACGAGCTGCACGTCGGGACCTTCACCGAAACCGGCACGTACGCCGCGGCGACGGAGCGCCTCGCGGATCTGCGCGACCTCGGCGTCACGCTCATCGAGCTCATGCCGCTCGCCGAGTTCCCCGGCCGCTTCGGCTGGGGCTACGACGGCGTCGACCTGTGGGCACCGACGCGGCTCTACGGCCGCCCCGACGACCTGCGCGGATTCGTCGACGCCGCGCACCGGCTGGGCATGGGCGTGATCCTCGACGTCGTCTACAACCACGTCGGCCCCGACGGGAACTACCTGGCGCGCTTCTCGGCCGACTACTTCACCGATCGCTACGCCAACGAGTGGGGCGCGGCGCTGAACTTCGACGGCGACAACGCCGGCCCCGCGCGCGAGCTGTTCGTCGAGAACGCCGCCTACTGGATCGACGAGTTCCACTTCGACGGCCTGCGCCTGGACGCGACCCAGCAGATCTACGACGCCTCGCCCGAGCATCTGGTCGCGGCGGTCGCGCGGCGCGTGCGCGAGGCCGCCGGCGAGCGCGCGACGTTCCTGGTCGCCGAGAACGAGCCGCAGGACGCGAAGCTGGTGCGCGCGGTCGAATCGCGGCGGCTACGGGCTCGACGCGCTCTGGAACGACGACTTCCACCACAGCGCGGTCGTCGCGCTGACCGGGCACAACGAGGCGTACTTCTCCGACTACCTCGGGCACGCGCAGGAGCTGGTCTCGGCGATTCGCTGGGGATTCCTGTTCCAGGGCCAGCGCTACTCCTGGCAGAAGAAGCGCCGCGGCACGGTGGCGCTGGATCTGCGGCGCGCAGAGCTTCGTGCTCTACCTCGAGAACCACGATCAGGTCGCGAACGCCGGCGGCGCGCGGCTGGCGTCAGTCGTCGCGGCCGCCGACCTGCGCGCGCTGACCGCGCTGACGCTTGCTGGCGCCGGCGACGCCGATGCTGTTCCAGGGACAGGAGCTGGGCTCGACGCGACCGTTCTTCTACTTCGCCGATCAGCGCGCGCCCCTGGCCGCGCAGGTCGCGGCCGGGCGGCGCAAGTTCCTGGCGCAGTTTCCGACGCTGGCCACGCCGGAGAACCAGCGCCGGGTCCCCGATCCGGCCGCCGACGAGACCTTCCGCGCGTGCAAGCTCGACTGGAGCGCGAGCGCGCGCGAGCGCGGCGCGCCGGTCTGGCAGCTGCATCGCGATCTGCTGGCGTTGCGGCGCGACGATCCGGTGTTTGCGCAGCAGGAGGCCGATCGCGTGCATGGCGTGGCGCTGGGACCGCGGTCGCTGCTGCTGCGCATCTTCGGCGCGACCGACGATCGCCTGCTGCTGGTCAACTACGGCGCCGACCAGCCGCTGGTGCCGGCGCCCGAGCCGTTGCTGGCGCCGCCGGCCGGCCGCCGCTGGCGCGCGATCTGGTCCAGCGAGGACGCGCGCTATGGGGGCCGCGGCACGCCACCGGTCGAGACCGAGGACGACGGCTGGCGCCTGCCCGGTCATTGCGCCGTGGTGATGGCGCCGGGGGATCCATGAGCGCCATTCCGTTCGGGCGACCTCTCGGCGCCGCTTTCGGGGCCCGTGCGCGATCGGCTGGCGGCGCGGCCATCCCGACGCCGGATTGATCGCGAAGGAGTGGCTGATCACCAACGGCCTCGGCGGGTACGCCAGCGGGACGCTCGCGGGGATGCCGACGCGCCGGTACCACGGGCCGCTGGTCGCGTCGTTGCCGGCGCCGCTCGGCCGCACGTTGATGCTGAACCACCTGGCCGAGACGTTGCACCTCGCCGACGGCACGATCGAGGCGCTGTCGGCGATCGATCCGGTGCCGTCGCAGACGTCGCCCGGGCCGGAGCTGCCGCCGTCGCTGGCGCTGTTCCAGCTCGATCAACGGCCGTCCGTGCTGGCGCTTCGAGTCCGGCGACACGGTCCTGGAAAAGAGTCTGCTCATGCCGCACGGCCAGAACACCGTGCTGATTCGCTATCGCTTGATCGCGGCGCGCGCACCGGTGCGGCTGGTGCTGGAGCCGTTGCTCGACATGCGGCGGCACGATACGGCGGTCGCTGACGGCAATGCGACGTATCGGCTGGCGCGCGTCTCCGACGGATTCGAGATCGCGCCGCCGGACGCGGCGCTACCGCGCGCTGCGCCTCCGCGTCGAGGGCGGCGCCGCGGACATCGCGCCCGGCCGCGGCGACATCGAGGTTCGCTATCGGCTGGAGCAGGCGCGCGGCTACGACTGGCGCGGCGTCCTGCGCTCGGCGGGGACGCTTGCAGTGACGCTGCGAGCCGGGTGGCGAGATCCGCCTGATCGCGTCGACGGAGGTCTGGGACCAGGTGAAGTCGCTGCCGGCGCTCCAGGCGCATGCGCTCGACGAGGAACGCCGGCTGCGTCTCATCGCTCAGGCGCGGCCCGAGCTGCGCGGCGAGCTGGCGCGAGCCGAGCTCGATCCTGGCCGCCGATCAGTTCATCATCACACCGCACACGCGCCCGCGCGACGAGGCGATCCTGAACGCGCAGGGCGACACCGCCTGCACGGTGATCGCGGGTTACCCCTGGTTCACCGACTGGGGCCGCGACACGATGATCAGCCTCGAGGGCCTGACGCTGATGACCGGGCGCTTCGCCGAGGCGCGCGACATCATCCACACCTTCGCGCATCACGTGCGCGACGGTCTCATTCCCAACCTGTTTCCCGAGGGCCAGAACGAGGGGCTCTATCACACCGCCGATGCGACGTTGTGGTTCTTCCACGCGCTCGATCGCTACGAAGCGGTCAGCGGCGATCGGGAGACGCGGCGATTCCTGCTGCCGCGGCTGGCCGAGATCATCGAGAAGCACATCGCCGGCACGCGATTCGGGATCGGCGTCGATCCCAGCGACGGTCTCTTGCGACAGGGCGCGCCCGGCTACCAGCTGACCTGGATGGACGCGAAGGTCGGCGACTGGGTCGTGACGCCGCGGCGAGGGAAGGCGGTCGAGATCAACGCGCTCTTCTACAATGCGCTCTGCGCTGATGCAGCGCTGGCTGGCCGAGGCCGAGAACGACGGTTGGGCCGCCGAGCACGGTATCGTGCTGCGCGCGGCCGACGTCGGCGCGCGCGCGGCGGCGCTGCGCGCGTCGTTCAATCGCCGGTTCTGGTACGCCGACGGCGGATACCTCTACGACGTCGTCGACGGCGAGGGAGGCGACGGTGGTCCGCGCGACGACGCGAGCGTGCGGCCCAACCAGGTGTTCGCGATCTCGCTGCCGCACCCGGTGCTCGATCCGCGAGCACTGGAACGCGGTGCTCGACGTGGTGTCGCGCCAGCTGGCGACGCCGTTCGGCTTGCGCTCGCTGGCGCCGGGGCATCCCGACTACAAGTCGCGCTACGACGGCGACCTGCGCGCACGCGACGCTGCCTATCACCAGGGCACGGTCTGGGGCTGGCTGGTCGGTCCGTTCGTCGACGCCTGGCTCAAGGTTCACCCCGACGACACTGCGGGCGCGGCTCGCTTGCTGGGCGGCCTGGAAGAGCAGATGAGCAAGTCGTGCATCGGCACGATCAGCGAGATCTGCGACGCCGAGCCGCCGTTCGCGCCGCGCGGTTGCATGGCGCAGGCCTGGAGCGTCGCCGAGGCGTTGCGCGTGCTGTCGTCGATCCGGACGCGACCATCCGGCTGAGATTCCGACCGGATCGAAAAGATCGCGCCGTCCAAATGAAATCGCGCGAGCGACGTTGCCGTCGCCCGCGCGCAATCATCGGTCTTCGTGGCGCTGGTGTCAGAAGCGCGTCTGGTAAAGCGCGAGCCGCAACGTCGGCGCCGGATCCGAGGACTGTGCCGTCGCCTGCGAGACGCGGCTCTCCTGCACCATGATCTGCGTGATGCCGACGCCGGTTCCGACGAGCACGCCGCCCGCGGCCCAGTACGCGATGTTGTCCGGATGGTTCTGGTTACCCAGGAAATAGATCGCGCCGCCAATCAACGCACCGGCTGCGCCGCCCATGAACGCGCCGCCGGCGATCGTGCCCATGTAGCTGTGCGGAGGTGAAACGTCGGCGCGCACGACCGCGCGCGCTACCGGGCTCGTCGACGACAACCGGTTGCGCGGGCGCCGGCTGGACCGGCGTCACGACGACCGGCGCCGGCGACGACGGCGCGGCGGCGACCGGCGGTGGCGTTGAAGGTTGGGTTCCCACGATCACGTTGTCGGCGAACGCCATCGGCGCCGCGCCATCATCACCAATCCCAGTGCCATTCCGAGTACACGATTGATCTTCATTGTCGGTTCCTCCCCGTAGGTAGGCCTCGACATCTTTGCAGCGCGCATGCCATCCGCTCGACTCCGCGCAAAAGCGGTTGATCACCTGGTTTGCGTAGCGCGATGTCGCGGATCCGTGGCTCGGTCGGTGACGGAGCTCGGGCTCGAGTCACGCCGGCGTAACATGGTCCCACGATCATCGATGTTGTTGCGCAGGGCGCGTGCCGTCGCCCGAGATGGCGCTCGTTGTACAATCGCGGATGGCACGCCGATGTCGATGAATCAACCAGCGCCCTGGGCTCCCTTGTCGTCCGAAAGCGAAAGGGCGCCGTCAGGTTCACGAAGCGTTTCCGCTCGACCGCGTGCTGTGCGAGGACGGATTCTGCCTGGGCGTCATGCGCGTCTCCGACGACGCGCGCACCCTACCGCGGGGTTCCCGAGGCGGTTTGCCCGATCTGCGGGCTGAGCGTTCCGCTCGGCGGTGCGCTTGACGCGCGCAGCGGACCCTGAAATTCGTGCATCGGCGTGCGGCTCGCGCGAAGGGCGACGGTCGTGCTGCTGGCGTCAGCGTTGGTGCTGGCTGCCGCGCCGCGTCGCACGCGCCTGGGACGACTTCGGGCACATGGAGGTGGCGGCGGTGGCGTTCAAGAAGTTGAACGCCAAGGCGAAGAAGCGCGTCGCCCAGCTCTTGAAGCTGAACCCGCGCTACGCGAACTGGATCGTCGGTGCGGCGGCCGGCGACGAAGATCGCATGGCGTTCATGCGCGCCGCGACCTGGGCCGATTCGATCAAGTCCGATCCGACGTATCAGGCGCGACGACCAGACGCGGCGACCGCGGCGCCAGAACGTCGGCTACGCGGATCACCTGCGGCACGCCTACTGGCACTTCGTCGACCAGCCGTTCTCGCCCGACGACACGCCGCTGGTGCCGGCGCCGGCGCCCAACGTGGCGACGGTGATTCCGATGCTGCGGGCCGCGCTCGCCGCGCCGGCGACCAGTCGACGACGTGAAGTCGTACGATCTCGTGTGGCTGCTGCACCTCGTGGGCGACGTCCACCAGCCGCTCCATTGCGCGGCGCGCTTCGACGCGGCCGATCCCAAGGGCGATCGCGGCGGCAACAACGTCAAGATCACCGGCAACGCCCAGCCGCCGGTGTGCGACGACCCGCGCTACTGTCCGTTCGGGCCGCCGGCCGAGCTGCACGCGTTCTATCGACGACATCGCCGGCTCGGGATACGCGGTGGCGCCGGTCGAGGCGGCCGCGGCGACGTTGCCGCGACCGACGCCAAGAAGGTTGCGATCGCGCGACGTGGCGGTCTGGATCCAGGAGGGCTTCGACCTGGCGCAGACCGCGGTGTACGTCGCGCCGATCGGCGTCGGCGACGGCCCGTTCACGATCACGCCGCACTATCAGACGCGCGGCCGACCAGGCTCGGTCAGGCGCGCATCGCGCTCGCGGGGCGGCGGCTCGCGAATCTGATCAATCAGGCGCTCGGCGCCGTGAAGTCGACGGTCGGGTTGCGGCTGCACGCGCGGGTGGCTAGCTTGCTGGCGAGGTAATTCAGCCGTGGCACATCCCTGGCACGACATCGCGCTGCCTTCCGACGACGATCTCGAGGTGTTTCCCGGTGGTCATCGAGGTGCCCCAGGGCGACAAGAACAAGTACGAGCTCGACAAGCGCACCGGATTGCTGCGCGTCGATCGGGTGCTCTATTCGGCGGTTCACTATCCGGCGAACTACGGCTTCGTGCCGCGCACCTACGCCGAGGACGACGATCCGCTCGACGTGCTGGTCCTGGGGCAGGAACCGGTCGTGCCTCTCGCGATCCTGCAAGCGCGCGCCATCGGCGGCTTCCGGATGCGCGACGAGCACGGCGAGGACACGAAGATCATCGCGGTCCACGTCAACGATCCGGCGGTGGCCGACTATCGCGATATCGCCGAGCTGCCGAAGCACTCGATGAACGAGATGATCCGCTTCTTCGAGGACTACAAGATCCTCGAGGGGAAGAGCGTCGAGGTCGGCGCTCGCATCGATCGCGCCGAGGCCATGCGCATCGTGCGCGCGTCGGTCGAGCGCTACCGCGCGCAGGCGGCACGGTTGCGAGGCGAAGCCCTGCCGCCGGCCTAGAGTCGGCTCGCGTAGTCCATCATCATCTGGGTGTAGAGCGGCAGATCCGCGAGGGTCGTGTACGTGTTGCCGTTGCGCCGGAACAGCGCGTGCGTCGTGGTCCCCGTCGGATCGGACGGCTGCGCCGCGTTCCAGGTGCCGCTGCTCGTCGGCTCCCAGTCGAACGTGCCCATGCCTTTGTTGCCGGGCAGATTGAACACGACGTCGTTGATCTCGCGCTCCATCGGGCCGTATTCGGCCGCGAAGAAACGCAGGTTGGGATAGGCCGCCACGAGCTGCGTGAACGTCGACATCCAGCCGGCCTTGGTGGCGACCGGATCGTTCGGGTTGCCCTGATACTGCTGGTAGCAGGATTCGCCGAACGCGTCGAACACCGCGCCCTGTTTGATGGCGTTGTCGATCCAGTTCTTGCTGGTCGCGAAGTCGTTGCCGCGATCGATGTGGAACGACACCAGGATTCCCGGGTCGACCTCTCTGACGGCCGGCGACGCCGGCCTTGAGCAGCATGCCGAGGTTGGGCCAGCCCGCGGTCGTGGCGGCGCCCTGGATCGGCTCGTTACCCGTCGGCTGCCCGCCGGCGTTGCACACGTGCAGCAGCATTCCCGGCGTGGTCTCGTTGCCGATCTGCACCATGTCGGGACGCGCGCCGCCCGCGATCAGCTGCGTGATCGCGTTCTTGGTGTAGTCGTGAAGCGCGGCCGACAGATCGGCGATCGTCGTCAGCGCTCTGCCAGGCCACCGGGACGCATTGCTTGCCGGGGTCGGCCCAGTTGTCGCTCATGTGAAAGTCGATGAGCAAGCCCATCCCCGCGTCCTTGATCATCTTGCCGAACGCGACGGTGTGCGCGATGTCGTCGAAGCCGTTGGTCTTGTCGTAGCCGTCGGCGGCCCTCGGATCGACGAACGTGCGCAGGCGGACGAAGTTGAAACCGTGCGCCTTCATCTGCGTCAGCAGGTTGCTGATCGCGGCCGCGGGCGCCGGCTCCTGATCGGTGATGTCCGCGCCGAAGAAGAAGCTCGGCAACGTGTTGCCGCCGGCGCCGGCCGCGCCGCCCGCGCCGGTGCTCGCGCCGCCGGCGCCGGTCGTCGTGCCGCCGCTTCCGCTGCCTCCGCCGCTGGCGACTCGCGCCGCCGGTGCCGGTCGTGGCGCCGCCGCTGCCGCCGCTGCTGGCGCCGTCGCTGCCGCCGCTACCGGCGTCGCCCGCGCCGGCAGCGCCCGGAGTGTCCGCCCGCGCTGGACACGTCGGACGTGCCGCCATTCGGGTTGCCGCAACCCCAGAGGGTGGCGGCGGCGAGCAAGGACAAGCAAGGCCAAGGCGCTTCGACATCAGTTGGGCTCCCGGCGGTGAGAAAACCGCATCGCTAATGTGAGGTGAGCGGACAAAACCAATCACGGCGCCCGCCCCGGGCTCACAGACGGCCAGCGTACGCGGTGCGCATCGCATCGTAGAGCGAGAGATCCGGCGTCGACGTGTAGCGGGTGCCCGCCGCGTTGAACAGCGAGTGACCGGTATTCCACGCGCCCTCGTGCGTCGGCTCCCAGTCGAAGGAGCCCATTCCCTGGCCCGCCGGTAACCCGTAGACGATGTCATTGATGTTTCGCTGCAACGTGCCGTATTCGACGGCGAGCAGCTTCAGATCGGGGAAGCGCGCCGCCAGCCCGGAGAAGGTCGTGGTCCAGGTATCGCCGTGGTGTTGGCGTCGCTGCCGGGATCGCCCTGGTACAGCTGGTACGCCGACTCGGCGAGCACGTCGAAGGCGACGCCCTGGTTGCGGGCGTTGGTGACCCAATCGATGCTGGTTTGCAGCGCGTTCCCCGGCCGATCGGTGGCCTTGTCGCCGCCGCGGTCGAGGTGCAGCGCCAGGACGATGCCGGGGTCGACCTCGCGCACGCCGGCGGCGGCGGCCTTGAGCAGCGTGCCGAGGTTGGTCCAGTTGTGAGGTGCTGCCAGCGACGGGGCTGTCGCCGGTGCGCGTGCCGCTCGCGTCGCAGATGTGCAGCAACAATGCCGGGCGTGATCTCGTTGCCGAGCTGAACGATGTCGGGTCGCGCGCCCGCTGCCACGAGCTGGGTGATGCGCGTCCTGGGTGTAGTCGTGCAGCGCCTGCGCGAGCTGGGGCAGCGTGCGGCCCTGCCAGGCGACCGGCACGCATTGCTTGCCCGGGTCGGCCCAGTTGTCGCTGTAATGAAAATCGAGCAGAAATTCCAGGCCCGCCGCCTTCACGCGCTGCCCGAACGCGATCGTGTGGGCCAGATCCCCGAATCCGTCGACCGGATCGTATCCGTCGGACGCGCGCGGATCGACGAACGTGCGCGTGCGGATCGCGTTGAAGCCGTGGTCCTTCAGGATCTGGACGATGTCGCGGGGCGTCGCCGTCGCTGTACGTGGCGCCGCCGGCCTCGTCGGCCTGCACGAACGTGATGTCGGCGCCCACCAGATACGACGGTCCCGTGGCGACGGCCGCGGCATCACCGCCGGAATCGATGGTTCCGAGGAGCTGGCTGCGCGGTCCACACGCCCCGCCACCGAGCGCGGCCGCGATCCACAGCGTCACGACCGACAGCGTCGCCGCGCTGCTCCCGCGCGAGGCTCCGCCCCCATTGGACGTTGTGATCCACGGCGGTTTCAGCAGATTGCGTCGCATCGGTCCTGCGCGCCCAGCAGCGGGGGTGGGTGAATGATATGCGATCCGCCACGCGTCGCGTGCTTGACCGCCCGATCCCGATTGAGCGACGATGCTCCCCAGGATGTCACGGTTCGTCAAGCCGCTCGTGCGGGATTCCGAGCCGGTTTCGGCGGCCGCCGCATCCCCGCTGGAGCGTCCCGACGAGCTGCGCGGGCTGGCGCGGGCCGCGGCGCGCGGCGACGCCGGTGCCGCGGCGTCGCTGGTGACCCACGTCGGCAGCTCGATGCTGATCGTCGTGCGCAAGGTGCTCGGGCGCAGCATGGATGTGCACGACGTCATGCAGGACGCCGTGATCGGCTTCATAGAAGGGCTGCCGACGTTTCGCGGTGACTCGAGCGTGGCGCACTTCGCGAAACGCGTGGCCCTGCTGACCGCGCTGGCCGCGCGCCGGCGGGTGCGCCATCGCGCGCAGCTGGTGGAGATGGTCGACGAACCGGTCGACGAGCTCCCCGACGCGGCCGAGCGGTCGCCGCTCGACCTCGCGCTCGCGTCCCGGCGGCGCGTGCTGGTGAGCCACCTCCTCGACGAGCTTCCTCAGGTCATCGCCGAGTCGCTGGCGCTGCACTTCTTCCTCGGCTACACCGTCGACGAGATCGCGGAGACCGAGGCCGTCTCGCCCAACACGATCTGGAGCCGCCTGCGCCTGGGAAAACAGGCGTTGCGGCGCCGACTGGCCGGCGACGCGCCGCTGGAAGAGATGCTGCGGGGCAGGCCGTGATCGGGCGCGGCGGCGACCTGGATTGTCGCGGCGACCTGGTCGCGCGCGCGCAGCGGGGACCGCTGTCGGCCGCGGATCGCGCGGCGTTGCTCGCCCACCTGACGTCGTGCGAGTCGTGCCGCCTCATCCAGCAAGTCGCCTCCGACTTTGCCGAGCAGCGCGCCGTCGATCGCGGGGACGAGCTGCGGCTCGAGGAGATGGCGGCGATCGCGCGGCGCGCGGCGCGTGGCCGTGCCCGCGTCGAGCGCCCGAGCCGGCGGCGCTGGTACGCGCGCGCCGCCGCGGCGGCCGCCGGGCTGGTCCTGATTGCCGGCTCGGCGAGCGCGACCGCCTGGTTGTGGCCTCGGCTGTCGGCGCGCTCGCCCGCATCACCGGCGCCCGCGCGCATGCCGGCGACGGAGACGCTGCCCCATGCACCGTCGCGCCGCGCGGCGCCCGCGGCCGAATCGCTGCCGTCGCCGGCCGAAGCGCCGGTGGTCGCGGCCGCGCCGCCCGCGGCCACCGGGGCGATTGCCGCACGCGAGCGTCCGCTGTTCCGTTCGCCGCACGAGCGGTCCGGCATCCGCACGACCGCCGCCGAGCTCCTGCGGCAGGCGCGCGACGCCAAGACCGACGGCCGCGGCCCGCAGGCGATCGCGCTCTATCGCCGGCTGCAAAAGGATTTCCCAGCGTCGTCGGAGGCGCTCGTGGCCGCGGTTCCGTTCGGGCGCTTGCTGCTCGATCAGGCGTCGCCCCGGGCCGCGCGCGCGCAGTTCGATCGTTACCTCGGCGGCGCGGCGGGCGGCGCGCTGGTGCCCGAGGCGCTCTACGGGCGCGCGCAGGCGCAGTCGCGCCTCGGCGATCGCGACGCCGAGAGCGCCTCCTGGCGGCGCCTGCTCGCCGACTATCCCGACAGCCCCTACGGCGCGCTGGCGCGGCGCCGCCTGACCGAGCACCAGTGACGCGGCTCGTGGCCGCGGCCGTCGCCGCTGCCCTGCACGTTTCGAGCGCGGCGGCGCCCGGGTCGCCCGGTGGCGGGACGGCCGCTGCAGCGCCGGCAGCCGCGCCCAGGGACGTGCCGGCATCGACGGCGGCGCAGGGTGTGAAGGCCAGCCCCGGCGCGATCGAGATCGCCGTCGTCGGCACCGAGGCCGATCTGGCGCGGGTGCGCGAGCTGGTGCGTCCCAAGCCGGCGGGCGGCGCGATTCGCTGGCGGCGTCTCGAGTCGTTTCGCGCGCCGGAGATCCTCGACGCGGCGGTCGACTCCGATCCGCGCGCGGCGGCCACGCGCTGCTGGATCGATCTCGGCAACCCGCGCCGCGCGCATCTTTACTTCGTGGGACGGTCCGGCGCGCGCTTTCTCATCCGCAACGTCGATCTGTCGGGCAAGTTCGATGAGCTCGATCTGACCTCGCTGGCCGAGGTGATCGACCTGTCGCTCGCCGCCGTGCTCGAGAACGATCGCGCCGGGATCTCGCGCGCCGAGGCGGAACGCCTGCTGGCGCCGCAACCCGTGGCGCCGGCGCCGCCGGTCGCGCGGCCCGAGGGCGTCGTGACGGCGCCACCCGGCCCGCAGGCCCGGCCGCCGTGGAGTCGCGCCGTGCGCGCCGGCGTGTTCTATGCCGCCGAGACATTTGCGGCGGCGCTGCCGATGGTCAGCGGCCCGGGTGTGGTGGTGTCCGGCCCGGCGATCGGCTGCTGCCAGCGGGCGCTGGCAGATCGCCGCGTGGGTCTCGGGTCAGTATCAGATCCCGGGCGACGCCAGCGGTGGTCTCGCGAGTGTGCGCCTCGCAACCGTTGCCACGCGCGCGGGCGCCTCCGGCTTGTGGGCGCTCGGCGCGCGGTCGTCGTCGCGCTGGTCGCGCTGGGCGATCGAGCTCCGCGCCGGCGCCGGCGCCGACACGATTCACCTCACACCCCAGCCGGGAACGCGCGGCGGCTCGGCGGCGCTCACGCCCGCGCGCTGGTCGACGAGCCTGGCGCTCACCGCGGCGGCCGGCGTCACCACCGCGTTCGGCGACGCCGATCGGCTTCGCCTGGGCGCGCGCCTGTTCGCGGATCTCCTGCCGATCGCCACCCACTACGACGTCGCCGTCGACGGCCAGCCGGCGACCGTCGTCGCGCCCGACCGCGTTCGTCCCGGGCTGGTCGTCGATCTCACCATGGCGCTCGGATCCGCACGATAGAGGGCCGCCCGGCCGCGCGCGCCAGCGGGTTCATCGGCGCGGCCTTCGACGGCCGCTACGTCTATCTGGTGCCGTACACGAGCGACATCGTGTTGCGATTCGACGCGCGCACGCCTGCCGCGCTACCGCCGCACGCCGGCGCTTCGTTCTTCTGATCTAAGGCGTCACGAGAACGACGACGCTGCTCTTGAACGAGGTGCCGTCGGAGCCGGCCACACTGAACGCGAACGACGCCAGTCCGTGGAAGCCCGCGGCCGGCGTCAACTGCGCGGTGTGCTTGTCGGCCTGCAGGGTGACGGTTCCGTTCTGCGCTCCCGAAACGGTGTACGTCGGCGACACGCTGGCGAAGCCGCCGGCGTAGGCCGACAGATCGACGTTGACCGGCGCGCCCGCGGCCGCCGTCGCGTGCGGCTCCGCGAGCCAGTTGATGTAGTGCTCGATGAGCGCGTAGCCGTCGGGCGCCTTGGTCATGGCGTCGTTGGCGCTGGGATTGGTGCCGTTGGCGGTCTCCCAGACGTCCGGCATACCGTCGTTGTCGGTGTCGGTCAGGCGCGTGCCGCCCGCGATCGTTCCGTAGCCGTTGTTGTCCAGCCCGGTCTGCGCCTGGCTGGTGTAGAGCCCGCCGTCGGGGCCGACGGTGTTGGCGCCCTGGCCGGTGGTTCCTTTGCCCAGCGTCGCCACCTGGCTGATGATGAGCGCGTCCATCGGATCGCGCGGCAGCGCGCCGGCCTGCGACACGGCGACTCGATACGCAGACGCGGTGTCGAGCGCGGGCGTCGCGGTGGTCTCGGTCGACCAGGGGCTGGTCAAGATCGGGCCCGGGCCCTGATACCAGAACGGCGTCGTCGCCGCGCCGTCGAGCGTGCCATTGAGGTTGGTGTCCTTGAGGTTGCCCGCGTAATAGATCGATTGGTTCTTGTCGACCTGGAACCAGGTGTTGTCGGTCCCCGTCGATGCCGGGCCGAAGATGAAGTAGTTGTTGAGGATGTCGTGCGTGAAGTTCGTGCTGGTGTGCGTGGTGTATCCCGCCGCGTAGTTGTAGAGCACGTTGTTCACGAAGACGGTGTTGATCTTGGCGAGCGGATTCCGGTTGTGCGAGTTGGCGAAGATATTGCGGTACCAGGCCCACTGGCTGGACACCGATTCGGTGTGCGCGCCGAATTGTTGTCCGGTCGGGTCGGCGATCAACGTGTCCTGAACGCTGATGTCGGTGACCGGGAAGTTCTGCCAGTCGTCGCTGACGCCGTCGATGTTGTTCCAGGGCGCGAACTCGAACGACGAGTGATCGATCATCACGGTATGCGCGCGGAAGAGGCTGAGCGCGTCGTCCGTCGTGCTCGCGGTTTCGCTGCCCGGCCGGATGCGGATGTGGCGGCAGATGATGTCCGACTGGCTGGCGAACGAGATCTCGCCGCCACGGAAGCCGATGCCGCCGCCGGGTGCGGTCTGGCCGGCGATGGTGATGTTGCTCTTGACCGAGACCGCGGTGACGAGCTGGATGTAACCGCCGACGTCGAACACGACGATGCGGTTCGAGGCGCTCACCGCGTCGCGGAACGAGCCCGTGCCCGCGTCGTTGAGGTTGGTCACGTGAAAGACCACGCCGTTGCGCCCGCCGATGGCCTTCTTGCCGAAGCCCTGCGCGGTCGGGAACGCCATGGCCGGCCCGGTGCCGCCCAATCCGCCCGCACCGGTGGCTCCGCCGGCGCCGGTGCGGCCGCCCGTGCCCGCGCCGCCGGCCCCGCCCGAGGTGCCGCCGGTTCCGCCCGATTGACCGCCGGTCCCCGGGCCGCCGCCCGCCCCCGAGGTCGGGGTCCCACCGGTTCCGGTGGTCGTCATTCCGCCCGCGCCGCCGGAAACTCCACCGGTGCCGGGGCCTTGGCTACCTCCATTGCCGGCACTGCCGCCGTGGTCGGCGCTTCCGCCGCCCCCGCATCCCGAGGCCAGGAGAACCGCTGCTGCCGCGACACGGAGAGTCCAGGTCATGTTTCTGAATGCTGCAACCTGGTTCCATCGATCACGAAATCCAAGAGGGAGTCGGTGAAATCCGAGTCGCCGGGGCGTCGCGGCACGAATCAGGCTCATGGGCGGATTGTCGCGGCTCGCGGCGCGAACCTCAAGGCCCGCGATGCCCCGATGGCGCGATCCGGCGGTGGGCACCGCGCCCGGGATGGGGCAAGCTCGCGGTCGTGACGAAACGCGCAGTCTTCGTGGCCGCCGCGCTGGCGGCCTTGGGCCTGGGCTGCTGGTCCGCCGCCGGGCGGCCCGGGACCGGCACCGACGGTGCGATTGCCGACGCCGGCGCCGGCACCAACGATGACGGCGCGGCGGGCGGCGACGGCCCGGATGACGCCGGAGCTGCCGACGCCGACCCGGGCGTCTTCACCTGGAGCGAGGGCGCGCCGTGCCCGCTGCCGCGCTTCGAGGCCAACGGCGCCGTGATCGACGGCGAGCTCTGGGTCATGGGCGGATTCACCGCTTCGACCTTGCAGGTCACGCGTCAGATCGACATCTACGCCCCCGCGACCGACACCTGGCGCGCGGGCCCCGATCTGCCCGGCGCGGAGACGCACATCGGTGTCGCCACCGTCGGCCGCGACATCATCGTCGCCGGCGGTTTCAGCGGCACGTTCAGCACCGGGCCGCGCCCGCCGGACATCGCCGACGTCTGGCGGTGGAGCGCCGCCGCCGGCGCGTGGAATCCGGGGCCGCCGCTGCCGAGCGCGCGGGCCGCGTTTGCCTGCGCGCTGGTCGGCACACAGCTGCACGTCGCCGGCGGCCTCGGCCCCGACGGCGCCAACGATTCGCCGAGTCACTTCGTCTGGGACATCAGCGCCGATCCGTCATCGTGGGGATGGGTGACCGCGCCTCCGTTGCTCGACGCGCGCAACCACGGCGGCGGCGCGGCGCTGGGCGGCAGCTTCTACGCCGTCGCCGGCCGCCACCTCTGGAACGAGATCTCCGGCGACGTCCCCGACCTGAACGAGTTCGATCCCGCGAGCGGAACCTGGATCGACCACGCGCCGATCCCGACCCCGCGCTCCGAGATCGGCGCCTCGACGTCCGCGATGTCCGACGGGCGCCTGCTGGTGATCGGCGGCTCGGTGGCCGGCGTCACGCCCAACGCCGACGTGCTGATCTACGATCCGGCGCAGGACACCTGGACGGCGCTGCCATCGCTGCCCGAGCGGCGCAAGGGGGCGGTCGCCGCGCGCATCGGCCCCAGCATCATCGTCACCACCGGCTCACCCACGTCGGTCGATCCGTCGGCGACCACGTTCGTCGGTTGCTGTTTCTGAGCGCGGAGGCCCACCGCGACGCGGGCGTGGTCAGGGCCCGGACGCCTGTGGCTCGAGGAGCCAGTGCCACAGGTGCGAGCCGGCGAGCGGCGCCGCGATCCGGGTGACGACCCAGACGTTGCCGCCGTCGTGCGGCGCCAGCGCCAGCCCCTTGCTGGGATCGAAGCCGGCGGTCGTGTCGGGCACGGCGCGCTCCACCGCGAGCACGAACCGCCGCAATCCCGACGCGAGGACGGCAATCTGATCGGATGCCGTGGCGTAGGTGAGGATGTTGGGCTGCTTGGCGGCGATCCAGGCGCCGAACGGATCCTGGGGCAGGCTGGGCAGTTGCGCCGTGGTCACGTCGCCGGTCTGGTCGTAGTAGGCGCTGACCTGAACGTACTGAAACTTCTGGGCGACGATCCAATCGGCCCAGGGATCCAGATCGCCGTTCGGCTCGCCCATGATGCCGTTCGGGGCGGAGTAGCTGCCCAGAGCCGCGACGATGACGACGCGATCGACGACGGTGTGATCCAGCAGGTAGGCGTCCGCGCAGTCGGTCAGCGGCACGCCGGCCAGGACCACGACCGGCCGGAACGGCAGGCTCAGTTGCCGCGACAGATCGACGATCAGCTGTGCGCCTGCCGATCGGTTCGGCGTCGTCGAGTCAATCTGGCCGTCGGCGGGCTTCACCAGCGGCAGGCCTGCGCTCATGGTGACGTCGGGGATGTTCTCGAGGCCGCCCGAGCGCGCGGCCGCGACCAGGTTGGTCCAGCCGGCGGCGTTGGCTTTGAGATCGGGCCAGAACCGCGAGGGGTTGGCGATGATTCCCACCAGCGGCGGGCCGCCGTTGTTGGCGATGAGCGCCGCGTACTCGCCCATCCAGTTGTCGCTCCACCCGTCGTTCTCCAGGATGACCGGATTGCGTTCGTCGACGGGCAGCAATCCATGGGGGACGTCGTGGCCCGCGTCGAGCGTTCCCCCGCACCCGGCGACTGCCAGGAACGCGGCCGGGAGAAGCCCAACCAGCGCGCGCCGCACGACTACCTGCCGGCAGCCGACATCTCACCGACCGCCGGCAAGAGCACGCTGTGCGGGAACCGCGCGCGGAACGCAGCGGCGGCCCGCCGCGCTTCGTCGGCGTGCCCCAGCCCGACCAGCGCTTTCACCCGCAGCGCCTCGCGCTCCTCGGCGAGGCGGCCGTCCTTGAAGCGGCGCGCGTGCTCGGCGATCGGCGGCAACGCGGCCGCGAAGTCCTCGCGCGCCACCGCGGCGCGCGCCGGGCGCAGCAGGCGCAGCTCGGCGTGGACGGCGTCGCCCGGCGACAGCCGCGGCGGCGGCATCACGCGCGGTCGCAGCAGAGGGACCTCGTCGACCGGCGCCATGCTCGCCGGCGGCTCCGGCGCTTTCGGCGCCGCGGCCGCCCGGACCAAGACCGCCCGCACCGGGCGCGCCGGAACCGGGCCCGTCGCGACCAGTGCCTCCTCGCGCGCGCGGTGCAAGTGGATCCCGTAGGCCGCGGCGCCGAGCGCCGCGCTCGCCACGCAGACCAGCGCCACGGACGCGGCCCAGCGAGCCGGAAGCGACGCGCGCGGCGCAACGACAGGACGACTGGTGGGAGCGACCACGCCGGCCGCCAGCGCGGCGCGCGCGCGCGCCAGAGCGCGTGCCCGCACGGTGGCCGGTAGGGCGGGGATCGCGCGCTCTTCGTCGAGAAGCGCGCGAACCTCGGGTGATGGAGTTCCGCGCGTTCGAGTCATCCGACGTCCGTTCGAGTCATCTGCCCTCTGCCTCCCTCAATAGTCGTCGCACCGCGGCCTCCAGCTCCCGGCGTGCCTTGCGCAATCGTGAATAGGCGGTGAAAAGCGGGATGGCCAGCACCGATGCTACCTCACTGACCGAAACGTCGTCGAGATCGTGCATGACCAGCACCGCGCGCCTCGGCAGCGGAATGCGCTCCAGCGCGGCCAGCACCATCGCGCGCGCCTGCTTGGACTGAAGCGCCTCGTCGGGCCACGGCCCCGTGTCCCCCGGCTCGAGCATACCGAACGCCACCTCGCGGTTGCGCTTGCGTTGATACGCCGACGCGAGCCGGAACGCGATGCCGAACAGGTAGGGGCGCAGCGGCCGACCGGGGTCGTACTCGGTCCAGGATCGCCGCAGCGCCAGAAACACCTCCTGGGCCAGATCCTCGACCTCGGACGGCGAGGTCCCGAGGCGTCGCAAGGTTCGATAGACATAGTTGAGCTCTTTCTGGAACGCATCCAGACAAGCGTCATCGGACGTGATTCTGCGACCGGGGGACGGAAGAAGATGAAGGGGGCTCACTACACCCAATTCCACCTTTGTCGTCGGATGATCGATCTTGTCAGAAAAAACGCGCGCCGAAGTCCAGGCCGAGCTGCGCTCCCACGCGCGGCGTCGTCCAGACGACGGTTTTGTTGAGCGTCACCTCCGTCGGCGCGGTCATGACCAGGCCATCGACGCGGCCGGCGGCGAAGAAGCGATCGGAGAAGTCGTACGCGGCGGCGATCCGCGCGCCCAGCTGCGAAAACCAGCCCACTGGCGATTCACTCATGTCGACGCCCAGGCCGTGCGCCTGCATGCGACCAACGGTGCTGGTGACACAGAAAGCCAGCGCCGAGGCATGGCCGCACGCGGCGACCTCGGCGGCGAAGCGATCGAGCGAGAAGCCCTTGCCGGTCGCATCTTGCTGGGTCACCGGCAGCGCCGCTTCCCCCCCGATCTCCAGCGAGAAATGCCCCACGCGGCCGCTCGCGAACAGCCGCCCGATGCCGGCGGTTCGCGGCGCGACCCCCAGCGCCACCGAGGGGCCTGCGCCGATCGACAGCCGGAACGAGCTCGCGCTCTCGGCCGGCGCCACGGGAACCGCCACGTCGACCGGAGAGACGACCTCAGCCGTGTGCGCACGCTCGGGCGGCGCGTTCGCCTCGGGCGAAGTCACGGGAGCCGGCGGCGAAGGCGAAGGCGAAGGAGAAAGCGAAGCAGAAGACGACGACGGAAAAGAAGATGGCGGCGAAGAAGACGGTGAAGACGGCGCCGACGAAGAAGGTGACGGAACCGCCGACCGCGCCGCCGCCGCGTTCGAGTCGGTGGGTGTCGCCGGGGCGAGCGCCGCCAGCAGCTGGATCTGCACGGCCACCGAGAAGGCCACGCTCGCCGCGATCTCGCTGCATTCCACGTGTCGCGACGACAGCCGGCGATCGCCCACCCAGTGTCCCTCGGCGTCGCTCCACCGGATGCGCCCTTCGAAGACGATCTCCTTGCGCGCGATCTGCACGGCGACGCGCTTGCTGGCCGTGGCGCGAAACGGATCGTAGCGGAGCTGGCGCGCGACGCTGGCGCGGAACTGGTCGGCGTCGGGACACCCGTCGGTGCCGGGCGCGATCTCGTACTCGAGCGACACCAGCGCCGGCGTGGCGGCGCGGGCGCTCGCCTCGATGGCGGCGAGCCCGCAGACGGCGACCATCACGGCTGCAACGCGTGGCGAGCCGCGCGTCGTCCATCCATCGACCGACACGCCCGCATATTGGCACGAGCCTGCTGCCGTTGAAATCACGCGGGCGGTCGCCGGTAATCCTGGTGACAAAAACCGCGACCCGGCGACAAACGATGGCTGGGCTTCCCCCGCGATCTGATCTCGTTGACCGTGTGACGAAAGGAACCCGCATGCACGCTGATCACCGCGACGCCTGGTTGCGTCGCGACGCCTGGTTGGGCCTGGCCTTGTCCGCGGCTGTCTTGACGGGCTGCGCCGGGCAGGAGATCAGCAACGACGCCGGGCGGGGTCGCGCCGGAGGGGGATCCACGGGGGCGGCCGGCTCGACGGGAGCCGCCGGCAGCAACGGTGCCGGCGGTAACGGGGCGGGGGGAGCCGGCGGTGGCGGCTCATCCGTCGGGGGATCGCCGGGGATCGGCGGCGGCAGCGGGAGCGGCGGCGCGACTGGCGGCGGGGGTCGCACGGGCACCGGTGGTCGGACGATGGGCGCCGGAGGAACCACGGGCGCCGACGGCGGTGTCGGTGGCGTCGCGAAGTTCGCCGGCAACATCAGTACCCGGGGCGCGATCCGCACCGGCTTCGCGACTTACTGGGACCAGTTCTCGCCCGAGAACGAAGGCAAGTGGGGCTCGGTGCAGCCTTCGCAAGGCACGTTCAACTGGGCGGCGCTGGACCGCGAATACGCTTTTGCGCAGACCAACAACATCATCTTCAAAGAGCACAACTTCATCTGGGGCAATCAACAACCGGGCTGGGTGAACAACAGCAACGCGCAAACCGCGGTTCAAACCTGGATGAACACGTTCTGCCAGCGCTACCCGAATACCAAGCTGATTGACGTCGTCAATGAGCCGCCGCCCCACACCACGCCGTCCTACATCAACGGGATCGGTGGCGCCGGCACCAGCGGCTACGACTGGATCGCGAACGCGTTCAAGTGGGCGCGCGCCGCCTGCCCGAACGCCATCCTGATCTTGAACGACTTCGGCAACATCGAGAACTCCGGCGACAACGCGCGCACGATCAGCATCGTCAATGCCATCAAGGGGGCTGGCGCTCCCATCGACGCGGTCGGTGCCCAGGGACACGCCGTCTGGAGCACGGCGACCGCCACGGTGAAGGGTTTCATCGACAAGATCACGCAACAGACCGGGTTGCCGGTCTACATCACCGAGTACGACATCAACGTCGCCGACGACACCCGGCAGATGACCATCATGCAGGACCAGTTCACGATGTTCTGGAACGACCCCAACGTCCACGGCATCACCATCTGGGGCTACATCGTGGGGGCCACCTGGGAGGCCAACACCGGATTGCAGCAGACCGACGGCACGATGCGGCCGGCGATGACCTGGCTCATGAGCTTCCTCGGCCGCTGACCCGTTCGACAGAGCGAGCCGACGCGGCGCGGTCCGGTTCGGCGGGTGGTAGTTGGAGTCTGCTGGATTGGTGGCATAGTTGGGAGAGTGAAGAAGCCTGGCAGCCCGAAGCCGTTCAAGGATGTCGCGGCCGTGTGCGGCAAGGACGAGCACGGCCTGCACATCCTGCGGCGCCGCGGCGAGGACGGGCCGATCGAGGCCGGCATCGTCCAGCCGCTCCAGGAAGGAAAGCCGATCAGCGGAGAGGTGATCTCGATGCGCCCCCGCGACGACGTTCCGTTCCTGTTCGACGTGACGACCGAGGTCGCGAACCCGTCGGCCGAGCCTGCAGCGGCCGAGCCGCCGGCCAACGGTCCGGCCCAGGTGGCGACCGACTCCTACCGCCGCGGCTGGGACGCGATCTGGGGCCGGCGGCCGCGACCGACCGCGCTCAACTGACCTTGACCGTCTCGAGCGTTCATCGACGATCGCGCGGGCCTGTCACGGCGACCACCAGTTGCCCGATGCGACGAGCATCGCGAAGAGCTTGATGCTGTCGCCGTAGTACTCCTTGACGGGCGTTGCGGCGACCATGTCCCAGAGCGCGTTCAACCAGGGCTGATTGGTCCCCTGCTCGGGCTCGACCATGGCGGCGACCAGGAACGGCGCGCTGAACGCGAGGCTGGTGTAGTCGTTGACCGGCTCGCCGGACAGGTCGTAGACCGCGCGGATCGCCGTGGGATCGTCGGTGGTCTTCTTGCGCAGCCAGGCGTTCATGCGGCGGATGGCCGCCTGCGCGCGCGCGTCGCCGGTGATGAGGTAGTCGGTGGCCACGCGCCAGGGGACGCGGCAGGCGTTCCACGCGTACTGGCCGTCGGTGGGCGCCTCCAGCCAGCGCGGCGGCGCGGGGCGCGGGGCGCCGCCGGCGGCGTCGATGATGAAGTCGGGGACCAGCCCGCTCGCGGGCGAGTCGCGGCCCTGGATCAGCGCGATGAGATCGTAGGTCTTGGTCAGCACCTGGTCCCAGCGCCGCTCGCCGGTCGCGCGCTGGAAGGTCTTGAAGTGCTCGGGCATGAAGTCCGAGCCGCGCGCCGCGCTGTAGCGCGGGTTGCGCGCGTCGGTGACCCAGTTGCCGACGAGCAGGTTGTTGGCCGGCGTCACCTCGATCTCGAGGATGGTCTTGATCAGATCCTCGGCGGCGCGGCGATAGTCGACGTCGCCGACGCTGCCCCATTGCCGGTCGGCCAGCAGCAATCCGTAGGCGATGTCGAGATCGGCGTCGGTCGCCGAGTTGGGGCCGCCGACGTTGTCGCAGGTCTTGTTCTGCGCCCAGGCCATGAGCTCGCGGTTACGCGAGCTGCCGTGCGACTTGTAGTAGCGGTAAAAGCCGTCGAAGAGCCGCTGCGCCTCGGGGTCGTGACCGGCCATCAGCGGCAGCGCCATCATCGCGTAGCCGTGCCCCTCGGAGACGGCGTACGCCTTGGTCGCGCCGAGGCTGCGGATGCGGTATTCGCCGGGTTTGCACGCTGGCTCGAGATAAGCGTGCTTCCACTGGTCGTAGTAGGCGGCGGTCGCCGCGTCCAGCGCCGCCGGCGGCTGGTGGTTGGGCGCGATCACCCCGCCCCCGTGATAGGGCGTCGCGTGCGCGCCGAACGGGCGGCTCGGGCCGCCGCCGGCTGGCCGCGCATCGGAGCGCCGGCGAACCGAGCCGCAACCGCTGGCGTAGAGCGCGCTCAGCAGCAGGCACGACGCGAGCAGCGCGGTCCGCGCGTCTCGCGCGCTCATCGCCTGCGCGCCTGGTAGAGCCTTCGCAGGTCCGGCGAGAAGAAGAACAGCATCTGCTCGCGATAGCCGTCGTTGTCGTAGCGGGCGCGCAGGCCGAACCACTGGGTCGCGACCGCGCCCGCGCCGCCGCGCCGGGCCGCCGCGCTGGCCGACCGGGCGAGCAGCGCCTCGCCCCGTTGATCCGCGTCGCGCATCGCGAGCGTGTACGCCTGCACCAGGTTTTGCTCCTGCGGGCCGAGCGCGTTGCCGGCCACGACGTACACGACCTTGATGAGCTGCGCGAACGTGGCGGCGTGCCGCGCCAGCATGTCGAGCGGATCGCGGCTCAGCACGCGCTGCCGGACCTCGGGCACCGACGGAAAGACGGCGACGCTGTAGCTCGGCGGCGCGGTGTAGCCGGCGCCGGCCGGGTCGGGCGGAACGGGCGGAATCGGCGTGCCCGCGGAGCGCGACGCGCCGTCGTCGCGCAGGAAGTCCATGGCGACGGCGCCGACGGTCACCACCAGACGGTCGGGATCGGCGACGGTGAGTCGGCCGGCGACCATCGACCGGCGGGCGCGCCCATCGGCGACGGTGACGCGTACCGAGGCGGTGAGCGGCAGATCGCGCTCCGAGAACGCGGCGCGCGCGAGCGCCCCCTGCCAGCTGACGGTGCCGGCGGGCACGCAGTCGTCGCCGGTGAGCTTCGTCGCCGAGATCGTGCGCCCGCGCAGCGCGACGCGCACCAGCTCGTCGTGCGCGACGCCCAGTGGACACTGATAGGTCGCGCGCCAGGTGCCCTCGAGCTGGATCGCCGCCGCCCCGGCCGCGCCCGAGCCGGCGCGCGACGCCGCCGTCGAGTCCGGTTCTGTATCGGGCGCTGGCCTCGGTTGGTCGGACGGCGCCGCCTTTCGTTTGAGCGTCAGCGTGATCGAGACCTGCTTGGTCTCGGTGACGCTCACGTGGACGTCACGCTTGAACACCTGGTAGTCGGGCGCCGCTGCCTCGACGCTGACGTCGCCGGGGTTGACCACGTACGGGCTCCCCAGCGCGGCTTCGTGCAGCTCCTGGCCGCCGATCGTGATGTGGGCGTCCCGGGGAGCGTCGGCGATCTGCACGACGACGTAGGCGACCCGGTCCTTGACCTTGGCGACGATCGCGGTGCATGCCTTGAGAATCCGATCCTTGTCGGGAAGGCTCGCGTCGCGGTTGGCCTCGAGCACGCACTTCCCCGCGGTCAGGTAGGCAAACGCAAAGTCTCCCGTCTCGCTCGCTTCGTGCGCGGCCAGCCTCTGCAACGACGGCGTGGCGCGGATCGCCAGCGCCTTTTGCGCCAGCGCCTTCGCCTCGGCGTGGTCGCCGCTCGTGTGCGCCTTCTGCGCCTCCGCGATCAGGTTGTCGCGAATTCCGTCCTCGGCGGGCGTCAGATCCTCCGCCAGCACCAACGATGATCCGCCGCCGATGCCGAACGAGACCGCCACGGCCAGCGAGCGCACGAACCAGCTACCGAACCGGGATGTCATCGTCCTCCACGGGCTTGGGTGTCGCGACGGGACGCGCATGCGGCGCACGCTCGGCGCCGGCGCCCGCGCGCTGAAGCGTTTCGCGCTTCACCGGATCCTTCGTTTCGCCTCTGGTGTCGTTTCGGGTTTCCTGGGCCACCACATCGGCGTGGCGCTTGCGGGGCGCCGCCTGGTCCTTGCGCACCTGATCGGCGGCGACGCACCCATCTCGAACCATTCGCGTGCCGTGCTCGCACGCCTTCTTGAACAGCGCGAGCGCGTGCGCCGGATCGTGGTCCCGACCGCCGTCGGAATTGGCGTAGCAGCCGCCCAGCCACCCGCACCCGTCGGCGAGGCCGCCGTCGCACGCCTTCTGCCACAGGTCGCACCCGCGAGCGGGATTGCGCGCGCGGCCTCCCGTGGCGTGCGCTGCGCAAACACCGGCGCCGGCGCACGCCGGCGAGCTCCCCTTGTCGCAACGGGACTCGCTCACGTCGCAAAACAGTTTCTGCGCCGACGCGTCCTGCAGGCTCGCGTCGTAGCACTCGACCAGGTTGTCGCAGCTATAACCTTCCCTGGAAGAGGACGACGACGAGCAACCCTTGGCGTAAAAGCCGCACGACCGATCGCGATCCTTCTTCACACCGCCCAGCGCCTGCTCGTAGCAGAGCCCGGCTCTCAAGCAGCCGTAGTCGTTGTTCTCTCGGTCGCAGGACTGCTCCCAGAGCGGACAGGCGTGCGCGTAGTCGTTGCTGGGAAAGCTGTAGCTGTCGGCCCGGTGCGACAGGTCCCACGCCTCGTCGAGGGCGGTCCTGGGCGGCGCCGCCGACTTGCGTTGCGCCACCACCACGCCGGCCGCCGCGCCCGCGCCGATGAGCGCGAGCACGGCGACGATCGCCTTGGTGTTTCCGCCCGAGCGCGCCGTCACCGCCGCTGCCGCCGTTGCTGATCCGTGCGCCGGCGTGCTCCCCGGTTGGTATGCGACCAGCGACGGATTCGACGCCACCGTGCCCGGCCTGCCCGGCGTCACCGGCACGCCCGCGGTCGGCGTCCGCGCCGGCGTCGGCATCCGTGTCGCTTCGGGCGTGGGCCGCGTCGGCGGGAGCGGCGTTCGGCGCGGCATCGCCGGTTCGTCGCGCGCCGCGGGCGGCGGCATCGCCGCGATGATCGACGGCGCCGCCGCCAGCGTCGGCATCGGCCCCGACGCCCGCCTCTGCGCCGCGGCCAGCCCCGCCGACACCCGTCCCGACCCGGTCGGGCGCGACGGCTCGTAGCCCAGCGCTCGCTGCAGGTCCTGAACCGTGGCAAAGCGGTTGTCGGGCTCCTTGGCGAGCGCGCGCAGGATCACCTGCTCCACCTCCTCGCCGATCGCTGGATTGTGCGTGCGCGGCGGCGCCGGCGGACGCATCAAGTGCATCGAGATCAGCTCGGCGAAGCCCTCGGAGACGAACGGGGGCGCGCCGCACAACATCTCGTACATGATGAGGCCGAGCGAATAGATGTCGGAGCGCGTGTCGATCTCCTTGGCGCCCCGGCACTGCTCGGGCGACATGTAGAGCGGCGTGCCCATCAGCATCCCGGTCTGCGTCTGTTGCAGCGCCCCGCTGCCGCTCAGGCCGCCCAGCACCTTGGCGATGCCGAAGTCGAGCACCTTGATCTTCTCGCGGTCGGGGATGCGATCGTCGGGCACCAGGAACAGGTTCGCGGGCTTGAGATCGCGATGAACGATGTTCTTCGCGTGCGCCGCGCCCAGCGCCGCGGCGGTCTGGTAGGTCCACTCGAGGGCGTCGTTCTGATCGATCCGGCCGAGGCGGGTGATCCGGTCGGCCAGCGATTCGCCCTCGAGCATCTCCATGAGCATGTAGGGCACGTGGTCGGGCGCGAGCTGGCCAGTGTCGAACACCTCGATGACGTTGGGGTGGCGCAGGGTGCTGGCGACGCGCGCCTCGGTGACGAAGCGGCTGACCACGCTGGTGTTGGCCGCCAGGTCGGCGCGCAGAACCTTGACCGCGACCTTGCGATCGATCGTCGGATGCTCGGCCATGTAGACCTGGCCCATGCCGCCCTCGCCGATCAGCGAGACGATGCGGTAGTTCCCGACCTCGCGGCCGATCATGGCGCGCGGGCTCCGGGAGTCGTCGTCGCCGTGGATTTTGGGCTCAGAAGGTTCGTTCGCGCCATCGCCGTATCCGCAGGGCGAGGTAAGCGCCCACGAGGCAGATTACCGTGAAAGGCCCCAGCGACCGCGCGAGATCGGCGAGCGGTGCATCCACGGCGCCGCCGTAGCCGGGGAACATGTCGAGGTAGCGAGTGACCTGGCAGGGCAGCAGCGCGGCGCGCGACGTGAGATCAATTTTGACCAACGTCTCCATCGCTGGACGCGTCACCGTGAGGTGGCTGATGAGATCGCGCCCGCCGGCCAGCCGCGCCGTGGCCCCCGAGAAGATCATCTGCGGGATCGCCATGAGATTGACGGCCCACAGCGCCAGCTCGGCGCGCGGAACCAGCGCCGAGATGAGCAGGCCCAGGCTCACGGCGGCGGCGACGACGCCGACGCCCGTGGCCAGGTACGCGGACAGCGCCCCCTCGACGCCGAGCCCGCGCACGGCAATGGCAATCACGATGAGCATGAAGGCGCTGCCAATCACGAAGAGCTCGATGAAGCGCGCCATCAAGTACGGCCCCGCGCGCACGCCGGCGATGGCTTCATTGCGAAAGATCGCGCGCTCGGAGACCAGCGCGCCCGAGCTCACGACCAGCAGCGGCAGGAAGACCGCCATCAGCATCGACAGCAGCCCGCCGCGCGCGTCGGGCACCTGCTCGGCGGTGGTCATCGTGCGCGGGTCTTCCGCGTGCTTGCATTGCACGCGCTCGACCGGCTGGTCGGCGCACACGTCGGCCGGCTGGGGGCGCCGCTGGAGATCGCAGCCGAACTTGTTGAGGGGATGTTGCCGATCGCTCTTGCCCAGCGTCGCCAGGCCGCCGAGCGCCAGCGCCACCACCAGGAGCAGCAGCAGCCCGCGCCATTTGGCGGCGCGCAGCGCGGCCAGGCGCGAGAGCAGGACCGCGAGCTGGCGGACCGCCGACGGGCGGCGCGGCGGGTCGCCGCGCTTCTTGGCGAGCTCGGTCAGATCCTTCTCGAGGCGCGCGCCCACGAACGTCCGGTGCAGGATCGATGAGGCGAAGCGGTCGGCGATCGCGCCGACGTCCTCGGTGGTGCTGCCGTCGATCTTGTCGAAGATCTCGGGCGGGCGATCGGAACGCGCGCGAAAGAACGCGTAGGAGGTTCCCGGCGGTCCGAAGTACACCAGCCGCGCGCCGGTCTGGGCGCGCGGGTTCTTGGCCAGGATCGCCACCTGGTGGAACTTGGCGAACTCGTGCACGTCCGGCTGGTGGATGGTGACGATGATCGTGCGGCCGGGACCGTTGCGGTTCTCCGCCAGGCTGCGCAGGCAATCGACGACGCGCGTGGCGTCGGTCCACGACAGTCCGCTCGTCGGCTCGTCGAGGATCAAGACCTGGGGATTCGACACCAGCGCCGCCGCCAGGCTCACGCGCCGGCGTTCGCCGCCCGACAGCGTCTTCTCCTCGGCGCTGCCGATGCGTGTGTTCTCCTTGCCGGCGAGACCGACCTCTCGCAGCGCCCAGGTGATGCGCCGGGCGATCGTCTCTTCGCCGGTGCCGGCGGGCAGCCGCAGCCGGCAGGCGTAGCGCAGCGCCTGACCGACGGTCAGATCGCCGTGAATGATGTCGTCCTGCGGGACGTAGCCCAGGCTGCCCCAGAAGCGCGCCGGATCCTCCTGCACCGGCACATCGCGTGGCGCCTTGATGCGAGCCAGCGCGTAGAGCAGCGTGGTCTTGCCCGCGCCGCTCGGCCCCATGAGCGCGACGAGCTCGGAGCGCTCGGCGACCAGCGACACGTTGTCGAGCAGCGTGCGCCCGTGCGCCTGCACGCTGAGCCCGCGCACCGGCAGGCGCCAGGTGCCGCGGCGAAACGCGCGCGGCGGCCACTGCGGGCCGAGGACGAAATCCCACTGGCCCAGCGCCACGCGCTGGCCCGGCAGCGCTCGCGTCCCTTGCGGCGGAACGTTCTCGAGATCGACGCGCGTCGGGTTGGTCTTCGACAGGTTGTGCACCAGGAAGCGGCCGTCGCTCTCGGGCGTGATCGAAGCGTGCACCTGGGAGATCCCTTCGGCGCACGAACGGATGAAATCGTCGGTCGCGTGGTTGAAACCGTCGTGACAACCGACCGAGTCGGCGGCGCCGTGGGGCGCGTCGCAACGAACGCAAATGAAGGCGTCCTGTGCATGCCCCGCTTTGTCGCTCCCTGGTTTGTTTCCTTCGGGCGCGCTTCCAATGAACACTGTCTTGCCCACGTCGTCCCACGGAAACGAAGCGCGCGAGACGAAGCAGCTCGCGCACGCAATCTCGGGATCGTCGACGGCAACGCCGCAAGCCGGGCAAAATGTCTTGTCCGCCGCTGTTTGGCTGGCTTGCAAAAGGCTAACGACTCCCCGTTCCCTTGCGCCACAACGCGAGCACGTGCGGACACTATCGCGTCCAATACGAGCCTGGCAACGATTGGTCGGTGCACGCGCGACGGTTGTGGCGCGACGCGATCATTGCGACATCGTTCGAGAACCGTACACGCGAACGGTTCTGTGGCAGCGCGCCGTGGAGCCTGCGGCCGTTTCGTCATCGGCGACCTCGCCGGCGCGTCGGTCGGGTGACTGCCCTCACCTCGAGAGCATCGCGTCAGAAATCGTCCTCGGGGCGCACCAATATTAACTGGAGCGTCCCTATTGATGAGGGTGCATCGCTCCTGCCTACCATCCCGGCGTTCCTCTACCCGGGGTCCGTGCTCCACCCGGGGCTCGTCCTCGCGTTCGAGAACCCAGTGGCTGCTGATCGCCGCCCTGGGCGCGAGCGGCATCGGCGCTGGCTGCGGTCCGGCGGCGCCGTCGAGCGAATCGTCGCCGTCCGGCGGGACCAGCGGCGGCTTCGGCGGAGCGTCGGGGCCGGGCGGCACGACCGGCGGAGCCGGCGGCGAACCCCTTGACGCCGGCGCCAGGGGCGGCGCCGCGGGATCCTCGATGCGCCCGGACGCCGGAGGACTTGCGGGTGCGCCGGGCTCGGGCGGTGCGGCGGGAGCGGGTGGGGTCGCGGGCGGCGCGGGTGGCGCCGTCGGAGCGGCCGTGATCATCAACGACCAGTTCTGGCGCGATACCTCGGGCACGCCGATCTATTCGCAGGGCGGCGGCGTGCTCCAGGTGGGCGACACTTTCTACTGGTACGGCGTCAAGTACGGCGGGGCGGTCACCTACGCAGCCAGCCCGACCCGCGAGAACAGCGACACGTCCTTCGCGGGGGTGACGATCTACTCGTCGAAGAACCTGGTCGACTGGAAGCTCGAGAACACCGTCAGGCCCGCGAACACCGCCGGGTGGTTCGGCCGGCTGGGCGTCGTCTACCACGCGGCGACGAAGAAGTACGTGCTGGTGGCTCAAGGCGACGGTGGCCTCTACTTCGCCACCAGCGACACGCCAGCGGGAACGTTCGTGTTCGACAACGTTCAGACGAATTTGCCCGGGATCGTCAACGGCGCCACCGGCGACCAGACGACGTTCCAGGACGACGACGGTCGTGCGTATCTCATCAGCTCCAGCAGCATGGGGCGGGCGCATCGCTACGTCTCTCCGCTGCGCGCTTCGGACTATCTGGCGGCGGAGAACGCAGTTCTCGTCTATAGCGGCGTCGGCCGCGAAGGGAACTGCATGTTCAAGAACGCCGGCGTCTACTACTTCTGCTCGTCGGACCTGCACGGCTGGAACGCGTCCTCGACGTACTGTGTGTCGGCGACCAGCATCAACGGCCCCTACTCGGCGGAGTTCGTCATGGGCGGCACCAGCTCGGACTTCAGCCACGTGACGCAAACCGGGTTCTTCATCAGCGTCAAGGGCACCGCCCAGAACACGATCATCTTCGCCGGCGATCGCTGGAGCGACTTCGCGGGCAACGGCCTCGGCTTCAACCAATGGATGCCGCTGTCTTTCACCGGGACGATGCCGAGCATCCAGTCGCTGACCCACTGGTCGATCGACGCTGCGACCGGCGCCTGGAGCGTCGACCCGCGCAACAACTACGTCATCAATCCGTCCTTCGAAGCCGACCGCGTCGCGATGACGCAGCCGGCGGGCTGGACGGCGACCAGCGGGACCAATGTGCAGACCCCGCACAGCGGGCGCTGGTCCTGGCAGCTCACCGGGACCTCGAGCCTGAGCCAGAACATCACCGGTCTCCCCAACGGAACCTACGCGTTGTCGGTCTGGGTCGAAGCGAGCGCCGCCGGCGCGCAGGTCCGGGCCAGCGGATTCGGCGCCGCCGACGTGACCGCGGCCATCCCGCGCGCGACTGCGTGGACCCGCGTCACGATCCCGGGAATTTCAGTCAGCAATGGGCAATGTAACGTGACCGTCACCGCCGCGGGTCAGACGGTTTCAGTCGATGATTTCGGTCTCTCGCGGGGCTAGCTGGAACTTGCAAGGAGCCATCATGTCTGCGCACAAGGATTCGTTCGCCGTGACGTCGTCGAGAGTGGTCGCTGGTTGCGTCGCCGCCGTTGGCGCCGTTTTCTTGGGCGCGGTCTTCTTCTTCGTCGTCTCCATCGCGGCGCCGGGCCGAGCGCAAGCCAAGGAATACTTCGTGGCTGCGAACGGCAGCGACACGAACGCGGGGACGATCGATCTGCCGTTCGCCACCATGCAAAAGGGCCATGACGTGGCGGTGGCGGGCGATACGGTCTGGTTGCGCGCGGGCACTTACAAGAACACGAGGCAGATCAAGCTGTCGAGGAGCGGCACGTCCGACACCCAGCGCATCAAGTTCTGGGCGTATCAAAGTGAGCTGCCGATCCTGGATTGCTCGTCGTACGTGTCGACCAACAAGGCAGCGGACGTGCCGTGCATCGCGGTCACCGGCAACTGGTTGCACCTGCGCGGGCTCGAGATCGCCAACGGGCCGGTCGGGGCCAGCGGCGACCACTCGATCTCGATGCTGCGCTCCGACGGCGCCAGCAACAACACGTTCGAGCTCCTCAACATCCACCACGGATTCGGGCCCGGGTTGTTCATCGCCAACGGCACCGGCGGCAACCTGATCCTCAACTGCGACTCGCACGACAACTACGACAAGAATGGCAGCCAGGGCGACGGCCAGAACGGCGACGGCTTCGGCGTTCACTATCAGACGACCGGCCCGAGCACGATCATCCGCGGCTGCCGCGCCTGGATCAACTCCGACGACGGCTACGACCTGATCTCCCAGGAGGTCCCTGTGCTGGTCGAGGGTAGCTGGGCGGTCATGAACGGCTTCAGCAACGGCGGAACCGGCATGCCCGCCGACGGCAATGGCAACGGTTTCAAGATGGGCAGCAGCGAGACCGGCATCCGGCACATCGTTCAGAACAACGTCGCCTGGAAGAACAAGGCGGCCGGCTTCTACGCCAACCATTCGACCGGCGGAAACAACTGGTACAACAACACGTCGTTCATGAACGGCACGCAATACAACATGCTCGCGAGCCCGGCGGGCGATCCGAACACGACGATCACGCTCACGGGCGCGCTGGCGCACAAGATGAGGAACAACATCGGGTTCCCCAACAAGAACGCCAACATGACCGGCGTCGACACCGCGTTCAACACCTGGGACCTCAACATCGCGCAGGCCGCGAGCGACTTCATGAGCACTTCGGACACCGGCTACCAGGGAGCGCGTCAAGCCGACGGCAGCATGCCTGCGATCGGCTTCTTGCACCTGGCGGCGGGCAGCCCCCTCATCGACAAGGGGACCAACGTCGGTCTCCCGTTCGCGGGCGCCGCACCGGATCTCGGCGCCTACGAATTCGGTCTGGCCGCAGCCGGCGGCAGCGGAGCCGGCGGCAGCGCGGGTGGCACGGGCGGCAGCGCGGGCGGCACCGGCGGTCGCGCTGGCACGGGCGGTAGCGGCGCGGGCGGCGCCACTCAGGGCGGCGCGGGTGGCAGCGGCGCTGGCGGCGCGACAGGCGCGGGCGGCGCCGTCGCCGGCAGCGGCGGCGCGGGCGCGGGTGCGGGCGGCGCGACCAGCAGCGGCACCGGTGGTCAGACCACGGGCGGCGGGGGAACCGCGGGACCGGGAGACGGCCCCGGCGGCGCGGCCGGAGGTTGCAGCTGCGCGCTCGCCTCCGACGCCGCCCCGTTCGAGCTGGGCGGTGTCGCGGGCTGGCTGGTGTTCGCCGCCGCCTTCACGCTGCGATCGCGCACCCGAAACCGGCGATGACAGGGCCTCTCGGGATGCCTTCCTAGAGGCGCCGGCGGAAAATGCCAAGAAGTTGCTCGCGCGACGCAATCCGGGGCTAAGTTCCTGGCCGTGCGCCACTCATTCGCTGGGACCCTGTTTGCCATTCTGTTGATGGCCGCCGGTTGTGGAAGCAGCGGCGGTAGCGCAACCACGCCGACCTCGGTGGTCGGTATCTGGGACCTGCAATCGGTCGACTTCACCAACGGCTCGCACGCCACGGCGAGCGGCGTGATTTCGTTCGATCTGCGCGCGGACAACACGACGTCGATTGTGAGCTGCCTTGCGCCTGGGTACGCGGGAACCACGTTGAACTGCCCCATGCAGCGGGTGTGCGGCTCGGGCACCTACACGTTCGACGGCACCACGCTCGCGATCCAGCAGTCGGGGCAGACCGGCACCAAGGGCGGCGCGGTGACGTTCAGCCCGGGAATCATGACGATCAGCGGGCCGAACCTGCTCGGCGCCAGCGTATCGGCGTCGCACTTTCACTCGATAGGCGCGCTGTCGACCGACTGCACGCCGATCTGACCGCCTCGCGTGCGAGCCGGGCCCCCGCCCCTGATCGATTTCAGCCGCGCAGCCGGTAGGCGGCGTCGTTCCAGCGCAGCTCGTTTTCCAGCGCCGGGATCTCGGTCCCGGTTCCGATGCGAATGAATTCGACGCCCGCCATCGCGGCGAAGTCCTTCATGTGCTCGGAGGTCAAGGCCTGGCTGAAGCTGGTGTGGTGGGCGCCGCCCGCCAGGATCCACGCCTCGGCCGACGTCTGGAGGTTGGGCCGCGGAATCCAGACCGCGCGAGCGGTCGGCAGCTTCGGCAGCGGATGGTCGGGTTTGACCACGTCGTGCTCGCTGACGATCATCCGCATGCGCCCGCCCATGTCGACCAGCGTGGCGCCGACCGCGGGACCCGGCGCGGCATCGAAGACCAGCCGGCACGGATCGGTCTTTCCGCCGATGCCGAGCGGGTGGATCTCGAGCGAGGGCTTTCCGGCCGCGATCGACGGGCAGACCTCGAGCATGTGCGCGCCGAGCACGCGCTCTTTCCCCTTCTCGAGGTGATAGGTGTAGTCCTCCATGAAGGAGACGCCGCCGCGCAGCCCGGCCGACATCACCTTCATGGCGCGCACGAGGCCGGCGGTCTTCCAGTCGCCCTCGGCGCCGAAGCCGTAACCCTCGGCCATCAGCCGCTGGCAGGCCAGGCCCGGAAGCTGCTTGAGCCCGTACAGATCCTCGAAGGTCGTGGTGAATGCGGCGAAACCGCCCTCCTCGAGGAAGCCGCGGATGCCGACCTCCTGACGAACGGCGTCGCGCAGCACCGAATGGCGCTGGCCACCGGCACGCAGCGCGGGCACCACGGCGAAGGCGCGCTCGCACTCGGCGACCTGCGCGTCGATCTGAGCCTCGCCGACGTCGGCGATCCGACCCACGAGGTCGCCGACGCCGTAGCCATTGACCGACCAGCCGAGCTTGATCTGCGCCTCGACGCGGTCGCCGCCGGTCACGGCGACTTCGCGCATGTTCATTCCGCCAAAGCGCGCGATCTTCATGCGCTGGGAATCGGCGAACGCGCACGCGGCGCGGGCCCACCCGTCGAGCTTGGCGAGCACGTCGTCGTCCTGCCAGTGGCCGACCACGATCTTGCGCGGCAGGCGCAGGCGCGCGCCGATGAACCCGAACTCCCGGTCGCCGTGGGCCGACTGGTTCAGGTTCATGAAGTCCATGTCGATCTCGCCCCAGGGCAGGTCGCGATTGAACTGCGTGTGCAGGTGCGCGAGCGGCTTGTCGAGCCGCGTGAGCCCGGCGATCCACATCTTCGACGGGGAGAACGTGTGCATCCAGGTGATGACGCCCGCGCACGCGGGCGACGCGTTGGCCTCGAGGCAGACCTTCAGGATCGCGTCCGGATCGGTCAGCGTCGGCTTGGCGACGACGCGCGCCGCGATCTTGCCCGATCGATCCAGCGAATCGGCGATCGTTTGCGAGTGCTCGGCGACCTGCTTCAGCGTGTCGTCGCCGTAGAGGTGCTGGCTGCCAGTGAGAAACCACAGCTCGTTCTTGCGGAGATCAATCATTTGAAACCTCGCTCTCTCAGTGGGTCAGCTCGCGCGCAACGAACGAACCCAACCTGAGGTATTCGTTATAAAGCACGTCGTATCGGGCCGCCATCTCGGGATCGGGGCGGTAGACTCTCTCGATCCCCGCCGACATCGCGCGTTGCGCGTCCGGCACGGTGGGGTGAAGGCCGGCTGCGGTCGCGGCGAACATGGCCGCGCCCAGCGCCACCGCCTGGTCGGCGGCGGAGACGGCGATGTCCATCTTCATGACGTCCGCCACCGTCTGCATGACGAACGGGCTCTTCTTCGCGACGCCGCCGATCGCGATGGCGCTCTCGATCGGGATCCCCGACGACCGGAACCGCTCGACGATCGCGCGCGAGCCGAAGGCGGTCGCTTCGACCAGCGCGCGGTAGATCCGCGGCGCGTCGGTTCCGAGCTGGATCCCGGTGATCGCGCCCTTGAGGCGCTGGTTGGCGTCGGGGGTCCGCCGCCCGTTCATCCAGTCGAGCGCCAGGACGGCGCTCTCGCCGGGCGGGATCGCCAGCGCGGCTCGCTCCAGCTCGGGGATGATCCGATCCATCCACGCGCCGATCAGCCGCTCGCGCGCGGCGGGATCCGCGGGGCCAAGCTCGGCCGGCATGATGCCGAGCGGCCAGCACAGGAGCTGCTTGAACCATGCGTAGACGTCGCCGAACGCCGACTGCCCCGCCTCGTACCCGATCGCGCCCGGAAGCACCGAGCCGTCGACCTGGCCGCAGATGCCGGGGACCAGCGTCTCCGGCTTCTCCGTGCGTGGCGCCAGCAGCACGTCGCAGGTGCTGGTCCCCATCACCTTGAGCAATTGATAGGGTTGAATGCCACCGCCGACCGCTCCCATGTGCGCGTCGAACGCGCCCACCGCGACGACGGTCGTGCGCGGAATCCCCAGCTTTTGCGCCCATTCATCGCAAACGGTGCCGAACGGCAGATCCGAGGTCCAGGTCTCCGTGCCCAGCGATGCCTTGAGCCTGGGCAGCCGGGGATGGAGCTTGGCGAGAAACTCGTCGGACGGGTAGCCGCCGAACTGGGCGTGCCACATCGCCTTGTGCCCGGCGGCGCAGCGGCTGCGTCGAATCTGCGTCAGATCCCGCGTGCCCGTGAGCACCGCCGGGATCCAGTCGCAGTGCTCGAGCACGGTGACGGCGGCCTCCGCCACGCGCGGATTGGTCTCCATCACGCGCAGGACCTTGGCCCAGAACCACTCCGACGAATAGACGCCGCCCTCGTACTTCGTGAAGTCGACCTTCCAGCTCTGCGCCAGCGACGTGATGCGCTCGGCCTGGCTGACCGACGTGTGGTCCTTCCACAGGATGAACATCGCGTCCGGCTCGTCCTGGAACGCGGGCAAGAGCGAGAGCGCGGTGCCCTCCCGGTCGGCGAGCACCGGCGTGGATCCGGTCGTGTCGACGGCGATGCCGGCGACACGCGTGGCGACGCTGCTGCCCGCCTCTTTGAGCGCTCCGGCGATCGCCGCCTCCATCGATTCCAGGTAGTCGAGCGGGTGCTGGCGAAACCGATTGCTGAGCGGGTCGCAATAAAGACCGTCCGCCCAGCGGCGATAGGAGACCACGGAGGTTCCCGCGACGCCCCCGTTCGAGGCGCCGACCACCAGCGCCCGGACGGAATCCGTTCCGAAATCGACGCCGAGGACGAATGAATCGGTCTTCATTCAGAACGCGATGTCGGCCTGCAGCTTGACGACGTTCTCGTCGGGCTTGCTGCCCGCGTACGGGCCCTGCTGCAGGACGCTGCTGCCATTCACCAGATTCTGGTTCCACGGCCAGACCCCGTTGAGCACCATCTTGTCGCCGTAGATATATCGAGAGTACTGAAGATAGATGCGCTCGCTCGATACGAAATGCGACGAGAAGACGATCCGCGGCGTGATGGCGGCGAAAATGAGGCCGGGGTGGTCCAGGTCGTAGTTGACGACGTCACCGCGAAGCATGACTCCAAACCACGTCTCGAGCTGGACTGTCGCGTCCGCGCCGTACTTGAGCTGCTTGATGCTGCTTTGCGTGACGGTCGAGCTCGTGGGCGTCATGACCGTGGGCAAATCGAGACTGGTGTCCGCCAGCAGTCCGAAGAGCCTGAACGTGAATTCGGGCAGACGTCCTGGCTGCTGGCCCCGGAGGTTGGAGAGGGTGTTCTGGTAGATGGCACCGAGATTGATCATCGAGCCGCTGCCCGGGGAAGTCGGAGGGTCGCCGGTATATGCAAAGTAGTTCGTGGCGATGCCAAAGCCGCCCAGCGAGTGCATGACCTCGGTCCCCGCGCTGTTGAGCGCCCAGCCATTTCGAATCGAGATGTACGAGGGGGAGATCCACAGGCGGCCCCACCTGGGTGCGTGGACGGTCACCTGCCCGCCGAGCACCGTCATGTGCGCGGCCTGGACCGCCCCGTAAGATTTGTCGGCGGGCGTGCTGCCCATGGACAGATTCGGATCCGCGGTCCACTCGGTGTTGTAGTGAATGCCGACGTCGACGCTGTCGCTGTACTTGATCTCGGCGTTCCAGTAGGTGAGCAGATCGAGGGCGACGATGCCGCCGAAGAACGGCGGCGAGCCGAAGTTGAAGTTACCGTCGCGCGCGGTGCCGAAACCACCAGTGAGCACGACCGTGGTGTCGGGATTGAAGATGCCGGGCAGGGTCCATTGCAACTGCCCGCCCATCTGGCGAAACCGCCCGAGCGTATAAGTATCGTAGACCTCCATATAGCCGAAGCTCGGCCACCAGGCGCCCGCGGTTCCGCGGATGTTCGTGTTCAGTCCCGCGACCTCGACGTCGGCGTCGAGTGAGATGTAGCCCAGGCCCGGTCCCCACCCGGAGTCCGGGTTGCGGAAACCCACGGCCTGGTACCAGTACCCCATCCAGCCGAGCGCCGCATCGACGTGTTTCTTCTTGGCGTGGATGAAGAACTCCGCCCAGTCCTGCTCCTGAAGCCGCGTGTACGCGAAGCTGTAGTAGTTGGCGTCAATCGTTCGATTCGGCCCGTACGACAGTTGGGTCTGGGCCGGACCGATCAACTTGCCGTTCGTCGGACTGCCCATCACCGTATCGAGGGTGTCGGGGGACGGACGTGAGCTTATGCCTATGGCCATGGGCGCTCGGAAGTAGCCGCTCAGCTCCATATGCCAGCCGCCCGGATCCGAGGGAGGCGCGGAGGACTTGGCCTCCTGGGGGGCCGCCGGCGGGATCGCGGGCGGCTCGGCGGTTGGTGGCGGCGCCGACGGCAACGCTGACGTGGCGTCATTGGCCGGCTCTGGCTCCTGAGCGACGGCGGGAACGGAGGCGAGGCACAGCAACACGAAGGACGCTTGGATTCTTCGCAGCATCGGTATCTCTTCCTTTTGCCGCGATTTACCGCGGCGAGAGCTGAGCACGCAAGCTAATCAAGCGCGCGCGACTTTACGAGTAGCGCCGCGCACGCACCACAACTAAACACGGATCAAGGAACTCGATCGATCCACGGCGCGGGGGCGGCGAAGCGGGTTTGCCCGTCCGCCGCCCAGTCGCACGTGGAATAGCGATCTCTCGCTTACTTGCCGTATCGCGCGGCGACGATGTTGGCCTGGAGCGCATTGATGGTCGCAACCGACGCAGCGCCGCTCGCCATCACGCCCTCGAACCACTGTCCGCCGTCGCTGTCGCTGTTGTCGCCGCCGATCCCGAGGATGATCGATCCCTGCTTGTGCATGGGGACATAACCCGCCTTGGCGGGGCGAATGCTGTCGTACATCGTCTTCAACACGCCGGTCGTGGCGTCGCCGCCATAGAGCGCGAAGCGACCCATCGGACGCGCCGTTCCCGTACCCGCGCATCCAGTGGCTCCGGTGCAGGTGTCGCCAACCAGCGCCGCCGTGACGAACGGCAGCTTGAGCGGCGTGTTGGTCGAGATGTTCTGATCCTGGTTGTTCTGCCAGCCGGCGTAGAGACCGTTTTCCAGGTCCGCCATGACCCACGGGCCGTTGTTGTGACCGCCCGGCGACCCGGTGCCCCAGACGACGCCGCCACCGAAGTACACGGCTTCCATGGTGCCGTTGCCGTCGTCGCGAGAGTCGGTTTCAGCGTTGCCGTAGTCGAAGCAGCAGCCATCGACCAGACCGTTCTGGCTGGTGATCATGTACTCGGTCTCGGGCTGGTCGCCCGTGGCCGTCCCCGTCGGCGCCGCGACGCCGCAGCCGGTGCAGCCCGCGCGATATCCCATGTTCGGCTTGATGAAGACGCCGTAGACCACGTGGCCGTTGATCGACGTCTTGAGGTCCGTGGCGACGGCCGGGCTGTCAGGGCTGCCTTTGGCGCCGCCGGCCGGCGCGGGCTTGAGCAGGTTTCCCATGCCCGACTGGTCGTAGATGATCGAGATGGTGCATGCCGCTCCGGTGCAGAACGTGTCCTGCACGCTCGAGTCGGCGTACCCGTTCAAGGACGGGATGTCCTTGGTGGCGGCGGCGCCGCCCGAGCACGAGTTCGGGCCCGGCGCCGAAGCGCCCTTGCAGACCTGGTAGAGCGGGCCGGTGTAGCTGCCGACGAGCACGCGCGTCGTGCTGTGGGCCGCCACGCAGTTGTTGCCCGCGGCTGCGAGGATGTCGCACGGGAAGGTGGTGGCGACCGCGCCGCCCATGCCGGTCGCGCCGCCCATGCCCGTGGTGACCTTGCCGCCGGTGCCGGGGGTTGTCATGCCGCCCATCCCGGTGGTGGTCATGCCGCCGGCGCCCGTGGTGGTCATGCCGCCGGTGCCGTTGTCGGTCGAACCGCCGGCGCCGGTGGTGGTCATGCCGCCGGTGCCGCCACCGGTCATGCCGCCGGTATCACCGCTGGATGAACCAGCCGCCCCCCCCGTGCCCCCGTTGTCCCCGCCGGACGAGAACGACGTACAGGAAGCGATTGCGGCACCAAGTACCAGTGAAGACGAAAGGAGGACGAGAGACGGAATCTTTTTCATTTGCGACATCTCCAGTTGCGTAGGTCGCTCGAAGTGGACCAGGGGGAGCTGGACGACTGACGGACGATGGCCGAGCGATGGATGGACGTTCGGAGTCTGACGAGCGGCGCGGATTACTTTTGGGACGGTGTTCTTGCGCAGCTTGCCCGACGGTCAATGTGGCCGAACCCCGATCGTTCGGCTCAGAAATCGCACATCAAGCTACCTCGGCTCATTGAAACGGCTCGACAGGATCGACGCGGCCCCACATTTGTGACCTGGCCCACCAGCGCGGCTCGGAAAGGCACGAAAAGACGACGCAAGAGGGCGTGAGTCTCTCGTTTCAGGAAGCCGAAATCATCGATTGCGCGAGACGTCTCGGGGGGCCGAGATGGCCTGGCCGACCGACCCTCGGAGGCCCGGGGGATTCGCGCGCACGGTCCGCGGCGTGTGCGCGAACCGTCCGGGTCACGGGCTGACGCCCCGGAGCCCCGCTGGGTGACAACGTAGCCTTGATGGTCCAGCTCGAAGGTGGGCTCGACGTGGTGATCCTCGACAGGGTGGTGCTCGGCTTGAACCTCGGAATCGGCTACACATCAGCCGCCAGCAAGCTGTCCGACCTGTGCAACGCCGATGGAGGCTCGTGCTCGGGCTTCAACATCGGTTTCGGCGCCCACGCCCAGGTCCTGCTCATTCCAGCGGGCAATCCGATCGTCCCCTGGGTCGGGCTCGAGGCCGGCTACGAGGACCTCCTGCTCACGGAGTCCGTCGGACCCGACAGCACGACTGTCTCACGAGCGGCTGGGGCCCGTACATCGCCTACCGCTTCGGCAAGTACACCTCGACCGGAACGTCGGGCACCAATGACGTCTCGAACACCGGCGACATCACCAACCCGTCCTCTCACGGATGGTTCTCGCTGGGAGTGCGAACCCGGTTTTGAACGAAAGCATTGCGGCCGCGCCGCCAATCCACAAAAGGCAACGAGCGCACATTAAGGCAATTCGCGCAATCTTCGCCCGAAGGTCATTCGCGCGCTTGCCGGTCGTTGCCAGGCAACCATGTGGATACCACCCTCCCGAGAGCCGAACGCGGCAGCGTTTTACTCAACACGGGGGAGCAACAATGGCGGCTGGGGCGAAGAAACCCAATATTTTGATCCTTTTCGGCGACGACATCGGTATGTGGAACGTCAGTCATTTCAGCCGCGGGATGATGGGGTACCGGACACCCAACATCGACCGCGTTGCCGTCGAAGGCGTGACGTTCACTGACTTCTACGCCCAGCAGAGCTGTACGGCGGGCCGGGCCGCGTTCATCACGGGACAGAATCCGGTCCGCACGGGCCTGACGAAGGTGGGAATGCCGGGCGCCACCGTCGGGTTGCAAGCCGAGGATCCGACCATTGCCGAGCTCCTCAAACCGCTGGGTTACGCCACCGGCCAGTTCGGGAAGAACCACCTCGGCGACCGGGACGAGTTTCTACCGACGGTGCACGGGTTCGACGAGTTCTTCGGCAACCTCTATCACCTGAATGCCGAGGAGGAGCCGGAGCTGCCCGACTACCCGAAGGACCCCGCCTTCAAGAAGAAGTTCGGACCGCGCGGCGTGCTCCATTGCACGTCCGACGGCAAGGGTGGCCAGAAGGTCGTCGACACCGGCCCCCTGACCATGAAGCGCATGGAGACCATCGACGAGGAGATCACGACGCGTGCGATGGACTGGATGGAGAAGCAGGCCAAGGCCGATAAGCCATTCTTCCTCTGGTACAACTCGACCGCCATGCACTTCCGCACTCACCTCGCCGACAAGAACCGAGGCAAGAGCGGGCAGGATGAGTACAGCGATCGCATGGTCACGCACGACGAGCAGATCGGCCAGATGCTCGCCAAGCTCGACGAGCTCGGGATCGCCGACAACACCATCGTCATGTACTCCACCGACAACGGCCCCGAGAACGACACCTGGCCCGACGGCGCCAACACGCCGTTCCGCAGCCAGAAGGACACCAACTGGGAAGGAGGCTGGCGCGTGCCGGCGTTCATCCGCTGGCCGGGCAAGATCGAGCCGGGCACGGTCCTGAACGGCATCGTCTCTCACCAGGACATGCTGCCGACGCTGCTGGCGATCGCGGGCGAGCCCGACATCAATCAGAAGCTGCTCACCGGCCACAAAGCCGGCAACAAGACCTTCAAGGTGCACATCGACGGCTACAACATGGTGCCGTACCTGACCGGCCAGGTGAAGGAGAGCCCGCGGAATTCATTCTTCTACATGAGCGATGACGGCGAAGTGATGGCGGTGCGACACGGCGACTGGAAGTTCGTGCTCGGAGAGCAACGCGCCCAGCGGATGAAGGTCTGGATGGAGCCGCTCGACAAGCTGCGCGTCCCGCTGATCTTCAACGTGCGGCGCGACCCGTTCGAGCGCGCTCAGCACAACTCCAACACCTACTACGACTGGATGCTCAGCCACGCCTTCATGCTGTACGAAATGCAGGCGCTGGTGGCCGCGCAGATCGACGACTTCGTGAAGTTCCCGCCTCGCCAGAAGCCCGCATCGTTCAACCTCGACGAGGTGATGCGGCAGGTGCAGGTCCACCACCAGTAGACCACGGACAGCACGAAGGACGACGCGAACGTGGATGCGGATGCCGTATCGCAGAAGGTACGTGCCTTTTACGAGCGGCATCCCTATCCCCCGCCCGTCGACAGCCTCGACAAGTATCGTAGCCTCTCGCAGGACCGGCTGGGACGCCGCGCCGACTTCCACCTGGTCTGGCCCGGGCAGCCGTTTCGGGACGATCATTCGATCCTGATCGCCGGCTGCGGTACGTCTCAGGCCGCCAAGCACGCGCTGCGCTGGCCGGCGGCCCGGATCACGGGCGTCGACTTCAGCGCGGCCAGCGTTCGCCACACCGAGGACCTCAAGCGAAGATACGAGCTCCACAACCTCGAGGTCCGCCAGCTTCCCATCGAGCAGGTCACCGAGCTCGGGTCGACGTTCGATCACATCGTCTGCACCGGTGTGCTGCACCATCTGCCCGATCCCGGCGCCGCGCTCTCCGCTCTGCGCGACGTGCTGCGGCCGGACGGCGCGATGAACATCATGGTCTACGCCCCGTACGGACGGACCGGCGTCTACATGTTGCAGGAGCTCTGCCGCCGCGTCGGCATCCAGGCGACCGACGAAGGCATCCGCGCGCTGGTCGTGGTGCTCGCGGCCCTGCCGTCGGGACACCCGCTCGCAACCCTGCTGCGCGAGGCACCGGACTTCCGGCACGAGGCGGCGCTCGCCGACGCCCTGCTGCACCCGCAGGACCGTGCCTACTCCGTGCCGCAGCTGTTCGAGCTGCTGGAACACGGGCGATTGAAATTCGGCCGCTGGATCCGGCAAGCGCCATACGACCCTCATTGCGGCATCCTGGCGCGCGTCTCGCCCGCGATGCATCTCGCGGATCTTGCAGCGGTGGATCGCTTTGCCGCCGCCGAGCTGTTCCGGGGAACGATGGTTCGCCACAGCGTGATCGCCTATCGAGACGACGACCGCCGCGCCGGGCGCCAACCCAGCTTTGCCGCCGACGCCTGGCCGCGCTACGTGCCGGTTCGACTGCCGGAGACCATCTGCGTGGAGGAGAGGGCGCCGCCCGGCGCGGCGGCCGTGCTGATCAACCGAACCCACGCGTACAGCGACATCTATCTGCCCATCGACGAGCGCGAGAAGCGAATGTTCGACGCCATCGACGGCACGCGCACCATCGCCGAAATCGTCGGGCCGGCCGGTCGCCTCGACAGTTCGCGCACCTTCTTCGAGCGCCTCTACGCACACGATCAGGTCGTGTTCGACACGTCCGCGTGCGCCGACACCGGCACGGCGCGAGGGGTGGCCTGGTCTAGCTCGCAGGTGGGGGCGGCGCGTCCTCGGTGAACTCGAGGTCGTCGATCCAGATGTCGAGGGGCCAGCCTCTCTGGAACACGCCGAACTGGATGCTGAACAGGCGCGACGAGTCGACGTGCTTCGGACGCGGGATCCCCACCCGGGTTCTTGCCGGAGCGAGGCGAAGGGCAGGGTGTACTTGGTCCACTGCTCGGTGAGCACGATGTCTTGCCCGAAGTCGTTGTAGCACTCCACGCAGACGTTTCCGTCGGGGTTGGTGCTCCAGTCGGGGAACTTGACCCGCACCCGGTCCGCCGTCGCCGCCGACCGGCGCGCGTAAAACGACACGCCGGTGAAGCGCGAGGCGTCGTAGGGCCCGGCTGGGGTGAGCATGTTGAGACCGAAACCCGCGAACACGATGCGGCCTTCGCCCAGCCGGCCGCGCAGATTCCAGGCGCAGCGCGATCCGTGTGCCCCGCCGAGCAGCGGCACCGGCCGATGCCCCGCGAGGGTCGTGCCCCCGACCAGCTCCGACCCGCGGTCGACGAACTTGAACACGAACCCGGCGCGTCCGTCGTCCTGGACCACGATCCGATCGTCGCCGTCCTCCGCGTCGTCGATCAGCCGCGGCGACACCGTCGCGCCCTCCGGCGCCGGCAGCTCCGGGCACACCTCGCCGGGCGGGTACATGGGCACCACGTGCACGCACGACGCCGCTCCGCCAGCCACAACCGCGAGCACTCCGATGCGAACGTACAGGTTCACGGGCGTATGCTCGCTGCTGCGGGCGCGCCTGTCGAGGCCGCCACCTCGAAGAGGTGACCGTTCCTCGCCACAGACGAATCGTTTCGCCGACACCGGTGTCATTTGCGGAGAATATCCTCCTCGTCTGTCGTTGAAAACGTCATGGGCACGATGAACTGCGAGCAGTACCCGTTGCCGCGGCCGCGAGTCGTCGCCATCGCGAAGGACGGATACCTCACGCGAAGGATCCTTTCGCTGATCCGACCAACCTGCCTGGAGTGGCGGCGCCGCTGTACGGCCAGGACATCACCAGCGCCGTCGGACGGCTGGCACCCAAGGGGCAAAGCGTGGGGACGACGGCGATCCAGCTGCAACCAAAGATGGAGAAGCTTCTGACCACCTTTGCCAGCGGGGCACCCGGTGGGCTGCCTGCGCGCGCCCGGCCGATCGCATCGGGGGAGCTGAACTGGAATCGAGCCGTCGTCACCGTGTCTTGCAACCGCCGGGGCGGTCGGCCGGGCCGACGGGAACGAGGACGATCCGCAGCCCGCCCGGCGCGCCTCCGTTCACGACGGCCGGCGGCGCTTCGAGGCGTTGACCGGCCTGGTCGCGCGCGCACACGCCGATCGTCGTTTTTGGTCGCGGCGCTTCGCCGAAGCAGCACCAGGTCCACTCCCTGAGGGCCGGGATGTCGAAGCGACCGGCGACGTCGGTCTCGACCTCGGCGCGTCGCGGACAGCCGGCGTCGGTCTCCCAGCCGTCGCTCGAACAGGTGACGACCGCAGCGCCGGGTACCGGGTGCTGCGCGGGGTCCACCACCACACCCTCGAGCGCGCTCCGGTACGCCTGGCGATAGGGGAAGCAGCCGGCGGCGCCGCCGGCCAGCAGCGCCACCGCCAGCAGGCGCGCGCCCGGGTCATTCACCGCGCGCACACGGCTCAGAACCTGATCTCGAGCAGCGGTTTCACCGGCGTCAGCGCGCGGTCGCTCGGCACCGGCGCCAGCGCGTTCCCGGGGACGGTCATCACCTCCGACGCGCGCTGCATGAGGATGCTGTGCTCGCTCGCCGGCATGCTGACCCGCATCTGCGCGATCCATGTCTCGTGGGTCGGCAGCTCGCGCGCGATCTCCGCCATGCGATCGGTGGCCGACATATAGTCGAAGAAGCCGGAGGTCCCGACGTGGTTGCCGCGGTATGAGTCCTGCGGCGGGCCGGCCTGATCGCGCCGCATCGAGAAATAGTTCTCGACGATCATGGCCTGCTGCTCGGGCGTGAAGCTGAAGAACGAGCGCTGCGGGTCGACGGTGTAGTCGTAGGCGCCGTTGCGGCTGCCCGACCCGATCATCGCGGCGATCTGCGTGGCGAGCGAGATCGAGAGGTAGCTGGTGCCGCCGTGCTGGTACTGCCAGACGTGGGTCATCTCGTGGACCAGCGTCTGGGCGTGCTCGGCGTTGTCGATCGAGAAGTTGTGCGGGACGCGCACGGTGTTGCCGACGGTGCGGAACGGGAGCAGGTCAGAGGTGAGCAGCCGGACGCGCGTGAGATCGATCGACGTGCCGAATACCGGCTGCACGAGCGCGATCTCCGCGGCGCCCAGCGCTCGGCCCTCGACGGAAGCGGTGAGGTCCGTAATCTGTGTGGCCGCTTCCTCGAACACGGGCGAGCGCACGCTGACCGGTGGCGAGCCGAACGCATCGCGCTGGATCGCCACGCCGCCGCTCCGCTGCTGCTGGACCACGTGTGTGAGCTCGTGCGCGAGCAGCCGCAGGCCGGACGTTCCGTCGGGGCGGTGCTCGCCGCCGTGAAAGCCGATGTGGTCGCCGATGGTGAAGGCGCGCGCGCCGAGCGCGTCGGCCGCGCGTCGCGCGTCCGCGCCGGCGTGAACACGCACGTGGCTGAAATCGGCACCGAAGCGCGGCTCGAGCGCGCTCCTCACACCGCGATCGAGCGGCCGTCCGTCGCCGAGGGGCAACGCTCCCGCCGCGCCGGCGCCGCCGTCACCGCCGGCGTCGTCGCGCTGAATCGACGCCGTCGGCGCGGTCTGGATGCGCGCGTCGCCGCCCGCGAGCACGCGCTCGGCGACCGTGGCGGCCTCGCGCTCCGACGGATCGTCGGGCTTGCTCACCGCCAGCCCCACGCGCGTGTCCCGCGCGACCGCGCCGGGGTTCCACGATGACGGTTGGAACGCTCGCTTGCCCGCACTCGCCGACGACCGCCGCTGCCATCCGTACATCCCTGCCTCCTTCCCAGCGAAGCGCCTTCACTTTAGCATCGTTCAGGAGCGGGAGTCGCGTCGCCGCGGCTGCGGGCGGCGAGCGTACGCCTTCCCATGCCGATAGCGGACCGCTGATCAGGCGTTCGGGGCCGACGGGCCTAGCCGCGGCAGCTTCCAGAAGTCCTCTCCGCCGAGCACGCGGTCGATGACCTCGGTCAGGCTGCCGCCGAGGTAGATCGATTCCTCGAAGAAAGGCGCCGAGAACGAAGCCATGAAAACGGCGAACGCCCCCTTGCCGAGCCTGTTCTTCGGATCGTAGAAGTATGCTTTCCCCCCGCCGTCGCTGCCGATCAGGATCATTCCCGGGAGGTTCTTTTCCAGCACTTCGTCGCCGAGGTGGTCGTATGTCTCGTCGATGATCTCGAGCTCGAGCCGCGAGCCGCCGTTGCCCAGGCTCACGCCGTCGGCGGCCAGCTTGAGCTCGCGGTAGTCGGCGGGGAACGTCACGCCATACTCCCCCTCGAGCTCGCTCAAGCGCTGGGGGTCGGCAGGAGGGCCCAGCCAGACTTGACCGTGGGGCAACGCCCTCAACTTTTCGATCAACGAGCCGCGAGTCGAATCGCTCATGCGAGCACCTCAGGGAAGCTTGTCCCAGTTTCCGAACACGCGACGTAAGTTAATGTCACGCTGCTCTTTGGAAACACCCTTTTCACCCATCGCCTTCCACCATTGATTGGCGCGGTCGGCGAAATAGCTGTCGGAGTCGGCCAGCAGTTGATCGCGCACGCTCGCATCCACGCCCGCGGCGTTCATGTCCTCGACGAGCAGCGATCGCTCCTCGACGTACGTGCGGTTCGGGCGGCCGGCGGCGCGCGCGGCCTGGCGATCGGTGACGATCCGGTGCGGCGTGCCCGTGCGGCTGTCGCGCAGCATGATCGTGCGCGCGCTGCCGGAGGTGTATCCGCTGTCCGGGGGCAAGTGGCTCAGCGCCCACTCGTCCTGGATCCCATGGTGAGACTGCATGAAGCTCCTCGCGCCGCGGTTGCCCTGTTCGCTGTGAATACCCAACGACCACTCGGTGGTGGACACGCCTTGGTCGTTCGTGAACACCCACCGGCCGTCCGGGCCGCGCTGGGCTGTCCCGCCCCTCTGCTGGGCGTATTCCTGGATGCCGGCGTCCAGCACCACCTTCAGCTGCTGCATTGTCTCGACGTTTTGCAGACGATCGAGCGCAGCCGAGAGGTTCTTCCGGCGGTAGTGCAGGAACTCGCGAAGCGCGGGATGGTCCGGCGACAGTCCCAGCCGCCCGATGAGATCTTCGATGGCCTTGACGTTGGCCGCCGACGGCTTCGGATCGGTGGGGATGCAGAGGCTCTCGCACAGTGTGAGGACGCGCCGGACCGCCGGATCCATCTCGGCGAAGACCCGCCGCAGCTCGGGATCGGCGGCGAGGGTCGCCTGCGTCTCGGGGCTGAGCGAGCGCTCCCAGCTCTGAAATTCCGGCTTGGCCGTCGCGCTCGTCGCGGGCGCTGCGTGCGCGGGCGCGCCAGGCTCTCCCGCCGACTTCTCGGCAGGGACCTCGTCGGCGGGCGGCGCCTTGGCCGCCGGATCGCGCGGAGCGACCTTCTCCGGCGTCGTCGCGTGCGCCTCCCCCGCCTTGGCGGCCTGCGCCTGCTCGGCCAGCGTGTGAGCGAATATCATTCCGGCCTGGAGGCCGGCCTGCGCCATGATCTCGAGGACGCGCGCCCGCCGCAGCCCGGGCGGCAGATTGGGATCGAGCGTCGCGATCTGGTTCAGGACGGAGACGCCGATCATCATCACGCCCGCGCGCCCCGCGCCCACGCCGATCACCATCAGGCCCTCGGCGATGCGCACGTATTGCAGCGCGCGGGCCACTGACGCGCCAGCGCCTGCGAAGCCACCGACGATGTTGATGATGTCCGTGAGCGTCTCGAGATCCCACTCGAAGGTGCCGTTCTCTGCCGTGGTGGCGAGGCGGTACGCTGACGGGATCGCTCCCACCAGTCCCACGGGCAACAGCAGCGCCAGGGTGGCGCCGCCCGTCAGCGGAGCGGCGGCGATCGCCACCACGGAGACCGCGGTCGTGATGTTCCCGATCGCCTCGCTCAAGAGGTTGCCGAGGCTGGCGGCGATGCGGATCGACCGCACGCCGCCCGTCAGGCTGATCGAGACATAGCCGCGGCCGTAGCCGTGGATGCCCTGCAGGATGGTGACCACCGCGTTCGCGATCGCGTCGGCGGCCGTGGCTCCGTCCGCCGTCGCGTCGTCGCTCTTCGAGGTCGTCAGGTCCGATACGTAGTAGCGCTCGTTCGTGGCATCGGCCGGGGTCTCTCGCACGGCTTCGAGCAACAGCGGCAACGTGCGGCCGTCGTCGCCGACGAAGGTGGCCGTCACGCGAGAAGCGGCGCCGAGCGCGTGCGAGGCCGCGCGCTTGGTGCGGATCTCGAGCAGGCGCTCCACGCGATCGATCTGGTCGCGGGTCTGCTGGTACTCCGGGCTCGACTCGGACAGCGTCCCGACCCGCGAGCGCAGCGTGTTGAGCTGCGTATTCAACTGGTCGACGGTCGTCGTCAGCACCAGCTCCTTGTAGAGCGCGTCGTACTCCTTCTGTAGCTCGGGCTGGTTCGGCAGGGTGGTGTTCGCACCGGACAGCATCTTCTCGAGCGCGAGCATCCGCTGAACCTTCTGCTCGCGGGCGCTCGCCTGCAGATTGGTCAGCTCAGTGGCCAGCTCCGCGGGCTTTGTGACGTGGACGGGCGTGAACGCCACCGAGGGATCCCGCACCACGTCGGCCTGGTCGGCGCGCGCCCCGACCGCCTTCACCCGGACCAGGTACCAGCCCGGGTGGGGGAAGACCACGTGCTGCTCGCTGGCGGGCTTGGTGATGACCTCGAACGCGAGCCGTAGCGACGTTCCGACGTATCGGAGCGCGTTGTTGGCCTGGATGACGGTTCGCAGGTTGAGCCCGGGTTGGCCGATCTGCGAGATGATCGAGCTCCCGAACTTCTTGAGGTCTTCCTCGTTGTCGGCGCCGGTGCGCTTGAACCGCTCCGCCGCGGTCTCGCCCATCGTGGGCTTGCTGGTCGCGCCCTCCTCGCCTTTTTCGGGATCGATCTCGACCCGCTCCCAGTCGTACGCGTAGGTGCCCAGCGCTTCGAAGACGTCCGGGAACATCAGCTGGAGGTCGAAGGTGTAGTCGGTGCCCGTGATGGCGCTGAACATCGGCGCTTCGATGCCCGGCGACTCGGTGAGTCGGGCATCGAACGCGGGCAGCACCGCCTGCACTTTGCCGGGTGCACCGTGGGTCTTTTGGTCACCGCCCGATGGCCTGGCCAGCGCCACCTCGAGGAACCGCACGAAGCGGTCCAGGACCTGAACCCTGACCGCGTGCTCGTTCATCGCCTTTTGCGCCAGATCTTCCTGACCAGAGATCCAGGTGAGGAAGAAGGACTCCGGGACCACGGCCGGCCGCTCGTCCGGCCCCGCGGTCTCGGTCCGCTTGGGGGCTGCCTTCTTCGGGTCGGGCTGCGGGTCGGGATTGGGCGCGGGCCAGATGAGCTGATAGCCGGTGTGGGGAACCAGTTCCTTGTCCTCGCGAATGGCGTCGAGCACGCCGGTCGGGACATCGAGACTACCGAGGATCTGGTTCAGCGACTTCGTCAACGTCGCGAGGGCGTCGGTGTCGGTGGTGTCCTGCTGGAACCGGTTGAGCGCGAGCATGAAATCGCGCAGGAGGTCGGTGCGGCTGCCCATCTGGTTGATGAAGACGCCCTCGTTCGAGGGGACCAGGAACCAGCCGGGCAGCAACAACAGATCGTTCGAAAGCTGCGGATCGTGGATCTTGGCCCAAGCCGCTTCCGCCCCCAGGCCGAGCGCAAGGAGATCGAGCTCGTCCGCGGTGAGTGCCACGTTGAAGCCCCGGCTCGGTGCCTGGGCCCAGGCCACGATCTCCAGCGAGATCCGCGCATCGACGGTGAAGGGAGGCCACGGCTCGGGCTTGTCGGCGTTACCGGTGAGCAACCCCGTCGTACTCAGATTCGTCAGCGCCGACTCGAGGCCGATCTCCATCCCAGCCGTGTACTGGCTGCCGATCAGGCGGCGCAGCACCACTTGCAACGCCTGTCGCACGCGCGAGCCGACCTCCATCATCCCGCCCGAGGGTTGGAAGGTCATGCCTTGCATGCTGACCGCGACGGAGAACTGCGGACCATCCGCCGGCGCTGGCGTCGACGCGACCGCAGCCGGCGCAGCGGGATCGGTCTCGCGCTGCACGGCAGGCGGCGCGGGATCCGGCACCTGGCCCGGCGGGTATCGACCGAGGATGTCCTCGACCGACTCGCCGCGGACGACGCGATCGGCGACCGCGTCCGCCTCCCGCTCGTGAGCGTCGCCGCGGGTGCCCACGCCCCCATCCAGGTGAACGCCGGCGCGTTGCTGGATGACGTGCGCGGCTTCGTGGGCGGCGGTGTGCAGCGTGGGCCACGCAGCAAACGCGACGCTGTCCCCCGTTGCGTACGCCAGCGCTCCCATCTGACGGGTGGCTTCTGTTGCGCGCGCACCGACGAAGGCCTTGATGTCGGAGATGGCGTGATGCCCGAAGAGCGGCTGCATCCTCGGGAGATGCGGGAGCGATGTTGGTGAGCCCGCGATCCCGTGCGCGGCCAGCCGGCGAACCACTTCCGTCGAGACACGCGAGGGCGAGGGCGGCCCGCCATCCTTCTTTTGCACGCCGGTCCGCACGCCGGTCTGCACGCCGGTCGCCCGGCAATCGTCGCACTCGCAGGCCGATGGCGACGCGCATTTGCGCTGCACCGGCTGACGAGGCGGCAGCCCGACGGCGCGCCCACCGGCGAAGAGCGGCATGTGACGGATCGGATCCGAGCCGTCATCCGGAGGCGGCGGCTTCGGCGGGGTCATGCCGCCGCTTGCCGCGGCTGCGGCGGTCGCGCTCTTGGTCTCGACGTCGACGTCATGATCGACCTCGTGCTCGATCGCGCGACGGTCGTCGGCGACGTCGGTGGAACGCGGCGGTGCTTTCCCGGGCACGCTCAGGGCCACGACCGGCCGCGGGGCGGCACGCGCCGGACGGGAGAGATGTGCAAACGTCCGATCCACCGGGTCTTCCTCTCGAGGCGTCCACGCTACGCGAGTCGGCCGAGCCCGACCAGTGAGAATCGAGTGTGGCGCAAGACGCGCGCGACGGACTGGAAAGAGACGATTTCGCCGGGAATATTTGCGTTGCTGGTTCGTCAATGCCGGCTCGGATCGAGCGTGCCGGCGCGCACTCAACTTCCGGATCAGACACGAGTAGTATGCTCCGCCGCGAGGCTGCGACGGGTGGGCCCGAGGTCGTCGCGAACGCTTCCCTGGTGAGGAACCCGCAATGGCTGGAGACGACGTCGAGGTTCAGTGGTTAGAGGCGCGATGCCTCGCGGGACAGCGCCGGCGCAGGCGCCCGCAAGGCGCTCTGTCGCTGTTCGTCTTTCTTTTTTTGCTCATTTGCGTCCGGAGCGTCCACGCCTTCGCGCCGATCAAGATCAACATGAAGGACGCGCTGGGGCCGGGGTTCAACTCGGCGAGCTCGGTCCCAGGTGGCGTCGCGGCTGGCGGCAACCCGGCAGTGAAGCTGGGTGAGGCACGCCTCGTAGCGTTGCAATACGCGGCAACGATCTGGGGGAGCTTGCTCCAGAGCAACGTCCCCATCGTCGTCGACGTCTCGTTCGCTTCGCTGCCTTGCACCGCAAACGGGCTGGCGAATACGACCGTGAGCGCCGCGGATCCCAATTTCCCTCACGCGCCCGTGGCCGACACCCTCTATCCGCAGGCTTTGGCCAACGCGCTGGCGGGAAGCGACCTGCTGCCCGCGACCGACGACATCACCATCGTCTTCAACAGCGACGTGGACAACGCCACCTGCCTCGGCTCGAGGAGCTGGTACTACGGCCTCGATGGCACGCCGCCCGGAACGGACCTCGATTTCGTCACAGTGGCGATGCACGAGATCGCGCACGGCCTCGGGTTCCAGACGTTCATCAACCTGACCACCGGAGACAAGGGAAAGGACAGCACCAACACGTTCCGCGACGATATCTTCATGAGGAACCTCGAGAATCACGGCGCCTCGCCAGCGGATTTCTCGAGTATGTCCTCTGGCCAGCGCCTCGCTGCGCTGACCGCCGCTCCGAAGCTGGAATGGACGGGGGCCGTTCTGAACGCAGCTGCGCAGACTTGCCTGAAGTCGGGTTTGACCTGTTTCTGCTTTGGAGGCCGTGGCGTGGCCGATTCCCAGGTCTCCATGTACGCCCCGACCACGTTGGATCCGCAGGCCGCCAATCATTTTACAGCTCTATTTGCCGGTGAGCTGATGGCACCGTATTCCGCTACCAACACCGTCTCGATTGTCCCCAACCGCGACCCGGGCCAGGCTATCGCGGTTTTGCAGGACATTGGATGGCCGCTGTCGACGTCGCCGACCGATGCCGTCGACATCGTCCTCTTGCTGGACGTCACCGGGAGCACGGCCACGCTGCTGCCGGGATGGAAGGCTCAAATTCCCAGCTTGATCCAGAGATGGCTCGCCGCCTTCCCGCACGCGCGCTTCGCGGTCGCCAGCCACGGCGACTTCCCGTTCCTGCCCTATGGATCGAGCACGGATTACGCTTACCAGGTGGCCCTCGACTTCACAGCGAAGACGGATGCCGTCATCACCGCGATCAATGAGCTCCCTCAAAAGAACGGGTGGGACGATCCCGAATCTCAGTACGAAGCCATCTACCAGGTCCTGAAAGGGGACGGACGAGATGTGAACTTCGGCAACGGCACAAAAGGCACCTTCAACTACATCGATCCCGGTGACATACCGCGGAATCCGCTCAGTCAACTGAACCCAGGGCTCATCTATCATTTTACTTTTCCTGGCCAACCCTTCCATGACACGGACTCTTCGCCCGACAAGGACAAATATCCGCTGCCCGACGCCAAACGGAACGAAGTTCCCAAAGGTCGACAGGAGGTCTTGAACGAGCTGGCTGGACGCTCCTCCTTCAACACCTATTACGGGCTGACCTTTCCGGCAACCATCGACGCGGCTACCATGCGTCTATCCGCGCCGGCCAACAAGAACGCGCTCGCCGAGCTGGCGGGTGTCTCGGGCGGACAGGTATACGAATTGAGCGGCAGCCCCCAGACTGCGCCGCCGGCGCCTGGAGTCGTGCCGGCGCTCGTACCATCGCTCCTGCAAGCGGCCATCGACGACTCGATCGCGCGCTTCAAGAAGACGGTCAAGGGCGGCGCCGACCTGGCGGACCGCGACGGCATCCTCGATCCCACGGACAATTGCCCGACGGTGTTCAACCCAAATCAGAAAGACACCGACGGAGACAAGATCGGAGACGCGTGCGACAATTGCCCTACGGTCGCGAACGCCAATCAGGAGGATTCGAACAAGAACGGCGTCGGCGACGTCTGCGAGTTGAAGCTGCCATCGCCGCCCTCAGAACCACCCCGGCCATTCCCGTGGAAGGCCGTCCTCATCGCGACCCTGCTCGCGGCTGCCGTCGCCGGCGCGCTCGTGGCGGTATTTCGGAAGTAACCAGCTGTCTTGGTTGTCGTTGCGTTGGTCACCGACGCGACGAGCGGGTCTGTCGAGACCAAACACGCGGCTCATCTGCCGCATAGATACTGAGATTGTGCAGGATCGAACGTACAATAATCGTTCACGTAAACCTTGGTTACTTGCAGCTCGTAGATACAACCGTTGCCGTTGCTTCCAGTCTGACCGAGCTTGGTCAGCACGACGGCGTCACCATGCGGACACGTGAGGGTCCACGTCTGCTGGTTGCGCAAATCATTCACGTCCCACAGCTGCAATTTGTCCTGATGAATGTTTGCGACATTCCCACATGGAGCGCAGCAGGTATCCTGTGAGCATTGGGCAGCGCTGAAGAAGCTCGAGCATGTCGCCTGGACGATGAACGACGTCCCCGTCGTTGAGCAATTCGTCTCCCAACCCTTTATGTCGATCGAGAACGCCGTCGACGCTGGCGGCTGCGGCACATTCCACGTCCAAATGTTCTTGCAGCGCCATTGGCCGTCCTTGTCGTTCAATGTTTTGGTCAGATTCACCGACGCGGCTGTCCATGAAGTATGCTTCTCCAGCGCCTGGCATCCGCTCCCGCTGCCACATTGAAATCCCGCGCACCCACCAGTTTGGCATGAGACTGGCGCAGATGCGCTGCACGGAGCACACCCAGTGCTCCCGTTGCATTGAACGTCATAAGATGGTCCTGTGGAGCCCTGAACTGGCCCGCACGCCGGGTTGCACACCACTCCCTGCACGCTGCAAGCACCACCGGGACATTGGCGGCCAGTGCAAGTACAGTTACCCGAACAGCCAGGACCGGCGCCGGCACCTGAGGAGCATGCGCTCGAAACCAGCTGATTCGTACAGGCTCCCCATTGACCACTCGCAATGCACGTTCGACTCGCCGGAGATGCGGAGGTGTTGCAGTCACCTTGCTGACACCCGGATGTGTCCGTCTGGCCAGGCTGGCAATCGACGCAATTTCCATTGAGGCAAAAACCTTTGGCGCACGCGCCGCAATTCAAATTACCACCGCAGCCATCGGCTGGCGCTCCACACGACAAGCCTGGCGTGCCGCACGTCTTCCGAATGCAACAGGTACCATCGGCATTTTGCGTTTTACATTTGACACAGTCGCCGGTCGTCGGACAGCATCCAAGGCCAGCAGCGCAGGAGCCCGCCTTGCATGGGTTGACGCAGTTTCCACTGCCCAGGTACTGGCTTCCATCCGACCAGTAGTCACAAACCTGGGTGGCGGTGCAGGTCAATTGACCGCACGTTTCTACGCACACGGGTGACGAGTCGTTCGAACAGGTCATGGTCGGAACATACGAATCGGTGCACGCGGTGGCGCCGCTGACACATTTAGCGCCGGTCTGATTACATGCCTGCGCCACGGCCGGTGCCCTCAATGATGAAGGCGCGTTGCCTGAGCGACGTGGATGCTTTGGCGCTGCCAGGGCGACGAGTGGCACCAACAGCACGCACGCTATCCCAATATTAGGTAGCCACCGCATTTAGGAGCTCCGAGCTTCCGCGCCGACGTCTCGGCGGGCGATAATCACCCGACTGCGGCGGGACGGCAAGAGCGCGTTCACAACGTGGAGCGCATCCACCGGCCAGCGTTATCGGCGTCACGGATGTCAGCGTGCGGCGGGCCGGGGACCGTGCGAAGGTGTGCGGCGCAGAGCTGGATCGCATACGTCGCCAGCTCCATTCCTATTGGAGTCCTTCTGGTTCCGATTGGCCTTCTTTGGACAATTGTCGCAAACGTCACCGATCTTGTCGCCGTCGCTGTCTCGCTGCTTCGGATTGTAGACCGTCCGACCATTGTCAACCGAATCCGGAACGCCGTCGCCGTCCATATCATCGACCCGACTCTTGGCGCTGACGCGGAACAACGCGATCGAGTCATCAATCGCTGGCGGCAGCAGACAGAAATGCTCTCCACGCTCGTACACCCGACCGTTTCCCACGGGACGCTCATTGGGTGTCGCGATCGGGTACGGCGTGCTATCCGGCGCGCTGTCGGTGTCGTGGAAGGGCTCAGGGAACCGACACGGGCCACGGCCGTTTTCCGAGGTGTGGTCGCAGCGCGTGGACGTATTCGGCGAGGTCCGTCGGGTGGTAGAGCGCGACGTGGAGGATCTCGCCGTTCACGGGCTCTACGAACAGAGTAATGCCGCGAGCTGGGAACGCCCATTCACCTGCGGCGATCGGCAGCGTGCCGTGCTCGAAGTCGAGCCGCGCGGCAGGCGCGCCCAGGTCGGCGCGCAGCGCCGCCGCGCCGCCTTTCACCGCGGGGTTCATGCCGTCGAGCAGCACCAGCTTGCCCCCGCGGAAGCTGGCGGTCGGTCGATAGTAGCCGGGCAGGTCGAGCAACACCGCCACCGCCTCGACGAAGCCGTCGCCGAGGGCGCGTTTCGGTCGTTCGGCGAGATCGGCGGGCGGCGGCGCACCCAGCAGTTCGGCGGCGCCGCAGGTGGTGGGGAAGCCGCGCCACCCGATGAAGTCGCGCTCGCGGATGGCGCGGGCGGCCCGCACGCAGTCGTCCTTGCTCATGGTACGCCTCGACTTGCTGTTGGTTGCATGGTCACCGCTACCGATGATTGTAGACCGCGGTTTCCGCGTCGTCGTGCTCGCGGCGGCCGCCGCGCCGCCCGCCCCGGTCGCCGCCGCCACCAGCAGGCACAGAACGGCCGCCTCCCGACGACCGCTGAGGTCGAGCAGGCGCGTGGCTACGGCCCTCCGATACGGGCGACGTCGCCCTTGAAGTAAGCCGCCTCGGCGTTGCGGATGCCGACGATCGCCACCGCCTGCTCGGCCTGCACGCGCGACCCGTACACGTCCGGCGTCACCGATGGCACCGGCTGCGCGCCGTCGTAGTAGGGCCCCTCGACCTTCTTTCGCAGGGCGTCGGTGATGTTGACCGTCGCGCGTACGTTCTCCGTGAAGAAGTCGCACATGCCTTCGATCAGCGTGTTGTAGCGGACACTGTCTCCCGATCTGCGAAAGCTGTCGGCGTAGTCCTGATACTTCGTGTTGGCGAGCGAGTGGATGTACTCGTGGATGCAGATCTGGAAGAGGTTCCAGAGCGCCGTCCGGTTGGCGGTGTCGGACGCCTGCTTGTACCGCTGCAGGAAGACCTTGCCTTCTAGCTGCGAGCCCTCCCAGCCGATCTCGAGCTCGAGCACCGTTTGGACCTTGGCGTCGGTATCGACGAAGGAGGCGACGATCGGGTCGAGGATCCCCTTCTCCTGGGTGTCGGCCGGAACGGCCGCGTGCCGGTTGTTGACGTCGTCGCAGTTCGAAGTGATGAGATACCAGACCTTGCCGACCGCCTTGTCCTTCTTGGCGGCGTCGGAGAGGAGCGCGTTGCGCTGCACCTCGTCCTCCCACTGGTCGATGAAGTTCCCTGTCGCCGCCGTCATCTTCGGGCCCTTGGGGAAGCTGCCGTACACGGCGTCGGTGACGTCCCTGGACGCGTCCGCCGTCTGCTCGAGCACGCTCCACTTCTCGAAGTTCTTCGCGGGATCCGCGCGCAGCGGCTTCTTGTCTTCGAAGAGCTCCTTGTGCAAGGCCTTGATGACGGCGTCGAGTTGCTTGCGCATCTCGTCGCCGTACTTGTCGCCGCCGACGTCGTCCTGGAAGCTGCTGGCCCCGCCCCCCGTGCCGCGCTGGGGGACGAGGGCTGCCGTGGTCGCGGTCTTCTCGTCGCTGCGCAAGCCCCGCAGGCCCTTCGTTGGATTGGCGGGGTCGAAGGTCGCGTTGTCGAGGTAGGGCTTGCGGGTGTCGTATCGCTTGTTCAACGCGTCGAGCGTGGCGGCGTCGTACGCGCCGGTCTCGGGGATCGTCTCGTCGTGCTGAAACTTCACCAGCGCGTCGAAGGTCGATTTCCCAAAGTCGCCGTCGACGCCGCCGGGCAGCGAGTATCCCATGTCGACCAGCGCTTGCTGCAGCTTGGTCACCTCGATGCCGCGATCGCCTTTCTTCAGCCTCTTGCTGCCCGCGGCGATCTTCTCGAGCTCCTTGTCGCCCCCGAAGCGCGCGGAGTCCTGCTTCGAGGCCTGGTCACCCTCGGTCGTGTCAGCGACGTCGCGCCGGATCCGCGGCGGCGAGCCGGGCGGTTGCGCGGTGTGGACCAGCTCGTGCGCCATCAAGCGGCGGCCGGGGCCGCTCGCGAGATCGAGCTGTCCGTCCCCGAAGTAGATGTCGCGCCCCACCGTGTACGCGCGCGCGCCGAGCGCCTCGGCCGAGGCAGCCGCCGCCCCGTCGGCGTGGACGCGTACGTGCGCGAGGTCGCCGTTCACAAAGGGCGCGAACGTCGCGCGAGCGGAAGGTGGGAGCATGCCGCCACCCGCGCTGGTCACTCCGTCGAGCCCGGCACCACCCGCGAAGGGCGGCTCCGCCTCGATGTCGCGCGCCGCCCGATCAGCGACCGCGTCGGCGGCCCGCTCGTCCGGGTCTCCGGGTTTGCTGAGCTCGGCGCCGTCAGCCCCGATTGCGCTCGGTCGGCGCAGGGGGCCCCCGAGTGTCGAGCCGCCCGGCGCGGCCCTGGGAGAACGTGGGATCGGCGATCGCAAATCAGTCGCCTGCCGCCATGGAGACCGTGAACGCGACGCGGTCACGCGCGACGAAGCGGTCAAACTGGTCCCCGCCGCCGGGTAACGAAGACTGGGTCGAGACCCGCACATGCATGGTCGGCGCAAATTCCCCTCTCGGGGGACGATCGGGAGCCAGGTTTTCTTCCCACGATTCGGCGACGACCGATGTTTCGTCGTCCGCGAAAGGGAATGTGCCGCACATACGGAACATTCCGTATCGGAACGAGAAAGATCTGGCCGGCCGACCGTTGCTTGGTGTGTCCGAATCAGGCGAGGAGCCGACAATGACGGGAATCGACGACAGGGGACTCGGCGGTCGCGAGCTGGAGCCGCGAACGCGAAGCGCGAGCACATTGGCGAAACGCCGGCGACGATGGCAGACGGTCCTGGCTGGGATCGCGATTGCGACCGCCCTTCACGCCGGGCAGGCGCACGCGTTCGTGCCGATAAAGATCAAGCTGACCGATCCGCTGGGTCCCGGCTTCACCGCGGCGAGCCTGGTCCCGGGCGGCGTCGTGGTCGGCGGCAATCCCGCCGCGAAGCTGGGTGAAGCGCGCCTGGTGGCGCTGCAATATGCGGCGACGATCTGGGGGAGCCTGCTGCAGAGCAACGTGCCCATCGTGATCAATGCATCGTTCAATACAGGGCCATGCACCGCGGCCGGCTTGGTGACCACCACGGTGGGCGCGGCGGATCCAAATTTCCCGCACGCGCCGGTGGGGGACATTCTTTATCCTCACGCGCTCGCCGATGCTCTGGCCGGCAGCCCCGTGTTGCCCGCCGTCGACGACATCACCATCGTCTTCAACAGCGACGTCGACAACGCGACCTGCCTGGGCGCCAGGAGCTGGTACTACGGACTCGACGGCACGCCCCCGGGCACGGATCTCGATTTCGTGACGGTGGCGATGCACGAGATCGCGCACGGGCTGGGATTTCACAGCTTCATGAACCTGTCGACCGGCGAGCAAGGGAAAGACAGCACCAACGCGTTTCGCGATGACATCTTCACGAGGACCCTCGAGAACCACGGGGCGTCCCCGCCCGACTTTTCGAGCATGACGCCGGCGCAGCGCCTCTCGGCCATGATGGCCGTGTCCCAGCTGGAATGGAAGGGCGCGTTCCTGAACGCGGCGGCCGCCGCGTGCATCGCCTCGGGGATTCCTTGCTTCTGTGCCGGCGGCGTCGGCGTGGCGGGTGGGCAGGTCAGCATGTATGCCCCCAATCCGTTCGATTTCCAGGCCGTCAATCATTTCACGTCGCTATTCAAAGGCGAGCTCATGGAGCCTTACGGAGAGACCAACACTGTCCAGGTCGTCCCCAACCACAACCCGGGTCAGGCCGTCGCCGTACTGCAGGACATCGGGTGGCCGCTGTCGACGCAGGCCAAGGATGTCGTCGACGTGGTGTTCCTGCTGGACGTCACCGGAAGCACCGGCGCGCTCCTGCCGGGCTGGAAGACGCAGATACCGATCCTGATGCAGAAGTGGACCGCGGCCGAGGCCTTTCCCCACGCGCGCTTCGCGGTCGCGAGCCACGCCGATTTTCCGTTCTTGCCGTTCGGCGGCCCGGCCGACTACGCGTACCAGGTCGCCTCGGACTTCACAGCGGACCAGGATGCGGTCAAGGGCGCCGCCAACGGGCTCATGCAGAAGTACGGTGCGGATAACCCCGAATGCCAGTACGAGGCGATCTATCAGGTGCTGGTGGGCGACGGACGCGACGTGAACTTCGCCGGCGGCGTGAAGGGCACGCTCAACCACAACGATCCGGGCGACATCGCCGTGAATCCGCTGCACCAGGTGAACCCCGGAATCATCTACCACTTCACGTTCCCTCAGCTCTTCCACGACACGGACGTCGCCCCCGACGACACGACTTACCCGCTGCCCGTGGCGACCCGCAACGAGGTGCCGAAGGGGCGGCAAGCGGTCCTGAACGAGCTGGCGAGCCGCTCGGCCTTCAATAACTTCTACGGGCTGACCCTTCCAACCACTGTCACCGGTGATAGGTTGATGGCAGCGCCGCTGTTGAAGGCCACCAAGGGCGGGTCGGCTAAGGCGTCCCCGGTGATGACTCAGCTGCCGCCGGCGCCAATCAAGCGAGCGGCCGCCGCACCCGTAGCCGTGGCCGTGGCCGTGCCACCCGGGGGGGGCAAGCCGCACATCCTCGATGCGACGAACACACCGCTCGGCGAGCTCGCGCACGTCTCGGGCGGGCAGGTGTACGAAGTGGCGAACGACCTCTCGCTGCTCCAGGCAGCGGTCGACGACTCGATCGCCCGATTCAAGAAGAGCGTGAACGGCGGCGCCGACCGGGGCGATCGCGATGGTGTCCTCGATCCCGGCGACAACTGCCCGACCGTGTTCAATCCCGACCAGAAGGACACCGACGGCGACAAGATCGGCGACGCCTGCGACAACTGCCCGGCGAAGGCCAATCCCGATCAGAAGGACTCGGACAAAGATGGGATCGGCGACGCCTGCGACCCGACGCCCTTTCCGCCACCACCGCCGCCGCCGCCGCTGCCGTGGCTACTCATCGTCATCATCCTGATCATCCTGATCATCGTCATCATCATCGTGGTGGTGATCGTCCGTCGAAAAAAGTCTCACCCCTGACGGCCCGGCGTCAGGGCGCGGGGCAGGTCGGCGCGGCGATGACGATTGTCGAGTCCATTCCGAACGCGAGGTTGTCGCCGACCTCCGCCATGGAGCGCACGGCCTCGGGGGTGGTGAAGCGCTCGACCTCCAGGCCGTCCGCCTGACGGACGACTACCGCCCCGGTCGTGACCGGCGATCCGGGAAACGACACAGCCAGGTAGATGAGACCTGCGTCGAATCCGAGCAGCCGCGTCACCGAGAACTGCTTCGGATCGAAGGCCATCGTCGACGTGCTGTCGTCGTCCTCGCTCACCGTCGTCAGGTGGTCCTTGAGCGCCAGGACAATCACGCCGTTCGAGGCGCCGAGGATCGTGTCGGGGATCCCGCTCGTCCCTGGATCCAGGGCTTTGGTCCCCGCGAGCTGGTACACGCCGGCGACGCTATCGAACCAGCTCAGCAGGAACACACCTCCGGCAGCGGCGGCGGCATTCAGCCGGTAGTCGGCGACGACCAGGCGCCCCCGGTCCTGGTCGAAGCTGGTCCACATGTCCACCGGCCGGCCGTCGCGCGGCCCGCTATCGGGCGGCGGCACGGTCGCCACCGTCCCGTCGAAATCGGATGTGAGCGTCGGCGCGGTCCCTGCGCCTGCACCGGCGACGGCAGTGGCCGCGAAGCGACGCAATCGGAAGGAATCGGCGTCCTCCAGCCAGACCTCGAAGAACCACTTCCCCGCGGCCATCCACTGGGCGTTCGGATCGTCGGTGGCGACGTTGCCCAGGACCGCGGGCAGGGACTGATTGTCGCCGCCCTTCACCAGCGTGACGACCGCGCCGGAGGCGGGTCGGCTCAACGTGGGGACGGTGAGCAGCGACGCTGCGGCGTCGGGCGAAACCTGCACCCGCACCCAGCCCGCGTCCAGGGGCATGAAGGGGCCGCCCGCCGTGAAGGTCGGGGCGGTTGGAACCGTCAGATCGACCAGATGCCGCGAAAGCGGGCTCGATGCGGCGAGCGCGTGAGGTCCGACCGCGAGGAGGCGCTCGAACGAGCCCTGCTGCGGGCTCGCAACCGGAATCAACGCGCCGGTCGCGGCGTCGACGCGGACCACCTGGTGCGCAGGGTCGAGGATCACGTAGCCCGCTCCAGCGCCCACGTGCAGCGGCACGATGCTGGTCGGCGGTGACGGGCAGCTGTCGTACGGCGTGATCTCGTCGAGCTTGATCAACCCGCCGGGGCCGACGTCGTAGACCTCTGCGGTATAGCGCAGACAATCGTTGCTCTCTCGCTGGACGACCAAACGATCACCCACCGCGGCAAAGCCGACCGGAGTTGCGTGCCCGGCCGTGAGGTCCATCGGGATGCTGTCGACCTGCTCGAGGGTCGTGGCGTCGAGAATGAGCAGGTCGCCGTATCCGCCGCTGGCGAAGTAGCTGCCATCCGCCTGCACCATCCCGCCTAGCCTGAAGACCGCGAGGTAGTCGCCGATCCGAGCGACGTCGAGGATCAGCTGTACTCCGTCGGTCAGCGCCTGCCCCCGCCGGATCATCGTGCCGTCGGGAGCCGAAATGTCGACGGTGAAGAGGCCCTTGGTCGTGGAGACGTAGAGCGTCTGCCCATCCGGGCTCGCTGCCAGGCTCTCGCAATAGCCCGCGAGCGATCCTCCGAACGTCGGTCCCGGGATGAGCGCACCTGACGGGTCGATCTCATAGCTCGAAAGCTGGGGATTGGTGCAAGTCCACAGACGTTGGCCGTCCGTCGCGGCGCCGCGCAACGCGGAACCCGCCAGCGCGAGCGGCAAGTGACTCGACAACGTGAGCACATCGCCGCTGGTGTCGTAGATGTCGATCGCCGCACCCTTACCCGTCGCGGTGCCATCGCCGACAATCGCGACACGGTCGCCCGAAAGTGGCAGAACGAACGTGTTGGGGCGCTGGACCCACACGATCGGACTCACCATGGTGACACCCGTGGGCAGCGGCGAGTCGACCTGATCGAGCAAGGCGACGCGATCGTCCTCGATTCGAGCGAGGGTGAGCCGACTCCCGGGAGCGCCGCGCTTCTGGGAGATCGAGACCAGCCTCCCGGTGTCGCTGACGGCGGCGATGGTCGCGAGGCCCGGGTAGGAGGCGAAACCTTGCAGCGTCGCGCTCACCGCCCGCGGGCAGGGCGGTGGCACGTCCCGTCCGAGATCCGTCGCGCCCTGGCCGGCGTCATTCGCCTCGGCGGATGCATCGGCTCCCGCGTTTGGCACGAGCCGCGCGGCGTGGGGCGCAGCCCCACACGCGCCGCCGACCAGCACCACCGTGACGTACAACGACCAGCGCGCCATCCTGACGGCCGGTACCCACCACCAGCGCATACAACGATTTAGTATATATGCACGAGCCCGCGATGAGAAACGCGCGAGGATGAATGCCGCCGCATCCGCGCGCGTTTCCGGCCGGTATCGGGCCGCCTAGAAGAAGCGGATGTTGTCGAACACGTGACCTGAATCGGGCGAGTTGACCACGAGATCGATCACGAAGTCGGCGTGCGATTGTTTCAACGCCGTCAGAACACCGGACGGCAAGTTGAACGTCAGGCCCTTCGAGAACGCGTTCTGCGGCTTGCCCGTCAGCATCAGGTTACCAATGAACTGGTGTCGTCCGAACGTCGTGCACGACGCGCAATCCAGGTAGAGCTGGATCGCGCCCAGGTAGAATTGATTGCTGGCGGTCGGGATGAACAGGTCCACCGACATCCTGCTGCGGTCGGTCGGCGACACGGATTGCACCGCCTGCGTCGAGAACGGGATCGACTTGAACTCGCGGTATGGCTGGTTCGCCACCGGCCCGATCTTCAGACCGGCGGCGCCCTCGGTGTGGACCGTGGTGAGCGTCCGCGGCACGGCCGGCGTCGACACCGGCAGCCAGTTGGCGGCGTCGCCGAAGCCAAAGATGACCGGCCCGATCGGCGCTGCCGCCGGCGGGCTCGGCGGCGTCGTGCAGCCGGTCCCGTATTGCTGCTTGATGGTCGCGTAGTCCCGATCGTTGACGGTACCGTCGAGGTTGACGTCGGCGGCCAGCACCGCCGCGCTGCTGACGCCGGGGACGGCGCTCTGGCCGAACGATGCCGCGACCAGCGCCACGTCGGTCTGGTCGACACAACCGTCGTCGTTGATGTCACCCAGCACCAGGTGAGTGCCGAACGGATCGCCTGCCGCGCTGCTGTTTCCCGAGATGGTCAGGCGGCCGCCCGTGCTACGAGCGAGGCCATCGAGGAACAGCACGAAGTCGGAGGGAGTCGTCACCGCAGCAGCCAGTGCGGCGCTGGCCGCGAACGCGGGAGCGAAGGAAGCGCGCTCGTTCCCCGAGCTCCGCAGCAACGCCATTCCGAGCGGAACGACGAGCGGCATGAAGTCGACCGAGAGCACCGGGATGGGCGCGCCGCTCGGCACCGCCACGAAGGCGACGTCGTGAGTCGGGAAGTCGCCGAAGCCGGGCGTGTGTGGAGGCGCCAGCGGGCTCGGCAGGTGGGAGAAGAAGTTCGGCAGGCCGATGTTGACCGCGGTGGTCGCCGGCGTGCCGGCCGGGGCGACGCCCCCGGTGATGGCCACGTCGAACATGTTCGCCTGCCAGGACTCCACGTCGAGAAGCGGAATGTTCGGGATCAGGATGCCACCCGAGTCCGTGTTCTGCGGGTTGTTGACGAAGTAGTCGAAGTTCGGTGCGCCACCCTGGGTCACGAAATACTGGCTGGTGGCGGTGATCGCCGGGAAGACGCCGTTTCCTGGCTTGTTGACGGTGTCGGGACCGTCGCAGGTCGGCGCCGGATCGACCCCGAAGATGTTGTGGCGTTCGCCGTCGCTGACGAGCTCGATGTGCAGGTCGTCGCCGAGGCTCGCCTTCGCTCCCAGGTAGGAGACCGCGCGGCAGTAGGCGTTCGGGAGCGGCGTGTCTCCGCCGGGAGCCGCGTTGTCGTGGAGGAAGTTCAACGCCTGCACGACACAGGCATTCCCCCCGGTGTAGTCGAAATTGACCGCGGGAGAGATCGGGCAGCCAGGGCCGAGCGACCCGGTTGGCGGCATGAAGATGTCCGTGGTCGGGTCGTTAGTGGGCCCGCGGCTGAACATCCAGAGCGTGAAGATCTCGTCGCCGACCGTATACGTCGTTTGCACCTTCGAAATGACGTCGTTGATGGCGCACTTTGCCTTGATGTCTCCGCACGGTCCCGGATCGGCCATCGATCCGCTGTTGTCGACCAGAATCAAAACGCGGGTCGCGGCGTTCGCGACGCCGCCGGAGCCGCAAACCGCGATCGCGGCGACCGCCGGTATTGCCATTTTTAACAATCGTCTCCACATCATGGTCCCGACCTCCCTGGTTCCCTGTTTGATTGAAGTGCTGCTGAAAAGTGCGTTCGCGCCGTCGGCGCCGCCGGCGCTCAGAGCTCGATGACGGTCAGCTCGCGCGTCGTCGACCCCGTGCAAGCCGCGACGGTCACCGTCGCGGCCGTGGGGCTCTTGATGCTCCAGTTGGCCGAGAAGCTATACTGCCCCGGCAGCAGCCCACCGATGGCCTGCGCGTTCGCCGGGGTTTGGGGCAACCCCGCCAGCAGGCGCTCCATGTAGATGTGGTGAACCTCGAAGAATCCCGACGTCCCCGCGAAGTACGCCTCGAAGGAGGTGGCGATCACGATCGGAATGCCGGTCGACACGGGCGTGACCACCAGGTTGAACTCGACGTCGCCCTCGGTGATGCCGGTGGCCTTCTGTGGGTTCACGCCTTGGACCATCAGCCGCACCATCACGGCAACGCGGCCGGTGCTGTCCGCGTTGTTGAACGTGAGGTTCGGCAAGCTCATGTTGTTGAGCAGGGAGAACACGGTGCTTTGCGGGCTGGCTGCGTTCGTGAGCGTGATGCTGTTGGTTGCCAGGATCGACGCCCGCACCTTGGTCGGCGGCGCCGTTCGCGTCGCCAGCACCTGCAGGGCCGCCGTCAGCGTCTGCGGCGCGGGCGCCGGCGGGATGACCAGCGAGGGCGTCAGGCTGGAGAATGCGACGTCGTCGGTCGACAGCGTGCTGAGCGCTGGCACGCGTTTGCGGCAGTCCTGCAGGTTCAGGAAGGTCGTTCCACTCGTGTAATCGACGATCGCGAGGCGCGCGTAGTGATGGACGATGCCTTTGGACCGCAGCGGCATCGGCGCGCCCGCCGTCAGACCAGGCGGCGGGGGATTGGGGACCAGCGGCCACTCGATCCCGCTCGATGTTCCGATGGCGGTGCGCGCCGGGATCAGCCAGTAGTCGCCCGCGCGATAGGTACCGGGTCCGAACTGGACCTGCACCCCGCTCTCCAGAGCCAGCAAAACGCCCGCCGTGAGCGTGGTGGTGCCCGTCGTGCTGTTCGCGCTGTTCTGGTCCCACCGCCGGATCTTCGGGTTCGCGGTCAGGTCGAGGCCGCCCAGCGGAGCCGTGGGCGGCGAGCTTGGCGCCGCGGTCGTCCCGTCCGAGTTGCGGACGTTCGCTGGATCGAACGTGAGGTTCACGCCATCGACCTTGGTCAACTTCACGAGCAGGCCCGGGCGGCCCTGCAGCTCGATCTTGTCGTCGAGCACCTCGACCCAGTCGCCGATCGAGAAGCCGTGCGCGTCGTCGACGGGCACGCTCTGCAGCACCAGCACCGGGGTGGCGAAGCTGGGTGCGCTGGCGGTGGTCAGCGCGGACGCGATCGAGCCGTTGTCGCGGCTCCACTTGAAGGTGACGTTCCCGGGCAGCGTGCCGCCCTGGTGGATCTCGACACGGTAGAGCTGGTTCTGCAGGCCGGTGAAGCCCCCGCCTGCACCGACATCGCAGGGCGTGGTCGCGGCGGTGGGCGCGACCGCCTGGGCGAACATGGTGCCGGGTGTCGTCGGCGCCACGAGCTGGTCGAACGCGGGGACGGCAACGCCGCACGTGGCGCCGGTCGCAGGCAGCAGCTTGACCTGCGCGACCGTCTGCGAACGCGTCGCCGTGTCCGGTCCGCCGAGGGCGAGCTCCCGGCTGAGCGGATCTTCGAGCGCGGTGACGTGACGCTGCCAGGTGTCCAGGAAAACCAGGTAGGTTCCTGTTGCGAGCGGTGTGAAGGCCGGCGCCGCCGTGCTCGCCGCCGGCACTCCGGTGCAAAGGAAGGGCAGCGGGAGGTCGCGTTGCGCGGTGAACGCCACCGGTCCACCGGCCGCCGGCGTAGCCAGCTCCCCGACGACGCCGTCGGCGTAGAATCTGCCAGGCGTGATCTGCAAGCCGCCCGAGGCGATGCTGATGCCGAAGCCGCCCTGACCGATCGGGGGCGCCGACGTCAGCGTCACGGCGGACAGGCCGACGGAGGCCGGCCCGCCGAGCAGATCGGCAGCCTGGCCGCTGATCAAGTTGTCCAGTATGTCGCCAAGCTCGTTCCAGTCCGCGTCGAGCTGCACCCGACCCTGTTGCATGCGGACGCCGCGGTAGTGCATTTCGCGGCGGAACGTGTCGCGACTGTTGTCACCCTTCATGATTTTCTCCTCAGACGAACGGCGGGGAACGTGCCCGCTTCGAGACCGAACCTGATGTACTCGTCAATCGACGCTTGAAGATTGGACCGCCGCATGGGGTTTTCCTGGGACTGGAAGGCGCCCATCTCGCCGTTGTCTTCGCCGCCGGACGCAATCTCGGCGGGGCACGAGGGCGAGAGCTGCCCGTAGTCGGCGTCGCCGTAGGTCAGCGAGAGGAAGCGCGGCACCACGCTGTTGATTTGCGCGTTGACGTCCTGTCCGGCCGCCTGCGCGGCAGCGATCGCCAGTTGCGGCTGGCAGCGGAACGGTCGCGGCGTGACCGAGCCGTTCGGGAAGAAGGAAAAACGCGGGCAGCCGTCCTGGATACGCGCGACCGTGAGGAGGCCGGTGAAGATCGAGCTCTGGGCGAGCACGATGTCGCGCGCGGTTGCGGCGCCGAAGATGGTCGAGCGTTGGACCGTGAGCGTGCCCGCGCGCAGGGCCAGCGCCACCGGCTGTCCGGTCGACGTGTCGACGTAACCGGCGTTGTCGACGATGGTGTCCGAGATGTCGATCGTTCCGATCGCTGACGACGCCAGCACCGGGCCGAGGATCGAGTGCCGTAGGATGAAGGCCAGGTTGAAGTCGCCCACGGTCTGCACACTCGGCAGCAGCGCGCGGGGCGGCAACGGAGGCTCGCCCGGCGGAGGGGGCGGTGCCGGCGAGGCGGGCGTCGGCGCCAGCGATGTCCCGGGCACGAGGGTGCAGTGAGCAATGAGCAGCCGCGCCGAGTCCGCACCCGCGACCGAGAAGCGCGCCGCGATCCACAGTCCTTCGAGGGTCAGCTCGGAGTCGGCTCCGACCAGCGAGAGGGCGATCGCCGCAGACGACGGCGCGACGAGCAAGGGACGCATCGGCCCCGAGCGCGAAGCGCGGATCTGCAGGTGAACCGCGTCGGGGAGCGACAACGACGCGCCGAGGGTGTAGGTGAGGCTGTCCTGGATCTCGATGACGATTCGCTTTGGCGGCGGCGGCAGCGGAGCCGGCTGCGCTGCCCACTGCGTGATGGCGGAATCGATCAGGGTCTGATCAATGGCGCCACCCCCCGAGACCGGGACCAGCACGGGCGGCGGGCTGCCGGCGACGCTCTCGTCGGAGGGGGCGCGCAGGTAGGCGCCTCCGCCAATCTCGCCGGGCGCGCCGTAGAAGTAGGTCACCGTCACCCGCGAGTCGGTCGGCGTGGAGAGCGCGATGCGCCCCAGTAGCGGATCGACAGCCACCACCGGGCCGGGCGGCGACGTGGGCGGCGAGAACGCCGCCACCGGCCGGTGCCAGGTGGTGAGATTGCAGATGGTGATCTGCTGCGGCTGAATGACGGTCCCATCGACGCTGATCTGCAACAGCTGGTTCAGCGCCGCCGCGTCGGTCGACGGCCCGGTGCCGGCGCGCAAGGCATTGAAGCGCTGGGACAGCTGATACCGCTCCAGCGGTTGCGGCACCTGGTCGGGGCTCTGCCGGATGTCGAGGCGGTCGGACGTGTTGCGCGGGCTCCAGATCGCCGCGTCGTTCCCGAGTGGGCTGAAGCGGTAAAACCCAAACGGTGACGGAGGGGACGCGGGCGGGACGTCGGCGGCCGGCGCAGCGGTGACCGTGGTCGCCTCCAGGCTGCGCAAAGTCCACAGGAAGATACCGATATTGCGGATGTTGGGCCGGCCGCGCCCGGCGGCGATCGAACGGACGTCGACGTTGTAGGGGCCGCCGTCGAATGGGCCGCCGAGCGTCTGGACGGCCGCCCGGTTCCTGACGTCGAACGTTCCGAGCGCGGTCGGCCGCAGGTGATTGACGTTCTGGGTGGTGGCCAGGATCTGGAAGTACTCGACGGCGGCAGCGGGCCAGCCCGTCACGTCCTGCGCGACGCGCTCGAGCATGCCGGGGGTGCCCTTGCGGCGGCGAAACGCGATCGTGTTGGCGACGAACGCGCGCAGCGTGAGCCCTTCTCCCGCGCTCGCATGCAACAGCCGCACGCCGAGCAGGTCGCCGATGTACGGGACGACCCAGTCAGCGCAGGTTTCGATGAACGAGTTGTCGTACAGCTGCTGGATGTCGTTCTCGAGCGCCTGCAGCGGCTCCTCGAGCACCGCGAGCAGCGCCCGCAGGGTCAGATTCTGATCGGCGTCGACCTTTCGGTAGAAGGACGGCAGCAGCGGGTACAGGCGCTCGAAGATCTGGGTCATGGTGACACCGCGATGAACGTGGGGTTTCCGAGCGCGAGCACGGCCACTTGCGCCCGGACGATCGAGCCGCTGCCGCCCGCGGAGAGGTGCGCGGGCAGTGGCTGCAAGGCGGTGAGGTGAACGTTCACGCCGTCGGCCTCGCGGCGGAAGTCGACCACCGAGGCCGCGATGACGCCGGGCACGCCCTGAACGAGCGTCAGGATCTCCGCCTCGGTGACCAGACCGCCGAACGGCCGCGCGGTCACGCCGAACGCCGTCGTGAGGACCTGGTTCGCGGCCGCCACGACCTCGTCGCTCTCGAAGTCGGGATCGACGGTGACCTGGATCTTGAGCACGAACGGCAGCTCCTCGAACGTGTCGATGACGATGTTCAGCGACGGGTCCGACACCGCGGTGATCGCGCGGTGGAGCGTGTCGATGAGGGATGAGCCGTCGGAGACGGGTTCGCCGTTGGCGGCCGCCACGGTCAGGTGGATGATCCGACTGTTGCCGACGCCGAGCAGCACGGCCTGCGCGTTCCCGATCCCGGCGAAGGTGCGGGCGAAATCCTCGGCGTCGAGAACGGACACCACGCGCCCCGTCGAGCGGACGTTGAGCGGTGTGTTGGTGCGCGCCTGCTCGATTGTCGCCGGCCCGACGCCGTCGAACGCCGGCAGCGGATTGGTCACCGAGCGCACGCCGATCGTGCGCGTGAGCTGCAACGTGAGCTGGTTCGCCCGCACCATTCCCTCGGGGCCGATGCCGGTGCGATAGGTGGCGACGATGTTCTCGACACCGGTGGGCGGGCGCGCCCCCGAGGTGCCGTCGCCGAAGATGACGTTGACCTGGCGGTCGTCATCGACGCGTACTTCGAATTTGCGCTGCCGCGGGCCGAGGCCGAACAGCGACGGGACCTCGTGCCACTCGACCTCGTTCACACGCACCGACAGCGAGCTCTCGACGCCCGTCGCGCTGGCGCTCGAGATGTAGGTGAGTGGCTTGCGCTTGAGCGCGAACTGGAGGTTGGCGATGCTGCCGCCGCTGCCGAGCACCTCTTGGGCCACGGTCTCGCCGTGCGTGGCGCGCACGATGTTGCCGAACACGCTGACCGTCGCGCGGTCGTAGACCAGGCGCGGCAAGGTCGAGAACACCAGCGTGGCGGGAGCCGTCGGATCGAAGGCGTCGAGCTCCAGCGTCTCGCCCACGAGGGGATCGTCGGGAGCGGCGGGCAGCACGCTGTGCAGAGCGTCGTTCGCCAGGTTGGGATCGACGTTCGACAGGTTGAACGGCGTGCCCGTCGGCGTGACGGTGTCGCTCAAGAATTCGAGCTGCTCGCCGCTCAACCGCTGGAGGAGCCAGCGGAACTTGAGCGAGATCGTCCCGCTCGGGTCCTGCACGGGCAGCAGCTGGACACTCTCGAGCAAGATGAAGACGTCGCCAGCGGCGAAGCGTCCGGTGCCGTCGGGAAGCTCGGCGCTCAGGGCCCTCAGGCGAACTCGCTGGCCGACGATGGTGACCCGGCGTCTCTCGCCCAGCAGCGTGACGGTCGGCGGCGGCGCGAGCAGCGGCAGGCTCCGGCGTGCCGGCGCGGCGTCGCCCGGGTTCGGCGGCTGCGTCGTCGAGGGCTGCGGGAACTGGCGGTCGGGCAAGACCGGCGTCGGCGCCGGGCGCTTGCCCAAGGTCAGTCTCTCGCTCTGGGCGAAGACCGCGGTGGTGCGGATGGCGAAGTTACCCGGAGTGACCGCTGGGCTCGTGACGACCTGGGTGACGCGCGTCGAGATCCCGAAGTCAGATCGGGTTGCCCCGGCCGCGCTGACCACCTGAAAGAGGAACGTCTGCGGTTGCGCGCCGGCGTTGGCCGGCGTGGCCAGCACGATCCAGCTGTTCGGAAGGATCCGCGGGTTGAAGGTGTCGATGTCGAGCGGCGGATACTGGACCGTGAAGTTCGGCGGATCGGACGCGGGAGGCGAGGGTCCCCCGTAGTGCCCGATGACCTGATCCGACAGCGCGCGCCAGTCGGGTGCGTTGTGGCCGAACAGCGCTGTGCGCTGCCGCAGCACGTGGACCGCGGCGGGCGACGGGGATTGCGGGAGACTTGCGTTCAGCGATACCCGGATCGAGCCGGTGGCGGGCGAGGGCTGGATACTCACGACGGAGGCCAGGGTCGGGGTCGCCGGTCCGGGCGATCCGATGGTCGGGTTGAAGAGCAGGGCGTCGCCCACCACGACCGGCGTGGACGGATCGATGTAGAGATCGAAGGTCGACGCAGCGAGGCTGGTGCCCGTCTCGGCCACCGGGGGCAGAGCGGGATCGGCGGTGGGCGGCAGCGCCTTCAGCTGGTTCCAGTCGCCGCGCACCTCGACCGACTCGATGGTTTCGAAGGTCTGGGGCTTCTCGTTCTGCCCCGGGACGCTCATCACCTTCGTCCCGACCTCGATCGTCGCCTCGTGCGGCTGGCCGGCGACCGTCTCGGCGGTGAATGCCAGGTCGACCGACGCCGCCAGGCCGGGCGCCAGCTCGTAGCCCACCTGCCGCGCCAGCTCGAGCACCGAGCGCCGCTCGGTTGCCGTGCGCAGGAAGCTCTCGTTGGCGATGCGCTCCTGATAGAAGGTCAGCACGTCGAGCGCCGACGCCCATGCGTCGACGAGCGCCAGCGTCGGATCGGAAGCATCGCGCGTGGTGAGCTGCGAAAGTACGCGTCCCGAAAGGCTGGGATCGAGCGTGCCCAGATCCAGCTGAGAGAGCCGCTGGATCATGCTTTCGAAGAAACCGCCGTACACGCCCACGCGGTAGCTCAGCGCCGACAGACCAGGCGGATTGAAGAGCGGCCCGGCCGTCACCGCGTCCGTCTGCTCGCAGCAGTGGCAAGTGTCCACCGGCGCCGGGGCGACTGTAGGATCCGTGCTCACGCGCCCCCCTGAAGGATGAAGGTGATCTTGCCGTTCTGCGGCTGGTTGATGTCGTTGTCGACGCGAATGACTTCACCCGGTCCGACCCGAACGACGTCGTCGATGGTCGGATCGCCTGTGTTGCTCTGCAGCTGATCGGATCGTCGGAAGACCAACCGGGGCGAGCTGGTCGGCGACGTGTCGATGGACGCCACGCCGAGCACGTTGCTCGCCACGGCCAGCACCTTGCTGAGGTAGAGCGGCTGGCCGAAGGTGAAGTTGTCGGGGCTGAAGAACCCGGGCTTTCCGTCCGGCTGGACGACGGCGCTGAACGTCTGGTTCAGCCGTGCGCGCACGTCGCCCGCGATGAAGCCGGGCGCCACGCAGATCGGCAGCGCGATCTCGAGCGGCACGGAGTGAGCGGCAACCACGACGAAGTCGTGGCCCGCCATGCGCAGCGGCTCCAGCGTGGCGCGGATCTGCGCCTGAAATGCCGCGTCGACGGGCCGCCCGCCGAAGCGATCGATGGCGATGAAAATTGTGTACCAGGAACCGGTGAACGTCCGCACCGCGTGCGCGCGCTGCACGTCGGGGTTGAGCTGTGCCGCCGCGGCATAGTCGTCGGCAGTGACGGCGCGCTTCTGCGCGCGGAAGGCCTGGGGCGCGTTGATGCGCACGTGCTCCAGTGTCTCGGGCGCCGTCCCGCCGCGCGCCGGCAGCGGGTTCGTGACGCTCACGACCGGCGGCGCGGCCTGGCCCGGCGGCGCGACCAGGTGGGTGATTGTGTCGGCTCCGACGTTGCCTTCCAGCGCCACGCCGATGCGGTAGGTGGCGAAGAACTGGCTGGTGGGCTCGCGGCCGAGCGTGCCGTCGCCGAAGCGGAGCTCGATGCTGCCGTCGTTCTCCGTCTCGACGACGAAGTCCTGCGACAGCGCGTCGCTCTCGAGCAGATCGCGGCGCGCGGTCCAATTGCCGCTGAAACCGTCGACGAGCTCGATGGCCGGGACGACGTCGCCGCTCTGCCACCCGAAGATCGAGGCCGCCGACGCCGAGTCGTCGAACAGCCCGAGCTGTCCCGACGCTGTCGCGACCTGCCCCTGCCAGACGAGCGGACCCTTGGCCAGCGTCGGCTCGAAGAGAGCGGTCCCGAGTGGTGCCCGCAACGAGGGGTTTACGGTTACCACGACGGGCGACGCGGGGACGGTGCCGCCCGGGATGTCCAGCACCGTCAGACCGTGGTCGGCGATGGCGATGTTCCCCCACGCCAGGCTGGCCGGCTGCGGCGCGGCCGCCGGCACGCGGGAGAGGCAAAGCGGGAACGGCAGCGCGTCGTCCGTCGACCACTCGATGTCGACCACGCGCTGTGGCTGCGTGGGGCTGCCGAGCTCGAGGTACAGCGGATCGGTCCGGAACGTCACGCTGGTCAGGCGCACGACGTGGCGGTGCGCCGGGTCTGCGTCCTGCGGCAGCCCGCTCAACGGGCCCAGCACCTCGACGAACGCCAGCAGCGTGCCGGTGCCGATCAGGCCGGCGAGCACGTTGCCGGTGTCGTCGAGCGTGGCGCGCGTCGATCCCGCCGCCAGGCAGCACTGATCGTCGCCCCAGGTGTAGAACGCGATCTGGTTTAGGCTCCGCGACGCGGTGATGTCGTGCATCGTCTCGAACACCGGTGTGTCGGACGCGAACGCGGTCAGCGCAGGGGCGAGGCCGAGGATGGTCGGGCCTACGACGTCGCGGGTGAGCAGCTGGGTGCCCTGCGCGATCGGGGTCGGGTCGACGAACGTTGGATCGATGTTGAAGCGGACAAAGGTCCGCGCGTTGCTGCCCTCGCCGATCTGGTAGTCGAGCAGGCGCGCGTGACGCCGCACGGAGCGGCGGCGCTGCGCCGTGCCGAGGTAAGCCTCCGTCGCGACGGCGTCCTGAAAGTAGCTGGCCTTGTCCGCCGCGTGCGCGAGCAGCTCGACGAGCACGACCGGCAGATCCGCCGGGTTGCTGGTCGCAAGGTCGGGCGCCAGCACGGCCAGGCGATCCAGCATCAGCTGCCGGAACCCGGCGTAGTCCTTCGTCAGGTAGTCGAGCTCGGGCGCGACCGGCACGGTCGCGGGTGCGCAGGGGAGGGGCGCGCAGTCGATGTCGGTCGGGCAGGCGGCCTTGAACGTGAAATCGACGGTGCGCAGCTGCAGGTCGTAGCCGGTCGGCGGCGCCGGATTGTTGGGCGCGGCGACCAGGCTGAGGCGATAGGGCGCGAAGTCGCCGGGACGATCCGTGCGCACGACCAGGACCGCGTCGGTGGCCGCGGTGGGTGGGGACGTCGGCGGGAACTTCGTGGCGATGAGCGCCGCCAGATCAGAGACCTCAGTGAGAGACACGCCGGGTGGCGCGTTGAGGACGGTCGCGCCGAGCAGCGTGGTGGCGCTGTAGGCCCAGGAGATCTTGACGGAGACCAGTGAGCCGCCCGTCAGCGCGAGGTTCGATGCAGAAAGCGGCGCGCCACTCACCGGTAAGAAAAGGTGGACCAGCAGGATCTGCTGCCTGGGTAAGGTGCCGAATGCGTCGATCACTTCGAGGAAATCGATGCCGTTGATCGCCGATTGACGTTGCAACGTCAGCCGGCGCGCCTGATTTCCGCAGAAGAAGATATCGGACATTGATCAACCGTTGGTCACGACGACGACGCGCTTTTCCTGGTTTTGCCGCAGGACGTACTGGACGGTGACGCGCAACGTGGCGTCGTCGTTCACCACGTCGATGCCCTGGACCACGATCAGATCGGCCACCCATTGGGTGAGCGCAGCCTGCACGGACAGCTGGGTGACCGCGGCGGCGGCGTCGCCGTTCGGCGTGAACACCAGTCGATTCAGGTCACTGCCGAACGTAGGCCGGTTCACCCGCTCGCCGGCCGAGGTGAACACGACCTGCTCGATGATCTGGCGGACGCGGTCCTCCGGGCTGGCCGTGGCGGTGCGGCCCGAGCCCGAGATGACGTAGGGAAACCGCATCGTGATCATTGCGCTTTCACCCTGACCTGAGTGACGAGGATGGTGAGCGGCGCCCCGGACGCGGCGCACACGGCCTGGCTGTCCTGCAGCAGCACGGGCGCGCCGCCCGCCATGACGCGCGTGGCGCCGACGGTGAACTGCGCGGTGACGCAGGGAGGGGACGGCGTACCGGTGAGCCCACAGCCCGCTACAACCCAGGGCCCAGGCAGCGTGACGACCGGTTGGCCGCCCACGGTGACGCGCGGAAACGGGGTGGTGGCTTGCGCCTGGCCGGCGTGCGCGCAGATCACCGTCGCTCCCACGTGCAGGATGAAGCCCGGCATCAGATCACCTGCAGAGCCCCGCTGTTGACGTCGACCTGCGGTCCTTGCATCTTCAGCGCGGCGCCCTGGCCGTTCTCGATCGACACGCCCTCGGGGGCAAGCGCCACCTTCGCGCCGAGCGCGGTCGAGATCGTGATGCCCTGCACGGCATTTCCCGCGTCGAGTTGCACGCCGAGGCCGGACAGCTTGAACGTCTGGCCGTCAGCCGTCTTGAGTGTGATGCCGCCGGCCTGGGGCGTGTCGTCGAGGGTGATGCTGGTCCCGCCCTCGGTCTGGATGATCACCTTCTTGTATGGCGGCACCAGCGCGTCCGACGGGATCTCTGCCAGCGGAGTGCCCCACCAGCCTCCCGTCCAGATGGGATGCTCGGGGTCGCCCTTCTCGAATTCGATCCACACGCCCGAGCCGACGGAAGGTACGGCGTAGAACCCCATTCCTTGTCCTGCGAACGGCACGCAAGGCGTGGCCCAACCGCTCTCCTCGTCGCCGAGGACGTCGTTGACCTTCGCCCGTACGCGCCCGAGGAAATACGGATCCTTGTTGTCCGTGACGACCCCGCGATACTTGCCGAAGAATGTTGAGCTCATGATGGCGGCACCACCGGTAAGAGGGACCCAGTTCCCTCGCGTGAGAGGGAGACGTCCTGGGTGTAGGTGAACTTCCGGACATCGATCTTGTGGGTGACCTTGCGAACGTAATAGAGCCCGTCGTAGGACAGTCCGGCGCCGCGCACTCCGATCGGAAGCCGCGGCTTCACGATCCCGCCATACTTGGCCGTATCGACCTGCACCGTGCCCGTGACCGAGTCCGGCGAATTGGTCACCGTGGCCAGCGCGGCGTTCAAGACCTCGGCGGGGCTCTTGTTCCCGGCGTCGCGCAGGATCACGGTGCGCGATATCGGCGTCGGGAAGAGAGCGAAAGGAGGCAATTTCAAGGACGGCAAGGTGGGGATGGGCAGGTTGGTCTTGGCCAGCGCGAGGAAGAAGTCCCCGTCCGGTCCCACCGGTGCGAGCGCGTCCTGGCTGAACGACATCGAGGTCGCGTTGCTGTTGCTGCCGCTATCGAGCGAGAGCGCCGGTTGCGGCAGGCCGAGCCGCGTCTCCGGTCCGAAGTACGCCTTGTTCACGAACAGCGTGATGGGCTCGATGTAGAAGACGTAGCTGTTCCGCTGGGCGAGCCGCTTGATGAACTTGAGGTCGGTCTCGGTCTGGCGCGGGATCTTGTCGGTCTCGATCGGGATGTCGGTGGTCGGCAGGATCGTCGGGACCAGCCCGAACGGCGCGTAGGTGAGCAGCAGGGTGGTGACGATCAGGAAGTCGGGCTGATTCGGGTACGACGCGCTCTTCTCTTTCAGGTCGAGCATCGTCGTCAGATCGGTCCCCGTGACCGTGAACGTCGACGCCCCCGGCTCTCGGCTGGGTGAGTGCTGCTGCATGGTGATCACGCCGTCGATCAGCACCTCGGGCACGGACGCGCCAATGACGGCCGCGACGATCACGCGGTTCATCAGCGCCGTCTGGAGCGCCGTCACTAGCGCGTACTCGAGAGTCTTGTCCTTGCCCACGTTGAACGTGAGGCTGAAGCCATCGCGCCCGCCGGCATCGCGGGTCACCTGCACCTGCGCGAGCGCCTGCACCACCTCGGCGGGCGCAGGAAGCGGAACGGTCTTGCCCATGAGGAGCATGAGCCGCACACCGCCGCGATCGAGTAGAAGACCCATGATTCTGTCACCGGAGAGGCAGAACGATCGACACCGTGCGGCCGACCGTCTCGACGAGCTCGTCGGGACGGAGCACGTCGTTGGCGTCGCAGATGCGCCAGAATTGCGTGGGGTCGGTGAAATAAAGCGCAGCCAAGTTGTCCACACGGTCACCCTGCTTCACTGGGTGCTCGACCAGCGTGATTGTGCCCGTGAGCGTCGGGATGAATCGCCGCTTGAGGTAGCGGATCACGTGCACCTCCCCGTCGACGTCGGCGGTCACGGTGTTGGTGTCGACGGATGCATAGCGGCTGCCCGGGGCAATCACGGGGATCTCCTCGGTGCCGACGACGCCGCTGCAGTGGGCGCAGGCAGGTTGTGATTCGCGCGCATGTTCGTGCTCCTCTTCGTCATCCGATCGAGAGGCTGGCGCCCACGCTGACGGAGCCAGCACCGGCGATGCTGGCTACGCCGTTGATCGTCGCCATGGCCTCTTTGATGATCTGGTGCGCCATGAACGCGGCGCCTCCGATGCTGAGCAGGCCGAGGTCCTGGTAGGTGAGAACGTCCATGCTCAGGTGGGCCGTGGCGCGGATCGGGTTGAGGCCGGTATCGAACGCGTCCTCGGTGATGTTGATCGACGAGATGCGCACCGGAACCACGCGTTTGATGCCCCAGATGAAGAACGTCAGCGGTGCCGCGGTCGGGATCACCTCCAGCACGCCCACCTGCGCCAGCACTTCGTTGGCGATGCTGATGGCGGATTTCGGGTAGAGCAGCATCTCCAGCGAGGCCAGGACTGGGTGCACGCCGAGCGTGGTGGCGACCGCGCCGCCTTTCTCGAGATCGTCGGTGGCGTCGAACTCCACGTCGGCGTCGATGGTCTCCAGCGGGGGCCCGGCCAGCCGCAGCAGATCTTGGTTCTTGTTGCCGTGGCTCGCGTTGGCCGAGATCTTCCGAGTGAGCTTGTCCGGGTTGTACTGGAACGGGATGATGCTTGCCAGCGGGTTGAATGGGTCGAGGCCGACGATGGCGCCCTTGAGCAGGCGCGGGGTGCCGGGAAAAGTGCTCATGATTTCCTCAATGCTCCGTGAATGGCGTGAGCGATCTGGTGCCCGAGAACGCGCGCCCCGCGGGGCGCTGCAGGAAGGTCGATGGGCGGCACCGCTCGCGGGCGGGGATCGCGGGTGCCGTGCGGTTGCGCCGGCGGCGCCGTGGCGAGCAGCCGGGTGAGCTCGCGGCGCAGCTCGCGCTCGACGACGCCGGAGTCCGCCGCGCTCACGCCGTGCAGCACGAGCTCGTCGATGGTGAGCTCGATGTTCACTCCCATCCCGCCACCTCCACCGCCGAGAGCGGCCGATCGAGCTTCGCGCACTCGCCGCGCGCGGCTTGCAGCAGGTGGTCCATACCCACGGGGCGCCCCTCCGCCGCGGCCAGGAACGCACCGTTGATCGCGATGTTGCGGATGTTTCCGCCCGCGAGATTGAGCTGCGCCAGCCGCGCGACGCTGAGGCCGGCGGTCGGCGTCTCGGGCGGGAAGGCGCGGCTCCAGATGAGCGCGCGCTCATCTGGCTTGGGGAAGGGGAACCGGACGACGAAACTGAGGCGTCGCATGAACGCCGTATCGATCGACGCGCTCAGATTCGTCGTCAGAATGGCGAGTCCGGTATAGGTCTCCAGACGCTGCAGCAGGTAACCGACCTCGACGTTGGCGAACCGGTCGACGCTGTCCTTGACCTCGGTCCGCTTGCTGAAGAGCGCGTCGGCCTCGTCGAACAGCAGGATGGCGCCGCTCTCCTCGGCGGCATCGAAGATGCGCCGCAGGTTCTTCTCGGTCTCGCCGATGTACTTGTCGAGCATGCGGCTGAGATCGACCCGCCACAGATCCAGCTTCACCTGGTTGGCGATCACCTCGGCGGCGAGCGTCTTGCCAGTGCCGCTGTCGCCCGAGAACAGGGCGGTCAGCGCCAGGCCGCGCGCGCCGCGCCGGCCGAAGCCCCACCGCTCGTGGACGGTCGTGGTGTGGCCGAGGTGAGCGGTGATGTCGCGCAGGACCCGCTTCTGCGCCGGCGGCAGGATCAGGTCGTCCCAGCTCGCTTTCGATTCGATCCGCTGCGCCAGGTCCGTCAACTTGAGACGACCGCGCCGGCGGCAGGCGTCCCACAATCCCTCGGCGGTGCGCCGCTCCGGCCGGCTGGTGACGACGGCGACCGCGGTAGCGCGGATGGCGGCGGGCCCGAACCGGAAGTGCCCGATCACGCGATCGACGATGTCCTCCTGGCGCTCCCCCAGTTGGTCGGCGAGGTGAGCTCGCCACATGCGGCGCTGATCGGCAGGTTCGAGCGCCTGCACGTCGAGGCGCATCTCGGGCTTCTGAAGCGCCGCCAGCGGATCCCGGCGCGCCACGATCACCGGCGCGTGCAGGCGAGATATCAGCGAGCGCACTGCGCGTGCCTCGTCGGCGGCGTCATCGTCGTCGACGGTGATGAACAGCGCCGCGCCTCCGAGCGCGAGCTCGCGATCAAGCAGCGTCGCGAAGAACACGCGCTGCGGAGGCTCGCAGTGAGCGTCGATGCCGCGCAGCCGATAGAGCGTCAGGCCAACCATGGAGGCGCCTCGAGCCGCGATGGCGCGCTTGCCCTCGACGTCGGGGCCCGCCAGCTGGATGACGGGGCGCTCGCGCAGGGAAGACCAGATGAGGCCGATCTGGTCTGCCAGCTCGGCATAACTGGCCACCATGTCCTCGCTCGGGGTGGGGACGGTCTCGAGCAGACCTTCGAGCCGGACGTCCAGGGCCGGCAACCCGAGCAGGAAGTACAGTATGCGCTCGTCGATGCGGAACGGACTGGTGACAGGATCGTCCGGTCGATCGAGCTGGAGCAGATGGTGGTGCCGCAGCGGAGCCGCCGGTGTGATGGCTGCCCAGTGCGGCGCCGCCAACACGCGGAAGGCCAGCTCGAAAGTGGGATCCTTGCCCTTCGCCAGCGTCGCGCCCGCGAGCTGCGCGGCGAGGTCCGGGACCAGCCGCGTGCCGGCGGCCAGCAAGAGCACGTCACGCTCGAACGGCGACAGCCCGAAGATATCGACCAGGGCGGCCAGCGTCGAGCGGCCGGCGATGGCCGCGTCGGCGCGCGCGGCGCGGGAGACGGCCTCGGCCAGCGCGGCGTCGTCGGCCCCGGGCGCCGCTGACACGGGCCGCTCGCCGGCCGCCCGATCTTCGAAGGCCCGGCGAGCGCGTTCAACCTGGATGCGGATCACGTCGAGCGCTGCGTAGAGGTAGCGGCGGTTGGCCTCGGCCCACGACGGCGCGTCGAGCTCGACAGTGTCTGCTGCCGGCGTTCCCGGTGTTGCCGCCCTGGGCGGGCCGCCCGGCGGCGCCGTTGCCACCCGAGCGGCGGTTCGCGCGTCGGTCGCGGCGCCGATCATGGGATCACGACCTCTGGGCCCAGCGTACTCGACGGCGGGCTGGTGGGCGGGCTGACAGGCGACAGAACGGGCGGGCTTTCGGCGTCGTCTACCCGCAATCTCACCGCATAGCGCCCGGCGGGCAGCCCCGTGAATGGGAACGTGAGTACGTCCGTGTCCGTGATATCGCCGGGCAGCGCCGGTGACAGGGGTAGCACCGCTCCCGCGGGCGGGCTGCCGGCCGGCAGATCCTTGCGGTCGAGCAGCAGCGACTTGCGCTGGGTCGCCGCCACGCGCGGGGAGACGGGCACGCTCAGCGAGCCGCTCCACACCGTGGGCGGCGGGCTCGCGGGCGTGATCGACTTGCCGATTGCGCCAGTGATGAACGGCCGCAGCGTGAACGACAGCGGCGCGGTCTCGTTGGTCGGCAGCGGGTTCGTACCGAAGAAGGTCTGCAACCGCAGCGAGTGCGGGCCAGCGGGCAGCGCCGCCGACAGGTTGAACTCGATACGGTTGTCGGTGACCAGCGGCAACGCGGCGAGCTGGTTCACCCCGTCGACGATCACGGCGAGGCCGGGCGCCGTGAGACCCCGCCCGAGCACTGCAACGCGCGCTCCCGACAGGATGGCGCCGAACGTCGTCGTGTCGGTGGTGATCACTTGCACCGCCGACAGGATCGACGTGACGTTGACCACCACGTTGTTGGTGAGCACCGGCAGCGCGGTGACGCTCGGCTCGGGGCTGTCGATGAGCACGACCGAAGCGATGTACAGCGCCGACAGGACATAGGTCTTCTGCAGCAGGATCGACCAGAGCTTCGAGAGCTCCTCGAGTGAGATGCTGATCGGCGTGAGGCGAACGAGCTGAGGTCCATCGGATAGATCGGACGCGACCAGGAAATCGAGGTTGGCGCCTGCCGCCCCATGCATCTGGACGGTTTGCGCCACCATCTGCTTGGTGAGCACAGGCAGCGCGTTCAGGGTGCGGAGGGCGACGCCCAGGAAGCGTTCGGGCTCCAGCTTGTTCGCGGCGCCATAGAAGCTGATGAGGTAGTGCAGATCGAGGGCGATCTGAGGGGGGCGGACGGTAGTGCCATCGGCCCCGCGCCAGGGCAGCACCTGGTTCTTCAACGATTGGTTCTCGCTGACCTGGTAAAGGTAAACGTTCGCCCCGCGCGCGTCGGCGGGAACGTCGCCGAGCGGCAGGGTCGTAACCGCAGCGCCCGCCAGTTGGTCGGGCTGATTGGTCTGGAAGGCGCTTTGCAGGAGGTTTTGCAGGGTCGCGGTCACGGTCGCGATGGCAAGCGAGTTGCTCACGAGCTCTGCTCCCGGAACCGCTGCAAGTAAGCGTCGAGCGAGATCGAGGGCGCCGCGATGGACGCCGACGGACGCGACGGCGCGGGCGGCGGGGGCGCTGCGCGCACCTCGATGCGACCGATATGGATCGTCACCGTCTCGGACGGCGGCGCGCCCGGAGAATGCTCGTGGCCTGCGGTGGCGCGAGCGGGCGGTGCCGCCGCGCGCGCCGGAGCGCCCGACGAGAGAGAGCCATCGCGATCGGAAGCCTCGGCGCCGCCAGCGTTCCCTCCGCCATTCAGGCTGTCTTCGGCGCCGCGCCGGCGCGGGTGAAGGAGCGCAGAGGGTGCCGGAGACAGCGCAGCGGTGCGCGACGGAGCCGGTGCGCTGAGCGACGCGAACCGCCACTGGTCGGCGACTCGTGCACCCGCGCGGAGCGGATCGCTGACCACACGCCGCGCATCTGGCAGCGCTGCGCTCGCCGCGGGCCTGCCGAGCCGCGCTGACATCGCGTCGTCAAGCGCGCTTGGCACGTCGTCGTCACCGTGGGGCATCGAGGCGCGGCGTTCACCCCTGGTCCGAGGGAAGTCCACAGGCGCGCTGGCGCGCGCGGGTCGCTCGGCACCGGGCGTGGGTGCGCGGGGCGCCGGGCGCACGCCCAGATCGTGTTCGTCTCCTGCGTCGTCTTCTACTCGGGCTCTCGGCCCGTGTCCTGCTGCGTACCTCGTTCCGTCCCCTCCGTTCTGGCTTCTCGACTGGCGCGCGGCGCTCGCGTACTCGTCCGCTGGCGGTTCCGCGGCCATGCCCGCGTCCGCCTCGCTGCCAGGTGCGCCCTCCGCCGGTACTGACGGCAGGCGCACCAACGCCCCAGGGTCGCGATCCGGGTCGCGCGCCATCGACCCACGTGGGATCGCCGCGCGCGTGGCGACGTCCCTCGCGCGCCGGCTCGGCGGCTCGGCGCCCGAATCGAGCTCGCCCTGTCCGTCGCCGGGCGGCAGCGCTGGCGACGGCGTCGGGCCACCGAGCGGCGGAATGGCGTCTCTCTGGTCGGGCACCGGCTCGAAATGCGTGCGGACGCGGACGCGCAATGCATTGCCGCGCCCGCCGGCTCGGTCGACCAGTGATTTGAGAAACCCGCTCATGCGCCTGCCAGGTCCAGGTATCCGCGCCGTCGTTGCGAGCTCATCGCGAGAATGCTCTGCTCGCTCCAGTGGTAGTGGCGGGCCAGCGCGGCCACCTCACGCATCAACGAGCGCGCCTCCGTCGCGAACTCGGCGACCACGATCTCCGCGATGTCGAGGCGCGCCTGCCAGCGATGCTCGCAGGACGGACAGGCGAGGGCGAACTGAGCGATCGCCAGGGGATCGAGGCGTTCCATCGCCGCCTCGAGCGCATCCTGGGTCTCGCCGGACAACTCACTGCCCGCCGAGGGCGATCCGTCGGAGGCGATCGCCGAGAGCACGCACCAATCCAGTAGTGCTCGGCGCGCGCTCTCGCTGTCTTCGTGACCGGCGACCATCTCCAGATCGGAGCTGTTGGGAAGGCGAAACTCGATCACGATGCCTCCGTGTTCGAGTCGATGCGTCGCCGCGTCGGCGGTCATTTCGGCGCTGGTCGCGGCCGCAGCGAGCTCGCGCGTGTCCAGCGCAAGCTCGACGGCCTCGCGACACCGCGGGCACTCTCCGGTGACCGTCAGCCGTTCGCCGAAGATTTGCTGCCGAAGGTGCAACAGAGCCTGGTCTCGGCGACCGATACTCATCTTGAACAGCGACTCCCAATCTTGCTCCGGGTACGCAATCCGCAGGACATGCAGGGCGCGTTCCTGAGCTGACGAAGTCGCGCTCTGTTCCAACATTTGCAGCAGGTCGCCGGCGGAAAGCTCCGCGGTTATCACGCGGCCGGAACGGTGAACGACGGCTCAGTCGGCTCGTTCACGTTGAGGTCGCGCTCCCATCCTTCGTTCTCGAGCTTGATGTGCTGGATGGCGACGGCGTTGGCATTGGCGTCGAGATCCGGCAGCGGCAGGTACTCGGACACCCAGCAGCGGTAAATCTTGTAGGTGATCACGACCTGGCCCGCTTCGTTGTACACCTCGAGGATGATGTCCTTCCGGAAGTCCTTGAGGGATACCTCGGTCTTGGACTGGAAGTTCCACACCTTGTTCGCCCACTTCTCGAACTCGGTGTCGTGAGTGACCCCGCGCTCGAGGGTGATCGCGTCGAACTCGGTACGACCCGGCGACTTGTGGCTCGAGCTCGGATCGCCGCCATCACGGTGCTTGACGACCTCGGTGCTCTTCTTGAGGCCACTGACCTTGCAGACAGCTGCCACGTACTTACCGTCCCATTTGACCCGAAACTTGAAATTCTTGTACGGATCGACACGCGTCGGATTGGCTGTGAACTGGGCCATGGCGCTCCTCAGGTAGAAATCTGACCGGCGATTTGCTGAATCTTGATAACGACGAACTCCGCAGGCTTGAGCGGAGCGAACGCGACCAGAATGTTGACGACGCCGAGATTGATGTCGCTCTGAGTGGTCGTCTCCTTGTCGCACTTGACGAAGTAGGCGTCTCGAGGTGATTGGCCCTGGAACGCGCCCTGCCGGAATAGGCCCTGCATGAAGGCGCCGACGTTCAGGCGAATCTGCGACCAGAGCGGCTCGTCGTTCGGTTCGAACACGGCGAACTTCGTGCCGCGATAGAGGCTCTCCTCGATGAACAGCGCCAGCCGCCGCACCGGCAGGTACTTGTAGTCGTCGCCGAGAGTGTCCGCGCCGCGGAGGGTGCGCGCACCCCACACGACTGTGCCGAGGACCGGGAAGGTGCGGATGCAGTTGACGCCGATCGGGTTGAGCTGGCCGTTTTCTGCGTCGCTGAGCGTGAACACGTTGCCACCGCCCGTGGATAGGCCCCGGACGCCGGTGAGCCCGACGTCGATGCCTGCCGGCGCTTTGAATACGCCGCGCGTGGCGTCCGTGGACGCGATGGCGCCCGCGATGATTCCGCAAGGCACGAACGTGTCGAGCTGATTGCCGCGCAGCGGATCGCCCTGCAGGATGCGGGGAAAGTAAACCGCTGCGTTGCGTGCGGTGAGGCCGGTGATACCGACGTCGTTCAGGTTGACGTTACCAACTGTCGTCCAGTTCGCGGGCGGATCCACAATGAACATCGCGCGGCGCTGGGCGCAGTACCCCGCGGCAGCCGCCATGAGGGTGCTCGAGACTCCGCCGGCCCGCGTCTCAGGCGGGATGCAGAGCAGGTTGAAGGTGTCGGTCTTCTCGAGCGCGCCGACGCCGGTCTTTCCGACGGTGTCGACGGCGCCACCCGGTAGAAAGACCGTATCGGCCAGATTCTGGCTGTCGGCGCCCGGCGCTGACGCCGTTCCAGGACCGAACGGCGTATAGTCAACGCCCGTCGTGTAGTTGCTGAGGAGGGTGTCGACATTGGTCGGATCCGGGTTTCCGGTGGTGCCCGCCGCGGGCGCGAGCAGGTAGTGGGACTCGTTCGGCAGCACGCTGTCCCACTTTCGTGCGGTGTCCGAGAGCGTGAGATTACGAATGCGCTCGAGCGTGACGATGCTGGACGGGTTGTTCGGATCGGGCTGCTTGACGATGACGTCGAAGAGCTGCGTCCCGGTGGGCATGCCGAGAGCCGGCGCCACCGTCGTGTCGGTGACCGGCGCGATGTTGATTCGTAGCGTATTCGACCAGGTACCCGGCGAGGCGGCGTTGAACGTCCACTGCGGGGCGCCGCCGGAGGCGGTGACGTCGAATCGCGAGATACCCAAGCTGTCAGGCTTCGGTGAACCCGGCGGCGACGTCTGGATCGGCGCGCCGTAGAGGCGCGCGACCACGGCCTGCGCACCGCCGTTGAGAAAGAAATCGCGGAGCGCGTAGCTCAGTGGATAAAGGACGTTCAAGCCTCCGTGAGAGCGCTCGAAGTCGGCAAAACTGTTTATGATGACCGGCGTGTTGGCAGGCCCCATGAGCGTACGACCAACGAACGCGCAGATGGCGGTCGGCACGCCCGCAATGGCCCTCACGCCACTCGGAACCTCATCGATGTAGACACCTGGAAAACTGAGAACGGCTGGCATCAGCGGACTCCTTCGAAGTTGGCACTACCAACAGTGCCGAGCGGCCTGCATCCTCGGGCAACTGGCTCCAAGCTGATCGACGCCCTTGAAGAGGCACTTCTTCCCAAGTTTTTCTTCCGGGGCTCACTTCGTTGCGAGCAGTGGACGCCGCCGGGTAACTCCAGCGGACGGTCGTCAACCGGCGACACGGGACCTGCCGATGTGACCGCGGTGCCGGGCCTGGACGAGGGCGCGCAGGCGGCTGCGCGCCCGGTTTAGCCGGCTACCGACGGTCTTCGGCGGCACTTCCAGGCGGGCGGCAATTTCCTCGTACGAGAGGTGCTGAAAAGTGTAGAGCTCGTACGCTTCGCGATAGTGTCTCGGCAGCGAGGCGATGATCACGCTCGCTTCCGCGAGCGATACGGCGACAGTGGAGCGCGGTGATTCGCCTCCTCCCGGTGCGGTACGTTCGAAGGCCGATGCTGTTTGATCGAAGATCGATTGCTCCGCGAGCAGCCGGCGATGGGCCTGGCGGCGTCCGTCGACGAAGGCGCGAAAGAGCACTGTTCTTAACCACGCCGCGACGTTGTCCGGGACCACCATCTCCGACCGCTTCGCGAGAATGCGCGCGACCACCGTTTGAACCAGGTCGTCGGCCTCGGCGCCGTTGGCTGTCAGGCGACGAGCGTACTTACGTAACGTTCGATATTCCGTTACCAACAAACCGTCGAAGACTGGGGACTGCATATCTGGATGATCCTCTCAACGCTTCAATCCCGGATCATTGCCGGCAGACTCGGATGTGACTTCGAGCAACGATGTTCGACTGGGCACCACGGCTTCGAATCGTTGCGCGATTGGCTCGCAACTGTCGAAATCGACGACGGTGATCTGATCGGCGACCGCGCCGCGCCCCCAAGGCGTTTGGCCGAACGCCTCGTTCGTTGTAACGGGGCTCTGCGTATTTATTTCCTACATTGAGAAGGAGATAGTGAATCAAGCTCAGCGACTGCGTCTCTGGCGGCGGGTCCGGGCGCGGACGCGCGTGCGCGGCCGCCGATGACGTCACCGAACCAACACAGAGCGTGCCGAAAGACCAGGCCTTGCCCTTGTGGTCCAGCAGCAATCGCAGACACTGTCGAGGAGAGGCGAGTTGCGAAGCCGTGGCGGCTCGAGCACGCCGGCCAATGAACTAAGAAATGGGACCGTGATTCCGAGCTCAGGCCACCGCGGCAACCCAAGCTGCCGCCCAGGTAATGGGACCGACGATTCCATCGACGAGGAGATTGCGCGAGGCTTGAAATCCTCGAGTTGCGGCGTCTGTGCGGGGCCCGAATCTGCCATCGGGGTTCCCAATCACCGTCCACCCGATTGCGAGCATCTGTTGCTGCCAGATTTGCACGTCTGGGCCGACGACGAGCGGATCCGTCAACCGCAGGCTTCGCCCGGGAAATGCCGGGCCTGAGGGTGTCGAGGCCGATAGATCGGCGAGCACGCGCAACTCGGCCGCCTCGATCACGAGCATATTGACGTCACAGTTTCCGGCCACGCCCGGTAAGCTGTGCGGCTGTGGCCCGGCGCTGCCGTCTGTAAACTGAAAGGCGACGGGCTTTCCAACCCCGTTCGGAATCTCGAGCGGCCCGCCGTAGCGCGCCCCCCAATAGGGACACTGTTGGACTTCCGTCCCGGTCGGCGCCCCCTGGGCAAGCCACTCATTGTGACCGTAGAACCAGGGGGATCGACCGTACGCGGACTTCACCGCACGGATCCATGCCTCGGCTCCCGCGACTGAGATCGACGCACCCTCGAAATCGAGCACGGGAATCCGGCCGGGCCGGGGCGGGAAGCACTTCAGGAACTTGTTGACGTTGACAAGGCCATACTCGAAGCCGATGCAGATCAGACCTTGCCCTTCGGCGCCCGCCAGGTGTTCATCGGCCGTCGGATCGAGGTAGCTTCCCTGGGTCACCTTGAAGCCGAGGGCATGCGCCCCCGTCGCCTGCGCGTATGCGCCGAAGTCGACCACCGGGTTCCAATGGCTGGCGTCTACGAACTGCGGCCGGGTGGGATCGTAGGCAATGACTGGCATCAGCTCTCCTCGTGTCGGTAGAGAGAACGGAGGAGGTTGAAATTCTTCCAGATCGCGTCGTCGGGTTCCTGCGCAAGGTTTCCAGCTCCCACTGCGGGGTGAAGTGAAGAGAATCGGTGTTAGACCAGTCGGTATTCCCTGTGGCCGGTGAAACATCAGCGAATTCAATGAGTTGATCTGGGGAACGATTGTCGAGGGCTCCCCCCAGGAGCTCGCCAATGGAGCCGAAGCATCCGGTGCGGGCCGCTCGCGCAGCGTCCGATTCGTGGTCATCGCCGAGGCGTTCGGTCCCGGCTCTTACCAGCTTCACACTTCCTGAGCGCTCGCCTCGGGCCGTACGAACGACTGCCGGTACTGGCCCGGCGTCGCGCCCATCACCTTGCGGAACGCGCGTCCGAGGTGCGACTGATCGGCAAATCCGAGATTGGCCGCGATCTCGGCGAGCGACTGGCCGCATCTCAACGCGTCGCGGGCCCGCTCGACGCGTACGTTACGCTGATATGCAAACGGCGTGACGCCGTAGCGCAGGCGGAAGAGACGGATCAAGTGAAATGGACTGAGCTCGGCGACGCGCGCCAGCTCGTCGAGCCGGACGTTCTCGGCGACGCGATCCACCAGGAGATCGCGCACCTGTTCAGTCCGGCAGTCGCTGCGCGCGAGCTTGCGCGCAGGGCCCGACGGCGCCGCGTGGCGCCGCACCAGCTGCTCGAGCGCGGCGCAGAAAGAGACATCGCCCTCGAGGCCGCCGTCTTCGAGCGATCGGTGCGCGGCGTGGAGCATCGCCACTGTCGACTCATCCGTGAGGCAGGGACCAACAAACGCAACCGTGCCCCGACCATGCCAGACCGCATCGGCCGCCGCTTGCATCATCCTCGGGTCGACGTAAAACGTGCGCAGCGCGGTGTGCTCGTCGTCGATCGGGACGCTCGCGTGCGGCTCGTCGGCCTCTATGATCACCGACGTGCGCGTGTCGCCGGTAAACCGATGGCCCGCGACGTTGAACCGGCGCGGCGCCCCCGCGTAGAGCGTGAGCTGGTACTGCGCGTGGGCGTGCACCGCTATCGGCGGCAGCGGCCCGCGATAGCGGCAGGTCTCGAGCCCCAGACCGTCGTGGCGGCGGTAGCGGGGCTCTCCGGGCGCGATCCTTCGCACGATCCACCTATTCCCGGCAACGGCTCCTCCAGACCAGGCGCGAGCGGAAATCCGCAATGGCGTTCTATACGCCCGCGCGGGCCCGCGTTACTGCAACGACTGTTGTAGTCGTTGCGTGCCGACGCTCCCCGCCATCACCGGAGGTCCCGTGGAGATGAAGAACTGCTCGCGTCTCTCGATATTCGTTGCAGCAACGATGTGCCTGGGAGTTGGGTGCGCATCGCCCGACGCCGGTCCCGGCGTCGACGGTAGCGGGGGGATGACCGGCGGAGCCGGCATGAGCGGCAGCGGGGGGGCCGGCGGCGTTGCGGGCACGGGGGCGGGCGGCAGTCACGACGCTGGTGCGGCCGGCGGCGCACCAGGGGACGCCGGGGGCAGCGTGGGCGGACAGCCGGGAACCGGCGGGCTTGCGGGTGGCGTGGGTGGTGCCCCTGCCAGTGACGCGGGTGCTGGAGGCTCGTCCGGCGACGCAGGCGGCGGTGCGTTCAATCCCTGCCCGACCAACGGCAGCCCCTGCAAGATCCTTCCGCTCGGCGACTCGATCACGTTCGGGATCCAGTTCGAGGGTGCCTACCGCGTCGAGCTCTTCACCAAGGCGGTGAACGCCAACAAGAAGATCACCTTCGTCGGGAGTCAGGTGAATGGCCCGACGACGGTCGCCGGCATGACCTTCCCGCGCAGCCACGAGGGCCATAGCGGCTTCACCATCGACCAGATGGTGCCATTCGTCACCTCCGACGCCCAGTACGCGCCAAACATCATCCTACTCCACATCGGGACCAACGACACGTACATGGCCAATCCGGGGGGCGCGCCGATGCGGCTGCAGAGCCTGGTCGACATGCTTCTGGCGAAGTATCCCGACGCGCTGCTGGTGGTAGCGAAGATCGTTCCGTATCCGTCGCAAATGAGCAATGTGAACACGTTCAACGCGACCATCCCGGGTCTCGTGACCTCGCGCGCCGGGATGGGCAAACACATTCTGATCGCCGACCTGAACACCGGATTCGACGTGCCCACCATGCTGAGCTCCGACACGATCCATCCGAACCAGACCGGCTACGGCTTCATGGGCGACACCTGGTATTCGGTCATTGGTAGCTATTTGCACTGACGCCGCGGTACGAGACGCCGGCCGCGACTCCGACCGAGTAGCGACCGAGCGAACCGATCGTGCCCAGTGGAGCGACGTCGATCTGGTAGGCGCGCGGAAAGTACTCTCCGTGCACAGTCATTGCGGGCGCCCAGCCGCGCCACGCGGTGGGCAGCCGTAGGGAGACGCCGATCCGCGCGCCTGCGTCGAAGCGCAGCGCTGGTTGCGTGGTGTCGAGCCCCTGGCCCTGGATCCTGAGCAGCTCCAGCGCCGCGCCCACATTCGCCCCGACCCGCCAGCCGGCGCGCAGATTGCGAGCAGCCACGACGCCGAGGGCCAACGGGAACCGCTGCACATGCACCGGCACCGATGCGAGCGTGGTCACGGTGGACGTGAGCGCGCTCGCCGACAGGAACGCGCCGTAGCCGCCCTTGCCCACGGAACCGTCGAGCTCGCCGCCGCAGGCGAGGCCGACCGGGGACGACGAGCTCCCAGCGGAAGTCGCGTCGCAGCGCGCCGCGATCGATGCCGCTGCCCAGCGCTCGGGGGGCGGCGCCGGTGGTGATGGCTGCGGCGCTGCTGCAGGGAGCACCGCTTGGGGCGCCGCGACCCGAAAGGTCGGCGTGGTCAACACCAGCGCGATGAATACCGCCGCAATCCGCGCCCTCTCGACGCAATCACGGTTGATGTCGAGATACAGGCCCGACTGTCCTGCGACGGCGACCTCGAAGCGCTCGCCAAGATCCGTCACGCGCGGCGGCAGAGTCGGCGCGGCGGAGGCGGCCTTGCTGAGCAGGGGCGCCAGGACCGTGCTCAACGTGCCGGATCCCGGGCAGTCACCGACAACCACGATCGGGGGCGGTGCTTGCGATGGCTCCGGCGCGGGCCCCTGGGCGCGGGCAGCGGCGCAGGCAAACGTGAGCGCCGCGAGACAGCTCATGCGGGCGGCAAACAGACTGACGGCGTTCCGGATGATCGTCGTCATCGTCGTCGTCATCGTCGTCGGAATCCTGGGGCCATCCGGATGTGATTCCCACGTCTACCTGGGAATGATCCGCGACGGCGGCGACAGCCTGCTCTGGTCAGCGACTTTCGAGCCGGGGAACCTGTCCGAATGGTCGGGTGACGGGCAGGGGGGAAGCTACCTCGAGAACGACACCGTTCCCGTCGCAGCGGGCACTGACGTGGTTCACAACGGACGCTTCGCAGGCAAGTGCGCGGTCACGCCCGCGCTGGGATTGGCGTCGGTGAGCTACGTCTTCCGCCGGCAGCCGAGCCCGCGCGAAGCCTACTACAGCGCGTGGTTCCATCTGCAGCCGGGGCTGACGGTCCGGTCCTGGTTGAGCCTGGTGCATTTCAACGGCAGCCACACGGGTGACGGGCGAAACGTCTATCCGACCTGGGACGTCAACCTCTACCCCCAGCCGTCGGGGGACCTCATCGCCCACCTGTTCAACTACGTGACGCAGAAGAACGTGGAATCGGCGAGCCCCGTGCCGGTCCCGACAGGCCGCTGGGTGCACTTCGAAGTCCTGATGCAGAAGGCGACCGACGCGACCGGGCGCGTCGCGGTCTGGCAGGACGACGCCCTGATCCTGGCGGCGGACGGCGTCGTCACGACCGAGAACGACTGGATGGAATGGAACGCCGGCGCGGCGTCCAACGACGTCACCCCTTCACCAGGAGTGGTCTACGTCGACGACGCCGCGATCAGCCTGTCGCGGCTCGGTGGCAGATAGAGCACCGGAATGAAGTTTTCACGACGCCGTACCCATTCTTCCGCGCTGGGTGAGATGCAGCCGACCGTGAAACGAACGCTGTCCGAGACCGAACGTCCGCACCTGAGGATGGTGCGCGGCGCCGACCTCACGTTTCGGCGAATCTACGACCGCTGGTTCGACCACGTGACGAAATGGCTCTACGCGCTCGGCGTCCCGTCGTCGGACACCGAGGATCTCGCCCAGGAAGTTTTCCTGGTCGTCCGCCGCCGCCTGGCGACGTTCCGGGCAGGAAGCGTCGCGGCCTGGCTCTACCGGATAACGGACCTGACCGCGCGCGATCACCGGCGACGCGCCTGGTTCAAGAACCTCTTCACTCGGCGGCGTGAGCTGGAGCTCGCCGAGCTGCCGCACGGAGGGCCGACGCCGGAGCTCAGCTACGAGCAGCAGGAGAGTCGCCAGCGATTCCAGACGCTGATCGGTGCCATGAGCGAGAAGCTGCGCGCGACGTTCGTGCTGTTCGAGATCGAGGGCTACTCGGGCGAGGAGATCGCACAGATGCAGGACATCCCACTCGGGACCGTCTGGACGCGCCTGCACAACGCGCGCAATGAATTTTGGAAGCTCGTTCAAAGAGAGGAACAAGGGGGATGAATCGGTTGCGAGACGAGTCAGCCGCCGACGCGATTGTCGGACGAGGGATCGACATTCTTCGATCGACGCCCGGCACGCCGCTGATGCCCGAGGCCCGGCGGCGCGTCTGGGCCGCCGTCGAGTACGAGGCCGGCCGGGCGCGCAGGAAGGAGTCGCAGCGCTTGTCTCCGTTGCGGGTGTTCGCGCTCATTGCGGCGCTGGTGCTTCTCGGCGGAACGGCGGGCGCCGTGATCGGCCACCGCGGGCTTGGCCCGCTGCTGGAACGTCTCGTGGGTCGGGCGCGCCCAGCCTCCGTGACAGGAGAGGGCGTAGGCGATGCCGCGCCCCTGCCGCCGCGTCGTATTGCCAGGCAGGCCGCACCGCCGCAGATCGCGCCGGTCGCGGGCGACCACGAGGCCGCCGCGCCGATCGTCGCGATGCCGCCCAACGCTGAGCGACGCCGTACGAGGGTGTCCGGCTCGCGCGTCGCGGCCGCCGCGCTCGTCCCGTCTCCGCGTACTCGCGGAGATGGACAGGTGCTGGAGGCAATGGTGGCGCTCCGGCAAGATCACGACGCCGCGCGCGCCGCCGATATCCTGGCTCGCTACCTCGTGGACCATCCGCGGGGCGCGCTGCGCGAAGAGGCGATGGTCTTGTCGATCGAGGCTGCAGATGCGCGCGATGACCAGCCGGGCGTCGTGAGGTTGGCGAAGCAGTATCGCGCGAGCTATCCGACCGGGCGCTTCCGGCCGTACGTCGAAGATCACCTGAAGCACCCGTGAAGCTTTCGTCCGCCGACTCCCATGGAGAATGACATGAGGCATTTCGTTCGCAGGGGCCTTTGGGGACTGCTGGCGCTGAGCTGGCTCGGTTGTACCGGGAGTGTTGGCGGCCTGAAGAACGGCGACAACGGCAACGGCGGCGGCGGCGGCAACGGTACCGGCTCGGGGGGGACTCCGGAAGCGGCACCGTCACATGCGTCCCGGGAATTCCGGCGACGACCCAGCTCCGCCGCATGCTCAACCGGCAGTACGACGCCACGGTACGCGACCTCCTCGGCGTGACCTCGATCGGTACCGGCGTCCAGCGGCGGGCCGCCCTCGACCATGCTTTACGCCGATTTCGACGGCCCGATGGTGCCCGACGCCTGGCGCATCTATCAGGATGTGGGCGCGGCGATCGCCAAGGCGGTCATGGCCGACACCGACGCTGAAGGCCAACTTCATCGCCTGCGATCCCGCGGCATCGGGTTGCCTCACGCAAACCATCCAGACTTTCGGCCGGAAAGCCTTCCGCCGCCCGCTGACCACCGACGAGGTGGCGCGCTTCACGGCGCTCGGCCAGGGAACCCCGGCGGGAACGCCTGCCGAAGTCGCGGAGGCGACGTTGCTGGCGTTCCTCGTTTCCCCATCGTTCTTGCTGCTCCCCGAGACCAGCACGACACCGGGTCCATCGGGGCAGGGCATTCAGCTCTCCAGCTACGAAGTCGCGACCCGGCTTTCGTACATGCTCTGGGGCTCCGCGCCCGACGACACGCTCGAGCGCCGCGGCCGACGACGATCAGTTGCAGACCAAAGATCAGATCCTCGCCCAGGCGCAACGAATGATCGGTGTGCGCGCCAAGACCGCGCCGCTGGTGTCTTCGTTCCACGACCACTGGGTGCAGATGGACAACGCTGGTCAACATTGGTGGAAGATCGATCACGACACCACCAAGTTCCCGCTCTATTCGGCGGCCGCCAAGACCGCGTTCGAGTCGGAGATCGACAGCTTCTGGGCAGAGGTCGCGTACACCAACGGTGGGTTCAAAGACCTCTTCCTGAGCAACATCGGATTCGTCAACAAGGACAACGCGCCGATCTACGGGCTCGATGCCTCGCAGTACGGGACGGCCCTGACCAAAGTCGCGCTCGATCCGACTCAGCGCCCGGGGTTCATGACCCGCGCCGGGTTCTTGAGCTCGTACTCACACTTCACGGACACCGCGCCGATCCTTCGGGGCGCGTTCATCAACGTGTACATCATCGGCGTCAATCCAGGCCCGCCCATCGCCGGGGCGACCGCGCTTCAAGCTCCGCCGGGCAACTACACCACGAACCGAGAGAAGGTCACCGCTCTGGTGAACATGTCGCCCGTCTGCATGGGGTGCCACACCAGCATCATCAATCCTCCCGGCTTCGTGCTCGAGAACTTCGACGCCATCGGCAGGTGGCAGACCGTCGACCAGCTCGGCGGCCCGATCGACGCATCGGCGACGGTCAATTTCGGCAACGGCAACATCCAGCCGATCAGCTCTGTCCAGCAGCTGATGCAGGAGATCGCCCAGGTTCCGGCGGCGCAGAACAACTACGCGCGGTACTGGGTCGCCTACGCCTACGGGCGGGATCTCGAACGCGAACGATCAATGCGTCGCCGACCAGGTCGGCGCCAAGTTGACCCAGGACACCTACGGCATTCTCAATCTCCTCGCCGACCTCACCCAAGCAGACTCCTTCCGTTTGCGAGTCCGCGCAACTCCCTGAAGCCAAGAGGAGCGCAGAACGTGACCATGCGAATGCACCGACGAATGTTTCTCCGAGGCCTTGGTGGCGCGGTTGTCGCCGCGCCGTTCCTCAGCTCTGTCTGGGAGCGCGCCGCGAAGGGGCAAGCAGCCACCAGGCCGAAACAGCTGATCGTGATGTTCACTCACTACGGCTGCGTGACGACCAAGTGGTTTCCGGCGAAGTCGAACGGCGCGCTGGTGGCCGGCGACCTCCAGAACAGCATCGCCTCGCTGGCGCCGTATGCCGGCAAGCTCCTCATCCCGCGCGGGATCCGCGCGATGAACGAGTGGACCATCAGCAACACCGGCGCGGGATCGGGCCGCGGCCAAGGCAACGACCCTCACCTGAACGTGGTCGGGTCGTACTTCACCTTGCAGCCGGTCACGCCCAGCACCAACAACCCGATCAGCTTCGACCAATCGACGAAGTTCAATGCCAAGCCGGTCGGGAGCTCGCTGGATCACGTCATCGCGCAGCAGCTCAGTCCGCAGAGGAACGCCACTTTTCATGCGGGTTGGCAACTCGGGTGGACCGGCGGCGAGACAGCCCATGTCGAACATCTCCTACCTGAAATCGGCCACCGCGGCGGCCGGCGATCCAGCGGACTGTCTATCCCGGCCTGGGCACGCCGTCGCAGGTCTTCAGCGCCCTTACGAGTCTGTTCGGCTCGGGCGCTCCGATGTCGCCTGACACCTATGCGTCGACGCGCGGCAAGAAGATCTCCGATCTCGTCAAGGGCGACCTCGACGCCTCAAGCGGTTCGACATGAGCGCTGATGACAAGAACAGGATCGCTGTCTGGGAGTCGCTGCTCAACCAGATGACGACCGTCGTGACGGCCTCCAACCAATGCACGATGGACGCCGCCACCAAGCTCGGCGCGACGCAGGCGAACGTCACCGCGGCGAGCATGGGGGGGCTGGGCAAGGACGTCCTCTCGAACATGGTCACGAGCAGCCTCGACGGAGCGGACATGTATTCGGTCATGGCCGTGCTCGCCGCGATGCTGCAACTACAACCCCGTGATCTTCCTCAAGTACCCGCCCAACTACGTCTTCAGCGGGCTCAACATCCCCGAGGAGGCGCACGCCCTCTCGCACCGTCTCAGCACCGCGAACATGTCGGGAAGCTGCTACCCGAACGCCCTCAATCTGCTCCGGACGATCGACACTTATTACGCCACGAAGTTCGCCAAGCTCGTCGGCATGCTCGATGGCGATCGATGAATCCCGACGGGTCGACGTTGCTCGACAACACGCGCCACCGTCTGGTTCCAGGAGATGTCGGACGGAAACGCCCACAACCTGAACAACCTGCCGATCATTCAGGCCGGGGGCTGCGGGGGGTACTTCAAGACAGGCTGGACCATCAACGTCGACACTGCGAACACCGGCTCGGCGACGCTGACGCAGGGGAGCAGCGAATCACAATGCGCGGACGGCACGACGGCGGGACAGGCCAACGGCATCAATCAAAGCACCGGAACGCCGCCAGCCACGGCCAATGCTCCGATCAACAAGTATTTCTACAACCTGATGAATGCGCTGGGGGTGAAGGCGAGACGCGACCAGCGGATTCCCCAGCAAGGCCGGTACTGGTCCGGTCACTCAAGTTCGGCTACTCCGACCTGACGACGGACTTCGACGGCGGGCTCGGTGCGGTCTCCGGGGCGACAATCCACAGCCCCGGCGAGTACACGGCCCTCAAGGCCTGAGCACGTGTGGAGATCGTGCGACTTCGAGTCTTGAACGTTGCCGCCGTGCTTTCCCTGATCCTTGCGCCCGCGTCGGCCGGCTGCAACAGCACCGGAGGAGGCGCTGACGGGACGGGAGGGGCATCGAGTGTGGGCAGCGCGGGGGGAGGGGGCGGCAGCGCCGGCGCGACGTGTATCCCCAGTGGGGCCGCCGGCGGAAGCGGCTCGATCCCGCCCACCTTTACCACCGTCAGGCTCGTCCTGGGAGGAGGGGGAGCCATCATGGCTTGTGCGTCGGCGCCATGCCACGCCTCCGGTGGCATGGCTCCCCCGGGGAATCCCCTGACATTGCAAGACACCCCCCAGCTCTACGCGACGATGACTTCGTACGTGGCCGCCGAGTGTGGAAACATCAAGCTCGTCAATCCTGGCAAGCCGGACGAGAGCGCGCTGATCAAGATTCTGAAGGGCCCCTGCGGCGTCGTGCCGCGGATGCCGTACATGTGCAGCGGCGATGCCTGCATACCGGACGAATACGTCGCGGCGCTCTCACAGTGGATTGCTAATTGTGCGCCGGAGCAATGACGTGTCGAGAGCGCAGTCTCGCCGTCTACCGGGTATTCACGATGCGGGACGCGGAACCGTGCGGCGTAATGGCTTCGTAGCTGCGGCCCCCCGCGCCCTCAAGGGCGTGCAACCGACTCGACAGCGACGTATGCAGCTCGTCGATCTGACGTACCTCGTCGTATGTTTCGGCGATGTCTTTCGAGATCTTCTGTAGCTCTTTTCGCAGGTCCTCGGGGCTTCCTGATCCCGCCGTCGAGGCGAGCCGGTTCGCGATCAACTTGACCTTGGCATCAGTGATTCCGCGGGCCTCCTCGGTGGAATAGAACTGCGCGCGGATCTGGCTGAAGCCTGGCAGCTCCGGAGACACGGCCTCGATCTGCTTGCGAAGCGCCGCAAAATTGGACTCCAGTTGGCCGACCTGCCTCTCGAGCCCGTCCAGCGATCGCTTGACGGACGTTCGGTTCGGCGCGACCTCCCCGGCCTCCTTCGCCTCCCTCCTGTGGCATCCGGCGAGCGGGCCGGCACCGAGGAAGCCAATCAGGACGGTGAGAGACCGCAAACGAGATCCGACCAACCCGCGCGTCGCCTGCATGCGGTTATTTCAGCGTCGCCGCGGCTGCGTTCGAGCGCCCGGAGAGTACCGCGGTCCCGAGCGGGGGGAGCGCCTCGATCGCATTGACCAACCCGGCGACGCTCATGCCGGTGAGGCTCGCTGGCAGTGTGCCCTCGCCCAGCGCATACAGACGGAACTCGTACGAGTCGGTCTTCGTCCTCGTCGTACTCGGGAAGTTCGGGCAGGGGCCCAGCCACGCCGCGCCGCTGGGCGCCTTCTTCTGCTTCACGCTTTCGAGCCCGGCGACACCCGCGGGCGGCGATCCGGCTGGCAGACCGTACGGAAGCATCGCGACGCTCGCGGAGACGTCCCAGAGCACCGAGTGGTAGCCGTTCGTGTTGGCCGGGATGAGCGACACGTCGACGAACGCCAGCGCGAAGCTCTTGGTTCCAGCGGGTGCTCCCGTCCAGCGCAGATCGGGCATTTGCGATGCCGCCATCGTGGTCTCGCACGTCGAGTCGAGCGGGAACATCGCGCCATCGGCGAGCGTATTGCTCGTCAGCTTGAACGCCGCGACGCCGCCGGTGCCCGCGTCCGCGCCGCCATCCGTGAGCCCGACGCCACCCGACCCGCCCGCGCCCGCCGCCGAACCGCCCGCGCCCGCTGCGCCGCTCGCTCCGGAGGCGCCGCCGCCAGAGCTGCCTCCGCTCGCCTGATTCGTCGGAGATCCGCCGGCGCCGCTTCCCCCAGCGCCTATCCCGGACGGACCCACCCCGCCGGTACCGCCGGGCCCCGTCGTACCAGAGCCGCTGCCGCAGCCGAACAGCGCGAGCGCCGCGGACATGACCACGATCGAGACACGATTCATCGATACAGAATGGGAGCCTGCCGGAAATTCCTTTGAAGGTTGAGCGCCCGACCTCCCATCACCATCAGCGCAACCACGCCGAGCGCCGGGAAGGCGCGTCGTAGACCTCCGAGCAGTTGACGTGACAAGAGATCGGCCGTTGCGACAAACCAGACCAGGAGTGCGATCTACGGGTCCGCGCTTCTGAGTGGAGCCCCCAAGAAATGACTGTCAACCGATTGGTATCGCTCGCGTGGATCTTCCCACTCTGCGCGTCACTCTGCGTGTCACTCTGCGTCTCTTGCACGGGCGGCAGTGGCGAGCCGCAAAATGGAACCGGAGGCAATCCTGGCGGGGCTGGCGGCAGCACCGGAACCGGCGGCGTGGCGCAGCCAGGATCGGGCGGCGCGAGCACCGGTGGCTCTGGAGGGACGGCGGGCGCGACTGGGCTCGGTGGTTCTGGCGCGCCTGGCGTCGGTGGCGCCGGCAACTCAGGTGCGGCGGGAACGACCGGCGGATCCTCTGGCGCCGGAGGAGCGACGGGTGGCAGCGCTGGCACATCCGGGGGAGCCTTGCCCCCCGTCTACACTGTCGAGAACACGGGCGCGAACTGCATGACCCCCGCGAAGTCTGCGTTCAGCGCCCTCACGCCGATTCCTGCGCTGCCCGACCCATTCAAGATGGCCAGCGGTACGGAGATGACCAGCCGCACCGATTGGCAGTGTCGCCGGGCCGAGATTGGCGCGATGGTGCAGCAGTGGGACGTCGGGACGAAGCCGGCGCCGCCGGCCACCGAGACGGCCACCTACGCCGGCGGCAAGCTCACGATCAAGGTGACTGCGGGCGGCGCTTCGATCACGCTGACCGAGGACGTCTCCGTTCCCAGCGGAGCCGGTCCCTTCCCGGTCATCATCGGCATGGACACGGGCGGGACCGGCTCACTTCCCGCCAGCATCTTCAGCGGGTTCGTTCAGGTCACCTTCCACAGCAGCGATCTGACACCGCAGTTGCCGGGCCGCGGGCAGGGAGCGATCTTCAGCCTCTATCCGGACAATACGGCCGGCTCGATGATCCTGTGGGCGTGGGGCGTCAGCCGAGTCATCGACGGGTTGCAACAGACTCAGGCCCAGACCAAGGTCGATCTCGCGCACATAGGAGTGACCGGATGCTCCTACGCCGGGAAGATGGCGCTTTACGCTGGGGCCTTTGACGAGCGTGTCGCGCTGGTCATTCCGGAGGAGTCGGGCGGCGGCGGAGAAGCGGCGTGGCGCGTCTCGGCGACCATGACTGGAACAGAGGACCTGGAACACGCGCAGGGCACTGCATGGTATTCGTCGAACCTGGCTCAATTCAAGAATGCCGATGCGCCAAAGCTTCCCTTCGATCAGCACGAGCTGGCAGCCATGGTCGCGCCTCGTGCGCTGCTGACGATCGGAAACCCCGATATCGCCTACCTGGCCTCGGAGTCCGGTTACGTCTCCGCGAAGGCTGCAACCGAAGTCTACAAGGGGCTCGGCATTCCCGACCGGATCGGCTTTTCCCAGGTCGGCGGACACGCTCATTGCGCATTCCCGAGCAGCCAAACGCCAGACGTTCAGGCCTTTGTCGACAAGTTCCTCCTCGGCAAGACGAGCGCCAATACCAACATCGCCAAGAGTCCATACAACACCGACCTCACGAAATGGATTACTTGGGCTACGCCGCAGCTCAAGTAGTGGCCAGAGCGGCGTGCGTTACGCGATGACGGAAAGTGGACCTGTCGCTCCGGTGCGTTCGCGCGCGTCGTTGGTCGTCGAGATGTCGGTTCTGCTGCAGCACAGCGAGCAACTGACGATCGCGTCGACTTGATACTGAAGCTTTCTCAGGGCGGCACCCATATCTCAACGTGGGTGTATATGCGCGTGCCATCCAAGCAATGCCCCGGGTCGGGCCGCCCGACGTGCGGCAAGCGGTCGTCGCGTGCGCGATTCCGTGCGCGATCTTGGCTAGCGCTCAGGACACAACCGGCACTTTCCCCAGAAGGGATCGCACCATGAAGAGTCTGATTCGAGTCGTTCCGCTGTTTGCGATGCTGGCCGCGTGTTCCCAGCCGGGCTTCGGGTCGAGCGCCGGCAGCGGAGGCTCCACGAACGGCAGCGGGGGCACGAGCGCGAGCGGTGGATCCTCCGACACAACCAGCGGCGGATCCTCGGGGGCCGCGAGCGGCGGATCCTCCGGCACGGACAGCGGCGGCATGACGGGCGGCGCCGGCAGTCCGGGCGCCGGGGGAGCCGGCGTCGGCGGCGCCACCGTGGCCTGCGCCCCGCCGACGGTGACGCTTCCCAGCGGCAACGACGCCGCGTTTGCGACCCCGATTCAGTTCAACGACAACGGCGGCTGGTGCTGGTATCAGGACGAGCGGGCGCTCATCGATACCAAGGCCAACAAGCTGATCATCGGCTCGGTCGCCAGCGGCGGTTCGAGAAATGGGCACGTCGAGGCGGTGATCTATGATCTCGCAGCCAAAGCCGGCAAGCAGTTTACCCTCCCCTCCACGCTGCCAACCTCCGCCGTCGACGACCACAACGCACCCGCGCTCGTGATCCGACCCGACGGCAAGTACCTTGCGATGTGGTCTGGCCACCGGGTGGACTGCATCAGCCGCACCAGCGTCTTCGACGGCACCGCCTGGGGAGCGGAGACGAAGTTCGATTGGACCTCACTCGGCTGTCCCTGGAACGGCGATCCCACCGCGCAGATCACCTACTCGAACCTCTGGTACATGTCGACGGAGAGCCGGCTCTACAGTGCCGTTCGTTCGGTCGACACCAGCCCGAGTTTCCTGGCCTCGACCAACGACGGCGAAGCTTTCAGCTACTACGGACGACTGAGCTCCACACCGCGCGTGGGCTACGTGGCCGGGTACTACAAGTACTGGGGCAACGGTACGGATCGCATCGACTTCCTCGGCACCGAAGCCCACCCCCGCGACAACGACAACAACCTCTGGCACGGCTACGTCAAGGGCGGGAAAATCTACAATTCGACAGGGACGGCAATCGACACCACCGTCGCCGACATGACCGGGCAAGACATCACGTCGTATACGAAGGTGTTCGCGACGGGAACGGCGTTTCAGACGCCGGCGGGCAGCGTGACGATGTCGCACGCGTGGAACGCCGACCTCGTGCGATACGACGACGGGACCATCGCGGCCATCTGGACGGCGCGCGCCAACACGACGACCGACACCAACAACAACGATCTGCGGCTGCTCTACGCTCGCTACGACGGCTCGACCTGGAAGCTGACCTATCTCGGCAAGGCGGGACCGAAGCTCTACGCCGCCGAACAGGACTACACCGGCCTCGGGGCCCTGCACCCCGATGATCCGCACACGATCTACATCTCCACGACCTTCGACCCGCGTGACGACAAGACCAGCCTCGGGAAGCACGAGATCTTCCAGGGCACGACCTGCGACAACGGAGCCACGTTCACGTGGACTCCTCTCACGGCGAGGTCAACCGTCGACAACCTTCGCCCCATTGTTCCCAAGTGGGACGCCAGCCACACGGCGCTCTTGTGGCTACGCGGCACGTACACCACTGCGCAGATTTACAGCCAATCCATCGTCGGCGTCATCTCGACGAAGCCGTGACGAGAAAACGCTGAGGGGCTCATATGCTGAACACAATCAGGCTTCGCGTTACCTCTCTTCTTGGTCTATCGCTCAGCGTCTCGCTTGCCGCCTGCAGCGCCACGAGCGAACCCGTTCACACGGGTTCGGGAGGTAGTGCCTCTGGAGTCGGCGGAACAACCGGTGGTGGTGGCGTGGGCGGCACAGGTACGGGTGGAAGATCCGACACCGGCGCGGGCGGCGCCGCCCCTGACGGAGGAACTCACCCGGGCACCGGCGGCGCGGGCGGGCCCGGGACGGGCGGCGCGGGCGGGCCCGGGACGGGCGGCGGCCCAGCAGGTGGCTCAGGCGGCTCCAGCGGTGGTGTCTACAACCCTAACTTCGTCGAGTTCTCTGGCGAGAATTGTCAGGTCGCCGATCCCCAAGATGTGAACGTGAGCACCCTGCCAGATCTATTTCAGGAGCTGGATGGCTCACGCATGTCCAAGAAATCGGATTGGCGCTGCCGCAGGGCGGAGCTGAAGAAAATCGTCGAGAAATACATTCACGGTACGAAACCAGGCAAACCCGACACGGTCACCGGATCGGTGAGCAGTAGCTCCATCAAGGTGCACGTGGCGCACATGGGCAAGACCATCGATTTCAGCGTGTCGGTCAGCGTGCCAGCGGGCGTGACCGGACCCGTTCCGATCATCATCGGGATGGGTGGATCGAACCTGGATGCCTCCATCGTAAGTGGAGAGGGCGTGGCCACGGGTACCTATGACCACCAGGCCATGGCGAGCGAGACCACCAGAAACGGTCTCTTCACGAACATCTATGGCAGCACCGGCGCCGCGGCTCAAATCGGCTGGGCCTGGGGAATCAGCCGTGTCATCGACGTGTTGGTCGCCGAGCGGGCTGCGGGGCGAAACAACATCATCGATCCAACCGCCGTTGGAATTACCGGTTGTTCCCGCAACGGCAAGGCCGCATTCACCGTGGGCGCGTTTGACGAGCGAATTGCGCTGGGCATCCCACAGGAGTCCGGCACCGGCGGCGTGTCCGCATTTCGAGTTGTGAATACCGCTCCCAAGGGGCCGAATGGGAACCCGGCTCAGTCCCTTGATTCAGCCTGGAACGAAGCGCAGGGATGGTTTGGAACCGTCTTTGGCACCAACCGAACCAAGGTAAATACCATTCCGGGCGACACGTCCTCGCTCGTCGCCATGTATGCGCCGCGTGGATTGCTGGTCCTGGACAATTCGCGCATCGGTGAATTGTGCGCGACTTGCCAACATGCCGCCACCGCGGCCGGGGCAGTCGTCTACGGAGCTCTCGGCGTCGGGAAAAATGTGGCCTACAATGGTGGAAACCCAACCGACCCCCACAACCACTGCCAGTTCTATCCGGCGACCCAGGGGGACCCGTTGAGAAGGGCCATTCGAGCTCACCTGACCAAGACGGCCGCTCCGGACGGAAGAATGGAGCCGCAGCCGGCCGGCACTGCCGATCTGACCAAGTGGATCCCTTGGAGTGCTCCGACTTTGGCGGACGACGTTAGTTGGGCTTCGCCCCCTTTGACGAGCAAGTAATCGTCGTCGTACCCGCATGACAGGCGATCAATGATCCGACGCGCGGGAATTGCCAGCAAACGCATCGTCTCGGGAGGGCTCATGAGCGCCGAACCAGTTAGTAACTCCAGCGGTCAAGACATCGAACACAAGAACGACGACTCTCTGAGCGCTTCGCGTCGCGGATTTCTGCAGATCGGCGCTCTCGTCGTGACGGGAATGGCGGGAGCATGCGCCGCACCCGGTCGCGGCCTCGGTGGTTCTGGCGGAACGACCGGAGCCGGCGGTACGACGGGAGCTGGCGGCACGACGGGAGCGGGCGGCGGAGTTGGCGGCGCGGCCGGGCTCGGCGGAGCCGTGGGTACGGGCGGTATGTCCGGCGTTGGCGGGGCCACCGGTCAAGGGGGCGCCGCTGGCGTGGATGCGGGCATCCCCGGCCCGGGCTGGAAGGAGAGCAACTGCCTCCCCCTTCCGGCTCTGCCCACGGCGCCGTCGACTGTTTCGATTCCCAAGCTCCCCGATCCGTTCGCGTTCATCAACGGGACGCGGATCGCGTCGAAGGCCGACTGGGAGTGCCTGAGGGCCGATCTCAGCGCGAAGCTCCAGGCCGCCGTTTACGGCCCGAAGATGCCGCCGCCCGACACCCTCACGGCGACGCTCAGCGGCAGCACGGTCACCGTCAACATGAAGGTTGGCAGCAAGACCGGCTCCTTCACCTTCATGATCAGCGGCGGAGGAAGCGCGGGCAGCGCCAAACCCGCCGTCATCCGGTGCGACGGGTCGGGCGTCCCCTTCCCGAGCAGCGTCGCGAGCATCAGCCTCACGACCAGCTACGTTTGCCGCCCAGAACCAGCAGATTCCGACGACCGGGCTCGTCAGCACCCTCTACGGGAGCGCCGCGGCCAAGTCCGGCTCGGACATCTGCTGGGCCTGGGGAGCGAGCCGCATCATCGATGCGCTCGAGCAGCTGCCACAGACCGGGATCGACCCGAAGAAGATCGCCGTGACCGGCTGCTCGTACGCCGGCAAGGGCGCGCTCGCCATGGGCGCGTTCGACGAACGCGTCGCTCTGACGGTCATGGAGGAGGGCGGCTCGGGCGGCTCGGCGCTCTGGCGCGTGTCGACGGCGGAAGCGAAGCTGGGGCAGAACATCCAGGAGGCCACCGAGATCGTCGGGCGAGCAGAACTGGGAGGGCGCAGCCCTTCAAGGCGCTGTTCTCCGGCCAGGCCAAGACCAGTGCGCCGGTCGACAAGCTCATCGCCGATCAGCACTTCGCGGTGGCGATCTGCGCGCCGCGCGCGATCCTCCTCATCGAGAACGACATCGACTGGCTGGGCCCGGTCGCCGCCTACGGTGGCGGCGTCGCCGGCCGCACGGTGTACGAGGCGCTCGGAATCAAGGACCGATGCGGTGTGTCCGTGGCCCCGAACCATGGGCACTGCTGCGTTCCCGGCCAGCCAGCAGGCGGCCCTGACCGCGTTCATCAACCGATTCCTCCTGGGGATGCCCGCCGACACCTCCGGCGTCGACCTGCTCAACGCGACGAACAGCAAGCTCAAGACGTTCAACACCGGCGGACTTGGATCGATTGGACCACGCCGACGTTGAGCGGCAACCTTTCGTGGGACCCGTTCGCCTAGTCGGCGCGATCGACGGAGGGCGCGTGCGGGAACGTTCAACAGGTCGATCTGAAATGAACACCCGCGCGGCGTTGCTCGTCTCCCTCGCCCTCGCTGCCTGCTCGGCCTCCGGAGGCGGGTCCGGCGGAACCTCGGGCGGGGCAGGTGGGTCGGGCGTGGCGGGCAACACGGGCGCGGCGGGCGCGGCGGGCAACACGGGCGCGGCGGGGATGGGAGGGGCCAGTGCCGGCAGCGCCGGCAGCGGTCAGGGCGGTTCAAACGCCGGGGCGGGGGGAGTGAGCGGCGCTGCCGGCGCGGGCGGTACGTCGGCGGGCGGCGCCACCGGTTCCTGCCCCGTCATCAGCGGCTTCGCGAGCTGGCCGACCGGCAAGGAACCCGCGGACATCGGCAAGCTGGCGGTGACCAACTTCAAACCGCACACCGGTGACCCCTACACCGGCGCTGGGTATGCGTGGACGTTCGCCTACGTCGCCTCGTTGCAATTCACTCAGCTCACCAACGACACGACGGACAACGACTATCTGGTCAGCCACTTCGACTGCGGCCAGGCGGGACCAGACAATTCCGCGACCGCGACCGTGGACACGCGCGCCTTTGGCGATTTGCCGCTCGAGATCTTCATCGAGAAGGGAACCGCGGCCTGCAAGACCCTGGGCATGGTGCGCGCCGATGCCCAGTGGGCCAGCACCGCGGACACCGCCATCACCCGGGACGCTCGCTACTGGAGCGACGACATGTTCATGATCACCGGGCTTCAGGATTTCGGCTATCGCGCGACCAAGACCGAGAAGTATCTCGATCGCACGGCTCTCACGATGGTGTCCTATTTACAGGCCCTGCAGCAATCGGATGGCCTCTTCTGGCACACCAAACAGACCATGGCCAAATGGGGCCGGGCCAACGGTTGGTTCGCCGCGGGCATGGCGCTTCTCCTGCAGGACCTGCCGGCCGGCACCAACCGCGACGCCATCATGGCCGGCTACAAAAAGATGATGGACGGCCTCTTGCCGGTGCAGATCGCCAGCGGCACGGACGCTGGCGCCTGGCGGCAGGTGCTGGATAGAACCGACGCGGGCGTAGAGATGTCTTGCACGGCGATGTTCACCTACGCGCTCGCGAGCGGCCTCAAGAACGGCTGGATCAGCGGCGCCCAGTACGAGACCGCGGCCACGAACGGTTGGACTGCGCTCGTCAACAAGACCAACAGCAGCGGCCAACTCTCCCAGGTGTGCCCGGGAACCACGCAGGCCTCGGGTCAAGCTGGGGTCGGGACCGACCTCAAATCGCAGCAGGACTTCTACATCAATCTCCAGAAGAGCTTCGCCGCTGGTGACCAGCACGGTCAGGCGCCCCTCTTGTGGTCGGCGATCGCGCTGCTGCGCAGCGACTGCCCCGGCGCGCGCTAGCCGAATGACAAGGGCGGCCGGCGGCGGCTCTCGGGAGGGATCGACTGGACCACCCCAACGCCGCAGCCGACCGACCGAGTGGCCGGCCCCCCTTGGGGGTGCTGGTGCGCCTCCTGGCGGCCGCGGTCATCTGTGGCACGCAGATGGCGTGCCCGAACGCCGGTGCCAGGCCGCGAGCTCCCGTGACCAGCGGTCCCAGCGGCGGAGCCCCCCACAGTGCGGCTCGGCCACCGAGCTGGCTCCTGCCTGCTCGTGTTCGCCGGCTGGCCAACGCCGAGTACGACGCGTCGGTCCAGGCGCTCCTCTCGACACGCCGAAGCCCGGCCTCGGAGCCCGACTTCCCACCGGACCTGCGGCGCGACGGCTTCACCGTCAACGCCGCCCAGCGCGTCGACGCGGTCGTCATCGAGCGTCTGGCCGACGCCGCTGACACGCTGGCGACCGAGGCGCAAGCGAACGGGACGCTCGCGCGGCTCGCTCCCTGCGCGCCCGCCGGCCGACGGCACGCGCTGTGCCCGAACTTTCGTCACCACGTTCGGCGCGAAGGTCTATCGCCGCCCGCTGGTCGAGGAGGAGGTGAGGGCGCTGCTCGCGCTCTACGCGGTCGGCGCGGACGGCAAGCCGCTCCTACCAGGACGGCATCGCTCACGTCACGCGCGGCCTGCTGCAATCCGCCGGGTTTCTCTACGTGACCGAGCTCGGCAACGGCGCAGCGCGAGCGGATGCCACCGTCGAGCTGACGCCGTACGAGATCGCCGCCTCGCTCTCCTACTTCGTCACCTCGGCGCCGCCCGACGCCGAGCTCGCGGCGAAAGCGGCGAGCGGCGCGCTGGCCGATCCCGGCCGAGCGTGAGGCCCAGGCGCGGCGCCTGTTTGCGACCGAGCCGCGCGCCAAGGAGACCATCGGTCCGTCTCGTGCGCGAGTGGCTCGGCATCGATCGCATCGACGCCAGCGCGAAGGATTCGCTGGTCTACCCGGCGCTTCGAGAACGAAAAAGCGCGGATCGTCGCCGAGAGCCGGGACTTCGTGCGTGCCGTCGCCTTCGAATCGACCGGCACCGTCGCGGAGCTCCTCGGCGCGCGCTGGACGGTGAGCTCGGGGCCGCTCGCGCTCTATCGGACGGCCGGGAACGGACCGAGCTCCCCTCGGGCTCGACGTCGCTGACGGATCGCGTCGGCATCCTGAATCAGGCGGCGTTCCTGGCGAGCTATGCGCTGGCGCACGAGAGCCATCCGATCTTCCGCGGCGTCGCCGTCGCGCAGCGCGTGACCTGCATGGGGCTCGACTCGCCGGCGTCGTTCAACATCCAGGTGATTCCGCCGGCGCCCGATCCGACGGTGACCACGCGCCAGCGCTACGACGTCCACGTCAAAGACGCGATCTGCGCCGGGTGCCACGACGTCATCGATCCGTTCGGATTCTCGTTCGAGCACTACGACGGCATGGGGGCTACCGCGCGCTCGATCATGGCAAGAACGTCGACAGCGCCGTCGACGTCTCCGTTCGGCGAGACTTCGACGGTCACTACGCCGACAGCAACCAGCTCGCCGCGGCGCTCGCCGGAGAGCCCGAACGTGCGCGAGTGCTTCGCGCGCTTCATGTTCCGCGCCGCGGCGGGCACGGGCGACGGAGCTGCCACGTCCGGTGAGGAGGAGTTCGTCGCCGCCTGGCGCGCCACTCCGGCCGCCGCCCGGGGCGACATCGTGGAGACGCTGGTCCGCGACGTCAAGAGCCCGAGCTTCGCCCTGCGGGGCGCGCCATGAAAACGGCCGGTCGCCGGGCGTCCCGACGCAATTTCCTTCGCGGGCTCGGCGCCGGGGCGGCGGCCCTGCCGTTCGTCCGCCTGGTGGAAAGACGCGCGCAGCCACGGAGGCTGGCGTCGCGCCGCCGCCGCGGTTCATCGGCGTCTACCATCCTCACGGCATCGCGGCCGAGCTCTTCACGATGCGGCACGGCGAGACCGAGACGAGCTTCGATCTCCGCTATCCGGACAGCCCGCTGCAGCCCTTCGACGATCCCGTCACCTACGGCCGAAGCTTCAAGGACAAGATCGTCGTCATCGAAGGCGTCGACGTCCTGTCGGACACGAACGCTCACAACTCCGCGGGCACCATCCTCACCGGCAGCCGCATCGTCGGCGGCGACGGCGGCCTGCCCTGGAACAGCTCCCTGGATCAATTCCTGGCCGTCGAGCAGCGGCTCGGCGACGGCGACGCTCGTCCCGAGCATCGCGCTCGCCGTCGGCAGCAAGCAACTGAGCGCGCGGGAGACGCTCTCCTTCGGCGCGGGCGGCGTCCCGATCTCGAAGATCATCGACCCGGGCGTCGCCTTCGATTTCCTGTTCAAGCAGGCCATCGTCGGGGACCGATCCGGCGGCCCAGGCGCGGGCCGCGCGCGAGCGACGACTCGGCAAGAGCTTGATCGATTTCGCGAGGGGCGACGTCGAGCGGCTGCGGGCGCGCGTGGGCCCCTTCGAAGTCCAGAAGCTCGACCAGCATCTCGACGCGCTCCGTGCGCTCGAGAAGAAACGGCAGGCCGTCTCGCTCCCCGACGGCTGCGCCCTTCCCGAACCGACCGAGCGCCTTTCCGCACCTCGAGCGCCACAACGGCGGGGAGCCCTACTTCGACGCCATCACCGATCTCCACATCGATCTGCTCGCGCTCGCGATGAGCTGCGACATCACGCGCTTCGGAACGCTGGTGATGAACGATCTCTCCTACGCGGGAAATCCGCTCGGCCTGCCCGAGGACAACCACGGCGCCATGGCGCACACCTATTCGGCCTCCGCTCTCGGCAGCAGCGGTCACCCCGTCGGTCGCCGGCGATCCGGCGACCTGGAAGCTCCTCGCCAAATTCAATCGCTACGTCGTACGGCAAGGTCGCTCGCCTGCTGCAGCGCCTCGACGACGTACGGCATTCTCGACAGCACGCTCGTTTACGCGTCGAGCGACATGGGGAACCCCGCCACCCACAGCACGCGCAACGTCCCCACCGTGCTCGCCGGCGGCCTCAACGGCAAGATCCGCATGGGTCGCCGCATCCGGTATCGAACCGATTGCCCCCTCGGCACCTGGTGTGACCCGAAGGGCAGCGACTACCAGACGGTCCCGAACAATTGGCTCCTGGTCTCGATCGCGCAAGCCTTCGGCGTCGACCTCGTCTCGTACGGCATCCAGGCCGAGGCCCAGTACTCGAACGGCACGTTGCCCGGGCTTTGATCTTGACCGACTGTGCTGCCGAGACGGAGGACCTCAGCCCAGCCTTCCGAAGTAGCAGAGCTCGAGCGGGCGGCGCTCGCGAGGCTCGATAGTTGCTGGTACCTCCGGGATCAGAATCAGGGTAGATTTCGCGCCCATGATCGCTGACGGTTCCGCGGCCAACGCCGCGCAGGAAGATGCTGCGGCGCTGAATGACCGGCTGGCGATCGAGCACCCCATCAACGACTACTACGATCGTTCGCCCTTCGTCATCCGCTGGATCGAGCGGTCGCGGCTGCGGATCATCCGCGAGATGGTGGCCGAGGATCCCGGGCAGCGCATCCTGGAGGTCGGGTCAGGCGGCGGGCACGTGCTGCGGATGTTCAAGCGGTCGCGCTTGACCGCCGTCGACGTCTCCGAGCTCTTCCTGAAGACCGCGCGCGAGAACCTGGCGGGCTACGACGTCCGCTTCATCCACGGCGACGTGGTCAAGCTGGGCCTGCCGGCGGCGTCGTTCGACCGCATCATCTGCACCGAGGTGCTGGAGCACACCAGCAACCCGGAGGAGATCCTGGCCGAGCTGAGCCGCCTGCTCACGTCGTCGGGTCGCGCCGTGATCACGGTCCCCAACGATCCCCTGATCGAGGATCTGAAGGGGATCCTGCGGCGGACGCCGGCGGCGCTGGTGCTGGCGGGGCGGGTCGAGTGGGGTGGCGACGAGTTCCACATCCACAAGTGGCGGCCCGCCGAGTTCAAAGCCTTGCTGGCTCGCTTCTTCACCATCGAAGAGCAGCGGGCCGCGCCGTTCGATTGGTTTCCGATCCGGGCCTGCTTCCTGTGCCGGAAAAAGGCCTGACCGCACCGGCGGCCCGCCACGCGGCGGCCTTCGCGCTGGCGGCGCCGCGCCACGCGGTGTGGTTGCTGGTCAGCTTCGCGCTGCTGTCGGTCTTCCCGTACTACGGGCGGATCAACAATCCCAACGAGAACGTCCGCGTCTGGATGGTCAAGGCGATCGTCGACCGGCACGAGCTCAACATCAATCGCGTCAGCCAGGAGTGGGGATACGTCAACGACAAGGCGGTCAACGAGGGACGGCTCTATTCCTCGAAGGCGCCGGGGACATCTTTGCTCGGCGTGCCGATCTATTTCGTGCAGCGCGCGCTGGTGCGGCTGGCGAACACCGGCCGGGGCGGCGTGGTGTCGCAGCGATCGATGATCCTGGCGCTGCGCCTGTTCGGCGTCGGGTTGCCGATCTGCGTGTTTCTGTTCTTCTTCGCCCGTTACGTCGAGCGCCTGACCGGATCGGCGGCGGCGCGTGATCTCCTGGTCGTCGGGCTTGGTCTGGGCAGCATGCTCTATCCTTACGGCGTGATCTTCGTCGGCCACGGCGTGGCGGCGGCGTTGTCCTTTTCGGGTTTCATGTTGCTGTCGAGCGAGCCACCCGCGGCGCCGCGACCGTCGCGGCTGACCTGGGCCGGGGTGCTGGTCGGGTTGTCCGTGGTGTTCGAATATCAGGTGATCTTTGCGGCGCTGATCCTGGCCGCCTACGCCTTCGCGCGCCACCGGTGGGCCGCCGGCTACTTCCTGCTGGGCACGCTGCCTCCGGCGCTGCTGCTGGGCGCCTACCACACGGCGATGTTCGGGCGACCGTGGGATTTTCCACTCGGACACCTGGAGAATCCGGAGTGGGCGCGCCTGCACAACCAGCAGCGCTTCTTTGGTCTGCGGCCGCCCAGCCTGAGCGTGGTGTGGACCATCCTGTTTTCGGTCGCGCTCGGGTTGTTCGTGTTCTCGCCGTTCCTGGCCGTGGGGCTGTTCGGCAGCATCGCGCTGCTGGTGTCGGGCGGCGCCAGCGCCAGGCTACGCGGCGCGGACGACCGGCAGGAAGCAGCGGTCATCATCGCCATCACCGCCGTGATGATTCTCTTTCTCGCGGGTGTGCCCAACTGGCGTTCGGGGTGGTGCGTCGGTCCGCGATACATCGTGGTGGTAGCGCCCTTCCTGGCGGCGGGCATCGCCCATTACTGGCGCGGCACGCGGCGCACCTTTGCCCTGTCGGCGATCACGGGGGGGTTGGTGATCCCGGCGGTGGTCCTGAACGTGCTGTCGGGCGCGGTCTACCCACACTACCCAGAGCCGTTCGACAACCCCGTGTTCGATCTCACCCTGCCGCTGCTGGACGCGGGCTACGTCCCCTACAGCCTGGGCTGGTGGTTGGGGTTGCCCGGACTGTGGTCGCTGGCGCCACTGGCCCTGGCCGTCGCGCTGGCGCTGGCCATCGCTCTCCACGGTCCCGATCTGCGTCCGCGACGGTGGGCGCTGCACGGCGCGCTGGCGCTGGCGATCGCCTGCACCTTCCTGCTGCCGCTCAGCCGCTACGGCCGGGCCCCCAACCCCGGCGAGGCGCGCGCCGCAGCCTTCGTGCGCTCGACCTGGGAACCGCGCCCGGGCGCGCGGTAGGCAGGGTTGGAAAGAGGGATGGCCTGGGACGTTTGAGAGTGGAGCGCATGCGAGAGAGGAGACGCCTCTGGGCGGATTGTTGCAGAGCTGAGCGGTGGCTCCAGGTCCCCCACAGGAGTGCCGAACGGCCCGTGGCACCGCGCCCGCGCGAGATCGTGCTGGGGGCGGCGGCGTGATGATAAGTCGTGGCGACGAGGCCTAGAAACGCAGCGGCCATCCAGCCTAATATTGCGGCCGGTGAAAAGGACGCTCGGTGCGTGGTTACCGGTCGCCTGGCTACTGGTCGTCTCGACGCAGTGCCGCTCTACCCCACCGGGGTTCGGTTCGTCAGTTGCGGCCACGCCTGCTTCGAACGGCCAGGGTGGACCCTTCGATAGCGATCCGTCACCGGATCTGCCCACGCCGCTCGATCCGGCAATCCGCTTTGGCCGGCTCGCGAACGGCCTCACCTATTACGTCCTTCGTCATCCCGTACCCGAGCGGCGCGCTTTGCTCTGGTTGGCGGTGAAGGCAGGTTCGGTGCTGGAGGACGACGATCAGCGCGGCGCCGCTCATTTCGTCGAGCACCTGTTTTTCCGTGGGACCAGGCGGTTTCCGGGTCGAGCGATTGCCGACTTTTTGGAGTCGACCGGGATGAAGGTGGGGCCGGATTTCAATGCCTACACCGACTACGACGAGACCGTGTACCAGCTCACCGTGTCGACAGACGAAGTTGGCGTGATGCTCAAGGGCGTCGACATCCTGAGAGACATGGGAGGCGACCTGACATTCATCGCGGCGGATGTCGAGACGGAACGCCGCGTCCTACTGGAGGAATGGCGGCGCTACGATGTTGGGTCGATACGGAACGACAATCGTCTGTTGCCGGTCTTCTTGCGGGGATCGCGCTACGCCGATCGGCGGGTGGCCGGCACGGTTGAATCAATCGGCCGCGTACTGCCGACCGCGCTGTCGCGGTATTACCGAGACTGGTATCGGCCCGATCGGATGGCGGTGATTGCAATTGGCGATTTCGTCGATACCGATCTCGAGAGCGCGATTCGAGCACGTTTTGGCGATCTGGTCCGCGCGGATAAGGCGCGCGATCCCGGCCCTCTGGCGGTCCCCCGAGATTCGGGTCTCGCGGTAGCCGTCACCACGGACCCCGAAGAGACCTCGACGTCGGTCACCGTCTTTCAGAAGGTCGAGCGCCGTTCCCATGAGACCAAGCACGACTACCGCCGCGACCTGGACGAGACCCTGCTCGCCAGCATGATGGATTCCCGGTTGGCGGATCTGCGCGACCGTCCGGATTCCCCCTTCGTCGAGTCGAGCGTCAGCAAGGGGAACCTCACCCGGAACGCCGATACACTCACCTGGTTTGTCACCGCGAAGGAGACGCGCCTGGTGGATGCGGTGCGATCGGTGATGCAGGAGATCGCACGCGTCGAACGTTTCGGATTCCTGCCCAGCGAGCTGGAGCGCGCCGGCGCCCAACTGCTAGTATCCGCAGAAGCAAGCGCCCGAGAGAACGACAAGCTGCCGGCGCAGGACTTCGCCGAAAACATCCTCCGCCATTTTCTGATTCACCAGCAAATGCCCGGGCATGCGCGGGAGCTGCGCTGGCTTCGAGAGCTGCTGCCAGCGATCGGCATCGACGAGATCCGGGCGGCGACAAAGCCGTGGCGCGGTGACCAAGGCCGGATCCTGGCCATCAGCGGACCACACGCGGCCAATCTGCCCGGCGCGGAGCATTTTCGCGCGATGGTCGAGGCCGCGCGCGCGGCCAACCTGGGCCCGTGGACCGACACGACTTTCTCCGGTCCACTTCTGACTCAGAAGCCCGCCCCCGGTCGGGTGGTAGATTCGAGTCGGGATCGGGCCGCGGAAGCCACCGTATGGCGACTCGCCAACGGTGTGCGGATCGTCGTCAAGCCAACGTTGTTCGAAAACGATCGGATCGAGATCGACGGCTCACAGCCGGGCGGCAGCTCGCTGATCCCCGAACGCGATTTCGCTGGAGCACGCTTCGCCGCGGAGATCCTGCGAGAGTCAGGCGCCGGTGAGCTCAGCGCGCTCGAAATCTCACGCGCTCTCGCGGGAAAGGATGTCGCGGTCGACGTCGATCTCAGCGACTCCTACCAGACGGCGACCGCGGCAACACGACGCCAGGATCTCGAGACCACGCTACAGCTGCTGCACTTGCGACTACTCTACCCCACCAAGATCCCGTCCGCGTTCGATTTGTGGAAGGCCAAGCGGCTCGAGGCCGAACGCCGCCGTCTCGATTCGCCTGACGAGAGGATGAACGACGAGATCCGGAGGGTCCTTTACGGCAACCATCTGCGCTACCGACCCGTGACCGCCGGAGCCATCCAAGAGGCGAATCTCGATCGCGCGTTCGAGAACTGGAAGGAGCGTTTCGCCGACTTCAACGGATTCACCTTCGTCTTCGTGGGCAGCGTCGATCTGGAAACGCTGAAGCCACTGGTCGAGACGTATCTCGGCAGCCTTCCGTCGCGGGGCCGACGGGAGCGAGGCAAGGATGCCGGGATCCGCTATCCCCGTGCGACCCTCGAACGTGACGTCGCGGCCGGGCCTGTCGATCGCAGCTGGGTCTGGATCGCCTTCGCGGCCCCGGAACACTGGTCCATCGACGCCGAGCGCGATGCAAGAATCCTGGAGACCGTGCTGACAATCAGGCTGTTCGAGATACTGCGTGTGAATTCGGGAATGGTTTACGAGCTCTACACCCGCGTCGACATGAACCGCGACCTGACGGAGAGCCATTCCCTGTCTGTGCTCTTCGCCTGTGCTCCGGAGAACGTGGATAAGCTACGCGATGCGGTCCTGTCCGAGCTGGCCCAGATCGCGAGAAACGGAATCGGTCGCGAATACCTCGACAAGGCCGCCGCTCAGATTCGCAAGAGACACCAGACCGACCTGAAGGACAACGGATGGTGGCTCACGCAGCTCCGAGACGCCTACCGGCACGGCGACGACTTCGCCAGCGTCACGGATATCGATGCGACCCTGGCGCGTGTCACGAGTGACCGCATCAAGGCCACCGCCGCTCGAATGGTCCAGGGCAAGCCCCACCTGACCGTCTGCCAGCGGTCCCCGACGGTGGCGCCGGGTTCGAAGTAGCTACTCCAGGTCTGTGACTCGACAGCAATTCACGACCAAGGTGGAAGGACCGCGCTCTCCGATGGAGACCTGAGCGTAGACGGGCCTATGGCCTGGCACGCAATCAGGCTGAGCGACAGCGCCTCAAATCGTACTTCGGTAGTCGAAGGCATAGTGGAGCCTGGGCGACAGGTGGGCGACACGAAGATGCCGATCGGCGGCGCCGGGATAGGTACGAAATGCGGCGCCGGACGGTTACCCAGGAACCGATGGAGGCTGGCATATGAGGAGACCCCTGGGCGACAAGCACCGCTTCGCGTAGCTTCCTGCGGGTCGTGACCACTCCGCGATACACGCTCGAGTTCTACGGGGACGAAGACGGGCACGAGCCCGTCCTCGAGTGGCTCCGACGGCTCACGCCTCGCAAGCGACGCGCGATCGGCGTGGCGATGTTCGAGATCCTCCAGTACGAGGGGCCGCACGTCGTCGGCACGAACTTCGGCAAAGGGCTCGGCGGCGGGATCTTCGAGTTCCGGCTGGATCAAGACGCCGCCCAGGTGCTCGCGCGGAAGGGCAAGCGGGCACGGCCGGAGGCGGGCGAGACCGCCAAAATCTTGCTGCGCGTCTTCTGCCATGCGTACGGCGATCGGATCGTTCTGCTGCTGGGCGGCTACGACAAGGGCGAGCGGCCGACGGCACGCCACCAGCAGGCGCAGATCGAGCTGGCGAGGGCCCGACTGAAGGACTGGAAAGCCCGAGAGAGGGCCTGACGGCCGGATTGACGATATTGGTTTTATCCAATACGCTTAGGCAGTAGAGGGACGCATCATGGCGACCAAGTTCACCGATTTCATGGCCGAGCTGCAGCAAGAGGCCAAGGCCGAAGGGCCGGAGGCCGTCGCGGAGCTGAAGTACTTCCGGGAGCGCTACCGGCTGGCTCGCCGGTTCGCCGAGGCTCGCCGGAAGCGCGGCTGGACGCAGAAGAAGCTGGCCAAGAAGACGGGGCTCAACCAGAGCGAGATCTCGACCCTGGAGAGCGGCCAGGCGAATCCGACGTACCGGACCCTGCAGACGCTCGCCGCTGCGCTGGGTGGCAAGATCGAGCTCGTGATCCCTTGACTACGACGCCAAGGAGGCGATGCATAGCCTCTATCGCATCCGCGGCCGTGACCGGGCCAGCCAGGCACTGACAGTGCTCACCGATCGCCTGGCGGCGTCGCCGCTGCCCGAGTTGCAGACCTTCCGCCGCACGCTCATGCACTGGCGTCGGGAAATCCTGGCCTACTTCGAAACCGGTCTCACCAACGGCCGCACCGAGGGCTTCAACAACAAGGCGAAGCTCGTAAAAAAGTCACCGGCCGGGACCTCTTCGTGGCCCGCTAGACGGGGCGTTCGCGAATCGTTACCCCGGTGCCACACTGATCGTGGGCGACGGTAGAGAACCTTCAGGCAGACCCCGGCGGGTGATGACGCGATGTGGAGGCTGACCTCTGTAGCTGGGATCCGATGGATCCCCGCGTGCACCTCGCGGTCGACGAGGCCCGCGCCCTCGAGCACCTTGAGGTTCTTCGACACCGCGTTGAGCGACATGTCGAAGGGCGCGGCGACTCGGTCACCCGCGCCGGTCCCTTGGCCAGGCGCTGCAGGATCGCGCGCCACGAGTGATGCGAGATCGTGCCCAGAACCGTGTTTAGGTTGTCGATGATCGCTACCGGCTGACTTTCTTTCTCGTCGGAAGCTCATCGCCGTGTCGGGCGGAAGCCGCCGGGCCGCTGAGCCTTGCCTCGGCGGACTTTCCCACCTTCTTCAGCAGGGCGATCAATGTAGCGCGCTCGGCGGCGGTGAGGTCGTCGGCCGCGGCGTCCATGTTGGCCTTGTGACGCGCGAACACCTTGCTGATCAGCGCGCGGCCCACCGGCGAGAGCTTGATGACCCGCGCGCGGCGATCGGCGGAGGTCACGGACCGCTCGACCAGGCCGCGTGCCTCCAGGCGATCCACGGCACTGGTCATCGACCCGCTGGTGAGCGCCGCCCGGCGCCCCAGCTCGCCCACCAGCATCGGACCGCGGTGGAGCAGGGCCTCGAGGATCACAAAGTCCGAGAAGCCCAGCTCCTGCGAGCGAGTGGTGGCGTGGGCGTGCCGCCCCAGCGCGCGGTGCGCCTTCATCAAGACCAGCCACAGGTGTGTGCCCGAGCTATCGGGCATCGAGCCAGGCCCAGTCCTGGCTGCGGGCCCAGGCCTCGAAGGAGAGCCAGGGCGCCTGCGGAAAGACCCGGCGCAGCTCTTCAGGGTCGGTGGTGTATCCGGTGGATTCGAACCATTGGTACATCTTCACGCCGTCTTCTCCCATCGTACCGCGCACCATTTCGAGCGGGGTGCGAAAGTACGACAGCTTTCGGCCGGTCACGCGCGAGAGGATCTCGAGGCTCTCGGCTCCGGTCAGCTCGTCGCCGGCCAAGTCGTAGCGCTTGCCGCCGTGCCGAGCGCGGTCCTCCAGCACAGCCACGCTCACCGCGGCGATGTCGGAGACGGCGATCTGGGCCAGCTTGCGATCCGGGGGCAGCGGCGAGGCGTACGTGCCATCGCGGAGCGGCTGGCGGATGAAGGAGAGGTTCTCCATGAAATACGCCGGCGCCACGATGGTCGCGTCGCCGCCGCGCCTGCGAATGTGCTGTTCGACCCGGAACTTGCTGTCGAAGTGTGGGATCCCGGTGTCACGGTCGGCGTTGGCGACCGAGCTGTAGACCAGGTGGGCACTGGCCGCGATCGCTGCGTCGGCGGTGTGGACGCCCTGTCGGGTCTCCGCTTCGGTGCCCGCCTGAAACGGGGTCGCCACCGAGAACACGGCGTCCACGCCGGCGGCAGCGCGCTCGATGGAGGCGCGGTCCTCCAGGTCGCCGCGTATGAGCTCGGCGCCGCGGTCAGCCAGCTCGCGGGCGGCCGGCTTGTCAGGGTCGCGGGCCAAGGCCCGGACGCGGTGCCCTTTCGAGAGCAGCAGGCGCGCGACGGAGCCGCCTTGAGCGCCCGTCGAGCCGGTAACCAGAACCGTCAGTGATCTTGCCATGGGATCCTCCTGCGCCTAAGCTTGGCATCAAGAGTCTCGATATCAAGACAAATAGCGCGTCACGTCCAGGGTCGCCGAGCGCGCTCATGTTCAGCCGGCGACCATCCCGCACCCGAAGGCTATCGAGGGGTACATTCGCAATGCTCTCACGATCATCTCTAGCCTTGCAGCGCACTCAGCGCTTTGCGGACGCGCGCGCGGGCACGAAGGGCGCGTACCTTCACGAGCGGTCGGCTCCAGCCGGTGAGCGTGGCGATTTCGGCGACAGACTTCTCTTCCAGGTACAGAAGGGTAAGGACCAGGCGGTCGTCGGGGTTGAGCGTTTCGAGCAGCTTGCCGAGCAGCTCTTTCGCGTGCGCGGCGGTCTCTTCGGGCGCGGCATCAGGCGCTTGCAGGGCCGCATCGAGAGCCGCCCGCTCGCCCTCGCTGAGATCGGACCATCGCAGTTCGGGGCGGCGGGCGCGGGCGCGCAGGTGATCGCGGCAGACGTTGATGGAAACGCGCGACACCCAATTTTCCAGGGGCAGCCGCGCATCGTAGCGGTGCAGATTGAGGAATAGTTTGGCGAAGATCTCCTGCACCAGATCCGCCTCCTCCATCCGGAAAGGGAGGTGGCTTCGGGCGATGCGCGCCACCTGCGGGTAGAGCCGCGCCATCAACTCACGCGCGGCGGATTCATCCCGCTCGTCGAGCCAGGCGGAGATGGCGTTCTGGGCCTCAACAGACATCGCGAAGAGTTGGGTGGGGATCGTAGCCACGGCGAAATTCTTTTGCGACCTGTAACCGCGACTCCAGGCTCGGCGTAACTCTCTTTGGACCCTCACCCATGCCCACACTCGAAGATCTGTTCCTCCGCCTGAGCCGCCTGGCGCGCCGCGCCCCAGCACTTCCACCCGGCGAATTGCCGCCTGGGCTCGCCAACCGGGTACTGGCCCAGGTGCGAGCCGTGCAACACGCGGAAGGACGTTCTCTTTGGGAGCGGCTGTCGCTGGGGGCGCTGCCTTTTGCCGCCGCGATTGCCGCCCTTTGCATCATCGTCTCTTGCTACGCGAAGCAGGAACCCCCGCGCGCGGATGCCGACCTCCTCGTCCAGCACCTCGTGGCCAGCGATTTCGAACCATGACGCGCCCTCGCACGACAAAGATCATCCTCTCCCTCGCCGCGCTATTTGTTCTTGGCGGGGTCTGCGGCTATGCGTTTGCAAATCGCCAGACGGACCGCCTTGCCACCAAGGCGCATTGGGAGGAGCGCTGGATAGAACTGCGCGTGCGCGAGGACATCGTGCGCCTGAAGCTCACGCCTGAGCAGATCGCGCAGTCCCGCCCATCGTACGACCAGTTGCTGGCCGACATCCGCAAGGTCCAGGAGCAAACCGCCCACGGCATTTTTCGCGCGGTTTCAGCGCAAGGGCGCACCCTTTCGGAGCAACTCACTCCCGAGCAGCGCCAGGAGTACCTGAAGCTCACCGAAGAGCGGCGCGCTCGCTTTCCGCACAGATAGCCACTCCCCTCCCATGCGTCCCCGCCTTGTTCTCTTCGCTGCGCTCCTTGGCCCGGCTGCCGTCGCCCAGGAAGGTCTTCCCCTTGAGCGCCGCAGCCCAGAGCAAGTCTTCCGCTTCCTCGACAAAGACAACAGCGGCACTCTTTCGAAAACCGAGTTCGGCGCCCTCAAAGAGAGGGTTCCATCCCTGCGGCAACGCCCCGAGGCAGTGGGCGCCATGTTCTCGCGCCTGGACAAGGACGGCAACGGCTCACTCACTCTGGAGGAGTACCGGGCCATCACGACGGTGCGCCCGAGGACCGCCTCCTCGCAGCCGAACGTGCCCACTGCCGCGCCCAAACAAGAAGAACCCCGCACCGCAACTCAGCCACCCACCGCGGACAGCGTTGGTTTCTTCGAGAAGAACATCCGCCCCGTGCTGGTCGCCAAGTGCTACCAGTGCCACTCCGCCGACGCGAAGGAACTTAAAGGCGGGCTGTTGCTCGATACGCGCGAGGGGATCCGTCGCGGCGGCGAGAATGGCCCGGCGGTGGTGCCAGGCGATCTCAAGGCGAGCCTGCTCATCCGGGCGATCCACTACGAGACGGATATCGCGATGCCGCCGAAGAAGGTGGGGGGGAAGCTGCCTGACGCCGTGATCAAGGACTTTGATAAGTGGGTGCAGATGGGCGCACCCGATCCGCGCGATGGCGCGGCGAAGCTGACGAAGGAACCGGATGCGTGGAAGGCGGCGAAGCATTGGTGGGCTTGGCAGCCGCCAAGAAAAACGCCAGCGCCGGAGGTAAAGGACGCAGCGTGGCCGAAGAACGAGATTGATCGCTTCCTCCGCGCCGAGATGGAGGCGAAGGGGCTGAAGCCCGTGGGCGACGCGGAAAAGCTCACCCTGCTCCGTCGTGTCACTTTCGACCTCACCGGCCTGCCGCCGACGCTGCAGGACAGTTTCCCAATGTGGGGGTGCCGGAGAATGTGCTCGTTGAGGCCGGCGCCCGCACCACCGCACGCTCCGTCTATCTCCCGATCGCCCGTGGGCTGCTGCCCGATGCGTTGGCCGTGTTCGATTTCGCCGAGCCAGACCTCGTGAGCGGCAGCCGGGAGACGACCAACGTTCCTTCGCAAGCGCTCTTTCTGCTCAACTCGCCGTTCATTGCCTCCGCCGCGCAAAAGCTCGGCGAGCGCGTGGTGGCTGTGTACCCGGGGGGCCCGACCGGCGGCGGTGGCGCCGCCAACCTCGCGCAGCGCGTGCAGCTCGCGTACCAGCTGGTATTCTCCCGCGCCCCGAGCGAAGCGGAGCGACAGGCGGCATTCAACTTCTTCACGAAGTTCCCCGTCTCACCGGCGGTGAGCGATGTCCGCACCGTCTCCACCGACTCGGCGACTGCGGCGTGGACTTCCTTCTGCCGCGTGCTCTTTGCGAGCGCCGAGTTCCGTTTTCTCGGGTAACCGCTCCACTGACTACCATGCCCACTTCCCCAAATCCCCGCTCGCCGCTCTTCTCCCGCCGCGAGATGCTGAAAACACTCTCCGGCGGCTTCGGATACCTTGCCTTTGCGGGCCTTGCCGCGCGCGCAGCGGCCGCGGGGACCGTCCGTGCCACGTGTGGGGCCGCTCGCGCCCAAGGCGCCGCATTTCGCGCCGCGGGCAAAGCGCGTCATCTTTCTTGTGCATGCGCGGCGGGCCGTCGCACGTCGACACGTTCGATTACAAACCCAAGCTCACGGCCGACACGCGGCGCGCCGGCGATACGTCCTGGCACCAAGCTGCTCGGCTCGAAATGGAAGTTTGCGCAGCACGGACAGAGCGGACTCTGGATTTCCGAGCTCTTCCCGAACGTCGCGAACCATGCCGACGAGCTCTGCCTGCTGCGCTCGATGCAGACCGACCTGCCCGCGCATCCGCAGGCCTTCCTGCAGATGCACACCGGCTCGTTCCAGTTCGTCCGACCGTCACTCGGCGCCTGGACGCTTTACGGCCTCGGCACCGAGAATGAGAACCTTCCCGGCTTCGTCACGCTGACGCCACCGGCGGCTTCCGGCGGCGCGCAGAACTACGGCTCTTCGTTTCTCCCCGCGATCTATCAAGGCACGCGCATCGGCGCCGACAACCGACCGATCGCGGGCGCTGAAATCCGCAACCTCAAGTCGCCGCTCAACACCGGCGGTTCAGCGCGCCGAGCTCGACCTGCTGCAGACGCTCAACCGCGAGACGCTGCGGCTCGACCGAGCTCAATCCCGACGTCGAAGGGGTGATCGAGAGCTACGAGCTCGCCTTCCGGATGCAGAAGGAAATGCCGCAGCGTGATGGATCTCTCCGCGCGAGAGCGAGGCCACGAAAAGCTCTACGGCATTGCTGACGGCACGCGGCGACGGCAGACTTCGGCCGCAAGTGCTCTGCTCGCGCGCCGCTTCGTCGAGGCCGGCGTGCGCTTCGTGGAAATCTCGCATGGAGACTGGGACCAGCACTTCAACCTCACCGCTGCGCTGGGAGCAAACTGCCGCTCGGTCGATCAGCCCATCGCCGCGCTGCTCACCGATCTCAAGCAGCGCGGGCTGCTCAAGGACACGCTGGTGATCTGGGGCGGCGAATTTGGCCGCACCCCGCACGCGCAGGGCGACGACGGACGCGACCACAACAACAAAGGCTTCACGATGTGGATGGCCGGCGGCGGCGTGAAAGGCGGCTTCGCCCACGGCCATGACCGACGATTACGGCTACGAAGCCGTCGAGAACAAAGTCCACGTCCACGACCTCCACGCCACGATCCTGCACCTGCTCGGCCTCGACCACGAGCGCCTCACCTATCGCTACGCCGGCCGCGACTTCCGGCTCACGGATGTGCACGGCAATGTGGTGAAGGACATCGTGGCCTAGGTTGGGCGACGCAACGGAAGACAACTCGGTTTAGGCAACTTTATACGCCAGCAATACCAACGAAATGCGGGCGACCCAATATTGTGCAAATTCATTGGGGACCAACAGCGCCGCCAATGCGGGAGGTCACAAATGCATCGTTACGGAATTAAGAACACCCAGCAATGGCCGCGCGCCCCGCGTGGGTCCGCTATGCTCCGCCGGGCCGTGGTGTTGGTCGCTGTGGCCGTCATCACCGCCCAAGGTTGCGGCAGCAGTCACAGCTCGCCCGCGATGACGACACCCGGTCCGGACGCGGGCACGATTGCTCCGCCACCACCGCCGCCGTTTCAGGCCGACCTGCCATTCACTTACGTCGCGAAGGTCAAGAATCTGCTGCTCGGTTTGCCGCCGACCGACGACGAGGTCCAACAGGTGGTTGCCGACCCCGGTGCGCTGCCAGGCCTGATCGATGGATGGATGATGCGCCCCGAGTACACAGAGAAAATGATGCGTTTCTTCCAGCTCGCGTTTCAGCAAACGCAGATCTCGGTCCTCGATTTTTCCGACCAGAGCTATCCGCGCAACATCGCGATCAATACGACGACCACACCGCTCCTGGTGCAAAACGCACAGGAGAGCTTTGCTCGCACCATGGTCGAGTTGGTGGCCGAGCATCATCCTCTGACCGAGAGTGCCACCACCCAAACGTTCATGATGACCACTGCGCTGAAAGAGCTCTACGCCTTTCTCGACGTCTGGCATGTCGACGACGGTGGCATCGTGACGGACCGGTTCAGTCAAGCCAACCCCAACCTCACGATCAGCGTAGGCACCGCACAGGGGCCGATTCCCATCTCCGAGACGCTCGATCCCACGAGCCCCAATTACATGCACTGGTACAATCCTGATGTCGCTACCGAGGATGCGACCGTCCCGGGGTGCCCCGCCGATCCGATCAGGTATCGTCCCAGCGCCCTCACTTTGCACTTTCTGCTTTACGGTTCACTGGACAACCGCAGAGGTGCAGGCGGCGTTGGTTGCTCTCAGCTGGCCGGTACGGCGGCGGCGACACAATTCCAGCTCCCGACCGATTTTACGGATTGGACGATGGTGACCATTCGCCAGCCGAACGCCGGCGAGGCGGTCAGCGCATTTTACGATCTGCCGGCGCTACGCAACGCCAGCGAGCTGGTCTTGCAGGTTCCGCGCGTCGGCTTCTTCACGACGCCGGCGTTCTTCGCGAACTGGCAGACCAACATCAGCAATCAGGCGCGCGTGACCATGAACCAGACGCTGATCGTCGCGCTGGGCGCGCAGGTCGACGGCACCGACAGCACCATGACGCCGGGTAACCCGCCGCCCGGTCTGGATACAGTGCACGCCGGCAACCCGGCATGTGCGGTCTGCCATCAGACGCTGGATCCGCTGCGGTCGATCTTCGCGGCGACCTACTCGTGGAATTACCACGAACAAACAGAGGCGAGCTTCAGCGCGCAGAAAGGGCTGTTTTCGTTTCATGGCATCATCCAGCCGGTCAGCACCATGGCCGACCTGGGCCAGGTGCTGACCCAGCACCCGTTGTTTCCGTCGGCGTGGGCCCAGAAGCTGTGCGCTTACGCGAACTCTGCGCCGTGCGCCGACAGCGACCCCGAGTTTCAGCGCATCGTGGCGGCGTTCCAGGCGTCGAGCTTCGACTGGAACACGCTGGTGCGCGAGTTGCTGTCGTCGCCGATCACCACCAACGCCAGCCAGACCGCCACCGCCGTTGCCAACGGCCAGGTGGTCGCGGTGGCGCGGCGCGATCACCTTTGCGCGTCGTTAGACAATCGACTCGGCTTCCCCGACGTCTGTGGCGTCGATGCGGTGACCCGCAAGGCGCTCGGGGCTACGGTGTCGCAGATCGTGTCGGGCCTGCCGTCCGACGGCTACGGGCGCGGCTCGACGATGCCGGTGTTGCCCAACCAGCCGTCGCTGTTCTTCCACGCCGGCACCGAGAACATCTGCAACAGCATCGCCGGGAACGTGATCGATGTCGGCGCCGGCAAGCAAATCGCCGGCGTCAAATACTGGTCCAGCGCCGCGCCGGACGCCGCGATCGCCGACTTCGTCGCCACTGTGATGGCGCTGGTGCCGTCGGATCCGCGCGCCGCGCCGGCGACGACGTTGCTGAAAGATCACTTGACCGCCGCGCTGGCGCAGGGGGCCAGCGCGGCGGACGCGCTCAAATCCACCTTCATCGTTGCCTGCCAAGCGCCCACGGCGCTCTCGATCGGGATGTAAAGGAGACCGCCATGATCACCCGCCGCCAAGCCATCACCAGCACGTTGTTCGGGACCGGGTACATCGGTCTGCGCACTCTCGCGACCGGTCTGCCCGCATCATTCCTGCTGAACCCGCGGCGCGCGCTGGCCGCCGATCCGGCGCCCGCGTGCGGCGCGCCCGACAAGGCGCAGTACATCATCCTCAACACCTCGGGCCAGGGCGACCCGATCAACGCCAGCGTGCCGGGCACATACGACAATCCCGCCATCACCCACAGTGCGGACCCCGCCCTGGCGGCGACGCCGCTGACATTGCGCGGGCGCGCCACCACGGCGGCGGCGCCCTGGGCGGCGCTGCCGCAGGCGGTTCTGGATCGCACGACGTTCTGGCACCTCATGACCAACACGCCGATCCACCCCAAGGAGCCCGACGTGCTGAAGCTGATGGGCACCACGGACGCCGGCGAGATGCTGCCGTCGCTGCTGGCGCGCTATCTGGCGCCTTGCCTGGGTACGATCCAGATGCAACCGATCAGCGTCGGCGCCGACACACCCGCCGAGGGGCTGAGCTACGCTGGAGCCGCGCAGCCGATCATCCCGGCGCTGGCGCTGAAGGCGACGCTGACCAGCGCCGGCCGGTCCGCTGGCCGACCTACAGGGGTTGCGCGATCAGACGCTGGCCTCGCTCGTATGACCTGTACAAGAACGACGCCAGCCCGGCGCAACGCGACTACGTCGACTCCCTGGTGACGTCGCAGCAGCAGGTGCGCAGCATCAACCAGGACTTGCTCGAGCACGCTGTCGTCGATCACCGACAACAGCGCGGCCTCGCAGATTCTGGCCGCGGTGACGCTGATCCAGATGAACGTCACGCCGGTGGTCGCGATCCACATCCCGTTCGGCGGCGACAACCACCGCGACGTCGGCCTCGCGGCCGAGACCGCGCAGACGGTCAGCGGCGTGGCGGCGATCGGCTCGCTCATGCAACAGCTGGCGGCCGCGGGGCTCGCGGATAAGGTCAGCTTCGTGTCGCTGAACGTATTCGGACGGACGATCGGGCCCGGCAACACCGACGGGCGCCAGCACAACGCCAATCACCAGGTCTCGGTCACCATCGGCAAGCCCTTCGCCGGCGGCATCATCGGCGGCGTGGCGCCCGTCGGCGGCGACTACGGCGCGGTGGCCATCGACTCGAAGACCGGCGCCGCGTCGGCGAGCGGCGATGTGCAGCCGGTGGAGACGCTGGCGTCGTTCGGCCGCACCATGCTCGCCGCGGTCGGCGTCGACGACGCAACGGCTGCCGCGCGCATCCACGCCGGTAAAGTGATCGGAGGCGCGCTGGCGTAGCTCTTGGTTCCTATGATCCTCCGCATTGCCGGCTGCGGAAGTGCAGCGCTGATTGCTCGTCGCTTGGTCGCCGCCATAGCTTTGCTGACCGCGTTGCTCGGCGCCGGGTCCGCTCAGGCCAAGAAAATGACGCTCACCGACCTGATCGACCTCGCGCGGTCTACGAATCCCGGCCTGCGCGCGAGCGCGGCGGTCACCGACGCTTCGCGCGCGCAGGTCACAGAAGCCTGGACCAACTGGCTGCCGAGCGGCAGCCTGCTGTCGCTGGTGGCGCCATCGCCACAGGTCCATTGCATCGCCCCTCCGGGGCTCACGCCCCCGCCGGGCGTCTCCGATGCGGAGTTTGCCAAGCAGAACTGCATCCAGACCAACGCCACCGAGTTCACTCTGAGCAACGTCTCGTTCAGACAAGTCTTCACGCGGACCGAGTTGGCTCTGGTGCAGCCAGTGTGGGACTTCGGCAAGATCTCGGCGGGCCTGGCCGCGGCCCGCGCCGGGGTCGACGTCTCGCGCGAGCGCGAGGCGGGCGCGCGCGCCGACGTGGAGCTCAACGTCCGCAAGGCCTACTACGGCATCAAGCTGGCTCGTGAGCTGGTCGCGACGCTGGAAGAAGGGAGCGGCTACCTCGACGACGCGCAAAAGCGTATCGACTCCGATCTCGCCAAGGGGACCGGAAATACCACCGTCACCGATCGATACCGGCTGCGGGTGGTGCGTGCCGAGCTCGACGCGCGCATTCAGGAAGCCAAGCGCCTAGAAGCCATCGCGCGCGACGGGCTGCGGGCGCTGATGGGCCCCGACGCGCCTCCCCTCGAGATCGACGACCAGGACTTCGCGCCCGTCGAGGTCAAGGACCGGCCCGTGACCTATTACGAAGACCAAGCGCGTTTCAACCGGCCCGAGGTGCGGCTGCTCGAGCACGCCGTGCGCGCCAAGCACGCGCTCGCCGACCTCGAGCGGCGCAAGGAGTACCCCGACCTGGTGCTCATCGCCAACGGCGCGCTGGCATACGCGAGCGGCGTGGATGACCCGCAGAACGCCTTCATGACCCACTACTTCCATTCGTCGAGCATCGGGGTCGCCGTAGCGCTGCGCATGCCGCTCGACCTCGGGCCCAAGATCGCGCGCGCGTCGCGCACGCGTGCCGAGGCGGCGGAGAGCGAGTACCGGCGCAGCGAGGCGCTGGCCGGCGTCCTGCTCGAAGTGCGCAAGGCTTACGACGAGCTCGTCGAGGCGCGGAACCGGACCGAGGCGGTGCACAAGGGCGAACAGGCGGGAAAGTCCTGGATCTCCGCCGTGTCCCAGAATTTCACGCTGGGGCTCGGCGAGGCGCGGGATCTCTCCGACGCGCTGAACGCGTTCTTCCAGATGAGGGCGCGCTACCTACAGGCGGTGTTCGATCTCAACGTCGCTGCATCGACGCTGGCCCGCGTGACAGGAACATCGGACATATGAGCTCCCCTATCGATAGAGCGCGCCTGGCACCCGCACTCGGGCAGGCCAAGGTCACCGCGGTGCCGGACGGCTCGATTCGCCACGCCGAGACGCACAATCAGGTTCAGTTCAGAGCGTCTGAATTCTCATTCAGGCGCTCGAGCCTGAGTTTGAAACGATTGGACTGCGAATCGTTTCAAATCGACTTACCAGAACAAAAACTCGAGGGATATCGTGGAGCTGAACGGGATCGAACCGTCGGCCTCCTGAGTGCGATTCAGGCGCTCTCCCAGCTGAGCTACAGCCCCATTGCGGTCGTCCGGGGGTGCCTCGACCGCGGCGACATTCTACGCAGGGCGATCGAGTTTGCAACCGAAGGTGGTAAGAATCGACCCGTGGCACCGGATCAGCGAAGCAGCGGGGCTCGGACCTCGGCTCGCGTCCGAGCCGATCTGGCTGTGGTCGAGCAGGGGCTGGCGCCCTCGCGCGAGCGGGCTCGGGCGCTGATCCTGGCCGGCGAGGTGCTGGCGGGCGACCGGCCGATCGAGAAGGCGGGCGAGCTGGTCGACGCGGCGGCCGAGTTGCGGCTGCGCAGCGCGCCGATGCCGTACGTCTCGCGCGGCGGGCTCAAGCTGGCGCACGGGCTCGCCACTTTTGCCGTGGACGTGGCGGGGCAGGTGGCGCTGGATGTGGGGGCCTCGACGGGGGGCTTCACCGACTGCCTGCTGCAGGCGGGCGCGCGGCGGGTGTACTGCGTCGACGTGGGGCACGGGCAGCTCGACTGGAAGATCGCGTCGGACACGCGGGTCCGCATTCTCGATCGCACGAACATCCGCCTGGCGCCGCCGGACTTGCTGCCGGAGCCGGTCGACGTGATCGTGGTCGATGTGTCGTTCATCTCGCTGCGGCTGGTGCTGCCGGCGCTGCTGCCGCTCGGGCGCTCGGGCACAAACCTGATCGCGCTGGTGAAGCCGCAGTTCGAAGTCGGGCGCGCAAACATCGGCAAGGGCGGGATCGTGCGCGACGAGGTGGCTCGCGCCCGCGCGCTCGCCGAGATCGAAGCGGCAGCCTCGAGCCTGGGCTACGACGTCCTCGGGCGCACGACGTCGCCAATCACGGGCGGCAAGGGCAACATCGAGTTCCTGCTGTATCTCCGGGCGCCCGCGCCCGATTCCCCGGCGCCCTCCGATCTCCGACGCTGACGCGCCTCGGCGCGCGACAAATCGCCCGCCGGCCGTTATTCTTCGCGCGCCATGCGGATACTCGTGACCGGATCGGCCGGATTCATCGGATCGCATCTCGCCGAGCGTCTCTGCGCCCGCGGCGATCAGGTGGTCGGCCTCGACAACTTCGACGCGTTCTATCCGCGCGCCGTGAAAGAGCGCAACGTGGCGGCCCTGCGCGCTCGCCCGGAGTTCCGCTTCGTCGAGGGCGACATCACATCGTCCGACGATCTCTCTCTCGCGTTCGCCGAGGCGCGGCCCGACACGGTGGTGCACCTGGCGGCGCTGGCGGGCGTGCGGCCGTCGATCGCGGATCCGCTGCGCTACGCCGAGGTCAATGTCACCGGCACGTCGCGCGTGCTCGAGGCGTGCGCGAAGCACCGGGTGACCCGCCTCTGCTTCGCGTCGTCGTCGTCGGTCTACGGCGTCGACAGCGCGGTCCCGTTTCGCGAATCGGACCCGTGCGGCAAGCCGGCGTCGCCCTATGCGGCGACCAAGCGCTCGGGCGAGCTCTCCACGTTCGTGGCGCACCACCTGCAATCGCTCGACGTGACGTGCCTGCGTTTCTTCACGGTCTACGGCCCGCGCCAGCGGCCGGATCTCGCGATCCACAAGTTCACGCGGCTCATCGACGCCGGCAAGCCGATCGAGCTCTTCGGCGACGGCAGCACGTCGCGCGACTACACCTGGGTCGACGACATCGTCGACGGCACGGTGGCGGCGATCGACGAGCAAGCCGGCGCGCGCGTGCCGGGCTATCGCATCTACAACCTGGGCGGCTCGCGCACGACGTCGCTGATGCGGCTGGTGGAGCTGATCTCCCAGGCGCTCGGCAAGAAGGCGGCGATCGAATGGCGCCCCGAACAGCCCGGCGACATGCGCCGCACGCTGGCCGACCTGACGCTCTCGGGCGCCAAGCTGGGCTACGCGCCGCGCGTTGCCATCGAAGACGGCATCGCGCGCTTCGTCGCCTGGTTCAAATCGCTGGACGGAAGCGCGAGCTAGTCGAGACCTAGTCTAGTCGCCGCCCGGATTGTAGAAGCCGGGGAGGCGCGGCCCGCGATCGCGGTTGCGATCGCCGCCCTCACGGCCGTTGCGCGTGTGGCGCCCGCCGCCTCCGCCGCCGCCGCTCGATCCGCCGCCGCCGTTCGGCCGCCGTCGCCGGCGCCGCTTGCCGCCGCCGGCACCACCGCCGTTCAGGCCGCCGCCGTGCGGGCCGCGGTTGTTGCCGTTGTTGTTGGGGTGATGCTGGAATGCGTGCGGTGGGCGCGCACCGTTGGCGTTTGCGGTGCTCGCGACGACCGGCAGCGCCACCGGCGGAGCCACGCGCCACTCGGCATAGGGCCGGATGTTGGCGTCGCGCACGGCGGCCCAGTCGCTGTCGAAGCTCGGGGGCGTCGTCGCCCCTTCCGTCGTCGTCGTCGCAGCAGGCTCGATCGGCACGCCTCCGGCCGCGGCGAGCGTGGCTTCGTCGCGCCCGGCTTCGCTTGGCCCGGCTTCGCTTTGCCTGGCTTCGCTTTGTCCGGCTTCGCTTTGTCCGGCTTCGCGGTCCGCCGGTTCGTGAACACCGTTCGACACCGCCGGCAGCTCGATCGGCGGCGCGTCCTCTCGGAACCAGGTGTCGTCGGGATCGACGACGGCATCGCCGGCCAGCCACGCGCCGGCCTCGGGCGACTCGTTCCAGATGCCTTCGTCGAATCCGGCCTCGCTCTCGGGCGGGGCCGGAACTTCGAAGGCGCCCAGCGGGGGCAACAGGTCGCTCGGAATTGCGGTCTCGAACACCGGCGCCGGCGGCACGTAGGGCTGCGGCTGGCTGGGCCGGCGCTCCTGCGTCTGCGCGCGCTCTGCGCCCTTCGCGCCCTTCGCGCGCTTCGATGCGCACCTCGCCGCCCCGACCGCGCCGCCGCCGTCGCGGCCGCGCGTGAAAGTCGGTCGCCGCGTGCAGCCCGTGGCGCTCGTCGGCCGACCCGGGATCGAACACCTCGCTGTCCAGGCCCGCGCACGAGTCGCACAGGCCGCACTTGGCGCCCTCGGGCTCGCCGAAGTACGCACGCATCATCTGCACGCGGCAGCGCTGCGTGTTCATGTACGCCAGCAGCGACGCCAGCCGCCGCCGATCGGAGATGCGCCGCGCTTCGAACACCGACGCCGCCTTGTCGATCTGCTCGCGCGACGGCCGCGGCTCGACGCCTTGCCAGCGCGCCGCCTTGACCTCCTGCGCGACGCCCATGGCCTCGAGCACCGACAGGATCACGCGCACGCGCCGCTCGGGCAGCGCCATCGACAGCGCCAGGTCGCGCACGGAGACTTCCTTGCCCTCGTCGCTCCAGGCGTAAAGACCGTCGGCGACCATGCGCGCCTGGCTCTTGGTCGGGTGCGCCTCTTTCAGGAAGTGCTCCTGAATCGCGATGTCGTCGGGCTGGAACAGCAGCACACAGCGCGCCGGTTTGCCGTCGCGGCCCGCGCGTCCCGCCTCCTGCACGTACGACTCGGGCGAGCCGGGCATCTGGTAGTGGATGATGTAGCGGATGTCGGGCTTGTCGATGCCCAGGCCGAACGCGTTGGTGGCCAGCATCACGACCTTGCGGCCGGGCTGCATGAACGACGCCTGCGCGGCCTCGCGCTCGTCGGTCGACATCTTGCCGTTGTAGCGTTCGACCGGGATCTTGCCGTGGCGGAGCGCCACATAGAGGTCATCGACCGCGCGCACCGTCGAGCAATAGACGATGCCCGGCCGCCGCAGCCGCTGGATGAGCTTGCCGAGCTGGCGCAGCTTGTCGGCCTCGCCCGCGACCTTGCGCACGTCGAACGCCAGGTTGGGACGGTGGAACGAGACGCGACAGACCTTCGCGTCCTTCATCCCCAGCTGGACCAGCACGTCGTCGGAGATCGCGGGCGTCGCGGTCGCGGTCAGCCCGAGGATCGGCGGCCGGCCCAGCACCTGAGCCGCGCGCCGCAAGCCAAGATACGACGGGCGAAAGTCGTGACCCCACTGGGACACGCAGTGAGCCTCGTCGACGGCGAACAGCGAGAACTTCACGCCGGCCAGCGCTTCCTGCACCGTCGGGCTGCCGACCGACTCGGGCGTGATCAGCACCAGCTTGATCCGGCCCTCGCGCACCGACTCGAGATCGGCGGCACGCTCCTTTGCCGTGCGCGTGGAATCGATGCGCGCGACCGGGATGCCGAGCGCTTTCAGCTTCAGCGTCTGGTCTTCGATGAGCGCGAGCAGCGGCGAAACCACCAGCGTCGGGCCCGGCATCACCAGCGCGGGCAACTGATAGGTCAGCGACTTGCCGCTGCCGGTCGGCATGACCGCCAGCGTGTCTCGCCCGGCGAGCACCGACTCCATGATCTCCGCCTGGCCCGAACGCAGCTCACGGATGTGGAACACCTCGCGCAGCTTCTGCAGCGCGCGCTGGAGCGCCTCTGAAGGAGGAGCGGATGGGGGGCGGATGGGGGGGCCGGACGGGGGCGCTTCGTATGTCGTCCCTCCGGACACAAACGTCTGCTGCGCCGCCGGCACAGGCATCGGCCCCGACCCCGGACTCCCGCTGGTGACGGCATCGTCACCGTCGGAGCGATGGATGACAATCGTCGGTACACCGTCGTCGGCGCCGCCGTCGCTTCCGTTGCTCAGGCTCTCGGGGAGCGCTACTCGGGGAAGAAGAAGATGGAAGATCTGTATCTGGCTCTGCGCGGCTGATAGCCCGCGCGAGCCTTGAATCATCATCGGAACTCAGGCTGAACTCCTGTCAGAACGAAGGGGCGCTACGCCCATGCGCGCCAACCCAACCACGCTGCACCCTGTCGAAATCTGCTTTGGAAAGAATCGTCGGAAAGTTGCGGGCCGATGAGGAACCTCAGCAACCCGTCAGCGCCGGTGCGGAATAACTCCGCCAAGCACGAGCGTTAAGGGAACGCTAGCACGATCTTTCGCTGCAAGCCAATCCAGTTTTTTCCTATTTTCACGCTTCTTTTTGCAGGTTCGTCCAGCCGTTGTAAATCGCTACCGCTTCTTCGGGTTGGTTGTGTCCGCAGCGGGCACACACAGGTCACGAACCGCGCTGGTTCGCCGCGGTCGCGTGGCATGTCGGTTGCGAGGTCGTTGCCCATGGTCACCATGGCGGCTTTGAATCCGGACGCTCGCCCGCGCGAGCGTCTGCTCTCGTGCGGGCGCGGCTCAGCTGTCGGACCAGGAGCTGTTGGCGATCGTCCTCGGCTCGGGCACCGCCGGGCGCAACGTGATCGAGCTCGCGATGGCGTTGCTGTCGGCAAGCGGCGGCCTCGTCGGCATGGCGCAATCATCGATCGAGGAGCTGTGCGTCCACCGCGGCGTCGGGCCGGCGCGCGGCATCGCTGGTCCAGGCCGCCGTCGAGCTCGGCCGTCGTTCGGTCGGTGAGCGTCCGAGACCGGGACGCCGGTTGACCTCGGCCAGCGACGTCTGGACGCATCTGCGCGCGCGGCTGGCGACGTCGGCGGTCGAGGAGTTCTGGGCGCTGGCGCTGGACGTGCGCCACCGCATCCAGTCGGAGCGCTGCCTCGCGCGCGGGTCGCTGACCGGCGTCGAGGTGCATCCGCGCGACGTTTTCCGGCCGCTCATCCGCTCGGCGGCGGCGGCGGTGATCTTCTGCCACAACCATCCGTCGGGCGATCCGACGCCGTCGCGCCAGGATCTGGAGCTGACCGCGCGCCTGCGCGAGGTCGGCGAGCTGTGCGGGATCGCCGTCCTGGATCACATCGTCGTCGGCTGGGAGGGCTTCTCGAGCCTCGCCGAGCGCAACTGGCGTTAGGCGCCGCGCCCGGGCGCACCGGAGCAACGGGTGGCGCGCGTCCTCAGTCATAACTGGACGATCGAGGCTGAGTCCCTAGAATCGACCCCCATGCGTCTGCCGTCTCGGGTCCCCGTCGAAGCAATCCTCGCGATCTGGCTGGCGGGGTCATTCGCAGCGTCGCCGGCGTCGGCGGCCGAGGGCTTCGTCGGCACCCGATCGCTCGGAATGGGTGAGACATTGCGCGGCGCCGCCACCTCGGGCACCGGGCCGCTGCTCAACCCGTCGGGGATGTCGCTCACGCAGTCGTACAACGTCGAAGCCGACTACTTCTTCGCGCACACCGGCGACAACCAGTACCTGCACGCGTCGATCGTCGACTCGACGTCGGGCTACAAGCTGGCGGGCGGCCTCTACTACACCTATCACAGCGACAACCCGGACGGTCCGTCCCAGGGGCACGGGCACGAGGTCGGGCTGGCGCTGTCGCTGCCGTTCGGCGAGCACGTGACGATCGGCGGCACCGGCGAAGTACTTCCGGCTCTCGGGCGACCAGACGTCGCTCGCGGGCGACACGGGCGGATTCACCTACGACGTCGGCATCACGCTGCGGCCGGCCAGCGTGCTGTCGGTGGGCGTCGTCGGCTACAACCTGCGCGATCTGAACGTCGGCGTGGCGCCGCGCGCGATTGGATACGGCGTCGCCGCTGTCGCCGACCGACTTCCTGCTGATCGCCGTCGACGGCGTGACCAACCTGACCGCCGACGCGCCGTTGCCGCGCACGGGCACGCGGGTCTCCGCCGGCGTCGAGCTGTTTCTGGCGAAGAAGGTCGTCCTGCGCGCGGGCGGCGGCTACGACGGCATCACCCGGAACGGGTTCTTCACCGCCGGCCTGTCGGCGGTCTCCGAGGCGGGCGCGCTCGATTTCGGGTTGCGCCAGGACGCCTTTCAGCAGGGCGACGCGCCCCGCGACACCATCTTCGGCGCCAGCTTCCGCATCTTCGTTCCGCAACCGTAGTGTCCGGGCACGCGCATCGGCGCGCGCCGCGTTAAACTGCTCGGGCTCGATGCGCGACGACGGGAACTTTCCCTCGCCCGGGCTGTCCGAAGGAGCGTGGAGGCAACACTCCGCTTGGCAAGGGCCCGCCTGCGCCGGGCCCCCTACGTCATGAGCGTCGCCGAGCGGCTGTTGATCGGTCGCCTGAAGGAGCGCGACGAGCAGGCCTTCAACGACATCGTGCGCCTCTACGGCGACAAGGTGTTCAGCCTGGTCTACCGCATGATCGGCAGCCGGCCCGAGGCCGAGGACATCGCGCAGGAGGTCTTCGTCACCGTCTTCAAGACCGTCGACGGGTTCCGGGGCGAGTCGAAGTTCTCGACCTGGCTGCTGCGCATCGCCGCCAACCACTGCAAGAACCGGATCAAGTATCTGTCGCGCCGCCATACCGACGGCGGCGAGCTCGACGACGAGCGCGAGGGCGCGATCTCCTCGCGCGGCGGATCGCCGCTGCACGCGCACATCGTCGCGCCCGACGTCATGCTCGAGGCGGCGGAGCTCGAGGGGCTGATGCAGGCGGCGATCGCCGCGCTCGACGAGGAGCACCGCTTGCTCGTCGTCCTGCGCGACGTCGAGGAGCTGTCGTACCAGGAGATCGGCGAGATCACCGGGCTGGCCGAAGGGACGATCAAGTCGCGTTTGCACCGGGCGCGCATGGCCATCAAAGAGTACCTGGACAAGCACACGCGCTGACCACGACATGGATCACCAGCAAGCCTCGGATCTCTTCACCGATTACGCCGACGGCACGCTGGCGGACGCGCAGAAGGACGAGCTGGAAAAGCACCTGCGGCGTCTGCATCCAGTGCCGCACCGAGCTCGAGGGCTTCCGGCGCGCGCTCGGATCGCTGGGACGGCTCAAGCAGGCGGCGCCGCCCAGCTTCCTGCCGTCGATCCAGAACCAGATCTTCACGCGCTCGCGCGGGCGCTTCTTCGGCCGGCGCTGGAAGCTGTTCGGCCGCGTCCCCTTCGAGTGGGTGTCGCTGGCGATGATCGTCGCGATGCTGATCTACTACATCGCGCTGCTGCACGGCGCGCCCTCGGGCGTGCGCCCCGCGCCCTGAGCGTCCTGTGACAGGACACTAGTCGACGTAGAGCAACAAGATCTTGAGGTACTGCCCCTCGCTGAACCCCGGCGGCAGCGGGTGGTCCGACGCGGGGCCGCGCCGCTCGAAGACGCGCACGTGCCGGCCCGCCTGCTTGGCGGCCGCGGCGACGATGCGCTCGAACGTCTCGGCGTCGACGTTCTGCGAGCAGGAGCAGGTCACCAGCACCGCACCCGGCGCCGCCGCGCCCAGCGCCAGCGCGTTGAGGCGTTCGTAGCCCTTGCGCGCGGCCTCGAGATCCTTGCGCGCGCTCGCGAACTTCGGCGGGTCGATCACCAGCAGGTCGAACGATCGCGGCGTCGCGGTCTCGAGGTAGCGAAACGCGTCGGCCTCGACGGCCTCGATGCGGACGCCGTTGGCGGCGGCGTGGCTCTCGATGCGCGCGATGGCGCGCGCCGAGCTGTCGACCGCGACCACCGACGCTGCGCCGCCGCGCGCCGCCTGCAGTCCGAAGCCGCCGGCGTAGGCGTAGCAGTCGAGCACGCGCGCGCCGCGCGCCAGCGCGCCGACACGCATGCGCGTCTCGCGCTGGTCGATGAACATGCCGGTCTTCTGCCCGGCGAGGGGCTCGATCTCCAGGCGGATGCCGTCCTCGACGCCGCCCACCGTCGGGCTCGACTGCCCGCGCGCCACGCGCGACGCCGCCACGAACCCTTCCAGCTCGGCGTAGCCGGCGGACGACGACTCGAAGATCGTGCGCACGCCCAGCTCGGCCTCGAGCGCGTCGAAGATCTCTGCCTTGCGCTGCGCGATCGCCAGCGTGGTGATCTGCACCACCGCCGCGTCGTCGTAGACGTCGACGACCAGCCCGGGCAGGTCATCGCCCTCGCTGTTGATCAGGCGATAGATGGTCGTCGTCGGGCTGGGCAGACCCAACCGCCGGCGCAGCGCCTTCGCCGCCGCGACGCGCGCGCGAAAGAAGTCGGCGCCGACCGGCCGGTCCTCTCGCATGCACAGCCGCACCGGGATCTGCGAGCGCGGGTTGTAAAAGCCGCGCCCGATGAAGCGGCCGTCGTGATCGCAGAGCGCGACCACGTCACCGGGACCGGCGTCGCCCTCGACGCGATCGATGGCGTTCTCGTAGACCCAGGGGTGTCCGAACCACAGCGGCCGCGACCGTCCCTGGCGCAGGTAGACCCGCGCCGACGAATCGCGCCCGCCTTCGCCGGTGGAGGGGAGGGTGCGCGCGGCATGCGCGCGCGGCGGGGCGTGCCCGCGCCGATTTCGGGGTCTCGCAGAGGTCGACATGGCGGTAGGCGCTTCTTCTACGATCCTTTTGCCGGCTCGGCGCCCAGATCGTCCTCGGCGTCGTCTTCTTCCTCGTCGAGCTCGCCCTCGCTCGGTGGTGGCGGCTCGTCCGCCGGTGCCGCGCCCGCGCCTGCGTCGGGCCGGAAGCTGCCCGCGGCGATGCCGTAGCGCTGGATGCAGCGCCAGACCACCGCGTACTGCCGCTTGAGGTGGCGCGCCACGTGGGCCACGTTCCCCTGGTAGCGCCCGAGCAGCTCGGTGAGCTCCTCCGCCGTCGGCGCGGGCCGACGCGTGCGCGCGGTTTTCACCGCGGGATCGATCGACTCGCGCACCACGCCGTCGGGAGGCGGTCCGTCGCCGGGCGCGGCCGCGCCGTCACCCGCCTCGACCAGCGCGGTGATGCTGGCGGGCAGGTGCTCGAACGAGATGGCCGGCGCGTCCACGCTCAGCAGCGCGGCCTCGGCGATCACCTTCTGCAGCTCGCGCACGTTGTGCGGCCAGTCGTGCAGGCACAGCGCGTGGAACGCCTCGGTCTCGAACGAGCGGTCGGTGCCACGCAGGAAGAACGCGGCCAGGCGGCCGAGGTCCTCGACGCGGTCGCGCAGCGCCGGCAGCTGGATCGGATACGCGCCCAGGCGCCCGATCAGCGCCGCCTGCACATTCGCCGCGCCCGCCTTCGCCGCCACGGCGGTGCGGCTGCTGGCGGCGATGATGCGCACGTCGGCCTCCTGCACGCGCGTCGACCCGAGCGCGGTGAACTTGCGGTCCTGCAGGAAGCGCAGCAGCTTCGACTGCAGCTCGAGCGGCATCTCCGCCAGCTCGTCGAGGAACAGCGTCCCGCCCTGCGCCGCCTCGATGAAGCCGGTCTTGCGGCCCTGCGCCGTCGAGTGCGCGCCCTTCTCGTAGCCGAAGAGCTCGCTTTCGACCAGCTCGCGCGGGATCGCCGCGCAGTTGATCGCCACCAGCGGTCCCTTGCGCCCGCTGCGCTCGTGGATCGCGCGCGCGAAGACTTCCTTGCCGACGCCGGTCTCGCCGAGGAGAAAGATCTCGCCCTGCGACGGCGCCAGCCGGCACAACCGCGTGCACACCATCGCCAGCGCGGGAGACAGCGTCGGCACGGGCGCGAACGGATGAGCCGCGTCCTCCTCGATCGCGGCGATCTCGGCCGGCGTCACCGTGCGGAAAACCACCACCTGCGCCCCGAGGAAGATCACCGCGCCCGGTCGCAGCGACGTCGGCGCGCTGACTTCACGCCCGTCGACGGAGGTGCCGTTGGTGCTGCCCAGATCCCGGATCTCATAGCTCTCGGCGTGGTCTCCCACCGCCGGCACTTTCAGGATTCGCGCGTGCAGGCTCGACACGCTCCGGTCAGGCAGCACCAGCGTCGCGCGCCCATCGGCGGCGGCCGGCGGGCGGCGGCCGATGTCGACGCCCCCTTCGATGGCGACCACACGCCGCGAGATCCCGGCCTGATTCAACGGATCGTCGGCCGCTCCCGTGCCGGCCAGCAGCAAGACCGGCACGCGCGCGGCCTCTCGGGGCGCGCCGCGACGGGGAATCGTTTGGCTCACCTCGTCAGAAATTGCCGCCATTTACCACAAACATTGCAGCCGCCTCGTTGTCGTCAGTGCACGTCCTGCCGCGCGCCCCAGTCCTGTGTAGAGGTATAACAGTCCGGGCGGAGTCACCGCGAGGGAAAGCGGCGAGCATGACGGACGATCCCTCTCAGTCGCGGCCTGTATCTCCTGCGGTATCGCCCGGGCCATCGCCAGAGGCCGACGACGAGCACACCGTCACCACCGGTGTGGCGCAGCGTCGGGATATGCCGCTGCTGGCGCTCGACGCGGGCGCGGTGCTCGACGCAGCGTTACCAGATCGAGGCGGTTATCGGAGAAGGCGGCAGCGGCAAGGTTTTTCGCGCCTGGGATCGTGTATTGGGGGAGCCGGTCGCGGTGAAGATCCTTCACCCGGCACGCGCCGCCGAAAAGAGCTGGATCAAGCGCCTCGCGCGCGAGGTCAAGGTCGCGCGCGCGATTCGCCATCCCAACGTCTGCCGCGTGTTCGATCTCGGCCGGGCCGACGGCCACTGGTTCGTGACCATGGAGCTGGCGGCCGGCGGCAACTTGCGCGCGATGCTGCGCGACGAGGGCGGCGCTGCCGGCGAGAAGAAACCGCTGCGCCCGCTGGCCGACCGGCTGGTCGACGCGCGCGCTCTCTGCGCCGGGCTGGCGGCGATTCACGCCGTCGGCATCGTCCATCGCGACGTCACGCCGCAGAACGTGCTGCGCATGACCGACGGCCGGCTGGTGATCTCGGACTTCGGTCTCGCGATCGAAAGCGACGACAACACCACGGTGCACGGCGGAACCCCGGCCTACATGCCGCCGGAGGCGGTGATGGGCGGGCGCTCCGATCTGCGCTCCGACGTCTGGCAGGTGGGCGCGATCCTGCACGAGCTGCTGTTCGGCAGCCGGCCGCAGTTCACGCGCACCGACGGCGAGATCACGTTGACCTGGCCCAGCGCCGCCGAGGCCACGCCCGTCGAGGAGGAGCTGGCGCGCCTGTGCCGCGACTGCCTGGCGGCGGATCCGGCGCTGCGTCCGGCGACGGCAGTCGCGGTCGTCGGGCGCCTGGCGGCGGCTGAGGCGGCGCGACCGCGCTCATGGTCGGCGCGGATCTGGCTGCGCGGGCGCGCGGTCTACCGGCGTCACCCGCGGCTGCGGCTGCTGGCGATGGCGGCGATCGTCGCGGTCGTCGCCGCGCGCGCGATGCTGCTGGTCGCGCGCCCCGCGCTGTGCAAGGGCGGCGGTGAAAAGATCGCGGGCATCTGGGACCCGCGCACCAAGGCGCAGGTGCGGCACGCGTTCATGGCCACGCGCAAGCCGTACGCCGCCGACGCGTTCTGGAACGTCAACCGCGTGATCGAGAGCTACCTCGAGAGCTGGATCGGCATGTACACCGAGGCGTGCGAGGCGACGCACGCGCGCGGCGAGCAATCGTCGGAGGTCCTCGACCTGCGCATGTCGTGCCTGAACGAGCGCCTGAGCGGCGTGAAGGCGCTGAGCGAGATCTTCGTCAGGGCGGACGGCGACGTCGTCGGCAACGCGGTCACGGCGGCGAGCGCGATCCAGACGCTGGATCGCTGCGGCGACGTCAAGCTGCTGCGCTCGCTGGTGCAGCCGCCCGACGACGCCAAGCTACGCGCGCGTGTCGATCACGCGCGCCAGCGCATCGCCGAGATCAAGGCGACGCGCGACGCGGGGCGATTGGCGGAGGCGCTGAAGATGGCGGTGGCGCTGGTCGCCGAGGCCGGCCAGATCGACTACGCGCCGGTGCAGGCCGAGATCGACGCGATCCAGGGCGAGATCGAGACCTTTGCCGGCGATCCCAAGCACGCCGAGAAGATGCTCGAGCAGGCGTTCTTCACCGCCGAGGCGGCGCGCGACGACGAGCTCAAGGCCGAGAGCTCTGCCTATCTCATCGAGGCGATCGGCTACCACCAGGGCCGCTACGACGAAGCCGAACGCTGGATCGAGCAGACGCGCGCGACGTTGCGGCGCATGGGCGGGCACGAGCGGCTGCAGTGCTGGGTCGAGAACAACGTCGCGATCCTCTACCACGTGCAGGGGCGCTACCCCGAAGCCATCGCCGCTTACCAGCGGGCGCGCGCGATCGCCGAGGCGAGCCTGCGCCCCGACGATCCTGACATCGCGCGGCCGCTCGGCAATCTGGCGCTGGCGCTGTCGGCGGCGGGGCGGCCGGCCGAGGCGCTGGTGTTCAGTCAACGCGCGATCGACAGCCTGCGCAGGGCGCTGGGCGCCGGGCACCCCGAGGTCGCGATGCACATCAGCAACCGCGGCGAGATCTTGAACGCGCTCGGCCGCTACGACGAGGCGCGCGTGTTGTTCAATTCGGCGCTCGCGGTCTGGAACAAGGAGCTGCCGCCCGATCATCCCAACTTCGGCGACTCGCTGAACGGCATCGGCCAGAGCTACCTCGGCCAGGGCGCGCCCGGGCCGGCGCTGGCGCCGCTCGAGCGCGCGCTGGCGATCCGCGAGAAGAGCGGCGCCGAACCATCGCAGATCGGCGAGACGCGCTTTCTGCTGGCGCGCGCGCTGTGGGACAGCGGCGGCGATCGCGCGCGCGCCGGCGCGGTGGCGCAAGCTGCGAAGGCGGCGTATGGCGACAAGCCGCCGTGGCGCGACAAGGTCGCGGCGATCGACGGCTGGATCGCAAAGCATCCGGTGGCGGTCGCCGGCGCGGCCTCACCGCCGACGCCGTCGGCGCACCCGCGCGCGCTCGCCGCCCGGCACTGAGCCCGACGTCGGCGGCGCTGGCGCACCTGACCTGACTTGAGCCCACGTTGGTCGCGGTTCACTGGCCTGCCGCCAGCGCCGATTCGGCCCGATCGGCGACTCATCGACCCCGAGTCAAGAGTAGCCAGAAACACGAAAAGTTACGGCTGTGCAACGCGCTAAACCCGGGGATCGAGCCTGCCGATTGTCGGGCTCGGACGTTTTTCCCGATGCCTTTCGAGCAGGATCACCCGAGCAGTCAAGACGCGGATGTTCTGCCCCGAGGCGCTTCGATCGGGCGCTACGTGGTGCTGGGGCTGGTCGGGCGCGGCGGGATGGGGGACGTCTACGCCGCGTACGATCCCGAGCTGGATCGCAAGATCGCGGTCAAGCTGTTGCGCGCGCGGCCCAGCGCCGGCCAGAGCACGTCAGAGGGGCGCACGCGCCTGCTGCGCGAGGCGCAGGCCATCGCCAAGCTCTCGCACCCCAACGTGGTCGTGGTCTACGACGTCGGCACGTTCGGCGAAGTGGTCTTCATCGCGATGGAGTTCATCGACGGTGACACCGTCCGCTACTGGCTGAACGCCAGCCCGCGCGACTGGCGCGAGGTGCTGCGCGTGTTCGTCGCCGCCGGGCGCGGGCTCGCGGCGGCGCACGACGCTGGCCTCGTTCACCGCGACTTCAAGCCCGACAACGTGATGGTCGGCCGCGATGGCAAGGTGCGCGTGATGGACTTCGGGCTCGCGCGCCAGACCGGCGTCGCCGATCCGATCTCGTCGACGCCGCTGCCGGAAGCGCTGGCCGATGCAGTGGCGGCCGAGATCGCGAGGAGCGGAGTGTCGCCAACGGCTCCGCTGGAGCCGGCGATGCCGTCGCTCGCCGACGGTGTGCCGCGGCCCATTGCCAGCGGAACCAAACGGCCGAACCGGTCGGCGCCGGTCGACATGGACATCACGCGCGTGATGCCCTCGCCCAACGATCGCAAAAGCCCCACGCAGCCGACGCGCATCCCGCTCGACGGCAACAGCTCGCCGTCGCCGCGCGCGCTCGAGGCCAACCTCACGCAGACGGGCGCGATGCTTGGCACGCCCGCGTACATGGCGCCCGAGCAGTTCGCATCGAAGCCCGGCGACGCGCGCACCGATCAGTTCAGCTTCTGCGTCGCGCTCTACGAGTCGCTGTACGGCGAGCGTCCCTTCGAGGGGAAGAGCTTCATGGCGCTGATGGCGAGCGTCGCCAAGGGCGTGGTGCGCGAGGCGCCCGAGGGGACCAAGGTTCCATCCTGGGTGCGGCGGGTGATTCTGCGCGGCCTGTTGCCGTCGGCGGTCGAGCGCCATCCGTCGATGACCGCGTTGCTGGACGCGCTGGAGCGCGACCCGTCGATCGCGCACCGGCGCTGGGCCGCGGGCGCGGTGACCGCGCTGATGGCGGTCGGCATGGTGATCGGCGCGGCGCGCACGCTGCAGGCGCGCCACAGTCCGTGCGAGGACGGCGCGCTGAAGCTCTCCGGCGTCTGGGAGCCTATTCCGGCGACCACCGCGCGCAAGCAGGCGATCCACCGCTCCCTCGTGGCGACGGGCAAGGGCTACGCGGAGAAGACCTTCGAGACGGTGAAGCGCGCTCTCGACAAGTACACGGCGGCGTGGACGGCGACGTACACCGACGCGTGCGAGGCCACCGCGGTGCGCGGCGAGCAATCAGCCGAGGTTCTGGATCTGCGCATGTCGTGCTTGCAGGGCCGCCTCGACTCGGTGAAGGCGCTGACCGATCTGTTCGCCCACGCCGACGGCAACACCGTCGAGAAGGCGACCAGCGCCGTCGACCGACTCGGCGATCTCGATCGATGTAGCGATATTCCGGTGCTGCGCGCGGTGGTCAAGCCGCCCGATGACCCGGTGACCAAGGCTCGCGTCGAGCAGATCAAGCCCGAAGCTCGCACGTGTGAAGGCGCTGACCGACGCGGGCCACATCTCGGAGGCGCTGACGCTGGCACGACCGCTGGCCGACGAAGCGCGGAAGATCGGCTATCTGCCGCTCACCGCTCAGGCGGTGCGCCGGTTGGCGGAAGTGAGTGGCCGACCGGCCGAGATGGCAATACTGAGTGAGGAGGCCATCTGGGATGCTCAGTCGGGCGGTGACGACGAAGTCGTGGCAGAAGACGCCGTCAATCTGACGTTCCTGACCGGCTTTCGCCTCAGCGACTCGAAGCAGGGGCGCGTCTGGTCAGAGATGGCTGACGCGACCCTTCGGCGTCTCGGTGGACACGCTCTATGGCGCGCATGGCTCGTGAACAACCGGGGTGCAATAGCCATGGCCCGGGGACGCTACCCTGAGGCGCTGGCCGCGCTTGAGGAATCGGTGCGGCTGAAAGAACAGATCCTGGGTAAGGACCATCCCGACGTCGCCATTTCCCTGGGGAACATCGCTTACGTACTGGCGAAGCTGCATCGTCTCGACGAGGCGCTCGCACGCAGCGAACGCGCCCTGGCGATCGACGAGACGGCATTGGGGGTCGATCACCCCTCCACCGCGCTTCAGTTAGAGAATCATGCCGACATGCTAAACTCGGCTGGTCGTTTCAGTGAAGCAGACGGTTTGGGTCGGCGGGCGCTCGCTATATGGGAGCGTGAGGAAGGCGCTGATCACCCAAACGCTGCTTTCGCCCTCACGACCATCGGTCGTAGCTCCCTGGGCCTGGGAAACGTGCGTGACGCGGCTTCGACCCTGGAGCGCGCCTATTCCATCCGTCGCAACTCCGACCCCGACCCCGCCAACCTGGCCGATACCGAATTCCTTCTGGCGCAGGCTCTGTGGTCGAAGCGTACGAGCCGCCAGCAAGCTCTCACGCTGGCTCTGGACGCCAAGAACCACTACGGGCAGGCTGCGAATGACGAGGCGGCCAGCGAAGTCACGCGCTGGCTAGCCAAGCACGACTCCTACTGAACGAGAGGATCTCATTGGGGTCGTTCGAGGGAACACGCGCAGGCCGGGGGCAACCGACCAGCGCGGTCCCGCACGCATACGGGCTAACGAACGCGGCAGTTGTGATTGCCCTGGCCAAGGCCGCCGGCCTTGACGACGGTCTTGATCTTGAGAACGGGGGTCTTCGCCGGGGTCTTGATTTTGCTCTTGTTCATGATCCACTCCATGCTGCTAGGGTTGTCGGCCTTCGCCGTGATTCGTCTACGAACCCCGGAGTGTGCAACGTGAGTGCCTGGCAGACGCCTCGGGTCTTCTGCGGACGCCGGCTCTTCAGCGACCACTAGTCATATGACTTTCGTCGCTAGTCATTCTCCGACCAGCGACAAGTCATATACTCGGCGGCGGCTTCTCGTAGAAGCTCCTCCGCCGAGGCCAAGCCGACCGCCGCAGCGAATGTCGTCGCGTCCGGCATCGCCGGGAGCCCGCATCGGTGGCTCAGCCAACCCAACAGACTTTCCTCGTCGAGGCCGGTTGCTTCAATTTCCGGATCACCGAGCCCGTGCTCTTCCAGCCGACGCCATTTGGCCGCAACCGTTGCGGCGATCGTGTCGAAGAGACCACGACGCCGGAGCTCGATCGGCAGGTGGCGATCGACTTGTTTGCGAAACGCAGCCGCCGCTTCTTCCTGCAAGAGTTCGACCCGCGCCAGCTCGGGCTCGACGTCGCTGCCATCATCGATCGGCGCCGGAGCGGTCGGCGCGACACCGCCCCCGCGTTCGACCAGGTGAAGCAGCAATGCTGACCGTACCAGCTCCCTCCGCTCAGGAACGAACAAGCGAACGTGCCGAACCAGAGCGGCGTGGTCGATGGTGGGCGCAGCCGGCCCGCAAGATTGCGCGGCGTCGCGCCGAAGGCCTTCCGTTTCCACCAGCTGTTTCCAGAACCAAGTGGACTCGAAGGTCGAGGGAACCCCGGAGTCGAGCTCGCGCGGCAGACCGGCTGCGAGGTGCCGCAGGAGTAGAACGGCGTCCTCTCTCTTTTGGTTGGGCTTCTCGGTTCGAACGAACACCTCAAGAGCCGCGATTTCGGCGGCCGGGAGGCCGGCGTCGCGCGCACCCTGAAGGAGCCCGGGCCAGGACCGATGGGGGTAGAAAGCCTTCTTGGCCAGTGCGATCAGCTGGTCTGCGGTTGCGGCGCTGACCAGGCTGCGACGGCAACCGATCGCCAGGGCCGCGCGGATGTTCACCATCGCTTCGGAGAGCGCCCGGTAGCCGTGCTCGCGGGCCGCGTGCGCTACCGCAACCTCGTCGTCGTCGTTGTAGACCCCGTCGCGGAACGCCTCGTAGATGGCGCCGATCCCCTCCATTCCGAACGAGGCGAGCTCGGCGGCCCGCAGCGCCCCCATGCTGGAGCTGCCGATGACCCGCACGCCCTGGGTCAGAGCGAACAGGATCTCCTTGTGCCAGACCGCCGGCGCATTTTGAAAGGTGCCGTCGATGATCGCGATCGTCGTCGGCCGGCGCTTCATCAGGGTGTAGACATCCCCCATCGTGACCGGAGGCAGATACTCGGCGGGGCAGAGTCGCTGTGCCTCGACGACCGGTATCGTCGGCCCGAGGAAGACGAAGAGGCTCATTCCTGCGCCTCCGCACTCTCCTCGCCTTGCGCCGCCAGGTAGCGGGCGCCGACCTCGGCGGCCGGGTCGGGAATGACTTCGAGGCCGGGAACGACCACCTTTACGACCGGAATTCCCACGTCGCTACGGGACAGATCGACGGCGACAGCGCTACCGAAGCCCGCGGCTTCCAGCGCCGCGAGCAAGACCCGCAGGTCATCTTCGAAGCTATCGGTCGACAATCGCGGCTCGCCGGTCCAGCGGCGGGCCGCCGGCTTTCCGGCGAGGATCTCGCGCCACATTCCTTCGAGCAGCGCCGGGTCCCGCACCCCGTCATAATGTGAGTAGAGCAGGTCGTCTCGCGAGCCGCTGATGAACGTCACGCGTCCTTGCACCGCTTCGATGATCGCCCGGTAGAGAGCCATCGTGGCGTCCAGGTGGCACCCGAAGCCGTGATAGAAGCCGAGACCGCGGCCGGTCTGCCGGCCCGGAGGCTCCATGACGTTGCAGGTGTAGGTAGGGATGCCGATGTCGCTGGTGAGATCCCACGCCACGGCTTCGACATCCGCCTCGTGGACCAGCCGCAGGAGTTGGCGGCAGGCGGGATCGTCGACGGTATCGAGGTCCACCGCGATTGGATCGGCCGGCGAGGCGTACCAGAGCGCGGCGGCGTCGCGCTCGATCCGCTCGCAGAGTGCGTGCACCAGCGCTTCGAGGAGATGGTTCCCAGAGGCCAGGCCATCGCTGCTCACGAAGTACGTCGGTGTGTATTCAGCGGCGTGAACGGTGTTCATCGTCACCAGGTCGTAGGGGACGTACGTAGGACGCTGTCCGAAAAGATCCTCACCCGCGACCCAGAGCAGCGGCGTATCGGTCGACGCCCGTCGTCCCGCGGCGCGCGTCAGTCGGTGAATGTCGGCGACCGCTGCCCCAGCCGATAACGCTGCGTACGATTCGAAGCGCAGGGGCAACTCGATTCGCTCGGCGTGCCAGCTCTCGATGCTCTCCATCAGCGCAGAAACCCGCGCGGCGTCGTCGTCCAGACCCTTCCCCTGTGCGGTGGTCAGGGCCCGCGAATTGGGCCGGATGGCCGTATAGGTCGGCAGCCCAATCGAATCGAGACCGGTGATGTTCGCGATGCGCGTAATTCCCATCATCGGCATGAATCGCCGATAGGCGTTGAGGGTCTCCGCGGGCGTTCGGGAACGATGAGATTCCCCCCGATGCCCTTTCGGGGCCGAAAGCTCGCGTCCGAAAAGCGAAAAAGGCCTGCCCATCTGTGCCAGTGTCGATCAGCGAAAAGATCGACAGCCCGGGCGACCGTATCACGATGTCTCGAAGGAGTCGCATCCCGGCCGATTGCAGGCGCCGCGGGATCGGGAAGAAGCGGAGGACCGGGGCGCCGAGCCGAATGGTCAGTCGGCCGGGCGTATAGAGGCGGTACACCATCGCGACCGAGTGAAACTGGTCGGTGTGGATGATCCCGCGCATTCCGTCGGTCCCGCCGGCCGGCAGGCCGTCGAGGACGGAAGACCAGCCCGGCGGGGTGACCGCGAAGACCCAGGGCTGGAGCAGCCAGTAGGGCTCGGCACGCGCGGGCGCGTAGAAATATCCGCTCAGAAAGTCGTAGGCATCGCCGGAGGTGCGGCCACCCGCGGCGCGCCAGTCACGCTCCAGCGCGGCCATCGCCTTTGACGTCTCTTTCCGCTCGCTCGTGAAGGCGAGCCCGTCCCAGTCCGCCGAGGTTCGGGCGACGTTTCTCACGGTGCAGAACGGCAGGGAGACGCCAGCGGGGGCCTGGCGGGCGATGCCGCGCGGGTCGTGGAATACCTGCAGCGTGGAGACCGCATGCACGGCCGGGCCGGCGTAGAAGACCTCGCCGTCGCAGGCGGTTGCCGGTGGCACCGCGAGCTCTCGAAGCATGCGGCGGTACTTTCCGGTCGGTTTGTTCGCCTTGATCTCGAAGTAGTGGGCGTCGAAGAACGACTCGAATGCCTGCACCACTTGCGGAGCGGCGCGGATCGAATCTCAGGCGGAGCCTGGCCCGGCTCGCGACCGGGAGCACGCAACCGATCTCCTCGTCGATGTAGACCGGCTGGTCCTCCAGGGAGCTCCCGTCGATCACCAGCACCAGCGGCGTGAAGCCGGAGCGATCGACGATCGCGTGCTCGACGATGGAGATGCGGCTGTTGCGGTTGAAGGCGCGACCGACGCGCAGAGCGACGCCTGGCGCAGGCTTCACCAAGAAACCCGTCCAAAGCAGGATCCGGTTGCGCCGGATCGGCAAGGCATCCTTGGCGAGCAGCCGATGCCAGTAACCGCCCCGCTCCAGCAACCCGCCCTCGACCAGCCGGTCGATCGCCCCGCGTACCTGTTCCTGCGTTTGCTCGAAAGCAGGCGGAGTCATGTCGACCTTCAGGCCCCGCCGGTTCCGCCGCAGCGCCATCGGCTGGGCCAGAACGATCTGGAAGCCGGCCTCGTTTCCCTCGAAGACGGGACTGCAGTGCTGTGCCGCGCGCAGCGGCAGCTGGCCGTCCAACGTCGGCGATCGCTTGATGAGCGAGCAGAAGCCGGGGAGCGCCTGGATCGCATCGAAGGCCGGCGCTTCGCCTGGGTCAGCGATCGCGCTCGGATCACCTTCGGAGACGGTCATGGCCTCCAGGATACCTTCGCGCGGCAGGCGCGGGTGTGGGGATGCCGTGGACCGAGAGTCTTCTCGAAGATGCGCAGCGCCCTTGCGAAGAGCCGCTGCGCACGCCGTTCGTTGCCGGATTGCCGCAGAACGGAGGCCCAGTTGGCGAGCGTCAGGGCGACCTCGGAGTGGCCGCGTCCGAAAACCGGCTCCAAGATCGCCACCGACTGGCGAAATAGCTCGTTGGCGGCGGCCAAGTCGCCCTGCTTCTTCCGTACCCACGCGAGGCCCGCGAGGCTGAGCCCGACCTCCGAGTGGCGCGGTCCCAGACGACGCCGGAAGACGGAGAGCGCGCGCCGGTAGAGCGCGGCTGCCTCGTCGAGCCGCCCCGCCCCTTCGACCAGCGCCGCCAGCGCCGCGACATCGGCGGCGACGTCGATGTGATTCCGACCGAGCGCCGCCTCGCGGAGCACGACCGCGCGCCGGCCATCCGCCTCGCCAGCCGCATAGCGGCCGCGCACGTGCGCGACGCCGCCCAGGTTGTGATGAAGGGTCGCGCGCAATTCGCGATTGCCGCGCGGACCGACCAGCCGCAGCGCCCGGCGATAGAAAGCGGCCGCCTCGCTGTAGCGGCCCTGATACTTGCGGAGGACCCCCCAGTCGTTGAGCAGCGCGCCCCGATCCGGATGGCGTGGCCCGATCCACCGTCCGATCTCCGCGTAGGCGCTCCGGTAGTTACGCTCGGCCGCGGGATAGTGGCCCAGGTTCCTTTCGACCGTGCCGAGCAGCAACCGGGTCTGCAGCCGCAGGCGGATCAGCTGGGGGTCGAAAGGCGGCCGCAACATCACCACGCCAAGGATCGCCAGCGCGCGCCGGTAGAAGCTGCGCGCGCTGGCCAGTCGCTCGGCCGCGTCATGGATCTGGCCGAGCTCGAAGAGGGCATTGGCGACGTTGGGGTGGCGGGGCCCCTCGGCCGCGGCATACAACGCGAGCGCCCGGCGGCAGCTGCGTTCCGCAATTGCCAGCTGGCGCGCCTGACGGTAGGCCGTCGCCCTCCGGTGCTCGCGGCCGGCGCGTTCGAGGAGAACCTCGGAGCGACTTGCCACCAGCGTCCATCCTATATCCTCTTCAAGGGCGGCGCTCGACCTCGCCGTGCGGCCCCGCCCGCCGCCGCTTCTCTTCGTACATCGCGCGGTCGGCGCTCTCCATCAGGATCTCGAGCGTGGAGGGCGCTTCGGGCTGGTAGACGCTCTCGCCGATGCTGACCGAGACCTGCTCGTGGCCGCACGGGGCCGCCAGGATGGCTCAGTACACGGTCGAGGCCTGTTACACGCCGGCCGTCTCGGCAATCTTCCGAGCCATGCCCCCGATCGGACGTTGTGGGTCGTCTCGAGGGCTCCACCAGGCAGCGCGCGCTCGGCGGCTCCTTGCAATGCGCCGACTCGGCGCTCGGGACCTTCAACCGCATTCGCCAGGACGGCACGCACAACGTGGTCTGGGCCGCGAGCCCGCTCTTCCAGACCAGCGGATCTCCCCCGGTCGGCGTCAATGACCTCGCGTTCGATCATCACCAACGCCTCGCTGTTCGATGAGAGCGTGAATTCGCGGATCCTGGCGCTGCAGGCCGCGCTGCCAGGCCTGCCCGTCAACTGAGCGTTCGTCCGAACGGCGTCGGCTTCGACGAGTTTCAGATGCCGTAGATCAGCTTCAGCAGCTCGGAGACGTTCAGCGCGTCGCCGTTGAATTGGTAGGTCTGCGTCGCTTCGGCGGTGTAGTCCAGGTTATCGACCGCGATGATGTCGCCGCCGCCCGGCATGTAGACCAGCACGACCGGGTAGTACGCGCCCGTGATGCCTCCGTCCGCCGCCTTCAGTCGGAACTGCTGGCCCGCGACCAGCGGGGGGCTCTGCAGCACGCCGCGCGCAACCGCGGGTGTCTTGACCGGCACCATCTTGTAATAGCCGACGGCCAGGTGGGTCGGGGGGCCGGGGATGCTGTCGGGCATCTGCACCGTCATGCAGACCGTGTGCGGATCGGTGCACGCCGGCGCGTCCATCGCCAGCAGCACCGGCGGATCCATGACGATCGTCGAGCTGAAATCGGGACCGGCGTCGCTGGTGCTGGAATCGGGCGTGCCACACCCAACCGCGCTTGCCGCGATTGCGACGGCCAGGAACACCCAACCCGACTGATTGATCACGCGCATTTTCACTCCCTCCGCGGCGAGTCATCGGCGGATCAGAAGCTGTACTGGAGCCCGAACAAGATCGTCGCGCGGATCGCGGGCACGAGCTCGGTCTTGTTCTCGTCGTCGCCACCCGTGTTCACCGCATACGGATTGGTGGTCGTGAACGAATAGTCGGCCGAGAGGCGATACTGGAGCCGGCTCACCCGCGGGATCTTGCCGGTGGCCGTGAGCCGCATCTCGATCGTCGGCGGCGCGTAGTGCAGGCCGGTCACACCTGGATCCTGCGAGTAATCGGCCAGGCGGCGCCCGGTGATCTGGGAGGCGAATCCGATCACGGGCCGCCCGCCGCCGAGGTCGTAAGAGACCCGGGCGTTGCCGAAGATCGACGGCGTGACCGTCATCAACTTGGTGACGCCGTCGGTGGAGAGGCGTGCGTAGGCCGCGGTCAGGTTCGCGCCGTAACTGAGGCGACCGTCGCGCAAGCTCCCTTCGTAGCTGGCGTTGACGCCGTAGTTGTCGACCCGCGCGACGTTGCGGAACTGGTAGATGTTGACCGCGTTCGAATCGATCTCGCCCGCCCGCTGCGCTGCCGAGAGCTCCGCCTGCGACAGGTGCTCGCTCTGCACGACGTCATCCCACCAGGAACGAAAGAAGCCGATCAGCATGCGCTGGCGGCCGATGCGTTGCTGCACGGAGGCCTCGAGGGACCGGACGATCTCCGGTGCGAGGTTCGGCGCCGCCAGCACCAGCAGCGGATTGGTCAGGTGTTGCTCCTCGAAGGTCGGCGCGCGGAAGGCCTCGGAGTAGACCGCCTTGGCCGTCGCTCCGTGCCACAGGTCGAGGGTGGCCGCGAGGCGTGGCGATACGCGCTGCCCCGCCTGATGATCGAAGTCCCAGCGCGCGCCCGCGTTCAACGCGAGCGCGGACACCGGGCTCCAAACCTGCTGCGCGTAGACAGCCCCGCCGGCGCTGACCGCCTGGTAGTGCCCGAAGCTGGAGGCGGTCGCTGCGCTGCCGAGGTCGCCGAAGCTGCTGCCGAATGCAACCCGTCGCACGCGCCCCTCGAATCCCAGCATCGAAGACATCGAGAAGTCAGACAGCCATTTGATCGTGGTTTGCAGCTCGGTGCCCGCCCACTGACCGTCGCCGTCGCTCCGGCGGATGCAGCCATTATCCTGTCCGCTCAGACACCCGAGGAAGCTCGAGCCCCGGATCTGCGAATTCTCGCTGGAGGCGTCGCCGTAGACGCGCGCCTTGAACGAGGCGCGGCTCGACAGCGTGCCGGTCCAGCTGAGGTCGACCGCGCCGTAGCCCCGATCGTCGTACGACTTCGGGTCGTCGAAGTCGCGGAGGAAGCTCTGAACGCGCGAATAGGGCGTCGAGGTTCGCGCGAAGAGGCCGTGCACCGTGAGCTGGAGGTCGCCCACCTGCATCCGCAGGTAGCCGGATGGGATCCGCTGATAATAGCTGCGTGACGTGCTTCCACCCCAGACCCCGACGGGAGCGTACGGGCCGTAGCTGAAGTTGCCGGTGACGACCGGTGTCCAGCCGATCTGCGGTCCGGTGAAGTCGTAGTACTCGATCTGCCCGGTGATATCGGCCGTTCGACCCGCGAGCTCGAGAGTGCGTCCGATCCCGAGCCCGATGCGGTAGCCGCGCCCTACCTGCTTCGGGTACTGCGCGCTCAACTGCGGCGCCAGCGGCTCACGCGCCTGGTTCTGGGGCGGCGAGAACACCGACTCGGCGATCAGCTGCAATCCGCCGTAGTCGCGGGCGCGCTTGGTGACCACGTTCACCACCCCGAGAGTCGCGTTCGCGCCGTACAGCACCGACCCGGGGCCGAGCATGACCTCGATGTGGTCAATCATCTCGATCGGGATTCCCGCGGTTTCCGAGTGATAGGAGGCGCCGTTGCGCTGGTCGTTGGTCACGTGGCCGTCCAGCAACAGCAACACGTGCTTGCCGTTGTCGTTGGTGAACAGGACGCCTCGCGATCCGACCTCGGCGTTTCCCAGCGGGGCCTCGGCGATCAGGCCCAGCGCCAGGAAGTTGTACGCTTCGCCGAGCGTGCGGATGCCGTGCCGGCGCAGGTCCTCCGCTGTGATGTTGATGGCGAGCGCCGGGACGGCGGTGCTGGCCTGCGCTTCCTTGGACGCGGTCGTGCTGACGCTCTCGCCCAGCAGAGCGTCCAGATCGGCGGTGTCGGTTGGTTCGTCCGCCATCGCCACGCGTGGAAGCCAGCTCGCCAAACACATCCCGGCTAGCCAGAGCGCTTGCCTTCTCATTCGAGGATCCTCACCAGCTTCATCAGCGCAGCGCGGAGGACCACGTCCTGGCTCCTGGCCTGGCGCAGATTGAGAATCATCCGGGGGTGGCCCGACGACAGCTCGTAGCCGAGGATCGCGCCTCGAGCGACGTATGCGTCGACGGCGGCGATGCTCAGGACCCGCCGGTGAGCCAGTACGCCCACGATCGCGTCCAGCTCCGAGGACAACCCGGGTGTCAGAAACAAGATCGCGAGCTTGCGCCGCGCCAATTCGTCAGACAGCGAGCTGGCATTGGCCCAGGGAATGATCTCCGCCTCGAAGGTGCGCCGGCCCGACGCGCTCACTCGCCCGAATGCCGCGCGGAGCTCGGCGCCGGCGCGCATCGACTCAGCGTCCCGCGTGTTGACCAGGATCGCGAGCGGCAGATGGTCCCCGTCGAGGGTGGGGCTCTGCACATACTCGGTGATCTTGGCGGTGAGCTGCGCCTGGAGGTCGAGCGGGATCGTCGGCTCCTCGGCCCGGGCGGGGTACGGTTCCAGCGACAAGGTCATCCCCGCAACCAGGGCCGCGGCGGCTATCGCACGTGAGCGACTCATGAACGCGTGACGCCATCAACGGCAGCTTTGCGTCGAACTTGACGCTGCCCGGGGGGGGTGACCCCTGCCTCAAGGCCGACGCTCCAAGTGTCGATGTCGCGGCTGGTGAGGGGACGGGGTCTGATCTCGCTCGGCTCCAAGCTCGCCGGCGCGACGGTCGCGCTCGTCGTCATCGTGACGGCTGGCATCTACGTGAGGCTCAGTCGTCACGAGCGCGAGACTCTGCTCCGATCCAAGGAGGCCAGCGCCAGCGCCGTCACGCGGCTCTTCGCCGACTCGTGCGCGCCGGCCGTGGTCTTCGACGACCAGCTCGATCTGAAGCAGAACTTGACGACGCTGGCCCGCAACGAAGACGTCGAGTACGCGGCGGTCTGGAAGGTCGATCGCGATGGTCGGGTACGCGAGCGCCTCGCGGCGCTCGAGCGCGGCCGGCCCGAGACGGTTCGAAGCGTACCGAGCAGCATCCAGATCAGGCGCGATCGTGACCGCGTGGTGCCGGTGGCGCCCGTGCTCGACGTCAAGGGCCACCTGGTAGCGGTTGTCGCTGCCGCATTTTCGCTCGCCCCAGAAAACGCTGCCATCTCGCGGCTCGAACGAAGCGCGCTCGTGATCTCGGTGGCGGTGGCGGCGGGTCTGAGCATCCTTCTCATGGTGATGGCGCGCCTCTTGGTCGTGGGGCCGCTCGGCGCGCTCGTGGGCGCCGCCCGGCGGCTCGAGGAGGGGCACCAAGTCCAGATCGACGTGCGAACGCGGGACGAGGTGGGAGAGCTTGCGGGCGCCTTTCGTTCGATGGCCGATGCCATCCGCGTGCGCGAGGATCGGATCAACGCGCGCAACAATCAGATGCGGTTGGTGCTGGACAACGTCGGGCAGGGATTCATTTCGCTCGATCCGTCCGGCGCCGTATCCGACGAGCGCTCGCGCATCGTCGACGAATGGTTCGGGGCGCTCGATGGTTGCCCGAAGCTGTGGGACTGCCTGGGGCGCGTCGATCGCGAGGTAGGCCAGTACTTCGAGGTCGCCTGGTCTGCCGTCGTCGACCAGTACCTGCCGCAGGAGCTGGCGTTCGAGCAGTTGCCGAAGCTCGTGCGAAAGGGCGACCTCACGCTCCAGCTCACGTATCGTCCGATCTGCACCGACGGAACGCTGGGCCACACGGTGGTCGTCATCACCGACATCACCCACCAGCTCGAACGCGACCGATCCGAGCGGCGCCAGCGCGAGATGCTGAGCCTCCATCGCCGCCTCACCATCGATCGCCCGGCGCTCGACGAATTTTTCAGCGAGGGCGAGGGCCTGGTCCGCTCGATCTGCGCGGGCCCGGCCGTCGAGGTGCCGTTGACGCTACGGCAGATCCACACGCTCAAGGGCAACAGCGCGCTGTTCGGGGTCGAGAGTATTTCGGCGCTCTGTCACGACCTGGAGGACACCCTCGGCGAGTCGGGTCACCTCGACGACAGCGATCGAGAGGCGCTGGCCAACGCCTGGAATGACGCAAACGCGATGCGTGCACAGCTCGTCGACACGGGTAACGATGCAGAGGTCCGGGTCGCTCACGCAGACTACCTGGCGGTCCTCGAGGAGCTCCGCCAACAGCGCGACCAGGATCGCCTGGTGCGCGCGCTGGAATCGTGGGAGCTCGAGCCAGCCACGAGGCGTCTCGCGCTGATCGCCGAGCAGATACGGGACACGGCGCGCCGTCTCGGGAGAGCCCCCGTCGATGTCATCAGCTCGGCAAACGCGATACGTCTGCCCCCGCACAGGTGGGGGCCCTTCTGGTCGGCCTTTGCTCACCTGATTCGCAACACCGTCGACCATGGCGTCGAGACCGCTGCGCAACGTGAGGCAAGGGGTGCTCCGGACCGCGCCGTGGTCCGCCTCGAGATCCGTCAGGAGGGGGCGGACGTGATCATAGCCATCGAGGACGACGGACCCGGGATCGATTGGGCCGCCGTCGCCGGACGGGCGCGCCTGCGGGGTTTGCCGTGCACCACGCGAACCGATCTCGAGCAGGCGCTGTTCGCCGACGGCGTCTCGTCGCGCGCCGAGGCGACGGCAACCTCGGGACGAGGCGTCGGTCTCGGCGTCGTGGCCGCCACGGTTCGCGATCTGGGTGGTCGCATCGAAGTCTCCGGTGAGCCGGGGCGGGGAACGTCGTTTCGCTGCCGGTTGCCGGCCCATCTCTTGAGCCCGGAGAGCACGCCATCCGCTCACCCGCCAGATCCGCCGCCCGTCGCGACGACGGGCGCAGCGGTGCTCGACATGTCGAGCTTGCCTCCGGCGCACGCCGCGCAACACAGTCGATCGCGGATCGTCTAGCTCGCCCACCAGTACGAGAGCTTGACCAGGAACACGTCGACGGCCGACCCGCGCAGGACCGCCGACGGGCGCAGATCCGCGACGTCGCTGGTCAGGAGGTTGACGTTGGGGATCTGCGATCGCGAATAGACCAGGAACAGCGTCGAGCCGAGGTGGTACTCCCAGCGGAGCACCACGTTGACGTTGAGCGCCGCTTCCTCGAAGTCGGCTGGATTCGTCAGCGTGGGCTCCAGTCTCGGAGGGGTCGCGAGGGACGAGAGGCTGACCGGCGAGCCGGCCTTCACCGACACCCGATCGAGGTTGGTGTAGTGGCCCGACGCCAGGAACAGCTGCGCGTAGGTCTGCAGTGTCAGCGTCGGCGTGAACGTGTAGCTGGCGCGCAGCGTTCCGCCGGCGCTCTTGGCGGTCAGGTCGCCGAAGATGTACGCCGTCGTATCGGCCGGCGGCGGCATCGGCGACGGCGGGTTCGTCATCGTCGCGGCCGCGTTCCAGGCGTAGCGCGGCTCGCCGCGCGTGTAGGTCACCTGGGGCAGGATCTCGATCTCCAGCGGCGGGATGAGGTGCAGGAGGAACGACCCCTGCACGCTGGTGTTGAAGCCGTCGCGGATGAACTGCGTCTGGTTCGCCAGGCTGCCGGCGATCTTGCGGCGCGGGTCGCTGAAGACCTCGAACTTGCCGCCCAGCCAGGACGCGCGCTCCAGCGCCGTGCCGTCGCCGACCTCGCGGTCGTCGAAGCGCGAGCCCCCGGCGTCGATGGCCAGAAAGACCGTCCAGAAGCGGCGCAGGTGCCAGCGGGTGTTCAGCTCCAGCGTGTCGCCGAGGTCGAGGCCGGCGAGGTTGCGGCGCATGTCGAGCTCCAGCAACGTCGTGGTGTCGATGGTGTAGCGGCCGGCTTCCAGCGTTCGGTAGCCGAGGCTGGCCTTGAACTCGTGCAGGTTCTGGCGCAGCTGGAACCCGAGGTCGTTGTAGTCGAGCTTGCGGCCGGCGAAGGTGTACTCGCTGGCCCAGATGAACGGCTTGCCGCCTTCCTTGGCGACGCGCAGCCAGCCGCCGGGGGCGTGGTCGCCGGAGTTGATCTCGGTGCCGTCGAGCAGCGAGGTCGACTGGCCCGCCGGCGGCCCGTTCTCGATGAGTGACTCGACGACCTGGCCGGCGACCATGTAGTTGCCTGACTCCGATCTCCAGAAGCCGTCGATGCCGCTCAGGTAGGCGTCGTGGAAGCAACGCGAGCCCGCCGTGACGGTTGCACCCGAGGGACAGAGCTGCAGGGTCGGATCGCTGGTGAGGGCTGGATACCTCGAGGGCTGCTCACCGAGCACCGTCGCGCCGGTGCCGATCACGCCGAGGGAGGCGTTGCGGCCCAGCTCGCGCTTGAGGCGCAGGACGTTGAACGACATCGCCGGCTGCGCCGTGCGGACGTGGGTCGTCGTGAAGACCGATCCCGACGCCGGATTGTCCTGGACCGCCACCTCGTTGGGCGCGGTGAAGGCGCTCATGGCGCCGACCGTCCAGTGACTGTTGAGGTTGCCGACCAGCTTGGCGGCCCCGTAGATGAGCGCGGTCTCGGGCACCTCGACCAGCGTCTCTGTGTTCTTGCCGGTGATCGGATCGCTGAGCAGCGTCGGGTTCGTGGGCGCGTTGCCGATGCGGCGCGAGTAGAAGACTTGCAGCGGTGTCGCGAACGCCTCGGCGCCCTCGAGGAACAGCGTCCGCTTCTCGGGCAGGAACGTCTCGACGTTGGTGAGGTTGAGAATGAGCTGGTCGGCCTCGACCTGCGCGAAGTCGGGCATGACCGCCGCGTCCAGCGTCAGGTCCTGGGTGACGTGCCACTTGAGATCGAGACCGGCCGCGCCGCTCCTGTCGTAGCCGTGCGCGACCGTGTCGGCGGCGGCGTCTCGGCGGCGCAGGCGTCCGAGCGCGAAGGGGCGCAGCTCGAAGTGACCACCGCGTTTCAGGTCACGCAGCTCGTCGAGGCTGCCGAAGCGCGCGACGCCGCCCGCGACGTCGCGCGAGGTGTAGGCCCAGAGGTCGGTCTCCTGCCGATCGGCGATGTAGCGCACGGCCTGCATTCCCCAGCTCTGCACCGGCAGGCCGCTCTCGTAGCGCAGGATGCGCAGGGGGATGCGGATCTCGACCGCCCAGCCGTCGGCGCGGCGGGACGTCCGGGCCTCCCAGTTCTCGTCCCAGTCGAACGAGGCGATCGTCTGATCGTGGATGGTGCCGTCGGCGATCACGCCGACGACGTTGACCGCGAACATCACCGCGTTCTTGCCGTCGCGGCGCGAGTCGATCTGGATCCAGACCCAGTCACTCTCCGAGTCGTGGTCGCGCCGGGTCAGGCGCCCCATGATCGGCGCGTGCAGCTGCTGGCAGTCGAAGGCAAAGTAGAGCGCCTGGTCGTCGTAGAGCACGCGCATGGTCGTGTGCTCCGACGGGCCGACGCCGTCGAACGGGGTCTGCTGGGTGAACGCCGACGACGGGGTCGCCGCCTTCCAGACCTCGTCGTCGAGGCTCCCGTCGATGACCGGAGGGGTCTCGGCCCGGGTCGCCGCCAGGTGAGGAGCCGCGACGTCTGTGGCCAGGAGGACGAGGAGAGGCGAGATCACGACATTTAGCGAAGGAGTCCGGCAAGGTGCTCGACATCTTCAGGCCCGAGGTCGGCCGTGGGCACACGTGGCAAGAGCAGCATCGGCAGTCCCGGATTCGCCTTGAGTCGCGCCAGCATATCGTCCGCGGTCCGGCGATGGGCGCGCACGCGCGCCGCCATGGCCAGGGTGGCGTCCAGCTCGGGATCGCCGGTCGGCACCGCCAGGGGGCCGAGGACCGCGTCCAGGGCCGGCGTGGACAGCGTGCTCGGGGGCATGGCATTCACCACCACGGGGCCGAGCGAAATCTTCAGGATCTCGCGCGCATTGCGGGCGAGCTCCATGGTCTCGCGGACCGGCAGCTCCTCGGGCAGGGTCACCATCACCATGGCCGTGCGCGCCGGGTCGGTGAGCAGATCGAGCGCCGCCTGCGCATCGCGCGCCAGGGGCCCGCGCGGCATCGCCGACAGCACCGCGCGGGGCAGGCGCAGCATCAGCGTGGCGTGACCGCTCGCCGGCCCGTCGAGGATGGTGAGGTCGTAGCGCGGCCGCCCGCGCTCCATCTCGGTGGTGTGCCACCAGACCTTGCCCAGCATGGCGTAGGCGTCGAGGCCGGGGATGGCGCCCAGGAAGCCGCGCACGGCGCGGTTGTCGAACAGCGCGCGGTAGACCGTCTCGTAGCGCAGCACCATGAGCCCGTATTCGCGAAGCGCGTTCTTGGGGGTCATGTTGACCGCGTCGACGCCGGGCGCGAGGGTGACGATCTCGGGGCCGATCGGCTCGGCGCGGCCGAAGAGCTTGCCCAGACGGTCGGCGGCCTCGGTCTGCGCGATCAGGACGCGCCGGCCCTTGGCGGCCATGGCACGCGCCAGCGCCGCGGCGACGGTCGTGCGGCCGACGCCACCCTTGCCAGCCAGGATCGCGAGGCGCAGGTCGGCGATCGGCGTCATCCGGCCCCGGCGAGCTCAGGCGCGCGCACGGGCGCGGCAAGCGCGATCGATGCGATGAGCCCGAGCTCGGCGCCCGCGGCCAGCGTCGCCGCCGGGTCGTAGCTGACGAGGGGCATGGTCACGCCGATGATCGGCAAGAGGCCGGTGCAGACCGCGATGTGCAGCGCCGCGGGCGCCAGCATCGCCAGCCCCGACGACAGCGCGAGCGCGCGCATGCGCCGATCGTCCAGGCCGCGCGCGGCCATCACCGCGCCGGCGCCGATCGCCAGCCAGGCGAGCACGACGGCGCGGGCGACGGTCTTGCCCATCTCCTCGGTCACGATCGCGAAGACGTAGTCGCTGCCCGGCGACGACAGCCGGTGGCGCGCCTCGCCGTGGCCCAGCCCGGCGCCGCTGGGGGTCGCGACGGCGGCGGCGCGTGCGATCGCCAGCACCTCGAACCCCTTGCCGTGCCGATCGCGCTCGGGGGCGAGAAACCCGCGCAATCGGCCGCTGACGTACGCGAACTGCGACGCGACCAGCATCAGCGCCAGCACCAGCGCCGCCGCGGCCGGCACCAGGCGCCGCCCGCGAAAGCCCAGGCCGGCCAGCGCCGCCAGGCCGACCGCGCCGGCGATCGCCGCGGCCGAGAAGTCGGGCTCGATGACCAGTGCCAGCAGCGCGGCGAACGCCAGCGTCAGCGCCAGCACGCGGCGGGCGAGCGGATCGGGTGTCCTGGCGCCGGGAGGCGGCGAGCCGGCCGCCGGCGCCAGGCCGACGCGCGGCCGCGGCGGCGCGTCCTCGGGATCGCGGCCCCAGGCCGAGATGATCAGCGCGATGGCGACGGTCAGGATCGGCGCCGGGCTGCCGGTGAGCGCGCCGATGTGCAGCCAGCGGCGGGCACCGGCGGCGCGCACGCCGATGCCGGGGATGAACACCGCCAGCGCGGCCAGCAGCGCGACGACGAAGATCACCGGCGCCGCCTGTAGCAGCCGGGCCGGGCCCGCGCGCACGATCGCCAGCGCCAGCCCGGCGCCGAGCACCGTCGCGATCACCTGGCGCACCATGAAGTGGCGCGGGTCGCCGAACGCGGCGGTGGCGTGGCGCGCGGTCGTCGAGGTCACCATCAACATGCCAAGCGCCGCCAGCGCCAGCGCTGGCGCGAGCAGCAAGAAAAAGGGGAGCCCGCGCCTCATACGGTCAGTAAAAACGATAGGAGAGCCCGACTTGGATGTCTAAGAGATCGACGAAGAGCTTGATGGGGTTGAATGACAGGGTGGTGCTCGACCCGGAGGTCAGCATGGACATATAGCCGGCGCGGAATCCCACCGACGCCTGGGGGTTGATGGCGACGTCGGCGCCGCCGACGACCCGGGCGAACAGCTGGCGCGCGCTGGCGGTGGCGACGCCGATGTCCAGTTCGGGGCTGGCGAAATACCCGAACGCCAGGCCGCCGCCGGCGGCGAACCAGATGTGAGTGGCATCGGTGCGGAAATCGAACGTCTGCAGCAGGCTGAAGGCGGTCTCGGTGAGGGTACGGTCCGGCGCCGTGCTGGAGAATCGATAGTAGAGAAAATCGCCGGCCAGTCCCAGCGCCAGATCCGGCCTCAGTGCGGCGTAGCGATGTTGCAGCGATCCCCCGAACGAGAACCCCACCGTCGGTCCCAGTCGGGAGGCATCGGTACCGATGCGGCTGGCCAGCCCCGCGAGGAGGCTCGCGGTGGCGATCGGCTGTCCCGGAGGTAGGGCGGGCGCCGGCGGCGCCGCCGAGCCCGGTGCCCCCGTCGGCGGCGGCGTCGGCGTACCCGTCGGCGTCGGCGACCGGGGCGCCTCCGTCGGCGCCGCTTCCGCGGGCCCAGGATCGGCGGTCGGGGGCGGCGCCGGCGCCATTGGCTCGGCGGGCGCGGCCTCGGCCTGCATCACGCAGGCGGCCAGCAGCAGCGCGGCGGCAATCACGGCGCGCGGGTCCTCACCCGATCACGACCAAGTCTTGCCCGGCCTCCACCGCTGCTCCTTCTTCGCAGCGGAGCGCTTGCACCGTGCCGGCGCGCGTGGCGCGCAGCTCGTTCTCCATCTTCATCGCCTCGACGACCACCAGCGCCTGACCGGCGGTGACGCGCTCGCCGGCCTTGACCAGGATCTTTACCACGCGGCCCGGCATCGGCGAGCGCAGCGCCGTGGGCGCCGCCGCGCTCGCGGACGGACGCTGCGCCAGCGCCGCGATGCGGGCGCTTCGGGCCGGCGCGACCTCGACCGGAACCATCAGCGGGTCGTTCCCCGGCGTCGCGATCTCGACGGTGAGCTTGGGCGCGGCGCCGTCGACCTGGGCGATCGTCTGGCGCGCGCCATCCATGAGCGACCAGACGCCGGGCTCGACCTGACGGACGTCGACCTCGCGAACGACGCCGTCAACGGAGATGCGGAGCGCGCCGGCGCCGGCGCCTTGGCCGACGCCCGTCTCGAGCTCGACGAGCCGTTCCCTGGTACCGACCTTGACCGAAAACCGACGCAGCAATCCGGCGGATTAAACCACGCCGCGTGCGCCGGCGCGACCGGTGGTCCTGCTGCGGGAGGCGCCTGGCGCGGAATTGTTTCGCAAGTGGCACCGCCGCAAGGGCGGAAAAGCAGGGATATAGCGGGATCGGTCCCCGCCGCCGGGGCGGGAGGGGTCTTCGCATGAGGTACGTCGTGATCTTCAGCTTGATGGTGTCGGGTCTGATCGGCGCGTGTGATCAGAGTCGCGATGCGGCGTCGTCGGCGCGCAGCGCGGTCTCCCCCGGCGATGCCGCCATCGCCAAGCCCAAGGCCCACTGCTGTGCGGTCACGAACGTCTTCAGCAACAGCACCAGCAAGTGCCGCGCGCTGAGCAGCCCGACGACGATCAACTGCGACGACCGCAACCCCTGGCTGGCGGCGCGCTGGACCTGCGGCGCGGGCGCGGCGATGTGTGGCGACAACGGGCGAAGCTGCGCCGTGGGCGACCCCTGCACGCTGGCGCAGGACAGCTCGTGCGTGGGTGTGGTCCAGGAGTGTTCTTACCCCTGGTACGACAGCAAGTAGGCTTGGTTTCTCCGAAAGCCGTCTGGAGGTCCGAAAGCCCTGCGGAGGTCCGAAAGCCGTCTGGAGGTCCGAAAGCGCTGTGGAGCTCCGAAAGCCGTCTGGAGCTTCGAAAGCCCTGTGGAGGTCCGAAAGCCCTGTGGAGCTTCCGAAAGCCCTCTCCTCCACGCAGACGTGGAGGAGAGGGAGAAAGAAGAGGAGAGGGAGAAAGAAGAGGCGAGGGGAAAAGAAAAGGGCGGCTCCCGGCTCTCGAAACCTCCCGGCTCTCGAAACCTCCCGGCTCTCGAAAGCCCCTGGCTCTCGAAGGCCCTAGCTCTCCATGAACGACTTGAGGCGCTTGCTGCGTGACGGGTGGCGCAGCTTGCGCAGCGCCTTGGCCTCGATCTGGCGGATGCGCTCGCGCGTGACCTCGAAGTCCTGACCCACCTCTTCGAGCGTGTGGTCGGACTTCTCGCCGATGCCGAAGCGCATGCGCAGCACCTTCTCCTCGCGCGGGGTCAGCGTCGCCAGCACCTTGCGCGTCTGCTCGGCCAGGTTCATCGAGATCACCGCGTCGGCCGGCGAGATCACGCTCTTGTCCTCGATGAAGTCGCCGAGGTGCGAGTCCTCTTCCTCGCCGATCGGCGTCTCCAGCGAGATCGGCTCCTTCGCGATCTTCAGGACCTTCCGCACCTTGTCGAGCGGCAGCTCCATCTTCTCGGCGATCTCTTCCGGCGTCGGCTCGCGTCCCAGCTCCTGGACCAGATAGCGGCTGGTGCGGATCAGCTTGTTGATGGTCTCGATCATGTGCACCGGGATGCGGATCGTGCGCGCCTGATCGGCGATCGCACGCGTGATCGCCTGCCGGATCCACCACGTCGCGTACGTCGAGAACTTGTAGCCGCGCTTGTACTCGAACTTGTCGACGGCCTTCATGAGGCCGATGTTCCCCTCCTGGATCAGGTCGAGGAACTGCAGCCCGCGATTGGTGTACTTCTTCGCGATCGACACGACCAGGCGCAGGTTGGCCTCGACCAGCTCGGCCTTGGCCTTCTCGGCCATGCGCTCGCCGTCCTGGATCTCGCGCACGGTGTCGCGAAGGACGTCCTCGCTGAGCTTGGCCTCCTCCTCGACCTTCTTGACCTTCTTCTGCGCCGCCGCGATGACCCGCGACATGTCCTCGATCTCTTCGGCGCGGATACCGAGCTTCTTGGCGACGGCGCGCTGGCGCAGCGGCGACGTGCGGATCTCGCGCAAAGTCTTGCGGAACTCGCGCAGGCTCATGCCCGCCTTGTGCTCGCAGTCGATGATCTCGCGGTTCGCCTGCTCGATGCGCGTGACGAACGCCTTCAACTTGAGAACGATCTTGTCGATCTGCTTCTTGTTGAGGCGCATCTCCTGGAGCGCGTCGAGGATCTCCTGGCGCAGATCCGTGATCGACTGCTTCCACTTCTTCTTGCTGCCTTCGCTGAGGCCCTTGACGTCCAGCTTCTCCTGGAACTTTTCCTGCTCCTTGAACAGGCGCCGGACCTTGTCGATGACCTTGCAGACGCGTTCGATGTGCCACTGCTCGTCGAACTCGGCGTCTTCCTCGTCGGCGTCCTTGACGACCTCCTTGACGCGGATCTTCTGCTTTCGCAGCTTGTCGCCGAGCTGCAGGATCTCCTCGATCGCGACCGACGAGTTGAGCACGACCTGCAGCACGCGCCGCTCGCCGTCCTCGATGCGCTTGGCGATCTCGACCTCGCCCTCGCGCGTGAGCAGCGAGACCGACCCCATCTTGCGCAGGTACATGCGCACCGGGTCGTTGGTCTTCGAGTAGCCGTCGGCGTCTTCTTCTTCCTCCGCCTCTTCCTTCTTGCTGGCCGCGGTCTCGACCTCGTCGGCGTCTTCTTCTTCGGCTTCCGACTCGCCGTTCTTCTCGGTGACCTTCAGCTTCGACGACGAATCGACGATCTCGATGCCTTCGCCGGAGAACGCCGACAACCAGTCGTCCATCTGATCCGACGACACGATGCTCTCCGGCATGTGCTCGTTGACTTCGTCGTAAGTGAGGAAGCCCTTCGCCTTGCCCATCGTGATGAGCTCGCGCTTCTTCTTCTCACTCTCTTTTGCGGCGGCCGACTTCTTTGAAGATGCTGTGGCCCCGTTCTTTGGCGGCTTGGGAGTCCTTGGGATCTCCTCGCCGTCATCGTCGTCATTCATGTCGGATTCGTCGTTGAACGCGTCGTCTTCCATCTACGGCCTCTGCAGGGCTGCTTCGAGCCCCCGTTTCGTTCGGTTTAGTTCGATTCCCCGCACCAATATCGCCCGCACCGCCGCTTCGTCCCCCCGCGCCTGCGCGTCGCTCTGGAGCCGCTGGCTCATAGCGATCTCGGCATCGACCCGCAAGAGTTGAAGCTTGGCACACAGCTTCGAAAGCGCCGCTCCGGGATCGGCGACATGAGCGATACTGCCATCCATCAGCGCCGCGCCCACCGTGTCGCGCACATCCGCCGGCGCGGTGTCGAGCCAGGCCGGAATGTCGATCCGCGCGGTCAGCGCCACCTGCTCCGCCAGGCCGCGAAACATCTGGCGCGTGGCCGGATCGACCAGCAATTCGCCACCGCGGGCGGCATCGGGCGAGCGTCCCAGCTCGGGATAGCTGGCCAGAAGCACCAGGAAATGCAGCTCTTCGGGCGGCAAAGGCCGCCGGGCGACCGGTGCGGGCGCGGCAGTGGTCGAGGCCGCCGCACTGCTGGGCGTCGCAATGCGGGGACCGTCCTGCGCTGCCTGGCGCAGGGCGCGCCGCACCTGCTCGGCCGTCAGGCCGAGCTTCGCGCCCAGCTGACCGGCATAGAGCTCGCGGGTGGTTTGATTCCGCACCTTGACCAACAAGTGCGCAACCGTCTCCAGCGCGGTGACCGTGCCCTGGATCCCGGCTTCCTGCACCGAATCCTGGATGAACTGATCCAGCATCGGGCGCGCGCCCTCGACCAGCCGGCGAAACGCCGCGGCGCCTTCGGTCTTCACGAAGTCGTCTGGGTCGACACCGGCCGGCATGCGCGCCACGCGGCCGTCGACGTCGGCTTCGACGAACAACGGAACCGCCTTCTGCGCCGCCCGCTGGCCGGCGGCGTCGCCGTCGAACACCACGACGACAGTCTTGGCGATGCGGCCCAGAATCGCGATCTGCTCATCGGTCAGCGCCGTGCCCATGGGCGCGACCGCCTCCTCGATGCCGGCCTCGTGCAGCGACAGCACGTCGAAGTTCCCTTCGACGACGATGGCGACGCCGCCGCGCCGGATCGCGTCGATCGCGGCGTGCAGACCGTAGAGCTGCTCTTTCTTGTGAAACAGCGGCGAGTCGGGCGAGTTGACGTACTTGCGATCCTTGGCGTCGGGATCGAGCAAGCGCCCGCCGAACCCGATCACGCGTTTTTGCCGGTCGATGACGGGCAGCATCACGCGGTCGCGGAAAAAGTCGTAGCGCCCGCGCTCGTTGACGCCCGCCAGACCCAGGCGCTCGACGTCGGTCGCGGGGATCTTCTTCGACGCCAGAAATGATTGCAGCGCGTCCCAGCGCGCCGGCGCGTAGCCGACGCGGAACTTCTCGGCGACCTTGGCGGTGATGCCGCGCTTCGCCACGTAGTCGCGCGCGCGCTCCGCTTCGGCGGTCGGGCCGGCGTACGTGTCCTGGTAGAACTGCGCCGCCAGATCCATCCCGCGGTACATGCGGTCGCGCTCCGACTCGGCTTCCTTGCGTGCCTGGCGCTCGGCGGGGGAGAGCGGCCGTTCATCCAGCTCCACGCCGGCAGTCGTCGCCAGGTCACGGATGACCTCCATGAACGATCGCTGCTCGACCTTGACGAGGAAGCTTATGACGTCACCTTTTTCGCCGCAGCCGAAGCAGTGGAAGAACTGGCGCTGCTCGTGAACGTGAAAAGAAGGGGTTTTTTCCGTGTGAAATGGACAGAGCCCCTTCCAGCTCCCAGTTCCCGCCCGCTTGATCTCGACATACCGTTTGACGATCTCGACGATGTTCGTCCGATCCCGGACGTCGTCGATCTTCTCCCTTGGCACTAAGGGCACAGTGATATCCGCCGCACCGGAAGGCGCGAATCATTTAACCCACACCTACCCGGAGTCAAGGAAGATTACACATTTGGGCTCTTTGTCACGATCGTCTGACCAGACGTCGATCAGACGATAAAGCAGACGATAAAGCAGACCGAGAAAGCGCCAGGGCGCCAGGAACGCCAAAGGACGCCGGATCCGGACTATCGATTGTCCGGACTTGGCGTCCTGGCGTCCTGGCGCTTCATCTGACCGGCTACTGACCTTCGCCGCCTTGGAGCTGGGTCTCGTCGTTGCGCCGCAGGATGATGAACTCCACGCGGCGGTTCTTGCTCCAGCAGTCTTCGTTGTGCTGGGTGCAAAGGGGCTTGGTCTCGCCGTAGCCGTGGTTCTTGAGCGAGCTCGGCTCGACGCCACGCTGGACCAGCGCCCTCTTCACCGACGCTGAGCGCCCCTCGGTCAGCTCCAGGTTGTGCTCGTCGTTGCCGCGCTCGTCGGCGTGGCCCTGGATCTCGATGAGCTGGATCTGCGGGTTGCCCTTGAGCGTGGCCGCGATCGCGTCGAGCAGCGGGAACGACTCCGACTTGATGTCGGTCTTGTCCGTCTCGAAGTAGATCTTGTCGAGGATCTCGAGCTTGCCCTTGCGCACGATGACGCGGCCCTTGTCGGGGCAGCCGTCCTCGTCCTCGAAGCCGTTGTAGGTCTCGGGCTCGTTCGGGCACTTGTCGTTGACGTCGAGGATGCGATCCTTGTCGTTGTCGGGATCGGGGCAGCCGTCCTGATCCTCGAAGCCGTCCTTGTCCTCGGGGTCGTTCGGGCAGAGGTCGTTGACGTCGAGGATGCCGTCCTTGTCGTTGTCGGGATCGGGGCAGCCGTCCTCGTCCTCGAAGTTGTCCTTGTCCTCGGGATCGTCGGGGCACTTGTCGACGTCGTCGAGGATGCCGTCGCCGTCGCGATCGAACGTCGTCGTGTCGGGGCAGCCGTCCTCGTCCTGGTAGCCGTTCTTGGTCTCGGGCTCGTTCGGGCACTTGTCGTCGACGTCGAGGATGCCGTCCTTGTCGTTGTCGGGATCGGGGCAGCCGTCCTCGTCCTCGAAGTCGTCGAAGTCCTCGGGATCGTCGGGGCACTTGTCGACGTCGTCCTTGTAGCCGTCGCCGTCGCGGTCGCCGATCGACGGCTCGAAGATGAAGCCGATGAACGCGCGCGGCGCCGCCGAGCCGTACGACGACAGCACGCGCCAGCCGCCGCCGACCTCGAAGAACGAGTTGCGCGCGAGGTAGAGCTTGATGCCGCCGATCGCCTCGGCCGCCGGGCCGAGCTTGTCGGTGGTGACGTTGCCGCCGACGATCTTGTAGGAGTTCGGGCCCATGAGGCCGTAGAGCTCGCCCACGACGTCGAACTTCTGCGGCACGATGCCGTACGACAGCGCGACGCCGCCGGTGTACTCGTTCTTGATGCTGATGCCCATGCCGGTGTTGCTGGGCGTCGCCCATGTACGAGCGCGGGAACGAGGCCGCGTCGTCGACGAACTGCGAGGCGTGGCCGCGGATCTTGATGCCGGCGTTGATGCCGGCGCGGAAACGGCCGAGGTAGCCGAACTCCGTGTCGATGACCACGCTCGGCGCGAAGATCGTCTGGCCCTCGCCCAGGAACGCGTTCTTGTCGCCGGTCGGCAGGATCACGGTGGGGATCACGGCGATGCCGAGCCCGGTGCGCGTGGCGTTGAGCAGCCGGATCTTCGGGTGGACCGTGATGTCGCCCAGGCCCTGCTGCGTGAACGTGTAGACCTTGTCGTCGATGTTGGTCGACGACGTGCCCGGGTCGGTCGGATCGCCGCGGCCCGCGAGCACCGCCAGCGGCACGACCACGCCCAGCTCGAGGCCGAAGTGCGAGAGCTTGGTCAGACCGACAGCGCCCTGCAGCGACGGCGTGATGATGTCGTTGACCGCGAAGCGGTTGTTCTGCGACGGGCTGCCGAACGGCTGCGTGCCGTTCAGCACCAGCGGCTTCGACGCCCAGGTCGTCACCAGGCCGAACGAGAAGTCACCGAGGCCGAGCACGCCCGAGGAGTTGAGGGTGATGAACCCCTTCGAATCCATCGCCGGGCGGAAGATCTGGAGATCGATCGGCGCGTTGTGAAGCTGAGCCTGGGCCGGCGCGACGACGCCCAAGCTCGAGAGCAAGATCGGAAGGACGAGCGCGACGGCCCTCGCCGCGAAGGCGATCCGGGCCAGCTTCCGACCTCTGCGATCCGACATTGATACCTCCGGAGGGAACGCGAAACGCTCCACGGGCTGCTTCGAAAAAGCGAGCGCCCATTTATATCAGTGACGAGATCGCTGTCAAAGGTAGATTCCTCGCATGCTTCTCTCCGCAACCGGTCTATCGACCGGTCTTCGGCCGCCCGCCTCCGTCGGCGAAGACGCGGTGGTGCGGCTCGCGAGCGAGATCGGCTGCGCCGGCGTCGCGATCGGTGACGGCTGCACGCTGCCGATCGCCGCCTCGCTGGTGCCGCGCGTGCTGCGCGCGGGGCTGCGCGTCGCCGCCGTCGCGGCGCCGCTGGCCGAGCGCGCGCCGGCGCCGCGCAAGCGCCTGCCGCGCCTCTGCGCCGGCGATCGCGACGAACGCGCGGCGGCGATCGAGCTCGCGTCGCGCGCGTGCGCGCTGGCCGGCAGCGTCGGCGCGTCGCTGGTCGTGCTCGACATGGGCGCGCTGCCGCTCGCGGTGCGCTGGACCGAGCTGGCGCGTCACTTTCGCCGCCGCGCGCTCGAAGGCAGCGACACCGGCGAAGCGACGGGAGAGGCGGCGCTCATGGCCGCGCTCGGCGAGCGGCGCGCCACGGTCGGGCTGGCGCTCGACGGCTGCCGCTGGTCGCTCGACGCGCTGGTGCGCGAAGCTGAGCGGCGCCAGCTCCGTCTCGCCGTGTCGCTGTCGGGCACGCCGTGGGCCGTCCCCAGCCCGCGCGAGGGGCTCGAGCTCGCCGTCGAGTACGACCGCGCGCGCGTCGGCCTCGTGCTGGACCCGGCGCGGCTGTCGGTGCTGCGGCGTCTGGGCCTGGCAATCTCGGGCGAGCGGCTGGCGTCGCTGCGCACGGCCGCGGCGCTGGTCGTCGAGAACGAGGCCGTCGGCATCGAGACCGGCTACCTGCCCGGCCTGGGCGAGCGCGACGAGGATCTCGCGTCGCGCGCCGGCGTTCCCGCCGAGACGCCGGCGGTGCTGGCCGGCCATCCCGACTCGAGCGACGCCGAGGTCGCGGAAGCGGCTAACCGTTCAGGATCCCGCTGAGCTCTTTCGCGATGCCGTTCTTGATCACGCCCGACAGCGGCGTGAGCATGAAGCCCAGGTTGAGCTCGATGTGAATGCGCTGCTCTTCGATGTTCACGAGGGCGTCGAGCCCCTTGCGCGACACGAGCAGCTGGCGGTCGCCCTGCCAGGTGCAGGTCGCGCCGTACTCCCTCTCCAACTTCGGGGTCGCTCCGGCGATCCGGGTACGGGCCTCTTCCGGAGCCAGAGAGTGAGGGATGTCGACATCGAACTTTGGCATCGATCCGATCTACCAATCTTCGCCTCGCGACGCTAGGGGGCGGGCGCGGTCCGCTCGCTCTCGGGACCAGGCTGGATTGGCGCGGTGGGGCGGGGTAAACGAACTGTCATGAGCGACGCGGCCATCGTCACCGGCATCTCGAAGCTGGCCAGCTGCGGCGGGTGCTCCGCCAAGATGAGCCCCGGCGAGCTGCGCGCGCTCGTCGACGGCGCCGCGAGCGCGCGGCGGGATCCGTCGCGCGATCCCCGTCTCCTGGTAGGGACGGAGACCTCCGACGATGCCGCGGTCTATCAGCTCACCGACGAGCTGGCGATCGTCGCCACCACCGACTTCGTGACGCCGGTCTGCGACGATCCGTTTCTCTACGGCCAGATCGCGGCGGCGAACGCGCTGTCCGACGTGTACGCCATGGGCGGCACACCGACGGTGGCGCTGGCGATCTGCGGTTTTCCGACGGCGCTCGGTGACGCCGACGCGCGCGCGATCCTCGCGGGCGGCGTCGCCAAGGCGGGCGAGGCCGGCGCCGCCGTCGTGGGCGGACACACGATCCGCAGCCCCGAGCTGTTCTACGGCCTGGCCGTGACGGGCACGATTCATCCGCGCGACGTCGTGCGCAACGTGGGCGCGCGCGCCGGCGACGCGCTGGTGCTGACCAAGCCGCTCGGCACTGGCCTGCTCATCAACGGCGTGCGCGGGGGCCAGCTGTCGCCGGCCGAGTTCGCCGCCGCGGCGCCGGTCATGACCGCGCTCAACCGCGAGGCGTCACGCGCCATGGTCGACGCGCGCGCGCACGCCGCCACCGACGTCACCGGCTTCGGCCTCTGCGGCCACGCGCTGGGAATGGCGCGCGGCTCGGGCGTCTCGCTGCGCATCAGCGCGGCGCGGCTGCCGGTCTACGACCACGCGCTGGCACTGGCGGGCGGCGGTGTGAAGACCAAGGGGACCAGCCAGCAACCAGGCCCACTATCAGGCGAGCGTGCGCGTCGCCGCGCGGCGTCGAGACCGCGCGCGCCGGATTGATCTACGACCCGCAGACCGCGGGCGGCTTGCTGATCGCGCTCGATGGCGATCGCGCCGAGCCGTTCGTCGCCGCGCTGCGCGAGCGCGGCGTGGCGCACGCGACGATCATCGGCGAGGTCGTGGCTGTGGCGGCGGGCGAAGAGGGTCCGACACTGTCGTTGTACTGACCTTCCGCTCCGCCGGCCGGCGGCCATCGCGACGGAGCGGTGAACCATGGAAAGATTCGGCGCCAGCTCCGTTCTAGTGGCTGATGCCATGCTGCTGACCGATGACCCCGCCAGCGGAGACCGCCTCAATCGATCCGACGTCGTCGCGACGCTCGAAACCCTGCTGGACCAGATCGCGGCCCCGGCGTGCGTCGCTGTCTACGGTTCGTGGGGTGCAGGCAAAACGTCGATCCTATCGATGATGCGCCAGCGCTGGATCGATACCGGCGGGAAGGCGGTTTGGTTCGATCCCTGGGAGCACGAGCGGCGCCCGGATCTGCTCGGTCCCCTGGTCCTGGCCATTGCTGCCACGCGGCCGAAGTCGCTGGGCCGTCCGATCGCCATGCTGGCCAAGGGCATTTTGCGGTCGTTGGGCAAGCTGGCGGGGTCGGTGGAGTGGGAGATCGGCATACCCGGCGCCAAGGCGAAGGTCTCGCTGGAGGACACGGTTGCGGAATTCAAGGAGGGGGTGCGCGAGTTTTCGTACAAGAACGAGGTTCAAGAAATCAAGCAGGACTTCGCTGAGCTGGTGAAGACCCTGGTCGGCGACGAGGCCGACGCCAAGCCGCTGATCGTGTTTCTCGACGATCTAGATCGCTGTCTGCCGGAAACGGCGGTCGACGTGATCGAGGGGGTCAAGTTGCTGCTGTGCGCGCGCAGCAGCGGCCTGGAGGTGGCGCGGGTCGTCTTCGTGTTTGCGCTCGATCGCCAGATCGTCGGCGAGGCAATCCGCCACCGCTACGGCGGGGCGTCGACGTACACCGGCGAGAACTACCTCGAGAAGATCTTCGACTTCTCGGTGGAGCTGCCGCAGGTGGCCGGCACCGCAGCGAATGCCTTTCTCGATCATCTGGGCCAGGGTATCGAGCCATTTCGCGTCGCGCTTGGGAACGTCGTTCAGGCGGTTCCTGCGTTCGCCAATCCGCGCGTGATCAAGCGGGCCGTGAACCGCCTGCGATTGTTCGCGCAGCTGCATGAAGAGAAGAAGAGCCTGGACCGGCATCATGCGTATCGAGACATGGTCGGGGACGGGCTGGCAGTCGCGCGCTTCGTCTGTTGGGTTTGCGGCGCCGAGCGCTTCCGATCGTTTCGGCGCTACTTTTTCGAGGCGCCGCCCGACGAGCTCGATCTATTCAACGCATACCTTGTGGCCAACCCCGCAAATCCACGCGGACAGCTCTCGCCTGACGCCGCCGCCATCGCCGATTCGCCCGGCTTTCGCAGCTACTACCTTCACCTTTCGAACCTTTCAGCCAAGAACCTGATCGCGCAACGCGAGGCCCGACAATATAGCGTCAAGCAACTCGACGATTGGCTGCGGAGCCTGGGCCTATGATGATCACCGCACCCTTCGATGCGCACGTGTTGAACGGGCTGGTGTTCGTCAATCGCAAGGTGCTGCGTGCCAGCCTCCGCCGCATCTGCATCGACCGCGACAAGCACGTGTTGTTGATCGGAGGTCCACCAGGGACCGGCAAGAGCTACTCGGTCCAGTTGATCAAACATATCGCGGAAGCCAACCCCGGCGTCATCGCGGTCGCGTACATCGACCTCAAAGGCGAGCAACACGCGCGATTTCGGCCCGAGATGCTGGCGCGCCGGATCATGCTGCAGATGGGGCGCAGCGCCCTGGTCCAGGCGGTTCCGCGCTTGGATGACGCCGCATCGCCGGCCGGCTGGATCCGCGAGCTGTGCGATTGGTTGACCGGCGAGGCCGAGAGCAGCGGCAAGACCTGGATCGTCGTTCTCGATGGATTCAACCACGGCGACCTGCCCGCGAACACCAAGGACCTGGTGGTGGAGCTGATCAACCGGTCGGTGGGCTCGCTGGCCTTGCGGACGGTGCTTCTCAGCTATTCGCCCGACCAGGTCACGACGGTGCAGCCGGCGCAGCGGATTGACTACGAGACGCTTGCACCGCTGACCCGCCAGGATCTCTACGACTTCGTGGCGTCGCACGCCCGCGCCACCAACCCCATCGTCGCTGCGGCGGACATCGATCTCGTCGTCGATTCGGTCTGGGCGGGTGTCACCAGCACCGGCCCTGAGCGGACACAGTTGCTGGCGCAACGGATCGCCGCGTGGGTGCAGCCGTGACGGGTCCGGCGCCCTGGTCGAGAGAGTGGATCGAGGCGCGCGCCGAACGGCTCTCATCGACGGCGCCCCCGGAGCCGAGCGCCCCCACGCCCTGGAAGCCGTCGGCATACGAGCGCGCCGCCGCCGTGCTGGCCTGGTTCGATCCCGATGTCCTCCGCCCCGACGCGCCATCACCGGGCGATCGATCGGATGACGACGGCGGCTCGCAGCTGCAGCGACTCCTCCGCGATTCCGTCCCCATCGAAGGGGACGGCGAACCCGACGCCGACGCTGGCGCCGACGCCGGCGAGTGCAGGCATCTCTCCTTGCGCAACGACCTCCGCGTGCGCGTTCTGGCGCATCTGTCGACCCCAGGGGTGCTGCGCTCGGCGCTGGCCGCCAATCCCGATCGTCCACGCAACTCTCTGCAGGCGATCTTCGAGGCGTACGTCGAGGGAAATCCTCGCGCTCTGGAGACGCTGTCCCTCGACGAGCTGTCGGCGACGCTACAGGTGATCGATTGGCTGCAGGCAACCGAGCTGGCGCCGGCCCTGCCCCTCGCGGACGGCGTGCGGCGCCGATTGCGCTACCAGGAGCTCTTGCAGCCGTTCCGGGCGCTGGTCGGCACGCATTTTCGCGGTCGGAAGACGCAGCTCGACGTGTTGCAGGAGTACGTCGGGGTTCTGGAGCCGACGAGTCTTCGAGACGGGGTCACGCGGGTGATCAGGACCGTGCTCGGCCGTCACCGTCGCGCGCCGCTGCTGGTCTGGGGCCCAGGCGGCATCGGGAAGTCGACGTTGATCGCGAAGTTCATCCTCGACCACGCCGCCGCCGGCCCGGCGGCGCTCCCGTTCGTTTATCTCGACTGCGATCGCCCGGGGCTCGTAGCCGAAGAGCCGCTGACGATGCTGATCGAGTCGGTCCGCCAGATCGCGGTGCAGTTTCCCGAGCACGCGGATCGCTGCCGCTCGCTACAGGACAGCTGGCAGGCGTTCATTGCCGCCGGCGCCTCGTCCGAATCGAACGCCGCGGCGCCCAACCGCGATCGCCGCACTTTCGTCGCCGATTTTGCGCGCCTGGTCGACGATGTCGGCATTCGCGACACGCCCTACCTGCTGGTGGTCGACACTTTCGAGGCCGTGCAATACCGCAGTCAGGACCTGGTCGCCGAGCTCTGGCGGTTCATCGGCGAGGTGCAGCAAGTCCTCCCTCGGTTGAGGGTCGTGGTGGCTGGCCGCGCCAGGCCTTCCGGCATCTCGTTCGAGGAGCTCTACCTCGATCGGCTGGACGCCGAGTCGGCGCAAGGCTTCTTGCAGGCGCGGGTGAAGCTGCCCGACCAGATCGCGCGCGCGATCGCCGGGCAGCTGCGCGGCAATCCGCTCAGCCTCAAGCTCGCGGCGCAGGTGTTGCGCGACGAGGATATGAGCGCGGGACCAACGGGCCTCCGCGGGCTGGACGTGACGAGCGGGTGGGGCAGAAAGATCGACGACAACCTGATCCAGGGGCAGCTCTATCACCGCATCCTCCGGCACATCCGTGATCGGGAGCCCACGGTGTCCAAGCTCGCCCACCCCGGACTGGTGTTGCGGCGGGTGACGCCCGAGCTGATCCAGCAGGTGTTGGCCAAGCCGTGCGGAGTGAAGGTCGAGACCCTGGCCGACGCCGAGGAGCTGTTCGCGCGCTTCAAGCGCCAGGTCTCGCTGGTCAATCAGGCCGGACCCCGTGAAGTGCGCCATCGCCCCGACGTGAGGCGCGCCATGCTCCCGCTCATCCGCAAGGAGTCGGGGGCGAAGAGCCGCGAGATCGACGAGGCGGCCGTTGCGTTCTACGCGCAGGAGCCCGGCCCCGCGAATCGCGCCGAGGAGATCTATCACCGGCTCGCGCTCGACCAGCCGCAACACGAGATCGATTCCCGCTTCATTCCCGGTGTCGAAGACTACTTGCAGGGCGAAGCGATCGACGAGATCCCCGAGCGTCTGCGACCGTACCTGGCGAGCCGCGTGGGCATCGATCTGGTGGAGCTGGACTGGGAGACCGTCGACACCGGTACCTGGGAACGCTATGTCGAGCACCGGGCTCAGCACCTGCTTCAGGTGGATCAACCCGAGCAGGCGCTGGCGCTGATTCGCCGCCGCGGCGACGCCGATCCGCAGGGACGCTTGCCGATCTGGGAGGCGCGGTCGCTCGAGCGCCTCGGCCGCCTGCGCGAGGCGGTCGCAGTGGCGCGCCCGGCGATCGCCCGTCTCGAGCGCGATCAGTCCGACGATCCGGCACTCTTGGATCTCTGTCTGCTCGTCGCGCGAGCGCAGGAGTGGCTCGGCGAGAAGCCACCGCCGGCCGAGCGGCAGGCGACTCTCCATCGGTTGCAGGCCGGGTTCGGCGGCGATCCCCGCCTGGGCGAGCTGAGTCTGCTGTACGGACCGCCGGCGTCCACACCGCCTGCGGCGTCGGCGCCGATGCGTGGGGCGCCAGCGATGAGCACGGCCGCACCCGCACCAGCGGCATCGGCGCCGCGTGGTCTTCTCGGCGTCGGCGTCGCCTACCATGGCACGACCGACGAGCTGCTGATGATCTCCCACGTCGCGCTCGAGGTCCTGCGGACGGGGACCGATCTGGCGGCCTTCGCGAAGCGGTTTCTCCAGGTGCCACTCGAATCGATCAGCGCTCCGCAGACGGGGATCGCCGAGACGATCAGCGACGTGATCCGGTGGGCGGACTCTCAAGGGCGGGTGCCCGAGATAGTCTCCGGTCTGCTCGAGCTATCGCCCGGGAACCCGGATCTGGCTGCGTTCGACCGGCGCGGGAAGCGGCAAGACGGCGAAGCGTCGCTCGGTCAAGTTCCCCTGGGCCGCCGCATGTTGGTCGAGTGGATGACCGAACTTGAGCACTCGCCGGGTGGCGAGGTGTTGATCGTCGACGGTCCGCGGGGATCCGGCAAGTCATTCAGCTCGGTCTTGTTGGCAAACCACGCACGCGCCAGCGGAGCCTTTGATTGCATCTCGCTGAAGCTGAGGAAGTTCGCCCGCCGAACGCCGCGCGACCTCGTCGAGGAGATGGCACGAATCGCGGATTGGGGATCTCGTAGCATGCCCTCGGACGGCGCGAGCCTGCTCTTGTGGGTGGCGTCGCTCGCCTCGCGCGGGCGGTTGTCGGTGCTGCTCTTCGACGAGTGCCGCGCGGTAGAAAAGACCATGGTCGGTGACTTCGTGCTCGAGCTTGCCCGGCTGGTGCTGATGCGAAAGCCTAGAGGATTGAGCGTCATGCTGGTCGATTTTCCGCCCGAGGTTCTCCCCGACGCCCGATGTGAACGCCTTGGGCCCGTTACACTGCGAGAGCTGAGTCAAGTCATCGAGGCGCAGCTGGCGGCGGCAGTATCCGAGCGCGATCCCGCGATCGCCGCTCACGAGAGAGCCGCGGTGCGAGGCATCTTGGCCGATGAATCCCTGCGGGACGACAAGGCTCGACTGGCTGAAGCCGTCGAGCAGCTGCGGAAGATGGTTCGAGCTATCGAGTGATCGGGCCCGGGTCACCCCGGCGCGACCGCCGCGGCGATTCCGTCGGGCTTCTCGGCGTCGTAGTCGAGGCGCGCGATCTCCATCTGGTTCAGCGCGAGGCGGATCGTGGTGCCCGTCCCCTGCAGCAGGCCTTCGCGCTGCAGCAGGTGGTAGACCCGCAAGCCGTCGCGCGTGGGCGGCTCGCCGTGCGCCTTCTTGCCGGGAAAGCCGCTGACGACGATGATCTTCTCGCCCGGCTGCAACATGAAGCCGGGATCGATCGTTCCCAGCACGGCCCCGCGCTTGCCCTTGCGCCCGGCGATGACTTGCAGGCCGCCGGTGCTGACCGCGACGCCGCCGGTGTTCTCGAGGACGAAGTACTCTTCGTTGATCTTCTTCTTGTCGGACGCCGCGTGCGCCTCTCGGAAAACTAGTGCCATCTGGATTTAAACCTCGAGGATTTCTGCTTCTTTTTTCGCCGACGATCTCGTCGACCTTCGTGACCGACTTGTCGGTGGTCTCCTGCACGGTCTTCAGGCCCTTGCGCTCGTCGTCCTCGGTGATGTTGCCGTCCTTGAGCAGCTCTTTCAGCATCTCGTTGGCGTCGCGGCGCGCGCCGCGCAGCGCGACGCGCGCGTCCTCGGCCATCTTCTTCACCACCTTGACCAGCTCTTGCCGCCGCTCCTGCGTCAGCGCCGGCATGGGCAGGCGCACGAGCTCGCCGTCGGACTGCGGGTTCAGGCCCAGCTGGCCGGCGCGGATCGACTTTTCGATCTCGGGGATCAGCGACCTCTCCCACGGCTTGATCGTGATGAGGCGCGCGTCGGCGACGTTCAGCGACGCCACCTGGTTCAGCGGCGTGGGCGTACCGTAGTAGTCGACGCGCACCCCGTCGAGGATCGCCAGGTTCGCCCGTCCGGTGCGGACCTTGGCCAGCTCGCGCTTGAACGCCTCGATTCCCTTGTCGAGATCTCCCTGCAAACTCTTGACGACGTCGTTCACCATGCTGTGCGCTCTCCTCTCACCGACGCGCGGCAGGATAGCACCTTGCCGCGCGGGAGGGTTTGGGAACCCTGGCTAGCCGGCGGCCCCCGGCTCCGTGCGCGGCTTCTGCCGCTCTTCCATCACCATCGTGCCGAGCGGCTCGCCGAGGACCACGCGCCGGATGTTTCCCGGCCGCGTCATGTTGAACACGAGGATCGGCAGGTTGTTGTCGCGGCAGAGCGAGATGGCCGTCGAGTCCATGACCGCCAGGTTGCGGTTCAGAACATCGAGGTAGGACAGCCGCCGGAACATGCGCGCATCCTTGTGCTTCTGCGGATCCTTGTCGTAGACGCCGTCGACCTTCGTCGCCTTCATCACGATCTCGGCGCCGATCTCCATCGCGCGCAGCGACGCCGCCGTGTCGGTGGTGAAGAACGGATTGCCGGTTCCCGCGGCGAAGATGACCAGACGCCCTTTTTCCAGATGTCGGATCGCGCGCCGGCGGATGTACGGCTCGGCCAGGCGCTCCATCTCGATCGCCGACAGGACGCGCGTGCGCGAGCCTCGCGACTCCAGCGCGGCCTGCAGCGCCAGCGAGTTGATCACCGTCGCCAGCATGCCCATGTAGTCGGCGTGCGCGCGGTCCATGCCGCGCGAGCTGGCGGCGATGCCGCGGAAGATGTTGCCGCCGCCGAGCACGAGCGCGATCTCGACGCCCAGGTTGTGTACGTCGATGATCTCGTCGGCGATCTGCGCCAGCGTCGTCGGGTCGATGCCGTACTGGCCCCCGCCCATCAGCGCCTCGCCCGAGAGCTTGAGCAGGATGCGCCGATACTTCACGCCGGGCGCGAGCGGCTGGCGCGGCGGATCGTCGAGATCCGCCGACAGGCCACCCGCGCCGTTCGAACCGCCGTTCGTCTCGCGCGCCTCGCCGGCGGCTTTCGCTTTGTTCTTGTCGTGGGCGGAGCGCTTCTTCTCGCTCACGCCTGGCCAGCCTGTTTCTTCACCTCCGACGACGAAGTCGTCGGAGCGCTTCTCGAGGCCCTCGCCAACCTCGAAGCGGATGAAGCGCCGGATGCGGACGTTCTCGCCGGTCTTGGCGACGAGATCGGTCAGCAGGGCGCGGATGTCCTTCTTGCCCTCGGGATCCTTCACCCAGACCTGATCGAGCAGGCAGATCTCCTTGGACCACTTCGCGAGCTGGCCCTCGATGATCTTCGGGATCACGGACTCGGGCTTGCCCGACTGCTTGGCCTGCTCCATGCGGACCGCCTTCTCGCGCTCGACGATCGCGGGCGGAATCTCCTCCTGCGACACGTATTGCGCGTTCATGGCGGCAATCTGCATGGCGATCTCGCGCGCGAAGCCGACGAAGTCGGGATTGCGGGCCACGAAGTCGGTCTCGCAGTTCACCTCGACCATGACGCCGATGCGGCTGCCGTGCAGGTAGCTCGCCACCGTGCCCTCGGACGCGATGCGCGTCGCTTTCTTGGCCGCGGACGCGATCCCCTTCTTGCGAAGGTAGTCGATCGCCTTCTCCATGTCGGCGGCGCATTCCGTGAGCGCCTTCTTGCAGTCCGCCATCCCCGCCCCCGTGCGCTCGCGGAGGTCCTTGATCATCTGCGCGCTGATGTCTGCCATGTTCATGTCCTCAGAAAAATTTCGTTCGACGGTCCAACTGGCACCGTCCGACGGCGCCGATATTTCACCAGATAGAGGGCCTCAGGCTTCGGACCTCAGGCTCCGGAGCTTCCCGAAGCCCGAGGCCCGAGGCCGAGGTCCTGTGCGCTCACTCCTCCGGAGTCGCTGCGGCTTCCGGCACCGGCAGATCGGTGCGCCGGCGCGAGACGACCTCGACGCGCGGACCTTCGCCGCCCGACGAGACGCGGATGGTCTGGGTCTCTTCGCCGCCGCCCGCGTCCCGGTTGGCGCGCTGCTGGCTGGCCCGCTCGCGGCCGACCTTCTGGCCGAGCACGCACGCCTCGGAGACCTTGCCCGCGAACAGCTTCAGCGATCGGATCGCGTCGTCGTTGCCCGGGATCGGGTAGTCGATGAGATCCGGATCGCAGTTGGTGTCGACCACGGCGACGATCGGGATCTCCAGCTTGCGCGCCTCGGTGACGGCGATGTGCTCCTTGACGACGTCGACGATGAAGACCGCGCCCGGCAGCTCGGTCATGCTCTTGATGCCGCCCAGCGCCTTCTCCAGCTTCTCGCGCTCGCGCGTGATGCCCAGGACTTCCTTCTTCGTCATGCGCTCGAACGTGCCGTCGGTCGACATCTTCTCGATCGCGTGCAGGCGATCGATCGAGCCCTTGACGGTGTGGAAGTTGGTGAGCGTGCCGCCCAGCCAGCGGTTGGTGACGAAGAACTGGTTGCTCTTGGTCGCCTCCTCGCGGATGACCTCCTGCGCCTGCTTCTTGGTGCCCACGAACAGCACCGAGCGGCCGCCGGCCACCGTCGTGACCAGGAAGTTGAACGCGCGCTTGAACGCGCGGACGCTCTGCTGCAGGTCGATGATGTGAATGCCGTTGCGCGCGCCGAAGATGAACGCTTTCATCTTCGGGTTCCAGCGCTTGGTCTGGTGGCCGAAGTGGACGCCGGCTTCCATCATCTCGCGGATGGTGATGGGGGCGTCTGCGGACGGCTGGGTCTGATCGGTACTACCCTCGGGCGAATCGACTGCGGTTTCCATGGTGTTCCTTTTTGCGTTGTTGCCGCCGCCCGCGTCGTCGGAGATCGAAACCCGAATGGCTCCGGCAGAGCCGGAACCCGTTGGGCACGCACGATCCCCTCAACGGGCGTGTGGTGTTGAAGAGGGTGCGTTTTCTACCACATTTTCAACACCCTGTTACTGAAAAAACCGGGACTTACGGGCCGCACGCCAGGCGGTACGTGTGTTGCAGTAATGTCACCGACCGTTTACAAGGAGTCTCAATGCCACTCACGCAGTCCGGAAAAACCGACATTCGTCCTGCCACGGGGAAGCTCGGCATCTTGCTCCCCGGCATGGGCGCCGTCGCCACGACGTTCATGGCCGGGGTCGAAGCGATTCGCCGCGGAATCTCCAAGCCCATCGGTTCGCTGACCCAGATGGGCACCATCCGCCTCGGTAAGCGTACCGACAACCGCACCCCCGCGATCTCCGATTTCGTGCCGCTGGCCAAGCTGCCGGACCTGGTGTTCGGCGGCTGGGACCTCTTCCCCGACAATGCCTACGAGGCGGCGTCCAAGGCTGGCGTGCTTTCGAAAGAGCACCTCAGCGAGGTGAAGGAGTTCCTGACCGCCATCAAGCCGATGACCGCGGTCTTCGAGCAGGCCTATGTCAAAAAGCTAACAGCCACGCACGCCAAGAAGGGGCAAGTCCAAGCTCGACCTGGCGGAGCAGGTGATGGACGACATCCGGTCGTTCAAGAAGCAGAACAACTGCGACCGCCTGGTGATGGTGTGGTGCGGCTCGACCGAGGTCTATCGCAAGCTGGCGCCCGTGCACGCCACGCTGGCGGCGTTCGAGAAGGGGCTGGCCGACAACGACTCCGAGATCTCGCCCTCGCAGATCTACGCCTACGCGGCGCTGAAGCTCGGCGTGCCCTTCGCCAACGGCGCGCCCAACCTGACCGTCGACACGCCGGCGCTGATGGAGCTCGCCAAGAAGAACAACGTGCCGATCTGCGGCAAGGACTTCAAGACCGGCCAGACGATGATGAAGACCGTGCTCGCGCCCGCCTTCAAGGCGCGCCAGCTCGGGCTCGAGGGCTGGTACTCGACCAACATCCTCGGCAACCGCGACGGCGAGGTGCTCGACGACCCGGAGTCGTTCAAGACCAAGGAGGTCTCGAAGCTGGGCGTGCTCGAGCACATCCTGCAGCCGCACCTCTACCCCGACCTCTACGGCGACATGCACCACGTCGTCCGCATCAACTACTACCCTCCGCGCGGCGACAACAAAGAGGGCTGGGACAACATCGATATCTTCGGCTGGATGGGCTACAAGATGCAGATCAAGATCGACTTCCTGTGCAGGGATTCGATCCTGGCGGCGCCGATCGTCCTCGACCTCGCGCTCTTCATGGACCTGGCGCAGCGCTGCGGGATGAGCGGGATCCAGGAGTGGCTGTCGTTCTACTGGAAGAGCCCGCAGACGCCGCCCGGTCTCTACCCCGAGCACGACCTGTTCATCCAGCTCATGAAGCTGAAGAACACGCTGCGCTACCTCCGCGGTGAGGAATTGATCACGCACCTCGGCGCCGAGTACTACGACTAGCCGCTCGTTTCGCGGGGAGGGGTTGGACCCTCTCCCCGCGGACGGCTGTTCCGCTAGCCCGGAAATACAGACCTCGCCCGACGGGTTCCTGGAGGCAGGATAAGGGGGTCCGGGTGTAAAGTGATCCAGCTACCTGGAGCCGGATCGCATGGGGGACGACAGGCGAGTCAGGGAAGTTGACGACGCACGCGCCGAAAGCGCGGCGCCAACCGTCGAGCACACGCTCGACGTCATGCTCGGCAGCCACCAAGTGCTGGAGAGCGTGCCCAACATCATCTCGGTGAAGGATCGGGAACACCGGATCCTTTACATGAATCACGTGACGCCGGGCTACCGGGTCGCCGACATCGTCGGGACCAACGCGCTCGACTCACGTCGCGCCGGACGATCGCGAGCGTTACCAGGAGGTCTTCGAGCGCGCGTGGACCACGGGCGAGAGCCAGACGCTGACGCTGAAGACCGTCGTCGAGCAGTACCTGGAGACGACGTTCGTGCCGCTCAAGCAGGGCGCTCGCGTGGTGTTCATGCTGGGCTCGAACGTCGACATCACCGAACGCCGGCACGCCGAGGCCGCGCTGCGCGAGAGCGAACGGCGGCTGCGCCACGCGGCCACGGCCAGCGGCATGGGCACCTGGGAGATCCGCCACGGCATGATCACCTGGGACGACGCTCTGTGCGCAGATCTTCGGCGTTCGCCCCGAGGACGCTCCCCGCCGCGTGTCGGAGCTGCTGGTGATGGTGCACCCCGAGGACCGCGAGATCGTCTCGCGGATCGTCGCGCGCCATCGCGAAACCGGCGTGTACGACGACTTCGAGCACCGGCTGGTACGGCCGAACGGCGAGGTGCGCCACGTGATCTCGCGCGGCACGCCGATCCACGACGACGCCGGGCACGTGATCGGCTTCCTGGGCGGCGTCTTCGACATCACCGCGCGCAAGCGGCTCGAGGCGCAGCTGCACCAGGCGCAGAAGATGGAGGCGGTCGGCCAGCTGACCGCCGGCATCGCACACAACTTCAACAACGCGCTCAGCGTGATCATCCACAACGCCGCGCTCTGCCGCGACGGCGCGGACCCGCAGACCAGCGAGCAGCTGGCGGAGATCGAGTACGCCGCCCAGCGCGCGGCGGAGATGGTCCGCCAGCTGATGATCTTCGCGCGCGCCGATCTGCACGCGCGCAAGGCGCCCATGGACCTGGTGCGCAGCGTCCGGCGCACGCTGGAGATGTGCCGGCGCACGATGGACCCGCGCATCGCGCTCGACCTGACGACCGCGGCCGAGGTGCCTTCGATCGAAGGCAACGCCGGGCAGATCGAGCAGGTGCTGCTCAACATCTGTCTGAACGCGCGCGACGCGATGGAGTCGGCGCGGACGCCGTCGCCGCGCATCGCGATCCACATCGAGCCGGCGCGCGCCGACGAGGTGCGGATCCGCGTGACCGACAACGGACCCGGCATGACCGAAGAGGTCCGCGGCCGCATGTTCGAGCCGTTCTTCACCACCAAGGAGGTCGGGCGCGGCACGGGCCTGGGCCTGGCGATGGCGTACTCGATCATCGCCGACCACCGCGGCCGGCTCGACTGCGAGACCTGCCCGGGCCACGGCGCGTCGTTCGAGATCATCCTGCCGGTATCGGCGGTGGAGCTGACCGCCGGCACCGACGGCAGCGCGGTCGTGCGGGGCGGCTCCGAGACCGTGCTGCTCATCGACGACGACAACGCCGTTCGCCGCGCGCTGCGCGAGATCTTGACCCGCAGCGGCTACTCGGTCCTCGAGGCGGGGGACGGGGCGACCGGCATCGCCGTGTTCGAACGCGAGCAGCTGCGCATCGATCTGGTGGTCCTCGACCGATCGATGCCGCAGCTCTCTGGTGACGCCGTGCTGGAACGCCTCGACGCGCTCGGCACCGGCATTCCGGTGATCCTGCTCAGCGGTCACCCCGGCTCGGCCGGCACCGGGGGCCGTTCGGCCGCGGTGTTGAGCAAGCCGACGGATCGCACGACGCTGCTGCGCACCGTGCGTGAAGTCCTCGACCGGGTGTGAGGACGACTTCTACTGAAGCAGCGCCGGCGCCTCGGGCGAGGGCGGCACGACGCCCAGGCGCGCCAGGTGTGGCAGCACCCAGCGCGGGATCGACGAGATCACGGCGCCGCACGACGCAGCCGGCGTGAGCAAGCCCAGCGCCGCGGCCGCGGTCTTGCCGCGCGCGGCGACCTGCGGCGCGGTCATCACCGGACCACCGACCCGCTGCTCGAACGTCTGCATCTCGCGCAGGCACTCCGACCACAGGGTCTGCCGCTGCGCGGGCGACCAGTGGCGGATCACCCACTCACCCGCGCGCGCGCCGAACGCGCCATGGCGGGCCTCGTCGCGCAGCAGCTCGGTGTAGGCCCAGGCGATCAGCGGCTCGCGCGCTGTCGCCCGCGCCGTGGCGAAGCACGCCGCCGACAGCGACTGCCCGACGGCGAAGCGCGCGATGAGCGCGCGCGCCAGCCGCACCTCGATCGCGCGCGGGTGGCCGCCGTCGGTGTCGTCGTCGTCCTCGCTCGCGGATGCGGAGTCCGCGTCGGGCGCGATGCGCGTTCCACCGGCCGGCGTCGCCGTGGTGTTGGCGCCGAGCGCGCCCAGGACGCGCATGCAGACCTCGACGTGGCGAACCTCGTCCTCGATCACGCGCGCCGCCATGCCCAGGATCGCCGGCGGCGCGCCCAGGCGCGCGAGGTCAGTCGTCACCGTCGTCGCGGCGATGATCGAGTCGCGCTCGTCCTGGCACAGGCCCAGCCAGGCGGCCGCGGCGCGCGCCACCAGCGCCGCCGGGTAGCGATTGGGATCGAACGCGGGTGCCTGCTCGCGCGGCACCCAGTTCTCCGTCGGGGTCTTGTAGCGCATCACGCGCGATGCGCAGCAATCCGCGTGCCCCGCACAACTCACGAGATGTCGCGGGTTTGGCGACGCGGGGTCGCGCAGATCCCTGTTTGGCGCGACACCAATGTCAGGGGCCGCGGGGCCTCGGGCCTCGGGCCTTGGGCTCACGGGGCCAGATTGCTCCCAAAGGCCGCATCCGAGTCCGAGCCCGAAGCCCTTCTGAGATCCTCTCTAGCCGTGATCTTGTAGCCGCCGGAGCTGCTCCGTGGCCTCGGCGGCCTCGGTCGAATCGGGATCGATCTGCAGGATGCGCTCGAGCTCCTCGACGGCCAGATCGGGCTGCCCGGTCTCCGCGAAGTAGTTCGCCAGGTAGTGCAGCGCCCGCAGGTTCTGGCCGTCGATCTGGATCGCGCGCCGGAGCTCGGCCAGCGCCGCGCGGCCGGCGCGCGCGTCGGCCGGCGCCTCGCGAAACAGCGACCAACCGAGCGCTGCGCGAAAGTTGGCCTCCCCCGGCACCAGCCGCGCCGCCTGCCGGAAGGCTTCGACCGCCTCGTGGTGCCGGCGTGCCTTCAGGTGCTCCATGCCGCTGTCGTAGAGCGCGTTGGCGGCGGCGTTGCCGGCCGTCGTCGCGCCCGCGCCCCTGGTCGTGGGAGTGGCGTTCGCGTCGCTGGCTCGCGTGGCGAAGGCGTCAGACTGCGTGTCGCCGCCCGCGAGATCGATCCCCTCGGTGTACGCGCGCCGCCGCGCTGGATCACGCAGCACGCGGTGCGCCTCGCTGAGGCGGTCGAAGATCTCCTGGGCCAGCCGGCGATCTTCGTCGGGGCTCTGGCGATAGGCGTCGGCGTGGAACGTGCGCGCCAGCGCTTCGTACGCGCGATCGATCTCCTCGGTCGTCGCCGAGCGCTCGACGCCGAGCGCCCAGAAGAAGTCCTGCGTACGGACGGTCTGCGCCACCATCGACAGCGGGCCGGAACCGAGCGGCGTGGCCACGCCGGTCAGCGGCCCCGACGGCAGGTCGCCGTCGTCGGGCGCGCCCGGGGCCTGGGGCGCCGGCTCGACGGAGAGCACGGCGGGATCGTCGTCGAGATCGCCGATCAGCTCCTCGGTGCTGACGTCGGCGTCGGTGGGGCCGCCGGCGCGCAGGTCCTGCCGCTGCACCGCGAGCCGCGCCGCTTCGGGCGCGGGGGTGAGCGCCGGCCCTTCGCCGGGCATGATCACGCCGGCCTCGGACAGCGCGACCAGCAGCAGCGCCGCCTTGTCACGCGGGATCTCCGCGCGGCTGAGGAGATCTTCGATGCGCTCGCTGCCGGTGATGCCGCGGATGAACGCGGTCTCCGTCGGATCCGACGTCATCTCCTGCATGCGCAGCAGCGGATCCGGGTTGAGCGCGACGTGACGGCCCGCGAACCCGTCGAGCACGGCGACCTGGCGCGCCGAATCGTAGTGGCGGCGGATGCCCTCGAGCACCAGCGCCGACGGCGAGCGCTCGAGGCGCATCGCGTCCTTGGGCGCGGCGTCGCCTTGCTTGAACATGAACTGGCCATCACGCCACGAGAAGATCTCGAACAGCTTGGCCTCGGACTGCTCGACCAGCGCGCGTGTGAGGTTGTACGGCGACAGCGCGCCCATCTCGACCAGGATCTCGCCCTGGCGGCGCTTCTCCTTTTGCATGCGCTTGACCGATTCGGCGAGCGCCTGGCCGGTTATCATCTTTTGGCTGACCAGGATCTGCCCCAGGCACTCGCCGAGCAGGTTCGAGCGAACGGCCACGGGGTAACCCTCGACGAACGACACGATCTTCTTCGTCCCCTCGTGCAGGAGCAGCAGCGAGCCGGTGGCGCGCCGGGCGTACAGGCGCTGCAGCAAGCGCGGGAAGGGGATGTGCTTGAGTTTGTCGGTGAAGTCGGTCTTGTCGGCGGCGAGCGACTGCGCGGTCCGCTCGACGTCACGGCTCTCGCGCTGCTGCACCGGATCGCGCAGCGACTCGTCGATCGCGGGCGCGGGGGCCGGCTGGGGCGCGGCGCGCGTCATCGCGGCGGCTGCCGTCAGCGTCGGGGGCGGCGGTGTGTCCACGTCTTCCGGCGCTGGTTCGAAAGCCTCTGCGGGCGTCGTTTCGAAAGCCTCCGGTGTCGGTTCGTAAGCGGACGGCGCTGGTTCGAAAGCCTCCGGCGCCGGCGGCTCGACTATCGGCTGCGTCGGCGCGGTGTGGATCTCGCCGGGCACGCCGTTGCGCGCCGGCGGCACGGCCTGCAGGATCATCGCCAGCAGGCTGTTGACGTCGATCGGCACCGGCAGGTATTCGGCGGGCGCGAAGCGGCGGCGCGCCTCGGTGCGGTGGCTCGCGCCGCGAAAGCGGCTGGCGACGAAGAAGATCGGCGTGTCGCGCGTCTCGGGCTCGCGCCGCAGATCCTCGGCCAGGCGGAAGCCGTCTCCGTCGGAGAGCACGGTGTCGACCACGATCGCGTCGGGCGTGCGCACCGCGACGCTGCGCCGGGCCCAGGCCCCTTCGGCCTCGGAGGCGAGCTCGTAGCGCGCCTCCTTGAGCGTGTCCCCGATGCGGCGCTGCAGGACCGGGTCACTCTCGACGATCAGGATGTAACCACCCATGGGGTCGAGGCCGCATACTAGCTCAGGACCGGCCCTCGCGCGCAGGCTCATGGTCCGAGTTGTGGACTTCGGCCGGCGCCGGGATTATCTAGCCTCTGACGCAATGAGCGCACGCGCACCGCACCAATGGCGATCTGGCCTGTATCATTCTCGCCGCGGGCAAGGGCACCCGCATGCGTTCGGCGCGCGTGAAGGTCCTGCATCCATTGCTGGGGCGCCCGCTGGTCAGCTATCCCGTGCATCTGGCGCGCGAGCTGGGCGCCGACCCGGTGGTCGCGGTGCTCGGCCACCAGCGCGAGGCGGTCGAGGCGTCGCTGGTCGCGGAGTTCGGCGAGGGCACGATCCGCACGGTCGAGCAGGCCGAGCAACGCGGCACCGGTCACGCCGTGCGGCTCGCGATGCCGGCGCTGCGGCGTTTCGCCGGGATCGTCGTCATCCTCTACGGCGACGTGCCCCTGCTCCGGCGCGAGACGGTGCGCGCGCTGGTCGGCACCGCGCGCCGGTACAGCTGCCTGGCGCTGGTGACGACCAGCCCGCCCGATCCGTCGGGATATGGACGCATCCTGCGCGACCAGCGCGGCCACGTGATCGGCGTCGTCGAGCAGAAGGACGCGTCGGAGGAAGAGCTGGCCATCGGCGAGATCAACGCCGGTATCTACGCGGCGCCCGCCGACTTCCTGCGTACGGCGACCGCGGGGCTGAGCGCCCGCAACGCGCAGGGCGAGTACTACCTGACCGACATCGTGGCGCGCGCGGCGCGCGGCATCGGCGTCAGCGCCGTCGACGCCGACTTCCGCGACGTGGCCGGCATCAACGACCGCCGTCAGCTGGGCGAGTCGGAAGGCGATCATGCGCGCGCGCATCAACGACGGGTGGATGCGCCACGTGACCTTTCACGACCCGGCGTCGACGGTGATCGAGCCTGGCGTCACCATCGGCGTCGATGTCGAGCTCGGCCAGGGTGTCTCGCTGCGTGGCACGACGCGGGTCGGGCGCGGCGCGCACATCGACGACGGCGCGGTCCTGATCGACACCGTCGTCGGAGCCGGCGCGCGCGTCCGGCCGTACACCGTCGCCGCCGGCGCGGAGATCGCGGCCGGCGCGATGGTGGGTCCACTCGCGAGCCTGGGCCCGAGCGCCAAGGCAGCGGGCGCGGCAGTCGCCGCCAACGGCAAGCGCAACGGCGCCGCCGCGCGCCGGTTCGGGTCAAGCGAGCGTCACGAAAATCGGCCATCGCGCGGGCGCGCGGATGAAGCCTGCTCTGGCGAGCCCCACGAAGATGTTTGACGAACGCGTTTGTTGACAGCGGCGGCGCGCCGCATCGATCATGATTGCTGGAGGTCGCGTATGGCCACGTCCGTGAAAGCGTTCTTCGATCAGAAGGTTCCCGGGGTGCTCAAGATCAGCCCGGAGAAGGCGAAAGACGTCACCGCGATCTATCTGTTCAAGATCAGCGGCGCAGACGGTGGCACCTGGACGGTCGATCTCCTGTCGTCGCCTCCGACCTGCCTGCCGGGCGTGCAGGGAACGGCCCAGTGCACGATCGAGGCGACCGACGCCGACTTCCGCTCGATGATCGACGGCGGCATGCAGGCCGCGATGCAGCTCTTCTTCACGGGCAAGCTCAAGGTCAGCGGCGACCCGAACCTGGCGACGAAGCTGTCGAAGCTGCTGCAGATGGCGAGCTGAGGTCGGAGGCCGGCGTTCGCGGCGTCAGGTCGCCTTCGCCAGCGCCGCTTCGATCTCCGCCGCGCCGATGGACTGGCCTTTCCGATACAGCATCAGGGCACGCTCGAGCACCGCCTCGAGCTCTCGGAAGTTCCCCGGCCAGGTGTGCCGCTGCAGCGCCTCGAGCGCGTCGGCGCGCAGCTCGATCGCCATCGCGCGCTCGTCGCTGGATGCACGCGCGAACTCTTCGCTGCTCATGAGCTCGTAGTCTCGGCCGGCGTTGCGCAGCACCCGGTTGCCGATCCAGACGGCGGCTGGAGCCAGATCCTGCATGCGCTCGCGAAGCGGCGGCAGGTCGAGGACGATGCGCGCGAGCGCGAAGTAGAGGTCGTGGCGAAAGCGCCCGGCCGCCACCTCGGCGCCGAGGTCGCGATCCGACATGGCGATGGCGTTGACCTGGAACCGCTTGGCGGGCCCGGGAACCTTGCCAGAGTTTCCCTCCTGGTCGACGGCGCCGGTCTTCAAGAGGCGCAGCAGCGCGGTCTGCACGCGCAGGCTCAGGCCGGCGGCCTCCTCGATGAGCAGCATCGCGCCGTCGCCGACTTCGTCGCTGATCTTGGCCGCGGCGTGCGCGCCCTCGCCGTTGCCGCTCAGCACCGCCAGCGCCTCCTCGTCGCTGTAGCCGACGAGATCGACGCGCACGAGCGGCGTGCCCGGCGCCATCAGGTGGTGCAGCGCGCGCGCCAGCCCTTCCTTGCCGGTGCCGGGCTCGCCGAGCAGCAGCGCGTTGGTGCGAAACGGACGGTCCTGCAGTCCCTCGACGACGTTCAGGATGCGCGTCATCGCCGGGTGCGCCGACGTCATGCGGATGAGCGCGCCGATCCAGCGCGCCGCCGTCGGGTGCATCGAAGTCAGCGACGGGACACCATACGCGCCCGTCGTCGTTGCCGGCTTGGCGCGCACCGGCTTCACCCGCGGCGGATGCCCAGCAGCAGGTCCATCGTCGCCTGGTCGGCGGCCGGGAAGCGATAGTTCTCGAACTCGTTCGAGGCGACCCAGCGGCAGTCGGCGACGCGCACCGCCTCGGGCTCTTTCTTGCCCTTGATGCTCGCCTGGTAGAGCGCCAGGTCGACCGAGTAACCGTCGTAGTCGTGCGTCCGGCGGCCGATGCACATCTGGACGTCGATCTCGACGCCGACGCGCTCGCGCACCTCGCGCTCGAGCGCGGCCTCGTCGGTCTCGCCCTCCTCGACGCGGCCGCCCGGAAACTCCCACAGCCCAGGCAATACCGCGGATGGGCGGCGCTGGGTGATGAGGTAGCGATCGTCGCGCGAGATGACCGCTGCCACGACCCTCAGGTGGGGCGAAGCCATGCGGTAGATGATACCGCAACCGCGGTGGGGCGGGCGAGGCTTGTGTGCTAAGAAGCGCCCATGACGAAACGTGTATTGCCGGCGGAGGCCGCGGGCATGCTCGCGGAAGGCTGGGTGTACCTCGATGTGCGATCGATCCCCGAGTTTGATCAGGGGCACCCCGTAGGCGCGGTCAACATTCCACTCCTGCACTTTCAGGGCGGGCGGATGACGCCGAACCCGGCCTTTCAGCGTGTGGTCGAGGCGACGTTTCCCAAGGAGACCAAGCTGGTCATCGGCTGCAAGAGCGGCGGGCGCTCGCTGCAGGCGGCCGGGTTGCTCGAGGCGTCCGGCTACACCGCGGTCGTCGACATGCGCGGCGGTTTCGGTGGCGAGCATGACGCTCTCGGACGCGTGAGCTGCGCCGGCTGGGCCGAGTCCGGCCTGCCGGTGGCGACTCAACCAGAGGTGGGCAAGAGCTACGTCGAGCTGGCGGAAAAAGCCGGCGCGTAAGGCGTACCGATCGGATAAGAAAAACGCCAGGACGCGGGGACGCCAGGATCCGGACTATTGAGGGTCCGGATTTGGCGTCCTGGCGTTTTTCTGAACGACGCTGCTCTCAGAAGTAGCTGGTGTGCAGGACGTCGGCGAATAGATTGCAGAGCGCGTGAAACACCGCGCCCGGCACGATCGAGCCGGTGCGCGCGCGCATCCAGCCGAAGACCAGCGCCGGGAAGAAGACCGCCAGCCGCTGCGGGTTGGGAACCACCGCGACGTGGCCGAGCGCGAAGAGCACGCTCGATACGACGAGCGCGCGCCCGACCGGCGCGCCCAGCAGCCGTCGCGCCGGCGGCCAGCGTTCGTCGAGTCGGCCCATGAGGTAGCCGCGGAAGAAGAGCTCCTCGGGGATCGCGACGACGATCAGCTGGTTCAGCGCCGAGGTCAGGAACTCCGGCGGCAGGCGCAGCGAACCGCCGGAGAGCCCGCGCCAGTAAGGACAAAGTGCGCTCCACATCGCCGTGAACGGGCCGCCGTGTGGACCGCACACGAATCCGTAGAAAGCGAAGAAGCCGATCACGAACAACGGGAACGTCACGGCGAGCGCGATCGCCAGCACGCGCAGGTTCAGGCCCAGCGGGTCGAGGCGCAGGCCGGCGTCGCGGTAGTCGAACGGCCGGCCGGAGAGGCGCGACGCCAGCGTGGGCGCGTAGAGGAAGATGGCCGCGATCGCGACGTGAATGTGGCGCCCGATCCAGGGGACCGCGTGGCCCGCGATCGCCAGGCCCGAGGCCAGCGCTGTCGCCCCGGTCAGGGTCCAGAGCGGTTCGCGCAGGCTCGGCGCTGAGGGTTGCGGCACGCGGTTCATTCTACTGGCTCGGCCGCGGCCGCGTCGGGCTCCGGCGGCGAAGCCGCCCGCGCCCAGACGATCTCAGTGAGCCGCCAGGGCCGCGGTCAGCGACGCCAGGGCTGTCCCCGCGTCCTGTGTTGCGCCGCGCAGCCGATCCGGCGCACGCTTGTCCAGCGCCGCGGCCGGATCGCGCAGCGCCGCCAGCAGCGCGTCCAGCTGGCCCTCGATGTCGGCGAGCGCCTTGCGGCTGGTGCGCAGCGCCGCCACCACGTCGACGCCGGCATCGTCCTCGACGTTGGTGTCGCGCACGTTCGCGTTGCCGCGCAGGCTCGGGGCGTTGCGACGGACGGCCACGCGCGACGTGGCCGGAACGGCGCGCGTGCGCTTCGATCCGGAGCTTCGTCGACGGGGCCGCACGCTAAAAGGATTTCTTCGTCACGACACGATGTCAACTAATTGACAGAAGGTACCGGCGCGACGGATCGACGACGATGCCCGGTCCCAGCGCCGTCCGTCCGATCAGCATCGGGAACAGCATGTCGCCGCGGTTGGTGAGCGTCACCAGGATCCGCTTCTTGAACGGCCCGATGCGCAGCGCGGTCTCGATCACCGGGCGCCGCTCCATGCGGCCCGATGTGTCGCGCACGACCACGTATTCGCGCACGGCGGCGCGCACCTTGGTCGGCTGCTTGCCGCGCGGGCCGCCGGGGACGGTGATCTCGAGGATGGGGCGCCGCCCCGGTCCGCCCGCGGTGTCGACGGTCTTCATGCGCGCGACGTGCAGCGCCGACGTGCGCGCGCCGGTGTCGATCTTCGCCTTGAGCCGCGCGATGCCCAGGTTGGGCAGCGCGACGTGCTCGACCCAGCCCGCGCGCACCTTGGTGTCGTGCGCGCGCGCGCGGTCGGACTTGCGCGCGCGCAGCGGCGAAGACGCCCCCGCGCGTTCGACGTCGGCGCGCGCCAGGTCGCCGAGCAGGAACAGCTTGGTCTTCGCGCGCGCGGTCAGACGCAGCGGCGATTCGAGGACGAGGCCATCTCGCCGCGCCTTCACTTCGATCGCGCGGCCACCGAGCGGCGGATCGATGCGTGCGAGCACCTCCCCTCGACGCACGAGCGCGCCCGCGGCGGCGCGCGGCTCGACCAACCCACCCGCGGGCGCGCGCACCGTCGAGGTGCGGCGCATCGCCAGCGGCGCCGGCGACGCCACCCGCGCGGCGCGCCCGTCGGGGGCGCGCGGCTCGCGTTTCGCATCGCTCTTGTCGTTCTTGTCGTTCTTGTCGCTCTTCGGTTCGCCGCGGGCCGAACCGTCGAGCGGCAGCACGCCGATCGCGTTCAGGACCGCGCGCACCGCCGCCACCAGCACGGCCACGTCGGCCGATTCTTCTCCGGGCCCGCCGCCCGCGCGCAGCTCGAGCGCGCTGACGCCCGGCCTCGGTCGCCGCCGCGCGCAGCGATCCCGCGGACGCGCGCGTCGCCAGCGCGACGGCGGCGCCGGTCTCTGCTACCAGCCGCCGCGTGCGCGGGTTGTCCATCGCGGCGCGCACCGCCGGCAGCGCGCGCCGGCCCGGCGGCGGCGCCGCGAGCAGGATCAGCGCCGTCGATCCGACGGTCACCTCGGAGAACAGCGCGAAGGCGTCGCGCTGCTCGCGCGTGCCGCCGGCGTCACCGGGGAACGTCCAGCTCGGCGCGGCGCGCTCGCCCGGCGCGAACCGGCCGCCCGCGCGCATGACCGGCACCACCACGAGGCTGCCCGACATCGCCGCTGGATCGATGCTGCGCGTGAGCTCGGCGGCGGCGCGCGCGGCGACCGCTTCGTAGCCGTGCAACGCGCCGACGATGCTGACGCGCGGACCCGCCTTGGGGCCGACGGCGGCCCAGGCCGGCACGGCGACCGCGGCGGTCTTGTCGTCGCTCGCGCGCGTCGCAGCGAGATCGACAGCGTGCGCGCCTCGCCGGGGGCGATGTTGATCCCGCCCACCCGGATCGCGCGCGCGGGTGCCTCCGCCAGCATCGCAGACAACCCAATCTCTCCCGGCGTCACTTCGACGAGGCGAGCTTGCCGACCAGCGCCTGCAGTCGCCCGAGCGCGTCCTTGTCGACGTCGCCGAGGCGGATGCCGACGCGCAGCTCCTGCCGCGCCACGACTTTGCCCTTGCCGACGACCAGCGTCTGGTTCTGGGCGTCGACGATCTCGACCTTGTAGGTGGTCCCGAGCGGCACCTCCTCCTCGACCGGAATGAAGAAGCCCCCCATGCGGATGTTCAGCAGCGGGTTGTACGAGAAGAAGGTCGCGGTGGCGGCGTTCAGCACCACGCGCAGCTTGCCGTCGCCGATCTGGATCGGCTTGACCGCGGGCGCGGCCGGCGGCGGGGCCCGCCGGCGCGCGTCTGGGTCGTGCGCGGCACGCTGGGCGTGGGCGCGACCGCGGCGGCGGGCGCGCGCGTCTGCGTGCTGCGCGGCACGCTGGGTGCGGTGCCGGGCGCGGGGATCGCCGGCGAGGTCGGCGGCGATGAGAACAGCGACGACGCCGCGGGTGTCGCGGACGCGGCGGGCGCCGACGGGCTCACCGCCGGCGCGCTCACCGGGGGCGCCGGGACTGGCCGCGAGAAGTCGAGCGGCAGCGTCGGATTCTTTCCTTCGTCGACGTTGACCTCGACGATGCGGTCGATCAGCTTGCGGCTCTTGTCGTCGAGGTCGAGGAAGCGCATCCCCAGCCCCTTATCACCGGTGGTGACGACGCGAACGACGATTCCGCTCCCTTTCAGCAACACGTAGCCGTCGTCGAGGCTGACGTCGAAGTCGATCTTGGCGCCGACCTCGGGCGGCGCGTCGCAGCGCAGATACATCCCCTCGCGGCTCACGTTCACGGACTGGGTCTCGACGAAGTCGATGATGCTCGGGAACCGGCAACGCACCTGCACCGCCATCGGAGAGCGCGGCGGGCGCCCGAAGGCCGGTGGCGCAAAGGCCGGTGGCGCGAACCCCGACGGTGCGGGGAGGCCTGGCGCGGGCTTTGCGGAGCGGTCGTCGGCCATGGTGCGGGTTCAGTATACCGCGCGCAGCGACGCGCCGGTGAGTCTCTGTGCTATGTCCGGAGACGTGGGTCGGGAGCGCATCGTCCTCGTCATGCACACCACCTCGTACGCCGTGGAGGCGTTCGTCGCCGCGGCCCGGCGCGTGGGCGTCGGTGTGGGCATCGACCTCGACGTTGTCTTGGCGTCGGACCGTTGCCCGATCCTCGATCGCGCGTGGGACTGGCCCGGGAATTCCTGGGTCATCGACTTCTACGATCCCGATGGGGCCGCCGCCGCGATCGCGACCGCGGCCGCGGCCGAACCAGATGCGCCCGTGCGCGCGGTGCTGCCGGTCGGGGGCGAGGCGGCGGCGCGCGTCGCGGCGCTGGCGGCGCGCCGGATGGGCCTCGACGGGCGAGATCCCGATGCGGTGGCGGTCGTGGGGAACAAGCTGCGGTTGCGCGAGATCTGCGCCGCTGCGCGAGGCGCCGCACGCGCGGGCGAGCCGCCGATCGCGGTGCCGCGCTTCATCGCGGCGAGCATCGACGAGCCGCCGGCCGAGGTCGCGAAGCGCGTCGCGGCCGACGTCGGCTGGCCCTGCGTGCTCAAGCCGTTGTTGCTGTCCGCGAGCCGCGGCGTGATGCGAGCCGACGATCCGCGGACCTTCGTCGAGCGGTTCGCGCGGCTGCGCCGGTTGCTGCTCGCCCCCGCGCTGCTGGAGATGGACCCGCTCGCGTCGCGCCAGATCCTCGTCGAGGAGTACATCGAGGGACCCGAAGTCGCGCTCGAGGGGCTGCTCTACGGCGACACGCTTCACCCGCTGGCGATCTTCGACAAGCCGGATCCGCTGGAGGGCCCGTTCTTCGAGGAGACGATCTACGTGACCCCGTCGCGGCTACCCGCGCGAGACACAGGCGGCGATCGCGTCGGCGGTCGCGGGCGTCGCGCGCGCGGTCGGCATCGGCAGCGGGCCCGTGCACGCGGAGCTGCGGCTGGGCGCGCGGGCGGCACCGTCGTCGCCGGCCACGCCGGTGGTGATCGATCTGGCGGCGCGGCCGATCGGCGGTCTCTGCTCGCGCACGCTGCGCTTCGTGCGCGACGTGCCGCTCGAGGAGCTGGTGATCCGCCAGGCGCTGGGCCAGGACGTGCGTGGGCTCGCCCGCGTGGAGGAAGCGTCGGGCGTCATGATGATTCCGATCCCACGCGGCGGGATCTTGCGCGGTGTGAGCGGACTCGCCGAGGCGCGGGCGGTGCCGGGCATCGAGGACGTCGTGGTCTCGATCCGTGCCGGCGAGGCGGTCGTGCCGTTGCCGGAAGGGGCGAGTTACCTCGGCTTCATCTTTGCGCGCGCCGAATCGCCGGGCGCCGTCGAGGAAGCGCTGCGCCGCGCACACGCTTGCCTGGAATTCGACATCGCGGCGCGGCTCCCGGTGGAGACCGACGCCGTCACCCGGGTGTGAGCGGGCGGGCCGCGTCTGTGGTCGCTGGACGTCGCCGGCGGCGTGGCGCGCCAGCCACAGATCGGCCGCTGCGCCGCGTTTCCGGCCGCGAAAGCGCGAGTCTGACCGCTGCAGCGCCGCTGGCACCGAACGTGAATTGTGCCGGTGGTCATGAGCTTGGCTTGCAGGTCGGGTGTGGTCGCCGGTGGGGAACAGCGCCGCCGATCGTCGTGGTGCCGGGCGCGGTGCCGGTCTTTGGGCTTCGGCGAGCGGACGGTCGCGCTGATCGCGCTGGCGTTCTTCGTTCACGTGACCACCGGGTGCCTGTCGAACGAGTATCGAATTCCCGGCGACGAGCTCCAGCGGCTGGCGCAGACGCCGCCCGCGATCCGCGGGCACCACGTGCACGTCGTTCAGTCGCTGGGTGATCGTCGCTCGGAGGCGATTGCGTATCACGCGCCACCGCCCCCGCCGCGCGAGCTGCCGCCGCCCCCGCCGGATCAGCCGCCGCCGCCGAACGGTGGCGAGGGGCCCGCGCCGGGCGAGCTCGACGAGCCGATCGTTTACGACGATTGGGACGGCGACGACGCCGGCGGCCGCATCGACATCGAGATCGATGGATCCGGCGCGCGCCACGTCCATCACGGATCGCCGATGCGCGGGCAGCGGGTTCCCGACCCGATGCGCGGCAATCCATCGAGCGGCGGCTGGCGCGGCGCGCCGCCGCGCGGTGGCGGACACGGCAGCGGCGGTGGCGCTCACGGGGGCGGCCACGGTGGCGGTGGCGGTGGCGTTCACGTCGGCGGTGGCGGTGGCGGAAGCAGCACCGGTGGCGGTGGTGGCGGCAGCGGCGAGGCGCTCGTGGTGATCGCGGTCGTGCTCGCTGTCGTCGCCGTGGTCGCCGGCGTGTCGCTGGTCGCGAGCGAAGGCATGCGCTTCGACGGCTACGCCGAGCTCGCGCCGGAGCAGACGATCCACCTCGAGGGCAAATACAGAGGCAGCAACCACGACGTGGCGCTCGCCGATCTCACGCCTCGGGACGCGGCAGACGGCAGTCGAAGCGACGGTCAAGGACGACGAGGATTTCGGCCTCGGCCTCGGCAGCCGCGCGCCGCTCGATCGCCGAGGACTGGCATTCAAGGTCGAGCTCGGCAGCTCCGACTTCAACCTGGGTTTGCAGCAGATCGCCGGCATGGCGTCGCAGATCCAGATCGGCGGTTTCTTCACCCGCTCGGCGGGGTTGATGCTCGACATCGGGCTCAGCGGCGGCTCGGTCTGCTGCGCGAGCCTGTTCTCGCGGCACTCGCTCGCGCTGGAAGCACAGGTGTTTCCCTGGTCGGCGGGCCCGCTCTTCATCGGCGCCTTCGCCAAGGGCGGCGCCGCGATCGCCAACGATTCAGTCAACACCCAGACCGGCCCGCTCTTCGGCGGTGGCGCGCTCATCGAGGTGGCGCTGACGACGCGGCTGGCGCTGTCGTTCCGCGCCGGCGCGAACGCCGCGCACTTCGACGACGGATGGTCGACCGCGGGGACGCTGACCGCGGGAATCTCGATCTATTGAGGGGTTGACGTGATGAGGCGTGCCGGCGCCTAGACCTTCTGGGTCTTGCCGAGCTGGATCTTCGTCGGTTGCGCGCAGCAGAACCAGGGCTCTGACAGGCGGGGTGGGGCGGCTCGCCGGCGCTTGAGCGTCACGGACGGCGCCGGCTCACCGGCGGCGCGCGCCGCCGCCGTGTGAATGCGCGCGAACGTGGCGTGCGGCGGCTCGCCGTCGTGGGTCGCTTGCTCGACCAGCGCCGACACCTCCGCTTCCAGCGCGTCCATGCGCGCATCCGGGTGGCGCCAGCGGTGGGTCAGCCCTTCTTCGTCGAGCCCGATGAGGTGGGGCGCCAGCTCATCCCGGCCGAGCAGCAGTGAACCGGGCGGGATCAGCAGGCGGATCGCGAGCTGGATCGGATCGACCTCCTGCTCGAGGTCGTTTTCGCGGATGAAGCGGCACAGGGTCAGGTAGTCGTCGATCGACGTGAACGGCGTGAACGCCACGAACGTCGGTCGCATCGAGATGCCGGCGCCGCGCGCGATCGCCAGCGCCTCGATCACGTCGGCGCGCGTGTGTCCCTTGTCGAGCAGCGCGAGGATCTCGTCGGACAGCGATTCCACGGCCGACACCACGAACACGCAGCCGAGCGCCGCGAGCTCGGGGAAGATCGCGCGCTCGGCGACGATGTGCTCGACCTTGGTCGTGAAGCTGAACGTGACGTCGGGGTGCGCGGCGTGCAGACCGCGCGCCGCCGCCAGCGCGTGCTTGGCGCTGTTGAGGAAGTCGGGATCGCCGAAGGTGATGTGGCGCGCGCCGGCGGCGACCTGGCGGCTCGCATCCTCGAGCACGACGTCGATCGGAACGGCGAAGAATCGCCCGTGATAGACCGGCGGGATCGGGCAGTGGCGGCAAAGGTACTTGCACCCGCGCGTCGCCTCGACATGGCCGGCGACACGCCGCTCGTCGCCGACGAGCAGCCGCGCGTAGCGGTCGAGCGCCGGCAACAAGGTGCGATCGGGAACCAGGAACGGGAGGCGATGCAGCGCGCGCGGCGGTTCGGTCGACGTTGCGCGCCCCTCGGACGCCGCTTCACGCTCGAGCGCGGTCGCGAGCGCGACCAGATCCTCCTCGCACTCGGCGCCGAAGATCGTGTCGGCGAGTGGGCGCGCGCTGTCGCCGCCATCCGGCCGCTGCAGCAGCGTGCGATTGAGCGCGGCGTAGAGACCGAAGAAGCAGATGTGCGCGCGCGAATTGATCGCGCGCAGCCGCCGCGCCACGCGCAGCCCCAGCGACATCGCGGTGTGCATCGGCGCCGAGATCGCCACCAGCCGCGCGCGCTCCAGGCGCTCGAGGCGCGGTCCGTCGAGCTCCTCGACGGCCAGATCGATCGCCAGCGGCGCGTAGCCGGCGGCGCTCAGAAACGCGGCCAGCGAGGCGATCGCGATCGGCTGGTAGCCCGGCTCGTAGCAGGAGACCAGCAGGATGTCGCCGGGCGCTCGCAACGTCTGACCTCCTGCGGCTCCGCCGCCTCCGCTACTTGGCCTGCTGGGGCACGTAGTCGGGCGGCATCTGCGCGCCCTCGCCGAAGAAGTACTTCTCGGCTTGCTCCAGCATCAGCTTCTGTCCCTGCGCCGACGCGAGATCGATCCGGTACTCGTTGACGATCATCTTCGAGTGCTCGATCCACAGGCGCCAGGCGTCCATGGAGACGCTGTCGTAGATGCGCTGGCCGAGCTCGTTGCTGAAAGGCTTGTAAGGGATCCCGGGCAGCTCCTTGCCCAGCTTCACGCAATTGACCATTCTCGGCATCGGTTCTCCTTGGATCTCCTTCGCGCTACGGACGCGGTTCTCCTTATACTTACACCATGCCTCCCCGGAAACCGGCGAAAAGGAAGCCGAGCGGAACCCCGCGCCGTCGCCGCGGCGTCAAGCTGAAGCCCGCGGGCCTCGCGCCCGCCGATCTGGCGCTCGATCCCGTGCCGTCCGAGCTCGCGCCGCTGGCCGACGCGGTCGCGGGCGACGGCGGGCGCGTGCTGGCCGCCTATCGCGAGCCGCTCGGCGGCCACGCGCTGCTGCTGGTCGCGCTGCCGCTCGACCAGGTCGTGCCGACGCCGTTTCAGCGCGACATCTCGGACACGCACGTGCGCCGGCTGACGCAGGCGATGGACAAGACCAAGCGCTACCTGGATCCGATCATCGTCGTGCGCGAGCCGACCGAACAGGGGCGCTACTGGACGCCCAACGGCTACCACCGCTTGACCGCGCTCAAGGAGCTCGACGCGAAGACGATCGTGGCGCTGCTGGTGCCCGAGCGCGCGGTCGCCTACCAGATCCTCGCGCTCAACATCGAGAAGGCGCACAACCTGCGCGAGAAGGCGATCGGCGTGCGCCGCATGTACCGCGATCTCGCCGGCAGCGTCGGCGGCACCGAAGAGGACTACGCGCTCGAGTTCGAGGAGCCGGCGCTGGCGACGCTCGGCTTCGCGTACGAGAAGCGCGGCCGGCTCTCGGGCGGCGCGTACCACCCGATCCTGCGCAAGGTCGACGGATGGGTGAAAGGCAAGCTCGCCGCCACGCTCGAGGAGCGCGAGCGCCGCGCCGGATCTGCTGCTCGGCGTTCGACGAAGCGGTCACCGCGGTCGTCGACGGCCTCAAGCAGCGCGGCCTGACCAGCCCCTACCTGCGCGCGTTCGTCGTCGCGCGCGTCAACCCGCTGCGCTTCATCAAGGGCGAGCTCGCCGCCGCTCGACGAGCTTCTGCCCAGCATGACCAAGCGCGCGCGCGGCATGAACCTGGACAAGATCCGCACCGCCGACATCGCGCGGACAGGCGGGCCCCCGCCCGAGGCCGGGGAGTGAACGCGCCGCGCGCTGTGATCTTCGACATGGACGGCACGTTGACCGAGCCGTTGCTCGACTTCGACGCCATCCGCGTCGAGATCGGGCTTCAAGCCGGGCTTGCCGATCCTCGAGCAGCTCGCCGCGGGCGACGATGCGCTGCGCGCGCGCGGCGAGGAGATCATGCGGCGCCACGAGCGCGACGCGATCGCCAACGCCACGCTCGCCGACGGCTGCGTCGAGCTGCTCGCCTGTCTGGGCGCCGCCCGCGTTCCGTGCGCGATCCTGACCCGCAACATCCGCGAGGTCGTCGAGAGCTTCGTGCGGAAGTTCGATCTCGGCGCCAGCTTCGCTCATGCCGGCCGCGTCGCGGGCGTCGTCTCGCACGACCAATCGGCGCCGCTGATGCTCGCCGCCTACACGCGCGAGGACGGCCCGCCCAAGCCGGCGCCCGACGGTGTGCTGCACCTCTGTCGGGCGTTCGGTGTCGCGCCCGCCGACACGCTGGTGGTGGGCGACTACACGTTCGACATCGTCGCCGGCCGTTCCGCCGGTTGCCGGACCGCGCTCGTGACCGCCGAGGCGATCGACGACGCCGAGTCCTGGGGCTCGCCCGACATGATCGTGCGCGGCTTGCGCCAGCTCATCCCGCTCTGGGACGAGATCGGCTGAGCGCGGAGGACACTAGGGTGCCGGCGTTGCGGGCGCCAGCGACGCGAAGAGCTTGGGCAGCGCGTTCGCGAACTGGCCCTTGGCCATGACCTGACCGCAGCCGCCGGCGCGCGCCTGATCCATGACGTCAGTCTTCTCGTGGTCGATGAAGCCGACCGACGAAATCGCGCGGGTCGCCGGGTCGCCGGCCAGCCGTGCCAGCGCTTCGATGGCGATCGGCAGGCGCAGGTCGATGAGCACGAGCTTGGCGCCCGCGCCGGCCGCCGCCGCCAGCGCCGCGACGTCGCGCGTGCCCTGAACGCTGACCCCGACCTGCTTGGCGACCTCGCGGACCTTCGAGGTGAAGAGCATGTCCTGGATCAGGTAGACGACGTCGGCCATGGCAGGGGAGGGTTTGGGAACCCTTCCGAGGGTTCCCATGGGAGGTATCGGAACCCGTCTGAGGGTTCCCGTGAAGGTATGGTCCCGAGCACCCGGTCGACTTGCTACCGTTGCTCCCTTCCGGGCCTGGCGGGGTTCGCTGGTGTTCCGTCGCCCGGGACCACGCCTTATCTGTCACAGAACGGCGCGGAGGTCCATAGCGTCGCGCGACTATCGACGTGCCAACGGTCTGGTGCTAAAGATAGCGCCCGGTTCCGGAGAGATGGCTGAGTGGCCGAAAGCGCCTGATTCGAAATCAGGTTTGGGCGTAAGTCCAACGTGGGTTCGACTCCCACTCTCTCCTCAGCGCTGACTCAACCCGGAGAGATGCCCGAGTGGCCGAAGGGGCACGATTGGAAATCGTGTGTACGGAAACGTACCGAGGGTTCGAATCCCTCTCTCTCCTCACCTTTTTCTCGCCCACTTTTTGGGGCGCGCCGTGATCGATCCGGCGCCCTGCGCGCATGAACGTATGCCGGGTGCTCCGTGCCGCGCGCTGACGATCTGTCCGGAATGATGATAACGTGAGGGTCATTGCCTTTGCTGCGGCGGGTGTTGCCATGAACCGACTGGTCGCGTTCGGAATCGTCGCATGGATTGCCTTCGTGAGCTTCGGCGGTTGCCAGGGCGCAGACCCCTTCGATCGACGCGACGGGAGCGTGATCGGCAACGGCGGGCATATCGGTAGCGGCGGCAGCGGCGCGGGCGGGTTTCGCGCGAGCGGCGGCAGCGGCGCGGGCGGGTTTCGCGCGAGCGGCGGCAGCGGCGCGGGCGGAAGCGCTACCGGCGGCCGCGGAATGGGCGGCACGGGTGCCGGCGGCAGCGGCGCTGGTGGCGTCGGCTCTGGCGGTAGCAGCATGGGCGGCCGAGGCATGGGCGGCAGCGGCGCCGGCGGTCGGATCGTCGACGCGGGTCCGAACTGCGTCACCGCGATTCAGGGCGCGGGCTACTCGGCGGGGACCGCTCCGCCGTGCAGCGCTTGCATGGATCAGAACCACAACTCCTACGAATCGAAGTGCGTGATGATGATCGACTGCATGGCGGGGAACGCGCAGCAGCCCTGCACCGGGGGTTGCGAGCTCGGCTGCTACAACATGGCCGGCGGAAACGGGCCGCTCCAGGGCTGCGTCGATGCGCTGTTGATCGCGGGCGGCTGCCAGTAGTCCTCGCGCTTTGCAGCGGCCGTGATCCGACACCCTTGACGAGCAGACCGGATCAGAGCTACACGGTCACTCGTTGTGATAATGAGAATGAATGTCAGTTTCATGAAATGCCGTGGCGCGCGACGCGCGGCGGCGCCCGCGGCCTCGGGTGTCCTGTTCCTGGCGATGCTCGCGGCGGGCGGCGCCGCGCATGCGCAGCCGAGCGTCGAGCTGCCGGCGCCAAGCTCGGCCGACGGCCCGACGACCGCGCTGCCGCGCGAGACCGCCGTCGAGAACGCGCTCGGCCGTGGCGGCGTCCTGCAAGGCAGCGCCTTCGGCGGCTATGGCGAGCTGACACTCAACGTACCGGGCAAGTACGTGCTGGATTCACCTCCCGAGGCGACCATCGACCTGCGGCGGTTCGTGCTGTTCTTCGGCCACAACTTCTCCGACCGCTTGCGCTTCTACTCGGAGCTCGAGGTCGAGCACGCGGTGTCGTCCGCGGGCGATCGCGGCGAGGCCGAGATCGAGCAGGCCTATCTCGACGGGCTGCTCAGCCGGCGGCTGAGCCTGCGCGGCGGTCTGATGATCATGCCGGTCGGCATCATCAACGTCTATCACGAGCCACCGACGTTCAACGGCGTCGACCGGCCCGCCGTCGACACCTACGTCATCCCGACCACCTGGCGCGAGGCGGGCGTCGGCATCTTCGGCGAGCTCCGCGAAGGCGTGCGCTACCAGCTCTACGTGGTGACCGCGCTTCGACGCGAACCGCTTCACCGCCGAGACCGCGATCCGCGAGGGCCACCAGGAGGCTCAGTTCGCGCACGCCGGCGACTGGGGTGGGGTCGCGCGGCTCGACTGGGAGCCGCGCCTCGGCACGGTGCTCGGCGGCTCGGCGTACTACGCGACGTCGGGCAACAGCCTGACCAGCACCGTCGGCAAGGTGCCGGTCACTCTCTTCGAGGCCGACGCGCGCACGCGCATCGGCGGGTTCACCGCGCGCGCCGAGGTCGCGCTCCTGCTCATCGGCGACGCGGCGGCGCTCGACGCCGCCCAGCGTGACGCTGCGGTGGCCGCCGGCGACACCGCGCCGGATCCGGTGGCGTCGCAGTCGCGCGGCGGCTACGTCGAGGCGGGCTACGACGTGCTGCGCGTGCTCGCGCCCGGGAACGACCAGTCAGTGACGCTGTTCGGGCGCTTCGACTACGCCGACACCCAGGCGGTGGTGCCGGCGGGCTTCACTGCCAATCCGGCTTTTCGTCGCACGATCTACACGGCGGGACTGACCTATCGTCCGGTGATGCAGATCGGCCTCAAGCTCGACTACCGGCGGCATGTGTTTGGCGCGGGGCCGAGCGGCAACGAGCTCGCGGCGGCGATCACCTGGATGTTTTAGGTCAGGAGGCCTCGCCGCCTGGTGGCGCGCCTGGTCAGATGAGAAAACGTCAGGACGCGGGGAACGCCAGGTTCCGGATTTCTCGAGAGGGTCCAGACTTGGCGTTCCTGGCGTCCTGGCGCTTAAATGAACGGCCTCGGCGCCTAGTGGCGCGGCGGATATTTTTTCAGCTTGAGCTGCAGCGTGCGCCGCGTGATCCCCAGGCGGCGCGCCGCCTCCGAGACGTTGCCGCCGACATCGGCGAGGATGCGGCTCATGTGCTCCCACTCGGCGCGCGCCAGGCTGGGCGGCGGGTCGGCGACGCGCGCGCCCGGGCCTGACGCGGCGCGGGCCGCCTTCTGCCCCAGCAGCGCGGCGATGATCTCGTCGGCGTCGGCCGGTTTGCTCAGGTAGTCGTGCGCGCCGCGGTGGAGCGCGTCGACCGCGGACGCGATGTTGCCGTAGCCGGTCAGCACCACGATGCGGATCTGCGGATCCTGTTCGTGCAGGTCCTTGACCAGCTCGAGCCCGGACGGGCCGGGCATCTTGAGGTCGACGACGGCGAACGCGGGCACGCGGGCGCGCGCCGCTTCGATCGCCGTCGCGTGGCTCGACGCGGTGACCACGTCGTAGCCGCGGTCGCGCAACGCGCGGCCGAGGCGCTCGCGAAAGGTCTCGTCGTCGTCGACGAGCAGCAGGTGCGGGCGCGCGGTCACTCGCGGTGCTCCGGCAGCGGCACGCGCACGATCGCCGTGGTGCCGCGGCCGACGTCGGAGTCGAGCCGCAGCGAGCCGCCGATGCGCTCGACCACGGTGCGCGCAAGGAAGAGCCCGAGGCCCATGCCGCGGCCGAGCGGCTTGGTGGTGAAGAACGGCTCGCCGACGCGCTCGAGCACGGCGCGCGGCATGCCCGGGCCGCGATCGGCGACGGCGAAGTCGATGGCGCCGTCGGTGCGGCGCACGATCAGGTCGACGGAGGCGCCGGCGGGCGACGCGTCCTGCGCGTTCTTGAGCACGCCGCGGATCGCTTCCGCGATGGCGCGCGCCGGCACGTGCAGGCTCACCGCAGAGAGCGCGGGGTCGACGTCGGTGCGCACCGCGACCTCGGTGCCCAGGCCGGCGAGCGAACCGGCGATCAGCTCGTCGACGGTCGCCGGCGCCAGGCGCTCGCCGCGCATCTCGCCCGCGTCGACGCACATGCGCTCGAGGATCGCGCGGCAGCGCTCGACCTGCGTGCGCACCAGCTTCACGTCCTCGGCGATGTGGCTCGAGGCGCCGGTCTCGATCACCGACTGCGCCACCGCGCGCTCCAGCTCCTTGGCCACGACCGCGATCGTCGCCAGCGGCGTCGACAGCTCGTGGGCCGCGCCCGCCGCCAGCGTCGCCAGCGCCGCCAGCCGCTCCTGGCGCGCCACCAGGTTGCGCGACGCCTCCAGCTCGCCGTCACGTTCGGCCAGCGCGCGGCGAATGTGGTGCAGGAAGTAGACGATGAATGCCGCGCCGACGCCGAACGCGACCCACATCCCCTGCAGGTGCAGCAGCATGTGCTGGGCGTGCGAGTCGCCCAGCACCAGCGGCTGGTGCCAGAAGAACAGCGTCGCGGAGGCCGCCAGCGACAGCGCCACCAGCGCCCAGGTCCAGCGCGATCCCAGGATCACCGTGGCGAGCGCGATCGGCACGAGATAGAGAAAGCTGAACGGGTTCATCGGGCCGCCCGTGAAATAGAGCAGGCCGCTGAACACCAGGATGTCGAGCACGATGGTCGCGCCCAGCCACGAGCTGCGGATCACCAGACCGGGCGGGCGCAGCTGCCAGGCGATGCTGGTGAGCAGCGAGATCGCCAGCAACCCGAAGAGCGACGCGATCGGGATCGGCGAGCGCATCACGTAGCGGACGAAGACGATCGTCACCAGCTGGCCGGCCAGCGCCCCCCAGCGCAAACGCAGCAGCCACGGCAGGTTGGTCTCGTTCTGACCGCCCTCCGCTGCCGCGGGCTCGCCCGTCGCAAGCATGGCTTAGACGGTACCAGGTTCCCCGCCGGCGTGGTTGCCGGCGGGCTGCATCAAATTTTCGCGGACGTTACTCGTGCATCGCGTCCACGGCCTCGTAGCCGTCGTCCGACGGATAGGCGTCGGCCTCGTGCCGCCGGACCCACAGGCCCAGCACGACGCCGGCCGCCACCGTGGCCGCCATGATCGCGGCGACGAGCTTGCGATCGCGCGCGTGCGTCTGGCGCCGGATGTCACGGATGCGCAGCCCCGCCTTGACGCCGCCGATCAGCAGCACGAACAAGATGACCTTGAGAGCGACCACGACCGCCCCCTGAAACAGCATCCACAGGTGCCCCTGCGCGATGACCGCGATCTGCAGCGCGGAGAACACCGACAGCGCGATCACCGACGCGGCGAGCGGCCGCCACGCCGACAGCAGGCAGCAGCCGCCGAACAGCCCCACGCCGAACCCGGCCGTCACCAGCGTCGGCGCCGGCGCGTCCAGCGACACCAGCAGCAGAAAGCACATGCTGAAGATCGCCGTGGCGACCGCCAGAGCCACGCGCGCCTGGCGCACGTGCGGCTTCAATCTCAGCTCGAGCTCGGCGTACTGGCCGACGTCGATGGGAGCGCCGCAGGTCGGGCAGATCGCCGTCCCTTCGTCCACCGCCCCTCCGCAATCCAGACACTTTTCGGTGCCTACCGGAACCTCGCGGTAACCCATGTCCGAAGGCTAGCACAGGCCGCGCGCGGCAGATCCAGGGCGCGCGATCGGCGATCAATCTATGCGGAGCTTGCTCAGCAGGCGCGGTGAGGCGCTGAGCACGGTCAAGGCAACGCCCGTCAACGTCAGAGCCGCGCCCGCGACGAACGTGGGCCGGATCGGGTCGCCGAAGATGAGCGCGCCGCCCACGACCGCGAACAGCACGGTCAGCTGCGAGATGATCCCGGCGGTGCCGCCGCTGACGTGACCGAGCGAGTACGACATCACCACCTGGCCACCGACGCCGGCGCCGCCCATGAGCGCCAGCATCAGCCACTCGTGCGAGGTCGGCCGCACCCAGTGGCCGAGGGGTGGCGTCACCGCGGGCAAGCTCAGCAGCGCACCCAATGTGGTGAACGAGAAGAACACTGACCACGCGGTCTCGGACGGCTGGCCGTCACCGAGGTCGCGCCGCGCCGCGCGCACCGACGTCACGGCGATGCCCGAGGTGACGGCCGACACGACGCCGAGGATCTCGCCGAGCAGCGCGCTGGCGCCGCCGGCGCGCAGATCGTGCGCGCGCACGCCGATGATCAGCGCGACTCCGGCCAGTGTCAGCGGCAGCGCCGACAGCGCCGCGCGCGACGGACGCTCGTCGATGAGCAACCACGCGAAGAGCATGGTGTAGATCGGCTGAGTCTGGTTCAGCAGCGTGGCGACGCCGACGGGGACGCGCTCGATGCAGGCGAAGTAACACAGGACGGCGACCCCGCCGAAGAAGCCGCGCGCGATCAACCAGCCCCAGCGCCGCGGGCGGATCACGGCGCGCCCGGCGGCAAACAGCGACAGGGTGACGGCGACGCCGATCAGAAAGCGGACCAGCGCCGCCTGCGGGCCGGGGATGCGCGGCGCGACGTCCTTGGCCGCGACAGCCATCACCGCGAAGAGCAGCGACGATACGCAGAGCGCGAGCGCCGCGCCGGTGGACCGCGCGCGGTTCAGGGCGCCGCAGCCTGGGTGGTGAGCGTGACCGGCGAGATCCAGAGCTCGGGTGGCGTCGCGAGCGCAGCGCGCGCGCTCACCTCTGCGAGCCGCGCGCGCAGGTGGAGCGGGCCGCCCGCGTGGACCAGCGTGCCGTGCAGCGACGACCGCCCGTTCGCCGCCGGCCCGTCGGGCGTAGCTTCGCTGGGGGGATCGCGACGCTGGCGAGTAGCTCGTTCGCGTTCCCATTCCCGTCCGCGGCGAGCTCGAAGTGGAGCGCGCTGCCGGCGGCGAGATGGAAGGCCTCGACCTCTCCGTCGAGGCGATAACGTCCGGGCGGAAGCGCGGCGACGACGATCTCGGCGGAGGCCGGCTCGGCGCCGCGGCCCCCGATGCCGGCGCGAGCGCGAGCCGCACGCCGTTCGGCGCGCCCGACACCGGCGAGGGGCCACGCGCGTCGCCGTGACGCCGCCACTTCGCCAGGCGCGCCTTTCCGTCGACGATCCAGACCGTCGCCGCCCAGCGGTGCGCTGCGCGCAGGTGCACACCCGCGTCGCTGATCGCGGGCGCCGCGACGAACATCGCGGCCGCGACCAGCGCCGCCAGGCCCAGCCGCGCCGCCGCGCGCGCGATCGGCCCGCGCGCGCTGCCACCGGCAGCGCGCGCGCGCCACGATCCAGAGCCGGCGCAGCGCGAACGCCGCCAGCGGAAACGCCATCATCTCGATCGGCACGCGATAGCGAGGCTCGGCGAAGAATGCGGCGTAGGTCGCGGTCAGCGCGAGCTGAAACGGGATCAGCGCCAGCAGGCGCCAGCGCGCGCTCGGCGATCGCCAGCGCGATGCCGCCGGCGAACGAGCGCGCACAGCGCGTACCAGAAGTCGTCGGCGAGCGCATTGGCCGCGTTCATGCGCGCCGCGAACCAGCGCTCGGGCGCGCCGACCAGCACGCCGGGCCGTCCGATCGGCCAGTACAGCAGGTGCCACTCCGACCAGAAGAGGCGCTCGGCTTTCAAGATGACCAGCCCCAGCGCGTAGCGCGGCTCGAAGCGCGTCCAGTCCTTGGCGAGATCGAACGCCAGCCGGTCGGTCTCGTCGTGCGGCTCGTCGAGCACGGTGCGCCCGGTGAGATCCTTGAACATCCGGTTGAGCGCGCGCGTGTACGTGCCCTCGGAGTTGGGGTTCGCGCCGATGAGCGCGGTGATGCCGCCGTGGTCGTCGGTGAACTTCAGGCGTGCCGTGCAGGTGCCGGTTGCGCAGCGCCCAGGGCAGCAGCACCACCAGCGTCGCCGCCGTGGTCAGCGCCGTGAGCAGCGCGACCTGACGCCAGGTCTTGCGACCGCGCCGGACCGCCCAGTAGACGACCGACATCAGCGTCAGCGGCAGCGCCACCGCGCGCACGTACGCCGCCAGCCCCATGAGCGCGCCGAAGCCGAGCGCGGCGGCGAGCGGCCGCCGCTCGCCCCACGCGACCAGCGCCCAGAGCGCCAGCAGGATCAGCGCCGCCGCCGGCACGTCGGTGCCGACCACGCTCGACAGCGCCACGCCCGCCGGCCACAGTGCGTAGAGCAGCGTCGCGACGACGGCGGTCGGGCAGGGGCCGAGCAGGCGGTGCGGGGCGGTGTCGGGTCCGCCGTCGGCGTCGGCGTGAGCGTCGTCCGGATCCGCATCCGCGAGCCGCGCCGTGATGCCGAAGATCGCCGCCGCCGCCAGCGTCCCCAGCACCACGCCGACCATCTTCTGCGCCAGCAGGTCGCCGCCCAGCGACGCCACGCCGGCAAGCATGAGCACGAAGCCCGGCATGTAGATGAAACCGTGGTCGAGCGAACCGAACTCGAGCAGGTAGTTCGCCGATTCGCGATAGGTCGCGAAGTCGCCGACCGGCACGGTCGGCACCGCGAGCACCCACAGGAAACGAGCCAGAAACGCCAGCGCCACCAGGGGCACGCCCCAGCGCCAGCCGTCGGCTCCACGCCGCCGCGATCGCGCCCGCCGCGTGGGGCGGCCGATTTCTCCGTGGCCCGGTCAACGGGTGCAAACATACCCGAGGCCTTGCCTCCGGTCGGGGGTCAATTCAGGCTCGGCGCGACCTCAATAAAGTGGTACTTGTCCCGGGGCTCATGAGCATCATCCCGTTCAAGCGCCTTCTCTGTGCCAACCGCGGCGAGATCGCCATCCGCGTCTTCCGCGCGACGACCGAGCTCGGGTTCCGCACGGTCGCGATCTTCTCCGAGGAAGATCGCGTGCACCTGCACCGCTACAAGGCGGACGAGGCGTACCTGGTCGGCAAGGGACTGGAGCCGGTCGCGGCCTACCTGGCCGAGGACGAGATCATCGAGCTGGCCAAGCGCCACGAGATCGACGCGATTCACCCGGGCTACGGCCTGCTGTCCGAGCGCGCGTCGTTCGCGCGCAAGTGCCGCGACGCCGGCATCGTCTTCATCGGCCCGACGCCCGAGGCGATCGACGCGCTCGGCGACAAGATCGCGGCGCGCAAGATCGCCGAGGCGGCCGGCGTTCCGGTGGTGCCCGGCACGGCCGAGCCGCTGCGCACGATCGAGGCGGCGCGCGCCTTCGCCGACAAGGCCGGCTACCCGGTGCTGGTCAAGGCGGCGGCCGGCGGCGGCGGCCGCGGCATGCGCGTCGTGCGCTCGGCGGCCGAGCTCGGCGAGGCGCTCGAGCGCGCGCGCTCCGAGGCGAAGAAGGCCTTCGGCGACGATTCGGTCTTTCTCGAGAAGCTGGTCATTCGGCCCAAGCACATCGAGGTGCAGATCCTGGGCGACAACCACGGCAACCTCGTGCACCTGTTCGAGCGCGACTGCAGCGTGCAGCGCCGCTACCAGAAGGTCGTCGAGTACGCGCCGGCGTGGTCGCTGCCCGAGGCGCTGCGCGCGCGCCTGGCCGAGGACGCGCTCAAGGTCGCGCGCCATGCGCAGCTACACCAACGCCGGCACCGTCGAGTTCCTGGTCGCCGAGGACGGCAGCCACTACTTCATCGAGGTCAACCCGCGCATCCAGGTCGAGCACACGGTCACCGAGGTGATCACCGGACGCGATCTCGTGCAGGCGCAGATCCGCATCGCGCAGGGCTACAAGCTCGCCGACCCCGAGATCGGCATCCCCAACCAGGCAGGCGATCGAGATCCGCGGCGTCGCGATCCAGGTGCGCGTCACCGCCGAGGATCCCAAGAACGACTTCCTGCCCGACACCGGCAAGATCTCGGTCTACCGGCCGGCGGTCGGGCTCGGCATCCGGCTCGACGACGGCTCGGGCTACGTCGGCGCGCGCGTGTCGCCGTTCTACGATTCGTTGCTCGCGAAGATCACGGCCTCGGGGCTGGAGTGGAACTACGCCCGGCGCAAGGCGATCCGCTCGCTGCGCGAGTTCCGCATCCGCGGCGTCAAGACCAACATCCACTTCCTCGAGAACGTGCTCGCCACCCGACGTTCATCGACGGCAAGGCGCACACCACGTTCGTCGACGAGACGCCGGCGCTGGCGCAGTACACGCCGCGCCGCGATCGCGCGACGCGCATCCTGCGCTACGTGGCGTCGACGGTGGTCAACGGCCACGCCACCGTGCGCGGCAAGCCCAAGCCGCCGCCCGCCGTGCTGAACACCGAGCCGCCGGTTCCGCACCTGCCGCTCGCGATCTCGAAGGCACCGCCGCCGCCCGGCACGAAGCAGATCCTCGACCAGCGCGGGCCCGACGGGCTCGTGCGCTGGCTCAGGGACAACCGGCGCGTGCACCTGACCGACACGACCTGGCGCGACGCGCACCAGTCGCTGCTGGCGACGCGCGTGCGCACGTACGATCTCGCGCGCATCGCCCCGGTGACCGCGCACCTCGTGCGCCGACTTCTTCTCGCTGGAGATGTGGGGCGGCGCGACCTTCGACGTCGCCTACCGCTTCCTGTCCGAGGATCCGTGGCTGCGCCTCGAAGCAGCTGCGCAAGCTGGTGCCCGAACGTCATGTTCCAGATGCTGGTGCGCGGCGCCAACGCCGTCGGCTACACGAACTACTCCGACGACGTCGTCGAGGCGTTCATCGAGGAGGCGGCGACCGCCGGCATGGACGTGTTCCGCATCTTCGACGCGCTCAACGACGTCGACAACATGCCGGTCGCCATCGAGGCGGCGCAGAAGACCGGCCGCATCGTCGAGACGGCCATCTGCTACACGGGCGACGTCTCCGATCCGACGCGCACGAAGTACGACCTCAAGTACTACGTCGACATGGCCAAGGAGATCGTGCCGGCGCGGCACGCACCTGCTGGCATCAAGGACATGGCGGGCCTGCTCAAGCCGCGCGCCGCGACGATGCTCGTCAAGGCGCTCAAGGAAGCGGTCGACGTGCCGCTGCACCTGCACATGCACGACACCGCGGGCAACGCATCAGCTCGTACTTGGCGGCCATCGACGCCGGCGTCGACGTGGTCGACGGCGCGGTCGGCATCATGGCGGGCATGACGATCGCAGCCGTCGCTGTCGTCGCTGGCGTTCGCGCTCGCGGGCTCGCCGCGCGATCCGCGCGTCAACATCGCCGGCCTCGAGAAGCTGTCGCGTCTACTGGGAGCCCGTGCGCGCTGGTACGCGCCGTTCGAGTCCGGGCTCAAGGCGCCGGCGGCCGACGTCTACGAGCACGAGATCCCGGGCGGCCAGTACTCGAACCTGCGCGCGCAGGCCGAGGCGCTGGGCGTCGGCGCGGCGTGGGAGGTGGTCAAGCACGCCTACGCCGACGTCAACCGCCTGTTCGGCGACATCCCCAAGGTGACGCCCGTCGTCGAAGGTCGTCGGCGACATGGCGATCTGGATGGTGAAGCAGGGGCTGGACGCGCGCGCGGTCACCGAGCGCGCCAACGAGCTGACCTTCCCCGAGTCGGTGATCGACTACATGCGCGGCTCGCTGGGCCAGCCGCCGGGCGGCTTCCCCGAGCCGCTGCGCACGCACGTGCTCAAGGGCGCGACGCGCGTCGAGGGCCGGCCGGGCGCGACGCATGCCGCCGTTCGACTGGGCGGGCGCGCGGCGCGAGATGGAGCGGCTGGCCGGCGTCACCGTCGAGCGGCGCGACGTCGTCTCGTACGCGCTCTATCCCAAGGTGCTGCGCGAGTACATGGAGCACCGCGCGCTCCACGGCGACACGTCGGTGCTGCCGACGCCGACGTTCTTCTATGGCCTGCGCGTCGGCGAGGAGGCGTGGGTCGACATCGAGCCGGGCAAGACGCTGATCGTCAAGCTGCTGTCGATCGGCGACATCGAGCCCGACGGCGCGCGCGTGCTGACGTTCGAGCTCAACGGCCAGCCGCGCACCATGCGCGTCGCCGACGACTCGGCGCGCGTGACCGGCCCCAAGCGGCGCAAGGTCACGCCGGGCCGCCCCGGCGAGGTCGGCGCGCCGATGCCGGGCCGGGTGATCGATCTCGTCACCAAGGTCGGCGAGAAGCTGTCGGCGGGCCAGAAGCTGCTGGTGACCGAGGCGATGAAGCTGGAGACCGTGGTCAAGGCGCCGATCACGGGCGTCGTGCGCGAGATCGTCGCCGGGCGCGGACGAGAGCGTCGAGGCCGGCGACCTGCTGGTCGTCATCGAAGAGGTGGCTCCATGAAGCTGTGTCGATTTGGTGCGCCCGGCGCCGAGAAGCCGGGCTTGATCCTGCCCGACGGCGCGCGCATCGACGCGTCGGCGTTCGGCGAGGACTGGGACGAGCGGTTCTTCGGCTCGGACGGCCTCGCGCGCCTCGCGACCTGGGTCGGCGCCAACGCCGCGCGCGCGCCGCGCGTGCCCGCCGACGCGCGCGTCGCCGCGGCGGTGGCGCGCCCGAGCAAGCTGGTTTGCATCGGCCTCAACTACCGCGACCACGCCAACGAGACCGGCGCCGCGATCCCCGCCGAGCCGGTGATCTTCTTCAAGGCCACGACCGCGTTTGTCGCGGGCCGGGCGATCCGCTGATCATCCCGCGCGGCAGCGAGAAGACCGACTGGGAGGTCGAGCTGGCGGTGGTCATCGGCAAGGTCACGCGCTACGTGAACGCCGGCGACGCGCTGGCGCACGTGGCCGGGTTCGCGTTGCACAACGATTACTCCGAGCGCGCGTTTCAGATGGAGCGCGGCGGACAATGGTCCAAAGGCAAGAGCGCCGACTCGTTTGCGCCCTTCGGACCGTTCGTCGCCACCGTCGACGAATTGCCCAACTTCGGCAATCTCGCGATGTGGCTCGACGTCAACGGACAGCGCAAACAGGACAGCAACACGTCGAACATGATCTTCGACGTGCCGTTCCTCGTCAGCTACGTCTCGCAATTCATGACGCTGTTGCCGGGCGACGTGATCAGCACGGGAACGCCCGCGGGCGTCGGGCTCGGCCACAAGCCGCCGCAGTATCTCCACGCCGGGCGACGTCGTCGAGTGGGGAATCGAAGGCCTCGGCCAGTCACGGCAACGAGCGATCGCCGAAAACGATCGTTGAGCGTCCGCGCGGCGGCGTTGAACGAACCCGCGCGACGAGTGATCGCGCGCAATTGAGTCGCGCCCTTTCCGTGCGCGTTTCCGGGAGATTTCGTACCCGTTTCCTGGCGGCAAAATGTGAGTGCTCGTAGGTCAAAAGACTTTACAGGCTGAGCCGCGGGTCGCTACGTTCGCCCCCCGTTGTCCAACGAAAAAGGTCCACCGATTCTTTTCACCGTTCTTCTTCATGGGGGTCATTGATGCGTCTTTCCGCTTGTGTGCTCGCTGTCGCCGTTCTGTCGCCGTTCGCTGCGCGCGCCCAAACACCAGAGGGCGCGCCGCCCGCTGCACCTCCGCCCGCGGCTCCTCCGCCGCCCGCCGCCGTCGTCGTCGCGCCCCCGGCGCCCGTCGTCGCCGCGCCCGCTCCGCCCGCGAAGACCTGGAAGGACTTCATCACCGTCGAGGGTCTCGTCGACACGTACTATCTCTGGAACTTCACCGGCTCGACGAGCGTGACCTCTCCGGCGGGTGCGCCCATCATCGTCCGCTCCTTTGACGTCAACTCCAATAGCTTCACGCTCAACTACGCCAAGGTCGCGATCGGTGTGAACGCCGATCCGGTAGGCCTGCGCATCGACCTCGGGTACGGAGCGACGGGATCTATCGTCAATGCGGGCTATCTGCCCGATACGGTGGGCAACACACCACAGTCGCTGGGGTTCCTCATCCAGCAGGCGTACGCGACGATCTCTCCAGTGACCAACTTGACGTTGGACTTCGGTAAGTTCGTCACCACCGCGGGTGCCGAGGTCATCGAGGCGAACAAGAACTGGCTCTACTCGCGGTCGATCCTGTTCTTCAACATTCCTTTGCTGCACAACGGCGCTCGGATCACGTACAAGGTCAGCGACGCGCTCACCCTGCAGGGGAGCGTCGTCAACGGCTGGAACGGGACCGGGATCACCCAGGACATCACCAAGGACAAGACCTTCGGTGTGTCTGCGAACATCACGGTTCCTGGCGTTGGGACGAACATCATCGCGACCGGCTACTTTGGCAAGGGCGAGCCGTTCGTGGACGCCGCCGGCGCCATAGTAGCCAGCACCGATACGCGCCTGCTGGCCGACCTCGTGGTGGCGCAGACTGTGGGCAACCTCGGCCTGAACCTGAACTTCGACTACGTCACCGACAAGAACGCCGGGATCGATGGCTTCGCCGGCGTGGCGGTCATGGGCCACTACGCGGTGTCAGACAAGCTGTCGGCGTCGGCCCGCTTCGAGTACGCGCGCAACGGAGACTCCAACCACGTCAAGCTCATTGAAGGGACCGTCGGTCTGGGCGTTCCCCTGGGTGGACGGTTCGAGTTCCGTCCCGAGGTGCGCGTGGACAACGCCAGTCAGCCGACTGGCACCATGCCGAACTTCGACAACGGCCAGGACAAGACGCAGGTCACCGGTACCGCCGCGTTCCTCGCGTGGTTCTAATCGTCCGAGATCGAACTGCTTTCTAGTTTGAAGTCGATGCCGGACGCTGGCGAGTCACTCTCGCCCGCGTTCGGCAGGGCGTTCGCTCCACCGTTCCTGGACTGACAAAAAACTTTACCGGCGGGTGTTCACCCGCTACGGTGCGGCACCATCACCGAGAGGTGACGGATGCCGCACTTTCATTTTCCCCCTCTGGAGGAGCGCAGGCGCTGCGCGGGTGCGGCTTTCGGGTCCTTTGCGGTCGCGAGGACCCTGGCGATTCCACCCGAGGGCCCGCGGTGGCCCGAAACCCTGCTCGCAACCTGCCACTTAAAGGAGAATGGAAAATGATCAGATCCCCCCTTCGTTCCCTCATCCTCACCGCTTCGGCGGCCGCGACGCTCCTTTGCGTGGCCCCGGCGTTCGCGCAGGAGTCGCCGCCGCCGCGCGCCGCCGCTTCGGCTGTGCCCCCTCCGATGCAGGCGATGGCCGCGCCCAAGGGGCTCGGATGACATGACTGGCTCGCTCGGCTTCGGCGTGGGCGTCGCGGCCGGGGTGCAGACGCTCATCGCGCCCGTCGACGTGGTCTCCGTCAGGTACTGGCTCAGCGACGTGCTCGTCGTCGTTCCCTCGCTGGCGTTCCGGATCTTCAAGCCGACCACGCCCGGTCTCATGGCGCCCGCGAGTGACACGCAATGGAACTTCACGCCGAGCGCGCTCATCCTCTTCGTGCCGTTCCGGTCGACCACGACGCGGCTCGAGGTTGGGGGCGGCCTGGGCCTCGACTTCAGCAAGATGCCGCCCGCGGACACGGTCGTTGGCATTCAGATTCCGTTGGCGGCTGGCGTGGAGCACTTCTTTGCCCGGTGGTTCTCAATGGGCATTGCCGCGCAGTCGAACCTCTTCGACTACACCAGGAACGATCACTTCTCGTCAACATCAACACCACGACCTTCGTCGGGTCGCTGTTCTTCTATACCGACTAGCGCGTGGGCGCCTCCTCGCACTGCCCCTACTCCCCCGCGGACGGGGAGAGGGGACCGGAGTTACGAAACCAGCCCCAGAATATCGTTGAGCACACCCGCCGCGGTCACCGCGGGGCCGGCTCCCGGGCCGGTGATCACCAGCGGGTTTTCCTTGTAGCGCACGGTGGTGAACGCGACCTGGTTGTCGGTTCCCTTCAAGCCCGAGAAAGGGCTCGCGCCGTCGACGACCTTCAGGCCGACCGAGATCTTGTTCTTGGTCACCGAGGCGACGTAGCGCAGCTGACCGCCCTTGGCGCGCGCCGCGGTCAGCCGCCGGCTCCACTCGGCGTCCAGGTCTTCGAGGCGCTCGAGGAACGTCGCGAGCGGAAGCGCGCGCGACGAGGCGTCGACCAGGGACTCGACCTCGACGTCGGCGGGCTCGCCGGTGAACCCGAGCAGGCGGCCCAGGATCAGCGCCTTGCGCCCCACGTCGGCGCCCGACAGGTCGTCGCGCGGATCCGGCTCGGTGTAACCCTTGGCCATCGCCTTGCGCAGCGCCGCCGAGAACGGCTTGCCGCGCCCGATCTCGGTGAGCAGGAAGCCGAGCGTGCCCGAGAGGCAGCCTTCGATCTTGATCACCTTGTCGCCCGACTCGGCGAGCTTGCGGTGGGTGTCGAGGATCGGCAGCCCGGCGCCGACGGTGGCCTCGAACAGGATGCGGCGCCCCTGCGTGCGCGCCACGCATCTCGAGCTCGTCGCGCGCCTGGCGCGGCCCCGACAGCGGGCGCTTGTTGGCGAGCACGACGTCCATGCCCGACGAGCAGCGCCTGCTTGATGATCGGCCCGGTGTCGTCGGCGGTGACGTCGACCAGGATCGGATCCGATAGCGCGTGCCTGCCGACCAGCGCCAGCGCCTCCGTCGGCTGCGCGCGCTGGCCGCCGGGCACGTCGGCGAAGCCCTTGCCGTCGCCCTTGGCCGCGACCAGCGCCGCGATCGCGCGCGGCGACAGACCCTTGGGATCGAAGACCACGCCGCTGCGATCGATCGCGGCGACGATGCGCAGCGCGATCTTTGCGGCTTGCCGTTGGTGCCGGCGCCGTTGAGCGACAGCGCCGTTGGTGGTCTTGCCGGCCTTCACGACGCGCGCCTCGCCCGCGGTCTTCGACAGCGTCTTTGCAATCATGCCGGCCAGCGCGCGTCCGATCTGCCCGAAGCCGAGCAGCACGGCGTCGACGTGGGTCGAGCGCGTGGCGGCGCCGCCGCCGATCTTGGAGAGCTGGAACGCGTCGTGGATCGACCGCTGCGCCGCCGCCGCGTCCTTGGCCGCGACCACGAACGAGATGTTCAGCTCCGACGAGCCCTGCGCGATCGCGACGATGTTCACGCCCGCCGCCGACAGCGCGCCGAAGACGCGCGCCGCGATGCCGGGGTGGCCCGCCATGCCGATGCCGACGACCGCGAGCGTCGCCAGCCCGCCCACGATCTCGACGCCGTCGATCTCGTTGCGCCCGATCTCCTCGCGAAAGACCTGCGTCAGCCGCTCGCGCGCGCGCTTCGCCGACGCCTCGGGCACGCTGAAGCAGATCGACTGCTCCGACGACGACTGCGAGATCAGCGAGACCGACGTGCCCTTCCTGGTACAGCGCCGCGAAGGTGCGCGCCGCGATGCCGGGCACGCCCAGCATGCCGTTGCCGGTGACCGTGAGCAGCGCCTGGCCGCCCGCCGCCGACAGCGCCTTGACCGGGTAGCGATCCAGCGTGCGGCGCGCCGAGATCTCGGTGCCCGGCGCCGACGGATCGGCGAACGGCCGCACGTAGACCGGGATCGGCCGCCCCGCGATCGGGATCAGCGCGCGCGGGTGCAGCACCTTGGCGCCGAAGTAGGCGAGCTCGGAAGCCTCGCGCACGTGAAGCTGCGGGATCACGCGCGCGTCGGGCACGACGCGCGGATCGGAGGTGAGCAGGCCCGGGCACGTCCTTCCAGAGACCGATCTCGGCGGCGCCGAGCGCGCGGCCGAGCAGCGTCGCCGTCAGGTCGGAGCCGCCGCGGCCGAGCGTGGCGATGGCGCGGGCCTTGCCGCGCTCGTCGCTGTCGGCGCCCGGCGACGCGCCCAGGAAGCCGGGCACGACCGGGACGACCCCCGATGCCAGCAACGGGCGCAGGATCTTGCGCGCGGTGAGATCGGTCAGCATGAGGTTCGGCGACGCGCCGCCGAAGGGCCCGTCGGTGATCACCACGTCGACCGCGTCGACGTAGCGCGCGCGTGTCCCGGCGGCGTTGAGCGCCGCCGCCATCAGGCGCGCCGACAGCCGCTCGCCGCGCGCGAGCACGAAGTCGCTGGTGCGCGCGGTGAGCTCGCTGAGCACGAGCAGGCTGCGCAGCAGGCCGTCGAGCTCGTCGAAGGACCGGTCGATCTCGCCGATGACCTCCTGGCGCGCCGGTCCCGGCGGCACCAGCCCCTGCGCCAGCTTGCGGTAGCGGGCGCGCAGCGCGCCGGCGTCTTTCTCGAGGTCGGCCGCCTTGCCGGCGGTGGCGCGTCCGGCCAGTCCCAGCAGCGCGTCCGTGACGCCGGCGGGCGCCGAAACGACGATCGCCCGCTGCGCCTGGCGCGACCGGATGATTGCGACCGCGTTCTTGTAAGACGCCGCATCGGTCAGCGACGCGCCCCCGAACTTGTGCACCTCGACGACCGGCCGCTTCGCGCTCATTTTCAAGCCGAAGTTTGTATCACGATCCCACCTTCATGGCGCACCGCCGCCGCCTCCGCGAAGTTGTCACCGAGACCCGCTCCGAGGCGCCCCGCACCGCGCTCGGATTGAGGTAAAGTTCCCCGCCATGCCTTCCCGCTCCGTGTTCCGTTGCACCGCTGAATGCTCGGGCGAATACGCGCTCGACGAGATCATCTACCGCTGCCCCAAGTGCGGCGCGCTGCTGGAGGTCGTGCACGATCTCGAGCACCTGCGCGCGCGCAGCGGCGCGGCCTGGATGAAGCTGTTCGACGAGCGCTACCTGCGCACCGACTGGCCCTACGGCTCGGGCGTCTGGGGCAAGAAGGAGTGGGTGCAGCCGCACGTGCGCAACGAGAACGTGGTCTCGATGCTCGAGGGCGGCACCAATCTTCTGTGGGCCGAACGCTACGGGCGCGAGCTCGGCCTGTCCGAGCTGTGGGTCAAGCAGTGCGGCAACTCGCACACCGGGTCGTTCAAGGATCTCGGCATGACCGTGCTGGTGTCGACGGTGAAGCAGATGATCGCCGACGGCAAGCCGATCCGCGCGGTCGCGTGCGCGTCGACCGGCGACACCTCGGCGGCGCTGGCGGCCTACGCGGCGGCGGCCGGCATGCGCGCGATGGTGATCCTGCCGCGCGGCAAGGTCTCGACGGCGCAGCTGGTGCAGCCGCTGGCCAACGGCGCCATCGTGCTGGCGATCGACACCGACTTCGACGGCTGCATGGCGATCGTGCAGCGGCTGGCCGAGGAAGAGGGCGTCTACCTGGCCAACTCGATGAACTCGCTGCGCATCGAGGGGCAGAAGACCGTCGCCATCGAGATGGTGCAGCAGTTCGACTGGCAGGTGCCCGACTGGGTGATCATCCCGGGCGGCAACCTCGGCAACGTCAGCGCGCTCGGCGCCGGCTTCCAGATGATGAAGGAGCTCGGCCTGACGCAGAAGCTGCCGCGCATCTGCGTGGCGCAGGCGGAGGCGGCGAACCCGCTCTACCTGGCGTACCGCGACGGCTACGACAAGTTCCACGCGGTCACCGCCAAGCCGACGCTCGCCTCGGCGATCCAGATCGGCAACCCGGTCAGCGTGAAGAAGGCGATCCGCACGCTGCAGCGCTTCGACGGCGTCGTCGAGCAGGCGACCGAGGCCGAGCTCTCCGACGCGGCCGCGCGCGCCGATCGCACCGGGCTCTTCAACTGCCCGCACACCGGCGTGGCGCTGGCGGCGCTCGAGAAGCTGGTCGCGCGCGGCCAGATCGGCCCCGAGCAGCGCGTGGTCGTGGTCGAGCACGGCCAACGGCCTCAAGTTCACCGACTTCAAGATCCGCTATCACGAGGGCAAGGTGGGCGTACCCGGCCCGGGCGAGCCGTCAGTTCCCGCGGGGAGCGAGCCGCGCTACGCCAATCAGCCCACGCTGCTTCCGAATGAATATGTTGCCGTTCGGGACAGCGTGCGCCGGATTCTGGACTGACTCGGCGGACTCGCCGAGCGAACGGCCGAGACCGACCGCGCGAGGCCCGCGAGCCGTCGAGCTACGCAGCGAATCTCCAATGTCGACATCCGGTTACCGACCTGTTTCCACGCTGTTTCTTTGCGGAGGTGGACGTAAGAAAGCGGCTCGGCCGGAACTACACCGTGCTACAGTGGCTCGTTTCTGACTTTCCCATTGGGTAATTTCGAGGTTTCAGGGAGATGAGAGAGCTTCGAGACGGCGAGCCGAGCTGGGGCGCACCCCCGGCTCAGGGACTTTACGACCCTGCGCACGAGCACGACGCGTGCGGCGTCGGCTTCGTCGTCGACCTCAAGGGCCGCAAGTCCAGCGACATCGTTCAAAAGGGCATCCAGGTCCTGTTGAACTTGAAGCACCGCGGCGCCTGCGGCTGCGAGACCAACACCGGCGACGGCGCCGGCATCCTGCTCCAGACGCCGCACGAGTTCTTCGCCGAGGAAGCCGACAAGCTCAAGATCAAGCTGCCCGCGGCCGGCCGCTACGCCGTCGGCGCCGTCTTCCTGCCGGCCGATCGCGCCAGCCGCGAGGCGTGCGAGCGCCTGTTCGAGCAGGCGGTGCGTGAGGAGGGGCAAGAGCTCCTCGGCTGGCGCACCGTGCCGACGGACAATCGTTCGCTGGGCCCGACGGCGCGCGCGTCGCAGCCGATCATCCGCCAGATCATCATCGGCCAGCGCGGCGCCGGGCTCGACGCCGCCAGCGAGATGCCGGCGCTCGACGACCTGAACTTCGACCGCAAGCTCTACGTCATCCGTCGCAAGGTCCGGCATGCCGCGCGCCGCGCCGGCATTCCCAGCGCGCACTTCTACATCCCCAGCCTGTCGAGCCGCACTGTCGTCTACAAGGGGATGCTCAACCCGGAGCAGCTGCGGGAGTTCTATCCCGACCTGGCGAGCCGAGCGCTTGGTGTCGGCGCTGGCGATGGTCCACTCGCGCTTTTCGACCAACACGTTCCCGAACTGGTCGCGCGCGCATCCCTACCGCTACATCGCGCACAACGGCGAGATCAACACGCTGCGCGGCAACGTCAACTGGATGCACGCGCGCGAGAGCATGTTCGCGTCGAAGCTGTTCGGCGACGACCTCAAGAAGCTGCTGCCGATCATCGACACCGACGGCAGCGACTCGGCCATGTTCGACAACGTGCTCGAGCTGCTGGTGCTCGCGGGCCGGTCGCTGCCGCACGCGATCATGATGATGATCCCCGAGCCGTGGTCGAACCACGAGTCGATGTCGCGCCGAGAAGAAGGCGTTCTACGAGTTCCACTCGCTGCCTGATGGAGCCGTGGGACGGCCCGGCGTCGATCGCCTTCACCGACGGCGTGCGCATCGGCGCGGTGCTCGACCGCAACGGCCTGCGCCCGTCGCGCTACTACGTCACCAAGGACGACCTGGTCGTCATGGCGTCCGAGGTCGGCGTGCTCGACATCCCGCCGGAGCGCGTGCTGGACAAGGGCCGCCTGCAGCCGGGCCGCATGTTCCTGGTCGACACGGACCAGGGCCGCATCATCGCGGACGACGAGATCAAGCATCAGATCGCCTCGGCGGCGCCGTACGGCGAGTGGCTGAACGACAACATGGTGTCGCTGGCCGAGCTGCCGACGCTGCCGCCGGCGGCACGCGCCCGACCACGAGACGGTGCTGCGGCGGCAGCAGACGTTCGGCTACACCACCGAAGACCTGACGCATCCTGATGGCGCCGATGGCGCGTCGACGGCAACGAGGCGATCGGCTCGATGGGCAACGACGCGCCGCTCGCGGTGCTCTCGGACCGGCCGCAGCTGCTCTACAACTACTTCAAGCAGCTCTTCGCGCAGGTGACCAATCCGCCGGTCGACGCGCATCCGCGAAGAGCTGATCATGTCGATGGACACGACCATCGGCCGCGAGGGCAACCTGCTCGAGCCGACGCCGGCCTCGGCCCGGCAGATCACGCTGCCGACGCCGATCCTTCGCAACGACGAGCTGGACAAACTGCGGCACCTGAACGGCGTCAACGGATCGCACGGGTTCAAGTCGCATCACCGTGCCGATCCTGTTCAAGGTCGGGCGAGGGCGCCGCCGGCCTCGAAGCGCGGCATCGAGGAGCTGCGCAAGCGCTGCAGCGACGCGATCGCCAGCGGGCACAACTTCATCATCCTCTCCGACCGCGGCATCGACCACGACAACGCGCCCATCCCGGCGCTGCTCGCGGTGTCGGCGGTGCATCACCACCTGATCCGCGAGGGGACGCGCACGCACGTCGGCCTGGTCGCTCGAGAGCGGCGAGCCGCGCGAGGTGCATCACTTCTGCCTGCTGATCGGCTACGGCGCGGGCGCGATCAACCCGTACCTGGCGTTCGAGACGCTCGACGACATGATCCGCCAGGGCGATCTGCTGGCCGGCATCGATCCACGAGAAGGCCGTCCAGAACTTCGTCAAGGCGGTCGGCAAGGGCATCGTCAAGGTCATGTCGAAGATGGGCATCTCGACCGCCCAGAGCTACCGCGGCGCCCAGATCTTCGAGGCGATCGGCCTCAACACGGACTTCATCGACGAGTACTTCACCTGGACCGCGTCGCGCATCGCCGGCATCGGCCTGTCGGAGGTCGCCGCCGAGGTGCGGCTGCGCCACCAGCGCGCCTTCCCGGATCGGCCGCTGCCAACGGCCACACGCTGGACGCCGGCGGGCAGTACCAGTATCGCCGCGACGGCGAGTACCACCTGTTCAACCCGGAGACGCATCCACAAGCTGCAGTACGCCTGCCGCACCGGCAACTACAAGGTCTTCAAGGAGTACAGCGAAGCTGGTCAACGACCAGTCCAAGCACCTTTGCACGCTGCGCGGCCTGCTTCGAGCTGAAGTTCGCACCGCCCGCCGGTGCCGATCGACGAGGTCGAGTCGGTCGAGGCGATCGTGAAGCGCTTCAAGACCGGCGCGATGTCGTACGGCTCGATCAGCAAGGAGGCGCACGAGACGCTGGCCATCGCCATGAACCGCATCGGCGGCAAGAGCAACACCGGCGAGGGCGGCGAGGACCCGGCGCGCTACGTCCTCGACGCGAACGGCGACTCGCGGAACAGCGCCATCAAGCAGGTGGCGTCGGGGCGCTTCGGCGTCACCAGCGAGTACCTGGTCAACGCGCAAGGAGCTGCAGATCAAGATGGCGCAGGGCGCCAAGCCGGGCGAGGGCGGCCAGCTGCCCGGGCACAAGGTCTATCCCGTGGATCGCCAAGGTGCGCCACTTCGACGCCGGGCGTGGGCCTGATCTCGCCGCCGCCGCACCACGACATCTACTCGATCGAGGATCTGGCGCGAGCTGATCCACGATCTGAAGAACGCCAACCAGCGACGCGCGCATCAGCGTCAAGCTGGTGGCCGAGGTCGGCGTCGGCACGATCGCGGCCGGCGTCGCCAAGGCGCACGCCGACGTGGTGCTCATCAGCGGCCACGACGGCGGCACCGGCGCCTCGCCGCTGACCAGCATCAAGCACGCGGGCATCCCCTGGGAGCTGGGCCTGGCCGAGACGCAGCAGACGCTTGGTGCTCAACAATCTGCGCAGCCGCATCGTCGTCGAGATGGACGGCCAGCTCAAGACCGGGCGCGACGTGATCATCGGCGCGCTGCTCGGCGCCGAGGAGTTCGGCTTCGCGACCGCGCCGCTGGTGGCGCTGGGCTGCATCATGATGCGCGTCTGCCACCTCAACACCTGCCCGGTCGGCGTCGCGACGCAGGACCCGAAGCTGCGCAAGAAGTTCACCGGCGACGCCCGAGCACGTCGTCAACTTCATGCGCTTCATCGCGCAGGAGGTGCGCGAGTTGATGGCCCAGCTCGGCTTCCGCACGATCACCGAGATGGTCGGCCACACCGAGCGCGATCGCCATGCGCAAGGCGGTCGATCACTGCAAGGCGCGCGGGCTCGACTTCTCGCCGATCTTCTACCAGCCCGACGTCGGCGCCGACGTCGGCCGCTTCTGCCAGATCAGCCAGGACCACGGCCTGGAGGCCGCGCTCGACAACACCACGCTGCTGGCGCTGTGCAAGCCGGCGCTGGACGAGCGCAAGCCGGTCAAGGCGACGCTGCCGATCCGCAACGTCAACCGCGTCGTCGGCACGATCGCTCGGCAGCGAGGTGACGCGCACGCTACGGCGCCGAGGGACTGCCCGACGACACGATCCAGCTGCACTTCCAGGGCTCGGCGGGCCAGAGCTTCGGCGCCTTCGTGCCGCGCGGCATGACGCTGACGCCTGGAAGGCGACTCCAACGACTACCTCGGCAAGGGGCTGTCGGGCGGCAAGATCATCGTCTACCCGCCGGCGGCGTCGACGTTCGTCGCCGAGGAAAACGTCATCATCGGCAACGTCGCCTTCTACGGCGCGACCGGCGGCGAGGCGTACATCCGCGGCATGGCGGGCGAGCGCTTCTGCGTGCGCAACAGCGGCGTCGACGGCGGTCGTCGAAGGCGTGGGCGACCACGGCTGCGAGTACATGACCGGCGGCCGCGTGGTCGTGCTCGGGCCGACCGGCCGCAACTTCGCCGCCGGCATGTCGGGCGGCGTCGCCTACGTCCTCGACGAAGGCGGCCGCTTCGCCGGCAACTGCAACAAGGAGATGGTCAGCCTGGCCAAGCTCGAGGACGCCGACGAGATCAAGCAGGTGCACGGCATGATCTTCCGGCACGCGCAGTACACCAGCAGCAAGCGAGCGCAGGAGATCCTGGCGGCCTGGAACCACTGGGTGCCGTACTTCGTGCGCGTGATGCCGAACGATTACAAGCGAGTGCTCGAGTCACAGAAGAAGATGCGTGAGACCGGCCTGTCGGCCGAGGAGGCCGAGATGGCCGCCTTCGAGCTCAACTCGCACGACGTCGCCCGACTGGGAGGAAAGTAAGCAGAGCCAATGGGCAAAGTGACCGGGTTCATGGAGTTCGAGCGGGTGCTGCCCCGCTCAATCGATCCGAAGGAGCGCGTCGGCAACTGGCGGGAGTTTCACGACCACCTGGCGGACGACGACGCTGCGCGAGCAGGGCGCGCGCTGCATGGATTGCGGCGTTCCATTCTGTCACACCGGCAAGCTGCTGGATGGCGGTGCTTCGGGCTGTCCGATCAACAATCTCATCCCCGAGTGGAACGATCTGGTTTACCGCGGGCAGTGGCGCGAGGCGCTGGCGCGGCTGCACAAGACCAACAACTTCCCCGAGTTCACCGGCCGCGTCTGTCCGGCGCCGTGCGAGGGATCGTGCGTGCTCGGCATCAGCGAGCCGGCGGTCACCATCAAGAGCATCGAGTGCGCGATCGTCGACCGCGGCTTCGCCGAGGGCTGGATCGTTCCCGAGCCGCCGCTGTCGCGCACCGGGCAAGAAGGTGGCGGTCGTCGGGTCGGGGCCGGCCGGCCTGGCGTGCGCGGCGCAGCTGAACCGCGCCGGGCACAAGGTGACGGTGTTCGAGCGCGACGACCGCATCGGCGGCCTGCTGATGTACGGCATCCCGCCGATGAAGCTGGAAAAGGACATCGTCGATCGGCGCGTGAAGCTGCTCGCCGAGGAGGGCATCGAGTTCGTCACCAGCACCGAGGTCGGCAAGACCTTCCCGACCAAGTCGCTGCTCAAGGACTTCGACGCGGCGGTGCTGTGCGGCGGCGCCACGCGCCCGCGCGACCTGCCGGTCGAGGGGCGCCCGCTCAAGGGCGTGCACTTCGCCATGGAGTTCCTGCTCAAGAGCTGCAAGAGCCTGCTCGACAGCAACTTCGAGGACGGGCGCTACATCTCGGCCAAGGGCAAGCACGTGGTCGTCATCGGCGGCGGCGACACCGGCACCGACTGCGTGGGCACGTCGTTGCGCCACGAGCTGCAAGAGCCTGGTGCAGTTCGAGATCATGGCGCGCCCGCCCGACGACCGCGCGGCCGACAATCCCTGGCCGCAGTGGCCGCGGGTCTACAAGATGGACTACGGCCAGGAAGAGGCGGCGGCGCTGTTCGGCGGCGACCCGCGCGCCTACCGCGTCGTCACCAAGCGCTTCGAGGGCGACGCGCAGGGCAACGTCAAGGCGTTGCACACGGTGCAGATCGAGTGGGTCAAGGGCGAGGGCGGCCGCGTGACCATGAAAGAAGTTCCCGGCAGCGAGAAGGTGTGGCCCGCCGATCTGGTGCTGCTGGCGATGGGCTTCCTCGGCCCCGAGAAAGAGGGGATGCTCGCCGAGCTGGGCGTGAAGCTGGACGAGCGCACCAACGTGGTCGTCGACGCCAACAAGCAGACCAGCGTCCCCGGCGTCTTCGCGGCCGGCGACATGTCGCGCGGCCAGTCGCTGATCGTCTGGGCCATTCAGGAAGGCCGCGCCGCCGCCCGCGGTGTCGACCAGTACCTGATGGGCGAGACGCTGTTACCCTAAAGGCTTAGGCGGCGTCTTCGCCCCTTCCGGGCCACAGAGCCGCCTTCCGGCGGCGTTCCGTCCTGCCCGCCGCCCTCAAATGCGAGGCGGAGCGCTCCCCTCCTTCGTCGGCACCGCCATTGTTGTAGTCGACCCCGCGACGGCGCAGGTTCATGCGCTGTACCGCCGAACGTCCGCGAACGTTCGCCCGCCGATACGACGATCCGGCGCTCGTCAGTGACGGAGAACGCCCGTTTGTCCCGCGTCGAGCGCGCGCGTCCGCTGGCTCGCGCGTTGCAAACGAGGCGGAGCGATGATCTCGACCTCGGGGGGCGACGAGGATCTGTCAGCGAGATTTCGCAGCGGCGAGCGCGCCGCTCTGGAGCACGTCTACTGCGCGTACGTGGCGCGCGTCGACCGCGAGGTCCGGCGCCTCCTTCAAGTGCATGGAGGGATCTGGCTGGTCGGCGCGGCCAGCGTGAATGACCTGGTCCAGGACTCCTTCGCGCGGGCCTTCAGCCCGACGGCGCGCCGAGCTTTCAAGGGACTTCATCACCATGGTCCGTACCTCCTCGCGATCGTGCGCAACACCGTCGTCGATTCGCTCCGCCTGCAGCAGCGCGAAGTGCTGGCGGGGGGCGCGGCGATCGAGGCGTGGCTGGCGCTCAACGACATCGATGCCGCGGCGGCTCCACCGAGCTGGATCGATCCGGTGACGCTCGCGCGCGTACGAGACTACCTCGGCCGCTTGCCGCCGGACCTGAGGTCGGTTCACCACCGACGGTACGTGCTCGACGAGGCACAGCACGTCGCCGCCGATGCCCTGGGGCTCTCGCGGCAGCGGATCCGCACCCTCGAGAAGCGGCTGCAACTGGGGTTGGTCCGCGAGCTCGAACGCGTGGGGGAGAAAAGTCTCGCCGATCCCTGACGAGCGATCTTTTCTTCACAAAGGACCAACCCAAAAATCACGTTGGTCCGACTTCTATGTAGCGGGATCCGACGACGCGGCTTCGACTCGACGACGAGGCCGCGGCGTGCGCCGGTATGTCCAGGGAGAGGGAGAACATATGAAGATACGCGGTCTTGTGCTCGGGAGCATGTTGCTGGTTTTGATGACTGCCTGTGGACCCGAGCCAACGGGCGAGGAGCGGACGGAGGAGACGTCCTCGGCGCTGGATATTCCAATCAATGCGCCCCTCATCGATCCCTCTTCGATCACCATCACCTTTCAGTTTCAGCCCCCGACCGGGTGGCAAAGTTTCGCGCAAGAGCTGGACTTCGTGACCAAGCCCTTCCGGATCGCCGCGCAGACCATCTCGGCGATCTCAGGGATCGTCTCGGCGGCAGAAGTCGTGCTGCGTTTCCTGAATCTCATCCCCAATTCCGATCCGATACAGGCGTTGGCGGCCAAGATCGACCAGCTGGGTGTGACCCTGACCTGGCTGTTCAACGCGCAAGCCATAAACGATCAACTCAACCGACTTCAAAGTGGACTCCAGCAAATAGAGCTCGACGAGCATAACAACATTGCATATCTACAAAGCGATCCCACTTGGGCTGGCCAACTGGATGCCATGAACATCTTGGAGAACACCGCTGGGATATCCCCAGCGTTCTACCGGAACTTTGCGGAGGCCCTTACCGACTCGAATACCAGTTGGAAATACATCATCGGCGCATCAGCAGGCTTGACCCGCCCCGTTACGAACACCTTGACCCCCGCGATATCCGTCTACGACTGGCGCTTGCACGTCGCGGCACTCCTCAGGTCTATCCCCGAGCGCAGCATGATTCTCGCGGCTGTTGATGGGAACTATCGCACCGATCACATGTTCGACAATCTGCTCGGCAATGATCTGGCGGCGCTTTTCTCCCACTACCAGCAGATGTACGGCGGCGTCGTCTGCGGGTCCCGAGACGCCCTCGGCTTCCCGGGGCGCGCAATCGGCTGCCAGCTCGCGTGTGCGGACATGTATACCGGCCTGTCGAGCTCGAAAAACTACTTGGGGAGCGATCCCAACCCTTCGTCCGGGCCGGTCACCAACAACTTCTGCGAAAACCTCGCCGCGACACCCGACTTCAAATATTCCGCGCTCGAGATGCGAACCGGCGTCGCCAAGCAGATTCCGTTCTTCGCTGTGCGGGCGCTCGTCGATACCCTGCATCGCACTCTTCATCCCGCCCCCGATCTCACCGAGATCAACCAGCGGATCAGCCTCGAAGCCGATCAGAATCTCTGCGTCGAGCTCGAGAGCGGCAACGCCGCCGACGGCACGCCCCTGTGGCTGGCGCCCTGCAACGGCAGCACGTTGCAGTGGTGGACGTACGATCGTGCTTCGGGCCGGATCTGGAACCCGGGCCTCAACAAGTGCATGAGCGCCTTGCTCGCGAACCGCGCGGCCCAGTCCACGCCGATGGCTGCGGTTCCGGCAATCCCTCGTGCGGAGGAGCATTTCGGCGAGCCCATCTCGTATTATGTCTATCCCGCGGTCGTCGCCACGTGCGACGACACCCTGCCCGAGCAGAAGTGGACCTTCGATCCCGATCGCAAGGTTTTACAAAACGGCAGCGGGCCTGACACCTCTTTGACGGCGGCGACGACCGGGGTACATGCCGCGTTGGCGGTGCGCGGTATCATTGGCCAACCGCAATGGGCTCGCTCCAACAACCAGTGGCATGCCGATACCACGGCCGTTGCCAACAACCATCCCCAGCTCGTCGCGTCGGGACCGGTGGCCGGTGGCGGAATGGCGCTCGACGGTCAATCCGTCTACTGGGGCAGCAACGACGGCACCGTCCAGAAGACCAACATGGGCGCGACGCTGACCCCAATCCAGGTCGCCAGTGGCCAGAGCGCCCCCTGGGCGGTGGTCACCGACGCCAAGAATGTCTACTGGACGAACTTCAGTATCCCGGGGAACGTCATGAAGAGCGCCAAGAGCGGGAACAACCCCGGCGTTCCGCCGACTCCGTTGACCCTCTCCGCCGACGCGGGCCGCCCCGCCGGCATCGCCGTCGATGCGAACTACGTCTACTACACGACGTCGACCTATGGCGGAGGGCCGGGGACGATCAAGAGAATGGGGCTGGACGGATCGGGTCTGGTCACGCTGGTCACCGGGCAGGTGGATCCCGAGTACATCGCCGTCGACGCGACCAACATCTACTGGACGAATTACAGTGGCAGCGGCGGCGGGACGGTCATGAAAGGGGGCAAGAACCCGGGTGATCCGATGACCGTGCTCGCGTCGGGGCAGACAGGGGCGATGGACCTTCGGGTCGATGCGACCAGCGTCTATTGGACGGCCAACGGCCAGATCCTGAAGGTCTCGCGCAACGGCGGCACGCCGGTCGTGCTGGCCACCAACCAGGCGGCGCCCAACCTCGCAGTCGATTCGAGCGGCGTCTATTGGGTCAACAACTACTCGGGTGGCGCGGTGATGACCGTGGGGCTCAATGGCGGCACGCCGACGGTGCTCGCGGGCGGGCTCAAGAGTCCTTACTTGACGGTGCTCGATTCCACGTACGTCTATTTCGCGACCAACGATTCGCCAGGGCGGCTCGAGCGAGTGGCCAAGATACATTCGAACGTCGTGGCGACGCCGGCCGCCCCAGCGGCATGCGCGCCGGGGCCGGCGCCGATGACGCTGCTCACTTCAGGGCAGGGGCTGGTCGCGTTCAGCTTGCAATCCCAGATCACTACCTGCGATGGGCAGTGGTGGCTGGCCCTGCAGAGCGACGGGAACCTGGTTCTCTATCAGAACGTGAACGGAGCGGGGACGCCCCGGTGGGCCTCCAACACGGTGGGTACCTTCGCGGACCACGCGACCATGCAGGCGGACGGGAACTTCGTCCTCTACAACGCGTCGGGCGGCGTGGTCTGGCAGTCCGACACCGCCGGCCATCCGGGGGCGTATCTCGTCACCAACGGTCAGGGGACCCTCGCTGTCAGCAACGGCACGACCGGGTTCTGGGGCACCGGCACGCCGACGTCCCCGTCGAGGTGCGGCCAGATGAACCCCGGCGAGGGACTGCGAACCGGCATGTCGTTCTCGTCGTGCAACGGGCGGTATCTCTTGACGATGCAGAACGACGGCAACCTCGTCCTCTACGATAACGACACCGGGGGCGCTCTCTGGGCATCGGGTACCAGCGGCAGTCAGCTCTACGCCTGGATGACGACGACGGCGTTGTACATCTATCAGGCCGGCGCTCCGTTCTCCCTGTGGGCCAGCAACTCGCCACCCTCGCCGATCCAGAACGCATTCCTGTCGCTCTCCGACACTGGAATCATCACGGTTTACAACATGATTAGCGCCTTTCCTCTCAACCTCCAGATTTTGACACAAACGTCCAACTCGAACCCCAATAGCTTCGGTTCATTTGCGACCGGCATGCCTTACTGGACGGGCATCACGACCACGGGCCAGCCTCCCGTCTCCTGCACCGGCAACTCCGCCGTCAACGGTCTCGGTTGCTTCGGCAGCAACTGCGCCAGCATCACCTTGCAGTGTGCGACGCCGCCCGTGGGGGCGAGCATCAATACCGCAAACAAGGCGACGTCAGGGTGGTTCTCCGAGGAAGGCTCGACGACCACCCAGACACAGCATATGACCTACTCCGACGGTACGTCGTACAACATCTCAGACAACCAGAACCAGGCGTTCTGTGGCAGCGCCGGTGTCATGACCGGTGTGGAGTGCTCTGGCTCGCTCTGCGACAACGTGCGGATCACGTGCTCCAAGCTCTCGTCCGGACACCTGACCTATACGGCGCCGACGGCCTCGCCCGGTCAATGCATGTGGACGCCCTACTATTCGGAGGAAGAGGGTCCGCGGGCATTCCCCTCGGCCTTCACGGTGAACGGACAGTTCTGCGGCGGTGGTTACTGCGAGCTCTTCGTCAACGGCGTCGAATGCAAGGACGGCTATTGCGACAACATGCGGTTCTATTTGTGTCCCGTGACTCCTTGAGCGGTCGGCGCTGTCGTTAGATTGACGTGCGGGCCGGCGTCGTGCCGGCTCGCGGCGGCGTTCTGTACGGATGTGCATGCCGGGCGACGCGCCATCGCCCGGTACGCCACAGGTGACGAGGGGCCTCATCCCCCGAATCACCAGAGCTTCTCGGGACTTCCGACGGAGCGGGATACCGGGTTCGAACGGCGACATTCAGCTGAGAAACCTGCGCGAAACGCGCGATTGACCGCATTCGTGAGTGCGGGCTATGGTCCCTTCACTTTGGCGTCATCCGCTCCGGTAGCCGTTCGAACCGTATCCGCCACAGAGAGCGGGGCGAGCTACATGGCTCCGCTGGCCGTGCTCACCACGCTGTTCTTCATGTGGGGTTTCATCACCTGCCTGAACGACATCATCATCCCGCACCTCAAGGCGGTGTTCGAGCTCAACTACGCGCAGGCGATGTTGATCCAGTTCGCCTTCTTCACGGCGTACTTCGTGATGTCGTTGCCGTCCGGGTTGATCGTCAACAAGCTCGGCTACAAGAACGGCATCATCATGGGGCTGGTCACCGCGGGGGTCGGCTGCCTGCTCTTCTACCCGGCGGCCGGCGCAGCGTTCGTACCCGCTGTTCTTGCTCGCGCTCTTCATCCTCGCGTCGGGCATCACGCTGTTGCAGGTCGCCGCGAATCCGTTCGTGGCGATCCTCGGCAAGCCGGAGACCGCCTCGAGCCGCCTCACCATGACGCAGGCCTTGAACTCGCTGGGCACGACGATCGCGCCGATCTTCGGCTCGATGATCATCCTGTCGACGGTGGTCAAGAGCCCGGCCGAGATCAAGCAGCTCTCCTCGAGCGCCGCGGACGCCTATCGCCTGGCCGAGGCGAGCTCGGTGCAGACGCCCTACGTGGGACTGGCCATCGCGCTGGTCGTGCTCGCCGTCGCGATCGCGTTCTTCAAGCTGCCCAAGATCGACGCGGCCTCGGGCGGCGCCGACGAGGCGGCGCACGCCGCGTCCGATGAGCACAAGAGCGCCTGGAGCTATCGTCACCTGGTGCTGGGCGCGGTCGGCATCTTCGTCTACGTCGGCGGCGAGGTGGCGATTGGCAGCTTCCTCGTCAACTACTTCAAGGAGCCGGAGATCGGCGGGCTCGCCGAGGCGGCCGGCGCGCACTACGTCGCCTACTACTGGGGCGGCGCGATGATCGGCCGCTTCATCGGCACATTCACGCTGCGGGTCGTGAAGCCGGGCAAGCTCCTTGCGATTCACGCGCTCGGTGCGGCGGTGCTGGTGCTGGTCACCATGCTCGCCACCGGCCAGGTCGCGATGTGGTCGGTGATCGCGGTCGGGCTCTTCAACTCGATCATGTTCCCCACGATCTTCACCATCGCGATCGACGGCCTGGGCAAGCACACCGGCCAGGGTTCGGGCATCCTGTGCATGGCGATCGTCGGTGGCGCGCTGATCCCGGTGATCCAGGGCGCGCTCGCGGATCGCATCGGCATCCACCACTGCTTCGTGATCCCGGTGCTCTGCTACCTTTACATCGCGTGGTACGGCCGGTACGGCCACCCGCCGCTGCGCAAGACGCCCGACGTCCTGGCGTCAACGTCGATCTAGCTCGGAACCCTCAGAGGGTTCCGAACCTCCCGCTTTCTAGCCGCCGATCGCATCCCAGAACGCGCGCACCAGCGGCGACTGCAGCTTGCGGCGCTGCGTGCAGACGCCGACGCGGAACTCGCCGATGCCGGGCTCGACGTCCAGCGCGCGCACCTCGGCGCGCAGCGGGCTCTTGTCCATCACGATGCGCGGCACGATACCGACGCCGCAGCCGAGGCTGACCAGCGAGAGGATCGCCTCGCTGCCCGCCACCTCGCTGTAGATGCGCGGCGCGATCCGCTTGCGGCGGAACCAGCGGTCGGCGTCGGCGCGCGCCAGGCCCGACGCCGGCAAGACGATCGGCAGCTCGGCCCAGGGCAGGGGGCGGCGCGCGACCTGGCGCTGCACCTCGCACGGCGACGCCGGCGCGATGAACACCAGCGGCGTGTGCAGCAGGACGCGCGCGGTCAGCGGCGCCGGCACGCGGGCGGGCAGCGCCGCCACCGTGACGTCGACGCGGCCCTCGGCCAGCATCTCCAGCGCGTCGACGGCGTAGCCGGTCTCGAGGCGGATGTGGATGTCGGGGAAGCGCTCGCGGAACCCGCTCAGCATGCCCGGCAGGAAGCTCTGGCACGCGGTCACGGACGCGAAGAGCGCGATCGTCCCGCGGAGCGTACCGCCGTCCGCACCCGAGCTTCCGCGCAGCTCTTGCGTCACCGTGTCCCAGCGGTCGAGCACCTCGCGCGCGTGCGCCGCCAGCCGCGTCCCCTCGGGCGTCAGGCGCACGGTGCGGCGATCGCGCTCGAACAGGCGGCAGCCGACCTCACGCTCCAGGCGCTGGATCGCGCGCGACAGCGCAGACGGGCTGATGTGGCATTCGCGGCTGGTCTGGAGAAAGCGCAGCGTGCGCGACAGGTGCAGGAACAGGCGGAGAGCGTCGTGGTCCATCGCGGTGGGTCGCTCCTGGTGACACGGTGTGTGTTGCGAAAAGTGCAACAGTGATTTGAAAACAATGCATTTTACGCAATGATCGGAACCGCGTATATCAGAGGCTTCAAAACAACCAGCAACGCCCACACCTCCGGGGAGGACTCCATGGCCGCCGAATCGCTCAGCTTCAGCTCGAAAATCTTCAAGATCGACACCGTGCAGATGAGCGATCGCACGGAGCAGATCGTCAAGGGCGGCCGCCACCTGTTCCCGCTGCTGCTCCAAGGCGTTCGCGGGCGTCAAGCAGATCGGCGTCATCGGCTGGGGCTCGCAGGGTCCGGCGCAGGCGCAGAACCTGCGTGACTCGCTCGAGGGCACGGGCATCCGCGTCAAGGTCGGCCTGCGCGGCGGCAGCGATTCGATGGCGCAGGCGCGTGCCGCGGGCTTCACCGAGGAGAACGGCACGCTCGGCGAGATGTTCGCGGTCGTGCGCGAGTCGGACATCGTGCTCTTGCTGATCTCCGACGCCGCGCAGGCGCGAGCTCCACAGCCGCGTGTTCGAGGCGCTGCGCCCGGGCGCCACGCTGGGCCTGTCGCACGGCTTCCTGCTCGGGCACCTCAACAACGTCGGCGCGAAGTTCCCCGCCAACGTCAACGTGATCGCGGTGTGCCCCAAGGGCATGGGACCGTCGGTGCGCCGCCTCTACGTGCAGGGCAAGGAGGTGAACGGCGCCGGCATCAACGCCAGCTTCGCCGTGCAGCAGGACATCGACGGCCGCGCCACCGACTACGCGCTCGGCTGGGCGGTGGGCCTCGGGTCGCCGTACACGTTCCAGACCACGCTCGAGTCCGAGTTCAAGTCGGACATCTACGGCGAGCGCGGCATCCTGCTCGGCGCGGTCCACGGCATCATCGAGAGCCTGTACCGGCGCTTCGTGAGCCAGGGAATGTCGAAGGAAGCGGCGTTCCTGAACTCCGCCGAGTCGATCACCGGGCCCATCAACACCACGATCTCGAAGCAGGGGATCCTGGCGCTTTACGAGAAGCTCGACGCCGCCGGCAAGGCGGAGTTCGAGAAGGCGTACGTGGCGGCGTACCCGGCGGCGCGCGAGATCCTCGCCGAGATCTACGACGAGGTGTCGACCGGCAACGAGATCCGCGGCGTCGTGCTGGCGGGCAACCGTCTCAAGAAGACCCCGATGGGCAAGATCGACGGCACCGAGACGTGGAAGGTCGGCGCGGGTGTGCGCGCCAAGCGCGTCGAGGAGCGCATTCCGGTGAACGCGTTCACCGCGGGCGTGTACGTCGCGACGATGATGGCCCAGATCGACATCCTGCTCGACAAGGGGCACCCGTACTCCGAGGCGGCCAACGAATCGGTGATCGAGTCGGTCGACTCGCTCAACCCCTACATGCACGCGCGCGGCGTGGCATACATGGTCGACAACTGCTCGACCACCGCGCGCCTCGGCTCGCGCAAGTGGGCCCCGCGCTTCGACTACGCGCTGACGGAGCAGGCCTACGTCGCCGTCGACGAGGGGACGCCCGGCAACCGCGCGCTCATCGATGCGTTCAAGAGCAACGTGATCCACAAGGTGCTCAAGGTCTGCGGCGAGCTGCGGCCCAGCGTCGACATCTCGGTGAAGTAGCGGGAGATTCGGAGGGTTGGCGAGCCCGTGCTCGCCGGCCGCCAGCCCTCCCGAAGTAAAGCCCCCCGCGCGTCAAGCCGATGACACGGGCGTGGGCAAACGGCTCTATGAGCTGATTTACGGCAGCGTGCAGACGCGGCCCTTCACGACGGTGAAGCTGAGCGACCTCCTCAGCGTCTGTCGCGCCCGCAACCAGGAGCTGGACGTCACCGGGGTCCTGCTGCACCAGAAGGGCGTCTTCGTGCAGGTTCTCGAGGGAGACGAGAAGGTGGTCAGCGTGCTTTACGACCGCATTTCGCGCGATCCCCGGCACAAAAACGTCGCGGTCTTTCGCCGAGGCCCGATCCGGGCGCGCCAGTTCGCGGGCTGGAGCATGGGTTTCGTCGAGCTCGACGCCACCGCCTTGCGCACCCTCGGCGGCTGGAACCCGATCTTGCAGAAGGGCGCGGCGACTACGTCCCCGAATGCCGAGCGTTTGCGCAGTATTCTCGCGACCTTTCGCTGAATGATCGCGCCCGCGGCGCGCGCCCGGGCCAAATCGGTTCGAAGTTTTTTCGCGGCCCTGTCGCAAGCGGCGCGCGCCGTTCGTCCTGGGAGTGGAGACGTTGATGACTCCGCGGGTTCCGAGGCCGTCGACAAACTCGAGGTTTGACACCACGGGATCCGTGCTTTATTCCCGCCCGGTCGTATCTTGGTCAGGCGCCGGACCCCCGACGGGCGGGATCACAGCGCTTGACACCCTCTATTCAAATTTGAATACTACGTCCCGCTGGCTCGTTTGCTCGCGCACGGGAGGACTGAACTCATGGCAGCGATCGTCTCGGTCAAGGATGCGGTCAAGAACTACACGCTGGGCAAGGTCGTGGTCCCTGCGCTCCGGGGCATCTCTCTCGAGGTGCGCGGCGGCGAGTTCCTGTCGATCGCCGGCCCGTCCGGCAGCGGCAAGACCACGCTGCTCAACCTGATCGGCTGCGTCGACACGCCCACGTCGGGCTCCGTCGAGGTCGCGGGCAAGGACACGCGCCTGCTCACCGAGCGCGCGCTGACCGACCTGCGCCTGCACACGATCGGCTTCATCTTCCAGAGCTTCAACCTGGTCTCGGTGCTGAGCGTGCTGCAGAACATCGAGCTGCCGCTGCTGCTTGCAGCGCGAGCTCGGCACCGCCGAGCGGCGCAAGCGCGTGATGACGCTGCTCGAGCGCGTCGGCATTCGCGAGTACGCGAGCCATCGTCCGAGCGAGCTCTCCGGCGGCCAGCGCCAGCGCGTCGCGATCGCGCGCGCGCTGGTGGCGCGGCCGCAGCTGGTGCTCGCCGACGAGCCGACCGCGAACCTCGACTCGGTGACCGGGCAGAACATCCTCGATTTGATGAAGGAGCTGAACCGCACCGAGGGGACGACGTTCATCTTCTCGACGCACGACCAGAAGGTCATGGCCAACGCCAGCTCCATCGTGCGGCTGGCCGACGGCAAGTTCGTCGATCGCGTCTCGCCCAAGGACGCTGGCGTCCACGCCGCCAGCGCGCCGGCCTGACCATGGCCCAGCATCGGCTCTCCGCCTGGATCGACACGTTCGGCGTCGTCGCGCAGATCGCGTTCCGCAATCTGTTCGCGAGCCGGCTGAAGACGATCATCGTCGGCGGCATCATCTTCTTCGGCGCGTTGCTGGTGGTCGCCGGCAACTCGCTGCTCGACAGCCTCGACGCCTCGATGAGCCGCAGCGTCATCGGCAGCGTCGCCGGCCACATTCAGGTCTACTCGGACAAGTCCAAGGACTCGCTCGAAGTCATGGGCAGCATGACCATGGGCGACCAGGATCTGACGCCGCTCGACGACTTCGCCAAGGTGCGCGAGACGCTCCTGACGGTGCCCAACGTCAAGGCGGTGGTGCCCATGGGGATCAGCGGCGCGCTGGTCACGTCGGGCAACACCATCGACGTGGCGCTCAGCCAAGCTGCGCGACGCCTACCGCAAGCGGATCGCGGGCGGGCTGTCGCCGGCGGCGAGCGCGAAGCTGGATCTGCAGATCGAGGCCGAGAAAGGCCACGTACGCCAGATCGTCTCGCTGCTGCAGGGCGACCTCAAGAATCTGAAGGCGGTCGCCGATGCGCGCGCGATCAGCGCCGAGGACGCCGCGGCGGTCAACCGCGCCGCGTCCGAGGCGTTCTGGGCCGGCTTCGACAAGGATCCGCTCGGCTCGCTCGAGTTCCTCGAGAACCGCATCGCCACGCAGGCGGCCGACGCCGACCTGCTCTTCATCCGCTACGTCGGCACCGATCTCGACAGCTTCGGCAAGGCGTTCGACCGCATGCAGATCGTCGACGGCACCGCGGTGCCGACCGGCAAGCGCGGCTTCCTGTTCTCGAAGTTCGTCTACGAAGACCAGCTCAAGCTCAAGAGCGCGCACCGCCTGGACCAGATCAAGGACGCGCGCGACGCGCGCGGCTCGTTCATCGCCAAGGACCTCGACCTGCAGCGCATGGTGCGTGAGAACGTCATGCAGGTGCGCGAGGTCATGTTGCAGCTCGACTCGATCAAGACCGCCGACTTCCGCGCCAAGCTGCAAAAGGAGCTGGGCAACACCAGCAACGACGTCGGCGCGCTGCTGGCGTCGTTCTTCGAGACCGACGACCAGAACTTCGATCGCCGGTACGCGTTCTTTTACCGCGAGCTGGCGCCGTCGCTGGAGCTGTACCGCATCCGCATCGGCGACACGCTGACCATCAAGGCGTTCACGCGCAGCGGCTACGTCCAGTCGGTGAACCTGCACGTCTACGGCACGTTCCAGTTCCAGGGCCTGGAGAAGTCGACGCTGGCGGGCGCGCTGAACCTGATGGACCTGGTCTCGTTCCGCGAGCTCTACGGCTTCATGACCGCCGAACGGCTCAAGGAGATCGAGCAGCTGCAGAAAGCCGCGGGCGCGCACGACGTCAGCCGCGAGAACGCCGAGGCCGAGCTGTTCGGTACCAAGGAGACCAAGGACGAGACCGCGGTGAAGCCCAGCGAGAAGGCGCACGGCAAGACCGTGGTCGCCGACGCCACGCCCGGCGTCTCGCCCGAGATCCCCGAGCTGGCCGCGGGTCTGGGCCAGCGGCTGCGGCGCGAGGATCTCGTCGACCGCGTCTACGCGCCCGGCGAGACCCAGCGCGGCGTGGTGCTCAACGCCGCCGTGATCCTGAAGAACCCGAAGCTGATCCCGCAGACCATGAAGGCGATCGAGGACGCCGGCAAGCGCGAGGGCTTGCCGCTGAAGGCGATCTCCTGGCAGAAGGCGTCGGGGATCATCGGCCAGTTCATCATGCTGGCGCGCATCGTCCTTTACGTCGCGATCCTGATCATCTTCGTGATCGCGCTGGTCATCATCAACAACGCGCTGGTGATGGCGACGCTCGAGCGCGTGAAGGAGATCGGCACGCTGCGCGCGATCGGCGCGCAGCGCCGGTTCATCCTGGCGATGCTGGTGATCGAGGCGATGGTGGTCGGTCTGATCTTCGGCGCGATCGGCGCCGGCGTCGGTGCGGTCATCGTGGCGATCGTCGGCAAGGTCGGCGTGCCCGCGAAGTCCGACATCTGGTTCTTCTTCTTCTCGGGACCGCGGCTACACCCGTTCCTGGGCACGACCAACTTGATCGTGGCGTTCATCGCGGTGTTGCTGGTGAGCGCGTTCTCGAGCTTCTACCCTGCCTGGCTGGCGATGCGGGTCACACCGCGCCAGGCGATGTCCGAGGAGGAGTAACGGTCATGTCCAAGCTCTTCGTCGATCTCAACATCGCGCTGCGCAGCCTGATCCAGCACAGCCGGCGCGCGCTGTTCCTCGGCACCGCGATCGGCTCGGTGACCGCGCTGCTGATCCTGCTCAACGGCCTGTCGACCGGCATCCGCGAGACCATGATCGACACGGCGACCACGCTGAGCAGCGGGCACCTGAATGTCGGCGGCTTCTACAAGATCACCGCCGGCCAGGCCGGGCCGGTGGTCACCGACTACCAGCACGTGCTGGAGGTCGCGAAGAAGTCGCTGCCCGAGATGGCGTTCGCCGTCGAGCGCGGCCGCGGCTGGGCGAAGCTGGTGTCGGACACCGGCTCGATGCAGGTCGGCATCAGCGGCATCGACATTCGCCAGGAGCCGCGCATTCCCGCAGGTCTTGCAGATCATCAGCGGCAAGCTCGACGACCTGGCCGAGCCGGGCACGATCCTGATCTTCGACAACCAGGCCGAGAAGCTGAACGCGAAGGTGGGCGACGCGCTCACGATCTCGGCGCCGACCACGCGCGGCGCGAACAACACCATCGACGTGCGGGTGGTGGCGATCGCGCGCGGCATCGGCCTGCTCAGCATGTGGAACACCTACGTGCCGATGGCCAGCCTGCGCACGCTCTATCAGCTGAACCAGAACGCGACCGGCGTCATCCAGATCATGCTCAAGGACCAGTACGTGCCGAAGATCCCCGAGCTGGCGGCGCGGCTGCGCACCGATCTCGAGAAGGCCGGCTATCCGCGTGATGACGCCCGACCCGCGCGCGTTCTGGATGAAGTTTCAGTCGGTCGCGCGCGAGGACTGGACCGGCCAGAAGCTGGACGTCACCAGCTGGGAAGACGAGCTGTCGTTCATGATGTGGACGCTGCAGGCGCTGCAGGGGCTGACCGGCATCCTGATCACCATCCTGATCGCGATCGTCGTCATCGGGATCATGAACACGATGTGGATCGCGATCCGCGAACGCACGCGCGAGATCGGCACGCTGCGCGCGATCGGCATGCAGCGGGGCGGCGTGCTCTGGATGTTCCTGCTCGAGTCGCTGATGCTCGGCTTCTTCGGCACGCTGGTCGGTGCGGTGATGGGAGTCGCGGTGGCGACCGGCCTCAATGCGCTGCACATTCACGTGCCGATCTCGGTGCAGCTGTTCTTGATGTCGGACCACCTGCACCTGGCGATTCACCCGGGCGCGATTGTGCGCGCGATGTTCCTGATTACGTTCATCACCGGCGTGGCGGCGCTGTATCCGTCGCTGCGCGCGGCGCGGCTGAAGCCGGTGACCGCGATGCAACACTTCGGCTGACGAGAGCGATCACACAGTTCTTAACTGTTCTTTAACTGGTCTTGGACGTCCTTTGGACCGAGGATCGAACGCATGGTGACTTCACGCAGGCCGAGGATTCGGGCGTTCGCCGTCGCGGCGCTCATGCTGACGTGGGGCGGGACGCGCGCCGCGCATGCGGCGCTGGCCAACGCCCAGATGGTCGACTTGCTGAAGCAGGTCGACGAGCGCCAGCACAACAACGGTGACTGGCGCGCGAACGCGTACATCGAGCAAAAGGAGAAGGACAAGGTCGACGTCGTCTACGAGACGTTGTACTTCCGGCGCTCGCAGGATCAGAAGTTCATGATCCTGTTCACCAAGCCAAAGTCGTCGGCGGGGCAGGGCTACCTGCGCATCGACCAGAACCTGTGGTTCTACGATCCCAGCGTCGGGAAGTGGGAACGGCGAACCGAGCGCGAGCGCATCGGCGGCACGAACTCGCGGCGTTCGGACTTCGACGAATCGCGGCTGGCGGAGGAGTACGATCCCAGCGACGAGGGCGAGGAGAAGCTGGGCGCGTACACCGCGCACAAGCTGCTGCTCAAGGGCAAGGCGGGGCTGGATCTGGCGTTCCCGATGATCCGGATCTGGATCGACAAGGACACGAAGAACGTGCTCAAGCGCCAGGAATATGCGCTGTCGGGAAAGCTGCTGCGCACGTCCTACTATCCCAAGTGGAAGAAGGTCTTCAGCGAATCGAAGAACAGCGAGGTCTGGTACCCGCAGGAAATCCGCTTCTTCGACGAGGTCGAGAAGGCGAACTCCACGCTGATCCTGATCCGCGCCGTCGACCTCCACCCGCTGGAGGCCAACCTGTTCACCAAGGCGTGGCTGGAATCCAAGAGCCGATGACCCGCACTGAGGTCGGGGTGAGGGGCGCCGCGTTCGCCGGCGCGCTCGCGATCTTTCTGTTCTCGACGATTACCCACGCCCAGGACAAGCGCCCGTCCGAGGACGAGATGTTCGGAGGCGCCAGCTCCGACAAACCGGCGGCGCCTACCCCGCGCCGCGGCGCCCGCGCCGGCGCCCGCACCGCCCGCCGCCACTGGTGGCGCGCAACCACCGCCGAGCACCTCCGGCGCGCCCGGGGAGCCGACGGCGCTGCCACCGGCTGCTGCGGCCTCGACCGCGGGGCCGCAGTTGGCGCCCGGCGCCGTCCCCGATCGCGACGAAATGCTGCTCGGCAGCCCGGACGCCGGCCCCCGGCTCAGCGCCGAGGTCGCGCCAGAAAACCCGCTCACGATCGGCGGCCAGCTCTACCTGCGCGCGCAGAGCACTGCGGCGATGCACACCAACCCCGCCAGCTGGACGCTGACGTCGCCCAACCTGCTGGATACCTACTTCGACGCGCGCCCCAATGACCGCGTGCGCGCGTTCATCCGCGGCCGCGTCAGCTACGATCCGACCGCGCCGCCGGTGGGGACCTCGACGCCCGCCACGGGAAGCCAGACCATGTCCTCGGGCGGCGCGATCGCCGGCAGCTCGGCGACCGGCTTCACGACGTTCAACGCCACGCGCGGCCCGAACGCCGTGCTCGATCAGATGTGGATCTCGTTCGACATCGAGCACAAGGTGTTCGTCACCGCCGGCAAGCAGCACGTGAAGTGGGGCACGGGCCGCTTCTGGACGCCGACTGACTATCTCCATCCCATCAAGCGCAACCCGCTGGACGTCTTCGACGCGCGCCCCGGCACCAGCATGCTCAAGGTGCATGTGCCCTGGGAGTCGCGCGCGTGGAACTTCTACGGGTTCGGCGTCTTCGAGGATCCCAACGTCGCCACGAATACGCTGGGTCAGATCGCCGGCGCGGGTCGTGCCGAATTCGTCGAGGGCCCCGCCGAGCTGGGGCTGGATTTTTTCGCGAAGCAGGGGCAGAAGGTGCGCGGCGGCGTCGACTTCTCGATCGGCATCGGCGACTTCGACTTGTACACCGACGTCGGGATCCGCTCGGGCAGCGACTTTCCCATCGTGACCTTCGTCGGCGTCGACCCGATCTGTCCAACCGATCTATCCCGCCAGTACCACGTCACGACCGCGAGCGGCGTGAAGACGCAGGCCGTGGGTGGATTCACCTGGGCGCGTAAATACAACGACAACGACGTCTTCAACCTCGGCGGCGAGTACTTCTACAACTCCGTCGGCTACTCGAACCCGTCGATCTATCCCGGTCTCTTCTTCAACGACTCGGGGCAGCCCCAGCTCAACTTCTTCTATACCGGCAAGCAATACGCGGCGCTGTTCGCGTCGCTGCCGGCGCCGTACTCGTGGAACTACACGACATTCACGCTGTCGACCATCGGCAACCTGTCGGATCGTTCGTTCGTGACCCGCCTCGACTACTCGGTGACGTTGCTGACGCACCTGACGTTCGAGGCATTCGTCGCCGGTCACTACGGTCATCTCGGCGGCGAGTTCCGTCTCGGGATCGACATCCCGCCCCAGATTCATTGCAACCCAGACGGAACGCCCAACGGTGTGGTGGTCCCCGCGGTCAACGTGAACGCGCCCGTCGTCGACATGGGCGTCGCGCTGCGCCTCGCGATCTAGCCTCACCAAAGTTCATTCGTGCGGCGGCTTGGTAGCTCGTTCGGGGGTTGGTCAGTCACCCGCTTCCGGGGTGGGGTGTTCCTCTTGCGGGGGACGCGGCCCTCACGCCGCCGGTTGGCGGGCAACTCTCTCCCGGCCGGAGAGCCGGGGACTCGACCGAGGGTTCTTCGAACAATCGTCCGGCCGGCGGCACGGGGGCCGCTCCGATCGTCGGCTGGCATCCTGCCTGCAGACAGGCAGGAGCGCCTCCTCAGGCCCCCGCAAGAGGAACACCCCACCCCTCGCGCGGGCTCCAACGCTTCGTCGATCGCGTGATCGATGAGCGACGAGCAGCGCTGCCAATCTGAGATTCGAGGCGCTCGGGCGTCGGTTTCGGGGCAGCGTCGGCTGAAGAGGTAGAGGAGCGGACGGAGGACTAGCCAACGCGCGAACGAGCCACTAGCCGGCGCGCAACTGTCACAAACAAAGCAATCGACCGGGACGGAGCCTAGATCTCGTACTTCTTCAGCTTCTCGTACAGCGTCGACGCGGCGATTCCCAGGAGCTTCGCGGCCTGGACCTTGTTGCCGTGGGTCTGCGCCAACGTTTGCTTGATCGCTGCTTGCTCGATCACCGCCAGCGTCTGACCGCCGAGCGGAAAGCGATCGAGCAGCGACTGCTCCGACGCGGGCGCGACGAAGCGCAGGTGCTTCGGCTCCAGCACACCGGCGTCAGCGAACGCCAGCGCACAGGCGAGCGTGTTCTTGAGCTCGCGCACGTTGCCCGGCCAGCGATGCGCGCGCAACGCCTCGAGCGTCTCGTCGGCGACGCGGATCTCCGAGCGCCCCAGATCCCCGAGCAGTTGTGGGATCAGCGCCGTCAGATCCTCCAGGCGATCGCGCAGCGGCGGCAGATGAATCACCGCGGCGCCCAGCCGGAAGTACAGGTCCGACCGAAACTGCTTCGCCGCCACCAGCGCCGCGAGATCGCGGTTGGTCGCCGAGATGATGCGCACGTCGAGCTGGCGATCGCGCGTGCCGCCGACCCGGCGCACCGAACGATCGTCGAGCACGCGCAACAGCCGCGGCTGCAGATCCAGCGGCAGCTCGCCGATCTCGTCGAGAAACAGCGTGCCGCCGCGCGCGCGCTCGAACGCGCCCGGATGCTCGGCGTGGGCGCCGGTGAACGCGCCGCGCTCGTGCCCGAACAGCTCGCTCTCGACCAGGTTCGCCGGCACGGCGCCGCAATCGAAGACGATGAACGGCCCGTCGGGCCGCAGGCTCGTGTCGTGGATCGCGTGCGCGAGCACGTCCTTGCCGGTCCCGGTCTCGCCAATCAACGTCACCGTGACATTGCTCGGCGCCAGCCCTTTGACCGCGCCGAAGACTTCATCCATCGCCGCCGAGTTCGCCGCGATGCGCCCCAACTGCCGTACCGTGTTAGCAGGCATCACCGTGCCGCGCGATCGCTCATCGACGTTCGTTCGAGATCCGCCGGTGGCGCGACGGAAGGAGCCAACGCTCTGTCCGGGCGTCTTTCCGGACGGAATTGGCATCCGCGCCAACAGCGCCCCTGTCTCCATACCCATGCCCGTGCCTATAGCAGTATTCCCGCACCCATTGTTGTGACGATTCCGCATCCAATCGAGCCGTCTGCGCTACGCGCTTCCCGGTCTCCGAAAACCGAACACATTGGTCGCAAAACAAAAGGGAGGCATGCCCCCGACGGGGCTGCCTCCCTTTCGACCCCCAAATGGGCCGACTGACGGTCGACTGACCTACGTTGCTACGCAGAGATTACGCGGCGACTACAGGCCCGACGGGCAGGCGCGGAGGCGGGTCACGCCGTCCGGAACCTGCACGAAGTTGCGGTTCAGGATGATGTTGTCCATCGCCGACGGCGCCGCCACGCTGGACGCCGTGCTCTCGAACGAGAAGAGCGACTGCTCGGCGGCGGTGCCCGTCGAGAAGCCGTTCAGCGAGTTGAGCCACAGCTTGCGCGAGATCGGGTAGACCGGTGTCGAGCCCGCGATGACCAGGTTCTTGATGTTCTGCGTGGACGGGATGATGCCCTCCATGCGAAGCGCGAAGTTCAGGAGCGGAGCGGTCTTGTCCGCCGCCTCGCGACCCGCGTAGCCGATGGTGCAGGTGTTGGCCTTCACCAGGCAGCCGATCTGGTCGGTCGACGTGAACGTCTGGCACTGAGCCACCTTGGGAACGCTGCCATTGCGGTTGGTGTTGCGCGTCGTGTGCAGACGATAGTACGCGCTGACCACGCGGGCCTGGCGAGCGGCCGACAGGGTGATGCTCGAGTTGACGTAGTTGTCCTTCACGTAGTGACCCGCGACGTCCACCGGGTGGATGTTGAGGGCGCGCATATCCAGGTAGCCCGTCAGGTTCGGGTTGAGCTGGTTCTGGAAGCAGTTGAAGTTCTTCCCGTCGGGCGAGTTCGGATCGACCTTGTAGGGCAGGTCGCAGGGCTGGTGCGTGCCGTTCGGGCAGAGCGCGGCGGCGGCGTGGAGCGTGTCCATGATGACCGGCGCGATCGCGCGGTTCGGACCGACACCCGGCGGATCGAGCGTGTCACAGGCGACCGGCGTGCCGGTCGTCGCGTCGCCCCAGTACGCCTGCTGAACCGTGGTGTAGTTCGCGGGCAGCGTGACCGGGAGGACCAGGCCGAGGCAGAGGCGGGTCGTCGGCGCGTAGGGGCTGGGCAGCAGGCCGCCGTTCACCGTGTCGAAGCCGAGGTCGGCCTGGAGCAGCGCCTCGCTGTTGGCGACGTTCGGATCCGGCCAGAGGCCCGGCTGCGTCGACGACGCGTGGTCGTCGGGCTGCAGCGGCACGCCACCGATGCTGAGCATGCAGGACGCGTCGGTGTTGTTGCCACCAAAGGTGGGGACCAGCTGGGCGAGCTGCTCGAGGCCGAAGCGGTTGCCGGCCACGAGCTCGAGGTCGGCCGCGCGACGGATCGGATCCAGGTCGAGGTAATCCGAGTCACCCTTGTTCATCGGGGTCGGGCCCGCGTTACAGAACGGGTTGGCAACGGCCTGGCGATCCTTCATCGGCGAGTTGTTCAACGACGCCTTGGTCGGGTTGGCGATCGTGGTCAGACCGACGAGGCTGACGAACGTGTCGGTCGTGCCCGAGAGATCGTCACGACGGAACGCGTGGCGCAGCTTGGTGCAGGTGCCGGTGCGGCAGCTGTTGGTCGGCGCGACGTCCTGGAAGATGCTGCCGTAGCTGTCGACCAGCGCCTGACGAACCGGGTTCAGACAGTTGATGCGCGCGGCGACGCGGCGGCCAACCAGCGCGGGGTTACCGCACTTGTTGTTCGGGTAGCAGACCTCGCCAGGAAACGCCGCGCAGGCGGCGTCGGCGGTCGCTTCGTTCGGCGGCACGACGTACGTGCACGCACCGTCGGCTGCCGTATTGACGGCGCCGCCGGCGTTGTGATTCTGGCCGCCGTAGATGAGGGCCAGAACGTCCTTCCAGCTCGAGAAGGTGTACTGTCCGGCGGTCGCGCAGCCGTCGGCCGCGACGCAGCTCGCGACGCTCAGAGTGGTGCCGCCCGAGACCGTGTCCGAGCAGTCGTCCGCCGTCGAGGGCGTCGCGCTCACGCTGTCGTTACCCGTCTGGCTGCCGGCGACGACCGCGATGCCGTCGAGGCCGACGAGGAGCTGCTGCGAGGCCGGCTTGCACAACGCCGCGCCGATCTCGCGCGACATCGGCGAGATGGCCTGCGTGCCGCCGACCATCGCCGCTTCACCGGCGCCCGAGCCGCCGCCGAGATAGGTAATGGCTGTGGTGAGCCCGGCGACGCCGAGCGCGTCCTTGGTCACGTCTTCCAGGGTGTCCGAACCCCGGAGCTGAAGCTGCGCGAACGCATTCGTCGCGCCGCCGACCCCCAGCACCAGAAACGTGGCTCCTGCGAGCCCTTTTTTCAGTCTCATCCTCATTGGAAAATCCTCCGATTGATCTCTTTTGATTGGCGAGCGTCGACCGCCTTTCGGCAATCCACGCGCGGCTATGCCACTGGCAAAGCACAGGCCACTCGAACCGGATCCCAACGCCACGATCGCGCGCGGGCGCTTTCACGAGGTATTTCCACCTCATCCGCCTGATCGCCAGGCGCGCCTCTCGCGATCGTCACGTGGCCGACACCAAGTCGACATCCGGTTCTCAGAGAATGCTTCCGATTATCGAAGAGCAGCGCAACCGATCGGGCATGGAACAAACGCGACCTTGAAATCCCTGCGCATATTTCGAAATCCGGAGCACCCATTCCGATTATCGAACAGCGAGCGCTGTTTCACCGAGAGGCTCGATGGTATTGCCCGTCGCTGTTCCCGTTGAACAGCACGGAATCAACCGACAATTCCCCGGGTGCGCGGTCGACTGCCCCTTGGCCCGAACATTGATAGGGGATTCGCTAGTTCGACGAGGATGTCGACACAACACAAGTGACTTTCAAATGGAGGACCGCACAATGATTCGAACACAAGTAGGAAAGGCAGCATTTCTCTTTGCCGCGGCTGCGCTCGGAGCCAGCGCCGCGATTGTTGGATGCTCGCGCCACGCCGGTCCGTCGGAGGACGTGGGCGCCGTGACCGTCGCGTTGACGCTGTCGCCGGGCGTGACCATCAACACCGTCAGCTACTCGATCACCGGTAACGGCATCACGGCGATCAACGGCAGCATCGACGTCACCAACTCGACCCACGCGACCGCGCTGGTCACCGGCATCGCCCCCGGCAATGGCTACCTGCTCGCGATGGACGCGGTCTCGACGGACGGCAAGACGACCTGTCACGGTCAGACGAACTTCAACTCGATCGCGGGCCAGACGGCGTCGGCCACCGTGGTTCTGCAGTGCCGTGGTCCGGGCGGCGTGACCACCGGTACGGTCGCCATCAACGGCCACCTCGACAACTGCCCGTTCATCACTGGCTTCTCGGCGAGCGCGCTCGAGGCGGCCGTGGGCAGCTCGGTCAACATCGCCGTGAGCGCGACCGACTTCGACGCGGCCGACACCATCACGTACACCTGGACGGCCACCCCCGCTGGCGTCGGCACGGTCGCGGCCCCGGGCTCGGCGACCACCATGTTCACCTGCACGGCGGTCGGCTCGGCGTCGCTCTCGATCGCGACCTCGGACGGCGTCTGCGGTGACAGCCTGAGCAACATCATCCCGATCAACTGCATCGCCGGCAACGGCGGCGGTACGGGCGGCGTCAACGGCACGGGCGGCGTCACCAGCACGGGCGGCGTCAACGGCACGGGCGGCGTCACCAGCACCGGCGGCGTCAACGGCACGGGCGGTGTCACCAGCACCGGCGGCGTCAACGGGATGGGCGGCGTCATCGGCACGGGCGGCGAGGCTGGCAACGGCATGGGCGGCGCCGGCGGCTCGTGCGCGGAGTCGGTCAGCGGCGACGTCGTCGCTTGCTGCAGCTGCACCACCGACAACTGCTCGCTCGCTGCGAACCCGAACGGCACCGACGGCTGCTCCGGCATCGCGGATCCGACCGACAAGGCGCTCTGCCAGGCGGCGGCCTCGTGCTTCGCGGCCCCGACGCACGCGGGCAACACCGTGATCCCCGGTCACTGCACCGTCGGCGGCGACGCGTCTCGCTGCTTCTGCGGCAACAGCGCCGCGGCTTGCTTCGCGACGGCCGGCGCCGCGAATGGTCCCTGCGTGGCCCAGGTCCAGGCGGCCGCCAAGACGATGGATCCCACCGCGATCCGCCCGCTGTTCACGAGCCCTGCCTCGCCGCTCGGTCGCGCTGTCAACCTGATGGGTTGCCAGGGTGGTCTCTGCAGCGCGGAGTGCTCGGTCCCGTAATGCGGACTGGCTAATCGTAGCCATTCAGTGAAGCGGACGCCGGTCGCCTTCGGGCCGGCGTCCGTTTTCGTTTTTAGCGGTCTTGTCACACCGAAACCCGGCGAACCGTGATTCGCTGGCGCAGGAGCAGGCTCAAATGATGATCGGTCGACGGGTGCGCGCCTCGGGTTCATTTGGCTGGTCGCTGGCGCTCGGGCTGCTGTTTCCGGTGTTGCTCGCCCCGGGTTGCGGCCGAAGAACGTATCCCGCGCGCGATCCCGTGTCGTTCGCGCAGACCGACGGCGCGGTAGAGGTCAGCGGGACCTTCAATCAATGCCCCGACCTGACGGTGAGTGTCTCACCCGGTGATGGTCCGCCCGGTACCCCCTTCGTGGTGCAGGGAGCGACCTCCGACCCCGACGGCAGCCCGGTGACGCTGTCGTTGCAGGCCGATTCCGGAACCTTCTCGGTGACGAACCAGTTGCCCTCGATCTTCACGTGCAGCCAGCCCGGCTTGATCGCGATTACCGTGATCGCCAGCGACGGCTCCTGTCAGACCACCAAGTCGATTTCGATCTTCTGCCTGGGCACGCACGGCGACGGCGGCAGCAGCGATGGCGGCGTCGATGCCCCTCGGGACGGCGCGACGGGCGGCGACGGTAGCAGCGACGGCGGCACCACGGTCGTGACCAACACCTGCCCCGACGAGTACACGAGCGGCGGCAACGACTGCGCAGACTGCACCACCAACAACTGCTCACTCGCGCCCAGCCCCAACGGCACCGATGGTTGTTGCGGCCTGTCCAGCGCGGCCGATCAGTTGCTGTGCATCGCTGCCGTGCAGTGCTTCAGCAAGAACAAGTGCACCACCACCGGTGACCCCAACCGCTGCTTCTGTGGGAACGCCGCCTCATCGATGTGCTACGCGGTCCCGGGCGCGGCCAACGGCCCCTGCGTCGCGGAAGTCTTCGCCGCCGCGAAGAAGACTGACGTGACGATGATCAAAGGCTTGTTTACCAGCCCCGCCTCCCCGCTCGGACGCGCCGTCAACCTTCTCGGCTGCCGCGGCGGCTTGTGCAGCGCCGAGTGCAGCATCCCGTGACGCGAGGCTAGCCGCAGCCTGAGCCGCAGCCTACGGGAGCAGCTGGCACTCGTTGTAGTAGGGAGCGACCACGCTCTGGGCGCCCCCGGTCTCGAGGTATGTGAAGACGCTCATGCCCGCGGCGATCGCCCCGCGCAACGCCCAGCGATTGACGTTGTCGATCTGCGGGTCCACTTGGTCAGGGGCCGCGCTGGCTTGCCACAGCACCGTTCCGTTGGCGAAAAGCTCAGTCGGACAATCGGGCATCTGCGTCTTCGTACGGACGTCCTTGGTGGCCAGCCATGCCGCCGCGGAGGGATCCGGGGCCCGCAGACACGCCGGATAGAGGTTCATGGGGTGGTCCGGGTCGCCATAGGCGGTGTGGACGCCCATCTGCACGACTCGGTTGTGATCGAGCACGGGCGCGTCGGCCGGATACGCGTCGGCGTAGTAGAGCGCGCTCAGAAACACGTCATAGGTGCCGGTGCCGTCAAGGTTCAATCGCGCCTCGTAAACCCGCACCACCGCGGGGCTGAATCCCGTGCACAGAGTCAGCCACATCTCCTTGTCTTCGTTGGCGGTGATGAATGGCGCGTCCTCCGAGTTGAAAGGCGGATAGTCCTGTGGCTCTGACCCGTGCAGAAACTTCGTGGATGCTTCCGAACCGAAGTGTCCGAGGTTGGTGGTGTCGGGGAGGACGACAGAGCACAGACCACGCGCGAGATTCAGCATGTTGGCGGTGGCTTGATTCGCGCCCGGCAAGTACTGCAGGTTCTCCCGCGTCACTCCGAACGTCTTCGTCGCCTCGACGAGGTGGATGATGTCTTGCGGGATCTTCTTCAGCGTTCCGCCCAACGTCATCCAGGCCATGTAGCGTGAGCCCCAGCTGAGCGCGACGTTCATGTCGGGCATCGCCGTTCCCACGCTCCCGAACGTCGCCACGAGATTGGCGCCGGGCGAGGTCGCGGGGCCGAACAACCCGTTCCGGAAGTTCGCGGGGATGGAATCGCCATCCGACGACGCGGAGAGCGCGTCGGCCTGCAGGCCGCGGCCGTCGGCCCTGGGACCGTGGCAATTGAAGCAGATGTGCCGGTAGAGCATCGCGCCCGGCGTCCCCATGTAGACCGGCGCGCTCGCGGGGGGGGTGGTCAGGTTCATCCAGCCCGGCCGATCGGCGCCGGTGAAGCTGCTCGCCACCGGTACCCCGGCCAGCTTTTGCTGACACTCCGGTTTGACCTGCCACAATCCAAAAGGCAGCGGCTTGCTTGCGTACGGCCGCACGGCTGGAAACTCTTGCGCCGCGCCGGTGATCGCTTCGACGAGGACGCGGCGGGCTCTGACGAGGTCGGGACCGAGGGAAAAACCGCCGGCCGGCAACGCCTGGTCGGGCTGCCCCTCGACGAGAATTGGCTCCCAATCCGCGCGCCGCGGTGTCCAGGGCGGCGGCGAGTCGGTCGGGTCGTAGGGGTAGAAGTGGCTGTGATACGGGACGCCGATCGCCGGCTGGACGTAATCGTTGGGGTGGAGCGGGTCGAGCGGCGGCAAGGAGCCGTACAGGTACCCGCCGTTGGACGCGATCGGGTTCGGTTTGAATTGCGGCGATGACGGCGGCGTGATCGGATCGATGATGTCCGGGCTCAGCACCGTCTCGCAGTAGTTGTATCGGACGCCGGCATGATACTCGTCGAGCCGCCCCTGCGCCGCGACCAGCGCGTCGGCATAGCTCGAATCCGTGGGCAGTACCGGCTGATACGGTTGCGGGCTGGAATCGTAGGTTGGGGGATAGACCAACGGATCGTTGGAAGTCTTTTGTGGTAGCGCCGCGGGCAGCGCGTCCTCGCGGATGCCGGGGAGTTTGCGCGCCGTTGGCAGCCCCACCATCCAGTCGCCCATGATGCGCGGAACGCGGCAATCGAAGCCGAAGGTGTTCATCGGCATGCGCGGGAACGGCACGTAGTCGTCGAAGTACGCGAACGGTGTGTCGACGTTCCGGTAGATGAGCGCGCGCCAGGGGGCGGCCACGAACGAGTAGCCGCTCCGTCGGGCCCCGCAATAGGGGCGCACGAAGGGGTCCTTGTCCGCGCCAGCGCACGTCTCGACGGCTGAGTCATTGGCAAAGTACTTGGGGGTCCAGGTCTGCTCCGTCGGAGTGGTCGGATCGGGGCTGGCGACAATCGTGTTGCCGTTGTCCATGCGGCGTAGCTCGACATCCGTGACCGGATAGTCGCGTAACGACGGTGTCACGTAGGGAATCGGGACGTCGCCATTGGCGCCCCGGAAGCGGATCGGGCTCTGGCGCTCCAGCGACATTTCGAACACCCCGCCGGCGTTGTTGGGGTCGGGGTTGGGCAGGAACGCCAGCGGCGTCAACTCGGGCTTGGTCACGCTCGGCAACCCGCGCGGGTTGTGGCAGTGGGCGCAGTTGCCGACCATGTACGCCTGCGCAGTGAGCTCGCCCTGCGTGCGCGGCTTGCGTGCGCCCTGCGATTCCTCCAGCGGCAACACGTCGCTCGGCGACGTCATCCCCGAGATCACGCCGAGGTCGATCAACCGCTGTAGCTGGGTCAGCTCGTCGTCGCCGGTCGGCTCGTAGGTGCCGCCGGTCGCGTTCTCGCGCCGCATGACCTGCAGCGGAAAGAAGCCGAGCACGAAGTTCTTCGACGGGCTGCCCATGTGGCACTGGACGCAGCGCAGGCGCCCCGGGATCGCGTAATGCTGCTGCAAGTTCGGGACGGCGGCGACCGCGTCCGCGAGCGTGGCGTCGAAGTCGGCGCTGGGCGGGATGCCGTCGGACAGCTCCTGGTAGGTGAGCTCGTCGGTGATGTACGTCCGCAGCTGATCCGCGAAGACCGTGCCGTCGCGGTAGCGCAGGTTCCCGAGCGTCGCCGTCGATTCGTCCTCGCTCCACACGTAGGTGCCGAAGAGCGCGGTCTGCGTCGCCGTGCCGTCGGCGGCGACGCCGTCGGGGCGCGAGACGATGAGGCGCGTCTCCATCTTGCGGTTGGCGAGCTTTCCGGTCTTGTCGACGACCTTGCGGAGGAACGTCTTGTAAAAGCGCGTGTTGGGCGGAATGTCGAACGACTGCGTCGTCTGGTCGAACCGGATGGTCTGTCCCTTGGGAACGCGGATGTGGCGCAGCTTGCCCGAGCCGGCCGACCACAGCGGATAGGTCGGCACGTAAGCGACCACGCCCACGGCGGCCAGCGCCTCGGAGTCGAACGTCGTGAGATCGGTGTCGGCCAGGCTCTGCGGAAGCTCGGTGGCGGACGCAAAGAACTCGTCCTTGGACTCCATCATCCCCGAGGTGCTCATCTGGTAAGCGGCCTGATTGGGGATGCAGGTGCCGAGGTTGGTCATGGCCGCGGCGAGATCGGGCGTGAAGCCGTAGTTGCTGATGGCGCCGCTGGAAGCTCCCGCATCCATCGTGAACGAGTCGGCGGGCCGTCCCTGCGCCAGCCACGCGCCGAGATAGCTCGCGAGCTCGACCACCGGATCGTCGGCCGCGCGCGACGAGAACGGTTTGCCTCCGGGCGGGGGCGGCATGAAGAAGCCCGGATCGTCCGATTTGATATGGGCGTACCAGGTCTGATCGAACGTCGTCGCGAACGAAGCCTCGTCGGTGTGGTGACCGCCGTTGCTGGCGTCGACGTGGCAGGTTCCGCAGACGGCGTAGAAACGCGAGAACAGATCCGACGTCCGGACGATGATCGTGGTGGAACCGGCCGACGCGGTGATGCCCATCAGATCGGCGCGCGGCTGCAGATCCTCGGAGGCGCGCGCCGCGGTACACGCAGGCTTCACCGTGACGCTGGTGCTCGGGGGCGGGACATCCCCCGCAAACGAGCCGCCCCGCGGCGCTGGCACGGAGCCGGAGTCGCAGGCGTCCAGCAACAGGCCCGCCGCCAGCGCAATCAGCGCGACAGACGCAACCTTCCCCGTGCCCTGGCCCACACCTGTGCCCCAGAGGCGGCTCGACCTCACGCGCTTCATCACAAGCGGCGCCAGTATACGGATCGCGATCTGTCGTTCAATGACGGGGACGCCCCGCGCAATAGATTCACCGGCCCGTGTCCAATCCGACACCGAAACGTCAACGGTGATGTGCGCCGCGATTGTTATAACCGCGCCCACGATGAATCCGCGGCCTGCTGCTGAAGGTGTCGACATGATGCGGGCCGTGAGCGGGCCGCGTCGCGCGGTGTTCCGGCGCCTGGTTTCGGTCCTGGTGCTGCCCGTGGCCGCGCTCGCCGTCCAACAGATTACGCGCGCGGCCGAGCCTCCCGCTGCGGTGGCGGCGACGGCTGGCGCGGCCGAGGGGGCGCCGCCGCCCGCCGGCGAGATCGGCGAGAACGGTCAGCTCTCGCGCAAATTCAAGATCGATGACGCCAATCCCGAAGCCAGCATCCCCGACGACAAGATCAAGAACGCGAACCCGCTCGAGTTCGGTTACTTGCTGCAGGATCTGCTGGCGCGCGCCGAGGAAGCCAAGAAGGCCAAAGACTTCCAGGCGGTGATTCGCTACGACCGCGCCGTTGCCAAGGGCGTCCCCGATCGCGCCAAGGGATGGGCGAAGCTGTGCGAGGCGTACGAGGTGGTGCACGATCGCGACCGCGCCATCAACGCATGCAAGTACGCCGTCGCGCGCGAGGGAGCCGAGGCCGGCGACTTCGTCCGTTACGTGGGCCTGATCCTGTCGAAGCGGGATGATTTGACCAGCGACGAGCGAAAGGAGCTGGCCGGCGTGCTCGCCCATCTGGAGAAGGATCCGCTCGCGGGCGGCGTGATGTTCCACCACCTGCAATGCCAGGTCGGCGTCAAGGAGCACGACGCCGCGATGCTGACAGCCTGCACCGCCGCACTGGAAAAGGTGGCGCCTGACGATCCCAAGACAGTGATCTTCAAGTGGTCGCTGGCGGTGCTCGAGGGTCGCACCGACGCGGCCAACAAGCTGGTCGACCGCGCGCGCGATCTCGGCGTGCTCGCGGAGGCCGTCGAGCGCATGCAGAATCTGACCACGCCGGGCGGCCGCCGCCACTGGGGCGCCTGGACCGCGGCCGGCGCCTGCGGTGGGCTGGCGATCGCCGCCGCGATCCTCTGGTTCACGCGCAAGACGCGCCGTCTGGCGCGCGCGGCCTGAGCGCGTCGCGCGCGGCTCACGGACCCGCCGCGCGGCGGGGCTCAGTGCGCGTGCGCGATCTGCAGCGTTCCCAGTATGTAGCGCACGCTGGACCAGCCGTCGCAGAGCACGGTGCCGATCGTGCGCGGGCCTTCGGGCCAAGCCGACGTGTCGATGTGCGCGCTGAAGGATCCGCTGCGGTCCATCTTCAGCATCGCGTTACCGAACGTGAGAACGCCCACCACCGGATCGCCATCGGCGTCGTCGACGACCGCGGTGACGTCGAGGGTCTTGTCGGCGCTGGTCATGTCGCCGAAGAGCTGGATGCGCGCGGGTGTGTTCCCGCGCGGCATCAGGCCCTTGGGAGCGTCGTTGTCGAGCCAGCCGCGAATCGTTTGCCACTCCCAGTCGGCGAGATAGGGCGCCGGTTCGGGCGGCATCTGCGGCCGGGTGTAGACGCGATCGGCGGTGGTGGTGATCGCGTCCCAGATGGCGCCCGCCATGCCGTGCGCGAGCGGCAGATTGGGGTCCAGAACCTGGGCTGCCTCGCCGCACAGCTCGGCCGTCATGTCGTAGAAATCGAAGCGGTTGCCGGCACCGGTGACGGTCGCGGTCGCGCCATGGCACGAGCTGCATTCAGCGCGGACGATCGGCTGCACGTCGGCCCAGGTCGGATTCGCGGGCGCGCTCGGCGAGCCACATCCGGCCGCCGCGGCGACAACCACCGCCAGCAGCCCCGCGAGCCGCAGTCCGGTCTTCGCGGTCACGGGCCACCTCCGTCGCCGGCATCCACGCTGCCGTCGGGCGGCCCCGGGGCGGCGCCGCTGTCGATGAAGGTGATGATCGACGCGTCGATGGGCGCGCTGCCGATCGGCGCGGGCGGGCCGTCAGGTGTGCGGCGTGCGCCGTCGAGGATCCAGCGCTCGACGAGCGCAATGTCGGCCTCGGGCAGCGGGCGATCCGGCGGCATGCGCGGCGCGCCGCGCGCGCGCAGCATGTTCACCAGGCGCGATTCAGCCGGATTGTACGCGACCACCAGCGGCCGGTTCGGATGCGTGCAGACGACCGTTCCGTCGACCGTCTGGCACCCTTGATCGGGCGTGCCGTCGGGGTTCACGACCCAGATCGTCAGCGCCGTCAGGCTGGTGTAACCGTGGTCGGGCGTGGAGAAATCGAGCCCCGCCACAGCCGTGGCGCGGCTGTGGCAGCTCACGGTCGCGCAGCTTTGCTGAAAGACCACCGGCGAGAGGTAATTCCACGTCGCCGGGCGGTCGTCGGTGGATCCGCAGCCAGCGGCCAGCGCGGTGCCGAGCAAGACGCCGATCAATCGCGAGTTACGCATCAGGCATCAGCATCAGAAGAAGTAGTGCGCTTGCGTGAAGAGCGTCTTGGTCGCCGGTTGGCCCATCGGAAAATCGAGGCGCCCCATGATCTGGAGCTCGCAGTGCGGATACGGGAACCAGCCGAGCAGCGCCGTCGTCGCCGTGCGCCCGGCGTCGCGCACCGCCAGGTCTTCCTGGTTCAGCTCCTCGAGCAGCGTCACCATCACGCCCTTGGTGGGAAACGTCGACAGGCCGGCGGCGCCGACCAGCTGATCGCGGCTGCCACCGTCGAACGACATGTGCACGAGATCCAGCTCGGCGAGAAACAGCGTGCGCAACAAGCCGAGGTAGTACTTGCCGACGCCGCCGGTGATGTACCGGGTCATGCCCGGGCCGGTGGCAACCTTGATCTGCGCGCCCCAGGCGCCGGTTTGCTGGAGAAAGCGCCGCTCGTAGTACCCGGCGACGCCGCTCTCGTCGCTGCCGATGTGGCGGACGAAGTCGGGCGCGAACGCGGTGACGTGCGCCTCCCACTGATCACTGATGTAGCCGCCCGACAGGTTGTACGACTCCTCGAGCTGATTGAAACCCAGGTCGCGACGGATGTACGTCAGGTGCTCCGCCAGCCGCAGCCCGAACGGAGCGAAGAAGCGCCCGGCGCGCGCGTAGTACCCGACCGGGTCCGGCTGCCACATCAACCAGTGCTCGCGCGAGATCAGCTCCGACGTCGACACGGGCTGAAAGCTCTGCGACGGCACCATGGTGTCGCTGTCGGAGCGCACCTGGCCGCGCAGTCCCGCCGTGACGTACAGCGAAAAGGCACCGACTGCGACGCGTGCCTCGGCGTCGGCCTGCATCGGAAACGCCGCCAGCGTCGGACCGCTGGGATCCTGCACGTCCTGCGACACGATGGCGCCGCGCAGATCGGCGCCGAGCGCGAGCCAGCTCGGCAGGCGAGCCTTGCCGTGGAGCAGCAGGCCGTCGCCCTCGAAGGTCGAGAGCTCGTCGCCGTTCTCCATGCGCCCGTAACCATTGGGAAGCCCGCCGCCGCCCGGAGCGAAATGGCATTGATTGCAGCGGGTGGCGCCGCTGCTGAGCTGCCATTGCGGGTACGCCAGGGCGCGCCCCGGCCATGCGGTTACCGCCGCGGCGAGCAGACCAATCCCTCCCAAGACGACGACGCTCTTCATCACCGGGCGCCGCCCACCACTACCCCAAGTCGGGTCGCGCGGCTGTGACGGAACCGCAAAGCCTGTGCGAACGAAGCGCAAATCAAGTTTGGATCAGCCCCGCCAGGCTCGGGTCGTGCTTCAGGCGCTTCAGCGCCCGTTGCTCGATCTGGCGCACGCGATGAACGTGCAGCTCCAGCCGCGCGGCGACCTCCTGCAAGTTGCAGGGGTCACCGTCGATCCCGAACCGCAGCGACAGCACCTCGCGCTCACGCTCCCGCAGCTTCGCGAGCGCGCCGCGGATCGCCGCGGTCAGAAGGCGCGCCTCGAGCACCTCCTCGGGCGAGCGGCCGGCTCTCTCGTCCGACAGACGCTCGATCAGCGGAAGCTCGTCGCTCGGCCGCGACGCCGTGGAGTCCAGCGACACGGGCAGGCCGCGCAGGTCGAGCAGCCGCTCGATGCGCGCCGGCGTCGACGACAGGCGCGCCGCGATCTCGGCGGGCACCGGCGCGCGCCCGAGCCGGTGCACCAGATCGTGGGTCGTCTGAGCGACCTCACGGAGCGCGCCGCGCACGTGACTGGGGAGTCGGATCGTGCGGCCCTGCTCGGCGATCGCGCGCCCCATCCCCTGCCGAATCCACCACGCCGCGTAAGTGGTGAATCGCACGCCGCGGCTCTCGTCGAACCGCCGCGACGCCTTGATGAGGCCGATGCTCCCTTCCTGGATGAGGTCGGTGGCCTCGACGCCGCGGTTGGCAAACCGCCGTCCGATCAGAGCGACCAGCCGCAGATTCTGATGCACCAGGGCGGAGCGCTGCTCGTCGGCAGCGTTCGAAGACGACGACGCCATTCCGAGATTGGACGATATACCGGGCCTTCCGATCGGTTCGTCACAGCTTGGCGCCAATCCCGAGACGGCGAATTCGCCTCGAAATCCCGTGCTTTCCGCCCCATCCCATCCCATCCCTCGTCCTCGTCCTCGTCCTGGTCGCCGCCCTCGCCTCCCGATCCACCCCCTCTCCCGTCACGCCGCCAAAAAAATTCACCCCCGCGCGAGAGAAACCGCGCCCGCGCGACTCTAAATGTTCAATCGGGCCCGGTTCGTCAAAAGCCGGATGTCTTGAAACAGCCGTGAAAGTCTCGTTGCAGTCTCCGTACGTCGATGTCCGAAAATCAGGGGGGCGATGCCCATGAGCCGACGGGCTGCGGCGGCTGAGCCGCCTGCGCCCGACGCATCTGGAGCGCGCGGCGCCGTGCTGAGCGGCGCCGCGCGCGGTGTCGCCTACCCGCGCGCGGGCGCATCCGATAGGCTAGCGGCCCAATGGGCACGCGCATCGACCGGGTCCCTGCTCCGCCAGGGGACCCATGACCGGCGTGGTGAGCGCCGGGTCGCTGTTGCTGTGGGCGCTGGCGGCCGCGAGCGGCCTGCGAGTCGAGACCAGCACGCCCGACGCGCTCTGCCCGGATCTGGGACAGGTGCGGGCGGCGGCGCGCGCGCGCCTGGGCGACATCGAGGCCGACGGCGACTGGGATGCCTCGTACGCCCTGATTCACCGGCCCGACGGGGCGGAGGCGGGCGATGTCGTGCGGCTGGAGCTGCGCGATCCCGCTGGCCGGCTGCGCCTGCAGCGCGAGCTGCCGCGCGCCGGCGAGTCGTGCGTGTCGCTGGCGCAGGCGCTGGTGGTGATCCTGGATGCTTACTTCCGCCATCCGACCGATGCGGACGAGCTGGCGGCGGCGGCGGCTCCGGCGCCGCTGGCCGCCGCGCGCGCGCCGGTGGGCGCGGCAGCGGTGACGTCCGCGCCCGATCGCTTCGTCGCGGATCTGTCCGCCGGCTGGTCGAGCGCGTGGGGCGGCGCCGATCGCACGAGCCCGGTGGTCGCGCTGGGTGTGCGCGCGGCGTTGCTGTCGCCGGTCTGGTGGGCCGGGATCGAGGGGAGCTGGCTGACGTCGCCGCAGAGTCAGACCGTCGGCGGGGCGTCCGCGAGCGCGCGCAGCTACGGGTTGCGCGGCTTCGTCGCGCACGATCTCGTGCCGCGCTCCGGCGCCGGGCTGCTGGTCGGCCCCGAGGTGATGGTCGCGCTCGATCACGCCGACGCGGCGATGTTGCGCGACGGCGCGCGCCAGACGCGCGCGTCGTTCGGCGCCGGTGCGCGCGCGCAGCTTCAGCTTCGGCTGGCGCGACCGCTGTGGCTGTCGGTGCTCGCCGCGCTGGACTACGCTCCCGCGGGCTGGGGTGGGGCGTTTCTGATCGCCGACGAGGCCTCGTCGGGCGAGACCGAGATCTTTCCACCGTCGCGGCTGCGCTTGATGGTGGGGGCGGGGCTTAGCTGGGCGGTCTTCTGATGACGACGTCCGGAGCGCGATCGCACGAAACACGGTCCCCGGCGGCCCGCGCGCGAGCCGCCTCGGCGTCGGGATTGATCCACCGCGACGGTGCGAGCGAGCTGGATGACGGCGAGCGCGGCGCGCGGGGTGCGAGCACGGTGCTGGCGGCGGAGCCCGGCGCCGGAGGTCCCGAACCATTCGAGTGCGCCAATCTCGTGGCCCGGTGTGTGAGCGGCGACGGCGCGGCCGCGCACGCGCTCCATGAGAAGTACTACCCCGCGGCTGCCGCCTTTCTGCGCAAGCTGGGCGCGCGGCCCGACGAGATGGAAGACGCCTGCCAGGAGGTCTTCCTGCAATTCTTTCGTTATCTGCCGTCGTTCCGCGGCGAGTCGCAGATCAAGACCTGGCTGTTCCGCCTGTGCATCAGCGAGGCGCGGCGCGCGCGGCGTCGGCGGCGTGTGCGCGCGACGCTGGCAACGTTGCTCGGGCGCGAGCTGCCGCAAGAGGCGGTCGTGCCGCCGGCGACCGCGAGCGAGGCCACGTTGAGGCGCCAGGTCGAGACCGGCCTCGATCGGCTGTCGGAAGGACACCGGCTGGTGTTCGTGTTGCTGGAGATGGAGGGCTTGCCGGCGAATCAGGTCGCGGAGCTGGCGCGATGCTCGGAGGCGACGGTCTGGCGGCGCGTGGGCGAGGTTCGCCGCCGCTGCCGCGAGATGCTGGGGCTGGGGGGCGAGCGCCCGCCCGACGAGGAACCGGCATGAGGCGGCTGCGCGACGAGAGCGAGCCCGCGTCCGGCGTCATCGACGAGGCCAATCGGGCCTTCGAGCCGGCGCCCGGCGAGCAGGCGGCGGCGTGGACGCGGCTGCAGCGCGAGATGCAGGGCCGCTGGGACGCCGACCGCGCGCGCGTCGAGCGGCAACGCGCGCGTCGAGCGGGTTGGCGGCTGCTCTTCGGAGCGGGCACGCTGGCGACGCTGGGGGTGCTCGTCTGGGTCGTGGTTCGACCGCGCCCGACCGACGAAGGCGCACGCACGACGTCCGCGCGCGTCGTGGCGCCCGCGCTTCCGCAGGCGGGGACGCTCGCGGCCGGGCGTGCGCCGGTGGCGGATCCGCCGCCGGGGCGGGCGATCGATTCTCCGCTGGATTCGCCTCCGCTGAATTCGCCTCCGCTGGATTCGTCTCCGCTGGATTCGCCGCCATCCGCGATCGCGGCGCCGCCCCCGGTCGCGCTGTCGCCGGGCCGTTCGTGGCTGGCGGCGGGCGTTCGTGCGCGCCTGGCTCCGCGGGGCGCGGCGGTGGTCCGGCCGGGTCCGGCGCCCACCTCGCGCGTGGTTTCGCTGTTGCGCGGTCGCATCGACATCGACATCGACACCGCGCCGCGGAGCGCGGACATCGCGACGTCGATGTCCGGCGGCGGGGCGAGCGCCGCGCCCGAGCCTGAACCGGGGGCGGCGGAGGCGCCTTCGCGCGTCGAGGTGCAGGTCGCTTCGTTTCGATTCGCGCCGGACTCCGCGCGTTTCAGCGTGAGCGCGCGCGGTGAGAAGATCGACGTCGTCGTGCGCCGGGGAAAGCTGGCGGTCTGGTCCTCGCGCCGCCTGCTGGCGACGGTCGTCGCCGGCCAGCGTTGGACCAACCTGTCGGCGCGCGGCTCCGGACGCGCGGCCGCCGGCGGCGACGCGAGCGTTCTCGCCCAGGGCGCGGGTGTCGTGGCCGTCGAGCCGCCCGCAGCCAGTGACGCGCCGTCATTGGAGCCGCCCGCCGACAACCGCCGAGCCGCCCCGGCCGACGGACCCGACTGCGCGCGCCTGACTCACGACGGCGACATCGACGGGGCGCTCACCTGCTTCACGCGCTCGTCGGAGCGGCCCGGTCTCGTCGGCGAGCTCGCGCTGATGGAGCTGGCGCGCATCCGGCGCGACGTGAAGGGCGATCTGGCCGGCGCCGAGCATGCGCTGGCCGAGCACCGCCGCCGCTTTCCGCGCGGCGCGCTCGCCGACGAGGCCGCCGGGGCGCGCGTCGAGCTGCTGGTGCGCCTCGGACGCCCGGCCGAGGCGCTGGCCGAGACGGCGCACCTCGGCGGCGGCGACGCGATCTTCTGGCGCGCGGTCTGTCTCGCGAAGCTCGGCCGCGCGCCCGAGGCGGCGCGCGCCTTCGACGACTATCTCGCGCGTCCCGACGGCAAGCGGCGCGCCGAAGCGGAGCGCATGCGCCGGGAGCTGGCGCCGTGACGGCCCGTCGCGCGCGCGCGCCGGCGGCGGGCCTGGCGCTCGTGCTGGCGGTCGGCGGCGGCGGATGCGAGCGCATGATCATCGGCCGCTTGCCCGCGCCGATCGATGCGGGTGGCGACACGTCGGGCGCGGCGCCGGTCGATGCTTCGGCCGACGCGTCACTCGAAGCGCGCGGCGACGCCACCGGTTCAGTTGACGCGCATGCGGGCGACGCCGCCGGCGATACCGCCGCGGGTACGGACGCCCGTGACGCCGGCGCCGACCGCGGCCCCGCCGACGCCGTCTCCGCTGACGGGCTGTCCCCCGCCGATGCCGCGAGCGATACCGCCGCCGACGCCGCGCGCGACGCGGCCGCCGACACCGCGCGCGACGCGATCGCCGACGCCGGTCCGCCCCCGATCGGCGTGATCGCGGGGCGCATCACCATGTCCGATACGACAACGTTCACCGTGCGCGGCTCGGGGGTCGCCGGCGTGGCGGTGACGCTGGCCGGACCGTCGCCGCGCAGCGCGGTCAGCGATGCCAACGGCGCCTTCCAGTTCCCCAGCGTCGCGCCCGGCACGTACACCGTCGCGGTGAGCAAGGCCGGCGCGACCCTGACGCCGCCGAGCGCCGCCGGCGTCGTCGTGGGCGCCGGCTCCTCGGGCACCGTGGTCAGCTTCGATTGCGCGCCGCCGTGCGGAACCGGTCCGGCCGTCGATCCCGCGCGCGAGCTCTTCATCCAGGATCCGACCGCCATCGCCGATGCCCGCGCGGCCAACGCCAGCGACGGTGCCTGGAGCTTTCGCTATCTCATCGAGCAGATGGCGACCACGTCGCCCAACAACTACGTCAACGACTTCATCAACAACATCGTCGCCTCGGGACGCGACATGACGCGCCTGCGATCGCAGTGGCCCACGGTGATCGAGAACAACGTCCCGCTGCCCGACATCACGCGCGCGCCGTTCGAGCTGCTGGCGATCGTCAACGGCCTCGACGCGCACGCGGCGGGGCAGGGCGAGCTCCGGTTCGTCTACGGCATCTACGACGTCCCCGGCGCGCCCCAGTTCAATCCGCAGGGGCGATCGTTCACGTTGATGCTGACCTACGCGCTGCCGGCGACGGCGGCGCTGCCGACCCGCCAGGCGTGGGCCGCGCGTTTCCACGCGCTCGGCGCGATCCCCTTCGGCGCCGACTACAACACCGCGCTGCAAGCGATCACCGACGCGGTCGTACGCACCGCGACCGTGCCCGATACCGCCGAGAACCCGCGCGGCAGCACGCTGGTCGCGCTGAGCATCAACGAGGCGTTCGGCAACGCGCCGCCGTACCAGCTGCGCCAGCTGCGTCCGCTCCCGGATCCGGTGCACGGCCAGCGCGAGCTGGTCGTCAGCACCGTCGACCAGTCGCCCGACGCCTCGCTGAACATGATGAACGGAGCGTTGCCCGACTTCCTGAACGCCAACGCCGCGCTGGTCCAGGCGGGCTTCGCGTTCCTTCCCGGCACGCTGCTCGGCATGCAGTCGGCCGCGGCCAATCCGCCCGTCCCCTGGGCGTTTCCCGGCGTGACCAGCGAGCCGCTGCGCCACGCGTTCGCGGGTCAGACCTGCGCCGGCTGTCACTCTTCGGAGGCGCCGGCCGGCGGGTTCACGATCTTCCACGTGATCCCCTACGACGGCCCGACCTCGCCCAGCACGTCGGGCTGGGTGCCGATCGTCGATCTCCCGCGCCGCGTGTCGTTTCTGCAGAACCAGCTCACGTGCAGCGGAGCGACTTGCGCGCCCGGCGCGGAGCCGATGATGGGCCCCGTGCGCTAGACTCTCGCCGCATGCGCGCGCTGACATTGCGGGAGCACGGTGAGCCGGATGTCCTGAAGCTGGAAGAGCTGCCGATCCCCGTCGCCGGAAAGCACCAGCTGCTGGTCGCCGTGCATGCGACGTCGGTCAACCCGGTCGACACCAAGGTGCGCCGTCGCGCGGGCGCGGCGCGCGCGTTTCCGATCGTGCTCGGCTATGACGCGAGCGGCGTGGTCGCCGGCTGCGGTCCCGAGGTGGCTGGCTGGAGCGTGGGCGACGAAGTGTTCGGGTGCCCGCACCTGTTCGGGCCGGGCGCCAACGCCGAGTACGTGTTGCTCGACGCGCGCGCGGCCGCGCCCAAGCCCGCGGCGGTCGATCACGCGACGGCGGCGGCGCTTCCGCTGGTGGCGCTCACCGCCTGGGAGTCGCTGCATGAACGCGCTCGGATCCAGCCCGGGCAGACCGTGCTCATTCACGCCGGCGCGGGTGGCGTCGGCCACGTCGCGATCCAGCTCGCGCGCTTGCACGGCTGCCGTGTGATCACCACCGCCGGGCGCCCGGAGTCGGTCGCCTTCTGCCGCGACGTCGTGCGCGCCGACGAGGTGATCGACTACAGCCGCACCGACTTCGACGCGCGCGTGCGCGAGCTGACCGGCGGGCGAGGCGCCGACGTGGTGCTCGATACCGTCGGTCAGGAGACGTTCCGGCGCAGCATCGCGTGTGTCGCGCCGCGGCGGGCATCTGGTGACGATCCTTCCCTCGAATCCAGGCGATCACGCGACGGAGCTGCTCTATCGCAGCATCACCGTGCACTACGAATTCATGGGGATGCGCGTCGCCTCCGGCGTGGACCCGGCGCGCCAGGGCGCGATCCTGACGTCGATCGCGCGGCTCGTCGATCGCGACCTGCTGCGCGTTCACGTCGGGCGGCGCGTGCCGCTGGCCGAGGTTGCCGAGGCCCATCGCCTGATCGAGACCGGGCGCACCATCGGGAAGATCGCCGTCCTGGTCGCGGGTGCGTGAGGGAACGCGCTCGACGACCAGGACGGACTGTGGTCACTCCAGGTCGGCGAGGATATCGCCGAGGTAGGACGGCACGCTGTCCCAGGGGTTGGGCAGCACGTCGTCGTTGACGTAGATGTAGCCGACATACGCGCGCGCCTGCTTGATGAGCGCATGGTTGGGCGTCGCGACGCCGTACGCGAAGAGCCCGAAGCTCGACTTCGGATAGCTCGTGTGCCATCCCGAAAGCGCGGTCGTCGCGGGTAGCCCGGCGCTTTCGTAGATCATGATGACGTCGGTGGTGCCGACGAAGGTCGGCTTGGTGTCGACGCCGGGGTTTCCCACGGTGAACGTCATGCCTTTCGACTTCGCGTACTGCGAGACGGTCTTGTAGATCATCTCGTCGCCGAGGCGGTTCGACATCTCGTCGAAGAAGATCCCCTGCGTCCCCGGATAGAAAGACTTCCAGCGATCGATGTCGGCCTGGATAGTCGCGACGCTGCGCGCGCCGTAGCCGGTCGGCACGTAGCCGAGCACGGTGATGCCGGCGAGCTGGAGCTTGCCGATGCCGGCCGCGTATCCGGCGTCGACGGCGGCGCCCGGTCCGCTGGCCGGGTCGACGATCGCGTACACCGGGACCTTGGGGTGCGCCATCTTGGCGGCGGCGATCGCCGCCCACGACTTGTCGCTGGGCACGGTGTAAAGAGGCACGAGCGCCCCGGTGGGCGGCGTCGCCGCCATGGCTCCGCCAGTGCCGCCGGTCGTGGGCGTGCCGCCCGCGCCGCTACTGGTGCCACCGCTGCTCGTGGTCGCGACGCCCGCGGTGCCGCCGGCACCGACGGGTGCTCCGCCTGTGCCCACGGGTGCGCCCCCGGCGCCGAGGGGTGCGCCGCCGGCGCCGAGGGGTGCGCCGCCGGCGCCCACGGATGCGCCGCCGACCCCGCCGGGGGTTCCGCCAGCGCTGCCGTTCGGGTTCCCGCTGCCTGCGCTTCCGCCCATGTCGCCGCCTCCGATTTCGCCTCCGGTTCCGGTTCCCACTCCCGCGCCGCCGCCACACCCCGCGATCACGATGCACACGATTCCTGCCCGCGTGAGGACTGCTCTCATCCGTACCTCCGTAGGGCAATTACGGAGGTCGGCCGGATTTGGACGTGAGCGGCGCCGGATGGGGGCGCTCGGCCGTTTCCCACGTGCCGCTGGCCGGTCGGTCCGCTAGACTCTGCGGCCCGTGAAGCACACACCGCCGGCGCCGAGCTCGACCGAACAACTTCGCCGGGGCGCGGACGAGCCGGAGTTCATCCTCATTCGCGGCGCGCGCGAGCACAACCTCATGCATCGACGAGCTGCGCCTGCCCAAGCGCCAGCTGGTGGTGTTCACGGGCGTGTCGGGCTCGGGCAAGTCGTCGCTGGCGTTCGACACGCTGTACGCCGAGGGACAGCGCCGCTACGTCGAGTCGCTGTCGTCGTACGCGCGCCAGTTCCTGGGCCAGATGGAGAAGCCCAAGTACGAGCAGCTGCGCGGCCTGTCGCCGACGATCGCGATCGAGCAGAAGTCGGCGTCGTCGAACCCGCGCTCGACGGTGGGCACGGTCACCGAGATCTACGACTACCTGCGCGTGCTCTACGCCCGCGCGGGCGAGCAGCGCTGCCACCTGTGCGGCGGCGAGGTCACCGCGCGCTCGGCGGCCGAGATCGTCGAGGAGCTGCTGACGCTGCCGCCGCGCACCAAGGCGGTGCTGATGGCGCGCAAGGCGGAGAACCGCAAGGGCGAGTTCCGCGAGGTGTTCGAGGAGGCGCGCAAGGCCGGCTTCGTGCGCGTGCGCATCAACGGCCTGATCCAGCGGCTCGAAGACGTCACCGCGCTCGACAAGAAGAAGAAGCACACCATCGAGATCGTGATCGACCGCGTGACGATCGATCCGTCGGATCGCGCGCGCCTGACCGACTCGGTCGAGGCGGCGGTGAAGGCGGGCGGCGGCTCGATCCTGGTCGCCGTCGACGGCGAGGCGCGCGAGCGCGCCTACAGCGAGGCGCGCGCCTGCCCGAGCTGCGGCGTCGGCCTGCCCGAGCTGTCGCCGCAGTCGTTCTCGTTCAACAGCCCGCTCGGCATGTGCGTCGACTGCAACGGCCTGGGCTCGAGCCTGGAGGTCGACCCCGATCTCATCGTCCCCAACCCGGATCTGCACGATCCGCGACGGCGCGATCGAGCCGTGGGGCGACCGCACCGGGCGCGACCACGGCTGGACCGCCAACGTCGCCGCCGCCATGTCGCGCGAGTTCGGCATCCCGCTCGACAAGCCGTGGAAGAGCCTGACGCCGCGGCAGCGCGAGGTGCTGCTGTACGGCACCGGCGACCGGCGCATGGAGGTGACCTGGACCGGCAAGCACGGCAGCGGTTCGTGGGCGATGCGCTTCGCGGGCGTGGTCAACACCATCAAGAAGCGCATGCAGGAGACCAGCTCGGAGGTCACGCGCCAGTGGTACGGCCGCTACTTCCGCGAGTCGCTGTGCCGCGCGTGCGAGGGACGGCGCCTGCGGCCGGAGTCGCGCGCGGTGCTGCTGGCCGGCAAGAGCATCGTCGACGTCAGCGCGATGACCGTCGGCGACGCCAGCCGCTACTTCGCGAACCTGGGGCTGCGCGGCGCGCGCGCGCAGATCGCCGGCGAGATCCTGAAGGAGGTGAACGCGCGGCTCGGCTTCCTGCTCGACGTCGGGCTCGAGTACCTGACGCTGGACCGCGCGGCGGCGACGCTGTCGGGCGGCGAGGCGCAGCGCATCCGGCTGGCGTCGCAGCTCGGCTCGGAGCTGTCGGGCGTGATGTACGTGCTCGACGAGCCGTCGATCGGCCTGCACCAGCGCGACAACTTGCGCCTGATCGCGACGCTGCGGCGGCTGCGCGATCTCGGCAACAGCGTGATCGTCGTCGAGCACGACGCCGAGACGATCGAGGCGGCCGACTAGGTCGTCGACTTCGGACCGGGCGCGGGGCGCGGCGGCGGGCGCGTCGTCGCCGAGGGCACGCCGGCAGCAGCTCAAGGCGAACCCGAAGTCGCTCACCGGGCGCTTCCTGTCGGGCGTCGAGCGCATCGAGATCCCGCGCGAGCGGCGCAAGCCGACCGGCTTCATCGCGGTCAAGGGCGCGCGCGAGCACAACCTCAAGAACATCGACGTGCAGTTCCCGCTGGGCGTGATCGTCGCGGTGACCGGCGTCTCGGGCGCGGGCAAGTCGTCGCTCATCAACGGCATCCTGCACCCGGCGCTCAAGCGCGCGCTGCTGGGCAGCCACGAGCGCGTCGGCCTGCACCGCGGGCTGACCGGCATCGAGGCCATCGACAAGGTGATCGACATCGACCAGAAGCCGATCGGGCGCACGCCGCGCTCGAACCCGGCGACGTACACCAAGGCGTTCGACGCCATCCGCGAGATCTTCGCGGGCACGCAGGAGGCGCGCGCCTACGGCTACCTGCCGGGGCGGTTCTCGTTCAACGTGGCGGGCGGGCGCTGCGAGGCGTGCGAGGGCGACGGCGTGCGACAGGTCGAGATGCACTTCCTGCCCGACGTCTACGTCACCTGCGAGGTCTGCCACGGCAAGCGCTACAACGACGCGACTCTGCGCGTGAAGTGGAAAGATCGCTCGATCGCCGAGGTGCTCGACACGTCGGTATCGGAGGCGTTCGCGCTGTTCGAGCACCACCGCGGGCTGGTGCAGCGTGCTGAGGACGCTCGAGGACGTGGGCCTCGGCTACATCGCGCTCGGCCAGTCGGCGACGACGCTGTCGGGCGGCGAGGCGCAGCGGATCAAGCTGTCGCGCGAGCTGGCGAAGCGCGACACCGGCAAGACGCTGTACCTGCTCGACGAGCCGACGACCGGCTTGCACTTCGAGGACGTGCGCAAGCTGCTGACGGTGCTGCGGCGGCTCATCGACGCCGGCAACACCGTGCTGGTGATCGAGCACAACCTCGACGTCATCAAGACCGCCGACTACGTCATCGACCTCGGCCCCGAGGGCGGCTCGGGCGGCGGCCAGGTGATCGCGTCGGGGACGCCGGAAGAGGTCGCGCGCGTGCCGGCGTCGTACACCGGGCGTTTCCTCGCCCCGCTGCTGGGCATCCGCGCCGCGCGCGCAACGACCGCGGCGTAGGCGCGTGGACGCCCAATGCCGTTCAGAAAACGCCAGGACGCCAGGACGCCAAGTCCGGAACCTCAATAGTCCGGATCCTGGCGTCCCCGCCTCCTGGCGTTTTCTTATCTGACCGGCGTCTGGCCTAGGCCCGCGCCGCCGCAGCCACCAAGCTATCCACCACCTGGTCGCTCGTGTCGAAGCTGGTGACCAGGCGGGCGCCGCCCTCGCCGATGCCGGGCCAGTCGTGAAAGAGGAAGCCGGCGGCGCGCAGCGCGGACGCGACCGGGGCGCCGAGCGCGATGAAGATCTCGTTGGCCTCGACCGGCTCGGCGGGCGCGACGCCGAGCGCGCGCTCCAGCCCCGCCGCCAGCCGGCTCGCGGCGGCGTTGGCGTGGCGCGCGTTGCGCAGCCAGAGATCGTCCGCGAGATAGGCGTCGAGCTGCGCGGCGAGGAAGCGCGACTTCGAGAGCAGATGCCCGCCGCGCTTGCGGCGCAGGGCCAGCTCGGCCGCGCGCTCCGCCGGCGCCGGCGAAAACAGCAGGATCGCCTCGGCGGCCAGACAGCCGTTCTTCGTGCCGCCGAACGACAGCGCGTCGACGCCCGCCTTCCAGGTCAGCTCGGCGGCGCTCTTGCCAGCGCTGACCAGCGCGTTGGCGAACCGTGCGCCGTCCACGTGCAGGATCATGCGGTGGCGGCGCGCGGCTTCGGCGAGCGCGCCGATCTCGTCCGCGCGGTAGACAGTGCCGATCTCGGTCGCCTGGCTGATCGAGATCGCCGCCGGCTGATTGGCATGCACGTCCCCCTCGCGCTGGATCGCCGACTCGACCGCCGCTGGCATCAGCTTGCCGTGCGCGCCGTCGATCGCAACCACGCGCGCGCCGCCGCTGTAAAAATCGGGCGCGCCGCACTCGGCGACGTTGATGTGCGCGCCGGCGTGGCAGAAGATCGCGCCCCAGGCCGGCGTGAACGTCGCCAGCGCCAGCGCGTTGGCCGCCGTCCCGGTCGCGACCGGCATGACGGTCACGGGGCGTTCGAACAGGTCGGCGAAGCGCGCCCCCAGCCGCCGGGTCCAGTCATCGTCGCCGTACGCCGCCGCGGTGCCGTGATTGGCGGCGGCGATCGCGTCGATGATCGCCGGATGTGCGCCACTGACGTTGTCGGAACGGAAATCCATGGCCCATTCCTACCTTGTCTCAAGGTCCCCTGCCCACCGGCCGATGACGGGGACGTGGCGAGCTCCAACGAAATCGGGGCGATGGGTCTCGACGCGCCTCACGAGGACATCGACGGCGTGCTCGCGACCGCGAGCGACCACACCCGCTACCCGGTGCTGGCGGCGGCGCTGGCGAGCGCTCTCGGCGCCGAGCTGCGACGCGAGCTGGTGAAGCTGGTGGCGCCGCAGCTGCACCTGCGGGCGCCGCGCCGCTACGTGCGCGTGATGTGCCGCCTCGAGGGCGCGAGCTACGACGAGCCGGTGCTGCTGACCGACATCTCGGCGACCGGCGCGCGCTTCCTGGTGTCGACCAGCATGCCGCTCGACATCACCCACGCCGGCGACATGCGGCTGCACCTGCGGACCGCTGCCGGCCGGCGCACGCTGCCGGTCGCGCTGGTGCGCTGCTGCGGCGGCGACGAGCGCCACACCGACATCGCTTGCCGCTTCCTGACCATCGAAGCCGACCATCCGCAGATCGTGGCCGAAGTGCGCAGCACGATCTTCGGACACTAGAGTCGATCTACCTACCGTACGTCGACTTCGTCGACGAACAGCGCGCCCGAGTAGGTGTCGCCCTGACCGATGAGCTGAATGCTGATCGCGGTCGTCGCCGTCGCGGCCGAATTGCCGGGCAGGGTCACGGTGCTGTTGGTCCAGACCGTCGGGACCGGCGCCGAGAACGAGGTGATGAACGCGTAGCTCGGCACGGCGAAGACGATCACGTAAGCGTTGGGTGCTTCCTGCGGCGTCATCTTCACCGACAGTGACACGGTCTTGCCGGCGAGATTTTCGGTGTCGCCGAGCGGCAGGATGAGCTCGCCCTTGGTCGACGACGACGACAGCGCCACCGCGACGTCGAGCGATCCGGAGCCGCAGGCGGCGTCGCTGGCATGGGCGAGGTTGGAGAACGCGGTTTGAAAACCGCTGTTGATGAACGCGCCGGAGAGATTGCCGTTCTCGAAGTTGAACCGCGCGGAGCAGACGCGCGGCACGTCGCCGGGGCCGGCGTCGGCGATGCTGCCGCCGGCGCCGCTGCCTCCCGCGCCGCGTCCGCCCGTGCCGGTCGCGCCGCCGCTGCCGCGCCCTCCGGCGCCGCTGCCGCCGGCGCCGCTGCCGCCGGTCGCGTGGCCACCGCTGCCGCCGGCGCCGCTGCCTCCCGCACCCGTCGTGGCGTCGCGAGCCGCGTCGCCGCCGCTGTCGAACGCAGCGCCGCCGGCGCCCCCGCGATCGACGCGCGCGTCGGGCACATGCGATCGATCGACCGCGGCGTCGCGCAACTCGTCGGTCACTTCCTCATGGGCACCGCGATTGACGCAGGCGAGCAGCAGGCAGGCGCTCCAACCCACAGCCACCCTGGCCAGACCGAACCGACTCGACACCGCCCGCGAGGACATACGACCTACTCGTCAATCGTAAGGTCGCCACCCTCTGGTGGGCAAGCACAGTCGCGATGGCCCACTGCTTCAAATCACGCGAAAGGAAGCGTTGCGATAAAAAATCGCGGTCAGTCGCGCACGTCGCGCGAGACCTGGAGACGGACCGCTCGGCTCGTGTATGGTCCGGTCATGGCGAACCTCACCGCGGCAAGAAGGTGGTTGGCGGCGGCGGCGGGCCTCTCGGTTTTCGGCGGCATGTCATTCCTCATCTCATGCAGCATGGCCGCCGATCCCAGCGAGCTCTACGAGCGCGGCGTCAAGGAGAGCCGCGCGCAGCAGTGGGAGCCGGCGGTCAACGACCTCGACGCGTTCGTGCACAAGGCGTGCGAAGGGACCCACGCCGACAAGCGTTGCCGCAAAGCCGAGCTGACGCTGGGGAACGCCTATGAGCACCGCGGCGCGCTCGCGCGGGCCTGGGTTGCGTTCGACGCGGCGCTGAGCCTGCCGCCGCACGAAGAGGCGGGCGGCGCGCTCGAAGACCGCTCGCGCGTCGAGCAGCAGCTGCGCGACCAGCAGAGCGCCGCGGCCGGCCGCGGGCCGGTGATGGTGCGCTACCGCGACGAGATGACCGACGAGTTCACGGCGCGATCCGTGTTGGTGGCCATCGACTTCAACCCGGTGCACGCGCGCAACAAGGGAGCGGCCGAGCTGCGCAGCGACGAGTTCACACAGCTCTGGTCGGGCGTGTTGCCCGCGGGGGAGCACGTGCTGGTCATCGAGGCGGCTCACACCTGCAAGCCCGGCACGGCCGCGCACTGCGCCGCCTCGCAGGTGCATCGATCGTGGTCGTTCTCGTCAGAGGCGCACACGCCGACGGGGCTCGACGTGCGCGCCGTCGCCGAATCGGGCGGCGACGAGCGAGTGCATCCCGTGCTCGAGATGAAGCTGCACTGATCAGACGTCTCGCCGGAACGCGCCCAGCGTCGCGCCCGTCGCGCGGAGGTAGTCGTCGGGCGCGATCAGGATCTGCGTGCCGCGCACGCCAGCCGACACCGAGACGCGCTCCGAGAGCTGGATGGTCTCGTCGACGAAGACCGGATAGTCCTTCTTGCCGCCGAGCGCGGTGACGCCGCCGCGGATGTAGCCGGTCAGCGGCTGGACCTCCTTCAGCGACACCAGCGCCGTGGAACGGTCGCCGGTCAGGCGCGCCAGCGCCTTGAAATCGATCTCGGCGCCGCCCGGGACGACCGCGAAGCAGATGCCCTGGCGGTCGCCGCGCACGACCAGCGTCTTCCAGACCTCCTCGAGCGGAACGCCGATCTTGGCGGCGACCGCCTCCGCCGACAGATCGTCGGGGTCGACCTCGTATTCGCGCAGCTCGTACGCGATGCCCAGGCGATCCAGCAGACGCGCGGCGTTGGTCTTCACGCGCGCCATCCTGCCCCAAGGTCGCCGCCGGTCGCGAGCGAGAATACCCGCATCGGGTTCGTGCCTGACGGCGTCGGGCCCGCTAGAATCGGGTCCCCCGTGGAGTCTGCTGACGCCTCGCCGCTCTCCGAAGCTACGCGCCGCATCGCCGCCCGCGCTCCAGCCGCCGCGCGCGCGACTGGTGATCGGCCGGTCGGCGCGCGCGACTTCACCCTCTGGAGCCGGGCCCACGCCGTGGTCATGCTGGCGGGCTGCGCCGGCGCGGTGGTGGCGGGCGCGGCCTGGCCGCTGTCGCTGGTGGCGCTGCTGTCGTGGGCCGAGCTCGCGCGTCGGGGTTGGGGCGCCTTCACGCCCGCGGGCTCGTTCGGCTGGGCCAATCGGATCACCACGCTGCGTTTCGCTCTGGCGCTTTTGCTCGGCGCCCTGGGACCGTCGACGCCGGGGTGGATGCTGGCGTCGGCGCTCGGCATTGCGTCGGCGCTCGATGTCGCCGACGGCTTCATCGCGCGCCGCTACGGCCTGACGTCGGCGTTCGGCGCGGCGTTCGACATCGAGACCGATGCGTTGCTCACCCTCGTCGCCGAGGTCCAGCTCTGGCAACGCGGTCGCGCCGGCGCATGGATCTTGATCCCGGGTCTCTTGCGCTACGCCTACGTGCTGATGCTCGCGATCGCGCCGCCGCCCGCGGGCCACGTGCCCAGCTCGCGCTTCGCGCGCCGCGCGTTCGTCGCGCTGCTCGTCGGCTTGCTCGCGGCGCTGCTCTCCGACGGAGCCGGTGCGACCGCGCTGGCGGCGCTCGGCACCGTGGCGGTCACCGTCTCGTTCGCGCGCTCGTTCCGCTGGTCGTACGGGGCGCGCCCTGTTGTTGGGCGTCAACCCGGCGCGCGTCCGAAGACGTCCAGCTGGTGGGTCAGGTAGACGAGCTCGCCGCGATCGATCTCGGAGCGGCGCGCGTCGAGCCAGCCGGAAAACGCCGCCGCGTCGATCGCCGGCGATCCGTCGAGCGCGGTCTCGATCGTGTGAAGGATGTGGTGCAGGAAGTAGCCTTCGTCGCCGGGATAGCGCTCTCCTTCCGACGGGTGGCTCGACGGCAACACCACCCAGTCGGAGGCTGCCGGCGCCCAGGAGGCGCGCGCCGCTGCGCGGGATCTCCTGCAGCAGCAGGCGCCCGGTGCGGCTGCCGCCCGTGGGACGGCCGCGGTGCAGCCGCTGGTCCATGTCGCGGTGGTAGAGCGTGGCTGACCTGGCGATCCAGCGGCCGCTCCGGCAAGAAGGTCGTCTCACCGTCGAAGTTGATCGAGAACCAGAACGGCCGCCCGGGCGCGACGCGCCGCCAGAGCAGCGGCAGCAGCGCCGCGACGTCGACGAGATCCAGGAACGCGTTGGCGATCACCAGGTCGTACGGCTCACCTTCGCCTTCGCCGTCGCCGTGGGCCGGCGCCGCCAGCCAGTCGAACACGTCGGCCTCGACGGCGCGCGCGTCGAGGTCGCGGCCCGCGTCGCGCACGGCCAGCACGCCATCCTGCGTCGCGCGCCGCCGCCGCCGCCCCACGCGCGCAGGTGCGCGGCCGCCGCGTCCAGGCTGGTGCGGTCGCTGTCGATCAGCGTGTACCGCGCGCGGGTGAGCCAGCCGAGATCGGCAGAGCCGCGACACCATCGTGCCCACGCCCGCGCCGAGCTCGAGCACGCGCGGCGGCATCGATGTCGTCGGAGCAGGCCAGCAAGCGCCTCGCGCAGCTGCTCGAGCACGACGCGATTGAGCGCGCGATCGTCGACGCTGCGCTTGGCGTGCAGATAGCGAACGTAGCTGTATGCGAGCGGCGGTCCGCCATCTCGGGCAGCAACGCTACGCCGGGCCGGCGCCCATGTCGACGAAGGCGCGGCTCGAGTCGGCGATCTCGCGCGCGAAGCGCTCGGCGACGGCGCGCGGGTTGAGCAGGCTCGCGAACTCGATGCGCTCCTCGTCGGATTGGTCGCCCTTCCAGATCCCCAGCACCAGCTGCGCGCGCTCCAGCCCCTGGCCGAAGACGCCCGTCGGCGTCCAGCTGCCGCAGCGCCTGGATCGCGATGTCGAAGATCAGCGCGTTCGCGTCGTCGGCCTCGGGCGTGTCGTCACACGGGTCGGGGCCGGCGCAGCGAATGCGCAGCGTCTCGGCCAGCAGCGCCTCGCCCTCGCCATGCAGCGGCGAATCGCACGGGCTCCAGCGCAGCGCCAGCCGCTGCGCGCCGGGATCGCCGCCGGTCTCGGTGACGTAGCGCTGCGTGACCTCGGAGAGGCCCTCCTCGGTGCTCGCGGTGACCGACAGGTACTCGGCCAGATCGGTGGTGTAGAGGCCGAACGAGTAGAACCGCTCGCCCGGGTGCCGCCCGCGCAGCGTCGCCCAGGCTGCGCGAAGCTCGGCACGCATCGTGGTCTCGAGGGCTTCGCGATCGATGGTGGGCATCAGGCTCCGAGTCTAGTGAGGACGGGATGAAAGTCATGAGCAAATCGACGGTCCGCCGCGCCCAGGCTGAAGTCGACGACCGCAGCGGGTGGCTCAGGTATTTCGTGATCATCCCGAGCGCCGATACCGCATCACCGAGCCGGCGCGTCAAGCGCGAACGCTCGATCCCCCGGGCTAACGTCGCCCTCGGGCGATTCCCTCGCGTGGGACAAATCTTCTCGCTGGAGCCGGCCGTAAGCCGGGTTCTGTTCCGGCGTTGCCGCCGGTGATGGTCATTCCTCTGGGCCGGCCGTTGCCGGACGGCTCGTGCGACCTACTCGAGATCGAAATCAACGCGGGCCACGCCGGCGAGGTTTCCCTCGCGATCCCGGACTGGTCTTGCTTCGGGTGGGGTTTGCCGTGCCCCCTCCGTCACCGGAGGGGCGGTGCGCTCTTACCGCGCCGTTTCACCCTTACCGGCCTCTTGCGAGGCCGGCGGTCTGCTTTCTGTTGCACTGTCCTTCGAGTCACCTCGACTGGCCGTTAGCCAGCACCCTGCCCTACGAAGCCCGGACTTTCCTCGACGGCAACCTTGCGGCGCCGCCGCGACCACCTGTCCGACTCCAGCGAGAAGAGGGCGCTTATAGCACGGGAGGAGGTTCGGAACCCTTCGCGGGTTCCGAACTAGATGACCAGGTCCTGAGTCTAGCGTGCCGGAGCTTCGTCTTTCATCAGATCTTCCCAGTAGATGATCCGATGGCAGGACGGGCAGGTCTCGATCGTCAGGCCGCGCTGGAGCGTGTTGTAGAGCTGCGGCGGGATGTTCATGTTGCAGCCCTGGCAGGTCCCGTTGCGCACGCTGACGACCGCCAGGCCGCGGCGCATGCGGATCGTGCCGTAGCGCTTGAGCACCTCGGGCTTGACGCTGGCAGCCAGCGCGTCGCGCTCGCCGCGGAGCGCGGCGATCTTGCCCTCGAGCTCAGCCATGCGCGCGCGTGCGACGTCGCCGTCCTTCTGGATCGAGTCCTTGAGCGTCTGCACGTCGGTGGCGCGATCGGCCAGCAGCTTCTTCTTGGCGTCGACCGCCTCGACCAGCTTCGTGATCTCGCCCTCGCGGCCGGCGACGCTCTCGCGCCGCTGCTCGATCTCGCGCTGGGCGGCCATGTACTCCTTGGAGTTCTTGGCCAGCGACAGCTTGTGCTTCGCGCCGGCGACCTGCTGCTCGTCGTCGCCGAGCAGGCCCTTTTGTTCCGCGTAGTAGCGTTCGGTCTCGCCGAGCGCCGAGCGCTCGGTGGTCAGCATCCCTTCGACTCGCGCCAGGTCGGCCTGAGTGGAGGCGAGCTTGGCGGGGATGGCTTTGAGGGCGTTCTCCAACTCTTGGATGCGGGCGTCGTGTTGTTGCAGCTCTTCCAGCCGCCTAAGCTGATCGCGCAAGGGTACTTCCTCCGTCTGTGACTCTGTGGATTGCGGATGCGAAAGCGTGTGCCGCGGCCAGGCGGCGCAGCCGGCCGGCGTCGGGCTGCGAGCGACTCGGCTCCAACCGCGCCCCGGTTGTGGGCCCACCTGGATTCGAACCAGGGACCAGGCGGTTATGAGCCGCCAGCTCTAACCGCTGAGCTATGGGCCCAGCCGTGCACGAAAACGCTGTCAACAAAGAACGTTGAATCTACACGCCGGTCCAAACTCTGTCGAGCCCTTCTGCGACGGTGAACCGGGGTGTCGGGCGCGGTTCGCTAGCCTAGCGCGCTGCCGGCGGCCGGGCGCAACGATTCGAACGCGATCGCCTGGTTGCGCCCGCCGCGCTTCGCGGCGTAGAGCGCCTTGTCGGCCGACGCCAGCAAATCCTCCGGAAGGATGAACGCCGACTTGCCGCCGAGCGTTGCGCAGCCGAGCGAGATCGTCACCCGCAGCGTCTGTCCGTTGCCGATCGGATGCACCGCCGATTCGATCGCCTGGCGCACGCGCTCCGCGACCACCATCGTCCCCTCGGCGTCGGTCTCGGGCAGCACCAGCACGAACTCCTCGCCGCCGTAGCGCGCCACCAGGTCGCGCGGCCGCAGCTTGGCTTTCAGGCAGCTGGCGACGCCGGTCAGCACCTTGTCGCCGGCGGGGTGGCCGTAGGTGTCGTTGACCTTCTTGAAGTGGTCGACGTCGGCGATGATCAGCGACAGCGGCTTGCCGGTGCGCGCGGCGTTCTGCACCTCGGCGGCGATGAAGCTGTCGAGCCGCGCGCGGTTGTTGAGCCCGGTCAGCGGATCGCGCTGCGACTCCTCCTCGAGCGCGCGCGTCTTGGCCTCCATGGTCTGCAGCGCTTGCTGGGCCGACGCCGCCTGGCGCGAGTTGCCCAGCGTCACCATCATCAGCGTCTCCTGCGCCTCGTCGAGCACCGGCGTTGATCTCGTCGGCGGTGCCGAGGTCGATCTCGAACAGCGACGACACCTCGGCCATGCTGCCGGCGATGCTGTTCAGCACCGGATCGAGCTGCGGCGGGTTCATGCCCAGCAGCGCGCGCGCCTGCTCGCGCGCGGTGATCGTCGCTTCCTGCGCGTCCTCGCGCACCCAGATGTCGGCCAGCAACCCCGAGACCGCGACTACGCGCGCGAGCTGTCGCGATGTCGCGTGGCGGTGCCGGCGGGCAGCGGCAGGCCGTGGCTGTGCGCGATGGAGACGCACAGCGGGCGCCGGCAGGTTCCAGGTCGTGGTCAGCCACTGGCCGACCTCGGCGTGGTCGGCGCCGAGCTCGCCGCGCTCGAGCATCTCCAGCACCACGTGATCGCCGCCGGCCCGCTGCGACAGCGGTCCGTAGATGTCGGGCGCGACGCGCGCCAGCGCCAGGCGGCCGATATCCTGGAGCAGCGCCGCCAGGAACGCCTCCTCCTTGATCGGCCGCCATCTTGTTGGCGGCGGCCAGCTCGCGCGCCGCCACCGCCGACAGCGCCGAGCGCTTCCAGTACATCGTGAGGTCGATGCCCGGTTGCGCCTTGCGTCGCAGATCCGAGGCCAGCGAGAACGACAGCGCCAGCGTGCGCACCGCGTTCACGCCCAGCAGCGCCAGCGCGTGCGAGATCGTCTTCACCTGCTGGCGCAGGCCGTACGACGGCGAGTTCACCAGCCGCAGCATCTTGGCCGACAGCGCGGGATCGTTGGTGATCACCTTGGCGATCTGGCCGAGATCCAGATCTTCACCCTGGCACAGACGCAGGACCTGCAACGCGACCGCGGGCAGGCTGGGTAAATTGGAACACTTCTCCAGGCGCTCGCGGATCGCGGGCTGCATGAGACTGCTTCGGCAGATGGCGAGCCTCGGTCTTGAGGCGTGGTGGGTGTGCGAAGCGCGGCGCTGGTCGGTGGTGAAAACTACCGTCGCCGCCGTCGGTGTGTCGCGTCGCGAGCCACGCAGCGCCGGCCATCGCCAGCGCGCCGGCGCCCTCGCCGCCTCGCCGTCACCCGCCGACGCGGCACCCACACCCGGACTTGGGCGCAGGCGTCGGCGTCGAGCCTGCGTCGGTGTCGCCGCAGACCGACTGCGGCCAGAGCGTGAGGCCGGCCAGGTTGTCGCAGACGTCGCGGCAGACGTCCTGACGCAGGCCTTGACCCGCTTGACCTGGTCGTAGGTCAGAAGTCGGCTTCCAGGTCAGCGCCCTCGTCGGTGGAGACGCCGGCGGCGAACATATCGAGGAAGTTGTCGGCGGCGGCGTAGAGCTTGCCGTCGCGCTCGGCCAGCGCGCGCAGGTGCGGCGGATTCGGCCAGGGGATGAACGTCGCGCCGCCGTCGGTCGAGCGGAAGCCGACGCGGTGCCGTCGTCGCTGTCGAGCCCGGCGACCAGGATCGTGCCGCTCGCCAGGCGCGCGAAGGCGGTCAGCTGCTTGTCGACGCTCACCGGCTCGGTGAAGGTGAGCCCGCCGTCGGTCGACACGCCCAGCTTCTCGCCGCCGCTGGTGACGCCGAGCGCAGGAAGAGGCGGCGCGGGTCGGTCGGGATCGACGGCGATGATGCGGACGGTGGCCGGGCCGAGCATCGGCGCCGAGGTCCGTCGAGCTCCAGGTGGCGCCGCTGTCGGTCGAGCGCGCGAGGATCGGATCGATCGCGTTGTTCGCGATGCCGTACATCGCGACGTACATCGTCGCCGGATCGCTCACCGCGCTCTCGACGCCCAGGATGTCGCCGCCCGCCGGGCCGCGATGCAGCGCGGGACCGAAGGTCAGCGCCACCGTCGGTGGAGCGGTAGACCGACGACGGCTGGAGCATGTTGGCGGGCGCGACCGCGGCGGCGAGCACACGGTCGGCCGACGTCGGGTCGGCGAAGGCGTCGCGCGCGACCAGCGTGGCCAGCGACCCGCCCGACGCCGTCCAGGTGCAGGCGAGATCGTCGGAGTAGACCATCGGGTGGGCGATCAGCACCGCGAAGATCCGTTGCGAGGGTGACGCCGCTTTCTGGTAGAGGATGGTGTTGTCGTCGTTGCGCGGCTCGCAGCTCCACTCCCAGGTCGCGCCGTCGTCGTCGGAGATGATGAGGCCGAAGTTGGTGGCCAGGATGATGCGGTGGGGAGCGTCCGCCGGCACGAAGATCTGCATCGAATCCGGAAAGGCCCCGTCGGCAGCAGCCCGGTTCGGCGCCGCCAGCGCGAGGCGCGATCGCCGCCACCACCAGCGCCGCCAGACGTCGGCCGGTGCGCGAGGTCCCGCTCTCGATGTCCGTCGAGACCTTGATGACTTGAGCACCGGCACCATTGTATGGTGCACCAACCCGCGACCGATGAGGAGCGATCGTCGTTACCTCGATCGGTGAAGCGTCATCGGGTCATCGCCACCCGCCACGAACCCGCGCATGCGCAAGATTGCCTTCGAAAAGTTCGTGCTGCCGAACGGGCTCACCGTGATCTTCCACGAGGATCGCTCGAGCCCGCTCGTCGCGGTGAACATCTGGTACCACGTCGGCTCCAAGGACGAGGAGCCGGGACGCACCGGTTTCGCGCACCTCTTCGAGCACCTGATGTTCATGGGCTCGAAGAACGCGCCCTACCCGTCGTTCGACTCGATCATGGAGAGCTGGGGCGGCCACAACAACGGCACGACCAGCAACGACCGGACGAACTACTACGAGATCGGGCCGACCAACCTGCTCGAGACCTGCCTGTGGCTCGAGGCCGATCGCCTGGCGACGCTGGCCGACGTGATCACCGAGGAGGAGCTCGAGCGCCAGCGCAAGGTCGTGCAGAACGAGCGCCGGCAGTCGTACGAGAACCGCCCCTACGGGCAGAGCGAGCTCGCGATCCCGGACGCGATGTACACGCCGGATCACCCGTACCACTGGCCGACCATCGGCTCGCACGCCGACCTCGAGGCCGCCGGCGTCGCCGACGTGCGCGCGTTCTTCGAGCGCTACTACCTGCCGTCGAACGCCAGCCTGGTCGTCGCGGGCGACTTCGACTTCGCGGCCGGCCGCGCGCTGGTCGAGAAGTACTTCGGCTGGATCCCCAAGCGGCCCGCGCCGTGCGCGCCGCACGCCGCCGCCCGCGGTGCTCGACGGCAGACCGCGAGATCACGCTCACCGACCGCGTGCAGCTGCCGCGGCTGCGTCTGTGCTGGCATTCGCCGCCGCTGTTCGCGATCGGGCGACGCCGATCTGGATCTGGCGGCGCAGATCCTGGGCGGCGGCAAGTCGAGCCGCCTCTACAAGAGCCTGGTCTTCGAGCGGCGGATCGCGCAGGACGCGTTCGCCTACCAGAGCTCGCAGATGCTGGGCAGCCTGTTCCACGTCGGCGTCACCGCCAAGCCGGGCGTGACCCTGGATCAGATCCAGCAGGCGGTCGACGACGAGCTGCAGTTGTTCGCGACCAAGGGCCCGACCGACGCCGAGGTCGAGCGCGCGCGCAACAGCCACCTGGCCGACTACTACAAGAGCCTCGATCACTTGCAGACGCGCGCCGACATCCTGAACCACTACGAGCACCTGTTCGGCGACCCCGACGGCGTCGAGCGCGATCTCACGCGCTACGAGGCCGCGAACAGCGCGTCGGTGCGCGGCGAGCTGGCGGCAACCATCGCGCGCAGCCGCCTGGCGCTGCGCACGGTTCCCGACGAGTCGGCGGCGCCGCCCGACGCGCACACGGAGGCGGCTTGATCGAGACGCCCGCGCACATGACGGCGCAGCCCGCGGTCGGCACGCTGCCGCCGTTGCGCACGCCGACGACGATGCAACTGACGCTCAGCAACGGGCTCGAGGTGGTGGCGATCGCGCGCGCGGTGGCGCCGATCGTGTCGGCCAGCCTGATGCTGCGTTCCGGGCGCCGACTCCGATCCGGCGGGGCGTGAAGGCCTGGCGTCGTCGACGGCGGAGATGCTCGACGAAGGGGCGGGGGCGCGCACGCGCGCTCGAGGTGGCCGAGGAGCTGGAGCAGCTCGGCGCCGACCTCTACGTCGGCGCGGGGCGCGACGGCTCGCAGCTGACGCTGCAGGTGCCGTCGAAAGAGCTGGAGCGCGCGCTGGCGATCGCCGCCGACGTCGCGATCCGCCCGCGGCTCACCGACGAGGACTGGACGCGCGTGCAGAACGACCGCCTGACCGCGCTCGCGCAGCGGCGCGACCAGCCCGAGGCGGTGGCGAACGTGCTCGTCCGACCGGACGTTGTTCGGAGTGGGGCACCCGTACGGCCATCCCGTCGACGGCCTGGAGCGCAGCGTGAGCCGCGATGACCGTCGCCGACGCGCGGCAGTTCCACGCGCAGATCTGGCGGCCCAACAACGCGACGCTGGTCGCTGGCGGGCGACTTCGACGCCGCGACGCTGCCGGGCGTGCTGGAGCGCGCCTTCGGCGGCTGGGCAGCCGCGCGCGATCCCGGCGACGCGGCCGACGCCGGCATTCCCGGCGCTGCCGCGGCTGGTGATGGTCGATCGGCCGGGCGCGCCCCAGAGCATCATCCGCATCGTCGGCCCGGGCGAGCTCCGCACTTCGCCCGACCGGCCGGCGCTGGGCGCGCTGAACGCGATCCTCGGCGGCAGCTTCACGAGCCGCCTCAACTTCAACCTGCGCGAGCAAAAGGGCTACACCTACGGCGCGGGATCGAGCTTCGGCTTCTATCGCCGCGCCGGATCGTTCACGGCGCGCGCCGCCGTCTTCACCGAGGTGACCGCGCCGGCGGTCGCCGAGTTCCTGCGCGAGATCGCCGCGATCCGCGAGGCGCCCGTGACGCCGACCGAGCTGACCAAGGCGCGCGCGACGCTGCTCGGCCGCGTCGCCGAGGGGCTGTCGACGTCGGGCGGGATCGCCGCGCAGTACGCCGAGCTGCGGCTCTACGGGCTGCCGCTCGACGAGCCGGCGCGCTTCGTCGCCGCGCTCGAGCGCGCCAGCGCCGACGACCTCCAGCGGCTGGCGCGGCGGCACCTGGATCCCGACCGCATGGCGATCGTGGTCGTCGGCGATCGCGCGGTGATCGAGAAGCCGCTGCGCGACCTGGGCCTGCCGGCGCCGCTGATCTGCAACGCCGACGGCGACACGATCAGCTAGTCGCAGCGCGCGCGCCGGGCCCCGTCAGTGAACAGAGATGAAACTTGGGCGAGACGCCCAGCGAGCGCGCCGTAGCGATCGCTGCCCTCGAGGAAGCCGACGAGCACGACCAGCGACAGATCGAGGTTCTCGGTCGCCGAGAACGGTGATCCCGGTCGTCGCGAGCAGCTGCGGCGCATCGCACGAGACGAAGCGCACGCCCGACAGCTCGCCGGTGAGCGAGAAGCGGCCGGCCTTGTCGAGGTCCTGATCGAGGTCGAGCCCGAGCTCGAGGCCGATCGGGCGCTTGCTGGTCGCGTCGGGAAACGGGTCGGCGAACGCGCCGGCGTTGAGCACCAGGTGCGTTCGATAGAATGCATGGCCGATCAGCACCAGCGCCTCGCCGCCCACGCCGTGCGAGCCGCTGGCAGTCGGCAGCTTGGGCCCGATCTGCAGCCCCAGCGCCCACGAGCTCTTGGCCTCGTCGTCGGTCCAGTCGAAGACGCCGATCTTGGCGCCCACCCACAGGCTGTCGGGCGCCGCGTGATCGAACGAGAACGGGCCGGTCGCGGGCCCCTCGATGGCGTAGGCGCCGTCGACGTCGAGCTCGAGGTTGGGAAGGATCCCGAAGTCGAGCTCGAAGTCGGGGATCACCACGCGCGCCGGCCCCTGGCTGCGGATCAACGCCGGCCTGCAGGTCGATGTCCAGCGTGCCGGTCTTCTCGAGCTCGAGATCGGTCGGCTCGAACAGCGGCCGCACGCCCGCGCCGCGCGAACGCGGAAGGGCTTGCGCAGAGGAGCACCGACAGCGCGGCGATCGTAGCAATGAACCCTCTCTGCCGGTCCGCGGGGGCGAGGGGTGGGTGAGGCGGGTCAACGAGAGTCGAGCGTCGCGCATCGATGCGGCCTCCTCACCCCGCCCTCTCCTCCACGCGGACGTGGAGGAGAGGGAGAAGGACCCTTCGGCGGAGGCACTGGGCGTCGGGACGGGAGAAGGGCGCTCGAGGGGAGGGCACTGGGCGACGGTTCATTCGTCGCTGGGCCCGCCCTCGCTCGCCGCTGCGGCGGCCAGCACCTCGTCGAGCTTGGCGAGCAGGTCGCGGTTGCCGTCCTGCTCGTAGCTCGCCAGGCGGCGCTGGAATTCGGGCAGGCGGTCGATGAACTCGCCGAGCCGCTCGTCGCTGATCTCGTCGGCGGCGAGGCCGTAGCCCTCGGCTTCCAGGTAGCGCGCGTTCAGCACCTGCTCGAACTGCTTGCGAACGGGCACCGCCAGCATCGGGCGGTGCAGGTAGACCGCCTCGCCCATCAGCGTGAAGCCGCCGCCGGCGATCACGCCGCGCGCGGTGCGCAGATCGTCGATGAACCCCGCCTCGCTGAAGGGGCGATAGCGCAGGTTGCCCTCGACGACCTCCTCGCGCAGATCGCGGCGCAGGCCGTAGATGCGGCACTCGCGGCCCGAGCGCGCCAGGATCTCCGGCAGCGCCTCGTTCGACGTCGAGGTCTGGTAGACGAGCAGGTGCTCGCCGCTCGCCCGTCGCCGCCGCCGGCGCGCGCGGCGGCCGAGGATCTCGGGGCGCAGGATCGGCGGGTGCAGCGTCGTGCGCTTCTTCCGCACCGGCGGGTAGAAGAACGTCGTGATGAGGTAGTGGAACGCGCCCGCGACCTTGGGCTTGACCACCGCCTTCGCGAGCCGGAACTCGCTCTCGTGCCCGGCGAGGATCTCGGGCGCGTGCGTGCAGCGGCTGACCATCTGGATGTTGTCGACCGAGACCACCGGGATGTCGCGGTTCTTCGCGAACAGGTAGCTCCAGCTCTCGAAGTCGGAGATGACGACGTCGGGCTCGAACTTGTCGGCCAGCTCGAAGTAGGCGCGCACGTTCTCGGGCCAGCCTTGACCGCGCCTTTGAGGTTCGCGAGCAGCGTGCGGAAGTTCGAGACCTCGTTGTCCTCGTAGACGATGCTGTAGCCCCAGATCTTGCGCACGGCCAGGTGCTCGCTCGCGCGCTGCCACCAGGTAGTCGTAGGCGCGGCCCGAGACCACGACCTGCACGTCGTGGCGACTGCGTCAGGTGGTCGAGCACGACGCGCGACCGCATCGCGTGCCCCATGCCCTCACCGACGACACCGTAGAGGATCCGCATCTCGTGGGTCCGCCCTCGAGGGCGGCCGAGCGCGACTTTAACTCAGATTCCAGGCCGACGCGCGCATCGGCTCGTCGGCGGCGCGGCGGCGCAGCGTCTGCTGCAGCTTCTTGCGCGCGCGCATCAGGCGCGTGCCGACCGTCGAGCGCGGGATCAGCAGGCGCTCGGCGATCTCGTCGTACGAGCACTTGTCGAGCAGCCGCAGCTTGTAGACCTCGCGGAACGGGCTCTCGAGCTCCTGCAGCGCGTCGGCGACCTGCTCGTCGCTGATGGTCGCCCACTCAGGCTTGTGGTTCACCTCGGGCTCGACGGTGGCGACGATGTCGTCGTCGATCGGCTCGAGCCAGGGCTCGCGCGCGCGCTTGCGGCAGCGGTCGATGAACAGGTGCTGCATGATGGTCATCAGCCAGACGCGCATGTTCGACCCGGGCTGGAAGCTGCCGTAGCCGCGCAGGGCGTGCTCGAAGGTGTCCTGCACCAGGTCCCAGGCGTCGGGCGGGCAGCGCAGGAGGCGCACCGCGCGCGAGTAGAGGAGGGTTTCGTATTCATGCTGGCCAAGTTCATTCAGTGACATGCTTTCTACACTGGCAATCAGCGTGCCAGCGCGATCGGGGGCGGCGCGAGCGCGCCCTCCTCGCGCCTTCCCTGGGGATCCGCGGGGAATTTCCGACGTTTCATGGCGTTCACCTGCGTGAATCCGGCCGTGAGTGCCCAGTTCGACACGGTGCTTTACAACAAGCTGCGCAACACGCGCATGGCGCGAGTTGGCCGTTTTGCGCAACTTGCGCAGGTCCCTCTTGCGGTCGCCCGGTCTGCCCGTCCATACTCGGCAGCCGAACGGGGGGAACGGCTCAAGGTGCACACGACGGTTCCGGGCAGCCAGCAGCCGCAGGTGGTACCAGACGTCAATGGCGCGGGGCTCTTCCTGCTGGTCGTCGGCTCGGACTCGTACAGCACCTACAGCCTGCCGCAGGACGGCAGCGTGTCGATCGGCCGCGGCGAGACCAACCAGGTCCGCGTCGACGACCCGCTGGCGTCGCGCAACCACGCGCGCCTGCACGTCGGTGAGGCGATGTTCGTCGAGGACCTGGGCAGCGTGAACGGCACGCGCGTGCGCGAGCAGGCGGTGCCGCCCGGCGAGCGTGCGGCCATCACCATCGGCGACACGATCCTGATCGGGAAGTCGGTGCTGATCATCCAGCAGCGCGCGCGCAAGCGCCCGCCGCTGCTGCGCCCGGAGACCCTGCGCGACGACCGGGCGGCGTTCGCGGCGATCGCGCCGCCGCCCGACCAGGCGATGCAGCGGATCCACCAGCTCGCGGAGCGCGCGGCCGCCGGCACGATCAACGTGATCGTCACCGGCGAGACCGGCGTCGGCAAGGAGCTGCTGTCCGAGACCGTGCACCGCATGTCGCCGCGCCGCGACGGCCCGTACGTCTGCCTCAACTGCGCGTCGCTGTCGGAGACGCTGCTCGAGAGCGAGCTCTTCGGGCACGAGCGCGGCGCGTTCACCGGCGCGCACCAGGCCAAGCCGGGGCTGATCGAGACGGCGGCCAGCGGCAGCCTGTTCCTCGACGAGGTCGGCGAGCTGTCGCATGACGACGCAGGCCAAGCTGCTGCGCGTGCTCGAGACGCGCGAGGTGACCCGCCTCGGCAGCGTCAAGCCGCGGCGAATCGACGTGCGCTTCATCGCCGCGACCAACCGCGACCTCGAGGCCGAGGTCGAGCGCGGCGCGTTCCGACGCGACCTCTACTTCCGATTGAACGGCATCACGCTGACGATCCCGCCGCTGCGCGATCGCCGCTCGGAGATCCCGTACCTGGCGGGGATCTTCATCCGCCGCATCTGCCGCGAGCTGGGACGCCCCGAGCCACAGCTGCCGCAGCCGATTCTCCAGGTCCTCGACCAGTACTCGTGGCCGGGCAACATCCGCGAGCTCAAGAACATGATCGAGCGCGCGGTGCTGCTGTGCGACGGCCCGGCGATCGGGCTCGATCACCTGCCGGCGGAGAAGTTCGACCCGGTGCGCGTGCCCAAGCCGACGCCGTCCCCGCACCAGCCGCTGGCCGCCGCTGCGGCGCCGCTGGCCGCCGCTGCGGAGCGATCGCGCGCGCCGACGCAGCAGAATGAGCGCCTGCGCATCATCGAGGCGCTGAACGCCTGCGCCGGCAACCAGAGCCGGGCGGCGCAAGCGCCTCGGCATCTCGCGCCGCACGCTGGTCACCAAGCTCGACACGTATCGGATCCCGCGCCCCAAAAAGAGCGTCGAAGAGTGAGCGCGGGCGGCTAGCTGTTGCCCTTCGGCTCCTCGTCGTCGCTGAGATAGGCGAAGGTCCGGACCAGATTGACGATCTGCTCGCGCTGCTGCGGCGTCAGGTCGATGAACTGCAGGCCCATGCCGGGGTTGATGTTGTCGTAGCTGCCCGGGCGATAGGGGTTGACCCACATCACGCGGCCCTCGAGGCTCAGCTGCGGCCCGCCCGGCGGTGTGAAGCGCAGGTTGATCACCGTGCCCGGCGGCTCGGGCGCGTTGGTGCGGATGAAGATCCCCATCGCGCTGATGTCGGTGATGTACGCGAAGAGAAAATTGTCAGCGCTCTTGTAGTCGACCTCGATGTCGACCATGACGCGCGTGTGCACGCGCCGGTCGGCGCCCGAACGTCGGCGTTCTGCGTGGACGACGTTCACCTCGCGGCGGCGTCGGTCCTTTCCTCTTCGTGTCGGTGCCATGTTGTTATTTGATCTCGATCGTTCCGAGACGCACGCGGTCGACGCCGTCGCTCGCGCCGCGCGTGACCTTGAGCCGCTTGCCCTCGCCGCCGGGCCAGAAGCCCATGAGCACGGTGTACGAGCCCGCGGGCGTGGTCATGAGCGGCACGTCGACGTCGTAGTGGTCGCGAATGTACTCTCCCGGGAGCCAGTACGCCGTGCCGAAGGTGTGGTTCACCGGGTCGTGGTCGCCGATCACGCGCGGCGCGGCCGGCCCGTCGAAGTGAACGAAGATCTTGAAGCCCGTCGGCGGCCGCGCGCTCACGCGGAAGTAGAGGTCGAGCGGGATCTTGCCCGGCCGGCGCACGCTGGTCGGGAAGTCGGCGCCGACCAGCTCGATCGAGTCGGCGAACACGGCGTCGAGCGGAACGCGCCACTTCCACGGCGGCTGCTCGTTGGCCTGCCAGACGCCGTTCGGTCCCGCGGGCGGCGTCGGCGCCATCCAGACGTCCTTGCGCAGCGGATTCTGGTCGGTCTCGCCCGCGCTCAGGTGATTCGAGATGAGCAGGAACCGCGACGACGACGCGTCGATGACCGAGTAGGGACTGCTTGGCGGTCTTGAACGCGTTGTCGAGCGCCGCCAGGTCGTCCGCCGAGACCAGCGCGAAGACCCGCTCCGGATCGCGCAGGAACTCGACCAGCTTGCCCTGGTTGGGCAGGTCGACCATGGTGTGACCGCCGCCGTAGAAGCCCGAGCCGTGGCCCTCGACGCGGTAGCGGCCGATCTTCTCGCCGTTCTTCGCGAACTTGGCATAGGACTCGAGCACCGGCTTGAACGAGAAGTGGGTCGACAGCGTCGGCACCAGGTACTGGGTCAGAAAGAACGCGAAGCCGACGGCGAGCGCGATCGCCGCCTGCAAGCCGTAGCGACCGCAGCCGACGATCAGGCGGTCGAGCCGGATCCGGATCGCGCCGGGAGATTTGCCGAGGTTGTGCGGCGGCAACTTGCCGAGCGGCGCGCCCGCGCGCCGCCAGCCCAGCGTAGACGCCGCCGGCGATCAGCACCGCCAGCGCCAGGATGAGGTTGCCGATCACGATCTGCGCCGGCCAGCGCACCTTGTCGGCCAGGTGCGGCGATACCAGCTCCTCGGGCGTGAGGAAGAAGTCGCGCGCGACCACCAGCGTACCGGTCGCGATCAGCAGCCCGGCGACCGGCTCGGAGCGGTTGCCCTCGATCGCCTCGTCGAGGAACGCGCCGATCGCGAGCGCGATCGCGGGCAGCGCGATGTAGCGCCCGTCGCCCAGCACCAGCACGCGATACGCCGACAGCGCGAAGCCGAGCCCGGCGACGAAGAAGACGAAGAGCTGGCCGAACGCCAGCCGGCTGTTGGTGCGCGGCGGACCTCCGGCGCCGCCGGCCGCGTCGTCGTCGAGGCGGATGAGCGGGCGCGCGAGCGCGAAGACCGCGACGGCGCTCCACGGGAAGAGGCCGAAGCCGAGCTGCGCGGATCAGGTACTCGAAGCTGTGCGTCGGCGTGCCGCCGCGGGCGGCGCCGCCCAGCAGCGACGAATACTGGCCGGCGACGACGCCGGTCATCGAGATGATCAGGAAGACCACCGCGACGAGCCCGAGGCCGATCATGAGCGGCCAGGCGGTCGATCCGATCTTGCGGCCGGCGGGGATCTGCGGGCCGACACCGGCGGCCGCCAGCGACCCCGAGCCGTCGGCGGGCGTGCCGGTCGAAGCGGTCAGGCCGTAGCCGACGGCCAGCGCGCCGAACAGCGAGGCGCCGGGCAGCACGATGCTGATGAGCGCGCCCTCACCCGTGAACGCCAGCGCCATGCCGGCGAGGCCGATCATCAGATCGACGAGCCGCCGCTGGCCCGACTCCGGCCAGGCGTAGCGCCCGAGGCCGCCGATCGACAGCGCCATCGCCGCCATGACCGGCGCGTCCGAGGTCAGCTGGCGCGCCTCGAGCACGAACATGGTCATGCTGCCGAGCGCGAGCGTGCTCAGCAGGCCGGCGCGGCGCCGGAAGATCCCGGCGCCCGCCCAGTAGACCGCCATCAGCGTCAGCAGCGCCATCAGCGCGCTCGGCAGGCGCGCGCCCAGCTCGCGCGCGCCGAAGATCTTGATCCCCACCGCCGCGAGGAACGGGCCGAGCGGCTTCGCCGCCGGGTAGTGGCCGGCGACGGTCGGGTCGAGCAGGTGGCCGGAGCGCTCGATCTCGCGCGCCTGGTCGGCGATCTTCAGCTCGGATGGATCCCAGAAGCCGAAGCCACCGAGCCGCGGCAGGCACAGCGCCACAGAGAAGAGAAGCGCCCAGACCCAGGGCGGAATACGACGAAGACGATCCATCATGATGTGAGATTGGTGACGTGCGCGAATCAGCCGCCGGTGCCGGCGTCGACGGTGCTGGTCCCGGCGTCGGGCGACGAGCCGGCTCCGCAGGCCGGCGTGGTGCCGGCCGGCGCGCCGCCGTAGTCGACGCAGGCGTTGGCGCCAGCCGCGAAGCTGAGGCCCAGGTCACACTTGCAGCCAATGAACTGGTCGCAAAACGGCGCCGCCGCGGCGCAGTCCGTGCTGGTGCCGCAGAACTGGCCGGCCATGAACCTCGGCATGCAGATGCCGGACGCGGAGTCGCAGCGATACGGGTCGACGCAAGGAATGCTGGCGCTGCAGGCAGCGCCCTGGGCGGCCTTGGGCAGACACTTGAGCATGCTGGTGGCCGTATCGTTCGCGCAGTAGGAATCAGAGGCGCAGATCTGGCCCGGGCTCACGCAGAAGGCGTCCTTGTTCACGTTCATCTGCTTGACGCACACGCCCTTGTCGCAGATCTGGCTCTTGTCCTTGCAGTCGTACTTGACCGCGCACGTGGTGGTCGAATTGCCCTGGAAAACGTAGGCGCAGACGTCGTTCATCGCGTCGATGTCGGCCTGCGTCGCCTGCGACGAGTTGGCTTTCTGGTAGACCGAGTTCGTCTTGTCGACGCACGCGCCGACGTTGCCGGACATGAAGATGCGCGGCGGCGTCATCGATACGGCGTTGACCGCCAGACAGGCGGTCTTGCGCTGGGTCTTGCAGGCGTCCACGCCGTTGCCGCACTTCGCGGCCACCTGGCACTCTTTTTCCGCCTTCTGCATCGCAGTAGGAGTCCGGGGTGACTGACGTGCCCGAGCCACCCCCGCAGCCGGGAACCAGGGCGACCCAGGCCGCCAAAACCGTCACGCTCGCCGCGCCGGCGATGCTGATCGCGCTGGCCGCGCCCGCCCGTACACCCATTGGCCTTGCCCCTGAATTTGGCATTCTGTTCGTCATCTCCCGAAGTTGACGCGCAGTTTCGCCCCGCGCCATCCGTCTGGTCAAGCCCGGGGTTCCCGCACGTCGTTTGTTCTGGTCGTCGTCGGCACTGATCATCGCGCTGGTCATGGTGCTGGAAGATGGGTCGTCAGGGGCGCTTGCGGAAGAAGCAGGTCTCCCCGTGAAGGAGGGGAGCGACCCGGCGCTCCTCGCTCTCGATGGGGGCGTGCTCGTCGCGCCCCGCCTGGCCGCCCCCACCCAGGTGGCGTTCCAGCGCCAGCCGGCGCAGCCAGTCGAGGGGGGCTTGCAGCGGCTCGTAGCTGAGCGGGAACGACCCGTGCGCGATGGGGATGAGGACGCGGGCGCCCAGGTCCTCGAAGGCGTAGATGGCGTCGAGCGGGGACAGGTGCTCGTCGCGGAACCCGGCCGGCTCGTACCCGCCGATGGGCAGCATCGCCACGTCGGGCACCAGCCGCCGGCCGATGTCGGCGAACCCGGAGAAGTACCCGGTATCTCCCGCGAAATAGAGGGTTGTCCCCTGCGCGAACATCACGTAGCCCGCGCTGCCGCGGCGGCGCGCCCGCGTTCCGAGGCCGCGCGCGCCCGAGTGGCGCACCGGCACCGCCGTGACCCCGACGTCGGCCACCGACAGGCTCTCGCCGGGCGCCAGCTCGACCACCCGTTCGAACCCCAGGTCGTCGACCAGATCGGCGCACCCGGGCGGCACGACCACGGTCGCGCGGCGCGAGATCCGGCGCAGGCTCGGTCGGTCGAGGTGGTCGCGGTGCGCGTGCGAGATCAGCACCAGCCCCACGTCGTCGAGGTCGGGGGTGGTGATCCCCGCCTCGGCGGCGCGCCGCAGGCCGAGCAGGAACGTGCGCAGCAACGGGTCGGTGAGGACGCGGATCTCGGGCGTCGTCACCATCACGGTGGCGTGCCCCACGAACGTCACTGCCACAACGCCCTCGGGCGGGTGCGCGACGTTGCGGCGGGCGACGCGCGCGGTGCCGCGATGGAGCCGCTGCAGCGCCGCGCCCAGGAACCGCAGCGACAGGACCGCGCGCGCCGGGCCGTGGAGCAAGCCCTGGTGCGCCTGCTCCAGCTCGTGCGCGCGCGCGGAGAATCCCGGATCTGTCGGGCGGCGGGGCGCGGAGGTCACGGGCGGGGAAGCCACCGTCACATTGACCTATCACAGCTGGCGTTTTCGCGCGGCCGCCGCGGGGGCCTGCGATGGCGCTTACGTCATCGATCGTGCTAAGGGAACCAGGTGTCAGAGGCCCCGCACGTCACGATCGTCATCCCGGTCTACAACGAAGAAGGAATCCTGCGCGGATCGGTGCTGGAGCTTCAGGAGAAGCTGCGTCCGTTCGGCTGGACGTACGAGCTTCTGCTCTGCGAGAACGGCTCGCGCGATCGCACCGTCGAGATCGGCAAGGAGATCGAAGCCGAGCACCGCGAGGTGCGCATGCTGTCGATCGGCAAGCCCAACTACGGCATCGCCATGAAGACCGGCATCCTCGAGGCGCGCGGGCGCTACGTCATCTGCGACGAGATCGATCTGCTCGACACCGAGTTCTACGCGCGCGCGCTGGCGCTGCTCGAGCGCAGCGACACCGAGTTCGTCGTCGGGTCAAAGGCGATGGTCGGCTCCAACGACCAGCGCCCGATGTTCCGGCGCGTCGCCACGCGCGTCTACAACGGCATGCTGCGCGTGGTCTGCCACTACGGCGGCACCGACACGCACGGCCTGAAGGCGTTCCGGCGCGAGGCGCTGGTCGAGACGGCGCGCCGGTGCGTGCTGGATCGCGACGTGTTCGCGAGCGAGTTCGTGATCCGCGCGCATCGCGAGGGCAAGAAGGTCATCGAGATCCCCTTCGCCGTGCGCGAGAAGCGCCCGCCGTCGATCAACCTGGTCAAGCGCGTGCCCCACGTGATCAAGAGCGTCGCCAAGCTGGCGATCTCGGTGCGGCAGGACCGCGACTAGACGCCGAGCCAGCCGCGCCGGATGGCCAGCGCCGGCCGGGTCGCGTCGGGGTCGGGCTTGACGATCAGCTTGCGCTCGGGGTTCTCGGCCAGCGTCAGCGTCGCCTCTTCGAGCGAATCGCGGCGAAAGTAGGTGATCCGGCAGCGCTCGCCCGGGCTGCGATCGGCGATGCGCTTGCGCGAACGTCGCGGGCGCGACCCGGTGGCCGTCGACGGCGACGATGTCGTCGCCGAAGGTGATCCCCGCGCGCCACGCCGGCGAATCGGGGACGACGTTGCGCACCAGCAGCCGCTCCGGGTGGAGCGCGATCCCGGTCCAGGCGCGAAGCCGCCGTTCCTTCACGCGGTCGCGATCTCCGACGGGCTTGTCGGCTTCGAGCGCCCACTCGGGACGCTCGGCGACGATCAGGCCCGCGGTGCGCAGCAGCGCCGGCAGCGGCAGCTCGTCGGTGCCGTGGATGTAGCGTCGGAAGAAGTCGTCCATGGGCGCGCGCGCCACCTGCGCGGCGGCGTTGCGCACGTCGACCTCGGTGATGGGGCGGCCGTGGCGGCCGAAGCTGGTCCACAGACGCGCGAAGAGCTCCGGCAGCCCGCGCCGCCCGCTGGTGCGCCGCCGCAGCAGCAGATCCAGCGCCATGCCCGCCCACAGTCCCTTCTCGTAGTAGCTGACGGTGCGGTTGACGTGGTTTTCGGCCGGCTTGTAGAGCTTGATCCAGGCCTCGAACGACAGCTCGGCCAGCGGCGTCTCGTTGCGGCCGGGGCGGCTCGCGTAGCGCGGCCAGTCGTCGGCGATGAAGCGCCAGAAGCGCTTCTCGTCGATCACGCCGGCGCGCAGGATGATCACGTTCGCCAGGTAGTCGGTGAAGCCCTCGTGCAACCAGAGCAGGCGCGTGTAGTTTTCGCGCGTGTAGTCGAACGGGTCGAGCGCGGTGTCGCGGATGCGCTTCACGTTCCAGGCGTGAAAGAACTCGTGCGCCGCCAGGTCGGCGAAGCGCTGGTAGCCGCCCTCGTCCTCGAACGACAGGCCGGTGATGTCCATGGTCACCGACGCGCTGTGCTCCAGGCCGCCCGAGCCGACCGGCAGCGCGTGGATGATGAACAGGTAGCGCGAGAACGGGAACTTTCCGCCGAACATCTGCAGCGGTCGCGACCACCACGCGGCGCAGGATCTGCAGCAGGCGCGCGCGGTCGGCGTTGGTGCGGCCGAAGAGCGCGAGCTCGAACTTCACGCCGCCCACGGAGAAGGTGCGAGTGCGCGTGCGTCGCCGACCTCGAACGGCGAGTCGACCAGCTCGTCGAAGTCGGCGGCGCGGAAGTGATCGGGGCGCCCGGCGATCGGCGGCAGCGCCGTGTCGATGCGCCAGCGCGTGCGCGGCGGGCGCTGCACCGCGATCTCGCACGGCCGCGCGAGCTCGCCGTCGACGAAGAAGAACAGGCTGCGTGCCGTTCCAGTAGGCGTGGCGCGGTCGAGGAACGACGTGCGCACGCTCTGCTCGAACGCGAACACGCGGTAGCGCACGCGGAACGCGTGCCCGCCGCTGGACACGCGCCAGCGCTGCTTGTCGAGCCGCTCGTGGGGTAGGGGATAGCCCCGATCGTCGGTGATGGTCAGCCCGTAGACGTGGCGCACGAAGTCGCGCACCAGGTAGCTGCCGGGCGCCCAGGCCGGGAAGACGATGTCCGCCGTCGCGCGCTCGGGCAGCGCCGGAACGTGCATCTCGACGTGGAATTCGTGGCTTCCAGGATCCGGCATCGCGACGCGGTAGAGGATCGGGTGGTGCGCGCTTAATTCTGCTCTGGACACCAGCCGCGTCCGCGTTCTAGCTTTCGGTTGTCTCTGCTGTAAGGTAGCCAAACGTCCCCCCCGGCGCCGCCCCGCACGGCGCTCTGTTCCCGCCACAATACTAAAAAAACGCTCGGCTTGACGCGACCTGCGGTGCTTAAGGACGCGCGTCACTAAGGAGTTCGGTCATGAATGGACGCAATCCTCTCTTATCGGCGCTCGGCGCGTCTCTTTTGGGCGCGCTCCTGTTCATCGCTGGCTGTGCGAAAGGAGCCGGGACGACGCCCAGCACCTGTGGCGCGGGCCTGGACGTATGCGGCGGCGCCTGCGTCGATTTGCAGTCCGACTCCAAGAACTGTGGAGCCTGTGGCATGTCGTGCGGTGCCGGCCAACAGTGCAATGCCGGCTCGTGTGGGTGCGTCTTGCCGTTGGTTCTGTGCGGCTCGGCTTGCGTGGACGTTCGTTCTGATCCGGCACACTGTGGCGGTTGCACCAGGCCTGCGTGTTCGAGCGCGACGCCCTTCTGTAGCAACGGGCAATGCTCGGCGACCTGCAATGCGCCGATGACCACCTGTGCGAACGGTTGCGTCGATACGCAGACCGATCCGCAGAACTGCGGCAGCTGCAGTCACGCTTGCAGTGGCAACCAGCCGGCTTGCAATGCTGGCCAGTGCGGCTGTTCAGCCGGTCAGACATTGTGTGCCACCACGAACACCTGTACTGCTCCCTCGGCGTGTCCGACGGGCGCCGGCGGGATGACGGGCGGAGGACAGGGTGGTCACGCCGCCGGGGGAACCAGTGGTGGCACCGGGGGAACCAGTGGCGGGCTCGGCGGAATGACCGGCAGCACTGGCGGCTCGACAGGTACACGCGCGTGCGCGCCGACGACGACGGCGCCCGCTGGCACGTCGAGCATTCAGGTTCTCTCGGACTTCGAAGAGGGAAATCCCCCCGGCGGTCCCGGAGCGGTCCTGATTCCGCAGGGAACGCCCAAGCCGACCGGCTGGTGGTACGTCTACGGCGACTCCGCCACTGGTCTGACGCCGGCTGCCGCCAGCCCGGGAGGGCCCGTCCTTGCCGAGGCCATCACCGGCAGCACCGATATGTGCAACAAGTGGGACTTCCACGCGACGGCGACCGGCCACCCTATGTTCGCCGGATTTGGTGCCACATTCCTGCCCGGGCCGGTCGGTACGACCATGAAGTCGGCGTTGGCGCTCGATGGTTGGGACGGGATCAGCTTCAAGATGAAGTCTGATGGTGCTTCGAATCCGCCACTCTTCTTCCAGGTGTTGACGAAGGAGAACCAGCCACAAGCTGCGGGTGGAACCATTCCACCTACGACCGCTGGCGGGACCACCTATTCAGCCGCGCATGTTGGCACCGACCTCTACAACGCGCGCGGTGTGCTTCTCAACCAGCCTCTCGCGTGCGCGACGAACAACTGTCAGCTCTCGCCCTGGCAGCCTGCGATCGGGTCGAGCTTCGTCACCTACTACATTCCCTTCGGGATGATGGTTCCTCAATGGGTGCCCGGCCCCGGCGGCGCCAAAGGAGGCTGCGCATTGGTGCCGGCAGCGGGTGATCCACCGTGCAAGGCGCCGGCGTTCGTTCCGGGTTCGGCCCTCAGCTTCCAGCTGTCGGTGTTGAGCGACTTCGCCGGTACCAACGGCAGCTATCACGTCGTCCTCGACGACGTGATGCTTTACAAGCGGTCGACGACCGGGAATGCGGTCGACCTTCCAGCCCCGCCGACGAGCACGCCGGCTGCTGCCCATCCGTTCCCACAGAACGCGGCCCTGAACGCTCGTTGCACGAAGCCGACTGGTCCCGCCGTTGATGGCAAGTTCCTCGTTTGGGCCTACAACCAATGGCGAGCGCAATTTACGCGTTCAGATGCAGCTGGCCAGATCCGCGTCGTGCGGCCGGCCGCGGAGACGATGACCGGAGAAGACTCGGTCTCGGAGGGCATCGGATACGGCATGCTCATCGGCGTCTATATGAACGACCGCACACTGTTCGACGGCCTCTGGGCGTACTGGCGGCAGCACTGCGACGCAGGCAACAAGGGTAGCGGCTGCCTCATGACCTGGAGGGTCGGTGGAGCAGGCGGCACGGGCACCGCAACCGACGCCGACGAAGACGCGGCCTTCGCGATGTTGATGGCATCCCGCCAGTGGGGAGCCACCACGGTCCCAGCAGGTGACAGCATGTCCTACGGTGCCAATGCCACGACGCTCATGCACGCTGTTCTGGTGACCGACATGGATACGGTAAATCCCGTCGTCAAGGGCGGCAGCAACTACGGCTCTGGCTCAACTACGAACGCGTCATACTTCGCCCCCGCCTGGTATCGCGCGTTCGCGGCAGCTTCCACCGGTGCTGACGCAACAGCGTGGACCAACGTAGCCAATGGAGCCTACACCCTGCTGGCCAACGCCAACGCCATTAGCAATCAGGGGCTGATTTCTGCGTGGTGCAATTCGACGTGTTCGGCGGCAGCGACGAATGCTGGCTCCGCCAATACGGCGACTGACGTCGACTATCAGTACGACTCTCACCGCATCCCGTTCCGGATCGGAATCGATTATTGTTGGAACGGAACGGCGGGGGCCCAAACCTATCTGCAGAAGATCAGCGCGTTCTTCACTGGCAAGGCAGCCAATGGCATTGATCGGGTTCTCGATCAATTCACGCCAGCTGGGGGTGACATCACCGGTTCGGCTCCGAACTCCGCGTCGGTCATCGGGACGTCGGCGGTCGGTGCGATGAGTAGCGCCGCAAACGCCGGATACGTGAACGATGCGTATCAGGAGATCTTCGACATGGGAAGCCGCGGCACCCTCGCGACTGTTGCCGGCAGCGCGACCCCCACGCCCTATTCCTACTTCAATTCAACTGTCGGTCTGTTGACGATGCTGTTCTTGACCGGCAACTTCACCCTTTTCTAGGGAAAGTCATGGAAACGCGCGGCCGACAGAACGGGTTTGTGAACCTCCTATCGGCCGCGTTGCTCATCGGCGCGGTCGGTTGTAAGTCGAGTGGAAGCACCGATGGCTCCGGCTTGGACAGCGGTCCGATCACGAATTGTCCAGTCGGGACAGACGATCTGATCTCCGACTTCATGGGTGACAACAGCATTTCTGCGGCGGACGGCCGGCGTGGGGGCTGGTACGTGTACGGCGATCAGTTTGGAACGTTCTCGCCGCCCAAAAGCGACAACGCGCCCTATCCTATCGACACCACGACCGGCAACCCGAACTGCTCGGGTGCGGGCTCTTTCCATTTGAAGGCCACGGGATTCACCGGTTTCGGCGCAGCGATGGGAACCGATTTCAAGCCGCGCATGGCCGCAGACGGCGGCGTCCTGGGACCCAAAGGAACGTACGACGCCAGCAAGTACAAGGGCATCGCCTTCTGGGCCAAGTCAACGGCGCCGTTGCGCTTCGTTCAAGTGAAATTCCCGGACGTCAACACGGACACCGAGGCGCCCGCGCACGAGGTGCCCACTTGCATCTTGAATCCGGCGTCGGTGATGAACTGCAGCCCCTATCTGGTGAAGTTCGCCGAATCCGCGGATGCCGGGATGATCGAATTTCCCAAGTACGCCAAGTCTCAGATCGATACGACCTGGAGACGGTTCGAGGTCCTCTTCGCCGACACGAAGCAAGACACGACCAATCCCGGGTTCGTCCCGACGCCCGACCAACTCGACGTCACCCGCCTCCTGGGGATGGCGATCCAGGTCAACGCCGACTTCAGCACCACGCCCCCAACCGCGAACGACTTCGAACTCTGGATCGATGACGTTCAGTTCGTCAGGTAAACCTCAAAGGGGGAGAGCGTGGCCCGACAAATCCACGGGCCCTGTGGTTTTGCGATCTCTGGTGACCTCTTGAAAAAGGGATGGCCACAAGAGCTCGCAACACCGGATGTCCGGTACCTTTTCGGCCACCCGATCTGTTAGTCCCGCGCCCCCCGCAACCGACGGCGGCACAGCGCCGATACCTCGCCCATCATGCGGGCGATCGCGATCGAGGCCATGGGCGCAATCACAGCGGTGGGGGACAACCTGGCGCTGTCGGTGGCCTCGATCTACACGAGCGGACGTCGCTGCCAGGCGCTGCCGACGCTGGGGGCCGACGGACGGCCGGTGATCGGGGCGCCGGCGATGATCGGCGACGACATTCACGGTATCGATCGCTTGCGGGTGCTCGCGCTGATGGCGTTGCAAGACTGCCTCGGCGATCGCCTCCTGCATCCGCCGCTGCCGGTGATCGTGTGCGCGCCGGCGCTCGAGCCGTTCGGTCGCGACGCGAGCTGGTTGTTGCAGCGTCTGCTCGACGACGCGGATCTCGCGTTCGATCCCGAGGGGAGCCGGATCATCGCGAGCGGGCGCGGTACGCTGCTCGATGCGCTCGCGCTCGCCGAGCAGCGGCTCTCGTCGCAGGAGTGGCCGGCCTGCTTTCTCGTCGGCGTCGATTCGCTGGTGGCGCCGGCGCGCCTGGCGCGCGAGGTGGAGGCGGGGCGGGTCGCCGGCCCGGGCAACGCCACCGGGTTCATTCCTGGCGAGGCGGGGGCGGCGTTGCTTCTGTCGCTGCGCGCCGACGCCGGCAGTGCGGCGATCATTGCCGGCGTCGGGCGCTGCGACGGTGGCGCGGCGTTCAACACGACGGCGGCGGTGCTGGCCGACGCGGCGGAGCGCGCGCTCGCGAGCGCGCAGGTTGCCGCCGCCATGCTCGGTGCGATCTGCCACGACGGTCCCGGCGACTGGCCGCAGCTCGAAGAAATGGCGCTCGCCGACGCGCGACCACCGATGTCGCTCGCGCCGCAGGCGCCGCGGTTCATCCCGTCGATCTCCACCGGCGAAGTCGGCGCCGCAGCGGGGGTGCTGTCGCTCGCGCTCGTCGCGTTGCTGCTCTCGAAGGGGGTGTTGCATCGGCCGGCGCTGGCGATGTTTGCCGCCGACGGGCCCGCGCGCGCGGCCGCGGTGGTCGCGCCCGCCAACCTTCGTGCCACGCCTCGGTTGACCAGCGATCATCTGAACGACGCGGCTCCGGAGGCTGGCTCGACCTGACCGGCGGGCGTTTCACGCGACGCGAACGGATGTGTTAAGCAAAGTGAATGCTTGGTCAGGGTGCAGGGGAGCGCGTCGCGTCGGTCTCGGTGGATCTCGATTCGCTCGAGTGCTACTACCGCATCCACGCGCTCGAGGGGCTGCCGCCGGTCGACGTTCGCCACGCGATCCTGCGCCGCTGTCTGCCGCGGTTTCGCGACCTGTTCGCGCGCCACGGCTTGCGCGCCACGTTCTTCGTCGTCGGGCGCGATCTCGACGAGGACGCCGAGGGGCGCGCGCTGCTCGCCGACCTGGCGCGCGATGGGCACGAGCTCGGCAACCACAGCTACTCGCATCCCTACGATCTCGTGCGCCTGGGACCGGTGGCGATCGCCAGCGAGATCGATCGCGCGCACGGCGCGATCGCCGCGTGCGGGGGCGCGCCGCCGGTCGGGTTTCGCGCGCCGGGCTACGAGGTCTCGGGCGACGTGATCGACATCCTGCGCGCGCGCGGCTACCGCTACGATTCGTCGGCGTTTCCGTCGGCGCCGTACTACGGCGCCAAGGCGGCGGTCATGGGTGTGATGCAGGTGGTGGGTCGCAAGTCGGGGAGCTTCCTCGGCAGCCCGCGCGTGGTCATGGCGCCGCGCCGCCCCTATCGTCCGTCATCGGGAGCGCCCTATCGCAAGGGCGATCTCGACATCGTCGAGCTGCCGATGGCGGTGACGCGGTGGCTGCGGTTGCCGGTGATCGGGACCAGTCTGATCACAGCACCGGAATGGATGCGCAGTCGTATGGTGGCGGCGGCGCTGCGCGAACCGTTCTTCAACCTGGAGCTGCACGGGATTGACCTTTGCGACGCCGACGCCGATCGCATTCCCGCCGAGCTCATCGCCCGCCAGCCGGATCTGCGGCGTCCATTGTCGTCAAAGCTGGCGGCGCTCGACGCGACGCTGGCCGAAGTGTCCGCCGCGGGCGCCGGCTTTCAGCGTCTGGCCGAGGTTGCGTTGCGCCACGCCGCCCCCGCCGCGGCCTGACGCGGCCCCGATCGCTTCGAGTCAGGACCACACCGGCTTGCCGCGGCCACTCTGATCGCCATCTTGGCGCTCGGAGGTTTTGCAATGGCGCCGAGCTCAGAACAAATGTCGTTGATCAATTCGATGGGTGTGGCGCGCAGCTGGCTGCGCGCGGGTGGTCGGATGGCGTTGCTCGCCGGGGCGCTCTTGCTTCCGCTGGGGGACGCCGCTTGCAGTCACATGCCGTTCTCCTCGTCGGGCGGCACGCCGATGATGGCCAGCCCGCGCATGCCGGCCGCCCAGGGTACGGTCAGCGTCAAGGACGCCGACAATGGCAACGTCAAGCTCGGGGTCGAGGTGAAGCACATGGCGGCCCCGGACAAGGTGGCGACCGGCGCGAACAGCTACGTCGTCTGGTTGAAGCCGCTCGCGACCGGGAACGACAACGAGGCGCCCCAGAACCTGGGCGCGCTCGCGGTCAACAAAGACGAGGAAGGCAAGTTCGACACGACCACGTCGTACCGCCAGTTCGATATCTTCGTGACCGCCGAGCCACAGCCAGGCTCGCTCGCGCCGACCGGCGAGCAGCTGCTCAGCACCACGATTCGTCGCTAGCGCCACGGCGCCGGCCCCGCCTCAGCGTCTCCGCTGGACCGCGTCGCGCGCAAGCTCGTCGCAGCGCTCGTTCTCGGGGACGCCGGCGTGGCCCGGCACCTTGACGAACTCCAGATTGGGAACCGCGGCGACCCGCTTGCGCACGCGCGCGACCAGCTCCTGGTTGGCCTTCGCCTTCCATCCCTTTTCCAGCAGGCCGATGGCGTAGCCCGAATCGCTGTAGACGCGCACGCGCTGCATCCGCGCGGTGGTCGCCTTGTCGGCCCCCGTCGCCCTCGTCGCGGCTTGCTGCACCATCTCGACGACCAGGTCCAGGCCGCGCTCGATGGCGGTCAGCTCGGCGATGTTGTTGGTTCCCGTGCCCAGGTACTCGCCCAGCTCCTTGCGCTGGCCGTCGTGCAGCACGACCACACCGATGCCCATCGGTCCGGGGTTGCCCGAGCAGGCGCCGTCGGTCCAGACGTCGTACGCGCCCGGCAGCGCATCCGGCAGCGCCGGCTTCTTGGCCGGGCCGCGCGCGTTGCGGCGCACCGGCGGCGCCAGGTCGCGCGGGGCGCTCTCGGCGCCGCCGACCGGCGTGAGATTGGCCACCGCCGGCCGATAGCTCTTCTCGTCGGTCTCGCGGTACTTCATCTCGGCGCGGCCCGAGCCGTCCAGCGCCGGCCGTCCGGCGGCGTCGACGCGCACCCAGACGTCCTGATCACGAAATCGCATCTTGGCCCAGGCCATGGCGCAGGACTATTGCGCGAACCGCGTCGCGATTGCTAGTCTCGCGGCGGCGATCGCAAGATGCGTGCAGCCCGACATCTTCCGTCGCTGATGGTGCTGGTCGCGCTGCTCGCGGCGCTCGGATCCTGCCGGGGCGGCTGCGCTCGCACCGACCGGGCCGCGCGCCCGCTCGACGGCCGGCTCGCGCTGCTGCCGATCGACACGCGCTCGGTGGTGGCGCTCGACTTCGACCAGATCCGCGCCGCGCCGTTCGCCGCCAAGTTGAGCGCGCTCGCGGCCTCGAGCCCCGACGACGAAAAGCGCCTGGCGGCGTTCCGCGAGCGCACCGGGCTCGACCCCGTGCGCCAGGTCGACAGCATCGTGGTCGGCTTCCCCGAGGAGGCGCGCGTGCACGGCGAGCTGGGCGTGGTGGTGCGCGCCGAGCGCTTTGACGAGTCGCGGCTGGTCGCCTACGTGCGCGACAGCTTGCAAAAGGATGGCGACGACCTGGTGGCGAAGCCGCACGGGCGCCGCACGCTGTGGACCACGCGCAAGGACCCGTCGCTGGCCGGCTTCTTCCTCGACGGGCGTACGCTGGTGATCGGCGGCGGCGGCTGGGCGGCGCGCATGGCCGACCTGGCCGACGGCGCGCCGGCGAGCGGCAGCGCCGAGACCAATCTGGAGCTGGTCCAGCTCTGCGAGCACGCGGCGGCCGGCCACGCCATCTGGGCCGGCGCGATCGTGCCCGTCGAGGTGCGGCGCCAGCTGCAGCAGGATCCGCGCTTCGAGAGCGCCGCCTCGGTCACGCGTATGTCGCTGGGCATCGGGCTCGGCACCGGGCTCGAGGCGGCGTTCACCGCCGACCTCGCCGATCCTTCGGAAGCCAAGGTGCTGGTCGCCAAGGTCAGCGAGACGGTGCAGGGCGCCAAGCGCGACCCGCGCGTGCTGATGCTCGGCCTCGGCCCCGAGCTCGACGGCATCACCAGCCGCGTCGAGGGGACGACGTTCTCGCTCAAGCTGGTGCTGGGCGAGGCGCAGGTGAACGATCTGCTCGATCGCGCCTCGGCGTTCCTGAACCTGATGCGCCAGGGCCGCGCGCCCGGCTTCGGGCGCTGACGTTCGACTGCCGCCGCTACGGCGCGCAGCCGCGGCGCGTGTAGGTCGTCGCTGCGGTGGTGCCGCCGTTGGCGAGCGACAGGATCAAGTCCGAGCCCGAGACGGTGTAGTCGAACGCGGCCGGCAGCGGCGGCGGCGACGGCGACCCGCAGTTCACGGTCGAGTTGGTGATCTGCGTGCCCGCGATGGTGACGGTCGCGTCGGCCTTGAACGACTGGGTCACCGCCGCGCCGGCCGCGTCGAGCACCTCGCCGTTCCAGAGCATGTGCCGGGAGGTGTCGGCGAGCGTCGTGAGCACGAACGAGATGCGCCGCCCGCCGCCGGTGGTCGCTCCGTACGCGCCGGTCTTCGTCGATTCGTAGCGTCCGTCGAGGACCGTGCCGCCCGCGGGGGCCGGCGCCGTGCCGGTCAGCGCGGTGAACCCGATCGCCGTCGCCGCGTTCACGACGTTGTCGCAGGTCGGCGCCGCCGCGATCAGATCCGGGCGCGCCGGACAGGCGCTGGTTCCCGAATCGACGTTGCTGGTCGACCCGCCGGAGCCGGTGCTGCCGCCGCCTCCGCTGCCTCCGGCGCCGCCTCCGCTGCCGCTGCTGCCGCACGCGAACGAAGCCAGCGCCAGCGACGTGATGGCCAAACCGAGAACCGACGGGATCTGCTTCATGGCGGCGTCATATTGCCAGAAGCGGGGCCGGAAGCGGGCTCGTTCGCAAGCTGGTGCTCGGCCGCCAGCGGCACCACCTCGTGGAACTGGCGGTAGTCGATCTCGCGCGTGCCGTCGGCGTGCACCGTCAGCACGTCGACGAACCGCACGTTGGCGACGATGCTGTCCAGCCGGTATGAGTGCTGGGCATGGATCTGGCCCATCGCCTCGTCGAGGCCGGTCAGCGTCACGAAGATCTCGGCGTTGGCGGCGCGCAGGCGCTCCAGCGCGTCGAGCCCGAAGAACGGGCTCCGCTCGTCGATCTGGTGCAGCACGGTCCAGCTCAGCGCGAACAGCGGCGTGTTGTCGCGGACCAGCGGCACCTCGACCTGCCGGCGCAGCGTCTCACCCTCGCGCGTGGTCTCGGTGATGAGGACGATCACGCGCAGCTGCGCCTCGGAGACCAGGTTGTGCCGCCAGTTGGCGACGCGGAAGCTCAGGTGCGGCACGCCGTTGCGCGGCGCCAGGATCACCTTGTCGCTGAACAGCACGCGCGCCGTCGGCCGCGCGAACTTCGCGAAGGTGATGCCGGTGATCAGCGCGACCGACAGGATGCCGGTCATGGCCTCGACCGTGACGACGACGTGCGCGAAGCGGGTCACCGGCGTCATGCCGCCGTAGCCGATGGTCGCCATGGTTTGCACGCTGAAGAAGAAGGCGTCCTCGAACGAGCCCGGCCGCGCGTTGGCGACCGAGCCGGGCGCCATCCAGTAAAAGAACGCGAACAGCGCGTTGGCGCCCAGGAAGGCGAGGAAGAGCAGCAGGAAGAACTCGCTCCACGAGCGCGTGAGCACGTAGTGGTACGCGTCGTGGTGGGGCGCGAAGACCTGTCCGATCGCGCGCACGCGCGGTCGCCCGCTGGCGCGCGGCGACAGGTTGACCGACCGGCGCGGTCTCGCGGGCGCGGCAGTGGTGGTCGTCGCCGGCGATGATCTGGATCGAAAGGGAGAGGAGTCAGAAGGTTCGGGCATGGGGTCGGTTGGCTCCGACCGCGAGCCTACCGCGAAGCGGGCCGGGCGCCGTTCCCGTAGTCGGGCCGGTCATCGAAGTGGTGGCGCGCGCGGATGAAGCGGATCGTCCCCGAGCGCGAGCGCATGACCACCGAGTGGGTCTCGGCGCCGGTGCCGGTGAAGCGGACGCCGCGCAGCAGGAAGCCGTCGGTGACGCCGGTGGCCGCGAACATCACGTCGCCGCGCGCCAGGTCCTGGATGCCGAGGACGCGATTGCCGTCCTTGATGCCCATGCGCTCGGCGCGCGCCGCCTCGTCCGGGTTGCGGAACTTCAGCACCCCTTGCATGTCGCCGCCGACGCAGCGGAGCGCCGCCGCCGCCAGCACGCCCTCGGGCGCGCCGCCGATGCCCAGCAGCACGTCGATGCCGGTCGACGGGTCGGCGGTCGCCAGCGCGCCGCCGACGTCCCCGTCGGTGATGAGGCGGATGCGCGCGCCGGCGCGGCGCACCTCGGCGATGAGCTCGGCGTGGCGCGGGCGGTCCAGGATGACCGCGGTCAGGTCGGCGATCGCGACCTTCTTGGCCTCGGCGATCGCGTGCAGGTTCTCGGTCGGGCTCTTGCGGATGTCGATCACGCCGCGGCCGATCGGGCCGACCGCGATCTTGTCCATGTAGGTGTCGGGCGCATTCAGGAAGTTGCCGTGCTCGGCCATCGCGACCACCGCGAGCGCGTCGTTGATCCCGTTCGCGCACGAGTTGGTCGCCTCGAGCGGGTCGACGGCGATGTCGATCTCGGGCGACCGGGGATCGCCGTCGCCGAGCGACTCGCCGATGTACAGCATCGGGGCCTCGTCGCGCTCGCCCTCGCCGATGACCACCGTCCCGCGGATGTGCAGGCCGCTGAATGTCCGCCGCATCTCCTCGGTGGCCGCCTGGTCGGCGGCGTTCCGGTCGCCGAGCCCCACGTAACGCGCTGCCGCCAGCGCGGCCGCCTCGGTTACCCGCACCACCTCGAGCGCCAGGTTTCGATCCATGCCCCCCAAATTTTACGCCTGCCGGGGCGCTCGACCATAGGGTAACCGCACGCCGATCCGTGGATTTATGCGAAATCCCTGGAAAATGTCCGAGCGCCGTTCCCGGGTTCCCGTCGCGCTGCGTAGGGGCGGGTAGGTGTCCGTCGTGTCACACTTGGGGGTGCTCTTCACGGAATTCGCCCGACGCTGGCGCTCCTCACTCGCCGGTCTGGCCCACCTGGAAGACTACGGGACGGTCGAGGAAGCCAACCAATCCTACCCGCTGCTGTCGGCGACCGTGCCGGGGCGGCGGTCGGTGCTCATCACCGGCGGCTTCCACGGCGACGAGAAGGCCGGCCCGCTCACGCTGCTCGAGCACGCCCCTGAGATCGTCGCCTACGCCCGGGCGCGCGACATCGGGTTGCGCATCTATCCTTGTATCAACCCGTCGGGCTTCGAGGCCCACACCCGGTACAACCTGAGCGGCGAGCGGCCCAACAACGATTTCCTGGAGTACGAGGTCGAGCCCGGCCGCTGGAAGGGGGAGCTGCGCACGGGCGAGCCCCACCTGCGCTGGTCACCGAGCCGCGCGGTCGCCAAGGAAACCGCGGCGTTGCGGCAGTCGCTCGGGCAGCTGCCCCTGCCGGCCGCCTCGCTGGACCTGCACCAGGACAACTTCATCCATGGGGCCCTCTTCTACGTCTACCTGTTCGGCGAGCGGAACGCCTACCGGCCGCTCCTGGCCCGATCGGGCGCCATGGTGCCGATCCTGCGCGACACGGTCGTCGACTCCGGGCACGAGCCGGGGACCGATGTCATGGCCGACGCCGACGGCGCGATCGAGTGCCACGACGGCAGCATCACCGACCACTATCACCGCGCCGGCGTGCCCTATGTCGCGGCGGTCGAGACCACCACCGAGACCCCGGCCGAGACCGCTGACGCGATCAACCTCATCTGGATCTACGGGTTCATCGACCTGGTCGAGGCCGACCGGGCCCGAGTTCGTAGCTAGGGGCATCCCGAAGGCCGAGATCCCGTTCTTTCGGGGTTGATCGGCGCTGAGATGGAGTATCCTTCCCGCCCGATCCGGGGTAGAACCCCGCCTTTTGAAGGAGATCCGTTCCATGTCGCAGAGCAGCCCGCTTTCGCGGGTCAAAGAGAAGTTCGGTGGTAAGGACAAGCTGGTCGATCAGATCGTCGGCTTGCTCGGCAGCACCGGTGACGAGCCCAAGGACGAGCTGCGCAAGCGGCTGCTGGGCGCGGCGAACCGCAAGCTGATCCGCCTGCACGACGTCGCCACCGGGCTCAAGCAGCACGGCGGCCACGACAAGCTGGCCGACGCAGCCGCGACCGGCCTGGGGCGCGCCAAGGACAAGGACTACGTCCAGAAGCTGACGACCTTTTCGGCGGGGCGCCTGCTCGACATGGTGCGCGTCGCCGAGCGCCGCGCCAAGGGTGTGAGCGCCAAGGCCGCGGCCAAGGCTGCCGCGCCGGCCAGGGCCGAGAAGCGGGCGGCTGCGAAGCCGGCGGCTGCGAAGCCGGCCGCCAAGGCCAAGGCTCCCGCGAAGAAAGCCACCACCAAGCGCGGCTGATCGGGCGCCGCCCATGCTGATCGGCGAGGTCATCGGGCGACTCTGGGCCTCGCGCCAGGCGGAGGGCCTCGCGGGGCGCAAGCTCTTGCTCGTGCGACCGCTGGCCGCGATGGGCGGCGGGACTGTGCCAACCGCGGGGCTGGTGGTCGCCGTCGATGGCCTGGGCGCCGGGCCCGGTGAGCGGGTCATCGTGGCCCACGGCAGCCGCGTCCGCGACATCACCGTGGGCGCCGGCGTCGCCGACAAGGACGTGGTCGTCGGCATCGTCGACGATCTGCACATCGACGCGGGCGCGAGGCGGCGATGATCCTGGGGCGCGTGGTCGGCGAAGTCTGGGCGACTCGCAAGGACGCGCGCATCGAGCGGTCCAAGCTGCTGGTCGTGCGCCCGCACGGCTGGTACGAGCCGCGCTGGGCGACCGAGCACCTGGTCGCCATCGACGACGTGCACGCCGGCGTCGGCGACGACGTCGTGGTCTGCCTGGGCCAGCCGGCGCGCTGGTCGCGCGGCGAAGAGAACGTTCCCGTCGACGCCGCGATCATGGCGATCGTCGACCGTATCGAGCTGGACGCGCAGGCGGCGCAGGCGAGCCACGCCGCGCCCGGCATCCGGCGGCGCTGGACCCCGCCGGCGCGGTGGGCGCGATGATTCGCGGCACCATCATCGGCCAGGTGTGGGGCACGCGGCATGTGCCCGGCCTCGACGGGCGCAAGCTGGTGCTGGTCGCGGCGCGCGACGCCGCCGGGGCGGCGACCGGCCGCATCGTCGCCGCGATCGACACGCTCGACGCGCGCGGCGGAGACGACGTGACCGTGGCGTTCGGCTCGGGTGCGCGCAACGTGCTGCGCGCCGGCCCGGACAACCGCGATCTGGTTTGCGACGCGGCGATCGCGGCGCTGGTCGAGGGGGCCGAATAATGTTCCTGGGGCGCGTCGTCGGATCGGTGTGGTCGACAGTGAAGTGGCCGGAGGCGACCGGGCTGAAGCTGCTGCTGGTGCGGCCGTACTGCCTGGCGGATCTGGCCGGCGAGGGGAAGGGTGGGGGCGCAGGCGCGAGCGGGGGCACGGGTGCGCAGCCGATCGACGATCTGGTCGTGTGCGCCGACCGGCTGGATGCCGGTCCGGGCGACGACGTGCTGGTCGCGTTCGGGCATGCGGCGCGCGTGGCGATGGAGAGCGCGCTGCCGGCGGGGCAGAAGCCCAGCGTCCCCATCGACGCCGCGGTGGTCGCCGTCGTGGATCGCGTCGAGATTCACAGTGAAACCGTCTGAGAACAGCGACGACCTGCGCGAGCTCATCGCGCGGGTCTCGCGCCAGGTCGCGCGGCGCACCGGGAAGCCGCGCGCGGATCTAGCGGCGATCGTCGCCGCCGAGGTCACGGCGGCGCTGGGCGTGCCGGCGGCGGGAAGCGCGACGCGTGTGCCGGCTGCGCCGCCGTCCGAATCACCGATGGCCGTGCGCGCCGAGCTGTGCGCGTCGTGCCTGGAGCAAGAGCGGCGCAAGGTCGGGCGGCGCGCCGTGGTGACCACCACCGGCAAGAACCGCAAAGGGATCGTCGCCAACATCGCGCGCGCGATCGCCGACGCCGGCGGCGACATCCTCGACATCTCGCAGACGCTGGTCGCCGACTACTTCACGATGATCATGATCATCGATCTGACCGGGCTCGAGGTTCCGTTCACCGAGCTCAAGGCACGCCTGACCGAGATGGTGCGCGCGCTCGGCGCCGAGTGCCTGGTCATGCACGAGGACGTCGTGACCGCGCTGCAGCGGATCTGACGGGGAAAGGCGAATCGCGCATGGCGTGGGATTCCGGTGAGGTGCGCGAGATCCTGCGCATGATCGAGGCCGAGCATCTGGATGTTCGCGCGGTCACGATGGGGATCTCGCTGCGCGACACCGCGGCCGAGTCGCTGGAGCGCACCTGCGCGCGCGTCTACGAGAAGGTGATGCGCTCGGCGTCCGGGCTGGTTGCGACCGCGCAGGCAGTCGAGGCCGACTACGCCGTGCCGATCACCAACAAGCGCATCAGCGTCACGCCGATGGCGCTGGTGACCGAGCCGTCGCGCGCCACGCGCGTCGTCGAGGCGGCGGTGACGCTCGACCGCGCTGCCAGCGAGCTGGGCGTCGACTACATCGGCGGCTTCTCGGCGCTGGTCGAGAAGGGGATGACCTCCGGCGACCGCGCGCTCGTCGATTCGATCCCCGAGGCGCTCGCGGTCACGAAGCGGGTCTGCTCGTCGGTGAACGTGGCGACCACGCGCGCCGGCATCAACGGCGACGCCGTCTTGATCATGGGGCACGTGATCAAGGACCTGGCCGAGCGCACGGCGCGCGAGGGCGGCATCGGCTGCGCCAAGCTGTGCACGTTCGCCAACATCCCCGACGACAACCCGTTCGTCGCCGGCGCGATGCACGGCCTGGGCGAGGGCGAGTGCGTGATCAACGTCGGCTGCTCCGGCCCCGGCGTGGTGCTGTCGGCGTTGAAGCGGCTGCGCGCGTCGGGCGAGCCGATGAACCTGTCGACGATCGCCGACACGATCAAGCGCATGGCGTTCAAGGTGACGCGCGCCGGGGAGCTCATCGGGCGCGAGGTCGCGCGCCGCATGAACGCCGCCGCCGGCGGCACCGCCGGTGATCTGCGCGTGCGCTTCGGCATCGTCGATCTGTCGCTGGCGCCGACGCCGGTCGTCGGCGATTCGGTGGCGGAGATCCTCGAGGAGATGGGCCTCGAGCGCATCGGCGCGCCCGGGACCGTCGCGGCGCTGGCGTTGTTGACCGACGCCGTGAAGAAGGGCGGCGTCATGGCGTCGTCGCACGTCGGCGGTCTGTCGGGCGCGTTCATCCCGGTCAGCGAGGACGCGCGCATGGTCGACGCCGTGCGCGTCGGCGCGCTGTCGCTGGAGTCGCTCGAGGCGATGAGCGCCGTCTGCTCGGTCGGTCTGGACATGGTCGCCGTGCCCGGCGACACCAGCGCCGAGACGCTGGCGGCGATCGTCGCCGACGAGATCGCGATCGGCGTCTTCAACAACAAGGCGACCGCCGTGCGCATCATCCCCGTGCCCGGCAAGAGCGCGGGCGAGTCGGTGATCTACGGCGGCTTGCTCGGCGAGGCGATCGTCCAGCCGGTGAGCCGCTTTCGCTCCGACCGCTTCATCACGCTGGGCGGCCGCATCCCGGCGCCGTTGCTGGCGTTGCGCAATTGAGGGGCGCGTTGTTCGAGGTGGTCTTTCGGTTGGATTTACCGCACGGTCGTTGCGTGGGCGTTGCGTTGCCCGGGCCAGGCGCTGCGAGCGAGGCGGGCGATGATGCACTGCCGCAGGCGGTGCTGGCGGCCCTGCCCGACGAGGAGCGGCGATACGTGGAGACGTCTGCCCGAGGCGCGCCGAGCGAGCTGGGCCGGCGGGCGCGTGGCGCTGCACGCGGCGCTCGCGGACCTCGGCATCGACGAGGGCGCGATCCTGAGCACGCCGCGCGGCGCGCCGATGCTGCCCGCCGGCACGCGCGGGTCCATCAGCCACAAGGAGAGCCTGGCCGTCGCGCTGGCCGCGCGCGCCCACGTCGATGCAGGCGCGTGGCACGTCGGCATCGACATCGAGCGCATCGCGCCCGGCAGGCTCGACATCTCGAAGCGCGTGTTGCGCCCCGAGGAGCTCGCGCGTTTTCCCCCACCCGGAGACCCGCGTCGTATCGAGGAGCTGGCCTTTGCATTCTCCGCAAAGGAGGCGATCTACAAAGCGCTGGATCCCTTCGTCGGTCGTTACGTGTCGTTCCAAGAGATGGCCGTCGAACGGAGGGCCGACGGCACCGCGTTGGTCGTGTTGGACTTGCGCGACGGCAATGGCGCGACGTTCGAAGTAGACCTTCATTGGTTGCGACGGAACGACTTCGTCATCACGACCGCGCGTGCTGTCCGGCTCCACTCTGCCGCGCCCTGATTCCCAAGATTCCCCGCTCCCCTGCCGTCCGCCGCGGGGGAGAGCAGGGTGAGGGGGTCCGCGCCTTCACCGGCGGACGCCGCGCTCGAAACTCCTCGACCGTCCGAAACTCCTCGACCGTCCGACACCCGTCGAACGTCCGACACCCGTCTTCGAACCGACGCTCCACCCAGCCAATTTCCCTCTCCCCTCGTCCGCGGGGGGAGAGGGTAAGGGTGAGGGGGTCCGCGCCTTCAGCGCCCGCGCCGCGCCCGAAACTCCTCGAACGTCCGACACCGTAAATACGGATTCTCCCGAATCTCATGCGCGATCGTCGACGTCGGCGTCGCCCCGTAGTCGTGCCCCGGGTAAATGCGCGTCTCCTCCGGCAGCGCCATCAGCCGCTGCAGGCTCGCCCACATCGCCGCGGTGTCGCCGCCCGGAAAGTCCGTGCGCCCGCAGCCCCCCACGAACAGCACGTCGCCCGTGATCAGATACCCGTCGGCGAGATAGCACGTGCCGCCCACCGTGTGCCCCGGCGTGTCCAGCGCCCGCACGCCGCACCGCCCGATCGCGACATCGAGCCCATCGACTGCCCCGATGCGCGCCCCGCCCGCGCCCGCGAGCGCCTCCGCCTCGCGCGGGCTCACCACCACCGCCGCCCCCGTGCGCCGCACCAGCTCCTCGACGCCTTCGATATGGTCTTCATGCGTGTGCGTGATCAGCGCGTGCGTCACCCGCAGCCCGCGCGCCTCGCATTCGCGCAGCAGCCGATCCGCCTCCCACGCCGGATCGACGATCGCCGCCGCGCGCGTCTCCGGGCAAAACAAGATCTCGCAGAAGTTCTGCAGCAGCCCGACCTCGATCTGAACGACCTCGGGCGCGGGCGGAAGGTTGTCGATGTCGTGAATCAGAGTGGCGTGACCATAGCCGTGCGCGCGATTCCTTGGCAAGTCGCGCCAGTGCGTCGCGTCGCCCGCACGGTCGCGGAACGCAAAGTTCGGGCTGGCTTTCGCCTAGCGGTGCCGTTCAAGAAAGCCGAACCAAAGCGTTGGCCCTACGATTTGGACACCCCTCCGGGGCGCAGCTTTGCAGAGGGCACGACGTGACGCGGAGCTCGCGGTTCTCGGGGATGAAAGGCTCGACCTCTGATAAGCGTCGCGGTCAAACGGGCTCGGGCCAGGGCGCGCAGGTGGCCTGCGTGAAACGACGAAGCTAGTAGGTGCCTGCTGGAAAGATGACGTCGCGGATGCCCGCAGCGAAGCTGGCGCGTGCGGCGGCGTAGGCGTCGCGGAAGGCGCGGTTGCGGAGCAATGCTCCGATGCGACTCCACTTGCTGCGAGCGGCGATGCACGGGTTCAGTTGACGCCGTGGTTCTCGGCTCCTCGGCCGGTCGCTCCAACGTTGCACGAGCACATGCTTGCGGCCGAGAACGGAAGCTCCGGTTCGGCGCCGTTCCGCCGCAGCGGCTTCCTCGGCGGACCGTACCCTGTCCATGACGATGGCGGCGAAGGCGGCAACCGAGAGGGTTCAAATCCCTCGGGTCGACCGAAGGACAGAGAGACGACTTCGGGCATGGGGCCGTCCTCGCGGAAGAAATGTGTGGGGCGCGCGGCGGTCAGCGGCCGAACATGCACCAGCGCATCCAGCGACGTAACGCCCGGCCAATGGTGAGCCTTTTCCACCATGCTGTCCTTGACCGGGTTGGTGATCGCGTAAGTCATCTTGTCGATGACGTCGTTGGGGTCGACCAGGCGGACGACGCTTGCCTGTTCAGAAGACCAGAAGTTTTCCCAGCGGCTCCGAAGGGCGTTCTGGCACTTGGCGAACAGCTTGTGAAAGTGCTCGATGAAGGCGGGGTAGTTTCCCTCGGGGTCGTGGATGCCGGTGTGGTGGTGATTGCTCATCGCGACGGTGAAGAGCACGCGGATGCCATATCGCTGGGCCGCGACAGCGAGACAGTAGACGAAGGCGTTGTTGGTCTCTCGGTCTGGGCGCATCAGGAACTGCCGCTGAGTGCAGCGCCGCGTGATCATGTCGTCCGGCCAGGGAGAACCTCGCGTGGAATCGACACGCCGATGTTTCGGCGCTTCGAAGGCGCCGTTGCGGTAAAATCAACCTCGGAGGGGAGATCGAATTGCGAGCAGATTACCTGGAGGGCCTAACAGGTGAGGTCCCCGGAACACTTCCGGACTTCATGGCTCGTCATGGGTACGGTCGATGACGCTCACAAGTGGCCCCAGCGGAAGTGTTCTGGTCTCGGTAGGTTCCTGCCCCGTTTGCGGGACATTTGCGCCTGTACTGGTGCTGGTCAGCGTCGCAGACGGACGCCTCGTCTATTTTTGCCCGGGCTGCGAGACTGCCTGGCGAGAGCCACCGACCTTTCCCGTCCTGGATGCCGTCGATTCGCTCGAAGCGATAGCACCGATGGGAGTACGATTGCCTACACAACTTGAGACAACGGACCTGAGGATCGTTGCGGCGGTTGCCTATGAGTCCTGGAAGGGGGAGCTGGACCAAATCCTGAGACGCGTGAGCTGAGTTGAGGCGCCACAAGAGGCGCTGGCGAAACGTTCGAGATCCTCAATGGGGTTCGGCGGGCAAAGGCAGCGGAGATGGCGGGCCTGAAGACGATTCCGGCCGAGGTCGAAGTCGGAGGACGGACCTTGAGCAGGATGGATGTTCCAATCGAGGCTCTTCGTTCGCCGAAAGCGGCGATCGATGTCTCCAATGCGCAGAAGGCGCAGCGGTTCGGAACGACGCTGCAGAAGACGCAGTCGGGCTCTGTTCCGCCTGCCATTCAGATCACACCAGGCGCCCCAGGTACGGCGATCCCGGACGTGACCTTTCAATACTGACGGAGTCGTTGATGATTGATCCTCAAAAACAGAGAAAGGCCTTTCGCGCGATTCAGGGCATCCTGATTGCTGGTCGTAGCATGGCCCATCGGGGTGACCCACACGCCCGGATCGCGGCTCTGCTCGACCACGGTGAGTACCTGCCGGGTTTGGTGCTCGAAGCGGAAGACCGGACTTCAACGTTCGACGAATATCTTGCTGGTATCGCTCAAGACTTCCCAGAGACGCAGTGGGTTCTCGACGAGTACCGACAGTAACCTCAAGCAGAACGCTGAGCGTGGAGCATCAAGCCTTTTCTTGATCTGCCCGTCGAGGCCAGCCCAGCCTGTCGTAGCGGCGGTGATCACGCGCGGGCGGCAGGCGTGCCGGAGATGGCGTCGCGGCGGATCAAGAGGAACGCCTCGCCGTAGCCCGTCCTGACGCGGGCGTTGTCGCGCGCGAGACTCGGCCCTTTGCAAGGAGGGCTCGATGGAAAGCGAAGTTGGTAAGCTGCGGTCGGTGCTGGCCCGGCGTGAAAGTGGGGCGGCGGCTGCCGTACACCGAAAGTGGGGCGGCGGCTGCCGTACACGCCGTACCACGCCGTACACCGCACCGGGGTTGGTTGAGTTTGTAGTGGAGTTCGAGCCGGAAGGAGGAAGCTCGGGCTGGCTTTCACCCACCGGTGCCGTTCAAGAAGCCTGGCCCGTACACCGCACCGGGGTTGGTTGAGCTACGACTGGGAGTCCGAGCGGGGAGGAGGAAGCTCCGCCTGGCTTGCACCCCGCGGTGCGGTTCAAGAAACCCGCGTTGACCTACGATTTGGATACGCCTCCGGGGCGCAACGGCGCAGAGGCGGCACGCCGTGATGCGGAGGCCGCGGTTCTCGGGGTTGAAAGGCTCGATCTCTGAAAAGCGTCGCCGTTAGGCAGGCTCGGGCCAGGGCGCGCAGATGGCCTGCGTGAAACGACGGAGCCAGTAGGTGCCTGCTGGAAAGATGACGTCGCGGATGCCCGCGGCGAACCTGGCGCGTGCGGCGGCGTAGGCGTCGCGGAAAGCGCGGTTGCGGAGCAATGCTTCGATGCGACTCCACTTGCTACGAGCGGCGATGCACGGGTTCAGTTGACGCCGTGGTTCTCGGCTCCTCGGCCGGTCGCTCCAACGTTGCACGAGCACATGCTTGCGGCCGAGAACGGAAGCTCCGGTTCGGCGCCGTTCCGCCGCAGCGGCTTCCTCGGCGGACCGTACCCTGTCCATGACGATGGCGGCGAAGGCGGCAACCGAGAGGTGTTCAAATCCCTCGGGTCGACCGAAGGACAGAGAGACGACTTCGGGCATGGGGCCGTCCTCGCGGAAGAAATGTTTGGGGCGCGAGGCGGTCAGCGGCCGATCATGCACCAGCGCATCCAGCGACGTAACGCCCGGCCAATGGTGAGCCTTTTCCACCATGTTGTCCTTGACCGGGTTGGTGATCGCGTAAGTCATCTTGTCGATGACGTCGTTGGGGTCGACCAGGCGGACGACGCTTGCCTGTTCAGAAGACCAGAAGTTTTCCCAGCGGCTCCGAAGGGCGTTCTGGCACTTGGCGAACAGCTTGTGAAAGTGCTCGATGAAGGCGGGGTAGGTTCCCTCGGGGTCGTGGATGCCGGTGTGGTGGTGATTGCTCATCGCGACGGTGAAGAGTACGCGGACGCCATATCGCTGGGCCGCGACAGCGAGACAGTAGACGAAGGCGTTGTTGGTCTCTCGGTCTGGGCGCATCAGGAACTGCCGCTGAGTGCAGCGCCGCGTGATCATGTACGTCCGGCCGGGGAGAACCTCGCGTGGAATCGACACGCTGATGTTTCGGCGCTTCGTGGTCGCGGTTGCCGTAAAATCAACCTCGGAGGGGTGATCGGGGGGCGCCGCGTGATCATGTACGTCCGGCGGGGGAGAACCTCGCGTGGAATCGACACGCTGATGTTTCGGCGCTTCGTGGTCGCGGTTGCGGCAAAATCAACCTCGGAGGGGTGATACGGCAACCTTGTCTGGTCAACCGGCGTCAGCCCTTTTGTCACAAGCAACACCCATATCAGCGTTGGAGGAGTATTTTGGAGCGGTCTTTAAAGAAATGTCGACTGCCGCAGAAATTACGACTGAGATGTTGAATGCTGGTCACGGCGCTCAGGGTGTCGTGTTCGGTTCCCGCGGAGCTGACATGGTAGGCCAGGTGTTCAATGCCATCAATCAAAACGGTGCTGTTCGTTTTCTTGATGGTCAAAGTGGCGGACCGGCTTCGTTCGCAGGTTTTAAAGAGCTTCTCTTCATGCTTATCCACTGATCAAGGACCTGAAAATGACCAAAGAAGAGGCGCGCGCGATCGCAGAGAAGTATGTAGAGTCCCTGCAAGAGAAGATGAAGCTCGAGCTAATCCTTGTTGATGATCGGACCTTAGAGTTTGATAAGGGCTGGGTCTTTTTTTACAATTCCCGCAAATTCGTGGTCGAACGCTCGTTGAGATATATGTTGGCCGGAAACGCTCCGTTAATCGTAAGTAAGCAGGACGGAACGGTTCACGAAACCGGAACAGCGCATCCAGTCGACGTTTATGTAGATGAGTTCAGAAGGCGCACCTGAGGCAGGGAGGTACACGTGCCGAGATTGATTTGACTGTGTACACTGCACCGGGATTGATTGAGTTACGACGGAGTTCCCCGTACACCGCACCGGGGTTGGTTGAGCTACGACTGGGAGTCCGAGCGGGGAGGAGGAAGCTCCGCCTGGCTTGCACCCCGCGGTGCGGTTCAAGAAACCCGCGTTGACCTACGATTTGGATACGCCTCCGGGGCGCAACGGCGCAGAGGCGGCACGCCGTGACGCGGAGGCCGCGGTTCTCGGGGTTGAAAGGCTCGATCTCTGAAAAGCGTCGCCGTTAGGCAGGCTCGGGCCAGGGCGCGCAGATGGCCTGCGTGAAACGACGAAGCTAGTAGGTGCCTGCTGGAAAGATGACGTCGCGGATGCCCGCGGCGAACCTGGCGCGTGCGGCGGCGTAGGCGTCGCGGAAAGCGCGGTTGCGGAGCAATGCTTCGATGCGACTCCACTTGCTACGAGCGGCGATGCACGGGTTCAGTTGACGCCGTGGTTCTCGGCTCCTCGGCCGGTCGCTCCAACGTTGCACGAGCACATGCTTGCGGCCGAGAACGGAAGCTCCGGTTCGGCGCCGTTCCGCCGCAGCGGCTTCCTCGGCGGACCGTACCCTGTCCATGACGATGGCGGCGAAGGCGGCAAGCGAGAGGTGTTCAAATCCCTCGGGTCGACCGAAGGACAGAGAGACGACTTCGGGCATGGGGCCGTCCTCGCGGAAGAAATGTTTGGGGCGCGAGGCGGTCAGCGGCCGATCATGCACTAGCGCATCCAGCGACATAACGCCCGGCCAATGGTGAGCCTTTTCCACCATGTTGTCCTTGACCGGGTTGGTGATCGCGTAAGTCATCTTGTCGATGACGTCGTTGGGGTCGACCAGGCGGACGACGCTTGCCTGTTCAGAAGACCAGAAGTTTTCCCAGCGGCTCCGAAGGGCGTTCTGGCACTTGGCGAACAGCTTGTGAAAGTGCTCGATGAAGGCGGGGTAGGTTCCCTCGGGGTCGTGGATGCCGGTGTGGTGGTGATTGCTCATCGCGACGGTGAAGAGTACGCGGACGCCATAGCGCTGGGCCGCGACGCCGAGACAGTAGATGAAGGCATTGTTGGTTTCTCGGTCTGGGCGCATCAGGAACTGCCGCTGAGTGCAGCGCCGCGTGATCATGTACGTCCGGCCGGGGAGAACCTCGCGTGGAATCGACACGCCGATGTTTCGGCGCTTCGTGGTCGCCGTTGCGGTAAAATCAACCTCGGAGGGGTGATCGACCGTGAACAAGATGACCGACGTTGAGCGCTGGGGTGCCAACCAGAAGTTCCTCGATCGTCTGATTCAACGCGGAGACGAGGTCATCCTGACGACCCCAGTTGGGAAGATCTCGCCCGGCACGTATCTAGAACGTGAAGTGAATTACCTGCTTGGGAAGGGATACCAAGCCGTGGATCAGGGCTCGCGCCTGGTGCCGGGACTGTGAGCATGCCCATGGTTACCTCAGATCTTCTCGACGATGTCGCCCGCGCTTTCGGGGCGCTGATCCAGAGAGGGCTTCTCAGGGTGGTTGGCAGTACCTACGACGAGAAGGCGTTCGGGAATGCCACGGTGACGCTTGCAGCGCAAAACTTTCGTGTACGACTTGTTCGCGATAGAGGCCAGATAGTCGCAGAAGTAGCCTGCGATGGTACGGCGGAGGACTGGTCGTCACTCCAGCGGGTTCTGCATGCGGCGCTTGGCTCCGTCGCTCCGCCTGAAGGCATTGTGTCCGCAGATGAGGCGGGTCTGATCGTCGAGAAATTCTACAACGACCTCCGGGATGCCTGCTCGCCGGCCAACATCGGCGGAACGCGAGCCCGGCTGGCCGAGATTGAGCAGCAGGCCATGAAGGCGTTCCTCGAACGAGCAAAAACAGGAAGGAACTGAGCGTGAGCGTGGTACGGCTACGAATCTTCGCCATCATCTTCGCGGTCATCGCGCTTCTCCTCGTCGCGCGTGATGCTGACGCCTGCTTTCCAACCTTCGCTGAACGTGCTCTCGTCTCTACCTTCACCGATGCGCGTGACGCCCCTCCTGTGCAGCCCTGCGTTCACGACGCCGGCTTGTCCATCTCTCCCGCCGGCCCACTTTCGATTGGCGGGCAGGGGGCATGGCGCGCATCAAGTCACGCCATCTCGCTGGTGTCGTTGCTGGCGCTGGCCGTGACGGAGTTCAAGCCCGCGGGCTCGGAGATGGCCCGCGGAAAGCCGTTCTTGTCGACCGACGGACTCCACGCCGCAAGAGGGGCTGCCGAGATCGTGCCGCGTTCCGTCGGTGCTGCGGAGTCTGCACTGTCAATCGCAGCGCGCGGCGGGAAGCACGCCGGTTTCCTGAAGCAGGCACAAAGCTTCACGCGTTCGCAGTTGAATCGGGCCGCGAACAGCTTCCAGCGGCAGATCGAGCTACACGAGGCCAAAATGGCGAACCCGGGCAACTTCATATCGGAGTGGGGATCGATGACGCCCGTTCAACAACAGGGCTTGCTGGGTCACTGGGCCGACGAAATCATGAACTTCGCCGAGCAGCAGTCGATCGTGCAGGGACTCATGAGATGAGAGGCAGATCGATGTCGAGGGACGACGGCTACAAGAACTACCTTCGCGATCTTGTTTACAGGCTTCGCGAAAACGGCGCCAAGGCCGTAGCGCAGGGCCGGGGGGCCCAGTCTGGGCGCGAGTTTCAGCAAGGCCGCGCGATGGCCTACATGGAAATATTGAGCATGATGCAGAACCAGGCGGATGTATTTCAGATCGAGCGAGACGATCTCCTTCTATCCGGATTTGATCCTCTGAACGATCCTCTAGATCCGCCGCGACCGTAGTCACGTAACGGGCACCTTCGACTCTCTCGACGAAGAGCCAGTTCTTCCGTAACGCCTCGCCGTAGCCCGTCCTGACGGGGGCGTTGTCGCGCGCGAGACTCGGCCCTTTGCAAGGAGGGCTCGATGGAAAGCGAAGTTGGGAAGCTGCGGTCGGTGCTGGCCCGGCGTGAAAGTGGACGGGGCCGCCGGTTCTCGCCTGATCTCCGGCGTCAGATCTCGTTGGTCGGTCGTCAGATGCGCGACGAGGGCAAGAGCTGGAACGGGATCGTCGCGCGCGGCCTGGTGCTGGTCACCCCGAGCGGCTTCCGGATCGAGGGACTGGATGCCGGCAGCGCGGTGATGTCGATCCGGCGCCTGTCTTGATCACGCTGCCGCGGACGGTCCGCGTCTGGGCTTATGGCAAGCCGACGGATCTCCGAAAGGGCGTAACGCCTCGCCGTAGCCCGTCCTGACGGGCGCGTTGTCGCGCGAGAGACTCCGGCCCTTTGCGAGGAGGGCTCGATGGAAAGCGAAGTTGGGAAGCTGCGGTCGGTGCTGGACCGGCGTGAAAGTGGACGGAGCCGCCGGTTCTCGCCTGATCTCCGGCGTCAGATCTCGTTGGTCGGTCGTCAGCTGCGCGACGAGGGGAAGAGCTGGAACGGGATCGGAGCCGAGCTTGGGATGCGAGGTGAAAGCGTGCGGCGGCTGTGCGAGGACGCCGCCCCTGGCTTCGCGCCGGTCGAGGTCGTGAATCAGATCGTCGCGCGCGGCCTGGTGCTGGTTACCCCGAGCGGCTTCCGCATCGAGGGACTGGATGCCGGCAGCGCGGTGATGTTGATCCGGCGCCTGTCTTGATCACGTTGCCGCGGACGGTCCGCGTCTGGGCCTATGGCAAGCCGACGGATCTCCGAAAGGGCGTAACGCCTCGCCGTAGCCCGTCCTCCTGCCCGGCGACTTCAAGGCCGCGGCGTAGCGACCGGCCTGCCACAACTCGCCGCGCTCGTCAGGACCGGCTACGGCGGGGCGTTACGCTCAAAACATGCTTGCGGTCGACGGGGGAAGGTCCGGTTCGCCGCCATTCTGCCGCAGCGGCCTGCTTGGCGGACCGTACCCTTTCGGTGACGATGGCGGCGAAGAGCTCGGCACCTCAGAGGGGTGACGGGGCGGGTGCAAGTACACACCTTCCAACGCTGGCGGGCCCCAGAAATTCGTGACCGAAGGGGCAGTCCCCGAATGTATACTCCGCTCGTTATGCAGTGGAACAAATGAGGATCTACCGCGTCCTGTGGCCGGCGGGGGTATCTGCTCGTCATTCTGGGCTGGGGCTGTAGCAACTCGACCAGCGCGCACAAGGAAATGGACGGCAGCAGCGGTGGCGCACCCGATCAGGAATCCGACGGCGCCGCCAACAGTCTGGACGGAGAGAATCACGACAGCACGGGTAGCGGCGGCGGTACCGGCAGTGGCGGGAATAGCGTCGGCGGAAGCGGCAGTGCCGGAAGCGGCGCTGGCGGAAGCGACTCCGCGGATTCCGGTACCTCCGACGCAGCGCCGTCGGATGGGCCTGGAAATGAAGCCGGTTCGACCTGCGGGTCGCTCGACGCGGGCTGCGATGCGGGCTCAGCGACGTTCTTCAGAATCATGCCCGTGGGGGATTCAATCACCGCCGGCTACACCGACAACCCAGCCTTCACCGTCCCGTTCACTTTCGGCTACCGGGGGCCTCTCTATGCGCTGCTCGAGGCGAGCTTCCCCGGAAGATTCACCTTCGTCGGCGCTTCGCCCGAGCCGTTGCCTAGCGGCAACCTGTTGAACCCGGCGACGCCGCGCCCGTCTCCGGATCTGGTGGCCCTCGATCAGGACCATCACCGCGGCTACGGAGGCTTCAATACGGTCAGCATCTCGAGCAACATCGCACCCTGGCTCGGAGCCGACGATCCCGACATCGTGCTCTTGATGATCGGCATCAACGACATTGGCGTCGACACGACCGCGGAACCAGTTTCTGCTGAGAACGGGCTCCAGGCGATCGTCGAAACGATCGTCGCGCAGAAGCCCGACGCCGAAGTGCTGGTCGCGCAGATCACCCCTTACTCGCGCGCTACGCCGGCGCTTGTCGCGTACAACACATGGATCAGGACTGTGCTGGTACCTGGCTTTCAAGGCCGCGGCAAGAAGGTGGGCACCGTCGATCAATTTGCGGCGCTCCTGGACAGCAACAGCGCGATCGACCCTGGACTCTTTGCGAACGGAATCAACCACCCAAACCAGGTTGCCTATGCTCGCATGGCGAAGATCTGGTTCGACGGGCTCGTGCCGATCTTCAATCGTTGAATAGCAAAACGGCCGGGGCGCTCTCGCACCCCGGCCGCTCGGCGACTGATATCCGCCGCCCGTCGCCGTTACGGGTAGCTCGGCGTGCAGCTCACGCAGCTGAACACCGTCGTGTTGGTCACGGTCCACACCGTGCTCTGCGTGTTGCTGGTGAAGGTCACCTTGTTGAAGGTCGAGTTGGTGAACTGGTCGATCGACGCGCCCTTGGTCGAAGACAGGGAGATGTTGGTCATGTTGATGGCGCTGTCCTTGGCGTTCGACAGGCCGTGGATCCAGATGCCGAAGCCCTTGGCAGTGGCGACGGTGATGTTGGTCAGGGTGACGTTCTGGAAGACGCCGGGGCTCGACGCCGCCGCGTAGCCGGTGCCGGCGGGGTAGCTGCTGTCGAACGAGATGGCGTCGGTGGTGATGTTCTTGATGGTCAGGTCGCGCGCGGTGACCTGCTGGCTGCCGCCGCCGCGGTCGGAGCCGGTCTTGAAGCGCAGGCCGATGTCGGTGCCGTCGAAGGTCGAGTCCTCGACGAGGATGTTCTTGATCCAGCCGGCGGTGAAGCTGCCGAACACGACGCCGCCGTGGCCGCGCTTGGTGGTGACGTTGAAGACGCGGAAGTTGTTGATCGGGCGGTTCTCGGTGACGCCCGGCGCGCTGGTGCCGGCGTTGAAGTTGATGCAATCGTCGCCGGTGTCGAAGGTCGAGTTGAAGACGTAGCCGGTGTCGCTGGTCGCCAGGTCGATGCCGTCGGCGTTGTGAATGCCGTAAGTGCTGACGTTCAGGCCGTTGACGGTGAGGTTGTTGCTGTAGCTGACGAAGATCGAGTGCTCGGACGGGTGCACCACGTTCAGGCCGCCGCCCAGGAACAGGCCGTTCACGCCCTTGATGGTGATCAAGTCGCCGCGCGCGGTGTCGCCCTTGGCGTTGGTCTGGGCGGTGCCGAGCGTGGTCAGCGTTGCGCCGCTGCTGTACGTGCCGCCGTCAATGGTGCCGGCGCCGACGATGCGGATGTTGCTCAGGCTGCCGTACGACGTGGTGTACGCGTTGACGAGGCCCATGTAGTTGACGTTGGGGTAATAGGTGAGGCGCATGCTGGTGTACGGGTAGTCAGCGATCGCGTCGCTGCCCTTCAGGGTGCCGTCGACCTGCAGGGTCATGTTGCTCTTCAGCATGATCGCGCCGCTCTTGAACGTGCCCGACGGGATCAGCACGGTGCCGCCCGAGGGGCAGGCGTTGATCGCGGCCTGGATCGCGGAGGTGTTCAGCGTGCTGCCGTCGCCCTTCGCCGAGTACGGCGAAGCGGTCACGTTGATGACCGTCGGCGCCGCCGGCGTGGACACGTTGATCGTGTTGCTGTTCGACGATTCGACGCCGCTGGTGTCCTTGGCGCGAACGTAGAACGAGTACGACGTGTTGGCGGAGAGGCCGCTCACGGCATAGAAGAGCTTGGTGGTGTTGCCCAGCAACGAGCCGTTCTTGTAGACGTTGTAGCTGGCCACCGTCGAGTACGACGACGGCTTGGACCAGATGATGGTCGTGGCGGTGTTGCTCGTCGCCACGGGAGGCACCATGACGTTGCCGGGCGCGGCCGGCGCCGCTTGCGCCAGGGAGGCCGTCAGGCTCACGCCGACGCCCAACAGGGCGGCCAGGGTCCAGGTCCGCGCCATCCGCGGGGCCCGCAAACTACGAACGGCTTTGCTGCTGAACATACAAGCGTCCTTTGGCTCGAGTTGCCGGACTGGGACCGCGATCGGGGAGGGGTCTCCCCTTCTGCCTCGCGTGCCCACTCGAGACCCCAATTGGTCTCTACCCACTACAAAGCAGTAAGTGAGCCAACGATGTCAGAGCATAGAGACGCGGAGATACGTGTGCTCACCGCGTCCGCTGTTGTGGGGGAGACGCCGAGACGTTGCTGCGCCCACAACAGGACACCCTGCGCCCTTGCACGCAGTGACGCGTGACAGTGCGCCTAGCGGCGCCGGCGGGACCGAAGACGCAGCGCCAGGCCGAGCGCGACGAAGAGCATCATCGCAAGGCTTCCGCTGTGCGGTCCGCCGGCGACGGCGCAGCCCCCCGACGCGCCGTTGCCTCCTCCGGACGAGCCGCCGCTGCCCGAACCCGAAGACGACGAACCTCCGGAACCGTTCATTCCCGAGCCGCCGCTGCCGCTGCCCGTCATGCCAGCGCTGCCGGTCGCACCAGCGCCACCGGTCGAGCCGGCCGTGCCGGTGCTGCCGCCGCTACCCGCCGCCGCGCCGCCCGAGCCGGTGCGACCGCCACTGCCCGCCGCCGCGCCGCCAGAGCCCGTGCTGCCGCCGCTGCCTCCCGCACCCGTTCCACCATCCGCGCCGCCCGAGCCGGAGCCGGTGCTGGTGAGGCCACAGCTGCCGGTCGCCTTGTCGAGGCCGAGGAAGGTGATGACGTCTCCATACAGGACCGGGTTGACGGTCTCGAGGTCATGCATCTGGCTCGTTGGACCGAGGTTCGTTTCCAACCTGACGTTGCCCGCGCTGTCCTTGTAGACGGTTCGCGTCCATCCGCTCCGGCCGCTGGCAGACATGCCGCTGCCCAGGCTCGAAAGGGTCTGAAACTGCGCCGCCACGGCGGGGAGCCAGCCGTTGAAATTGTACTGGTCGCCTCCTCCCACCCATTGTTGAGAGCAAGGGTAGGTGCCGCTCCAGGTAAAGACCTTGCGCGCCATGTTTGCCCAGTAGGCGCCGTCGGTGCTGGGCGGAGTCGAACCGCATTTGCTACAGACGATGTCGCCGGCAGGCCACGCGCCGGCAGGAAAACCCGGCATCGCCGAGCCGCCCGCGAAGACATCCGGGTAGATGGCGAGGAGCGTATTGGTCATGCACCCGCCAGAAGACATTCCGGCGGCGAAGACTCTGTTCTTGTCGGCGTTCTTCTGCGTGATGAGATAGTTCACCATCTTGACGATCGCCGCCTTGTCGCCGTCGCGGCTGGCGCTCGAATCGAAGCATTGCTTTCCGGCGTCTGGCGCGACGATGTAGAAGCCGTTCTTGTCGGCGTAGGAGTCGAACCAACCGTGCACGGTCGTCGAGTGCCCGGTGCACATGTGGATCGCGACGAGCACGGCGGGCGCTGCTGCTGGTGTGGTCGGGGTATAAAGGTCGCCCTGAAGCGTTGCCCCGAAGCCGCTGAAGCTGTTCTGCCAAGATCCCGCATGGGCCGGGGACGCGGCGAGCAGTCCAGAAGTGGTCGCCAGGAGAGCAACAGCGCAGTTCAGAGATCGTGTCATGGCGTGTGTGCTATTCCCTCCCTGCGTCCAAGCGATCACGCTGCCCGGACTTTTCGGGGGCGCCCCCGGATGCGCGACGCCCGAACCGCGCCGCCACCGCCGCCACCCCGCCCATGAGCACGTTGGTCCACAGCGTCGGATAGCCGGCCTTGATCGCGTGGATCTCGTCGGTATACCCGTGCGCCGGCACGAGCTGCAGCAAGACCCAGCTCGCGGGCATCACCAGGACCAGCGCCGCCACGAACAGCGCGATGCTCCAGGGACGCAACCGCAGCAACAGACGATCGATCGCGACGAAGATCCCGACGGCGCACAGCGCAATCGATCCGACGGGCTGCAGCAGCCAACCCATCGTGGTCATCAATCTGGTCATCAATGACGCCGGCGAGAACATCAGCCACGCGTTGTTCGTCTCCAGCCACCGTCGCGTGATCTCGAACGACAGCCACGCGACGCCGGTCGCGGTCGCAATGAACGTGACGCAGGTTCGCGTCACGCCACGGGATCGGATGACGTCCCACGCTGACCGCGGCGCGGCGGCCAGCACCGCCACCAGGATCGACGTGGCCACGAGCGCGCAGATGGGAACGGCGGCTCTCGGATAGCCGTTCAACCAGTGAAGGCCGGCCCAGCCCTTGATGAGCTCGACCTCGATGCGCCAGAGCGCCAGCGAAAGCAAACTGAGCAACACGACGGCCGCTGCTGCCCACCACCCGCGAATGGCTGCGCCGCTCAACACAGGTCGCTCCTCGCCACGCATTCTACAGTCTCCGGCTCGGGTCGATCATTGCCGGCGCCAGGATGGCGCGATCGGAGATGTCCCAGGGTGCGGTCTCGAGGTCGTAAGGCGCCGCGAGACCGTCGCTCTCGATTCGTTTGGCGTTGGCGTGGTAGACGACGATCCGTGGCAGGTCGGGGCGGATCGCCCACGGCGCCTGCACGCGGTAGTCGGGGTTGGGCATGGTCGAGATGCTTCGCGGGGTCCCAATCATATCGATCGATGGCCCGCGCCTGGAACCGCTTGAAGATCACGGTGGTCTTCCCGCCGGGCCCCTGCGCCAGAGCGACGATGACGTCGGTGCGGAGCTGGAAGTTGTGCAGCGAGGTGAAGACATCGGCCTCGGCCAGTGACATCGCATTGAACGCGAAGCTCGCGGTCTGCAGGTCCGAGTAGGCGGCGAGGGCCTGATAGCTCATCGAGAGATCGCCGGCGCCGTCCCACTTCGGATACCCGGCGCCCTGCAGGCGCGGGATCACGCCGCCCCAGCTCTCGGCGTCGCCGGCACGCCGCGGCTTCTTCTCGGTCAGGTAGACGCTGCGATGGGTGGCGATCGCGTCCCTGACGACCGCGCTGTTCGTCAGGTTGGGATGGGGCGCGATCACCCTCTTGGCCCGGGGGTCGCGGTTGTCCAGCCACAGCCGCAGCATCAACGGCGCCAGAACGCCGCCGTGGGCCTCCGACGACGCCGCGAGCCGCCGGTACCACTGCGCGACCGCCGCCGACGGATAGTCGGCGAGCACGTCGTCTGGTCCGAACAGGGACGCGAGCCGGCGCGGCCGCTGCTCCGTTTGAGTCGTCATGCGACCTTTTCGGTCGCGGCCGGCGATTGTTGCGCGTCAGAGCCCGCGAGCGGTCAGCGGCCCGACCCGGTTATTTCATTTCGCGCGCACCGTGATCGACGCCGCGCCGACGTTGTCCGCGCTGTCCCACGCGCGCACGGTCACGTTGTGCGGCCCGGCCGGCAGCGTCGGCAACTTGAACGCGAACGGCTCGACGCGGTCGTCGAAGATGCCGTCGCCGGGCGGCACGAGCTGCCAGTCGCCGCCGTCGACGGAGAACTCGATCTCGGTGATGTTGCTGCCGGTGTCGCGCGCGCGGCCGCTGACCAGCGGATAGTGCGCGGTCTCGAGGCCCGACGACCTCTGGCTTGCGGTTGTCGACCAGCAACGGCGGCGCGATGAAGGTCGACTCCAGCGCCTCGGTGCGCGGGCGCGAGCGCTCGTCCGACGTCACGACGCGCACGGTGTAGTTTCCGTCGGGGATCGCCTCGGTGTTCCAGTCGTACTCGGGCTTCTGCAGCGGGTCGAGGCCGCCGAGCGGGCGCCACACGACCTCGTTCTCCTCGCGGTACGAGAGGCGATAGTTCAGGTCGTCGCCGTCGCTGTTGTCGACCTTCCAGCGCAGCTTGAGCACCGCGGAATGCGAGCGCGTCGCGGCGCTGCTGCCGCTCGACGACGATGACGATGACGGCGCCGGCGGATCGGCCAGCGTCAGCTCGGTGACGCGCGCGCGCTGGTTCTGCGGGACGTAGAAGATGCTCACGTCGCGCAGGCGCGCGCCGGCGGCGCCGAGTCCGACGCGATACTGCAGATAGCGCCCGCCGAGGCTGGCGACGTGGCCGGCCGACTCGTCGCCGCCCGGCTGCAGGCGGTCGAGCTTCTTCCAGGCGTTCCAGCTCGCGTCGGGCTTGGCGGTGTTCCCCGATCGCGTCTCCACCGTCAGGTTCTGCGAGCCGTGCCAGCGCAGCATGCCCCAGCGCGACGGGAACTCGCCGTCGAGCACCTTCGACAGGTAGCTCGCGTCCTCGCCCGCGGACGGCTGCGCGCGATAGACGCCGCCGACGTCGCCGGTGCCGGCCAGGAAGCTCACGCCGGCGCGCACCATCGCCAGCACCTGCCGCTCGGGCAGGTCGAGCGCCAGCGCCGCGGTGCGATCCTTGTAGACCCGGTAGACCTTGCCCTGCGTGCCGGTGGCGACGAAGACGCCGCCCTCGCCCGCGGTCGATCCGGGCACGGCGCCGGGCGTCCCGTCGGCGTCGGGCAGCACCGCGGTCAAGTAACCGTCGGCGAGCGAGAAGATCTGCTCGATGCGCCCGTCGCGCTCCAGGCGATAGAGCCCGGCCTTGGCCTTGCGCTGTCCCGGCCGCGGCAGCGAGCCGGCCGACGCCGGCGAGCCGGCGGTCTGCATGATGCGCGTGCCCTTGGCGGCGACCGGCCCCGGCAGCACCGTGGCGCGAGGCCTTTCTCGAAGTCGTTGACCGCGACGTAGATCGCGTCGCGCGTCGGCGCGATCGCGCGCACCTCCTCGGCCTCGAAGTCCTGCAGCGCCTCGGCGCGCCCCTCGAGGCGAGACGCGATAGAGGATCGCCTTCCTCGGACGTGCCGGCCAGCAGCGCGTGCGTGCCGTCGGGCTCCTGCGCCAGCGACACCACGTGCTTGTCGCCCGAATCCCAGAGCTCGCGCGCGTGGCCCTTGTCGTCGATCGCGAAGATCTTGCCGGGCGATCCGGTGCCGGCGTAGGTGACGCCGGTGCGCGCGTCGTACACCAGGCTCCAGACGTGGTCGGCCGACAGCGTCGCCCACTCGTGCGCGTTGCCGGACTTGGGATCGACGCTGTAGATGCGGCCGCCCGGCGTGGTGCCGGCCAGCAGCGTTCCGTCGTTGCGCACCGCCAGCGCCGTGACCCACGCGGCGTCGAGGTCGGCGATCTTGCGCGCCGGCTTCTCGTCGCCGGCGTGCGGCGCCTTGGTGTCGACCGCGAAGATCTTGCCCTGGTCGCCGGTGCCGAAGTACGCGACCTGCCCGTCGCGGCTCGGCACCGCGCACCAGACGAACGCGGCGTCGAGCGGCACGTGCGTGGTCTTCATGCCGGCGACGACCTCGCCGGTCGGCAAGATCATGCTGCCGGTCGCCTCGCCCTCCTCGAAGTCCTTGGCGGTGGTTTGACGAAAGACCTTGGTCGCGCGTGGCGCTCGCGCTTCCGGTCGCGGCCGCCACCAGCAGCACGGCGATCCCCGCGCTGCGCATCCGTCGATCGATCCGGGTCATGGGCGCGGCAATTGTAAGCGAGTCGGAGCGACTTTGCCTGCGTTGGCCTGTCTTCGCCTGCTGTCCGCTCACGGAGAGTTGTGGCCGAGCACGTCGTCGCGCACGAACAGCGTCAGCTCTTGCTTGCCGCTGACCAGGCGCTTCGACGGAAACACGGTGCGATCGGCGACGCGGTAGGCGTCGGCGCGGCGGGTCTGGTTGCCCGGGCGCAGGGTATCGAGCGCCGCGGGCGGCAAGCCCGACAGCAGCTTTCCGCGCAACGACGCGCCGTCGTCGGGCGTCTGCACGCTGACGACGATCGACGACGCCGAGTAGAACTTGCGCAGGTTCTCGATGTAGCCGCGCAGCGACTCAGCCTGAGGCGTGTCGGGCCTGACCTGCGCGCCGCTCGCGACCTCGAGCTTGACCATGTCGCCGCCCACGCTGCGCGGGATCACCACCGGCACGATCTCGACGTACTCGCTGCCGGCGTAGGGGCGCAGGGTGACCCGCAGCGGGACGGTGTCGCCGGCGTGCACGACGTCGCCCGGCATCGAGACGCCGACGATCTCGGCGATGTCGCGCCGGAACTCGACGCGCACGTCGACGTCCATGCGGTCGAGCACCACCGGCTCGAACGGGTTGAACAGCAGCTCGCCGATCGCGCGCAGCCCGCGCGACGACGACAGCGCCCGTCCCGACACGCCCTCCGACGAGAACAGCTGGTCGCGCAGCTCGAGCGTGGTGAAGCCCTTGACGTTCATCTTCGACGTCACGGTCACCACCATGTCGGTGACGTCGGGCTCGGCGTCGGCGATCGCGTTGCTGACCACGAGCGACGCCAGCATCGGCGTGAGCCGGCGGTTGCGCGCGACGTCGGCGCGGAAGATGCGCGTCTCACCGCCGGGGCCGCCGACGCGCACCTCGACCGGCATCATCGTGGTGCGCGCGTCGAGATCGCCGATGATGCACGCCTGGCGATCCTGCACCAGCGTGCCGACCTCTTGCAGCGGCGACGACATCTTGAACGACTGCGACAGGCTGGGGAGAAACGCGTGGATCTCGGCGTCGACCATCGGCAGGTAGACCTCGCCGATGCCGAACATCGGGTGGCCGAACGCGAACACGTTGGGTCCGTCGACGTAGGTCACCGTTCCCGTCGCGACGGTGCTCATGTCGCCGCGGACCAGCTCGACGCCGATCGCCGAGCCGGGCTCGACGTGGCCGGGCGCCGGCGGCCCGCGCTTGCGGCCGCCGCCGGCCTGCAGCGCCACCAGGCCGGTGGGGCGCAGCTCCTGCTCGAGCTCGGCGAAGGTGCGCGGCGTGAAGCCGGACACCGACAGCGGCACCGACGCGCGGATCAAGCGCGGCTCGCTGCCGCCCGTGGTCGGGAACAGCGACGGCAGACCCAGCCCGCGCGCGAGCGCCGCGGGACGATCACCGCCGCCTGCACCGCCGCCCGCCGCGAGCTGCGCGCGCTCGAAGTCCGACGCGGCCGCGACCGCTTCGGACGGCGCTGCCGGCGAAAGTCGATCGCCGCCGCCGCCGCCGTTGCGGACCAGCGTCTCTTCCTTCACGCGACGCGGACGGCTGCGCTCGGCGAGCATCGACTCGATCGGCGTGACGCCGCCGAGCGGCTCCTTGGCAAAGCTCCAGGCGTAGGCGATCGCGCCCATGAGCTTGCCATCGATGTAGACCGGGCTGCCGCTCATGCCGGCGACGATGCCGGAGAACTCGACGCGCGGATCCTCGGCGCGGATCAAGATCACGTCCTGCTTCGGCAGGAAATTGCGCATCACCGCGACGACGCGAATCTTGAACGGCTCGGGCTTCGTGCCCGAGAACACGGTGAGCGCCTGTCCCACCATTCCCGGCCTCACGTCGGCCAGCGGCAGGATCGCCGGCGGCGGACCGCCCGGCACGATGGCTTTCAACCGCGTCGGTGCTGTGCCCGCGGCCCAGACCGGAGAGGCGGTGAGCAGCGCCAACAACGCAAAAACCGCGCGCAACACGACGTTCCAGGGTATGGGGCGCGATCCCCAGTGTCAACTAGATCGCGCTGCCGGCCCTGATCCCTTGACTCCCCCATAGGCCCGAACGAATATCGGGCGGCATGAAGTTCCTGTTGATCGTCAGTGGACTGCTCTTGGCGCTCTGCGGAGTGATCGTGAGCTGCGGTCCGCAGAAGGCCTACTGTCCGAACGGTCCCAACGGGGAGTGCGGCGACATCAACAACGGTAGCGGGGGCGGCGGCGGCAGCATCATGGACGCCGACCAGGGCGAATCGACGATCATCACCGGCACCGACGGACCATAGCAGGTCGACCACAGGGTCCAAGACGAGACCCGCGCCCGCCGCCGCGGTACAATTGGCGGGCGATGAGACGTTTCAAAGCGGTCGTCATCGGCGGTAGCGGCTACGGCGGCGCCGAGCTCATCCGTCGCTTGCTCATCCATCCGGACGTCGAGCTGGTGCGCGTGGCCAGCGTCGACCATGTCGGCGAGCCGGTCGGCGCGGTGCATCTGCCGCTCACGGGCCGCACCAGCTTGCGCTTCGAGGACCTGTCGCCGGGCGCGGCGGTCGCGGGCTGTGACGTCGCGTTGCTCGGGCTGCCGCACCGGGTGAGCGCGCGCAAGGTCCCGGAGATCTTCGCGGCCGCGCCGCAGGTGAAGCTGGTCGACATGTCGGGCGACTTTCGCCTCAAGGACGCGGCGGCGTACGAGCGGTTCTACGGCGGCGCTCATCCGCACCCCGAGCTGCTCAGCCGCTTCGTCTACGGCCTGCCCGAGCTGAACCGCGACGCGATCCGCGGCGCGCAGGCGGTCGCGTCGCCCGGGTGCTTCGCGACCACGATCGAGCTCGCGCTGCTGCCGCTCGCGCGCGCCGGCCGGCTGGGCGGCGTCGTGCAGGTCGTCGGCATCACCGGCTCGTCGGGCAGCGGCGTCGCGCCGTCGCTGGGGACGCACCATCCGATCCGCGCCGTCAACTTGAAGACCTACAAGGTGCTGGAGCACCAGCACACGCCGGAGATCGCCGAGACGCTGGCGCAGGCCGGCGCGCGCGGGCTGGAGCTGCGGTTCGTGCCGGTGTCGGCGCCGCTGTCGCGCGGGATCCTGGCCACCAGCTTCGTCGAGGTGCCGGCGAGCGAGACCACCGAATCGATCGGCGCGCTCTACGCCGCCGCGTACGAGGGCGAGCCGTTCGTGCGCTTCGTGCGCGACCGGCTGCCCGAGGTCGCCGCCGTCTCGGGCAGCAACTACGCCGAGGTCGGCTTCACGCTGGGCGAAGCGCACGGCGCGACTCGCACGCTGGCGGTGGTCAGCGCGACCGACAACCTGATCAAGGGCGGCGCCGGGCAGGCGATCCAGAACATGAACATCATGCTGGGCCTGCCCGAGACCGCGTCGCTCGAGGATCCGGGGCCTTGGCCCTAGACACGTCCGCGGGCGGGGTGGCCGGCGCGGCCGCGCGCGCGCGGCCCGTGGTGATCAAGCTGGGGGGCGAAGTGCTGGGCGCGCCGGTGATCGGCGCGGTGGCGGCCGATCTGGCGCGCGCGGTCGATCGTATGGGCGCGGCCGCTCGTATGGGCGCGGCCGCTCGTATGGGCGCGGCCGCTCGTGTGGGCGCGACCGCTGGCGGTGGCGCCGGCGCGCGCTTCCTGGTGGTTCACGGTGGTGGGCCGCAGGCGACGGCGCTGTCGCAGCGCCTGGGCATCGAGCCGCGGCTGGTCGGCGGCCGGCGCATCACCGACGCCGCGACGCTCGACGTGATCAAGATGGTCGTCGCCGGCCAGCTCAACGTCGATCTGGTGGCGGCGCTGCGAGCCGCCGGCGTGGCCGCGGTCGGGCTGCACGGCGCGAGCGGTCTCGTGCGCGCGCACCGGCGCCCGCCGCGCGTCGTCTCGGGCGGCGGGCCGGAGCCGATCGACTTCGGATCGGTGGGCGACGTCGACGGGTTCGATCTCGCGCTGCTGGAGACGCTGGAGCGCGCCGGCTACCTGCCGGTGATCGCGTGCGTCGGCGCGTCGCCGCTGGGTGAGGTGCTCAACATCAACGCCGACGTCGTCGCCAGCCAGCTCGCGGCGGCCGCGGGTGCGTCGGCGCTGGTGGCGGTCACGGGTGTGGGCGGCGTGCGTCGAGATGCCGCCGACCCGTCGACGCGCCTGCCGCGAATGACGGTCGCCGAGGCGCGCGCGGCGATCGCCGACGGCGCGGTGCGCGGTGGCATGATCCCCAAGCTGGAAGAAGCGTTTGCGCCGCTCGCCGCCGGCGTGGGCGCGGTCCACATCGTGGGCGCGGGCGAGATCGCGGACAGCCTGGCTGCGCCGGGGAGCGTCGGGACACTGCTTCTGCCGTAAGATAGAACGACCCCGTGGGACGACTGCAAGTTCACGTTCGCAACAAGATGGTGGCCGGCGCGCTGGCCGCGATCCCGCTGGTCATCACCGCGTTCATCCTCTGGTACGTCGATACCAAGGCGCGCGCGCTGTTCGGCGCGGAGTATCCGGGGCTGGGCATCGGCATCACGCTGATTCTGATCTACCTGCTGGGGTCGTTCGTGAGCAGCGTGCTGGGCAAATGGGTGATCGGGTTGGCGGATGGCGTGCTCCGGCGCCTCCCCGGGCTCAGCGCCCTCTACCGGTCATGGAAGCAGATCGCGGGCACCACCGGGGGCCACGAGGGGATCTTCGCGCACGTCGTGCTCGTCCCCGACGAGAGCGGGCTCATGCGCATGCTCGCGTTCAGCAGCGGCAAGCCGATCGACGGCGACCCCAACCTCTGCTGCGTCTACGTGCCGGCGTCGCCCAATCCCACGTCGGGCCGGCTCTTCTTCGTGCCGATGAACCGCTGCTTGCGGCTCGACATCACCCCGCAGGCCGCTCTCAAGATGATCATCTCGGGCGGCAACTTCGTGCCGCCCGCCATCGGCGCCGCGACGGCGATGGGGGGACGGTTGGCGCCATGATCCGCGCGCGGCATCTCGTCGCGGTGCTCGGCGCCGCGGCGATGGCGACGGCGGTGGCGACCTGCGTCCAGCCGGCCGCGCGCGCGGCCGCCGGCGCACCTGCCGAGGCGGCAAAGGCCGCGCCCGCGAGCTATCGCCTGGTCGACATCGAGGGGATCAAAGGTCTCTTGCACCAGCGGCGCGGCCACGTGGTGCTGGTGCACTTCTGGGCCAGCTGGTGCGGCCCCTGTATGCGTGAGCTGCCGATCATGAACAAGTTCGCGCGCGACATGAAGCCGCGCGGTCTCGAGGTGCTGTCGGTGTCGCTCGACGATCCCGGGCGTCCCGGGGTCGCGGAGCGCGTCGGCGCGCTGCTGCGCAGGGAGGCGCCCAACCTGACGCCCAACATCGCGCACCTGATCGACGCCGATGAGCTGATCGCGGCGATCAGTCCGCGCTGGACCGGCGCGATCCCCGCGTTGTTCGTCTACGACCACACCGGCCAGCTGCGCGGCGACCTGTACGGCGATTCGTCCCGCCTCGAGCTGGAGCAATTCGTGGGCGGCTGGCTCAAGGCGGCCGCGGCTGGCGCGTCCCCGCCTCACTTGTAGTCGAGGACGACGATCTCCGTTCCCGGCCGGCCCTTGAGCGGCGTGAGCGGCAGGGTGTTGCCCGCCTCGCGCCGGACGTTGGGCTTGCCGGCCAGGAACGAATCGACCGGCTCCAGCTCCTTCACGGTGACCACGTCGGTCTTGTAGTGCATCGGCACGACCAGCACGCGCGGGTGCAGCTGGTCGACCACGCGCGAGGCTTCGTGCGCGTCGATCGTGAACGTACCGCCGACCGGGATCAGCACCACGTCGACGGCGCCGATCGCCGACAGCTGGTCGTCGGTCAGCATGTGCCCGACGTCGCCGAGGTGCAGGATGCGCATGCCCGCGACCTCGAACAGGAACGCCGTGTCCAGGCCGCGTTCGGCGCCGCGCTTGTCGTCGTGATAAAGCGGGATCGACCGGACCGAGACCTCCTTGACCTTCTCATCGATCCTGACCCAGCCCTTCTTGTCGGCGGTCAGGCCGCGCAGAACCTTGGGCTTGTTGACGAGCAGCGCCAGGTTGTTGTGGTCGGGGTGCTCGTGGCTGATGGTGACCGCGTCGGCTCTCAGGCCTGCGGGCAGCGGATAGCCGAGCCCCTTGGGGATCGGGTCCATCAGGATGCGGGTCCCGGCGGTGGTCTCGAGCAGGAAGCACGACTGGCCGAACCAGGTCAGCTTGCCGATCGACGTCCCGGCGGCCCGAGCGGCGCGCGCCGGGGCCACCGGCGTCACGCCCGACAGGAGCAGGGCGGAAGCCATGAGAGCGATCGCAATCGCGAAAGGCCGCCAGGGTGGCGGTTCACGCTTGGGCATGCAGTCCCATCATAGCCCTGCCCGAGCAGGATTTCTTGAGACGGCTCGCGCCGGTCGGCGTTAGTCTCTGCCCATGCTGAGGGACGGATGAGCGACACCATGCGCGCGGTCCTGCTGGCGGCCGTCCTCGCGGTCGGTTGCAGCACCGGTCCGCTCCAGGTCTCCAGCACGCCGCTGTCGGGCGTCGTCGGCGGCGTCGCCTGGACCTTCGCCTCGGCCGAGACCAACGATTTCCTGTCGTCGTCCGACCAGTTCTTCGTCGAGGTCTACGCCGAGTCGGTGGCGCCGTGCACGGGCGCCGGGAACCAGGTGCACGGCAATCGCCTCATCATGAACGTCCCCCGGTCGACCGGCGACTATCTGCTGGGCAGCGGGCTCAACGAGACGTTCTTCGTGGAGAGCACCGGGTTCAACTACATCGCGACCGAGGGGCGCGTCGTCGTCAACAAGGTCACCGACACGACGGTCAGCGCCGGCGCTCACTTCCTGTTCGACGGCAACAACTCGGTCGACGGACAGTTCCAGGCGCAGATCTGTCCGCCTTGACGCCGCTCGCCGCGGCGTATGGCGTATATCTTAGGGTCGATGTCCGAGGAGGATCCTCAAGGAGCGGCTGAGCCCGCCGTGAACCTGCGCGACGCAGCCGTGCCGCCGCAGAGGCAGACCATCGCGGAGATCCTCGAGCGGCTGCCGGCCGCGCCGGGCGTCTACATCATGAAGGACCGCCGCGGCAAGGCGGTCTACATCGGCAAGGCCGGCGTGTTGCGCAACCGCGTGCGGCAGTACTTCCAGGCGTCGTCGGGCGACAACCGCGACTTCGTGCCGCTGCTCGACGGGATCGTCGCCGACATCGAGACGGTCATCACCTCGAACGAGAAAGAGGCGTTGCTGCTCGAGAACACGCTGATCAAGAAGCATCAGCCGCGCTTCAACGTCAACCTGCGCGACGACAAGAACTACCTGGTGCTGCGCCTCGATCCCGAGGGCGAATGGCCGCGGCTCGAGGTCGTGCGCAAGATCGCCGGCGACGGCTCGTTCTACTTCGGGCCCTACCATTCGGCGTCGGCGTGCCGCGAGGCGCTGCGCATCGTCAACCGTCACTTCCAGCTGCGCACCTGCACCGATCACGTGCTGCACAACCGGCGGCGGCCTTGCCTGCAGTACCAGATCAAGCGCTGCCCGGCGCCGTGCGTGCTGCCGGTGTCGCGCGACGAGTACGGTGACCAGATCCGCGACGTGCGCCTCTTCCTCGAAGGCAAGAGCGACGAGCTCTTGCTGCGCCTCGGCACGCGCATGAAAGAGGCGGCGGCGCGCACCGACTTCGAGCGCGCGGCCGAGGTGCGCGACCAGCTGCGCGCGCTCGAGACCACGCTCGAGGAGCAGCGTGTGGTGTCGACCGACTTCGTCGACCAGGACGTCTTCGGGTTCTTCCGGCAGGGGATCGCGCTCGAGATCGTCGTGCTCTCGATCCGCCAGGGCAAGATGCTGGGCAGCCGCGGCTTCTCGTTCACCGGGCAGGAGTTCCCCGACGCCGAGCTGCTGTCGTCGTTCGTCGGCCTCTACTACGACCTGTCTGTCGTGCCGCCCGACGAGGTGCTGCTGCCGTTCGCGATCGACGACGCCGAGCTCAAGGCCGAGTGGTTGGCCGAGAAGCGCACGGGACGGCGGCGCAAGGTCGAGATCTGCGTCCCGCAGCGCGGTGATCGGCGCAAGCTGGTCGAGCTGGCGCAGAAGAACGCCGCGGCCAGCTTTGCGTCACGGCGCAACGCGCGCGAGGACACGGAGCTCGCGCTCGGCAAGCTGCAGCGGCGGCTGAAGCTGCCGCGGTTGCCGCGCGTCATCGAGTGTTACGACATCTCGCACATCCAGGGCTTCGCGACGGTGGCGTCGATGGTGGTGTTCGTCGACGGGCGGCCCGAGAAGTCGCGCTACCGCACGTACAAGGTCCGCAGCGGCGACCGCCCCGACGACTTCGCGTCGATGTACGAGGTGCTGTCGCGGCGGTTCCGGCGCGCGCGCGAGTTGCAGACGGGCAAGGGCGGCGACAGCGCGCTCGACGCGACCGTCAACGGCGCCAACGCTGGCGCCGCCGACACCGTCGAGGAGCACGAAGGCGACAAGAGCCACTGGGCGCTGCCCGACCTCATCGTGATCGACGGCGGCAAGGGCCAGCTCGGCATGGCGCTGGCGGCGGCGCGCGACGTCGGCATCGACGTCCGCCCCGGCGTGGGGCTGCCGATCATCGGTCTCGCGAAGGAGCGTGACGTCGCGGTGCCCGACGACGACGCCGACGCGGAGGTCGCGGCCGAGCCCGCAGCCGCGCCGCAAACTCAGTCAGCGGAGGACGCGGCTCTCGCGCCGGGCGAGAACCCCGTCCCCGCGCCGAGTGAGAGCGCGGCTGCCGCGTCGGAGAGCGCGGTTCCCGCGCCGGCCGACAGCGCGGTTCCCGCGCCGGCGGGGAAGGCGATCCCCGCGTCGTCGCAGCCGAGCCCCAAGCACCCGGATCGGGTCTTTTTGCCGCATGCCAAGGACGCGATCCCGATCCGTCCCAACACCGCGGAGATGTTCGTGCTGCAGCACCTGCGCGACGAGGCGCATCGGTTCGCGGTCAGCTTCCACCGCCAGCAGCGCAAGCGGCTGACGCTGCGGTCGGCGCTGTCGACGATCCCGGGCATCGGCGAGGGGCGGCAGCGCTTGCTGCTCCGGTATTTCGGCAGCCTGAAGAAGATCCGCGAGTCGTCGCTCGAGGACCTGGCGGCGGTGCCCGGCGTGACCCGCAAGGCGGCCGAGGCGGTCTACGCCCACTGGAAGAAGCAGCCGCTCCCGATCGAGGGCGCCGCCGGCTCACCGGCCGCGACCGCGGCGGCGCCCGCCGAGGCGGAGGAGGACGCGGTCGAGAGCGCCTTCGCCGAGATCGAGGCGGATTCCGGGGAAGAGACCCCGAAGCCGACCGACGAGGGCGACCCGGCGACTGAGTAAGTCGTGCGAGACCCCCCGGGAGAGGGTTCCCAGACCCCCCTGATACCGAAAATTTGACGGGGCTGTCGGTGAGGGTAGCCTGATGTGGGTGTATGTACACCGCGCACCGGGAAACCGAGGAGACTGATGGCCGCCAAGTCCCAGCAAGCTGAATCATCGCCACGCGGGGGCCGCCCGACTCAGCGCCACGAGATCGTCGGCATCCTGTCGATGGCGTTCGCGCTGTTCGCGCTGCTGTCACTGCTGTCGATGCAGCTCGGGTCGAACGAGATGATGGGGCCGGGGGGCGCGGCGACCGCGTCCGCTCTCTACGCACTGGCCGGCCTGAGCGCGTATCTGTTGATTGCCGGCCTCACGGTCGCGGCGGTGCGCTGCTTCCGTGCGCGGCCGCTGGTCGCGGGCCCGGGCGAGGCGGCGGCGGTGCTGCTGCTGCTGGGCGCGGTCGCGATCCTGCTGCACCTGCCGTTCGCGGGGCGCGCGACGACCTTCCACGGTCCGGGTGGTCTGCTCGGGCAGTACCTGGGCGAGGTCGCCGCCAGCTTCATCGGCGTCGTCGGCGCGGCGCTGGCGGGCGCGACGATGCTGTTCGTGTCGCTGCTGCTGCTGAGCGCGATCCGCATCCACGAGGTGATCGCGGTGCTGGGCTGGGCGTCGCGCCAGACCGGACAGGCGCTGTGGGCCGGCCTGTGCGCGGTCGGGCGCGTGGCGCGCGCGACGTTCCCCGAGAAGGGAGATCAAGACGGCGACGGAGACGGCGACGGTGACGGCGACGATGCGGGCGACGAGATGGACGCGGAGCTCGACGGCCGCGGCGGTCACGCCGACGCCTCGGGCCGCACGATCGAGATCCGCGACGAGGACATCCGCGCCGCCGTCAGCGCGGCCGGCGAGGGCGCCGCGTTCGATCGCGAGGCGTCGCGCGCCGCCGGCCGCCCGCGCGCCGAGGATGAGGACGACGAGCTCAACGCCGTGCGCATCGGCGAGGCCCGCACGGTCCCCGACGCAGCGCAACGCCGAGCGCGCCGCGTTCGCCGAGGTCGTCGCCGAGATGGCGGCGGTCGAACGGATGGCGGCGCCGCCGGCCGCCTTCGACGAGGACGAGCGCGAGGTCGCCGAGCCCGAGGTGCTCGAGTCGCTGCCGCTGGTGGCGCCGCCGCACGGCGCGGTCGCGGCGCGTCTGCGGCCAGCCGATCGGCGATGGTCCGATCATCGTCGAGCCCGCTGCGCGCGCTCGCCTGCGCGAGGCGGAGGCCGAGGCTCGCAACGAAGCCGCCGCCGAGGCGCGCGCCGACGCCGCAGCCGCCGCCGGTCCGGGCTTCATCAAGCTGGGCGAGGGCGCGTTCAAGCTGCCCGGCACCGACATGCTCGAGTACCAGCCGTCGCAAGGCGCCCGACATGGACAAGCAGGCGCTGTACGACATGGCCGAGCGTCTGGAGCAGGCGATGTCCAACTACGGCGTGCGCGGCAAGGTGCGCGAGATCCACATGGGCCCGGTCGTCACCATGTACGAGTTCGCGCCGGCGCCGGGCACGCGCACCGGCAAGATCGCGAATCTGGAGAAGGACCTGGCGATGGCGCTCGAGGCGCAGGCCGTGCGCATCGTCGCGCCGATCCCCGGCAAGGCGGTCGTCGGCGTCGAGGTGCCCAACAAGACGCGCGAGATGGTCTATCTCAAGGAGATCCTCGAGGACGAGTGCTTCAGCGGCGCCAACAGCAAGCTGCAGGTCGCCCTGGGCAAGGACATCAAGGGCGCGCCGGTCAGCGTGAACCTGTCCAAGATGCCGCACCTGCTGGTCGCCGGCACCACCGGCTCGGGCAAGTCGGTCGCGGTGAACGGCATGATCACCAGCTTGCTCTACAACGCCTCGCCCGAGGACGTCCGCTTCATCATGGTCGACCCGAAGATGCTGGAGCTGTCGATCTACGAAGGCATCCCGCACCTGCTCCTGCCGGTGGTCACCGATCCCAAGAAGGCGAACCTGGCGCTGCGCTGGGCGGTCGAGGAGATGGAGCGCCGCTACGAGCTGCTCGCCAAGACCGGCGTGCGCGACATCAGCAGCTACAACGCGAAGATCGAGCAGAGCGAGAAGAAGATCTTCGCCGACACGAGCGCCGCGACGGCGGCGCCCGCGAAGAAGATCAAGGTCATGCTCGCCGGTCCCGACGGCACCGAGAGCGAGGTCGAGCTCGATCCCGACGAGCCCATGCCCAACCCCGAGGGGATCGTGCAGGAGGAGACGCCCAGCGACGAGGATCTGTCGGGCAAGGCGGCCGCGGCGCAGGCCGCGCGCGAGTCGGCCGAGCCGCCGCCGCGCAAGCTGCCGTACATCGTGATCGTCATCGACGAGTTCGCGGATCTCATGATGGTCGCGCCCAAGGACGTCGAGACGTCGGTCGCGCGCCTGGCGCAGAAGGCGCGCGCGGCGGGCCTGCACCTGATCCTGGCGACGCAGCGGCCGTCGGTCGACGTGATCACCGGCCTCATCAAGGCGAACTTTCCCAGCCGCATCGCGCTGCAGGTCGCGTCGAAGATCGACTCGCGCACGATCCTCGACACGTCGGGCGCCGAGACGCTGCTCGGCAACGGCGACATGCTGTTCTCCGACCGCGGCACCAAGCTGCGGCGCGTGCACGGCGCCTTCCTCAGCGACGACGAGGTGCACCGGGTGGTCGACTTCCTGAAGAAGCAGGCGAAGCCGGTCTACGACATGGACATCCTCAAGCCGCGCGAGGAGGACGGCGAGGACGGCGTGCCCGCCGACGACTTCCACGACGAGATGTACGACCAGGCGGTCGCGATCGTGTGCGAGACGCGGCAGGCGAGCGTGTCATTCATCCAGCGCCGGCTGCAGATCGGTTACAACCGCGCCGCGCGCATGGTCGAGCACATGGAGCGCGAGGGCATCGTCGGCCCCGCCAACGGCGCCAAGCCGCGCGAGGTCATCGCGCCGCCCGGTGAGTACCTGCAGCACGCGTTGTAGGACTCCGCTGCACGCGATGCGAGTGAATCCCCGGTCGCCCGCGGCCGTCCGATTGACTAGGATTCCCCGATGCCCCTCCGATTCGCACTCGCGGCGCTGCTGCTCGTCCTCCCACGCGCCGCTGCCGTCTCGGCGGCGCCCGCCGACCGACTCGATCTCGGCGCCGTCGTCGAGCACGTGCAGAAGCGCTACGACGCCGCCGCCGACTTCCGCGCGCACTTCAGCCAGACGCTGACCAACCCGACGTTCAAGCGCAAGAGCGCGCTCTCGGGCGAGGTGCTGCTCAAGAAGCCGGGCAAGATGCGCTGGAACTACCAGACGCCCGACGTGAAGATGTACCTGGCCGACGGCAGCCGCCTGTGGCTCTACGAGCCCGAGGACCGGCAGGCGTTCAAGCAGGACCTCAAGTCGTCGCAGCTACCGGCGGCGCTGGCGTTCCTGACCGGCAAGGGCAAGCTGACCGACGAGTTCGAGATCGCGTTCGCCAAGGCGCCCGGCGTCGGCACCGCGCGCGACTACGTGCTGTCGCTGCACCCGCGCCAGGCGCAGCCGCAGGTCAAGGAGATCACCTTCGTCGTCGACCCGGAGACGCTTCCTGGTGCGCGAGAGCGTGCTCGTCGACGGTCAGGGCAACGTCAACGACATGCTGTTCTCCGACATCAAGATCAACGGCGGCGTGCCCGACGCGACCTTCAAGTGGTCACCGCCCGCGGGCACGCGCGTGATCGACGCCGCGAAGCTGGGGAAGTAAAAGCTGGGGCAGTAGCGACGCGTTCCGCTCAGAAGCGGAGCGCCATCGCGCCGGCGGCGCCCGACTGGGTCGGCACCACCACGAAGATCGGCTTCGACATCGCCATCGTCTTCGGCTTCTCGGCGGTCGGCTTCACGAAGATCGGGTAGGCGCAGACGGCGGCGCCGATGGCGCCCACGAAGGTCAGCGCGAAGCCGATGTTGGCGACCAGCGCGTAGTTCTTGCCGGTGCTGCTGATGCTGTCGAGCTGCGACTGGTTGTTCGGCGCGTTCTTGTAGTCGCTCTCCTTCGATCTTCTCGAGGATGCCGAAGGTGATGCCGACCACCAGCGCGACCGCGCCGCCGATCGCGAACGCCTTCATCGCGGTCATGCGCGACTCGGAGATCTCCTTGTTCGAGAACATGCCGCCGCCCTTGGACGGGGCCTCGAGCGCCGCGTGCGCGCCGGTGAGGTCGACGACCGCCTCGTCGTTCTCGAGCACCGAGACCGGCTTGCTCATGCGTCTTGCCGTCGGGGAACGTTCCCTCGAGGATGTAGTCGCCCTTGGGCACGCTGTAGATCGTGATCGGCGCGGTGCCGAAGAAGCGGCCTTCGAGGAACACGCGCACGTTGTCGCTCGGCGGCGCCTTGACGCTGACGCGGCCGAGATCGGAGCCCGACGAGGGGCCGAAGTGGACGCGCCCGAAGGTGTCGGGGGTCGGCGGAACCAGCTTGGGATCGACCGGCGCTGACTCGGAAGCTGCGGGCGCTGCTGCAGGCGGAGCGTCCTCGGCCTTCTTCTTGGCGAAGGCCGGCACCGCGACCAACAGCGACAGCGCGACGACGAGACCAGAGAAATTCGTGCGTGAGCGGCGGGCGAGCGAGGAAGAGTGCAGCATGAACGCTAGCTTACGCCGATTCGCAAAAATCGCGCGCTCAAAAATCCTGCCGGACGGTGTAGGTGGGCGCGGCGGTTTCCCGCCGACTGTTCACGCTCGCGCGCTCACTGGCAGGCGTCGCCGGAAATCCTCAGCGCGCGACGGAGATCAGATCGGGCGCGAACGGAAATAATCCAAAGATTCCACCCGTGTGGAGAAAGACCACCGTGCCGCTCGCGCGCGAGCTCCGATCGCTCGATCGACGCTCGGAGCCCGAAAAACGCCTTGCCGGTGTAGACCGGGTCCAGCACCGGTCCGTCGGCGCGCGCGACCTCGGGAATCACGGCCAGCATCTCGGGGGTGGTCTGCGCGTAGCCGGGGCCGATGAAGCGATCGTCGATGGCGACGTCGTCGGGCGCGAGCGAGACGCCCAGGTTCCAGCGGCGGCTGGCGTCGCCGACGATGTCGGCGATGCGGCGCTGGAAGTACGCGCGGTCGTCGCACACCGCGAAGCCGAGCGCGCGCGCGTCGGTCCAGCCGCCGAGACGCAGCCCGAGCTCGATGCCCGCGCCGGTGCCGCCCGAGCCGGCGGCGTACGCGATGGTGATCGGCGGCGGCGCAGTCGCGGCGCCGAGCGCGGCGATCTGATCGCGCAGCTCCTCGAGCGCGGCGACGTAGCCCCAGGCGCCGAGCGCGTTGGAGCCGCCCTCGGGGATCGGGTAGGGGCGGCGGCCGGCGCGGCGCAGATCCTCTTCGACCACGGCGAAGATCTCGTCGCGGCGCCGGTACTCGGCGAACGAGACGTAGCGGATCTGCGCGCCGGCGACGCGATCGAGCAGGCTGTTGGCCGCGGGCGCCGGCGGCGCCGACGGATCGGGGACGCGCAGCAGCAGCACGCAGCCGAGCCCGCGCTGCGCGGCGGCGAGCGCGGTCGCGCGGCAATGGTTCGACTGCTCGCCGCCGCAGGTGATCACGGTGTCGGCGCCGCGTGCCTCGGCGTCGGCGAACAGGAATTCGAGCTTGCGGATCTTGTTGCCGGAGAGCTCGACGCCGGTGAGGTCGTCGCGCTTCCAGTACAGGTTCACGCCCAGCGCCGCGCCGATGCGGCGCGAGCGCTCGAGCGGCGTCGGCAAGCGCGCCAGCGACAGCCGCGGTGGGCGCGCGTCAGGCACGGGAGCCTCCGTCGACGATCGCCGGCGCGCGCCGCCCGACGTAGGGGTTGCTCTCGCGCTCGGCGCCAATCGTCGTCGGCGCGCCGTGGCCGGGCACCACGATCGTGTCGTCGGGCAGCGCGAACAGCTGGTCGCGGATCGACGCCAGCAGCTGCTCCGACGAGCCGCCCCAGAGATCGGTGCGCCCCATCGAGCGGCGAAAGAGCGTGTCGCCGCTGAACAGCACCGGTGTCTCGCCGGTGCGCTCGACGAAGAAGCAGAGCGAGCCCGGCGTGTGCCCCGGCGTGTGCAGCACGCGCGCCTCGCGGTTGCCGAACGCCAGCACGTCGCCGCCGTTGAGCTCGCGCGTCAGCGGCGCCATCACGGTGGGCGACCAGGGGATGCCGAACAGGCGCGCCTGCAGCTCGACGTTGTCGTACAGCCAGCGATCGCCGGCGTGCAGCAGCACCTCGGCGCCGGTCGCTCGGCGACCGCGCCCGTGCCGAGCACGTGATCGAAGTGCGCGTGGGTGTGAACCAGCTTGACCGCCTGCACGCCCAGCCGCTCGAGCCGCGCGAGGATGTCGGGCGCCTGGTCGCCGGGGTCGACGACGATCGCCTGCTTGGTGTCGGGATCGGCGACGATCGAGCAGTTGCAGCCGAGCAGGCCGACGGGGAACGATTCGCGGATCAGCGGCATGGTGAAAGGAAGCCGGTTGGTGGGTCACCGCGATCAGCGCAGGCGCATCGGGACACCGCTGACGGTCATGACCACCGTCTGCGCGCGCTCGGCGAGGATCTGGTTGGCCAGCCCGGCGACGTTGATGAGGCGTCGATCCGGCACCGACGCCGGAAGGAAGCCGAGCCCGATCTCGGTCGTCACCAGCACCGCCGGCGTCGTCGATCGGTAGAGGCGATCGGCCAGCTTCTCGATCTCGGTGAGGAACTCGCGGTCGGAGCTCTTGGGGATGCGAGCCAGGTGATTCGAGAGCCAGATCGTGAAGCGATCGATGACCAGCGCGCCGTGGTTGTCGATCACCGACGGTTCGAGCGCGTTCCAGATCAGCTCGGGCGCTTCGATCAGCTTCCAGCGCGCGTCTTGATCGCGGCGGTAGCCGGCGAGGCGCGCCTTGAGATCGTCGTCGCCGTCGGCGTTGGGCGCGATGTAGAGCCACGGCGGCGGCCCCAGCTCCGACGCGCGCCGAAGCGCATACCCCGACTTGCCCGACCGAAGGCCACCGGTGACGAAGGTGAACATGATGACAGGCTAACCGCCGCCGCGGGCGACGGCAAATGACGCGCGGGTGGGGCGCGGTGTGGAGGCAACTCTCGCGGTGGAACGGCCGATATCTGGCGGTGCTATCCTTTCAACCCATGGGCAAGGCGGCCAGGCAGCCTGCGACCTACGACGACGTCTTGAACGCGCCGCCGCACAAGATCGCCGAGATCATCGACGGGGAGCTGATTCTGAGTCCGCGGCCGGCGGGGCCGCACTCGCTCGCTGAGACCATCCTCGTCGGAGAGCTCGGGCCTCCTTTTCATCGCGGACGGGGTGGTCCGGGTGGCTGGATCATCCTCGTGGAGCCGGAGCTGCACCTCGGGAAGAACGTGCTCGTGCCCGACCTCGCCGGCTGGCGCCGCGAGACCATGAGCTCGTCGCCGCGAAGCCCGCCTATTTCACCATTCGTCCCGACTGGGTCTGTGAGGTGTTGTCACCGTCGACCGAGCGCATCGATCGCGGCGCCAAGATCGCTCTTTACGCTGCCGCCGGCGTCGGCCAGGCGTGGCTCGTCAATCCGCTGCTGCACACGCTGGAGGTGCTCCGGCTGTCAGCGGAGACGCCGCGGCAGTGGACGTCGCTGGCCGTGTTCAAGGACGACGAGCGTGTTCGTGCGGATCCGTTCGACGCGATTGAGCTCGATCTCGCGGTGCTCTGGCAGGACGTCGAGCCGGAGACCAAGACGGACGCCGGCTCAGGCGGCTTGCCCTCTCCCTGACCCGCAATGCTGATCGGATGTGAAACCGCCATGCCGCCAGGCATGCCAAGATCCGGACTTCAAAAGGTCCGGACTTGGCGTCTGCGGCGCCTTGGCGGTCAGCTGACCGGCGTTGGAGGGGGCTTCCGGTAGGCTTCTAGCTGCAGCCGCTGGTCGTGCCGCAGTTCACGCACTTGTGGCAGCTGCCGTTGGGGATCATGATCGATCCGCATTCGGGGCAGGTCGGCGCGTCGGTGCGGGCGATGAAGCTGTAGTTGCCGTTGCCGTTCGCGTGCGCCCCGTGACCGTTGCCGTTGGCGTGCGCCGTTGTTGCCATGGGACTTGGTCGCGTCGATCACCTCGACCTTGGTGCTCTTGCCGGTGGCGACGACCTCGGACACGCGCTTGAGATCGCCCGACGCATCGATCTGGTAGTCGTTGGTCACGGTCGCTTCGGCGTCGGTCTTGATGAACTTCGACCCCAGCCAGCGGAACAGGTAGTCCATGATCGAGCTCGCGCGCGGAATCTCCGGGTTCTCGGTGAACCCGTAAGGCTCGAAGCGCGTGCGCGAGAACTTGTCGACCAGCAGGCGCAGCGGCACGCCGTGCTGCAGCGCCAGCGAGATCGCCGTCGCGAAGCTGTCCATCAGGCCCGACACCGTCGAGCCCTCCTTGGCCATCTTCACGAAGATCTCGCCGGGCTCGCCGGTCTCGTAGAGGCCGACGTGGACGTAGCCCTCGTGACCCGCGACCGAGAACTTGTGAGTCAGCGACTGCCGCTCGTCGGGCAGCTTGCGCCGCACCGCCGCCGGCGGGCCGTTGGTGATCACCGGCGCCGCCGCGACGGTCTTGCCCAGGCCCGGATCGATCTTGCTGGTCGACAGCGGCTGCGTGCGCTTGCAGCCGTCGCGGTAGATCGCGATCGCCTTCAGACCCTGCTTCCAGGCCTCCATGTACGCGTCCTGCACGTCCTCGATCGACGCCTCGGGCGGCAGGTTCACGGTCTTGGAGATCGCGCCCGAGATGAACGGCTGCGCCGCCGCCATCATGCGGATGTGCCCCTGGTAGTGGATCGACCGCGTGCCGTTGGCCGCGCGGAACGCGCAGTCGAACACCGGCAGGTGCGCGTCGGCCAGGCCGGGCGCGCCCTCGATCGTCTCCTCGGTGTCGATGTAGTCGATGATCGCCTGGGTCTGATCGTCGTTGTAGCCGAGGTTGGTCAGCGCCTCGCGCGTCGTGTCGTTGACGATCTTGATCATGCCGCCGCCGACGAGCCGCTTGTACTTGATGAGCGCGATGTCGGGCTCGATGCCGGTGGTGTCGCAGTCCATCATGAAGCCGATGGTGCCGGTCGGCGCCAGCACCGTGGCCTGGCCGTTGCGGAAGCCGTGCTCGCGGCCGACGGTGATCGCCTCGTCCCACGCGGCGCGCGCGGACGAGCAGCAGGTCGCCGGGCACGTACTGCCCGTCGATCTTGTCGACGTGGTGGCGATGCTTCTTCATGACGCCCAGGAACGGCTCCTCGTTCTCGGCGTAGCCGTCGAACGGGCCGGTCACGTCGCGCGCGATCGCCGCGCTGGTGCGGTACGCCCAGCCGGTCATGAGCGCGGTGATCGAGCCCGCGTAGGCGCGCGCCCCCGCGGAGTCGTAGGGCAGGCCGCGCGACATCAAGAGCGCGCCCAGGTTGGCGTAGCCGAGCCCGAGCGGCCGGAAGCGCAACGAGTTGTCGCGGATCCTCTCCGTCGGGTACTTGGCGTTGCCGACGATGATCTCCTGGCCGATGATGGTCAGCTCGACGGCGCGGCGGAACGACTCGACGTCGAACTCACCGTCGGGCTTCTGGTACTTGCGCAGGTTCAGCGACGCCAGGTTGCAGGCCGAGTCGTCGAGGTACATGTACTCGGAGCAAGGGTTCGACGCGTTGATGCGCGAGGTGTTGGCCGAGGTGTGCCAGGCGTTGACCGTGGTGTCGAACTGCAGGCCGGGGTCACCGCACTGCCAGGCGGCGTCGGCGATCGAGCGCCACAGGTCGCGCGCCTTGTAGGTGTCGACCGGGTTGGCCGTCGCGCACGGCGCGCGTGACCCACTCGCGGTCCTTTTGCACCGCCTCCATGAAGTCGTCGGTGAGGCGCACCGAGTTGTTCGAGTTCTGGAAGAAGATCGACTTGTACGCTTCGCCATCGAACGACCCGTCGTAGCCGGCGTCGATCAGCGTCCAGGCCTTCTTCTCTTCCTTGGCCTTGCACCAGATGAACTCTTCGACGTCGGGGTGACCGATGTCGAGGATGACCATCTTGGCGGCGCGGCGGGTCTTGCCGCCCGACTTGATCACGCCGGCGAAGGCGTCGAAGCCGCGCATGAAGCTGACCGGACCCGAGGCCGTGCCGCCGCCGTTCAGCAGCTCACGCGAGCTGCGCAGCGGCGACAGGTTGGTGCCGGTGCCCGAGCCGTACTTGAACAGCATGCCCTCGGTCTTGGCGAGGGTGAGGATCGACTCCATGCGATCCTCGACGCTGTTGATGAAGCAAGCCGAGCACTGCGGCTCCGCTTCCGATCCGACGTTGAACCAGACCGGCGAGTTGAACGACATCTTCTGCTCGACCAGCAGGTGGCGCAGCTCGGCGTTGTAGGCCTCGGCCGCCGCGGCGTCGACAAAGTAGCCGTCCTTGAGGCCCCAGGCGGTGATGGTGTCGGCGACGCGCGAGATCAGCTGTCGCACCGAGCGCTCGCGCGTCGGCGTGCCCACCGTGCCGCGGAAGTACTTCTGCACCACGACGTTGGTCGCCGTCTGGCTCCAGCCTTTGGGCACCTCGACGTCGCGCTGCTCGAAGACCATCTTGCCGTTTTCACCGGTGATGGCCGCGGTGCGCAGCTCCCACTGAACGTTGGTGAAGCCGTCGTCGCCCGGCTTGGTGAAGTAACGGCGGACCGCGAGGCCCGGGCCGTTCTTGCGCGGGGCGGCCTTGTCCTTTGATGACTCCGCTCCGGTCGGCCGCGACGTGTCGCGCGCCTGGCGACCCGGACCGGCCGCAGTTGTCGAGAGTGCTGTGGCGGCGGTTCTTCCGGATGTCCTGCTTATCAAGCATCAGAGTCTCCTCTTCCCCAAAAGAGTCTTTCAAAAGCGACGCAAAACTCGAGACACGTTAAGCCATAACCGGCGGCGGAAAGCAACAATATGTCGTGGTGTGTACCGGCCAGCCCACTGTATCTAGTGTGGATAGGCCTGGGGACAAGCTGTGGAAGCCGGTCCGAAACCAGGCTCGTTTCCCGCCCTTGCCGCGCCCTGCCCCTTAGTTTGCCCCGGTGGAAAACTGGGGCAACAAAAATACGTGACGGTACATGTATCGTATATCAACAATGAGCCCCGATCGAGGCCTTTTGTGCAGGGCTTTGCTCGCGACTTTTGCTCAGCTGCGCCGCATCTGAGATGCTGGGGCGCCGTGTCCGCGTCTCGAGCTCGCCTTTGCACTCTCCGCGTGTTGGGGGACCTGACGGGACTGGTCGTCCTCACCACGGTCTTCGCCTCCTGCGTCGAGCCACCGCCCGGCACCGCCGAACAGAATGCGCTCGACGTCTGCGCCATCGCCAACGACGGCGATCTCTGCGACGACCATCAGGCCTGCACGTACCCCGACGCCTGCCTGAACAGGAAGTGCGTGGGCATGCCGGTGCTGGACGGTACGCGCTGCACCGACGGCAACGTCTGCACCACCAACGATCACTGCGTCGCGGGCGTCTGCATCGCGACCGTCGAGGCCGACGGAACGGCCTGCACCGACGGCGATCCTTGCACCGACCCCGACATCTGCCAGCAGGGGGTCTGCCAGTCGGGCGGACCGCTCCTCTGCGACGACGGCAACGCCTGCACGATCGACAGCTGCCAGTCGGGCGTCGGCTGCGTGTTCTCGCCGCGTGACTGCGGGCTGCCGCCGGATGCGGGACCGGATGCGACCGCGGACGTCGTGCCTCCGGTCGACAGCAGCCGCGCGGACGCGGTCGTCGATCTCGGCGCCGGCGACAGCTCTCCCGGCGACGGTCCGAGCGCCGACGTCGCGTCGATCGACACCGGCGTCGATACCGGCGCGCCCGAGGCCGGCGCGCCCGACGCCGGCGAAGGTGATGCGTCCGGAGCGGTGGACGCGCAACCTGGTGGGCTCGACGGGGCGGTCGATCTGGTCGAGACGCCGCCCGACCTGCGCGCGCGCGGCGGCGGCTGTGCTTGCGCTGTCGGGGCGCGCGACGGTGGTGGCGGCGGGGCGTTGTTGACGGCGATCGGCGTGGCCGCGCTGGTGATGGGGCGAGGACGAGGACGAGGACGGCGACGAGGACGAGCGGACGGGATCACGGTCGAGCTGGGCCTAGCTTCTGATGGCCCGCATGGGAACGGGGGTTTATGCTCCCGGGCTCATGTCAGCCAAGCGAATCGGGCTCACGGCGTTGCTGATTGCCACTGCATTCTCGGGCGGCGCGCTCTTTTCGCGGCCGCTGCAGGCGGGGCGCTTCAACCCCTATCAGAAGCTCGGCATCTTCTCGAAGGTGCTCTCGTACATCGAGACCCACTACGTCGAGGACATCTCCGAGACCGAGCTCATGTACGGCGCCGCGCGCGGGCTCACCGACGTGCTCGATCCGCACTCGCGCTTCATGGACCCCGAGGAGTACGACCGCCTCAAGAAGGAGACCGAGGGCAACGAGGAGATCAACGGCATCGGCATCGACGTCGAGAAGCGCAAGAACCGCCTGGTGATCATCTCGCCCATCGAGGGCTCGCCTGCCGCGCAGCGCCGGCATCGAGCCGGGCGACGTCATCAAGCGCGTCGACGGCGTCGAGGTCGGCGAACCTCGAGTTCGACGACGCGGTCTCGCGCATGCAGGGCCCGCCCGGCAGCGAGGTGGTGCTGGTGATCGATCGCCGCGGCCGCGAGCTGACCTTCCGCCTGCGCCGCCAGCGCTACGAGCTGAAGCCGGTCGAGGGCCGCATGCTCGAGGACGGCATCGGCTACGTGAAGATCCGCCTGTTCGCGGCGACCACCGATCAGCTGCTCGGCGAGCTGCTCGATCAGCTCGAGGCGCAAGTCCAAGGGACTGAAGGGCCTGGTGCTCGACCTGCGGCGCAACCCGGGCGGCCTGCTCGATCAGGGCGAGCGCGTCGCCGACCGCTTCGTCGCCGAGGGCTTGCTGGTCAAGACCATCGGCAAGGGCGGGCGCGTGATCGACGAGGCGCGCGCGCACGCGCGCGGCACGCTGCTCGGCTTCCCCATGATCGTCGCTCGTCGACGGCGCGACCGCGTCGGCGGCGGAGATCGTCGCCGGCGCGCTGCAGGATCACGGGCGCGCCGTGGTTCTCGGCACGCAGACGTTCGGCAAGGGCTCGGTGCAGACGGTGATCGACATCGACGGCTGCGGCGCCCAAGCCGTGCGGCCTCAAGATCACCATGGCGCGCTACTACACGCCGAGCGGCCGCTCGATCCAGGGCCAGGGCATCACGCCCAACATCGTGGTCGAGGCGACGGCGCCGCCGGCCGACCCGAGCGAGGCCGACGCCCCGCGCGAGCGCGACCTGCAGAAGCGCCTGCGCAACGAGCAGGGCGACAACGTGGTGCAGCGCAAGCGGCTCGACGACTACCAGCTGCAGATGGCGCTCGACTACCTGCGCTCGTGGTCGGTGTTCGCGAAGCAGATCACCGCCAAGTAGAAGTCGACGTCGAAACTGACCCGTTGATTTTGCCTGCGATCTGAGATTTCCTGCAGCTTCGCTTCGGCGGCGCGCGCCCCGAAACACCCCCTGCCAAAACCCGCGAATGAAACGCTTGGAGGTCAACCGATGAGCCTAGGAGCAGCCCCTCCGGGAATGGACGAGTACCAGCGCCTGATGGCCGAGCGCGCGGCAGCGCAGCGGCGCAACCGCCTGGTCATGGGCACGGTCCTGACGGTGGCTGTGGTCGCGGGCGGCATCTGGTGGACCAAGGAGAAGAAGAAGGCGGCCGCGGCGCAGGAGATCCTCGACGCCGGCGGTCGCTTCGCCGAGAAGGACAAGACGGAGATGGGCGCGTTCTGGAACTGCGTCACCTCCAGCGAGGTCGACGTCGGCAGCTTCCAGAGCGCCGACCAGATCCAGCAGCGCATCGAGAGCGCCTACTTCACGCAGCAGAAGACCTTCTCCGAGCACCTGACCACCGAGTGCGTGCCCAAGATCGAGCGCGCGCGCCAGGTGCTGTCGGCGGCTGGCCTCGGAGATGCCCGACGCGCTCAAGGCGCCGTTCGACAAGTACGTGGCCACGCTGCCGCAAGATGCAGACCGGCCTCGAGACCTACGCCGAGAAGGTCAAGGGCCGCGGCGCGATCGAAGGACGTCGATCAGATCGATCCAGGAGGTCGGCGGTGCCTTCACGCGCCGACGCGTCGCCGGAGTCGGTGGCCTTCGAGAAGTTCATGGTGTGCGCGATCCCGGACCTCGACAAGAAAAAGGACATCCAGGGCGTGCTCGAGTTCCTCGCCGACACGTGCAAGAAGGATCCGGTCAAGTTCATGACCGGCGTGCGCGAGAAGTGCGGCAGCCTGGTGCAGAACGTCAACAAGGATGCCAAGCCCGAGCCGTCGAAGACGTTCAAGGCCAACGCCAAGAAGTTCTTCGAGGAGGATCAGCGGCAGCTGCAGGCGTGGGAGTACTGCGCCAAGCGGTCGCGCAAGGGCAAGAAGGCGCTGGACCTGGAAGACTTCCTCACCGCGGCCAGCGACTACGTCGAGTCGCGCGGCGAGGTCGGCAAGACCGCGCTCGACACGGCGGCGATGATCGCGGGCAAGCCCGCCACCGTCACCAAGAAGACCCCCGGCGCGCCTGCCGCCGAGTAGCGGCTGGGGCAGTGGCGCCGTCGCTGTAGGGGGCCGGGTCTATTCCTACCGGACGTTTCCGTAGCTAGGTTTCTCGGGGCGGTGCTTTTTCCGGCGCCGCCCCGAGGAAACCAGTGCGGATCGCTCAGGTCTCACCCCTCTTCGAAAGCGTTCCGCCGCGGCTCTACGGCGGCACCGAGCGGGTCGTCTCGTTCCTCACCGAAGAGCTGGTGGCGCTCGGCCACCGGTGACCCTGTTTGCGAGCGGCGATTCGCACACGTCCGCCGAGCTGGTCGCGAGCACGCCGGCCGCGCTGCGCCTGCACGGCGGCGGTGGCGATGCACTGCCCCATCACCTGCGCCTGATCGAGCAGGTCTATGCGCGCGCCGACGACTTCGATCTGATCCATTTCCACATCGACTACCTCCACTTCCCGACGTCGCGCGCACGCCGCGCCCACCACCTGACGACGCTGCACGGGCGGCTCGACGCGCCGGAGCTGGTGCCGCTCTACCGGACGTTCTGCGACGATGCCGCTGGTCTCGATCTCGGACGCGCAGCGACGCCCGCTCCCCTTCGCGCGCTGGCAGGGGACCGTGCACCACGGCCTGCCGCGCGACCTCTACAGCTTCCACGGTGGCAGCGGATCGTACCTGGCCTTCCTCGGTCGCCTGTCGCGCGACAAGCGCGTCGATCGCGCCATCGAGATCGCGCGCCGCGTGGGGATGCCGCTCAAGATCGCCGCCAAGTTCGACCACGACGACCGCGCGTACCTCGACGAGATTCGTCCGCTGCTCGACGACCCGCTGGTCGAGTTCGTCGGCGAGATCGGCGAGGCCGAGAAGGATCAGTTCCTGGGCGGCGCCGCCGCGCTGCTGTTTCCCATCGACTGGCCCGAGCCGTTCGGCCTGGTGATGGTCGAGGCGATGGCGTGCGGCACGCCGGTCGTCGCCTTTCGCCAGGGCTCGGTGCCCGAGGTCGTGCGCCAGGGTGTGTCCGGCTTCGTCGTCGACGACATCGACGAAGCGGTCTCGGCCGACCGAGAAGGCGATGCTGCTCAGCCGCCGGCGCGTGCGACGGGACTTCGAGGCGCGCTTCGACGTGCGCCGCATGACGCGCGCCTACCTGGACATCTACGCGGAGCTGGTGGCGTCGGATCTGGATGCGGCGCCGGGACCCGAACCTACGGCGGCGGAGGCGTCGTAAAGTGCGCGGCGTGAGCTGATGGAAGACGAGGTGGTCAAGCTCCAGGACGCGTACTACATCCTCGCGACGTCGACGCGCGCGGATGACCGGACGCGTGTGCTCAAGCACGGCGAGACGTTCGCGGTCTTCGACCGCTTCGGTGATGTGCAGCCGGTCGGCCTCGGCGAGCAGGGGCTCTACCACGACGGCACGCGCTTCCTGTCGCGTCTCGAGGTGCGCATCGGCGGCCGTCGCCCGCTCTTGCTGAGCTCGACGGTCAAGGAAGACAACGACCTGCTCGCGGTCGATCTCACCAACCCCGACCTGGCGACGCGCGACGGCGCGCTCGTACTGCGGCGCGGGGAGCTGCACCTGTTCCGCGCGAAGTTCCTGTGGCGGGGCGTCTGCTACGAGCGTCTCCGGCTCTCGAACTTCGCGCTCGAGCCGATGACGATCGATCTATCGGTGTCGTTCGACGCCGACTTCGCCGACGTGTTCGAGGTGCGCGGCGCCAAGCGCGAGCGCCGCGGGCACGTGCTGCCGCCCAGCATCGAGGGCGGCACCGTGGTGCTCGCCTACCGCGGCCTCGACGAGGTCGTGCGGCGCGCGCGGCTGACGTTCGATCCGCCGCCCGCCGATCTCGGCGGCTCGCGCGCGCGCTTCGAGCTCACGCTGCCGCCGCGCGAGACGGTCACACTGCTGCTGACGATCGCGTGCGAGATCGGTGGCGACGGCGTCGCGGCGCGGCCGCGTCCGGGCAGCACCGACGCCAGCTTCGGCGAATTGCAGGCGGAGCTGCACCAGGCGCAGGCGCGCCAGTGCCTGATCCGCTCGCCCAACACGCAGCTCAACGAGTGGATGACCCGCTCGCTCGCCGATCTGCAGATGATGATCACCGAGACGCCCGCCGGGCCCTATCCGTACGCCGGCGTGCCCTGGTTCAGCACGCCGTTCGGGCGCGACGGCATCATCACCGCGCTCGAGATGCTCTGGCTCGAGCCCGAGCTCGCGCGCGGCGTGCTCGGCTACCTGGCGGCGACGCAGGCGACGACCAGCGATCCGGCGCAGGACGCGCAGCCCGGCAAGATCCTGCACGAGGCGCGCGGCGGCGAGATGGCGGCGCTGGGCGAGGTGCCGTTCGGGCGCTACTACGGCAGCGTCGACGCCACGCCGCTGTTCGTGATGCTCGCCGGCGCCTACCTGCAGCGCACCGGCGATCGCGCGCTGTGCGAGACGCTGTGGCCCAACGTCGAGCACGCGCTGCGCTGGATCGACGGCGACGGCGACCCCGACGGCGACGGCTTCGTCGAGTACCAGCGCCAGAGCGAGACGGGCCTCGTCCAGCAGGGCTGGAAGGACTCGACCGACTCGGTGTTTCACAGCGACGGCACGCCCGCCGAGGGGCCGATCGCGCTGTGCGAGGTGCAGGGCTACGTCTACGCCGCGCGCCTCGCGGCCGCGTCGCCTGGCGCGCGCGCTCGGCAAGCCCGGGTCGCCGAGGAGCAGAGCGCGCGCGCCGAGCGGCTGCGCGAGGCGTTCGAGAGGGCGTTCTGGTCCGAGGCGCTCGGCACCTACGTGCTCGCGCTCGACGGGCGCAAGCGACCGTGCGAGGTGCGCACGTCGAACGCCGGCCACGCGCTGTTCACCGGCATCGCCAGCCGCGAGCGCGCGCGCCGGACGGCGGCGACGCTCATGGACGAGCGGCACTTCTCCGGGCTGGGGCATCCGCACCGTCGCCGAGTCCGAGGCGCGCTACAACCCGATGTCGTATCACAACGGCTCGGTCTGGCCGCACGACAACGCGATCGTCGCCGCCGGCTTCGCGCGCTACCAGCTACGCGATCTGGTGCTGCGCGCCGTTCGAGGGGATGTTCGCCGCCAGCCAGTTCGTCGAGCTGCACCGCCTGCCCGAGCTGTTCTGCGGCTTCCCGCGCCGGCCCGGCGAGGGGCCGACGCTGTATCCGATCGCCTGCGCGCCGCAGGCCTGGGCGGCCGGCTCGCTCTTCCTGATGCTGCAGGCCTGCCTGGGCATCGAGATCGACGGCGCGCGCCGGGAGGTCGTCTTCAAGCACCCGGTGATGCCCGAAGCATTGCCCGCGCTGCGCATCATCAACCTGGGTGTGGGCGACGGCTCGGTCGATCTGCTGCTGGAGAATCACCCGCACGACGTCGGCGTGACCGTGCTGCGGCGGCGCGGCCAGGTCAGCGTGATCGTCGTGAAGTGAAGGGCCGAGGAGCGCGGAGGATCAGCGCAGGCGAAACGCCTGCGGCAGCAGCGCGCCCAGGGTCTCCTCGCGCGCGACGCCGGTCGGCCCGGCCAGCAGCACCAGCAGATCGTCGCCGGCGAGCTCCGCCAGCACCTGGCGACAGGCGCCGCACGGCGTGGCCGGCGGACGGCGCATGCGGGTCACGATCGCGACCGCGCGGATCGACTTCGCGCCGGCGGCGACCGCGGCGGCGACCGCGTTGCGCTCGGCGCAGATGGTCAGGCCGTAGGACGCGTTCTCCACGTTGCAGCCGGCGTGGATGCGGCCGGCGTCGTCGAGCACGGCGGCGCCGACGGTGAAGCGGGAGTAGGGCGCGTGCGCGTGCGAGCGCACGGCGCGCGCCGCGGCGAGCAGCGCGCTGCGCGTACGCGCGGGCAGCGGTCTCAATCCGCGCTCCGCGGCGGCAGCGACGCGATCACCGCCGCGATCAGCGCCCCCAGCGCGTCGGAGCCGGCGGCGGCGGCGCGCGTGACGTCCTCGTGGCGCAAGGGCTCGTTCTTGACGCCGGCGGCGTGGTTCGAGACCAGCGACAGGCCCAGCACCGCCAGACCGGCGTGGCGCGCGGTGGTCACCTCGTGCACCGTCGACATCCCGACCAGCCCCGCGCCCAGCGTGCGCAGCATGCGCACCTCGGCGGGCGTCTCGTAGGCCGGGCCGGCGACGCCGGCGTAGACCGCCTCGCGCAGCGGGCGCCCCAGCGCGGCGGGCGCGGCCAGCGCCGCGAGCGCGCGCAGCGCCGGCGAGTAGGCGTCGGTCATGTCGACGAATCGCGGCCCGAGCCGTTCATCGTTGGGCCCGCACAGCGCCGACGTGCCGGTCAGGTTCAGGTGATCGGCGATGGCCACGATCTCGCCCGGCGCCAGCGACGGATCGATCCCGCCCGCGGCGTTGGTGATGATCAGGGTCTGCACGCCCAGCGTGGCAGCGACCCGCACGCCGAAGCCGACCTCGGCGGCGGGGTAGCCCTCGTAGCCGTGCACGCGCCCGCACAGCAGCAGCGTCGGGCGGTCCGCGACGCTGCCCGCGATGAGGCGACCGGCGTGGCCGGCGACGGTGGTCTCGGGGAAGCCGGGCAGCGTGGCGTACAGCGCCGACCGCGAGCCTTCCATGCGATCGGCGACGCCGCCCAGTCCCGAGCCCAGCACGACCGCGATCTCGGCTCCGCTCGCATCGAGCCGCTCGGCGACGGTCTCGGCGGCGTTGCGCACGCGATCGAACATCGTGGCATGCAGCTTCATCGCGCCACCGCCGGGCGCTCGTCGAGGAACGCGCGCAGCGCCGCGTGAAACGGCGCCGGCGCTTCCAGGTTCGCCAGATGTCCGGCGCCGTCGAGCGCGACGAAGCGCGCGCCCGGGATCGCCGTCCCGAACGTCGTCCGAGCGATCAGGCGCTCATGCCGCGCATCTCGTCGAGCGGCACGACCTGTTCGCGCGCGCCCGCGATCACCAGCGTGGGGCAGCGGATCGACGCCAGCTCGCCGCTGCGGTCGGGGCGATCGCGCAGCGCTGCCAGCCCGGCGACGATCCGCTCGCCGCGCGTCTCGGCCAGCGCGCGCACGCGCGCCAGCAACGCCGGCGGCGCGTCGGGCGCGAGCAGGCGCGGCAGGCTGCGGTCCAGATAGGTGGCGACGCCGGTGCTCTCGACCAGAGCGCGTGCTTCCTCGCGCCCGCGCCGCGTCTCGGGCGAGTCGGCGGCAGCGCGCGTGTCGGCCAGCACCAGCGCCGCCAGTCGCGCCGCGTGCCGCTGCGCGAAAGCCAGCGCGGCGTACCCGCCCATGGAGAGCCCGACCACGGTGGCCGTCGCGACATCGAGCTCGTCGAGCAGCGCCGCGACATCGTCGGCGAGATCGGCGATCGTGAACGGCCCGGACGCCGGCGACTCCCCGAACCCGCGCGCGTCGACGGTGATCACCCGGCGTTCGGGTGCGAGCGCCGCGACCGTCGCCGCCCAGTAGCGGCGGTCGAACGGAAACGGGTGGAGCAGCACGACCGGCGTGTCCGGCGCTCCGGTCCCCAAGTCGTGGTGGACGTCGTTGGAGACGTCGTCGTAGGCGATCTCGCGGTCTCGAGCGCGGCGCTTCATTCCACCCGCTACGGTAGCGCAACTCGCGGCCGCGTGCCGCGCCCGTCGTGGAACGCCGCTCATTTCGTGATCCGTTCTCGGACCAGGGGCTGCGCCGCCGGGACCGCGCCACCGGCGGCGACGGCGAACGCGCGCTCGACCAGCGGCAAGGCGCTCGCGTGGCGGCGCCGATCGTTGAAGTGCAGCGTGGCCAGCGGCTCGCCGCGCGCCACGCGCGCGCCGACCTTGTGCGCGAGCGTGATGCCGACCGCCGGATCGACCGCATCCTCCTTGCGCAGGCGCCCCGCGCCCAGCAGCGTCGCCGCGCGTCCGAGAGCGCGCGCGTCGATCGCGGTGACCACACCGGCGCGCCGCGCGGTCACGACGTGCTGGTGACGTGCCGCGGGCAATCGCGCGTGCGGGCGATCGAGCACGCGCCGGTCGCCGCCCTGCAGCTCGACGCAGCGCCCGAGGGTCTCCAGCCCGGCGCCGCTGGCGATCGCCGCTTCGATGCGCCGGCTGCCGTCGGCGAGATCGCGCGCGGCGCGGCCGAGCACCAGCATCTCGGCGCCGAAGCGCACCGTGAGCGCGCGCGTGTCGTCGGGGCCGGCGCCCGACAGGATGTCGATCGCCTCGCGCAGCTCGTTCGCGTTGCCGATCTCCAGGCCGAGCGGCTGGTCCATCGCCGTGAGCAGCGCGACGACCTCGAGCCCCTCTCCGCGCCCGAGCCGGACCAGCGTGCGCGCCAGGCGGCGCGCGTCGTCGATCGACGGCAAGAACGCGCCGCCCCCGATCTTGACGTCCATGAGCAGGGCGTTGCTGCCCTCGGCGACCTTCTTCGACAGGATCGACGAGGCGATGAGCGGGATCGATTCGACGGTGGCGGTCGCGTCCCGCAGCGCATAGAGGCGCCGGTCGGCGGGGACGAGCCGCTCGCTCTGACCGGCGAGCACCAGGCCGCAGCGCCGCAGCACGCGCCGGAACTCCGCGGGCGGCAGCGCGCAGCGAAAGCCGGGGATCGACTCCAGCTTGTCGAGCGTGCCGCCGGTGTGGCCGAGCGCGCGTCCCGCCATCATCGGCACCGGCACGCCGCATGCGGCGACCAGCGGCGCGAGGCAGATCGAGACCTTGTCGCCGACGCCGCCGGTCGAGTGCTTGTCGACCTTGCGGCCGGGGATCGCGGCCAGGTCGAGGCGATCGCCCGAGGCGATCATCGCGCGCAACCAGGTGCCGAGCTCGCGCGGCGTCAGGCCGCGCCAGACGATCGCCATCAGCAGCGCCGCGAGCTGGTAGTCGGGGATGGAGCCGGTCGCCGCGCCGGCGATGAGCGCGCGGATCGACGAATCGTCGAGCGCGCCGCCGTCGCGCTTGCGCGCGATCAGCGTCGGCACATCGAGATGAGGGAGGGCGCGGGGTCGGCGGACGGTCACGTCACACGTGTCGGCGGCAGCATCGCATGTTTCGGTGCGCGCCGCGCGCATCGGGCTCGCCCGGAGACTTGCCGGACCAGCGCGTCTGCGGTTCACTGCGGCGATGACCACGCTCGCGCCGACGCCCCGTCCGATCGCAAAGGATCTCTGGGTCGTCGACCACCTCCTCAAGCTACCGCTCGGCATGCGCATGCCCCTCTGCGCGACGGTGGTGCGGCTCGCCGACGGTGGGCTGTGGGTGCATTCGCCGACGCCCCTCGGGCCCGAGCTGGCGACGGCCGTCGAGGCGCTGGGCCCGGTGCGCGATCTCGTCGCGCCGAACCGCTTCCACCATCTGTCGATCGTCGCCTGGAGCCAGCGGTTCCCCGGCGCACGCATCTGGGGCGCGCCGGGACTCGCGGACAAGCGGCGTGATCTCTCGCTCACCGGCGTGCTCGGCGACGGCGCGTCGCCGGCACCACCGTGGGCCGGTGAGATCGCGGCCCTGCCGCTCGCGGGAGCGCCCAGCATGAACGAGGTGGTCTTTTTCCACGGCGCGAGCCGCACGCTGGTGTGCACCGACCTGCTCTTCAACGTGCAGAAGCCGGCGAGCGCGATGACCGGCTTCGTGTTGTCGCTCATGGGCACGAAGGGACGCTTCGCGATGAGCCGCCTCTGGCGGCGCTACGCGCGCGACCGCCCCGCGCTCAAGCGCAGCGTCGAGGAGATGCTGGCCTGGGACTTCGCGCGCGTGATCCCGGCGCACGGCGAGGTGTTCGAGAGTGACGGCGCCAACGGCGACACCCGCGCGGCCACGCGCGCCGCGCTGGCGTGGATGCTGCGCTAGTGTCCTGTCTCAGAAATCCGCCGTGGCACCGCCCGAATGCAGGCGGATTTCTGAGACAGGACACTAGATAGGCGCGACGGAGTCTGGCCGCCGGCCCGCCCGTACTCCGACATCACGCCGGGCGTTCGGTCTTGCCGTCGGGCCGTTGCGCGAAGCGGCCGGCGTCGCGCGCGTGCACCGGATCGGGGGTCGGCCAGGGCCAGCCGCCGAACTGGGTGCTGCTGGTAGTCGGCGAACGCCTGGCGGATCTCGTCGCGCGTGTTCATCACGAACGGGCCGTACTGCACCACCGGCTCGCCGATCGGGCGTCCCTGCAGCAGCAGGATCTCGGTCTCGGTCGTGCCGGCCTCGAGCGCCAGCTCGCGATCGGCGCGCACCTCGATCTCGTGCGACGGCGGGATCTCACGCCCGGCGGCACGCAGGCCGCGGCCGCTGAAGAAGTACAGCGCGCGGTTCGAGCCCGGCGCTGCCGCCGGCACCGTCCAGCGCGCGCCCGGCGCCATCTTGATGGTCCAGATCGCGACGTCGCTGTTGGCGCTCGACGCCCACGAGTCGGGCGGCGGCGCCGGCGGCGTCACGTCGCCGAGCCGGCCCGCGACCACCGCGACCTCGGTCGGCCGGCCGGCATCGTCCGTGAACGCCGGGCGTGGGATCGTCGGCGCCCAGAGCATGGAGAAGTACGGCCTCACCATCTTGCTCGCGGCCGGTAAATTCAGCCAGATCTGGAACAGCTCCAGCGGGTTTGGCTGCGCGCGCTCGACGAGCGGAAACATCTCCGCGTGCTGGATGCCGCCGCCCGCGGTCAGCCACTGCACGTCGCCCTGGCCGTAGCGCGCGGTCGCGCCCAGCGAGTCCGAGTGGTCGAGCAGGCCGTGGCGCACGACGGTGACCGTCTCGAAGCCGCGGTGCGGGTGCTGCGGGAATCCCGGCACGACCTCGCCGTGGTACATGCGCCAGCCGCCGATTCCCTCGAAGTCCTCGCCCATCTTGCGACCGGCCAGCGACGCCGCCGGGCCGAGCTTTTCATTGCCCGCGGGGTAGTGGTCGTCGTGGTGCACGCAGAACAGGAACGGATCGTGCGTGCGCCAGGGGAACCCGAGCGGCGTCACCGAGAGGATCGCGTCCGCTTCGGCGGAGGTCGCGGCGTTCGACTTCATTTCGCTTGGCCCTTTCTGTTGCGCGTGGACGGAGCTCGGCTTGCCGAGCGGAGTCCTTCGCGGGAGGGTCCGGGAAACCTCCGAGGGTTCCCGGTTAGACAACGTGCAACCTGCGGCAGTCACGCCGGCGGCGGCGATCGCCTTCAATGTCTCGCGGCGCGTGACCCGGCTCATCGGTGACGGCCCTCAATATAGCCGGTGCCTGCCCGTCGTGCCCGTCACGCCGCGAGCGCGCCCAGGAAGCTCTCGCCGCGCGCGAGCGGGGTCAGGCCCAGACCCTCGGCGATGGTCTGGCCGAGATCGCAAAAGCTCGCGCGCGTGCCGAGCGGACCCGGCCGCACGGTCGGGCCGAACGCCAGCAGCGGCACGCGCTCGCGCGTGTGGTCGGTGCCGGGCGTCGTCGGGTCGTTGCCGTGGTCGGCGGTGATGAACGCGACGTCGCCCGGGCGCATCGCGCTCTCGAACGCCGGCAGCCAGTCGTCGAGCTCGCGCAGCCCGCGATAGAAGCCCGCCGTGTCGTTGCGGTGGCCGTAGAGCATGTCGAAGTCGACCAGGTTGACGAACAAGAGCCCGCGCGCGAGCCGCGGCAGCGCCTCGAGCGCCAGGCGCAGCCCGTCGCGGTTGCCCTCGCTGTGCAGCGATTCGGAGATGCCGCGGCCCGCGAAGATGTCGCTGATCTTGCCGACGCCGACCACCGGCAGGCCCGCGCCGACGATCGCGTCGCACAACGTCGGCTCGGGTGGCACGAGCGAGTAGTCGCGCCGGTTATACGTGCGCTGAAAGTGCCCGGGCGTCCCCACGAACGGACGCGCGATCACACGCCCGATGCGGTGTCGGTCGGCGACGGCGCGCGCCCGCTCGCAGATCGCGTACAGCTCCTCGAGCGGGATCACCCCCTCGTGCGCGGCGAGCTGGATCACCGAGTCGGCCGACGTGTAGAGGATCAGGTCGCCGGTCGCGAGCTGCCGCGGCCCCAGCTCCTCGATGATCGCCGTCCCCGACGCGGTCTTGTTGCCGGCGAGGCCGCGCCCGCCCGCCGCCGCGCGCAGCTCGTCGAGGATCGGCGGCGGAAAGCCGTGCGGGAACGTGGGCAGCGCCTGCGCCGTCACCAGCCCGGCCATCTCCCAGTGTCCGGTGATCGTGTCTTTCCCCGCCGACGCCTCGATCATGGCACCGTACGCGCCGCGCGCCGCTGCCGTCGCGGCGACGCCGGCGATGCGCGTCGTGTGCCCGAGCCCGAGCGCCTCGAGGTGCGGCAGCGCCAGCGGCCCCACCACCCGCGACAGGTTTCCGAGCGTGTCGGCCCCGTCGTCGCCGTAGTCCGCCGCGTCGGGCGCGCCGCCGCACCCCACGCCGTCCGCTACCAGGATGATCGCGCGCTCGATCCGCCGAGGAAACATCTCCTCGATTATAGTCGCTCGCGCGTCAGCCGAAGCCCTCGCCCTCGTCGGCGTAGTTCTCGAAGCGGGTGTACTCCTTGATGAAGGTGACCTTGACCGCGCCGGTCGCGCCGTTGCGGTGCTTGCCGATGATGAGCTCGGCCACCGACGTCGGCCCGGTGTCGGAGCCGTCGCCGGCCGCCATGTCCTCGCGGTGGATGAACAGGATCAGGTCGGCGTCCTGCTCGATCGCGCCCGACTCGCGCAGGTCGGAGAGCTTGGGCCGCCCCTCGCGCTTCTCGACCTCTCGGTTGAGCTGCGACACCGCGATGATCGGCAGCTTGAGATCCTTCGCCAGCGCCTTGAGCCCGCGCGAGATCTCGGCGATCTCCTGCTGGCGGTTCTCTTCCCTGCGCCCGCCGCCCCCGCGCGCCAGCTGCAAGTAGTCGACGACGATCAATCCCAGCGGCGGCGGCGGTGGCCGCCCGTCGACGGGATCCTGCGGCGGAAAATAGCGCGGGTCGCTGCGGAAGCGGCGCGACTTGGCGCGGATCTCCATGATCGAGATCGCCGACGAATCGTCGATCAGGATCGGCGCCTCGGCGAGCCGGCCGCTCGCGGGGTGGATCTTGTTCTTCCAGTCGGAGTATTCGAGGAAGCCGCGCTTGATGCGCGACGAATCGATGCGCGCCTCGCCGGCGAGCATGCGCTCCATCAGCTCGTACTTCGACATCTCGAGCGAGAAGATCAGCACCGGGATCTTCTTCATCGCCGCGTGCACGGCGACGTTGACCGCCCACGACGTCTTGCCGCCGCCGGGGCGCGCCGCGACGATCACCAGATTCTCGCGCTGCAGCCCCGCGGTGTATTCGTCCAGCTTGGTGAAGCCCGTGGGTACGCCGGTCACGGCTTTTCTTTCGGACGCCCGCACCTCGATGTTGTGCAGGACCTCTTCCATCATCTCGCCGGCCGAGGCGTAGGTCTCGCGGCGGTTCTGCTGCGCGACCTTGAAGATCATGGTCTCGGCCTCGTCGAGGAACGGCTCGAACTCGCCGAAGTCGCCGTAGGCGCGCGACTGCACCTCGGCGCAGGCGGCGATGAGGCGGCGCAGCGTCGACTTCTCCTTCACGAGGCGGCCGTAGTGCGCCACGTTCTCGGCGGTCGGCACCGCGTTGGCGAGCGCGAGCAGGTAGCCTTCGCCGCCCTCCAGCCGCGGCAGCATGCCGCGCGTCTTCAGCTCGTCGGCGACGGCGATGACGTCCAGCGGCTGGCGGCGCTTGTCGATGGCCAGCATCGCGTCGAAGATCTCGCGGTGCGCCGGCAGGAAGAAGTCGTCGACCTGGAGCGCCGTGGCGACCTCGTCGAAGGCCGCCGGCTTGATGAACACCGACCCCAGCACCGACTTCTCGGCGTCGAGCGAGTGGGGCGGGGTGCGGACGACCAAAGGATTGGACGAGCCCGAATTCGATGAGGCGAGCTCCAACATGGAGGACTCACGCTACAGGAGGGTGACGGGGGTGGCCATCACCAAGGCACTAACAGGTTATCCATAGACTTATCCACAGGCGGTTTGTGAGCCGCCGGCCCGTTTTTGTTACTCTATCTCTCTCAAGGAGGATTGATGCGCCGCACGTCTGCTCTCTGGCTCGCGAGTCTCTTCACGATCGGGTGCGCGGGTGAGGTCGCGAGCAGCGGGAACGGGAGCGGCGGCGCGTCGGGCAATGCCGGCGCGACGGGCACGGGCGGCGGCGGACCGGGCGCTGGCGGGGCGACCGGGGCGAGCGGCGGCGCGACCGGCACGGCCGGAGCGGGCGCGGGCGGGGCGCGGACCGGCACCGGCGGCAGCGCGACCGGTGCGGGCGGTACGACCAGTACGGGCGGCGCGACGGGCGCGGGCGGCGCGCCCGGCATGGGCGGCATGACCGGCGCCTGCGACCCGGGAACGACCACCACCGCGTGGGCGACCAGCTGTCCCACGGCGCCGCCGACCACCTGCGTGGCCGGCACCTGGACCGCGGTCGGCCCCGACTCCGGCAACACCGACACGACCCTGGTCGCCGAGTCGGCGCACTTCGCCGTCTACTCCAACGGCGCGATCACCGCGGCGCAGGGCACGGCCGCGACCGACGAGCTCGAGAACGTCATCTGGCCGAACTTGTTCGGCAGCCCGATCTTCTTCCCCGAGCCGTACTGCAACTCGACGACGAAGTCCAAGGCCAGCGTCGTGGTCAAGACCACCTTCGGCCTGACCGGCGGCGGCTTCGGCAACGGCTTCATGGGCATGTGGATCGGTCCGGGTGCCACGGCGGACCACTGGGGGCTCGCGCACGAGTTCACGCACGCGGTGCAGTCGACCACGCGCGGCCTGCAGTGCCAGGGCCCGCCGTCGACGCAGGCCTATTGCGGCTGGATCTACGAGAGCCACGCCAACTGGCGCGCGCAGCAATTGCCCGAGTACCACACCACCGCCATCCACTGCTCGGAGATGCTGGTCAACGCGCCCAACATCTATCTCGGGTCGACGCGCGATCGTTACTGCAACTGGCAATTCATGGAGTTTCTCAAGGACAAGTATTGCTACAAGGCGGTCAACGACATCTGGACGTCGCCAACCAGCAGCAACGATCCGTTCACCAACATCATGACGACACGCGGCTGGACGGTGAGCCAGCTCAACGACTTCTTCGGCGAGTGGGCCACCCACAACATCACCTGGGACTATCAGGATCCGCCACCGTCGGCGACCGCGGGCGGCAACCAGGGCACGCTCTACCGATCGCCGGCGCGCAGCTTCACCGCGGGCGGCTACGACACCATCACCAGCGTGTCGCTGCCCGAGCGGCGCATGCGCACCGTGCACATGGAGCCGCTCGACGCCGCCAACCGCCGCTACTCCGTGCCGCCGATGCAGGCGCCGCAGCGCTGGGGCTACAACCTCATTCGTTTGTTTCCCGACGCCGGCGCCGCCAGCGTCACCGTCACCTTCCGCGGCGTCACGCAGGCGGCGGCCAACTCCGACTGGCGCTGGGCCCTGGTCGCCACCGACGCCGCGATCACCAAGCCGCGCTACAGCCAGCTCCAGCGCGGCTCGGACGGCCAGCTCACGTTCTGCGTGAACGCGGGTGAATCGTTGTGGCTGGTCGTCACCGCGACGCCGTCGGTGCAGCAGCACATCTACTGGGATCAGCTCTACCCGTCGATCTACCGCTACCCGTACATGATCCAGGTCGCAGGCGCGCAGCCCGACGGCTACCAGGCCAACGCGCCCAAGCCGTCGGCGACCGGCGCCGTGTGGGCCAACGGGGGCGGCTGGGTCGCCACCGGCGCCACCGTCGCGCAGGGCGCCTACGTCGGCCCGTACGCCGCCGTGCTCGGCGGCACCGTCGGCGCCACCGCGCGCGTCGAGGACCACGGCGTCATCATGTCGGGCGCCACCCTGACCAGCGGCAGCGTCGCCGGCATGACCATCCTCATGAGCGGCGTCACCATCAGCGGCAGCGCGCGCGTCGCGCTCGGCTGGCCCAACGGCCCCGGCTGGTTCGAGCGCCCCGTGTCGGCGTCAGGCACCGCGCAACTGCTGGGTGACATCGAGTACCGCGGCGCCAACCTGACCGAGACCAGCGGCTCCTACTGCGGCTTCGTCGACAACACCATCGCCAGCAACTGCACCGGCGCGGACGTGACGGTAGCGCCGCCGTACGTCTGGCGGCCGTAGCGGCGGTTCCTGTTGCGTCGACTGACACACACGTGAGGAGGACGCTGAACAGCGAGGCTCGTGGCTGCAAGAAGCGGCACCGATCCCCCGAACGTAGGCCGTGGTGGTCAGGCGCGCCGCGTACGAGTTGAAAGACAGGGACAGGTCAATAAATCTGGACCGCGGATACAACGTCATTGAAGCCATAGGTCGCCAAATCAGGAGTATCGGAAGTGAGGGTCAACGAAGCGCCGGCGAAAGTGACGTGTCCATTTACCAACGTCGCCGCATCATGCCATAGTTTGACGGTCCGTCCTGGAGTGAGCTTTACAGAAGACATCCAGTCATTGTGCATGCCGAAATTTCCTTTGGTTCCGTTCGAACCAGGAGCCCAAAGTGGATTGGGGTAGTCTCCAACGCCAAGAATAACGCAATCATTAGAGTAATTTGCGTCGGTATAGATTGCTATGGTGCCGGCGGGAGGCGTGCCGAACAGGCAGTTATTGAAATCAGACGGCCGTACGATTCGGAAAGACGACATTTTGTCGTTGTCCCCTGAGAAAATGCCAGTGTCCAAGTTCTGTGCGGTAGGCGTTGTTCCCGGGTGTTGGTTGCCGAAGTACCGCGTTTCGAAGCTGTTGCATGCGCCGTCGCAGAAGTAGTACTGATCGTCCATGTAATTTACGATGCCAACATTCGCTCCCGCGGCAACTGAAGAAAGCTTGTCGTTCGGAAACGGAGCAAAGGCTGCTGGATTTACCATGAGACCGAAGTTGATTGAGTAAGCCTGGCAGGTTCCCCCCAAATTGGCGTCTGTGCAAAGGCAGACGCTGTCGTCATCAAATGGCGGGCAGTGCCCCACTCCTGAATATAGTGCGGCTGTCGTGGCCTCTAGGTCTTCGGCCGGTACGTCTCCGCACCCAATGAGGCCTGCGATTGATAAAGCTGCGAATAGATACCTCGACCCGTCGCGTACACATAGACCACGTGTTTCCATAGCTTCGAATCCTCCTGTAACTTTTTGAGAGCATAGAGATGCGTCGCCAGGGAATGGCGGTGTGTCGGTCTATCAGTACGGGTGGCGAAACATTCCTGGTTGGACGATTCGCACGAGTGGCGAAACATTCGGGGTTTGGACAGGCCACCGCCGCTCCGAGGTTGATTTCACTGACCCAGAACGTGGAGGCCGTCCGGGCGGACGGCCAGCGTCGGGCGGTCGGACGCGCGTTGCAGCGGGACGGTCGCGTGTTACGATCGCTTCGATGCGATACAGGGGCGCCCTTGCGTCATCGCTGCTCGTCTACGCCGGTCTTCTGGTCGCCTGCGACCGAAGCCCCCTTGACGCCAGGGCCGCTGGCGGCGGCACGGGAGCCGGCGCAAACGGTGGCAGCTCGGCGATGCCGTCTGGCAGCGGCGGCGCGACCGTGGCAGGCGGCGGCGACCCCGGCGTGGGAGGGCGGGGAGACTTGGTCGACGCTGGACACGACACGAGCGTGCTCGGCGATCCCACGGCCGATCCGAATTGCAGTGTGTCCCCGGCGTCTTATCAAGCCTACGTCACCGAGACCGACCTCGAGACGTTGCTCGTGCGGCGCTGGAAGAGATGCATCGCGCCCCAAATTGCGGGCGAGGACATCGGCGTCGAGTTCACGGCCGACGGACACTATTACCCGCTCACCAGTAGCCCAGACGGGTCGGTCGTGCGGCGCACCGGCGTCGACTACGAGGGCACCTGGATGTACTTCCCCGTGGGCTCGACCGATCCCTTCTTCGGCGGGACAACGACCCGCGCCGAAATGCTCCTCAGTGGCGTCCTCACCGATGCGCCGAAGTTCACGAACGATCCGCGGCAACTCCGCATCACATTTTCGCCCGTGTTGAGCCGGTATCTGCCGCTCGACCCCTGACGGCGGGCGGGCCCTTGCCAGACGGACGCATGACTCTCGAGTACTCGTCGACGCGATCGATGCTCTGGCGCTGGTACTGGCGGAGCCTGCTCCGCAATCGCGCGCACCGGAGGATATGGCTCGCGTTCATGCTGAGCGCATTTCTTGCGGGCTTCTGGATTTCGCATTCGTCGGGACAACCGGCCTCGTGGGCCGCGCTCGCCGGTCTGGGTGTGAGCTTGTGCGTGGCGACCTTTCTTGCGGGCTATCCTCAGCTTCGGTTCAAACCTCAAAGCCGTGTGTTGACTCTCCTGCCGGATGAACTGAGCACGACGATTCGCGGGGAGACGAAGAAATACTCCTGGCAGGACGTTGCCCGATTCGAGGAAGACGGCGATTTCGTGATCATTGGGCTCAGGAACCTCAACGCTTTCATCGTGCCCCCGACTGCGTTCCGAGAGGGACGCGAGCGCGAAGTGCTCGTCGAGCAAGGCAGGGCCTGGTGGCGTGCTGCCTCACCCGTCGGCCGGCCAAATCGTTCTCACGGCGCATGAGCGAGGAGTTCATCCGGTGGTTCGGACTCGAAACCGCCGGTCCCGTCGAGAATCATGCATTTGTCGCTCGCCAACTGCACGCCGAGCTCGATCGTCGACGGCTCAGTTGAGGCGGAAAGGCAAATGGCCGACTCGCGCCGACGGCGGAGTACACTCTCGTCTTGGAGCTATGAGATGACGGCTTCGATCCTGCGTCGGCCGACGGGAACCTCGTGGCTCATAGCTTTTGGAGTGCTCGCTCTCGCCGGTTGCCCAGCACACATCTCCAGCAGCCTGCAGGTTGACGGTGTGGCCTTTGTCCCCTCGACCTGCCGATCGGGCCAAGCGAATGGTTTCTCGGGCGTCGAACTGGCCGACGACCAGGGACGGCGTCTTCGACTCGCACGCAACTTGAACGGGACCTCGGCAGGCGCGTACTTCCCTCCCGGAAGTCCAGTCGGACAGGATCTCGGCGCCTGTTTTACTCTCACGACCCAAACCGGGATCGGGGTGGTGAACGGCGTGAGAAACGTCGAGGGCAGCGCGGTCCTGGAATGTCAGGCCGGTCAGCATCGGTTGAGTGGGAGCGCTCAGTTCGAGAACTGTCACTGAGCGCCATGGACGGCGCGGATCGAGCTCGCAAGCGGGACTGGAAGGCCGATCAGCGCGAAGGCGGAAAGCGCGCTTCCCCCTGCGACTGCGAGGTCGTGGCGAATGCCGCCGACCACTTCGAACAGAACCGTTGAGGCCAAGTGAGGATCTCTCGGGGTGCCGCCGGCCGTGGTACGCTTCAGCGCGACCGGGGGGGCAATGGCACTGACGAAATGTCCCGACTGCGGAAAAGACGTTTCACAGGACGCTTGGGGCTGCCCGGGGTGCGGCAAGCCATTTCGTAGTCCGTGGGGGATCAAGCTGAAGACGGTGAAGTGGGCGGTGGGGATCTGGCTCGTCCTCATCTTCGCCTTCATCGCTCTGTGGCAAGTCCTCAATCAGTCGCCGAAGTAGTTGTGCAGCGCAGCGGCTGACTGGCGGTCGCCGTCCAGCCAGACGGCGCCGGTGACCACCCGTTCGTCCCGGGAATAATGCACGCTTGTGACGTTTCTCTCGTGATGTCGACGATGATCTCCCCGCGGATCCTGCCGTGCCTGGCCCTGCTGGCGCTCGGTCTGGCGGCGACGGAGGCGCGCGCGCAGCCCGCGCCCGCGCCGGCGCCCCCGAATGATGGGACGACGGCGCCGCCCGCTGGGCCGCCGCCCGGCCCGGGGCCGGCGGCCCAGCCCGGCTACCCGCCCAACGCGTATCCGCCCCCGCCGCCGTCCGGGTACCCGCCGCCGGCGGGTTATGCCCCGCCGCCCGGCTATCCACCGGCGCAGGGCTATCCGCCGCCGGGCTATCCCCCTCCGCCACCGGGATACCCGCCGCCGCCTCCTCGCTACTATCACGGCCCGTACAGCCAGGCGCCCGCGACAGCGCCGGGCTGGCACTTGCACGATGGAACCTACGTTCGGCTGCAGCTCGGGTTCGGCTACACCAGCATGTCGACGACCGTTTCGGGCGGTGACTTCAAGGTGTCGGGGGGCGGCGCGGCACTGGGGATCGCGATCGGGGGCGCCATCACCAACAACCTCATCATCTACGGCACGCTCGTCGATAGCATCGCGTCCGACCCCACGCTCGAGCAGAACGGAGTGTCGATGACTGCGAAGGGGGCCAGCGCCGGCGTGGTGGGCGTGGGCGGCGGTCTCGCGTACTACCTCGACGGAAACGTCTACCTGGCCGGCTCGTTGCTGGCGTCGCAGCTGGTCATCGACGACTCCGACGGACACCAGGTCGGGAAGTCGGACTGGGGCTTCACCTTCGAAGGTCTGCTGGGCAAGGAGTGGTGGGTGTCCGACAACTGGGGCCTCGGTGTTTCGCTCGAAGCGATGCTGGGGCGGATGAAGGATCAGGATACCGGCCTGGCACCGGGCTCGCCGCCGACGTGGAGCGTCGCCGCTTTCAACGTCCTGTTCTCGGCCACGTACAACTGATCGGCTGAGCACGCGAGCGCTTCATCGGACGGGGCCAGAGGGCGATTACGACGCGGTGATGGCTCGCCTCGACGAGTGGGAGGCCGACGAGCGGCTCGACTTCGAGACGTGCGAGGCGCGATCCGAGGGTTCATTCGATGATGTGAAGAGCGACGACGCTGATTAGCATGGAGCCCGACGCGCCAGTCGCAGGCCGTGTCCGTCGCGTGCTATCCGCGTGAAGATCCCTCCAACGCGACCGCAATCATGCGTGTATCGTTGAACGGACATGGAACCCAACGCGCCCGAGCGCCCGGATCGTCAGACGCACCGCGAGCGACGCACGTGAATATCGCGGAGCTGGAAGCCGACTTGCCGAATGGTCTTCACGACGCGGTTCTCCGGACGTTCTCCAGCGATCCCGCGGAGCGCCGGGCGGAGTTCATCCTCGACGTCTGGCTTGGTGACCTTCACAGCGCCGTTGCGTCGGAGCGCGAACGCTTCCGTGCGGCGCGGCTGGAGCTGCTTGGTCTCGCCTACCTGGTCATCGACGATGCCGGCGCGCGGGATTCGCTGAAACGCGAGGTCCCGGTCCAGATCGACGCGTGCGCCGCGGACGACAACCCGGAACGCTCGCGACAGGTTCCGCACGGTGGATTCGCGGGCCGGTTCTTCGTGACGGAGTGGAATGGATTCATCCACTTTGCCGCGCTCGACGCGCGTCTGACGTGGATGCAGGCCAACTGAACGAGACGATGGACGACACGGACTTCGAGGGCACGCTGGTTCTGGAGCAACTGGCGGCCATTGGAAAGGTCGAGGACTTCTTCGATGCCGTCGACTCCGACGACGTGGAGCGGGCAACGGCGCTGATGAAGAGCGCCCGGCTCGACGCAGCGACCATCGCGATCGTCCTCCGGAAGATGGAAGAGAGCGACGGCCAGCACTGACGCAACCGTGACCCCGCGCGCTGGCCTGGGCAGCGTCCGATGCTTAGGGTCCAGGCATGAAGCTCAGCGGAGTCCGCGGTTGGACCGCCGGTATCGGGATGCTGGCGATGAGCGGCGCGATGACCGGCGCCACGTCCGTGGTGTTGTCCGGTTGCTACGCCGAGGCGGAGGGAGCGATCCCGCCGCCGCAATATGAGTACGGTTACGCGCCGGTCTACTACGACGGCTATGTCGTCTACTACGACGAAGGCGGCCGGCCCTACTACTACCTGAACGGCGCCGTCCAGTTCGTGCCGTCGACGTCACCGCTCTACCTGGGCCTCGTCGAGCACTGGCACACCTTCGGGCCGCATTACCGAGACTGGAACGTCCACGCCGGCGAGCGCTACCGCACCTATCGCTTTCACGGTCACCGCCGCTGAGCCGCGCGCGCGGCGTCAGGGGGCCGTGACGATGACGTTGTCGAACTGGGCGTGGGGGCCGTCGGTCTCGAGGCCGATCTGGCCGACCGTGTAGAACCCGTCGCTGGCGCTCAGGATCGGCGTTCCGTTGAGATAGCCGGTCAGCGTGGTGCCGACGATCGAGAGGCGCACGGTGTACCAGGCGTTGGCGGTGATGACGGCGGTGCTGGTGGTCGCCAAGATCTGCGGGATGTAGTTCACCGTTCGTCGCAGGTCCATTCTCCCGTCCTGGCGCAGCGTCAGCTGGTAGTAGTACCCGGGCGAGTTGGCCCGCGCGCAAATGCCGACGAGCCACGTCGAGTTGGTGCCGACGAACGACGTGACGTTGACGGTCGCTTCCAGCACGATGTCGCCCCAGTTCGGGTCGCCCGCTCTCGTCAGGTTGCCGCTGGTGGCCGATGTCCCTTCCTGGTAGACGAAACTGGAGTCGGAGCCGCTGCCAACGACCACGACCCAGTCTGTCGGAACGGTGGGCGACCAGCTGGGGGCGTAGCCGAGCTCGAAGTTGTCCTGGAACAGGATCGCGCCGCTGGGCGAGGCGCCGCCGGTCAGGCCGGTCCCGGACAGGCCGCCGATACCGGTGATCTTGCCGCCGCCGCCGCCGAGCCCGAAGGTGCCGCCAGCGCCGCCGAGCCCGGTGGCCATGAACCCGCCGGCGCCGGTTCCCGCGCCGGCGCCGCCGATGCCGGAGAATCCGCCGGTGCCGCTGCCGCCGGCGCCGGTTCCCGCGCCGGCGCCGCCGATGCCGGAGAATCCACCGGTGCCGCTGCCGCCGCTGCCGGTTCCCGCGCCGGCGCCGCCGGTGCCGAGGACGCCGCCGGCGCCACTACCGCCCATGCCGACGGCTCCCCCTGTGCCCGCGCTGCCGCCGGTGCCGCCGCCGCCTCCGGTTCCCGGCGTGCCGCCGCTACCGAGCATGCCGCCGCTGCCGAGCTTGCCGCCGGTCCCGCTCACGCCACCGCTGCCGCTCGCGCCGCCGCCGCCGGTCGCGCCGCCGCTGCCGGTCGCGCCGCCGGCGCCACCACCGTCGATCTGCCCGCCGGAGCCGCCGTCGCCTGGCGACATGCCGGCATCACCGCTGTACGTTCCGCGGTCGCCGGCGGTCGCCTCGGCGACGCACGCGCCGTTCTGGCAGGTGTAGCCGTCGTTGCACATGGGGAACCGAACGCAGCTGCGCGCGAGAAACAGGACCAGCTGCTGCGCGGTGCCGCTGACGAACGACACCGTCGCCGCCTGCGTGACGATCGTGTCGCTACCCAGTATGCCGTTCGCCTGGACGCGGAACTGGCGGTCGTTCTTTCCGCCGGGCACCAGCGCCACGCGGATCGGCAGCGCGACTTTTCCCGGGCCGTTGCCGAGCGCGAACGGGTAGCTGAGCTCGCCGTCGGCGACCACCAGATTGACCGTGTCGAGCTCGCTGCCGACCGCCAGATCCGACGAGACCGAGACCACCATCACCGTGTGGTTCTCGTCGTTGCCGCATCCGCCGGCGCCGAGCGCGAGCAGTGACGCCGCCAGCCACGCGCGCGCACGGTGGGCTCGCATCGGTTTCGCTGGCACGGCTGGCACGGGAGGCGCGCCTTTCAATGCAATGTCCCGCACGGCGTGATCCCCAGGCAATCCGGGCTCGAGGAGTGGCTCCTGGTCAGGAGCAGCGCGGTGATCACGCCGGCGACGACGGCCGCTCCGGCGACGCCCCAGATCCACCAGTGGTTGGAGCCGTTCGAGGAATCCTCGGCGTGGGTCGTCGTCGCCGTCGCTTCGAGCGCGGGCATCGTCGCGGGCGCCCCCGGATTGGGCGCGGCGAGCGCCAGCGCTGTCGGCGCCGGCGTGGCGGTCGTCGCCGGCGTGGCGATCGCCGGCTCGATGGGCGGGGTGAGTCCGGGTGCCGCAGGCGCGGGTGGCGCAGGCGCCGGCGGTGGCGATTTCGTCACCGGCACCGGGGTCGGCGCGTTCGTCGTCGCAGCCGGCGCGGCGGCCTTCGCCTTCGCCACCTCGCGCTCCAGCTCCTGCCGCCACTTCTCTGCCTGCGCGCGGTCGCGCGTGCCCGGCGGCGCCGTGCGCAGGTAGGCGCGATAGCCGTTCAGCGCCTTTTCCAGCTCGCCGTTCATCCGGTGCGCTTGCGCGATGTTGAACAGCAGCACCGGATCCAGGAACAGACGATAGGCCGCCTCGAACTCGCTCGCGGCCTCGGAGTACTGGCCCAGGTTGTAGGCGGCGAGGCCTTTCTTGTAGTGGTCGCGCGCCAGGTCCTGATCGGTCGGCTGGGCGGCGACCGGCCGCGCGCACAACGCCAGCAGGCTCGCGACCAGCGCCGCGGCGAGAAGACGCCCGTGGACGGGGCGAAGCTTCGATTCGCGCGGCAGGGCCATTCCGGACCCCCATTGTAAAGACCTTCGGCGGCGACCACAATCGCCGCGCGAAGCACCGTCGCTGTACGACGTGTGTGTTGGTGCGCGACCCGGCGTTTCGACCGGAAAAAACAACGGGGGCCGCGCCGTTTCCGGCGGGCCCCCGCGGGTTTGTTTGCTTTCGGCTGCTCGAGCTTCGGCTATTCGCCGCCGACTCGGCGTCTACTCCTTTTTGACCACCCAGACCTTGATCTTGGCGGTGACCCCCTGGCCGAGCTTGATCGGCACCTCGGTCATGCCGAGCGCCTTGATCGGCTCCTCGAGGTGGATCTTCTTGGCGTCGACGGTCACCTTCTGCTCCGCGAGCGCCTCGGCGATGTCGCGGCTCGTGACCGAGCCGAACAGCTTGTCCTCGTCGCCCACGGCGCGCGCGATCGAGACGGTGAGCTGTCCCAATCGATCCGCCTCGCCCTGGATCTCCTTGGCGAGCTTCGCGGTTCGCGCCGCGATGACGCGCTTTTCGTGCGCCACGCGCGCGACGTCGTCGGCGGTCGCCAGGACCGCCAGCCCGCGCGGCAAGAGATAGTTGCGCCCATAGCCTTCCTTGACGCTGACCACCTCGCCGGAGCGACCGAGGTTGTCCAAGTCTTCCTTGAGAATGACCTGCATGGCTTAGGTTCCCGTCACCGCGAACGGCATCATCGCGATCATGCGCGCGCGGTTGACCGCCGTGGAGATCTCGCGCTGGTGCTTGGCGCAGTTGCCCGAGATGCGGCGCGGCACCAGCTTGCCGCGATCGGTGATGAAGTACTTGAGCAAGCCGGCGTCCTTGTAGTCGATCTTGATCGTCTCGTCGCCGCAGAACTTGCACATCTTGCGGCGCCCGACCGGACGCTTCTTGTCGTCGCGGCCCTCGCCGCCACGGCCGCCGTTGCGATCCTCGCGTTCCATCGCCATGGCCTAGTCCTCCCTTCGGATCGGGTTGTCGACGGCCCCGAAGACCGCCTCTTCGAAATCGAACGCGCCTTCCTCGTCCTCGGCGAACACCGAGCGGATGTTGGCCTGGCCGGTCGCGATCTCCTCCTCGTCGGGTCCGGGAGTCGCCGCCTTGGCGAAGGATTCGTCGGTCAGCTCGCTGGTGCGCGTTGCCGCGTCGACGTTCTCGGCGATCTTCACCGAGTAGTAGCGGATCACCGGGTCGGTCAGACGCAGGTTGCGCTCGACCTCTTCGACCAGGCCCGCGGTGCCGAGGTACGAGAAGAAGAGGTAGATCCCCTTCATCTGCTTCTGCACCTCGTAGGCGAGCTTGCGCTTGCCCCAGTTCTCGACCTTGAGCAGCGTGCCGCCGCCCGCCTCGACGACGCCGCGGATCTTCACGTTGACCTGGCCGATCACCTCGTTGGTGATGTCCGGGCGCAGGATGTAGATGGTTTCGTACTCGCGCTTGCGTCCAGCCATGTCTCGGCTGGATCCGAGTCGCTTTGCTTCTGCCATTTGGTCTCCCTATGGACGTTTGTCCCGTGCCGCCGGCACGGGCAAGGAGCAGGTCCGACCGGATCGGCGCGCAGTGACCATCACTGCGCGTCCCCGGAGCGGGCCGGTTTCTTGTCGTTCTTCTTCTTGTCTTGCTTCTCTTGCTTGTCTTGCTTCTTGTCTTGCTTGACGTTGAATCGGTTCATCGCGGTGGTGAGGCCGCTCGCGAGGATCTCCTCGACGGCGTCGGCCGCGGTGGCGCGCAGATCGGGCAGGTCTTTCTGCTCGGCGCGCGAGAAATCGGCCAGCACGTGGTTCGCGGCGTCACCGCCCGGCGCCGGACGGCCGATGCCGAAGCGCACGCGCAGGAAGTCGGCGCTGCCGAGGTCGGCGATCACCGAGCGCACGCCGTTGTTGCCGCCGTGCCCGCCGCCGGCGGCCAGCTTGAGGCGTCCGAACGGCAGATCGAGGTCGTCGTGCACCACGACGATCGATTCGGGCGCGATCTTCCAGAACTTGGCGACGCGCGCGACGGACTGGCCGCTGACGTTCATGAACTCCATCGGTTTGCACAGAAGGACTCGCTCGCCCCGGATGGTCGCCTCGCCGATCTCGGCGCCGAACTTCTCGCGCAGCGGCGGCGCCTTGGCGCGCGCCGCCAGCTCCGCCACCACGTCGAACCCGACGTTGTGGCGGTTGCCGGCGTATTCTCGGCCCGGATTGCCGAGCCCGACCACCAGCCACATGCGCGTTGGCTCCGACTGCTCGGCTTCCGGAGGAGATCCGGGCTACTTGCCCTTCTTCTCTCCTTCCTTCTTTGCGGGAGCGGCGGCCGCGCCGCCCTTGGCAGGCGCAGCGCCACCCTTGGCAGCGGCCGCGCCCTTGGCGTCGCCCGCGGCGGCTTCGCCGGCGGCGGCAGCGCGCCCTCGGCCGGCACCGCACCCTCGACCGGCGCCGCCTCGGCCTCGACCTTTTCGGCCTTGGGCGCGACGACCGACGCGATCGCTTCCTTGGGATCCTGCAGCGCGCGCACGCCCGCCGCCAGCTTGAGGTCGCTGACGTGGAGCGCGTTGCCGATGTCGAGCGGCGTGACGTCGACCTCGAGCTTGGTCGGGATCGCCGCCGGCTTCGCCGCCATCAGGATCGCGTGCATGCTCTGGTGCAGGTTGCCGCCGTTCACGGTGCCCACCGCCTTGCCGGTCAGCACGAGCGGCACGGTGACGTGAACCTCCTGGTCGAGATCGACGCGCAGGAAGTCGACGTGCACGAGCCGGCGCGACAGCGGATCGATCTGCGCGTCGCGGATCATCGCGGTCACCTGCTCGTTCTTGCCCTCACCGGCGACGGTCAGCGAGAAGACGGTGTTGCGGCGCCGTTCCTTGTCGAGCGAGTGCAGAAGCATCCGTTCGTCGAAGGAGACCGGGATCGGCTCGCCCTTGTTGCCGTAGAGGACCCCGGGCACCTTGCCGGAGGCGCGCACCTTGCGGGCGCCGCCCTTGCCGGACTGCTTCCTGAGCTCGACGTTGACCTTGGAGAAATCCATGACCTATTCCTTTTCCTTCGCCTGTTCTCTGTTCGCTTGTGCCTGGGCTAGATCTACCTGGGCTAGATCTAGATGAAGAGCGAGCTGATTGAATCGCCGTGGTGGATGCGCTTGACCGCCTCGCCGAGCAGGCGCGCCACCGAGAGCACCTTCACCTTGGGGCAGCCCTGCACCTCGGGCCGCGGCGGGATGGTGTCGGTGGTGATGAGCTCCTCGATCGGCGACGCCATGATGCGCTCGACCGCCGGGTGCGAGAGCACCGCGTGCGTGCAGCAAGCGTAGACCGCGCGCGCGCCCTGTTGCTTGATCGCGGTGGCGGCGGCGCACAGCGTGCCTGCCGTGTCGACGAGATCGTCGACGATGATCGCGTCGCGCCCCTTCACGTCGCCGATGATGTTGACCACCTCGCTGACATTTGGTGCCGGCCTTCGCTTGTCGATGATCGCCAGGCTCGTGCCCAGGCGCTTGGAGTAGGCGCGCGCGCGCTCGACGCCGCCGGCGTCGGGCGACACGATGACCGCCTCCTGGTTGAAGCGCACGCGCAGGTGGTCCATCAACACCGGCATGCCGTACAGATGATCGACCGGGATGTTGAAGAAACCCTGGATCTGGCCGGCGTGCAGATCGATCGACAGCAGGCGATCGACGCCTGCCGCGGTGATGAGGTCGGCGACCAGGCGCGCCGAGATCGGCGTGCGCGGCTTGCTCTTGCGGTCCTGTCGCGCGTAACCGAAGTAGGGGACCACGGCGATGATCGAGCCCGCCGACGCGCGCTTGAGCGCGTCGATCATCACCAGCAGCTCCATCAGATTGTCGTTCACCGGCGAGCAGGTCGGCTGGACGACGAAGCAGTTCACGCCGCGGACGTTCTCGTTGATCTCGACGTAGATCTCACCGTCGGCGAAGCGCGTGACTTCGGCCTTGCCGAGGGGCGTCTCGACGTACTTGCAGATGGCTTGCGCCAGCTCGCGGTTGGCGTTTCCGCTGAATATGGTGAGGGCTTTGAGCACTGCTTCGCGGTTTCTTCGAGCTTTTCTCGGCCTTCCGCGGGCTTCGGCGCACGCCGACCGCCGGAAGAGCGCGAATCCTGCCATCGACCCCGGCGCCAGTCAACGACGCACCGACCGGTCCGGGCGGAAGCCGGACCCACCCCCACGGCCTGGCCCCGATCGGGCCGGGCGCCGCGCCGGGACCTCCCCTAGAACCGGCCGGAGACCGACGCGAAGCCCCCCGAGGTGGTCGGGGCGACGTCCAGACGCAGCGCGGTCTCCGAGCTCTTGCTCTCGCCCGATGAGCCCGCCGAGAACGCGTAGGACCAGTAGGCCGCGGCGAGCGCCGCCACGCCGACGCCGATGGCGATGTCCGCCCCCTGGTAGACGTGACGGATGTGGCTCAGCGTCGCGTCGGGGCAGGTCGGGGAGCACTTCGACAGGTCCTTGTTGTCGCTCCGCCCCCAGAGGGTCAGCACGGTACCCGCACCCAGGCCGGCGACGCCGACGCCGGTCAGGACCCAGGGCAGGATCCGGCGGTGCTTCTGCGGTCCGGCCTCCTCCGCAGGAGTCGACTCGGCCGTGGTCGACTCGTCGGCCTCGGCGGCCTGCTTCTTGTCGGCCGCCGCCGCCCGCGCGCGCGCGGGCCGCGTCGCCGGGAGCTTGGCGGCCTGTTCCTCCGTCGGCCCGGCCGACTCGTCGGCGGCGACCGCGCCCCGGCCGGTCTTGCCGATGTTGGCGGTGATGAAACGGTTGCGCTGGCCCTGCACGATCAAGATCTTCTGGGTCGCGAACACGTGTCCGTCGACGACGAACGAGAAGTCGTGCATGCCGGGATCGATCGGCAGCGCGCGGCCGTCGATCTGCGAGGCGAACGGCTCGCCGTCGACGCGCACCTGGACGTCGGAGCGCGTTCCGCCGGCGGAATCGGTGACCAGCAGGACGACGGTCGGCGTATCCAGCTCGAGCTTGGTGCTGCGGTTCGCGCATTGCTGGCGCACGAACGTGCTGCACGGGTTCTGCGCGCACGAACGGAACAGCACGCGGGCGGCCTGCAGCGCGCCCTCCTGCTCGCGCGCCTTGGCGTCCTTGAGCGCGGTCTGGCAGGCCTCCTCGTCGCGCGGATGCGCGACCTGACCCAGCGCGGGCGGGGCGGCCAGCGCGAGCACGCTGACTCCCAAGCCGACGACGACGGCGAAGGCACGATGATCGATCATGGCGGAGTGCTCCTGCAGCGGTGGATCCGGACGTTGAACCGACGATGGGGCCTGGCGGTAGTATCGCCGCCGGGCTCTGAAATGCAGCGTCCCAACTGTGGTCGAGCCGTGAGCATGATGACGCGGTGACTGGCCATGGTCAGCGGTGGTCGCCGCGATCAGAACAGGTCCTTCGAGAACGCCACCGCCCAGTTCGGCTGCGGCGTGTTGGTGACCGACCCGACGAAGGGATCCGAGTCCTTGAGGTGGCCCCAGCGGAACGTGCCGGCCGGCCGGGCGACGCCGTCGGTCGTGACCGCGTAGGCGACGTTGACGGCGAGGCCGCTGAGGTCGCTGTGGCAGGTGATCTGCACGGTATCGGGTGCGACGATCTCGACCGCGTCGATGGTCTGCGGCGGGCCGGCGGCGCTGACCTCGAAGCCGCGGCCGCTGGCCCACGGGCCGGTCGCGTGCGGCGACGGCAGCGTATCGTCCCAGACCAGCGGCGGAACCGGCACGTGGAACTGGAGCGTGATGATGTTGCCGGCCACCGTCCCGTTGATCGGCTGCAGCGGCTGCCAGTCGTTGCCCAGAACGACCCGCTCGAAGTAGACCTGCGCCATCTTCTCGCCGAGCTTCTCGTATTCGAGCGAGCCCACGTGGATGTGCCCCGACGGGTCGGCCGAGTAGTCGTACTGGTACTTGGGGCCGACGCAGGTGATGTCGCCGGGGTGCTGCACGCCGACCAGCCACTGCTGCACCGACGAGACGGCGCCCGAGTTGGCGCCGCTGGGGACGCCGTTCTGCTGCGAGACCAGCATCGGGATCTTGGCGGTCTGACCGGTGAGCGGCGGCAGGTCGGCGTTGTAGTCGGAGTAGAGCTGGAAGATGTCGTTGGCGTAGTTGATGTTGCCGGCGTCGGCCTCGCCGTGGATCAGCGTGATCGCGCCCAGGCCGTAGGTCTTGCCCTGGGCGGCCGCGAGGCGCGCGATGGCGGCGACCTCGAACAGCGTCGCGTCGTACGCGCGCGCGCCGGTGCCGGAGTTGGCCGTGCCCGGCGGCGGGAACACGCCGTTCTTCTTGATCACGCTCATCGGCATCCCGGACTCGCCGACGACCGTGTGCGCGGTGACGTAGTCGTGACCGCCGGCCGCGTCCATCACCAGGCTGGTGATCTGGTCGGCCATCGCAGTGTGCGGCGTCTCGCCGTCGAGGTTGCCGGGATAGGCGCTGGGGTAGCCGGGATCGGTCGGGCGGATCGGCTCCGTGAGCGGCACCATCGACAGCGAGTCGAGCGTCGGATCGAACGGCGGCACAGCCGCGCCGTTGAGCGCGAGCTTGAGGTTGTTGTACATCTGCGTGGTCAAGCGGATGGGCAGGCCGAGGCCGCCGATCGACAGGCTCTGGCCGGTGCCGACGACGCCGGTCCAGTCCCACGCGAAGTTGAGCGTCGGTCCGGCATCGACGCCGGTATCAGCGCCCGCGTCGGTTCCCGCGTCGGATTTGCTGTTGTTCGAAGAGCAGGCCGACAACAACAAAAACGAACCCAGCGCCACGCGCGCGGGGAGCTTTCCGTGAGTCATGCGCGCGAAGTTACACCAGTTCAGTTCGCGCGTGGCGAGCGATGGCGTGAGCGGAGCTCATCGCTGGAGGTTCGGAAATCTTCCCGGGTTCCGAGCTCACAGATCGACCTGGCCGAGCACGAATTTCATGTTGCTGTCGTCCGTGATCTTCAGCGATGCCCTTGCTCTCCGGCGGCACCATCCCGTCCATCCGCGACCAGTTGGTGCGCTCGACGAGCAGGAAGGCGCGGTGACCGCGGTGCTTGGCGACCCAGGCTTTGAAGTTCTCGACATTGCGGTCTCCGAGAAAGACGGTGCGCTCGTCGGGCGGGCCGTCGTAGATCTCGTTCTCGGTGTAGAAGTTTTCGCCGCGCCAGTACATCTGCCAGACCAGCAGCTTCTCGTCGGGTGAGCGGCGATTCCGGTAATAGGTGGCGATGAGCCCCTTCTGCGTCCAGTACGGCGTGACCTGTCGCATGTAGCCGTCGAGCAGGAAGAACGTGAATGCCATCGCCGCCACGCACAGTCCCCACGCGGCCCAGCGCTGGATGCGCCGGCCAATGAGCGCGACGCGTGCCGAGCGCGAACACGATGGCGAAAGCGATCAGCGTGCGCTCGTAGTGCAGCGCGGGCGGCCAGGGCCGTCCCTTGGGCGTGTTGATGTAGTCGTACGAGAACAGCCAGATGAAGTGCTGCGCGCTGTTCTGCGCCCCCACCAGGTCGACCATCACCAGCGCCAGCAGCGGCAAGCCGACCACGGCGAGCGCGCCGGCCGCCCGCCCGTCGCGGCGTTCGAGCAGATCGTCGAGGAAGCAGCCGATCACGATCGCCAGGCCAGGCAGCGCCGGCAGGATGTAGTGGTGGAACTTGGTGACCGACATCGACACGAGCGCGTACGCGGAGACGAACCAGATCGCGCCGAACCAGTAGATTCCCTGGCGACGCACGTTACGCTCGGGCCGCATCACCAGCGCCGCGAGCGCGCCCGGCGCGATGGTCAGCCAGGGCAGAACGGCGTAGCCCAGCTCGCGCAGGAAGTACTCGAAGCTGCCGCGGTCGCCGTGGCGCCCCAGCACCAGGCGGCGCCAGTGGTTGTCGCCGTAGAGCTCGTCCCAGAACGGCCGGCCGTGCCGGATCAGCATCGCGTGGTGCCAGGGGATCGCGACCACGGCGCATGCGAGCAGCGCAACCGCGACGCCGAACAGTAGCTGCGCGCGCCGCAGCCGCCGCCAGTTCCAGGTGAACGCCAGGTAGGCGAGGAAGATGATCACCGGCAGCCCCAGGCCCGCGAGCCCCTTGGCCAGGGTCGCGATCCCGCACAGGATCGCTGCGATGAAGAGATAGAGCGGCGCCTTGTAGCGAACCAGCGATGCCAGGATGAAGAACGCCAGCGCGCCCGCGATGTACGGCAGCATGACGACGATGCCAACCAGGCGCACGGTGCGCGACCCGAGGCTGAACGTCCACTGCAGCTGGATGCAGTTGACGATGAGCTGCGGCAGCGCCGTGACCGCGAAGATCGCGATCGTCGCGTAGAAGAGCGGATGGTCGGGCCAGGAGACGCGCGGCAGCCGGCTCCAGTGGCGGCGAGGCAGGACCGCGTCCTCGTCGTCGAAGAGCGCCAGCGCGCCCAGCGCCAGCGCCATGGTCATGGGCCCGACGAACGCCATGTCGGTCATCGCCTGGCGCGCCACCAGGCTGTACATCGGCGACGTGGCGGCGACGATCGCGGCGAACACGCCGGCGCGGCGGCTCACGAAGCGCGACACGCACAGGTAGATCGCGTAGATGCCGAGCACGCCCATCAGGCAGAACGGCAGCCGCACCGCCCACTCCGCCTTCGAGCCGAGCGCCAGCGCTCCGGCCGCGTCGTGGGCGCGCCCGCGGATGCCGAGCGAGGTGCATCGCCAGGCTCATGATCCAGAACGACAGCACCGGCTTCGACCAGAAGTGGTCGGCGTCGATCGGCGCGCCCGGCCACCACAGGCTGATGTAGTCGCCGCGCGCCGTCATCTGGCGCGCGACCTCGGAGTAGTGAGTCTCCCAGGGATCCCACAGGCCGTAGGTGCCGGCGAACGGGACGTAGAGCAAGAGGCCCATCAGGATCACCAGCGCCGTGGTCTGGCCCTCGCTGAGGCGATCGAGCAGTCCCAAGGTCGATCGACCCGGCGGGATCGTGGTTGCGGCGGCGACGGACGGTGGCGGGTCGACCGCGGGCATGGCGTCGCCAGCGTCGATCGGCTCGCCGGGCGGAGGGGTTGTGCTCATGGACGCGTGGATGCTATTCGCGGAGCCCCGGCGAGGCAAACACGATAGGCAGGTTCCGCGCGTCGTGTAGACATCCCCGATGCGCTCCCGCCTCTCCCACGTCGATGCCCGCGGCGCGGCGCGCATGGTCGACGTCGGCGCCAAGCCCGAGACCGCGCGCGAGGCGGTCGCCAGCGCGGCCGTGCGCATGAGCGCGGCGACGCTGGCGCTGGTGGCCAGCGGCACCGGCGCGCGCGGGAAGGGCGACGTGCTGGCGACGGCGCGCCTGGCGGCGATCGCCGCGCTCAAGCGCACCGCCGAGTGGATCCCGCTCTGCCACCCCGTGCGCGTGGTCGGCAGCGACGTCGACCTGACGCTCGACCGCGCGCTGCCGGGCGTGCGCGTGCGCGTCACCGTGCGCGCCTTCGACCGCACCGGCGTCGAGATGGAGGCGATGGTCGGCGCGGCGGCGGCGGCGCTCACGGTCTACGACATGGTCAAGGGGGTCGAGCGCGGCGTCGAGATCCGCGCGGTTCAGCTGGAGGAGAAGCGCGGCGGCAAGAGCGGCGAGTGGCGCCGCGCACCGCGCCGCGCGCGGAAGGTGACGCGCGGAAGGTCACGCGCGGAAGGCGACGCGCGGAGGGTGAAATGATCGACCCGCTCGACACCTTCTGATAGGAGAACCCTGATGTCATCCCGACACGCAAAGGTGGTCATCATCGGCTCCGGCCCGGCCGGCTACACCGCGGCGATCTACACCGCGCGCGCCAACCTCGACCCGATCCTGTTCGAGGGTGGCGGCGCGACCATCGAGCCGTTCACCGTGCCCGGCGGCCAGCTCATGATCACCACCGAGGTCGAGAACTACCCCGGCTTCCCCAAGGGCGTGCAGGGGCCCGAGCTCATGGAGCTGTTCAAGGCGCAGGCCGAGCGCTTCGGCACGCGCATCGTCACCGCCGACGTCACCGCCGTCGATCTGTCGCAGCGGCCGTTCCGCGTGACGTCCAGCGACGCCGAGTTCACCGAGACGCTCGCCGACACCGTGATCATCTCCACCGGCGCGTCGGCGAAGTGGCTGGACATCCCCTCGGAGGCAGAAGTTCCGCAACTACGGCGTCTCGGCGTGCGCGACCTGCGACGGCGCGTTCTTCAAGGGCCGCGACCTGGTCGTCGTCGGCGGCGGCGACACGGCGATGGAGGAGGCGACGTACCTGACGCGGTTCGCGACGCGCGTGATGCTCGTGCACCGGCGCGAGGAGTTCCGCGCGTCGAAGATCATGGTCGAGCGCGCGCACCGCAATCCCAAGATCGAGTTCATCACCAACGCCGCGGTCGAGGAGATCCTCGGCAACCTGCCCAAGCCCGGCGTCACCGGCGTGCGCCTGCGCGACACGCGCACGGGCGCGATCCGCACCGTCGACGCCGGCGGCCTGTTCGTCGCGATCGGCCACGAGCCGAACTCGATGCTGTTCAAGGGCCAGCTCGACATGGACGCGAACGGCTATCTGCTGACGCAGGCCGGGCTCGACCGCGACCAAGATCCCCGGCGTCTTCGCGTGCGGCGACGTCGCCGACCACGTCTACCGCCAGGCGATCACCGCGGCGGGCACCGGGCTGCATGGCGGCGATCGACGCGGAGCGCTTTCTGGCGCACTAGCCGCGCGCCGTGCCGTCGCGTTAAAGTGCGGCCCGTGAGCGAGGACAAGCCAGCGGCCGCGGACGAGTCCGACGACGAGGAGCTCGAGTTTCTCGAGCACGACCCGTCGGTGAGCGCGGTCGCGCCCGGCGGAGTGCCGGCGGGCGACGCGGCGGCGGCGCCCGGCGGTGCCGATCGTCGGCACGTCGATGCCGATCGAGCAGGCGGTCGAGCTGCTGTCCAAGGTCAACATCTTCTCGGGTCTGCAGCCGAGCTACCTGCGCCGCATCGCCGCTCTGGGCCTCGAGGAGCTGCACCCCGCGAACGCGCTGGTCTTCTCCGAGGGCACGCAGGGCGACAAGGTCTACCTGATCCTGAGCGGCTCGATCCGCATCAGCCGCAACGTGCCCGGCATGGGCGAGGAGGCGCTGGCGGTGCTGCGCGCCGGCACCTACTTCGGCGAGATGGCGCTCATCGATGACTTCCCGCGCAGCGCCGACGCGCGCGCGCACGAGGATTGCCGCCTGTTCGTGATCCGCAAGGAAGACCTGGCCGATCTGCTCTTCGTGGATCGCGACCTCGCCTACGACCTGCTCTGGAGCTTCGTGCGCACGCTCGCCGGCCGCCTGCGCGAGACCAACGACAAGATGACGTTCCTCGCCGTGACGAACCGGTTCTAGTTCACTCAGTGCAGCGTCGGCAGCGTGCCGTAACCGCGCGCCGGCTCGTTGAACGGCCGCTGCTGAGCGGAGGCTTCGATGATCTGCGCCGTCGTCACCAGCGCCAGGTGTGAGAACGCCTGCGGGAAGTTGCCGATCTGCCGCCGCAGGCGCGGGCTCGTACTCCTCGGACGAGCAGGCCGAGGTGGTTGCGCAGCCCGAGCAGCCGCTCGAACAGCTCCTCGGCGTCGTGGAGCCGGCCGATGAAGGCGTAGTTGTCGGCGAGCCAGAAGCTGCACGCCAGGAACGCGCCCTCGGTGCCGGGCAGGCCGTCGGTGCCGTGCTCGGTGCCGTAGCGGAGCACGAAGCCGTCGCGCAGCAGGTCCTTCTCGATCGCGGCCACGGTGCTGGCGACGCGCGGGTCGCTGCGCCGGGCAGAAAGCCGAAGTGCGGGATGACCAGCACGCTCGCGTCGAGCTGCTCGCTGCCGTACGACTGCGTGAACGCGCCGATGCGCGGGTTGAAGCCGCGCTCGCAGACCTCGGCGTGGATGCGCTCGCGCAGCGCGCTCAGGTGCGGGAGCATGTTCCGCCCTTCGTCGCCGCCCATGCCCAGCTCCTCGATCACGCGCACCATCCGATCGATCGCGACCCACGCCATCACCTTCGAGTGGGTGAAGTGCCGCCGCCCGCCGCGCACCTCCCAGATGCCGTCGTCGGGGCGCTGCCAGGCGTCCTCGAGGAACTGCGAGCACTGCCTTCCCGGCGCTCCATCCGCCCTCGTTCCCGGGCATGCCCAGGCGTCGCGCGGCGGCGTAGACGCCGACATCACCTCGCCGTAGACGTCGAGCTGGAACTGGCCCGAGGCCGCGTTGCCGACGCGCACCGGCTTCGAGCCCTTCGTAGCCCGGCAGCCAGTCGAGCTCGAACTCGGTGAGCCGCCGCGCGCCCGTCGATGTCGTACATGATCTGCAGATCCGCGGGGTCGCCCGCGATCGCGCGCAGCAGCCAGTCGCGGAAGGCGCGCGCCTCGTCGACGTAGCCGCCGATCATGAACGCGTCGAGCGTCAGGCTGGCGTCGCGCAGCCAGCAGAAGCGATAGTCCCAGTTGCGCACGCCGCCGAGCGATTCGGGCAGCGACGTGGTCGGCGCCGCGACGACGCCGCCGGTCGGCGAGTAGGTCATCGCCTTGAGCGTGAGCAGCGAGCGCAGGACGGCGTCGCGCCATCGTCCCTGGTAGGTGCAGCGGCCCGCCCACGCTTGCCAGAACGCTTCCGTCGACGCCAGCGCCTGATCGGTGTCGAGGGCGGCCGGCGCGCGCTCGTGCGAGGGGAACCAGCCGAGCTGAAGCGGGATCCGATCGCCCTTCTTCACTTTCAGGTAGGCGGACACGCGGGCGTCTTGCACCTGCTGCGCGCCAGCGGCCCGCGCAGGATGAGCGCGTCGGGGCCGGCCATGAAGCAGATGCCGTTCTCGTGTCGCATGATCATCGGCGCGTAGGCTCCGTAGCCGAAGCGGACGTCGAGCAGCATCTCCAGCGGCACCTCGCCCTCGAGCCCCTCGATGATGCGCACCAGGTCGCAGCGCTCGCCGAGCGGCATGAAGTCGATGATCCGAACCGCGCCGCCGTCGCAGGCGACGTCGGTCTCCAGCACCATCGTGTCGCCGCGGTAGCGCTGGTGCGTCTCGCGCACGCGCACGGTCGGGTGAATGCCCCAGCGGCCGTGCTTGTCGCGGCCGACCAGCGCCGCGAAGCACGCGTCAGAGTCGAAGCGTGGCGCGCAGAACCAGTCGATCGATCCGCCGGTCGACACCAGAGCCGTGGTCAGCGTGTTGCCGATGAGCCCGTATTCTTCGATTCGTGACGCCATCGCCGCCCTCCTTGTGCCGTTGAGCTGAGAGGGCGCGCGGGCAGACCCTCCATTGCACAACGTAAGGCGTGGCGCGCGGCGCGCGCGTCAGACGTTGAATTTGAAGTGGATGACGTCGCCGTCGCGGACGACGTAGTCCTTGCCTTCGAGCGCGAGCTTGGCGTTGGCTCGGCAGGCGGCCTCGGAGCCGAGCCTGATCAGATCCTCCCACCAGATGACCTCGGCCTTGATGAAGCCGCGCTCGAAGTCGGTGTGGATCGCTCCCGCGGCTTGCGGCGCCTTGCTGCCGCGCTTGATGGTCCAGGCGCGGCACTCGTCCTCGCCCGCGGTCAGGAACGTGATCAGGTCGAGCAGCGCGTACGCCGTGCGCGCCACGGCGTGCAGGCCCGGCTCCTTGAGCCCGAGCGTCTCGAGAAACGCCGGCCGATCGGCGGCGTCGAGCGACGCAATCTCGGCCTCGGCCGCGGCGCAGATCACCACGACCGGCGCGCCCTCGGCCGCGGCGTGCGCCTTGAGCGCGCGCACGTGCGGGTCGCTGTCGGGGTTGGCGAGCTGCTTCTCGGCGACGTTGGCGACGTAGAAGACCTTCTTCATCGTGAGCAGGCTGCTGTCGCGCAGCAGCGCCTGCTCCTCGGCGGAGAGGCCCTGCGCGCGCGCCGGCTTTCCCTCGTCGAGGCCCTTCTTGACCTTCTCGCACACCTCGAGCGTCAGCTTCTCGTCCTTGGACGCCGGTCCCTTGAGCGCCTTCTTGGCGCGATCGATGCGCTTCTCGACGCTCTCCAGATCCTTGAGGCAGAGCTCGGTGTCGATCGTGCCGATGTCGGCCAGCGGATCGATGCGGTTGTCGACGTGGACGATGTTGTCGTCCTCGAAGCAGCGCACGACGTGGGCGATGGCGTCGGTCTCGCGGATGTTGGCGAGGAACTGGTTGCCCAGGCCCTCACCCTTGGACGCGCCCCGCACCAGGCCGGCGATGTCGACGAAGTTCACGGTCGCGGCGACCACCGACTTCGGGTGATAGAGCGCGACCAGCGCGTCGAGCCGGGCGTCGGGCACCGGCACGACGCCGACGTTGGGCTCGATCGTGCAGAACGGATAGTTCGCCACGGCGGCGCCCGCCGCCGACAGCGCATTGAAGAGCGTCGACTTGCCGACGTTCGGCAAACCGACGATGCCACAAGAAATAGCCATGGGTGTGCCAGTCTACGCGACCGGCGCCGCGCGACCTTAGCCGATCTTGCCGAAGAGCTGGAACGCGATGAGCAGGCCGTAGATGACCAGCGACTCGATGAGCGCCAGGCCGACGATCATCGGGACGAAGATCTTGCCCGACGCCTGCGGGTTGCGCGCGATGCCCTCGAGGGCCGAGCCGGCGGCGCGTCCTTGACCGATGGCGCCCCCGAGCGCCGACAGCCCGATCGCGAGCGCGGCGGCGATGCCGAGCCACTTGTCGCGGTCGAGGCGGGCGATGTCAGCGGTCTGCGCGAAGGCCGGCGCGCTGACGAGCATGGTCACGATGAGGATAGGCAACTTCGAGATGCGGCGCATTTCTGTCACTCCTGATTGATGGTGTGTTCGTGAAGCTTGTGAATGGTGTTCCCGGGTGCTCGTCGTTCAGTGTTCGTCGTTCAATGCTCTTCGTGAGCGACTGCGGTGCTGATGTACACGGTGGTGAGCAGCGAGAAGACAACCGCCTGGACGACGGACACGAACACGCCCATCACCAGGAACGGAACCGGAACCAGGAACGGAATCACGCCGAAGAACGCCAGCACGACCGCGTGGTCGGCGCTGATGTTGCCGAGCAGACGCATCGCCAGCGAGACCGGACGCGCGATGTGGCTGATGAGCTCGATCGGCAGCATCAGCGGCGCCAGCGGCAGGAACGGCCCCAGGAAGTGCTTGAAGTACTTGATGCCGTGCGCGCGCACGCCAAAGATGTGCGTGAGCAGAAAGACCAGCACCGACAGCGCCAGGTTGGTCTTGAGCGTGTCGGTCGGCGGGATGAAGCCGGGGATCAGCGACAGCAGATTCGAGAAGAGGATGAACAGGAACAGCGTACCCACGAGCGGCAGGTAGCGGCGCGCCTCTTTTTCCCCCATGACGCTGACCATGAGGTTGAAGATCGTGTCCGACAGCATCTCGAACAGGTTGCGCATGCCGAAGCGCGGCGGCGGCACCAGGCCCGCGTCGGCGGCGCTGTTCACCTTGCTGGCGTAGCGGAACGCGCCGTAGGCCAGGAACAGCAGCACCAGGATGCCGCCGAACACGTGATCGAGCTGGAAGTGCGTGGCCTGGAACATCTGCCAGGTCCACTCGCGGCCGAGGTAGTGTTGCAGGTTCTCGTGCAGCGTGTGGTAGCCGGGCAGAAAATCGAACCAGGTGATGTGCGGACCCATGATGACCCCTACGCCTCCGCTTCGTTCTCCGCCATCGGCGCGCTCAAGCCGACGAACAGGATCGAGAAGACGAAGACCGACATGCCGAGCGCGAACGGAAGCACCTGCAGCTTGACGACCCGCACCGCCACCCAGACCATCGCGAACAGCGCGGTCATCTTCAGCAAGAGGCCGGCGGCGAGCGCGAGCCCCTGACCGCTGCCGCCGCCACCGCTCTCGACGCGACGGACGGCGCGTCGGCCGAGCCGGGTGATCGCGACGAAGTTCACGCAGGCGAGCGCCGCTCCGACGCCGGCGGCCAGCATGCCGTGCGCACCCCAGAGCAGTCCCGCGACCGCCGTGACGGCAGCCCCCAGGACCAAGTTGGCGCGCGTGATCTTATCGAGTGCGTGGGTCTTCATTTGGTTTCGGGTCGCTGAGAATCGTTCGGCCCCGTGGTCTTGGCATTGTCGACATCGGCAGTGTCGCGCTTGTACGATCGGACGACCCGCAACAGCGCCTTGATGGCTGCGCCGATGCCGGCGAGCAAGCCAGCGTAGCTGATCCAGGGTTCGGTGCCGAGCTTTCGGTCTAGAAATCTCCCTCCGTAGTAGCCGATGAAAACGGCAACGGCGATCTCGATTCCGACGGCGCCGGTGTTGCCGGCTATCCGCCACATTTTTTTCACTTCAGGGTCGATGGCCGGCGTTCCGGTATCACGCCGCCGGGTCGAAATCAAGGGTCGGACGCACGGATGCCGCCCGCCCCGTCGCGAAGGACGGGGTGGCGGCACCGCGGGGGTTGTCCGAAGCCCGAGGCCCGAGGCCTCGCTGGTTTTGTTTTAGAGCTTCGTGATGTCGGGTAGCGTGCCGTCGGCATTGCGCTTGGCCGCGGCGGCCTTGGCCGCGGTCACCGAGGTCGCCGAGACGCCGCCCGAGCTGGTGATGTTCTGGAACGACCCGCCGCGGTTGTTCCAGGCGCCGCAGCCGGTGCAGGTCATCGACGCCGGGTTGCTGTTGTTGGTGAAACCCCAGTCGGAGACGTGGCTGCCGCCGGCGGTCTCGTTGTTGTCGAAGGCGAAGTCATTCGACATGATGTGTTTCGCGGAGACCTTGTTGCCGCCCATCTTGAAGCCGTTGCCGTTGCTCATGCTCCCGGCGGTGGTCGCGCCCATTCCGAACATCCAGCTGTTGCGCACGGTGACCGGATCCGGCCAGGCGAACAGGTCGACGCCGTCGTCAGCGTTGTCCCAGCTCCGGCAGCCGTCGAAGACGTTGCCCGCGCCCTGGCCCTCCTTGGCGCACAGTCCGTCGGCGTTGGCGCCCTGACAGGCGGTATCGTCGTTGTGGTGCGTGTCGCAGTTGAGGACGGTGTTGAACGACCCGCTGGTGGCAATGCCCGACCCCGAGCGGATGCTGATGCCGCAGTCCCCGTTGTCGTGGACGTCGAGGTCCTGGACCACGCTGTGCGACCCCTGGAGGCTGATACCCCAGCCGTTGCTGTTCTTGATCTCGAGGCCCTGGATTTTGTAGTAGTCCGAGATGAGGTCGATGCCGCCGTGGTTGTTCTGATCGGTGCCCGAGATCGGGCTGCTGGAGACGGTGCCGTTGGGGCAGCTCGTGACGCGCGGCTGGGTCGCGAAGTCGAGCACCGGCTTCGTCGTCGCCGCCGGGTCGGGCATGAACGTGATGATGCGCGTGGGCGTGCCCATGCGTTCCTTCTTGGTCTGGAACCGCGCGCCCATCGGGTAGGTTCCCGCCTTCAGGCACATCGTGGTGAGCGTGCCCGAGCACAGGTCGCCGGGCTGCGCGCCGCCGACGCCGGGACAGAGCCGGTTGTAGCCGGCCGCCAGCGTCGCCATCGGCGCGTCCACCGTGCCCGGGTTCGTGTCGACGCCGTCCGGCGCGAGCCAGACGTCACACGGCCCGGTCTTGCCGCCGGCGCCGGTCGCGCCACCCATGCCGACCGCGCCGCCGGCGCCGGTCACGCCACCCTGTCCCGATCCGCCGCCGCCGGTCACCGGACGTCCGCCCGTGCCCGTCGCGCCGCCCGTGCTGCCGGAGCTGCCGCCCTGGTTGCCGCTGCTGCCGCCGGTCGAGGTCACGGTCGCGCCGCCCGCGCCCCCCGCGCCGCCGCCGGTGGTCGCGCCGCCAGCGCCCGTGCCAGTCGACCCGCCCGTCGAAGCGTGGCTGCCGCCGGCTCCGGTGGCTCCGCCCTCACCGCCGGTTTCGGTTCCATTGGCGCACCCGACCACCAACAAGCCCGACAGCGAGCACGACAAGAAAAACGGAATCGCAGATGCGCGGAGCGCGGTTCGAATCGATTTCATGAACATCTCCGTGGCTTGGGGGGCCGGTGTGGTCAGAAGTGTTCGAATTGGGTTGCCACAGGGCGCCACCACGGCTCAGTCGTCGGCGGAATCGCGTGCGAGCGTGCCGCCGCTCACACGCGCATCGCCGGCGCGCGGGCGGGCGTCGCTGCGTCGCGTATGCGGGCCCACGCTCGACGCGCTGGGTGATTGGATCGGTCGCGTGAGTCGACGCGCGGCTCGACTGCCGCGCCCCCGCGCGCCTACGCCTGTGTGATCCGCCCGGTGATCTCGGACAGGACTTCGCGCGCCGCCGCGATGAAGCCTTCGACGTCGGCCGGCGTGTGCGCCAGCGAGATGAACGCCGCCTCGAACTGCGCGGGCGGCAGCAGGTAGCCGCGTTCGAGCATGCCGTGGAAGAAACGCGCGTAGACCGCGGTGTCGGCCTTCTTCGCGCTCACGAGATCGACGACCTCCTCGGTCGTGAAGAACAGCGTGAACGCCGAGCCGACGCGCTGCACGCGCGCGCGCGCGCCCGTGCGCCGCACGGCACGCGAGAGCTCGTCTTCGAGCGCGCGGCCGAGATCCTCGAGCGTCTCGTAGGCGCGGTTGTTGAGCTTCTTCAGCGTCGCCAGCCCCGCCGCCACCGCGAGCGGGTTCCCCGACAGCGTCCCGGCCTGGTAGACCGGCCCCTCGGGCGCGACCTTGCTCATGACCGCCGCGCGCCCGCCGTAGATCCCCATCGGCAGGCCGCCGCCCGCGATCTTGCCCAGGCAGGTCAGGTCCGGCTTCACGCCGAACAGCTGCTGCGCGCCGCCGCGCGCGACGCGGAAGCCGGTGATGACCTCGTCGAAGATCAGCAGCGCGCCGTGCTGGTCGCAGAGCGCGCGCAGGACCGGAAGGTAGGCCGGCCGCGGCAGCACGACGCCCATGTTGCCCACGATGGGCTCGACGATCACCGCGGCGATCTGGCCGGGGTGGGTCTCGAACGCGCTCCGCATGGCGTCGAGATCGTTGAACGGCACGACGATCGTGTCGGCGACGGAGCCTGCCGTCACGCCCGCCGAGCCCGGGATCCCCAGCGTGACCGCGCCCGAGCCCGCCGCGACCAGCAGCTGATCGGAGTGGCCGTGATAGCCGCCGTCGATCTTGATGATCTTGGGCCGCTCGGTGAAGCCGCGCGCCACGCGCAGCGCCGACATCGTCGCCTCGGTGCCCGACGAGACGAAGCGCATCTTCTCGAGCGACGGGATCATGAACTGCAGCAGCTCGCCGAGCTCGACCTCGCGCGCGGTCGGCGCGCCGAACGTCGTGCCCGACGCCGCCGTGTGGACGATGGCCGCGATCACGTCGGGGTCGGCGTGGCCGAGCACCAGCGGACCCCACGATCCGACGAAGTCGACGTAGCGGTTGCCGTCGACGTCGATAGACGTACGCGCCGACCCCGCGCTGGATGAACACCGGCGTCGCCGCCGACCGCCTTGAACGCGCGCACCGGCGAGTTCACGCCGCCCGGAAAGATCCGGTTGGCTCGCTCGTACAGGGCCGCCGATTGAGCGCGCTTGTCAGACATCAGTTCGACTTCTCGCCGTTATGCCCGCCGTCGTCCCCGTCATCGCCGCCGCCCCCGTCATCGCCGCCGCCCTCGTCGGCGTCGGCGTCGGCGTCGGCCTCGCCTTCGGCCTCGATCGCGTCCTCGTCGTCGCCGGCCGCCTCCTCGCCCAGGTCCTCCTCGGCCAGCGGCTCGCTCTGCGCCTCGGCGCGCGCGGCGGCGACCTCGGGCGCGACCTCCGACTCGCCCTCTTCCTTCTCGGCCATGCGCTCCATCGCCACGACCTGCTCGTCGGTCTCGAGGCGGATGAGGCGCACGCCCTGGGTGTTGCGCCCGATGGTCGGGATGCCGTCGACCGGCATGCGGATCAGCTTGCCGCCGTTGGTGATCAGCATCAGGTCGTCGTCGTCGGTGACGAGGCGCAGGCCGACGACCTTGCCGTTGCGCTCGCTGGTCTTGATGGTGATGACGCCCTTGCCGCCGCGGTTCTTCGTCGGGTAGTCGGACATCGGCGTGCGCTTGCCGTAGCCGCGCTCGCACACGGTGAGCAGCGTCGCCGGCGCGTCGCGCGGGATGACCGCCATGCCGACCACCTCGTCGCTGCCCTGGCGCAGGCTGATGCCGCGCACGCCGCGCGCCGTGCGGCCCATCGGGCGGACGTTCTCCTCGCGGAAGCGGATCGCCCAGCCGTCGCGCGTGCCGAGCAGCAGATCCGACGCGCCCTCGGTGATGCGCACGCCGACCAGGTCGTCGTTGTCGACGATCGACAGCGCGATGATGCCCGAGCTGCGGATGTTGGCGAACAGGTTGAGCGAGGTCTTCTTGATGTGGCCGGCGCGCGTCGCCATGACGACGAACGCGCCCTCGGAGAACTCGCGCACCGGCAGCATCGCCACGACGCGCTCGCCCTCTTGCAGCGGGATCAGGTTGACGAACGCCTTGCCCTTGGCCGTGCGCCCGGCCTGCGGGACCTCCCACACCTTCTTGGTGTACGCGCGGCCCTTGCTGGTGAACATCAGCAATGTGTCGTGCGTCGACGCCACGAAGAGCTGCGCCACGAAGTCTTCCTCGTGCGTCGCCGCGCCGGTGATGCCGCGCCCGCCGCGCCGCTGCGCCTTGTACAGCGACTTCGGGTTGCGCTTGACGTAGCCGCCGTGGGTGACGGTGACCACCATCTCCTCGACGGCGATCATGTCCTCGACGTCGATGTCGGCGGCGATGTCGATGATCTCGGTGCGTCGCGCGTCGGCGTATGCCGCTCTTGATCTCTTCGAGCTCCGACATGACGACCGCCATCAGCACGGTCTCGCTGCCCAGGATCTCCTCGAGTCGCGCGATCAGCAGCGCCAGCTCCTTGATCTCGGCGATCAGCGCGTCGCGCTCGAGCCCGGTCAGCTTGGCCAGGCGCATGTCGAGGATGGCCTGCGCCTGGCGCGCCGACAGCTCGAAGCGTCTCCATGAGCCCGCTCTTGGCGGTGGCCGTGTCCTTCGACGATCGGATGAGGTCTGATCACCGCGTCGATGTTGTCGACGGCGATCTGCAGGCCCTCGAGGATGTGCATCCGCTCCTTCGCCTGGCGAAGGTCGAACATCGTGCGCCGCCTGACGACGTCGCGGCGGTGGGCGATGAAGTGCTGCAGCAGCTTCTTCAGCGACAGCGTCTGCGGCCGGCCGTCGACGATCGCCAGCATGTTGATGCCGAACGAGTCCTGCATCTGCGTCATCTTCCAGAGGTTGTTGAGCACCACCTCCGGCACGGCGTCCTTCTTGAGATCGATCACCATGCGCATGCCGTCGCGATCCGACTCGTCGCGGATGTCGGCGATGCCGTCGATGCGCTTGTCGCGCACCAGCTCGGCGATCTTCTCGATCAGCTTGGCCTTGTTGACCTGGTACGGGATCTCGGTCGTGACGATCGACTTGCGGCCGGTCTTGGGGTGCTCTTCGATGTTGGTGCGCGCGCGCATGAGCAGCGCGCCGCGGCCGGTCTCGTAGGCGGCGCGGATGCCGGCGCTGCCCGCAGATGAAGCCGCCCGTCGGAAAGTCCGGACCCGGCACGATCTCGCACAGCTCGTCGATCGTGACGTCGGGGTTCTTGGCGACCAGGATCGCGGCGTCGACGATCTCGCCCAGGTTGTGCGGCGGGATGTTGGTCGCCATGCCGACCGCGATACCGGTGGCGCCGTTGACCAGCAGGTTGGGGAAGCGCGCCGGCAGCACCGTCGGCTCGACCTCCTTGTCGTCGTAGTTCGGCTGGAAGTCGACGGTCTCCTTGTCGATGTCGGCCAGCAGCTCGCCGCCGATGCGCTCCATGCGGCACTCGGTGTACCGGTAGGCGGCCGGCGGATCGCCGTCGATCGAGCCGAAGTTGCCCTGGCCGTCGATGAGCGTGTAGCGCATCGCGAAGTCCTGCGCGAGGCGCACGAGAGCGTCGTAGGCGGCGGTGTCGCCGTGCGGGTGGAAGCGGCCGAGCACCTCGCCGACGACGCGCGCGCACTTGATGTAGGCGCGGTTCCAGACGTTGTTGGTGAGGTGCTGGGTATAGAGAATCCGCCGGTGGACCGGCTTCAGCCCGTCGCGCACGTCGGGCAGCGCGCGCGAGACGATGACGCTCATGGCGTAGTCCATGAACGACGACTTCATCTCCTCTTCGATGGCGATCGGGATGCGATTGCCGAACGCGGAAGGCGGTGGTGCGGCGCCGTCAGCGCTCATTGAAGCTCTTCATCCCTGCGATGCATGGCCCACTTTTATACGTGAAAGCACCCGCGGGTTCCACGCATTCCGCCGCTTCCTTTTGCGCGTTTTCTGCGCGTTCGCGCGCGGGGCGCGGCATGGTTCGGCGGAGTGTTCCAGTCGCGATCAACTCTTGATCAGCGGTCCGGTGAACGTCAGGTCGCAGGTGCCGTTGGTGCCGTCGCTCGCCGAGAAGGGACCCATCAAATGGCCGGTCGACATCCCCGTCAGGGCCGAGGTCTTCGTGAACGAGAACGTGACCGCTGACCAGGTGTAGGCGGTACTAACCGGGGGCGTCGCCGTCGAGTCGGTCGTCCGCTGTACACACGTCTGGTTCGAGGTGGCGACGGCCATGGTGTCTCCGCTCGATAGCTGCATCGTCCAGCCGGTGTCGCAATAATAGTGCGCCAGCACCGTCGCCGCCGTGGTCCCGAGACCGATCACGATGTAGTCGCCGGTGAGAGCGCCGTGAATCGTCGATCCGTCGGTGCAGCTCCCGTCGAGGGTTCCGCCGTTGAAGGTCCAGGTGCCGACGAAGCCCTGGCGCGGATCGTTGCCGCCCGCGTCCCCGGGCGCGCCGCCGGTGCCGGCGTCCGGGTGCGTGCCACCGTCGGCTCCGCCGCTGCCGCCGGGCGTCTCTCCGGTTTTCCAGCACTTGTTATCGGTGGCGCAGGAATAGCCCTTGGGGCACGCCCGCGCGGGACCGCAGACGAGGGTGTCGTTGGCGAAGTCGGGCGTGTAGGTGCACGACCCGCCGCCGCCGAACAGGACGGTCGCGAGCACCAGCCCCCCCGCGATCTTCATCCGCGCGTGCAAGCGCATCAGAACGTCACCCGCAGCGCGGCGCCTGCGCGGTCCGGCGCCACCGACGGCAGCAACGCCACGCTTCCGGGTGGCGGCGATCCAGCCTCGGCCGGATGGCGCGCGCCCAGGTAGTAGATCGCGCCGCCCGCGACGAGCGCGGTGGCGCCCACGATGATGAACGTGACTTCCTTGGTCTGCGCGCTGCGCCCGCGCTCGTCGTCACTCGGGTCGAACGTGCCGCCGCTGGCGGCGGTCTTCTCCACGCTCCGGGCAGCGTCCTTGGCCTGCGAGCCGAAGATCGCAGCCACCACCAGCGACAGCACGCCGGCGCCGCCGGTCACCATCCCCGCGAGGCGCAGGTTCTTGCCGTGGTCGATCGGGGCGGCGCTCGAGGGCAGCGTCACGCCAGCGGTCTCGGGCCCGGCGGTGGTCGAGATGGGTCCGCCCATCGGTCCGGGGCCCGCGGTCGGCCCCGTCGGAGGAGCGGGCGGCGGTGCCGGTGAGGTGTTCGGGGGCGGCGCGGGCGGCGGCGCTCCTGCGCTGTCGTCGATCGGCGGAGGCGCGACGGTGCCCGTGTGTCCCTTGTCGCCGGCGCCGCTCGGCCCGGCCTTTTCCAGCGCGGCGATCTTCTCCTCGATGTCGGCGCGGTAGGGCGACTTGGGCACGTGCTGCAGGTACTTGCGGTAAAAAAAGATCGCCTTGTCGGCGTTGCCGGCCAGCCGATAGGCCTGGGCCAGGTTCAGCAACAGCGCCGGGTCGGGCTTGTCGGCGTAGGCGGCCTCGTATTCGGCGGCCGCCTCGTTGTACTTGGCAAGGTCCATGAACGCCTTGCCTTTTTGCGCGTGCTCACGCGCGGACGACGTCTCGTCGGCGGCGAACGACGGCGACGCGGGAATCGCCCCGGCCAACACCACGACAATGAGCACGGCTCTCGAGTAGCGCATCGGCGCTGTACAGTATCGCCCAATCCGGGCTCGCCGGGAACCGGGAAACTGGTGCGTGGCGGGGTCGTCAGCGGGCTAGCGCGGAATGAAGCGACCCGCGGTCGCTTCGAGCTTTCGAAACTCTTCGATCTGCGCCAGGAAGACCGGGACGATCTGGGGGTCGAACTGCGAGCCCATGCAGCGTTCCAGCTCGCCGCACGCGACCTCGTGAGGCAGCGCCTTGCGATAGGCGCGGTCGGACGTCATCGCGTCGTACGCGTCGGCGATCGCGACGATGCGGCCGATGATCGGGATGTTGTCGGCCATCAGGCCTTGCGGATAGCCCGAGCCGTCCCACGCCTCGTGGTGGCAGTAGCAACCCGGCACGATGTCGCGCATGAAGGGGATCGGCTCGAGGATCCGTTTGCCCTTGGCCGGGTGCGAGCGAAACATCGCCAGCTCCTCGGGCGTGAGCTTGCCCGGCTTGTTCAGCTTGTCGTTGCGCACGCCGATCTTGCCGACGTCGTGCATGAGACCGACCTTGATGATGGTGTCGATGTCCTGCTCGCTCATGCGCAGCCCGAGGCCGATCAGGCGGGCGTACATGGCGACGCGCTCCGAGTGGCCGCGCGTGTAGCGGTCGGATTCCTCGAGCGCGTGCGCGAAGCCGATGATGCTCTGCTTGAAGTTCTCTTCCAGCGAGACGTTGGCGCGCGTGAGATCCTTGTTGGCGTTGACGAGGTGCTCGTAGAGGCGCGCGTTCTCGATCGACACGGCGGCGCGGCTGCCGAGCACGTACAGCATCTTGCGCTGGCCCTCGCTGAACTTCGCGCCGCGCGTGTAGCTGTAGGCGTTGAGCATGCCGATGATGCGGCCGTTGAGCTTGAGCGGGATCGAGCAGAAGCTGACCAGGCGGCGATTGAGATCCGGCGGCGACGCGAGGAAGCGATACGACCGGCTGCCGTGCACCAGCAGCGGGCGGTCCTCTTGAAACAGCGGCAGCACTTCTTCCAGGTTCAGCGCCGGCGGCTGCACGTTGGGCTCGGCGCGCTGCGCGACCTTGCGCGTGCGCTCGATGAAGCGCCCCTCGCGCTTGGGATCCTCCAGCAGCAGGCTGACGACGTCGGCGTCGACCGCGTCGAGCGTCGCGTCCAGCACCAGGTCCAGCACCGTCTCGACCGACAGCGACGTCGCGATCGCCTCGCTGATCTTGTAGATCGCGAGCGCGTCCTTGAGGCGGATGTTCTCGTGCTGCAGGCGCTGGCGGTCGAGGCCGCGCTGTACGATGTGCACGACCTCCTCGACCTTGAACGGCTTCAGGATGTAGTCGTAGGCGCCGCGCTTCATCGCCTCGATCGCGGTCTCGACGGTGCCGAAGCCGGTCATGATCACCGTGAGCACCGGGATGCTCTCCTCCGTGATCTTCTGGATCAGCTCGAGGCCGCCCATGTTGGGCATCTTCAGGTCCGAGATCACCAGGTTGTAGCTGCGGCGGTGCAGCTCCTTGAGCGCCTCGACGCCGTCCTCGACCGTGTGGACGACGTAGCCTTCCATGTTGAGGAAGTCCGAGAGGATCTCGCGGATCACCTTCTCGTCGTCGACGACCAGGATCCGGGGAATCTCCGGATGGGGGCCGAGCTCCGGCTCCGCCGACTCGATGTCTTCCGGCATCGGCGTCTTGGCGAGCAGGGCCTCTCGATCCGTGATGCTCAAAGGTTCACCGGGTAGTCACGGAGGTCCAGCGTAGACCAGCTGACCCTCGAGTACCAGCGGGCAATGACGCGTGCCCCGTGCCGCGTCAATCGCCGCTCAGCCGCCCTGCGACTTCGAGTGCTGGCTCACGAGATCTTTCCACTTCTCTTCGAGCTTTTGCGCCGATTTCTGCTCTGATTCCGCGTCTTTTTTCGCCGACTGCCAGTCGGAGCTGCGGCCTTTCGACTGGCTCTCGAACTTGCCGACGTCGATTTCGTCGGTGGTCTTGATGCCCTTGGTCTTGGCGACGCGGGCCTTCTCGAGCTCGACCTTTGCCTCGGCGGCGGCGACGTGCGCGTCGGCGGCGCTCCGGTTCGCTTTCAACCAGGTCTTCTTCTGCGCGATCCAGTCGAGCTTGGCATCCGCCGCCTTGAGGCCGAGATCGGCCACGTCCTTGCCGTGCGTCGCCGCCTCGTTGCGGTTCTGGTCATGCGCCTGCACCGACGCCTCGAACTCGGCGTTCGCCTTCTCGACCTCGAGCTGCGCCTGCTGGCGCTCCTTGTCGGCGATGTCGCGATCGCGATCCAGCGCGTCGAGCTGGGTCTCGGCGGTGCGCCGCTCGCCCTGGGCGATCTCGAGGTCGCGGCGCGCGTCGAAGACCGCCATGCGCTCGCTCGACGGAACGCTGTCCATCGCCGCGTCGTCGACCTTGTAGCTGAGCCCGCCGCCGCAACCCGCGCCGCCGAACAGCGTTCCCGCCCCAAGGGCGACGATGACCGCGACGACTTCCCTCAGGGGGTCTCTCATGGACGTGCATACGCTCATGGCGCCTCATGGTGGGGCGCGCCGCCCGGCTTTGCAAGCCGGCTTCGCAAGCGCTGGCGAGCGGCGCTGGTCAGGCGACAGCGGTTGGCGATGCCTCGAGGCGGCCGAACCAGCCGAAGAACTCGCGCAGCCGCGCCTTTCGCGCGTCGTCGAGGTAGTCGAAGTTGGTGCCGCGATCGACGACCTCCCAGAAATCCTTGGACGCGATCGACAGCATCTCGTCACGGATCGACCGCAAGCGCTCTGACGACTCGTGGGTCATGTCGTCGAAGATCGCGCGCGCCCGCGCCTCGGCGCCGCGTAGCAGGTAGTACGTCGCCAGCTTGGCTTGCGCCTTGCGCACGCCGCGCAGCGCGCGCTCGTCGGCGGGCGTCTCGGGCTCCTTGTCGATCTCGAGAAAGATCGCCAGCAGGCGGTCGTGGCAGGCGGCGCCGGTGTCGAGCGCGACCTCGCACAGATCGCACAGGTCGTAGGCCGCCGTCTCGGTGACGAAGCCGAGGCCCATGCGCCGCGCCAGCTGGGCGTAGTACTTGAAGTGGCCGCCGATCTCGACCAGCGCCGCCGTCGAATCGCCGCCGGCGCGCGCCGGCGCGCGCATCATCGCCTCGGCGAGCTGGCGGTACTGGTTCAGCACGTTGTAGGCGCTGCGGATCTCGCGCGTGTTCAGCGCCGCGCGCAGGAAGGTGTTCATGAACTTCACGGTCAGCGCCAGCACGTTGCGCTCGTTCGCGCCGAGCGCGGCTTCCCCGGCGTAGCGGGTCTCGATCGCGACCACGTGCGCCATCTCGGGCAGGCTCGCCAGCGCCTCGGAGAAGATCTCGCGCAGCTGGCGCAGCGCTTTCCACTCCAGCCAGATGCGCGCGGCCGCCAGGTCCTCGACGGAATCCTTGGCCATGGCGACGAAGTCGGGGTTCTGGCGTAGCCCGGGGCCCACGGCGAACCACGCCGCCGGCAGGTGCTTTTTCTCGGGCAGGTAGGCGATGAGAAGGCGCCGCAGCGCCGCGATCGCGCCGGCGGCGATGATGCGATCCTTCTGCGCCAGCGCGTTGATCGCGATGTCGGTCAGGTGCTCGAGGCTCGCGACCGAAGCCGACTGCCGCTGCGCGATGATCGTCGCGTTGGCCGCGCCGGTCGCGTCGCGCGCGGCCAGCGCGTTTTGCAGCGCCTGCTGGCCGATGCGCGCGATGACCCGCTCCGGGTCGAGGAACTCGAACACGTACGCGAAGTACGGCATCAGGATCAGCAGGCTTCCCGTGGCGATCACCACCGTCATCACGATCGTCGCCTGCGGCACGTAGTCGTGGGTCACGCTCAGGCTGGCCCACACCGCGTTGATGCAGGCGACGACGAAGAAGCCCATCACCACCAGGTTGGTGCGGTCGCGGAAGAACATGTCGGCGACGCGCGAGGTGTAGCGGGTCGCCGCGAGCTGCACGACGATCGACACCACCGTGATCGCGATGCCCAGCACCGCGGCGATCACCTGCGCCAGGTTGCCGAGCGCGTTCTGCAGCGTCTCCGCGTCGAAGTGAAAGAGCTGCGACACGGGGCCCTTCGCGCTGCCCGCGGGCGGTCCGCCGATGAAGAAGTAGTCGGCGATCCAGAACACCGCGAAGAGCGTCACGGCGAACCCGGCCAGCAGGGCGACCGTGCGGATCAGCGCGGGGCGCTGGCCGTTGGCCTCCTGGTGGTTGGCCTCAGAGAGCATGCCGTCGCATGGTAACCTATTCACCCAGCCCGCATGCTCCTCGCGATCGACATCGGCAACACCAACATCGCGCTCGGCCTGTTCGACAAGCCGGACCGCGCCAGCGGGGATCCGGACCGCGCCAGCGGGGACGACCGCGCCAGCGGGGGGAAGACGCTGCGCGCGGACTGGCGCCTCGAGACCCGGGCCGGGCGCACCGGCGACGAATACGCGGCGTTGCTGGCGACGCTGTTCGGCCTGCGCGGGCTGGCGCTGTCGGTGGTCGACGCCGTCGCGGTGTCGTCGGTGGTGCCGCCCGCGCTGTTTCCCATGGAGCAGCTCTGCCGGCGCCACCTGGGCATCGAGCCGTTGATCGTGGGCCCGGGCACGAAGTCGGGCATGCCGATCCTCTACGAGAACCCGCGCGAGGTCGGCGCCGATCGCATCGTCAACGCGGTCGCGGCGTACCAGAGCTGGCCGCAGGGGGCGATCGTCGTCGACTTCGGGACGGCGACCACGTTCGACGTGGTCACGGCGCGCGGTGAATACGCGGGCGGCGTCATCGCGCCTGGACTGATGGTGTCGGCCGACGCGCTCTATCACGCGACCGCCAAGCTGCCGCGCGTGGAGATCGTGCGCCCCAAGAACACGATCGGGCGCAACACCGTCGCGAGCATCCAGTCGGGGCTGGTGTTCGGCTACGCCGGCCTGGTCGACGCGATCGTGACGCGCATCCAGGGCGAGGTCGACTTTCAGCCGCGCGTCGTCGGCACCGGCGGACTGGCGCCGCTGATCGCCGCCGAGTCGAAGACGATCCAGGAGTGCGACGACATGCTCACGCTGCGCGGGCTGGCGCTGATCTATGAGCGGAATCGCTGAGCTGCTGGCCGGCCCCGCGGCCGGCGACGACGCGGTCGCGCGCGCGGCCGCGACCGCCGGGGTCGCGGAGCTCGAGCTGGTCGCGCGCGACGAGGCGCGCCTGCTGCGCCACCCGGCGATCGTGGCCGCGCTGTTCGCGAACCCGGTGGCGCCCATGGTGCTGGTCGACCGCGCGGTCGCGGCGTGCGTGCGCGCCGGCGTGCGCGTCGACGGGATCCCCGCGTTCGACGACATCGCGGCGGCCGTCAAGGCGGAGCCGGCCGGGGCGGCCGAGGCGGGGACGACCGCGCCGGCGGCGTTCGACGAGGCGCTCGCCGAGTCGCTCCGCATGGACGACACCGGCGATGAAGAGGGCGAACCCGCCGGCGATCCGGGTGCCGCCGCCGCGCCGGCCAAGCCCGATCGGCCGCGCAAGGCGGCGGTGATCAACTTCGGCAAGCTCAAGCTGTTCGAGAAGATCCGCCTCGCGACGCTGGGCAACGCGTTCTGCCGCCAGACGTTGCTACGTGATTCCAACCGCCTGGTGGCGATGGCGGCGATCCGGTCGCCCGGCATCACCGACCGCGAGGTGATCCGCGCCGCCGGCAACCGCGCGGTCTCCGAGGACGTGATCCGCTACATCGCGAACAACGACAAATACCTCAAGCTCTACCCCGTCAAGTTGAGCCTGGTCGGCAACCCCAAGTGTCCGCTCGCGCTGGCGCTGAAGATGCTGTCGACGCTGCGGCCGGAAGACCTCAAGAACATCGCGCGCTCGAAGAACGTGCCCAACGCGCTGTCGACGGCGGCGCGCAAGCTCTCGGCGGCCCGCAATCCCTCAACCTCCTGAAGTCGGTGTGCTAGATCGGATGGTGTGTCGTTGAGCTTCGTCGGTCGTCTCGGCCAGATCCTGGTCGCGCCGCGCGCCGCGATGGCGCGGATCGAACGCGAGGGCGGCGGTTTTCGCGACGCCGTGATCCTGGTCGCGCTGGGCGCGGTCACGCTACGTTTTCCTCAGGTCGCGGAGGCGCTGCTCGGGCTCTCGCAACCGTCGCGCGGCACGCTCCTGCGCGTCGTCGGCGTGTTCTCGAACGAGGCGCGCGACGCGCTGATGATCATTCCCGCGACGCTGGGCATCGTGCTCCTCGGCGGGCGGCGGCGCGATCCCAACCTGGATCTGGAGATCGGCGCGGCTTGCTTCGCGCCGTTTTTCATGGCGCGCGCGGTCGAGCGCGTGGGGTTCGCGATGGCCGGACATCCGCTGTCGGCTGGCTCCCCGTTCGGGTCAACGTTCGGATCGAACATTCTGGCCTACGGTCCGGCCACCGCGTGGGCTGCGTTCGTCTTCATCCAGGCGCTGCGCGCCGCTTGGGCGCGCCCGGATCCACGAACCGCGCCCGTTGCCGACGCGGTGTTGCCTCCCTCCGAATCGGCGTCAGCGTCGGCGTCGGCGCCCTCCGAATCGCCCGCCCCCGTGGCGCCCGAGCCGGCGCCGACCCCGGCGGACGCGCCTGTCGTCGCCGCGCCCGCCGGGCGCGCCCGCCGCGTGGGCCTCGCCGCGCTGGGCGTGCTGGTCGTCGGTCTCGGCGTCAACATCGTCTGGGCCAGCCGGCATTTCGACGCGCTTCGGCCGATGGAGCACGGCGAGGCGGCGCCCGAGATCGATCTGCCGCGCATCGACGGCACCGCGGGGCGCGTCGCGCTGAGCGGGCTGCGGGGCAAGGTCGTGCTGCTCGACTTCTGGGCCACCTGGTGCCCGCCCTGCATCCAGATGATCCCCATCCTCCACGATCTCCACCACGAGTGGGCCCCGCGCGGCGTCGAGTTCGTCGGCGTCGACTCCGACGGGCCGCAGAGCACCGTCGACGACATCCGCGCATTCCTGGTCGAGCACCCCGCGCCGTACCCCATCGTGCTCGACGACGGGACCGCCAACACGCTCTACAAGATCCGTGCGCTGCCGCAGATGGTGCTGATCGACCGCGAGGGTGCCGTGCGCAAGATCTTCATCGGGTTCACCACGCGGCGGGAGCTGGCTTCGGCGTTCGCCGACGCGCTGGGCCCGCCCGCGCATCCTTGAACGCACGCGGGCCCACGGTCGCGCTATGCTGCGCGCCGTCGCATGGTGACGGGCAAGCTCGAAGGACGGCGCATTCTGCTCACCGGGGTCTCGCGCGGCGTCGGCCTCGCGACGGCGCGGCTGTTCCTCGACGAGGGAGCGACCCTGCTCGGCGTCGCGCGCGACGAGGTGCGCCTGCGCAACGCGCGCGCCGAGCTGGGCGCGCGGGCGCTGGGCCGCTTCGAGGTGCTGGCGCTCGATCTCGCCGCGCCCGACGCGCCGGCGCGCGCGGCGGCGTGGGTCGGTGAGCGCTGGGGCGCGCTCGACGTGCTCTGGAACAACGCCGGCGTGATGCTCAGCGAGGCGTCGACCTTTGCCGATGAGCCGGCCGGCACGCTCGAGGCGACGCTGGCGACGAACCTGCTGGCCCCGTTCCGCCTGTCACAGGCGATGCTGCCCTGGCTGCGCCGCGGCCGCGAGCCGCGCATCGTGCACGTGAGCTCGGGCGCGGGAACCTTCGCGGCGCTCGGCGAGCCCAACATCCTCAGCTACCGGGTCAGCAAGTGGGCGCTCAACGGCCTCGCGCAGGTGCAGGCCGCCGAGCTGCGCGGTCAGATGGCGGTCAACGCGTTCGATCCGGGCTGGATCAAGACCGACCTCGGCGGCCCGCGCGCGCCCGGCACGCCCGAGGAGGCCGCGCGTGGCGCGCTCGCTCTGCTGCTCGAGCCGTTCGCGACCACCGGCAAGTTCTTCAAGGACGGCCGCGAGATTCCGTACTGAGGCGCCCGCGACGACCGGGCCGCGCGTCACGGGAAGAGCGCGGAGAAGATCCGGCCACGGAGCTCCCGCGAGCGCGGGATCGCGTCATTCGCGGCGCGCGATCTCCTCGACGAAGTACGCGGAGCGGTGGCGGGCGTTGGGTAGGTGGCTGTCCCAGCAGCCGGCCGAGCAGAAGACCAGCTTGACCCGACCGCTGTTGCAGGTGCTGACGGCGCACCGGATGACCTTGCCGCCGACGGCGATCGGCTTGCGACACATGGAGCAGACGAACGCGGGGCTGGTCGACATCATTTCTCTCCGGGAGGGGACAATATCTTTCCACGGCCGTGCGCCTCGCACAATCGGGGATTCCGCCGGTTGGATCGCGTTCTGGTTCTAGTCCGCGCCAGTCTGGACGTATAAAATCGACGCGTGCGGCTCGGTGGCTACATCCTCGTCGAGGCGACGCTGGGGGCGGCGTTGCTCGCCGGCGCGGCGTTCGTGGGCGTCGCGGGCGTCACCCGTGTTCGCCAGGCGTGGCAGCACGGCGGGGCGGCGGCCGCGGCGCTCGCCGCCGAGCCCGCGCGCGCGCTGCGGTCGCGCGGCGAGCTTTCGAACCTGCCCGATCTCCGGGTGGCGCTCGAGTCGGCCGGCACGTTCCTGGGCATGTCCGACGAGCTGCTGCTCGAGCGAGTGCGCACGCAGCCCATCGTGCGCTTCAAGCTCAATCACGGCGGCTCGTCGCTGTCGTTCCGGGTCGATTTCGCCGACGGCTCGCGCGCGGCCTGGAAGCCGATCCAGACGAATCTGCAGACGGTGCCGCGCAAGGAGGTCGCCGCCTATCGTCTGAACCGGTTGCTGGGGCTGAACGCGGTTCCGCCTGCCGCGCCGCGCGCGGTGACCCGCGACGAGCTTCTCGAGCACCTGCACCCGGAGAGCGAGGCGTCGGCGCCGCGCATCCGCGCCGAGGCGGTGTTCGACGACCAGGGACGCACCGTCGGTGCGGCATCGTACTGGATACCGGTGATCCGCGACTCCGGCTTCGACGTGACGCCGGGGCGGCAAGAGGCCGAGGGCTGGCTCACGCAAGGCGAGCCGATCCCCATGGAGCAGCGCGAGCTGGCGGCGCAGCTCTCCGATCTCACGGTCTTCGACTTCCTGACCGCCAACCCCGACCGCTACTCGGGCGGCAACATGAAGATGTCGGCCGGTGGCGAGCAGCTGTTCTTCATGGACAACACCATGTCGTTCTTCCTGGAGCTGGAGGGCAAGGAGCGCAGCCGGCAGGAGCTGTTCCGGGCGCAGCGCTTCTCGCGCACGCTCTACGAGGCGCTCGACCGCATCGACGTCCCGACGCTGGAACGGCTGATGGGCGGCGCCGGGCGAGGGGACGGTGACGAGATCCTCACCGCGGCCGAGATTCGCGCCGTGGTCGCGCGCCGCGTGACCGTGCGTCACTACATCGCCGATCTGATCGCCGAATACGGCGAGAAGTCCGTGCTGATGTTTCCCTGAGCCCAAGCCGCGCCGCGTGCCTTTTTCCCGAACCTTTTCGCCGCTGCGGGGATTCTGGATTAGACTCGCGCGTTTCTCGCATGAACGTCCATTTCGTTTCCCTCGGCTGTCCCAAGAACCGCGTCGATACCGAGGTCATGCTCGGCCACACCACCGGCGCGGGCCACACGCTGGTCGCGGCGCCCGAGGACGCCGAAGTGATCGTGGTCAACACCTGCGGCTTCATCGGCGAGGCCAAGCAGGAGTCGATCGACGCGATCCTCGAGATGGCGCGCCACAAGGAGGCCGGCACGTGCAAGCGGCTGGTCGTCGCCGGCTGCCTGTCGCAGCGCTATCCGCGCGAGCTGGCCGACGAGATGCCCGAGGTCGATCACTTCATCGGCACCGACGAGGTCGGCGACATCGCGACCGCGATCGGCGGGCGCACCGAGCGCGTGCACGTCGCCGAGACGCCGCGCTTTCTCTACGACGATCTCGCGCCGCGCCGCCCGTCGATGGCGACGCACACCGCGTACGTGAAGATCGCCGAGGGCTGCGATCGGCCGTGCGCGTTCTGCATCATCCCCAAGCTGCGCGGCCCGCAGCGCAGCCGCCTGTCCGACTCGGTCGTGCGCGAGGCCGAGGCGCTGGCGGCGGCCGGCACCAAGGAGATCTGCCTGGTCGCGCAGGACCTGACGACCTACGGCACGGACTTGCCGGGCGCGAAGGAGCCGGGCGCGCCGACGCTGGAGTCGCTGCTGGCCCAGCTGGCGCAGGTGGATGGGCTGCGCTGGATCCGGCTGCACTACGCGTACCCGACGGCGTGCACCGACGGACTGCTCGACGTGATGGCGCGCGAGCCGCGTGTCGCGAAGTACCTGGACGTGCCGGTGCAGCACATCGACAGCGGCGTGCTCAAGTCGATGCGGCGCGGATACGGCGAGCGCGTGGTGCGCGATCTGTGCGCGCGCGTGCGGGAGCGCGTACCGGGCGCGACGCTGCGCACGACGTTCATCGTCGGTCACCCCGGCGAGACCGAGGAGGCCTTCGCGCGCCTGTGCGACTTCGTGCGCGAGGCCGAGCTGGATCGCGTGGGCGTGTTCAACTACTCGAAGGAAGAGGGCACGACGGCGGCGCTGCTGCCGGGACGTCTGCCGCAGAAGGAGATCGACGCGCGCCGGCGAGAGCTGCTGCGCATCCAGCGCGACATCTCGAAGCGCAAGCTGCGCGCGCTGCGCGGCCGGGAGATCGAGGTGCTGGTCGAGGGGCCGTCCGACGAGTCGGAGTACCTGCTCATGGGCCGCCACGAGGGGCAGGCGCCCGAGATCGACGGCCAGGTCTACCTGTCGCTGCCGGAGTCCGCGGGCGACGGCGTCGCGCCGGCGGCGGGCACGCTGGTGCGCGCGCACGTGACGCACTCGGCGGAGTACGATCTGGCGGCGACGATCCTGTAGGGGCGCCCTGTCCCGCAGACGGGAGAAGGGACCTGAGCGCTCAGCCGCTCGCCAGCTCGATCATCTTCAGCATGGCGCGCGCCGCGCCCTCGCGCACGCCGGCCGGCACGGTGATGAGCCGCTCGGCGGGCTCGTCGCGCAACGTCTCGTACACATTCTCGAGATCGGTCGCCTTCATGTACCGGCAGACGCGGCACGGCTTGTAGAACTGCTTCTCCGGGTGCTCGAGCTCGAGCCGCACCACGAGGCCGCACTCGGTGAGGATCGCGAAGCGCTGCTTCTCCGGATGCGCCTCGACGTACTTCACCATCTGTGCCGTCGACAGCACGGCGTCGGCCGCGCGCTGCAGCTCGGGGCGCACCTCGCCGTGCACGATGACGACCGCCCCGGGGTCGCGCCGCCGAATGTCCACGATGTCTTGCGACCGACATCTCGTGGTGCACGTGGCACGCGCCCTCCCAGGCGAAGACGTTGCCGACCAGCCCCTGCCGCTCTCCCTCTCGGATCAGCGGCTCGATCATCTCGCCGTACTCCTTGGCGTGGAACCGGTGCGGGTCGGGCGGCGGCAGATACAGGCGCTTGGTCTTGATCGCCACCTGGTACGCCAGGTTCTGGTCGGGCACGAACAGGATGTCGGGCACGCCCAGCCGCTCGGCGATGCGCGGCGCGTTCGAGCTGGTGCAGCAGGTGTCCGACAGCGCCTTCACGTCGGCGTACGTGTTGACGTACGTCATCGTCGCGAAGCGCCGCCCGATCGATCGCAGGAAATCCTGCCGCTCGGCGACGTCATCGGCGTCGACCTCGGCGAGCGAGCAGAGCGCGTCCAGGTTCGGCAGGTAGACGGGTCGCTGCGGCGCCAGCGTGTGGCACCCCTCTGCCATGAAGCGCACACCGCAGAAGATCACGCGATCGGCGTCGATGTCGCGCGCGCGCACCGCCAGCTCGAACGAATCACCGACGACGTCGGCGATCGCCTGCACCTCGGGCACCTGGTAGTTGTGCGCCGGAATGAACGCGCGCTTGTCGCGCTTCAGCCGCCGGATCTCGTCCCACAGAAATTCGACGCGTCCGGCGTCCTCGACGCGCACCTGTCCACCCTTCACCAGGCGATCGAGCGACACGTCGATGTCACTGACAGGCATGACTCGGGTTTACCGCGCCCAGCCCTCGGCGTCATGGCCCGTGATAGGGTCGCGTCCGGTTCATGCGCATGTTCGACCCCGAAATCTGGCGCCAGGTGACGGGCGGAGCCGTGGGCGAGCGCGTCCGCCGGCTCACGCGCGTCACGCCGCTCGTGCCGGCGGCGGCGCTGGGACGGCGTACCGGCGCCGACGTCTGGCTCAAGCTCGAGAACCTGCAGCGCACGGGCTCCTTCAAGGTGCGAGGCGCGGCGGCTCGGCTGGCAGCGCTCGCGCTGGAAGGAGGCGCCGAGCCGAAGCGTGTGATCGCGGCGTCGGCCGGCAACCACGGCCTGGGCGTGGCCTTCGCCGCGCGGGCGTTCGGCGTGCAAGCGACGGTGCTGGTGTCGGCGCAGACGCCCGAGATCAAGCGCGCCGGCATCGCCGCGCTCGGCGCCGCGGTCGAGGTCGCGGGCGCCACCTATGACGAGGCCGAGGCCGAAGCGCGGCGCCGCGCCGACGCCGATCCCGGCCTGGTCTTCGTGTCGGCGTTCGACGACGACCACGTGATCGCCGGCAACGGCGGCTTGCTGGCGCGCGAGATCCTGGCGCAGCTCCCCGACGTGCAGTCGATCGTCGTGCCGGTCGGCGGCGGCGGGCTGGCCGGCGGGATCGGCGTCGAGGTCGTGCCGCGCGGGATCCAGATCCTCGGCGTCTCGCCCGAGGCCAACTGCGCGATGCGCCGCTCGCTCGACGAGGGCCGCGCCTATACGTCGTACACCGGCGCGCCGACGCTGGCCGAGGGGCTGGAGGGCGCGGTCAGCGAGCGGACGTTCGCGATGGCGCGCGACTACTTCCCCGACATCGCGCTGGTCAGCGAGCTCGCGATCCGCCGCGCCATCGTCTACGCCTACCGGACGCTGGGCATCCAGTGCGAGGCCTCGGCGGCGCCGGCGCTGGCGGCGCTGCTCGACGACGCGAGCGCCGTGCGCGGCCGCCGCACCGTCGTGGTGATCTCGGGCGGCAACATCGAGCCTGATTTGCTGGACCAGCTGCTGTCGGGCGCGTCGACCGTCGGCGTTTAGGGCCACGGCCAATGGCTTCGAGGCCTCGGGCCTCTGGCTTCGGGCCTCGGGCTCCGGATCCACGTTTCTGGCCCGGGGCCTGATGCCCCGAGGCCCTTCTACATCGCCGTTGTTGCCGCCGCCGCGCGCTTCGCCTTGGCCACCGCGGCCGCGCGCAGCTCGCGTCCGGTCGGGCCGTCGCCCAGCTTCTTGCGCGCCTCGGCGCCGTGCCCGGGGCCGAGCACGTCGCGCAGGTACGCCTGGTACTGGAACGTGTCCGAGTGCTTCTCGTTGTGGCAGCCGAGGCAGGTCGTCTCGGGCACCGCGCGGTGGACGGCTGCTCGGCTCCTCCAGCCCCTTCGCGGCGACGTGCAGCGACGCCGGGCCGTGGCAGTTCTCGCACTGCACGGATTCGAGCCCCTTGGTGAAGCCGAGCGCCGAGCCGCCGACCTGGCCGTAGCCGGTCAGGTGGCAGCCGATGCACTTGTAGTCGGCCTGTTTTCCGCCGGCCAGCGTCTTCCACGCCGACGCGTGCACGGTCTTCTTCCAGAAGTCGACCGCGGGCGCGTGGCACTTCGTGCAGGCGGCGACGCCGACGAACGACGCGCGCCCGGGCTCGGCGGCCGGCGGCGGCTGCCGGCGCTCGAGGTTGATCGCCGCGATCTTGCAGATCGAGCTTCTTCATCGCCGCGACCAGCGACGGATCGCGCGGCAGGTTGCGGCGCAGCGGGATCAGCCGGTTGACGAAGTAGCTGCCGGTCGCGGGCGCCGACCAGGGGGCGGCCAGCTTGGCGCGCTCGGCGGCCAGCTGGTCGCGTTCGCGCTTTTTCGCAGCGACGAACGAAGCGTCGGTGCCCGCGGCGGTCGCGCCCGCGCTGCTCCAGCGCGCGAGCTCGTCGTCGAGGCGTTTGAGGCTGCGGTCGACGTCCTCGCGGCGCAGGCGCGTCGCTTCCGGGCCGCCGGCGTCGGCGAGCGCGTCGCGCGCGCCCCGCAGCACGACGTCGACGCGGCCGACTCGCTGCAGCTCGTCGGCGGGCGCGAGCAGGAACGCTGCGCGGCCGTCGCCGCCGTCGCCCCGCGCGCACGCGTTCGGCGAGCGGCATGCCCGCGCCGACCTGCCGCCCCAGCACGACGAGGTCGGCGCCCGCGTCGCGCGCGATCCGCCGCGCCAGCGATTTCTCGACGGGCGCGAGCAACACCACCAGCTCGGCTCCCTGCGCGCGCAGGCGGTCGGCGTCACGTCGCGCCGCGCGCGCTGGATCCTCGCCGCGCGCGCCCAGCAGCTCGCCGAGCGCGGGATCGGCGACTCCGAGCACGCCGACCTTGACGGCGCCCGCGCCCGCGCCGACGGTCTCGACAGACGGCGCGCGGATCACCGGCGACGGCGCGAAGTTCGAGGCGAGACGCTTCGGCCGCACCGCCGCCGCGCCGCCCGCGAGATCGGTCTCGGCGATCCCGGCCGCGGTCAATCCCAGCTTTTCGAGCTCGGTCGCCAGGAACGCCGCACGCGCGTCGTTGGCCGGACGTTCGCGCGCCGACGCCGCGCCTTCGCCGTAGAGCAGGCCGCCGGCGTCGACGATCAGGACCGCGCCGCGCCGAGCGTCCTTCTTCGGCGGCGCGCACCACCTCGGCGAAACGCGAGACGTCGCCGAGCGGATCGCTGGTGCACCCGCACGGCTCGAGCGCGCCGTGCACCTCGGCGGTGTAGATGATGCTGATCCGGCGTTCGGCCGCGGGCGCCGGTCCGGCGGCGCGCACGCGTGCGGGAATGCCGCCCGTGGCTGCCAAGCCGGCTAACACCAGGATCGCGATCGCCGTGAAAGAAACCCGCCAAGGTGCAAAGGGGCGCGACACGCCGCGCATTATTGCCGGCGGCGCGCGCGCCGGCCACTCCGCGTGACGTCGCACCAGAATCGTCACGCCCGGCCCTTTATCAATCGATGAGCACACGATTCAATCTGGCCTGCTTGGCGGCAGGCCTTTCAGTGGGTCTGCTCGCCTGCGACAGCGGCAAGGTCGGCGGCGCTGGCCCCGACGGCAGCGGCGGCGCGACTGGCGCCGGCGGCGCGAGCTCGGGCGGCGCGACCGGTAGCGGGGGCGCGACCGGCAGCGGCGGCGCGCCGGGGACGCCTGACGCGGGCGCGACCGGCGCCGGCGGCGCGGTGGCCGACGGCGGCGGTGCCGACACCGCTCGTCCGGGCACGGGCGGGGCGCCCGGCACCGGCGGACGCGCCACCGGCGGCGCCACCGGGGCGGGCGGCGCGCGCGACGCCGGCAGCGACACCGGCGGGGCGCTGCCGCCCATCACCGTCTGGATCGCGGGCGACTCGACGGTCGCGACCGGCACCGCGCCTTGCCCGATCGGCTGGGGCGGCCTGTTCAAGCCGTTCTTCAACAACCAGGTCACCGTCACCAACAGCGCGATCGCGGGCCGCAGCGTCCGCACCTGGCTCTACTTCCCCGAGCTGACCATGGACGCGACCGGCGAATGCATCCTGCCGCTCGACGCCAGCGGCAACCCGCAGATCCAGCCGCGCTGGCAGGCGATGCTGACCGGCATGAAGGCCGGCGACTATCTCTTCATCCAGTTCGGCATCAACGACAGCGACCCGACCTGCGATCGCCACGTCGGCATCGACGCGTTCAAGGCGTCGTACGGCGTGATGGCGCAGGCGGCGCAGGCGCGCGGCGCGCACCCGATCTTCCTGACGCCGGTGAGCTCGATCGCCTGCAGCAGCGCCAACGTCCCGATCGCGACGCGCGGGGGCTACGTGCCGGCGACGACGCAGGCCGGCACTCAGTTCAGCGTGCCGGTCATCGACCTGAACGCGCTCAGCGTCGCGCTCTACAAGCAGCGCGGCTTCTGCCCGATCCCCGGCGGTGACGTCAGCGCCACGACCACCGGCCCGGTCGGCGACTTCTTCTGCGACGATCACACCCATTTCTCCGCGACCGGCGCCCCGGACATCGCGACCCTTGTCGCAAACGCCGTGAAGGCGCAGATTCCCGGGCTGGCGGTCTACATGAAGTGAGATTGACCGCCGCCGACGGTTCACCTTGACAGGCACCCGCGCCGCCGTTAGCCTCGCCCACTCGTTTTTCGAAGGAAAACCCACATGTCCGTGACCATTCGCCTTACGCGCGCCGGTAGCAAGAAAGTCCCGTTCTACCGGGTCGTCGCAGCCGACAGCCGCAGCCCCCGAGACGGTCGATTCATCGAACAGCTCGGCGTGTACGATCCCCTGCGCAATCCCCCGGAGTTTCGCGTCGACTCCGACCGCATCCAGCACTGGATCTCGATGGGTGCGCTTCCGAGCCAGACCGTGGGCGAGCTGCTGCTCCGGCTGAAGAAAGCGGCGCCGCCCGCGGCCGCCGCGTCGAAGTCGGCCTGATCCCCGCACCCATGTCCATCGCGCCATGAGCGACGATCTCGGCAGGAACGCTGGCGAGGGGCCCGGGAGCGAGCCCTCATTGCGCGAGCTCATCAACTATCTGGCTCGCGGCCTGGTCGACCGCCCCGAGGAGGTCGAGGTCGAGGAGGTCGAGGAGACCGACGCGCTGGTGTTCGAGCTCAAGGTTGCCGAGGAGGACCTGGGCAAGGTCATCGGCAAGCAGGGGCGCACCGCCAAGGCCCTGCGCACCATCTTGTCGGCGGCATCGGCCAAGACGCGCCGCCGCGTGATCCTCGAGATTCTGGAGTAGCCCGCGGGAGGTCGCCGGCGGGGCCGCGCGGGGTAGACTCCGCGCAGACGCTTCGCGGACGCCGCCCGGGCTGCCGCGGGCAGGGACGCGCTGTAGATGGCGACATACGACCCGCGGACGATCGCGATCGGCGTGCTGGGCAAGCCCCACGGCGTGCGCGGCGAGATCGGGCTGCGGCTGTTCAACGGGGAGGCGATCGCGCCGCTCGAGCCGGGCCCGGTGATGCTCGAACGCGCCGGGCGGAGCGCGGCGCACGTCGTCACGCGCGCGCGGCCGTTCGGCACCGGCCTGCTGCTCACGTTCGCCGGCGTCGACTCGCGCGAGGGGGCGTCGGCGCTGACTCACAGCGAGGTGCGGATCGAGCGGACCGTGCTGCCCGCGCCCGCGACCGACGAGTACTTCGTCGCCGACGTCGTCGGCTGCCAGGTCATCAACCACGACGGCGCGCGCCTGGGTGTGGTCAACGAGACGTTCTGGAACGGCGCCCACGACGTGATGGTCGTGCGCGACGGCGACACGGACGCGGGGGCCGACGTCACGGAGCGACTGATCCCCCTGGTGCCGGAGTTCATCCGCACGGTCGACGCGGCGGCGCGCACCGTCCGGGTCGAGTGGCAAACGTCGGACGAAGCGTCGGACCAAACGTCGGACGAAGCGTCGGACCAAACGTCGGACCAAACGTCGGACGACGATGTCTGAGGGCGCCCCGACGATCACCTTCGAGATCGTCACGCTGTTCCCCGAGCTCTTCGACGAGATCCTGCGCGCGAGCCTGCTCGGCAAGGCGATCGCGTCGGGGATCGTGGCGGTGCATCGCACCAACCTGCGCGACTTCGGCATGGGCCGGCACCGGTCCGTCGACGACACGCCCTACGGCGGCGGTCCGGGCATGATCCTGAGGGTCGAGCCAATCGCCGCCGCGCTCGACGCGATCAAGATCGCTCGCGGGTCCTCGCGGCGCGTGCTGCTGTCGCCGCAGGGCGCGCGCCTGGACCAGCGCAAGGTGGTCGAGCTGGCGGCGGCGCCGCGCTTGACGCTGATCTGCGGCCGCTACGAGGGCTTCGACGAGCGCGTCGCGCGCCACGTCGACGAGCAGCTCAGTATCGGCGACTTCGTGCTCGCGGGCGGCGAGCTGGCGGCGGCGGTGGTGATCGAGGCGGTGGCGCGGCTGATCCCCGGCGTCCTCGGCTGCGGCATGTCGGCAGCTGACGAGTCGTTCTCGCACGCGCGGCTCGAGTATCCGCAGTGGACCCGGCCGCCCGAATGGCAGGGTGACAGCGTCCCCGAGGTGCTGCTGTCGGGCGACCACCGCGCGATCGAGCGCTGGCGCCGGCGCGAAGCGCTGCGGCGGACGGTCGAGCGGCGGCCGGATCTGGTCGCGTCTCATCCGCTGGATGACGAGGAAGCGCGCCTGCTGGCCGAGCCGCCGGATCAACCCAAACCCTGACTTCCCTTGACTCCGGGCCGGCGTCCGATTAGTTATATCGCCCCTGCCGCGCCAGCGTGCGCGCGTCGTGTTTTGGAGCCATCATGAGCCAGCATCCGCTTCTGAAAGAGATCGAAGGCGCTTTCCGCCGCACCGACATCCCCGACTTCCGTTCGGGTGACAGCGTCCGCGTGCACACCCTCATCAAAGAGGGCGACAAGGAGCGCGTACAGGTCTTCGAGGGCGTGGTGATCGGCCAGCACCGCGGCGGCTCGCGCGCAACGTTCACGGTGCGCAAGGTCTCGTACGGCGTCGGCGTGGAGCGCATCTTTCCGATGCACACGTCGCGCATCGAGCGGATCGAGATCGTGCAAAGGGGCCACGTCCGCCGCGCCCGCCTCAACTACCTGCGCGCGCTGCAGGGCCGCGCCGCGCGCATCAAGACCGAGAAGACCGCTGTCGACGTCGCGGCGTCGCAGGGTGGTGGCGCTGCTGCTGCTGCTGCCGCTGCCTCCGCTGCTGCTGCTGCCTCCGCCGCTGCTGCTGCCTCGGCCGCTGCCGCTGCTGCCGCCGCCAAACCGGCTGGCTCGTAGTCCCGCGCGGCGATGAGCCGCGGGGCGCGATGGGGCGGCCGGTCTGACACCGGCCGCCGCGCCGAGGAGTTGGCTGCCGCCGAGCTGGAGCGCCTGGGCCTGCGGATCATCGCGCGCAACTGGCGACGGCCCGAAGGCGAGCTCGACCTGGTCGCCGACGACCACGGGCTGTGCGTCTTCGTCGAGGTGCGTTCGCGCACCGGCGTCGAGCAAGGGGATCCACTGGAGTCGATCACGCCGCGCAAGCGAGCGCGCGTCATCCGCGCCGCGCGGCTGTTCCTCGACCTCGAGACAGTGCCGGCGACCGGCTACCGTTTCGACGTCGTCGGCGTGACCTTCTTCGACGACGGCCGCGCGCCGACGCTCACCTACGTCCCGGGCGCGTTCGAGCTCGGATGATCGTCGGATGATCGGATGAGATGATCGGATGAGATGATCGGAACGCGCGCCCGCGCTACTGGATGTTCTTGCAGAGCAGCCTGTTGTTGGACGTCGGCTGGCAAACTTCGGGCAGCGCCGTGTCGTACGACTGCGTGAGCGGGTTGCGGGTCAGGAAGTCCGTGCACACGCAGAGGCGGCGGCAGCAGAAGTCACCGACGGTCTCGGCGACCTTGCAGACGAAGCCGCCCTGGCAGCGCTGATCGGTGATGTCGCCGGCGTTGCGTCGCTCGCCGTCGGAGCAGTCGTCATCCGAGGAGCAGTCGGCGGTACACAGCGACGTCGTGGGCGGCGTCTTGGCCGCGGCCTCCTGCGCCGGCAGCAGACAGATGCGCGACGGGCACTCGAGCCCGACGTCGAGCGTCGCTGTCGTTCCGCTGCTCGTGCCGGCGTCGGGATCGACGCTGAGCCCGCACGTGCGGCCGATGTGTTTGTTCTCGCAGGAGACGCTCCCCAGCACCATTGCAACAACGAGTAAACCAAACAGATTGATGCGGCCGCGGCGGCCACGAGACGAGGAGCCACGGGACGGGGAGGAGGAAGGGAAGCTCATTGGACTCCTTCGGTCCTGGAGACCGTTGAAACGACGGGCAAGCTCGGGACGAGACCGGATCAATCCGCGTGCCCACAAGGCGGCGCCATGTTACCTACCGCGACATACCTGTCAAGCGTGGAATGGGTCGCGCGGGACTGACGCGCAGCGCGCACAAACCCTCGCGATCACCTCGCGATTCTGCGGCCAGGCCGCGTTTCAGGTCCCACTTGACAGCTCAGATCCACTTGCTTAGCATGGCCCGGTTTTAGGGTGTGCTTATACACGCGGCCCCACGCCGCTGTACGTTTTTGTAGTTCACGACCAACGCGATCTCCCCCAGGCCAAATCGCGAGCTCCGGGCACCTTCACCAACTCGAGGTCTTCTTCATGAGCCGAACGCGCGCTGCCGGCACTGTTCTCTGCTCCCTGCTCTTGCTGTCTTCATCGGCGGCGTTGGCGAAAAAGAAAAAGAACGCGGCCCCTCAGGGTGACTTCCAGCCCGACTCCGAACCCACGGGCGATCAACCGTCGAAGGTTCTGGAGCGTGCCTTCAAGCTATACGACGGCGAAGACTATTATTCCGCCTCGATCGAGCTCAACAAGGCCATCGAGGGCGAGACCGGCGACGTCGAGGCCAACAAGCAGAAGGCCGAGTTCTGGATGGGCAAGGCCCTCTACAACATGACCTTTTACTCCGCGTCGCTGTCGTACTTCGACCGGATCGTTCAAAAGGGTCCCTCGCACGCTTATTACAACGCCACGTTGAAGTGGCTGGCGTCGCTGTCGCGCCAGTTGCCGGATTCCACCGGCATCCTCGAGAAGATCGGCAAGTATCAGCGCGCCGAGCTCGATCAGTCCTCGCTCGAGAAGGTGCGCGACGAGCTCTATTTTCTGCTCGGGAAGTACTACTACCAGAAGGGTAACTTCAAGGAGGCGGTCTCGCTGTTCGGGACCGTTCAGCCAAGCAGCGAGTTCTACGTTCAGGCCAAGCTCTTCGAGGGCGCGACCCACGTTCGCGAGTTCCAGGCCAAGCCGGCGGTCGAGTCGTTCAAAGAGGTGTTGAGGGCGTCGGCCGAGAGCAGCGACCCCAAGGTCAAGCCGTTCGAGGATCTCGCCAATCTCTCGCTGGCGCGCACCTTCTACTCGACGGGACAGTTCGATCTGGCCGTGAAGTACTTCGACCGCGTCTCGCAGGAGTCGTACGACTGGGCCAACAGCCTGTTCGAGGCCTCGTGGGCGAACTTCATGCTCAAGCAAAAGGGCTACTCGAAGGCCCTCGGCAACATCCACACGCTGCAGGCGCCGTTCTTCGAGGATTACATCAAGCCCGAATCGGTGGCCGAGGCGCTCACCGTCAAGGCGACGATCTACTTTTACAACTGTCTCTTCGACCGCGCCGAAGAGGCGATCAACGAGTTCAACGCCGTTTACCCGACGTTGGTTGGCGATTTGAAGAAGCTGCTCACCGCCACCGCCGACAACGCCGCGTTGTTCGAGATCGCGGTGAAGATTCGCAACGGCACGTCGGGGCTGCCCGAGCAGACCGAGCGCGCCGCGCGCGGCGTCCTCGGCGACTTGAGTCTGGTCAAGCGCTTCCAGTACGTCGAGCAGCTGGATCGGCAGCTCGACCTGCACGACAAGGCCGAGGCGGGCTGGAAGTCGACCAACATCGCCCAGGCGGTGTTCGCCGACCTGACCCTGCAGCGGTCGCTGGCGGTCAACGAGGCGGGCGATCTCGCGCGCCGCCGCATGATCCGCCTCACGCGCGAGCTCGATCAGCTCAACAAGCGCGTCATCAAGATCGAGTACGAAATCATCCAGGGCGAGCGCGGCAATGTCGAGGAGGAGATCGGCACGGAGAGCCAGATCAACCGGACCGTCGGCAAGCGGCGCGTCGAGGAGATCCGGGTCGACGACGAGCACATCGTCTGGCCGTTCACGGGCGAGTACTGGCGCGACGAGCTCGGGTACTATCGGGTCAAGGTCGCCAACAAGTGCGCGAAGAGCGAGCCCGAAGGAGCGCCGGCTACCGGGGAGACGCCGCCCGCCCAGGGCGGAGGGGATACGGCGGGCGCGCCGTCCGATGCGCCGCCGGCGGCGCCGTAATTCGTGCCTCAAAGAGTGTCGCGGACCGGATTTGAATCATTTGTGTTCGCTTCGGACAAAGGGTTCGGCAGCATGCAACGAGGTGGAGCCAACATGACGACTGAGCTACGCGTCTCCAAAGCACTTCTCTCGCGACAGATTTCCATGCTGCTGGCAGCGGCCATCCCCTTGCTGGCGTCGGTGTCGGCCATGGCCGCGCCACCGGCGGCCGCGGGACCGGGCCGCTACAAAAAGGACGAGAAGTCCATTGCGATCAGCCAGACCGCCCTGACCAAGCCGGAAGCGCCGCCGCCGCCCAAGAAAGAGACCGGCCCGACCATCACGGTCGATCAGTTCGTCGAACAGAAGCAGGCCCAGCTGCAGAAGCTGGTCGACAAGCAGATCGCCAAGATGACCGGTCTCATCAAGGTCACCGACGAGGGCGATCCGCAGAAGGCCGACTTCTGGTTCCGCATCGCCGAGCTCTACGCCGACAAGCAGCGCTTCTACAACTACCAGGCGCGCTCGCTCGATCAGAAGATCTTCGATGCCCCGCCGGCCAGCAAGCCGACGTTGCAGTCGCAGCAGCAGGGCTTCGAGAAGCAGGAGCAGGAGTGGCTGCTGAAGGCGGTCAAGGCGTACATCGCGTCCACCAAGTACAAGAAGTACGAACGCATGGACGAGGTGCTCTTCAAGCTCGCCTACATGCTGACCTCGGTGAAGAAGGAAGACCAGGCGCGCGAGTTCTTCCTGCGTCTCATCAAGGACTACCCGAACTCGAAGTACATCCCCGACGCGTACCTGTCGTTCGCCGAGTTTTATTTCAACAAGGGCGAGATGGACAGCGCGCTGCGCTTCTACGAGAAGGTCGAGCAGTTCCCGAAGTCCAGCGTCTACCCGTACGCCGTCTACAAAAAAGGCTGGTGCTACGTCAACCTGGGCGACTTCAAGACCGCGCTCGAGTCCTTCGTCGGCGTCGTGCGCATGACCCAGGACAAGTCGGCGCACATCAACCCCGCGCAGGCGAAAGCCCTCGAGAAAGAGGCGAAGAAGGACATCGTCAAGGCGTACTCGCACGTCGGCGGGCCGGACAAGGCCTGGGAGTTCTTCCAGCGCACCGGCGGCGACTTTGCGCCGAAGATGATGGAGGCCCTGGCCGAGCTGTACTGGGAGCAGGGCAAGTTTGCCGAGTCGAGCCGCGTTTATCGCAAGGTCATCTCGCAGAACATGGACTCGCCGCGCATCTGCGAGTGGCAGAACAAGGTCGTCCGCAACACGCTGTCGCAGGGCTCGAAGCGCGATCAGGTGCAGGAGATCCAGCGCCTGGGCGCCGTCTACGACCGCGTCGCCGACATGAAGGCGATCAAGAAGGACCAGCTCGAGGAGTGCAAGACCGCGTTCCACGACACGTCGAAGGAGCTGGCGCTCATCTGGCACAAGGAAGCGCAGAAGACCAAGAACCCCGACACCTACGTGCTGGCGATGCTGGTCTACAAGGACTTCCTCGAGCGCTTCCCCGGCGACAAGGAGTCGTACGAGATGGCGTTCTACTACGGCGAGATCCTGTGGACCGTCGCCGAGCTCGGCAAGGGCGGCTGGAAGGACGCCGCCGAGCAGTACACCAAGGTGGTCGAGCTCAACCCCAAGGGCAAGTACGTGAAGGAAGCGGCCTACGCCGCCGTGCTCGCGTGGAAGAACGCGCTGAACGTCGACGATCACGAGCAGAAGGAAGCCGTCGACAAGGATCGCCAGGCCTTCAACAACAAGAAGGGCGGCAAGCTCGAGGCGCTGACCATCCCCGAGTATCAGAAGAAGATGATCGACGCCTTCGAGACCTACGTGAAGTACGTGCCTGACGCCCCCGAGCGCGTCGTGATCATGTACCGCGAGGCGCGCATCTACTACGAGTACAACCACTTCGACGACGCGGCCAAGCGCTTCGGAGCGATCGTCGACAAGTACCCGAAGCACGAGCTGGCGATCTACTCGGCCAACCTGCTGCTCGACTCGCTCAACGCGCAGGGCAAGACCAAAGAGGTCGTGAGCTACGTCGACAAGTTCCTCGAGATGCCGGACCTCATGAAGGATCCCGAGTTCGGCAAGCAGATGATCTCGCTCAAGAGCGACACCTTCGACATCGAGGGTCACGAGTACGAGAAGCAGAAGAACTTCAAGGAGTGCGCGCGGTCGTTCCAGGCCGCCGCAGAGGCCATGCCGGATCACCCGAAGCACGCCGAGCGTCGCTGGAACGAGGCTCAGTGCTTCCAGAACGCGCACCTGGTCGGCCAGGCGCTGCGCGCGCGCGTGGCGCTGATCCAGGAGCACCCGAAAGATCCGCTGGCGCAGCGCGCGCTCTTCCGCGTCGCGGCCGGCTACCACCAGCTCGCGTTCTACACCAAGGCCGCCGACAGCTACGAGGAGTTCGCCAACAAGTTCCCGGGCGAGAAGAAGGCGGTCGACGCACTCGGTAACGCGACCACCTTCCGCATCGGCCTCGGCGAGTCGTCGAAGGCGCTGGACGACATGGACGCGTTCGTGAAGTTCTACGGCACGCGCAAGCCGCAGGACGCCGCCGGCGTCTTCTTCCAGATGGCCGATGTCTACGAGCGCGACAAGAAGTACGACGACCTGGCCAAGCACCTCGAGAGCTACCTCAAGAAGTGGGGTCCGCAGGGTGGCCCGGATCGCCAGGTGCTGGCGCACTTCCGCCTCGGCGAGCTCGCGTGGAAGGCGTCCTGCCCCAAGGCCAACGAGGACGGCGCCTGCCTGGAGATCAAGCGCATCGCGGCGACCGGCCGCCAGAAGGTGCTCTACGACCTCAACAAGAAGCGGAAGAAGGGCCAGAAGGTGCTGCACGAGGCGAAGCGCACGCAGTGCGGGCCGCCCACCAGCTCGAAGATCGTGCTGTTCGATCGCGGCAAGAAAGATGCGGTCAAGGCTGCGGAGCACTTCCAGGCCGTACTGAAGATCTGGAACAAGGGCGCTGCAGCGTCGAAGATCACCGGCAAGGACGTCGAGGCGCGCGCCGGCTCGGCGCAGTACGCGGTCGCGGGTTCGGCCTTTTACCTGGCCGAGACGGCGTACGAGAACTTCCTGCGCGTCAAGTTCCCGGAGGGTCTCGACTTCCAGCAGCCGAGCCAGTACGACAACAAGCGCAAGGCCGAGGCGAAGAAGAAAAAGGCCGAGGAGTCGGGCAAGCGGTTCGGCGCCTATCTCGACGAGAAGGCCAAGGGGCTCAACAAGGCGAGCGCCATGTACCTCGACGTCTTCGGCATGAAGCAGGCGCAGTGGACGATCGCGTCGAGCGCGCGCGTCGGCCAGCTCTACTCGGACTTCGTCGGCCAGCTCTACACCGCCACCATTCCTGCCGACCTGAAGGAGCAGGACGAGTGGGGTAACCGCCCGCGCGAGATCTTCTGCGACGCCCTGGTCGACAAGGCGGAGCCGATCGAGAACAAGGCGGTCGAGGGCTTCGAGAAGTGCCTCAAGGCCGCGACCGACTACTCCTGGTACAACGAATGGTCGCGCCTGTGCGAGCGCGAGCTGAACCAGATGAAGCCGTCCGACTACCCGCTGTCGTCGGAGATGAAGCCGGAGGCCGGCTACGTGTCGACGACGATGTCGCCGACGCCGGTGATCACAGAGCTGTCGGAGGGGCCGGCGATCGCGGCGGCCGCTCCCGCCGGTGAAGGCAAGTGATGTCTCTGGTCACGTGAGCAAAGGGAAAGGCCGCATGACGATGTTGAGGAAATTCGACGCTTCGACCGACCGCGACCGGGTTGGCTCTGACGCTGGCCGGCGCCCTCGCGATGGTCGGCTGCGGCGCCGAGAGCCCCAAGCCCAAGGCCAAGACCGTCGTGGACAACGATCAGGTGATGGGTGGCGGCGAGGCCGAGGCGGGCCTGGGTGGCGGTGGTGGCAAGGTCAACCCCGAACAGATCCTGCCCAAGGCGAAGAAGCGCGAGATCAGCGCCGACCAGAAGACCGAGTTCGACAAGGCCATGGCGCGCTACATGTCGGCGAAGAAGTCGGGCGGCCTGTCCGGCGGCGAATGCACCAGCGTCGCCGACGGCTTCAAGTCGGCCGCCGAGGGGACGCCGGTCCTGCTCGAGGCGCTCTTCAATGAAGGCGCCGTGCTGCAGGAGTGCGGCCGCGAAGACGAGGCGATCCGGATCTGGCAGGGCATGAGCGAGGGCAAGACGAAGTACGGCCCGGCCATGACCAACCTCGGCTACATCGCCTGGAAGAACAACGAGCCCGGCCGCGCCGAGCAGCTGTTCACGCGCGCCATCGAGGCCGACCCGCTGCACACCGTCGAGGCGCGCAACAACCTGGCGCAGATCCTGCGCGACAAGGCGCGCCACTCGAGCTCGTCGGAAGAGAAGAAGCAGTACGTCGGCCAGGCGGTCAGCCACCTGCGCACCGTGCTGGCGCTCGACAGCAACAACCTGCAGGCCTTCGCGACGCTGGCGTTCATCTACTACGAGATGAACATGCTCGAGATGGCGAAGCTGGTCGGTAACCAGGCCATCAAGAAGGCCGACGAGATCGCGACCGGCAAGTTCGAGGAGGAGAAGGCCGAAGAGGCCGCCGAGGGCAAGGCCGGCAAGGGCAAGAAGAAGGAAAAGAAAAAGGAGTCGGGCAAGGACAGCGACGAGGACGGCAAGCTGGCCAAGGAAGTCGACGTCCGCGAGGCCGGCACCGGCGTCACCCCGCAGATGAAGATCAACCTGGCGGTGGTGCACAACACGCTGGGTCTGGTCGAGCTCAAGCGCAAGAACATCAGCCCCGCCATCACCCAGTTCCGCAAGGCGGTCGAGATGAACCCCGGGTTCAACGAGGCGCGTCTCAACCTGGCGGCGCTCTCGCTCAATAATCGCGACTACAAGACCGCCGAGGAGAACTTCCGCGCGGTGATCCAGTCGCAGCCCAAGAACTACGAGGCTTCGATCGGCCTGGGCGTCGCGCTGCGTGGCGGCAAGAAGATCGAAGAAGCCGAGACGCAGTACAACGAGGCGCAGAAGCTCGATCCCTCGAACCCGTCGAGCTACTTCAACCTCGGCCTGCTCTACCAGGAGTACAAGGACGGCCAGAAGCCGACGCTGCAGAAGGCTCAGTCCTACTACCGTCAGTTCCTGTCCAAGGCCACCCAGTCGACGCCGTCGGGCCTCCAGAAAGAGGCCGAGAAGCGCATCAAGGACATCGACGAAATCTACGTCGCCCTCGAGGAGGCCGCGAAGATGCAGGCCGAGGCCGAGGAGATGCAGCGCAAGTCCGAAGAGCAGCAGAAGCAGATGGAAGAGCAGATGAAGAAGCAGGAGGCCGACGAGGCCGCTGCTGCTGCCGCCAAAAAGGGTGGTGCCGCGCCGGCCGAAGGGGCTCCGCCCGCCGGTGGCGAGGCTCCCAAGGACGGGGCCAAGCCCCCGAGGGCGCGGCCGCCGGCGCCGGCGCTGGTGCCGCGGCGCCTCCCGCCGACGACGCGGATGCGACCGCCCCCAAGGGCAAAAAGAAAAAGAAGAAGTAGCGTCGTCGGTTCCCAGAATTTTTGGGAACCGCGGCTGGAATCGGTTGTCAGTAGGAGTGCTCCAGGGACAGACCACACGTAGCGACAGAACCACCCCGAAGACTGGTAGCAGTACCGGCAGCACAGGAACCAGGAGGACAGGATGAAGCTCGCCATCGGAATTGCCGTCATCTCCGCCGCGCTCGGCCTCTCGGCCGGGCTGTCCGGGAGAGCGATGGCGCAGGAAGCAGGGGGAGCGGCTGCAGGCGGTGGTGCCGCGAAGAGCGGCGACGAGGGGACCACGTACAAGGCGAAGACCGTCTACGACTTCGAAGACGACATGGTCGAAGGCGATCTCCAGCGTCCCGACGGTGAGCTCGTGAACTCGCTGGGCAAGACCCAGCACTCGAGCCTCATCGAGATCCGAAAGGACTTCATCCCCGAGATGTTGAAGTCCCTCGAAGACGTTTAGCAGGCTCGTCCGACCGCATCTCTTGGCGCCGCAATCCGGCGCCGCCCTGTCCAGGTCTGTCCCGAGCGTATACCGACAGAGACCGCGGACCGCTCCCAAGGTCGGGAGCCGTCCCACCGATTCAGCCGAACCGACTGACGACGAAAGACACAGGAGAGCACCAATGGCCGACGTCAAGGTCCCCCTCAAGTTCGAAATCTACAAAGGGGACGAGCTGGTCCGCGAAGAGATCCTGAACCAGGACGTGATCAAGGTCGGGAAGCTGGCTTCCTCGCACCTGCGGATCGACGACGAGACGGTCTCGCGCATGCACGCCGTCATCGAAGTCACCGGACCGGACGACGTGCACATCATCGATCTCGGCTCGACGCGCGGGACGTTGGTCAACGGGGAGCGCATCAATAAAGCGCGGCTGCAGTCGGGCGACGAGATCATGTTCGGCGAGAGCCGGGTGATCGTGAGCTTCCTCGAGGCCCAGACCGCGGTCGCTCCGCCGCCCCAGGCTGCCGCCCCCGGCCCGCGTGGCGGTCGCACCAACGCCGGTGGCTTTGCGCCGCCGATGCAGGCGCCGCCGCAGCAGGCGTACGTTCCGCCTCCGACCTACGCGCCCCCGCCGCAGCAGGCGTACGCGCCGCCGCCCCAGCAAGCTTACGCGCCCCCGCCCCAGCAGGCGTACGTGCCCCCGCCCGGACCGCAGTACGCGCCGCCTCCGCCGGTGCAGGACTACGCGCAGCAGGCGTCGGCGTACTCCGCCGCCCCCTCGTCCACGGGCGCCGGCTCGAACGCCGAAGTCGAGGTGCACGACGGCACACGCGCCATGGAGGTGCAGACGATCTTCCGCGAGGTCGTGATCGGCACGCGCCACCTGTCGAACCCGACGGGCAAGTCGACGCACGGCCAGGGTACGATGATGATGCTCGCCGGTATCGCCCTGGCGGCGATCGCTCTCGTCACCTTCGTGGCCACCGCGGTCGACGTCGGCCGCGAGAAAGCCGCCTATGAGGCGTGGCAGGCCGCCGGCAAGGAATCGAAAGCGTTCGCGTGGCAGTCGCGCAGCGCCGCGTCCGACGTGACGGTGTTCGGCGGCCTGATCGTCGGCTTCTCGCTCGTGTACATGGGCCTCAAGCGCCGCGGCAAGTCGAGCGCGAACTTCATCATCGGCTCCGACGCCGACGCCGACGCGCCGGTGTCGTCGGACTTCGTGCCGTCGCCCTCGCACCCGCTGGTCGCGGCCACCGGCGGCGACTACGTCGTCAACGTGACCCCGCGCATGACCGGCGAGGTGTTCGTCGACAACCAGCTCATCCCGCTGCAGCAGTTCATCCAGCAGCGCGGCTCCAGCTTCTCGCTGCCGCAGAACGGCCGCGCCAAGCTGGATTGCGGCGAGACCACGTTCCTGGTCACGGCGACCGCGCGGCCGCGCGCGCTGCCGGTGCCGTACCTGACCTGGCGCTGGGACGAGCAGGTCTACAGCGTCGGCTCGATCATCGCGCTCGCGCTGTTCCTGCTCATGATCTTCGCGGTCCCGCCGGATCCGAAGTCGCTGTCGCTCGACCTCTTCAACTCCGACAACCGCTTCGTGAAGTTCCTCATCAAGCCGCCGGAGGAGAAGGAAGAAGAGATCCCCGAGTGGCTGAAGTCGAAGAAGCCCGAGGAGCAGGGCGGCAAGGGCAAGCGCCACAAGGGTGAAGAAGGCAAGATGGGCAAGAAGACCTCCAAGAACAAGGAGGGTCTCTATGGCCTCAAGGGTCCGAAGGACAACCCGGATCCCCACCTGGCGAAGAAGCTGGCCGAGGAGAACGCGAAGAACGCCGGCATCCTCGGCGTCCTGAAGCAGACCGAGGGCTCGCACATCGCCTCGATCTTCGGCCGCGACTCGGCGCTCGGCAGCGACGCCGACAACGTGCTCGGCGGGCTCATCGGCAACCAGATCGGCGAGGCCTACGGCGTCGGCGGTCTCGGCCTGGTCGGCACCGGCTCGGGCGGTGGCGGCACCGGTGAAGGGACCATCGGTCTCGGCAACCTCGGCACCATCGGCAAGGGTGGCGGCGGCGGCAACGGCTCGGGTTACGGCCGCGGCGCCGGCGGTCTCGGTGGCCGTCGCGCCCACGCGCCGGACGTCATCCCCGGCACCGCGAACGTGCGCGGGTCGCTCGACAAGGAGATCATCCGCCGCATCATCCGGCGCCACATCAACGAGGTGAAGTTCTGCTACGAGCAGGAGCTGACGAAGAAGCCGCAGCTCGGCGGCCGCATCATGGTGCAGTTCACCATCGCGGCCTCGGGTCAGGTCATCGCGTCGGTGCTCCAGAACTCGACGATGGGCAACGCCAAGGTCGAGAACTGCACCGTCCAGGCGGTTCGCCGCTGGGAGTTCCCGAAGCCGCTCGGTGGCGGTATCGTCATCGTCTCGTATCCGTTCGTCCTGACGCCTGCCGGCGGTGGAGAATGAAAATGAACCGCAAGCACGCGCGCAACGTCCTGCTGGCCATCGCCTTCGTTCTGCCCGCGTGTGAGGGCTTCGTCTGCAGCCAAGAGCGCATCAAGGCGATGGAGCTCAACAACCGCGGCACCGAGGAGTTCAAGAACAACCTCTACGACTCGGCGGAGAAGGACTTCAAGCAGGCGATCCAGACCGACACGACGTTCGACCTGGCGCACTACAACCTGGGCAAGGTCTATCAGAAGCAGCGCAAGTGGGACAAAGCCGCCGAGGCGCTCGAGGCGGCCGCGCAGCTCGCGCCCGAAGAACGCGAACTACCAGTACGACCTCGGCGAGGCGTACCTGGAAGCGAAGAAGATCGATCAGGCCGAGAAGGCGTTGAAGGCCGCGACCGAAGCCGATCCCAAGCTGTTCAAGGCGCACTGGCGGCTGGGCCTGGTCTACAAGATGCTCGACCAACCCAAGCCCGCCGACGACGAGCTGCGGGCGGCGATCGAGGCCAACCCGCGCTTCTCGAAGTCGTACGTCGCGCTCGGATATCTCTATCTCGACTACGACTTCAACAAGGAAGCCGCGCAGGTCTTCCAGGGTTGCGTCACCGCCAAGGATGACGACGGCGAGTGCCACAACGGCTACGGGCTGGCGCTCAAGAACTTGAAGCAGTACGAGCAGGCGACCAGCGAGTTCAAGAAGGCGATCGATCTCGATCCCGAGCTCTACGACGCGCTCTACAACTGCGGTATGGCCTATGCCGACTGGTACGACGAGGCGCACGGCAACGAGCAGAAGGACCGCGCGCGCGAATATCTCCAGAAGTTCGTGACCAACGGCGGGAAGTCGGCCGACGGCAACTACGTCAAGGCCGCCAACGACAAGCTCTACGCGCTCTCGGGGCCCTGATTTTGATGGGAACCCCCGGAGGGGTTCCCAAACCCTCCGAGGCCGCGAGCCGGGTGGGAGCCGAGCCCACCCGGATCGTCAAACGCCAGGACGCCAAGACGCCAGTTCCGGATTATCAATGGTCCGGACCTGGCGTTGTGGCGTCCTGGCGTTTCAAATGACCGAGATTCTTCACCGGTGCGTCCTGCCCTCACGGCACCTGGGTCGCTTTTGGTGTTTTTTGCCACGGCCCGGCGTGCTATAAGACGTCACCAATTTTCTACTCGGTTTCGCACAGTTACGGCGCGGCGACCGTTCGGGCCTCCCCAACAAATCCAGTGACTTTGCGATCGCCGTCTCGATCCGAATCTGGAGGAGCGCAGTGGATCAGTCGAAGCAGGGCCAGGGCCAACAAGATGCCAAGCGGAAGCCAACGTCGGAGAACGCCGTACTTGCTTCCGGCGGCAATGGCTCGCCCGGAACGCACGACGAGTTTCCCGCCGAGCTGCTGAATCAGGTCGCCGCCGCGCAAGAAGCCGAAAAGGTCACGGTCGAAAAGGGGATCGACGCCTGGAAAAAGGTGGTCGCCGCCGCGCCTGCGCGTGGGCCCCGCGCCGCGAGCTGGCGCGCGTCTACAAAAAGGCCGAGCGCTGGAACGCTTTCATCGAGGTGATGAAGGAGGCGGTCGACAAGGCGAGCTGGCACGCGCCCGAGGACAAGATTCCGGTTCTCCTCGAAATGATCGAGGTCTATCGCGAGCGCCTCAAGCTCGACGTCATGGTCGTCAACGCGTTCAACCAGATCCTGAGCATCCAGCCGACCAACTTCGAGGCGGCCGATGCGCTGGCGGCGCAGTACGAGGCCATGAAGCGCTGGCCGGATCTGATCTCGCTGCTGCGCAAGAAGGCGGCGGCGGTCGAATCGCCGGCCGAGAAGGTGGCGCTGCACCTGCGCGTCGCCAACCTGTTTCTCGAGAAGTTCTCGAACCAGGCGGAGGCGATCAAGTCGTTCGAGACGATCCTGGAGCTGGATGCGGACAACCAGGATGCGCTGACGTTCCTGAAGCAGATGTACGAGAAGCGCCGCGACTGGGAGAAGCTGGTCGCGGTCCACCAGCGCGAGATCGAGAAGCTCGCCGACGCTGCCGAGCGCAAGGCGCGACGTATCGAGGTCGCCAAGCTTGCTTCGGAGAAGCTGAAGAAGCCGCAGATCTCGATCGAGCTCTGGCGCCAGGTGCTGACCGAGGACGCCGAGAACTTCGAGGCGCTCTCCGAGCTCGAGAAGCTGTTCGAGCGCGAGAAGGCCTGGAGCGATCTCGGCGAGGTGCTGCAGCGTCAGGTGGCGGTCGCCGACGATGCGACCAAGCGCGCCGGGATCCTGACCAAGCTCGGCATCCTCTACACCGAGAAGGTGCAGGACACGGGCCGCGCGGTCGACGCGTGGCAGGCGCTGCTGTCGGCGGAGCCGGAGAACCGCCGCGCGCAGGACGCGCTCAAGAAGCTGTATCTTCAGCAGCGCGACTGGAACGCGCTCGAGGGGTTCTACGCGACCCAGGGCAAGTGGGACGAGCTGGTGCGCGTGCTCGAGCGCCAGGCCGAGACCGAGCGACGATGCGGCGCGCGTCGGCCTGTGGAACAAGATCGGCGAGCTCTATCGCGATCGCCTGAGCAAGGCCGATCGCGCGCAGAAGGCGTACGAGAAGGCGCTGTCGCTCGACGCGCAGAACGCGGTCGCGGCCCTGGCGCTGATCCCGCTTTACGAGAAGACCAAGGACGTGCGCCGCCTGGCCGAGGTGCTGGCGGTGCAGCTGCACCACACCACCGACGCGGCCGAGCGCCAGACCCAGATGCAGCGACTCGCGGAGTTGCTGGAGCTCGAGGCCGACGACAAGGCGGGCGCGCTGGACGATCGCGCTGCAGGCGTTCAATGACGATCCGCTCGGCGAGTGGGCGCAGACGACGTCGCGCCGTCTGGCCGCCGAGGCCGGCGGCTGGGCCAAGCTGGTCGAGGCGTACGAGGCGGCGCTGCCGCGCGTCCGGGCGCGCAGCAAGGACACGAAGGCGGTGCTGCCGCTGCTGTCGACGCTCGCGGGCGCGTACGAGACCGAGCTCGGCACGCCCGAGGCGGCGATCGAGCGCAACCAGGCGATCCTGGACGATCGCGCCCAGCGACGCCGAGGCGGTCGGGGCGCTCGAGCGGCTCTACATCGCGACCGGGCGCTTCCCCGACCTGCTCGCGATCTACGACAAGAAGCTGGAGCTGGCGAAGTCGAAGACCGAGGAGCTGGAGATCCGCTTCAAGCTCGCGAGCCTCTACGAAGAGGAGATCAAGCAGCCCGAGAAGGCGATCGTCCTTTATCAGGCGATCCTCACGCAGGACGCGGAGCAGCTGCCGGCGCTGAGCGCGCTCGATCGCATCTACACCGGCCTCGGCCGCTGGAAAGAGCTCGCGGCGACGCTGACCAAGGAGATCGATCTCACCACCGACATGGGCGCGATCGCCGAGCTCAAGTTCCGGCGCGGCGCGCTGCTCGAACAGCACCTCTCCGACCGCAAGGGCGCCGTCGAGTCGTACAAGGAGGCGCTGTCGCTGGAGCCGGATCACGAGGGCGCGAAGACCGCGCTGCAGGCGTATCTCAGCGATCGCGATCTGCAGATGGTCGCCGTCGAGGTGCTCGAGCCGCTCTACGAGCAGACCGAGGACACGTCGCGGCTGGTCGAAGTGCAGCGCATCCGCCTCAATCAAGAGAAGAACACCGGCAAGCGCGTGGCGCTGCTGCTGCGCATCGGCGCGCTCGAAGCCAAGCTCGGCAACTCCGAGCAGGCCTGGGAAGCGTACGCGCGCGCGTTCACCGAGAACCCCGAGTCGACGGCCGGCGCGCGAGGCGCTGGAGAACCTGGCGGCGATCCTCGACAGCTGGGCGTCGCTGGTCACGCTGTACGAGGGCGCGCTCGGCGGGAAAAAGGCGCTGCCGCCGCCGCTGGAGCGCGAGCTCCTGCTGGTCGTCGCCGTCGCCTACGACGAGAAGCTCGAGAAGTCGGAGAAGGCGGTCGAGTACTTCCGCCGCGCGCAGGCGATCGAGCCCGAGGATGCGTCGGCGCTCGTGGCGCTGGAGCGCCTCTACACGCGCACCGAGCGCTGGTCGGATCTGATCGAGACGCTCACCAAGAAGTTCGCGCTGGTCAAGGAGCCCTACGAGCGCGAGCAGATCCGTGTGCGCATCGCCACCGTCTGGGAGGAGATGCTCAATAACTCCCCCGAGGCGATCAAGGCGTGGAAGGCGGTCCTCAAGGACAACGCCGAGAACGTCCAGGCGCTGCGCTCGCTCGATCGGCTCTACCTGCGCGCGGGCGACTTCCGCGAGCTCGGCGACAACATCCAGCGCCAGCTGAAGCTGACCAAGGATCCCGACGAGACCATCGCGCTGCTCGGCCGCCTCGGCAACCTGCGCGAGAAACAGCTCAGCGAGGCGGGCGCCGCCGTCGAGACCTACCGCAAGATCCTCGAGATCGAGCCCGAGCACCCCGACACGCTCGCGGCGCTGGAGCGGATCCTGCCGAACCCCGAGCAGGAGCTGGGCGTCGCGCAGCTCCTCGAGCCGGTCTACAAGGCGCGCGGCGACTGGCCGCGCCTGATCGCGGTCTACGAGATCGAGGCGCGCCACGCGGTCGATCCGGAGCAGAAGATCGCCTTTTACAAGCAGATCGCCGACGGCTACGAGGTCGGCCTCGACGATCCCGACCACGCCTACGAGGCGCTCGGGTGGGCGCTGCGCGAGGATCCGCAGAACTCCGAGGTGCAAGGCGCGATCGAGCGGCTCGCGCGCGCTCTCGAGAAGCTCGCCGACCTGGTGGCGCTCTACGGCTCGCTGGTGTCGTCGGTGCCCGACGCGCACCTCAAGAACGCGCTCTATCACAAGATCGCGCGGCTCTACGAAGTCGACCTGGGCATGGACGAGCAGGCCGCCGACGCATACGCGTCGGCGCTCGACGTCTCGCCACGCGACATCGACGCGGCCAACGCGCTGGAGCAGCTCTATCTCCGCCGCGGCGACTACCCGAACCTGGTCGAGCTCCTGCTGCGCAAGGCCGACATCGTCGGCGCGCCCGATCAGAAGAAGGCGCTCTACTACAAGGCCGCGCAGATCTATGAAGAGGTGCTGGAGAACGTCGAGAAGGCGATCGACGTCTACCGCCAGGTCCTGACCGTCGACGATTCGGATCCGATGGCGCTCGATCACCTCGAGCGGCTCTACATCCGGCTCAGCCGCTGGGCGGATCTCAAGGACGTCTACGCCAAGAAGGCGGAGCTCGCGCAGAACCCGCAGGACAAGAAGCAGATGCTGTTCGTGCTCGGTCAGGTCTACGACCGCGAGCTCGGCGACAGGCGCGCGCGATCGAGACCTATACGTCGATCGTCGATCTCGATCCGGACGACTTCGACGCCGCGCAGGCGCTCGACCGCCTCTATCTGCAGACCGAGCGCTGGTACGACCTGCTGGCGGTGCTCGAGCGCCAGATCGAGCTGGCGCCCGCTGCCGCCGAGGTCGTGTCGCTGCGCTTCCGCATCGGTGAGCTGTGGCGCCAGCACCTCAAGGACCTCACGCGCGCCGTCGAGGCGTACCGCGAGGTCCTGGCAATGGATCCGACGCACGAGCCGACGCTGGTCGCGCTCGACGGCCTGATGGCCGGCAAGGACGAGCCGGTGCTGGCGGCGGCGGTGCTCGAGCCGATCTACGAGACCGCGGGCGAGTGGGATCGCGTGATCGCGGTCTACGAGGTGATGCAGGCGAACACCGAAGAGGTGCCGCGCAAGGTCGAGCTCCTGCTCCGCATCGCCGAGATCGAGGAGCGGCGCCTGTCGCATCAGAACGCGGCGTTCGACGCCTTCGGGCGCGCGCTCCGCGCCGACCCGACCAACCAGGACGTGCTCGGCCAGCTCGAGCGGCTGGCGGCCGAGACGGGGCACTGGCCCAAGCTGGCGGCGCTCTACGCCGCCGAGCTGGAGAAGATCGAGGACACGCGGCGCCAGGTCGATACTGCTGCTGCGGCTCGCGCGCGTCTACGAGGAGGAGACCGGTCAGCTCGAGGACGCGATCACGACTTACCGGCGCGTCGTGCAGAGCGAGCCCGACAACAAGGAGGCGCTGGTCTCGCTCGATCGGCTCTTCAGCCAGAACCAGCAGTGGGATGAGCTGGCCGACGTCGTGCGCCGCGAGATCCGCATCGCGCCCAACGACCAGGCGATCATCGAGCTGACGTTCCGCCTGGCGCAGATCTACGAGCTGGCGCTCGGCGATCTGCCCAAGGCGATCGAGGCGTATCGCGAGATCCTCAACGCCGACCCCGGTCACGCCGAGACGCGCGCCGCGCTCGAGCGGATGTTCATGGGCGGCACGATGCAGCTCGAGATCGCCGACGTGCTCGAGCCGCTCTATCGCGTGGGCGAGGAGTGGGAGAAGCTGCACCAGATCTACGAGGTGCAGCTCGGGCGCATGGTCGAGGTCGAGCAGCGCCAGGTGCTGCTGCGCCGGCTCGCCGAGATCGCCGAGCAGAAGCTGGTCGATCAGGTCGCGGCGTTCGACTGGTGGGCCAAGGCGGTCAACGAGGATCCGTCGTCGGAGCTGGCGCTCGACGAGCTCCTGCGCCTGGTGCGCGCGACGCACCAGTGGGACGCGTTCGTCGCCACGATGTCGGAGGCGGCGTCGCCCGATCGGTCGCCGGAGGTGCGGCGCGACGTGCTCCTGCGCCTGGCCGCGAGCTTCGAGGGCGACCTCGGGGATCTCGAGCGCGCCGAGCAGGCGCTGGTGCAGGTGCTGCAGGAGCACGCCAAGGACGCAGCGGCGCTGGCGTCGCTCGATCGCATCTACGAGACGCAGGGCATGTACGACAACCTGTCGTCGGTCCTCAAGCAGCGGATCGCCATCACCGACTCGTCGGACGAGCTGGTCAAGCTGCACCTGCGCCTCGGCCGCGTCTACGCCGAAGCGCTCGAGGACGTCGAGGGCGCGATCGCCAGCTACCTGGCGGTGCTCGAGCACGAGTCGCGCTCGCCCGAGGCGCTCGAGGCGCTGGAGCGCCTGTACTTCCGCGCGGAGCACTGGCCCGAGCTGTACAGCGTGTACGAGAAGCTGGTCGACATCGCCAAGGACGACGCGATGCTGGCCGAGTGCTACTCGCGCATGGCGAAGCTCGCGTCCGACGCGCTCGACGATCGCCAGAAGGCGGTCGAGCTGTGGGGCCGCGTGGTCGATCTGCGCGGCAAGGACACGATCGCGCTCTCGGGCCTCGCCGATCTGCACGAGGCGGCCGGCGAGTGGAAGGAGCTGACCGAGATCCTCGAGCAGCAGGTGGCGGCGACCGAGGACGTCGACGCCAAGATCCCGATCTACAAGCGCCTCGGCCGCATCTGGGGCGAGAAGCTGTCGCGCGAGCGCAACTCGCTCGAGAGCTGGCAGAAGGTGCTGGAGCTCGACCCGCAGGACGTCGACGCCTGCGCGCGATCGCCGAGAACTACAAGTCGGCGGGCGCCTGGGAGGAGCTGTCGCAGGCGCTGCGCCGCCTGATCCAGGTCGCGCAGCTCGGCGGCGCCGGCATCGAGGACGCGGAGCTCAAGGATCTGTACTCGCAGCTCGGCGAGCTCGAGGGCGAGACCCTGATGCGCACGCAGGAGGCGATCGACGCCTGGCGTGAGGTGCTCGAGCTCGACGCGCACGACTTCCGCGCGCTGGCGGCGCTCGAGAAGCTGTTCACGCAGGAGGCGCGCTGGGAAGAGTGCGTCGAGATCCTCGAGCGGCGCGCGCAGGCGCTGGCGACGCCGTCGGAGCAGGTCGACGTGCTGATGCAGGTCGCGTCGCTGTGGACCGACAAGATCGGCGACGGCGGCTCGGCGGCCGAGGTCTACGAGCGCGTGCTGCAGGTCGACGCCGGCAACATGACCGCGTCGCACGAGCTGGAGCAGCTCTATCGGCAGCGCAAGAGCTGGGTCAAGCTGATCGATCTTTTGCTCGCGCGGACGGACTTCGTCGCCGACGCGCCGGCACGGATCGTGCTGTTCACGCAGATGGCCGAGATCTACGAGCACCAGCTCGGCGATCGCGAGAACGCCTTCGTGGCGTTGCAGGCCGCGTTCCGCGAGGACTACTCGAACGATCACGTCGCCAAGGAGCTCGAGCGCCTGGCGACGATGACCGACAAGTGGAACGAGCTCATCGGCGACTACACGCAGGTCGTGCAGGGGATCGCCGATCCCAAGACCGCGGCCGACCTGTGGGTCAAGATCGCGCGCTGGTACGACTCGGCGCTCAAGCACGTCGACTACGCCATCGCTTCGGCGCAGCAGGCGCTGCAGCTGGACAACGCGCACGTCGGCGCGCTGCACGGCGCTCGAGGACTTCTTCCGCAAGCAGAAGCGCTGGAACGACCTGGTGTCGGTGCTGGCGCGCCACGCCGAGGTCGAGCAGGAGACGCAGCCGCGCGTCGACATCCTGCTGCAGCTCGCCGACACCTACGAGACCCAGATCGGCGACGCCGCGCAGGCGATGTTCGCCTACCAGCGCGCGCTCGACGGCGACGAGCGCTGCATCGACGCCATCAACGCGCTCGAGCGGCTCTACCGCCGCACGCAGGCCTGGGACCGCCTGGTCGAGGTGCTGTCGAAGAAGTCGCAGGTCGTCGACGACACCGAGTTCGCGGTGCGGCTCAAGCTGCAGGTCGGCGAGCTGTGGGAGGACCGGCTCGGCGACAACGAGCGCGCGATCGAGGCGTACAAGGAGGTGCTCGCGGTCGACCCGCAGAACCTGCCGGCGCTCAAGGCGCTCGATTCGCTGTACGAGAAGACCGGCCGCATGGAGGAGTACCTCGAGAACCTCGAGCACCAGCTCGAGATCTCGTCTCCCGAGGGCGACCGCGTCGCGATCTACGAGCGCATGGCGACGGTCTGGGAGGAGCAGTTCGGCAAGCCCGACCGCGCGGCCGAGGTGCTGGAGAAGATCCTGCTCATCGACGATCGCAACCAGAAGGCGTACCGCGATCTCGAGCGCCTCTATCAGCAGGAGCGCAAGTGGGAGTCGCTGGTCGACACCTACCGCAAGCACATCATGGCGACCAACGACGCGAAGGAGCGCATCGAGCTCTACACGAAGATGGGCCACGTCTACGAGATCGAGCTGCGCGATCTCGACCGCGCCATCGACGCGTACAACGACGTCCTCAACGTCGAGATGGATCACCTCGACGCGCTCGCGGGCCTGGCGCGCCTGTACGAGGAGATCGAGCAGTGGGACCGCGCCATCGAGATGATGCGGCGCCTGCTGCGCGTGACGACCGACCCGAAGCAGAAGGTCGACCTCAACTACCGCCTCGGCAAGATCTTCGAAGAGCAGATGAAGGAGCCGGAGCCCGCCCAGGAGTACCTGGTCGAGGCGCTGTCGCACGATCCGGCGCACGTCCCGTCGATGCTGACGCTGCTCGGCATCTACAAGAAGCGCGGCGACTGGCTGAAGGCGGCCCAGCTGATGGTCCGCGCCGAGTCGAACACGGTGAACCCGCTCGAGAAGACGCGGCTGCTGTTCGACGCCGCGAAGATCTTCCAGGAGAAGCTCAGCGACGAGACCCAGGCGTCGGACCTGTACGCGCGCGTCATCCAGCTCGATCCCGAGCACGTCGAGGCGGCCGAGCCGCTCGGCGAGCTCTACTTCAAGCGCCAGGAGTGGGCGCCGCTGGTGCCGATCCTCGACATGCTGGTCCGCAAGGCGGACCGCAAGACCAACCGCGAGCTCACGCTGCTCTATCACCGCCTGGCGAAGGCGGCGGACGAGCTCGGCGAGAACGACAAGGCGCTCAAGTACTACAAGCAGTCGTACGATCTCGACTCGACGTACCTGCCGACGCTGATCGATCGGGCCGCGCTGCTCTACAAGATGGAGGACTGGGACGATGCGTTCCGCATCTACCAGACGATCCTGGTCCACCACCGCGACACGCAGAAGGACGACGAGATCGTCGACATCTTCTTCCGCCTGGGACGCATCAAGCTCGAGCTGCGCGAGCGCAAGAAGGCGGTCAACATGTTCGAGAAGGCGCTGGAGATCCAGCCGGGTCACCGCGCCACGCTGAACGCGCTCATCGACCTCTACACCGAGTCGGGCGACTGGGAGGCGGTGGTCACGCAGAAGCGCGCGCTGCATGGCGTCGCCGACGACGGATCTCGACGAGAAGTTCACGCTCAGCGAGCAGATCGCCGCGATCTACAAGGACAAGCTCAACAACCCGCAGAAGGCGATCGCCGCGTACCTCGAGGCGCTCAACTTCAAGCCGGGCGACCGCCAGGTGCTGCACAACCTGCTCGACCTCTTCAGCGACACCAAGCAGTGGAAGAAGGCGATGGAGATCCTCACCAAGCTCGCCGAGCTCGAGTCGGGCAAGCTCAAGGCGAAGTACCTGGTCGCCGCCGGCAACATCGCGAACTACGAGCTGCACTCCACCGACGAAGCGGTCGAGATCTACAACCAGGCGCTCGATGAGGACCCGGACGATCTGAAGGCGTTCGAGCGCATCGACAAGATCATGACCGCCAAGAAGGACTGGCGGAACCAGGAGCGCAACTACCGCAAGATGATCAAGCGCCTGGGGCAGGAGGCACCGCCCGACAAGAAGCCGACGCAGATCGCGCTCTGGCACGCGCTCGGCGAGATCTATCGCTCGCGGCTCAAGGACTACAAGTCGGCGACCGCGGCGTTCGAGGTGTGCGTGCAGCTCGATCCGGACGCGGTCGCGCGGCACCAGATCCTGGCCGAGCTCTACCAGGTGTCGGGGGCCGAGACCTACGACAAGGCGGTCAAGGAGTACCGCTACCTGGTGAAGTCGACCCAGGACCTGGGCCAGATGGCGGTGTACATGAAGACGCTGCGCCGGCTGCTACTGGAGATGCGGCAGTACGACCGCGCCTGGTGCGTCGCCTCGACGCTGGTCTACCTGCGCAAGGCCGATCCCGAGGAGCAGCAGTTCTTCGAGCAGTACCGCCCCAAGGGCTTCGTGCGCGCGCGCGCGCGGCTCACCGAGGAGCTGTGGCAGCGCAACGTCTATCACCCGGACGAGGACCGCTACATCTCGGCGATCTTCGGCGGCGTGAGCCAGGCGGTCGCCGCCGTGCGCGCCAAGGAGCACAAGGACTGGGGCCTGAAGCGCAAGGACAAGCGCGACATCGCCACCGACCAGCTGCTGTTCAGCAAGGTGTTCAACTACGTGAACCAGGTGCTGGGCGTGCCGCAGCCGGAGCTCTACCTGCGCCCGGAGTCGCCGGGTGAGCTGGACATGGCGAACACGCGCGAGAAGGCGCAGCTGATCCCGTCGTTCGTGGTCGGGGCGAGCCTGCTTCAGGGGCGGCCGGAGAAGGAGCTGGCCTACGTGATCGGCAAGAAGCTGGCGCTGATGCGCACCGATCACTTCGTCCGCTGGCCCACCGTGGTGCCGACGGTCGCCGAGCTCAAGGTCGTGTTCCTGGCAGCGCTGAAGCTGGTGGCGCCGAAGTTCGAGGTGAAGGCGGATCTGGCGGCGCCGGTCGCGCAGTATCTCGAGCTCCTGCGCCGGTTGACGTCGCCGCAGATGCTGGAGCAGCTGAGCGTGGTGGTGCAGCGCTTCCTGGCCACCAAGACGGAGGCCGACCTGCACAAGTGGTCGAACGCGGTCGACCTGACGGCGACGCGCGCCGGGTTCCTGGTCTGCAACGACATGGACGTGGCGTCGAAGCTGGCGCAGGCCGAGCCGGTGGCGGTCGGCACGGTCGAGCCGAAGGACAAGATCCGCGACCTGGTGCAGTGGTCGATCTCCGAGGAGTACTTCACGCTGCGCGAGCACCTCGGGCTGGTCATCGGCCAGAGCTGACGGGATAACATCGTGGACGGCGGGGTCTCAGTGGCGGGCGTTCTGGTCGCGCTGGGCGTCGGCGTCTTGGTGGCCGGCGCCTGGCTCGGCCGTCTGATGGTGCGGCGGCAGGCCGAGGCCTGGTCCAGCGGCATCCGCAGCGTGACCCGCGCGATCGCCGACGCCGCCAGGAGCGAACAGGCGGAGATCCTGCGCTCCGCCGAGCTGGCGGCGCGCGAGGAGGCGCTGGCAGCCGGCGCGGCGAACGAAGCGCAGTCGCTGGAGCGCGAGGCGGAGCTGGCGGCGGCGGGCGCGCGCCTGCGGCGGCGCGAGGAGGCGCGGGCGGGCGACGCCGCTGACCTGGACGCGCGCCGCGCGCGGCTGGGCGCGCCGAGGCAGCGAGCGGAGGCGCAGGAGGCCGAGGCCACCGAGCGGCGACGCCAGGCGCGCGCGCTGGAAGCGGAGGCGCCGGCGGCGCTGGAACGCTGCGCGGGGCAGACCGTGGCGGCGCTGCGGGCGCGGCTGATCGAGACCGAGATCGAGGACGCGCGCCTGGCGGCGGCGCAGGTCGTGCGCGCGGCGGACCAGATTCCGCCCGACGACGCCGGCCGCCGCGCGAAGCGAGTCATGGGGATCGCCGTGGGTCGGTTCTCGGGGCACTACCTGACCGAGCGGCTGCTGTCGCTGATCCCGCTACCGCAGGGCGCGGCCGCCGATCCGGTGATCGGACGCGACGAGGCCAACCTGCGCGCCATCGAGGGCGTCGCCGGCGTCAAGCTGTCGCTGTCCGACGCGCGCGACGCGGTCCGGCTCGAGGGGCTGGACGGCGTGGGGCGCGAGATCGCGCGCCGCTGCGTGGCCTGGCTGGGGCGCAACCCCGCCGCGGGCGGCGACCCACGGCGCGTGGAGCAGGCGGCGCGTGACATCTCGGGCGAGCTGGGGCGCGAGCTGATCGAGCTCGGGCGCCGCGCCTGCTCGACGCTGGAGATTGCGCGGCCGCACCCGGAGATCGTCGATCTGGTCGGGCGTCTCAACTACCGCACCAGCTTCACGCAGAACCAGTGGAAGCACGCGATCGAGGCGGCGTTCCTGTGCGGGATGATGGCGCAGGAGATGGGCCTGGATCTCAAGCTCGCGCGGCGCGCGGCGCTGATGCACGACATCGGCAAGGCGCTGACCCACGAGATGGACGGCTCGCACGCGGTGATCGGCGCCGACATCGCGCGCCGGCTGGGCGAGCCCGAGGTGGTCGCCAACGCCATCGGCGCGCATCACACCGACGAGCCGTTCAACAGCCCCTACGCCTATCTGGTGGCCGCCGCCGACGCGATGTCGGGCGCGCGGCCGGGCGCGCGCCGCCAGATGGAGGACAACTACGTCGCCAAGCTCGAGGACCTGGAGCGCATCACGCGCAGCTTCCGCGGCATCGAGGAGGCGTTCGCGGTCCAGGGCGGGCGCGAGGTGCGCATCTACGTGCAGGAGGATCGCGTCGACGATCTCGCGGCGGTGAACCTGTCGGCCGAGGTCGCGACGCAAGATCTCGGCCGAGATGACGTTCCCGGGGCAGATCCGCGTCACGGTCATTCGCGAGTTCAAGGCGATCGAGACCGCGAGCTGAGGTCATCGCTGCAGAGCTAGGCACGCGCCACTAGCTCCTTCAGCCCTCGCCTGCCTGTGGATGCAGTTGGAGGCAGCACCAGCCGTCGCGCTTGTCCGGCGCCGCCGCCAGTGGCAGATTCGGCGCATGAATCTGGTCATCCCGCCGCTCTTCTTCTACGTCGTCGGCGCGATGCTGGTGATCTTCGGCGCGGGGCGCACCTTCTGGCTGGGAGTGCGCCGGCCGAGCCGCGAGATCGAAACCGACGTCACCGAAGCGGCCGTCGCGGCCGCAGCCAAGGCGCGCCGCCGTCACTTCATCTTCGGCATGGTCTGGGTCGCGCTCGGTCTCTTTCTGATTCTGTCGACCGCCGGCGTCCTGCGCAGCCGATTGCCGTCGTAGCTACGCCGTAGCGCGTCTACCCGGTCGCCGATCTTCGATCGCCGCCGCGCGCCGCCCGCTTGCGCCACCAGAGCAGCACCGCCGGCAGCGCGATGATCGCCGCCATCAGGCACGAGACCTCGCCCAGGATCGCCATCCAGCCGAAGCCGTTCAGGGCCTGGTTGCGTGCGGCCAGCAGCGAGCCGTAGCCGACGATCGTGGTCCACGAGCAGAGCGCGACCGCCGCGCCCGTCGAGAGCACGGCGTGCTGCGATGTTGCGGTCCTCGCGATAGCGCGTGAGCACGTTGATCGCGTATTCGGCGCCGATGCCGAACGTGATCGGCAGCGCGATGAAGTTCAGGAATGTGACGCGCACGTGTCCCCAGCCGGCGGCGCCGACCATCCAGAGCACGCCCAGCCCCAGCATCGTCAGCGCCATCAGCGCGATACGCGCCGGCCGGATCGTGAACGCCACGATGATGAGCACGGCGATGAACGATGCCGCGGTCGCGATCGGGCCGTCCTTGAGGATCGATCGGATCATCGACCCGAACACGACCGCCGACCCCGACGTCTCGAGCACCTTGCCGTTCGGCAGGTGCAGGTACTGCAGCACCGACGCGATCCGCAGCAGATCGCGCCCGTTCCACACCGACAGACCGGTCTCGACGGGATAGACCAGCACCACGCGCCCGATCGTGCCGTCGACCTCGGTGAACGGCCGGCGCGCGATCGGAGGCAGATCCATCGGGCCCAGCTCGTGCAACCCGGGGGGCGGGTCGATCTTGGAGATCTGCTCGCGCTCCTTGTCGTCGAGCACTTCGAGCGCCGGATCGTGCGCCATCTTGCGGATCTGCGCGATCAGCGCCAGCTTGCGCTTCTGCAAATCAGGCGGCCCCGGCAGCAGGTCGTACACGGTCGTGATCTGGCCGATGACGTCGGCCCCGGGCTCCGCGGCGTCCTGCTTGCGGATCGTGGCGCGGATCGGCTCGACCTCGTCGATCGAGTCGCCGAGGACGATCGTCGGCGACGGCCACCGCCCGAAGAGCTTGTCGATGCTGTGATAGAAGGCCTGCGACTCCTCGGTGCTGTTGAGCTTGGCGTTCAGCTTGCGGAAGTCGTACTCGAACGGGTCCTGGAGGAAGTGGCGCAGCCCGAACGCCGACGCGATCGATCCGACGGTCAGCACCAGCACCAGCGGCGTGCTCCAGCGCTGAACGAAGCGGGCCAGGGGGCCCAGGTTCAGCGGCGCGCGCACCTGGCTGCCGAGCCGCGCACCGGTGCTCGACCTGATGTCGAGCTGGATCAGGATCGCGGGCAACACCGTGAACGTCGCCACCCAGCAGGCGATCGCGCCGACCGCGCCCATGACGCCGAACTGGTAGAAGCCGCGAAAGCTGGTGACCATCAGCGACGCGTACGCCGCCGAAGCCGAGATCGCCGCCACCAGCGTGCCGCGCCAGCAGCCGTGCAGCGCTTCGCGCAACGCCACCGACGGATTGTCGCCGTGCGCCCGCTGCTCTTCGTAGCGTGACATCAGGACGATCGCGTAGTTGATGCCGTTGCCGAGGATGATCGACCCCAGGAATGCCGTCGACGACGTCAGGTAACCGAACGCCAGGTAGGCGACCGCGAACGCCACGACCGCGCCGATGACCGCCGGGACGCCGGTCAGGAAGATCGCGCGGATCTTGCGGAAATAGAGGCCGATCGACAGCGCGACCAGCAGCAGGCAGACCGCGGTCACGGTCTTGATGTCGTTCTCGATCGCCTGGCGGCTGGCGATCGCGGTCGCGACCGGCCCCGCGACCTGCGGCGCGCATCTGCGGGTGGAACGCCTCGGGCGGGTTCTCGGCGATGATCTTCTGCGCGGCGGCGTAGAGCGACTCGCCCGCGTGCTCGACGAACAGGCCGCCCGGGGGCAGCGCCGCGACCCACATGTAGTCGCCGCTGACGCTGCTGAAGAGACCGCCGGGGAAGCGATCGTCCATGGCGTTGCGCTTGCCGATGCGCTTCTGCATCGAGTCGATCGGCTCGTCGTCGCCCAGCGACACGAACAGCGGATTCTTGCGCTTGTTGATCTCGGTGCGCAGCCGATCGCGGATCGACTCGAGGTCATCCTCCGCGACGTAGAGCCACTTGTTCTTCTCGAAGAAATCCTTCACGTCGCGGACGTTGTAGGTCGCCAGCGACACGACGTGGCCGGGCAGTGCGCGCAGCTTCTGGGTCACCATCTCGGCGTAGCGCTCGTTGGCGGCCTTGTCGGGCGAGCGAATGCCGACCAGCAGCAAGGACATGTCGCCGATGCGCTTCGAAGTGTTGGTAAGGGCCATCACACCCGGGTCCTTGCTCGGGAGAAGCTCCGAGAAGGCAGTCCGTAATTTCAGGTGCCAGGCCAGATAGCCGGCGAACAGGGTGACCAGCGCCGCCAGCACCAGGACGTGCACGGGGTGCCGGGTAATCCACGCGTGGTAACCCCCAGTTTGTCCTCGGGAAGACGCGGGCATGGGCCGCAAAGCTACCAGGGTTTTTCCCCCAGGGGGAGACCGCGGTTTACGAACTGCATTTCGGTCGATATGCTTAATCCCATGCGGACCATTGGCTCGAGCTTGCTTCGGCCCGGTCGAGCGGTGATGGCGGGCACCGTGGTCCTGCGCGGCGATCGTCCTCGTCGTCAGTCGTTCTCGCTCGGCCTCCTCGCGCCGTCGCGCGCCTGGGCGGTCGGCGAATCGATCACCGATGTGCGCATCCTCGGGAATTCGCGCACCGCGGAGGACACGGTGCGTTCGATCGCCGGCGTCAAGATCGGCGACACGTTGGAGCTGGACACGCTCGACCGCACGCGCGAGCGTCTGCACACCGCCGGGCTGTTCGCCGACGTCAACGTCTGGTGGGAGCAGAACGGCGACGGCGTCCGCGTCAACATCGCGGTCAAGGACAAGTTCCCCTGGGCGCCGGTGCCGACCGCCTCGTGGTCGTCCAACAACCGGTCAATCGGTCTGGTGTTCGTCGACGGCAACCTGTTTGGACGCGGCAAGCAGCTGGTCGTGGGCGGCCGCCTGGCCGACGTCGATTCGGGTGCGGTCCTCGCTTACCGCGACCCGGCGCTGTTCGGCGGTTGGGGCTACTGGCAGCTCGCAGGGCAACGTGCAGAAGCAGGTCATTCCCGAGTACGACGAACGACGACGAGGCGCCGCGTCGCCGCTGCGCGAGACGCACCTGACGTCGTACGGTTTCGAGACGGTGTTCGGCATCGCCTGGTTGCGCCGACTCAAGACCCAGGTCTCGTGGGGCCATGCAGAAGGTCAACGTGGCGGGCGTCCGACGTTCCCGAGACCGACACGACGCCCGCAGATGCGACTGCGCCGCGGCGACGCAGGGCGCCACGGTGGGCGTCGGCAAGGCGTCACTCAGCTTCGACTTCCGCGCGCGCGAGTTCGCGGTCATGACCGGCACGGCGCTGGGCGTCGCGTTGGATGTCGCCAGCCCCAGCTTCGGCAGCGATCTCGCAGTACTGGCGCGCCACCGCGTACTTCGAGCGCGGCGTGAAGTTCTTCCGCTCGCACAACTTCATCTACTCGGCCTACGCGGCGACCGGGCACAACCTGCCGTTCTGGAACGAGCTGACCGCTGGGTGGTCCCAACCTGCGCGGCTACCTCTACCAGCAGTTCCGCGGCGACACGCAGCTCTCGGGCAAGGCCGAGTATCACTTCCCGCTGTTCTCCGTCGGCCCCGCCGACTTTCGCGCGCTGTTTTTCTACGACGTCGCCGCGCTCTGGTTCCGCGACTTGCCGCCGGATACGACGATCGATCCGCTGACCGGCTATCGCGTGCGCGACACGCCGACCAGCGCGCGTTCCTGCCTCAGACAGGAGTCCGGGTTCTCGCCCGGCCGCGACATCCACAACGACGTGGGCGCCGGACTGCGCTTCTTCCTGCGCTCGGTCGCGATCCCGCTCATCGGCTTCGACGCCGGCTACGGCATCGAGGCGCGGAACTGGCAGTTCTTCCTGATCATCGGCGTCTGAGCGCCGGCGCGTCTGAGCGCTGTCGCCGCTTTGCCGCGCTCCGACCTTTGCTGTAGCTTCCGGCGCGTGTCCGACGCGCCTCGATGCGACAGCCTGCTGGCGATCCTGGTCGACGGCGCGCGCCCCGACGTGATCGCGCGCCTCGTCGCCGCCGGCGAGCTGCCGGTGATGAAGCGGACGTTCTTCGACTGCGGCGGCTTCCGCCACGCCACCAGCGTGTTCCCGTCGGTGAGCGGCCCGGCCCACCTGCCGATCCTCACCGGCGCGCACCCGGGGCGCGCCAACCTGCCGGGCATCCGCTGGGCCGAGCGGCCGGGCCGGTTCGGCTTCCTCGGCCGCACGCGGTCGTACATGGCGCCGTTGCGCCAGCTCAAGCTGGCCGGGGACATCAGCGCCGATGTCGGCACGCTGTTCCAGCACGTCGACGGGCTCGCCGACGTCAACACCTGGTTCGTGCGCGGTTGCCCGGCGCGCGCGCGGCGCACGCGGTTCTCCAAGGCGGCGGCGTTCCTGCGCAGCCTGGCCAGCCGCGACTGGTACGCATCGGACCTGCAGGCCGAGCACGCGGTGGTGCGCGCGTTCGAGGCCGGCTTTCCGTCGGCGTTCGCGGTCTTTCCCGCCGTCGACGAGCTCGGGCATCGCTTCGGCCCGCTGTGCCCGGCGTCGGACGAGGCCTACCGCCGCTTCGACGCCGCGCTCGGCCGCGTGATCGACGCGCTGGTGCGGCTCGGCCGCCTCGAGCGCACGCGCATCGTGCTCACGTCGGACCACGGGCAGTCGACGACGCAGACCCACTTCGAGATCGACGAGTTCGTCGCGCGCGTCTACCCCAAGACGCTGTCGTATCCCAAGATCTGGCGGTGGCTCTTCAGCGCCGAGGCCGCGGTCATGGTGTCGGGCAACGCCATGGCGAACGTCTACCTCGCCGGCGAGCGCGGCTGGCGCGAGCGGCCCGATCTCGAGAAGCCGGGCAGCCGGGCCGCCGAGCTGGTGGCGCGGCTGCTGGCCGAGCCGGCGATCGATCACGTGATCTACCGTCGGGGCGAGGCGGCAGGCGGTGCCACGCCGGACTACGTGGTCGCGAATCGCGGCGGGCGCGCGGTGATCACGCTCGAGAGCGGCGAGGGGGCGCGCGCGACGCCGCGTGCGCTACCGCGTCGAAGGGAGCCGACCCCTTCGGCTACGGCGCGCTGCCCGAGCGGATGACGCCGGCCGAGGTCGCGTCGGCGACCGCTGCGTCGGACTATCCGGACGCGCCCTGGCAGGTCTGCGAGTTCTTTCGCTCGCCGCGCGCCGGCGACCTGATCGTGTGCGCGCGTCTGGGTTACGATCTGCGCGCGCGCTTCGAGTATCAGCCGCACAACGGATCGCACGGCGGCCTGCACCGCGAGCACATGCTGGTGCCGGCCGCGGTGAACGGCGCCTGGGGCGCCGAGCGAATCCGCTCGGTCGACCTGTTCCCGTCGATCCTGCAGTCGCTCGGGAAGCCAATCCCCGGCGCGATCGACGGCACGGCGGTCCCGATCACCTAGCTCGGTCCCCAGCTCCGGCCCCTCCCTCGTCCGGTTACCCGTCGATGATCGCGATCAGATCCGGCGACAAGAACGACCGCGGGATCCGCAGCTCGCGCACCGCCGATCCGGCATCGTTCCTGCTCTTCCGGCGTGACGACGCCGTCGGCGAGCACCTCACCGGTCAGCCCCTTGAGAAAGGTCGAGAACACCTCGCGGACATCCGCCGTGGTCAGGATCCCGCGGCGGAACACCGCCAGCAGCTGCTCCTTCTCACTTTCGTCGACGTGGCCGTCTTCCAGCACCTTGGGCAGCAACCGCGCCAGGTGGGCACGTGCGGTCGCTCGTAGCTCTGCGTCCAGATCCATGGACCATGATCCTAACAGGGCCAGGCTGTATCAGTTCGCCAAAGTGTCAGAAACTCACCTGACGGAGGTGGTGAACCTTCACCACTTCGTTGCCGAGCTGTCGCAAATTTCATCGAGATTTTGCACGTTTGGAGCGCGATAGCCGCACTGGCGTATCAATTGCTGCCTTGGGCTGCCCACCATGTCAGTGCAGCCGTTCGACGTCACGTCATCGCTCGTTACCGACGCGGGTCCTTCCGGCAGTGGGGCGCAGTCGCCCCAGCCGCGGCGCCGCTGCCCTTGCCGCGGGTGCTGCTGTGTGACCTGGACGGCACGCTGATCGACAGCATGCCGACCCTCGCCGATCTGGCGACGGACGTGATGGAGCGGATGTACGGGACGCCCCGGATGCTGGCGCGCGAGCTGTACCTGGCGACCTGCGGCCTGCCGTTCATCAAGCAGCTGGAAGAGGTCTTCCCGGGCGACCCGCGCAACCCGATTGCGTCCGACCTGTTCGAGGCGCGCAAGCCGGCCCGCTGCAACGCGATCCGGATGTCGGCCGAGACACGCCGGGCGCTCGAGCGCATGCGCGCGCTCGGCGTGCGCGTCGGCGTCTCGTCGAACAACGGCACCGAGAACGTCGAGGCGTTCGCTGCGCAACGCCGACTTCGCCTTCGACCTGGTGCTGGGCTTCGGCGGCGGCCTGGCCAAGGGGCGCCCGCACCTGGACAAGGCTTCGGCGGTGTTCGGCGTCGGCCGCCAGGAGATGCTGTTCGTCGGCGACTCGCTGCACGACGGCGAGATCGCGGAGAAGGAGGGCGTTCCCTTCGTGGGCATCGCCGGCACGTTCTCGGCCGACCGCTTCACCTTGCGCTTCCCGCACGTCCCGGTCGTAAAGCGTTTCGCCTCGCTGCCAGACTTGTTCTAGTCTCGGCGGGTGCAGGTCGCATTACTGGCCGCGGGGCTGGGGAGCCGGCTCGGCTCGCTGACTGAACGTCTGCCCAAGGCGCTGATCACCGTCGCGGGCGAGCCGCTGCTGGCGTACGCGGTGCGGTTCGCGCAGGCGGCGGGCGCCGACGAGATCATCGTCGTGGGCGGGTTCTCGTTCCCGCTGGTCGCCGATGAGGTCGCGCGCCGCGCGCTACCGGTGACGCTGCTCGAGAACCGCGATTTTCGCGACGGCAATCTGGTATCGCTGCTCACCGCGCGGCCGCGCCTGCGCGGCGAGTTCCTGATCATGAACGTCGACCACATCTACCGGCCCGACGATCGCCGCGCTGGCGGCGGCGCCCGCCGGCGAGCTGACCGCGTTCATCGACCGCGACCGCACGCTGGGCGACGACGACATGAAGGTCGAGCGCGACGACGGCGGGCGCGTGCGGCGCATCGCCAAGACGCTCACGACGTTCGACTGCGGCTACGTCGGCATGACCAAGGTGCCGGCGGCGTTCGCGCCGCGCTACTGGGCCGAGGCCGAGGCGGCGCTGGCCGAGGAAGGGCGCGCGATCCACGTCGAGCGCGTGCTGGCGCGCTTCGCCGCCGCGGGTGCGCCGCCCGCCTGCCGCGACATCAGCGGCCACGGCTGGCTCGAGGTCGACCTGCCCGAGGAGCGCGACCGCGCCGAGGCGGCGCTGCACGCCGGGGGCTGGTGGTCGCGTGAGCGCCGTGGACTATGCACGCGAGCTCGACGCGGCCGAGCGGGCCGCGCGCCTGGGCGGCGCGGCGATCCTGCGCCACTACCGGCGCGGCGCCGACGTGCGCATCGAGATCAAGCCCGACCAGTCGCCGGTGACCGAGGCCGACCTCGAGGCCAACGGGGTGATCGTCGAGCTGCTGCGCGCGACGTTTCCCGACGACGGCATCCTCAGCGAGGAGCTGCCCGACGGCGAGGAGCGCTTCGGCAAGCGGCGCGTCTGGATCATCGATCCGCTCGACGGGACGCGCGACTTCGTGGCGCGCACCGACCAGTTCTGCGTGCACGTCGGCCTGGCCGTCGACGGCGTCGCCGTGGTGGGCGCGGTCTTCCAGCCGGTCGCGGGGCGGCTCTACTCGGCGCGCGCGGGGAGCGGCGCGCACGTCGACGACGGCGACGGGACACCGCCAGCACGCTCGCACGCGTCGCGCGTCGCCGACATCGGCGAGATGCGCGTCGGCGTGAGCCGCCTCAACGCCACCGGCCGCCTCGGCGCCTGCCTGGCGGCGACCGGGCTCGACCGGCGTGCGGTGCGCGATGGGCGCGTCGGTGAAGTACAACGCGCTCGCGCGCGGCGAGCTGGATCTGGTGATCAACCTCAGCCCGGGGGAGCAGGAGTGGGACACCTGCGCGCCCGAGGTGGTGATCCGCGAGGCGGGCGGCCAATTCACCGACGGCGACGGCCGCGTCTTCCGCTACAACCAGCGCGACACCGCGCACCGGCGCGGCAGCCTGGCCAGCAACGGCGCCCACCATGCGGCGCTGCTGGAGCAGCTGCGCCCGCACTTCGCGGCCGACACGGTGTGATGTCGCGCCGCCGCCCGTCATCCCGATCATTGACCATCGACGGCGTCGACGGCAGCGGCAAGTCGACGTTCGCGGCGCAGCTCTCGGCGCGGGCTGGAGCAGGCGGGCTGGCCGGTGGCGCTGTTCTCCGTCGACGATTTTCGCCGGCCGGTCGACTGGGCGCGCGCCGATCGGCGCGAGGTCGACACCTACTACGACGACTACTACGCGCTCGACGAGCTCGAGCGCTGCCTGCAGGCGTTTCGCGCCGGCGCGCCGCGCGTGACCATCCCGGTGCTTCGATTCGCGCACCGAGACGCTCGCCGGCGAGCGAACCATCGAGCTCGGCCGCGCGCGCGTCGCGCTGCGTCGAAGGGGTGTTCGCGCTGCGCGTCCCCGACGGCCGCCGCCGGCCTGGTGATCTACGTCGAGCTCGACGCCGCCGAGGCGCGCCGCCGCCTGATCGCGCGCGACCTCGCGCGCGGGCGGCCCGCGCGGTCATCGAGCACCGGCTCGACGCGCGCTACGTGCCGGCGCAGGAGCGCTACGTCGCCGCCTACAATCCGGCCGCGCGCGCCGACGTGGTGGTCGACAGCGCGACGCCCCACGTCTTTCGCGCGACACGCCGCAACCTGACGCGGGCGCCGGCCGAGCTCGCGGCCGTGCTCGATCGGCTGCTCCCGGCATTGTCGTTGAGTCCCTTTTCGCCTTGAGCGTCGCGCCCGCCGCTGCCATCGTGCGGGGGACATGAGCGAGACCCCGACGCCCCCGCCGATCGTCCTTCTGCGCGCCACCCGGGACGAGGCCGCGGCGCCGTGCTGGAGGTCGGCGGCCTGCGCGTCATCGACCGGGCGCTGCGCCAGCTCGCGCGCGCTCAGGTGCCGCGCGTGGTGATCGCCACCGACGGCGCGATCGCGCTGCCGAAGTGGCTGGCACCCACCGTCGAGGTCCGGCCGCTTTCGAGCGACGACGAGCTTCCGGCGCGCCTGCAGGGCCTGGAAGCCGAGCTCGGCCAGCCGCTCGCGCTGCGCGCCGACGTCGTGCGCGTGCGCGCCAACCACTACGACGGCGGTCTGCGCGTCGTCGACGAGCCGAGCCGCGTCGCCGCCGAGGACGCGATCTTCAAGGATCTGCTGCGCGGCGACCTGGGCCTGGTCGCGCGCCACATCAACAAGAAGGTCTCGTTCTGGATCACGCGCCGCTACCTGCTGCCACTGGCCGATCACGCCGAACCAGGTCACGCTCGGCGCCGGCCTCCTCGGCCTCTTCGGCGTGCTTCCTCATCGCGACCGGCAGCCAGATCGGCATCGTGCTGGGCTTCGTGCTCGCGCAGTTTCAGTCGATCCTCGACGGCTGCGACGGCGAGCTCGCGCGCGTGCGCTTCCAGCAGACGGCGATCGGCGAGTGGCTCGACACCATCGTCGACGACGTCCTCAACCTGGCGCTGGTCGCGGCCGTCGGCGTCGGCCTGCGCGCGCCGGCGGCTGGCAGGCGACAACGACATCTGGCTTCGGCGCTCGGCGCCTGCGCGATGTTGCTGACTCTACAACATCATCGCGTACCGCGAGCTCGTGAAGCAGGGCGAGGGGGGCGAGGTCCTGAAAGTCCGCTGGTGGTTCGCCAAGGGCACGACGCTTCAAGGAGATGACCGGCAGCTCGGGCGACCTCTTTTCGTGGATCAACATCATCGGCAAGCGCGACTTCTTCGTGTTCGCCTGGATGGTCCTGGCGATCCTCGATCTGCTACCGATCGTGCTCTTCTACGCATTCATCCTGGCGCTGGCCTACGGAGTCGCCGCCCTGGGCCAGTTGTTCATGCGCCCTGCGCCCCGCCCGCCCGCCACCCTCTGACCCAGCTCAACCACGAACACCTTGCGCCTCGGGGGTCGGCGCAATAAGGTGAAATCGCCCGCGAGGGCAATGACATGTTCAGCTACGTCGCCAAGAAAATCTTCGGCACCAAGAACGCGCGCGTCGTCAAGGCGATGCGGCCGATCGTCGCGCGGATCGGCGACCTCGAATCCGGGCTCCAGACCAAGAGCGACGCCGAGCTGCAGGCGAAGACGCCCGAGTTCAAGCAGAAGCTCGACAAGGGCGCGACGCTCGACGATCCTGCTCGAGGCGTTCGCCGTCTGCCGCGAGGCCGGCCGGCGCGTCCTCAAGATGCGCCACTACGACGTGCAGCTCATCGGCGGCATGGTCCTCCACAACGGCTCGCATCGCCGAGATGCGGACCGGCGAAGGCAAGACGCTCGTCGCGACGCTGCCCGTCTACCTGAACGCGCTCGAGGGCAAGGGCGTCCACGTCGTCACGGTGAACGACTACCTCGCCACGCGCGACGCCGAGTGGATGGGGCGCCTCTACAGCTTCCTCGGCCTGTCGATCGGCATCGTCGTCAACCCCAGCCGACGCGCGAGAAGAAGCGCGCTACCAGTCCGACATCACCTACGGCCAGAACAACGAGTTCGGCTTCGACTACCTGCGCGACAACATGAAGTTCATCGCGCTCGACTACGCGCAGCGCCCGCTGAACTACGCGATCGTCGACGAGGTCGACTCGATCCTCATCGACGAGGCGCGCACGCCGCTCATCATCAGCGGCCAGGCCGAGCCGTCGAGCCGACAAGTACCGCAAGATCAACGAGGTCATCCCGCGCTCCGCAAGGACGAGCACTACATCGTCGACGAGAAGGCGCACTCGGCGTCACTGACCGACGACGGCGTCGAGCTCGTCGAGCAGCTCCTCGGGCATCGGCAACCTGTACGACCCGGTGAACCTCGAGACGCTCCACATCCTGAACCAGGCCTGCGCGCGCACTCGCTCTACAAGCGCGACGTCAACTACCTGGTTCGCAGGACGGCAAGGTCCTCATCATCGACGAGTTCACCGGCCGCGTGCTGCCGGGCCGCCGCTGGAGCGACGGCCTGCACCAGGCGGTCGAGGCGAAGGAGAACGTGCGCATCCAGGAAGAGAACCCGCACGATGGCGACGATCACCTTCCAGAACCTCTTCCGCCTCTACAAGAAGCTCGCCGGGCATGACCGGCACCGCCGACACCGAGGCGGCCGAGTTCCACGCAGACCTACAAGCTCGACGTCACGTCGATCCCGACGAACAAGCCGATGATCCGCGAGGACGACCAGGACGTCGTCTACAAGACCGAGCGCGAGAAGTTCACCGCGGTCATCGCCGAGATCCTCGAGCTGCCACGAGCACGGGCAGCCGGTGCTCGTCGGCACGACGAGCGTCGAGAAGAGCCGAGGCGATCGCCGCATCCTGCGCAAGAAGAAGATCCCGCACGCGGTCCTGAACGCGAAGCACCACGAGAACGAGGCGTTCGTCGTCGCGCAGGCGGGCCGCAAGGGCGCGATCACCGTCTCCACCAACATGGCCGGCCGCGGCACCGACATCATCCTCGGCGGCAACCCGGAGATGCATCGCGCACGCTCGAGTTCCAGAGAAGGCCGGTCAGCCCGACGCCGAGGCGAGCCGGAGGCGTTCGCAGAGGCTCGTCGCAGAAGTACGAAGCCAGTGCAAGGTCGAGAGCGACGAGGTGCGCGACGCTCGGCGGCCTGCACATCCTCGGCACCGAGCGCCACGAGTCGCGGCGCATCGACAACCAGCTCCGCGGCCGCGCGGGCCGCCAGGGCGACCCGGGCTCGAGCCGCTTCTACCTGTCGCTCGAAGACGACCTGATGCGCATCTTCGCGGGCGACCGCGTGAAGACGCTGATGGAGCGCATGGGCATGCCCGACGACGAGCCCATCGAGCACCCGCTGGTCACCGCGCAGCATCGAGAACGCGCAGCGCAAGGTCGAGGAGCGCAACTTCGACATCCGCAAGAACCTGCTCGAATACGACGACGTGATGAACGCAGCAGCGCAAGACGGTCTACACGCTGCGCCAGCAGCTGCTCGTCGGCCGCTACGCGCCCGAGCCGTCGACGAAGAAAAGAGAAGGGCAAGACCGCCGCCGACAGCCCGGTGCCGACCGAGTCGGGAAGCACAACGTCGACTCGCTGGCCGACGTCGTGCGCCCGACGCTGCGCGCATGGTCGACGCGCTGACGCAGCCGCCGCCTCCGCCGCCCGCGACTCCGGACGCGCCCGCGCCGCCGGCGACACCGCTGACGATCCCGCTCGATCCGCGATCGTTTTCGCTCGGCGATCTACCGCCAGTCATGGCGCGTACCCCGACACCAGGACCGCTGCCGAGGACCGCACCGGCACGCTCGATCGCCTGGCGCGCGACGTCGCGTCGTCGCTGACCCAGCAGCGCGAGCGCCTGCTCGATCTGTTCGACGACATCGGCGGCGCGATGGTCGAGGAGGCTGCCGACCGAGCGTCCGCCGGACGACTGGGACTGGCGGCGCTCACCAGGGCGGCCAAGAGGAGCACTTCGGTGTCGAGGCCGAGGCTCGACCAGTTCGTCGACCGCGAGGAGCTCGCGACAAGCTCTGGGACGCGCCGAGAAGGTGATCGCAAGCGCGAGGCAGGAGCTCGTCGCTGCCCGGTCTCCTGTACTTCGCCCGCCACTTCTACCTCGAGGAGATCGACAAGCGGTGGGTCGAGCACCTCACGAACATGGAGGCCCTGCGCGACGGCATCGGCCTCCGCGGCTACGGCCAGAAGGATCCCGAAGCAGGAGTACAAGAAGGAGGGCTACGACATCTTCGGCGAGATGATGGGGATCATCAGCCGCAACGTTTGCGAGAAGCTGTTCCACATGCAGCTGCGCCGCGAGGAATCGGCCGCGACCGTCGAGGTGCCGCAGCCACAGCGCAAGCGCGCGCCCCGGCGCACGGTCGAATCAGGTGGCGGCCGGCGGCCACGCAATCATCGTCCGCCGGCGGCGACGGAGCGCCCGGCGAGGTCGAGGCGCGTCCGGTGCGCCGCCACGAGCCCAAGGTCGGACGCAACGATCCCTGCCCCTGCGGCAGCGGCAAGAAATACAAGAAGTGCCACGGAGCGGTGGTGGCTGCGTGACCGCTCCGGTCGGCGCGCGGGATCATCTGACGTCGCTCGTCGGCCTGGGTGGGGCGGCCCTTCCGCCTGTCAGAGCAATTCGCAGGCATCGACGTCGTGCGTTTTCAGGAGCAGGTTCCCGAGTCCGGCGTCGCCGCTGACGCTGCTCTCGAATGCGCGTCTCGATCGCGTCGGCAACGGCTTCGTGCTCATCGGCAGCGACCGCCGCTGGTGCGCTGGGCACCGGTCGACGAGCGCGGCACGGTGGGCACCGAGGCCAGCCCGCAGCTGCCTTCTGCGATGACCGCCGGTCCGTGGTTCGCCGCCGCCGGGCGCTCGACCGCCCGGCGACACGATGCTGGTCGCCTACGGCGCGGCGTCGAACACGCCGGCATGGTCGACGTGCAGGTGCTGGCCTCGCCGGTGGCGGGCGGCACTCCCGTCACGGCCGGGACGCTGGTGACGGTGCCCGAATCCGTCGTGGCGCAGACCGGCGCGCTGGTGACGATGGGATCGAGCCGCCACGGCCTGCGCGCCGGCTTCGCCTGGACTATCCCGGGGCAGCCGCAGGTCAACGTGCTGTCGGTCTGGTGCCGATGGCCGCGCGCAGGAGGCGCCGCTGGTGCAGCCGGCGGCGGGCACGACCGCGCCGCAGGTCACCTGCCTGTCGTTCATCGACGGTAAGGACAATCTGGCGGTCGGCTACCTGGCCCAGGTCTCGGCCGACCGACCCCAATCCCAGCTGGACGCTGGTGGAGATCCGCGGCGACGGCGGACTCGACGACTACGTCACGTTCCGCCTCGGCACCGTGCACCCGAGCTGCCCGCTCAGCTCCGCGACGACGGGCGGTTACGTGACCACCTGGCAGAACGAGCTCGGCGGCTGGATCGGCGTCTACGACGCAGCAAGCAATATCCTCACATCCAAGCTCTTCGCGGGGGCAGTCACCTTCGGCGGGGCCGACGCTCAGCCGCCGCTGGCAGGCGTCGGCGCGCTTGCGGGCGGCGATTACGCGGTTGTGCTGGCCACGCCGGGGCGCGGCTGAAGCGTGGCGCGTCGACAGCGCCGGCAAGGTCGGGACCACCGGTGTCTTCCCGTCGGAAGCCGGTCAGATGGGCCAGTCTACGGTTTCTTCGGGCGCGGTGTATGCCACCTACGCCGACTACACGTCGAGCTCGACCGTGGGCACGGACGGACAGCGCTTCTTCGTCAAGGTCACCTGCTTCTGATGCGCTGCCCCGGCCCCTCGCGCCGGTTTTTGGAATAAACTTCTAGCGACAGCAGGTTGTTGAGCTGAGAACGCCGAGAAGGTCAAAACGGAATGCCGCTTTTCAAGAGCCGTCCCTCGAAAGCCGACTTCGAACGCGAAGCGATGCCGCACATGCCGGCGCTATACGCCGCCGCGCTGCGTATGACGCGCAACGAGCGCGACGCCGAGGACCTGGTACAGGACGCGATGCTGCGCGCCTACCGGTTCTTCGACACGTTCGAGGCCGGGACCAACTGCAAGGCGTGGCTGTTCCGCATCCTGACCAACGCCTTCTGCAACCGCTACCGCGAGCGTGAGCGAGAGGCGGAGATCCTCACCGAAGCCGAATCGTCGGAAGCAAACGTCGAGCAGTTCCTGGCCGGATCGGCGAGCCATGGCCGCGACGCCGAGAGCGCGCTGCTCGGCCGCATGGTCTCGGCCGACGTCGAGCGCGCGCTGGCCGCGGTGCCGCAGGATTTCCGGATGGCGGTGATCCTCGCCGACCTGGAAGACTTCTCCTACAAGGAGATCGCCGAGATCATGGACTGCCCGGCCGGGACGGTGATGAGCCGGCTCTATCGCGGCCGCAAGATCCTGCAGGGCCTCCTGCACAAGTACGCCGTCGAGCAGGGGATTATTCGACCGGGAACCGTCAAAGGGTTGCCGGACTCTCCCGACCTCGAGGCGCCGGTCGACATCGCCGTCTACCGCCGCCGCCGCGACGGAGGGGACGCCTCGTGAAGTGCGCCGAGGCCGCTGCCGCCGTTCAGGCCTACGTCGACGGCGAGCTGACCGGCGTCGACCGCGAGCAGATTCAACGCCACATCGGCGCCTGCGAGGCCTGCGCGCGGACCAGCCTGCTGCAGGGCCGGTTCAAGGCGGCGGTCCGGGCGCACCTGCCCCGGCCTCCGGTGCCCGGCGATTTCCGGCGCCGCCTGTACGCGTCGCTCGAGGCCGCCGCGACCCGAGCCTCCGCGCAGACCGCTGGACCTGGCTGCGCTATTCGCGCCTGGTGCCGGCCGTCGGCGCGGCGGTGCTGCTGCTGCTGATCACGGCGACCGTTCGACAGCACGCAGTCCCAGGTGCTGGGCCAGGCGCAGCGGACCTACCAGGCCGAGATGCCGATGGACGTCGTCGGCTCCGATTGTGGGTCGATCGCGTCGTGGTTCCGCGGCCGCGTCGACTTCCCGGTGCACGCGCCCGCGTTCGCCGACCACTCGAACTGCAAGGGCGGGCGCCTGGTCAACGTCGGCGAGCGGCTCGGCGCCTACCTGGTCTGCAGGACTCGAGCGGCCATCGGGTCGCGTTGCTGGTCTACGACCCCGGTGACGAAGCGCTCGAGGCGCCGCACCGGCGGGTGATCAACGGCCGGGAGATCTACCTCGGGGGCGGCCCCGGCATCTCGACCGCCGCCTATCGACGACCGCGGCCTCGGCTACGTGGTGACGTCGGACCTGGACGAGGACGCGCTCACGCGCATGGTGACCGTTGCGTTTCATGAGAACGGGAACCCTCGAGGGGTTCCAACCGCTCCCCACGCGGTGAACTCAACGGGGTTTTCGGCCGTGCGCAACATTGCAGGATGGGAACCCTGGGAAGGTTCCGAACCCCTCCCGTACGCGACCAAGTCTCCGGAAAAAAGTACGGGCGCTTCTGTTAGGATGCGGGCCCTGAGGAGGCGAGATGGCCGAACGAAATCTCCTGTGCATCGAACCGGATAGCGACACCGTCGCGGAGATTCGCAACGCGCTTTCACCCTACGGGTTCGGTGTCGAGAGCATCTCCAATGGTGACGAGGCCATCGAGTGGGGGCGTGCCCATCCGACCGTCGCTCATCATCCTGTCGGTCGAGCCCCGCAAGAGTCGGCTACGCCATCTGCAACAAGCTCAAGCGGAGCCCCTCGCTGCGCGAGATTCCGTTGATCCTGATTTCATCCGAGGAGACGCAGGCGACCTTCGAGCAGCACAAGAAGCTCAAGGCGCACGCCGACGAGTACCTGCTGAAGCCGCTCGACATCGAGGAGCTGCTGGCGAAGGTCGACAAGCCTGGTGCCGCTCGGCGAGAAGCAGGACGCCGACGAGATCCACGAGGCCGACTCGGGCGACATCATCATCTGCGACGACGGACGTCTCGGAGCGCGCCCGTCGCGCGGCGCCGCACCGCGCCAGGACGACGGCGAGGACCGGCCGACGCGGTCACCGTCGGCGGAGGACGGAGCAGCGGCGTCGCCGAGCGCCTCGACCCGCCCAGGCAGACCGTGCTGGAGCCGCCCGAGAACCCCGAGCCGTCGCCGTTCCAGGGCGAGACCTTCGACTCCGAGACCCAGGCGGCCTTCGCCGCGCTGGAGGCGGGCTCCAACGAGGCGGCGGCGCCCGCGCCCGACGGGGGCGACATGGTCGATCTGCGGTCGCTCTGGACGCGACGAGGATCTGCCGGCCGTCGCTCGGCTGGGAGGCGCCGCCCAAGACCGTGGCCACGCCCGCGCGATCACGAGGTCTTCCGGCCGAGCACGCCTGGCCGACGACGACGGCGATCGAGCCCGCCGACGATGAAGATGACGACCATCCGGTCGACCCGCCGCAGCTGCCGGTGATCGCGAGACCGGGACCGTTCACCGACGACGTGCTCGACGTGCCGCCGTCGCCCGACGAGATCGAGCACGACGACGTCGCTCACGACGAGCGGCACGACGCGCATCGCCGACTCGGCGCCGGTGATGGTCGTCGACGACCGGCGCGCTGCGCGAGGCCGAGGCGCGCAATGTCGAGCTCGAGGCGCGCATCGAGTCGCTGGAGAACGAGCGCAAGACGCTGCGCAAGGAGCTGGAGGAGTCGCGCGAGCGCTTCAACCAGACGGCGACCTTCTCCAAGGAGCGCGAGTTCCTGGCGCTGCGCGAGATCATCAACAAGAAGGAAAAGGACATCCTCGACCTGCGCGAGGACCTCGACGCCAAGGAGCGGCAGGTCCTCGACCACAAGGACAAGATCCGCGAGCTGGATCGGTCGCGCCGCGATCCTCGAGGAGAAGACGCTCGGCTTCGAGCGCAGCGTGGTGGCGTCGACGGAGAAGATCTCCGAGCTGCTGGGCGAGCGCGACAAGTCGGTCGAGCGCGAGAAGGGGTTGAAGGCGCGGCTCGACGACGCGCACGGCGAGATCCACAAGTCGCGCGACGAGGTCGAGGCGATCCGCAAGCGCATGGCGCAGGAGAGACGCGCGCGCGAAGGGCGAGATGGAGCGGGCGCGCGCCGACTTCGAGGCTGCGCCTGCGCGAGACCGACGAGGCGCATCGCACCGGAGGTCGGCCGGCTCAAGGACGACCAGACCGCGGGCGGCGCGGCGGTCGAGAGCGCGCACCAGACCGAGCTCGGCGCGCATCGACGCCGCGCACAAGGCCGAGGTCGAGGCGCTGCAGCGGCGGCTCGCCGACGAGCAGGCGGCCGCGAACGAGCGCTTCACCACCGAGGTGGCGCGCCTGCGCCGCGAGCACGAGAAGGCGATCGCCGCCAGCAAGGAAGAGCAGGGGCTGCAGCTGGCCTCGGAGCGCCAGGCCTACGAGGCGCTGACCGAGGCCAAGGAGCGCGACCACCGCAACGAGATCCTGGGCATGCGGCGGCGCCACGAGGAGGAGCTGACCGCGGCCGAGGAGCGGCGCCAGCGCGACATCGTCGAGCAGGAGCAGCGGCGCATCTCCGAGCTGGACGCCGCCGAGGGGCGGCGCCGCGCCGAGCTGCAGACGCGCGACGAGGAGCACCACCAGCGCGTCACCGAGATCGAGCGGCGCCACCTGACCGAGAAGACCGAGCTCGCCGAGAAGCACCGCAGCGACTACGACCAGGCGCTCGGCCGCGCGGCGCGGGCCGAGGGCGAGCTGGCGGCGCGCGTGCAGGAGATCGACCAGTCGCACCGGCGCGTCGGCGAGCCTCGAGGCCGACCTGGACGCCGCGCGCGCCGAGCTGGGCGACCGCGACGTGCGCATCGCGCAGACGCGCGATCGCATCGCCGAGCTCGAGTCCAAGGTCACCGACTACGAGGACCAGATCGTGCGCGCCTACCAGCGCCTGCGCGCCGACGAGAAGACCACCGAGAAGGCGCGGCGCGCGCTGGCGGTCGCGCTGGCGCTCATCGACGAGCGCGCCAGCGTGCCGGTCGGCGCCGGGCGCCGCCAAGTCGAGCGCGACCGCGGCGGTTTCGGAGGACGGCAACGCCGAAGGGGTAGCAACGGGTCGAGACGACTGGGGCGGTCGGAGCCTAGCTCCTCACGGGAGGACGGAACGAGCGCTTGAACACCGTCACCGGTAACGTCGTCGGCCTGAAGCCGAGCCAGATGCACGCGCTCGAGCGCGTCTATCGGCGGCGGCTGCGGCCCGCGGAGATCGTGTCGGGCGAGCTCGGCGACCTATCTGTCCGAGGTCTCGCGCGAGATCGAGCGCCAGGTCGGCATCCTGGCCAACCGGCGCGGCGACGTCGAGCACGTCTTCGTCGGCGACGCCTCGCGCATCATGCTGCCGGAGATCGGCCGCATCCGCGCCGGCCGCGGGCGCTTTCGCGGCCTGCGCCTGGTGCACACCCACCTGCGCAACGAGCCGCTCACGCGCGACGATCTGGTCGACCTGGCGCTGCTGCGCCTGGATCTGGTGGCGGCCGTCGGCGTCACGCCCGACGGGCGGCCGGCCGATCTGCACGTCGCGCACCTGCTGCCGCCGGTCGAGGGCGGCCAGCCCTGGCGCGTGCTCCCCAGCGAGCCGTTCCACCGCAGCGAGCTCGACAGCGCGGCGCTGATCGAGGCGCTCGAGGAGGAGTTCGAGCGCGTCGCGCCCGTCGGCGGTCGCCACCGACGGCCGCGACCGCGCGCTGCTGGTCGTGGTCGACGTGCCGCGCACGAACGGCGCGCCGCACACGCCGCTGCAGGCGCCACGTCGAGGAGCTGCGCGAGCTGTGCCGGACCGCCGGCGTGCGCGTGATGGACGTGATCGAGGCAGCGGCGGCCCGAGCCCGATCCCAAGTACCTGCTCGGGCGCGGCAAGCTCGAGGACGTGCTGGTGCGCGCGATGCAGCTCGACGCCAACGTGCTGATCTTCGATCCCGATCTGTCGCCCGGGCAGGCGCACGCGATCGCCGACTTCACCGACCTCAAGGTCATCGATCGCACGATGCTGATCCTCGACATCTTCGCGCAGCGCGCGAAGAGCCGCGACGGCAAGCTGCAGGTCGAGCTGGCGCAGCTGCGCTACCGGCTGCCGCGGCTCGCACGAGAAGAACACGATGATGAGCCGGCTCACCGGCGGCATCGGCGGCCGCGGGCCCGGCGAGACCAAGCTCGAGATCAACCGCCGCCGCGCGCGCGAGCGGATCAACCGGCTCGAGCGCGAGATCGAGCGCTTCAGCCAGCAGCGCGCCGGCCGCCGCGCCGCAGCGCACGCCGCCGCGGCCTGCCGATCGTCGCCATCGTCGGCTACACCAACGCCGGCAAGTCGACGCTGCTCAACACGCTGACCGAGAGCGACGGTGCTGGCCGAGGACCAGCTGTTCGCGACGCTCGATCCGACCACGCCGCCGCCTGCGCTTCCCGCGCGAGCGCGAGGTGATCATCACCGACACGGTCGGGCTTCATCCGCGATCTGCCGCGCGATCTGGCGCAGGCGTTCCGCGCCACGCTCGAGGAGCTGGACGAGGCCGACCTGCTGCTCCACGTCGTCGACGCCGCCGATCCCGACCACGACGAGCAGATGGCCGCGGTCGAGCGCATCCTCGGCGACCTGGGGCTCGGCGGAGACGCCGCGGCTCGCTGGTCATGAACAAGATGGACCTGGTGCCGCCCGACCAGCGGGCGAGGCGGTGCGCGCGCGGAGGCGGCGCCGGCGCGATCGCCGTGTCGGCGCGCGACCGCCACACCACCGGCCCGCTGCTGGCGGCCGTCGAGCTGGCGCTGTGGAGGGAGGGCCGGCTCGAGCCCGGATCGCCGCTGAGGAGCTCCACCTCTGTCGGCGTGTGGCACGAAGAACCCACGCCGGCGCCGTCTCCTTGACCGTCCACCTCGTAAGGTCTTCGGCCGCAGACGGCCGGCCGTCCTTGATCACGACGTCGAACTCGACCTTTGCGGCAGGTGCGCGATCATCTGGGGCACGTGCTTGGCCAGGCGGTCGCGCAGCTGCTCCAGCGTGGGCGGCCGGGCGGTCGGTGGTGCGCGCCACCTCGTCGTAGCGGCGGTGCAGCGCGGCCAGGTCGTCCTCGGAGAAGCCGGGGACGCCCGAGCGGCGTGCGGCCGGCGGCGCAGCGGCGGTGGTGCGGCGCCGCTGCGGGCCGCGGTTCGCGGCGCCGGCGCAGGCGCCGGCGCCGCCGCAGGTCCCGGCCCGCCGCGCGCGCTCTGGCGCGCCACCAGCGCCCGCGCGCGCGACGCCGGGATGCCCAGCGCCACCGCCTCCTGCTCGCTCAGCGGCGCCCCCTTCTGCGCGAGCCGCCGCGACACCTTGGCCACGTCCTTGCGGTAGGTCCCGGCCTCGATCTCGCGCAGCGTCCGGTTCCAGTAGGTCGTCATGAGGGTCCACTTCTGCGACAGCGACTGGAAGCGGAAGCGCAGCGCGGCGTTGCGGATCTGGATCTGCTGCATCTCGAGCATCAGGCGGTTGAGCTCGCGCCGCGGAGCGTTCGGCGGCTGTCGCTCGACCCCCGAGAAGAACGTCTCGTAGAGCGCGCGCAGGCGATCGATCTTGCGCTCCATCTCCTCCAGCCTGTGCGGTGATCGCCTCGGGGCTGCCCTGGGGGCAGCGAGCTCGGATCGCGCGCAGGCTTCTTCACAGGGTAGATTTTACCGGAGTCCTGTGGCACCCACTATGATCCAGTCGATGTCGATCTCTTTGCCCCCACCAGGCGCCGACCCCGCGGGGACGCGCGCGCGATGAGCCTGCTCTTCTGGGCGGCGGCGGTGGTGGCGCTGCTCGGCGTGCTGATCCTGGTGCACGAGCTCGGGCACTTCGTGTTCGCCAAGCTGTTCGACGTGCGCGTGATGCGCTTCTCGATCGGCTTCGGGCCGCGCCTGTTCGGCATCACGCGCGGCGAGACCGAGTACCGCCTGTCGCTGGTGCCGCTCGGCGGCTACGTGCGCCTGCTGGGCGAGGATCCCAGCGACGCCGTCTCGCCCATCGATCGCCAGCGCCGCGCTCGCTGTCGGACAAGCCGCTGTGGCAGCGCTACGCCATCGTGGTCGCGGGGCCGGCGTTCAATCTGCTGCTGCCGTTGCTGATCTACTTCGTTCACTACACCGGGCAGCGCACGCTGCTGCCGCCGATCATCGGCTCGGTGCTGCCGAACCTGCCGGCGGCCGAGGCGGGTCTGATGCCCGGCGATCGCGTCGAGACCGTCGACGGCAAGCAGATCCGCTACTGGGAGGACCTGGAGCGCGTGATCGCCGATTCGCTCGGGCACACGCTGCGCTTCGGGATCCGGCGCGGCTCCGACGCCGAGGAGCGCGACGTCACGCCGGTGCGCATCGAGCGTTCGGGGACGCTGCAACGCAAGGAGACGCGTCGGCTGGATCGGCGTGTCGCCGCGCTTTCATCTGCCCGAGATCGGCGTGCTCGATCCCAACTCGCCGGCGGCGCAGGCGGGGCTGAAGACGTTCGACTTCGTCACCTCGATCAACGGCGCGCGCGGTCGACGACCTGGGCGGAGTTCGCCAAGGCGGTCGAGCACGCCGGCGCGTCGCCGCTGCGGATCAGCTACCTGCGCGGCGGCTACTCGGCGGTGCCGTTCGCGCACATCGAGATCCAGCGTCCGGCGTCGGCGGTGGTCATCCCGGTGGCGGTGTTCGACGGCGCGGGGCACCGGCGCTACGAGACCGGGCTGACATCGGCCGAGCTGTTCGTGTTCTCCGTCGAGCCGGGCAGCCCCGCCGACCAGATCGGCATCCGCCGCGGCGATCAGATCCTGGAGCTGGACGGCGCGCCGCTGCCGCACTGGGATCTGCTGCGCCAGCGGCTGGCGGTCAGCCCACAGCGCACGTTCAAGATCTCCTGGGTGTCGCCGGGCGGGCAGCGCCACGAGGCGTCGTTCCGGCAAGAGGTGCGCTCCGAGCTGGACGCCTATCGCCAGGAGGAGGAGCGCCTGGTGTTCGGCGCGATGAACCGCCTGGCCTGGAAGACCGAGCCGGCGGTGCCGGTGCGCAATCGCTTCGGCTACGCGGTCACGCACGCGTTCGAGCGCACCGGGCAACATCATCCTGACGATGACCTACGGCTTCGTCGAGATCGTGCGCGGCCGCGTGCCGCTGTCGACGCTGGGCGGGCCGATCATGATCGGCTACGTCGCCGGGGTCGCCGCCGAGCAGGGGTTCGACCAGTACCTGTGGCTCATGGCCGTGATCAGCGTGAACCTGGCGCTGCTCAATTTTCTGCCGGTGCCGATCCTCGACGGCGGGTTGCTGATGTTCTTCACGATCGAGCTCTTCAAGCGCCGGCCACCGTCGGTGCGTGCGCGGCAGATCGCCTCGTACGTCGGGCTGGTCATCGTCGCGACGTTGATGCTGTTTGCCTTGCGCAACGACGTGGTTCGGTATCTGCTGCCGCGCTGATTCACAAGAGATGCAAAGCACCGGCAAATCACCCGGCGACGGGTACATCCTGGCGATCGAGACGTCGACGACGACGGCGCGGGTCGCGGTGCTGGATCGCGCCGGCGCGCGGCGCGCGGCGCGCGAGGCGACCGCCGAGCGGCACTCGTCGAACCTGCTGCGCCTCTGCGACGAGGTGCTGCGCGAGGCGGGCGTCGTCCCCGCGGCGCTCGACGCCATCGCGTGCGGCGCCGGGCCCGGCAGCTTCACCGGGCTGCGCGTCGGGCTCGCGGTCGGCAAGGGGCTGGCGCTGCCGACGTCGCGGCCGTTCCTGCTGGTGTCGTCGCTGCGCGGCGCTGGCGCTGGACATCCTGAGCGCGACGAATACGGTGCGGCCGGGCGCGGCCGCGCCGGTCGCCGTGCCGTGCATCGACGCCGGCAAGGGGCAAATCTATGCCGGGCTGTTTCGCGCCGACAGCGCGAGCCTGGTGGCGGCGGTCGCCGAGGAATGGGTGCTGGCGCCAAGCGAGCTCGCTACCGGCGATGCCGGCTGCGGCTGCGCTGCGCATTGCCGGCACCGGTGCGGATCGCTACGCCGAGGTCATCGATGTTGCGCGCGCCGGCCACGGCCTGACGCGCGCCGTCTGGACGTTGCCGGCCCGACCGCGGAGTCGCTGGGGCGCCTGGCGTTGCTTCGCCTGGCGCGCGGGGAGACGGACAGCCTGGAGGCAGCGGTGCCGGCGTACGGGCGGCCCCCGGACATCACGCGCCCACGGCGAGGGTAGGGCGTGATCACGCCTCGCGGCCCGAGGTCCGAGGCCCCTGCGCCGGCTTGGGCAAGCTCGAGCGTGCCTTGCCACCTGCCCAAAGGTGCCTAGCTTCCCGATGGAGGTAACCATGACGCTTGAAACCTTCCTTCTCTGGATCGTCGTTGGGCTGATTTCGGGCTGGTTGGCGTCGGCGGTGGTGGGCGGCGGATTCGGTGTCGTCGGCGATATCGTCATCGGCATCGTGGGCGCGTTCCTCGGCGGATTGCTCTTCCGCTCGATGCACTGGCATTCGCCGATTCACGGGCTGGCAGGCACGATCTTCGTCGCTTTCATCGGCGCGTTGCTGCTGCTCATCGTGCTGCGCTTGATACGCCGCACGGCGCCCTGACGGCGCGCGGGGCGCCAAAAACGCCCTGCCGCGCCCTTGTACCTGGAGATTCGCGCCGGTTTCTCCTAGGCTAGGCCGGTTCAGCCGAGCCGTCTGGAGACTCCGATGACCATCCATCTCTTCGATACCACGCTGCGCGACGGGACCCAGAGCGAGGGCCTGAGCCTCTCCGTCGAGGACAAGCTCAAGATCGCGCGCCTGCTCGATGGGTTCGGTGTGCACTTCATCGAGGGCGGCTGGCCGGGGTCGAACCCCAAGGACGTCGAGTTCTTCCGCCGCGCGCGCACGCTGGGCCTGAAGCACGCCAAGCTGACCGCCTTCGGAAGCACGCGCCGCGCCGGCGTCCGCGCCGAGGACGACGCCAACCTCAAGGCGATGATCGAAGCGCAGACGCCCGTGGTCTGCATCTTCGGCAAGTCCTGGACGCTGCACGTCACCAAGGTGATGGGCATCTCGCTGGAAGAGAACGTAGCGATGATCGCCGACAGCGTCGCGTTCCTGAAGCGCAACGGCAAGGAAGTGGTCTACGACTGCGAGCACTTCTTCGACGGCTACCGCGCCGACAGCGACTACGCGCTCAAGTGCGTGCGCGCCGCGGCCGAGGCGGGCGCCGACTGGATCACGCTCTGTGACACCAACGGCGGCAGCCTGCCCAGCTACATCACCGAGGTCGTCGGCGTCGTGAAGGCGACCGTGCCGACGCGCCTCGGCATCCATACGCACAACGACGGCGACATGGCGGTCGCCAACGCGCTGGCCGCGGTCGAGGCCGGCTGCGTCCAGGTGCAGGGCACGATCAACGGCTGGGGCGAGCGTTGCGGAAACGCCAACCTCATCTCGATCATCCCGGCGCTGCAGCTGAAGATGGACCGCCGCTGCGTCAGCGACGAGAACCTGGCCAAGCTGACCGAGCTGTCGCGCGCCGTGAGCGAGATCGCCAACGTGCGGCCGCGCGCGCACGCGCCCTACGTCGGCGTGTCCGCGTTCGCGCACAAGGGCGGCGTGCACGTCGCCGCCGTCGAGAAGGTCACGGCGAGCTACGAGCACATCCCGCCCGAGCGTGTCGGCAACCGGCGCCACATCGTCGTGTCGGAGCTCTCGGGGCGCGGCAACGTGCGCTTGCGCGCCAGCGAGCTCGGGGTCGACGCCCAGGGCAGCGAGCAGCAGGTCGTCGGCAAGATCAAGGAGCTCGAGAGCCGCGGCTATCAGTTCGAGGCCGCAGAGGGATCGTTCGAGCTGCTGGTGCGGCGAGCTCAGCCGAGCTTCGTGGCTCCGTTCGAGGTCATCGACGTCGTCGTCCTGTCGGATCGCCGCCGCGGCAACGAGATGTTCGCCGAGGCGACGGTCAAGCTCAAGGTCGGCGAGGAGATCGTTCACACCGTGGCCGACGGCACCGGCCCGGTGCACGCGCTCGCGGTCGCCTTTCACAAGGCGCTGGATCCGCTCTACCCGCTGGTGCGCGAGGTTCACCTGGCCGACTACAAGGTTCGCATCCTCGACCCCGAGGCCGGCACGGGCGCGAACACGCGCGTGCTGATCGAGAGCGCGCGCGGCGAGGAGCGCTGGAGCACCATCGGTGTCTCGCAGAACATCATCGAGGCGAGCTGCCAGGCGCTGGCCGACGCGTTCGAATTGCCGCTGGTGCGCGCGAGCGCCGCCGCCGAGCTCGCCGGGGTCGCGGCGCGCGCCGGGCAGTCCTAGCGCGCGCGATCGAGCCATTCACGAAAGCGATGGATCCGATTCAAACATGTCATTGGACGAATGACGGTCGCCGTTGGAGATTGACTCATGGCCGATAGCAAACCGCGCACGCTGTTCGAGAAGATCTGGGACGCTCACATCGTGCGGCCCGCGACCGCCGATACGCCGGCGATCCTCTACGTCGACCTGCAGCTGATCCACGAGGTGACGTCGCCGCAGGCGTTCAGCATCCTGCGCGAGCGCGGCCTGCGCGTGCGCCGGCCCGAGCGCACGGTCGCGACCATGGACCACTCGACGCCGACCACGCCGCGCGGGGCCGACGGGAAGATCCCGGTGCTCGACAGCGCCGCCGCCGCGCAGATCTCGCAGCTCGAGGCCAACTGCCGCGACTTCGGCATCGAGCTGCACGCGCTCGGCACCGAGGGCCAGGGCATCGTTCACGTGATCGGCCCCGAGCTCGGCGTCACCCAGCCGGGCATGACCATCGTGTGCGGCGACAGCCACACCAGCACGCACGGCGCGTTCGGCGCGCTGGCGTTCGGCATCGGCACCAGCGAGGTGTCGCACGTGCTGGCGACGCAGTGCCTGCTGCAGCAGAAGTCGAAGACGCTGGCCATCACCGTCGACGGGACGTTGAAGCCGGGCGTGACCGCCAAGGACCTGATCCTGGCGGTCATCGCGCGCCTGGGCATCGGCGGCGGCACCGGCCACGTCATCGAGTACCGCGGCTCGGCGATCCGCGCGCTGTCGATGGAAGAGCGCATGACCGTGTGCAACATGTCGATCGAGGCCGGCGCGCGCGCCGGCATGATCGCGCCCGACGAGACGACGTTCGAGTATCTGGCCGGCCGCCCGCGCGCGCCGCAGGGCGCGGCCTGGGACCGCGCGGTCGCGTACTGGCGCACGCTGCCCAGCGACGCGGGCGCGGCCTACGATCGCGAGGAGCGCTTCGACGGCGCGACGCTCGAGCCGATGATCACCTACGGCACCAACCCCGGCATGGGCATTCCGATCCGCGGCGCCGTGCCCTCGCCCGACGGCGCCACGATGGAGAAGGCGCTCAAGTACATGGGCCTCACGCCCGACAAGCCGCTGCTCGGGCACCCGATCGACGTGGTGTTCATCGGCAGCTGCACCAACTCGCGCATCTCCGACCTGCGCCAGGCGGCGTCGGTGTTCAAGGGCCGCAAGGTGGCCAGCGGCGTGCGCGCCATGGTCGTCCCCGGCTCGCAGCGCGTGAAGAAGCAGGCCGAGGCCGAGGGGCTCGACAAGATCTTCCGCGACGCGGGCGCCGACTGGCGCGAGGCGGGCTGCTCGATGTGCATCGCGATGAACGGCGATCAGCTGAAGCCGGGGCAGTACGCCGTCAGCACCAGCAACCGCAACTTCGAGGGGCGGCAGGGCTCGGGCGGGCGCACGTTCCTGGCCAGCCCGCTCACCGCCGCCGCCGCCGCCGTCACCGGAAAGATCACCGACGCCCGGGAGCTCATCTGATGGAACCGCTGAAGACGTTCACTTCGCGCACCGTGGTCCTGCCGATCGACAACGTCGACACCGACCAGATCATCCCGGCGCGCTTCCTCAAGGGCACGACCAAGACCGGGCTCGGCGAGAAGCTGTTCTCCGACTGGCGCTACGATGCGCAGGGCGGGCGCAAGGCGCGACTTCGTGCTCAACCGCCCGGAGTCCCAGGGCGCGCGCGTGCTGGTCGCCGGCGACAACTTCGGCTGTGGCTCGTCGCGCGAGCACGCGCCCTGGGCGCTCTGCGACTACGGCTTTCGCGCCGTGGTGAGCACGTCGATCGCCGACATCTTCCGCAACAACGCGCTCAAGAACGGCCTGCTGCCGATCGTCGTCGAGCCGGCGCTGCACCAGCGGCTGCTCGGCGCGCCGGGGACCGAGGTGACCATCTCGCTCGAGGATCAGACCCTGCGCCTCGGCGGACGGCACCACCGCCACGTTCACGGTCGAGCCGTTTGCGCGCTACTGCCTGCTCAACGGCGTCGACGAGCTGGCCTTCCTCCAGGCGGCCGAGGAAGACATCGCCCGGTTCGAGTCACACCCCGCCTTCTAGGGCCTCAGCCCGAGGCCCTTTCCGATCCGCGACGCCCGAGGCCCGCATGGGCCTTGACTTTCTGGACGTCAGTAGTTGTAGGTGTTTGACCTCCAACCTGATTCGGCGCTAGGCTTTTGGTATGTGCGGCTCAATTCCAAGCGTGAGGGCGAAGGCGGGCCGTTGCCCGGCGCTGCCCAGCGCGGCCGCATCGGGGAGGCACGATGGAGAAGATCCGCGTGGATGTGAATTCGGCAACCGTGGAGATGGTGGAGCTGCGTAAGCGGCACGGCGAGATCGAACGCCGCCTGGCCGAGCTGGAGCGCCACCTGTCCCTGACCTCCGACGAGCAGATCGAGCGAGCTCGCCTCAAAAAAGAGAAGCTTCGCACCAAAGACCGCATCGCGCTTCTCGCCGCCGACCCATCCACCGCTTCTTCTCGAGCCTCCGCCGACCCCGCCGCCCCCGATGCTCCACCCGGGCCGGCGACGCGGCTACCCGCCGCCTGATCTCGTGAAATCCGGAAGGACGGACATCCGGTCGTGCAACCCGATCCCGAGCTCATCGAGCGCCTGAGGCGTTCAGGGATCCGCATCGACCGCGAGGGTCAGTTCATTCACGAGGGCGAGCCGGTCCGTCACGAGGGGCTGCGCCAGGCGCTGTTCCGCTGGCTGGACCGGCTCGACCAGCCCGACCAACCGGAGAACGTCCGCTACATCCTGCGCCTCGACGAGCGCCGCTTCGCGTACATCGATGTCGACGACACGCCGCTGGTCGTGCGCGCTCTGCGCCTGGACCAGGGCGGCGCCGTTGCGTTGCAGCTGTCCGACGGCGCCGAGGAGCCGCTCGATCCGGCGACGCTCACGATCGACGACCAGGGTGTGCTGCGCTGCTGGGTGCGCCGCGGCCGCATCGAGGCGCGGCTCGCCACGTCGGCCGCCGCCGTGCTCGCGGACCGCATCACGGAGACGTCGCGGGGTCCGGCGCTGCTGTGGCCGGGCCACGCGCGGCTGCAGCCGCTGGCGAGGCGGCGGGGATCGCGACCGTGAACCGCGCGCCGCCGAGGGGCGACGGCTCGGCGGCCACCACCACGTCCCCGCCGTGGTCGATCACGATCTTGCGCACGATCGCCAGGCCCAGCCCGGTTCCGTTCTCCTTCGTCGTGACGTAAGGGTCGAAGATGCGCTCGCGCGCCGACGCCGGCACGCCCGGACCGTTGTCGTCGACGACGATGTCGATGCGGCCTCGATCGTCGGGACCGCCGCGGTCGGCCTCGACGTGCAGCACGACCTCGGGCACGCGGCCCGCGCCCTCGGCCGCCTGCACGGCATTTTCGACCAGGTTGGCGAGCACGCGCCGGATCAGCATGCGATCGCACATCGCCTCGACGGGCGCCGCCGGCTTGTCGAAGCGCACGTGCGGCTGCCAGGCGTTGTGGCCGCGCACGAAGTCCTCGACGACCTGCCCGACGTCGATCGGCGCCGGCTCGACCTTGGGCAGCTTCGCGAACGCCGAGAAATCGTCGACCAGCCGGCGCATCGAATCGATCTCCTCTTTCAGGATCTCCTGCGCCGTCGTCAGCAGGCGCGCGTAGCCGGCGTCCTCGCCGCGGTACTTCGAGCCCAGCTCCTGCACGGCGAGCTGGATCGGGCGTCAGCGGGTTCTTGATCTCGTGCGCCAGGCGGCGCGCGACCTCCTGCCACGCCGACACCTTCTGCAGATACTCGAGCCGCGAGCGCGTCTCGCCGAGCTCGGCCACCATGCGATCGAACGCGCGCCCGAGCTCGTCGAGCTCGTCCTTGCCGCGCGGCGAGACCCGCACCGTCAGGTCGCCCTCGCCGACCCGGCGTGCCGCCGTGCGCAGCGTCGCCACGCGCCCGGTCGCGCGCCGCGCGACGAACAGGCCCAGCACGGTGGCCAGCGCGAGGATGATCACGAGCGCGATGCCGAGCCCGCGAAAGATCATCGGAAAGATCAGCGGGAACGCGCGGTCGAGATCATCCTCGCGGTTCATCGCCTCGCGCAGCGTGAGAAAGTTGCCGTACATCTCGCGCGAGATGCCGAAGGTCAGCTCGAGCAGCCGCGGCATACCCGGCCGCGAGTCGGGCAGCTCGACCAGGTTGGGAGGCGCCTCGCGCGCGTGCTCGAAGATCTCGGGCGCGACCGCCCACTCGTCGATCACCTGATCGCCCTCGAGAACGCGCGCGTGCAGCAGATCGGGGACCGCCGCCAGATCCGAAGCGTGCTCGAACGGCGTCGCCGCGATCTCGGCGGCGCGCTCGCGAAAGCCGTCCTTCATCTGCGCGAAGTACGCGCGGTAGACCTCGACGGCGCCGCCCAGCGAGTTGCGCACCTCCTTCTGGTGCTGGTCGGTGATGTCGGAGATGCGGCCCAGCGTCACCGACAGCAGATACGCCGCCGCGCCCAGCGGCAGCGACGCGACGATGAACAGCGCGATCAGGATCTTCCACTCGAACCGGCCGGGAAGGCGAATCTTCATTTTCCTCCCGGCGTCGGGTTGATCATGAACGGCTGCGACAGGAAGCGGAGCTGGCGCTCGCTGTCCTCGACGCGGGGGTTGACGAAGATGCTCACGAACGATCCGAACACGCTGTCGCCGGCGCCGACGCGGCGCTGGCCGTTGGGTGGCTGCACCAGCCAGCGGCGCACGTCGGCGAGCAGCTCCTCGGAGATCGGGTTCAGGTCGGCGCGGAACGCCAGGAAGTAGCGCGCGCCCGGCCGCAGGCGCCGCAGGTCGGAGACCGGGAAGTGCCAGAGCGCGCAGGTGCGCCAGATGGCCTCCTCGGGCGTGCGCGCGTCGGACTGCGCGTCGGGGCCGGAGTCGTGCGTGACGCGCACGCGGAAGCGCTCGTCCCACAGGTCGTAGACGATCTCGCCGCGCTGGAACGCGACCGACGACCGGCTCGTCGACGCCGTCCTCGTGCAGGTAGACGCGCACCAGGATGCGCGTCGCGAAGCCCGACTTCAGGCGCTGCCGCTCGGTGGCGCCGATCAGATCCTGCAGGCCGACGCTGACCAGCAGCTTGCCGCCCGCGGTCTCGATCCCGGTCACGCGCGTCGGCAGCGGATCCGCCGCGCGCGCCGCGCCACCCACGCCCATGCCCAGCCGCCAGCCCCAGGGCGGCGGCCAGGCAAGCGCGAAGGATGAGGCGGCGCGAGGTCATCAGAACGAGCTTCGACCGAGGGCGTTCGCGATCGAGATCGTGAAGACGCCGACGTACGTATCCAGGCGCAGGCCGAGGTCCGCGGTCAGATCGATGGGCAGGTTGTTCCAGCCGAAGTCGTCAGGCGGCCTGAAGTCGACCTCGCTGGCCAGGCCGAACATGCCGACGGCGGCGAACGCGTCGCCGCCGTAGACGAAGCCGTGGCGGCGCCAGATCGGGATCGCGTACTCGATCAGGATGCGCGCCGCGTAGTCGTCGTAGCGGTGGCCGGCGATGCCGGTGCCGAGCAGGTTGCGCGACGCCAGCGTCGAGAAGTTCATGCCCAGCGCGCGCCGGGGCAGCAGCAAGTTCAGATCGCCGACGAAGAAGCGATCGAAGTAGGGCGCGTTGCCGATGAGGCCGCCCATCAGCAGGTGAAAGCCGAGCGCGTGGCCGTGCGGCAGGCGCGTGTAGACCGACGCCTGCACGACGCGCCTTGGCGAAGTCGTAGGTCGATCCGAGCGCGCCGTGCGCGCCCTCGATCGACGCGACGAAGCGGCCACCCGAGCGCGGCAGCACCGGGTCCGGGCGCGTGTCGTAGTCGAGCGTGAGCGTCAGTGAGCCGACGCGGCTCCCGCCCTCGTCGACGTCGAAGTCGATCGGCCGGACCAGGCCCGACGGGAAGATCTGGTTGCGCGTGGACGGCAACTGGCCGTTGACCGCCTCCTCGCGCAGGTCGGCGAACAGGCGCAAGTAGCGGCCGAGCGGCTTGCCCGCGCCCAGGATGCCGCCGACGCGGCGCGTGCGCACGGCGATGAAGTTGGCGGGGTTGGGGTCGGTATCGGCGCCGATGACTCGATAGAACTCGCTGCCGTCGTTGTAGAGCCCGGTCAGGGACAGGCTCACGCCCAGGCTGGGGATCTCCGGCAGCGACCCGTGCAGGCGCAGGCCGAAGCCGTTGCGCGCCTCGGGCACCTTGGGTGTGGTCGACAGGACGAACGCGCCGCCCAGGTTGATGCCGCGGCCGAGGAAGTTGGTCTCGGACACGTCGATGCCGCCCCAGAACGTCGTCGCCTCGCTGGTGCTGGGATAGAGCTCGTTGATGACGATCGTGCCGCGCTCCTCGACCTCGACGAGCAGGATCGCGCCACCGCGCTTCTGGCCGCGCATCAGCGACAGGCGCACGTCCAGGAAGAAGCCGCGCGACAGCAGCCGGAAGCGCGCCGCCTCGACGCGCTGGTCGGACGCGCTGATCACGTCGCCGGGCTGCAGGCCGATCTCGCGCAGGATGAGCGCGGTCTTGGTCTTGTGATTGCCCGATACGACGATCTGCTCGATGTGGTAGCGCGGGCCGAAGCCGGGCTCGAACGAGGGGACGTTGGGCTCGGGCGCGGCGTCCTCGCGCAGCGGGGGCGGCGTCTCGGGAGGCGCGGTCTCCGGCGGGAACGCCGGCGGCGCGTCGGTCGCGGGTGCCGCCGGCGCCGGTGGCGCGTCGGTGCGCGCGCGCGCGGCGTTCGGCGCGAGCAACAGCGCCGCGAGCATCACGGCCGGCGCCCGGCTGCGCGCGAGGATGCGCGCCGGGCTGGGTTTCGAGATCCGCCTCACGACCCCGACCGCGATCGCGGGCCGCACGTCAATTCCAGCTCGATCGAGCTCGGGTCATCTCCCGCGGCAGCATACCACTGGGGTGGTAGGACGGGCGTGACGGGAGGCATGGGGAATGGGCCTGGGGCCTCGGGCCCAAAACGTGAACGTGGCGTAGGCGTAGGCGTGGCCGACGCCTGACGCCTCTACTCCGCGCCCAGCTCAGCCAAGAACAGCTCCCCGTACTGCTCCAGCTTCTTCGGTCCGACGCCTGAGATACCGCGCATCTCGGCCTCACTCGCCGGCCGCCGCTCGGCCATGGCCAGCAGCGTCGCGTCGCTGAAGACCACGTACGCCGGCACCGATCGCTCGTCGGCGATCCGTTTTCGCAGCTTGCGCAGGCGTTCGAAGCGCTCGGCGGTCTTGGCGTCCAGCTCGCCGCTCACGCCCCGGAACGACGACGACGACGACGACGACGTGGTCGGCCGGCGCGTGCGCGCGGGCACGACCTCGGCCGCCGCGGCGAGCACATCGCCGCCGGCGCAGGCGTCGCACGACGTGTCGCACGGCGCGCGCTCCTCGCCGAGATAGCGCGTGATCGCCTGGTGCCGGCAGCCGGGCGCGGACGCGAAGCGGAACATCTCGCGCACCTGCGCGCGCTGGCGCGCGGCCACGTTCGCGTCGACGTCGCCGTCGTCGCTGAAGCGGTCGTAGCTCATCACGTCGGCCCACGAATAGAACAGCACGCAGTCGCTGTGCATGCCGTCGCGGCCCGCGCGGCCGATCTCCTGGTAGTAGCCTTCGAGCGATCGCGGCATGTCGCGGTGGATCACGTAGCGCACGTTGGACTTGTCGATGCCCATGCCGAACGCGACGGTGGCGACCACCACGTCGGCGTCGTCGCGCCGGAACGCCTCCTGCGCACGATTGCGCACCTCGCTCTCCATGCCGGCGTGGTAGGCGACAGCGCGCACGCCCTGGTCCTTGAGAAATTCGGCGGTCGCCTCGACCGACTTGCGCGACAGGCAATAGATGATTCCGCTCTGGCCGGCGCGCGCGCGCACCAGGCGCAGGATCGCCTCGCGCACGCGCGGCACCTCGCCGGCGCCGTCGCCGCGTTCGCCGCCCTTGCGATAGATCGAGATGTGCAGGTTCGGGCGAAAGAAGCTGCCGCGGAAGGCGAGCGGCTTGACCATCGCGAGCTGCTCGATGATGTCGCTGGTGACCGCGGGCGTCGCGGTCGCGGTCAGCGCCAGGACCGGCACGCCGCCGAAGCGGCGCTTGAGCCCGGCCAGGTTGCGGTACGCAGGGCGGAAGTCATGGCCCCACTGGCTGATGCAGTGGGCTTCGTCGACCGCGATCAGGCGCAGGTCCATGCGCGCCAGCGCGTTCCCGACCGACGCTTCGATCCCTTCGGGCGCGGCGTAGCACAGCTCGTACGCGCCGGCGGCGAGCCCGGCGATGCGGCGCCGCCGCTCCTCGAGATCCAGGCTGGAGTTCAGGTACGTCGCGCGCAGGCCGACCTCGGTGATCGAGTCGACCTGGTCCTTCATGAGCGCGATCAGCGGCGAGACCACCAGCGTCGTCCCGCCCAGCAGGCGCGCCGGGATCTGGTACGTCAGCGACTTGCCGGCGCCGGTCGGCATGATGCCGACGCAGTCGCGCCCGGCCAGCACCGCACGGATGATCTCCTCCTGGCCGGCGCGGAACGATTCGTAGCCGAACGTCGTGCGCAGCACGTCGAGCGGGTCGCCGGTCGCGGCGGTCGGGCTCTGCGCACGTGCTGGCAGGCGCAGCGCCACCTGCTCGGCGCGCAGCTTCAGCCCCTGGGAGATCTCCTTGAGCAAGCTCAACCACGCCGGCGCGAAGGCCTCGGGCCGGGCGCGCCACACCCCGCGCAGCCGTTCCAGCCGCTCGGCGCAGTAGGCGCGCAAGGCGGGGTCGACTGGGTTGCCGCCGCGCCAGCGTGCTTGCAGGATCGCGATCTCGGTCTCGAGCTCGCCTGTCGATGGGTACGCGGGAGGCTCTCTGCCCGGGGTCTCGGGGTTCACGGTGCCCTGGTTTTCGACCGCGTCCAATTTCGGTTGCCTGCCTGCTCCACGTTGCCAGAGCCAAGGCCGAATCTCCAGTTAGGTTTGAGGTCAACCCCGGAAGGCGCACCGCCGACGGCGTCGGCGAGGCCTACGGTCGTGAGCGTGAGGGGCGAGGCGAAACTATGAGCTCGCCGACGTATACATCCTCAGCGCGCGCTTCCACACCTGGCGTGACACCGTCGCGAAGACCACGCCGCCGCCGAGCGCGAACAGCGCCGTGCTCGTCGCCAGCTTGCCGAGCAGCGCCTGCGCCGGGTAGGTGGTCATCAGCGCCAGCGGGAAGATGAACGTGAACGCGAACCGCAGCGCGCCGCGGAAGACGCCGCGGAAGATGTCGATCGGCCAGCGCCCGGCGTCGAACAGCGACCCGAACAGGTAGCTCAGGTTGTCGACCTTGACCACCCAGAACGCGGCGCTGACCACCAGGATCCAGATCGAGTAGAGCGTCATCGTCGCCAGCACCAGGAACACCAGCGCCAGCAAGAGCTGCGCCGGGTGCGGCCATCGGCCGAGCAGCCGGAACGCGTAGACGAAGATCGCCAGCGCGCCCATCAGATCGATGATCCGCCACGGCTCGAACTTCGCCGTCGAGACCAGGAACTGCGCGTCGGCCGGCTTCAGCAGCACGAAGTCGAGCGTGCCGTTGCGCACGTGCTCGACGACGGCGGTCAGGCTGGGGCTGACCGCGCCCTCCAGGACCGCCTTCAGCAGCGTGAACCAGGCCACGACCACCAGCGCCTCGGCGAAGGTCCAGCCCGCGACCTGCTGGCGCGCGCCGAACACGACGATGAGCGGCACCAGCGCCACCGCCATCCAGAGCAGCGCGATCAAGCCGCGCACCACGAAGTCGGCGCGGTACTGCATGGCGCCGATCGTCGCCGTGCGCACCTGCACGCGCAGCAGCCGCAGGTAGCGGCGCGCGACCGCCAGCGCCGAGGTCGTCATCGCCCGCTCATCCCCCGTAGGCCGCGAACCGCCGCACGCCGGCGCGCCACACCAGCAGGCTCAAGACGAAGAAGAACCCGACGTAGCCCCACTGCGCGCCGAGCTCGCGCACGGCGCCGGCGCGGGTCTCGAGCCCGACCAGCGTCTCGACCGGGAAACCGAGCATGTAGCGAAAAGGCAGCACGCTTCGTCGCGCCGCGGATCCACAACGGCAGCACCTCGAGCGGGATGAGATAGCCCGAGAAGATCGCGTGGATGCCCAGCCACAGCTCGAACAGGCCGAGCGCGCTCTCGATGTAAGAACGCCAGCGCGCCCAGCAGCACCATCGTGAAGAAGATCAGCAACCACGCGCCGAGCAGCGACGCGAGGAAGATCGCCAGCATCGCCGGGTCGTGGATCGCCAGGCGGTCGCCCGCCGTGTAGTAGAGAATGGCGAAGATCGGCGACACCACCAGCGCGCGCAGCGGCACCGCCGCCAGGTGCTCGGCGCTGTAGGCGAAAAGCGGGTGCACCGGGCGCAGCAGCTTGGCCGCGAGCGTGCCGTCGCGGATCTCCATCGACATCTGCCAGACGACCCAGGTGCTGGTCAGCAGGCGTACGGCCTGCACCGCCAGGTAGTACGCGGTGAACTGCTTCTGGTCGAAGCGCCCGACCGCGCCGTCGCCGCGCGACCGCGTGCCAGATCGCCAGCATGACGAGCGGCATGTTGGTGGTGAGGATCCAGACCAGGAACTCGGCGCGGTAGGCGACGACCTCGGACAGCCCGACGCGCAGCAGCGTCGGGTAGGCGCGGATCGCGCGGCGGATGGTCACGGCGCGCGCTCCGGCGTCGTCGCCGTCGGGCTCATGGCACCGCTCGGTCGCGTTCGCCCTCGCGCTGCGCGCTGAACATCTCGCGCATGACCTCTTCGAGCGGCGGATCCTCGATGGTCAGGTCGACGACCGGCAGCGTGGCCAGCGCGTCGCGCACGACGACGTTGACCTTGACCGCGGGCACCGACAGCACCGCCTGCGCCGCGTCGGCCGACACGACCACGCCCAGCTTGTCGAGCTGCGCGCGGTCGATCGGCGCCGAAAGGCGGATCGACACGCGCTTGTCGGGCCGCACGCGCCGCACCAGCGCTTGCAGATCACCGTCGTAGATCAGGTGGCCGCGGTCGATGACGATCACGCGCGGGCAGAGCGCGGTGACGTCGTCCATGTAGTGGCTGGTCAGCAGCACCGCGGCGCCGATGCGCTCGTTGTAGTCGCGGATGAACTCGCGCATCTTGGCCTGCATCGAGACGTCGAGCCCGATGGTCGGCTCGTCGAGGAACAGCACGCGCGGCCGGTGCAGCAGCGCCGCGACCAGCTCGCACTTCATGCGCTCGCCCAGCGACAGCTGGCGCGTCGGCTTGCCGATCAGGTCGCCGATGTCGAGCAGCTCGACCAGCGTCTTCTGCGTCTCGTCGGCCTGCGCGCGCGGCAGATCGTAGATGGCGCGGTTCATCGCGTAGGTCTCGGCCGGCGGCAGATCCCAGAGCAGCTGCTGCTTCTGGCCCATGACCAGCGTGATGAGCTGCAGGAAGCGCGGGTCGCGCTGCTGGGGTACGAACGGGCCGACGCGCACCTGACCCGCGCTCGGGTAGAGCAGCCCCGACAGGATCTTCAGCGTCGTGGTCTTGCCCGCGCCGTTGGGGCCGAGGAAGCCGACGCGCTCGCCGGTCGTCGATGTGGAAGGACAGATCCTCGACCGCCTTCACGGTCTCGTAGCGGCGGCGGAACACGGAGCGCAGCGCGGCCCCCAGGCCGGGCGCCCGACGGTGTACCCGGTAGTTCTTCGATAGATTCTTTACGTCAATCACGGCGCCCTCGACACGCGTCCGACGCGAAATCGATCGTCACCTTGTATACTTGATCCCGGAGGCATGCATGGCGACCGTTGCGTTGACCGCGGAAAACTTCAACCAGTATGTCGAGAAGGACGGCGTGCTCGTGATCGACTGGTGGGCCCCCTGGTGCGGCCCGTGCCGGACGTTCGGCCCCATCTACGACAAGGCTTCGGAGAAGCACGCTGACGTGACCTTCGGAAAGGTTAACACCGAGGAGCAGCCGGAGCTGGCGGGCACGTTCCAGATCCAGGCGATCCCGACGCTCATGGTGTTTCGCGATCAGGTGCTGGTCTTCGCGCGCCCCGGCGCGGTTCCGGCGCCGGCGCTGGACGAGATCATCGGCCAGGTGCGCGCCCTCGACATGGACGACGTGCGCAAGCAAATCGCGGAGCAGGAAAAGGCGGACCAGCTCGAGCAGACCGCCGACGGCGAAGAGCCGACCTGAGGCAGGTTGGTCCGTAACCGCGCGCTTGGCACGGTTACCCGTGTGTAACCGCTAACCGGCGGCCCCTACGCTGCGGCGCTGATCGGCGACCTGGTTTCGTTCTTGCTCTTGTGGTCTGCAATGAGACATCGCGACACGATTCTGGTCGTCGACGATGACAGCGATGCCTGCGAGGCGCTGGGCGGACTGCTCGAGGAGTCGGGCTTCTTCGTCGAGGCAGCCAGCAACGGCGCGCGCGCGCTGGCGAGGCTCGACCGGCTCGACCAGGACGGCATCGGGCCCGATCTGGTCTTGACCGACCTGCAGATGCCGGTGATGGATGGGCTCGAGTTGATCCGTCGCATCCAGGCACGGGAGAAAGCACCACCCGTGATCCTGGTGACCGGTATGGAGACCGGCGACTTGTGTACGGGTGCAGGCGGATACGGGGCGGTGGAGTGCCTGGTGAAGCCGATCGACGCCGACGAGCTGCTCTGGGCCATCGAACGGGCGCTGGCCTGCCATCGCGCGGCCCAGATCGGGTCGCTGGGCGCAGCTCGCTGAGGGCGCGCCTCCCACACCCACCTCGGTCGGGCCAAGTCCCGGCAGGGATAACCTGTCGGTGGGGACCGAAAAATGTTACTCATGGAGAGAGTGGCTTCGGTCTACCTCACGGATTACGCGCAGGAGCTCAAACGCGTCGGCGAGGTCGTTTTTCGCAGGCGCTACGCCGCACCGGTCTTGATCGTGACCGGCCGGGCCGCCGAGCTGGTGGGCGGGCCAGAGCGGTCCTCGCGCGAGGTGACGATGCTGTCGAAGCCGGGCGGCGGCGACGTGAAGTCGCTGGCGCTCATGCACCGCGTGTTCCCGATCGTGAAGGCGCCGTTCTCGCCGCGTGGTCCCGTGCTGGTCGGACGCACCGGGGACAACGACGTCGCGATCCCCGAGTATTCGATCTCCAAGCGGCACTGCTTCTTCGAGTTTCAGCCGGGCGAGATCGCGATCTTCGACTGCGGGTCGACCAACGGCACGCTGCTCGACGGCCAGAAGCTGGAGCCCAAGAAGGGGACGCGGCTCAAGGGCGGCGAGATCGTCACCCTCGGGCGCTACGCGTTCATGTTTCAACCGGCCGACGGCTTCCTGCAGTATGTTCGGGGCTTGCTCGAGCCGGGCGCCTGATGCGAGTTTGACGCTGGCGCCGGTCGCGCGCGGCCCTCATAGACTCCTGCGGCTATTTCGATGGTGACCTCCGAGCCGGCGTCCGCGCCGGGCGATTCCGACGAAGCACTGGACGCTCGTTCTCGAGGGTTCCTCGACTGGCCCGAGCTGCTGGCGCGGCTGGCGGCCGAGGCGCGGTCGGATCGCGGGCGCGCGGCCTGCGCGACGCTGGCGCTCTACGAATCGGCGGAGGAGGCGCGCGCGGCCCTCGGAGAGGTGGCCGAGGTCGCGCGCCTGCTGCGCGCGGGTCACGCGCTTCCCGGGCTGGCGTTCCCGGACGCCGAGCCGTTCCTCGACGCGGCCGAGAAGACCATCACGCTCGGCCCCGACGAGCTGCGCCCGGTCGCCGAGCTGGGTGAGGTCGCGGGCGCCGTCGCGAAGTTCTTCGCGCGAGGCGCCGGCGTCGCCGACGACGCGCGCGCGGCCGCCGGTGCCCCCGCGGAGCTGGCGCCGCGCCTGGCGGAGATGATGGCGGCGCTCGACCCCTGCCGCCCCCTGGTCACGCGCATCCGCGAAACGTTCGACTCGTCGGGCTCGGTGCGTGACTCGGTGTCGCCGGAGCTGGCGCGGTTGCGGCGCGAGCGCGAGGCGCTGTCGGCGCGCGTGCGCAGCGAGATCGAGGACCTGATGCAGACCGAGGACTACGCGTCGGTGCTGCAGAGATCGCTTCTGGACGGTGCGCGAGGACCGCTACGTTCTGCCGCTGCGCGCGTCGGCGAAGTCGCTGGGCCTGGGCATCGTGCACGACACCTCGCGCACGGGCGAGACGGTGTTCGTCGAGCCGACGGTGGTGGTCGGCCTCAACAACCGGCTCAAGCTCGCCGAGCTGGCGATCGAGCGCGAGGTGCGCCGCATCCTCGAGGAGCTGACCGGCGACGTCGCGCGCGCCGCGCCCGCGCTGCGCGCGAACCTCGCGCTGCTCGGCACGTTCGACGTCATCGCGGCCAAGGCGCGGCTCGGCGTCGGCTACCGCGGCGAGGCGCTGGAGATCACCGACGAGCCGGTGATCACCCTGCGCGGGGCGCGCCACCCGCTGCTCACGCTGCGCGCGGCGCGCGAAGGCTTCCGCGTCGTCGACAACGACGTGACGCTCGACGGGCAGCCGGCCAAGGTGCTGGTGGTCAGCGGGCCGAACGCCGGCGGCAAGACCGTGCTGCTGAAGACGCTGGGGCTCGCCGCGCTGCTCGCGCGCGCCGGCATGCTCGTGCCGGCGGATGCCGGCGGACGCGTCGGGTTCTTTGCTTCGGTGCTGGCCGACATCGGCGACCAGCAGTCGGTGCTGGGCGATCTGTCGACGTTCTCGGCCCACCTGGCGAACCTGAGCGCGATCCTGCGTCATGACGCCGGCGGCGGGGCGACGCTGGTCTTGCTCGACGAGATCATGGCCGGCACCAACCCCGACCAGGGCGCGGCGCTCGCGCGCGCCACCGTGGAGGCGCTGGGCGAGCGCGCGGGCCTGGCGGTGATCACCACGCACTACGACGCGCTCAAGGCGCTGGCCGAGGCCGACCCGCGCTTCCGTAACGCCGGCATGGAGTACGACCCCGAGCGCCTGCGCCCGACCTTCCGGCTGCGCGACGGCACACCCGGGCGCTCGTACGCGCTCGACATCGCGACGCGCATGGGCCTTCCGCCGCCGCTGCTCGAACGGGCGCGCGCGCTGGCCGGCGGCGCGCACGTGGGCCTCGAGGAGGTGATCGCGACGCTCGAGCAGCGCGAGACCGACCTCGCGCGCGCGACCGAGGCGCTGGCCGAAGCGCGCGCGTCGCTGGCCGAGCGCGACGAGCAGCAGCGCGTCGCGGTCGTGGCGCTGGAGAAGCGCGAGCGCGAGCTCGGCCGCCACGCGCGCGAGGCGATCGAGCTTGCGGTGCGCGAGGCGCGCGAGGCGATCCGCGCCGTCGTGCGCGAGGCCCAGCAGGCGGGCTCGGCGCGCGCGGCCGAGGCGGCGCGCGCGCGGCTCGACGAGACGGCGCGCGCCGCGCTGGAGGCGTTCCCGGCGCCCGCGCCCGTGGCGACGCCGCCGGCGCCGGCGCTGCAGCCGGGCGCGCGCGTGTTCGTGCCGTCGCTGTCGGCCGAGGGGCGCGTGCTGCACGCGCCCGACGCGCGCGGGCGGGTCAAGGTCGCGGTCGGCGCGCTCACGCTCGACGTCGACGTCGCCGAGCTGGGTGGCGCGGCGAAGTCGTCGCTGGCCCCGACGTCGGAGCGAAAGAATGCGCGACCTTCATCGCCGTCGCGTGTCGGCGCGACGTCTGGCGACACCGGCGCGCCTCCGGCCGATCTCCTCGCGCTCACGCGCCCTGGCCCCGCCAACACGCTCGATCTGCGCGGCCATCGCGCCGACGACGTCGAGGACGAGGTCGTCGCCTACCTCGATCGCGCCGCGCTCGAGGGCCGCTCGCCGGTGTTCGTCATCCACGGCCACGGCACGGGCGCGCTGCGGAAGATCGTGCGTCAGCTGGTGCTGCGCTCGCCCTACGTGCGCCGCTGGGCGCCCGGCGAGAAGGGCCAGGGCGGTGACGGCGTCACGGTGATCGAGCTGACCTGAGGGCAAGAAAGAGGCCTCTTTGTTGAGCCTCTCCCCCGTCCGCGCGAATGGCAGGGCGTGCTCATTGTCGGACCTCCTCACCCATACCCTCTCTTCCACGCGGACGTGGAGGAGAGCATTTGTAGGATTCTCCGTTACCCCGCCGGCTGCCGCATCGGTACCACCAGCACCGGACACGGCGAATGGTGCACCACGCGCTCGGCGACGCTGCCGAGCAGCGCGTGCTGAAAGCCGCTCCGGCCGTGCGTGCCCATCACGATCAGGTCGGCGTGAGTCTTCTTCGCGTGCGCCACGATCTCCTGTGCCGCGCGGCCTGACAGCGTCGTCGTCGTGACGGTGACGCCCGAGCCCTGCACGCGATCGCGTTCCGCGTCGAGGCCGTTCTGCACGCGGTCGAGGATCTGCGCCAGATCGAACGGGAACGTCGCCATGTCGACGGGCGGCGGCAATATGTACGCCGGCTCGACGAAGACGTGCACGAGCTCGATGCTGGCGCCGAAGACCTTGGCGAAGGCAACCGCCGTCTGTGCCGCCTCACCCGAGAGCTCGGAGAAGTCGGTCGGCACCAGGATCTTCTTCACGGCGCGCGGGTCCATGATGTTCAGAATCTAGGCATCGCGCGGGCGTCCGCAAGCGCCCGAGCTTCGAACCGCGGCGAAATCGCGGGGTTGCCTTCGGCGTGGTCGCCGCGCCGTCTCTTGACGGGGCCCGCGCCCTGCGGCAGGAAGGTGTTCCATGCCCTTGCAAACCGTCAATGCGCGCATCCGGGGGTTCCTGTGTCTGAACGCCCACCCCGCCGGTTGCGCCGCCAACGTGCGCAGCCAGATCGACACCGTCACGCGCGTGCTCGCGGCGCCGCCGGCGTCCTCCGCGGGCGCCGCCGCGCCGGGCGGCGCACCGCCGCTGCGCAACGCGCTGGTCATCGGCTCCAGCACCGGTTACGGCCTGTCGAGCCTGATCACCGCGGTCTTTGGCTACGGCGCGCGCGCGACCGGCGTCTGCCTCGAGCGGGCGCCGCAGGGAGACAAGACGGCGTCGGCCGGCTGGTACAACCTGGCCGAGGTGCATCGCCTGGCGCAGCAAGCGGGACGCCCGGTGACGACGTTCAACGGCGACGCCTACTCGCGCGAGGTCAAGGACCAGGTGCTGGCGCAGCTGAAGGCGAGCGGTGCCCAGCTCGATTCGGTGGTCTATAGCCTGGCCAGCCCGCGGCGCACCGACCCCGCGACCGGCGTCGCCTGGACGTCGGTGCTGAAGCCGCTCCACGCACCCTATCGCAGCCAGAGCATCAACCTGAACAACGACCAGGTCACCACCGTCGAGCTGCAGCCGGCGACCGAAGCCGACGTCGAGGCGACGCGCAAGGTGATGGGCGGCGAGGACTGGGAGCTGTGGATCGCGGCGCTGCTCGAGGCCGGCGTGCTCGCGCCGGGCTGCCGCACCGTCGCCTACAGCTACATCGGGCCGGAGCTGACGTACCCGATCTACCGGTCGGGCACGATCGGACGCGCCAAGGAACATCTGGAGACGACGGCGCACGCTCTGGACGCGCGGCTGCGCGGTGAGCTGGGTGGCGGCGCCTACGTCAGCGTCAACAAGGCGCTGACCACGCAGGCGTCGAGCGCGATCCCGGTGGTGCCGCTCTACATCAGCATTCTCTACAAGATCATGAAGGCCAAGGGCACGCACGAAGGGACCGCCGCGCAGATCGCGCGCCTCTTCCGCGATCACCTGGCGCCGGGGCGCGCGCCACGCCTCGACGACGGCGGGCGCATCCGCGTCGACGATCTCGAGATGGAGCCGGCCACGCAGCACGAGGTGGCCGCGCTCTGGAACCAGGTCACGACCGAGAACCTGTTCGCGATCACCGACTACGCCAGCTTCAAGCAGGAGTTCCGCGCGCTGTTCGGCTTCGAGGTGCCCGGGATCGACTACGCGCAAGCGGTCGAGACCAACGTCCCGCTCGATCTGGGATGACGCGGTTCGAGCGAGTGGCGCGTAGCTGCGGGTCCCCCGCAGCGGCGCGCGGGGGTTTGGGGGGACGCAGAGGCGGCAGATCTCGCTAGCCGAGCACGCAGGCGCGCACGCCGCCGGGCGGTCCCCCCATCAAAACTGGTACGCGGCGCCGATGTTGCCGTCGAGGTTGACGGTGAAGTCGGGCAGACCGAACTGCGTGTTCGCGACCGCCAGCAGCGCGATCCGTGGCGTGAGGTTGTACAGGATGCCGGCCCCGCCGCCCGCGAGGAACGGGCCCGCCGAGATCGTGTCCACGCAATCGGTGTGCATGTCCGCGCCACAGTCCTGCTGGGTCGGGTTCTTCACCACGTGTCGGATCTGGCCGCCTCCCAACGCGAGCGACAGGATGGGCTTGAGACGCCCGTGGCCGAGCGCCCACGTCGCCTTGGCGAACGCCGCCAGCGCGTAGTTGATCGCCTTGTGCGTGTGACCCATCGGGCTCGGATCGACCCAATCGGTCGTGCCCGTGACCAGCTGGTAGCGAATCTGCACCGACAGCATCAGGTCGGGGCGGATCCAGTAGCCGAACTCGGGCGTCAATTGCGCAGCCTGCGCGGTCGCGATTCCGCCCGACGAGTACTGCCTCCCCGAATCGTTGTCGCCGTTGCCCTTCGCGTAGCCGAATCCGCTGCCGATACCGAGCCCGATGAAGTAGCGCGCGGCGTTCTCGTCCTCGTCGTCGTCATCATCGTCGTCGGCGTCGTCGCTGTTCTTCGTCTGCTTCTTCGCGACGCGCGGCTCGCCGATCATGATCACCAGCGGCTTGTCCGCCGATCCCCGCGCGGCCACCGGGTCGCCGTTCTTGTCCTGCGCTTCGATGTAGTACGCGACCATCGTGCCGCTCGTGGCGCGCGCCGGGATCTCCGCCGAATAGATGCCGGGATCGACCTGCTTCATCTCGCGCCCGAGGTAGTCGGTGGCCCCGTTGGGACGGTAGGCGAGAACGATCTTGTCGAACTTCATCCCCTGGTCGACGTTGACGGTGATCGGGACCGCCGTGTTGGGACGCGCGCGTGTCACCGGCTCGTGATCGAGGCCGGCCGACGATACGGCGGGCTCGGCCGGTGTCTCCGGCGCGGCGGGGGGCGGCGGTGGCGGCGGCGCCGGCGGCTCCGGCGCGGCGGCCGCCGCATTGTCGTCGCTGCCAGCGGGCGTCTGATCGCCGCCGGCCGGCGTGGCGTCGGTGTCGGGAGCTGTCGCCTTGGCGTCGCTCTGCGTGTCGACGGGCGCGCCGCCGGCCTTGCGGGCCTCGTCGAGCGCCGACTGCATCTCCGGCGTCGCCACTGCTTTCGTGAGCCCGATGTCCGGCTGGATCGCCAGCGCCTTCTTGAACTGCTTGATTCCCAGGTCGCGCTGCTTCGATCCGCCGATCAGCACCATGCCGAAGTGCACCAATGTGCGCGCCTTGATCGGGTGCTGGTCCAGCCCCGACGCATCGCACAGATCCAGCGCCTGTTTCAGCAGCCGCTTCGCCTCGTCGGCCTTGTGCGCCTGGTAGGCGGTGATGGCGTCTTTGTTGAGCTGGGTGGCCTTGGCGATCGCGTCGGTGTTGTCGTCCTGGGCGCGAGCCACCGAAGCCAGGCTCAGGGTCGCGACCGCCAGCAACGCCGCGGTTACGGCACGGAGCAACGCGCGATTAAGAGAGGGCAAACACGAGCGTGACTCATCCATGGGGTGTCTCTGTCGTGCAACTGGGGGCCAATGACGAGTAAGGAATCGGACGAATTGAACGGGGAAAAGAAGCCTCTCTTTTATCACGGAATGCCTCTTGCCGACGCGGCTCCGATGCGTCTGTCGGGGTTGTTGGGGGCAAAATTGGCCTCAGATCGTCATTCCCCCTTGCGCTTAGGTGTCCGGTGGTTACCTGACCAGCTCATGACGTTCCAGGAAACCGGCCGGGAACCGGTGGAAAAACTCCCGACTGCATCCGATCCGAACGACCTGCTCACCCCCAGCGACGCGGCACGTGTGCTCGGGCTCTCACCCGACTCCGTTCGCGTGCTCTCAGACAGCGGCCGGCTTCCGGCCCTGCGCACCGTCAGCGGCCGGCGGCTCTTCCGCCGGGGCGACGTCGACCGCCTGGCGGCCGACCGCGCCGCGGCCTCAGCGGCGCGGATATCGACGCCGCCGGGCGGGTCCCACCTGGACTCGCTGAACGGAAACGGCCTCAAGAAGGCCTGACCGCGCCGCCCCTCCGCGGCAAAATCGACAGCTTCACAACGGATCGACTCGACGACCGGCCCGGGGACGGGACGGAGGAGGAGCATAGTCGTGGATTTCGACGGACGAGCACCGACGCCACCGGGAAAGAACGGCAACAGCAACGGCAACAACGGGCGGCACGAAGCGCCGAAACCGGGCGCGCCGGTGGCGCCAGTTGCAGCCTCGCCGCCTCGTAAGGCGCAGCGCGGTCCCGCTCGTCCGCGCTCGCCCGAGGACGCACCGCTCGCCGAGCTCCTGAGCGCGCTGCGTGCCGTCCGGCAGGGCGATTTCGGGGTACGCCTGTCGGTGGGTAGCGGGCGCGGCGCCTCGGCGGGGTCGTTGATGCCCGACATCGCGCACGAGTTCAACGCGATCATCTCGCTCAACGAGGCCATGGCCAACGAGATGGTGCGCGTGGAACGGGTCGTCGGCCGCGAGGGCCGCATGACCGAACGTGCGACGTTGCACGAGATGCGGGGCGGCTGGGGAAGCAGCGTCGGTTCCATCAACGCGCTCATCGGCGACCTCGTGCAGCCGACGACGGAGGTGGCGCGCGTCATCAGCGCCGTCGCCGAGGGCGACTTCACGCAGAAGATGGCGCTGCAGATCGAGGGGCAGCCGGTCAAGGGCGAGTTCCTGCGCATCGGCACCACCGTCAACAGCATGGTCGATCAGCTGAGCTCGTTCGCCGCCGAGGTCACGCGCGTCGCGAAGGAGGTCGGCACCGACGGCAAGCTCGGCGGTCAGGCCGAGGTGCCCGACGCCGCCGGCATCTGGCGCGATCTCACCGACAACGTGAACCTGCTCGCGAACAACCTGACCGCGCAGGTGCGCAACATCGCCGACGTCACGACGTCGGTCGCCAAGGGCGACCTGTCGAAGAAGATCACCGTCGACGCGAGGGGCGAGGTGCTCGAGCTGAAGAACACCATCAACACGATGGTCGATCAGCTCAACAGCTTCGCGGCCGAGGTGACGCGCGTCGCGAAGGAGGTCGGCACCGAGGGCAAGCTCGGCGGCCAGGCCGACGTCAAGGGCGTGAGCGGCACGTGGAAGGACCTGACCGACAACGTCAACTTCATGGCGTCGAACCTGACCGGCCAGGTGCGCAACATCGCGCTCGTGACCACGGCGGTCGCGAACGGCGACCTGTCGCGCAAGATCACCGTCGACGCCAAGGGCGAGGTGCTGGAGCTGAAGAACACCATCAACACGATGGTCGATCAGCTCAACAGCTTCGCGGCCGAGGTGACGCGCGTCGCGAAGGAGGTCGGCACCGAGGGCAAGCTCGGCGGCCAGGCCGAGGTCAAGGGCGTGGGCGGCACCTGGAAGGACCTGACCGACAACGTGAACTTCATGGCGTCGAACCTGACGACGCAGGTGCGCGGCATCGCGCGCGTCGTCACCGCGGTCGCCAACGGCGATCTGTCGCAGCGGCTCAAGGTCGAGGCCAAGGGCGAGATCGCCGCGCTCGCCGACACGATCAACAACATGACCGACACGCTCGGCCTGTTCGCCGAGCAGGTCACCGACGTGGCGCGCACCGTCGGCGTCGAGGGCAAGCTGGGCGCGCAGGCCGAAGTGCCCGGCGTCGCCGGCACGTGGAAGGACCTGACCGACAACGTCAACCTGCTCGCGAACAACCTGACCGCGCAGGTGCGCAACATCGCCGACGTCACGACCTCGGTCGCCAAGGGCGACCTGTCGAAGAAGATCACCGTCGACGCCAAGGGCGAGGTGCTCGAGCTGAAGAGCACGATCAACACGATGGTCGATCAGCTCAACAGCTTCGCCGCCGAGGTCACGCGCGTCGCGAAGGAGGTCGGCACCGAGGGCAAGCTCGGCGGCCAGGCCGAGGTGAAGGGCGTCTCGGGCATCTGGAAGGACCTGACCGACAACGTGAACTTCATGGCGTCGAACCTGACGACGCAGGTGCGCGGCATCGTCAAGGTCGTGACCGCGGTCGCGAACGGCGATCTCTCGCAGAAGCTGATCGGCGTCGAGGCCAAGGGCGAGATCGCCGCGCTCGCCGACACGCTCAACAGCATGACCAAGACGCTGGGCATCTTCGCCGAGCAGGTCACCAGCGTGGCGCGCACCGTCGGCGTCGAGGGCAAGCTGGGCGCGCAGGCCGAGGTGCCCGGCGTGGCCGGCACCTGGAAGGACCTCACCGACAACGTCAACCTGCTCGCGAACAACCTGACCGCGCAGGTGCGCAACATCGCCGAGGTCACGACCGCGGTCGCCAACGGCGACCTGTCGAAGAAGATCACCGTCGACGTCAAGGGCGAGATCCTCGAGCTGAAGAACACGATCAACACCATGGTCGATCAGCTGCGCGCGTTCGCGGGCGAGGTCACGCGCGTCGCGAAGGAGGTCGGCACCGAGGGCAAGCTCGGCGGACAGGCCGACGTCAAGGGCGTGAGCGGCACGTGGAAGGATCTCACCGACAACGTCAACGTGCTCGCCGGCAACCTGACCGACCAGGTGCGCAACATCGCGAAGGTGACGACGGCGGTCGCGAACGGCGACCTCTCGCAGAAGATCACGGTCGAGCGTGCAAGGGCGAGATCCTCGAGCTGAAGAACACGATCAACACCATGGTCGATCAGCTGCGCGCGTTCGCCGGCGAGGTCACGCGCGTCGCGCGCGAGGTCGGCACCGAGGGCAAGCTCGGCGGCCAGGCCAAGGTGCCGGGCGTGACCGGCACGTGGAAGGACCTGACCGACAACGTGAACCTGCTCGCGGGCAACCTGACCGATCAGGTGCGCAACATCGCGAAGGTGACGACGGCGGTCGCGAACGGCGACCTCTCGCAGAAGATCACCGTCGACGCCAAGGGCGAGATCCTCGAGCTCAAGAACACGATCAACACCATGGTCGATCAGCTGCGCTCGTTCGCGGGCGAGGTGACGCGCGTCGCGAAGGAGGTCGGCACCGAGGGCAAGCTCGGCGGCCAGGCCGAGGTGCCCGGCGTGGCCGGCATCTGGAAGGACCTGACCGACAACGTCAACCTGCTCGCGAACAACCTGACGGTCCAGGTGCGCAACATCGCGCTCGTGACGACGGCGGTCGCCAACGGCGACCTGTCGCAGAAGATCACCGTCGACGTCAAGGGCGAGATCCTCGAGCTGAAGAACACGATCAACACCATGGTCGATCAGCTCAACACCTTCGCCAGCGAGGTGACGCGCGTCGCGAAGGAGGTCGGCACCGAGGGCAAGCTCGGCGGCCAGGCGGAGGTGCCCGGCGTGGCCGGCATCTGGAAGAACCTGACCGACAACGTGAACTTCATGGCCCGCAACCTGACCACGCAGGTGCGCGGCATCGTCAAGGTCGTGACCGCGGTCGCCAACGGCGACCTGAAGCAGAAGATGGTCGTCGAGGCCAAGGGCGAGATCGCCGCGCTCGCCGAGACCATCAACAGCATGACCGACACGCTGTCGACGTTCGCCGAGCAGGTGACGACCGTCGCGCGCGAGGTCGGCATCGAGGGCAAGCTCGGCGGTCAGGCGCGCGTGCCCGGCGTGGCCGGCACGTGGAAGGACCTGACCGACAACGTGAACTTCATGGCGTCGAACCTGACGACGCAGGTGCGCGGCATCGTCAAGGTCGTGACCGCGGTCGCCAACGGCGATCTCTCGCAGAAGCTGATCGGCGTCGAGGCCAAGGGCGAGATCGCCGCGCTCGCCGACACGATCAACAACATGTCCGACACGCTGGGCACGTTCGCCGACCAGGTGTCGACGGTGGCGCGCGAGGTCGGCATCGAAGGCAAGCTCGGCGGCCAGGCCAAGGTGCCCGGCGCCGTCGGCACCTGGCGGCAACTGACCGACAACGTGAACCAGCTCGCCGGCAACCTGACCACGCAGGTGCGCGCGATCTCCGAGGTCGCGACCGCGGTGACCAAGGGCGACCTCACGCGATCGATCGACGTCGCAGGCCGAAGGCGAGGTCGCGTCGCTCAAAGACAACATCAACCAGATGATCGTGAACCTCAAGGAGACGACGCAGAAGAACACCGAGCAGGACTGGCTCAAGACCAACCTGGCCAAGTTCAGCAGCATGATGCAGGGGCAGAAGAATCTCGAGACGGTGTCCCAGATGATCATGTCGCAGCTGACGCCGCTGGTGTCGGCGCATCACGGCGCGTTCTTCATGGTCGACTCCGAGGAGCAGGCGCCGATCCTCAAGCTGACGTCGAGCTACGCGTACCGCGAGCGCAAGAGCGTCTCCAACGCGTTCCGCCTCGGCGAGGGCCTGGTCGGCCAGTGCGCGCTCGAGAAGAAGACGATCCTGCTCACGCGCGTGCCCGCCGACTACATCCAGATCAGCTCGGGCCTGGGCGAGGCGCCGCCGCTCAACATCATCGTGCTGCCGGTCCTGTTCGAGGGCGAGGTCAAGGCGGTGATCGAGCTGGCGTCGTTCCACCCGTTCAGCGCGATCCACCAGCTCTTCCTCGACCAGCTCATGGAGAGCATCGGCGTCGTGCTCAACATGATCAGCGCCAACATGCGCACCGAGGAGCTGCTGCAGCAGTCGCAGTCGCTGACCTCGGAGCTGCAGATCGCAGTCGCAGCGAGCTCACGCAGCAGCAGGACGAGCTCAAGCGCTCCAACTCGGCGCTCGAGAAGCAGGCGCTGGAGCTGGAGGAGAAGGCGCGGCTGCTCGCCGAGCAGAACACCAAGGTCGAGGTCAAGAACCGCGAGGTCGAGCAGGCGCGCGTCTCGCTCGAGGAGAAGGCGGAGCAGCTGGCGCTCATCTCCAAGTACAAGTCCGAGTTCCTGGCCAACATGTCGCACGAGCTGCGCACGCCGCTCAACAGCCTGCTGATCCTGGCCAAGCTGCTGTCCGACAACGCCGACAAGAACCTGACCGGCAAGCAGGTCGAGTACGCGAAGACGATCTACGCCTCGGGCGGCGATCTGCTGACGCTCATCAACGAGATCCTCGATCTGTCCAAGGTCGAGGCCGGCAAGATGCCGGTCGAGCCGCGCGAGCTGCGGCGTGCAGGAGCTCGTCGACTTCGTCGAGCGATCGTTCCGGCCGGTCGCGGATGCAGAAGCGGCTCAAGTTCCGCACCGAGGTCGGTCCGGGCGTGTCGCCGCGATTCTTCACCGACCCGCAGCGGCTGCAGCAGGTGCTGAAGAACCTGCTCTCCAACGCGTTCAAGTTCACCGAGACCGGCGGCGTGATCCTGCGCGTCCAGCGCGCGCGTCCCGGCACGCGCTTCAGCAGCGAGGGACTGGCGCACCCGGAGCGCGTGATCGCGTTCTCGGTCGCCGACACCGGCATCGGCATCGCGCAGAACAAGCAGAAGCTGATCTTCGAGGCGTTCCAGCAGGCCGACGGCACCACCAGCCGCAAGTACGGCGGCACCGGCCTCGGGCTCTCGATCCGCCGCGAGATCGCGCGCCTGCTCGGCGGCGAGATCCAGGTCGAGAGCCGCCTCGGCGAGGGGAGCACCTTCACGCTCTACTTGCCCGAGCGTTACATCGGCGTCGACTCCGGCGTCGACGACGACGACCGCGACGTGCCGGTGGTCGAGACGCCGGTGCGCGCGGCGCTGGTTTCGCTGGTCGGCGCGGCGCCGCTGGCGGCGCCCGATCCGGCGGTGCTGCGGCCCGATCGCGGACGATCGCGACGACATCCAGCCCGGCGATCGGGTGCTGCTGATCATCGAGGACGACCTCGCGTTTGCGCGCATCATGCTCGGGCTCGCGCACGAGAACGGCTACAAAGCCATCGTCTCCACGCGAGGAGACTCGGGCCTGGCGCTGGCCAACCAGCTCAAGCCCGACGCGATCAGCCTGGATCTGCAGTTGCCGGTGCTCGACGGCTGGCGCGTGCTCGATCGCCTGAAGCGCAACGCGAGCACACGGCACATCCCCGTGCACGTGATCTCGGTCGACGAGCTCACCCGGCGCGGCGCCGCGCTCGGCGCGTTCGCGTATCTCGAGAAGCCGGTGAGCAGCGAGTCGCTGCAGGCGGCGTTCCAGCACATCTCGACGTTCCTCGACCGATCGGTGCGCCAGCTCTTGCTGGTCGAGGACGACGACCACCAGCGCGACAGCATCATCGAGCTGGTCGGCGAGGGCGACGACGTCAAGGTCTCGGCGGTGCGTACGGCCGAGGAGGCGCTGGCGGCGCTCGACTCCGGCCAGTTCGACTGCATGGTCGTGGATCTCGTCTTGCCGGGCGACGACGGCGTGCGCCTGGTCGAGCGCGTCAAGACGCAGCCGCGCTACCGGGACCTGCCGATCGTCGTCTACACCGGCAAGGAGCTGACCGACGACGAGGAGCAGCGGCTGAAGAAGTACACGCAGTCGATCATCCTCAAGAGCGGCGTCAACTCGCCGGAGCGGCTGCTCAAGGACACCGCTCTCTTCCTGCACCGTGTCGAGGAGCGGCTGCCCGAGCGGTCGAAGGCGATGATCACCGAGAGCCGCAAGGCGGAAGCGACCGTCGTGGGGCACAAGGTCCTGGTCATCGACGATGACGTGCGCAACATCTTTGCCATGACCAGCATCCTCGAGGCGAACGGCGTCAAGGTGATCTACTCCGACAACGGCCGCGCGGGCATCCAGGCGCTGGAGAACGACCCCGACATCGATCTCGTCTTGATGGACATCATGATGCCGGGGATGGACGGCTATCAGGCGATCCAGGAGATCCGCGGGATCCCGCGCTTCCGCGGGATCCCGATCGTCGCGGTCACGGCCAAGGCGCTGCCCGAGGACCGCGACAAATGCCTGGGCGCGGGCGCGTCCGACTATCTGCCGAAGCCCGTCGATGCCACCAAGCTCCTCGACGTCATCCGCTTGTGGACGGGCGGTGATGCTGTTGCCTCTGCCTGAGGCCAGCGCGGTGGCGGTCGTCGAAAGAGACGGTTCGTTCGATGCGGCCGGCGCCGGATCGTTCTCCGTCGACGCCGCCGCGACGCAGGCGAGCATCCTCATCGTCGACGATCACCCGGCAAATCTGCTGGCGCTCGAAGCGTTGCTGGCGCCGCTCGGTCCCCGGCTGGTCAAGGCGCACTCGGGGGACGAAGCGCTCAAGCAGATCTTGCAGCGCGACTTCGCGCTCATCCTGCTCGACGTGCAGATGTCGGGCATGAACGGCTTCGAGACGGCGGCGCTGGTCAAGCAGCACCCGCGCAGCCGCCACATCCCGATCATCTTCATCACCGCGCTGAGCCGCGACGCGGAGCACGTGTTCCGCGGCTACTCGCAGGGCGCGGTCGATTATCTGATGAAGCCGATCGAGCCGGAGATCCTGCGGTCGAAGGTGTCGGTGTTCATCGATCTCTATCTCAAGGGCGAGACCATCAAGCTGCAGGAGCGCATGCTGCGCCGTCGCGAGCGCGAGGCGATCGAGCGCCGCAGCCAGTACCGCTATCGCAGCCTGCTCGACTCCATGCCCCAGTGCGTGTGGGCGGCGAGCTCCGGAGGTGAGATTTACTACTGGAACCGTGCCAGCCTCGCCTACTGCGGCATCAATGCCGATCAGATCTCGCGCGAATCGTTCTGGCGCGTGATTCACCCCGACGAGCGCCCGCAGGTGGAAGACGACTGGGTGGCGACGATCGAGGGGCAGCAGCCGTTTCAGCGTGAGCTGCGGTTGCGCCGCGCCACCGACGGCGCGTATCGCTGGCACGTCGCGCGCATGGTGCCCGAGCGCAACGAGCAGGGCGGGGTAGTCGGCTGGATCGCGACGGCGGTCGACATCGACGATCACAAGCACGCCGAGGCCGAGCTGCAGCGCGCGGTCGTCCATCGCGACGACTTCCTGTCGGTGGCCTCGCACGAGCTGCGCACGCCGCTGACGTCGCTGAAGCTGGAGGTCGCCAACCTGGGCCGGCTCGCGCAGCGCAACCAGGGCGTGGTGCCGGCGACGCGGCTCGGCGAGAAGCTGGGAAAGATCGAGGGCCAGGCCGATCGCCTGCACCGTCTCATCAACGCCCTGCTCGACGTCTCGCGGATCGCCTCGGACCGGCTCGAGCTGGAGATCGAAGAGGTCGACCTGTCGCAGCTGGCGGTCGAGGTCGTGGCGCGATTCCAGGACGAGGCGCTGCGCGCCGGCTCCACGCTGGGCGTCCTCGCGCCGGAACCGGTCGTCGGGCACTGGGATCGCAGCCGGCTCGAGCAGGTCATCACCAACATGATCACCAACGCGCTCAAGTACGGGCAGGGCAAACCGGTCGAGGTCATCGTCGAGGTCGCCGATTCCCAGGCACGGCTCATGGTGCGCGATCAGGGCGTGGGCATCGCGTCCGACGATCAGCTGCGGATCTTCGATCGTTTCGAGCGTGCGTCATCTTCGCGCAGCTTCGGCGGCATCGGCCTTGGTCTATGGATCGTTCGCGAGATCGTGCGCGCGCTCGAGGGCGAGGTGCGGGTCGAGAGCGAGCTCGGCGCCGGCGCGACCTTCATCGTCGAGCTTCCTCAGAGCTCGCCGCCGTCCTGAGCGGGCGGCGATCCGGACGGCGGGCGGCCCCGCGGGCCGGAAGCGAAAGTAATCGAAGTCGGCGTGCGCGCCGGCGTCGCCGCTGGCGCCGAGGCTCGGCGTCGCCGCGAAGATCCCGATCTCGGCGCCGACCCAGCGGCCCGCGCGCGCCGTGAACGGGGCTCGTTCGATCAGTCGCGGCGGCGCGCCGCCGGTGGCGTATGCAAATGTGCACGTGGCGCCGGCGGTGAACGTGACGCTCAGGCGCACGGGAGCGCTGGCGATCGGCGCGGCGTAGGCGACGCGATCATCGATGCGGAGCACGACGCGGGCGCCGCCGGTCGCGGCATCGCGTTCGACGACCAGCGCCGCGGAGGTCTCGCCGACCACGGCCAGTCCCGCCATCAGCCCGCCCGCGCCGTTGCCGAGCTCGACGGCCGTCTCGGCGGTGAACGACGGCGACGGCAGCTTCTGCAGCAGCAGATTCGACAGCGCGGCCCAGCGCTCGACGGCCGCCAGCGGCAGCGCGCGCAGGCGCAGCCAGCCCGGCCGCGCACGCAGATCGAACCAGCCGTCGCCGTGGTTGGCGTGCCACTGCCATTGCGGCGCGAGACGGCCGTCGGCGCCGGCGTCCATCTCGTCGCTGGTCTGCGGGATCGCGATCGGCTGGCGCGGCAGATCCGGCTTCGCGTGGCGCAGCACCGGCTCGCCCGGCGCGCCGGGGTCGCTGCTGGGCGTCCCCATCTGCGGCCAGTCGTCGCGCCAGGTCACGGGGTTGAGGTGCACGACGCGCCCGTGGACGCCGTCGTCCTGAAAATGGACGAACCACCACTGCCCGCCCGGCGTGTCGACGAGCGCGCCCTGGTGCGGACCGTTCACGACCGTATGCCCCTGCGCGAGCACGACGCGAGCTTCGTAGGGCCCGTAGATGCGCCGCGACCGCAGCGCGACCTGCCAGCCGTCCTTCACGCCGCCGGCCGGCGCCAGGACGTAGTACCAGCCGTTGCGCTTGTACATCTTCGGCCCCTCGAGCGTCGGGTGGCGCGCCGGATCGGAAAAGACGATCTCGCCGTCGCCGAGCAGGCGCGAGGCGTCGGGCGCCATCGGCCGCAGCCGCAGGCGGTCCTTGATGCCGGCGCGCGAGCGCGCATAGGCGTGCACGAGATAGGCCTGCCCGTCGTCGTCCCAGAACGGACAGGGATCGATGAGCCCGCGGCCCGCGATCAGCAGGCGCGGCGCGCTCCACGGCCCCTCGGCGTGCGGGGCGGTCAGCACGTAGATGCCTTCGTCAGGCAGCGGCACGAAGATGTAGAACGTGCCGGCGTGCGCGCGGATCGCCGGCGCCCAGACGCCCGCGCCCGGTTGCAGCTCTGCGTAGCGCGGGTCGGGCAGGTTCTCCATCGCGTGGCCGACGATGGTCCAGTTGACGAGATCGCGCGAGCGCAGGATCGGCAGCGCGGGCGTCGACGTGAAGCTCGACGAGATCAGGTAGTACGCGTCTCCGTCGCGGATCACGTCGGGGTCGGAGTAGTCGGCGAAGATGATCGGATTGGAATAGGTGCCGTCGCCCCGATCGGGGACGTACGGAAAGTCGGGCGGATTCGCCCGCCCGTCTTCTCGCCTCTCTCGCCGAGGTGGCGCAGCCGGCGGCGATCAGCACGAGCGCGACCGTCTTCAGGAATGAAACGCGAGCCACCAGCAACCGGATACCACCGCCAGCGCCCCCACCACCAGCACCGCCTGCACCAGCGGTCCCGGCCGGCGCGGCAGCACGCGCGCCGCAATGATCCCGAACAGACATCCGACGCAGAGGCCGAACAGATGGGCGAAGACGTCGGTGCGCTCGCCGGCGTTGCGGATGCCAAACAATCCATCGCTGCTGCCCCCGCCGACCCCGAGCATGGCGAACATTCCCAGCCCGGCGGCGATCGGGAGCCACGCGCGGCGACGCAACGGCTGCACACGCCAGCGGCGCCAGGAACCGACGCCGACCATGATCCCGAGCGCTGCGAACGTCGCCGTGGACGCGCCGACCGATAGGTGCGCGGTGCGGTGGACCGCCGCGGTCAGCAAATTTGCGGCCGCACCCGCCAGCACGATCGCCATCGCGCCCAGGCCCGGCCCGAGCGCGCGGCCGACCGCGCTCATGAAGATCAGCGACGCGACGACATTGCCGAAGAGATGCATCAGATCGGCGTGCAGGGTCAGCGCCGTGACCGCGCGCCACCACTGCCCGTGCAGGATCGCCTCCGCCGACGCGATCCCCACCGTGAACCAGCGAGACGGTTGCTGCGCTTCCCAGGGCCCGGCGACGAGGTGGAACGAGAGCAGCAGCAACGCCGCCCAGAGTCCCAGCGTGCTCCGGGGCGCGTCGGGCTCATCGGGTGTGCGCGCCGCCCGCTCTTCGCGCTCCTGGCGCGCTTCGCGGTCGTACCCGTCGAGCGCGTTGGCCGCCGCGTCGAGATCGGCGAAGTCGACCATGATGCGAAACGCGCCGTCGATGGCGCGCAGCTCATGCGCCAGCCCCGCCGCCGCCAGGACCACGCTCCAGTCCTGTGCCTGCGTGAAATCCCGAGTCTCGCGAACCAGGACCGCGTTCAGCAGCTTCTCCTCAGGCTCCATTCGACACTGAAGAGCCTACTCGCCAGCGCGCGACGGTGCACGCGCACCGGACGGAACCGGGACGAGGACGGCGACGAGTATGAGGACGGGGCGGAGCTAGTACGGCGGCGCCCAGTAGCCCTGCTGCCAGGCCCACGTGTAGCCGGTCCACTGCCAGTGGGGCGCGATCCAGGCCCAGTTGGTCTGCGGCAGCAGCCAGGCGCCGCCTATCCAGACGCGCACACCGCCGCGCGAGCCCCAGTAGCCCGGGACCCACACGTGACGGGGCGAGGGTCGCAGGCCGACGCCGACCGCGCTGTACGGATGCGCGCGCCAGCCGCCGCCCCACGGCGCGACCGAGTAGCCGCCATGCGGCGCCACGCCGTGCGGCGCCGCGTGCGGGGCGATGGACGCGCCGCGGCCGGCCGCCACGTACGTCCGGCCGCCGCGCCAGCCGCCGCCAACCGCCGCGGCGTGGGAGCCGCCGCCCGCCGGCGTATGGCCGCCGCCGTGGAACGCCGTGCCGCCGCCGTGAGAGCCAGCGCCGCCGCCACGCCAACCCTGTGCCGACGCGATGCCGGGCACCAGGAACAACAGAGCCGCGATTCCACCGAGCAAACCGAGCCGTTTCATGATCAGATCCTCCGAGTCTCTTTCTTGAGACGAGGGCCGGCGCAAAAAGATTCCATCGCGCGCCCGGTTGTTCATGAGCTCGTCCGCGCGCGCGATGTCACCTTGCCTGCAGAACAGGGCAGGTTTTTGCGAGCGGCGGAGCTGCTAAGCTGCGCCGGATGAGCGAATCGGGGGCCAGCTTCGGAGGCAAACGATCCAAGTTTCAGCCAGGTGGAACCTCGGGCGGCGCCGGCGAGTTTCTCGCCGGCATCGCGATGATGGCGGTGGGGATTTACATGGTGTTCGACCACGTGACGGTTCACACGTCGTACTGGCATTTCTTCGGCGGCGCGCGCAGCAGCTTCGGCGCCACGCTGATTCCACTGCTGGGCGGCATCGGTGTCTTGTCGTTCAACGGCCGGTCGATCCTCGGCTGGATCCTCGCCGTGGGCGGGATCTTCCTGATCCTCGCGGGCGTGCTCATGAACCTGGACGTCTACTTTCAGCCGACCAGCCTCTGGACGACGATCGTGATGTTCGGGCTCATCGCGTGCGGGCTCGGCCTGTTCGTGCGCGCGCTGCGCCCGCACCCCGCGGCGGCGACTGCGCCGTCGGGCGGAGACGGTGCGTGAGCCCCTGCCGGCCGCTGTGCGCGGGCGCGCTCGCCGGCCTGGTGCTGGCGGGGCTCGCGTGCGGGCGGATCGGGCTCGATCAGCCGGTAGGTGCCAACGACGGAATCGGCGGTAACGACGGACAAGGAGGCGGGATACAAGTCGGCGGTCAAACCGGCCGTGGTGGCGGCTCCGGCGGCAGCGCGGCCGGTGGAGCGCCCGGTTCTGGCGGCTCGGCCGGCAATATCCCCTGCCATCAGATCACCGACGAGCTGACATGCCTGCGGCGCGAAACCGCGTGCCGCACCGACTACTGCAGCGGTTTCGTTCGGTGCGCGAACCCAGATGATCCGCGGTTGCCCTGCGCCGTGCCGCCGGGTCAGCTCTCCTGCGCGGCGTTCAAGTTTCCCGTGGCGTGCCAGTCGGTCCCCTGGTGCCATCCGATCTACAGCGCGCTGCCGCCGTCCGAGGTCTGCGCCGCCCCCAACGTGTGCGCGATGCTCGTTGCGTGCGGCGACAACGGCACCGCCCAATGTGCCGGCGCGATCGGTACACGTTGCGGAGGGGACCCGCCGTCGTGCGCGCCTGGGTACACGGCCTCACTCAACAGCGCGGGTTGCTACGAAGGCTGCACGCCGCTCTTTTACTGCGGCTAGCGTAGCTAGAGCTCGCTGACCGCGCCCGCCAAGCCGAACGCCACCAGCTCCATCGTGCTGGGCTTGTCGATGCCCTCGCTGCGCACCATGCCCGAGAGCGGCACCGCCGGGTGAGACCAGGACATCGACGACGACTTCCAGCCGCCCCACTGCGCGTCGGTGCGCATCTTGAAGCAGCCGGCGAAGGTGCCCGCGGGCACCGACGCGTCTTCCTGCGGTTGGCCCTGCCAGCTCACGATCAGGTTCGCGACCGCGCCACGATAGAGCCCCTGCATCATGCTCAACACCGGACCCTCGATGGTCTGGACGTGGCCGTTGCGATCTTTCATCACCACGCCGCGGATCTCGACGCTGGCCGGATCCATGCGGTTCGCGATCGAGAGCAGGATCTTGGTGACGGTGCGGCCCGAATAAGTCTCGTGCAGCGACTCGATCCAGAACGCGTCGCCCACCTGCCCGACGACCTTGGTGGTCAGAAACGACGGCTGCTGGTCGGTGACCATCTTGTGCTGAGTCCACTGCCCGACCTGGAACGGCTGAGGCGTGAAGCCGACCGGCCCGGGGAAGCTCTGGGTCGGCCGGGCGAGCGAGGCGATCCGGCGGTCGATGTCGGCCTTCAGCGCCGGGTCGACGGACGGCCCGCACCCCGCGAGCACGGGCGCCGCAACGATCATCGCGACGTACGCGAGAGGGACGACTCGGTTCGTGAGCATGGCGCGCATGGTAACGCGAAAGCGCGCGTGGGTGGGCGCCCCACAGCGAGCGTCGGGCAAGGGGTCACCGCGCGCGATTCAGGGATGACTGAATGCCCTGGGTCGTGCGATCGTCACAAGAGAGTTCTCGTCAGTGCTCTCGTCCCTCCACTTCTGAGGTCTCGGGAAAGGTGCGCCCCATGCGTCTTCCAAGCGTGAAACTGTCGATGTGGCTGCCGCTCGGCCTGCTGGTCGCGGGCGGAGCGTGTTACGTGCCCGCCAGCGCGCCGCCGCCGGCGTACGGCCCCGGCTATCAAGCGCCGAGCGATCCGTCGCAGTCTCCTCCTGGTGCGCCTCCGGGCGCGCCGCCGCCGGTCGCCTCCGAGCCGCCCGTGGATCAATCCGCGTATCCGCCGCCCGCGGATCAGCCGGCCTATGCGCCGCCTCCGCCCATGGCGCCACCGGCGGCGCCGCCCGCGGCGATGCCGCCCGACCCCGGCGTCTACGCCGGTGGCGCGCCCACTTACGACAACGTCTACGCCGACGCGCCGGGCTCGACGGTCAGCTCGGTCGACGTCTTCTACAACGACCTGGCGCCTTACGGCCGCTGGTACAGCGATCCGACGTACGGCTGGGTCTTCGCGCCCAACGACGCGTCGTACGTGCCGTACACCAACGGTCACTGGACCGACACCGACTACGGGTTCACCTGGGCGTCCGGCGATCCGTTCGGCTGGGCGACCGATCACTACGGTCACTGGGTGTGGGCCAACCGGTGGATCTGGCTTCCGAACACGGTGTGGGGACCGGCATGGGTGCAGTGGCGCGAGGGGCCGGGGTACGTCGGCTGGGCGCCGGCGGCCGATGGTACAGGCACGTACGTGCCCGAGAACCAGTGGCGATTCGTGCCCGCGCGCAATCTGCTGTCGCCCGACGTCGGGCGCTACTGCTTCACCGGCGATCTGGGGACGTACGTGCGGACAGCCGCGCCGGTGAATCGGTTCTACCGGCACGGCAACGACGTCTGGGTCGCGGGGCCGCACGACGATTGGCTGCGTCGCAACCGGGTCGACGCGCGCCACCAGCCGCTGGGGCTGCAGCAGATGGGCCGCTACACCGATGCGCAGCGGTGGGAGGCGGAGCGCCGCGCCCAGCAGCGCCAGACCGAGTGGGACGCGCGCCGCGCGCAGGCGCAGAACCGCCAGGCGCAGGAGCAGCAACGCCGTCGCGACGACGATGCGCGCCGCCGCGCCGACGAGGAGCAGCGCCGCCAGGCCGAGATCCAGACGCGCCAGCAGCAAGACCAGATGCGCCGCCAGGCCGAGGACCAGCGGCGGTCGCAGGAGCAACAGCAGCGCCAGGCGGAGGAGCAGCGGCGCGCGCAGGATCAGCAGCAGCGGCAGCTCCAGCAGCAACAGCAGCGCCAGGCGGAGGAGCAGCGGCGTGTGCAGGAGCAGCAGCAGCGGCAGGCGGATGAGCAGCGGCGCCAGCAAGAACAGCAGCGCCAGGCCGAGGATCAGCGGCGCCAGCAGGATCAGCAGCGGCGGCAAGCCGACGACCAGCGCCGGCAGCAGGACGAGCAGCGGCGCCAGCAAGACGATCAGCGGCGGCAGCAACAGCAGCAGCGCGCGCAGGAGGATGGGCGGCAGCAGCAACAACAGCAGCAGCAGCGCGCGGAAGAGGACCAGCGGCAGCGACAGCAGCAACAGCAACAGCAGCAACAGCAGCAGCAACAACAACGTCAGGCCGACGAGCAAAAGCGGCGTCAGGACGACGAGCAGCGACGCCGCGTGGCCGAGGACCAGCGCAAGCAGCCCGACGACCATGGCCACCACGACGACAAGAAGGGGACCGACGACAAGAGCCGCGGCGGCGACAAGCGGCGCGACGACGACCACGGGCGCGGTCACTAGGGGCGGGACGAGGACGGCGACGAGCCCGAGGACGAATACGAGCACCAGGACGAATACGAGTACGGGGCGGAAGACCGCGGGCAGGACTTCTACTAGAATCGCCGCGTCGGCGATGCTCAAGCACAACACCTACTTCGAAGGCAAAGTCCAAAGCGTCGGATTCGAGCGCAACGGCCGGCGCGCGACCGTGGGCGTGATCGCGCCCGGTGAGTTTCACTTCGGCACCGACGCGCCCGAGCGCATGACGGTCATCAGCGGCGAGCTGTTCGCGCGCCTGCCCGACGGCGGCGACTGGCGCAGCTTTCCCGCGGGCACCGCGTTCGAGGTCCCGGCCAAGAGCGGCTTCGACGTGCGCGCGTCGCAGCCCGCCGCGTACCTCTGCGAATTCCTGTGACCCCAGAGGTGGTGCTCGCCTTCGCGGGCGGCACCCTGGAGCTGCGCGGGCTCGCGGCCGGCGGCTCGCCCCCCACGCCCGACTGCCGGTGGGACCCGCGCTCGGCCTGCTACCGCGCGCCGGCCGCGGCGTACGCGGATCTGCTGCGCGCGCTCGGCCGCCAGTCGATCCCCGTCGACGATCGTGCGCGCGGCTACCAGCCGCTGCCCGACGGCCCGCGCGTGCACCGCCGCCGCGCCCCTACCAGACCGAGGCGCTGGCCGCGTGGCGCGCGCAGCGCGGGCGCGGCGTCGTCGTGCTGCCGACCGGCGCCGGCAAGACGCAGGTCGCCTGCCTGGCGATCGACGACAAGCGGCGCGCGACGCTGGTGGTGGCGCCGACGCTCGATCTCGTGCGCCAGTGGTACGACGTGCTGCGCGCGACCTTCGGCGCCGCGGTCGGCGTCGGCGTCGTCGGCGGCGGCGACTACGACGTGCAGCCGCTCACCGTCACCACCTACGACTCGGCGTACCTGCACATGGAGCACCTCGGCGCGCGCTTCGGTCTGCTCGTCTTCGACGAGTGCCATCACCTGCCGGGCGCCGCCTACGCGCTGGCGGCGCAGTCGTGCCTGGCGCCGTTTCGCCTGGGTCTGACCGCGACGCCGGAGCGCGCCGACGGCCGCGACGTCGAGCTCGACGACCTGATCGGCCCGCTCTGCTACCGCAAGGACATCGTCGATCTCTCGGGCGACGGCGGCTACCTGGCCGACTACGAGACCGATCCGGCTCGAGGTCGAGCTGTCGCCGGCCGAGCGCGCCGAGTACGAGGCCGAGCGCGCGATCTACACCGGCTTTCTCGTCGAGCAGGGCATCCGCATGGGCTCGCCGTCGGGCTGGTCGGACTTCATCATCCGCTCGTCGCGCAGCGCCGAGGGGCGGCGCGCCATGGCGGCCTACCGGCGGCAGCGCGAGCTCGCGTTCGCCGCGCCGGCCAAGCTCGACTACGTCGAGCTGCTGCTCGACCGCCACCGCGACGATCGCGTGATGCTCTTCACGGAGGACAACGCCACCGCGTACGCGCGTGTCGCGGCGCTTCCTCGTCCCGGCGATCACCCACCAGACGAAGGTGCGCGAGCGCAGCGAGATCCTCGCGCGCCTCGCCGACGGGCGCTACGGCGCGGTGGTCACGTCCAAGGTGCTCAACGAAGGCGTCGACATCCCCGAGGCCAACGTCGCGGTCGTGATCTCGGGCAGCGGCTCGGTGCGCGAGCACGTGCAGCGCCTGGGGCGCATCCTGCGCCGCCACGCGAGCAAGAGCGGCGGCAAGCGCGCGCTGCTCTACGAGCTGGTGACCGCGGCGACGACGCGAGACGTCGACGAGCGATCGCCGCCGGGAGCACAGTGCTTACCGCTGACCTCGTCACCGCGCGCCGGCGCGGCGAGGAGCTGCACATCGCGCCGCTCGACGACGACGCGCGCGCGCGCGTCGAGGAGCTGGCGGGCGTGTACCTCGAGATCGCGCGCGCCCACGTCGGCCGCACGCGCGAGGAGCTGGAGGCGACCTGGCGCGCGGTCGAGCTCGCGCCGCACGAGCGCCGGCTGGGCGACGGCGTGCTCAAGCTGGTCGAGCGATCGCTGCGTCTTCGAGACGGCGGCCGAGATCGATCCGGCCGAGCTGCGCGCGCGAGGTCTTCCTGCGCGCCAGCGCCGCGCGCCGCGCGCCCGAGGCCGGCGGCCGGCTCGCGCGCGAGGCGGTGCTCGCCGAGGTCGCGGGCGCGCGCGGCCTGTCGGTCGAGCGAGCTCGAGCGCGCGCTCTACGCCGACTTGCACGGCGCCGAGCGGCTCTGCTCGATCACGCCGATCCGGCCGGCGCACCTGGCGGCGGGCTTCGATCGCGCGCAGGTGCAGGCGGTGCTTGCTGCGCGCGACCCAGGTCGTCGCCGAGGTGACCGGCGCCGACGCCGCCGGCTATCGCCGCCTGTTTCACAAGCTCAAGTTCCTGCGCCTGCTGCACACGATCAGCGCGGTGCCACGCTCTCAGGGCGGCGGCTATCGCATCGAGATCGACGGCCCGTTCAGCCTGTTCCAGGCGGTGACCAAGTACGGCCTGCAGCTGGCGATGGCGCTGCCGGCGATCGCCGAGTGCGGCCGCTGGCGCATCGAGGCCCAGGTGCTCTGGGGCAAGGAGCGGCGGCCGGTCACGTTCCGCGCCGCCGGCGGCGACGACGGCCGGCCCGCGCGTGACACGCCGATCCCGGAGGCGCCGGATCTGCCCGACGAGATCGCGGCGCTGCTCGCGCGCCTGGCCGCGCGCGAGAGCGCGCGCGAAAGCGACTGGATCGCGTCGCCGGCCACGGCGATCCTGGATCTGCCCGGCGCGGGCCTGTGCGTTCCCGATCTGGTCTTCCACCGCCGCGACGGCGCGGGCGCGCCGGTCTATCTCGAGGTTCTCGGCTACTGGAGCCGCGACGCGGTGTGGCGCCGCGTGGAGCTGGTCGAGCGCGGCCTGCCGCACCGGATCCTCTTCGCCGTCAGCAAGCACCTGCGCGTCAGCGAGGCCGCGCTCGCCGACGAGCTGCCCGGCTCGCTCTACGTCTACGCGCGCGCCCTCGACGCGCGCACGATCCTGGAGCGCGTCGAGCAGCTTGGCGCGCGTCAGCTCCCGCGCGCGCGCTGAGCTCGCGCCTGCGCGAAGGCCTGCCCTCTCCCTGACTAACCCGCTCCCGCTGACGGGAGACGGGCGCCGGGAGACGGGCGCCGATCTTCCTCCGGAGGTAGAAAGAGGACGAATCCTCTTATTTCCCTCTCTTCCGTCCGCGGGGAAGAGCAGGGAGAGGGGACCGGCGGGCGTCGCGTTTCGGACTAGGCGATCGGCCAGCCCTTGGCGTCGCGCTTCGGGCCACCGCCACCGCCGCCGCCACCGCCGCCGCCGCCGCCACCGCCACCTCCGCGCGGGCCACCGCCGCCGCCGCGCGCGGCCACCACGTCCGCCGCCGCCGCCGCCGTGGGGCGGGCGGGGACCTCGCGGTGCGTGCTCGCGCGCTTCGCCGGCGGGACCACCGGGACCGGCGGGACCACCCGGACCACTGGGACCACCCGGACCACCCGGCGCGCGCGCTTCGCGCTTCTCGGTGGACGGCGCGCCGAAGCGCACCGGACCGCCGCCCGCGGGTGGGCCGCCCGGTCCGCCAGCGCTACGAGGCGCGCCGACCGGGGCCGCCACCGGGACCGCCACCGGGCCTCCGGCCGCGTCCGCCGCCCGGACCGCCGCCAGCTCCGCCGGGACCACCGCCAGGACGTCGTGCGCCGCCCGGACCGTCGGGACGACGCCCGCCGGGGCCGCGCCGGCCGCGATCGCCGCCGCGCTCACCCGGACCCGCCGGCGCGCGCGTGACCATCCAGCCCTGTCCCGCGGCCGGAACCTCGCGAGGCGGAGGATCGCGCTCGAGGCGCACACCCCCGCCAAAGCCGCCCGGGCCGCCCCCGCGACCGCCGCCGCCACCGCCTCCACCGCCGCCACCACGGTCTCGACCGCGACCGCCGCCGCGGTCGTCGCGACCGCCGCGGGCCTTGCCGCCGCCCTCGCGCCGGGGCATGAGATCGACCAGGTAATAGAAATCGCCCTGTTTCTTGGCGTTCGACGGCGGGTCCTCGCCGCTCAGCACGCGCACCAGGCGAACGTTGTCGGCGCGCCCACCCACGACGTCGAGCGCCTCGACCAGGCGCGCGAGGCGATCGCCGCTCAACTTCAAGGCCTCCTCGAGCGCCGGCAGCGCCGGGTCGGGGCCGAGGTCGACCGGAGGCGCCTCGGGCGCCGCTTCGCCGCCCTCAGCGGGGGCTGCATCGGCGGCCGCCGCGGCCTCGCCCTCACTGCCGCTCGCGTCGCTCTCCGCCGCCTCTGCCGCGTCCGCGCCTTCGCCGGCGCTCGCGTCCGCGCCTTCGCTGGCGCTCGCGCTCGCGTCGGCGGTTTCGCCAGTGCTCGCCTCTGCGGTTTCGCTGGCGCTCGCGTCCGCATCTTCGCCAGCGCTCACGTCGCCGGCCTCGGCGTCGTTCGGCACGGTGACCGCGTCCGTCGTCGCCTCCGGCGCGGCCGCTTCCGGGGTCGCGTCATCGGGCGCCGCAGCGCCTTCGACCGAGGCGCCGTCAGCGGCGAGCTCCGCTTCCTCCGGCGGCTTCGGTTCGGCGCGCGGCGGGGTCGGCCGGGGGTGCAGCTTGCGGATGCGGGCGGCCTCCCGCAAAACGGTGCCGGAGAACTCGGTGACGGTCTTCATGGGCAGGGCCTCTAACTGATCTCGGAATCCCGAACGACGTCCCCGCTCCGCGAGGCCGCAGACGATCTTCGCGACGATCTCTGTTGGTGGAGCCTAGTTTTACTTCATTCCGGACGCGGCCTGGAGCTTCTTGTAGTCCTCGACCGCGTTCTTCTTCAGCTCGTAGGTCTCGAGATCTCTGGTGGCAGCTGTCCGCAGGTGAACTTGACGCCGTTTGTCTCGGCCGCGGTCACCATCGCCTTCATGACCTTCTTCGCCTCGTCGCGGCCGCCCTTGGCGCACGCCTTGGCCGTCGGCGACGAGCCCTTGACCGCGATCATGCAAGGCTCTGCAGCGACGGCGTCGGTCGGCCCGAGAGACGTAGGCCGTGCCCACGGTCAACGACAGGAACAGGGCGGCGAGCTTGGCAACCGGGCGCTTCATGCATTCCTCCGAGGGTGCGAAATCGGACTGCTTATAGCTCGGACGGGACGGGCAGCACAATTATTCGGCGGCCCTCGAGACAAGGACGTGAGGAGGACGAGACGAGGACGAACGACGACGGACCTTGAGGCGCACCCTCGACGCCGCGGCACTTCCTGCGCCGCGGCAATGGGTATATAGTGCTGGCGGCATGGCATATGTCTCGGGGTTCCGTCAGGGCATGGGGGTCTCTGCCGGGGTAGTCGCTTCGCTGCTCTTCACATTCCTCTCGCTCGCGGCTTCTCCAGCCCGCGCCCAGGATGACAGCGCCTCCGGAGTGCAGGTCGAGCTCGGCGTCTTCGGCGGCGTCCACATCTTCGCCCACGACCTCGAGCTCGGCGTCGCCGACGATCCCGCGCTGCCCAGCCCCAAGAGCAACGGGCTCTTCGGCGCGCGCGCCGCGCTGGCGTTCAACCGGATCCTCTCGCTGGAGATCGAGGGCGTCGGCATCCCGACCGGCGACACCATCCACAACTACCGTCTGTTCGTGGTCGGCTCGCGCGCGCAGGTGCTGGCGCACATCCCGGTGCGCATCCTCGACGGCAAGCTGCGGCCGTTCGTGCTCGCCGGCGTGGGCGCGCTGTCGGTCGTCGACACCGTCGGCACCGAATACGACGAGATCAAGAAGGACACCGACTTCGAGTTTCACGGCGGCGTCGGCCTCAAGTACGCGATCACGCCGCTCATCGGCCTGCGCATCGACGGGCGCGTGCTCGGCGTGCCGAACACGACGCACGAACGGCTTCTCGCGCCGACTACGAGATCATGGGCGGCCTCGCGTTCACGCTCGGGGGCCACGAGGCGGCCGCGCCGCCGCCACCGCCACCGCCTCTGCGCCGTGGCGGTCAAGGACAGCGACGGCGACGGGATTCCCGACGACGTCGACAAGTGCCCGAACGCCGCCGAGGACAAGGACGGCTTCGAGGACACCGACGGCTGCCCCGATCCCGACAACGACAACGACGGCATCCCCGACTCGATCGACAAGTGCCCCAACGAGGCCGAGACCAAGAACGGCATCGACGACGACGACGGCTGCCCCGAGAAGGACGAGGACGGCGACGGCATCCTCGGCTCGAACGACAAGTGCCCGAACGAGGCCGAGGACAAGGACGGCTTCGAGGACGACGACGGCTGCCCCGATCTCGACAACGACAAGGACGGCATTCCCGACGCCACCGACAAGTGCCCGAACGAGCCGGAGACCAAGAACGGCTATCAGGACGAGGACGGCTGCCCCGACGAGGTGCCGGCGGCGATCGCCAAGTTCACCGGCGTGATCAAGGGCATCAGCTTCCGCAAGGGTTCGGCGGTGATCAATCCGTCGTCGTTCCCGACGCTCGAAGCAGGCGGTCAAGGTGCTGAAGGAGTATCCGGCGCTCAAGATCGAGATCTCCGGCCACACCTCCGACGACGGCAAGCGCGACTTCAACATGAAGCTGTCGCAGCAGCGCGCGGAGTCGGCCAAGGGCTACCTGGTGCGCAACGGCGTCGACGCCGGGCGCATCACCACCGTCGGGTACGGGCCCGACAAGCCGCTCGTGACCGGCAAAGGCAAGGGGGCGCAGGACAAGAATCGCCGCATCGAGTTCCGGCTGCTTGGCCAGGACGAGGCGCCCGCCGCGCGCCGCCCGCGCCGCCGCGCGCCCGCGCCGTCCGCGGTTCCGGCCGCGCCTTCATTGCCGCCCACCGCTCCCAAGGGCGGCGACGCGCCCGCAAAATCTCCGGCGCTGGAGAGCCCCAAGCCGTGAAACACGCGTCGGGCGTAGGCGGCTCCGCCGCCGGAGCCCATCGCGGGAGGTTCGGAACCCTGTGAGGGTTTCTGAGCTAGAATGTCCGGGTCCCATGCCGCTCATCAATGTGTTCACGTCGGCCGAGCTGCCGCCGGCCGACAAGTCCGATGCCCTGCTCAAGGACCTGTCGTCGCTGCTGGCCAAGCGCTTCGGAAAGCCGGAGCGCTACGTGATGACGTCGCTGATCCCGCGCCCGCGCATGACGTTCGCCGGCAGCTCGGCGCCGGCTTGCTTCGTCGAGATCAAGAACATCGGCGAGATCGCGCCGGCGCTGAGCCGCACGCTGAGCGCCGACGTGACGTCGCGGCTGCACGCCGCGCTCGGGGTGCCGTCCGATCGCATCTACCTCGAGATGGCGCACGTCGAGGGCCACCTCTGGGGCTGGAACGGCGACACGTTTGGGTGAAACGCCCGGGTAAGGGGCTACGGGACGGCGTCGATCGTCGCTTCGATCTGCTCCGCCAGCGTCGCGAGCCGTCCCAGGATGCGCGCGTGGAGATCCTGCAGCCGCCGCAGCAGCTGGCCGTTGCGTAGCAGCGTGTCGCCGCTGGTGCCGTCGGCGTAAGGCAGCCCGCGCACGATGAACGTCGACACCGACAGCGGCGGCCCGGCGTGCGGAAACGGGTAGGGCGCCGTGGTCAGACGCTGCTCGAACCGCTGCGCCTCCATGTGAAGCCGGGCCAGGTTGTGCAGCGTCTGCGCCGCCAGCTTTTGCTCCGTCGGCTGCCGCGAAAGCTGGCCGAACATGTCGACCAGCTCGTCGTGCGCCACCATCAGGCTGACACAGGTCGGGCGCTCCGCCGACAGCAGCGCGAGCGCCGCGCACAGCCGATCGATCTCGGTCGCCACTGTGCCTGCTTCGGGGACGCGGGCTTCGACCTCGGGCCGGCGCAGCAGCGACAGCGCCGTTCCCAGACGCTCGCGGGTCGCCACGCGCGCGGGCGACAGTGCCGCGGCGTCCGGCTTCGCCGCCGCGTCGGTCTTCGCCGGCGCCACGTCGTCTTCACGGGCCGGCGCGGGGCGCAGCCGCACCGCCGTCTCTCGCGTGGCCTGCAGCTCGTCGCGCCCGTCCGTGAAGCTCAGCTCGGGCGCGAGCGTTCCGCCGCGCACGACCTCGAGCGGGTTCAGCAGATCGAAGAGGCCGCCGAAGTAGCGCAGCGACGCATCGTGCTCCGTGAGGCGCGCGTCGCGCAGGCCGAGAAACTCACCCGCGGGCCGCGGCTGGTAGGGCCGCGTGCGGATCTCGGGCTCGGACTGGTAGAGGCGCGCCGTCGCCTGCCGGCTGATCTCGCGGTTCGCGCCCAGCAGCGCGCTCGCGGGCGCCTCGAGCTGGAAGGTGCCGGCGGCGCCCACCGCCTTGGCGTTGGCGATCCGCTGTGCATCGGGCGGGTGGGTGTCGAAGAGCCCCTGCTTGCCGTCGTGCTCCAGCTTTTCGATCTCGGCGCGATCGGCCGCCGAGTAGCGATCGGCGAGCCCCGCGACCAGCTCGCCGAGGTCCTCGCACAGCCGGCCCTCGCGCCAGGCGGCCATGCTGATCGCCAGCGCCTCCTGGCGCGCGACCGACAACACGCGGATGCGCAGCGCCGTCGCTTCGAAGACGTCGCCGCCCACCAGCGCGACCTCGTAGCGATCGGCGTCGTGCTCCATCTCGCGCAACATGAAGGTGCCGATGGCGTGACCGAAGATGGCCAGCGCACCGAGGAGCTTTCGCGACACCCAGACCGCGAAGATCGCGACGCGCAGGACGATGGCGATGCGAAAGTCCCAGGTCTTCGCCGCGCGCGTCAGGCTGGCGTCCCAGCTGTCGCGCTCGTAGGCGACGCGTCCCAGCCAGCCGTTGACCGTGCGGATGAGATAGGTGAGGCGCAGGCTGCTGCCCTGCGCGAAGTGGCCCATCTCGTGCGCCAGCACGCCGGCGAGCTGGCGCAGCGTCATGCCGGCCAGCAGCGGCGTGCCGATCGTCAGCGCGAGGTCGCCGCGGCGGAACAGGCTTCCGGCGCCGCCGCGAAAGCCCGCCGATGCGTTGACCTGGGTGTCGATGCGGATCTCGCGCGGCTGGGGCGCGCCCACGGCGGTGCGAACGCGATCGACCAGCTGGAACAGCATCGGCGCCTGCTCGCGCCGGATCGCCATCGCCGCCGGCGCGCGCGCCGGACGCGCCAGGAACGGCTTGGCCATGAAGACCACCACGACGCCGCCGACGATGAGGGGCCCGAAGTAGGCGATCACCGAGACGATGCTGGCGTGCGCTGCCAGCAGCCAGGTGTCGTAGGCCGTGTGCAGTCCGACGCCGTAGATGGTGAGCGCGACCAGCGCCGCGTAGACCGCGGGCAGCAGCAGCGTCGCGAACGCCACCAGCGCCAGGCCCAGGCGAAAGCGCAGGCGCAGCCGCACGCGCACGACCGGCTCGGCCGCGGGTTGTGCCAGCTCCAGCGCCAGCTGCTCGCCGCTCAACATGCGCCGTCCCGGTCCAGCATCGCCCCCCAGCGCCAAGATTAGACGGCGCCCGTCGTTTTGTGAACCGTTTGCTCCGCAGGCAGCCGCTTCTGGTCATGAGAACCCGCCGCCTGCCGTTCGTTCCGCTTTCCCTTTTGCTGGTCGTCTCGTTCGCCGCCTGCGCCGCGACCAATGCGCCCGCGCCCGTCCGCGCTGGCGGCACCGCGCCCGCCGTGTCACCGGCGGCGGCCGCCGTCGAGGCCGGCCCGTTCACGCCTCTCTTCAACGGCAAGGACACCGCCGGCTGGGTGCAGGTGCTCGATTCGAAGTGGGTCGTCGAGGACGGCGTGCTGGTCGCCCGGCAAGATCCCGCGGGCCGGCGCGCCGGCGAGAGCTGGCTCTTCACCGACAAGGATTACGGCGACTTCGTGCTGCGCGTGCGCTACCGCATCACGCCCGGCGGAAACAGCGGCATCTTCCTGCGCGACCCGCTGCCGCGCGCGACCCGCCTGGCCGCCGCCGACGGAGGTCAGGGGCCGTGGGAGGCGGGGTACGAGGTGAACATCAACAACGACGAGCCGGTGTACCCGACGGGATCGGTGTGGGATGCGGCCAAGGGCCCGGGCAAGTTGCAGCGCGAGAACGAGTGGAATGACGTGCTGATCAAGATCCAGGGCCAGCAGATCTGGACCTGGGTCAACGGCGTCGTCGCGCTCGACGGCGCGATGCTGCCGGCGCGATCGACGCGCGGCGGGATCGGCTTTCAGCGCCACGGGACGCCGCAGTACCGCGACAAGGTGATCGAGGTGAAGTCGGTCGAGATCCGCGAGATGTGACCGTTCGCCGCCGGCCAAAGCCGATTCGCGGATATGACCGGCGCCGATGAAGCTGGTCGTCGAGGCGGTGCTGCCGCTGTTCGCGCTGATCCTCGCCGGATATCGTGTGCGGGTGGCGCGGCTTGCTCGGCGCGCGAGGCGACCAACAGCCTGAACCTGTTCGTGGTGTGGCTGGCGCTGCCGGCGCTGCTGTTTCAGGCGCTGGCCGAGGCGCGCTTCGCCGAGCTCAATCGCCCGGGATTCGTCGCTGGCGATCGCGCTCGGCATGCTGGCGACGTTCGTGCCCTGGGTGGCGCTGTCGCGTGGCCGATCGCCTCGCGCGCCCTTGCCCGACGCCAGCATCGAAGCGCTGGCGGCGTCGTATCCCAACACCGGGTTCATGGGCATCCCCCTGTGCCTGGCGGTGTTCGGCCGCGCCGGCCTGCAGCCGGCGATCATCGCGACGATCCTGACCGCGTGTCTGCTCTTCGGCCTGTCGCTGGCGCTGATCGAGATCGGCCTTCAGCCGGGGCGCGCCACCGGCGCGCGCGATCGCGAAGGCGGCGGCGACGCTGGCGCGCAATCCGCTGCTGGTCGCGCCGGCGCTGGGCGCGCTGTTCGCGATCGCGCACATCCCGCGGCCGGCGCCGCTCACGCGCTTCACCAGCCTGCTCGGCGGCGCCGCCAGCCCGTGCGCGCTGGTGACGATCGGTCTCTTCCTGGCGCAAAACCGCCTGGCGCAGAACCGCGGCGTCACCGCGACGCGCGCCGGCGCGCGCGCACGGGCGTCAGCGTGATCCTCGCGATCGTCGCGCTCAAGATGCTCGCGCAGCCGCTGGTGACCGGCGTGCTGGTGTTCGCGGTGTTCGATCTGCCGCGGCCCTGGTCGACGCGCGGCGCTGCTGCTGAGCGCGCTGCCCATCGGCACCGGCCCGTTCATGCTGGCCAAGCTCTACGATCGCGAGGCGGCGGTCACGTCGCGCGCGATCCTGCTGTCGACGGTCGTTTCGCTGGTGACGACGTCGCTGCTGGTCGCCTGGATCGCGCGCGGCTAGCGGCAATGCAGTTTACTTAAGGTTGGCGGACGTCGGTCGGTTAGCCAGTTCGCTTCGGTGGGGCGAGGGCTCGGGCGAAGGTTCGCCAGTCACTGCGCTCTCGGTCGGGCGGGTATTCCCCCCGCGGGGACGCGCCCTGACGCCGCCGCCGGGAGGCTGACTCTCGATGACTGAATCTGCCTATGCGAGCGGCGACTCGACCTTGGTCCCGATCCAGCGGCGGCACGGGGGCGCTTCGCTTCGGGCTGGCAAGCGGCCTGCGGACAGGCCGCAGCGCCCTCAGAGACCCCGCGGGAGGAATACCCGCCCCGCCCTACGCTCCGTTCCCACTCCTCGAACCCGGTGGCTCAATACGGATCCGGATCCGGATCTAGTCGGGCCAGCCTGATTCGAAGGGTTGGAACGGAGCGTAGGCGGGGGCGGGTGTTGTCTCCGCGGGGTCTCTGAGGGCGCTCCTGCCTGTCCGCAGGCAGGTTGCCAGCCCGAAGCGAAGCGCCCCCGTGCCGCCGCTGGTTTTCCTCGCAAGGTCGAGTCAGCGCCCCGCATAGGCAGATTCAGTCTTCGAGAGTCAGCCTCGCGGCGGCGGCGTCAGGGCGCGTCCCCGCGGAGGCAATACCCGCCCCCGCCGAAAGCGCAGTGACTTGCGAACCTTCGCCCAGGCCCTCTTGCCCCGACAGCGAGCTCACTATCGACCTGCGCCGACGATCGCGCGCGGCTAGCGGCTTCTACCCGCCGATGGTCTTGCGCCAGGCGGGACGCTCGCGCACGGCCGCCCACCACTTCTTCATGTGCGGATACGCGTCGATCTTGGCGGCGGCCGGCGTCACCGCCAGGTACTCGAGGTAGGGCGCGTAGCAGTAGTCGGCGATCGAGAACGTCTCGCCGGCAAGGTAGGGCGCCTCGGTCAGCCGCTGCTCCAGCGTGGCGTAGGCGACGTCGAGCGCGGCGCCCGCCTTGGCCAAAACCTCGGGCGGCTGCTCTCGCTTGAACACCGAGTGGTAGATGAACTTCATGGCGTGCGACGAGAAGTTCTCGGTCTCGACGCTGATCCACTGCTCCATGCGCGCGCGCCCCTGCGGATCCTTGGGCGTGAGCGGTCCGCCGGCCTTGGCGTCGATGTAACGCGCCATCGCGCGCGACTCGTACATCTTGAATCCGTCGTCGTCCAGCGCCGGCACCTGGCCGAACGGCTGCCGCGCCAGGTGGGGCGGCTGCTTGTGCTCGCCCTTGGTGAAGTCGATCACGACGAAGTCGAACGGCGTCTGGGTCTCGTTCAACGTCATCAGGACCTTGCGGGTACAGGTGCTTACCGGGTTCCCGAAGAGTTTCAGCATGGCGGGCGATATAGCACGCGGGATGACGAGCGCTAGCTCAGCGCGGCGCGAGCGCCACGTCGGCGTGGAGGTCCTCGATCGAGAAGGCCAGCGCGCGTCCACCCAGGCCAGGTTCGGGCCAGGGCGCCTCGTTCGTGACGAAGGCGACAGGTGTGTCGCCAGGCGGCAAGGAGAACGGGCCGAACGTTTCGGCAGCGGGCTTGCCCGCTTGTAGCTGGAACGCGGTCGGCTGATCGCGGACGGCAATGGTCACCTTGCGATCGGTGTTGGAGATCAGCTTCATCTCGAGCGTCACGACGAGTGTCCGCGCGGTGGGGTTTTTGAGCACGATCGTCGCCGAGCCCGACGCCCAATGCCAGGTGCGCGCGCGGTCGTGCTCGGCCCCAAACCACCCGGGACCGTAGTCGAACGTGATGCCGCTCGAAAGCATGCGGTTCTCGAAGATGGGCGGCTGGATCAGGTTGGGCGCCGAGAGGACCGACAGGTTGCCGAGCGCGAGCGCGACGAGGCCCGCTCGTCCCGACGGCACGAGCCGATTGAACGCGAACGTCAGGGGTAAGAGGTAGCGCGCGACCGGGACCGGTGTGTCGTCCCACATCGGCCAGCTGAGGAAGAGGCAGAGCACGGCGAGTGTGGCCCCGATGCGCCAGACCGCGGACTTCAATCGAGGTCGCGTGAGAAGGAAGCCGATCTGGACGCCGAGGGCGACGAGGGTGAACAGGTCGGCACGGACCCATCGGTTGAAACCACGCGTCCGCGCGGCGAGGTAGACGAGGTGGATCTTCCTGACGGCCGAATCGAACGGCCAGGTCACCGACTGAGTCCCTCCCGCGTAGCCGGCGTAGCCGTGATAGGCGTTGACGATCACGATCCACAGGGCGATGGGGACGACGCACGCGAGCACCTCGAGGACGCTGCGAATCCAGGCGCGACGATCCCGGACGGCGGTTGGCAAGAGCGCCGGCGTGCACAGAACCGCGGTCTCGCGAACGAATCCGGCCGCCGCGAAGACGGCCGTGGCGAGCCATCGCCGGTTGCTCTCGAGCGCGCGAACCGCCAGGGCGACGAAGAGCACGGCCGGCCCGTCGGTGAGGCTCCGCGTGACGCTGACGATCATTCCGGCGCCGAAGAGACATCCGCCCCACCGCAGCAGATTCTGGAGATCATCGGGAGGAAACCACCAGCGGGCGAGCACCCAGGCGAAGATCAGCCAGGAGACGATCCCCAGGAGGGCGTAGGCGTTCAGGATCCACCAGGGACGGCCGAGGCCCGCGACGTGTGCGAGGAACGGCAACAAGATGCGGCGGCTGCGATAGGCGGGTGAATCGAGCGCGGCGTGGAGCCCGGGATCGAAGGGGGATCCGGTCACGGCGAGCTGCGCGTAGAACTGGCCGTCGTAGCCGGCCGATCTCTTCAGCGTGTAGACCGGCAATTCGTTGAGCCGCTCGAGCCTCTGAGGCTGGTAGGACTCTCCGAAGAGAATCAATGACGTGAGGCCGGTTGTCGCGTCGTAGTACCCCGCCAATCGGAAGAGAAACCAACCGGTCAATATCAGATAGGCGACGAGATAGGGTCTGAGCCAAAGAGCGCGCGCCAACCGAAGCATTATGTGAGTGAGGGTAAGGTCCGGGATTTCAGCGCGTCAAGGTCCCGCCCGTGCGAGGCGCCTGGCGCGATCAGCGCTTGACGCTCGCGGAGGCGGGCGACTCATCCAACGCGAAGCCCGCGATCCGCCAGATCAGCGTGCGCGGATCGCCGGGCGCGTAAGCCGGCCTGCCGTCGGCGTCAAATCGAATGACGTGACGGCCCGGCGGAACGTCGATCGTCCGCGCAAAGGCAAAGGGGCCGGTGAGCTCGAAGCGCCCCGACAGCAGATCGCCCGCCATCGTCAGCGCGGCGGGCGGGCGTCCTGCGATGAAGGTCGCGCGCAACCCGGCGCGGCGCGTGGACGCCCCGTCGTTGTCGACGAAGATCTCGCAGCGCCGATTGCACCAGTTGAAGTCCCCGTCGCCGTCGTGCTCGACTCCATAGAAGCCTTTGCCAAACGTCATGGCCAGCGGGTAGAGAAGCCGATCGATCTCCTCGGGAGGGAGCTTCGCCGGCGCGTGCCGGCGATAGTCCGCGAGGCTGAAAAACGAAAACCGCCCGTCGTCGCTCACCAGGGGCGCTGTCCCCAGCAAGGGCCGGAAGCCGCCTTCGACCGCCGCGCCATTGTCGGCGTAGCCCTTGCGATTGATGAAGATGCCCGCGTAGCCGACCTGCGCGAGCGTCTCGAGCATCTGGTCGGGCTGACGCTCCGACGTGTTGCGGACGAACGCGTCGTCGCCGCGACCCCGCATCGTGGGGAGGCTCCAGCGGAGCGTCGACGAGTGAAGGTAGGGGCGCAGCAAGTCGTAGCTGTCGAGCTGGACGCGGCGCACCCCCTCGGGGAAGTCGACATGGGGGAGCTCGAAGATCATGTCGTCACGCGCGACCAGGGTCTCGAGTTGCCGGACGAACTTTCGATCGCTGACGAACTCCTGGCGCTCGCGGCTGTACTCCCGGACGGCGGCGGGGGTGGTTTGATCGAGGAGACCGAGCACGAGCACGAGCACGAGCACGAGCTGGCCGGCGATGGGACGCGCGCGCGCGAGGCGGTCGAGGACGCGCAACACGGGGAACAGGGAGAAGAAAGCGATGAAGACGACCAGTCGCGAATACGTGCGTATTTGCGGGAACCCCAGGTAGGCGATCAGCGCTCCGAAGCCGCCCATGGTTCCGAGCAGGACCGCGCTCAGGTTGAGCACGGCGAACGCGCGCATGACCTCATCGCCGGGGGCCGGGCGGCTCCGCCTTCGGAGGACGAGCGTGGCAAGCAATGCCAGGAAGCCGATGCTGGTGACGAAGCCAAGCGACGTCAGGCCGTTTTCGCCGACGAACGGCGCGGTGATGTCGTACTGCCACTTGAACTGGCGGAGGGCGCGGATCCGGTGCTCGGTCGTCGGCAGCAGGAGCTGCGCGATCTTCATGCCGTAGAGCTCCGACTCCTCCGCGCCCCGATGGCCTACGTCGGCGGGGTTTGGGCCATGCCGCCATTGGTAGATGATCGAGGGCAGCGCGTTGACGGCCATGCCCGCGACGATGGTCGTCGCGAGGACGCCGGCCGCGATGACGTTGCGCCACGAGCGGTGCTCGACAGAGGCCCAGATACCGGCGACGACGAGGAGACAAACCGTGAAGTAGGCGTAGTACGAAGACGTGCTGGCGCCGAGCAGACAGACGCCGAGCGCAAAGGCCGCCCGGGCCGCGCGCGCCCGCGACCAGCGTCCGGTTGAAGGGGGCGGCTCTCGAACCGCCTCCCAGAACGGCGGCGCCTCCCCGCAGATCCAGAGGAGCACCAGGACGGCGAGGGGCACCTGATAAAAGGTGTCGAGGAAGATGTGCCCCTCGCCCTTGATGAGGCGGCTGGGAAGAAACGAATACAGCAGGCCGCCCGCCGTCGCGGCGCCCCAGCCGATGCCGAGCCGGCGGAACACCGCCATCGCCGACAGCGTGATCAGCGGAAATCCCGCCAGAAAGTACAGATTCAGCAGAAGCGCCCAGTCTCCGCTGAAGATCGACATCGCCTTGATCGTCAGCAGATGAAAGCTCTCATGCGCCAGGTTGGGGTAGTCATAGAGCTGGAGACCGCCCGGCGCGGCCACGCGCGGGTTCGTCCAGAACCAGCCGTGTTCCACGATCGATTTGATGGCGCTCGAATAGTAAAGAGCGTCGCCCCTGTATTCGAACGGCACGCGCAGGTTCGCTTTGCGAAGCTCCAGCAGCGAGGTCGCGGCAATCAGCGACAGCGCGGCTGCGCCGGCATAGGCCAGCGCGGCGACGACTCTCGTCTTTCGCAGCGACTGGCGGGCGCGGGCGTCCATCGGGCCGGCGATGCTAGCACCACCATCGGCGGGCGCCGCGGCGATTCGCCGCGCCCTGACAGGGTCGGGGAGAGGGCAAGCCTTGCGAGACGTCAGGCCGGCGCGGGGGTGCTCGCGGATGTCTTCGCGATCTCCGTCGCGAACAGGCGCGCGTGGGCGTAGATCGATAGCTGCGGGTTGACGCCCAGGCTGGTCGGGAAGATCGACCCGTCCGTGATCCACAGGTTGTCGAGTCGTGCAGGCGGCCGCGCGCGTTCACCACCGACGTACGCGGGTCGCCGCCCATCGCGCAGCCGCCCATCTGATGCGCGGAGAAGAGCGTGTGCCGGTTGGGGCCGAACGGCGCGCGCGCGATCTGCGCGATGTCGGCCTCGCTGCGGATCGACGATCGGCTCGTCGTGCAGGGTCATGACCTCGCGGGCGCCCGCCGCCAGCTGCAGGCGCGCCATGTTGGCGATCGCGTCGACGGCGGCCTCGCGGTGCGCGTCGCCGAGCGGATACGACACCTTGATGCGGCCCGTCGCCGCTGACGCTGACGCTGCCGCCCGGGTCGTCGTGCTGGCCGTCGACGAGCAGCGCGATCGTCGCCTGCGCGTAGGCGAGGCGCTCGCGCCGCGTGCCGGTGCGCGTCGCCGAAGCCGGGCAAGGCCAGCGCCGCCAGCATCGGGTGAATCGGCGCGGTCTCGAAGAAGTAGCCGACGTCGTCTCCGCCGCGATCGCGGAAGTGATGGACAGGCGACCGACTGCGGCGCGCCGTAGAAGGCTTCGATGGGCTCGTCGTAGAACGCGACCAGCGGCACCGTCGGGTGCAGGAAGGTGCGCTTGCCCACCTGACGCCGCTGCCCGTTGCCGACCTGCGAGCGCAGCAGCAGCGCCGGCGTGTTGATCGCGCCGCGCCGCGAGCACGATGCCGCGTTTCGCGTGCAGCACCATGCGCCGGCCGCGTCGGTCGATCGCGTCGCGCGATCGAGCAGGTCGATCGACCACGGCGCGCGCGCGGCCGTCGTTCGGTCTCGATCGAGGCGCACGCGGCAGTCGGTGTAGAGATCGGCGCCGGCGGCGATCGCGTCGGGCACGTAGGTGATGAGCGCCGACTGCTTGGCGTCGAGCGGGACAGCCCATGCCGCAGTAGCCGAGGCGCGCGCAGCCCTTGACGCTGCGGCGGATCAGCTCGGGCCCCCAGCCGAGGCTGGTGGCGCCGTCCCAGAGCTTGCGGTTGTTGCGGTTGACGTCGTCCTCGATGCCGGGGCCGATCGACAGGCGCTGCTCGACGGCGGCGAAGTGCGGCGCCAGCGTCGCGGCGTCGAGGCCGTCGCACGCCGTGGCGCTCGCGCCCAGAGGCGCAGCATCGCCTCGGGCGTGCGGAACGACGACGTCCAGTTGACCGTCGTGCCGCCGCCGACCGAGCGGCCCTGCAGGATGATGATCGACGAGGTCGTCGGTCGCGCGGTTGCCGTGCTCCTGGTAGAGCGTTCGGGTAGGCCCACGCCTCCTGCATGTTGAAGTCGCGGCGCGAGAAGTGCCCGCCCTCCTCGACGATGGCGACGCGCGCGCCGCTCTCGGCCAGCATCGGCGGCGGCGATGCTGCCGCCCGCGCCGCTGCCGACGACCACGAAGTCGTACTCGACCGCGTAGATGCTCGCGAAGTCGCCGCCCGCGCGCGCGACGCCCGGGCTGCACGCGTGGCGGCCATCACGCTGGCCCTCGCGGCACGACCGGCGGCCCGGGATAGCCGACGCGCGCGTAGACCTCGGGCGACGAGTAGTAGGTCGCCTGCGCGAGCCGCTTCAGCGCCTGGTAGCCGCTGCGCAGGAGCGCGAGCGCGCGAGTGGCGCCAGGCTTCGAGGCGCGCGTCCTCTCCGCGGGCGGCAGGCGCGTGAACGGCGTCGGCTGCGCCGTTGGTGAACAGGCCCGAGAGCCCGCTCTCGAAGAGATGCAGGAGCTGGCGAAGCTCGGCGCCGACCGTCGGGTGAGCCTGCGCCATGAGCGCGTCGACCTTGCCGGCGCAGTCGAGCGCCTCGGCCGTGGGCCACGTCGGGCTCGGCGCCGTCGCCGGGCACGATGCGCGCGGCGATGGCCGCGAAGATCGCGTACTCGTGCGGGGTGAACAGCCGGAGCGCGCCGCGCGGGCGTGCGCGATCGAGCCCGCCGCGCAGCGCGAGCGGCACCGCGCCGCCGACGAGCAGCAGCGCCGCGCCGAAGATTCCTTTCTTGAGGAAGCTCCGCCGTTGGGGGGAATGGGCGCGCATGTCGCGCGTAGACTACACGACGCTCCGTCAAAACCTGCGGGCGTCTCGATTCCAGCGGGCGCTAGCTGTTCGGCAGCGGGCCCGGTCGCAACGGCTTGTTGGCCGGCGATGGTCGCGCTAACCTTGGATTCATGCGCAGTTTCACGGCCGTGATCGAGCGCGACCCCGCGACGGGCCTGTTCGTCGGATACGTTCCGGGTTGGCCCGGTGCGCACTCTCAGGGGGCCACTGTGGACGAGTTACGGCAGAACCTCGAGGAGGTCGTTGCCATGCTCCTCGAGGATGGCGAGCCCAAGCTCGAAGGGGAGTTCGTGGGTACGCAGACCGTCAAGGTTGCCTAGCTGTGGGTGACGTTCCAGTCCTCAAACCGCGCGAGGTCGCGGCCATTCTGGAGCGTCTGGGTTTCGCCGAGGTCCGCCAACGTGGATCGCACCGACAGTTCGGCATCCCGATGGGCGCGCGACGACCGTCCCGTTCCATCCTGGGCGGGATGTGTCGCCGACGCTCCTGCGGGTCATCGCGCGCGACATCGGCATGAATGTCCGGGATTTTGTCGACCGACGTTGAGTAAGTCCCGCACGTCTATCGAGGCTGCGAGGCGCGCGAGCCCCGCGCCGGCTTGGCACCCGTGCGCGCGGCCGACGTGGACCGCGCGACCTTGCGCGCCCGCGGCGCCGTCGCCGATCGCAGCGTCGAGCGCTGTGACGATCTTGCGGCCGGCGCCTCCACCTCGCTCTTCAGCGTCGCGCGCAGCTTGCCCTGGTCGAAGACCCACATCGTGCCCGGCGTGCCCTGGTGCCAGGTCTCGTCGCGCGTCAGCGGCTCGGTCGCGACCACGGCGACGCGGTCGCGGGCGCTCGTGATCTCGCTGAAGTCGATCTGCATCTCGGCGTCGCGCAGGGTGGCGCGGCCGAACGGCGCCTTGCGCTCGATGTAGCAGAGCTTGGTCCCGCAGCGCGCGAAGAGGTGGCGCCCGTCGCCGAGCAGGAAGTTGAACTTGCCGTCGGCGCCCAGCTCGCCGCCCAGGCGCGCGATCGTCTCCCACAGCCGGCGCACGTCACGCGGGTAGCCGCCGGGGAACGTCGCGCGCAGCTGCTCGATCATCCAGCAGAACGCGTGCTCGCTGTCGGTCTCGCCGATCGGCAGCTCCGACCTCAGCCGGCGCGTCCGGATGCGCGGCAGCGTGCCGTTGTGGGCGAACACGAAGTGACGCCCCCAGAGCACACGCTTGAACGGATGCGTGTTCTCGACCGTGCTGGCGCCGCGGGTCTTCTTGCGCACGTGGGCGATCGCGAGCAGCGTCTTGATCGGGTTCTGGCGAATGAACTCGGCCAGCGGGCTCTGGCACGCCGGGCGCGGCTCGAGGAAGCTGCGCGCGAATCGCCCTTCGTAGAGGGCGACACCCCATCCGTCGGCGTGGGGACCGGTCTTGCCTCCGCGAAGCGCGAATCCGGTGAAGGAGAACACAATGTCAGTGGGGACATTGCATTCCATCCCCAGGAGCTCGCACATGTGTCGAGATTATACAGGCACGCCGCGGCTTTGCGTCGCCCCGGCGCCGGGTTTCCCGGCCGCGCGGAGGCGCCCACTAGATGTGTTGACAGTCTTCTCTGTTTCTCCTAGTTTTCCCGCGGCTTAAAAGACTCCATGCCGCTGGAATTCTCATCGCAGTCAAAGCAGCTCATCGATCGGTTGCTCAGCCAATATCCGACCAAGCAGGCGGCGCTGTTGCCGGTGCTGCACGTGGCCCAGGACCAGTTCGGGTATATACCCGACGAGGCCCTGGAGCTGGTCGCGAAGACGCTGGAGCTGCCGCCCGCGCACGTCTTTGGCGTCATCACGTTCTACACGATGTTCCACCGCGAGAAGCACGCGCGGAACGAGCTGATGGTGTGCACCAACGTGTCGTGCATGCTGCGCGGCGCGTACGGCATCCTGACTCACATCGAGAACCGCCTTGGCATCAAGCCCGGGCAGACCACACCCGACGGCGCGTTCACGCTGGTCGAGGAAGAGTGCCTGGCGGCCTGCGCCAACGCGCCGATGATGATCTGCGGTGACCAGTACTTCCTGGACCTCGACGAGAAAAAGGTCGACATGATCCTCGACGATCTCCGCAAGCGCTGGCAGGCGCGCCAGAAGAGCAGCACGCCGACCTCGCTGCCCGCCCTTGGCGGCGCCCAGCCGGATTTCGAGCGCACGTTGACCGGGGTCGGACCCGAGAAGAAGGTCTGAAGATGGCTTGGGAAGACGCCAGGGGCATCAAGATCGTCACCAAGAACTTCGGCATCACCGATAGCCACAAGCTGGGCGTGTACACCCAGCGCGGCGGCTGGCAGGCGTTCCGCAAGGCGCTGACCATGACGCAGGCGGCGCTGGTCGACGAGGTGAAGAAGTCCAACCTGCGCGGCCGCGGCGGCGCCGGCTTCCCGACCGGGATGAAGTGGTCGTTCATCCCCAAGGAGGCGCGAACGGTCTATCTGGTCGTCAACGCCGACGAGTCGGAGCCGGGGACGTGCAAGGACCGCGAGCTGCTGGCGTACGACCCCCAGCTGTTGCTCGAGGGCATGGCCATCGCGTCGTACGCGCTCGGCTGCAAGCACGCGTACATCTACATCCGCGGCGAGATGATGCGCGAGGCGAAGATCGTGCAGGCGGCGATCGACGAAGCCTACGCGGCCGGCTGGCTCGGCAAGGATCACGCAGCCAGCGGCACCGGCGCGGCGTTCAAGCTCAACGTCACGCTGCACCGGGGCGCCGGCGCCTATATCTGCGGTGAAGAGACGGGGCTCCTGAACTCGCTCGAGGGTAAGCGCGGCTGGCCGCGCCTGAAGCCGCCGTTCCCGGCGGTGAGGGGCCTCTTTCAGCAAGCGACGATCGTCAACAACGTCGAGACGCTGATGAACGTGCCCGAGATCATCGAGAAGGGCGGCGACGCGTTCGCCAAGCTCGGCACGCCGAAGTCGGGCGGCACGCGCATCGTCTGTGTGTCGGGCCACGTGGCCCGTCCCGGCGTCTACGAGCTACCGATGGCCATTCCGTTCCGCGACGTGATCTACGACGTGTGCGGCGGCATCCCCAACGGGCGCAAGCTCAAGGGGCTGATCCCCGGCGGCACCTCGATGCCGCCGCTCGACGCCAGCGAGATCGACGTGCCGATCGATTTCGACGCGCTGATGACCGACGCGCGCATCAAGGATGTCGAGATCAAGCCCGGCGTTCCCTTCGACATGGGCGGCGGTCGCAAGCTCAAGACCATGGCCGGTTCCGGCGGCGTCGTCGTGTTCGACGACCAGACCGACGTCGTGGCGCTGTGCGGGCGCATCATGAAGTTCTACGCGCACGAGTCGTGCGGCCAGTGCACCCCGTGCCGCGAGGGCACCGGCTGGCTGTCGCGCGTCTGCACCCGCCTGGCAAAGGGCGACGGGCAGCCGGGCGACGTCGACCTGCTCGCCAACATCGCGAACGGCATCGCCGGGAACACCATCTGCGCGCTCGGCGAGGCGGCGGCCTGGCCGATGCTGGGCTTCCTGACCAAGTTCCGCGCCGACTTCGAAGCCAAGCTCAGGAAGGCAGCGTAGCGTGCCTCCGTCAGTCGGCGAATACATCGTGTTCTGGTTGCTCGCGGCCGGTGTGATCGGCGGCGCCATCTTCACCATGACCCGGCGCAACCCGGTCACGGCGGTGATGTCGCTGGTCGGCACCTTCTTCGCGCTCGCCGCGACCTACGCGTCGCTGTCGGCGCACTTCCTGGCCATCATCCAGATCCTGGTCTACGCCGGCGCCATCATGGTGCTCTTCATCTTCGTGGTCATGATCCTGAACCGCGAGGAAGTCGCGCCGGTCGCGCTGCGCGGCCTCGGCCTGCGCAGCCTGGGCGTCGCCGCCGGCCTCTATCTGGTCATCATCTTCGTGCGGGTGGTGCGTGTCGGCGCCCCCACCGACCTGCCGGTCTTGCCGGAGACCTTCGGCACGGTCGCCTCGATCGGCGATATCTTGTTCCGAGACTTCCTCTACCCGTTCGAGGCGATCTCTCTCTTGCTGCTGGTGGCCGTCGTCGGCGGCGTCGTGGTCTCGCGCTCGCACAAGAAAGAGGTCGCGGCCGAGCAGGCCGCCGAGCGCCGCAAGATCGTCGAGGAGCTCCAACGCCACGACTTCCCGGCGCTGGTCGACAGCGCCGCCGAATCCCACGGCGGGGGGGGCGACCACTGATGCCGACGTACTACTATTTGACGCTGTCGTTCGTGCTGTTCCTGGTCGGGACCAGCGGCGTGCTCCTTCGTCGCAATGCGCTCATCGTGCTCATGGGCATCGAGCTGCAGCTCAACGCGGGCAACCTGGCTTTTCTCACCTTCTCGCGCCAGCTCGGCGACGAGAAGGGACACGCGTTCGCGTTCGTGATCATCGCGCTGGCCGCCGCCGAGGCGGCGGTCGGCCTGGCGATCCTGGTGGCGCTGTTCCGCAGCCGCCAGACCATCAACCTGGACGAAGCCTCGCTGATGAAGCGCTGACCGGAGGCCTCTCGGAGCCATGCCTTTCAATCTGCGCCTGATTCCTCTTCTGCCGTTCATCGGCGCCACGCTGCTGATGCTGTTCGGCCGCCGGTGGAAACGCGAGACCGTGGTGGTGGTCGCGTGCGGCGCCGTGCTCGCCGCCGGCCTCGTGGTGTTCGACGCCTTCTTCTCGCGCCTGCCGGAGGCGGCGGAGGTCGGCGGCCTGACCGACAACGTCTGGAGCTGGCTCGCCGTCGGCAGCGGGCCGACCGCGCTCAAGGTCGATCTCGCGTTCCGCATGGACGCGCTCTCGGGGCTGCTGTGCCTGATCATCACGTTCATCGGCTTCCTGATCCACGTCTACGCCGCGGGCTACATGGAGCACGAGCCCGACTACGCGCGCTTCTTCGCCTACCTGAACCTGTTCTGCGGCGCGATGCTGGTGCTGGTGCTGGGCGACAACCTGCCGGTGATGTTCGTCGGGTGGGAAGGCGTCGGTCTGTGCAGCTACCTCTTGATCGGCTTCTGGTACACCGACAACGCCAACGCCGACGCCGGCAAGAAGGCGTTCATCACCAACCGCATCGGTGACTTCGGCTTCCTGCTCGGCATGTTCCTGCTGTTTCAGTACAGCGGGACGATGAATTTCACCGAGATCACGTCGGTGGCGCAGTCGGGCTCGGCGCTGATGCAGCCGTTCTGGCTCGGCCAGTCGGTGGCGTTCTGGGTCGCCGTGCTGCTGTTCATCGGCGCGACCGGCAAGTCGGCGCAGCTTCCGCTCTACGTCTGGCTCCCCGACGCGATGGCGGGCCCGACGCCGGTCTCGGCGCTGATCCACGCCGCGACCATGGTCACCGCCGGCGTCTACATGGTGGCGCGCCTGCACGCGGTCTATCTGCTGGCGCCGGCGGCGATGGCGATCGTCGCGATCGTGGGCGCGCTCACCGCGGCGTTCGCGGCGATCATCGGCTTCGCGCAGACCGACTTCAAGAAGGTGCTCGCCTACTCGACGGTGAGCCAGCTCGGCTTCATGTTCGCGGGCGTCGGCACCGCCAACTTCGACGCCGGCGTCTTCCACCTGTTCACGCACGCGTTCTTCAAGGCGGGCTTGTTCCTGTGCGCCGGCTCGGTGATGCACGCGATGAGCGGCTCGGGCGACATCACCAAGATGGGCGGCCTGCGCAAGCTCATCCCCTGGACCCACGGCGTGTTCTTCGTCTGCTGGCTCGCGATCTGCGGCATCCCGATCTTCTCGGGCTTCTTCTCCAAGGACGCGATCATCGCCGGCGCCTTTGCGACGACGATCTATCCCGCCGGCCTGGCCTGGGTCGGCACGTTCGTCGGCGTGCTGCTGGTCCTGGCCGCGCTGGGCACCGCGTTCTACATGTCGCGCCTCTACTTTCTGGTCTTCAGCGGGCCGTCGCGCGCCGACGCCGAGACGCAGCACCACATCCACGAATCGCCTGGCGTCATGGTCGGGCCGCTGGTGTTGCTGGCGGTAGGTGCCATGCTCGGCGGCCTCATCAGCATCCCCGGAGCCATCATCGATCACCCCGAGCTCAACCTGCTCGGTCACTTCTTCGAGCCGGTGCTGGGCGCCGAGATGCTCATTCCGCGCACGACGGAGATCGTCTTCACCGTGCTGTCGGTCCTGCTGGCCGCCGCCGGCATCGGGCTCGCGTTCTTCTTCTACGGCGGCGGGTACCGCGAGCCCGCGCACCAGGTCGCCTTCCAGTTCCCGCGCTTCGTGGCGCTGGTGCGCGACAAGTTCCGCGTCGACGAGCTCTACGACGCGATCTTCATCCGCCCGCTGCGCAAGCTGTCCGAGTGGCTGTTCAAGCTCGCCGACCGCATCCTCATCGACAAGATCCTGGTCGAGGGCGTCGGCATGGTCGTCGACGTGTTCGGCCGCTTCGCGCGCTTCCTGCAGCTCGGGGATGCGCAGCGCTACATGGCGGCGTTCGCGATCGGCGTCGCGGCGCTGGTCTTCTTCGCGACGCGCCCGCCGGCGCCCAGCGAGCTCAAGATCAACGTCGAGGGCATGAGCGTCCAGGTCGACGCGCGCCGCCCGGGGCGGCAGTCGCCGCGCGAGCTCGAGTACTCGTTCGACTTCGACGACGGGCGTGAAGAGAACCAGAGCGCGCCGGAGATTCGCCACGCTTACCGCCAGGCGGGCAAGTACACGATCCGCGTGACCGTGACCGACCCCAAGTGGGGCACGAGCACCGTGGTCAAGCGCCGGGTGGAGGTGCAGTGATGGGCATTCTGGCCTGGATCACCCTGCTTCCGATCGCCGGCGCCGCGCTGGTGATGCTGGTTCCGCGCGAGGAGGAGGCGATCCACCGCGGCCTCGGCTTCGGCACCGCGCTGGTGACGTTCCTGGTGTCGCTGTTCATCCTCGGCGACTTCGACGCCGCGCAGGCTGGCTTCCAGCTGCAGGTCGACAGGGTCTGGATCGAGCCGCTCGGCATCCACTTCCACCTGGGCATCGACGGCATCTCGCTGTGGCTCGTGCTGCTGACGACGTTCCTGATGCCGCTCACGCTGCTGTCGCCGCAGGCCATCGGCATCCGCAACATCCGCGTGCGCGAGTTCATCGTCGCGATGCTGCTGCTCGAGGCGGGCATGATCGGCGCCTTCCTCGCGCTGGACCTGTTCGTCTTCTACGTCTTCTGGGAGCTGATGCTGATCCCGATGTACTTCATCATCGGGATCTGGGGCGGCGATCGGCGCCTCTACGCTTCGATCAAGTTCGTGATCTACACGCTCATCGGCTCGCTGCTGATGCTGGTGGCGATCCTCTTCCTTTACGTGCAGTACCACGCGGCCACCGGCAGCTACAGCTTCGACTACGTCACGCTGTCGCACCTCACGCTGCCGTACACGCCGCAGATGCTCTGCTTCGGCGCATTCGCGCTGGCGTTCGCGATCAAGGTGCCGATCTTCCCGCTGCACACCTGGTTGCCCGACGCGCACGTCGAGGCGCCGACCGGCGGCTCGGTGATCCTGGCCGGCGTCATGCTGAAGTTCGGCATCTACGGCTTCCTGCGCTACGCCTGCCGATGTTCCCGCTCGCGGCCGCGCAGCTGGCGCCGCTGCTCGCCATCCTCGCCGTCATCGGCATCATCTTCGGCGCGCTCGATGGCGTACGTGCAGGACGACGCCAAGAAGCTCGTCGCGTACTCGTCGGTCTCGCACCTCGGCTTCGTGCGTGCTGGGCATCGTGACGCTGACCGAGGCCGGCGTGCAGGGCGCGCTCTACCAGATGCTCTCGCACGGCATCTCGACGGGCGGTCTGTTCCTCGGGGTCGGCTGGCTCTACGACCGCCGCCACTCGCGCAAGCTCGCCGACTTCGGCGGCCTGTGGGCGAAGACGCCGGTGTTCGCCGCGTGCTTCCTGGTGATCGTCCTGGCGTCGGTCGGCCTGCCCGGCGCTGTGCGGTTTCGTCGGCGAGTTCCTGGTGCTGCTCGGCACGTTCACCGCCGACAAGACCTGGAGCCTCACCGGCGTCGGCGAGTACCTGCCCGGTGTCGAAGGTGCTGGCCATCATCTCGGCGAGCGCGGTGATCCTCGCGGCGATGTACCTGCTCAGCATGTTCCAGAAGGTGATGTTCGGTCCGCTCGACAAGGCGGAGAACAAGGCGGCGTCGTTCCGTGACCTCCACGGTCGCGAGACCTGGGTCTTCGGGATCGTCATCGTCACCGCGCTGGTGATGGGCGTCTATCCCAAGCCGATCCTCGATCGCTCGGAGAAGTCGGTGCAGGCGTTCTTGACGTCGTACCGCGACCGCCTGCAAGAGTCGCGGCGCAGCCCCGAGGCGCCGCCTCACGCTCTACCCGCCGCTTGCGGGTCGGCGCCGCCGCTCCGGGAGGCTCGCCGTGATCTTCAATTCCGGCCAGATCCTCGCGTACGCGCCGATGCTGATCCTGATCGCGCATGGGCTGCGTCATGCTGCTCGCCGAGACCTTCGTGCAAGGCACGAAGCGCGCGCGGCATCGCGTGGCTCGGCGTCGCTGGCTGCGTCGCGGCGCTGGGCGCCGTCGTCGCGCAGTGGGGCGACGCCGACTCATCCCGAGACCCACTTCCAGGGCATGCTGATCGTCGACCGCATGGCGCTGTTCCTCGACGGCGCGTTCATCGTCGCCGGGCTGGTGACGCTGCTGTTCTCGGGACCGTACCTGCGCGAGCAGGGCTTCGAGTTCGGCGAGTTCTACGCCATGGTGCTGTTCGGCGTCGCCGGCATGACCATGGTGGCGCACGCGACGCACATGGTGTCGCTGCTCATCGGCATCGAGACGATGTCGCTGGCCGCCTACGTGCTCACGGGCAGCTGGCGCCGCAGCCTGCGCAGCTCCGAAGGCGCGATGAAGTACTTCCTGATGGGCGCGTTCGCGACCGGCTTCCTGGTCTACGGCATGGCGCTGGTCTACGGCACGACCGGCGGGGAGATGTCGTACAGCGGCATCGCCAGCAAGGTCGGCGACGCGAGCAAGGCGCCGATGTTCTTCCTCGGCGAGTACTTCATCATCATCGCGCTCGCGTTCAAGGTCGCGGCGGTGCCGTTCCACATGTGGGCGCCCGACACGTACGAGGGCGCGCCCACGCCGGTGACCGGCTTCATGGCGGCGGGCGTGAAGGCGGCGGCGTTCGGCGGCATCCTGCGCCTGCTGGGCACGGCGTTCGGCAGCCCGCTGCTGGTGTTCGACTTCACCGGCTGGGCGTCGATCCTGTCGGTGCTCGCGGCGCTGACCATGACGCTCGGCAACCTGGCGGCGATCCGCCAGGAGAACATCAAGCGGCTGCTCGCGTACTCGTCGATCGCGCACGCCGGCTACTGCTCATCGGCGTCGTCGCCGCTCGGCCTGGGCGTCGGCGGCGCGCAGGCGCGGTGCTCTTCTACCTGGTCAGCTACACCTTCACGACGCTGGGCGCGTTCGGCGTCGTGTCCTGGATCGGCAACCGCAAGGACGAGCGCCTGTTCGTCGACGACTGGGCCGGCGTCGCGGCGGCGCGCCCCGCGGTCGCGCTCGCGATGACGATCTTCCTGCTCTCGCTGGGCGGCATACCGCCGACCGGCGGCTTCTTCGCGAAGTTCTATCTCTTCCGCGCCGCCATGGAGAGCCCGCAGCTCTACTGGTTGGTCGTGATCGGCGTGCTCAACAGCGCGGTCAGCGTCTACTACTACCTGCGGATCGTCGTCGCGATGTACTTCCGCGACGCTGCGCGCCCGCTGGCGCCCATCGAATCGGCGTCGATGAACGCGGGCCTGATCATCACCGCGATCGCGGTCGTGCTGCTGGGGATCTTCCCGGGCTCGGTCGTCGAGTGGGCCGGCCCGACCGGCGGCGCCACCGGCGGAACGGCGGTCACCGCCGCGCTCGGCAAGTAACGCACGGCGATCAGGCGCGCAGCCGAGCGCGGGCAACGCGACCCCGGCCATTGGGGTCGAGAGAGGGTAGGGAGGTCCGGGTGGCTTCGCAGAATTCGATCCTGCGCGCGTTCGCGTCCTGGAGACGCCTGGGTGTCGCCGTCGCATTCATTTCGCTGGCGGCGATCGCGCCCGGGTGCACGAAGAATCCGTTCCCCGCCCTGCTCACCCCACAGCACTGTGCGGGCAACCCCTGCGGCGTGATGAACTGCCCCGGTGGGTTCGTCTGTGAGCTCGACGGGCAGTGCGGGGCGCACTGCCAGGCCCAGCCCGTGGGCAACCGGCCGTTCTAGCCGGCGCGCACCGACGCGGCCTTCTACATGCAGTCGCTCAACGGCGCGCTCGGCAGCCTGACCGCGTGGGTCGGCCTGGGCGCGACCGCCGCGACGGCGGCGAACCCGCAGGGCCGCCTCACCGCCGCCGGCAACGCCATCGAAGGCAACGGTACGCTGGCGCTCGGGTCGGCGTTCTTCAACCTGTCGACCGACGCGACCTTTCTGGCCGCGCTCGACCAGCCGGTCAGCGCGACGCTGGCGCCGGGAGTGATGCGCTATCAGGCGTGGGGCCAGCTCTTCTCGCGGCACGTCGCCTTTCTGCTGGGCCGGCACGGCAGCGCGCCCAACCAAGACATCTTGCAGGCGCGTTCGCTGATCGCCGCCAACCAGGCGGCCAAGCTGATCGATCGCCGCAAGGGGACGGCGTACGCGATCCCCGACGCGATGGTGACAGCCTACGTGCAGAGCGCCTGTGGCGTCACCGCCAGCAGCAAGGGGCCGCGCTGGTTCAGTCCGCCCGGCCTGTCGCTGGAGGTGCACGGTGTCGGCAACGGCGGCTTCGACGGCGGCTACGGCATGAACGGGATGGTCGTGGCCGTCGAGGCGGCGAAGATGCTCGCCGACGCCGGCCTCGAGACCGACGCGGCTCACCCGGTGCGCGACGTCGCGCTGTCGGCGGTACACGCGTTCGGCAACTTCATCGTGCCCTCGCTGACGCCGGCCGGCGTCGTCACGCTCCGGCGCGAGGAGGCGATCACCTTCCGCAAGAACTTCAACGTCGGCGAGATCGGATCGGCCGCAAGCTACCTGGCCGCGTTTCAGTTCAACGACGCGCCGGCGCTGCACGCGTTCCATCTCGAGCGGATGTTCGGCATGTCACCGCCCGAGTGGAGCAACGGCAATATCGACGAGGGCCAGAACCGCATGTTTCGCTGGGGCCCCGCCTACGTGGGCCTGGTGCAGAACGCGATCGCCGCCGCCGCGGGTGGCGCCGTCACCGACCCGTCGGGTGTGACGTTGCTGCACGAAGATGCACATGCCGACGGTGCCTGGGCGGACGCAGTCGCGGGCGCCCTCAGCTTCAAGCAACACGGACAGCACGGCTTCTCGCGCTCAACTGGCGTCCGTATGGCTATGGCGATGCCACCGCCTACGTGCAGCCGGGCGCGACCGCCACGCTCAGCAACACCGCGCGCATGCACATCATCACGCCGGTCGCCGATCGCATCGTCACCGTGTATCTAGCGACGAGCTCCGCCACCGGCGCAACGCCCGGTTTCACCAGCGGCGGCTACGGCGGGCTTTACCTCGTGCGCTACGGCCCGTTCGTTGCGGCGCTCAACCTCGCTGCTGCCGCTGCGTCGGTGACCGTGCCTGCGCCGCCTGGCTTGCCATCGGCCTTCGGGCTCCGGCGCGCTGATCACGCTCGGCGCCGACGCCGCGTCGGCCTCGGCGGCCTCGGCGATCGCCTACTGATCGCGCGGCCTCACGCCGCCTCGCGCAGCGCCGCGGCCACCGCGTCGGCCAGCGCGCGGCGGCGATCGGCCAGGCGGCGCGTGACGTCGCGGCGGAAGACGCGCCAGACCAGGTGGCGGATCGCCTCGGCGGTCTCGGTCGCCAGCTCGCCGAAGCGCAGCGACGCGTAGCCGCTGCCGACGGCGAGGAGAAACACCGGCACGCTCCAGACGGCGCCCCAGCGGACGCCGGCCGCGATCGCCTCGGCGCTCCAGGCGACGTAGAGAAAGAGCGCCCCCGCGATCATCTTCACGGTGCCGAGCACATCCTCTTCCTTGGTCACGCGCTGCGCGACCTGACCGGCGAGGCGATAGGGGATCCAGCCGAGGATCGCGCCGATCGCGGCGAAGGGCGCGCACAGGAGCAGCTTCAGCAACGTGGTGACCGCGGCGCGCGCGCCCACCATCTCGACCTCGAGCGCCCAGGGATCGGTCACACCCAGGTGCTGCAGCGTGCGCGCGTAACCGCGCGCGGCCGATGCGATCGCCTCGACCCGCGCGGGATCGCGCGCGTGCACGCGGCCGTACGCCGCCAGCAGCTCGCGTGTGCGCCGGTGGCGCGCCGCGAGATCGTCCTCGTCCCCCGCGGCGGCGTCGCCCGTCCATCCGGCGACCCGCGCCACGCCGGCCAGCAGGTCGCGTGACTCCGCCTGCAGCACGACGTCGTCGAGCCGCGCGCGGATGTCGTCGGTCAACGCGTCGACCGTCGCGCGCTCGTCGCTGCGGTACGCCGGCAACAGCGGCGCGATCGGCAGCGGCTCGCCCACGACCAGCAGGACGCGCGAGCGGAACAGCACCTTGCGCTCGTAGAACAGCCCGACCGGCAGAACGCGAAGGCCGGGCGCGTCCCCGGCCGCCGACAGCGCGATGCGCGCCGCGCCGGTCTTGAGCGGCCGCATCTGTGGGTCGGAGTGCGAGACGCCTTCCGGGAACAGCGCCAGCGCTTCACCGCTCGCCAGCGCGGCTCGACAGCGGCTGAAGCTCTCCTCGTTGCGCGAGGCATCGTGGCTCGCCGATTCCTTTGCCCGGTAGACGGGGATGCTGCCGAACGCCTGCATCGCCAGGCGGCCCGCCGGGTTGCCGAACAGCGTGCTCTTGGCCAGGAAGCGCGCCGGCCGCCCGGTCATGACGCGCACGAGCAGCGGATCGAGCAACCCGTTGGGATGATTGGCGACGAACACCACCGGCCCCTCGTGCGCGAGCCGCTCGGCCCCCTCGACGCTCCGATGTGGGTAATAGAGGCGGACCAGCGCCTCGGCGAGCCAGCGGATGAGCGTCTCCAGGAGCCGGCGCATCAGACCGCTGCATAGTAACCCCGACGCCGGGATGCGTCCGACAGCGTTCCGATCTGTCACCTAAGGTTCCGGCTTTCGTCTGCCGATCGGATGCATGGCCTGCCGCCGCGCGGGCCACGACATGTCACTGAAAGAGCAAGCGCAGCGGACCGCAGAGAAGCGATCGGGGCGCGCCCGGATCCTGGTCGTCGAGGACAACCCCCTCAACCGCCTGCTGCTGCACGACATCCTCGAGCTGCGCGGGCACGAGGTCATCGAGGCCTCCAACGTCGACGAGGCGCTGCCGCTGCTCGACGGCCCTCACCTGGATCTGCTGCTGCTCGACGTGCAGATCCCGGGTGGCGGCGGGGAGGCCGTGGTCAAGGAGGTCCGCAAACGCGCCGCGCTCGCCGATCTGCCGATCGTCGCGGTGACATCGCTGGCGATGCCCGGCGATCGCGAGCGCCTGCTCGGCAGCGGCTTCCAGGGCTATCTCAGCAAGCCGATCGACACGCGCACCTTCGGCCCGACCGTCGAGGCGTTCCTGCGGCCCCCGTCCGCGGCCGCGCGCGGCCCGGGCCACGACCACGATGCGGCCGGCGACACCGCCGGGAAAGGGGTCCGCCGTGTCGGCTGAGGCGCGCGACACCATCCTGGTCATCGACGACAACCTCCAGAACCGCGAGGTCGCCGAGGGGCACCTGGTCTCGGCGGGCTATGACGCCGAGCTCGCCGACAGCGGCGAGAGCGGCCTCCTGCGCTTTCAGGAGCGCCGCCCCGACCTGGTCCTGCTCGACGTGGTCATGCCGCGCATGGACGGCTTCGAGACCTGCCGCCGCCTGCGCGCGCTCCCCGGCGGCCCCGACGTGCCGATCCTGTTCTTGACCGCGCTCGGCGACCTCGGCACGCACAAGGCGGCGCTCGACTCGGGCGCCGACGACTTTCTCACGAAGCCGATCAACCGCACCGAGCTGCTCATCCGCCTGCGCTCGCTCCTGCGCATCCGCCGCCTGTCCGACGAGCTGCGGCGAAACTACGAGGTGATCCGCTCGCAGCGCGACGAGCTGCTCACCGTGCAGCGCCAGCGCCTGGAGCTCGCGACCTTGATCGTGCACGACCTCAAGAACCCGCTCTCCAGCATCCTGTCCAATGTCGAATACCTGAACGCCAGCGCCGGGCTCCCCGAGCGCGAGCGCGAGTCGCTGGCCGACGTGCTGCGCGCGTCGCGCTCGATGTTCCGCATGGTGATGAACCTGCTCGACGTCAGCCGCAGCGAAGACGGCGCGCTGGTCCCGCGCTGCGCCGAGTTCGACGTCGCCGCGCTGCTGAACGAGGTCTCGTCGGAGACGGTGCGCCGCCTCGAGGAGAAGGGCCAGACCTTGAGCCTGTCGGTCGAACCGGCGGTGGGCGCGATCCTCGCCGACCGCGATCTGGTCCGGCGCGTCGTCGAGAACCTGCTCGACAACTCGCACAAGTACAGCCCGCGCAACGGGTGCATCTCGATCGAGGTCACCACGGGGACGCTCGACTGCGGCGACGGCCAACCCGCCGAGCCGGCGATCGAGCTGCGCGTGCGCGACGAGGGCGCCGGCATCCCGTCCGACTACCGCACACGCATCTTCGAGAAGTACGTTCGCGTCGAGGACCGCAACGTCAGCGAGCCGCGCAACAGCCAGGGGCTGGGCCTGGTCTTCTGCCGTACGGCGGTCGAGGCGCACGGCGGGCGCATCTGGGTCGAGGACAGCGGGGCCAAGGGGAGCTGCTTCTGCCTGCGCCTGCCGCGCACGACGCGCGTGACGCCGCGAACCGACGCCGCGGACGCGGCCGGCGACGGGCCAGACGACAAGACGCCTCCGCAGCGGGTTCCGCTGGCGTCCGCCGGGTGAGACGTGGAAGAGCCGCCGATCCTGCCCGGTGATCAGGCCGCTCAGGCCGATCGTCGCGCGCGAGAGATCTATCGCCGCGCCCTCGACGAGATCCACGAGCGGACCGATCATCTGTTCTTCTGGATCCTGGCCGCCGAATGGCTCGCGGTGACCCTGATCGTGCTCCACGGATCGCGGGCGGGCACGAGCCCGGACACGGTGCCGGCCTGGGCCGCCTTCCTGGTGGGCGGCTTCATCGTGACCTGGCCAATGTACGTGGCCTGGACCAACCCGGGCGAGCGCAGCAACCGCCGCCAGATCGCGATCGCACAGGCGTTCATGGCTTGCCTGCTCGTGCACTTCTCGCGCGGGCGCTACGAGAGCCAGGTCGCCGCCGTGGCGTCGTTCATCTTCGTCGCGCTCTACCGCGACGCCCGCACGCTGCTGCTGGCGACGGGGATCCTCGCGGTCGACTACGTGCTCGGCACGTTCTTCTGGTCGGAGGCGCTGTACGGGCACCGCACGGTCAGCGACTGGGCCTGGGTGCGCCACCTCGCGCGTCTCAGCGTCGAGGACGTGTCGCTGATCGTCGCGATCTACAAGAGCAAGCAGGACCTGAAGCGCACCGCGCAGCGCACGGCGGGCATCGAGCGGCACCAGGCGGTGCTGGAGCGCGAGGTCGCGGAGCGCCAGCGCACCGAGGGGTTGCTGTCGCTGCAGTACAGCCTCACGCGGCTGCTGGCGACGTCGGGGACGCTGCGCGAAGCGGCGGTCGAGATGCTGCGCATCGTGGGGCAGAGCTACCGCTGGGACCTGGGCGAGCTGTGGGAGGTCGACGAGCGCGAGCAGTTTCTCCGCTGCGTCGAGGTCTGGCATGCGCCCGAGTCGCCGATGCCGCCCCATCTGGCGGTCCGGCGGGGCGTGGAGCTGCGCCCCGAGGAAGACCTGCCGGGTCAGGTCTGGAACCGCCACCTGCCGGTCTGGATCGCCGACCTCAGCGTCGAGCGCCCCACACCGCTGACGGCCGCGCCGTCGGAGCCGACGCTGACACCGTCGTCGGCGCCGTCGTCGATGCTGCGCGCGCTCGCCGGCCTGCGCGGCGCGTTCGCCACGCCGCTGCGCAACGGGCCCGACGTCATTGGCGTCATGGCGTTCTTCAGCCGCGAACCGCGCGCCTCGGACGAGGAACAGCTGTCGATGATGAGCGCGCTCGGCGGACAGATCGGCCAGTTCATGGACCGCAAGCGCATCGAGCTGGGGCTGCGCCTGGCGCACGCCGAGCTCGAGTCGAACGTCGAGAAGCGCACGCGGCAGCTGCGCGAGACCAACGAGAAGCTGCAACGAGAGGTCACCGAGCGCGAGCGCGTCCAGCGCGAGCTGATCAACGCCAAGGAGCTGGCCGACGCCGCCAACCACGCGAAGAGCTCGTTCCTGGCCAACATGAGCCACGAGCTGCGCACGCCGCTGAACGCGGTCATCGGGTTCTCGGAGCTGCTGGAGCAGGAGATCTTCGGCACGCTCACCGACAAGCAGCGCTCGTACGTCGGCAACGTGCTGATCTCGGGGCGCCACTTGCTCCAGCTGGTCAACGACATCCTCGATATCTCCAAGGTCGAGGCCGGGCGCATGGACCTGATCTGCGAGTGGACCCACCTCGGCAGCGTCGTCGACGTGGTGCGGAGCGTGATCCAGACGCAGGCGGCGAAGAAGGGCATCAACCTCGAGGTGTCGCTCGCCAAGAACCTGCCCGAGATCTACCTCGACCCCGGACGCATCAAGCAGGTGCTCTACAACCTGGTGAGCAACGGCATCAAGTTCACGCCGCGCGGTGGAACGGTGCGGCTGAACGCGTATCTGGCGGACGATCACGTCGCCATCGACGTCGCCGACACCGGCGTCGGCATCTCCGCCGAGAACCTGCCCCGGCTCTTCCACGAGTTCGAGCAGATCCCGCAAGCGCGCGGCGTGCGCCCCGAGGGCACGGGCCTCGGTCTGGCGCTGACCAAGCGGCTCGTCGCCCTGCACGGCGGCGAGGTCTCGGTCGAGAGCAAGGTCGGCCAGGGCTCGGTCTTCTCGGTCCGATTGCCGTGGAGCCCCCGCGAGGTCGCGCCCGTGGCGGCGCCCGCGCCCGCGCGCGACGACGCCGGAACGGCCTGAGCGAGCGGCGACCCGCGCCACCCTCAGCGGAAGCTGGCGTGGTAGCCGGGGTCCTCGAGCGCGTCGCACGCCTCCGTGGCGCGCAGCGGGGCGTAGGTGTCGAGCATGACCGCGAGCTCATCGGTCGCGCGCACGCCGACGCTGTCCTCGTACGCGCCGGGGTGCGGGCCGTGCATGATGCCGGCGGGGTGGTGCGAGATGCTGCCCGGGCCGACGCCGCGGCGCGAGGTGAAGTTGCCGCGGCAGTAAAAGATGATCTCGTCGCAGCTCACGGACGAGTGCGGGTAGGGGCAAGGGATCGCGTCGGCATGAAAGTCGAGCGGGCGTGGAACGAAGCTGCAGATCAGCGCGCCGCGCGCCGCGAACGTGCCGTGCACCGTCGGCGGCAAGTGCACCTGTCCCGACGCGCGGCTGGAAGCGCAGGATCGGAAACGCCCACGGATAGACCGTGCCGTCCCAGCCGACGACGTCCAGCGGCGAGCACTGATAGCGAAAGCCGTGGAACGCGCCGTGCCGCTTGACCAGCAGATCGCGCAGGCCTTCCTCGAAGGGCCCGCGGAAGTCGGGGCGGCGAAAGTCGCGGTGGCTGTACGGCGCGTCCATGCGAAGCTGGCCGACCTCGTTGCGCCATTGCCTGGGCAGACCGAAGCCGGCGGCGCACTCGATGCTCAACCAGTACTGCGGCCCGGGCTCGAGCAGGAAACGATGGGGCAACCCGCGCGGCACGAAGACGTAGTCGCTCTCCTGGAACGCCAGGTCGCCGAGCGGTGTGCGCAGCGTGCCGCCGCCCGCGAAGATGAAGTACAGGTCGTCGCCGTCGCCGTTGGAGAAGTAGACCGGGTCGGCCAGCTCGGGGTGCATCACCGAGATCGTGACGTCCGGGTTGAAGAGCAACGGCACGCGCGCGTCGACGGGCGGCCCGCCGCCTCGCCGCGCGAGATCCTGCGTGCGGTAGTGCCGGCGCGCCAGCGGCGGTGACGCCGTGCCGCCGCCGTCCCTTCCGGCGAGCGCGGGCACCCGCCAGCCGTGCTCGACTGGGCACGACGTCCTGGGTGTGCGGGCGGTGCTGGTGGTAGAGGATCGTGTACGGTCCGTCGAATCCGTCGCGCGTGAGGCACTCTTCGTAGCGCAGGCGCCCGGTGTCGTCGCGCAGGGCCGTGTGAGGTTTGGCGGGGACCACGCCCGCGATCATTCGATCCAGCATCAGGCCATCACATCCGGGGCGGCGACGGCGCCGTCACCGGCGCGCCGGGAGCGGTGCGCTTGCTGGTCGCGCTCGATCGCCTCGAACAGCGCGCGGAAGTTGCCGGCGCCGAACCCCTGGTCGCCCTTGCGCTGGATGATCTCGAAGAAGAACGGCCCGGCTTCCGGGTCGTGGTGCAGGCCGGCCGCCTCTTTCAGGAAGATCTGCAGCAGGTACTGCCGCGGCTTCTCGCCGTCGACCAGGATCTCGAGCTCGCGCAGGCTGTCCAGGCTCTCGTCGACGGCGCCGATGCCCGACGTGCGCAGCCGCTCGGGCAGCATGTCGAAGTAGCTGCTCGGCGTCGACATGAACTCGACGCCGCGCGCGCGCAGGCCGCGCACGGTGCCGAGGATGTCGGTCACCGCGAGCGCCGAGTGCTGCACGCCGTCGCCGCGGTTGTCCTCGGCGAAGATGTTGATCTGCGACTCCTTGAAGTACGGGCGAAACGGTTCGTTGTTGGCGAACTTGATGCCCGACTGCGGATCGCCCATCACCACCGACTTCAGCCCCGAGCCATGGTCGCGCTTCTGCGTCGCCGCGACGTCGTTGGTGTGAAACTCGATCTCCCAGATTGGCTCGAACCCCAGCACGTGCTCCATCCACAGCAGCGCCGGCTTCATGGTCTGGAAGTTCGACGTCAGGTGATCGATGTGGGTGAAGCCGAACCGATTGCCCGCGGCGCCCGCGGCATCGGGCGCGGCGACGAAGCCCGGGAACAGCGGGGCCGAGCGCGCGCCGTTCGATGAAGCGGAACGTGGTGTCGCCGAACGGCGTGGTGATCGAGAACATCGCCAGCGCGCCCGCGCTGCCCGGGCTCGTGCGCCGGCCGTCGGCCTCGAACCGCTGCACGTCGGTGATGAAGGTGCCGCCGCGCTCGTCGAGCAGCCGGAAGGCGCGGTCGATCTCCTCGACCTCGAAGACCACGGTGCCGACGCCCTCGGGGTGCTTGCGCAGGTAACGCCACGCGCGCCCGCCTTCGCCGGCCGGCTGGTGAATCACGAAGACCGCCTGCCCGGCCTGGAACGCCACGGCGCGCTGTCGCCCTTCGCGCTCCAGCTCGGCGCTGCTGGCGCCGAGCTCGCGGAAATCGAGCTTGTCGACGAAGAAGCGGCGCGTCCGCTCGAGGTCGTGCACGTAGTAGTGCAGCGCCTCTATCTTGCGGATGCCGAGGGGCTCACGCGTCGCCATCCACTCAATTGTAACGTCGATTGCGGCCGACGCGAGCCTCTTCAATCACGGGCCTCGGACCTCGGGCCTCGGACCTCCGGAGGAAACGCTTTCGGCGAAATCCTACCCGCAGGAAGTCCGAGGCCCGAGGCCCGAGGCGCGCTGTGCTAGTTGCCGCTCGCCGCGTCGGTCGCGCCGGCGTCGGTCGGCGTCGTGCCGCCGTCGGTGGCGCCGGCCGCGCCGAGGTTGCCGTACTCGCCGATGTACGGCTCGGGCGTCGTCGGTCCACCGCCGATCAGCGCAAAGTAGTCGGTCGAGGTGTAGAGCACCGCGCTCACGGCCACGGTCGGCTGCGCGCCCGCGTCGACGCCGCCGTCACCGGGCGCGCCACCGTCGGGGTACGGCGCCAGGATCGTGCGGCCGGCCCAGGGCTGCCAGGGCGTCGTCGGGTTGATGTGCGGCCCGATGGTCGAGTTGCGGACGATCATCTTGCCCACCGCCTGCGGGCGGCTCGACTCCCACCACTGCCGCGCCAGGTACGTGCTGCCGACGGCGACGTTGGCGTCGGCGGTGAACTTGCTGCTGATGTACAGGAACCCGTACGGGTTGGTGACCTCGGTGCTGGGCGCGCCCGTCGCCGTGCCGGTGGTCTTGCTGTTGCCCATCGTGTGGATCTCGCAGTGATCGAACACGGTGGTGCCGCGGCCGAAGATGAAGTCGGTGTCGCCCGCGATGTACGAATCGCGGAAGTAGGCGCGCGCGATCGTGCCGGTGTTGACCGACTTCACGTACAGCGTGTCCTGATTGCCGAGCGCGCGAATGTTCTCGAACTGCGCGCGGTCGCCCTGGTTCAGCAGCGCGACGGCCTGCTCGTTTCCGGAGCCCGTCTCCACGTAGTCGTTGGCAAACGTCAGGTTCTTGGCCTGGAAGCTGGATGAGCTGTTGGCGAACGTCGCCGACCCGCTGGTGCCGAGCGCGGCGCCGTTGACCGTCGTCAGCGCCGCGTTGTTGAACACGATCACCGTGTGCGATGCATCCGGATCCGTGCTGTAGAGCGTGATCGGCGGCGCCGACGTCTTGTTGAGAATGGTCACCGTCCCGCGGTAAGTGCCGGGCCTGACCAGGATGTAGACGCGCGTGCAGGTCGTGTTCGAGACCGCTCGCGCCGCGGTGATCGCCGCCGCGATCGTCGTGTGCGTGCCGGTGCCGTCCGCCGAGACGGTGAGCATCGGCGTGAACGTCGACACGTCACCGATGCCGGTCGTCACGGGATCCCAGCTGTCGAGCAGCGGCCCGTTGGTGCTGGTGACGGTCATGTTGTTGGTGACGTACGTCGACGCGACGCTGCCGCCCGCCACGAGGAACTTGGCGATGGTGTAATTCGCATCCGCGGTCGGTTGATCGAACTGCGGGCGCGTCGCCGTCGACGCCACTGCCGGTCCGGCCGCTTGCAGCCCGGCGGTGCCCGAGGGGCTGGTCGTCGCCGGGGCCACGCACGCGCCGGGGAGCGCATCGCCGTTGGTGTCGACCGCCGCGATGGCGTCGCTCGGGCCGCTGTCGGTCACGGGCGCGTCGATGCCGGCGTCGGCGGTGGTGCCGCCCGCGCCGTTGCCGCCACTTCCGTTGCCACCCGCGCCGCCGGCGCCTCCCTTCGAGCTGCTCCCGCAACCCGCCAGGTATGCCGCCGCCAGAGCCGTGAGCGCGATCTCCGCTAGTCTGAGCTTGGATTTCATCTGGATGTGGGTGTCTCCGCTTCGCGGGAACGGCTCAGAATCTCGTGCGCGAAGTCACTGTAAGATCGGGGTCTTGTGCTCCGGCTGCTGGTTCGGGTGGGCCGCGATGAACGCGGGCAGCGCGGCGCAGGCCGCCTCCACGCGCTGCAACGTCGGGTAGACGCCGAGATCCACGCTGAATCGCCGGGCGGCGTAGAGCTGCGGCACCAGGTACAGGTCCGGCAGTGTCACGGCGTCGCCGAGCAAGAACGTCCCCGCCATGGGCGCGGCGAGGGCCTCCAGCGCCGCCAGCCCGCGTGGGACGAAGTGGCGGCACCAGGCCCCGGCGTCGGCCGACAGCTCATGCTTGACGTACTCGGTGGTCGACAGGTTCTGCAGCGGCTGGATGCCGGCGTTCACCATCTCCGCCAGCTGGCGAGCACGCGCGCGCAGCAATGGATCAGCGGGCAAGAGCGGCGGCACCGGAAAGCGCTCGTCGAGAAATTCCAGGATCGCCATCGACTGCGCGATGTGTCGGATCGGCGAATGGCCTGCCTCGGCGGCGTCCAGCTCCAGCACCGGCACCTGCTCCAGCGGGTTGAGCGTGGCGTACGTCGCCGCGTGCTGCTCGCCGCCCGTCGGGCCGGGAGCGATCAGATTCACCGCGTGCCGTTCATAGGCGATCCCCTTCAAATGCAGCGCGATCCGCACGCGCCACGCCGACGAGCTGCGCCAGTAGTCGTAGAGCTTCATCTCCGCCTCATTCCGCCACCACTTTCTGTTCGATGCGGCCAAAGAGGCTCCGCCCGCTGCCGTCGAGCATCTCGATCGCGACGGTGTCGCCCGCGGCCAGGAACGGCGTCAGCGGCTTGCCGCCGGCGATGATCTCGCGGGCGCGCCGCTCGGCGATGCAGGAGACGCCGCGCGCCGGATCGATGTTCGACACCGTTCCGCCGCCCAGGATCGTCCCCGCGGTCAGACGGCGCGTGCGTGCGACGTGCGCGATGAGCTCGAAGAACGAGAAGTGCATCTCCGGTCCCGCGTCGACGTCGCCGACGAGCCTCGCCGTTGTGCGTGGTGCGCAGGCGCAGGTGCACGCGCCCGTCGCGCCACGCCGGTCCGAGCTCGTCGGGCGTGAGCGCGAGCGGCGAGAACGCGGTCGCCGGCTTCGACTGGAAGAAGCCGAAGCCCTTGGCCGAGCTCGGCGGGGACCAGGTTGCGCAGCGTGATGTCGTTCGCCAGCAGCACGAGGCGCACGCACGCCGCCGCGTCGCCGGCGCGCGTGCCGCGCGGCGTGTCGCCGAGGATCACCGCGACCTCGGCCTCGAAGTCGAGCCCCCACGCCGGATCGCCGAGCGGGATGTCGTCGGTCGGGCCGAGCAGCACGCCCGAGCCGCCCTGGTAGACCAGCGGGTCGGTCGCCAGCGTCTCGGGCGGCTCGGCGCCGCGCGCCTTGCGCGCCAGCACGACGTGGTTCAGGTACGCCGAGCCGTCGATCCATTCGTAAGCGCGCGGCAGCGGCGCCGCCAGCGCGCGCGGATCCAGCGCCTGCCCCCTCACCGCGCCCGACGCCAGCGCGGCCGAGAGCTCGGCCAGCCGCGGCGCGGCCGCCTCCCAGTCGTCGAGCGCCGCCTGCAGCGTCGGCGCCACGCCGGCCGCCGGCGCGAAAACCTGGTTGTCGCCGCGCACCACGACCAGCGCCCCGTCGCGCCCGCCGCCCCGCAAGCTGGCCAGCTTCATGATGGTAACGACGGGCTCCGCCGGGGGACCCGGCTCCGTCCACACAGCTTCATGCGTCGAGTAGAGCAGACCCGACGGCCCGGGGAAAGACGTAGCGCGACTCTTCGCGGGGGATTTAAAGGACCCTCCGAGGGTTCTTTTCCTAGTAGATTTCGGCCATGGTCAGGGACCTGTCCGAGATCCGCGGCGAGATCGATCGCACCGACGACGAGATCCTGCGCCTGCTCAACCAGCGCGCGCGGCTGGTCGCCGAGGTGGCGACCGTCAAGGAGCAGCTCCAGGTGCCGTTCTACGTTCCGTCGCGCGAGCGCCAGATCACCGAACGGCTGTCGGCCGCCAACGCCACGATGGGGCCGTTCCCCACCGAGGCGATCCGCTCGGTGTTCCAGGAGATCTTCAGCGCCTGCCTGTCGCTGGAGAAGAAAGTGCGCGTCGCCTACCTCGGGCCCGAAGGAACGTTTTCGCACATGGCGGTCAAGCGCCAGTTCGGCATGTCGGCGCACGCGACGCCGATCGGGACGATCCCCGGCGTGTTCGAGGAGGTCGAGCGCGGCAACGCCGACGTCGGCGTGGTGCCGATCGAGAACACCACCGAAGGCGTGGTCAATCACACCCTCGACAGCTTCATGGAGAGCGATCTCAAGATCAGCGCCGAGATCGCGCTCGAGGTGACGATGTGCCTGCTCGCGCGCGCGGGCACCGACCTGGCGGAGATCGAGCGCGTCTATTCCATCCCGATCGCGGCCATGCAGGTGCGCCGCTGGCTGGCGGCGAATCTGCCGCGCGCGACGCTGGTCGAATCGCGCTCGACCGCCGAAGGCGCGCGCCTGGCGCACGACGACGCGCGCGGCGCCGCGGTCGCGTCGGAGATGGCGGCGAAGCTGTACGACCTCCAGGTTCTACGCCGCAACATCCAAGATCTGTCGCACAACATGACCCGCTTCCTGGTGCTCGGGCGCCAGCAGGTCGAGCCGACCGGGCGCGACAAGACGTCGGTCCTGATCGTGACGCGCGACGAGCCGGGCATTCTCTATCGCACGCTGGGCGCCTTCGCGGAGCGCGGTCTCAACATGACCAAGATCGAGAGCCGCCCGTCGCGCCGGCGCCCCTGGGAGTACGTCTTCTTCCTGGACATCGACGGCCACCAGCGCGACGCCGCCGTCGCTGCCGCGCTCGACGCGGTCAAGCGCGACTGTGAGTCGCTCAAGGTTCTCGGTTCCTATCCCAAGGCCGAGGCCGTCGGCAGCAGCGGCGCATGAACCAGCTTTCGGCCATCCGCGAAGCGGATGAGCTGTGCACGCGCATCCGCTCCGTCCATGACGCGATCCAGAGTGAGATCGTCGCCGCGTGCGCGTCGACCGCGGTCGAGGGATTGTCGGAGGTCGTGGCCGAGGAAGGCGGCGACACCATCTTCGCGATCGACCGCGTGTCCGAGGCGGTGCTGGTCGAGCGCTTCGCCGAGATCGCGCGCGAGTGGCCCTGCCTGCTGATCGCCGAGGGGCTGGGCGCCGACGGCCGTCGCATCCTGCCCGCCGGCGCCGATCCCGCCGCCGTCGAGATCGCGGTCATCGTCGATCCGATCGACGGTACGCGCGGCCTCATGTACCAGAAGCGCCCGGCGTGGATCCTCACGGGCGTCGCCGCGATCGCGGGCCGCGACCTGGCGCGCGACCCGCGTCGCGTGCCGCGGCTCTCGGACATCGCGCTCGCCGTGCAGACGGAGATCCCGCTCGTGAAGCAGCACCTCGCCGATCAGCTGTGGGCGATCGCGGGCCGCGGCGCGCACGCCCTGCGCTGCGATCGACTCACGGGCGCGCGCACGCCGCTGGCGCTGCGCCCGTCTGCAGCGACGACCACGCTGCAAGGCTTCGGCGGCCTGTCGCGCTTCTTCCCCGGCGGGCGCGAGGAGCTGTCGGCGATCGACGACGCGATCGCGGCGCGGTTGCTCGGCCCGCCGCGCGCCGGCGTCGCGCTGTCGTTCGAGGATCAGTACATCTCTTCCGGCGGCCAGCTCTACGAGCTCACCGTCGGGCACGACCGCTGGGTCGCCGACCTGCGCCCGCTCGTCGATGCGGCGCTGCGACGGCGCGGACAATCGATCGGCGTGTGCTCGCACCCCTACGATCTGTGCACCGAGCTCATCGCGCGCGAGGCGGGTGTCATCGTCACCGACCCGCGTGGCGGGCGCCTCGACGCGCCTCTCGACGTGTTCACGGATGTGGGGTGGATCGGGTATGCGAACGCGACGCTGCGCGACCAGATCGCGCCGATTTTGGCTGAAATCCTCGAGAAACGCGGGCCTGACGCGGCCTCCGCACCGAGCCCGTCACGAATCTGACCTGATTTTCTCGGCGTTGGTGAACGTTTGTTGTGGAGGGTACAACAGCGGAATTGCTCAAGCACCGTCGGGTAGAGGCCGATGAACCTTAGCGATTCATGGAGCGTGCAATTCTACTGGTCGACGACGATCCCTCGATTCACGCGGGGCTCGTCCGTCTGATCAAGACCCTCGGCTACGAGGCCGTCGCCGTCGACAACGGCGCTGAAGCGATCGCGCTGCTGCGCGCGAGCACGTTCGAGCTCTGCGTGACGGACATGCATCTGCCCGGCGCCGACGGGCTCGCCGTGCTCAAGCAGGCGCGCGCGTGCCGGCCGCCGGTCGCGACCATCGTGCTCAGCGAGCAGGGGACCGTCGCCGACGCCGTCGAGGCCCTGCGCGTAGGCGCCGCCGACGTGATCGCGAAGCCGTTCCACGTCTCGGTGCTCGAGCAGGCGCTGGTGCGCCAGCTCGCGAGCCCCGAGGCGACCGCGAGCTGGCGCGCGCGTCAAACTCCCGGCGTCGCCGTCATCGGCGAGCACCCGGCGATGAAGCAGGTGCTCGAGCGCGTCGACCAGGTGGCGGGCACCGAGGCGAGCGTCCTGATTCGCGGCGAGACCGGCACCGGCAAGGAGGTCATCGCGCGCATGGTTCACGGCGCGAGCCACCGCCGCGCGGCGCCGTTCGTCGTGATCAACATGGCGGCGATCCCCGAGGCGCTCGCCGAGTCCGAGCTGTTCGGACATGTGCGTGGCGCGTTCACCGGCGCCGACAAGCCGCGCACGGGTCGTCTGGTCTCCGCGAACCGGGGGACGCTGTTCTTCGACGAGATCGGCGACATGCCGCGCTCGCTGCAGGCCAAGCTGCTGCGCGTGCTGCAGGAGCGCGTGGTGACGCCCGTCGGCTCGTCGGAGAGCATCCCGGTCGACGTGCGCGTCGTGGCCGCCACCCATCGCAATCTGGAGGCGATGGTGCAGGACGGGACGTTCCGCGAGGATCTCTTCTATCGCCTGGACGTCATCCCGATCGAGATCCCGCCGCTGCGCGAGCGGCGCCAGGACATCCCGGCGCTCGCCGAGCATTTCCGCAACGAGGTCAACGCACGCGACGGGCGTTCGGTGCGCGGGTTCGCGCTGGATGTCATGCAACGTCTCTGTTCGTACGATTGGCCGGGCAATGTGCGCGAGCTGGAGAATCTCGTCGAGCGTCTGGTCGTCGTCGCGGCGGGTCGCATGGTGATGATCGAGGATCTTCCGTCGTCGCTGCGCACCAGCGTCATCGATCTCGAATCCGGGACGTTGGAATTGCCGGCCACCGGCGTCGATCTGCGCACGCTGCTCGCGCAGCTCGAGGAAAAATTGATCGGGCAGGCGCTGGAACGCACGGGCGGGAACAAAAATCGCGCTGCGGAGTTACTAGGATTGAATCGCACTACATTGGTCGAGAAGCTCCGTCGCAGAAACGTTGCTTAGCCGAAACACGGGACTACCGTCACTGCGTTGACGGCGTCAGATCGCCACGACCGCCATTCGGCTGACGGTCGCCGCGTGTCATGCGTCGCGAACACTTGATTCCTCGCGGGCAACATCACGCCAGGAACGTGGCACGCCAAGTGCTCTAAGAGCGCGGCATGCAGACTACGAAGCGCAAGAAGCCCGCCGCGAAGTCGTCGAAGAAGCCGTCGCAGAGAGAGCTGATCGCGCGCCGCAACGAGTACGCCGCGAAGTTCTTTCCTTACATCGAGAAGGTCGCCCGCCGTCTCGCGCGCCGTCTGCCGGCGCACGTCGAGATCGACGATCTGATCTCGTCGGGCGTCATCGGTCTCATGGAAGCGGCGGAGCGCTTCGATCCGAAACGCGTGGACCGCTTCGAGGCGTTCGCCGAGTTCCGCATCCGTGGTGCGATGCTCGACGACCTGCGCTCGCGAGACACGCTGTCGCGCGACATGCGCCGCCTGTCGAACGAGCTGCGCGACGCCACCCGCCGCCTCGAGTCGCAGCTTGGTCGCACGCCGGATCAGGAAGAGATCGCGCGCCGCCTGGGCGTCGGCGTCGACGAGCTCTACGCGCGCCAGCAGAAGCTGTCGGGCTCCTCGGTCGTCGGTATCGACGACGCCGGCCCCGACCTGCTCGAGCGCACCGGTGACCACACCGCCGCCGATCCGTTCGAGATCGCGTCGCGCCGCGAGATGCTCGCGCACCTGGTCTCCGGCATCGAAGACCTGCCCGAGAAGATGCAGCAGGTGCTGTCGCTCTACTACTGCGACAACTTGAACCTGAAAGAGATCGGGACGGTCCTCGGCGTCACCGAGTCGCGCGTCTGCCAGATTCACGGCGAAGCCACCAAGCGCCTGCGCGAGTCGCTGGGCGAGCTGGTCGCCGAAGCCGCTGCCTGAGACGAATCCTTGTCGCCTGCCAAGGGGGGGCGGGCGGCACCTTCAGGTAGTCTTGCATCCGGAAAGTCGTTTGATTTCCGTAGGTAGGCAAGATTTTCCGGGTGTCGCCATTTTGGGCTCAAGGTTTTCGTACATCCGCCGATGGAGGAGGGCATGCGCGACACTAGTAGACACCTCGTCCAGCGTCGGCTCTCGGAGACCGGCTCCCACTCCGCGCCGCTGACCGACCACGTCACCAACTCCGCCGCACGCGTCGAAGCGCTGCGCAAGCTGGTGGCCGCTGGTCAGTATCACGTCAGCGCGAAGTGGCTGGCCCACCGGATCTGCCGCTGCGCCGGCGTTCCCGTCGACGAATAGCTCCGGAGTCAGCCGAGGGTTGGCCGACCGCGTGGCTCCGCGCCCGCCGTCACTCCTCGGGCTCGGCGATCTCGACGCGGTTGCGGCCGTTGGCCTTGGCGCGGTACATCGCCGAGTCGGCCAGCTTGAGGAAGATGTTCTCGCGCCGGCGCTGCGTTCCGCCCGGCGCCAGGTGGTCGCGGTAGGACGCGACGCCGATCGAGGCGGTGACACGGGGGATCGCGTTGGGCGTCTCCTCGGTGCTGGGCTCGAAGAAGCTCGCTTCGCCGATCGCGCCACGCATCGACTCGCCGGTCGCCAGCGCGCGCGGCAGGTTCGCGCCCGGCAGGATGACGACGAACTCGTCGCCGCCGTAGCGCGCGAGCACCGCGGCGGCGGGCGCGTTCTCTTGACAGGAGCTGCGCGACCTTTTGCAGCGTCCAGCTGCCCGCCAGGTGTCCGAAGCGATCGTTGACCTCCTTGAAGTGATCGAGGTCGATGAACATGACCGACAGATCGGTGCCGTCGCGATCGGCGCGAGCGATCTCGTCGTCGAGGCGCGTGTGGAAGTAGCGGCTGTTGAAGAGGCCGGTGAGATCGTCGATGCGCGCCTGCGCGCGCGCGCGGATCGCGTCGAGCGCGTTCTGGATCGACGACGACATGTACGCGGCGAAGATGCGCAGCAGCTCGCGATCGCGCGGCGTGTAAGCGCCGCCCGAGCGGCGGTTGCTGAGCGCGAGCACGCCGCAGATCGATTCGCCCACGATGACCGGCACGCCGACCAGCGTGCGAATCGACGAGCCCTGGGGCGCGACGCCGCGGATCGGATCGTCGGTCTCGACGTGGTCGGTCTGCAGCGGCTGGCCCGAGCGGTAGATCTGCCCGGCGAAGCCGCGGTCGCTGGGGACGCGCACGCCGAGCATGCTCTCGCGCCCGGGGCCGAACGCGGCGATGAAGGTCAGCCGTGGCGCGGGCGCGCCGGCCAGCTTGGCGCGCGGATCGTCGAGCAGGATGCCGCCCGACTCCGACGGCACGAACTCGTTGGCGCGCTCGAGGATCTCGCGCAGCGCGCCGTCGAGGCGCACGTCCCAGCGCATCGTGTCCTGGTCGCCGCGCCGCGCGCGTACGAAGAAGCGCGAGATCTCCTCGGGCGACAGCGTCAGGATCGGGCCGGTCGGCGTCGCCGGGTTCGGGACCGAGACCTCTTCCGTGCGCACGCGCGTCGGCACTCCCGCTAGCCGGGGGATCTCGGTGGGACGTTCAGGATCGCTCACGCGGGTCGATTACATCACATTCGCCGCGATTTTGCGCTGGGGAGAGGGGCAGCCTCTCGCAAGGCCTGCCCTCTCCCTAACCGACCCCGAGCACAGGGGAGGGGACCGGAACGGACGGCATCCCATGGCTCAGGGCGAGAACATGCATGCGTGCGTCGCCGCGAACGTCTGGACGTTGGCGTTGTTGGGCGACCAGGGGAACGACCTGTCATTGTAAGCCCAGGCCATCGCGCCGGCGTAGCCGAGCTGGTAGATCGTGCTGACCAGCGTGGCGTAGGGCACGCCGGTGAGCCCCTGAATCGGGAACTCCCCCAACACGACCGGCTTGTCGGTCACGCCATACGACGCGAGCGACTTGGTGTACGGGTAGTCGGCGTTGATCCAGTCGTACATGTGGAAGGTGTAGAAGTCGCCGACGCCGGCCCAGGCCTTGGCCCACTTGATGGCGGCGGCGCCGACGGTGACCGGTTTGTCGCTGGCGCCGTGCAGAGCGTCCACGACGGCCTGCACGAACGCCTTCATCACCGGGTAGGTCACCTGGGTGACCGTGGTCTGCGGGCTGAACGCCGGGTCGGGGCCGTCGGTCGGCGTGGCGGCGATCGCCCACTCGGGCTCGTTGATGACGTCCCACGACGCCACGCGATCTTTGTTGGGGTCGGCGTTCACCTGGTTCGCGAACGGGATGATCACGTTGTTGATCAGCGCGGACAGCATCGTCGCGCTGGAGATGAGCGGCGCCAGGTTGTGCGGCGCCGTCGTGGTCTTGAAGTTGTCGAACGAGAAGAACGTGAACTGGATGTGCACTCCGGCCTGAGCCGCGTCGGCGAGCGCCGCGGTGATGTCGGCCAGCGTCGAGCCGCCGAGGCCCGTCGGTGCGCCGGTGGTGTCGAAGGTCACGCCGCCGCCGGTGAAGTTCGGGAAGACCCACCAGCGCACGGCGTCGACGCCGTGCGCTTTCATGTCCATCATGCTCGTCAGGCGCTGAGCCTTGGTCGCGGCGACGCCGCGGGTGGTGTTGCCGAAGTCGCTGGCGAAGCTGGCCCAGGCGTAGTTGACGCCGAACTGGAAGCGGCTGACGCCGTCGATCATCACGCCGCTCGCGGGCGGCACGCACGGCGCGCCGCCCGCGCCGGAGCCGCCCACTCCGCCGCTGGTGCCGGCGTCGCCACCCGAGCCGCCGCCCGTCGATTCGCCACCGACGCCCCCGGGATCCCCGCCCTGGCCACCGGGTTCAATCCCCGACGAGCCGCCGCAGGCGCCGGCGAGCAGAACCGGGGCCAACGCCAGCGCAGCGGCGGCCTGAGAGAGCGATAAGCGAGACTTCATCGGCGTGCATACTCCAAGTCTGTGCAAGGGGCGTGTCGGGACAGGACCCGCTGACTTACAAGGGCAGGGGGGGCGGCCGACCTTCAAATTTGTACACTCTTTCGTCGGATTCGGCCCCTGAAACCAGTCAGTCGGATTCGGTCTGGCGCGGGTGGACGCCGGTGAGCATTTCGATGCGCTGCGCCTGCGCGCCGCGCGGATAGCGGGCCAGGTAGACCTCGGCGGCGTCGCGCGCCGGGCCGATGCGGCGCGCGGAGACCAGTGCGTCGACGCGCAGGGCGGCACGCTCCTCGGCGAGCTCGCCATCGGCGTGCGCGCGGTCGGCGGCGTCGAGCCGGGCGAGCGCGCCGTCAGGATCGGTGCTTCAGGAGATCGCGCGCGCGTGCCGTCGCGGTCGCTTCGTCGTCGGTGGGTTTGGGCTCGGGGCGCGCGCGTGCCGGTGCCGGTGCGGTCGCGGGCGTGATCCGCGTTGCCTCGTCGGGTGGTGGCGCCGTCGCCGGCGCGGCTTCGGTCGCGTCGGCCTGGCGAGCGGCTCGCGATCCAGAGTTGCGGCGAGCCAGATAGGCGGCTCCGATCGCGAGAGCGACGCCGAGCACGACGCCGATCCGCTTGCTGCGCGGGTTCATCCCGGCGAGCTTAGCGCTTCACGGCGTCGCCGTGAGCAGCCCGAGCCGCCACGGCAAGCTGTTGTAGGGCAGGCTGAGCATCGTCGGATCGAGGCCCTGGTAGAGGTACTGCAGGTGGCAGGTGTCGATCTCCAGCTTTTGATCGTAGCCGTCGCGGATCATCTCGCCGTGGCTGATGTCCGCGGTCCAAGGCGGCTGCTCGGTGAAGGTCACGTTGGCCGTCGACGCAAACGGCGCCGTGTACGTGTCCTGCAGCGGCGTCCAGTCGCCGTCGAGCGTGTCCGCCGTCCACGAGCGGAAGTACCGGTGGTAGACCGACGTGGCATCGTACGCCTCGACCAGCGCCAGGTACTTGCCGGTGTCTTTCATCTTGTAGACGTTGCTGGCCTCGAACAGGTGCGACGCCACCGGATCCGACATCACCACGACCGGATCGGCGAACCCGTGCGGGAAGCTGTCGACGGTCGTCTGGCTGCGGTACCAGTGACCGTTGTCGTCGGAGAAGAACAGGTAGCAGTTGGTGTCGTCGCAGATCACCCAGAAATCGAGCCACCCGCCCGTGCCCTTGGTCGCGGTGACCGTGGGCGGCTCGGCGGCGAAGAAGTTCTGCTGGGGCTGCCATCCGGTGGGGTCGTCGATGTCGTCGTTCGTCGAGTAGCTGGGCGGCCCGGTCTGGAAGATCAGGTACCACTTGTTCTGCGGCGCGAAGTAGAAGACCTGGGGCGCTGCCTTGTAGCCGAAGAATCCCGGCGTCTGGTCCATGTAGTAGAAGGTCGCGTCGGCGGTGTGGTCCCAGTCGGGGAACGTCATGTACACCATGTTGTAGCTGCCGGCGCCGCTGACCGAGCTGGCGAACACGTGCCACTGGTTGTTGAAGTACACCACCGACGGATCCTTGATCGCAGCCAGGTTGTGGGTCGCGTCGGAGACCGGGCTCAGAAGCACACCGCTCGACGTCCAGGCGAAGCTGGCCGGCACGCCGCAGGACGGCGCGGCGTCGCTGGCGTCGCTCGCGTCGCTGGACGATGCATCGACGTTGTCGGGGGTCGAGCTCTTCGACGAGCAACCCGCGTTCGCGCCCAGAGCGAGCGCGAGCGCGAGCCCTGCGCCCGCGCGTGTGAGGCCTACCCGCCCAGACGGCGGGCGCATCACCAGCCGAGCTTCGCGCTCAGCTCACCCGCGAGCTGAGTGGCCATGATCATGTTCTCGGCGACGTTCGGGTGGTACTGGCACGCGAACTTGTCCGAGGTCTGCGCCGCGATCTGGTTGAAGAACTCGACCCTCTGATCGCCCGCCGCCGTGCGGATGCCGACCGCGTCCTGGATGTGGCCCTGGATGGTCGTGAGATCGGCTCCGCTGAGCAGCGGGCCGATGATGGCGACGATCCACGCGTCGGGATACTTGGCTCGGATCGTGGTCAATAGATCGACGTAGGTGTCGCGGAACGCGTCGCCCGGGTCGCCTTTGCTGTTGCTGATGTCATTGGTGCCGAGGTTGATCACCACCGCCTGGGGCTCGATGTGAAAGTCCCACGCCGGCGTGGCGACGTTGGTCAGCGTCAGCGGGTACAGCATCGGCATCGTGCCCAGCGTGTCGCCCCCATAGTTGCGAATCACGCCGCGGCCCGAGGCGGCGATCGTGCTCACCTCGGCGCCGAGCATGCGCGCCGCGACCGACTCGTAGGTATCCCAGTGGCTCTCGGTGGTGTAGCACTCGGCGTCGGCGAGCTGGCCGAGATCGCCGTAGCCGCACGTGATCGAGTCACCGATGACCTCGATGAGGCGGCCCGGTCCCGCGGGTGGGTCCATGAGCGCACCGTCGGCGACGGTCAGGGCCATGAGCTGGGTCTGGCCCTGCGGACCCTCGGTCTGCCGGTAGAGCTCGACGGTGTGGACGTCCGACGTCAGCCCGCTGGCGAGCGGGTACATGGCCGCCGGGCCGGCCGCCGCGGTGAACGGCGCCTGGGGCGCGCCGTCGATGACGGTCTTGAAGATCTGGGCCGTGCCGGTGATCGCGAGCTGCGCGGTCAGCGACGTGCCCGTGAACTTTGCCACGAAGCCGGTGCCCGACCAGGAGAACCGCGGGTGCGCGGCGTCGGTGGTGTCGACGCGGCCGAACCAGCGCACGCCCGCCGCGATCACCCCGGCCGGGACCGGCGTCGACCCGCGGTCGGCGAGGCCGGTGTCGGGGCTGGTGCCAATGTCGCCGCCGGCGCCGGTGTCGGCGCCCGCCGAGGCGTCGACCGCTGGCGCATTGGTCGAAGAGCTGCAGCCGGGAGCCGCCAGGAGCAGCCACGCCGCGCTGGTGGCGGTGACGATCGTCATGCAGGCGGTTTTCATGCGTGAGCACATGTTCAGCTTCATTGTCGACCTTTTTGTTGTCGCGGCGCGACGCCAGGGCAAGCCTATAGAGTCTGACGGCCACCGCGGCGGTTCACTTTTTTCAGGACGACGCCTGGAAACAGCATTCCGAGAATAGATTCCCGATGAGACGCGTCCCAGTCGCGTGATCGCCCGCGCTGGTGGTGGTGGAAGTCTGTCCGTGCGTCACGTGCCGGTTTCAGTCTTTCCGGCTGGTGTCGCATGGACCGCGTAGAGCCGGTGCTATCTAATGGACGGGTGCGGGGAGCGCCGTCGCTGGTCGCGGTCATGGCAGGCGCGGTGATCGTGATCGCCGGCTGCGCCGTCGGGTCGGTGCGGCAGGCAGGCGTCGGCGGGCTGGCGCGGTATCCGGAGGCGGGCACGATCGCAGTCGCCCCGCCCGCACCGCCCGGGGCCGCTGACGCCGGCCCGCGCGTCGGTGCGGAGATCGCGGCAGGCGCCGAGCGCGCTTTGCTGGGGGCCGGGCTCGCCCCGGCGGAGGCTGGCGGCAGCGCCGCTGACCACCTCACGCTGCGCCTCAAGATCGTCGAGGCGATCGCGCCGGTCGCGCCCGCGCAGGGCACGACCGATCGCGCCCTGTCTCGCGCACGGAGCTGGATCGGTCTGGCCGGTACCGGCGAGACCGGCGCCGCCGTCGGCCGGCTCGCGATCGAGGGACGGCTCTACACCGCGAATCAGCGTGAAGTCGGCTTCGTCCGCTGGGAGCGCGAGGGCGCGCCCGAGGCGCTGGCGGCCGCGGGCGGCGAGGAGTCGGCGCGCGCGCTCGCGCGCCTCGTGACCGAACGCCGGCGCGACACGGTCGATCGCCGCGCCGCCGACGAACGCTTGCTGCTCACGCCCACGCCGCTGACGCTGGCGGCGGGGGAATTCGTCATCAGCGACGACGAGCTGCTGCTCGCGCGCATCGGCGCCGGGCTCTCGCGGCGCGTGCAGCTCGACTTCTGGGCCGGCGGCGTTCCGATCCCCGGCGCGGGCGCCGTCGGTGCCGCCGGCCCGGGCCTCATCGGCGTCGGTGCCGCGGGTGCCGTCGTTCTCGGGTTCTTCGACCTGGGGCTCAAAGTGCGCGTGCTCGACGAGACGCGCGTTCTGCCCGCGATCGCCGTCGCCTACGACCTGCTCGACGTCTTCGGCCTGGGCGCGGGCGGCGCCGGCGTGGTGCTGTTCGGTGACGCGGCGGGCGGCGGCGGCTTCGGCGTCGTCGCCGGCGCCAACGCGCAGTTCAACCTGCTCACCGCCGTCGCCGGCAAACACTTCGGCCCCGTGCAGGTGACCGCCGGAACCTACGTGCTCGACAATCATCACTACTTGCCGCAATCCGCGGCGTTCCAGGCCGGGTGCGGCGCCGCCGTCACCAACGGCTCGAGTGCAGCCGCGGGCGCGATCCCCTGTGGCAACGGCTACGCCCGTCTTGGCCGCTTGCCGACGCAGCTGCAACCTTTCGCGGGTGCCGAGGTCGTGCTCGGCCCGCACGCGGCGATCCTGGCGGACGCGCTGATCCGCGAAAACATCGAGAGCTCGATCGCGACCACGGGTGTGCGCTGGCTGCTCGGCTGGTCGCGCCCGCGCGGCCTGCTGGCGCTGGACCGCGTGCGTTTCCGCCTCGACCTTGCCGTCGTGTGGCTCTTCGAGGGCGCCGACCACAGCAGCTCGATGCCACACGGCGCGCGCGCGTTGCCGCTGCCGTGGGCGGGCGTGGGGTTTTACTTTCTGTAGGGCGGCGGTTCGGAAGCCCTACTGGTGCGCCATCACCGAGCGCATCTGCGCGCCCTTGTCTTCGATCAGGTCGCCCGAGACATCGACGACGACCTTCTCCAGATTCCCGGTGAAGTCGAACGGCGCGCTGTAGGCGGTGGTGATGGTCGAGCCGTCGTCGCGCCCGCAGGTGAGACCCTCGGTGATGCCGATGTCGAGCGGGATCGTGACCGGCAGGTCGGTCTGGCCAACGAGCTTTCCGTCGATGTAGAGCTGCGTGCGCGCCGGCGTGCCCTTGCCGTGGGCCAGGTCGGGCGGGCCGTTCGGCTCGAACTCCACGCGCAGCTCGTGGCGGCCGTCGCCGATCGTCGTGTCGCTCTCGACGTGGAAGTGCTGCACGCCCAGGAAGTTGTACGCGTAGTGCAGCCGGTGGTCCTTGACGTAGAGCGTGTAGCCGCCCGACGAGCTCCCCTGCGCGACCAGAACGCCCTCGGCCCCGTTCTGGATGTCGACGGTCGCGCTGATGCTGTGGGGACGGTTGAGCACGCGCGGCGCGATCTTGTTCGAGACCACCGACGTGCCGGGATAGTAGACGTAGAGGCTCCGGTCGCGCGTCAATTGCGGCCGCTCCGAGGCCAGCCGAGCGGTGCCGCGGCTGTCGAGCGGCATCACGTCGTACTTGCCCGCCTCCAGGTACCAGAGCGCGATCATCTCGATCAGCTTGTCGCGGTGCTCGACGGCCAGGTTGCGCGTCTCCGAGAAGTCCTCGTCGACGTGGTAGAGCTCCCAGCCTTTGGCGTCGAGCTCGCGCAGCTTCTCCTCGGTGATCACCATCTCGCCAAAGCCCATGCCGGCCTCGGTGAATGACGGGCCAGGCACCGGGCAGACCGCGCGCCAGCCGTCGTGATAGATCGCGCGGTGGCCCATCATCTCGAAGTACTGGGTATGGTGGCGGCTCGGCGCCTTGGCGTCGCGCAGCGCGCTGGCGAATGACACGCCCTGAATGGGTGACTGGGTCACGCCGCGCAGCGCGGTCGGCGCATCGACGCCGATCGCCTCCAGCACCGTCGGGACCATGTCGATGAGGTGCGTCCACTGCGTGCGAATCTCGCCGCGCGCCTTGATGCCCGACGGCCAGTGCACGATGAACGGGTCGCTGGCGCCGCCGCGATAGGTCTCGCGCTTCCAGCGGCGGAACGGCGTGTTGCCCGCCCAGGCCCAACCCCAGGGATAGTGATTGAAGTACTTCGGCCCGCCGAGCTCGTCGATCGCCTTCAAGGTGTCTTCCAGCGTCTCGGGCACGTTGTTGAAGAACAGGTTCTCGTTCACCGAGCCGTGCGGGCCGCCCTCGGCGCTCGCGCCGTTGTCGCTGACCACCATGACCAGCGTGTTGTCGAGCTGTCCCATGCGTTCCAGGCAGGAGATGAGACGTCCGATGTGATGGTCGGTGTGCTCGAGGAACCCGGCGAACACCTCCATCATGCGCGCGTAGAGGCGCTTCTCGTCGGGCGCGAGGCCGTCCCAGGCGTGGACGTCGGGATCGCGCTCCGACAGCTTCGTCCCGGGCGGAATGACGCCAAGGCGCAGCTGCTGCTCGAACACCTTGGCGCGATAGGCATCCCACCCGTCGTCGAAGACGCCCTTGTATTTGTCGGCCCACGCGCGCGGCACCTGGTGGGGCGCGTGCATCGCGCCCGGGCAGAAGTACATGAAGAACGGCTTCTCGGGCGCCACCTGCGTCGAGTCGGCAACGAATTGAATCGCGTGGTCGACGAGATCTTCCGTCAGGTGATAGCCCTGCTCGGGCGTTCGCGGCGCGACGATCTGATGGTTGTCGAAGACCAGGTCCGGGTAGTACTGGTGCGTGTCGCCGCCCATGAAACCGTAGAAGCGCTCGAAGCCTCGGCCGAGCGGCCAGCGGTCATAGGGCCCGGCCGCGCTGGTTTGCTCGGTGGGCGTGAGGTGCCACTTCCCGATCGCGAACGTGTTGTAGCCGTGCGGCAGCAAGATCTCGGAGAGGAAGCCGTTCTCGAACGGAATCAGCCCGTTCGAGCCCGGGTAGCCGGTCGCCCCCTCGGTGATGCACGCCATCGCGTTCGCGTGGTGATTGCGCCCCGTGAGAATGCACGACCGGCTCGGCGAGCACAGCGCCGTGGTGTGCATGTTGTTGAACCGCAGCCCACCCGCCGCCAATCGATCGAGGTTCGGCGTGCGAATCGGCGACCCGAAGCAGCCGAGCTGACCAAAGCCCGTGTCGTCGAGAACGATGAACAGCACGTTGGGCGAGCCCGCCCGCGCGCGCAGCGGCCGAGGCCACGCGGGCTCCGACTCGCCGATCGTCCTGCCCATCACCCCCGTGAACGCTGTCCCCGGCTCGTACTCCTTGATGGCCATGCGCAAGCTCCCTCCGCCGAGCATCCCGAGCGGCGTCCGGCCAATGTGGGGCCGAGGGCCGGCGAGCGGGATTGAGAGGGGGCCTGATTTTTGGCGAGACGAGCTCCGAGGCGGCGGCGTAGATCCAGTGCCGTTCGGATAAGAAAAACGCCAGGAGGCGGGGACGCCAAGATCCGGACAATCGAGGGTCTGGACCTGGCGTTCTTGGCGTCCCGGCGCTCTACCGAACGCCCGCCAGCGTCGATTCTGGCGTCCCGCGCGTGGCTGGCGGACAATCTGGTCGTGATTCGGTCGTCGAGCGTGACGGGCGCCATCGTGTTTCTCATGGCGACGCTGACGGTGGCGCCGGGCGCGCGCGCTGACCGGCCCGGGTACGCGTGGCAGGCACGATCAAACGCGGCCGTCGACGATATCTCGACGCGCGTCGCGCCGCCGCCCGGCGCCACGCGCGTCGCCGTCGCAGCAGACAGCTTCGGTGGCTGGTTGAGGCGCCTGCCGCTCTTGCCGCGCGACAGCCCCGTGCTGCTCTACGACGGGACGCGCAAGCCGCGTCAGGACGTTCACCAGGCGGTGATCGACATCGACGTGGGCCATCGCGATCTCCAGCAGTGCGCCGACGCCGTCATGCGCCTGCGCGCCGAGTATCTCTTCGCCGCCGGCCGCTTCGACGAGATCCGCTTCCACCCGCAACCGGGCGTCGCGCGCGCCATCGCGTGGACCGGCGGCGCACGGCGTGACGGGTGGGACCGGTTTCTGGTGCGCCTGTTCGCCGCCGCCGGGAGCGCGTCGCTCGACGCCGAGTTGCCGCCGGCGCGCGGCGCGCCGCTACCCGGCGACGTCCTGATCCAGGGCGGCTATCCCGGTCACGCGGTCCTGATCCTCGACGTCGCCGAGGATGCGAGCGGCCACCGCTACCTGCTGCTCGGCCAGAGCTACATGCCCGCGCAGCAGATCCACGTCCTCAAGAACCTGGGCGACGCGCGCCTCTCGCCGTGGTACGACGCCGCAGCTCTGAAGGGCCCCGGCGTCGCCACCCCCGAGTGGCGCCCGTTCAAGTTGCGCGACTGGCGCCGCTTCGCGCCGTGATTGCGGCGAAGGCGAACTCGGGACGATGGGTTATGCTTAGGCTCATGGGCCGCGCGAAAGAATCTCTGAAGAGGGAACTTCTGGATCTTGATCCCGCGGATCGAGCGGAGCTCGCAGAGGACGCCCTTCGGAGCTTGGCCGGCACGGCGTACGGTGAGCTGAGCCCTGCTTGGGAGGAAGAGATTCAGCGCCGTGTGAGAGCGATCGAAGACGGAAGCGCTGAGCTGGTGCCCGGAGAGGACGTCTTCCGAGAAATCGAAGCCGATCTGCAGGCCCGTCGTGGCCGAGGATAGGAAGCCCTACCGCTTTCATGGTGCGGCGCGCGCGGATCTTCGGAACGGTGTCTTCTGGTACGAAGAGCGGCGAGAGGGCTTGGGTGCACGGTTCGCCGCTGACGTGAACCGTGCAATCGATTTGATCACACGGGCACCTCAGCGATGGCCGATCCGTCAGGGCACGCACCGTTACGTGCTCCGCCGCTTCCCGTACACGATCGCGTACAGGCTTGCAGCCGGGGAAGTGGTCATCGTCGCCGTAGCTCATCATCGACTTGATCCCGGTTCCTGGGAGAGTCGATAGTCGGCTTCACCGCACATCGGATATTCACTCGCTCCTGTTCGTCAGTCCTGACCTTTGTCGTGCCGATGTGCCGGATACAGGTACTCGTTGTCCGCTACGTACTCAGTCCCAAATTTAAACGTTCCCGGGGCGATCTTGACCGAAGCGAACGGGTTGTTGATGAACAGGATCTCTGAACCGCGGTTCTTGGGAGAGTTGACGACTCCGGTACACGTGGGGACGCCGAGCTTTCGCACCGACCTCTATTCGAGTGCGGCACCGTGCTCTCGCACGACGAGTACTTCGATCTCGTCGATCACCTGGGCCGTAACTTCACGCCCGAGCGAGCGTCGCGATGCCGTTCGACGGTTTCACGACCCAGCAGTACCAGCAGAAGATGATCGACGCCTACAAGGTGCGGGGTATCAGCCCGCACCGCGTATTCGCGCAGTCGTTCGAGTACCCGGACATCCTCTACTGGGCGGGAGCGGTGCGCGCGGCGCGCTACTTTCTCGCGGTGTCCTCGTTCGCCTTCTTCGCCTTGACGCCGGCTTTTTCAGCCTCGTTGCCCGACTTTTCCATCTGCTTGGCCTCATCGCCGCGCGCCTCGCCCGCCTTCTCGATGGCCTGGCCCTTCTTCTTGGTGCGCTTGCCGGCCATTTCTTCGCTCTTGTTGCCGCTCTTCTTGCCCGCCTTTTCCTCGGCCTTGCCGTGCTTCTCCATTTCCGCGCCCCGCTCTTTCTCGGCGTCGGCGGCCTTTTCCTCGGCGTTGCCCTTTCTCTCCATGCGGTTTCCTTCGGCCTCGCCCGCGCTTTGCGCGCGCGCGGCGCTGCCCGAGAGGAAAGCCGTGGCGATCAGCGCCAGAGAAAGTCGAATCAACGATCGAACCATTGGGGGCTCCTTGGTTGCGGGGTTGGGTACCAGTCCTGGTACCCGTCCCACGAACCTAGGGTCGGTTCGTCATTCGGACAGGGGAAGCCGGTATTTTCTCGTCGCGGGAGCGGTCACACCACGTCGGCCGCTTCCGGGTCGAACGTGGTCCGATACGCGGCGCGCAGGTGCACGCGGCGTTCGAGGTCGCGGATGACGATGTCGCCGACGTCGATGCCATAGAGCTCGTGGATCGAGTGGATGCCGCCCGGCGTGAAGACGTTGAGCTCGAGGATCTTGTCGCCGACGATGTCGACGCCGACGAAGTAGAGGCCGTCGGTGAGCAGCTTGGGGCGCAGGATGTCGCAGATGCGCGCCTCGACGGGGCCGAGCTCGCACGGGCTGCGCGTGGCGCGGTTCTCGGGCGGCGGGCCGCCGTTCTTGCCGACCAGCGGCCGGCGACGGTAGATGGCGACGCGCTTGCCGTCGCGGATCGGCTCGGCGTTGAGCATCAGCAGGCGTTTTTCGCCCTGCTCGATCTCGGGCAGGTATTCCTGGGCGATGGCGTAGCCGTCCTTGGTCACGGCGGTGATGATCTGATTCAGGTTCGAGACCTGGCGCCGCCGCAGATAGAACACGTTCTCGCCGCCGCGCGGGGAGAGCGGCTTCAGCACGGCGGGGCCGTCGAGCGCGCGCAGGAACTCTTTCAGCCGCTTCTTCGATCGCGACACCAAGGTCTTGGTGCGCACGTCGGCGGGAAAGTCGGCCAGGTACATGCGGCTGCCGGCGCGCCGCAACCCTTCGGGGTCGTTGACGACCAGCGTGCCGGCCAGGCGCAAGCGCCAGCCGAAATCGATGAGCGGCGCCGCCGGCCGGCCCGCGCTCTCGCGGATCGGGTTATAGCGCAGCATGACGACGTCGAAGCTGCCGAGCGTGTCTTCTTCGTTGACGGCGTCGTCGGACGCGAGCGCGTGCGCGTAGTCGGCGGGTGTCTTGTAGTCACCGTGGCGCACGCGCGTGGTGGTGGCCAGCACGTTGTTGTCGTCGAGAAACGACAGGTTCTCGACGGACGCGAACCGCACGTCGTGGCCGCGGCGGTGCGCGGCCAGCGCCAGGTAGATGCCGGCGTACGTCGGCTGTTGATCCTTGACGTCGGCGACGACGAAGCAGATCCGCATGGCGCCTCAGTTCTCGCTACGCCGGGTCACGCGCGTGGCGCTGAAGGCGTCGCGGTACTCGGACAGGATCTCCCTCAGCTGATCCAGCGGCAATGCGGGTGCGACGTGGTCGGACTGCCCGCGCATCTCGTCCGCCATGCACAGCGAGTTGACGATCGCCTCCTCGGTGCACTCGACCACCGCCTCGTACAGGTTGTCGCAGGCGTTGTCGAGCAGCACCTCGATCTTCGCGGTCATCAGCGTCGTCTCGCGCGGCACCTTGTTCGCGGTCGAGAAGGCGATGAGGATCTCGCCCGAGCCGTGCGCGGCGAACGATCCGACGCGCCCGATGCCGAGCGCCGAGCGCTTGCACAGGCGCGAGAGCTGCGACGGCAACAGCGGCGCGTCGGTCGCGATGATGGTGATGATCGATCCGGCGTTGTGCAGGCGGCGCTCGAGCCCGAACTCAGGCTCCATGATCTCGCCGACCGGGATGCCGCTGACGCGCAACGAACGCATCACGCCGAAGTTGGATTGCACCAGCACGCCCAGCGTGAACACACCGGCCTCGACGGCGACGCGGCGCGAGCTGGTGCCGATACCGGCCTTGAAGTCGCAGGTGACCAGGCCCGTGCCGGCGCCGACCGAACCCTCGGCGACGCGGCCGCTCGTGGCCTGCTCGATTGCGCGGTACACGTGCTCGGAACGCACGTGGCGGCCGACGGCGTCGTTGAGCCACGAATCGTCGCACTCGCCGACGAGCGGGATGACGACGTCGGCGTCTGTGCCGATGAGCGGGAAGTGCCGGGTCATCCACTTGACCGCGGCGTCGGACACCTTGCCGACCGCCAGCGTGTTGGTGAGCAGGATCGGCGTCTCCAGCAGGCCCCACTCGGCGACCTGGGTCAGCCCCGACACCTCGCCGGCGCCGTTGAGCACGAAGCTGCCGGCGAGCATGCGGTCGTTGAACACCTCGGGATCGGGCACGATCGCGGTCACGCCGGTGCGCACGGGGCCTTTGCCGACCTCGAGCTTGCCTTCGCCCTGGATGATCGTGCTGTGGCCGACCCGCACGCCGGGGACGTCGGTGATCGCGTTCGCGGGTCCCACCGGGAACCGCCCGAGCCCGAAGCCGAGATCGCGAAGTCGGGCTCTCATTCCACCGGGGGTATCAGCGGGGCGACCGCGCCGACCGCGCCCGTCGCCGCGGTGCCCGCCGATTGCGGCGAGGGCGTCGACGACGACGCGCCACCGTTGGTCACGCCGCCGTTGCCGTTGCCATTGGTCGCGCCGCCGTTGCCGTTACCGTTGGCTGGCGGCGCCGGCGTGCCGGCCGCCGTGATCGACGCGCGCGCCTCGCGGCGCTTCTCGCGCAGCCGCTTGAGGCCCCCTTCCAATATCTCGCCGATCAGCGTGCGGTACTCGATGCCGGCGGCGCTGGCGATCAAGCACAGATCGGAATAGCCGGGCGTCAGCCCCGGCAGCGGGTTCACCTCGATGACGTAGAGCTCGCCCTTGGTCGTCATGCGCAGATCGACGCGCGAGACGTCGCGGCAGTCGAGCGCCGCAAAGGTCTCGCGCGCGACGCGCTCGATCGCCTTGAGCTCGGCCGGCGTCAGATTCGCCGGGCACTGATAGCTGACGTGCTTCTCCCACTCCTGCTTGATCTGGAAGTCGTAGACCGGCCGCTGGTTGGTCTTGTCCTTGAACAGGATCTCCATCGGCGGCAGCACGCGCGGGCGCCGGTCGCCGAGCAGCCCGACGGTGAACTCGCGCCCCGGAATGTAGACCTCGATCAGCGCGGGCTGGCGGTAGCGCTCGATGAGCTCGCGCACCACGTTGCGCAAGGCGCCGTCGTCGTCGACGACCGACGCCGAGGCGCTCACGCCCTTCGACGAGCCCTCCTGGTTCGGCTTCACGATCAGCGGGAACTTCAGCTTGGGCGACAGGCGCTCGCGGCCGGTCTCCATCACCTGGAACTCGGCGGTCAGGATCCCGTGCTGCATCAGCACGCGCTTCGACAGCGCCTTGTCGAGCGCGATCGACAGCGTCGCCGCGTCGGAGCCCGGTGTACGGGATGCCGAGCAGCTCGCACAGCGCCGGCACCGGCGCCTCGCGGTTCCGGCCCGCGACGCCCTCGGCGATGTTGAAGACCAGGTCGACCGGCGTCTCCATCAGCTGCCGCGGCAGCTCGGCGGTCGCCTCGAAGGGCCACACCTGGTGGCCGTAGCTCTCGAGCGCGTCGCGGATCGCGTCGATGGTCTCGGGCGCGTCGTACTCGGCCTCGGCGTCGTTGCCGCTCTTCGAGTCGACGCGCTTGACGTTGAAGGTGAACCCGATGCGCAGCGGCTCGGCCGGGCGCCGCTTGCGCACGCCGGGCTTGATCACCAGACCCTGCCGGCGCGCCGCGCTGGCGACGATCGTGCTCAGCGCCTCGTTGTAGTCGAGCCCCTCGCGCGCCGCGGCCGCGAACGTGCTCGACGCCGCGCTCCAGCGACGGCAGCGCGTTGACCTCGAGCAGGTAGATGCGCCCGTCCTCGCCGAGGCGAAAGTCGATGCGACCGATGTCGCGGATGCCCAGCGCTCGCGCCGCGGTCTTGGAGATCGCGCGCAGCCGCGACACCACGTCGCGCGGCAGGTCGGGCGGGCAGCGCACCTGCACCTTGCTCGCCTCGGCCGACTTCAGGCGATAGTCGTAGAGGTTGAAGCGGCTGCGCGCCGTCGGCTCGACGAGATAGTCGACCGGCAGCAGGATTCCTTCGTCGCCGCGGCCCTCGAGAAACGGCACCGTCACGTCGGTGCCGGCGACGAACTCCTCGACCATCACGCCGCTCGGGTACGAGCGCAGCGCGCGCGGCAGCACCTCGGCCAGCGTCTTCGCGTCGCGCACGACCGCGTCGTCGCCGATGCCCTTCGACGAGCCCTCGTAGTTCGGCTTGACGATCACCGGCAGCGCCAGCCCCAGCGTGCCGGGATCCTTCATGCGGCGCAGATCGTCGACGGTGACCAGGCGCCCGCGCGGCGTGTCGACGCCCAGCGAGCCGAGCACCAGCTTGGTCAGCCACTTGTCCAGCGTCACCGTCAGCACGTAGGCGTCGGAGCCCGTGTACGGAAAGCCCAGCTCCTCGAACAGCGCGGGGTAGAACGCCTCGCGCGCGCGCCCGCGCCGCCCCTCGGCGGTGTTGAAGATCAGGTCGGGGCCATAGGATTCGATGCGCGCCGCCAGCCGCGACGCCGGACCGGTGACCTCGATCTTCTCGACCTCGTGCCCGCCGGCGCGCAGGCCTTCGGCGATGGAGTCGACGGTCTCGGCGGAGTCGAACTCCGCTTCCTCCTCGCTATCGGTGAGCCGCAGGTTGTGCGTGAAAGCGATTCGCATGTGGGGCGTCCGTCGCGACGATTGCGCGTGCGGTTACCCTAACAGGATTCCGCCCCGACCGCTGAGCGCTTCTGCGACCTTCTCGGCCAACTTTTTCAGATCCTCGCTCGGCCTCACCATGAACGCGTCGACGCCGGTCGCGAACGCCTCCTTGACCGACTCGTAGGACGGGTAGGCTGTGTACAGGACCGACGCGCAGTGGGGCAGCAGCCGCTGCGCGTGCTCGATCACGCGCAGTCCGGAGACGCCCGGCAGGTGGCGATCGGCCAGCACCAGATCGTAGTGCTCGTGCTTGATCAGCGCCAGCGCCTCGTCGCCGTCGCGCGCCGCGGTCACGTGGTACTGCTTGCTGAGGTAGTCGGAGATCAGCTGGCGGCGCGCGCCCTCGACCTCGACCAGCAGCACGCGCCCGGAGCGCCCGCCCGTGGTCGCGAGGCGCGGGCGCGCGAGCTGCTCGTCGCGTCGCGAGAGCGCGCGCCGGATCCGGAAACGCAGATCCTCGACGTCGTGGATCGGCTTCTCGATGTAGTCGTGCGCGCCGATGTCCAGCGCCTCGAGCGCCGAGTCGTACGAGCTGTAGCCGGTGATGAGCACGATCGCCGGCGACGGCGTCACCGTGCGCGCGGCGCGCAGCACGTCGAGCCCCGACGCGCCCGGCAGGTTCTTGTCGGTCAAGCACCAGATCGAAGCGCCGCCGCTGCATGAGGTCGATCGCCTCTTCGGCCGAGGCGGCGGTGGTCACGCGGTAGCCGCCGCGCCGCAGCGCCTCGCGCAGCACGGTCAGCACGACGACCTCGTCGTCGACCACCAGCACCTCGTGCCCGGTCGGGATCACCGGCGTGCGCGTGCGCGGGATCGTCGTCGCGGCGATGAGGCGCACGTCGACGTCCTGGTGCAGCGTCGGCGGCGGGCGCGTGCGGTCGTCGACGTTGACGATGCCGAACTGGGCGAGCGTCTCGACCATGCGGACGCCCAGCGCTTCGTGCCGCCGGCGCAGCGCCATCGAGGCCGCGACCCGACCCAGGACGCTGACCCCCTCGGCCGTGCGCGGCAGGTAGGCGCGCACGCCGCCGTAGATCGCGTTGCGCAGCCGCTCGGTGCCGGGATCGCCGTCGACGATGATGACCGCGGCGCCCGGCGCGCGTGCGCGCGCCTCGCCGAGCCGCGCGTCCAGCGACTCGTCGGCCGACAGCGCGACCACCACCGCGTCGGGTGCGCCGGTCGCCGCCGGCAGCGATCCCGCGGCGCGCGCGAGCTCGGCGTCGCCCATCACGAAGATCGTCGGCTCGTTCCGGGCGTCGCCGACCATGCAGGTCGAGCGCCGCCGCGAGCGCGGCCTCGTCGCCCTGCATCTCTGGCCGGATGCCGGCGAAGGCGTTCATCACCAGCAGACCGCGCGTGCGCGAGCGCCGGAATCCGGCCAGCCGCTTGACGTGGGCGCGCAGGAGCGCGTCGACCTCGGGCAGCGGCCGCGGCAGCACCGACGCGACCTCGCGCCCGAAGGCGGCGCCGCAGCGATCGGGATCGCTCTCGGTGATGAGCACGATGTCGGTGAAGGGGCGCAGCTCGCGCGACGCGGCCAGCGGGTCGCCCTCGCCCTCGTCGTCGAGCGTCAGGAAGGCGAGGTCGAACGACTCGTCGGCCAGGCGCGCGAGCGCGTCGGCGGTCGACGCCGACCTCCAGCACGAAGCCTTCGTTGGTCAGCGCCGACGCGATCCGCTGGCGCTCGACCGGGTCGGGGAGCGCGACCAGGAAGCGCTCCTGCCCCCCGCGCGCGGCGTTGCGCAGGACGCCGATGTGCCGGCTTGCAAGATCGGGATCGGACATCAGCCCCGGCTCATTCTACCCGGAAACCCAAAAGCTCTGCCGCAACATCGTCGGTGAGGCGCCCCGGCCCCATCGGGGCCGCTCGGGGATTCCCCGCGCGGGGGCCTTAGCTGGTGCACGCGCCGGCCAGGCGTGTGACAATTGATCGAGGCCGATGAGCGAACGCGACCTGGTGGTCCGCAAGCCGGAAGAGGTCAGCGAGTGGGACGGCGCGACCGTCACGCGCGACATCTCGAGCTCGGCGCCTCGCCAGGACGGCGCCGATCGGATGGGTGGGCGCGCAGCTCGACCGCGCCGTCGCGCGCTTCCTGGATATCTTCGCGCGTCGCGGGCCGCTGGCCGAGGGGGAGTCGGCGGCGCTGACCCGCACGGGCGGCCCGCTGGCGCGCTGGATCTCGTTCCCGCGCGGCGTGCGCGTCGCGACCGCGGCGACCACGACCGCCGCGGCCGGCCTGGCCGCCTGGGGCGTGCTGGCCATGGCGGGCAACGAGTTCGGCGTCGCGGTCGCGGCGGCGGCAGCGGCCACGGCGCTCTCGGCGGCGTCCGGGCCGCTCGGCGTGCGGCTCGCCAACCGGCTGCACCGCCTGATCGCGCGCCACCGGCGCTACCACGTGTCCGAGTTGCGCGCGATCGTCGACCGCAAGGCGGTCGCGGTGCGCGGCGTGGTCGTGTCGCGTCGGACCGCCGCCTCGGCGCTGGCAGGGCGCGCCGTCGGTCTGGTCGCTGGCGCGCTTCCGCAAGGGGACCTGGCTGTCGGCCGACTTCTTTCACGAGGTCGCCTTCGACTTCTTGCTCGACGACGGCACCGACGAGCCGATCTGGGTCGAGGTCGTCGGGCGGCATGCTGCTCGATCGCTTCCCGCCCGACCAGCGCATGCAGTTCGGCAGCACGACGCTGCTCGAGCTCGACCATCCGTTCCTGACCCGGCTGCGCCTCGACGATCGCGAGGTGCGCGCGTCGGAGATCAACATCGCCGCCGGCGACGTGGTCGAGGTGGTGGGGCGGCTGTCGCGGCGGCTGGATCCGACCGCGCCGTCGGATTCGGGGCGCGCGCCGCCGCACCGGCGCGTGCTGCGTTCGGGCACGCGCGTGCCGGTCATGATCCGCAAGGTGACCGAACCCGACCTCGATCTCTCACGTGTACGCCGCTTGCCGCCCAAGGGACCGCCCGACACTACCCCCGGCGAACCCCCCGTGCGTAAATTTTAAGCAGGTCGACGTTGAGGGGGGTGGGCGGCGGTTTGTACGACGGCCGACGATCCGGGCCGCTGGCTATGCCGGGCCTGCGCTCCGGTGCTCACATAGGAAACCACTATGCTCCGCTCCGGTGCTCGGCCCGGCTACGCCATCGGCCCGGCTTGTCGGCCGCCTACTAACCAGCGGATCCGCTCCCGGTTGAACGCTGGTCGAGACGCGGACGAGCGCCGGATCCAATCCCAGAATCCCCTCCTATTTCCCTCTCCCGCGTCCGCGGGGGAGAGGGTCAGGGTGAGGGGGACTCCGCGGATCCGCTAGAAAGAGCAAGAGAAAGCAATCCCCGTTCGGGTGTATAGTTTGGCGAGTGCGTATGCTTTGCCAATGGGTGCTGGCAGCCGCCTTGGCGGCCTCGCCGGCACGGGCTGAGGACGCGGACTTCGCGCCGCAGGCGCGGGCGCTCGCCAGCGTGGTCGCTTGTGCTCCCGGCGTGACGCCGCCCGCCCGGTTCGACGCCAAGGTGCTCTCGGCGCACTGCCGCCAGCTGGCGATGCTGCAGCGCTGGTGGCAGCACCGCTGGCTGGCGCGCGCGCAGCCGTTCCTTGAAAAAGTCGTGCCTTCCGATCTGCCGCCGCGCGTGGTCTATCCCTTCGGCGGCGGCGATCTGCTGACTGCGCTCGTGACGTTTCCGCACGCGACCGAGATCAACACCGTGTCGCTCGAGCCCTCGGGCGATGTGCGCTCGGTCGACAGGATCGATCCGGAAGAGCTCGACGGCGCGCTCGCCGACGTGCGCGACATGACCACCCGCCTGTTCGCGGTGGCGCACTCGAAGACCAGCACCATGAGCAAGATGGCCAAGGCCAAGTTCCCCGGCGAGCTGGCGCTGTCGCTGATCGCGCTCACCATGAACGATCTCGAGCCGGTGGCGGTGCGTTACTTCCGCGTCGGCCCCGAGGGCGATCTGCACTACCTGTCGGCGGCGGAGATAAATGCGGGAGCGTGGGCCGCCCCGCCGCCTGCGGTCAGCCCGACGCCCACATCGACGACGCCGGCGGCTGTGACCGCGACCCCACTCGCCGCGCCCGCGCCGCCGGCGGTCCGCGCGACACCACCTCAGCCGTTCGGGAATCTCGAGATCGAGTTCCGCCCGCGCGGCGGCGGACCGACCCGGATCTTCCGCCACATCTCGGCGAACCTCGACGACCAGCACCTCACGGCCGATCCGGGCGTGATCCGCTACCTCGAGACCAAGGGGAACGTCACCGCCATCACCAAGGCGGCCAGTTACCTGCTCTGGTGGCGCGGCTTTTCGCAGATTCGGACGTATCTTCTCGGGCACATGGTCTGGATGATCTCCGACAGCACCGGCATCCCGCCCGAGAACGCCGCCGCCGCCGGCTTCGAGCAGATCCCGTACGGGCACTTCGAGGGGACGTTCCTCAAGACGACGCAGAAGCAGAGCGAAGCCTTTCAGAAGCTGTGGGCCGACAGCGTCGAGTCGATCTCGTTTCGCTTCGGCTATCCCGACATCTCCGGCAACGCTCACTTGCTGATCACGCGCCACCCCGCGAAGTGAACGAAGGACTGAGCGCGGAGTGAGCGGAGTCTTGCTCAGCGCGCTGGTGCTGGCCAGCGCGGCGGGAAGTCGCGGCGGCGTCGCCACCGACATCGAGGCGGATGGCACACACTACCGTGTGCAGACCGAGCACGGGCCCGTGCACCTGTTCCGGCCCGCCGGCTACGATCGCCGCACGGCCGGCGTCGTCGTCTACGTGCACGGGCTCTACACGCGTGTCGACCAGGCCTGGCGCGAGCAGCGTCTGGCCACGCAATTCGCCGCCAGCGGCGCGAACGCCCTGTTCATCGCGCCCGAGGCGCCCGAGGCCGCCGACGAGCCGCCCGCATGGTCCGACCTGGAGTCGTTGATCGCGACCGCGCTCGCCCGCGCGCATCTCCGTCGACCGCCCGGGCCGGTGGTGGCGGCCGGCCACTCGGGCGCGTACCGCACGCTGGCCGAGTGGCTGGGCGATCCGGCGCTGCGCACGCTGATCCTCGTCGATGCGCTCTACGGCAAGGAGGACGAGTTCCGCGCGTGGCTCGACGCCGATCCTGCGCACAAGATGACGTTGATCGTGAAGGGGACCGCGCGCTGGGCCGACCCGTTCGTGCGCGGCGTACCGGCGCGCGATCACGCTGCCGCGCATCCCCGACTCGTTCGACGAGCTCTCGCGCGCCCAGCGCACCGCCAAGCTGCTGTGCCTGCGCTCGCAGTACGAGCACATGGAGCTCATCACCGAGGGCAAGACGCTGCCGATCGTTCTTCGGCGAACCGCGCTCGGTCGCGTGCCGCCGGCCCCGCCTTAGAACCCGATGCCGAGCTTGGTGATCAAGCTGTCGCTGGTGACGTCCTTGAACCGCAGGCTCGCCGACTGCGCCGCCACCGTCGCCGCCGTGTCGGGCGCGCGCCAGGTCGAGCGCACCCAGCCGACCGACGCGGTCAGGTGCAGGCTGCCGAGCACGTAGAGGTGCACGCCGACATCGGCGCCGCGCGTCCAGATCCAGGTCGCACCGGTGCCGCTACTGATCGAGACTGATGTACCCGGGATCGAGAGCGCGCCGTCGAGGTTGCCTTCGAGCACGCCGCCCGCCAGGTTGGCCTGGATGAAGGGGGCGAGGCGCAGGGGAAGCTGAAGCGCGGCCGACATACCGAGCATGCCGTAGCGCACGCCCACGTCGGCGCCGCTGATCGTGCCGCTGCCGCGACCGGCGGCCAGCGTCAGCCCACCGCGCAGCCACGACGAGGACAGCATGTAGAGATCGAGCTCGAGCCCCTGGAGCGGCACCGCCTGCGCGCTGCCGTTGCCGATGGAGAAGCTGGTGATCGACAGATCCAGGCGCGGCGCCGGTGCCAGGTATGGCGTGACGTACGACGGTGATGGCTCGGGCGCCGCGGCCCTCTCGCTCGGCGCGGCGCTCACGCAGGTATCGGACGCGCAAGGGGACGTGCCCCCGGCGACGCTGACCGCAGGATCAGCGGGTGCGTCGCCGGGAGCCTGCGCCCACGCCGCGCCGCTCAGCATGAGCAGCATCGGCGGGGCGATCAGGAGCACGAGATGCGCGGAGTAGCGTTCGACCGTCTCTTCAAGCATGAAGACACCTCCCGGGAGCGGAGATCGTGGCGATGCCTCGTCGCGATCCGGTTCCCGCATGCGCGCGTGTTGGCCGCATCGAAGAGTTAGTGCCTTCGCGGCGCCAAAAAGTTGCAGCGATCTGCGCGCTCGACGCATGCGGGCGGTGGCGCTGATGATTCGCTGATGATTCCTGCAACTTTCCCGGCCGCGGGCCACACTAACGATGTGAATGGGCTCCGTGACCGACGTCGCGCTCGCTCCCTCCGAGGAGCAGGATCTGGCGCGCGCCTGCGCGGCCGGTGATCGCGCGGCGCAGGTGCGGCTGTTCCGGCTGGAGGTCCAGTCGGTCCATCGCCTGCTCCACCGCGTGCTGGGCGCGAATCCGGCGCTCGAAGATCTGATCCAGGAGTCGTTCATCCGCGTCTTTCGCTCGCTGGCGAGCTTTCGCGGCGAGGCGCACCTCGGCACGTGGATCGCGCGGATCGCGTTGCGTGTCGCCTACGAGCACCTGCGACACGCGCGGCCGGCGCCGGCGCGGCTGGAGGCGGTGCCGGATCTGCCGTCGGACGACGCCGACGCCGAGCGCCAGTTGATGGCGCGAGAGGGCCTGCGCCGTCTCTATCGAATCCTCGGGCGGCTCGAGCCCAAGCAGCGCATCGCGTTCACGTTGTGCGTGATCGATGGGCGCTCGCAGCAGGAGGTCGCGGCGCTGATGGCGGCGTCGCTGGTGGCGACCAAGGCGCGGATCTGGCGCGCGCGCCGCGAGGTCGACCGGCTGGCGCGGCTGGATCCGCTGCTCGAATCGCTGGTTGGCGCCGATGTGCGGGAGGCGCGGCGATGACGGCGCGGCAGCCGCCTGCCGTGCCGCCGCTCGGCGACGCCGCGGTGTCGCGCATCGAGCGCGGGGTGGTCGCGACGCTGGATCGCGACGCCGCGGAGCGAGCTCGGCCGTGGGCGCCGGCCGCCGGTCGCCGGCTGCGAGGCCGCGCGGTCGCCCTGACGGCGAGCGCGCTGGCGGCGCTGGCGCTGCTGAGCGCGCGCCACCTCTGGCGCGGGTCGGGGCTGCCGGCCCGCGGCGCGCGCATCGCCACCGCCGCCAGCCCGTCGCACGTGACCGTCGAGGGGGCGGCGATCGACGTGGCGCCGTCGTCGGCGATCACCTTTGCCCAGGCTGGCAACAGCGACGGTGACGGCGCCACCGTGATCCGCCTCGAGCGCGGCACCGTGACCTGCGAGGTCGCGCCGCGCGGCGAGCGCGCACCGTTCGTCGTCGAGGCCGGCACGACCCGGGTCACCGTCGTCGGCACGCGCTTCGGAGTCACGCGCGTGGGCGATCACGCGCAGGTCTGGGTCGCGCACGGCACGGTCGAGGTCGGCGACGACGGCGTGACCCGGCTGGTGCACGCGGGCGAGCGCTATCTTCCCGGCACGGCCGGGGCGGCAGACTCGGTGGCGCGCGAGGATGCGCCCGAGGCGCAGGGGGCGCTGCCGGTCCCCGCTGTCGCGATTGACTCCGCGTCGGCCGCGCCGCCGCCTTCGAAGGGGGCCCGTGCACCGGTGGCCGTGGCGCGGGTCGCGTTCGCGCGCTCGCCTGACGAATCCCCACGAACGGCTGAGCGGTCCGAGCCCCTTTCCCGTCTGCGGGAGAGAGCCAGGGAGAGGGCAGACCTTGCGAGCGGCGGCGCGCGCGGGCCCCTCTCGCCAGCGCTCTCGCCCGCGGAGGCGGGCGAGGAGACCGGAAAGACGCGAGAACCGCCAGCGGCGGGCGCCGCGTCCGCCGCGCCCGCGATCACCAGCGCGGCGCTGCGTGAGCGCTTCGAGAGCGCCGCTGCGCTCGAAGTCCGCGATCCGCTCGCGGCGTTCCGGATCTATCGCGAGCTCGCGAGCGGCTCGGGGCCGTGGGCGGCGAACGCGCTCTTCGCCGAAGCGCGTCTGTCGGCGGAGCGCGGCCAGCGGGACGCGGCGCACGCGTTGCTGTCGGCCTATCTCGAGCGGTTTCCCGCCGGGCCCAACGCCGACGACGCGCGCGCTCTGCTCGGCCGATTGAAAGGCGGCCTTGATCATGATGGCGCTCTTCGCTAGCGGGCGCGGACGCTCTTGCGGTCTCGCGGTGCTGGCTCTGGCGGTGCTCGGGATCCGCGCGGCACGTGGCGCCGAAGCGCGGCCGATGCTGGTCGCGACGCACGATCCGGCGCTGCTCTCGGCGCTCGACGCCGCCTTTTCGCCTCGCGGGGTGCGCGTGGCGATGGCCGATCGGCCGCTGCGCGCCAGCGCGGACGATCTCGGCGCCGGCGCGCGCGGCGCGGATCTGGTGTGGCTCTGCGATATGACGCCGGCACCGGCGGCGGCCCCGTCCCGGGACGCGTCGGCGGCTGGCGGCGGGCCCGCGGCGGGGGCGACCGCGCTCTGCGTGCGCCCGCACCAGGGCCGGGTGATCATCCGGCGGATCGCGGTGGCGACGCCGCTGTCGCCGGAGGACGCGGCCGCGCTCGCGCTCTCGGTGCAGGTGGCGCTGATGCCCGACGCGGCGGCGCCGGCGGCGATCGCCCAGGCGGCCTCACCGGGGCCTTTGCGCACGACCGGCGCCGCCGGCGACGGCGCGCACAGCCTCACGCTCGAGCTCGCCAGCGGCGTTCGCGGTGGGCCCTACGGGTCGAGCGTCCGCGCGAGCGTAGCCGCGGCCTACTTACCGCCGTGGCTCGGCCACCATCTCGGGATCGGATTCGCCGTGACGGGTGGACCGGCGTACGCCCGGTCAGCGGCCAGCGTGCGCGGGCCGGGACCTCCGTCGGTGCCATCTTCGCTCCTGACCGGCGCCAGTGACATTGCGTTCCGGCCCTTCGCGCGCGGCCAGGCGCGCGTGGGACCGCTCTGGCTGCAGCTCGACCTTGGTCCCGAGGCGCACGTGATCGACCGCGACTTCACGACGGAGAGCGACTCGGGCCTCGAGCGCTGGTACTGGTCACTCGACGGGTTTGTGGGCGCGGTGGTTCCGTTCGGCCGCTTCTTCGCCGGCGCGCGCGTCGGCGCCTCCGAGCAGATCACGGGCCGCCACGGGCCCGGCCCGATCGGTGATCCGTGGAACAGCGAGGCGCTGGTGACCGTCGGTGTCGGCGGGTTTTGAGGCGCGAGCGCTAACGGCTGAGGGCAATCCTGATCAGATAGGAGAACCGCCAATGCGCCGAGGGCGCCAAGATCACTCAATCCGGACTTGGGCGTCAGCGGCGTCTTGGCGGTTTCATCTGACTGGCACTACGGCTCAGGGATTGGCGCGCCGTTCGCGTTCGTCGTCGTCGTGTCGTCGGTCTTGGAGGCCGAACCACTCGGTTTCGCGACGTGGCCGGGTTTCGCTGTGCCCTTGTGCGCGGTCTTGGCTTTCGCTTTGCGCGTATCGGTGACGTCGTCGCGTTTCGTCACCGCGGAATTCTCCATGGGAGGCGCGGCGATCTCCTGCGCGGGCTTCACCATGATCGAGGGAGGGTTTGCCGCGGCTGGCGGCCTGGGCTCGGCCACCGGCGGAGCCGGTTCGGGCGCCGGCTTTGGTGCGCGCGTTCGTATGGTCGCCCGCGCTGCCTGCGTCTCGTCGGGCGCTGCGGAGGTTGTCGCGGTCTGATCCGCGTCGTCGCGCCGCTCGCTGGTCCCGCCGCCGCGCAGAACCACCAGCGCCGCAATCGCCGCAACCAGCGCGACGCCGCCCACGATCGCGGGTGCGCGCCAGCGCGAAGGCAACCCGGGCCGCGTCGGCAGCGCGCGTTCGCCGGTCGCGTTACGCAGCGTCGTGCTCGCCGCCTTGCGGCTCGTCGCCGGCTGCGGCAGCTCCATGGTCGCGCCCGAAGGAGACGTGGACGCCGACGGCGCCACCAGCGTCGCCACGCGCGGCCGATCGCTCGATGGCGGGCGCGATGCGGGAGCCGCGCTCGACCCCGGCGTCGCGCTCAGCGTGGGCACGCCCGACGGCGGCGGCGCGCTGGCCGGCAGGTCGAAGGACGGCGCCGCGCCGAAGAACGGCGTCCACAGCATGCGCGTCGATTCGCTGCTGAGCTCGAGCAACGCCGCGCCCAGTTGCTTGACCGACTCGAACCGCGCCTGCGGATCCAGGCTCATCGCGCGCAGGACGATCGCCTCCATGCGCTCCGGTAGGCCCGGCCGCTTCAGCGACGGGCGCGTGAACTCGCCCTCGGCGATCTTCTTGAGCAGCAGGTAGAAGCTCTCCTCCTCGAACGCGCGCTGGCCAGTGACGCACTCGTACAGGATCGTCCCGAGGCCGTACTGGTCGCTGCGCGCGTCGGCCTCGCGCGCCGCGCGGAGCTGCTCGGGCGGCAGGTAGTGCATCGTGCCCATCGTCGCCGACGTGCCGGTGAGCGCGCGCGCCCGCGAATCGCCGAGCACCTTGGAGATGCCGAAGTCGAGCACCTTGGGATGAAGCGCGCCGTAGGCGCTGCGCGAAAGGAAGATGTTCTCGGGCTTGAGATCGCGGTGGATCACGCCCTGTTCGTGCGCCGTCTCGATCGCCGCCGCGACCGGCAGCATGATGTCGGCGGCCTGCACCGGAGAGAGGAACCCCTGACGCGCGATCAACCGCGCCAGGTCTTCTCCCTCGAGGTATTCCATCACCAGGTAGATCACCGCCCCTTCGGCGCCGAGGTCGGTGACGTCGACGACGTGCGGGTGGCGGATGCGCGACGCCGCCTCGCCTTCGCGGAGGAACCGCTCCTTGGCGTCTGCGTTCGAAGCCAGTGACGGCAGCAACGTCTTGATGGCGACGCGCTTCTTCAGATCGCGGTGCAGCGCTTCGTAGACGCAGCCCATTCCGCCCTGACCCAGGAGGCGCCGGATCTCGTAGCGCCCCAGCAGCGTGCCGGGGCGCAGGGTATCGGAGCTGCCACCATCCACCAGCCCGTTCATGAGTGACCCAACTTTGTACCACCCCACGTGGCGGCGTCAAAGTGTCGCGAAGGCGCCTCGGTGTACCGTGAAAAGGGCGCGATGGCAGCTCTTTTCGGGCCTTCACGCAGTGCGCTGCGGGCCGGTGCACAAGGCCCACCGTCACAGAGAGTGTGGGCTCGGTTGCTGGCGCTCGTCTTGCACATCTAGCACTATCGAAAGGGTCGGGGTCGAGCTTTCACTAAGGGGAAAAGCATCATGAAACGGCTGCTGTCAGGACTCACCGTTCTCCTCTTTCACACCGCTGCGGCTTACGGACAACAGTCCGGCCTCACCGAGATCGCGCCCGACGATCCGTCCCAGATGCCGCCGCCGCCCGTGGTCGCGCCGACGCCGCCCCCACCGCCGCCGGCCCCGCCTCCGCCGCCGGTTGCGGCGCCTGCGCCCGCCCCGGTTCAGCAGCCGGTGGCGCCGCCGCCTCCGCCTCCCGCGACGCCGCCGCCTCCTCCTCCGCCGCGTTCGTACCAGCGACCGCAGTCGTATCCGCCGCCCGGTTACGGGCCCCCGCCGGGATACGGTCCGCCGCCCGGATACGGCCCACCACCCGGATACGGTCCGCCTCCGGGATACGTTCCGCCGCCGAGCTATCCCCCGCCCCCGGTCTACGTTCCGCCGCCGCGGCGCTACTACCACCACTATCCGCCGCCGCTTCCGCGGTCGGTGATCGACCGCCCCTTCACCATCGGGGGTGGCGGCGGCTTTGGCGGTTTGCAATTCCGAGATGCAAATGGCAACACGCAATCGACCGGCGCCGGGGCGTACACGTTCCGGCTGGGCTTCGGGCTCCACCCCGGTCTGATCCTGATGTGGGATGTCGAAGGCGCCGTCGCCGACGCGTCAGGCTCGTCGTATCAGCAGACCGCGCACCTGGCGGCGCTGCAGCTCTTCCTGACCGACCGCCTGTTCATCAAGGGCGGCGTGGGCGCCGCGCGCGTCGACCAGGTCAGCGGCCCCGACGTCTGGGTCGGGCGCTGGGGAATGGCCGCGATGGGCGGCGTTGGCTACGAGCTGGTGCAAGGCTTCCACTGGTCATTCGACATCGAGGCCACCGTCACCGGCGCGCACTACGGCCAGAACCAGGACACGCAATCCGAGACCTGGACCAACTGGTCGCTCGTGAACTTCGCGATCAACTTCTTCTAGACCAGGGGTCGGGCTCGGCGCCCCAACGTCGAGCGACCAAGATATTCCCGCCGGATTCGACCAGACGGAGTCGATTTCACCGAATTGCGCGTGGGCGTGATCTTTCGCAACCCAGGACTGCTCGGGGACCGACATCTAGGTTGTGACCCTGAGCAACGGATTGCTGCTGATCGCCGATGATGAGCGACCGGCCGCGATTGCCCACGCGCAGATCTTCAAGACCGCGGGCTGGAAGGTCGTGCTGGCGGGCTCGCATGTCGAAGCTCGCCAACATCTGGCGTCCGCGGTGCCCGAGCGGGCGCTCATAGAGCAACGCCTCGCCGATTCTTCGGGGTTGGATCTCTTGCGTGACTTGAAGCAGATATCGCCCCTCACGCGCGTGGTCGTCCTGACGCGTTTCGCAAGTCTGAGCGGCGCCGTGCAGGCGGTGCGAGCCGGCGCGTTCAACTACCTCAGCAAGCCCGCGCCGCCGACGCTGCTCATGGACGCTTTCAACGACGCCGAGGGCGCGGGCTCGTCGATGCTCAGCAAGGGCCGGTTGGCGACGCTGGCGCGCATGGAATGGGAGCTCATCAACCACGTCCTGGTGCTGTTCGAGGGCAACATCAGCAAGACCGCGCGGGCTCTGGGCGTCGATCGTCGTGGCTTGCGGAGGAAGTTGTTCAGAGGTCCGACTCCGGAACCTGAACAGATGTGAGGGGATTTTTTCCGAGTTCCCGGCTGACCACGAGACCGATATGAACGGCTCCATCGATGAAGATCACGGAGCAACGGCGGTCTGGGGTAGCGCTGGGTTCGATCCTCACGGTCCTGACGCTGGTCGGTGCGCTCGGATGTGAACGCACCGTGCTGCTGCAGGCCGAGTTGCAGGCCAAGCAGGCGGACTGGTCGGCGCGGATCGCGACCCTGCGCGGATGGCAGGCGAAGAATGCCGATCGCCTGAGCGGCGTTCGCGTTCAACCGACCGACGACCGACTGCGCGCCGCCGAGCGCGTCCGGGTCCAGGCAGCCGTCGAGGGGAGCCGGCAGGCGCTGTTCGACATCGAGCTCAAGACCAAAGAGGAAGCGGCAGCGATCGCAGCCGCGATCGACCGCGGCGCCGGCGAGGGCGAAGAAGCGATGCGCCAGGCCAGCGATCGAATGAGCGGATACCTGGGCGGGGAAGAAGAAGAGATGCGCCAGGCGGAGCAGGGGCTGGCGCGTCTCGCTGTTCGCTGACCGACGACGACCGAGGACCTGACCGAAGCCATGGCGCGGGCGCCAATGGCGCGCGACCGAGAACGACAATCGGAGGACATCTTGCTGACGACGATGGGCAACCGACGCTCGAAGGGCATTCAGTGGGTGGCGAAGGTGCTGGCGCTGGCCACGTTTCTCGCGCCGCTGCGGATGGCGTGGGCCGACGGCGCGGCTCCCCCCGTCAGCCGTCCGGGAGCATTGCCGCAAGATCAACCCCGTCGGTCCAGCGAGCGGGTTCGCCCGATCGCCATCGAGGATCTCGGCGGTCGTCTGACTCCGGCGACGCTCTGGCGCCTGTTCGACGGCAACGCCGAGACCGGCCTCGACAGCAGCCAGCCGGTCAAGATCCGCCTCTCGTTCTCCGCGCCGACGACGGTCGATGCCGTGGGCGCGTACGGCGGCGCCGGCGGCACGCTGGTCCTGCGCGGCGTGGACGGCGCGGGAGACGCCGGCCGGCCCGGCAATCTAGGCGCGGGCAGCCAGCAGTGGACGCGCGTCGCCGCCAAGGAGCCGCGCTCCGGGACGACCTTCGTCGTCGAATGGTCGCCGACCAAGGCGGCGAAGGAGCTGGCCGAGCTCGAGATCTGGGGGCGGGGCAGCGACGGCGATTCGCTCTCGTCCGACCCGGCGGCGTTGACCGACGCCATCTTTGCCGGCGACCCGAGCGGCGGCGAGGCGTTCACTTCCATGCGACGCGAGCAACGGATCTCGGCGGCGACCCCGGTCGCGGATCGAACGTTCTCGGTGTCGCTGCCGTTCGCCACGCAATCGATCGAGCGCGCGTTCCTGACCTACGAGCTCGACGGCCTGCCGCACTTCACGGCCGCGCGCCGGTCGATCAACGGCGGCCCGATGATCGGCGGCTTCGGCGTCTCGCTGGGCGCGCAGGGCGGCCTGCAGGTCGAGGAGATCTCCGTCGCAGCGTTGCGAACCGGCCGCAACGATCTCCGTTTCGATCCATCGCCCGAGAGCGATCCGGTCGGCTACCGCGTGAGCGGACTCAAGCTGGTCGTCACCCACAGCAGCCCGGCGCGCGCGCGCGGCGAGAGCGCCGACGTCGAGGACGGCAAGGAGACCACCGGTTGGGACGGCAAGGCGGCATCGGCCCGGCGATGGCGCTTCGCGAAGCGCAGCCACCCGCACGAGCTGGAGTTCCGCCTCACGCGGAAGACGGCCGGCCAACTGGTCGTTCGCGACGAGTCCGCTGGCGATTCGCATCAAATTCAGATCGACCTCACCGATCTCGCGGCCGGGTGGCACCAGGTCAACCTCGACCAGTTGCCGAGCACCGATGCGCTGACGCTGGCCCTCGCGGGCGTGAAGGAGCAGTCCCCGTTCATCTCGGAGGTTCGCATCACCGGCAGCGCGCTGCCGGCGGCGGGGTCGGCGATGCGCGTGGTCTATCCGCTGCACGGCGAGTGCGTGAATCACCAGGTCCACGTGCGCGGGCTGCTCCCGGTCTCCGCGAGCGAGCTACGCGCCAACGGCAGCCGCGTGAATCCAGAGATCGGCGAGCCGGGCGCGTTCAACTTCACCGCCGCGGAAAAAGCTCTCGGCGGAAAGCCGGGCAAACCGTTTTCAGTTCGACTCGAAGCCATCGAGCCGTCGGGAGCGGTCGATCGGACCGAGATCCCGATCGCCGGTTGCGTCGACCGCCTGCCGGTGGTGGCCTCGCGCGCGGGGGTCAGCGCTCGGCCCAAGGAGGACGTGGGCGCGCCTTACGGGATGGTGGTGCGACCGGATCGGGATGCCACGCTGGAATTCGGCGGCGCGAAGCTGGAGATCCCGGCCGGGGCGGTCGACGCCGACGTGCGCGTCACCGTTCGCCCCTTGAGCCCCGGCCAGGTGCCGGTTCTGGGCGCCGGGATGGTCAACGTGACCGCCGGTGGTCGCGCGTTCCGGCTCGGGCCGCGTGAGATGCAGTTCAAGAAGCCGGTGACGCTGACACTGCCGATCGATCGAGCGCGGATCGAAGCGTCCGACGTCGTGCGCACGTTCTACTTCGACGAGAAGGCGCAGGATTGGTTGGAGGTTCCAACCGGCGGAAACTCCGACACCATCGTCGTCGCCGAGACGACCCACTTCACCGACTTCATCGCGGCGACGCTGGCCGTGCCCGAGCACCCCGGCCTGCAGTCGATGAATCCGACCTCTCTCAAGGACTTGAAGCTCGGCAACCCGACGGCGGGAATCGAGATGCTCGCGCCGCCGCAGCCCAACTCACAGGGGACCGCGGGAACGAGCTACCCGATCGAGGTGCCGCCGGGCCGGCTGGGGATGCAGCCGCACCTCGCGATTGCCTACGACAACACAGCCGGGAACGGCTGGTTGGGGGTCGGATGGAACCTGCGCACGTCCGCGATCGAGATCGACACGCGTTACGGCGTGCCGCGATACGACGGGACCGAGCAGTACACGATCGACGGCGAGTCATTGACGCCAGCGTCGGCAGCCCCGAGCGGCGCGCCCGCCGGGACCTACTTCATTCGCCGCAACGAGGGGCGCTTCGACTGGATCCAGCGCGTCCTTCAAACCAACGGCGGATACTACTGGCTGGTCACCGACAAGGCCGGGATCCGGTACACCTATGGACAGGCGGACACCAGTCGGCTCGTGCCGCTCAACGTCAGCAGCGCTCTCGACTACCCGCGCACCTTTCGCTGGTTGCTCGAGAAGGTCGAGGACATGAACGGCAACCAGGTCCTCTACAACTACACCGTCGACCGCGGAAACAACGGCGACCCGTACGTCGAGGTCTATCCCAGCGAGATCGACTACACCGCCCGCGGCGGAAGCAAGACGAGCGCGACGTATTCGGTCGTCTTCAACCTCCAGTCGGCCAACCGAACCGACGCGTTCTCGACCGGGCGTCCGGGTTTCCAGGAGCTCACGCAGAAGCTGCTCGCCTCGGTCGACGTCAAGAACGGCGCCAACATCGTGCGGAAGTATGTGCTGACGTACCTGGCCGGCGACTTCGCCAAGAACCTGTTGCAGACGATCGAGATCAAGGGGCAGGGTGGGACGGGGACCGGGATCTCGAAGGAGACCTTTACCTATTTCCAAACGCCGAAGGACTCGAGCAACAACCCGAAGGTCTTTGCAACCCCGGCGCAGTACTCGTCGCTGCTCGACGGCAGCAGCAATCCTCTCTCCGGCAACAGTCTCGCAGACACCTATGCGACCAACTCGTCCTGGAACGTGTCACTCGGGATCGCCTCCGCGGGATCCACGGACATCGAAGGAGAGTCGGTTCGCTCGGTCACCGACATCGATGGCGATGGTCTGCCGGACCTGCTGCCCATGTCGCAGACGGACGGCAACAAGCAGACGCTGACCATCTCATCTGCCGGCGTCGCTACTGGACCCATGTCGGTTGCGACATTCAATGGCTGCTTTGGTAACGAGTACGGCAAGGAAGTCACGCATTACCTCAACTCGAGCTACGACTACGGCATCGTCTCAGGTGGCGAGGACTACGGAAACATCTCGGAGCAGCACGCGACCCTTCAGGACGTGAACGGGGACGGCATCCTCGACACGCTCATCGGTGCCGACGACGACCAGCTCTATGTTGCGCTCGGCAAAGGCCTTGGTCAGGGTTTCGAGACCGGGAAACAGTGGACCGGCTACAAGAGGACTGGCCTCAACTTCAGCTGCGGCGACGTCTTTTCGGCTCAGGCCGGGTTCGCGGCGAACGCGCTGACGGCAAGCCCACCGTCGTTTCCGTCCGTCGACATCATCACTCGCTGGGTGGCGCCATATGCCGGCACAGTTCAGATCACCGGTGTTGCGAGGAAGCTCGAAGCGGGCGGAGATGGTCTGTTCGCACAGCTGTACGAGTCAACCCAGATGTCCCCGAACTTCCTTCAATGGCAACGTACCTTTGCAGCGAACGACACCGCAGACTGCACTCCAGCGCCAGGTCCGGGAGCGCCCTGGTCCAATTGCGGACCGGCAAGCGGCTCCCTCACCTTGATTGCCAGGCCGGGCGATCGCGTCTATACGCGCGTGAATGCGATTGGCAATACGGACCACGACATCCTCAGTTGGAATACGACGATGTCGTACCAAGAGACGCCGGCGGTCGAGGCGCTGACGTTGGACGCGACGGGAACGCCCCGTTACACCTGGACCGAGGCCAGAGACACGCGAGTCAGCGGCGCGTTCTACACGCCCTGGAAGGCCGTGGCAAACGGAACCGTCGACCTCACGGTCCATCTTCAAAAGGATCCCACCAGCGACGTCGTGAACGTAGTGGCTCAAAAGCTGTCCAACGGCGTCTCCAGTCAGCTCTTGAATAGCCCCTTCGGTTCCGACTTCGCTTCTTCGGACGACATCATCCTGTCGTTCCCCGGTCTCTCGGTCGCGGCCGGCGACGAAATCCATGTGTACGTCCAAAGCGATCTGCCGATTGATCCGGGCCGGGTTCGGGTGCTGGCCGAGGTGGACTACACCAACTTCTGCCGGATCAATCCTTACACCGGAACCCAATATTGCGGTGCACCGGTGTGTACACCGCTGGATCCATCCGCCGGAGCAGCTGCCGGTTCGGCGTGCCTGATCGGGACCACCGATCCCTTTCCCACGCATCCCGTTCCGCAGGCGCTCATCAGTCAGATCGCGCCCACCTACTACCCGTTCCAGGATTGGGCCCTATTGCCGGTCAACCCAGTCACGCTGGGTACCACCACGGTGGATGGTCGCATCAAGGTGCTAGGAGGCGTCCCCAACCCGCCGCTGTCGCTCTGTCTCATCAACGACCCAGCGGCCCCCGTCACTATCGGCACGCCGGCCACTCTGGTCCTTCAGTCTGTCACACCGCAGGGTGTCCCCCATTTGATCGCGAAACTTCCGACGTCCTTTGTGGCACCCGGCACCGAGATCCCGCCCTGCCTCACCATCGCGAACGCGACAGGAGTAAAGGGAACGGACCAGGTGTTCTTCTCGGTCTATTTCCCCGCAACCCATCCGCCCTTTGGCTCATTCCATGCCGATGCGCGCATTAACGGGTCGCTCATTCCGAAAGCGCCCGAATACTACTACATCAACGGAAATTCTCCTCTCAAGACGACCTTTCCCGCGGTGGGGCAGCTGCAGCCCATGTCCGGCGGTTATCACGACTTTTCCGTTGGAACCTGGAACGGTAACCAACCATTCGACGAAGCGCAGATTACGTCGCCAACCGGCGGCAGCTCATATCAGGCGCTGCGCGAGGGGCCCGTTCCCGTTGTGCCCCCAGCAAACGGCGTGCAGGCATTCTCATTCTCGTTGGGAGGGATACTGAGCTCCGTTTATCACTTCGTCAGCGGGGTCGCCAAGTACGTCTACGATAAGGTAACCAAGGCGGCGAAGGTCGTTGGATCGACCTATCTCGCGGGCATTCGCGTGCTCGGTTCGATCGTCGGCAAGATCATGGCCTGGGCGGTCTGCGAGGTCAGCGGGGCGTCCTACACCGCCAGCGGCATCCGGTACACGGAGAACCACAGCAGCCAGACCGGAGTCGGTCTCGTCGCGACGGTCGGAACCAGCAGCGGCGTGGCACGCACCGGCCTCGACCTGATGGACATGAACGGAGACCGCATCCCCGACCAGGTCTCCACGGTCGGGATCCGCTACGGCAACTTCGACCCAGTCAATCGAATTGGCAGCTGGGGTCCGGACACACCGACGGTCCTGATCCCCGACAACAAGCCTCGCTTCGTCGCTCAGAAGATGTACACCGTCGGGCTGGGAGCAAGTGCGCCCCGCTCCGATGCACAGTCGACCGACTCGTCGGCGGCCACGTCGGGGGTCCAGGTGGAGGCAGGCATTTCCGGACGCCTCAGCGAGGGATTCTCGATCATGAGCCGCGATCTGCGGGACGTGAACGGTGATGGCCTTCCCGACGTCGTCGATGTCGGCTCGGACGGCTACTCGTTGAGTGTTCGCCTCAACTATGGCTACGGATTTAGCAGTCCGATCACCTGGTCGTCTGCCGCTTGGTCGGTCACTCAACCCAATGCACCCAATCTCTTCCCCGGTATCAGTGGGTTGATGCTCAAAGTCTCGCAGTCTTTACAGGGCGCGAACCCGACGCCCGGCAAGGCGATCCGCCTCGAGGAGAGCGGCCACCGCGGCGGCGGAATCGGCGTCAGCGGCAACGGCGCCGGGATCGGCTACGGCATGGACGCGTCCTACGTCCGGACGCTCGTCGATCTCGTCGACATCAACGGAGACGGCCTGCCGGACCAGGTGATGAAGGAGCCCGGGAAGCCCTTCCGGGTCAAGTTCAATCTCGGCAGCAAATTTGGGACAGAGGTGGCCGTGGCCGCGGACGCCTGGCCGGCGATGCCGCCTTTCATGTTCGCTGATCCCAATACTCCCGTCGCGGTGGGTTCGGTCGACGCGCTCGATTTCAGTCACAACGATTCGTGGGATTTCAACGTGAACGCGATCGTCGCCGGTGTGTCCATCGGCGACGGGACCGGCAAGACCACCATCTCGTTGATGGACATCGACGGCGACGGCCGCCTCGACCACGTCATCAAGAATGCCGATCTGGACTCTGGCAACGCAAGCAACGCCAAGGTCTGGGCTCGGCTCAACCAGGTTGGAAAGAGCAATCTCCTGAAGACCGCCACCCATTCACTCGGCGGGACGTTCGAGCTCGATTACGCACGCCAGGGGAACATTCAGGGTACGTTCTTCACGCCCGCGGCGACCGGCGAAGATCGACATGCCCGACACGCGCTGGAGCGTGTCGCGCATTACAACGACCGACGGTCGCGGCAACCGCTACAGCGACATCGTCGACTACACCGTCCTCACCGACGCGGGAACTCGCCTGGCCTCTGGGTTCTACGACCGCAACGAGCGACAATTCTACGGTTTCGCGCGCGTTTCAGTCACGCACGGAATCGCCGGCACCGGTGGTACCTTCACGGAAGGTGACGGATCGGGTAAACGACTCTACTTCACCAACCAGAGCTTCCATGACCAGGGGCGCCTGGTCGCGGAGTACGACATCGAGACCAATGGCAATGTCCTGCGCGGCTCGGTCACGGAGAACATCCTGGGGACGTCCACGCCGGCGCCGGCTTCTGGCGCGCGGTCGTCGCAATATCTCTCCGGAGACTTTCAGATCGACCTCATTTACGAGGGTGATCGGAACGCGGGGGATCTCGAAAACAATGACCCACTCGGCGTCTTTCAACTGCCTCAGTTCGTGCCCGATGCGCCGGTGTACCGGCTGCGCTCTCACGGATTCGACACGTCGGGCAACCTGAACAACTCGACCGACTTCGGCGATCCGATCATCGCCACCGACGACGTCCAGTACACGATGCACTACACGACGTTCAGCGGCCAGCACTTCATGGGCATGGATACGGTCACCGCCGTGCCGCTCTCCAGCCCGACGACGATCGCCGCTCAGCGAATGGCAACCTACTCGCTCAACGGCACCGTTCCGCGTTTGAGCACAGTGTCAGACCTCATGTATGGCGGCAATATCCCGAACACGGGGGTTCCTGGCACGCCATGGAGCGGCCAAAGCGCCGGTTCGCACACGTTCACCTACGACGACGCGACCGATGCCTTTGGCAATCTCATGACCGTCACCGATCCCAACGGCTACGTGCTCACGTACGCCTATGACACGACGACCAAGTCGCACGTCACCAAAGTCACTGACACCTTCTCGTATGTCTCGTCGACGACCTACAACCTCGACTTCGGCGTGCCCGCGACGACGACCGACGTCAACGGCAAGGTCACGTCGTACACCTACGACGCCTTTGGGCGGCACTCCACGGTGGTCGGGCCGCTCGACACAGCCGCATTGCCCACCGTCAATGTCACCTACTCCTCGCCAGGAACGTTCCCGGCGTGGTCCAGGGCGCAGAACAAGGACGTGCAGCTGACGACCGACACGATCGACACGATCACCTTCGTGGATGGTATCGGCCGGGTCATCCAGACCAAGAAGGACGCGGAGGTGATGAACGCGTCAAGCGGAACGAAGACAACCGGATTCATGGTCAGCGGACGCGTGGTCTTCGATGCGCGCGGCCGCGTGATGGCGCAACACCAGCCGGTCTTCGACACAGGCGCGGCGACCACACTGGTGGTCACGCCGTCAAAGAACCCCACGACCTACGCATACGACGTGCTGGGACGAACCTTGTCCATGTCGACGTCCGACAGCGCCGTGACGTCGACCCGGTACCTGACCACCGTCAACATCGGCACCGCCGAAGACGCTTTGCCGGGGGGGACCGAGAACCTGGCCCTGACGGCGGTGACCGATCCAAACGGCCACACGAAACGTTCGTACTCCGACGGTACCGGACGCATGAGAGCGTCCCTTTACTACAACGTGGTCGGGACCGTCCGGAGGGCCAACACAGCGCTCTATTCCTACGACGTCCTCGGGCACCTCACGACGATGAACGGTCCTCGGGCCATCACCACGGCCAGCTACGACTCCCTGGGGCGCATGGTCTCTTTGACCAACCCCAACGTCGGGACGACCGAATATCGCTTCTTCGGGGCCAGCCCACTGTCAGAGCTCGTCACGCCCGCGCAGCAACGCGTTCTCTACAGCTACGATTTCGGCCGCCTGAAGACCATCATGTATCCGACGCTGCCCCAGGTCACGTATACGTACGGCGCGTCCACAGAGACTGGCGATACCGCGGGCAACCTCGCCGGCCGCGTCAAATCGGTGACCATGGAAGCAGGGACCGAGCAACGTTTCTACGACGCCTACGGAAACGTCAACAAGACCGTCACCACGCTCCAGCACGTCAGCGGCAACCCGCCGCCGGCGGCACCCACGGTCACGATGAAGTACAGCTACGACTGGATGGGGCGCATGCTCTCGCTGACGTTCCCCCAGATCGTCAACAGCAGCTGGGTCGTTCCGGCCGGGGACGGCGAGGTGATCACCTACAACTACGATCGCGGCGGTCAGCTGAAGTCGATCACCGGCAAACCACCGTCGACAGCGTCGGAAAACTATTTGGTCGACATCGGGTATGACGAGTTTGGGCAAAGGATCAAGCTCACGTCGGGAAACACCATCGCGAACAGTTACACGTACAGCCCCACGCGACGATGGCTGACGGACGTCTCGGCGACCGCCAAGCCAACATCGGGCAACATCCAGTTCCACGCGCTGCACTTCGACCGCGATCTGGTTGGCAACATTCAGACGATCACCAATGCACCGCCCCAGGCGGCGATTCGACCGGATGCCACGCCGGTCGGCGTGGGGCCGCTCAGCATCACGAACGTTTACGACGAGGGGGATCAGCTCACCAGCTCGACCGGCAGCTATCGCGGCCACTCGACGTTCGGCTATCGCTACAGTGCCACGTTCACGCTGGGCGCAACGGGGGATCCGCTGACCAAGGCGCAGAGCCAGGTCAAGACGTCATTTGCGGCGACCGATACCGGCCTCACCAACGCGCACGACAACGGTACGGTGGCGCCCACGACCTATACGTTGACGTACAACTATCCGGCGAAGCTAGGCCGCCCGACGTCGATCACGGAAGCCGATTCGACCGGTACGATTCAGACGCGAACGATGGCGGCAGCGGACGCCAATGGTAACAACACCGGTGACACCATCGGCACCACGACGCGCGCCATCACCTGGGACGAAGCGAATCGCGTCAAGAATGTCACCGTCAACAACGTCAGCCTGTCACAGTTCCGCTATCGAGACGACGGAGACCGCAGCCAGAAGCAGGACGGCACCGGCAAGACGACGTTCTACTTCAATCAGTTCCTGGTGATCGACGGCAACCGCAACGTCACCAAGAACATCTTCGCCGGCGACACGCGGATCGCCTCGAAGACCGAGTCGACGTCACTGACCACGCCGGTCCGCAACTTCTACCACCCTGACCAGGTGGGTTCGACCTCGTACATCAGCGACGCCAGTCAGACCCTGGTCCAGCACGAGCGCTACTTCCCCTACGGCGAGCGCTGGACCGAGCTGGGTCACGAGGAGATCGCCACGGGAGCCCTTCGCCGCGACTACCTCTTCACCGGCAAGGAGCTGGATCGGGACACCGGCTTCTACTACTTCGGCGCGCGCTATCTAGATCCGAGAACAGACATGTGGCTGAGCGGGGATCCGATCCTGGCGAGCTACATGAAAGGCTCGCCGAACGGAGGCGTCTCCAATCCGCGGAACGTTGGCCTCTATAACTACGCCTATGCCAATCCAGTTGGGTTGCGCGATCCGGATGGCCGCGCGACAGGATATGACTCCGGCCCAGCAATCGCGGCGAAGAATGCGGCGATAGCGGCTGAAGCCCAAGAAGCCGCAGCGGCCAACGCTCAAGCGGGCCGGATGATGGCTCGCGGCGGTGGGTTTGGCGCCTCAGCGGCTTTCTACTTGACGAACCACGGCCATCCGGAGGCAGGGAACAGCTGGATGGGAAAGGGGTGGGGCGGCCCATCTGACGCTTACGACAAAATAGCCGAGGGAACGGCTCACTTCCCGCATGCGCTTTATCACGGGCTCGTGTGGGGCGCGGTTGGCGGCGTCGGGCAGGCGATCCTCGGCGGAATGGTCGCCGGTGCGGCCCTCGGCGAAGAAGGGGGGGAGCCGGCGGCGAGGTGTTCTACCGGGCGATGAGCCAAGCTCATGCGGAAGAGCTTGTCGCGACCGGACGACTATCGGCGACCGGGGAGACGTTCATCTCACCCACCAAGGCATTCGCAGAAGCCTACGATGGCGCTCTAGTCGAGTTCAGGCTTCAGGCAGGGACGACGCAGCAGCTCGTAGGTGTCGGCGTTCGCGACACGTCGGCCCTGGTCCGTTCTGCTTACCCAAACATGTCTGTGATAAATAGAGGCTGGACGGCGAGTAGCGCCTTCTTCAAAGCCGAGGGGGCGCAGATTAACATTGGACTGGGCCGAGGCACCGCTTTGGACATCTTCAACAACAACATCATGGGGTTCAATGTCCTTCGTCCATGAGCGAGAGCGTCAGTTGATCCTCGGCCTTCTTCTGGGTCGAATTTCCGAGGATGAGTTCTCGCGTGAGTACCCGACGAGACCTGACGAGGCGAGTTCGTTAGGGCTCGCGATGCTTCGTCGGGCCCTACAGGAGCGTGATCCCGTGGGCGTTGAGTTCGGACTCTACCTCGGCCACCGGTTCGGGATCTCACCAGACTATCTAGATGCGTTGCTTGGGCTGGCGAGTGCGGACTGGCACGAGCGCCATGAAGACGTGGTTGATGGCTTGGCGAAGCTGAAAGCGCCCGCGAGCGCGAATGGCTTGTATGAAGCGGCGTTGGCTCACCATCCGTACCGTGACTACGACGAGGCAAACGCCCTGGGAGTCAAGGCTGTCCGGGCACTCGGCAGTCTCCAGACACACGAGGCAATCGTGCTGCTCGGTCGGTTGTTGCACAGCCGGAATCCCGCCCTGACGTCCGAGGTGCGGGCGCAGCTCACGCGGATCGAAAGTGGGACGAAATCGGATGCGCTTCGTACGACAGCGCGCGAAGTGTTGCGATCGGAGGGGTGAGAGTGAAGCAGTGAGATCCGGGCAGAATGGTCCGCCCGGACCTGTGGCGACTGGCACCCCCCATCCCCCCCCACGTGAGATCAGAGCATCATTTTCTGAGAGAACTGTCCGGGTGTACCAGGCATTTTCCTCAGAGATCGCCGATCGAGCCATCGCAGCCCAGACATTCAAGCCACCCTTCCAGCGAAGGCGAATGACGTGGATCAAGCCGTCGTTCACATGGATGATGTACCGTTCCGGCTGGGGCGCGAAGCCAGGCCAACACCGAATTCTGGGCGTCGACATTCTGCGCAATGGGTTTGAGTGGGCGTTGGCGCGTTCATGCTTGACCGAATTCAAAGGGGAGCTGCACGGGAGCGTTCAAAACTGGGAGGCCCGGCTGCGATCAGAGCCCGTGCGAATCCAGTGGGACCCTGAAAGGACGCTGACGCTCGAACCACTGACGTGGCGGACGATCCAGGTGGGCCTCGGCGGCGAGGCAGTCGATGAATACCTGGACGAATGGATTACAAGCATCGAGGACGTGACTGGACTCGCTCACGAAGTGGAGTCGGCTGTGATGAGTGGCGATTCAAACCGTGCGCGCGGTCTGGTGCCAATAGAGTTGCCGTACCCTTTGAGGGAACAGATCGCCCGACAAATCGGGTGCAGCCCAGAAGCTCGAGGCCAGCTTACGATTTGACGTCGGGACACCTGTGCCAGATCGATGAACGGCACGGCAGACCGCTAACGTGGGATCCACGAGATGGTGGGGGGGCGCCGCCGCAAGCTACCTCTCGACTCGAAAGACAGATGCTTCCCGCCGAGAAGGGATCGGAGATCACGCTTTGTGGGGATTGGCCAGCTCGTAGAGCAACCCCCAGCGGATCCCGCGGTCGCTCACCAGGATCGCGGCAACGCCCGCCCGCTCCGCGATCGCTTGCAGGATCAGCGCGCCGGCCAGGATCACGTCGGCGCGGCGCGGGTCGAGGCCGGCGAACCTCTCGCGCTCGGCCTGCGTCGCGCGGCCGAGCCGCGCGATTTCCTCGTCGAGCGCCGCCCGCGTCAGCTCGAAGCCGTGCACGCGCGCCGGGTCGTACGACGCCAGCGACTGCGCCATCGCGGCGAGCGACGTCACGGTGCCGGCGACGCCGACCAGGCGCGGACGCGCCAACGCCGCCAGCTCGCTCACCGGCGCGAGCGCGCCCGCGACTTCCTCCCGCACGGCCGCGATCTCCTCGGCGCGCGGCGGGTCGCTGTGCACGTGTCGCTCGGTCAGGCGCACTGACCCGATCTGCAAGCTGGTGCGCAACCGGACCGCGCCGCGCTCGGCGACGATGATCTCGGTCGAGCCGCCGCCGATGTCGATGACGACCAATGGCCGTTCGCCGCTCGCCTCGGCCGGGAACGACTCCACCACGGAGCGGAAGGTGAGCGCCGCCTCGCGCTCGCCGTCGATGACCTCGACGTCGCCGCCCAGGATCTCGCGCGCGGGCTCGAGGAAGTCGCGCGCGTTCTTCGCGCGGCGCAGGCCCTCGGTGCCGATCGCCGCGATCTTCGCGTCGTGCTCGCGCGCGATGCGCGCGTAGTCGCGCAGCACGTCGAGCGTCGCCGTGATCCCGGCGCTGCCCAGCACCCCCGTCGTCCCGATGCCGCGCCCGAGCCGCGTGATCTCCGCGCGCTCGGCCACCACCTCGACACCGCCCCCGGGCCCCGCGCGCCCCACCAGCAGCAACGTCGTGTTGGTGCCGATGTCGATCGTTGCGAACGTCTCGCCCGTGCTCACGCGCCCTGCCTCAGTGCCGCGTCGGCGCCGGGCCCCAGCTCGGCGACGAACCGCCTCCGTGCCAGATCTGCACCTCGTGATGCGTCTCCGGGTTGGCGACGAAGACGCCGCCGCGCGACGAGACGTAGGCCAGCAGCCGCCCGTCGGGCGACCAGGCGGGATCCTGGTTCGATCCGCGCCCCTGGGTCACGCGATCGATCTTTCCGGTCTTCATGTCGAGGATGAAGATGTCGAACACGCCGCGCTCGTCGCGGCCGGTGAATGCGATGAGCGGCTTGTCGGCGCGCGGGTTCCAGCGCGGGGTCTGGTTGTACTTGCCCTGGAACGTCACGCGCTTGGCGTTGCCGGCTCCGCCCGACGACGGCATCACGAAGATCTGCGGGCTGCCCTGGCGGTTCGACACGAACGCGATCTGCGATCCGTCGGGCGAATAGGACGGCGAGCTGTCGATCGCGGAGTTGATCGTGAGCTTGGTCTGGATCACGCCCTCGCTGGTGTTGATGCGGTAAATCTCGGCGTTTCCTTCGTACGACATGGTGAGCGCGATGCTGCGCCCGTCGGGAGTCCAGGCCGCGCCGGTGTTCAGGCCGGGCTGCTTCGACACGCGCCGCGCGCGGCCGCCCGCGGCCGACACGATCCAGAGATCGGGGTTGCCGCGCAGGTACGACGTGAACGCGATCTCGCCGCCGCCCGGCGAATACGACGGCAGCAGGCAGTCGGAGCCCATCTTGGTCACGGCGATGGTGTGCGAGCCGTCCGTGTCCATGGTCAGGATCTCGCGGTGCGTGCCGGTGAGCGCGACCGCGATGCGTGATCCGAAGATCCCGGGCTGCCCGGTGAAGTAGCCGACGACGTCGTTGGCGAACTGGTTGGCGGCGTCGTGCACGTCGGAGCCCTTGTAGGTGTGCGACAGCACCGGCCCCTCGCCGCGCCCGATGACGTAGAGCGCGCCCTCGATCTGCGCGGCGCCGCTCGCGGCGCGGCCGACCTTGATCTTGGCGACGCCCTGCGCGCCGACCTGCGACCACAGCGCCGACGAGAACCCCATGCCTTCGTTCTGGAGATCGGCGGGGAACGACGCCGGGTCGAGCAGGTGGAAGATCCCGGCGATGTCCAGGTCGCGGGTCTCGGTGTCGAGCGCGGCCGTCGCCGCTTCACCGTCGCCCACCGCCTTGGGCAGCGCCAGCCGGAAGAGATCGCTGCCCGACGGCGTGATGTGAATCGTGGGCAGGTCTTCCGAAGCGGCGGCTCCGCCCGCAGGCGCCGGCGCCTGCGCGCGCGCGGCGCCGCCCATCATCAGGACCAAGCAGGCCAGCGCGACGGCCAGCGCGGCGACGAAGAGCCTCGGGGTCATTTCAGGTCCTTTCCGGCGAACTCGAGGGCGTAACCGCGCGCGGCCAGGCGGCGCGCGGCGGCGGGAGGAGGGGGCACCTTGTGAGTCGCCAGGATCGCGGAGACGCACGCGTCGTCAAAAAAGCTGTTGCCGGACGACTTGAGCAGCTTGTTCTCCAGGATCGCGCCGTCCTCGCCGACGCGGATCTTGATCGTGGTCGTGAGCCGTGCGAGCTGCGCGTCGGTGATCAGGCCCTCGGGCGGCGTGAAGTTCTTGCGGACGGCGTCGAAGATCGCCGTGGCGTAGGCGTCGCCGGCGCTGGCTTCGTTCGCCGTGCCGGCGGTCGATCCGGTGAGCTGGCCCTCCTCGGGCTCGGTCGGGATCAGTTGCTCCAGCTTGCGCGCGCGGTCGAGCGCGCGGCGCAGGTCCTTGGAGATCTCCGGGTTGTCGGGACGCGGCGCCTCGACCGGCGCCTTGGGCGCGTTCGGGTCCTCGGCGACCTTGATCGTCGCCGGCGGCGCCTTCGGCCGCGGCGGCTGGGTGATGCGCGGCAGCCAGAACTTCTCGCGCGGCTTGCCGAGCTTGACCATCCGCGCGACGACGAAGTCGCGCGGTATGTCCAGCGGCTCCTCGGTCTTGCTGTGCGCGGCCCTGACCGCGAACAGGACCGCGCCGTGCAGCGCGATCGTGATGAACAGGCCGGCGACGTTCCTGGCCGACGCGCGGCGCTTTTTTTCGGGCGGCACGCGGTCACTCCAGCGGGTCGGTGACCATCCCCAGCTTGTCGACGCCGGCCTGCTTGACCGCCGCCATGATCTTCACGACGTCGCCGTAATAGAGCGCCTTGTCGGCGTGCAGGTAGAGCTCGTGGTCGGCGTTGAGCTTGGCGTTGTTGCGCAGGATCTTCTCCACGTCGTCGAACGGGATCTGCATCTTGCCCAGGAACACGCGCTTGTCCTTGGTGACCGTCAGGATCAGCTTGCCCTCATCGTCGGGGATGGTCTGCGCTTTAGCCTCGGGCAGGTCGACGTCGACCCCGGTCTGCAGCATCGGCGCGGTCACCATGAAGATGATCAGCAGCACGAGCATGACGTCGACCAGCGGCGTGACGTTGATCTCCGTCAGCATCGACCCGCCGGAGCCGCCTCCGGACGACGACATGGCCATGGCTAGAAGAATCTCCGGCGCACGATGTTGAGGAAGTCGCTGGAGAACGTCTCCATCTCCGACGACAGCACGCGGATGCGGCGCGAGAAGTAGTTGTAGGCCATGACGGCGGGGATCGCGGCCATGAGGCCGATCGCCGTCGCCACCAGCGCCTCGGCGATGCCGGGCGCGACCGTGGCCAGGTTGGCGGCGCCCTTGGCGCCGATGTTGCGGAACGAGTTCATGATGCCCCACACCGTGCCGAAGAGGCCGATGAACGGAGCGGCGCTGGCCGTCGTTCCCAGCAGCGGCACGCGGTTCTCCATCTCGGTGATGGCGGTGGTGCGCGCCCGGTCGAGGGAGCGCTGGATGCTTTCGATGTCGCCCAGCATCGCTTCACCGGCCGGGTCGGCCGATTGCTCTTGCCGCCGCTTCTGCAGCTTGGCCAGCTCGGTGTAGCCGGCGCGGAAGACCTCACCGACGGGCGAGGGCGGCGACGCCTCGGAGATGCGCCAGATCTCGTCGAGCCGGCCGGTCTTCCAGAACACGTCCTGGAACTTCGCCGAGCGCGAGGCGGCGTGGGCCAGGAAGATCGTTTTGGATCCGATGACGAACCAGGAGGCGATCGACATCAGGATCAGCAAGCCCAGAACGCCCTTGACCACCGGCGATGCGTTGAGGATCAGGGATATGATGTCGAGGCGTGCCTCTCCGGTGCCGGACTGCAAGATCAGGGGTAGCATCGGTTCTCCTTCCGCGCGGGGCAGTTTGACACGGCTGGTGCCGATTCGTAGTTTCCCGTATCCAATGAGTATCAGAATCCGCCTCGCGGTGCTGTGTGGGCTGCTGGCGGCGGGCTGCGTACGGATCGACGGTGGTGCGGTCGAGATTAGCTGGGTCGTCCGGTCGGCCGACGGGCGCGCCATCACCGATTGCGGCTGCTCCGACCCGCAGATCGCAAAGGTGCGTCTCGAGCTGGTGGGCGTCGGCGGTGACATCGCGGGCACCATGCCGTGCGCCGGCCGGCCGGAGTGCGACTTCCCTTGTCAACGTCAGACCGGATCCACACCTTTCGAGATACCGCAGGGTCGAGCTGGCTCGGATGGCATCACACCGCAATATCAAATCTCGCTCACGGCGCTGGGGGTCGACGGGAGCCCCCTGGTGGCCGGCGTGCAGTCTCCGGCACCGATCTTGCGAACCGTGGTTCGGGGGCAGCCCACCGAGGTCGAAGCGTTTCTGCTGGTGGCTCAATGCGCGGTCGAATGTTCGGGAATGAATAGCTCGGGGGTCTGCACTCGTCCTTAGGTTGAAGTCCGATATTTGAACTGCCCTTGGGGAGGCCGACATGAAGGCAATGACGCGTACCTGGCTTTTTCTGGGACTGGCGGCCCTGGCCGTACCGTTTTCGGGCTGCGGCGGCGGGGGAGGCGGGGGCGGCGGCCCGACCTGCGCCGACCAGCGCTTCGCGACCGTGGCGTGGAGCATCGAGGATACGTTCCACAACCCGCTGAGCTGCCAGGCGGCGGGCGCGTCGGACGTCATCCTGAACTTCGGCCCCTTTGGACCGTACGATTTCGCGTGCACCGACCACACCGATGCCACCGACACGGGGCTGCCGCCGGGCGACTACCTCTTCTCGATGCAGCTGGTGGCATTCGACGGCACGGTGCTGTCCGACACGGCGATCAACAACCCGCCGATCACGTATCCGATCTACTCGTGTGCGCAGGACGACATTCCCGACGTCGTCTTCACCATTCTCTGACTCCCGGCAGCGTCGGCGAGAGTGCTATAAAGCCGCGCATGTTCACGGCCGGTGGCGCGCGCGCGCTGATTCACGGATTGGCCCTTTGCCTGCTGGGAGCGGGCGTGGGCGCAGGCTCGGGCGGTTGCAGCAACAACGGGTCGTACACGTTGAGCTGGCAGTTCGCCGCAGAGTTCAAGTCGGGCGATTGCGGCCGCGTCGGTGTCTCGGCGATCGGGATCGCCGCGACGCGCTCGGACGGCGCTCAGGACGCGCGCGCGGTGCCGTGCGCGCTCGGCTTCTACGACGGCAGCCTCGACCAGGGAAGCTGGACCCTGGCGCTGGTCGCGCTCGACGCCAGCGGAACGCCCAAGGAGCCGCCGGGGAGCGGCCTGCTGCGCGGCCAGACCGCGAGCCCGGTCGAGATTCACTCCGGCGACCACGCCGCGCCGATCCCGCCGGTGACGCTGCCGCCGCTGCCGCAGTGCCGCGACGGCGTCGACAACGATCTCGACGGCCGGGTCGACCTCGACGACCTGGACTGCGCCGGCAATCCCGAGGGCGCCGCCGAATGCGTCGCCGCCGACGGTGTGCCTTGCCCCGACACGACGCTTTGAGCTGGTTCGATTCGACCTGGTGGCGTCGGGTCGCGATCACCGTGCTAAGCTCGATCCATGCGTGATTTGCCGCCTCGGCGGCGCGCTCCCGCGCCGGCCTGGACTCGGCCGATTACCGAGCGGTTGACTCCGACCATCAAGGCGTTGGTGATCATCCAGGCGCTGGTCTATCTCTTCTACGTCTTCGTCGAACCCGCCAAAGCGCTGTTCGCGGAGCACCTGGCGCTGGGCCCGGGGATGCTGCGCGGGGAGTTCTGGCAGCCGTTCACGGCGATGTTCGTGCACCTGAACTTCCTGACGTTCGTGTTCAACGTCATCGGCCTCTGGTTCATCGGCGCGTTCATCGAAAAGACTCACGGAGCGCGCCGGTTCCTGACGCTGTTCTTCGTGTCGGGCATCCTGGCCATGGTCGCGATGGGGCTGGTCATGCGCTTCAAGACCTACACGCTGGGTGAGGGATGCACCTACGCCGTGCTCGCCCTGTTTGCCGCGTTCGGCCGCATGTACGGCCGTGCTCCGGCTCAGGTGCTCGGCGGGCTGGTGATGCAGGCCCGTTACCTGTCACTGATCCTGGTCGGCTTCGCCGTGGTCGTCGATCTCGGCCGTGGCGACTGGGCGTCGCTCGCGGCCACGCTGGTGGCCAGCGCGGCCGGCTTCGTGCTCGCGGGCCCTGGCTTCGGCGACCTGATCGGGCTCTGGCGCGCGCGCCGTTTGCGGCGCCGCTACCGGGTCCTCGACGGCGGCCAGGCCAAGGGCGGCGGCAAGAGCGGGGGCAGGTCCGGGGGCAAGACCGAGGGGAAGACCGGTGGCAAGACCGGTGGGAAGCCGGGCGACCAGTACTGGAACTGAGCCGCACGGACGGCCCGCGGACGCTTGTTGCATTCCCGCTCGAGCGGGATAAGGTTCCCGTTCTCGATCCCACAGCTGGGGGAGCTGCTCGTAGCTGAGAGGCGCGTCCGATCGTCGTCGTGACCTTGGACGCGCGACCCCTGAACCTGCTCCGGGTAATGCCGGCGAAGGAAAGCGACATGAGCCTGAACGGAAGCAACGGAAGCAACGGCAACGCCCCCCCGCGCAGCGGCAAGAAGCTGGATATGGCGCCTGCCGATCCCGTTGCCGGCCTCGCGCCGCTCGACGATTTTCCCGCGTCGACGCGCGTCTACCTCGAGGACGGCGACCTGCGCGTGCCGGTGCGGCGTATCGAGGTCGACGGCGAGCCGCCGATCGACGTCTACGACACCTTCGGTCCGCGCGCGCTGGACCTGCACCAGGGCCTGCCCAAGCTGCGCGAGCCCTGGGTCGCGGCGCGCATCGCGCGCGGTGACACCAACTTCAGCCAGATGCACTACGCGCGCCGCGGCGAGATCACGCCGGAGATGCGCTTCGTGGCGCTGCGCGAGCGCTGCGCGCCCGAATTCGTGCGCGACGAGGTCGCGCGCGGCCGCGCGATCATCCCCTCGAACCGCAACCACCCGGAGAGCGAGCCGATGATCATCGGCCGCAACTTCCTGGTGAAGATCAACTCGAACATCGGCAACTCCGCGGTCAGCTCGTCGATCGCCGAGGAGGTCGACAAGCTGCGCTGGTCGGTGAAGTGGGGCGCCGACACGGTGATGGACCTGTCGACCGGCAAGAACATCCACGAGACGCGCGAGTGGATCGTCCGCAACTCGCCGGTGCCGATCGGCACCGTGCCGATCTACCAGGCGCTGGAAAAGGTCGACGGCAAGGCCGAGGATCTGAACATCGACATGTTCATCGACACGCTGATCGAGCAGGCCGAGCAGGGCGTCGACTACTTCACGATCCACGCCGGCGTGCTGCTGCGCTACGTCCCGCTCACCGCGCGTCGCGTGACCGGCATCGTCTCGCGCGGCGGATCGATCATGGCCAAGTGGTGCCTGGCGCACCACCAGGAGAACTTCCTCTACACGCACTTCGAGCGCATCTGCGAGGTGATGAAGAAGTACGACGTCGCCTTCAGCCTGGGCGACGGGCTGCGGCCGGGCTGCATCGCCGACGCCAACGACGAGGCGCAGTTCGGCGAGCTGCGCACGCTGGGCGAGCTGACCGAGATCGCCTGGAAGCACGACGTGCAGGTGATGATCGAGGGTCCCGGCCACGTCCCCATGCACAAGATCAAAGAGAACATGGATCTGCAGCTGCAGATCTGCCACGAGGCGCCGTTCTACACGCTGGGGCCGCTGGTCACCGACATCGCGCCCGGCTACGACCACATCACGTCGGCGATCGGCGCGGCGATGATCGGCTGGTACGGCACGGCGATGCTCTGCTACGTGACGCCGAAGGAGCACCTCGGCCTGCCGAATCGCAAAGACGTGAAGGACGGCGTGATCGCCTACAAGATCGCGGCGCACGCCGCCGATCTGGCCAAGGGGCATCCGGGCGCGCAGGAGCGCGACGACGCGCTGTCGCGGGCGCGCTTCGAGTTCCGCTGGCAGGATCAGTTCAACCTGTCGCTCGATCCCGACACCGCGCGCGACTTCCACGACGAGACGCTGCCGGCGCCGGCGGCCAAGGGCGCGCACTTCTGCTCGATGTGCGGGCCGCACTTCTGCTCGATGAAGATCACGCAGGACGTGCGCGCGTACGCCGACTCGCTGGGCGTGGCGCCCGAGCGCGCGCTGGCGCAAGGCATGGAAGAAAAGGCGGCCGAGTTCAAGGACCGTGGACGGACGCTGTACGTCCCGGCGGATACGGGGACGAGTGGCGGCGAGTAGCCGCGTGGAGGGAGCGCGGCTCCGCCTCGCCCGTGCGCTGGTCATGATCGGGGTGGTCGTCACTGTCGCCGGTCTCGCCGCCGGCTGTACGAGCCCGGGCGACGACCCCGGCTTGCCGGTCGCCGTCGATCCGGCGGTGATCTATGCGCAGATGTGCGCCCGCTGCCACGGCATCGATGGCCGCGGCGACGCGCAGATCAAGCAGCAGCTGCCGGTGCGCGACTTCTCCGATCCGGTGTTCCAGGCCCGCGCCAGCAACGAGGACGTCCAGCGCGTGATCATGACCGGCAAGGGCCAAATGCCGTCATTCGGCGGCATGTTGAGCCAGCCCAAGATTCAGTCGTTGTCCGGATACGTGAGAAGACTGGGAAAAAAGGCCGTTCTCCACTAAAATCGCGGCTCCGATGAGAGCGGCGAAGGCGGCGATCCTGGCGGTGGTTTGCCTGTTGGCAATGGCCGGCGCCGTTCCGGCGGGCGTCGGTCTGGCGTACGCGGCTGGGCCGAACAGGAACGAGGCCGAGGGGCGCCGGCACGCACGCAAGGCCAACCAGCTGGCCGACGTGAACAAGTGCAAGGCCGCGATCCCCGAGTACACCAAGGCGCTCCGCCTGCTCAGGGATCCGACGCTGCTGTTCAACCGCGCCGAGTGCTACCGGCGCACCGGTGATGCCGCCAAGGCGGTCGCCGACTATCGCAAGTTCCTGGTCCAGCTTCCGAGCGCGCCCAATCGCTCTCAGGTCGAGCACCAGATCGCGGCGCTCGACAAGAAGAAGCCGGCGGCGACGGCCGCCGTCGCGGCGGCGCCGGCGTCACGGCCTGCGAGCACGCGTCCGGCGCCGCTCCGGCCGGCCGCGACCCCGTCCGCGCCGCCGGCCAGCTCCCCGCCGGCCAGCTCCCCACCGGCTCCGGTGGCGGAAGAGCGCCGCCCGGTCGAACCGGAGGTCCCCGAGCGAGATCTCGCGCCGTCGCTCGCGCCCCGCGCGCCCCCCCTCGCACCCGAGCCAACCGAGACGCCGGGGCCCATGGCGCTGGTCGACGCGAAGAGCACGCCCAGCCCGGCTGCTGATTCGCAACCGGGCTCGTCGCACTGGTGGATCTGGGTGCTGGGCGCGGTGGTGCTCGCCGGGGCCGGCGCCGGCACCTACTTCGCGCTCAAGCAGGGCGGCACCGACATTCCCCCCTCCGCGCTCGGAAACTACAAGTTCTGACCATGCGGACCCTTCAGGCGGTTGTGCGGCACGCGGTTCGGCCCCTGGCTTTGCTGCTGCTGCTGGGCGGGCTCGTCGAGAGCTGCGGTAAGCCGAACTCCGTTCTGCTGGTCAACGTCGTCGACGACAGCCGCGCGTTGAGCGGCGTCGTCACCCAGCTCAAGGTGCGCGTGCTGATCGGCGAGGCCGTGAGCCAGTTCTCGGTGCCGGAGGTCGCCGCGGGTCCGATCACGTTCCCCACCAGCTTCACCGTCGAGATCGCCCGCTCGAACTCGGGCGCGGGGAACGTGACCGTGACCGTGATGGTCGGCAGCAAGACCGTGACCGGGACCGCCAACCTTGCGGCGCTCGACGTCGGCAACGAGAACGTCGTGACCGTTCACCTGGGCGTCGCACCCCCGCCGGATGCTGGCGTCGACAGCGGCATCGGGGGCGGTGTGGACGCGGGTGTAGACGCAGCGATCGACGGCGGCGCCGATGTCCCGGGCGACGCGGGGCCCGGCGAGGCCGGCGCTGACGCTGCCATCGATCTCGGCGGTGACGGCCGAATCGACGCGACTGGCGCCGGCGGCTCGGGAATGGGCGGCTCGGGCGCGGGCGGCTCGGGCGCGGGCGGTTCGGGAATGGGCGGCTCGGGGATGGGCGGAGCCGGAATGGGTGGTTCTGGAATGGGCGGCTCGGGGATGGGCGGAGCCGGAATGGGTGGTTCTGGAATGGGCGGCTCGGGAATGGGAGGAACTGGAATGGGTGGTTCGGGGATGGGCGGAGCCGGAATGGGCGGCTCTGGCATGGGCGGAGCCGGGATGGGCGGCTCGGGAATGGGCGGCGACAACGGGATGGGCGGCGACAACGGGATGGGCGGCGACAACGGGATGGGCGGCGACAACGGGTCCGACGCGGGCGACGCGGGCGACGCCAGCGACGCCGATCCGGATGCCGCGGTCGACTAGGACCGTCTCCTGTTTTGTCTTGGCGCTCTGCGCCGAGCGTCTCCCGCGGCCCCCAGCGCTCGCGCGCGTGATGGGGTAGAACAGCGTCTCCGATGACGATCTCTCTGCCGGTTTTTCCTCCGGACGCCGCCGAGCCGGCCAGCGACCGGCGGCACGCCAATCCGCCCGCGTTGCCCGATTCGGGCGACGTCGCCGGCGCGGACTTCAACTCCTGGCGCTGGCAGCTGCGCCAGCGCATCACGACCAAGGAGCAGATCGCCGCGCGCCTGCCGCTGACGCCCGACGAAGAAGCCGGGCTCGACGCCGCGCCCGGGCACTTTCGCGTCGCCGTGACGCCGTACTACTTCTCGCTCATCGACCGCGACCACCCGGACTGTCCGGTGCGCATGCAGGTGATCCCGCGCGCCAACGAGCTGGTGAACGAGCCGGGCGATCTCATCGATCCGCTCGGCGAGGACTCGCACTCGCCCGCGACCGGGATCTTCCACCGCTACCCCGACCGCGTGCTGCTGCTGGCGCTCGATCGCTGCGCGATCTACTGCCGCCACTGCAACCGGCGCCGCCTGGTCGGCCAGGAGGAGTCGCCGATCTCGCGCCAGGACCTGGCGCAGGCGATCGCCTACATCCGCCGCACGCCGGCGATCCGCGACGTGCTGATCTCGGGCGGCGACCCGCTGACGCTGTCGACCGACCGGCTGGAAGAGATCATCGCCGCCGTACGCGCGATCCCGCACGTCGAGATCATCCGCATCGGTACGCGCGTGCCGGTGGTGCTGCCCATGCGCGTCGACGACGAGCTGTGCGCGATGCTGCGCCGCTATCACCCGCTGTTCATCAACACGCACTTCAACCACCCGAAGGAGCTGACGCCGCTGGCGCGCGCGGCGTGCGAGCGGCTGGCCGACGCCGGCATCCCGCTCGGCAACCAGACGGTGCTCCTGCGCGGCGTGAACTCGTCGGCGCGCGTGATGCGCAAGCTGTTCACCGAGCTCCTGCGCTGCCGCGTGCGCCCGTACTACCTGTTCCAGGGCGACGTCGCCGCGGGCACCTCGCACCTGCGCACCAGCGTCGAGACCGGCATCGAGATCATGCAGCAATTGCGCGGCCACATCTCGGGGCTGGCGGTGCCGCACCTGGTGATCGACACGCCCGGCGGAATGGGCAAGGTGAGCATCGGCCCCGACTACGTGGTCGCGCGCGACGACGACAAGTGGACGCTGCGCAACTACGAGGGCCGCCTGGTCGATTACCCGCAGCCGCGCGAAAAAGACGCGACCTGCGCCTACGACGCCGTCTACTTCGGCGACACCTGAGGGCGAGGCGAGGCGGTCATGTTCCTGGTCGTGCTGCGCGCTCTGGTCGAGGCCACCGCCGGCGCGCAGGCGGCGAAGGTGACCGGGCTCAGCGCCGCGGATCTGCGCCACCGCCTGCAGGGGGCGCTGCCGCGCGTGCTGATGAGCGACGCCGACGGCGATCGGCTGGCGGCGATCAGCGACCGCCTCGATGAGCTGGGGTTCATCACGCTGGTGTGCGATCCGCGGCTGGCGCCGACCGACGCCGACCGCCTGCTGGCGAAGTCGTTCCGGCTCGAGCCCAACCAGCTGGTCGCCGTCGACGCCGGCGGCGGCGAGCACGAGGTTGCCTGGAGCGCGATCGAGGCCATCCAGCGCGGCTCGCGCACGCACACGCACAAGACCGAGGAGAAGACCGTCACGCACAAGTTCGCCCCCGGTCGCGCCGTGCTGAGCGGTGGTCTCATCCTCACGCGCAAGGAAGAGATAGTCACGGTTCGCACGACCGAGACCGCCGAGCCGTTCGCGCTGGTGCAGCGGAGCGACGGCGAGCCCGACGTCATGCTCTACGAGCGGCGCATGGATTACCGCACGCTCGGGCGCGACATGCAGCCGTCGAGCCGCGCCAACCTCGAGGCGCTGGTGCGCCGGCTGCGCGCCGCCGCGCCGGCCGCGATCTACGACGAGCGCGTCGCGCGGCCCGGTTTCCTGACCGCGCTACCGTCGTCGTCGGTCGATCCGGTCGATCTCGGCTTGCACCTGGTGAGCCTGGCGCTGCGCCGCGGGGTGCGCTGAGCCACAACGAACCCGACGCTCACTCGCGGAGCTGTTCGGAGAGGTAGCGTTCCTTGCCGATGTCCGCGACGATCTTGAGCTGAGCCTCGAGCCACTCGATCGAGTCCTCTTCGCTGGTGAGCATCGACTCGAGCATCTCGCGGGTTCCGGCGTCATTCTTCGCGAGCGTCAGGGCGATCGCCTTGTTGAGGCGGACGACGGCCTCGGTCTCGACGGCCAGGTCGAGCTGATGCATTTCGATCGGGCTCTCCCCGACGCGCACCGGAAACAGGCGCTGCATGTTGGGGACCCCGTCGAGGTACAGGATGCGCTCGATGACGTCGTCGGCGTGCTTCATCTCCTCGATCGACTCTTCGCGTTTCTTCTTCGCGATGCGGAGATATCCCCAGTTCTCCAGCATCTTGTAGTGCACGAAGTACTGGTTGATGGCCGTGAGCTCGGCCGTGAGGATATCGTTCAACGCGTCGATGATCTCGGGGTCTCCCTTCACGATCGGCTCCTCGGTGTGACAACGTAGTGGGTCTGGCTCTGCGTGTCACGCGGCCGGACGTTGAAAATGCGCCTTTCAGGACTCGTCCCTGTTGATATTGATAGTCGTTATCAGTATCATTCGTCCAGAGCCAGGACGCCCCCCCGATGCTCGTTTGTCATTGCCTCCGTGTGTTCGACCGGACGATCCGCCAGTGCGTTCGCGACGGCGCCGTCACGCCCGATGCCGTCACCGCCGCGTGTGGAGCCGGCTCCCGCTGCGGCGGCTGCCGTTCGTCGATCGAGGCGATCGTCGATCGCGAGGCCGACGACACCACCTCGACGAAGACCTGCGCCGCAGCCTGAAGGCGATGCCGGTCGGTTTCCCTACCTGACCGGCGCGTCGAATCGATCCAGGTTCATCACCTTGGTCCACGCCGCCACGAAGTCCCGCACGAAGGTCTCGCGCGCGTCGGAGCTGGCGTAGACCTCCGCCAGCGCGCGGAGCTCGGAGCTGGCGCCGAACACCAGGTCGACGCGCGTGCCGGTCCACGTGAGCTCGCCGGTCTTGCGATCGCGCCCCTCGAAGACGTCCTTGGCGTCGGAGAGCGGCTTCCACTCCGTGCCCATGTCGAGCAGGTTCACGAAGAAATCGTTGGTCAGCGCCTCCGGCTTCCGGGTGAAGACGCCGTGCCTGGACTGCCCGATGCCGGCGCCCAGCACGCGCAGGCCGCCGACCAGGACCGTCATCTCCGGCGCGGTCAGCGTCAGCAGCTGCGCCTTGTCGATGAGCAGCGCCTCGGCCGGCACGGTCTGCTTGCCCGCGAGGTAGTTGCGGAATCCGTCCGCGACCGGTTCGAGCGGCGCGAACGACGCGACGTCGGTCTGCGCCTGAGACGCATCCATGCGTCCGGGCGTGAAGGGCACCGTCACGTCGTAGCCGGCGTTCTTCGCCGCCCGCTCGACGCCCGCGCAGCCGCCGAGCACGATGAGATCGGCGAGCGAGACCCTCTTGCCGCCGGTCTGCGCCTGGTTCTGGACGCCTTCGAGCGTCTTCAGCACCTTCGCGAGCTGCGCCGGCTGGTTGACCTCCCAGTCCTTCTGCGGCGCCAGGCGGATGCGAGCGCCGTTCGCGCCGCCGCGCTTGTCGGAGCCGCGGAACGTGGACGCCGACGCCCACGCGGTCGCGACCAGCTGGCAGACCGAGAGCCCCGACGCCAGCACCTCGCTCTTGAGCGCGGCGATGTCCGGCTCGTCGATCAGCGTGTGATTGACCGCGGGAATGGGGTCCTGCCAGATGAGCTCTTCGGCCGGAACCTCGGGCCCGAGATAGCGGGCGCGCGGGCCCATGTCGCGGTGGGTGAGCTTGAACCACGCGCGGGCGAACGCGTCCGCGAGCTCGGCCGGATGCTCGAGAAAGCGGCGCGAGATCGTCTCGTACGCCGGGTCGAGGCGCAGCGACAGATCGGTGGTCAGCATGGTGGGCAGGCGCGTCTTCGTCGGGTCGTGCGCGTCGGGGATCGTCGCCTCGGCGCCCTTGGCGACCCACTGGTGCGCGCCCGCGGGGCTCTTGCTCGGCTCCCATTCGTACTTGAACAGGTTCACGAAGAAGGCATTGCTCCATCGGGTGGGCGTCTCGGACCAGGTGACCTCCAGCCCGCTCGTGATGGCGTCGCCGCCCTTGCCGCTGCCGAAGGTGCTCTTCCAGCCGAGCCCCTGCAGCTCGAGGCTGGCCGACTCGGGATCCGCCCCGACCAGCTTCGCGTCGCCGGCGCCGTGGGTCTTGCCGAACGAGTGGCCGCCGGCGATGAGCGCGACCGTCTCCTCGTCGTTCATCGCCATGCGCCCGAACGTCTCGCGGATGTCCCGGGCCGCGGCCATCGGGTCGGGCTTGCCGTTCGGACCCTCGGGGTTGACGTAGATCAGTCCCATCTGCACGGCACCGAGCGGACTCTCGAGGTTGCGGTCGCCGGCATAGCGCTTGTCCTCGAGCCAGACTTTCTCCGCGCCCCAGTAGACGTCGAGGTCCGGCTCCCACACGTCCGCGCGCCCGCCGCCGAAGCCGAAGGTCTTGAAACCCATCGACTCGAGCGCGACGTTGCCGGTGAGGATGATGAGATCGGCCCAGGAGATCTTGCGGCCGTACTTCTGCTTGATCGGCCAGAGCAGGCGGCGCGCCTTGTCCAGGTTCACGTTGTCGGGCCAGCTGCCGAGGGGCGCGAAGCGCTGCTGGCCCCGGCCGCCGCCACCGCGGCCGTCGCCGATGCGATAGGTGCCGGCGCTGTGCCACGCCATGCGGATGAACAGGCCACCGTAGTGACCGAAGTCGGCCGGCCACCAGTCCTGCGAGCTGGTCATGAGCGCCGCGAGGTCCTTCTTCAGCCCCGCGAAGTCGAGGCTCTCGAACTCCCTGGCGTAGTCGAAGTCCGCCCCCATCGGGTTCGACCTCGAGGAATGCTGGCGCAGCAGATCCAGGCGCAGCTGGGTCGGCCACCAGTCGCGGTTCGAGGTACCGCCGCCAGCGGTGTGAGCGACCGGACACTTTGCTTCGGTTGTCATCGCACTCTCCTTGGACGAGGCATGCGTGCACGCGACGCGCATTGTGACCATACGCGACGACGAAACGTGCGGCCAGCGCGCTCGAATTGTCGCCGACGAGCTCGGCGGCGCGGGCGCCGTCAGGCGTCGCTGAGCGGGAACGTCGCCTCGACGGTGTGGCCACCGTCGAGGATGCGCAGCTCGGCGCCGAGCTCGGTGACGAGGCGCAGGCCGCGGCCCGAGCGCGCCTTGGGATCGCGCACGGCGCGCAGGACGTCCTCGGAGATGCCGGGCCCGTCGTCGGAGATCCGGATCGTGGCGAAGCGGCGGCCCGGCGTGGGCAGCACCTCGAACACCACGGTGATCGAGCCGCTGCCGAGCTCGCGCAGCGCGGTCTCGCGGCGGCGGTAGTACTCCTCGAAGCCGCCGGGCTGCGCCTTGATCTTCGAATCGAGCCGCAAGACGCCGTGGTCGACCGCGTTCGCGAACAGCTCGCAGGCGATCGTGTAAAGCTCGGCGGCGACCGCGACCAGCGCCGGCGACGCCTCGATGAGGATGCGCAGCGGCGCCAGCGGGTCGGGCTCGCGCAGCGCGGTGTGGTCGAAGCCGAGACGGATCGAGATCTCGCTCTCGGCGCCGGGCCCGCCGCTCGGCGCGCGCGTGACCAGCGCGGAGCGCAGCGCCTCGGTGTGTCGCAGACCGACGAGCGTGACGTCGTCCCCCTGCGGATTGCCGTCCTGGAACGACTCGAACGACGACCAGAGCGACGCGAACCACCCGTCGCCGGTGGCGTCGGACAGCATGCGCTCGAGCCGCTCGTCACCGAAGGATTCGCCGCTCGGCGAGCGCGCCTCGATGAGCCCGTCGGTGTACAGCACCAGGCGCCCGCCGAGGGGGAGCGGCAGCTCGGTGACCTGCGGGACGAGATCGCGCGCGGATTGCACACCCAGCGCCAGGTGGCGTGACGGCGCGCGCCCGACGATGCGCCCGCTGGCGTCGAGCGCCACTGACGCGGGCAAGCCGCCGTTCCAGACCAGCGCCCTTCCGGCCGCGGTGTCGATGTCGGCGACCGCCGCGGCCAGGAACTGGTGGCGCGGAAACAGACGATAGAGCTTGCCGCCGATCTCGCGCACGACCGCCTCGATCGGGAAGCGGCGGCGGGTCATCGCGTAGAACACGTCGGACACCGGCAGCGCGCCCAGCGCCGCGCCGAGACCGTGGCCCGCGAAGTCGCCGACGAGCAGGCGCAGGCGCCCCTTGCCGAGCGGCGCCGCCAGCACGATGTCGCCGTTGAACGCCTCCAGCGACAGCGCGCGGATGTCCAGGTCGGGAAAGTCGAAGCGGCCGCGCTCGGCGATGTGCTCGAACAGCTTCTGCGCGACGCCGAAGTCCTGCTCGGCGCGCGCGCGCCAGCGGTTGAGCTCCTCGTTCTTCTCGCGCTGCTCCAGCAGGACTTCGCCCACGCGCAGCAGCGCCTCGATCTTCGCGGCGAGCAGCGACGGCGTGATCGGCTTGGCCAGGAAGTCGTCGGCGCCGTCCTGCAGGCCGCGCGCGAACGCCTCCTCGTCGTTGTCGGCGGTCATGAGCACGACCGGCAGGAACGTGCCCGGGTTCATCCACTTGATCTGCTGCGTGAGCTCGTAGCCGTCCATGCCGGGCATGTGGATGTCGATGACCACCAGGTCGATGCCGCCCGACGGCGACGCGCTCGACGGCCTCGGCGCCGTCGCCCGCCTCGATGACGTCGAACTGCTTCTCCAGGCTGCGCGCGATCACCGTGCGGTTCAGCCGCTCGTCGTCGACGACCAGCACGGTGTGGCGCTGTGCCGGCGCGCGGCGGCGCGTCGACTCTTCAGCCCGCGCAGCATCAGTCGATCGAGAACAGCGTGTTGAAGTTGGCGATCTGGAGAATCTTGCGCACCGTCGGGCGGCTGTTGGTGATGCGCACGCGTCGCGCTGCCCGCCGACTCGCGCAGCACGAGCAGCATGCCCAGCGCCGCGCTGTCGATGTACTCGGTGCCGCGCAGATCGACGACGTACTCGGTGTACGATCCAGCGGCGGCGCCCTCGTAGGCGCGGCGGAACTGCTGGTGGCAGTTGAAGTCGAAGCGGCCCTCGACGTGGATGGTGAGGCAGCTTCCGAGCGAGCTGGTCCGCACTTGATTCGAAGCACCCGTGTCGTGCGGGGCAGTCTTACCAATCGGTTGAGGCATCAGAAGAGCTCCACTTTCCCTGGGGTCATGTTGTGCTGCTGGACCGGGCCGTTCAGTGACGAGCGGCCGAACGGGCTCGCGGTGGTCGGCGGCTCGCCGCCTTCGCCCGCGATGCGCTCCGCGCGCTGGCGGATGCTGACCAGAAGCTGGTTGAGGATGTCTTCGAACTGCAGCGCGGTGACCGCCTGCGACGTCGATTCGGCGATGCGCGACGTGGCGACGCTGGCGCGGTCGACGTTGTCGGTCATGAAGTGCTGGAACTCGGCGAGCTCGTTCATCATCAGCTCGATGCGTTCCTTGCCCGACAGCGCGACGTTGAGATCGCGTGACGCCATCGCGGCGATGATCTCGCGCACCTCGTTGACCGTGGTGCGCGCCTTGCCGATCTGCGTGCCGATCTGATCGTTGAACCGCCGGGTCTTCTTGCTGAGCTCGCGGATGTTCGAGGCGATGACCCCGAAGCTGTGCCCGCTCTGCGTGTTGACGTCCTTGGTGCGCGCCGCCTCGATCGACGCGTTGACCGCCAGGATGAACGTCTCGTCGGCGATGCCGTTGATGCTGTTGATCAGGCTGAAGACCTCGTCGAGCTGGTCGACCATGTCGTCGATGCGGTAGACGGTGCGGATGCTCTGCTGGCTCACCGAAGCCAGGAGGTCGGTGAACTGGGTCAGGAACGAGCCGGTCTCGATCGTGAACTCGCGGATGTTGATCTTCTTCTGGACGTCTTTCTTGCTGTCCGGCTGGCCGTTCTTCTTGCTGTCTTTCTCGCGCTCCGAGCTCTTGCCCTCGGGCCCGCCCTCGGCGTCCTGAGACAGCGAGGCCAGCAGCGACTGCATCATGTCCTTCTGGACCTTGGTCTCCGTCTCCATGGTCGAGAAGCTGCCGCTCAGCTTGGCGACCGCGTCGGCGAGGATCCCGCGCGCCTGCTCGACCTGGGCGCGCAGGGTGTCGAGCTCGGTGTCGGTGAGCGTCGTACCCGAAGCCACAGCGCGAGCGGGATCGGTCCGGCGAGATGCGCCGGTGTCTTGCCGCGGCGGCTTCACCGTGGCTGTCTCCCTGCTCTCCGCACATGCGATGCATCGTCGCTCCGACGATCAACTTGAGCGCGCGCCATCGTCGCGGTCGGTCGCCGTGTCGAAAACCGACACCGCAACCGCGAACAGCGTGCGAACAGCGTCACGAAGTGTGGTAACAATTCTGTTCCTTCCAGTGGGGGGCGGGGAGGTCCTGGGAGGTGCATGTTCAATCACGAAGGAGAGGACGCGTCCTCGCGCCAGCGCAACTGGCGACTGCTGGCGGTGGACGACGACGCCGATCAGCGACAGCTGGTCGCCACGGCCTTCCGCAAGACGCCCGACGATCGACGTGGTGCCGGTCGGCGACGGCGAGACCGCGCTGGCGGCCGCCAGCCACGATCCGCCCGACGTGGTGGTGGTCGACCTGTCGATGCCCGAGATCGGCGGCTTCGACCTGCTGCAGAAGCTGAAGCTGGTCGTTCCGCGCGTTCCGATCGTGGTGATCACCGCCAACGCTGACGGGCGTGCCGCCGTCGAGGCGATCCGTCTCGGCGCTTATCAGTTCCTGACCAAGCCGGTCAACCCGCAGGAGCTGCTGGTGATCGTCAAGCGCGCGCTGGAGCGCACGGAGCTGCTGGCCGAGCTCGAGAGCCTGCGCCACCGCGCCGACGGCGACGACCCTCTGTCGGCCCGCTTCGGCACGAGCCCGCCGATGCAGCTCGTGGCGCGGCAGATTCGCCAGGTCGCCGGCTCGCAGTTCACCGTGCTGGTGCAGGGACAGACCGGCGTCGGCAAGGAGGTCGTCGCGCGCGCGATCCACGATCTGAGCCCGCGCGCCGATGGGCCGTTCGTGGCCATCGACTGCGGCGCGATCCCCGAGAACCTGCTCGAGTCGGAGCTGTTCGGCCACGAAAAGGGCGCGTTTTCGGGCGCCGATCGCCGCAAGGACGGTCTCTTGCAGGTCGCGCACGCGGGTACGCTGCTGGTCGACGAGGTGGGCAACCTGCCACCCGGGACGCAGGCCAAGCTGCTGCGCGTGCTGCAGGAGCGGCAGGTGCTGCCGCTCGGGTCGACGACGCCGCGCAAGCTCGACGCGCGGTTCGTCTTCGCGACCAACATATCGCTCGAGGAGGCGGCGAAGGAGGGCCGGTTCCGCGCCGACCTCTTCTACCGGCTGGCCGAGTTCACGATCACCGTGCCTCCGCTGCGCGAGCGCGGCCGCGACATGCTGATGCTCGCGCGGCGATTTCTCGACGAGGCCAACGTCGAGCTCCGGCGCGCGGTCGCCGGGTTCGAAGAAGACGCCGCCGCCGAGATCCTGGGTCACGCCTGGCCCGGCAACGTGCGCGAGTTGCGCAACGTCGTGCGCCAGGCGGTGCTGCTCACCGAGGAGTTCACCATCACCGGCGCCGAGATGCGCGGCCTGCTCAAGCACAACCGCGCCGATCCGCCCGCCGAGCCGAGCGGCTCGCCGACCAGCCTGCGCGAGATCGCCGACGCCGCGGTCGAATCCGCGGAGCGCCATGCGATCCTGCGCGCGCTGCAGTCGACGAACGGGAACAAGAGTCAGGCGGCGCGGTTGCTTCGTGTCGACTTCAAGACGCTGCACGTGAAGATGCGCCGCTACGGCATCACGATCAGCCACAACCCGGAAGCTTGAATGGTGCCGGCGCTCTAGCGCGCACGCCAGGGACTCAGGAGCCGGCGCCATAGTGAGCCGCTTCGGAATACGGAGATCCCCGCATTCTGCGAGGCCCAAGGGCAGGGGGATCGCTGGCACTGTCTTCGCAGGGACGCTCGCACCCATGGCGATTCAAACGTCTCAGACCCATCACGCGGTTCCGGTCGCAGCACTCCCATCGAACCTCGACTTCGCGACGGCGAAGCGGCGGCTGACCGGACATCGCGCGCTCGTGATCGAGGAAGAAAGTGAGTCGTTCGGGCGCATGTTCGTCAGCCTGTCGAGCGCCGGCTGCCCTGCGACGCTCGCGCGGCGGTGGGCGCAGGTCGAGCCGCTGGTGCGGCGCACGCAGCCGACGATGGTCCTGTTCTCGACACAACTCTCGGAGCTGAACGCCGCCGAGATCATCCGCAAGCTGCGCCTGGATCCCGGAACCAAGGAGGCGGTTTTGATCGCGGTCGCGGGTCGCGAGTCGAAGAAGGAGCGGCGCAAGCTGCTCGACTTCGGCTGCGACGGCTATGTCTGGAAGCCGACCGACCGCTACCTGTTCGCGATGGACGTGGTGGCGCGCACGCCCCGCCTGCTCGACGGCAATCGCGGCGCCTGAGGCGCTGCCGCCGCGGGCTTTTTGACGCGGGTTCTCAAGTTTTCCCCGTCGCCAGCGATGTGCCTTTGTGGAGGCGACTTCGCCGGAATGACCGACGAGCGGACCGACACCCCTGCGCGCGCGACGAGCGGCGGCGTGACCGTTACTTGCGACGAGGTGCTCGACCTGTCAGCCGCGGAGTCGCTGCGCGCGCGGCTGCTGTCGGCGCTGGCGCGCGGCGGTGATCTGGAGATCCAGGCCGCCGCTGTCCGCCAGATCGACACCGCGAATTTGCAGCTGCTGTGCGCGGCGGCGCGCGAGCTGCGCGCGCGCGGGCGCCGCGTGACGATCACCGAGGCGAGCCAGCCGCTGGTGCTGGCGGCGCGGCGGCTCGGCCTCGCCGGTGTGCTCGGGCTCGACGCCGCGCCGGCGACGATGCCGCCGCACGCGCCCGCTTCGTCCTGACGTTTTATTTCACGACCAGGAGCGATTCCCCCATGGCACACATCATGGCAGTCGATGATTCGGTCTCGTTGCGGCAGCTCCTGGTGAGGACGCTGATCGAAGGGGGCCACCGCGTGGTGGAGGCCAAGGACGGGCGGCGCGTGGGTCTGGTGGTCGATGAGTTGGAAGGGCAGCAGCAGGTGGTGATCAAGAGTCTGGAGACGAACTGTGGGCGGATCGAGGGGCTAGCGGGAGCGACGATCCTGGGGGACGGCAGCGTGGCGTTCATTCTCGACATGGTGGGGTTGGTGAGGCTCGCGCGGCAGGGCACGCGCGCAGCCCGCGACGGTGAGGGTGGCGATGGTGCGCTCGGCAGCGACGCACGCGGGGCGGGGCGGACGGCGCGGGCTGCGCGCGGTGCATCGCACGCAGAAAGCTCATGAGCACCGGGGGCGCGGCGCCGAGGGGGATCCCCGACGTGCCGCATGAATCACTTCATGCTGCATCCCGCCTCGGACGAGGCCGAACGCTTCGTCAACGCCATCACCACGAACGTCACCGAGTTCTTTCGCGAGAACCACCACTTCGAGTTCCTGGCGCGCACGGTCTTGCCGGCGCTCTGGCGACGCACCGGCCCCGGGGCGCAACGCGTGCGGTTCTGGTCGGCCGGGTGCTCGACGGGCGAGGAGCCCTACTCGCTGGCGATGGTGCTGCGCGAGAACGCCCCACCCGCGCCGGCGTCGGGCGCGTGGGACATCAAGATCCTCGCGACCGACCTCGACACCGACGTGCTGGCGCACGCGCGCGCGGGGAGCTATCCCGGCGAGCGCGTCGAGAAGATCGCGCCCGCGCGCCTGAAGCGCTTCTTCACGCGCGCGCGCGGGCGGCGACTATCAGGCCAGCCCCGAGATTCGCTCGCTCATCACGTTCAAGCAGCTCAATCTGATGGAGCCCTGGCCGATGCAGGGGCCGTTCGACGTGATCTTCTGCCGGAACGTCGTGATCTACTTCGACGACGCCACCAAGCGCGGGCTGGTGCAGCGCTACCGCCAGCTTCTCGGCGCCGGCGGATACTTGATCCTGGGACACTCGGAGTCGATGGTCGCTTCGACGTCGGGCTTCGATTCGTGCGGTCGTACGATCTACCGTCGAAGCCCCCGCTGACCTCGCCTAAACGCGTGGCGCGCCCTCGCCGCTCATCGACGCACAGATGCGCGCAATCTGCGACCGCAGCTCGCCGACCAGCGCGCCGGCTCAGTTGCGCTTGCCGGCGAGGATCGGGCGCGGATCGACCGGCGGCGCGTCCTGGTATTCCTGCAGCTTGTACTGAACCTTGCGAATGCTGATGCCCAGGATCTCCGCCGCGCGCCCGGTGGACCCGTCCGTCGCTTCCAGCGTGCGCAGGATGGCGTAGCGTTCGATCGCCTCGAGCGTCGAGCCGGGGATCGGGACCGCCGCGCTGGCGGTTCCGGCGCGCAACCCGGGCGGCAGATCGGCGGCGGTGATGCGGGGACCGCGGCAGGCGTTGACGGCGCGCTCGACGGCGTCTTCCAGCTCACGCACGTTGCCGGGCCAGGCGTATCCGCCCAGCCGCTCGAATGCCTCCTCGTCGAAGCCCGCGACAGCCTTGCCGTGCGCGGTGGCGAAGACCTGGAGAAAGTGCACCGCCAGCAGCGGCACGTCCGAGGGCCGGTCCCGCAACGCCGGCATCTCGATGTGGACCGCGTCGAGCCGCCGGAAGAGATCTTCGCGCAGCTTGCCGTCGGCGACCAGCTGCGGCAGGTCGCGACCGCTCGACGCGATCACGCGCACGTCGGCGGGGATCGGCTGGTCACCGCCAGCGCGCTCGAAGCGCCCACCCTCGAGAAAGCGACGCAGCTTCACCTGCAACCCGACGGGGAGCGCGTCGATGTCCTCGAGAAAGAGCGTGCCGCCCCGAGCTTGCGCGAGCCGGCCGTCGCCGCCCGCCGCGGCGCCCGCAGGCGCTGTCGATGCCGGCTCGTGCCCGAAGAGCTCCCCGTCGAGCGCCGACTCCGCGTGCCCGCGACAGGTGAGCCGGACGAAGGGGGCGCGCGCGCGCGGGCTCTTCTCGTGGATCGCGGCGGCGATCACCGCCTTGCCCGTCCCCGGCTCGCCGGTGAGCAGCACGCTGGTGCGCCCGGCCGCGGCCTGCGCGACGGTGCGGAACACCGCCTGCATCGGCGCCGAGCTGCCGACGATGTTCTCGACGCGATAGCGCTCACTGAGGCGCGCGCGCAGCTGCGTCGCCTCGACGCGCAGCCGCCGCCGCGCCAGCTCGCGCGCGACGATCAGCAACAGCTCCGTGGCGTTGACCGGCTTGGTCAGGTAGTGGCTCGCGCCGGCCGCCAGCGCGGCGACGCCGGCCTCGACGTCGCCGAAGGCGACCAGCGCCACCACCGCGACGTCGGCGTCCTGCTCGACGAGCCGAGGCAAGAGGCTCGAGCCGTGGTGGCCGCCGCCGTTGCTGGTGTCGGCCTTTTCGACGTCGAGCAGCACCAGATCGGGATCGAGCTCGCCGAAGCGCGCCAGCGCCCGCGAGCCGCCCGCGGCAGTGTCGACGGAGTGGCCGTGCTGGCGGAGCTGCTCGGCCAGCACGGTGCGGGACTCGGCCTCGCCCGCCACGATCAATATGCGTGCCTTGATGTCCAGTTTGGCTCCCGAGGCGGCTGGCGTCGCCGCTATTCGAGGTTGATCCCCTCGTCTTCGCGCAGGTTCTTGATCTTCGACTGGCACTGCGCGCGGATGTTGGCGCGCATCGTCGGTCCGTCCTCTTGCGACTCCTGCAGCACGCCCTCGTAGCGCTTGCAGTCGAGGCCCGCCGGCTCCTTCTTGCAGAAATGGTTGCGCACCAGCCGGCACGGGTTGCGCGCGCCGTCGTAGAGCGCCAGCCCCAGCCAGGTCAGCCCGGCCAGCGCCGCGCCTACCAGGATCGCCTTCAGCGTGCGGAAACGCCGGCGATATTGGTGGATGTCGATCTGCTCGGCTTCGCGCCGGATCTGTTCCAGCTCCTCGGGCGTTTCGTCCATGGCGTGCATGTCAGTCTATCGCCGATCACCCCGGTACGGCGAAGAGCACCGTCTCGTTGAGATAGATCGTGTGGTGATCCAGGTAGTACGAGTACCCGAGGCCGAGCGACTCGAGGTAGCGCGGGATGGTCACGAAGTCGCTGAGCTGGTGGTAGAGGCTGATCGCCAGCTTGGGGCGATGGGCGCGCAGCGTGCGCTCCGCGCCCTGGAGCGCCTGCAGCTCCGCGCCCTCGATGTCCATCTTGACGAAGTCGACGCGCGCCACGCGGCGCGTGCTCGCCGCATCGTCGATCGACACCGTCGAGCAGCGGTCGGCGCCGGGGTAGCGCGACGGGTCCGGGCTCACGCGGCTGCCCGGGCCCCAGTCGACGTAGTGGAGCGTGTGGCCCGACGTCGACCAGAGCGGGTTCTCGACGACGTCGACGCGTGCGGCGAGCGGCAGGTTCGCCTCGAGGTTGCGGCGCAGCACCGCCAGGTTGGTGGGGATGAGCTCGAACGAGAGCACGCGGCCCTGCGCGCCGACGTCGTGCGCGAAGTAAAGCGTGGTTTCGCCCCAGCACGCGCCGGCGTCGATCACGACGTCGCCGGGCTCGGCTTTGCAGACCACGCCCGCGCGCTGATATTCGTATTGCTTCTGCACGAACGTGCACGCGAGGCCGGCGGCGGTGCCGTAGAGCTGCAAGTCATAGCCGAAACGGTGCATGTCGTGGCGCGCGAGGCGCATGTCCATGTACGCGATCGGGATCGGCGGCGACGTCGTCGCGGCGCCGCGCACCGCCTGGATGTCGTCCCAGTATTGCTCGGTGTTGCGCGGCAGCTTGACCTTGCGATAGCCGAGCGTGCGGTACGCGAACAGCTTGATCAGCAGATCGCGCGACTCCTGATCGGCGAGGATGCCGTGCAGGAAGCCGACGTCGGCGAACTGCGACAGGCGCGCCGTCAGCTCGTGCGGCGCGGTTCGCATTCGCGCGCTCGGCCCTGGGACCGACGAGATCCTCGCGGTGCTTTTCACCCCGATACGGACCGAGCTGGGAGACGTCGTAGTTGTCGAGGTGGAGATTTTCCCGACTGCGCTCGACCTCGGCGGCGAGTGTGCTGAGGAACGTCGCATCTGACGCAGACATGGCGATCTGCATCGACGCCATCGACGCAAGAAGCAATGAACTTGAGCGGTCGGCGTCAGAAGTCCGCCGCGCCGCCAGGGCTTTGACGCGCGCGGCGGCAGGGCGCGACGCGGGGGTCGCGCAAGCGCCGGCCGCCCGTGGCTTTCGTGGCGGCCCGGTGTTCCATGCCGTGGCGCGTTTGTTGCTGCGCTGTGAGGGAATGACGGCGAACCCCTCGTTGTTTCCGCTGCCCGCGCCCGCGCCGGCTCGGAGCTTTCCGCACCGGCACGCAGCTCAACTGGCTGGTGCGCTACGTCCCGATCAAGCCGTACCTGACCGGTCCCGCGCTGGCGAGCCTGATCGAGGTCGGTTCGGGCGCGCGTGGACTGGCGTCGATCATCGACGATTCGTTCGTGGGCATCGACGTGCGCATCGACGGCGACCCCGCGCCGGGCATGTACCCGTTCTCGTACGACGGCGGCCGCGTCCCCTTCAAGACCGGCTCGTTCCACACCGTCGTCAGCATGGACACGCTCGAGCACGTGCCGCCCGCGAACCGCGTCGACTTTCTGCACGAGCTGCTGCGCATCTCCGTCGTCGCGCGTGATCCTCGGCTTTCCCTCGCACAGCGGCCGCTGCGACCGGCGACGCCGTTCATGCGCAACCTGTTCCAGAAGCTGGGCGTGGGCGTGCCGGCGTGGCTCGATGAGCACGACGAGCACGGCCTGCCGCCCGCGCGCGACGTCGAGGCGATCCTGAGCCAGCTCGACGACTGGTCGTGGCGGCCGCTGCCGACGGCGGGCGACTTCGTGAACCTGCTCGCGGTGCTGGCCGACGTCATCCCCGGCACGGAGACGACGCTCCGTCCCGTGCTCGAGCAAAACGCCGCCGAGGTCGAGGCCTGGGTGATGGCGGGCGCGTTCGGGCCGGCGAATCGAAAGGTCTACTCGATCGAGCGGCGCGCGCCGCTGGCGCCCGAGGTCGATCTCAACAACCCGGCGACGCTGATCAAGGCGATCACCTGCCCCAACTGCGACGGCCAGACCCAGCTCGCGCCGCCCGGCGTTCGTTGCGCCGGTTGCGGCGGCTCGTTTGCGCCCGACGCGCGCGGCATCTTTCGCCTGCACCGCACGGCGATCGCCGCGCGCCCCAGCGCCGCGGCCGGGGTCACCTTTGCGCTGGCGCCCGACTGGTCGGGCAACGAGTGGCTGATCGCGGTGCACAACTTCCTGCACGCGTTCGCCGGCAGCGATCCGCACCGGCTGTGGATCACCGCGGATCCGCGGCAGATGAGCCTGGGCGCTGTGATCGAGCGGCTGCGGCCGCTGCTGGTGCCGTTCGGCGATCGCCCGTTCGCGGAGATCTTTCTCAGCGAGACGCCGCCCGACGCGGGTACGGCGCTGCCGCTGTCGTCGGACCGCGAACGCGTGTACGACTACAGCTCCGAGTGGTTCCGCGCGCAGGCGCAGGCGACAACGGCGCCAAAGCCGCGCGATCCGAACGGCGCCAAGGCCTACTGGTAGCCGTCCGAGACCCGAAGCCCCCCTTCGGAGTGATATAACGCGCGCATGCCTCGCGTCGCGTCGCGATCGAAACGCAAGACTGTGGCCGCGTCTCCCGCGCGCCGAGCGCGCGCGCCAGGCGACCAAGCTCATCACCAAGGCGAACCGCAAGCCGATCCGCGCGAAGTGGCCGCCGGAAGCGGCGCGCGTCGAGGCGATCCTCGACGGGCTCGAGACGCTCTACCCCGACGTCGACTGCGAGCTCGACCGCGAGACGCCGTTCCAGCTGGTGTGCGCGACGATCCTGTCGGCCCAGTGCACTGACGAGCGGGTGAACAAGGTCACCCCCGAGCTCTTTCGCCGCTTTCCCGATGCCGCGCGCATGGCGGCGGCGTCGCTCGGCGAGCTCGAGGAGATCATTCGCTCGACCGGCTTCTTCCGGCAGAAGGCCAAGAGCCTGAAGGGCACGGCGGCGCTGCTCGCGGAACGCGGCGGCGAGCTTCCGCGCAGCATCGCCGAGCTCACGCGGCTGCCCGGCGTCGCGCGCAAGACAGCCAACGTCGTGCTGGGCACGGCGTTCGGGATCGCGGAAGGCGTCGTCGTCGACACGCACGTCCAGCGGCTCAGCTTGCGGCTGGCGCTGACGCGCAAGACCGATCCGCAAGGGGATCGAGCAGGATCTGATGCGCGTGCTGCCGCAGGAGCGCTGGATTCGCTTCTCGCATCAGCTGATCTGGCACGGCCGCCGCGTCTGCTTTGCGCGCAAGCCCGAGTGCGGCAGCTGCCTGCTGGCGCCTCATTGCCCCAGCGCGGGCCGCGAAGGCTGAGCTCGCCGCGGCGCGCTGTCGCTGGACGTCGCGTCTTTCTCTGGTGTTTCGACGCGCGGGCGCTGTCCTCGCGCCGGTGTTCTTGAGTAAGCTGTGTCCGTGTCCGAGCCCCAGCAGCTGGCTCGGCCGCGGAGCGACGGTTCGAGGGATTGGGCGCGCGTGGTGATGTTCCTCCTCGGCTGGGCCTTCCTCGATTGTCTGTTCAACCTGCCGCTACCCCGGCAACGAGCCGGCGGGGTGGTATCCGCTACCGTCGATCGACGTCGCGGTGCTGCTGGCGGGGTTCTGGCTGGTGCGCGCGCGCGGCGCCGTCGTGCCCGACTGGCTGCGATTCGTGATCGTGCTCTTCGCGCTGGCGACCAGGATTTTCCGCTTCGGCGAAGGCATCGTCGAGCGTCACTTTCACCGCGCGCTCAGCCTGTACCTGGATGTGCCGCTCGTGCCGAACCTGGTGGCGCTGATGCGGTCCACGGTCTCGGCGCCGCGCCTGCTGGTCTGGTCGGCGCTGATCGCCGTCGCGATCGTGGTGCTCGGCGTGCTCACCTGGTGGGCGCTGGCCGTCACCGAACGGGCGATGGCGTTCCGCGGTCCGCGCCGCCTGTTCGTCGCCGGTCTGATCGCCTGCACGCTGCTGTCGCCGCTCTGGCTCAAGCGTCGCAACCCCGAGGTTCACCTGGGGATGTTCGGCCGCAGCATCGTTCCGCGCCTCGCGAGCGAGCTGTCGTTCTTGCACCATGCGCCCGAGTACCGCCGTGAGCGCACCGAGCAGATCGCGCGCATGCGCGACACGCTGCGAGCGATGCCCAACCGGCTGGAGCGGCTGCACCACGCCGACGTGCTGCTGATCGTGGTCGAGTCCTACGGCGCGACGGTGATCGCAGAGGCGGACTACGCGCGCCGGATGGCGCCGATCTACGACGCGTTCGAGTCGGAGCTCGGCCAGCACGGCTTCGCGATGGCGTCGAGCCTGCTGACGTCCGCGACCTACGGCGGGCGATCCTGGCTGGCCCACGCCGGCCTGCGCACGGGCGTGCGCACCGAGGACGGGCTCGCGTACGCCGTGATGCTCGATGCGCGCCCGCCGCCGCAGACCATGGCCCAGTTCTTCCGCGCCGCCGGCTACCGCACCGTGCTGGTGCAGCCCGGGACGACGGCGCGCAAGCCCGAGGGGCTGGTCGCCGGCTTCGATCAGAAGATCTTATGCGATGGACCTTGCCTATCACGGGCCGGCGTTCAAGTGGGCGACGATGCCGGATCAGTACGTGATCGACTTCGTTCACCGCCACGAGGTCGCGCGCGTGCCGGGGGTGCCGCGTCCGCCGCTGTTCGTCGAGTACGAGCTGGTCTCGAGCCACAGCCCGTGGAGCCTGCAGCCGCGCATGGTCGACGATTGGGGCCGGCTGGGCGACGGCGGACGCGTCTTCAACGAGCTTCCGCCCGTGCGCTACGAGATCGGGTGGGGGAGCCTGGGGAAGGCGGGCGAAGCCTACGTCACGTCGGTGATCTACGACCTGGACGTGCTCCGGCGCTACATCGCCGAGCGGATCGACGACGACGCGCTGATGATCGTGCTCGGTGACCACCAGCCGTCGGCCGACGTCACGCGCGACAGCGCCTCCTATGACGTTCCGATCCACGTCATCAGCCGCGATCGGTCGTTCATCCAGCGTTTCGTCACCGCCGGCTATGTGCCCGGCATGCATTTGAACAGCGACCACCCGGCGCGGGCGATGGAGGCGTTCCTGCCGCAGCTGCTGGAGATGTTCTCCAGCCCGCGCGCGGGCGCCGCCGCGTCTCAGGGCGCCACGAGATAGGCGTAGCGCAGCCGCTTCCGGGTGAAGAGGCGCAGGCTGAAGTAGCCGAGACCGCGGCGGTCGAGCGCGCGCAGCGTCGCGTGACGATAGCCGGGGACGTGCATGTCGTCGATCACGATGAGGCCGCCGGGGCGGCAGAGATCGACCACGCGATCGAGCATCCGGCGGCGCGTGTCCAGCGTGGCGAAGTCCTGCAGCACCAGGTCGAACGGCGCCGGGGTGGTCGCGGTGAGTTCGTCCCAGGTGCCGAGATGCGGGCGATCCGCCTGATGTTGCGCGAGAAAGGCGCGCGTCTTGTCGAGCCATGCGCGCGACTGGTCGACCGACCAGACCAGCGGTGCCGCGTCGGCCGGCTGCGCCGTGGCGGGGGCGCGGAAGACGTAGGAGCTGAAGCCGGAGCCGAGGTCGAGGATGCGTCGGGGCCGCAATTGCTCGCACAGCACGCCGAGGAAGACCGCGAGCGGCAGCGCGAGCGCGATCGGATCCGGCGACACGCGCGCGGTGTAGTCGGCGTAGGCGGGCGCGAGCCGCTGCGCGACCGGCGCGCTCAGGGCGGCGTACGCGCCCGAGGCGAGGAACGGGAATCGTCGCCGCAACCGCGCGCCGTCGCGCTCGGCGATGCGCCGCGCGCGACCCGAGCCCGCCAGCTCCCAGAGCGCGTTATAGGAATGGGCCGCGGCGTAGAGGTACGGCCCGATGCGAAGCAGGGGATTCATGGCAGCGCGCGAGAGCGCAGGCGCAATCGCGATCGCAGTGAGAAGATAGATCGGTTTCTTGCCGACCGCCCGCGCGGCCCGCCGCGCTCACTTCATGGTGACGATCGCCTTCGACGGGTAGTAGCGCGACTTCTCGATCTTGAAGCTCGCGCCGCCCAGCACCTCCTTGAACGCGATCGCGTCGCCGGGCGCGCCCGGCCAGGTCAGCTCGTCGAAGACCAGCACGCTGCCGGGCACCAGCGCCGGCACGATCGTCTCCAGCGCCGCCTTGGTCGGGCGGTAGACGCCGATGTCGAAGAACGCCATCGCCACGATCGTCTCCGGGTGGTCCTTGAAGTAGCGCGGCGCCGTGACCTCGGCGTCGCCGTCGATGAGCCGATGGTTGCCGCGCACATGGCCGAAGGCGTTGCTCCCCTCGTGCACCTCGAGCAGGTTCGCCAGGTAGTCCCGATTCTCGTTGCCGGCGAAGGTGTCGAACCCGACGATGATCCGTTGCTTGTTGAGCGGCTCGTGGATGGCGCGCAGGTTCTCGAGCAAGACCAGGTTCTGCCCCCACCCGACGCCGAACTCGAGCAGCGCGCCCGGGAGGTCCTTGATGCGCTCGTAGACGTCGTTCATCACCAGGAACCTCACGAGCAGCGAGCTGCGCGTGTAGAGGCCCAGGTTGACCAGAAGATCATCGCGCGGGAGCGGGCTCTCGACGAACAGCTTCTCCAGTTGCTTGCGGAAGGCGATCTGGGTCGCGTCCGCCGGCGTGCCCTCGCGGCTGGCGCCAGGGCCGGTCGTGTTCTCGCTCATGGTGGCTCGCTCCTCGATGCGGCGGTCCGCGCTACGCGACTTCGTCCTCGACTGACGGCTCGTTTGACGCTGCGTCCGACGACAGCAGCGCGACGTCGTCGTCGGGCTTGTCCGGTGGCCCCAGGCGTTCGGCGATCTCGCGCCCGTGCGCGATGGCGAAGCGCACGATCGCGCACACCTGCGCGATCGTGTCGTGGTTCACGGCGGTCCCGGTCGGCAGCGACAGCACGCGGTCGCTGACCCGCCGCGTGTGCGGCAGCAGCATCTCGGCGTTGGGGAAGTACGAGCGATACGGTTCCATGCGGTGCACGCCGGGATGGAAGTAGCGGCGCGCGAGCACGCGCTCGGCGTGCAGCACCATCTGCAGCTGATCGCGGCTGATGCCGGTCTCGGCCGGCTCGATCTCGGTGACCACGTACTGGTAGCTGCTCTTCTCGCGCTCGTCGTACCCGACGACGCGCAGGCCGGGCACGTCGCGCAGCTCCTCGCAGTAACGCCGGTAGTTGGCGGCGTTGATCGCGATGAACTCGTCCATGCTCTCCAGCGACGTCAGGCCCATCGCCGCCGACGCCTCGGTCATCTTGCCGTTGATGCCGATGTAGCCGACGTCGTCGAAGGCGCGGAAGCCAAAGTTCTTCATCAGGCGGATCTTGCGCGCCAGCTCGTCGTCGTTGGTGACCACGGCACCGCCCTCGAAGCTGTTGAGGAACTTGGTGGCGTGAAAGCTGAACACCTCGGCGTCGCCGAAGCCGCCGATCATGCGGCCCTTGTGCGTACAGGCGAACGCGTGCGCGGCGTCGAAGAGCAGGCGCAGCCCGCGGCGGTGCGCGATCGCCGCCAGCGCCTCGACGTCGCAGCCGCGCCCCCACAGGTGCACGCCCAGGATGCCGGTCGTGCGCGGCGTGATCATCCGTTCGACCTTGGCCGGATCGATCGTGTGCGTCGTCGGATCGATGTCGCAGAAGACCGGCGTGATCTTCTGCCATTGCAGCGCGTGCGCCGTGGCGACGAACGTGAACGACGGCACGATGACCTCGCCCTTCAGGCCCAGCGCGCGCGTCACGATCTCCAGCGCGACCGTCGCGTTGCACATCACCACGCAGTGCTTGACGCCGACCAGATCGGCGATGCGCTGCTCGAACTCACGCACGAACGGACCGGCGTTCGACAGCAGGCGCGTGTCGAGCATCTGGTTGAACCGCTGCATCAGCCGCTCGCGGTTGCCGATGTTGGGCCGCCCGACGTGCAGGTTCTCGGCGAAGATCGGTGTGCCGCCGAAGAGCGCGAGGTCGTCGACAGCCAGGCGCGAGATCGATGGCTCGGCGCCGTCGTGCAGCGCCGGCGCGGCGCCATCGCCGTGCGCGGGGCCGATCTCCGGCGTGACCGCCCCGGCCGCCGCCTGCTCCTCGGCGTCGGGCGGCGGAAATGCCTTGAACGCGCCCGCCGGTCCGGTGAACGGCACCAGCGATCCCGTCTTCATCGGCTGACCGCCTGAGCGATCACGCCAGCTCGCCTTGTCGATACGCCGGGAAGTACCGGCTGTCTTCGAGCCCGCGCTCGCGCGCCAGCGCGCGATAGGTGTCGGCGCGGAAGATGCGCCCGGCAAGGTAGGTCGTTCGAGTTCCTGTCGACCATCCCCTCTTGAATCGGACGAGACCGTCAGTTCCTTGACTGGAAGACGACGATGACGGCCCGGCGCCCAGGCTCGCCCAGCCAACGCCGGCCGCGGCCAGATGCTCGAACGCGAGCCAGAACAGCGGGAACGAAGCACGCTGGCGATAGCCTTCGTCGCTGTACGCGGCCAGGTGGTAGTACGCGACGTCGCCCTGGCGATACCAGAGCACCATGCCCAGCGTATCGGCGCCCGCCGACGCGCGGAGCGCGATCAGTCCCGGGACCGCGAGCTGGCGGCGAAAGGCGGCGCGCGACAGCGCGGGGATGCCGCGGATGCCGTGACGCGCGCACAGGTTCTGGTAGAGGGCGCACCAGTCGTCGAGCCAGCGCAGAGGGTCGGCGCAGACCTCGACCGCCAGGTTGTCGCGCCGCGCGTAGCGCCGGTGGTGCGCGCTGACGAACGACGACAGCGGCCGCGAGAGATCGGCGACGAAGTGCTCCTTGAACGCGACCGCGCGATCGCGAAACGCCGCCGCCAGCAGCGCCGGATCGCAGTCGCCGAAGGGGTCGGTCACGACCACGGCGCTGACGGGCGCGCCGCCCGCGACGTCGTCACGCGCGCTGGCGAACGCCAGATCCTCGAGATCGGCGCCGAGCGCGCGCCAGTCGCGGCAGCAAAACAGTGGGTACGGCCCCATGGCGTCGCTGATGCCCGGTGCGACCGCCCGCCGGAGCAGCCAGGCTTCGCTGCGCGGAAGCGCGAGCGGCGAGCCGAGCTCGGCGAGGGATTCGATGTAGGCCGCGCTGAGATATCCAGCCGCGGCGCCGCTGGTGATCAGCGGGTCGGTCGAGCGTGCTTGAGCCATGGTGAGCAACCGAATCCCGCGCTTTCCGAGCAACAGTGAGCAAGGAACAGGCCACGCGCCGCGCGACGATGGCCGCGCGGGTGCGGGCGCGCGGGAGCGGCACTGTCGTGTGTGCGCACGTCACTTTTGTGACGCTCAGCGGGTTTTTGACGCCGTCACGCGCGGAGTGAAGGCGGGGCGAACGCCCGTGACGCGGGGAATCTTGGTGGCACACGCTTTGCGAGCCGCCGGGCGCACGTGCTCTCCCCGGCGACAGCTCCCACGGTCTCGATCGTCATTCCCGTCTTCAACAAGTGGGAGCTGACCTGGAAGTGCCTGATGGCGATCGCCGAGAACACCCGCGACGTCACCCACGAGGTGATCGTGATCGACAACGCCTCCAGCGACGACACCGCGCAGGCGTTGCCCCTGCTGGACAACATCCGCTTTGCGCGCAACACCGCCAACCTGGGCTTCGCTCGGGCGTCGAATCAGGGCGCGGCGATGGCGGCCGGCAAGTATCTGCTGTTTCTCAACAACGACACCGAGCCGACGCCAGGCTGGTTGCAGCCGATGGTCGCCGAGGTCGAGGCCGATCCGGCGGTGGCGATCGTCGGCAGCAAGCTGCTCTATCCCGACGGCACGGTTCAGCACGGCGGCGTGGTGTTCGCCTACGCCGGGCCCGAGCCGATCACGCCGCTGCATCTGCACGCGCGCCAGCCGGCCAGCGCCAGCCACCGCCGCCTCGAGCTGCGCGCGGTCACCGCTGCTTGCATGCTCGATCCGCCCCGAGGTCTTTCGCGAGCACGGCGGGTTCGACGAAGCCTTCGTCAACGGCGGCGAGGATGTCGATCTCTGCCTCAAGGTCTGGCGCGCGGGACGCAAGATCGTCTTCACGCCCGCGAGCGTCGTCGTGCATCACGAGTCGGCGAGTGACGGGCGGTTTCGCTTCGCCGCCGCCAACGCCGATCGATTGAACGGCTTGTGGCTGGATCGCTTCGACGCGTTCGACATCGACTTTCGTCCGCTGGCGCGCCCGATCGTCGCCGACCCGGCGCGTCCCGGCGTCAGCGTGGTCGTGGTGGTTCACGACGCGCTGTGGACGGTCGCGCCCTGCCTGGAGAACATCCGCTACACGCTCGGCGCGCAGGACGAGCTCATCGTCGTCGACGATGCCTCGCGCGGCGCTTCGGCGCGGTTCGTGGCGCAGTTCGCGACGCGCCACGCGCCGCGCGTGCGCCTGGTGCGCAACGACCGCGCGCTCGGTTTCTCGCGCGCCGCGGGGCGCGGCCTGGCGGCGGCGACGCGCCCGTTCACGGCGCTGCTGGGCACCAACATGAGGGTCGTCGGCGACTGGATCGATCGCCTGCTCTGCCACCTGGCGGTGCGGCCCGACATCGGCGCGCTCAGCGCGTCGCTCGGGGACAGCAGCCGTCTCACGGCAGCCGACTTGCTCTATCCGATCTTCACGGCGGCGCCGGCGCGGCTGCCCGCCGGAGACGTCGACGCGATCCGCTTTCCCTGCAGCGTCTCGTTGTTCGGGCGGCGCGAGCGGCTCGCCGAGGTGGGGCGCCTGGATCCCGACGTCTTCTTCGCCGAGGACCTGGGCGCGCTCGCGGATCTCTTCGCGTCGTACGGCCTGACGCTCGCGCGCGCCAAGGACGTCGTCTTCTACAAGTTCAACCAGAACGCGCCCAACCCGGATCCGTCGCTCTACAATCGTTACCTCGCGGCGCAGTCGGCGTCGGCCAAGGGATTGACCACGATCGTCGTGCAGCTGGCGCCCGGCGCCGACCGCGAGCGCGCGCGTCCCTGCGTCGACGCGATCACGCGTAACGCGGATCGCGAGCTGGAGATCAAGGTCGATCGCCGACGGCGACCGGCGCAGCGGCGACGAGCTATCGTCGGAGCGGGCGAGCTACGTCGCGGTGGTGGGCCAGGACGCGATCGTCACAGCGGGCTGGCTCGGACCTCAGGTGGCGTTGCTGGCCGTCGATCCCAGCCTGAGCGTCGTCGGGCCCGCGATGAACGAATCGCCCGGACCGCAGCGCATCGGCATGGTGACCTACCGGCGTCTCGACGAGCTGCCCGCGTTCGCCGCCTGCTGGGCGGTCTCTCACCGGGGCGAGCACGCCGTCTTCCCGCTGTCGACGCTGGGTGGCCTCGACCCGCTGTGCCGGGTCATGCCGCGCCGCCTGTTCGTCGACGATCTGAACGCGCAGATCGGGCGGGCGTCGCTCAAGGCGGCCATCGCCTACGGCGCGTTCGTCCACCGCCAGGCGCACTAGCTTCGCGTCCGGGTCGCGTTCGAGAGCAGATCGCATTCGCGCGTCGGCTGGCTGGGTAGCTCGTTCGGGGGTTGGTTGGTCGCCGCTTCCGGGGTGGGGTGTTCCTCTTGCGGGGGACGCGGCCCTCACGCCGCCGGTCGGCGGGCAACGCTCTCCCGGCCGGAAAGCCGGGGACTCGACCGAGGGTTCTTCGAACAATCATCCGGCCGGCGGCACGGGGGCCGCTCCGTTCGGCGCTGGCATCCTGCCTGCGGACAGGCAGGAGCGCGCCTCAAGGCCCCCGCAAGAGGAACACCCCACCCCTCGCGCGGGCTCCAACTCTCCGCCGATCGCCCTGCTCGATGAGCGACGAGAAGGGCCTCCGATCTGAAATGCGAGGCGTTCAGGGGGCGAGTCTCCAACCCCCGCCCGAGCCATTGGCCGACGCGCGAATGCGGATCCGGACAGCGGCTAGCTGGCGGCGAAGATCTTTCCCGGGTTGAGCAGATCGGCCGGGTCCCAGAGGCGCTTCAGGCGCTTCTGCCAGCTGATCACCTCGGGCGATTGCTCCCACGACAGGTACTTCGCCTTGGCGACGCCGATGCCGTGCTCGCCCGACAACGTGCCCTCGAGGTCGAGCGTCGTGCTGAAGATGTCGCCGAGCGCGGCGTCGATGCGCGCGGCGACCGCGGGCACGCGGTGGTTCTCGTCGCTGAGCACGTTGATGTGCAGGTTGCCGTCGCCGGCGTGGCCGAACGCCGCCATCAGAAGATCGTGGCGCGCGCCGATGGCGTCGATGCGGCGGAGCATCTCGGGGATCGCGCCCGGCGGCACGACGACGTCCTCGGACAGCTTGAACGCGTGCGCCTCGCGCAGCGAGCGCGAGCAGAGCCGCCGCGTCTGCCACAGCCGCTCGCGCTCGGCGTCGTCGCGCGCGATGATCACCTCGCGCGCGCCCTCGGCCTCGAACACCGAGCCACAGCGCGCGAGGCTCAGCGGCACGGCGTCGGCTTCGCCGTCGAGCTCGAGCAGCACGATCGCACCCGCGTCGGCCGGCAGCGCGAACGGCGCGCGCGGGCGGACGTGATCCAGCGACGCGCGATCCATCAGCTCCAGCGCGCGCGGGTGGTAGCCCTGGCGGATCACCGCGCTCACCGCCTTACCCGCCGACACGGCATCGGGCATCACCGCGATGAGCGCGCCGACGGCCTCTGGCAAGCCGATGAGGCGCACGGCGATCTCGGTGGTGACGCCGAAGGTGCCCTCGCTGCCGACGAACAGCGCCGTCAGGTCGTAGCCGGTGACGCCCTTGGCCGTGCGCCGTCCCAGGCGCAGGCTCTCGCCGCCCATGAGCGTCACCTCCAGGCCGAGCGTCCAGTCGCGCGTGACGCCGTACTTGAACGCGCGCGGGCCGCCGGCGTTCTCGGCGACGTTGCCGCCCATCGAGCAGAAGTCCAGGCTCGCGGGATCGGGCGCGTAGAACAGCTTCTGCGCTTCGGCGGCGGCCTGCAGCTCGGCGTTGATCACACCGGGCTCGACCACCGCGACGCGGTCATCGGGATCGATCGAGACGATGCGCTTCATCTGCCTCGGTCGACAGCACGATGCCGCCGCGGATCGGCAGCGCGCCGCCGGTCATGCCGCTGCCGGCGCCGCGCGGCGTGACCGGGATCTGATGCGCCGCCGCGAAGCGCAACACCAGCTCGACCTCTGCGCGCGACTGGCAAAGAACGGCCGCGTCCGGCGGATAGACCCCCAGCCCCGATTCGTCGCGCGCGTAAGGCGCCACTGCCTCCGCGCTCCGAAGGACCCGATCCGCTCCGAGCTCGCGGATCAAGCCCTCGTAGACGTCCATCCCGGCAGTTTAACGCGTTCCTGACGCGTCTACGCCCACCGGGATGGCGGTGTCAGCGAGTTCGGGACCAGTGCTTAGACGGAGAAGGAGCTGCCGCAGCCGCAGGTCGACTTCACGTTCGGGTTGTTGAACTTGAAGCCCGCGCCGTGCAGCCCCTCGACGTAGTCGATCTCGGTGCCCATCAGGTACATCAGGCTCATCTGGTCACAGATCAGCTTGACGCCCTTGACGTCGAACGTCTGGTCGGTCTCCTGAGACTGGTCGAAGTAAAGGTCGTACGAGAAGCCCGAGCAGCCGCCACCCTGGACCTTGAGGCGCAGAGCGTAGCCCTCTTCGATGTTCTCCTCGCCGCGGATCTCCTTCACCTTCTCGGCGGCCTTGTCCGACAGCGCGACCATGACGGGCGCCTCATCGGCAGGATGATCGTGACGCGTCTCTACGACTTTCTCCTCAGTGACGGCTACAGACATCGTGTCTCCTTGTGCTCGGAATATAGACCATCGCCCGGCGGTACGCCACGCCTGGGGCCGACGGTCGAGTCTAGCCTTGATTCCCCGCGTCTGTTTTCGTAGAAATACCGAGCTTTCGGTGGAGGCGGGTTCCGGGATTCTTGCGACCCCGGCCCGGGTTTGGTCATCAGAGGGTCGGTCATCACAGGGGCAGTCGAAGGCACCAGGAGCAACCGATGAGCTTTGGAAAATACCTCAAGGACGTAAAGGCCCAGATTCGCGAAGTCGACCTCGAGACCGTGCGCAAGACGGTCGAGGCGCGCAAGGGCAAGAGCGGCGACGGCAACGGCGCGGGTCCGATCCTGGTCGACGTCCGTGAAAAGGACGAATGGACCGAGGGTTACATCCCCGGCGCCCAGTGGATCCCGCGCGGCTTCCTCGAGCTGCGCGTCGAGGACCAGATCCCGGAGCGGTCGTCCGAAGTCATCCTCTACTGCGCGGGCGGTACGCGTTCGGCGCTGGCGGCGCGTTCGCTCGCCGACCTCGGCTACACCAACGTGAAGTCGATGGCGGGCGGCTTCAGCGCCTGGAAGCGCGCCGGCCTGCCGTTCGATCGCCCGTTCGTCATGACCCAGGAGCAGTCGCTGCGGTACGCGCGGCACACCATGCTGCCCGAGGTCGGTGAGGCCGGGCAGGTCAAGCTGCTCAAGTCCAAGGTGCTGTGCCTGGGCGCGGGCGGCCTCGGCTCGCCGTCGGGCCTGTACCTGGCGGCGGCCGGCGTCGGCACCGTCGGGTTCGTCGACGACGACGTCGTCGATCCGTCGAACCTGCAGCGCCAGATCCTGCACGCGACCGATCGGGTCGGCATGCCCAAGGTCGAGTCGGCGAGCATCGCGATCGGCAAGCTCAACCCCGACGTCAAGGTCATCCAGCACCAGACCCGCCTGTCGTCGGACAACGTCCTCGACATCATCAAGGACTACGACCTCATCGTCGACGGCGCCGACAACTTCCCCACGCGCTACCTGCTCAACGACGCCGCGCTCAAGCTGAACAAGCCGGTGGTGCACGCGAGCATCTATCGCTTCGAGGGCCAGGTGACGACGTTCCTTGCCGTATGAGGGCCCGTGCTACCGCTGCCTCTACCCGTCGCCGCCGCCGCCCGACATGGCGCCGTCGTGCCAGGAGGCGGGCGTGCTCGGCGTGCTCTGCGGCGTCATCGGCTCGCTGCAGGCCAACGAGGCGATCAAGCTCCTGCTCGGCATCGGCAAGCCGATGGCGGGGCGCCTGCTGATGTTCGACGCGCTCGGCCTCAAGTTCCGCGAGCTCAAGCTGCGTCGCGACCCGACCTGCCCGACCTGCGGTGAGGGGGTCAAGCCGGAGAACATCCAGCTCATCGATTACCAGGAGTTCTGCAACGTCCGTCTATAAGAATAGAGCGGGATCCTCCTTCGCTTTCGCGGGAGGCGCCGGAACGGCGCCGCCGAGCCCTGACCGCAACTTTTCCCTCGGCCTCGAGGGGGTGCGCTACGCCGATCTTCACGATCCGGCGTCGCTGGCGGCGCTCGACGCACGCTTCCGCGCTGCGCTGGCCGCGCAGGATCCGCCGCTGGCTGAACGGTTCGAAGCCTATCGCGCCGGGGCGGAGCTGCGTCCGCCCGACGAGTCCGAGCTGCTGATCGCGGTCGCGCGCCCGCTGTCGGAGTTCGTGGCGCGGCTGTTCGGCGTCGAGAGCGGGCGGCAGGCGCTGCTCGACTTCGCGGCGCGCGAGCAGGCGGTCTTTCGCCTCAAGGAGTTCATCGCGCGGCGCGCGGCCAAGAAGTACCCCGCGGGCTCGGTCCCGCCGACGAAGCGCCGGCGCTGCACGCCGAGGTGATCGCGCTCGCGGCGCGCGTGCTCGGCGAGGCGCCCGCGCCCCATGGCGTGCCGCGCGCCGCCGCCGACGCGGAGCTGTCGATCTGGCTGCGCCGTCTCGACGCTGCTCGACATCGAGGATCCCTACCGCCGCGTCGCCGAGGGCCAGACCACCGACGCGGTGCCGGCGGCGCTGGCCGCGCAGCTCGCCGCGATCTGCGCGCGCTTGCCCGAGCGGCCCGCGCCGGATCTCGCCGCCGTGCGCGCGCTGCTCGATCGCTTCGAGCGCTGGGCCGCCGTGCATCGCCACGACGCGATGGTGAAGCACGGCGGTTCACGGCTGGGTCTCGTTCCACATCCCGCACCACATCGACCACGAGCACCTGGTGCCGTTGCGCCGGGCCGATCCGAAGCTGCCCAACGCCATGGAGGGCCTGGCCGAGCACCGGCGGCGCCGCGACGGCTTCACGCTCACCGATCGCGCGCATGCCGCCGCGCGAGATCCTGAACGAGGTCGACTACTGCCTCTACTGCCACGATCGCGAGAAGGACTCCTGCTCGACCGGCCTGCGCGACAAGCAGGGCGCCGTCAAGAAGAACCCGCTCGGCATCGCGCTCAACGGCTGCCCGCTCGACGAGAAGATCAGCGAGATGCACGTGCTCAAGAAGGGCGGCGATTCGCTGGCGCGCTGGCGATGATCACGCATCGACAACCCGATGCTGCCCGGCACCGGCCACCGCATCTGCAACGACTGCATGAAGGCGTGCGTCTTCCAGAAGCAGGAGCCGGTCAACATTCCGCAGATCGAGACCGGCGTCCTGACCGACGTGCTCAAGCTGCCCTGGGGCTTCGAGATCTACTCGCTCCTCACGCGCTGGAACCCGCTCAACGTGCGCCGCCCGTACGCGCTGCCGTACAACGGCAAGAACGTGCTCGTCGTCGGGCTCGGGCCGGCGGGCTACACGCTGTCGCACCACCTGGCCAACGAAGGCTTCGGCGTCGTCGGCGTCGACGGGCTGAAGATCGAGCCGCTGCCGGCCGACCTGCTCGGCGCGCGACGCCTGGCCGCCGCGCGCCGATCGAGAACTTCGGCGAGATCGAGAGCGATCTCGTCGAGCGCATCTCGGCGGCTTCGGCGGCGTCACCGAGTACGGCATCACCGTGCGCTGGGACAAGAACTTCCTGACCACGATCCACCTGACGCTGGCGCGGCGGCCCAACTTCCGCGCCTACGGCGGCGTGCGCTTCGGCGGCACGCTGGGCGTCGAGGACGCGTTCGCCATCGGCTTCGACCACATCGCGATCGCGGCCGGCGCCGGCAAGCCGACGATCATCGACATGAAGAACAACCTGATCCGCGGCGTGCGCAAGGCCTCGCGACTTCCTGATGGCGCTGCAGCTGACGGGCGCGTACAAGGCCGATTCGATCGCCAACTTGCAGGTGCGGCTGCCGGCGCTCGTGATCGGCGGCGGCCTGACCGGCATCGACACCGCGACCGAGCTCGCTGGCGTACTACCCGGTGCAGGTGTCGAAGTTCCTGACGCGCTGGGAGTCTTTGACGGCGATGTCGAACAACGGTGCCGAGCTTCGGCGGCGAAGCGGCGCTGTGGAAGATGTACGACGGCGAGGAGGCCGAGGTCGCGCGCGAGTTCCTGGAGCACGGCCGCGCCGTCCGCGCCGAGCGCGCGCGCGCCGAGGCGGCGGGCGAGCCGCCGAACTTCCAGCCGCTGCTCGACGCCTGGGGCGGCGTCTCGCTGGTCTACCGCACGCGGCATGAAGGATTCGCCGGCGTATCGCCTGAACCACGAGGAGATCGACCAAGTTCTTCGAGGAGGGCGTGCGCTTCATCGAGAAGCTGTCGCCGCTGGCGTGCGTGCCCGACGAGTACGGCGCGCTGAAGGCGGTCGTGTTCGAGAACGGCGCCGAGGCGGGCGGCACGGTGACGCTGCCGGCGCGCTCGCTGTTCGTCGCCGCGGGCACGCAGCCCAACATGACCTCGGAGCGCGAGACGCCCGGCGCGTTCGAGGTCGACGCCAAGGCCAAGGCGTTCAAGGCGTTCCGCGCCGTGCGCGGCGCCGACGGCGCGCTGAGCCTCGAGCCGCCGACCGCGACCGATCCGGGCTTCTTCACGTCGTACAACCGCGCCGGCAAGCTGGTCAGCTTCTACGGCGACAACCACCCGACCTACGCCGGCTCGGTCGTGCGCGCGATGGCGTCGGCGAAGGACGGCTACCCGCACGTCGCGGCGCTGTTCCGCGACGAGCTCGCCGGCCAGCGCGCCGAAGAGCAGCCGCGACGCGACGGCGCGTGGCGCGGCGTTCTGCGCGCACCTCGACAGCGAGCTGCGGCCGGTGATCGTGCGCCTGGAGCGGCTGACGCCGACGATCGTCGAGGTCGTGGTGAACGCGCCGGCCGCGGCGCGCAAGTTCGAGCCCGGTCAGTTCTTCCGCCTGCAGAACTACGAATCGCTGTCGCCGCTGGTCGACGGGCAGCGCCTGCAGATGGAGGGGCTGGCGCTCACCGGCGCGTGGGTCGACAAGGACAAGGGCCTGCTGTCGATGATCGTGCTCGAGATGGGCGGCAGCTCGCGCCTGTTCGCCGGCCTGCAGCCGGGCGAGCCGGTCGTGGTCATGGGTCCGACCGGCACGCCGACGGAGATCCTGAAGCAGGAGTCGGTGTTGCTGTGCGGCGGCGGCCTCGGCAACGCCGTGCTCTTCTCGATCGCGCAAGGCGCTGCGCGAGCAGGGCTGCCGCGTCCTCTACTTCGCGGCCTACAAGAAGAAAGAGGACATCTACAAGGTCGAGGAGATCGAGGCCGGCACCGACCAGGTGATCTGGAGCGTCGACGTCGGCGACCCGCCGGCGCCGCGCCGGCCGCAGGACCGCGCGTTCCGCGGCAACGTCGTGCAGGCGATGAGCGCCTACGCGCGCGGGGAGCTGGGCGAAGTGCTGATCCCGCTGTCGACCTGCAGCCGCATCATCGCGATCGGCAGCGACCGCATGATGGCCGCGGTGAAAGAGGCGCGCCACGCGCTGCTCGCGCCGCACCTGCGGCCCGACCACGTGGCGATCGCGTCGATCAACTCGCCGATGCAGTGCATGATGAAAGAGATCTGCGCGCAGTGCCTGCAGAAGCACGTCGACCCGGTGACCGGCCGCGAGTTCACCGTCTTCAGCTGCACCAACCAGGATCAGCCGCAGGACAGCGTCGACTGGAAGAACCTGGCCGATCGCCTGCGCCAGAACACGGTGCAGGAAAAGCTGACCGGCCGCTGGGTCGAGCGGTTGCTGGCGACCTCGCGGTAGGCGGCGCGCTCGCCTTTGTTCGTTGACAGGGGAACTTCGGGGCCTACCATGCGTTGCCTTTACGCGGGACCCTGACGCACGAAAACGTCCGTCTCGCGCCAAGGAAGCGGAGAGGACGATGACGAGACAGGGGGCGACGCTGCGAGCGGGTTCGTGGGTCTGGCTGACGCCAGTGGTGCTGATGGCCTGTACCTCGGCGCGTTCGGTGATTCCAACGATGCCGGTCGGATCGGCTGACAGCGGCGTGACCGATGTCGGCACCGGCGTCATCGACGTCGGCGGCGCCGTGCCTGACGTGGGCCAGGCGGTTTCCGACGCCAAGCACGATGCTCCCACGATGGCGGTCGACGCGCAGCTCGATAGCGGTGGTTGCCCGGCGGGCGCGCACGTGTGCGGCGGGCAATGTGTCTCGAACATCGACGTCGGACACTGCGGGCAGAGCTGCAGCCCGTGCTTCGTTCCGACCGGCGGCGGGGCGACCTGCGACGGAGTCTCCTGCGGCGTGACCTGTCCGGGCGGGACGAAGCTGTGCGGCAGCACGGCCTGCGTTCCCCAGGTGACGTCGTGCGGCGGCGATTGTCCGACGGGCAGCCACGACTGCGGCGGCACCTGCCAGCCGAGCGCCGCCCCCGCCACCTGCGGCACGGCATGCACGGCGTGCCCCACGCCCGCGCACGGAGTCGCCACCTGCGACGGCGCGCAGTGTGGCTTCACCTGCTCCACCGGTTATCACGCGTGCGGAGCGCAGTGCGTGTCCAGCGCCGACGTCGCGTCGTGCGGATCGTCCTGCACGGCGTGCGCGGTTCCCGCCGGCGGCACCGCGACCTGCGACGGCGCCACGTGCGGGAGCACCTGCCCGAGCGGGACGAAGCTGTGCCTGGGTAGCTGCATTGCCACGGCGCAGGCGTGCCAGGGCTCGTGCCCGGCCGGAACCCACAACTGCAACGGGAACTGTCAATCCAACACCAGCGCCAACAACTGCGGGACGACGTCGTGCACGCCGTGCTCGGCGCCGGCCAACGGCGTCGCCACCTGCGACGGCACGCAATGTGGATTCACCTGCAGCGTGGGCTATCACCTGTGTGGCAGCGCGTGTCTCCCCAACTCGGGCGTCGCCAGCTGCGGCACCACGTCGTGCACCGCCTGCGCAGCGCCGGCGAATGCGAGCGCGACGTGCGACGGATTGCAGTGCGGGTTCGTGTGCGCCAGCGGAACCCACGCGTGCGGCAACAGCTGCGGCGCGAACACCAGCGTTCAGACCTGCGGCCAGTCCTGCACAGCCTGTCCCGTCCCGGCCAACGGGATCGCGACCTGCAACGGAACCAGCTGCGCGATCGCGTGCAATGCCGGCTTCCACGACTGCGGCGGCCTGTGCGTGTCCAGCAGCAGCGTGCTGACCTGCGGCAGCTCGTGCACCGCGTGCCCGGTGCCGACGACCGGTATCGCCACCTGCGACGGCAACGCCTGCGGCGCCAGCGTGACCAGCTTCAATCTGACGGTGACGACCCCGGGGATCGCCGGCGCGACCGGGACGGTGACGCCCAGCCCGGCGGGCCCCAGCTGCGGCACTGGGTGTTTCAGCTACGCCCCGGGAACCAGCGTGAAGATCACCGCCACTCCGGCGACCGGCGCGCTCTTCGGCGGATGGAGCGGCGGCTGCGCCGGGCAGGGCGCCACGTGCACGTTGACCCTGTCGGCCGCTCAGACGGCCGCCGCATACTTCCGGCCCAACAAGAACATCGCGTTCGTCACGGGAGCGCCGATCGCCCCCGCGACGATCGGCTCCAGCCTCGCGACCGCCGACGCGTTCTGCGTCTCGTCGGCGAAGGCCGCCTTCCTGGGCGGCACGGTCTGGAAGGCCTGGCTGTCGACGTCGTCGGCGACGACCAACATCAACGCCGCGACTCACGTGGGCGCGTCGACGACGGGATGGATCCGCGTCGACGGCCGGCCGATCGCGACCAGCATGGCCAACCTCCTCGCGCGAAAGATCTACTATCCCATCCGGCTGACCGAGGTCGGCAACGACACCATCAACTTCGCCGTCCTGACCGGGACGAGCCCCGACGGGTCGCCGGTCGCGGACGGAACCTGCGGGGATTGGACCTCCAATACCGGCATGGCCTTTGTCGGCAGCTCATCGAGTCCGGTGTTCTGGTCCAATGCCTACTTCATCGCCGGCGACAGCTGCGGCAATCCATTCAGCATCTATTGCTTCGAGAACGACACCGGGATGGCCGCGGTTCCGGCGCCGGTCGCACCCAGCAATGCTCGTCATGCATTTCTCTCGACGACGCTGTGGACACCGGGTGGCGGCGTCGCCGCCGCGGACGCGGTTTGCCAGGCCGACGGGAGCGCGTCCGGGGTCCCCAATGCGGCCAACTACCGGGCCCTGCTGACGACGACCGTAGCCGCGACCGATGCGACCCGCATCAGTCTCTCCGGGCAGCCGTGGTATCGACTGGATGGCGCGCAGCTCTTCGTTTCGGCCGCGGATCTCGGCGCGGATCCGACCGCGGGAAAGATCCTGACCGCGTTGGACCTCGATTCCTCCGGCAACTACGGGGTCGGGACAAACAGCACCTGGACGGGGAATCTGGTCGGGCCGTCGTCGACGGCCATGGTCGACAATTGCAACAACTGGACGTCGAGCTCGGCGACGCTCATGGGCGCCGGGGGATCGGCGTTCGAGTCCTGGTTCACGTGGTGGGTCGAGGGCACCGTCCCCCTCGAGCCTTGCAATACCCCGAACCGCCTCTACTGCTTCGAGCGCTGACGCGTCAGCGACGCAGGAGCCGCGCCGCCCGCGGCGGCGTCAGCGCCAGGTCGAGCACGAAGGCGTCTCGTACCAGCTCTCCGAACGATTCCGTGGCTCGCGAACGACCGGTGCTCGTGAGCCGGGGCACCGGCAACGGCAGCTTGCCGACCGCGAGGCGCGCCGCGCGCAGCACGCGCTCGCCGTCCTGCGGCCGCTCGGCCCACGCCAGCACGGCGCCCGCGATGAGCAGGCGCGCGTCGGCGGCGCCCGGTGGCCCGCCCGCCAGGAACGCGTCGCGGATTCGCCGCGACGCCACGTGCTCGCGCGGGCCGAAGTCGAAGCCGGGCATGCTGGAGAGGGGGATACCCTTGAGCGCGGCGTGCCCCTCGCGCTGCAGGGCCGTGGTCAGCGCGACGGCCCGTTCGATGAACGGCTCGTCTTGCAGCGCGACGACTCCGGCCGCGGTCGGCAGCAGGATGAAGCGGGCATTTCGGTGTTGCGCGCGCCAGCGCTTCTCGATGTCGTCGCACTGCGCGCCGAACCCCATGTTGGCGAGCAGGCGGCAGACCGCGGCGACGCGCACGAGGCCGGGCGGATGAACATCGTATCGGTTACCGTCGACGGCGACAGCCAGCGCTGGCGTGGGATCGCCGGGGCTGGCGAAGATCGCCGCGGTCGCGACGGCGTAGGCGGGCCCGAGCATCATGGCGCCGAACGCGTCGGCGCACAGCTCGTGCCGCCAGCGCCGGACGATGCGCCGGACGTCGCCCATGTCGACGTCCTGGCTTTCGACGAGCGTCACGCCGCCGTCCGCTTCATGGAGGCCGGTGCGCGTCAGCAGCTCCTCGTCCAGGCCGCGCACACTGTCGTAGAAGTCGTGCCCCACCTCGTGACCGATCGCCGGCCAGCGATGGACCTCGCTCAGCCACTCCCACGGCAGGTGCAGGATCGCGAGGCCGGTCGGATCGTCGATGCGCGCCAGGGCCGGTGAGCACCCGTCGCCGAACAGGGTCGCGGTTCGATCGGACGACAGGGGGATCGCGAGGTTGCGGCAGTACTCCAGCACCGGCCGGTAGCAGGCGGCCGCCAGGACGTCGGCGTCGTCGATGAGCTCGTCGAGCTTGGGATCGCGGCGCTGATCGGCCATCACCTCGAGCAGCTCGGTGAGCCGGTCGAGGTATCGAATCGAAGCGGCGAGCCGCGAGACGGCGGGCGCCGGCAGGGTGCCGCGCAGCGCGGCTTCCGTCTGTCCCAGGCGCGGCAGCACGAAGTCGCGCAGCGTGGGCCGGAGCGGCTCGCACAGCGCCTCGGCGTCGCAGCGCGCTGCCAGGGACCGCGCCCGCGCGGCGATCGCGCCGACCGCGGTGGCGAGGCGCGCGACGGCGGCGCGATCCGGGGCGGGCTGCGCCGGCTTGGACACCACGGTCGCCCTGGCCGTGCGCGCCGGGATCGGCGCGGTGGCGCCGGGACCACTCGCGCGGGCGGCCTGCATCCGTCCGGTGAAGATCCGCACCAGGCCGCGGAGCAAGCGGAACACCCCGCGCAGGATGAAGAAGACCAGCTTGAACAGGGTGCCGATCACCCAGAGCAGGACTTTGAACTCGTTCATGGGTCAGCGTCGGGGCGGCAGGCTCCACGGGCCGGCGCGCCGCGCGCGCGGCGGCTCGAGCAGCGTGCGCAGGACGAAGCGCCGCACGAACGCGTCTCGATCGGCGAGGAACCAGAGCGGGCCCGCCGCCGGGCGGGCGCGATCCGCCGGCTTTTCAGCCATTGTCGTCATCCTTCGCGTCTCCTGTCGTCACCCTTCGTTGCCGCCCTTCGACCCCTTGGTGCCGCTCATGTCGGCGAACGCCGAGCGCATGTCGGTGTCGGCGACGACGTTCTTCATCTGGTAGTAGTCCATGACGCCGAGGCGTCCCGAGCGCAGCGCTTCCGCCATGGCGGTCGGCACCAGCGCCTCGGACTCGACCAGCTTGGCGCGCATCTCCTGCACCCGCGCCTTCATCTCCTGCTCCAGCGCGACCGCGCTGGCGCGCCGGCTCTCCGCCTGCGCCTGCGACACCAGCTTCGACGCCTCGGCCTGCTCGGCCTGCAGCTTGGCGCCGACGTTCGAGCCGACCTCGACGTCGGCGATGTCGATCGACAGGATCTCGAACGCCGTGCCCGCGTCGAGCGCCTTGTTGAGCACGGTCTTGGAGATCGAATCGGGGTTCTCGAGCACGAGCTTGTAGTCGTGGGCGGCGCCGATCGTCGAGACGACGCCCTCACCGACGCGCGCGAGGATGGTCTCCTCGCCGGCGCCGCCGACGATGCGATCCAGGTTGGTGCGCACGGTGATGCGCGCGACCGCCAGCAGCTGGATGCCGTCCTTGGCGACGCCCGGGATCTTGGGCGTGGTGATGACGCGCGGGTTGACGCTCATCTGCACCGCTTCGAGCACGTGCCGGCCCGCGAGATCGATGGCCGCCGCGCGGTCGAAGTCGAGGGCGATGCCGGCCTTGGCCGCCGAGATGAGCGCCTGGATGACCAGGTCGACGTGCCCGCGCGCAAGATAGTGCGCCTCGAGCTGGTTGGTGGTGACGTTGAGCCCGGCCTTGAGCGCGTTGATGCGCGAGTTGACGATCAGCGGCGGCGGAACCTTGCGCAGCCGCATGGCCACGAGCTGCATCATCGCGATGCCGGCGCCGGCGGTCTTCGCGGTGATCCAGAGCCCGATCGGCACGAACGACAGGATGGCGATGAACACGACCAGCGCAATGATGCCGCCACCGACGATCACGATCTGACCAAGGTCCATGAGTCTCTCCCTGAGCGGGCTGCCCCGCTGGTTTAACGTTCAGCCGGTCACTTTCTTTCGCACGACGACGCGCGGGCCCGCGATCTCGACGACCTGCACCGCCACTCCCTGCTCGATGAAGTCACCGTCGCTGACGACGTCGAGCCGCCGCCCGTCGATGAGCGCCTTGCCGGTGGGGCGCAGCGCGGTGTCGGCCACGCCTGCGCGCCCGATCAGCGAAGCCGTCTCGGCGCCCGCGGGCGCGCCGACGGCGTCCTTCAGAACCAGCGCGCGGCCGAGGCGCGAGCGCGGCAAGTAGCGCGACAGGAACGCCAGCGTCGCGCCCGCCGCCAGCAGCGAGCCGAACGCTCGCGTGAGCGCGCGCGGCAGCCACCCCATCGACCACGAGACGTCGAGTGGGATCCGCTTGAGGTCGACCATCGACTCCGTCAGGGCGAGCACCGCGAGCACGACGCCGAGCGCGATCATGATGCCGTGTCCCGGGAAGAACACGATCTCGACGACGATCAGCGCTGCACCGGCGCCGAAGAGCAGCAGCGTCTCCCATCCGGCGAGGTTGACGACGTAGTGCCCGAAGGCGAACAGCAGGAGGCAAACCAGGCCCAGCAGCCCCGAGACCGCGTGCCCCGGCGCCCACAGCTCGACCATGATCCCCAGCATGCCGAACGTGAGCAGCAGCGACGAGATGGTGCTGCTCGCGAGGAGGCGCGCCAGACGCTCGGCCCAGCTCGGCTCGACCGACGTCATCGACGACGGCGCGGCGTGCAGCGCCGCGACGATCTCGTCGACCGACTGCGCTTCGAACGCGGCGAGCTTGTAGCGGATCGCCTCGTCGGTGGTGAGGGTCAGCGTGGTGTCCTTGCCGTCGAGGCCGGGGATCTCGACCGACGGGTCGACCATCGCCTCGGCGAGCTCGCCGGGCCGGCCCTTGGCCTCGGCGGTGGCCTTCATCTCCTTGCGGAAGTAGGAGATGACCTTGGCCTCGACCGGCTGCATCTTGCCGCCCTCGATCTGCACCGGCGTCGCCGCGCCGATGGTCGCGCCGCGCGACATGACGATGACGTCGGTGGCGAGCGCGATGAGCGCGCCCGCCGAGATGGCCCGCGGATGCACGAAGGCGACGGTCTTCGCGCGGCAGCCGAGCAGCGCGTCCCGCACGCGAACGGCGGCGTCGATGCGCCCGCCGAAGGTATCGATGTCGAGGATCAACAGATCGCCCGGGCTCGCATCGCGCGCCACCCGGCCGAGGAACGCCGCGAGGCCGACGTCGACTTCGCCCGACAGCGGCGCGACGATGAGCCGTCCCGTCGGACCGCGCTCCGGCGCTGGCGAGGCAGGCGTCACCGACGTGCCCGCGGCGACCGTGCCGCCGAACGCCAGCGCCGCCGCGATCGCCACCCAAACCGCTGACCGCGCCCGCCCCATCATGACCAGCCCCATGAGGAGAAGTACACCGCCTGGATCGCGGCGGTGTCAAGCGCCGGGCCGTGCTACCCATCGACGCGAGTCGGGTCCCCGCTTGAATGGAGCGCGCCCACAGCCGCTTGCGAATGGCGCATTACCATGGTAATTGAGAAGGATGGCGCTCGCCAAGTCTCGACTCACCGCTCAAGGGCAAATCTCGGTTCCGGCAGAGGTGCGCCGCAAGCTCGGGCTGGGTCCGGGGTCCGTGCTCGAATGGGAACAGGTCGGGGAGCAGATGCTCGTCCGTAGAGCTGGCACGTATAGCTCGCAGGACGTCCATCAGGCACTCTTTGCGAACCCGCCTGCCAGGCGGACGCTGGACGATCTGAAGCGCGGACGCGCGGAGCACGTTCGGAAGCGCCATGCGCGCCGTTGATACCAACGTTCTCGTTCGATTGGTGACGCGGGACGATCCGAAGCAGGCAGAGCGTGCCGATCGCTTCGTGGCGTCCGGAGCCTGGGTCTCGCATCTCGTCCTGGTCGAGGCGACCTGGGTGTTGTCGGCCGTTTACGGGCTGGATGCCGGCGCGATTGCCACGGCGATCGAGATGCTCGTCAGCCATGAGGCTCTTTCGATTGCCGAGCCCGACGTCGTTCGGGCTGCCTTGGAGCAGTTTCGAAAGAAACCGGCCTTGGGTTTCTCGGATTGCCTGATCCTTGAAGTCGCCCGATCCGCAGGACATCTTCCGATCGGGACGTTCGATCGCGATCTCGGCAAGCTCGCCGGCGCTCAGCGGCTTTGACGGCGAACCGCCGTCAGTACCCCGTCGGTCGGGTCGTGTCGCTGTTCCACTCGCGCGCGCGCATGCCGACGGCGTTGTAGACGCGCAGCTCGTCGGCCTTGCCCTTCACGCGCACGGGCGGCAGCGGGATCGCCGCGACCTCCGACTGCACCTTGCGGAAGGTGGCGTCGGACAGGATGATCTGCGCCGGGCTGCGCGACGCTGCACAGGCGCGACGTGGTGTTGACCGCGTCGCCGATCGCCGTGTACTGCAGCGCGCGCGAGCTGCCGATCGCGCCGGTGACGACGGTGCCGGTGTTGATGCCGATGCCGATCTTGATCTCGTTCAGCCCTTCGGACGCGCGCGTGCGGTTGAACTCGGACAGCACCTTGCAGCATGTCCAGCGCGCACTGCACCGCCTTGAGCTCGGCGTTCGGCATGGCGACCGGCGCGCCGAAGAGCGCGATGATCTCGTCGCCGACGAACTTGTCGAGCGTGCCCTCGTACTTGAAGATCACGTCGACCATCAGCTCGAAGTACTCGTTGAGCATGCGCACGATCTCCTGCGGCGCGCGCGACTCGCTCATCGACGTGAAGCCGCGGATGTCGGAGAACAGCATCGTGATCTCCGAGAGCGCGCCGCCCTTTTCCAGCTGCAGCTTGCCCTGCGACCACCTGGTCGACCAGGTTCGGCGACAGCAGGCGCTGGAACTGCGCGCGCGTCTTGGCCTCGTGCTCGATCTGCGCGCGCCAGGTGCGAGTTGTGGATCGCGACCGCGGCCTGGCTGGCGATGCCGCCGAAGATCTGCAGATCCTTCTCGACGAACGCGTTGGTCGCGATCATCGAGTCCATGTGCATGATGCCGAGCAGCTCGTCGTGGTGGATGAGCGGCACGGTCATCGTCGAGCGGATGCCCTGCATGATGATCGAGTGCGCGCCCGAGAAGCGGCTGTCCATGGTCGCGTCCGACGACAGCACCGACGCCTTGTGCTGCACGACCTCGTTGAGGATCGACTTCGACAGCACGATCTGCTCGTTCTTTCCGTCGCGCGTCTTGGCGATCTTCGGCGTGGGGACGCCGTTCTCCATGAGCAGAATCACGCCGCGATCGGCGGGGATCAGCTCGAACGCCTTCATGATGATCTTCTCGAGCAGCACGTCGAGGTTGACCTCGAGCCCGATCGACGCGACCGAGCTCGTGCGCCAGGCGCAGCTTCTCGTAGTCGCGGCGCAGGACCTCGACGTCGAAGATCTCCTTCTCCGGCACGAACTCGCGCGACGGCGGCGGCGCCTGGATCTTCTGGCGGATGAGCGCCTCGGTCGCCGAGGGCGCGATCGTGACCTTTTGCAGCAACGAATCGGCCGCCGACCGCTCCTGGAAGGTCAGCGTGGTCGAGCCGAGGGTGATCTCGTCGCCGTCGCCCAGGATCTGCTCGCTGATGCGGGCCCCGCGCAGGAACGACCCGTTTAGGCTTCCGAGATCACGGAAAAGAAACCGCCCGTCGGGCTGGCGGATGATCTGGGCGTGCTCCTTGGACACGATGCGGTCCAGGATCTGGAGCGTGTTGTCGGGGTGGCGTCCGACGGTGTTGATAGGACCGAGATCGTACTCGCGCCGCTGGTCGCTGCCGTTGACGATAATCTTGGCCATTCCGATCCGGTCCTGACGGACCATCATAACCTCAGACTGTGCCGCCCGACTGCGATTTCGAGCCGCACCGTTCGTTGGCGGTCGTGTAAGGATAGCGCGGACCTTCGCTCCCCCTTGCGGTCCGCTTCGGATACTATGGGCCGCGCGAGAAGCGGCTCCCCATGAGCATGTCCACGCCGACGCCCACGCCGACCCCCCTGCCTCAGCAGCTCGACGAGGTGACGCAGCCGTCTGCGCTGCCGGGTCTCACCGATTCGGGCGAGACGATGGCCAAGCGGATCGAGCTGACCTCGACTCAGTGGGAAGCCGAGGCGCTGGTGACCGCCGAGGAGGCCGAGGCGCGCGCGTCGTCGGCGCCGGTCTCGGGAGCCCTGCGCTACGCGGCGGCGCGCATGCTCTCGGACCGCGTCGGTGATTCGGCGGCGGCGATCGAGCACCTCACGGTCGCGGTCGTCACGCCGCCGGGCGCGACGTTCGCGCCGGTGCTGCGCGCGCTGCGCCTGCACGCGCTCGAAGTCGGCAGCGTCTGGTCGGCGCTCGATCAGCTCGACGTCGAGATCACCGCGAGCGCGATCGTCGCCGAGCGGGCCTCGCGCCTGGTCGAGAAGGCGTATCTGCTCGAGGATCGCCTGCTCGCTTCGGAGCCGGCGCGCGCCGTGATCGAGCAGGCGCTGGGGCTGGTCGCGGGCCACCGGGGCGCGCTCGCGGCGGCGCAGGCCATCGCCGAGCGCGGCGACGATCTCGCCTACCTGCGCGCCGTGCTCGAGCGCCGGCTGGCGGCCGCGTCGTCGCCGGCGGAGCGCGCGCGCGTGCTCACGCGCCTCGCGCTGCTGGCCGAGAACGAGCCGGAGCGGCTCGCCGAGGCGCTGGTGCTGTTCGGGCGCGCGCTCGACGAGGAAGCGACCGGCGACGCGGCGTTCGCGGCGCGCTCGGGCGTGCGGCGCGCGGCGGCGCGCCTCGAGCGCGAGGTCGAGCTCATGCGTGGCTTCACGCTCGAGGCGGCGGCGCTGGAGCCCGGCCCCTCGCGCGCGGTCTGGCTCGGGCAGGCGGCGGCGCTGGCGCGGCACCGCCTGGGCGCCGCCGAGCGCGCCACCGATCTCGTCGGGACAGGCGCTCGCCGACGAGCCCGACGACGTCGCGCTTGCTGGCGGTCGCGTGCGAGGACCACCTGGCGGCCGGGCGCTGGGCGCCGGCGCTGGCGCTGCTCGATCATCAGGCCGAGCTCACGACCGATCGTGACTGGGCGGCGGCGCTGTGGGGCATCGCCGGCCACATCGCCGAGCGGCGCGCTGGGCGACGACCAGGCGGCGGTGGCGCGCTTCCGCCGCGCGCGCGAGGTCGAATCCGTCGAATCCGTCGACGCTGGCGGCGCTCGAACGCATCGCCTCGCGCACCGGCGACACCAAGACCCAGGTGCAGCTGGCGGTCGCTGCCGTCGGGCGCGCCGAGGATCCGGCCGAGCGCGCGGCGCTGGCGGTGCGCGCCGCCGAGATCAACGAGAGCGCCGTGCACGACATCGAGGCGGCGATCGGCATGGCGCGCCAGGCGCTGGAGGCGGTGCCGGGCTACCCGCCCGCGCGTGCACCTGCTCGAGCGCCTGTACCCGATGCTCGAGCGCTGGGACGACATGCTCGGGCTCGTCGACGCCGACGGCGACGCGGCGACCGCCGCCGCGCTCAGCGACGACGACGTCGCGGGCCGGCGCCTCGAGCGGCTCGGTCTCCTCCAGGAGGAGCGACTCGGCGATCCGGGCGCCGCGATGGCGCTGTTCAGCGAGTGGGCGATGCTGGGCCCGCGCCGGCCGGCCGCGCTGCGCGCGCTGCTGCGGGCCGCCGAGAAGGCGGGCGATGCGCTGGTCGCCGCCGAGGCGGCGCTCAAGCTGGGCACCGACGTGCCCGGCTTCACCGAGGATGTGCAGGTCGCGTGGCGCTACCGCGCGGCGACGATCTTCGAGGAGCGCGCCGCCGCCGACACCGAGGCCATCCGCGCCTACGAGTCGGCGCTGGCGCTGGCGCCCGGTTTCCGCCCGGCGCTGGCCGGGCTGGCGCGCGCGCACGAGCGCCGCAAGACCTTCGAGGCGCTGGCCGCGGTGCTGTCGCGGCGCGCGGAGTTCGAGACCAACCCCGCGCACGCGAGCGTGCTCGAGGTCGAGGCGGCGCACATCGAGTCCGAGAACCTGGGCCGCTCCGAGGCGGCGCTGGAGACGCTGGGGCGCGCGCTGTCGTTCGACACCACGAACCTGGGCGCCGTCGACTACTACGTGCGCATGCTGCAGCGCCTGGGGCGCGGCGACGAGCTCGAGGCGGCGCTGGGCACGCTGGCCGAGAAGCTGAGCGATCCGGTCGCCAAGGCGGCGATCTACCGGCGCCAGGCCGAGGTCTTCGAGTGGCAGCTGCGCCGCCCGCGCGAGGCGCTGGCGGCGATCGAGCGCAGCCTGGCGGTGATCTCGGCGAATCGCGTGCGCTCGCCCGGCAGCGCCGCCGCGGAGGTCGTGCAGGAGCGGCTCTACCTGATGGTGGGCCGGCTGGGTGAGGCGCTGGCACTGGGCGCGAGCCACCTGGCGGCGTCCGGGCCGATCGCCCCCGTCGGCAAGGGCGCGAACGAGGCTGCCGGCGAGAAGCTGCGGCGGCGCATCGATCTCGCGCTGCGCGCCACCGACGCCGAGCAGGCGGCGAGCCAGCTGGCCCGCATCTTCGAGGACCCGGCGATGCTGGACGCGAAGGCGGGGCCGGAGCGCGGTCCGCCGCGGCTGGCGCTCGAGGCCTACGTCTCGGCGCTGCGCCGCCTCGGCCGCGAGCGCGAGGCCGGGTTCGCGCTCGAGCAGCTCGCGGCCGCGTCCACGGATCCCGACACGCGCGTCGCGCTCTGGCGCGCGGCGATCGCGGCGCGCGAGCGGCTGTCCGAGGCCGGGCTGGCCGCGCTGCCGCTCTGGGAACGCGTCGTCGAGGCGAGCCCCGAGGTCGACGCGCTCGCGGTCTTCGAGCGCCTCGCGACGGCCAAGGGCGACACGGCGCGCGTGATCGTCGCGCGCCGCACGCTCGCCGAGCACGCGCCCGACGCGCTGACCCGCAGCGTGTTCCTGTGGGAGCTCGGGCTGGCGCACGCCGACGCGGGCGACTTGCGCGGGGCCGCCGCCGACTTCGAGCGCGCGCTCGAGGCCGGCTCGGCCGACGAGGTCTTCCTGCCGGCGCTGCGCGCGCTCGCGCGCCTGCGCGAGCACACCGGCGAGCTGCGCGCCGCCGCCGAGCTGTGGATCCGCGAGGCGCGCCAGACCAAGCTGGTCGAGCGCGCGACGCGCGCGTTCCGCCACGCGGCGCGCCTCTACGCCAACTCGATCCGCGACGAGCGCAGCGCCGCCGACTGCCTGGAGTCGGTGGTGACGCTCGATCCCGACGCCGAGGTCGACTTCCAGGTGCTGTCGGTGATCCTGCGCCACCAGCATCAGGAAGAGCGCCTGCTGCAGATCATGCGGCGGCGCGCCGCCGAGGGGACGCCCGAGCAGCGGCGCGATCGCCTGCTGCAGCTCGCCGATCTGCTGCACGAGCGCACCTCGCCCGAGGCGGTCGAGGCGCTGGCCGCCGCCGTCGAGCTGGATCCGTCGTCGGGCTCGGCGCTGGTGCGCCTGGCCGAGATGCTGGCCGAGACCGGACGCTCCGCCGAGGCGGTCGCGACGTTCCGGCGCGCGATCGGCGTGTCGCCCGACGCCAAGCTGGTGAGCTCGGCGTGGATCCGCATCGGCGACATCGCCGCCGCCGATCTCGGCGACGTCGGACTGTCGGTCGACGCCTATCGCAACGCGCTCCTGTCGAGCGCCGACGACATCCGCGCGCTCGGCGGCTTGCTGCGCGGCCTCTTGCAGCAGCGCGACTACGCCAACGCCGCGCTGATCTCGCGCCGCCTCGGCACCGTCGACCCGGACCGCGACGCGCGCGTCGGGCACTGGATCGCGCTCGGCGAGCTGCTCGCCGGCGCCGGCGAGGATCCCGAGGGCAGCGCCGAGGCCTTCGAGCAGGCGCTGGAGCTGGACCCGCAGCACGATCACGCGATCGACCACCTCGACGCGTTGCTCGTGCAGCTCGACGAGCCGGCGCGGCTGGCGGCGGCGCTCGGCCGCTACCTGGCGGTCGCGCCGCAGTCGACGTCGCGGCGCATGCGCCTGGCCAGCCTGCTCAGCGGCCCGCTGTCGCTGCCCAACCGCGCCGTCGACGAGCTGCGCCTGGTCATCACGTCGACGCCCGATCACGTCCCGGCGCGCGCCGAGCTGGCGCGCGTGCTCGAGGAGTCCGGCCGCTTGCCCGAGGCGATCCTGGAGCATCTCGCGCTCTTGCGCCTGGTGCCGCTGCGCCTCGAGTCGCTGCGCGCGCTGCGCCGGCTGTTCGAGCGCTCGGGCGAGCGCGCGCGCACCGCGCGGGCGACGGCGGTGCTGGCGGCGCTGGGCGCGATCGACGCCGTCGAGATCCGCGCCGTGCGCGAGGCGCGCACCCACTACGCCGCCGAGCCGGCCGGCACGATCACCGCGGCCGACTTCGACATGTTCATCCGCCACGCCGACGAGCACCACCCGGCGACGGCGCTGCTCGCGGCGATGGTCGAGGTGCTGCCGCGCTTCTACGTCGTCAACATCGAGGACTGGGGCGTGACCAAGTCGGATCGCCTGGGCCCGCGGTCGGAGGATCCGATCCGCGCGTTCGTGCATCGGGTCGCCGGCGTCTTCGGCATCACCGAGCCGTTCGACATCTACCTCGCGCGCAGCGGAACGCCGCAGGTGCAGATCGAGGCGACGCAGCCGCCGGCGCTGCTGGTGCCGGCGACGCTGCTCGGCCTGCCGCGGCAGGAGGCGCTCCTTCAGCTCGGGCGGCAGCTCGGACGCCTGCGCGCGGGCACCTATCCGGCGGCGCGCATCCCGCCCAAGGACCTCGGCCTGCTGGTCGCAGCCGGTGTGCGCACGATGTTCCCCGACTACGCACGCGGCGCGCTGCCCGAGGACAAGCTCAACGAGCTCAGTCAGAAGATCGCGCGCGCGTTGCCGCGCCGGCACCGGCGCGCGTTCGAGCAGGCGGCGCTGTCGTTCCGTGACGGCGGCGTGTTCGACGCCGATCGCTGGCGCATCGGCCTGTCGCACACCGCCTATCGCGCGGCGATCCTGATCTCCAGCGACGTGCTCGGCGCGTTCGAGCGCATCGCGCGCGGCGACCGCCGGTTGGCCGCCGCGGCGAACCTGCCCTCCGACGAGCTGGTCAAGGCGGCGCGCGCCAACCCCGAGGTCGTCGACATGATCAACTTCGCGCTCGGCGAGGAGCTCGCGGGCCTCGAGCGAAGGCTCGGTGGTAATTGATCCGTAGGCTCGGCGGTAACTGACCGCTCACCACTCGACGCGCGCGGCGTCGGTCTCCACGCGCGGGTGCAGCGCGACCACGCGCGTCTTCGTGAGCCCGATCAGGTGCACCGTCGCCCGATAGCGCACGTCGATGGCCACGCGCTTTTCGCTGCGCGCGATCTCGACCGCCAGCTTGCCGTCGTCGACGCCGAGCGCGCGGATCTTGGCTTCCAGCTCGTCGTGGATGCGCGCGGTCTCGGCGGTCGCGCCCGGCTCCATGCGCAGGTTCGCGCGGTAGGCGCGCGGCAGAGCGTCGTTGAGCTCGTTCTTGACGTTGGAGTTGAGCGCTATGACCGGCCAGGCGGAGAGCCCCAGCCAGGCCGTCGCTGCGACCAGCACGACCAACGCGATCGACACGCCATTGATGGCGTTGGGCTGCTTGTAGCGAGTCGCCACCGCTCGTGATCGTAGCTGGCGGAGGGGGCCGCCGTCAAAGGGCGCGATGCGCGGCGTCGGTGGGCGGGGACCCTGCTGGTGCCGTCGCCGTCGTCGTCCCGGTCTCCGTCTTGGTCGCGCGCGTCGCCGCGCGCAGGTCGCGCCCGATGCGGCTGCGCAGGCAGGCGAGGCCCAGCAAAGACTGGAACCCGAGCGCGATCGCCTGGGTCACCAGGCTCTCCGCCAGCACCGCCGCTTCGCGCGCGGTCTGGTCGCCGGTGCCGTAGCGCGCGAAGAAGAAGATCATCGCGGCCTGCGTCGTGCCGATCCCTTGCACGGAGATGGGAAGCACCGCGATGAAGAAGACCACCGGCAGCGACGCGATCGCCGCGACCACCGGCACGCGCACGCCGAACGCGCGCAGCGCGATGGTCTGGAAGGCCATCAGCACCGCGATGTGGGGCAGGCGCACCAGCAGCGCCTCCAGGTGGCCACGCGCGCCGGCCGCGAGCAGCACGTCGAAGATCGGACGCGACGACAGCCAGCGCGGGCGCGCGATCACCGCGACCAGGTAGACCGCCAGCCCGATGTAGGCCACGGCGATGATCACGTACAGGCTGCGCGGCACGTCGGGCGCGATGACCAGCCCGGCCGTGGTCAGGAACATCAGCGCCAGCATGTTGATGCCCATGATGAGCAACACGGTGGCCACGCCGCGCATCACCGGCGCGCCCGTGGCGCGATGGACGAAGTAGACGATCGCGCCCTGACCGACGCTGTAGTTGATCGCCGCCAGCAGGTACGTGGCGCCGCGCACAATCAGGATCTGCGCGAACGAGAGCGGCGCCAGGAACCATCCGAACGTCTTCCAGATCGCGAACGAATCGGCGACGTAGATCGCGACCAGCATCAGCAGCGTGACCGGGACCATCCAGGGCGCTGCCGATCGGGTCGCCGCCACCACCTGCGAAAACGGCGTCCGCCAGAGGAGCAGCCCGAGCAGCCCGGCGGTGACGATCCACGCCGCGGCCCGGAGCAGGCGTGCGACGGCCGACGGCTTCTTCTCCGGCATCTCGGTCACGAGGAAGATTGACTACCACGGAGGCGATTCCGCACGGAGGTGATTCTCTCGGTGCGCGCCGCCTGCCCGCCGGAAGTTGCCTGTTGCGACCGTCGGCCAACTCATTTAAGGTAACGACTCCGGGTAGTGGGTTTGGTGGGGGTGATGGGTGGAGAAAGCGCAGACGTCGGGCCAACACCCGGCGTCGCGCTTTCTGGGCGGGGGGCCAGGCCAGCCAAGCGCAGACGATCGGCCGGCCGCGGCCGCGGAGGTGGGCGGGAACGTGGAACTCGATCGAGGCTCGATTCGATGACCTCCCCGGCGGCGTCGCTCGCGACTTCGACCACCCCGTCCTGGGAGGCTCTGGTCCACCCGGGGGACCTGGTGTTCGACGTCGGTGCCGGCGACGGCACGATGACCGATCGCCTGGTGGCCCGGGGAGCGCGCGTGATCTGCGTCGAGGCGCACCCCACGCGCGCGGGCGCGCTGCGCGAGCGGTACGGCGCCGGCTGTTCCGCGGGCCATCTCGGCGCGGCGGGTGCCGCGGCCGCTGCCGCCCCGGTGGTCGTGGTCGACAGGGGGCTCGCCAATCGCATCGGTCGCATTCCGACCTCGGTACCGGGGATTGCGATCCAGCTCACCACGCTCGACGAGATGATTCGCGCGTTCGGGCCGCCCCGGTATTGCCGCATCGACGTCGGCGGTGATCCCGAGTCGATCCTCGACGGGCTCACCGTCGCGACCGAACCGGTGATCCCGTTGCTTTCGTTCGAGTTCAAGGCGGCGCGCCTCGAGAACCTGCGCCGCGCGCTCGAGCGCCTGGTGCGGCTCGGGTACCGGCGCTTCAACTGGTGCCGCGCGCCGCGCGCCGAGCTCGTGGCGACAGCGTGGCGCGGAGCGCGCGACGTGGTCGACGAGATCGTGCGTGAGAGCGCCGGCCTCGAGGGGGCATCGCTGCGCGGCGACCTGTTCGCGCGCTCGTCCGACCGCGAGCTGGCGCCGCGCGATCTCTTGCTGGGCGCCGCCGCGCCTGCGCGCGGCCGGTTCGCCGTGACGATCCTGCGGCAGCCCGGCAATATCCACAGCGAGTGCTTTCGCGAGCTTGCGGAGACAGTGAACGCCGGCCTCCACGCTCTGGGACACGACTCGGTGATCGCCGAGGACCTTTCGGTGCCCGACCGCCGCAGCATCGTCTTCGGCTCGAACCTGATCGCGAACCTGGATGCGCCAGTGGCGTTTCCCGTCGGGTCGATCCTCTATAACCTCGAGCAGATCTACGAGGGATCGCCCTGGCTGACGCCCGACCTGATCGCGGCCTTCCGGGCGCATACCGTGTGGGATTACAGCCGCGCCAACATCGCCGCGCTCGCCGGTTACGGCGTCGCCGCGCAGCATGTCCCGGTCGGTTACGTGCCGGCGCTCGGCCGCATCTCACCGTCACCGTCGCCGGACATCGACGTGCTGTTCATCGGCTCGCTCGCCGACCGCCGCCTCCACGTCCTGCGGGCGCTGGAACGCCAGGGGGCCCGCGTGGTCGCGATCTACGGCAGCTACGGTCCCGAGCGTGACAGCGTCATCGCGCGCGCCAAGATCGTGCTCAACATCCACTTCCACCCCGCCAAGGTGTTCGAGATCGTGCGCGTCTCGTATCTGCTGGCCAACCGTTGCTGCGTGGTCTCGGAGACCGGCGCCGACGCCGGAGTCGAGAGCGCATTCGCGGGGGGCGTCGCCTTCGCCGACTACGATCGGCTGGTCGAAACCTGCCTCGCCTACCTGCGCGATCCGGTCGGCCGCCGCCAGGTCGCCGCGCGCGGTTTCGCGATCATGTCATCACTCGGCGAGGCCGATTTCCTGCAGCCCGTGGTGGGCGACGCACGTCCACTCACGCAAGGTATGCCTTCTCACTGACCCCAACGCTGGTCAGATAGGAAAACGCCAGGACGCGGGGAACGCCAGGATCCGGATTATCGAGAGTCCGGACTTGGCGTTCCTGGCGTCCTGGCGCTTCACACCCTCTCCCGTTCGCGGGACAGGGTCGGGGAGAGGGCAGGCCTTGCGAGGGCTCGCGCGCGATTTACCGGCGCCAGTGGCCGGGCTTCCACTTCCAGTGGTTGCCGTGCTGCTCCTGGTGCGCGGGGACCCACTGCCAGCCCTCGTGGCGCATCTCCCAGTGACCGGGCTCCCAGACGTACTCGCGCCCGTTCCAGGACCAGTCACCGCGGATCCAGAAGTGGTTCGGCGACGGCTGAGGAGTCATCATCTCCTGGCGCGGCGGCGGTGGCGCCATCCCGATCGTCACCTCGGCCGCGGGCGGCGGCGCGCGCCAGCCCTGAAGCGGCACCGGTGCGGGCGCCGGCGGGGGTTCTCCCGCGGCCCAGTATCCAGGGTAGAAGACCCACTCGCCGCCCTCGTTCAGCCAGCGGCCCTCGACCCAGGTCTGGCCGGGCGCGGGTGGCAGCTCCCAGTGGCCGCCTCTCCAGACGTGCCGGCCGCCCTCCCATCCCCAGACTCCGCCGATCCAGACGTGCCGCGGCGACGGGGCGCCGCCCCGCATCTCGACGCGCGGGGCCGGCGGGGCCATGCGGATGCGGATGCTCGGCTCCATTCGCCGTTCGTGGCGAATCTCCCGCCGTTCATCCCGGTGTTCTTCTCGGTGCTCCTCTTTACGTTCTTCGCGTCGCTCTTCGCGGCGATCGTCGTGCGCCTGCGCCCGCAGCCCGATGGCGACACAGAAGGCGGACAGCGCAAAGGTGGTGGCGATCTTCATCGTCGTGGTCCTCCGGTTTTCATCTTCGCAAATTTGACGGGCCGGCGGCCAGAATCTTCAAAGGCCGGGTGTGTTCGCACGGTTGGGGTGCGGGCCATGCCCACAACGCCGGTGTTTCACCGCTTTTGCGCGCTTGCCACGGCTGGGTGCCTGGCGCCTCATCCGATGGGGTACCACCTTTCCGTTGTGAGGATCTGCGTGAGGATCGCGTACGCACGCGCGAAGAACGCCGCACGTAGTTCTGTGATCTCGGAGGCGGCACCGACTTGCGCTCCGGCGCGCGCATCGAACGGGAAACAATTTCGGTCCGGCTACGTTCAGGTCCGTGCGAGGTTTCCATCATGCGAAGCGAAGAACAAAGCGAAAAGGGCCCTTGCGGTGCGGGGGGCACCGTGTTTGCGAGACCACTCAAAGAGCGTCGCACGGGCTAGATTTCATTTCACTTCTGGCTTTTCTCTTGGCAGTCTCTGACACGGAAAAAGCCCGCGTTTGGTTGCGAAACCGCCAGAAGATTCGGAGGAAGCCGGTTTGCTCGTAGGGGCGCGACGGGAAGGAGGAGGTGAGCTGGTCCGCATCGGGGCCAGGCCGCCGACCCCTCCCACGCCAACGCGAAGCAAACGGCGGTGGATACTGCTGGCTGCCTTCGGCGTCGCTGTCGTGGTCGCGATCGCGATCCTGGCGCGCGCGTCGTTCGATACCGAGGATCCGTTGCTCCGCGTGCAGCAGGCGGCGGCGCGGCGATCGGCGGGCGCCAGCGCGGAAGGTCGTCCGGAAGGTCGTTCGGAAATCCGCGCGGCGGAGCCGGTGGTCGCCACGGCCGCCGCCGCGTCGGCGCGTACCGTGCCAGGCGGCGTGCCCGCCACCGCGGCCTCGAGTCGAGTCGCCGGCGGCTCCGCGGCCGCGCCCGCCAATCCGGCGAGCGCCGCGCCGGTGCCGTCGGCGTCGGCGTCGGCGTCAGCTTCGGCGTCGACGACAACTTCGCCGCCGGCCGCCGCTTCGCCGGCCGCTACCTCCGCATCTGCGCCCGCGAGCAGCCGCGCCGGCAACGCAGCGCGGTCGTCCCGCTCGTCATCTTCGTCATCTTCGTCGTCGTCCTCGTCGAAGGAGACGCCGCGCTCCGGCGCCGCGGGCGCGTCGGGCGCAAAGGTCGCCGGCAAAGGCGGCGTCGATGGCGCGGGCGGAGCCGCGGGCACGAAGAAGCCCGATCCGAAGCTGGCGCTGGCGGACCTCGCCAAGAAGGACGGCGCCTGGCAGCGACCGCCGTTCGGCGAGGACGCCAACTCGCGGCTGGTCGCGCATTTCACGCAGATCGGCGGCGCGGTTCTCAAGGGCCGCGTCATCGACGCCGACACCGGCAAGCCGTCGGCGGGCGTCACCATCGAAGCCCACGTCGGCGATGTGTTCATGCGCTCGGTCACCGACACCGGGGGCACCTTTCGCATGACCAACATCTATACGAACCGCCGGCTCACGGTCTGGTTGATCGGCCGGTCGGACGTCTTCGTCGCCGAGCGCCTCGAGGTCACGAGCCCGGGCGATGGCGAGACGCTGGACGCCGGTATCGTGCGCCTGCTGCGCGGCGACGAGCTGGCGTCGCACCTGGAGGGTTGGATGGGCATGTTCGTCACCCGGCGCGGGCGTCGCAACGTCGTGGCCGCCGTCAGCCCGTGGTCGCCCGCCGACCGCGCCGGAATCCAGGTCGGCGACGTGCTGTTGTCGGTCGAGGGGCGCGACGTCGGCGGGCTCGGCCCGCGCGCCGCCAGCTTCCTGCTACGCGGGCCCGTGGGCAGCAGGTCGACGGTCGCGCTCCAGAACCACGACGGCACCGTCGTGCGTTACCAGCTCGAGCGCGTGCTTCGTTAAATCGACGCTTCCGCTCGTCTGATTGCCGCCGCGCGTGCCGAGCGCGGCCGTGAACAAAAAGACGCGAAAGTCACGTGTCGCCGTGCGCGCATTGCGCTAACTTTGGCTGATGGATTCATCTCCCGCGCGCGCCGTTCCGGGGCGACACGTGCTGTTGATCGAAGACAGCGAGGACAACCGCGAGATGATGCGCGAGCTCCTCGAGCTGGAAGGTTTCCGCGTCGACGTCGCCGCCGACGGCGAGGACGGGATCGAGCAGGCGCTGGCGCTGCGCCCGTCGGTGGCGCTGGTCGACATCGGGTTGCCGACCATGGACGGATACGAGGTGGCACGCCGCGTACGCGCCGTGCTGGGGGGCGGCATCACGCTGGTGGCGCTCACCGGCTACGGGCACCCCGAGGACACGGAACGCGCGACCGCGGCCGGCTTCGATGCGCACCTGACCAAGCCGGTCGCGATCGATCGCCTCGCCGCGGTTCTCGGCGTGCCCTGACCTCCGCGACGTGACTTCGGTGACCTGACTTGCGTGACCTGACTTGCGCGCCCGCGGCGACGCGCTACCAGGTGCCGGCGATCTGGATGCCGCCGGGACCAGGCGCGATCCAGGTTGTGGCATCGGCGCTGTTCGCGTCGGAGCTGCTCGGGCCCACCGCGAACAGCACGATGCCCGCGACGCCGGCGAGCCCACCGACGATCGCGCCGGCCAGTCCAGCCGTCCACGGCGCCCTCGTGGCGTCGTAGCTGACCTGGTCCATCTTGCCGCGCGCGGTGCTGGCGCGCTGCGATTCGACGAACATCAACGCGCCGCCACCCGCGCCGACGACCGCGCCGCCGATCAGCAGCCCCCACGCCAGGCCGTGGCCGCCGCCGCTCCGAGGTGCCGCCGGCTTGGGCGTCGGGTCGGGGATCCGTTCCGGCGCGGTTTTTTCGACGGTGGCCGCGGCGGCCAGCTTGGGCACCTTGACCGTGACCGTGTCGCCGCGGCGGGTGACGGACACCGAGGTCGACCAGGGCTCGTAACCAGGCGCCTCGGCGCGCACCAGGTGGTCCCCGGGATCGACCGGCAGCGTCGTGTCCCAGATCGCCTCGTCGAGCGTGACGCCGTCGCGCGCCACCACCAGCCCCGGCACCCGGGAGGGCACGCGGATCACCAGCCGCACCAGCGCCGGCTCCAGCGCCTCCTGCCGGCGGCGCGCCTCATCGGCGTCGTCGGAGCGGTTCGAGCGCGTCGCCACCGACGCCGCCTCGCCGAAGCGCGTCCACGCGCTGGCGGTGCGCCCGCTCTTCTCGTAGCAGTCGCCGAGGTTCAGCAGGATGCCGGCGCTGGAATAGAGCTTCTGGGCCGCTTCCAGCTTGGGGCAGGCCTCGGCGTATTTGCCGGCCTTCATGAGGCGCTTTCCCTCGGTGAACACGGCGCGCGCGCCGGCCTGGTCCTCGGCCTGCGCCAGCGCGCGCGACGGGATCGCGCTCGATGTCAGGACGGCGACCGCGACGACCAGAGAAGCGATACGGGGATCGCGGAATTTACATTTCATCGTACGACGAATGCGCAGGCTTGGGCGAAGGGGGTTTGGAGGCCGGCGGATTGTCGGTCGGGGACGGCGTGCCGGCGGTTGGTTCGCTGGGACCGGCGGCGGCTCGCCGTCCGCTGTCGCCTCCGCTCCGCTTGCGCCCGTCGTGGGTGCGCGCCTTTTGCGCCGCCGATTCGTCGCGCGGGCCTGACCGCGTGGCCTTGCGCGAAACGCCGGTCGCCTCGGGGACGCGGACCGCGGAAGTGGTCGTCGTCGGCAGCGGCGCCAGCTCCAGCTCGACCATCCGATCGCGCGTGCCGTCGATCTCGAACGTGCGCGGCTGGCGGCCCGGGGCGCGCACCAAGAGCTGGTGGCGGCGTTCGCCGCGCGGCAGCTTGAGCGGCAGCGACGCCGTCGCCACGCCGTCGACCAGCACCTCGGCGCCGTCGGGCAGCCCCTGAAGATCGACGGTGACCTTGTCGGGCAGCGCGGGCGGCGGCGACGGGCGCGGGGCGGGCGCCGCGCTCGGCGGGTCCGGCTCGGCGGTGGTGGCGCTGGCGAAGATCTGGCCGCGCAAAGCCACCAGCGCGCCCACGCCCCCGATGCTCAGCACGGCGATCAGGATCATCGTCGCCCGTGCGACCGACGATCGCCGCGCCGGCGGCACGAAACCATCCGGCGCCTTCTCGCCGACCGCGTTGCGGAAGGTCGTCGAGGACCGCGCCTCCGCCGCCGGCCGGCGCCCCGGCTCCTCATCGGGCAGCACCCGCGTGTTCCCGGCCTGCCCGACGCCGAACGGCGTGGTGCGCATCGCCCCCAGCGACCCCGCGGGCGGAGTCGGCGCAGCGCTGCCCGACGACGGACTCTGCGCCACCGCAGGAAAATGATCCGGCAAGGCCGGCACGACGACGGGATTGCGCGGGCGAACGTCGCGGATCGGCGCGCGCGTGCCCAGCGCGACCAGGCAATCGCTGATCTCACCCGCGACTGCTTCCATCGTCTGCGGTCGATCGGCGGGCGCCTTGGCGAGCATCTGCATCACCAGCCGGTCGAGCGCCGGCGGAATCGCGGGCACGCGCACGCGCACCGGCTCGGGCGGCTCCGAGACGTGCGCGACGATCAGGTCGCCCATGCCGTCGCGCACGAACGGCGGCGACCCGCACAGCATCTCGTAAAGGATGCAGCCCAGTGAATAAACATCCGACCGGCCGTCGACGACCTTGCTGCCGCCGCGGCACTGCTCGGGCGACATGTACGCGGGCGTTCCCAGCACCGCGCCGGTGCGCGTATGCGTCGCCGCCCCGCGCTCCGCCAGCTTGGCGATGCCGAAGTCCAGCACCTTGGGCACGATGCGCCCATCGGTGTTGCTGATCGACAGGAAGACGTTGTCGGGCTTGAGATCGCGGTGGACGATCCCGGCGGTGTGCGCGGCGCCGACGGCCTGGGCGACCTGTGCCACCACGGCGAGCGCGAACGGAGTGTCGCCGACGAGCCCTCCCGTCCGCTCGAGGTAGTCGGCGACCGATTCGCCCTCGAGGTGCTCCATCACGATATACGCTTGTCCCTCGCGCACGTCGCAATCGAGGATCTCGACGATGCCGGGGTGCCGGATCAGTGACGTCGCGCGCGCCTCGGTGAAGAATCGCTCGACGACCGACTCGTTGGCCGACAGCTCGGGCAGCAGCACCTTGACCGCCGCGCGGCGAGCGATACGGTGGTGCTGCGCGAGGAACACCTGCCCCATCCCCCCTTGCCCCAGCTGATGGAGCACGGTGTATCCGCCCACGCGGCTGCCGACCGAGATCACGTAGGATCCCTACCACAGTTCAAAAAGCGGTTCACCGGTTGGTCCCGCGCTGTCGCGACCGTCGCGCGCCGCTGCGTCAGACGCTGGTGTCGCGCGCTGCGCTCTCGAGCGCGGCGGCGAGATTCGCCTGGTAGCGGCGTCGAAACTGCGTGCCGCGCACGCGCCGCAGCACGACGCTGGCGACCGCCAGGGCGGCGCCGAGCAGGATCGCCTCGAAGACCGCGAAGTAGCCGGCCGTGATCAGCCACGACAGCCGCAGCTGTGAAGGTGACAGGCCGGCGTCGTGGGCGAGGAAGCCATCGAGCGCGCGATCCGCCAGCCCCGCGAACGCGCCGGTCGCGAGCAGCAGCGGCCACAGCAGCAGCGCGCGCCCGCGCCGGCCCAGGCCGTGCAGCCGCGACAGATCGGCGTCGTGAAACACGACGCGCCCGGTGACCGGATCCAGCGAGGCGATGGCGCGTCCGCCCGCCGTCAGCGCGGCCAGAGGTTGCGCGCCCGCGTCGCCGCCGGCGGGAACGGAGAACGCGGCGTTGGGCGGCTGCCAGGAGACGGCGGGCCCCGAGCCGGCGCGCAGCGATAGCCGGCGTCCCGATCGGCCGCTCGGCTCCAGCGTTCCGCGCGCGAACGAGACGCCGTACCGTTGCCGGTAAAGGTCGACCTCGCGCACCGAATCTGGCAGCGCGGGGGACCCGGGCGCGGCCGGCGGCGCGGGGAGCCGCTCGCGGCGAAACGCCAGCAGCAAGGAGAGCGCGAGCGCGCCGAGCGCGATGGCGGTCTCCCCCGCCTGGAGCCGCTCGCGGATCACCTGTTCCAGCGGCGCCGGGCTCGCGGTCGGGTCGGCCGGCGCCGACGCAGCGGAGGTGACAGCCAGAGCGGCCGCCAGCGCCAGCCCACCCGCGACGACGACGCGCATATCCGTTTGGTTCCTTGCGAGAGATGATACTAGCGGGCACCCCGAATAGCGACGCAGGACGGGGCGCCTCTCCTGATCGGTTCTCAACCATGCTCGGTATCCTCAGACACCTCACCTTGCTGCTGGCCGTGCTCCCCATGCACGCGCCCGCCTCCCAGCCGCCGCCCGAGCTCGTCGATCTGGCCCAGGTCGCGCCCGCGATCGTCGTCGAGATGCGCTATGCCGGCGCGCAGAACTTCCTCGGGCGGCCGGTGCGCGGCTACGCGGCGGCGCGCTGCTGGCTGTCTCGGCCCGCGGCCGAGGCGCTGGCGCGGGTCGCTCAGGATCTGGCCGACAGCGGGCTGGGACTGATGGTCTACGACTGCTATCGGCCCCAGCGCGCGGTCGACGACTTCGTCGCCTGGGCGCAGGACCGTGGCGACGGCGGCGATTTCGCGGCCCGCAAGCGCCACTACCCGGCCGTGCCCAAGGCCGAGCTGTTTCACCGCGGCTACATCGCGCTTCGCTCGGGGCACACCCGCGGCAGCACCGTCGACCTGACGTTGATTGCGCTCTCGCGCCCGCCGGATCCGGCCACAGCCTTCCAGGAGCCCGACGACTGCCGCTTCGGAGACGGCTCGCTGAACGCGGCCGACGGCAGCCTGGAGATGGGCACGGCGTTCGATTGCTTCGACGAACGCGCGCACGCCGACCACGCGGGGATCGCGCCGCCTGCGCGCCGCAATCGCCAGTTGTTGCGGCAAGCAATGCTGCGGCGCGGGTTTTCTCCTTATGCAAAGGAGTGGTGGCACTTCACGCTCACGGCTGAGCCGTTCCCTGACCGCTATTTCGATATCGAGGTTCGTTGAAGTGATTTGAACGTCCGCCCCAATCGACGCGCACTGTTTTTCGAAAAACGCTCTTTTCTTTTCCGGTCTGCCTGATTCGTTCACGGTGGCGGTACTGGTCACATGAAGGCCGGAAATAAATAGCCTGCGGTCATCGATGACCTCCAGGCCCCGACCTTCGACTGTTTGCGCGGAGGTTGATGATGGCGAACCAACGAGCACGTGCAGGTGCTAGCGGTTTGGTCTCTGGGTCGAGGGGTGGCGTCAGGGTCTGGATGGGCGCCCTGATGACCGCGGCGCTGGTGTGGCCGGCGCCGGCGCGCGCGGCCGAGCGCAATCTCGCCCACGCGCGCGTGAAATTCACGGCGGCGGTTTCGAACGGCCCGAAGATTGTCGGGACCGGTACCGATCTCCGCTTGGAGAGCAAGGGCGGCTGGTTGATCTTCAAGGTGCCGCTCACCGCGGTCACCACGCGCCAGGACGCGCGCGATCGACAGATGCGCGACCGATATCTCGAAGCCGACACGCATCCGACGGTCGAGCTGCAGATGGCGCGCGGGGCGCTGACCATCCCGAAAGCGGACGGCATCTTCGAGGGCGATGCCAAGGCCAGCTTGAAGCTGCATGGAAAGTCGCGCGACACCATCGTGCACTACTCGGTGGAGCGGCGGGGAGAGTCGTTGAAGGTGAGCGGATCGCTTCGCATCGACCTGCGCGCGCACGGCATCGACATCCCGACCTATCGGGGGATCACCGTGCGCCCCGAGGTCGACGTCGAGGTCGCGTTCGGCGGCATCGATCGCGCCGTGATCGCCGACGCGATGTAGCGGTGGCGCTGGCTGCGACGCCGCGGCGACCGGCTATGATTGCGCCATGAGCTCGACCGACGTGTCCCGCGCTGTGCTTCCTCTCAACACCGGTGCTTCGATCCCGCAGGTTGGCCTCGGCGTCTGGCAGACACCGCGCGGCGACGTGACGCGCGAGGTGGTGGCGGCGGCGCTGCGCCTCGGCTATCGCCACGTCGACACCGCGCGCATCTACGGGAACGAGAAAGACGTCGGCGCCGGCCTGCGCGACAGCGGCGTCGCGCGCGATCAGATCTTCGTCACCACCAAGCTGTGGAACGACGACCAGGGATTCGACAGCGCGCTGCGCGCGTTCGACGCCAGCCTGGCGCGCCTGGGGCTGGAGCACGTCGACCTCTATCTGCTGCACTGGCCGGTCGCGGGGCAGCGCCTCGATTCATGGCGCGCCCTGGAGCGGATCCACGCCGAGAAGCGGGCGCGCGCCATCGGCGTCAGCAACTTCATGCCGTCGCACCTCGAGGAGCTGCTGGCGCGCGCGCAGGTCGTGCCGGCCGTCAATCAGATCGAGGTGCACCCGTTCCTGCAGCACCGCGAGACACGGGCGCTGTGCGCGAAGCACGGGATCATCGTCGAGGCGTACAGCCCGCTCACGCATGGGCGCCGCCTGGGTCACCCGGTGGTGAAGTCGGTCGCGGAGCGCGTGGCGCGTTCGCCGGCGCAGGTGCTGCTGCGCTGGGCGATCCAGCACGGCATGGTGGTGCTGCCCAAGTCGACGCGCGAGCCGCGCATCAAGGAGAACGCGGCGCTGTTCGACTTCGCGCTCGACGCCGCGGCGATGAAGGCGCTCGACGACTGCGAGGAGGGCCTGGCGACCGGCTGGGACCCGCGCACGCAGACCTAGAGTCCGCCGTCATCGGATGATCCGCTGGGCGATGGCGGCGATGGCGGCGAAGCGGATGATCCGCGCCACGAACATCACCGGCAAGAGCTGCGCGACGCGCAGGCCCAGCGGCGGCGCCAGCGCGGCCGTCACCGACGTCGGCGGCAGGCTGAGCAGGCCGCTGGTGAACCCGATCAACGGTGCGCTGCGCGCGAGGATCTTGCCGAAGCGCTGCCGCGCGCGCTCGCACCGGCGATCGAACCAGCCCCAGCGCCGGCGGATCTGATCGCCGCTCGCGATGAGGATCACCTGCGCGACCAGCTGGCCGCTCGCGCCGATCACGCCCACCAGCAGCGGATGCCAGCCGTAGCGGGTCACGCCGATGACGCCCGCGGCCTCCGGATTGACCGGCCAGAAGAACGTTCCGACGAAGGCGATGCCCAGCAAGCTCAGCGGCGACAGCACCGGCGAAGGTTACCTGCCGGCGCGCGGGGAATCACGCTGGCGCACGGGCCAAGCCCGGGCAAGCTCGAGGGGAAGATCGCCGAGCTCACTCGTTGTAGAAATCGGAGGCAACACCGCATGGCCACGTCGACGCCCGCGATCTCTCTGGACGGCCCGGTACCGCCGGGACCGTCGGTGGCCCCGACCGCGCTGGAGATGGCAGCCGCCGCGCCGCTGGTGGCGCCGGAGAGCGCGTCGGAAGGCGTCCTGCGCGTCATCGGCACGCTGATGATGGCTCTCGGGGTTCTGGCGATGCTCGTCGGCGCGGTCGCCAACCGCGACTGGAGCGGCGCCACCGTCGCCGCCGCGGTCTTCACCGTGGTCATGGGGCTGGCGATGCGATTCCCCACGCTGCTGCAGGACGGGTCGGTGACCGAGGAGAACCGCCCCGCCTATTCGAGCATGCGCGTCGTGATGCTGCTGGTCGCCGGGACGTTCGTCATGCTCACGGTCAAGGTGGGGTGGACGACGCAGAGCCTCGAGCAGCTCAAGATCGATCAATCCTGGGCGCTGGTGCTGGGCGTGGTTCTGGGCGGCAAGGTCTTCCAGGGCATGGCCGAGGCGAAGAAGTAGTCGCGGCGCGCCGGAGCAACCGCGGCTCAGGCAATCAACGATTCGACGCGCAGGATCTTCTGCAGCGACGACACCGCCTGCGCGTGATCCATCGCCGCGAAGACGTGCGAAAGCTCGATCGAGAAGCGCTCCGGGTGACGTTCGAGCAGGCGCACGTAGTGGTCGAAGTAGCGCTCGGCGGGGACGGTTCCCTTGTCCGCGAGCGCGTAGCGGACCACCGCGTGCAGCGCGAAGCGCCCCGCGATCGGCTCCTGAACGAGGCGCCAGCGCCGCAGGTGATCCAGGGCCGCCGCCGCGCGGCCGGCGCGCCCGCGCGCGCCACCGTGGCCAGCGAGCGCGCGTCCATGTGATCGCCCGGGCAGTGCGCGAGCGCGACCAGCATGCGACCGCGCGGCCGCCGGCAGGCGCGCCCACGCCCACTCGACAGAGCAGACCGACCTCGACGACGTCGTCCTCGTGCGCCATCACGCGCACGCGCGACACGCCGCTGTCGATGAGCCAGCCACGCAGCGCCTCGACGGAGACCGCGCCGTCGGCGACCAGCGCGTCGGCGATGTCGAGCGCCAGCGGGTTCCAGCGCAGAAGGGCGGTGAGCGCGCGCACGCGCGGGAAGGCGGCGCGCCGCGCGTGGACCAGCGGCGCGACGATGGGAAAGACCGCGACGCCCGACAGCAGGCAGCGCCGCGCGGTGAGCAGCCAGGTCACCGGCGTGCCCGGCGAGCGCCTCGAGCAGCCGCGCCATCGCGCGATCGTTCTCGTGGTTGTCGAGCACCAGCAGCTCGGCGCCGCCGACGCCGAGCGCGGCGCGCACGCTCTCGACGAGCGGCTCGCGCGGCGCGCCCAGCCGCAGCGCGATCATCTGCAGCAGCGTGCGATGGTCCCAGTTGCCGACGCGGAACCAGGCGACGCCGCCGGGAAAGCGCGCGCGGATCCGGTGCGCCAGCGCCGCCGCCAGCACCGACTTGCCGCTGCCGCCGCCGCCCACCAGCGCGAGCCGCGCCGGCGTCGGGTCCGCCAGCGCCGCCGCCAGTGTCGCGAGCTCGGCGCCGCGCCCGCGCAGGCGGGGCCGCGGCGGCAGATCGAAGAGAACGGGTTTCATTCCGGCGAGACGTTACATTGGATCGAATCGAATAGTGTTGACGACAGGGGGCGGTTGATGGCACGCCAGGGCGCCATGAAGTTGCCGGCTCTGTTGCTCGCGTCCGCCGCGTTGTTTTCGGCTTCCTGTTTTTCGGCGGCGAGGTGGAACACGGCGCAGGTCGCGCAGATTCGCAAGCGAGCGGCGTTCGTGCTCTCGTGCGACGAGGAAGACCTCGAGATCGTCGAGGTCCAGCGAGGCGCCGACGGACGGGTGCGCACCCTACGCGCCGTCGGCTGCGACAAGAAGGCAACCTACGTCATCGCGGTCCGAGGGAGCCGGCCGCGCCGACGTGGAACCTGGACACCGGGCGCTTGCATGCCCAGAAATGACGTCGGGGGTCGTCGCGATCTCCATGGCACCCCCGACGCACACAGCACGACCGACGCCGGTACTGGACAAGACGGCGCTCGGTGTTACTTGTAACCGCGATTCTTACTCTGGGGAGGGTTGACCATGCGTTCGTATTTTCATTCCCGTTGGTTGAACGTGTTCCTGATTTTCGCCGCGGGCGCTTTCGGCGCCTGCTCGTCGAGCAGCGGCTCGCCCAACGGCGCCGGCGGCTCGACCGGTGACGCCGCTGCTGCCGGCGGCTCGAACGGCGATGCGGCGCACGACGCGCCGGCCAGCACCGACACGCAGGTCAGCGACGCGGCCTTCGACTATCCGTTCGCCGACGGCCCCACGAGCCCCATGAACATGACCTTGACCATCGCCGCGCTGGCCGGCGGAACGTTCCCGGATGCGAACACCTGCGCCGGCGTGAACACCTCACCGGCGATGAGCTGGACCGCCGGTCCCGCCGGGACGCTGAGCTACGCGGTGGTGTTGACCGACACGTTCCAGAACGCGGCGCACTGGGTGATCTGGGACATCCCCTCGACGGTGACTTCGCTTGCGGCGGCGTTGCCGGGCACTGCGACGCTGACCATCCGGCCGGGGCAAAGCAGTTGCACAAGACCGCATTCTTCATGGCGGGCTTCGACTATCGCGGCCCTTGCCCCAAAGGGACCTCGCACACCTACGTGTTCGAGGTGACCGCCGTTCCCACGGCGACGCTCACGCTGGGAGCGAACCCGTTGACGGAAGACATTCGCGCCGTGCTTCAGAACGTCGGTATCGGACACGGCGATCTCAGCGCCACGTCCAGCGCATCGCCGCCGGCGACCGACGCGGGCGGGCAGTAACCTAACCGTCGCGGCGCGCGAGCGGCGGCGCATGCATTATCGCAAGCTGGGTGGCAGCGGGCTCGTCGTGAGCTCGCTGTCGCTCGGAACCATGCAGTTCGGGCGCGCCATGAACATGGGCGCGCTCGACCAGACGCAGACCACCGCCATGGTGCGCTTCGCGCTCGACCAGGGCATCAACCTCGTCGACACCGCGAACGTCTACAGCCTGGGCGAGAGCGAGACGCTGCTCGGCCAGGCTCTGCGCGACGTGCGCGACCGCGTCGTGCTGGCCACCAAGGCGCGCCTGCCGATGGGCGACGGCGACATCAACCACTCGGGCGCGACCCGCAAGAACATCCTGCGCGAGGCCGAGGCCAGCCTGCGGCGGCTGCAGACCGACTACATCGATCTCTACCAGATTCACGGCTGGGACAGCCTGACGCCGCTCGAGGAGACCTTGCGCGCGCTCGACGATCTCGTGCGCTCGGGCAAGGTGCGCTACATCGGCCTCTCGAACTATCTCGCGTGGCAGGCGGCGACGGCGCTCGGCATCCAGCAGCGCGAGCACCTGACCAAATACATCACCGCGCAGATGTACTACAGCCTGGTCGGCCGCGAGCTCGAGCACGAGTTCGTGCCGTTCGCCGCGTATCACCAGATCGGCATCCTGGTGTGGAGCCCGCTCGCCGGTGGCTTCCTCACCGGCAAGTACGATCGCCAGCATCCGCCCGCGGGCGGCACGCGCTTCGCCGAGGCCGGGCCCTTCGTGCCGTTCGAGCTCGAACGCGGCTACGCGATCATCGACGTCTTGCGCCGCATCGCCGAGCGCCGCGGGGCCACGCCGGCGCAGATCGCGCTCGCGTGGTTGCTGCTGCAGCCGATGGTGTCGAGCGTGATCATCGCGGCGCGCACCAACGAGCGGCTGGCCGAGAACATCCGCGCCGCCGACATCGTGCTCGGCTCGGACGACATCGCCGAGCTCGACGCGGCCTCCGACCCGGGCGATCCCTACCCCGGTTGGATGGTGCGCCAGCTCGACGAGGCGGAGGACCCGCGCCCGGCCGCGCTCGATCCCGGCCGTCCCCGGCGAAAAGATCTGCGCGGCAGTCGCTGGCCCGGGTGAAGCGCCGACCTCACGCCGGGTGGCGGCGGATGAAGTCGCGCACGCCCAGGGCCATCTGGCGCAGCTCCGGTTCGAGCGGCTCGGAATCGTTCCCGAGCTCGCCGCGCGCCGCCCGGTCGCGCGCCTGCAGCCAGCGCTGAATCTGCTGCCATTCGGTGTGCGGGTAGGCGGGCGTCAACCGAAGGTCGTCGTTCAGGCGCTGCGCCGGCTTGGCGTGGAGGACGCCGCGCGCGTCGGGGATCTCGAACGCGACGTCGAGCCGCGCCGCCAGCTGGCGCAGGTGCTGCTCCAGCGCCGCGCCGATCACGATCGCCGCCGCCGCCCAGAGTCCGGCGTCGAGGTGGCGGTCGCCCTGGCCGACGAGATCATCGAGGATCGCCCCGTGCACGCGCTCGTCGAGCGTGCGGCTCATCCCGGCGCGGTAGTCGCGCTCCATGGTCACCAGCACGCCGCGCAGGCGCACGTCGGCGCGCAGGTTGCCCTCGGCCGTCAGGATCTCGACCGGATTGACCGCGTCGGCCATGCGCCGGTACGAAGAGCCCGACGGTGCCCAGCGCTCGATGCAGGCCTTCAGCATCGCGGTCATCTCGGCGATGCCGGCGTGGCCCCCGTCGGTCGGCCTGTGGTTCAGCACGGCGTCGATGTCAGCAAGCGCCGCGATCCGCTCGGGAGCCATGCCCGGAGGTTACCGCGAGATCCCCGGCGTGCGCGCTCCTTGATCGCGCGGGCGCCGCGATCCGGTCAGGGGACCGGATGCTCGTTGACCCGATCCAGGTCGTCGAAATAAGACTTGGTCAGCGGGCCGTCGTCAAGAATGAGGTCTTCGTTGACCAGATCGCTGTCGTCGAAGCTCGAACGCACCAGGTCGTAGCGGTCCTCATCGGGATAGGTTTGGGCCTGCGGCTCCGGATTCGCGGCTTCCGGCGGTGCGGGCGGGATCGCCGCGGGTGTCTCCTTCGCGGGAGGGGTCGCCGGCGCCGTCGCGGGCGCGGGCGTCGGTTCGGGCGCGGACCTCGAGGCCGGCGGGGGGGTGGATGGCGGGGCCTGCGTCGAGGCTGGCGCCTGTGTCGGCGCGGGCGCGGGGGTCGAGGCCGCTGCGCCGACGCCGACGCCCGCCGACGGTGGAGGCACGGCCGGGCCCGGCTGGGGCGGGGTCGCCGGCGGACTCGGTGCCTGCGCCGGGACGGTCGAGCCCGCGGCGGCGGCAGGCGGCGGATTGGTCGTCGGGCTCGCTGGTGTCTGCGCCGGCGCGTCGGCGGCGGAGGCATGCACCATCGAAACGACCACGACCACGACCACGGCGATCGCCGTCGCCAGCAGCGGCCTCAGAATGGGCGTGGTTCGGTAAACGGGCGCCATGCCCCTCGAATTTAGCTCTCCCGCGCGCGGGCGCAAGCTTCGGCCGAGGCGGACCGTGCCGCGCCGCACTCAGCCGGCGGCAGGAGCGTGTGCACTGTCAACATTCGGGAAATCGCGCTGAAACACACTGTTCTTCGATCTGGAGATAGTCTCGGCGTCGATGAGCAGGCCGCGGACCGTGCCGCTATCCCTGGCGCGCGTTGTAGACGGCGCGGCCGCTGGCGGCGAACTCCCGGAACATCGCGCACGTTTCGTCGCGCAGCACACCGTCGGTGACGGCGACGCCGCGCCGGGTGAGCTCGGCGGCCCAGCTGGGATGAATCGGACCCTCGTCGAAGCCGGTGATGCGCTCGAGCTCGGGGCCGCTGCCCGCGATCACGAGCGATCGCACACCGGACCAGACCACGGCGCCGCAGCACATCGCGCACGGGCACCAGTTGACCACCAGCTGGTGCGGCGGTTGGCCGCGCCCGCCCAGGTCGTGCGTGCCGGTGGCGCGCTGGGCCAGCGACAGGGCCATCACCTCGGCGTGCGCCGACGAGCACCGCATGGGCACGACGCGGTTCACGCCGATCGCGACCAGCCGCGCGCTCGCCTCGTCGAAGACCGCCGCCGCGAACGGCCCGCCGGTGTCGCGCTGGAAGTTGGTTCGCGCGAGCTCGATCACCAACTGCATCCGCTCATCGACCGACGAGAATGCCCGCTGCGCGCCCGCGGCCAGCTCGGCGGCGGCCCAGTCGGGCAGCGCGAGCTCGAAGCTCGCCGTCGCGTCGTTCGGTTCCATGCCGACCCCACTATAGGCGGGGCAGACCGATGAGCGCCACACCGCCGAGGCTCGAATTGCACGGCATCAGCAAGCGCTATGCGTCCGTGCGGGCCAATGACGGCGTCGACCTCAGCGTGATGCCGGGCGAGATCCACGGCGTCCTCGGCGAGAACGGCGCCGGCAAGTCGACGCTGATGAAGATCATCTACGGCGCCGTGCACCCCGACGCGGGCGAGGTGCGCTGGGACGGCCGCGTCGTGCGCGTCGCCAGTCCGCGGGAGGCGCGCGCGCTGGGTATCGCGATGGTGTTCCAGCACTTCGCGCTCTTCGACGCGCTGACCGTCACCGAGAACGTGTGGCTGGGGCTGGATGCGGCGCTGCCGCGCCGGGAGGTGCAAGCGCGGGTGGCCGCGGTCGCCGCCGAGTTCGGCCTGGAGATCGAAGGCGACCGGCTGGTCTTCGATCTGTCGGTCGGCGAGCGCCAGCGCGTCGAGATCCTGCGCGCGCTGCTGACCAGGCCGCGCCTGCTGATCCTCGACGAGCCGACGTCGGTGCTGACGCCGCAGGCGGCCGAGCGGCTGTTCGCGATGCTGCGCCGGCTGTCGGGCGCCGGCTGCTCGATCCTGTACATCAGCCACAAGCTCGACGAGGTGCGCGCCCTGTGCTCGCGCGCGACCGTGCTGCGCGGCGGGCGCGTCACCGGCGTCGTCGCGCCCGCCGACGAGAGCGTGCACGGCCTGTCGGCGCTGATGCTGGGCGCGGCGCCGCCCGCGGCCGCGCCGTCGCCGCGGGCGGGAGGTTCGGAGCGCTTCGAGGGGTCGGCGCTGGAGGTGCGCGGGTTGTCGCTGCCGCGACGCGAGCGCTTCGGCGTCGCGCTCGACGACATCCGCCTCGACGTGCGCGCCGGCGAGATCCTGGGCGTCGCCGGGATCTCGGGCAGCGGCCAGGGCGAGCTGCTGGGCGCGCTGTCGGGCGAGGATCCGCGCGCGCCCGCCGGCAGCGTCTGGCTGCTGGGGCGCGACGTCTCGCGCGCGCCGGCGCGCGAGCGGCGGGCGCTGGGGCTGTGCACGGTTCCCGAGGAGCGCATGGGCCGCGGGGCGGTGCCGGCGCTGTCGCTCGCGGCGAACACGCTGCTCACGCGGCGCGAGCCGATCGCGCGCGCCGGCTTCCTGCGCTGGCGCACGGCGCGCCGGCTGGCCGAGCGGCTGATCCATCGCTTCGGCGTGCGCGCGCCCGGCGCCGAGGCGGTAGCGGCGAGCCTGTCGGGCGGAAATCTGCAGAAGTTCATCGTTGGCCGCGAGATCGACGCCGCGCCCAAGGTGCTGGTGGTCGCGCAGCCGACCTGGGGCCTGGACGTGGGCGCCGCCGCGCAGATCCGCGGTGAGCTGACGGCGCTGGCGGCGCACGGCGTGGCGCTGCTGGTGGTGAGCGAGGACCTCGACGAGCTGTTCGAGATCGCGACCGACCTGGTGGTGATGGCGCGCGGCCGGTTGTCGCCGCGCATCCCGGTGCGCGAGGCGCGCATCGCGCAGATCGGCCAGTGGATGAGCGGCGACTTCCCCGACGTCGCCGGCGGCCCCGCCGCCGAGGTGACCGCGCGTGGCTAGGCTGGCGCCGTCGGCGCTGGCCGCGCCGCCGGTGTCGTCATCGTCATCGTCATCTTCGCCGGCGGCGCCGGGTGGGTCCGGCTTGCTGTCGGCGCGCGTGGCGGCGCTGCTGTCGCCGGTGGCGGCGCTCGCGATCACCGTGGCGATCGGCGCCGTGCTGTTCGCGGCGCTCGGCAAGCCGCCCGCGCGTGCGCTCGCGATGTTCTTCGTCGAGCCGCTGCGCGACGGCCGCGCGCTGAGCGAGCTCGCGATCAAGGCGACGCCGCTCGCGATGATCGCGCTCGGCCTGGCGATCGCGTTTCGCGCCAACGTCTGGAACATCGGCGCCGAGGGGCAGTTCATCGCCGGCGCGATCGCCGCGACCGGCGTGGTGCTGCTGGCGGGTCCGGGCGCGGGCCGCTGGGTGGTCGTCGCGCTGGTCGTCGCCGGCGTCGTGGGCGGCATGTGCTGGGCGGCGCTGGTCGCGTGGCTGCGCGATCGCTTCTCGGCCAACGAGATCCTGGTCAGCCTGATGCTGGTCTACGTCGCCGAGCTGCTGCTCGGCTATCTGGTCTACGGCCCCTGGAAGGATCCCGAGGGCTTCAACTTCCCGCAGACGATCACCTTTCCCGACGCGACGGCGATCCCGCGGCTGGTGAGCGGTTATCGCGCGAACTGGGGCAGCGTCCTCGCGCTCGCGAGCACCGCCGGCGCCTGGTTGTTTCTCTACCGCACCTACGCCGGCTTCCAGCTCGAGGTCGGCGGCATCGCGCCGCGCGCCGCGGCTTACGCCGGCTTCTCTCCGCGGCGCGCGCTCTGGACGGCGCTGATGATCTCGGGCGGCCTCGCCGGGCTCGCGGGCGCGCTCGAGGTCGCGGGGCCGCTCGGCCAGCTCACCCCGCACCTGCCGGTCGGCTACGGCTTCGCCGCGATCATCGTCGCCTTCGTCGGGCGGCTGCACCCCGTCGGCATCGTGTTCTCGTCGGTGCTGATGAGCATGTTCTACATCGGCGGCGAGCTGTCGCAGTCGCGCCTCGGCCTGCCCAAGGCGTTGACCGGCGTCTTCCAGGGGTTGCTGCTCTTCGCGTTGCTGGCGTGCGACGCGGTGGTGGCGAGAAGGCGACGTCGCTGATGGAGGCATTGCTGCTCATGCTGTCGTCGTCGATCAACGGCGGCACGGTGCTGGCGCTGGCGGCGCTGGGGCTGCTGGTCAACGAGCGCGCCGGCGTCGTCAACCTCGGCGCGGAAGGCATGATGCTGACCGGCGGCCTCGCCGCTTACGCGACGGCGCTCAATCACCCGAGCGGCCTGGCGTTCGCGGCGGGCGCGGGCGCCGGCGCGTTGCTCGCGGCGCTCTTCGGATTGCTGGTCGTCGGCCTCGGCACCAACCAATACGCGACCGGTCTGGCGCTGACGTTGTTCGGCGCCGGCTTCACGGCATTCGCCGGGGAAGGCCTGGTCGATCGCCAGCTTCCCGATCTGCCGCGTCCGCTGTTTCCCGCGCTGGTCGACGTGCCGTTCGTCGGCCACGCGCTGCTCGGCTATCACCCGCTCGTGTACTTCGCGGCGGCGCTGGCGGCGGGGCTCGGCTGGTTTCTCTTTCGTTCGCGCCTGGGGCTGGTGGTGCGCGCCGCGGGCGAGTCCCCGGCGTCGGCGCACGCGCTGGGCCTGCCCGTGCAGCGCGTGCGCTTTGCGGCGGTGGTGTTCGGCGGCGCGCTCTGCGGCCTGGCGGGCGCGTACGTGTCGATCGTCTACGCGCACCTGTGGGTCGAGGGGCTGACCGCGGGCAAGGGGTGGATCGCGCTTGCCCTCACGACGTTCGCGACGTGGCGCCCGGCGCGCGTGCTGCTGGGCGCGTACCTGTTCGGTGGCGTGACCATGCTGCAGTTTCATCTGCAGGCGCGCGGCGTCGACATCGAGAGCCACTTGCTGGGGATGTCGCCGTACGTGGCGACGATCCTGGTCCTGGTGCTGATCTCGCGGAACCGTGCCTGGGTCCGCGTCAACATGCCGGCTTCGCTCGGCAAGGCCTTCCGTCCCGAAAACTGAGAGGAGATCCCATATGCCGCAAATTCGCCCGTCCAAACTTCTGCGCGGTGCCGCCGGCGTGCTGGCGCTGTGCGCCTGGCTCGGCTGCAAGAAGGAGCCACCCGCCGAGCCCGCGCTCGCTGCTGCGGCGCCGGCCCCCGCGCCCGCGGTGCCGCCGGTGCTCAAAGTCGCGTTCGCGTACGTTGGCCCCGTCGGTGACGCCGGGTGGACGTTCGCGCACGACAAGGCGCGCAAGGCCATCGAGACCGAGTTCGGCGCCAAGATCGCAACCAGCTTCGTCGAGAACGTGCCCGAGGCCGCCGACGCCGAGCGCGTGCTGCGCGACATGGTGGCGCAGGGCAACAAGCTGATCTTCGGCACGACGTTCGGTTACATGGAGCCGATGTTGCGCGTCGCCGCCGACGCCAAGGACGTGAGGCTCGAGCATGCCACCGGCTACAAGACCGCCGCCAACCTGCGCACGTACGATTCGCGCACCTACGAGGGCGCGTACATGGCCGGTGTCGTCGCGGGCGGCATGACCAAGAGCCACGTGCTGGGCGTGGTGGCGTCGATCCCGATCCCCGAGGTCATCCGCAACATCGATTCGTTCACGATGGGCGCACAGAGCGTCGACCCCAAGGTCGAGACGCGCGTGGTGTGGGTCAACAAGTGGTTCGATCCGCCCAAGGAAGCCGAGGGCGCGCAAGCGCTGATCAACGACGGCGCCGACGTGCTGATGCAGAACACCGATTCGTCGGCGGTGTTGCAGACCGCCGAGAAGGCGGGCAAGCACGGGTTCGGCTGGGACTCCGACATGTCGAAGTACGGGCCGCACGCGCACCTCGGCTCGGCGGTCATCGACTGGTCGCCGTACTACAAGAAGGCGGTCAAGGACGCGCTCGACGGCACCTGGAAGACCGAGCAGACGTGGTGGGGCGTCAAGGAAGGCGCGATCGATCTCGTGTCGTTGTCGGCGGCGGTGCCCGACGCCACCAGGCAGAAGCTCGACGCCGTGAAGAAGGGGCTCCGCGACGGGACGTTCGTGATCTGGAAGGGCCCGGTGATGGACCAGAGCGGCAAGACGTTGCTCAAGGCCGGCGAGACCGCCGACGACAAGTTCCTGCACGGCATCAACTTCTATGTGAAGGGCGTGAAGGGAAAGCCGCCCGCGGGGAAGTAACTCAGGCCGCGGCGCGGGTCCCCTCGATCATCGTGGCCGACAGCACCTGGTAGACGGCGGTCCATGCGTCGCGCACCTCGGCGGTGAAAGCGGCGCCGAGACCGATCTCCAGCGTCGAGAGCAAGGCGGCGCCGACGAGCTGGTAATGCTCGTCGGTCACGCCGTAGCCGACGTGGCGCCGCCCGAGCGCGCGCACCGCGGGCAGAAGCTCGTCGGGCGCGTCCAGCTTGCCCACGCAGTAGGCGAGCATCTGCACCAGCTTCTTCTTCTGCTCGGTGAGGTCGCCCTTGAAGAGAGGCCGCAGCGCCGGCGTCGTCGCGAACAAACGCTCGTAGAAGATCGTCGCCGCGGTGTCGGCGATCGGCACGACCTGCTTGAACGACTGTTGAACGAGCGTCTTCTGCATCGGCGTCATGGAGCTCCTCCGGGTGTGGTGCCACCACTATGGCGGCCACACGCGGGCGCTCGATGTCCGCGCGGTGAAATCTCGGTAAATTGAGGTCGCACGGCCGGTTTCCGGCCGGTCAATCAGGGTGACGGGGACGACTGGATCGCGATCGTCAGCTCCGTGTTGTCGCCGACGGTGATCTCGTCGATGAGGATCGACGGCGATTCGAAGCCGGGAGCTGCGTTGATCTGCATCGCCATCGGCACGCCGACTCCGCTCACGACGGTCGCGGCTCCCGCTGCATCGCTGACCAGACCCTGACCGCAGAGGTCCTCGGTGGTGCCGGCGGCCGGCGCCGAGAAGCAAACCGCGGACACCGACACGCCCGCGAGCGGGCTTCCGTCGGTGTTCACGATCCGGACCGGGGTGGATCGCGTGGCCGCCAGGCGGATGATCGCGGGCGCCGACGGCACCGTGGCCGACAGATCGAGCGTGAAGAAGCCGATGCCGGTCTCGCTGCCAGAGACCGACACCGCGTAGGTGCCCGGCGTCAGGCTCAACTGATACTGGCCGCCAGCGTCGGTCGTCGAGCAGCGGTCGCCGCTGGTGAAGATGGGCGGGTCGTAACAGACGATGACGCCCGCGACGGGGCTGCCGTCCGCCGCCAGCACCTGACCGGTCGCCGGCTGCGTCGCCTGCAACTGAACGACGACGTCGGTATCGCCGATCACCGTGAACGGGACCGATGTCGTGGTCGCGCCGCGCGCCGTGAGCACCACGTCCCCCGGCGCCGCCATCACCATCTGGAATCGTCCATTCGCATCGCTGGTCTGGGTCGTCGCGGAGACGCGGCCCACGAACCCGCTGACGTTCGCGTCGTGACCGTTGTCGGACACGGCGACGTTCGCCGCCGGCGTGCCGTCGACGTTCAGGACCGTCCCCGTGACGACTCGGTTGGGGAAGGTGAAGTCCAGCTCGGTGGATTGCGACAGCGTGATCGTGCTCGTGAAGACGTAGAACCCGAGCGGGGACGTCGGCACCAGCGGCGAGAACAACTCAGCGTCATAGGTTCCTGGCGAGAGGTTGATCGTGTAACTGCCGCCGCCGTCGCTGGACACGCAGTCCTGGCTACAGAGACGTGACGCGCAACCGCTGTGCATCAGGCAGAGCCGATGTCCCGGCAGGCCGTTGCCGTCGCGGTCGGTGATGCGGCCGCTCAGGCTTTGCAGCGGCGGCACCTGGATGGTCAGGTCGGCGTCGCCGGTCACCGACTCGGTCACGTCCATTCCCAGGTCGCCGAAGATGTTGCCCGAGGCGTCGCCGGAGACATGCAACACGAGGTCGCCGGGCAGCGACGTGAAATGGAAATGCCCGTTCGAGTCGGTCTGGGTCCCGTCGACGCAGGAGATGCCGACCAGCTCGCCCGAGGTGATGTTGCTACAGGTCGGCGCGGTCACCGACACGTTGGCCATCGGCGCGCCCGTCGGGTCCAGCACGGTGCCGGTGAGATTGAAGATCGGAATGACGATGTCGAGCGGCGTGGACTGCGCTGGATCGATCGCGAGCCGCCCCTGGAAACCTCCTCCCGTGATCTCCAGTTGCCGGTCGGTGCGTGCGCTGATGGCGAAGGCTCCGCTGTCGCCGGTGTCGACGCAGTCCGCCGCGCACACCGACACGCTCAAGGGCTGGCCGTTCTGATCGGTGACGTGGCCGGTGAGGTTGACGGTCCGCGGCGCCCTCGCGATGATCAACTCGAGCTCGGTCCCCTTCGCAATCACCTGACCGGGAAAGATCTGCGGCGCGAATCCGGTTCTGGGTGTGACCATCAGGTCGTAGGTTCCCGCCCGCACGTCCAGCGCGAACGTGCCGTCGCTTGCCGTGGTCGCGCACGCGACGATGCGGTGGGAGCCGGCGGCGCGGACGTCGACGCGCGCGTGCGCGATCCCCGCGCCGGCGCCGTCATGGACCACCCCGTGCGCGATTGGCTTGGCGGTGGTGAGCGCCGCGCTCGTCTCTCCCATCGCCTCGCCCGGACCGTTCGCCGGCGCCCCTCCGCAGGCGGAGATGCCGAGCACGCCCGACAGGGCGCAGGTCGCTAGCCATTGGTGGATCTGTCGTCGTCTGTTCATGTTTGGCCTGTTCATGGCTGTCACACCTTGGCGGTTTCGGAACCGCGCCAAGCCCTCACTCGAGGTAACGGGTGTACACGAAGATCTTCCGCGCGCGGGATGGTCCTCGCAAAATGCATCGGAAGCGACGGCCGTCACTAAGGACGGCTTCGTAGATCGCGCGCTTACGCCGTCAGCCGCGAGCCCGTTCGATCGCCCAGAACACCGCCTCGGGCGTCGACGGGCAGCGCCAGCTCGACGACGCCGCCGCGGCCGAACGCCGCGACCGCGTCGCGCAGCGCCTCGCGCACGCTGATCGCCAGCATCAGCGGCGGCTCGCCGACCGCCTTGCTGCCGTGAACGACCCCGGGCTCGTGCGCCTTGCTCCAGCAACGTCGACGTGGAAGACCGGCGGGCACTCGCCCAGCGACGGCAGCTTGTAGGTCGACGCGCCGCTGGTCGCGAGCGCGCCGTCGCCGCGTCCAGACCAGCTCCTCGGTGGTCAGCCAGCCGACGCCCTGGACGAAGCCGCCCTCGATCTGGCCGCGATCGACCAGCGGCGAGAGCGAATCGCCGACGTCGTGCAGGATGTCGACGCGCAGCAGGCGGTACTGGCCGGTGAAGCCGTCGACCTCGACCTCGCTCACGGCGGCGCCGTACGCGAAGTAGTGAAACGGCTTGCCGCGTGCCGCTCGCGCGATCGTAGTGGATGTCGGGCGTGCGGTAGTAGCCCGGTCGCGAACAGCGAGACGCGCTCGAGGTAGGCCTGCGCCGACGACGTCGGCGAAGGTCGCGTCGGTCTGCGCGTCGGTCTTCGCGCGCACCCGACCGCCCGTCGAAAACGCACGTCCGCCGGCGCGCAGTCCGAAGCGGCGCGCGGCGACCTCGGCGAGGCGCTCGCGCAGCGTCTCGCACGCGGCGCGCACCGCCGCGCCGTTCAGATCCGCGCCGCTCGACGCCGCGGTCGCCGAGGTGTTCGGGCACCTTGTCGGTGCGCGTCGGCATGACGCGCACCGCGTCCAGCGGCACGCCCGAGCGCGTCGGCGGCGATCTGCAGCATCTTGGTGTGCAGCCCCTGGCCCATCTCGGTGCCGCCGTGGTTCACCTGCACGCTGCCGTCCTTGTAGATGAGCACCAGCGCGCCGGCCTGGTTGTAGAACGCCGTCGGTGAACGAGATGCCGAACTTCACCGGCGTGATCGCCAGGCCGCGCTTCGCTGTGCGGGCTGCGCGCGTTGAACGCGTCGATCTCGCGCCGGCGCGCGTCGAAGTCGGCGCTGGTCTTGCAGCTCGCTCCAGATGCGCGCGATGCGGTCGGCGTCGCGCACCTCCTGCCCGTAGTGCGTGGTCGTCGCCCGGGCGCGTAGAAGTTGCGCTCGCGCACGACGTCCGGCGGCAGCGCCAGCGTGCGCGCGACGCGGTCGAGGATCTCCTCGATCGACGACCATGCCCTGCGGCCCGCCGAAGCCGCGGAACGCGGTGTGCGAGACGTGGTGCGTGCGGCAGACGCGGCCCGACGATCTCGACGTCGGGCAGGAAGTAGCAGTTGTCGACGTGGAACATCGCGCGCGCCAGCATCGGCGCGCTGAGGTCCAGGCTCCAGCCGCCGTCGCTGAAGAGCTCGAGCGCGAGCGCCGCGCAGCTTGCCCGTCGCCGTCGAACCCGACGTCGAAGCGCGCCAGGAACGGGTGGCGCTTGCCGGTCATCGTCATGTCCTGCGCGCGCGTCAGGCGCACGCGCACCGGCCGCCGCAGCTTGCGCGCGCCCAGCGCCGCGACCGCGGCCCAGGCGTTGGCCTGCGTCTCCTTGCCGCCGAACGCGCCGCCCATGCGCAGGCACTGCACGATCACCTCGTGCCGCGCGCACGCCGAGCACGCGCGCGACGATCTCCTGCATCTCGCGTCGGGTGCTGCGTCGACGAGTGCACGAACAGGTCGGCCGCTCTCGTCGACCCAGGCCAGCGCGGCCTGCGTCTCGAGATAGAAGTGCTCCTGCCCGTTCATGAAGAGCTCGCCCTCGCAGGCGGTGCGGCGCGGCCGCCAGCGCGCGCTTCGGCGTCGCCGCGCCGCATGCGCTCCGGCTCGGTGAGAAAGCTGCTCCGCGGCGATCGCGTCCTCGATCGACAGGATCGGCGGGCAGCGGCTCGTAGACCACGCCGCACCTCGCCGGCGGCCGCGCGCGCCTGCTCCTCGGTCTCGGCGAGCACCCAGGCGACCGGCTGGCCGTGAAAGCAGACCTCCTCGGGGAACAGCGGCTCGTCGTGGCGCGCGGGCCCGACGTCGTTTTCACCCGGAACGTCGGCGGCGGTGAGCAACGCGAGCACGCCCGGGCACGCCAGCGCGGCGCCGCCCTCGATCGCCGACGACGCGCGCGTGCGCGTGCGGCGCCGCGACCGGCCAGGCGTGAACGACGCGCGCAAGGTCGCCCCAGAGATCGTCGACGTAGCTGCGCGGCGCCGGTGACGTGCTCGACCGCCGACTCGTGGCTGACCGGCGCGCCCGACCGAGCGGCGTCATCGTGCGGCCTCCGCTCCGTGCGCGACCTCGGCGAAGAACTTCTCGAACAGGCGGCCGATCATCGCGCGCCGGTAGGCGGCGCTGCCGCGGTGATCGCCGATCGGCGTGCCGACGGTGCGCGAGCGCGCCGAGCGATCGCGGCGGCGGTCTCGCGATTCCAGGGCCGGCCGGCCGCCAGCGTCTCGGCGGCGTGGCGCGCGGATCGGCGTCGCGGCGACACCGCCGTACGCGAGGCGCAGCCGCTCGACGCGCCCGTCGCGCCGAGAGATCCAGCGCGAAGGCCGCCGCCACCGTCGAGATGTCGTCGAGCACGCGCTTGCTGACCTTGTAGAAACGCTGCACCGCCGGCAGCGGGCGCGGCAGATGAACGCTGGCGATGATCTCGTCCGGCGCCAGCGCCGTCTTGCGGTAGCCGGCGAAGAACTCGCGCGAGCGGCAGGCGGCGCTCGCCGCGCGGTCCCGCCAGCGTCACCTCGGCGTCGAGCGCGAGCAGCACCGGCGGCGAATCGCCGATCGGCGACGCGGTCGCCAGGTTGCCGCCCAGCGTCGCGCGGTTGCGGATCAGCCGCGACGAGAACAGCGGCCAGAGCTGCGACGAGCATCGGCACGTCGTCGACAGCTCCGTGGCCGAGGCGCTCCTCGATCTCCGCGAGCGTCAGGCCGGCGCCGATGCTGATCTCCGTCGGGCCGGCCGCGAACCGCGCGCAGCTCGGGCAGCGCCTCGAGCGAGATGAGCGCGGGGAAACGCTGATATCTCTGGTTGGCGTAGACCATGAGGTCGGTGCCGCCGGCGATGAGCACGGCTCCGGGGCGTTCCGCCAGGCAGCGCCAGAGCATCTCCAGGCTCGTGCGGCCGCGCGAAGCGCGGCCGCTCTCGACGCGCGCCGCAGCACGGGCGCCAGCGGCGGCGCAGGCGGTGGTCGTGGGTGGACGGCGCGCGGCAGCGCCCGCGCCGCGTCGGCGATCGGCCGATACCCGGTGCAGCGGCAGAGGTTGCCGCCGATCGATTCGGGATCGAAGTCGAGCCGGCCGGGCCGGTAGTACTCGCAGAACAGGCTGACGACGAAGCCCGGCGTGCAGTAGCCGCACTGCGATCCGCCGGTGTCGACCATCGCGCGCTGCACCGGGTGCAGCGCGCCGTCGCGCGCCGCGACGCCCTCGACGGTGACGATGGTGTGGCCGCCGGCGGCCGCCAGCGGAACCAGACAGCTGTTGACCGATTCGAAACGAACGCGCCCGCGGGCGTCGCGGCGCACCAGCGCGACCGCGCACGCGCCGCACTCGCCCTCGGCGCAGCCTTCCTTGCTACCCGTGCGGCCCGATGCGCGCAGCCACTGCAGCAGCGTGACGTGAGGTTCGCCGTCGTCGACCTCGACGCCCTCGCCGTTGAGCACGAACCTGACCCCCATCTCCGTCCAGTATAGTCAGGCGCGCGCGGGACAGGCGCCGTGCCGACGGGACTGCGGCGTTTATTTCTGTTCGGCGAATACCTGCGCGTAGCTCTTGCCGTAGGGATAAAAGGCCGTCTTGTCGCCGCGCGCCCACGCCGCTCTCGGCCCGGGGCCGGTGATGTCCCAATCGGGCCGGCACTTCTGCAGCACGGCGCGCAGATCCAGGCGCAGCTCCTCGATCGTGGGCCGGCCGAAGAACCAGTAGCCGTTGTAGAGCTTGTGAATCACCAGCCTGGGCGCGAGCACCAGCGTGTGCGGAATCATGGGATTGTGGGTGGGGTCGGTGTACTCGGCGATGTCGAGATCGTTCTGCACCTTGCGACCCGGATCCGACAGGAACGGCCAGTGCGCCGCGACGCCGGCGCGCATCTCGTTGGTTTCGAGCAGGTTGTCCGTGCTGATCGTCGCGATCCGGCAATAGCCGACCTCGAGCTCGCGATGCAGCAGCGCCAGCCCCTCGAGCTGGCGGCGATCCTTGGGGCAATAGTTGCCGCGGCTGAGCATGAGGACCATGGGGTCGTCCTGCTGGATCTCGGAGAGCTTGCGGTGCTTGCCGGTGTGATCCGGCAAGTCGTAGTCGGGGAAGGTTGCGCCAGGAACGATGTCGGCTCGCATGGGGGGGCCTCCTTTTCCAATCGGCGAAGACGATTGTTCCTGTCACGGCCGTCGCCGATCGCAAGCGCGGGTGTAGTAAACTTCTCACCGTGCGTGAGGTCGCCGAGGCGCTCGTCGAGCTGCTGAAGGGCGGTGGGCGCGGCGCGCTCGCCACCGTGGTGCGCACGTCCGGCTCGACGCCGCAGGAGGCGGGCGCGCGCCTGCTGCTGCGTCCCGACGGCAGCACCGTGGGCACCGTCGGCGGCGGCGCGATCGAGCACGCGGCGCTCGAGGCGTTGCGCGAGGCCCAGCGCACGGGCGCGAGCCAGATGCTGGCGCGCGATCTCGGCTACGACCTGGGCATGTGCTGCGGCGGGCGCATGGAGATCTTCGTCGAGGCGGTCGAGGCGCCGCCGCGCCTGTGGCTGTTCGGCGCCGGGCACGTCGCCAGGCCGACGGCGACGCTGGCCCGCAGCGTCGGCTTCGACGTCACCGTCGTCGACGAGCGCGAGGAGCTGAACACCGACCAGCGATTTCCCGGGTGCCGTCGTGAGCTGCGCGAGCCGCTGGCGTTGCTCGGCGAGACGGCGCTGGGCGAATGCGATTGGGTGCTCATCACCACGCACGATCACCGGATCGACGAAGAGGTGCTGGAACGCGCGCTCGGACACAAAGCGCGCTTCATCGGATTGATTGGCAGCCGGCGCAAGACGTTCAAGCTGCTCCAGCGCATCGAGGCCAGACGCGGCAACGGCGCGCCGCCGCTCGATCGCGAGCGATTGTTCGCGCCCGTCGGCCTCGACATCGGCGCCGTCGGACCGGAGGAGATCGCGGTCAGCGTCGTCGCCGAGCTGGTGGCGTTGCGGCGGGGTCGGGCGGCGGCGCACCTGCGCGCCGTCGAGGATCCGCGCTTGCTGCGCTTGATCGGCGGCGCATGACCGCGGCCGAGGCCGGTCTCGACGAGCTGGCCGCGCGCGTGCGGCGCGATCTCGAACGGCTCGCCTATCCGCGGCGCGATTGGCTGGCGCCGCGGCGCACGTCGGGTGGCGACGCGATCTTCGACGTGCTCATCGTCGGCGCGGGGCAGGGCGGCCTGGCCGCCGCGTTCGCGCTGATGCGCGAGCGCGTGACGAACTTGCTGGTCGTCGATCAGAACCCGCTCGATCGCGCCGGTCCCTGGCTCAACTTCGCGCGCATGCGCACGCTGCGCACGCCCAAGCACGTGACCGGGCCGGACCTGGGTATCCCCAGCCTGACGCCGCGAGGCGTTCTACGAAGCGCAGCACGGCGAAGGAAGCTGGCGGTCGCTCGGTCTGATCCCCAAGGAGATCTGGGCGGCGTACCTCGGCATGGTACCGCCGCACGCTCGAGCATCCCGGTGCGCGCGCGAGACCCGCGTCGGCGCGCTGCGGTGGAACGCGGCCGAGCGCGCTTGGGAAGTGCCCTGCACCGCGGTCGGCGCGGAGGGCGATGCCGGCGCAGCCGACGCCGACGCTCTACGCGCGGCGCGTGGTGCTCGCGACGGGGATCGAGGGGTCGGGCGACTGGGACGTGCCCGCGATGATCCGCGATCGCTTGCCGCGTTCGCTCTACGCGCACACGCGCTGGGAGATCGACTTCGACGCGCTGGCGCGGCAAGCGTGTCGCTGTGCTGGGCGCGGGCGCGTCGGCGTTCGACAACGCGGCGACCGCGCTGGAGCACGGCGCGCGCGAGGTGCGCCTCTGCTTTCGCCGTCCGACGCTGGTCAACGTGAATGCCTATCGCTGGGCCGAGATCGTCGGCTTCCTCAAGCACGCCGGCGAGCTGCCCGACGCCGACAAGTGGCGGTTCATCCGGCAGATCCTGCGCATGGGGCAGCTGCCGCCCGCCGATACCCTCGAGCGCGCGCGGCGGCACGCCGGCTTCCATCTGCACGGTGGCTGCGCCTGGCAGTCGGTCGAGCCGTCCGGCGACGGCGTGCGCATTCGCGGCGCGGGCGGCGACACGCACGACGCCGACTTCGTGATCGTCGGAACCGGCTTCGTCACCGATCTGCGCCGCCGCCCCGAGCTCGCGGAGCTCGAGCCCCACATCGCGCGCTGGTCCGACCGCTACGAGCCGCCCGCGGAGCTGCGGCACGACGATCTCGCGCGGCATCCCTATCTCGGCCCGGCGTTCGAGCATCACCGAGCGCCAGCCGGGCGACGCGCCTCATCTGCGCTACCTCTACAATTACACATTCGGTGGTCTGGCCAGCCTCGGCTTCGGCGGCGCGAGCATCTCGGGCATGAAGTACTCGATCCCGCGGCTTTGCGCCGGCATCACCGGCTCGCTGTTCGTCGAGGATCGCGACGCGCACTTCCAGAGCCTGTGTCGCTTCGCCGAGGCGGAGTTCTGATGCCGCCGGCGACCTTCGATCGGCGCGCGCCCGACGCGGCATCCGCAGCACGCGCGTCGTCGCCGACGGCGCGGTCGGCCCGGCCGCGATCCTCTTCGCGCCGACGGGCGCATCGAAGCGATTGATCGCCCCGGCACCGGCCAGGCGGGCGCGGGCGATGACCTGCTCGACGTCGGATCGCTGGTGGTGTCGCCCGGGCTCGTCGACTGTCACGTCCACGTCAACGAGCCGGGGCGCACCGAGTGGGAAGGCTTCACGACCGCGACGCGCGCCGCGGCCGCCGGCGGCGTCACCACGCTGGTCGACATGCCGCTCAACTGCATCCCGGTCACGACGAGCGGCGCCGCGCTCGAGGCCAAGCGCGCGGCGAGCGCGGGCCAGCTGCGCCGTCGACGTCGGCTTCTGGGGCGGCGTCGTCCCCGGCAACGCGGGCGAGCTGCCCGGGCTGGCGCGCGCGGGCGCGCTCGGGTGCAAGGCGTTCCTGATCCACTCGGGCATCGACGAGTTTCCCAACGCGACCGAGGCCGACCTGCGCCAGGCGATGCCGGTGCTGCGCGCGCTGGGGCTGCCGCTGCTCGCGCACGCCGAGCTCGACGCCGGCGCGCCGGTCCCCGCCGCGGGAGCCGCCGACCCGCGCGCCTATCACGCCTACCTGGCGTCGCGGCCGCGCGCCTGGGAGGACGCGGCGATCCGCTTGCTGATCGCGCTCTGCCGCGAGACCGGCTGCGCCGTGCACATCGTGCACCTGTCGTCGGCGTCGTCGCTGCCGGCGTTGCGCGCCGCCAAGGACGAGGGCCTGCCGATCACCGTCGAGACCTGCCCGCACTACCTCTGCTTCGACGCCGAGACGATCCCCGACGGCGCCACCCACTTCAAGTGCGCGCCGCCGATCCGCGAGCACGAGAACCGGGAGGCGCTGTGGCGCGCGCTCGGTGACGGTACAATCGATCTGGTGATCAGCGACCACAGCCCGTGCACGCCCGCGCTCAAGCTGCCCGAGCGCGGCGACTTTCAACGAAGCCTGGGGCGGCATCGCGTCCTTGCAGCTCGGTCTCGCGCGCGGTCTGGACCGAGGCGCGGCGGCGCGGCCACGGCCTCGGCGAGATCGCCACCTGGATGAGCGAGCGTCCCGCGCGGCTCGCCGGGCTCGCGGCGCGCAAGGGCCGGATCGCGCCCGGGCTCGACGCCGATCTCGTGGTCTGGGATCCCGACGACGAGCGCGTCGTCGACGCCGCCGCGCTGCGGTTCCGGCACAAGATCTCGCCGTACGTGGGCCGCGCGCTCACCGGGCGCGTGCACCTGACCGTGCTGCGGGGCCAGATCGTCTACGATTCCGCTTACGCCGACGCCGACGCCCTGCCGGCGCGCGGCATGACGCTGCTTGGACGCGACCCGGGGAGCGCGCCGTGAGCGAGCCGGTCGCCGTCGGATTCACCGGTCTCGTCGACCTCGCGGCGGCGGCGCTCGGCGGCCGCGCGCTCGGCGCCAGCGACGACTTCTTCGCCGGCGCCGAGAACCTGATTGCACCGGGCCGCGGCGTCTTCGTCGAAGGGCGTTACACCGATCGCGGCAAGTGGATGGATGGCTGGGAGAGCCGGCGCCGCCGCGCGCCGCGCCCCGGACCCGACGGCGATTGCGACTGGTGCGTGCTCGAGCTCGGCGCGCCCGGCGAAGCGCTCGGCTTCGACGTCGACACGAACCACTTCCTCGGCAACCACCCGCCGTTTGCGTCGATCGACGGCGTCGCGGCGCCGGCCGGCACGCCCCTCGAGCAGCTCACCGCGCGAGCCGACTGGGTCGACCTGCTGGCGCAGTCGCCGCTGCGGCCGGGATCGCAGAACCTGTTCGCCGCCATCGCGCGCGCGCCCGTGAGCCACGTGCGGCTCAGGATCTTCCCCGACGGCGGGGTCGCGCGGCTGCGCGTCTTCGGTCGCGTCGCGCCGCTCTGGCAGCCGGCGCGCGCCGACACCGACGACGCCGCCGCCGCGCACGTCGCGCCCGACGCGGTCGATCTCGCCGCGGTCCGCAACGGCGGGCTGGCGCTCGCGTGCTCGGATGCGTTCTTCGGGCCGATGAACAATCTCTTGCTGCCGGGGCGCGCAGCCGACATGAGCGGCGGCTGGGAGACGCGGCGCCGCCGCGGCCCGGGACACGACTGGATCCTGATCCAGCTCGGCGCGCCCGGGCTCGTCGACGTCGTCGAGATCGACACCAACCACTTCAAGGGCAACTTCCCCGATCGCTGCGCGGTCGACGCGATCCACGCGCCCGGCGCGCGCATCACCGATCTCGTCGCGAGCCCGGCGTGGGTTTCGATGGTTTCGGAGAGCAAGCTGCGCGCGCACGAGCGGCACTTCTTCGCGACGGGCGGCAACGGACCCGGCAGCGGCGCCGGCACTGCGGGGCCCGCCACGCACCTCCGCCTCGGCATCTTCCCCGACGGGGGCGTGAGCCGGCTGCGCGCGTGGGGACGCCGGCATGGCTGACCTCGCCGCCGCGAGTGACGCCCTCGCCGCCGCGATCAATGCCCTCGCGGTCGCGATCAACGCGCTGCCGGCCGACGGCGCGCGCGAGGCGTTCACGCGCTGCTGCGGCTCGCAGCGCTGGGTCGCGGGCATGCTCGCGCGCCGGCCGTTCGCGTCGGCGGAGGATCTCTTCGCCGCGGCCGACGCGATCTGGGCCGTGCTCGACAGCGCCGACTGGCTCGAGGCGTTCTCGCACCATCCGGCGATCGGCGCCACCGGCGCGCGCGGTTTCTCGGCGCGCGAGCAGGCGCAGGTGGCCGAGGCGCCGGCGCCGACGCTGCAGGAGCTCGAGGCGTTGAACCGCCGCTACCGCGAGCGCTTCGGTTTCGTCTTTCTCGTCTGCGCCACCGGCAAGAGCGCGGGCGAGATGCTGGCGCTGCTGCGCGCGCGCATCGACAACCCGGCCGACGTCGAGCTGCGGATCGCCGCGGCCGAACAGGCCAAGATCACCCGCTTGCGATTGGAGAAGCTCGCGCCATGACCATGACCCGTCCGTCGAGCCCGATCACGTCCCACGTCCTCGACACCGCGCTCGGCCGACCGGCGCGCGACATGGGCGTGCGGCTCGAGGTGCTCGACGGCGCCGGAGCGTGGCAGACGCTGGCCGAGCGCGTGACCGGCGACGATGGTCGGGTGACGGATCTGCTGCCCGCGGCGTCGCTCGCGGCCGCGCAGCTATCGGCTCACCTTCGCGACCGGCCCGTACTTCGAGAGCAGCGCGCGCGCCGCGTTCTATCCGCGGGTCGAGGTGACCTTTGCGGTGACTGCCGCGGCAGCGACGGCGGGCGAGCACTTTCACATCCCGCTGCTGGTGTCGCCGTTCGGCTACTCGACCTATCGTGGCAGTTGAGAGAAGAGGAGCCCGTATCGCATGAGCCTCGACGACGAAGGAAAAGCTCACCTCGACGCGCTCGCGGCGGCCAACGTCGCGTTCATGCGCGCCTACCCGGGAGAGCGGCCCGCGCGCCAGCCGGTGCACACGTTCTACGGCGGCGCGCACCTGTTCAAGGCGGACACCATCCCGCGCCTCGGAGAGCTGGCGTTGCGCAGCCTCGATGCCTACGCGCCCGATCCAGCGACGCTCGCCGCCGGCGTCGGCATGGCGTCGGCGAGCACGCTCGGCGACGGCGATCTGGCGGCGCTGTTCGACCGCGTGCGTGCGAAGCTGCAGCGCGAGCCGATCGAGGACTTCCGCATCGACTTCGAGGACGGCTTCGGCGCGCGGCCCGACGCCGAGGAGGACGCCGTCGCCGAGTCGTCGGCGCGCGAGGTGGCGAACGCGCTCGCGGGCGGGCGCGCTGTCGCCGTTCATCGGCATTCGCATCAAGTCGTTCGGTGAAGAGTGGAAAGCCCGCGGCGCGCGCACGCTCGGGATCTTCGTCGACACGCTCCTCGCGGCGACCGGCGGCCGCCTGCCCGACAACTTCGTGGTGACGCTGCCCAAGATCACCGTCGCCGAGCAGGCGCGCGCGCTGGTGCGGCTGCTCGAGATCCTCGAGCGCCGCCATGGGCTGGCCGCGGGCGCGCTGCGCATGGAGATCATGATCGAGGTCAACCAGGCGCTGCTCGGGCCCGACGGGCGCTCGCCGCTGCCGGGGTTCCTGGCGGCGTGCGAGGGGCGCTGCGCCGCCGCGCACTTCGGCACCTACGACTTCACCGCGTCGTGCAACATCACCGCCGCTTACCAGAGCATGGCGCACCCGATGTGCGACCTCGGCAAGGGGCTGATGATCCTGGCGTACGCCGGCACCGGGATCTTCCTGTCCGACGGCGCGACCAATGTCATGCCGGTCGGCCCGCACAAGGGCGACGCGCTGTCGCCGGCGCAGCTCGTGGAGAACCGCGCGGCCGTGCACGCCGCGTGGCAGATCAGCCATCGCCACATCCGCCGCTCGCTCGAGGGCGGCCTTTATCAAGGCTGGGATCTGCACCCGGCGCAGCTACCGGCGCGCTACGCGACCTGCTACGCGTTCTTTCGCGAAGGCTTCGCCCCTGCGGCCGAACGGCTGCGCAACTTCGTCGAGAAGGCGGCGCAGGCGACGCTCGTCGGCGAGGTCTTCGACGACGCCGCCACCGGCCAGGGTTTGTTGAACTTCTTCCTGCGCGCGCTCAACTGCGGCGCGATCGACCTCGACGAGATCGCGCGCACCGGGCTCACGCGCGACGAGGTGGAGCTGCGCTCGTTCGCGAAGATCCTCGCGGCGCGCCGCGCGCGTCTCACCGGTTGACGATCACGCCCCGGCAAACAGCCGGCGCGCGAAGCGCCGCACGGCGAACCGGCGCAGCGCGGGGAGCCGCGCGCCCGATTCGCCCGACGAGCGGAAGACCACCGTCGCGGTGGCCGCGAGGCTGAGGCCGCTGACCAGCAGGCCGGCGAGCCACGGCGCCATCACGTGCGAGAGCGCGAAGGCCGCCGTCACCAGCAGCAGGTTCACGGTGGTGAACACGCCCAGCGTGACCAGGTCGATGCGGTGGAACAGGCCGTGATGAAATACGAGCCCGGCGCTCAGCTCGGCCTTGGCGGCCTCGATGCGCTTTTCCGCGCTCGCCTCGACCTGCGCCGTGATCTCCTGGATCAAGGCGATCGTGGCCGGGTGGCGGCGCGCCGTGCGAATCAGCTCGGTCTCGCGTGCCACCGAGATCCGGCGGGTGGGCTCGTTCACGACGACCCGGGTAGGCTCTTCCGCGGCGCTTTCACTCAAAAGTTCCAAGGTAGCCTCCTCGATGCGCAGCCCATCGGTGATGGTCTGCAAGTTTTGCGACTCGGACGACGCGTTCTCACCATCAAGATCCGTTCCAGCTCGGCCGTCCGCGCAAAATCGCGGTTTTGGCGGCCGCGTTGTTCCGATCTGGAAACGCCGCCCACCCGTGAGGTAACCAAATCTGGGATACGGGACACGGCGCCGGCGCCCCCTCCTGCCGCCCACCCGCGCCTTACATTCGAATGACCATGAGGTGCGTGATCAGCATGGCGGGCGCGGCGTTGTCATTGGTGGCCCTCCTGGAATCACCGGGGTTGGCGCAGACCGGCCCGACGCAGACCGGGACCGCGACCAGCGCGGCAATCGCGCCGGCGCCGGCGCTGCCGTCCGGCGCCGGTCCCGGCGGTCTGACCGGCGGTGGCGTTGCGCCCAGTGCGCCGACCACGACGCCGACGTCGACCTCGGTCACCGTGAGCACGCCAACGTCGACCGTGGGCACGCCGGCAGCGAATTCCGCGCCGAATCTGGCGCCGACTGCGGGCACGACCGTGCCGGGCCTGCCGGCGGCGAACGATGTCTCTGGGTTCGGCGTGGGAGCAGCGGCGCCCGTGCCCGTGACCACGGCGACCGCGACGGCGATGACCGCCACGGCGACGCCCACCGCAGTCCCCGCGACCGGTTCGGCGCCGGCGCCGGTGGCCGCGCTGACGCCGGTGCGCCCGGTCGCGGTCGGTGAATCGCTCTCGGTGGCGGGTACCAGCGTGTCGCCGCCCGATCTCACGACCAGCCCGGTCGTGATCACGCCCGCCGTCGGCAGCTCGACCGGGGGTGGCAGCGCGAGCGGTGCGCCGGCGGCGACGTTGCTCCTCGATCCGCTCGACACGCTCCCCTGACCGCGCGCCGTTCTCAGTTGCTGGGTGTCGCCGTCAACACCACTGTGTTGGTGTCCTCGTTGGCCGCCGGCGCGGTATCGAATGCGCGGATGAGCAGGTAGTAAAGCGTGCCTCGCGCCAACCCACCGACGGTGGCTTCGTAAGGGAATCGATCCGGTCCCGGGCCGCCGGTGTACGCGGCCGGCACCTGGGGCGCGAGCTCGACGCGCGTCGCGGCTGTCAGCTTGGGGTCGGCCGCGAAGTCGAACGGCGCCGTCTGGTAGTACACCGCGTACCTGACCGGGTTCAGGTCGAGCGCCACGTCCCAGCGGACGGTGACCTGACGCGATCCCGGCACGACCTCTTGAATCCCGATGCGCGGCGCCGCTTCGATCGGCGTCGGGCCGGTGGGGGGATTGTATGTGCTGGTCCAGATCGGCGCCGCGTGATCGGTGAGGTCGGCGTGATCCGTGACGAACCCGTTGACCAGCTTCACGGACGCGTCGGTGATGTAGTGACGGAAGCCGGCGAGCGTCTCGGTGACACGAATGTCTTCGAGCAACGAATCGTAACCGGTGTTCGAGGCGCCGAGCAACGTCTCGGGCGGAACATCGGGCGCCGTGGCATAGCCGAGCGACAGCACGCGAAACCCGTCGGGGCGGTTGGCCTCGGCCATGAGTCGGGGCGCGACGTCATAGCGGTTGTCCGGATAGAAGAACGGATCGATGGGCTGCGCCGCATTCGAGCTCAGGCGATAGCTCTCGAACAGCGCGAAATCGATATTGCCGCGCGTGGTGAACGCGTAGTGCGGGTATTGCGGGTCGAAGAAGAAGAGCCCGCGGTTCTGCAGGATCAATCTATCGGGATAGGTCTGCTTGACGTGGCGAATGAACGCGGAGAATCCCGGCGCGGTCCACTCGAACTTGCTCTCGTTGCTGCTGGCGGCATTTGTGTATTGATTGGGCGCCGCGGTGTCGATGGTGTCGAGAAAGACGCCGTCACATCCGAGGCCGCGCCCGTAGTCGGTGGTCAGGGTCTCGCGCAACCCGGGCGCGGCGTCGGGGCTGTCGAGCGTCATGGCGTCGACGGTGGCGAACCACTCCGGAGCGCCGGCGTTGACGAACAGCGACCCGAATAGTTGATTGCGATCGGGAAATCCATCGCCGACGTGGTTCGCGCTGTCGTGGATCGAATTGTCGTCGAGGTAGTACGAAGCGAACCCGGTGCCGCCGTTCGACGGCAGCCCCCGCGGATCGATCCCCTGCAGGCTTCGCCCGTCGGCGTCGGGGCCGCGCGGGTCGGCGCGCGGGCCGGAACGATCGCCGGCGAAGCGGGCGTCGGCGCGGACCTGATCGTCGGTGAGCGGCGCGGCGCGCAGGTCCTCGCCCGCCGACACGTAGCCGAGCACGATCACGTCGTCGGCGGGATCGGCGGGATCGACGCCGGCCTGCAGATCGGCGATGGCCGCGCGGTCCAGGTTGCCACGATCGGGACGCACCACGACCAGCTGGTGTTGCTTGGCGATCGCGATGCTCGCGGGGTCCCAGCCTCCGTAGTTGATGAGGTAGTGATCGACCCGGCGAGCGGCTGCGCGCAGGTTGTCGATCACCGGCGTCACCACTTGCGCGGGTGTTCCCGCGCCCGCTGCGTCCGATGGCGCGAGTCGCAACCAGGCGGAGCGTGGATCGTGGAAGCCGAGGTCCGCCAGTGAATCCCAGGACACGTTCGTCGTCACAGCGGCGCCGGCCGCGGGCACCTCGACCGGCGCCGTGCTGCCGCGGGTAGCGGCATCGCCGCCCGGCAGGCGCAGGTGCGCGGGTCGCCAGGTTGCTCCCTGGTCCCGCGACACGCTCGCGGCAATCTGGACCCACTCGGCGCGGTGATCGACGACCGCCAGCGCGAGCGGAATCACGCCCGCTGCTCCCGAGGGGATGCCGACAGACAGGATGCCCGGCCCGTCACCGCTCGGCTGGCCCAGGCCCGTGCCGTCGATGACGATCACGCCGGCATCGGCAGCGTTGCTGATCGCCGCACCCTTGCGTGGTGCAGAGACTCCGCACCCGAGCCCGGTGGCCAGCAGCACGACCCGGAGCACGCGTTCCCATCCCCCCTGACCCATGGCGCCCCTGCGATGATCCTAGTCATGCGTGCGCTCCGTCGTGCGATGGCGGGCGCGCTGGAGTGTTCATGAAGCTGTGACCGCATTGTCACGCGCTGATCCAGTGAGATGGAATCAATACTCCCGTGCACGCCGGGATGTTCCTGTCTTGGACTTGGCGGCAAGGAGATTTCTCATGGCACGCAGATCGCGGAGCAGCGGACGGCAGGGGACTTGCGCAAGTCGTGGGGCTCGGCTCCAGACGGCCGCAATGGCACTGGTCGGGTTGCTCGGCTGCGGAAAGATGGCCGACGGTCCGCAATCCGCGGTCGACCTGACCGAGCGGCGCAGCGCGATCCAGTCGAGCAGCCCCGCGTCGTTGCGCGGGTCGCAGTTCGTCGGCTTCCACGCGCCGGCGGGTGATCGGCCCACGACGCTGGCCACGACGATCGATGGTCGCTCGGGCGCGATCCTGCCCAACGGCCGCTTCGTGACGCCCGCGGGAACCGAGGTGAGCGTGGCCGCTCCCAAGCCGTTCGGTCTCGCGCTTTCGCCCGACGGTCAGACCGCGGCGACGATCAACAGCGGCGCCTCGCGCTTCTCGGTCACGCTGGTGCGCGGCCTGCGGACCGCGGCGCCGACGATCACCAGCATTCCGCTCGATGCCACGTTCATGGGCGTGGTGTTCTCCGCCGACGGCGCGCGCTTCTTCGCGTCGGGCGGCGACAACGGCAACATCTGGGTGGGCGACACCGCCAGCGGCACGATCATCGGATCGGTCAACCTGAACGGCGCGGCCCATCCGCTGGACCGTCCGCTCGCGCCCGCGACCACGCCGACGCTTGCGTTCAAGGGCGCGTTCCCCGGCAACATGGTGCTGTCGCGCGATGGAAAGCTGCTGTACGTCGTCGACCAGGGCAGCTTCCAGGTCTTCGTGATCGACACGCAGGCGGTCGTCACCGGCGTCGACGGCAACGGCAGCGTGGTCGAGCCCGACAACTTCGCCGCCGTCGTCGGCCATGCGGCGACGGGACGTTATCCGTTCGGCATCGGCCTGTCGCCCGACGGGCGCACGCTGCTGGTGACCAACGTCGGCGTGTTCCAGTACACGCACCTGCGGCCCGCGACGCCGACCGGCGATCGCAACGCGGACTACCCGCTGTGCATCCCCGGCGTCGGCTACCCCGACGAGGTCGAGCAGCCGAAGACGATCCTGATCAAGAAGATCGACGCGACGAAGATCAGCGGCCTGCCGGCGACGATGCGCGATCCGCAAGGCATTCGCTGCGGCTACATCCCCGCCGATCGCACCTACACGATTCCGGCGCTCGGCAGCCCCAACGTCCCCGAGTCGTCGTCGGTGTACGTGATGCGCCTGGATGACCCCAAGGCTCCGGTGCTGGCGCGCGTGATCAAGCCCGGGCCGCTGGTCGGCGAGCCCGAGGACAACATCGCCGCCTACGGGGGCAGTCACCCGAACGCGGTGGTCGCGGGCAAGAACGCGATCTACATCTCGAACGGCAACAACGACTCGATCACCGTGCTCGATCCGCGCAGCCTGCGCGTGCGCAGCAAGATCAACCTGTCGGTGCTCGCTGGCGCCGACGCGCGCCTCAAAGGGGTGCAACCGGTATCGCTGGCGCTCGACGCGTCGGAGCGCACGCTCTACGTGGCCGAGGCGGGCCTGAACGCCGTCGGCGTCGTCAGCGTCGACGGCGACTCGCCGCGCGTCGTCGGGTTGATCCCGACCGGGTGGTGGCCGGCGAGCGTGAAGCTGACCTCCGACGGCGCGTTCCTGGTGGTCAGCAGCGCCAAGGGCCGTGGCGCCGGGCCGAACCTCGACAACCTCGCGCCCAAGCACACGGTGATGGGGACGGTCGAGGCGATCGCGCTGCCACGCGCGGGACGCCAGCTCGACGCGGACACGCAGCAGGTGCTGCGCAACAACGGCCTGGTCGCCGATCACGCCAAGGTCGCGGTTGCCGACGGCAAGAGCGACGACGGCAAGGACGACGGCGACCACGGCCGCGACGACAGCAGCAAAGGTCCGATCCCCACGGTCGCCGGCGTGCCCAGCCGCCAGATCAAGCACGTGGTGTTCATCAACAAGGAGAACGCCACGCACGATCTGCTGCTCGGCGACATCACCGCCACTCGCCGCGGCGTCGCCGTCGACGGCGACCCGGCGTTCTCGCTGGGCCCGGCGGCGGCGCCCAACCACCACGAGCTCGCGTTGAGCTATACCTTTGGCGACAACTTCTTCCTCGAGCCCGCGGTCTCGTCCGACGGACACCGCTGGTTGACCAACACGTACACCACGGAGTTCGAGGAGACGCACTGGCCGGCGTCGTACGGCGGCAAGCGGCGCGACGCGGGTGACGATCCCGAGATCATCGCCAACTGGCCGGGTCGCATCGGCTTCACCGACGCCAACGCGTCGCCGGAGCCGCACGACTACAACCAGCACGGCGGCATCTACGCGCACCTGCTGCGCAACGGCCGCGACTTCGTGAACTTCGGGAACGGATTCGAGTTCGCGATCGTCGACGAGGATCGCCTGACCGAGCCGACCGGCATCCGCGAGCACGTCAACGTCCCGATGGAAAAGATCGTGCGCGACCGCACCGACCACCTGTACCCCGAGTTCAACACCGCGATCCCCGACGGCCCGCTGCCCGAGAACCCGGATCGCTTCAATCGCTTCGGCCGCTTCCAGCAGGTGTTCGAGGCGACGTACGTCGATCGCGCGGCCGGGACCTGCAAGCTGCCGTCGTACGTCGATCTCTACTACCCCAACGATCACGGCGGCGGCGCGTTCGACATCAACGCGAGCGGCCCGGCCTGGGACTTCACCCGCTTCGTGCAGGACAACGACGAAGCGCTGGGCCTGACCGTGCAGCTCCTGTCGAAGAGCCCGTGCTGGAAGGACACGGTGATCTTCGTCGTCGAGGACGACACCCAGAACGGGCTGGACCACGTCGACGGGTACCGGTCGATCTTCCTGGCCATCGGGCCGTGGATCAAGCGCGAGAACGTCACCAAGCAGCACCTGAGCCTGGCGAGCATCTTCAAGACGGTCGACCTGATCCTGGGCATGCCGCCGCTCAACACCTACGACGCGGCGGCGACCGACCTGCGCGAGCTCTTCACGGCCAAGCCCGACTTCACGCCCTACGACTTCCAGCAGCCGGTCTTCGTGGCGCAGGCGAAACCGAGCTGGCGCAAGCTCACGCGCGGCATCGACTTTCGCAGCCCCGACACGAGCGAGGTCAAGCTGCGCCTGGCGATCATGAAGTCCGAGCACCTCGGACGATACGGACGATCTGGCAAGCCACAACACCCCGGCCCCGCGAAGCGCCATGGGCGCACGCGGGCGATTCACCACCGCTGAGTAAGAGGAGGCGCTCATGCGAATCACGCGGACCGCGACAGTACTGGGTTCCTTGATCGCGATTGCGGCGCCGGGCGCGACCGCTGTCGCTGGCACCGGCACGGCCGACCTGGAGCCGACCGAGAATCAGGCGCCGCGCGCCGGCGTCGACGAGGCGCTCACGCGTATCATCCCCGGTACGCTGGGGGCGGCCGTGGGTAGCCACACCGTCGTCGCCTCGTCGTGGGGCGGCTACGACAGCGCCGCGAAGGCGCCGGTCGTGAGCCTGTACACCGAGGTGAAGCTGCTTCCGCGCCTGGTGCTGCTCGCCGGCGCCGCCTGGGCAGTTCCGAATGCGCTGGGCCAGGGCGGCGGCGACATGCGGCCGCAGCTTGGCGCGCGTTTTCAATTGCTGAACCAGGCCAAGTACGGCCTGGACATGGGCGTCGGGTTCATGTTCCGCGAAGATCGCTTCGGCGCCGAGGACGGCCTGTTCCAGGGCGCGCTCTCGATCGGACGCCGCTTCGACCACGTGTCGGCGGTCGCGAACGTGGTCTACGGCCAGGACGGCGAGGGTGACGACCACGAGGGCGAGGTGCACCTGGCGGTGCTCGCCGACGTGGCGCGGCACTTCCACGTCGGCATCGACAGCCGGGCGACGCGCGCGCTGGCGTCGACCGACCCGCGCCGCGCGCAGCTGGGCACGCCGACCGGCACGCTGATCGCGGGACCGCTGGCCGCGTTCACCTATGGACCGGTCGCGATCATGACCGAAGTCGGCATGAGCGAGGTCTGGGTCGAGACCTTGAAGTCCGGCGTCGTGGCGATGGGCGGGGTGGGCGCGGCCTTCTGATGTGTCTCGGAACCCCTTGGACGGGTTCCGAACCTCCACCCGTGATCGGGCCGCGGTCAGCGACGCGCGCGCCGCTTCGGAGCGCCGCGTGTCGTGGGGCGCTTGGTCGCGGACACCTTGGCCGCCTTCGTCCTCGTCGCCGCCTTCGTCTTCGGGGTCGCCTTGGCCTTGGGCGGTTTCGCCGCCTTGGGCGGCAGCGCCAGCGCCGACGCGAACGCGCGCGCGATCCAGGCGCGCAGCTCTTCCTCGTCGGCCATCATGCTCTCGGGCAGCATGACCTTCTCGCTGCGCGCCCGCCCGTCGCCCATCGGATCGAAGAGCCCCGCCCCCTCGAGCGCCAGCGCGGTCGCGCGCTCCGGCTCCGGGAGCTGCACGATCGTCGAGCGGCCGAACAGTCCGGCAAAGAAGTGACCGTTCACCTTGGCGGCAATGCCGCCAAACATCTTGATCCGCTCGATGCGCGGATCCTTTGGCAAGGCATCCAGAAAGATCGGGTGGTGCTCGATGGGGACTTTGACCCAGGCCATGCGTTAGGTTACCGCGCCGCGCACGCGCGGCGAAGGCCTGGCCGCCGAAGTCTCCGCGGCCACCGGCCTCGATCACGCGACGGATCGCTTCCGGTCCACAGACGTCGCACAAACGTGACGATACGCAGCGCCCACCAGAATAGATCAATAGCCGACCGCCGCCTGTTTACGCGCATCTCGGGAGGAATTGACAATGATGAGGAACCGCACGCTTCTCCACTCCGTTCGATATGGAATAGCGATTGGTGCCGTGGCCTGTTCGATGCAGGCGCGCGCCAACAGCGACGCGGCGCCGATGCAGCTCGCGACCGGCCAGTACATCACGCCGACGGCACCGCGGGCCGCTGTCCAGCAGCTCCTGAACCCGGGCTTGGCCGCTTATCCCGACTTCGTCGCCGGCGAAGCAGTGCGTCTCGCGCTGAGCCCCGACGGCACGACGCTGGCCGTGCTGTGCGCGGGCCAGAACTCGCTCTACAAGACCGACGGCACCATCGACGTCGACGGCGTCGACCCAGTTCATCTTCCTCTACGACGTGAGCGGCGCGCACCGCGAATCGCCGGTGCTGACGCAGGTGATCCAGCAGACCAACTCGCACGTCGGTCTGGTTTTCTCGCCCGACGGCGGCACGCTGTACGCGGCGGGCGGCACGTGACGACTCCGTCTACGCCTACACCAAGAGCGGCCGGCGCGTGGGCGCGTAGCGCGACGATCGCGCTCGGCCACGCTGGCAAGGGCGTCGGCATCGGCGTGAGCCCGAACGCCGCGGTCTCGGCATCTCCGCCGACGGCACGACGCTGGTGGTCGCCAACAACTACAACGACTCGATCAGCGTCGATCGACACCGCGACCGGCACGATCCGCTACGAGCACGACCTGCGTCCGTTCTTCGCCGGCAACGAAGGCACGAGCGGCGGCGTCGGCGGCACCTTCCCGTTCGCGGTCGTCGTGAAGGGCAACGGCACCGCCTACGTGTCATCGGATCGCGATCGCGAGGTCGTGGTCGATCGACATCAGCTCGCCGACGGCGGGTCGTCTGATCAAGCGCATCAAGCTCGACGGCAACGCGCTCGGCATGACGCTCGACGCACCACGGCTCGCAGCTTGTTCGTGGCGCAGGACAACGCCGACCAGGTCGCGGTGATCGACACCGTCGTCCAACGCGCGTCGTCGCGAAGATCGACGCGCGCGGTCCGGCCGACTTGCTCTCCGACGACGACCACGGTCACGACTTCGATCGCGACTACGACGAGCGCAGCCCGCTACACCGGCGCCGCCACCTTCGCCGTGACGCTCTCGCCCGACGGCAGCACGCTCTACGCGGTCAACTCCGGCTCCAACTCGATCGCGGTCATCCCGCTCGCACGGCCGACACGCCTACCAGGTCAGCGGGCCTGATCCCGACCGCCTACGAGCCGCACGACATCACGTTCAGCGCCGACGGCCGCTGGATGTACATCGTCAACGGCAAGAGCGTCACCGGCCCCAACCCCGCGCACCTGTCCAGCAACACCGGCCGCCATCACCAGCATCACGTACCCCGGCGGCAACGCCGCGGCCGCCGCCGCCGCGCGCGCCGCGAACCAGTACCAGTTCCAGCTCGAGCGCGCGTCGCTGGTCAGCGCGCCGGTGCCCGAGCGCGTGGGAGCTCGACCGTCTCACCCGCAAGGTCGCCGAGAACAACTTCTACATCGACGAGCGGCGACGAGCACGACCGGCGCGTCGATGCGGTTCCTGCGCAAGCACATCAAGCACGTCATCTACATCGTCAAGGAGAACCGCACCTTCGACCAGATCCTCGGGCGATCTCGGCAACGGCGCGAACGGCGACAGCACGCTGACCCAGTTCGGCGAGACCATCACGCCGAACTTCCACAACATCGCGCGCCAGTTCGTCACGCTGGACAACTTCATGGACCCCGGCGACGGCAGCATGGACGGCTGGTCGTGGGCGCTGCAGGGGCGGGTGACCAACACCGAGACGATCACGCAGCAGATCAACTACGCGTTCGTCAACCGCGGCCTCTCGTACGAGTCCGAGGGCGCGAACCGGAACGTCCCGGTGAACCTCGCGACGGTCGCCGATCGCGACGCCGCTGTCGGGCCGTCGCGGGAACCACGAACTACTCGACGGCGACGGCGGCGCTGCCCGGCGGCACGGCCAACGTGCTGACCGGCACCGGCAACCACGCGTCGTCCGATGCGCCGTTCGGCGTGCAGGACGGCTACATCTTCTACGCCGTGCTGCAGGCCGGCGGCACCGTGCGCAACTACGGCTTCCTCGTGAACAACATCGGCAGCATCGGCACGATCGCCGCGCCGGTGAGCGATCCCGTTCGCCGCCGGCATCGTGCAGGTCGCGCCGCTCGATCCGGCGCTGGCGTCGCTGACCGACGTCTACTTCCGCGGCTACGACCAGAACTACCCCGACCTGTGGCGCTACAACGAGTGGAAGCGCGAGTTCGATCAGTACGTCGCCGCGGGCAACGCTGCCGAGCCTGTCGATGGTGCGCGTGAGCCACGATCACATGGGCAGCTTCGGGACCGCGCTCGGCGGCGTGAACACGCCCGAGACCCAGCAGGCCGACGACGACCTGGCGGTCGGACGCCTGGTGCAGGCGGTGTCGGAGAGCCGCTTCGCCACCGACACGCTGATCATCGTCACCGAGGACGACTGCCAGGACGGCCCCGACCACGTCGATTCGCACCGCGCGACCGCGTACTTCGTCGGGCGCCTACGTGAAGAAGGGCGCGGTCGTCAGCACGCACTACAGCCAGGTCAACGCGCTGCGCACGATCGAGGACATCCTCGGCACGCAGCACATCAACCTGAACACCGCGTTCCAGCGGCCGATGACCGATGTGTTCGACATCGGCTCGTCGGGCGCGTGGAGCTACACCGCCGAGGCGTCGACCGTGCTGTCAGACGCACGACGCTGGCGCGCGGCCCGGGCGGCCTCACGGCGTGAAGTACGCGCGCGGCCCGGTCGTCAAGCCGAAGCACGACGCGCGCTACTGGGCCAAGCTCACCGCCGGCTTCGACTTCTCCGACGCCGACCGCGTACCGCCCGCCAAGTTCAACAGGGTGATCTGGAAAGGCCTGATGGGCCGCAAGCCCTACCCGACGATGGTGGGCGCTCACTCGACCGGACGCCAGCTCGCCGAGAACCGCGACGACGACTAGGGACCGGGCGGCCGCCCTCGATTCCTGAGCCGACTGCCGTCGCCGCCATCACCTCACTTCCGGATGCTCGGGAATGGGGAACGAGGGGCGACGGTGCTCGCCCGCGGGGCCTGTGTGCTTGCGGTCATGGCCCTGGGTTGCGGCTCGAACCGGGCCAGCCTCGGCGAAGGGGCCGGCGGCTCCGGCACCGGAGGTCCAGCGGGAACCGGCGGCGCAATACCAGGCGCGGGCGGTTCGACCGGTGCGGGCGGCGCTGGCCTGGGCGCCGGGGGAACGACGGCCGGCGATGACGGCGGAATCGGCCCTGATACCGGGGCCGCGGACGCTCAATCGCAAGGCCCTGCGACGCGCGCGTTCGTGCCGACCGACGAGAAGGTGAATTCGATCGTCATCAACGACGGCGTCATTTACGTCGGCGGCTACTTCATCAGCTCGTCGTCGACACTTTTTCCGGCCGGGATAGCGGCGCTGGACGAGATCACGCTGTCCAACATGCCCGGCTGGGCTCCGCAGGTCGGTCCGTTCGTGAACGCGCTCGCGGCGACCGGAGGTCGGGTTTATGCCGGGCTCGAGATCCAGGCCGATTTGCTGGCCCTCGACGCGGTCACGGGAAACTCGGTGTCGTCGTTACCCAGCGGGAACTCTGCGGTGACAGCGCTGGCGGTGGGCGGTGGCACGATCTATTTCGGCGGCGTCTTCCAGCTCGTCGGCGCTAACCCCCGCTACGAGTTCGCCGCCATCGACGCGACGTCAGGCGCCCTGAAGAGCTGGGCGCCCAACGATATCGTCAACGCCGGTTTTCCGGCGGCGTTCGCCATCGACGGCAACACGGTTTACGCAGGTGGCAGCTTCACGTTGAGTCACGGCAGCAACGGCACGCGCCGCTATCTGGCCGCCATCGACGCAACGACCGGCGTGGCGACCGCGTGGAATCCGGCTCCCGACGGCACCGTCTTCGCGCTCGCGCTCAGCGGCCAAGTTCTGTACGTGGGCGGCGCCTTCTCGACCATCGCGGGGGAACCTCGCAGCAACCTGGCGGCGTTCGATTCGGCCACCGGCGCGCTCCTGCCCTTCGACGCGCACGTCACGGGATTGGACACCGAGATCTCCTCCGTGCGGTCGCTCGCCGTGCACGAGCCCACCGTCTATGTCGGCGGCCGGTTCTCGATGGTCGCGGGCCAGCCTCGCGACAACCTGGCGGCTGTCGATTCTTCGTCCGCGGGGCTGCTGCCCTGGAGCCCGCCCACGACCTCGTCGGGTGCAATGACAGGCGTCACGGTGAGCACGCTCGCCGCCAGTGCCACGGTCGTGGCGGCCGGCGTCTACGGCGCCAGCGACATCGGCGTGGCGTTTTACCCGCCCGCTTCGCCCTGATTCGATTTCGCGCTGATTCGAATCGGCCGCGGCCGCTGCTCACCAGGACAGCACGGGCCGATGGGGCGGCCGGCGCGCGCTCACGAACGCCTGCACCGACGGCCGCTGCCATTCGCGTTCGGCGAAGGCTTGCAGGCGCGCCGGCAACGGCTGGTGTGTCTTCAACAGCCGTTGCAGCATCATCGCGAGGTCGGTGTCGGCGATCGACCATGCGCCGAACAGCGGGCTGCCGTCGGCCGGAACGACGCGCTCGGCGAAGCCGACCAGCTTTTCCACCGCGCGCAGTGCCGCCGGCGACAGCGGCGCGTAGGGCGGCAAGGTGTCGTGCGGATAGAAGACATACTCGGACGAGCGCTCTTCGCGGATCGGCATCAGGTCGCTGCGCACCCAGGCCATGATCTGGCGCGCCCGCGCGCGCGGCTCGAGATCGTGCGGCAACAGCGCTGCGTGCGTGGGAGGAGGCCACTTTTCATCGAGGTATTCGACGATCGCGCTCGACTCCGACAGCGTGAAGGCGCCGTCGACCAGCGTTGGCACGCGCGCGGTGAGCGACGTCGCCACATAGGCCGGCGAGCGCTGCGCACCCTCGTGCAAGGCCACCGTCTGCACCTCGAACGGCAGCTTCTTTTCGGTCAGCCCGACGAATGCGGACAGCACGTACGGGCTGTTCCACATCGAGTTGCTGTACAGGACCAGCTTCGGAGGTAGGTTCGCCGACATCGATTGCGCTCAGCGGCGCGGTGGGCGCTTTTGCCCGGTTGGAATCGTCTTGCGGCTCACCGTGTTGGCGTCATCGGTGTAGACCAGGATCTGCTCGTAGGACGAGTCCCGGGTCGCGTCATTGAACGCCGGGAATCCGAGCTGCACCAGGATCGCGTTGATGCTCTCGATGCGGTAGCAGATCACCGATACGCCCTGGCGTGGCGCATCGACCAGCGGCATCGACGATGCAAAGCGCGCCTTGGCGTACTTGCGCACGATCAGGCTGCGCTTCGCGACCAGCGGGTCCAGCGTGGCCACGCACCGGGACTCCTCGTCGCTGGCCAGGAAGTCGATCGACTCCGGCAGCAGCTCCGGAAGCCGGCGCGCGTAGGCGAGCCCCTCCGGCGACAGGCCCAGCGACTGGTAGTCGATGACGCCGTGCCGGACCAGGAAGATCTGTCTCATGCTCGCCCCCCCTCGCCGCTGTCACGTCGCGGCGGGCGTCAGCCTAGCGCAAAAAGCGGCAGTGGCGAGCGGAACGAAACGCGCGCAACGAGGCTCAGCGCGTGAGCGGCGCCGGCAGCGGCTGATCGTCGAGGACGTCGAGATCGTCGGCCGGATTCCACTCGACCGCGTCGCGGCGAGGTACGGCGGCAACAGCGGCAGCGGCAGCGGCAGCAGCAGCCGCGGTGGCCACGGGCGCCGGCGCCGCCGAGACCGGGGCGATCCCGCGCGCGGTCGGCGTCTCGCCGCGCGTGGCGGTCGGCCCACTGCCCAGCGGGCGCGAGGTCGCGGCTCCGCCCGTGATGGCCGCCGCGATCGCCGCCTTGTCCGCGTGCGACTTCCGCTCGCCGGCCGACTTCTCGGTGGCCTTCGCGGCCGTCTTCAGCGTCGCCGCCGCGATCGGCGCGGTCGCCGTCGCCGCCGCCGGCGTGGGGCTCGCGGTCGCGCGCGCGGGCGCCCCCGCGTCCAGGTCGAAGTGCCGCGCCGCCGCCTCGGAGATGCAGTCCCAGACGAACGACGTCTCCAGGTGATCGGCGATCACGGACGGAGTGATGTGCTCCAGCACCAGCGTCGCGTCGAAGGTCCCGCGCCCGAGCGCGCTCTCGATCAGCTTCGACATCACCGCCTTGGGCGCCTCGGCGACGAACTCGCCGGGCGGCAGGAAGCGCAGGACGTCGGCCGGCGCGATGAGCTCACTCTCCAGCGCGCGCGCGACGATGCTCGCGAACCACTGCCGCGCCGACGGATTGCGCGCGCCGCCCTTGCGGGACAGACCGCCGCGATCGGCTGCTTCTTTCAGGCAGCGCCACATGACGCCGGGGTTCAGGTGCTCGGCCAGCAGCGCCGGCGGCGCGCTCTCGAGCACCTGCGCCGGCGAGAAGGTGCCGATCGCCAGCGCGCGCGACAGAAGGTCGCTGATGACCGCCGGCGGCAGCTGGGTCACCAGCACCTCGGGGTTGGCGTGATCGATCACGTCCCTCGGCGCCAGCAACGAGCGCTCGAGCGACTCCTCCAGCGCATAGGCCAGCCACGGTCGATGACGGTCTCTGTCGGTCGCGGGCATCGAAGTCTTTTCGCTGACGCTCATGAACCCTCCGAAGCCCGTTGCGTCGGCAGAAATGGCGCGCGGCTTCAGCGCTGTTCGCATTCGCCGGGAGTTTCGGCGCCTTTGGCGTTCGGGCGCCAATGTGCGCTTTTCGGGGCCGGCGTGCGCCTGCCCGCGGCGCCGGCGTACACTGCCGGCGTCATGATGGTAGACCAAACCAGGAGGATTCAATGCTGGGTAACAAAGAGGCCGTCGCCACCATCGCTGTGAAGGATCTGGCGGCGGCGCGCAAGTTCTACGAAGGCACGCTCGGGCTCGAGGTTCTGAACGCGGAGGGGAGCGAGGCGGTGACCTACCAGAGCGGCGGTTCCAAGGTCATCATCTACCGCTCGCAGTTCGCGGGCACCAACCAGGCCACCGCCGCCAACTGGCTGGTGGGGGCGGACATCGATGCGATCGTCAAAACCTTGGCCGATCGCGGCGTGCCCTTCGAGCATTACGATCTGCCTGGCCTGACCCGCCAGGGGCACCTGCACACAGTCGGTACCTTCAAGACCGCCTGGTTCAAGGATCCGGACGGCAACATCATCTCTCTCATGAACATGTGAAGAACGGGAACCCTCGAAGCAGGGTTCCCATCCCCCCGCGCCTGCACCACGCCGCGCGCGTCAGCCGCGCGAGCGGTGCCGGCGCGTCCGGCGGCGCAGCAACAGCGTGACGAAGGCGCCGGTGAGCGCGAGCGCGCCGCCGGACGGGAGGCTTCCGCCGACGTCGCAGCTGCAGCCTCCGCCGCCCGAGCCGTGCGCGCTCGTGCTGTCGGCCGCCGCGTCACGCGGGTGCGCGTCCGTGGCGCCGGCGTCGGTCGCGCCGCCGTCGGGGTGTGACGTCACGGCGGTGACGGTGACGTGCGCCTCGGCGAAGTTGCCGAGCGAGTCGGTGACGCGCACGACGTCCGTGCCCGCGGCTGTTCCGGCGGTGTACGCGCCGGTCGACGCGTTGATCGTCGCGCCCGTGGCGTTGGTGGGCAGCGTCCAGGCGTAGCCCGCGCCGCTGCCGCCCATGACCGCGAAGAGCACCTGCGCGCCCACCGGCACCGAGGCGTTCGGCGGCTGCACGGTGACCTGTGGTCCGACAGTGATCGACACCGTGGCGACGTTGCCGAGCGTGTCGGCGACGCTGGCGACGTCGGTGACGCCGCCCTGGATGCCGGCGGTGTACACGCCCGTTGCGCTGTCGATCGCGCCACCCGAGGCGTTGGTCGTGAGGGTCCAGGTGTAGCCGTCGCCGCTGCCGCCGGTGACGGTCAGCGTGGCCTGGCCGCGCGGCGAGACGGCTGGGGCGGTCGGGTTGATCGCGAGCCCGCCGCCGACGGAGATGCTGACCGTGGCGGTGTTGCCGAGCGAATCGGTCGCGGTGATGACGTCGGCGGTGCCGCCGATTCCCCCGGCGGTGTAGTGTCCGCTCGAGTCGATGGTGCCGCCCGAGGCGTTGGTCGTGACCGTCCAGGCGTAGCCAATGCCGCTTCCGCCCGTCGCCGTGAAGGCGATCGCGCCGCGCGGCGGCCCGGAAGGCGTGGCCGGAGTGATGGAGACGACGGCGCCGACGGAGACGCTGCGGGTCACGCTGTTGCCGTTGGAGTCGACGGCGCGCACGAGATCGGTGACGTTCCCGTGCGGCCCGGCGACGTAGGCGCCGGTCATGCTGTTGATCGTCGCGCCGCCCGAGGCGTCGGTGGCGATCGAGTAGACGTAGCCGCCGCTTCCGGCCGACGCCGTGAACGTGTCGGTGCCGCGCGGCGCGACGGTCATGGCCGTGACCGCGAGCGCGACGGTGGGTCCGACCGTGATGCTGGCCGTGGCGGTGTTGCCGAGCGAGTCGGTGACCTGCGCGACGTCGGTGGTGCTGCCGGTCGCGCCCGCGACGTACGCGCCGGTGCTCGCGTCGACGGCTCCGTCCGATCCGTTGGTGGGTAGTGACCAGGTGTAGCCGGAGCCGCTGCCGCCGCTGACCGAGAGCGCGAGCATGCCGCGCGGCGCGAGCGTCGGGTTCGCCGGCGTGATCGACAACCCGGGACCGATGGAGACGCTGGCGGTCGCGGTGTTGCCGAGCGAGTCGGTGACGGTGACGGTGTCGCTGGTGCTGCCGGTCGCGCCCGCGGTGTAGTGCCCGGTGCTGTCGACCGAACCGTGCGATCCGTTGCTGGTGACCGCGTAGGTGAAGCCGGTGCCGCTGCCGCCCATCGCGGTGAAGGCGACGCCGCCCATCGGCGGGGTGGTCGGCGACGACGGGTTCAGCGTGATGCCGTCACCGACGGAGACGCTGACCGACGCGGTGTTGCCGAGCGAATCGGTCACGTTGATCGTGTCGCTGGTGTGCCCGGTCGCGCCCGCGGTGTAGCTGCCGCCGGCGGCGATGGTGGCGCCCGAGTGGTTGGTGCCGAGCGTGAAGGTGAAACCGGTGCCGCTGCCGCCCGACGCGCTGAACGAGAGCGCGCCGCGCGGCGGGGTCATCGGTACGGCGGGCGCGATGGTGACGCCGGCCGAGACCGCGACGTGCACGTGCGCGGTGTTGCCGAGCGAATCGGTGACCAGCACATCGTCGGTGACGCTGCCGGTGGCGCCCGCGATGTAGTGCGCGCTGGCGTTGACGCTGCCGCCCGACGCGGCGGCCGCCATCGTCCAGACGAAGCCGGTGTCGCTGCCGCCGGTCGCGGCGAAGTCGAGCGCGCCGCGCGGCGGCGACGTCGGCGACGACGGGAGCACGCTGATGGCGGGGCCCACGGTGACGGTCGTGATCGCGGTGTTGCCGAGCGAGTCGGTCGCGGTGACCACGTCGGTCGTGCTGCCGGTGCGGCCGGCGGTGTAGTGGCCGGCGCTGTCGACGCTGCCCGTCGAGCCGTTGGTGGTGAGCGCGTAGGTGTAGCCGGTGCCGCTGCCGCCCGCGATGGCGAGCGCGACGCTAGCGCCGGGCGCCAGCGCCGTCATGCCGGGCGTGAGCGTGACGCGCGGGCCGACGGTGATGGTGGCGCTGGCCGTGTTGCCGAGCGTGTCGGTCACGGTGACGACGTCGCTGGTGCCGCCGGTGGTGCCCGCGGTGTAGACGCCGCCGCTGGTGACGCTGCCGCCCGAGCCGCCGGTCGTCAGCGCATAGGTGAACGACGACGTGCCGCCCATCGCCGTGAAGGTGAGGTGGCCACGCGGGGGCGACGTCGGCGCCGCGGGCGAGATCGCGACGCCGGCGCCGACCGAGACGTTGACCGATTTGGTGTTGCCGAGCGAGTCGGTGACCGTGACCATGTCGGTGACGCTGCCGGTGTTGCCCGCCATGTACACGCCGGTCGAGGGGTTGATGGTGCCGCCCGAGCCGCCCGGCGCGAGCGCGTAGGTGAAGGAGGTGCCGCTGCCGCCCATCGCGCTGAAGCTGATCGACCCGCGCGGCGGCGACGCTGGCGACGCCGGCGAGAGTGTGATGGCGGGACCGACGGTCACGTTGGCGGTGATGCTGTTGCTGCTCGAGTCCGTGAGCGTGACGACGTCGGTGACGCTGCCGGTGGGGCCGGCGACGTACGCGCCGGTGGTCGGGTTGATCGTGCCGCCCGACGCGCTGGTCGACAGCGAGAACGTGTAGCCGGTGCCGCTACCGCCCGACGCGGTGAAGGTCTGCGTGGCGCGCGGCGCCAGCGACGCCGAGGTCGGCGTGATGGCCAGCGGCGCGGTCACCGTGACGGTCGTCGTCGACGTGCCGGTGCCGGCGGCGCTGTCGGTGACCCGGAGCGCCAGCGTGAAGCTTCCGGCCGATGCGTAGGTGCAGGTAGAGCCGGTCGGCGAAGCGCTCGACGTGTCGAAGGTGCCGTCGTTGGTGCAGTCCCACTCGTAAAGCGTGATCGAGCCCGCGGTGCTGCTCGAGCCGGTGCCGTTGAGCGCGATCGGCACGGTGGTGGTGCCGGCGTAAGGCCCGTTGTTCGCCGCGACGACGCCGGGGTAGATACGGAACTGAGCAACCGATGCCGTATCACCGCCCGCCCAGGGCGAGATGCCGTCGGGGTCGGAGTAGAAGCGCTTCACGAACAGCCCGGTCGAGTCGTTGCCGGGCGACCAGTACATCACCTGATCACATCTGCTGCTGGAAGCGTAGGCGCCCTGCGGATGGAAACGCAGGATGAGGCCGCCGCCCGCGAAGGTGTAGGCAGTGGTCGCGGTGAAGATGAGGTCGTAGTTGCCTTTGATCGTGTCACCATTGCCGGTCGGCGACGCGGCGGAGACCACGGTCGTGAAGCCCGCCGCGTCTTCCTGGTCGGAGCCCGGCGTGACCGCATGGGCCATTGCGATATCCAGGATGATGGTCGACTGGCCGACGGCGCCGAGGTCAAAGGCGATCTTGTCTCCGACATTGAGCTGGAACGCCGGGATGTTCTGGTAAACGAAGCCGGAGTACGGCCCCGCGAGCCCGCCTCCGAACGGGATGCAGTTGGACGGCCCGCTCACCGTGTTGCCCTGGACCGACAACATCGCCGCCGATGCCGAGCCGCTGAAAGCCAGCAGCGTCCCCACCATCAAGGTTCCGTACGAGACTGATCGCATGGTGTTCCTCACTTCGTTCGTTCCGTGCGGTTTCTAAAGAGTCGCGACGCAGTGAATCGCGCGCGCCGACGTCATCGACGAAAGCGCATCGACCTTTAGGCCCCGCGAGCACGCGCGCAGATTCATCGCCCCACCGAGGGTCGTGGGGCGCGCGTGCGGCGATTCGCGGGCGGCTACGCGCCGGGATTCACCGTCGAGAAAAACCGCAATCGGGAACCCGGAAGCGCCCGGATCCGATCGCTCACTTGCGGTGGGGAGCGCCTGTCAGGCGCCGGGCAACTCGCGCAGCAGCGCCTCGACCTCGACCGGCTTGACCAGGTAGGCGTCGAAGCCGGCTTCGACGCCGCGACGCCGCTGTTCGGGGTGGTCGTAGCCGGTGAGCGCGACCAGCCGCGGGCCGGCGTGCTTGGCGCGGATTCGCCGCGCCAGCTCGAAGCCGTCGATGCCGGGCAGCCCGATGTCGGCGAACACGACGTCGGGCTGCACGCGCGACACCGACGCGAGCCCGCTCAGCCCGTCGGCGGCCTCGTGCAGCTCGTGGCCGGCCAGCTCCAGCAGCACGACCAGCGCCTCGCGCGCGTCGTTGTTGTCGTCGATGACCAGGATGCGGCGGCGAGCCGGTGCGGGCGCCGCGCCCGGACTCACTTGGGCGGGCGCGGCGATTCTCTTCGCCAGCGGCAACCGAATGGTGATCTCGGTACCGCGGTCGGGACCGTCGCTGCGCGCTTCGGCGCGCCCCCCGTGTGCCTCGACCAGCTGGCGCACGATGGCCAGGCCGATGCCCATGCCGCCGTCGCGCCGATCGAGACCGCGCTCGCTCTGCACGAACAGCTCGAACACGCGCGGCAACAGATCCGGCGCGATGCCGACGCCGCTGTCGCGCACGCGCAGTACAGCCTCGTCGCCGATCGCCTCGACCTCGATGGTCACGCGGCCGCCCGGCGGCGTGTACTTCACGGCGTTGGTCACGAGATTCCCGAGGATCTGTTCCAGCCGCGCACCGTCGCCGTAGACCAGCGCCGATGACACGCGCACCTCGTGGACGTGCCGATCGAACAGGTGGCCGTTCGCCAGCTCGCCCACGCTCCGCTCGACGAGAGCGCCGAGATCCAGCCGCGCCGGTTGCAAGACAATCTTACCGGCCTGGAGGCGCGCGATGTCCAGCAGGTCGTTGACGATGCGGGTCAGCTGCTCGGTCTGGCGCTGGATCATGCCGCGCGCCTTGGCCGAGATCGGATCCGGCGTGGCCAGGCTCTCGAGCACGGACGAGGCGTTGGCGATCGCGAACAACGGATTGCGCAGCTCGTGAGAGATCATGGCCAGGAACTCGTCCTTGCGCCGATCGGACTCCCGCAGGGTCTCCTCGGCGCGCTTGCGGGTGGTGATGTCCATGCAGATGCCGAGCATGCGCCAGGGTTCGCCGTGCTCGTCGCGCCACACCTTGCCCTTGCCGAGGAGCCAGATGGTGCTTCCGTCGCCGGTCGCGCTCCGGAACTCCGCCTCGTAGTCGGCGCTGGTCTCGACGGACTGCCGGATCTTTTCGAGCACGCCGGCGCGATCGTCGCGATGGATCAACGACTGGAACGACTCGAACGTGCCCGCGAATGTGCCGGTGGGCAGGCCGTGGATCGCCTCGAGGTTGTCCGACCACCGGATATCGTTGGTCTGGATGTTCCACTCGAAGCTGCCCATCTTGCCCGCCTCGAGCGCGAGGCGCAGGCTGGCCTCTCGCTGTCTCATGCTCTCCTCGGAGCGCTTGCTCTCGATGGCCTGCTCCGCCTGCACCCGACAGATGTCGAGGAGCTCGAGCGCGCGCTTGGACAGGCGCCGTTGCCCCGAGCGATAGATGGTCAGCAACCCGACGGGGTGTTCTCCTGGCCCCAGCAGCGGCAACGACACGAACGAGCGCACGCCGAGGGGCAGAAAGGCGGCACGTAGATCGCCCGCGCGCGCGTCGGTAGCCACGTCGTCGACGGTGATGCGCCCGCCATGCTCGAAGGCGGCGCGCCAGGGAGGGGATGCCGCGTCGAGCGACACGAGCGGCTCGATGCTGGACCGAGAGAACCCGACCTCCACGGCCAGCTTCAGCATTTCGTTCGCCGGTCTCGCGAGGTGAATCGTCCCTCGAGTCGCTTCCAGCGAATCGGCCGCGGCCGTCACGATCCGACGCAGCAGCGACACGAGCTGCGCGTTCGGCGATAGCGACGGCCTGACGCGCCCGAATGCCGGCAGGTGCTCCGCGCGGATGACGCTCATCGCGACTCTCTCTCGGATCTCATGGAAGCTCCCAAGGGAATCCGATTTTGGTACCACAGCGTCGCAGTTCTTGTCGCTGTGACTCGGGCCTGCACCACTGGTTTCCTGTGCAGCCTGTATCACTATCGGGACTGGTCCTGATGCCAGAGGAGCCCGGCCCTGGCTAGATGCCCAGTCCGAAGAGCAGATCGCGCAGCATCGCCGCGATGGCGCGCTCGCGCTGCTGGCAGAAATCGTTGTAGCGCGCGACCGACCACAGGGCGTCGTCGTCGGGGATCAGGTGCGCCGAGCGCTCGCGCGGCTCGATGATGCGCAGATACAGATCGGGCGCGATCTCTCCCAGGTGCTCCTTGTCGGAGCGCGTGAGCAGCGTGAGGTTGCCGAGCCGCTCGGGCACGTACTCGTTGTCGCGATCCGGGAATCGATCGAGCGCCGCGCGTGGAAAGAGCTGATGCACCTCGAGCGGCTCTTGCGAGTTGCTGACCAGCTTGGTGCTCGGGAAGCTGCGCGCCGTCACTTTCATGAAATAGACCAGCAGCGCGAAGTAGATCGCGTTCTCGCCCACGATGTTGTGCAGCAGGTCTTCCTCGTCGGGCACCGCGCTGTCCGGCCGCTTGGCGCGCAGCTTGACCTGCTCGATGAGGCCGTCGATGTCGCCGCGCGCGGCCAGGCCCGCGTCCTTGGCCAGCTTGGTGTCGACCTCGCTGCCGTAGTGACGCCACAGGCTGGCGGCGATCGCCCACGCGATCCAGCGATCGCCGAGCTCGTGACCGCGCGCGGCCGCCATCGCGGGCGCGAACAGCAAATACCGGTAGGGCAGCCAGTCTCCGCCCGGCACGCCGGCGTTGCGGAACAGCGCCACCGCGCTGATGAAGCCTTTGACCGCGGCGTCCCAGCTCGCCTCGATGCTCTGGTAGTGGGACTGCAGCTTGGCCTTCTCGGCCTCGCGATAGCGCACGCCGCCGCCGCCCAGGAACAGCGCGCCGCGGATCAGGAGATCCGTGTCGATGAACGCGCCGCTACGGCTGCTCTCTTCGTGACCCTCGACGGCGGCGAAGCCGCGCAGCTCCTTGATGGTCACCACCTCGCGCGCGCGCGCGCGGAAGTTGGCCATCTGGCCGGTCAGGCGCGCCGCGGCCAGATCCCCCGGGCGCAGGCGGACGCCCTGCTGGTTGAGGCGCGCGAAGATCTCGATGACGTTGTCGTCGTTCGCGGCGGCGTCGATCTCGTAGGCGACGACCTCGGCTTGCAGGATCGAGTTGCGGATGGTGTTGGCGCGGTCGAGCGCCTCGAAGAACAGCTCGTCGCCCGGCGTCAGCCACTCGCCGAGCGCGCGCTGCACCGCCAGGCTCTCGTTGCCGCCGCGCACGCCCTCGAACAGGACCTCGGCGGGCACGAGCAGCCCGTCGCGCATCCGGCGCTGCAGTGTGCGCGAGCGCAGGTGGAACGGACTCTCGATCCACTCGTCGCCCGACGACAGCGCCACCAGCAGGTCGGGATCGGGCGTGGTCTTGTTGCGCAGCCGGCTGCGAAAGATCACGCGGAAGATTGACGTCAGGCGCTGCTGGCCGTCGAGCACGAACAGCGAGCCCGGCTGAACCGTCGCCTGCGGCTCGGGGATGCCGCGCTGGGTGACGTCGTCGGGTGGGCACAGGTCCCAGGCGCGCGTCGAGAACGGCGCCTCGCCCTCCCAGGTCGGCTCCCACAGCAAGAGCGCGCCGACCGGATAGGAGCGGTAGAGCGAATCGTGCAGCGCGCGCACGCGATCCGCCGACCAGACGAACCCGCGCTGCAGGTCGGGCAGGTGCAGCCGTCCCGACCGCTTGAGACCCGCGAGGCTGGCGATCTTCCAGGGCGCGGCCTTGAGGTTCAACTTGTTCGGCGCTGCCATGGGGGCCTCCTCGGTGGCATCGGGCTTGCCACCTAGAGTGCCGTGTTCTCGCGCGGCGAACAACCGCGGCGGACGCCGGCCGCGATCACCAACGCCAAAGCAGGATGGCGACGCCGGCCAGCGTCAGTGCACCGCCGGCGATCCCGGTGATTGTCGTCCAGCGATTTCGCGTGCCGATCTCCTGGTTGAGTCGCGCGCGGTCGACGCCGCACCTGGCGTTGACGGACTGGTCGTGTAGACGCGCGCTGGAGATCGCCAGGGCGCCCGCCGTCGCCAGCGACGCGCCTCCGATTAACAGGGCGCCGAGCGCGCCGCGCGTGCCGAATGCGTGACGCGTTGGCGGGCGCGCGTTTCCGGTCCGTCACGCAACCGTCGCGCGGTCGTGATACTCATCCTCCCGCGACAGCAGTCAACTCCTCGCCGAGGGTCATACATGTCGAGCTTGGCTGGACCAGAAGAGGAACCGATCAACCGCGCGCTGCCGGTGGCCGATCTTTCCGGCATCGATGCGGCGCTGCCTCGAGGTGAGGAGGCGCTGCGCGAGGCGCTGAAGAAGGTGCGCGCCGCCGACGTCGGGCGCGACCTGTCCCGGCGCAGCCTCGAGAACAGCCACCGCCTGGTGTGCGCGACCGACGACCGATCCGCGGCGCTGATGCTACGGAGCGCGCACCCCGTGGTGGCCGCCAACGTGCTGTCGCGCTGCGCGCCCGACCACAGCGTGCGCGTGCTCGAGTTCCTGCCCATCAACAAGCAGCTCGCGATCCTGAACCATTTCCAGCCCGACGCGCGCGACCGCGTGCACGCCGATCTCGATGCCAGCGATCGGCGCGACATCCAGAAGCTGCTCGCGCTGTCGCCGTCGGCGGTGGGCCGCTTCGCGACGCCCAAGGTCTGGCGCGTCGCGCGCACCGCGACCGTGCGCGACGCGATGGCATCGCTGCGCTCGAACGAGGCCGAGATCGACGTCGCGCAGAACCTGTATGTCACCGACGGCGATCAGCTGGTCGGCGTGGCGCCGCTGCGCCGGGTGGCGATCGCCGATCCCGACGCCACCGTCGAGAGCATCATGACGGCCGACGTGCTGGCCCTGTCCGAGGAGACCGAGGTCGGCGACGCCGCCGAGATCATCCGCACCCACAACTTCCTCTCGCTGCCCGTCGTCGATGAGAACCGGCGCCTGGTGGGCGCGGTGCGCGTCGACGATCTGCTCGACGCCGCGCTGTCCGAGCTCGGCACCGGGTTCCTGAACCAGGGCGGCGTCGCGGGCAAGATCGCGTCGAAGCTCCCCTATTTCCAGGCGCCGATGTGGCGCGCCGTGCGCAGCCGCATCACCTGGCTCGTGCTGCTGTTCGTGGCCGAGACCGCGACCGGCACCGTGCTGCGCCACTTCGAGGACGAGCTGGCCAAGGTGGTGGCGCTGTCGTTCTTCATCCCTCTGCTCATCGGCACGGGCGGCAACGCGGGCTCGCAGACGGTGTCGACGGTGATCCGCGCCCTCGCGCTCGGCGAGATCCGCGCGCGCGACACCTTGCGTGTGCTGCTCAAAGAGCTTTCGACCGGGCTCTTGCTCGGCCTCTTGCTGGGCGGGATCGCGTTCGGACGCGCGCTGCTCTGGGGCGTCCACACGGATCTCGCGACCTGCGTCGGCCTGACCGTGCTCATCGTGTGCACCTGGGCCAACACCGTGGGCGCGTTGATTCCCGTCGCCGCCGACGCGGTCGGCATCGACCCGACCGTCGTCTCGGCGCCGCTGATCACGACGCTGGTCGACGCGTCGGGCCTGTTCATCTATCTCAGCGTCGCGAAGCTGCTCATTGCGCAGCTTCATGGCGGTTGAGCTCCGCGAGCTCGACCGTCGCGCCCGACGCCTCGAGCGCCGCCTTCAGGCGTCGCGCCTGGTGCGGATACAGCGGTTCGGACAGCTCGTGCGGCAGTGACTCGATCGTCACGCGCGCTTGCTCCAGCGTGAGGCTCGTGTGCTGCACCAGCAGCGACGCGAGCGCGATCGCGTCGGCGTACGGGCGGCGGGCGGTGATGCGCAGGCTCGTGTCGCGCGGGCGGGGCACGCCGCGCTCGATCCACTGCAGGCTGTGCGACGGCCCCAGGACGATGAGGCGGTCACCCGGGCGCAGCCGCAGCGCCTGATCGGCCGGCGACCAGAAATGCGGTTCGCGACCCGTGGTCGCGTGCCACACGGGGACGAACGCGTAGCCCTCGGCCGCCTCGGACAGCAACCGCCCATCGAGCCCGTCGCCCGCGCGCACCTCGTGCTCGACGACGAACACCGTGCGCTGGCGCAGCTGGAACAGATCCAGCACCTTGCCGCCCACCGCCGCAGCCGCGAACGCCTGCGACGCGATCACCGGCACACACAGCGCGTGCATGCGCGGGACGACGTCCGCGATGTTCTCGGAAAAGCGCGCGTCGCTCGTGCGGATCACCAGCTCGCAATCGGCGTTGAAACGCCTGACCTGCAGCGCGACCTCCAGGTTCAGCCACTCGTCGGGCGTCACCACCAGCACCGCGCGCGCGTCTGCGATGTTCACCGCGCCCAGCGTGTTCTCGTCGACGGCGTTGCCGTTCACCAGCGGCAGCTCGGGGACAGCGTGCTCCTCGACGACGCCCGCCTCGATCGCGGCCACCGGTTGCTGCAGCTCCTGCAGTCGCTCGGCGGCGTGGCGGCCCACGCGCCCCAGGCCCACCACGACGACGTGATCCCGGCGCGGCACCGGGGGGCGCCGCGCGCCCAGGCGGAACCGCAGCGTCATCAACCGGTCGGTCAGAAACGCGTACAGCAGCCCGACGAACACCGTGCCGATCGCCGACAGCGTGACGCTGAGCAGGCGCAGCCCGTTCGACAGCTTGCCGAACGGCGGGAACAGGTCGGCGTAGGTGCCGCCGGTCATCAGCACCAGCGCGGTGAAGATCCCATCGACGTGCGTGAGCGCCCCGTCCGCCGTCGGGAACGCAGCCGCCGAGATCAGCAGCGCCACCGTGATCACGACCAGCGACGCCACGACCACGGCCGCCGGCCGGCGCAGCGATCGCCGCATCGAACGCAGGAGATCGGCCAGCGCCGTGCGCGAGCGCGGCTCGGGCGACCGGGGCATCGGCTCGGCGCGCTCGACGGAGAGCAGGGTCAGGACGTCGCCCTCCTGGACGCTCTCATCTTGATCGTGGCCGTAGAAGAGTGGCTCGGTCGACTCCGCGGCCGCGGGATTCCGTGCTTCGTCGTGGCCGCCGCTCGCGTGGCCGCCGCTCGCGTGGTCGAGCACGACGACGCCGTGGCGTCCGAGCTCCTTGATCGCCGCGCCCAGCCAGCGGCTGCCGGCGTCGACCGGCCGCCGCAACACGCGCACCAGGCGCCCGCCGACGTGGAAGTGGCCAATCACCTCGCCGCCGGACGCGGCCAGCGCCAGCGCCCCCGCGGCCAGGCGGCTCGGCTCGTAAGCGACGAAGTTGCTGAGACGTTCGGTGAGCAGCCGGCTGATGTTGTCTTGCGCTGTGCGCGCGACGATGCGGATACCGGGGTTCAGCCGCCGCGCGACCAGCGCCGCCTCGATGTTGGCGCGCGAGTCCCCGGTGACCAGCAGGATGGCGCGCGCGTGCTCCACGCCGGCGCGGCGCAGGACCTCGGCGTGGCGGCAGTCACCGTGGATCGACTCGACCTGGCCGGGCCCCGGGTCGCCGCTCGCCACCAGGGTCGCCGTCTCGAGATCCTTGTCGACGGCCTGCACCGGCACGCCGTAGCGGCGCAGCACGGTTGCGCACGCCAGGCCCAGCGATCCGACGCCGCAAACCACGACGGTTCCCACCCGATGTCGTCCTGGTTCGGTGTCGCGCTGGTCCATCTCGGCGGCCTCTCTCTCGGCGCGGCCAGGCTATCTCGCCGTGGCCCACGCTCTGTGAACGCCCGGCAACGCCCCGGTGTCGATTTGGCAGCGGCACCCGTGACACCGTTTCGACGCAGCTTCGTTGATTGACGGATCGGTGGGCGGAAGGAGGATCGCGGGCAAGAGGTGACTCATGTCGTCGACGCCGAACACGCCCGCAGCGCCCGTCGCCCCGAGCCGCCGACTTCTGGAGGGCGTGGGCGACATGAACCCGGACTGGATGCGCCTCAACGTGCTGGGCGACGCGATCGCCGCGCGGCTCGCCGGCGCGAGTGTGCGCGTGTCGCTGGCGGAGCTGCATCCGACGCTGTCGGCGGCGCTGGAGGCCGTGCGGCTCGGCGTCGATGCGCAGCAGCTGTCGGCGCTGGTCGAACGGTTGCGCCTGCTGGGGCTGGTCTCGATTGACGCGGGCTCGCTGCGTCTGGCGGTGCCGGTCGCCGTCTTCGCCACCAAGCTCGAGGCGGTCGGCTTCATCGGCAGCCAGCTGCGCGCGGGTCTGCGCGCCCTGGCCGAGGAGCCGCGAGCCGGAGCGACGTTCTTGCGCGAGATCATCGTCGGCTACGCGGAGGCCGCCGAGCTGTGGAAGCTGGATCCGATCGAGGCGCGCTGGCCGGTGCTGAAGGCGGTCGCGGGGCTGGCGCCCGAGGAGCGGCGGCAGCTGGCTGTGTTCGTGGACGCGGTTGGTCCCGGCGCGCGCACGCGCCTCGAGGACAGCGTCGGCTTGATGCTGGAAAATCCGATCGCGGCCGACTGGTTGGCGCGGGAGGCGCCGCACCTGGTCGGCCGCGACATCTTCATCGTCACGCCCGAGGGGCTGTTCAACGCCGCGGGCGGGCTGGGGCGAGTCACGCAGTACCACACCACGGCGATGGCGCGGCTCGCGGGCAATCTGGCGACGGTCTCGATCGTCGAGCCCATGTACGGCTTCCGCATGGCGGCGCGGCCGCACGCCGAGCTCGATCGCCTGGACTACCAGGCGCTCGCGCGCGAGGCCGGTGCGACGCCGCCCGAGCGCGTGCGCGAGCTGATGCTGGACATCCGCGGGCGCCCGGTGCCGGTGCAGGTGTATCGCTCGCGCCTGCCCGATGGACGCGTCGCCCTGCTGCTCGCCGACCCCGGTGAATACCATGCGCGTGTCATGTACGCGTATGGCCGCTTCGGCCAGGCGTCGTGGGCCGAGTTCGCCGAGTGGATCTCCGAGGGCGCCGTCGCCGCGATCGCCGCCGAGATGCGCGAGGCGCGCGCGGCGCGCGGAGCGTCGTACCGCCCGCCGCTGATCTCGGCGCACGACGCGCAGACGGCGCTGGTGCCCGAGGTCAAGCTGCGCCTCGATCAGAGCGGCGACTCCGTGCTGTGGGAGGCGCGCGAGTACTTCACGACGCACACGGTGCTCAATCGGCCGGGCGAGAACCTCGAGTCGATGGGCATCCCCGACGGGCATCGATGGGCGGGCGACCGCATGGGCTGGCTCGACGCCACCAGCTTCGGCATCCGCATCGCCGACGGCCGCAACGCGGTGTCGTCGGCGCACGCCGCCGAGGTCGAGGTGATCGATCCCGGCTTCGACATCGTCGCCATCAGCAATGGCACCAGCGTGCGCGACTTCGGGGAGACGCTGCGCGCCACCGGCGCGCGCGACCTGCGCAACCCCACCGTCGAGGAGATTGCGCGCGCGAAGACCGCCGCCAAGAAGGCGCTCGCGCTGGCGCTCGATTTCGCGGCCGGCGAGGCGGAGGATCTGTCGCATCGGATGGTGATCTCCTACTCGGGCCGCATGGTCCCCGAGAAAGTGTCGCGCGGCGCCGACGGCGCGCTGGTCGACGCCAACCTGCGCGAGCTCGCGCGCCTGGGCGTGGTCGTGATCATCTACGGAAACGTGCAGCCGGGCAGCGACCAGAGCGCGCGCCTGCATCAGGACCTGGTGCGCCTGTCGGGCGAGGTGGCGGCGCAAGGTTACCCGGGCCGCGTCATCGTGCGTTCGGGCTGGAACCAGCGCGACCAGATCGCGCTGCTCGCGGCCACCGATCTGCAAGTGCAGGTCTCGGACAGCATCCGCAGCCCGACGTTGTCGTTCGCCGACGGCAAGCCCGTGGGCACCGAGGCCGCCGGCTACACCGAAGCTCCGGTCGGCCGTTTCGCCGGACTGCAGATGGGCCCGGTCGAGGTGCACGGCCTCCTCAACCGCGTCGGCACGCTGATCGACTGGAGCCGTCCGGGCTCGGGCTCGGTGCTGCTGGCGAAGGCGCCCACTTCGGCGGCGTATCTCGAAGAGATGGTGACCGCGGCGGTTCACTATCAGCGCGACGCCGCTCTTTATTACAGCATGGGCCAGACCGCTTACGCCTTCGGGCCCGTGTACGACGCGCTGCTGACCGCGGCCGAATACCTGCGCCAGTTCAGCCACACCTGGCTGCCGGGCTCCGACGGCCAGGCGTGATCGTCGCGGCGGCGTCGACGCGGCCCTGGCGTTCGCTGGCCCTGATTTGCACGATCATCGGCGGCGGGTGCCTGCGGCCGGGCGTCGACGGACATCCGGAGCGTCCGGGGCGTGCGCCGCCGACGAACGAGAGCGACTTCCGCTGCGCGCGCGCGACCATGGGCCGCGACAGCCCCTACCGGATGCCGCTCGCGGGGCCCGAGACCGATCCGCGCCTGGCGGTGCATCTCGACGTGCTACCGCCCGAAGCGCGGCGCACGGCGCTGGCCGCGGGCCTGGAGCCGCTTCTGGCGCGCTTGCTCGACGAGCGGGCGAGCGCCGCCGGCCCGCAGCCGTCTCCCCAGCAGCTCTCGATGCAGGACGCCTTGCTCGCGCGCGTGGTCGCCTTCCACGCGCAGGTGTCGGCCGCGGCGTTCGAGGCCGGCTGCACCGCCGACATGATCCAGAAGGTGCTGAGCGAACGGGCCCACCACGAGCAGTCACGCCAGGTCACGATCGCCATCGGGTCACTGGTGGCGGGAGCGGTGGCGGGCGTGGCCGCCGGTGTCTGGGGGCTGTCCGACGGCTCGTCACGCGGGCCGGCCCTGTTGTCGGTCGCCGGCGGCGTTGCCAGCACCGCGCTCGGCGCCGTGGCGCTGACGCACGAGGATCCACCGCTGTGGTTCCAGCATGCGCGCAACCGCTTGACACCGGTCTGGGTCGGCCTCGATCCCGAGCATCACTACCCGTCGTTCGTGTTCCGCATGCTGACCTTTGCGAGCGCCGACGGCGGCCGATCGCCGCGCGACGAGCTCCTCGAGACCTGGCGCCGCCGGCTCGACGACGAGCTCACCGACGCGGCGGAGCGAGCCGCCGCGGAACGGCACCTGCTGGGAGAAGGCGGTGTCTACGACGACCAGTTGCTGACGCTGCGGGCGGAGATGTTCGAGGGGATCGAGTCGGCGGTGAACGGAATGACGCGCGACCTCGAGCTCCTCAACCGCTCGCTGGTGCGCGTGCTGGCGACGCCTCAAAGCTCAGGTGAAGATCTAGGTCGTGGGGGCGGCCGGCGAAGCGGTGGCGGCGGCCGCCATGCTCGCCTCGATCTCGCTGGTCTCGGGGTAGGCCTCCATGCCCATCTCCGAGACGTCGAGGCCGGCGATCTCGTGCGCGGCGCTCACGCGCAGGCCCATGAGGCGCTTGATGCCGAGCCACGCCAGCAGCGACGTCACGAATGAGAACCCGCCCACCGTCACCACCGCCTCCAGCTGGACCCCGAGCTGCGTGAAGCCACCGCCGCGGAACAGGCCGTCGTGCCGCGAGGCCCATGTAACCTTTGACGCCGAACAGGCCGACGCACAGCGTGCCGAAGATCCCGTGCACCAGGTGGACCGAGGTCGCGCCGACGGGATCGTCGATGCGGAGCCAGTCGAAGAAGCGCACCGCCTCGGTGACCGTCACGCCGGCGACCGCGCCGATGACGATCGCCGCCTCGGGCGTGACGTACGCGCACGGCGCGGTGATCGAGACCAGCCCCGCGAGGCAGCCGTTGACGGTCATCGAGAAGTCCGGCTTGCCGTAGCGCCACCAGACGTACAGCGTGGCCACCAGCGTGCTCGTGCACGAGGAGAGATTCGTGGTGACCGCGATGCGCGCGATCGCTTCGGCGTCCAGGCTCATGGTCGATCCGGGATTGAAGCCGAACCAGCCGAGCCACAGGATCATCCCGCCCAGGAACACGTAGCCCATGTTGTGGCCCGGAACGCTCGCCGGCTTGCGCCCCGCCGGATAGCGGCCGAGGCGCGGGCCCAGCACCAGGATCCCGGCGAGCGCCGCCCAGCCGCCCATGCTGTGCACGACCGTGGAGCCCGAGAAATCCTTCATGCCCGCGCGCGCCAGGAAGCCGCCGCCCCAGACCCAGTGGCCCGCGATCGGGTAGAGGATCCGCCGTCAACACGAGCGAGAACACCAGGAACGAGCTGTATTTCATGCGCTCGTTGACCGAGCCCGAGACGATCGTCGCCGACGTGCCGCAGAAGACGAGCTGGAAGAAGAACTTGGCCAGCAGCGGCACGCCCGCCCAGCCGAGCGCGCCGAAGATCCCGCGATAGTGGTCGCCGATCGCCGGGCTGTTGTCGGCGCCGCCCAGGAAGAAGCCGCCTGACGAGCCGAGCCAGCCACCGTCGGAGAACATCAGCCCGAACCCGATCGTGTAGAAGCCCAGCGTCGAGATCGCGAAGACCACGAAGTTCTTCGACAGGATCATCGTTGCGTTCTTCTTGCGGCACAGGCCGGCCTCGACCAGCCCGAAGCCGGCGTTCATGAAGAACACCAGGAACGCCGTCAGCAGCGTCCACGCCGTGTCGGCCGCGACCTTGATCTCCTGGGTGGTCATGTCGGGCAGCGCGTCGCCGCCTGCCTCTCGTTTACGCCGGACGACGTTTCCGAGGTGTGTCGCCGTCGTAAACTCGATGGGTACTGAATCAGTGAATCTCCTCGCGCGGCCGGGTGCGTGTCTTGTGACCCACCACCCGTCGAGCCAGTCACTTCAGAGCCAGCCCCTCCGCGATCGCCGCTGGTCTCAGCCGCCGGTGTGGGCGACTCCCCCGTCCCCAGGGTCGACCTCAACAGAAGGGAATCTATGAAATTTCCGCTCATCCGGACGCGTCTCGTCGGTCTCCTTGTGTTCTTGTCTGCGTGCTCCACGGGGGGCGGCAACAATCCCGGTTCCGACGGAAACGGCACCGGGGGCAGAGGCAGCGGGGGGGCGCCGGGCGCGGGTGGGGCGGTCGGCGCCGGCGGCAGCGCGGCCGGCACCGGTGGCGACCTGGGAGCGGGCGGCATGACAGGCAGCGGCGGCATGGCGAGCGACGGCGGCGGCGCCGCCAGCGACGGCGGCAGCAGCGTGCCCGCGCCGAGCTGCGCTGTCGGTGGGCCGGGAATATCCGACTGCGGCGCGGGGCGAGAGAGCTGCTGCACCAGTCTCCCCGTGACCGGCGGGATGTACTTCCGCACCTATAAAAACAACGGCAGCGGTCCCACGGGGGAGAACGATCCCGCGACGGTCAGCGACTATCGCCTCGACAAATATCTCGTGACCGTGGGCCGGTACCGTCAGTTCGCGTCGGCGTGGAGCGGCGGCTGGCGGCCGTCGGCCGGCGCTGGCAAGCACGCGTACCTGAAAGGCGGCGGGCTGGCGCAGACGGCCGGCGGCGTCGAGACCGGCTGGGACACGACCTGGAACACGGGGAAAGTCAGCCCGACGACCGCCAGCCTCACGAGAGGAAGCTTCTGTGACTCGGCCCATGCGGCATGGACCGACGCCGCGACAGGCGGCCACGAAAACCTGCCGATCAATTGCGTGAACTGGTACGACTCGTACGCGTTCTGCATCTGGGACGGAGGCTTTCTGCCCAGCGAGGCGGAGTGGGAGTACGCCGCCGCGGGCGGCGCCCAGCAGCGACAGTACCCGTGGGGCACGACGGCGCCGGGGATGACGAACCAGTACGCGATCTACGGCTCGTTCTACACCGGCAACTCGACGGGACTGGCGCCGGTCGGCACGGCCGCCAGTGGCGCCGGGCTCTGGGGCCAGCTCGATCTCGCGGGCGAGGTCTGGGAGTGGAACCTCGACTGGAAGCAGACCTTTGTGAACCCGTGCACCGACTGCGTCAATCTGACGCCCGCCATGTTCCGGCTGGTCCGCGGCGACAACTATGGCGGCTCGATCAACAACCTCGTCCCCACCGTTCGCGGTGGCGACGTCGCGCCCGAGGGCCGCGACAGCAACTTCGGCGTCCGGTGCGCGCGGGCGCCGTGAGCTGGCGGAACATTCAGAGCAGATCGAGAAACGCCAGCAGCGCGTGCTTCTCTCGATCGGCGAGCCCGGCGGTCGCCGCGTCGGGCGTCTTCCCCGCGTCGTGCCAGAACGCGCCATCCCCGTAGCGTGCTCGGTCCAGCACCGACGACAGATCTTTCGCGGAGCCGTTCGTGAAGTAAGGCCGCTTCTTGTAGAGGCGGCGCAACGACGGGATGCGCGCTCCGTCCGCGTGGACGTAAGGCACGATGCCGGTCTTGCTGTACTCGGCCTTGCCCCAGACGATCGGCCCGTCGCCGGTCATCGAGAGTGACTCCCAGCGTTCGAACGGCACGCGCGAGCCCGGGACGTCACTGGCCAGGCGCGCCTCGTGGCACGATTCGCAGCGGTCGCGGAAGACGCGCGCGCCGGCCCGCTCCTCGGTGGAGAAGGCGCTCCGTTCCAGCGTCGCTGGATTCGGGCGGTGATTGAACGCCGTCAGGAAACGGATGAACGCTTCACGAAGGCGTTGGGGTGAAAGAAGCTCGTCGCCGACTCCCAGCGCCGCCAGCCAGGGCGCGTCCTGTACGCGCAGGCCGAACCACGGGTCGTGACCGCTGCGCGCGTTTGCCACGCGAAATTCGTTGAACGCGACCGAGACCAGATCGGGGTCGAGCGCGCGCGAGAAGTGAGGGCGGTTGTTGAACAACCCGAGCAGCGGCTTGGTGACGGCATGAACGTCGCCGCGGCCGGTGTGGTGTGTCCGACCGTCGCCGTATCCCTCGAAATGACAGGTCTCGCAGGTGAACCGGCTGAGCGGCCCATCCGATCGGCTCCAGGGCGCCATCAACGTCGTGAAGATCAGCGCCTCGCCCAGGCGGAGCGCCGGATCGCGGGGTGGGGCGTCTGGAATCGGAACGATCGTCGGCTTGGCGCCGGGCCGCGCCACCGCGACCCAGGCGTCGAGCAGCGGATCGGCGAAGATCAGCGCGCCATCGGAACGCTCGACGACGTCGTTGGTGCCGGGAACGAGCTCCGTGATGGTCTCGTGGCCGGGCCCCGGCCGATCCAGACCGGCGTCGAGGTTCATCTCGAGCAGCTTGTCGGTTCCGTAGCCGGACACGCGCGCGGTGGCTCCCGAGAACAGCAGCACCTTGGGCACCACCACGCCGCGCTCGCCGAGGTTGACGGCTGCCTCGCGCGTCGCGCGCCGTGCATCGAGGTCGACGTCGTAGAGGTAGAGAAAGGAATCGACGTAGCCGAAGGCGCCGATCGTCCGGTCGAGAGGGTGATCCTCGGCGGCGCCGACCGCGAGCCGCAGCAGTCCGCGGCTGCCTTCGCGGGCGGCGAACGACCAGATCGGACCGTCGAGAACGATGCGAAACGGAGGCTCGCTGGCGGGCATTCCCGACGGTTCCAGCCGCTGGATCACCAGGGCGTGATCGAGCAAGCAGTCGATGATCAGGCGATCGCCGACGCGCGCCATGCGTATCGGCCCGTTGCCGACGACGAGGTCGCGCCGGCGCCCGACCACCAGCTGGTCGCGCGCCGAGACAGCGAGCTCCAGCGCGATCAGTCTGCCCCGCTGCTCCTCGATGAGATAGACCCAGCTGCCCGGACCGAAGGTGATGCCGCGGATGGCGCGAACGCCTTCGATCGCAGCGGTGCCGGCCGGTTCGAGCCGGCCGGCACCAGCGTTCCAGCGAAAGCGCGCGATGTCGGTCGCGAGCTCGCCGGCGACCAGCACGACGTCGCCGGCCACCGCCAGCGCGACGGGCGATCGAGGAGCGGGCAGCCGCTGGACCTCACGCAATGACCGGTCCAGGACCACGACCGCGTCGCTGCCGCGCAGGATCCCCACGAGGAATCCCGATTGCGCGATCTCCTTGACGGCATAGGGATCCGGGCCACTGGCGCGGTCCCAGCTCACCAGCGTCGCAGAGGCGGCCTTCGCGCGGGCGGCTTCGTCCAGCGCGTGAAGGGCGTCGCTGGCGTCGGCGATTTCTCGATCGTGATCAGCGGGGGCGGCGGGAGCGGCGGGCGCCCGGTGGTGTCCGAGCCCGAGGCGACCGGTGCGCACCAATGTAACGGCGATCACTCCCGCCGCGAGTCCGGCATACACGACCGACCGTGGGGGACGAATCATCTGGACAGCGCCAGCCTAGCAGGGTTCGAGTATAAGTAAGCCGGTCGTCACAGAGGGAGACGCTCATGAAGAAGGGGACCTTGATCTGGGCCGTTCTGGGTTGCGCACTGCTGGTGCTCGGCTTCGCGCGGTGTGACATGGGCGCGTCCTCGACGTCGGCGCTCAACAGCGCGCCCTGCGACGCCGGTCCCGACGTCGCATGCCCGATCGCGCCGGTCACGCCCGGTCCGGGGCCCTCCGGCTGGTAAGCCCTCCGTTGCATTAGGCGCAACGGACCTTCTCAACCAAGACGGATATCCAAGACGGATATCCAAGACGGATATCCAAGACGGATCCAAGGCCGGTATCCATACGTGCGTGAATTTTTCGCACTGAACCCTAGACGGTGTGTCGGAAAGGAGCGACACTGACGCGGGGAATCGAGTGTGATTGCCCTCCGCGCCCTAATTAGGAGGTTGAATGACGCGTTCATTGGTCAAGGTTCTGGCCGCCGCCGGTTTGATCGCAGGTTGTGGATCATCGGGTAGCCCCCCCACAAAGGACAGCGGGCCGGGCTCGGATGGAGCGACGGGCGGAACCGACGGGAGCGCCAGCGACGGCGGAACGGACATGAGCGCGGCACCCCAGATGATCATGCCGCCCCTGCAACCGACGATGGACGGTACCAGGGTGCCCAAGTACGTCGACGACGTTCCCACGTTCAATGGCCGTCGCATCGACGGCAAAGCCGCGGTCACCGTCGACATGGTGGAGTTCCAGCAGAAGATCCTGCCCGCGACGGCCTACGCCGGCCTGCCGGCTCCGTTCAACGCCGGAACCTATCTTTGGGGCTACAAGATCAACGGTGGCGCTCCCAGCTTCCCGTCGGTGACCATCGAAGCGACGCGCGGGACGGCAACCAGCGTGACCTATACCAACAGCCTGGAAGGAACCGGCGGCGCGCCGCTGTTCCTGCAGCGGCGCATGGTCACCGACCTCAGCGTACATTCAGCCGATCCGCTGGGCTTCGGCAGGAGCAACAACTGTTTGAGCGAGCCTCCTTTGCCCGTCGCCTGCATCGGCATTTACCAGTTCCCGATCCCGGCCGTTGCCCATTTGCACGGCGCCGAGGTGCTTTCGGATTTCGACGGCATGCCCGACACCTGGTTCACCGCCGGCATGGCCTATAAAGGACCCGCGTACGTCAGCAACGTTTACATGTACCCGAACACCCAGGAGGCGACGACGCTCTGGTTTCACGACCACGCGCTCGGCCTCACGCGCCAGCACGTGTACGCCGGTCTGGCCGGCTTCTATTTGATTCGCGACGCCAACGACACGGGCGCGGCGGCCAACTCGATGTCGCTGCCCGCCGGCGCGTACGAGAGCGAGCTCATGGTTGCGGATCGCCAGTTCGACATCAGCGGGCAGCTCTACTTCCCGGCGGGCGCTGCCCGGCAACGGACCGGGGTTCAACGGTGGCCCGCCCAATCCCGACCATCACCCGTACTGGATCCCCGAGTTCTTCGGCGACGTCATGACCGTCAACGGCAAGTCGTGGCCGGTGATGCACGTCGAGCCGCGCCGTTACCGGCTTGCGGTTCGTCAACGCGTCGAACGCGCGCTTCCTCCAGATGCAGCTCTTCGCCGCCGACACGATGGCGCGCCGACCGACGACGGCCGGGCCTGCGTTCTGGCAGATCGGCTCCGACGGCGGATTCCTCAACGCCGCCACGAACCTGGACTCGAACCCGATACCCGGAGTCTTCTCGCGCCGGCCGAGCGCGCCGACGTCATCGTCGACTTCACCGGCAAGACCGGCAGCTTCATCCTGACCAACGGCAAGGGCTGCGACGATCCCGCGAACGCCGACAGCTGCGGCGCGTTCGCGCCCTTCCCCGAGCGGCGATCCGCCGGATCCGGCGACCGCTGGCCAGGTCATGATGTTCACGGTCGACAAGACGCTCGCCGGCGACCGACACCAGCTTCAACCCGGCGCCGTCCGGCGACCACGGTGCGCGGCGGCACCGGCCAGCCGGCGGCGATCGTGAACATCAAGCCGGCGGGCGCGCCCGACGTGCGGCGCCAGCTGGTGCTGGTCGAGGTCGAAGGTCCAGGGCGGCCCCGAGGAGGTGCTGCTCAACAACTCGAACTGGGACGGCTACCGCGAGAACCTGGTGCCGGGCTCGACGCCGGTGCCGATCGCCGGTTCGGTCTCGAACGGTCACGGCATCATGGCGACCGAGAACCCGCAGGTCGGCGCGACCGAGATCTGGGAGGTCGCCAACCTCACCGAGGACGCTCACCCCATCCACATTCACCTGGTCCAGTTCCAGCTCATCAATCGCGAGGCCATGGTCGTGGGCGCCGACGGTGGCGACACGATCTATCGCGCGGACTGGGACGCGGCCTTCCCGGGCGGCACCTTCAACGGCGAGACCTTCGACCCGGGGACGTTCATCCCCGGCTATGGCCCGCCCAACGCTTACGCACGGCGAACACCGACGGCGCGCTGGGCGGAAACCTGGCGTTCGGCGGCACGAAGTATTTGATGGGAAGCCACGACCGGACCCCGCGGCAGCGAGTCGGGATGGAAAGACACCATCAAGATGCTGCCCAAGACGGTCACGCGGATCGCGGTTCGCTACGCGCCGCAGGACACCCCGCTCACCGGCACGGGCGCCGCCGCGGCCGGGGACGAACCGCTTCACGTTCGATCCGACCGCGCCCGGCCCGGGCTACGTGTGGCACTGCCATATCCTCGATCACGAGGACAATGAGATGATGCGGCCATACATCCTCAAGAAATAGGATCGCTGCGCGCCCGGGCGGCGGCGCGTCCCGTATCAGAGCGCCGATGAGATCGCCGGGGTGGATCCTCGTCCTGCGGATCGGGTTGCTGGCCCTGGCGGCGGCCATCGTCGCGGTCGCGCTCGCCGCCGCGCGCCGCCACGATCCAGCGTCGCGCGCGGCGGCCGGGGCGCGCGCGCCGTTCGTCTGCCCGATGCACGCCGAGGTGTCTTCGCAGAGCGCGGGCGAGTGTCCGATCTGCGGCATGGCCCTGGTCAGAGCCGGCGCCGTCGTCAACGACACCGAAGACACCATCGCCGCCGCGCAGCTGCTGTCGAAGGCCGCCGGGGGACTGGCGTCGAACCTGGTCGGTTACTATCCCGCGCCGGTGCGCCAGCACGTGTTGCGCTACGAGATCTACGCGCCGGCGTGGGTCGAGGAGGACAACCGGGTGGCCGCGCAGCTTTACGGCGATCAGCTTCCGACGCTCGAGCCCGACGAGCGCGCGTCGTTTTCGCCCACCGCCGAGCCCATCGCCGCGCGTGATGTGCGGTATGTGGCGGGCACGCCCGCGCAGCCCTGGGACCGATCGACATCGCTGGTGCGCTTCGCCGTCGAGGCAGGCGCCGCTCCGTTGCCCGCGGGTACCGTCGGCTGGGTGAAGTTCGCGCGCCGACCGCGACAGATGCTGGTCATCCCCGCGGGCGCGGTCCTGGAGGATTCCGAAGGACCGTACGTGCTGGTCTTCACGCGCGCCGACGGTGTGGCCAGGCGGCGCGCGATCGAGGTCGGGCGCATCACCACCGGGGTCGCGGCGGTCCTGTCGGGGCTCGATCTGCGCGAGCAGGTGGTGTCGGTGAACGCGTTCTTCTGGGACGCCGAGCGGCGCTTGCAGGGAGAGCGAGCGCGTTCGCACCTGCCGGCGGGCGGCGCGGGTGGACCACCATGATGCGCCTGGTGGCGTGGAGCGCGCGCCATCGCCGCCTGGTGATCGCGGCGGCGCTGGCGATCGCCGTTCTGGGCGCGCGCGCGCGCCGCGCCCTGACGCGAGACGTGATCCCCGATCTGTCGGACCCGCAGATCGCGATCGTCGCCGACTGGATGGGACACCCCGCGCTCGAGGTCGCCGACAAGGTCACGCGCGTGTTGACCACGCTGCTCGACGGCGTCCCGGGCGCGACGAACGTGCGCGGAACGTCGATGCCGGGCATGGCCTACGTCGACGTGGTCTTCGATGTGTCCGCGCGGTCGGCATCCGCGCGTCTGGCAGCCGCGCGTGCGGAGATCGTCGCGCGGATCGACCGGGCCCGCGCGCGGTTGCCGGCGACCGCGCGCTTGCAGATCGGCCCGCTGGCGTCGAGCACCGGCTGGGTCTACCAGTACGCGCTGGTCAATCCGGTGCGGCGCTCGTCGCTGCTCGACATGCGGCAGTTCCAGGACGCCGTCCTGCAGCCGGCGCTCGCGGCCATCCCGGGGGTCGCCGAGGTGGCGGCGCTGGGCGGCGCGACCCGGCAACTCAGCGTCGAGGTGAGCCCCGATCTGCTGCGCCAGCGCGGTCTCGCCTTCACCGACGTGCTGTCGGCGGTGCGCGCCGCGCTGGCCGCGGGTCAGCCGACGCCGACGCTGGCGCAGATGCAGGCCTTGCCGATCGCGGCGCCGGCGTCACCGACGACCTCCGGCGCGAGCACGCGCCTCGAAGACGTGGCGTACGCGCGCATCAGCCGCGATCTGCCGAGCGGGCTCGGCGATCTGGGCGGCGCGTTTCGTGCCGTCGGCGGAATCGTCATCGCCGAGCGCGGCGCCGACGTCGCGGCGGTCATCGCGCGCGTCCGGCAAACGCTCGACGAGAAGCGCCGCCTGCTGCCGGCCGGCGTGCAGCTGGTCAAGGTCTACGATCGCGGCGATCTGGTGAAGCGCGTCGACGCGACGCTGTGGAAGGCGCTGGCCGAGGAGGTCGCGGCGGTCGTGCTGGTGATCCTGCTCTTCTTGCTGCACGGGCGAAGCGCCATCGTGCCGCTGGTGACGCTGCCGGTGGTGATGCTCACGACCTTTGCCGCCATGTGGCTGCTCGACGTGCCGGCGTCGCTCATGAGCCTGGGCGGCATGGGGATCGCGCTCGGGATCGCCGTCGACGCCGACGTCGTGGCGCTCGAGGCCTGTCACCGGCGTCTCGCGGCGCTGGGCGACGCCGGCTCCGTGGCCGAACGACGAACCGAGATGCTGGCGGCCGCCGCTTCCTTCACGCCGGCGGTCGTTTCATCGCTGCTGATCACCGGGCTCACGTTCTTGCCGGTCTTTGCGTTCACCGGCGAGACCGGTCGATTGCTGGGTCCGCTCGCGCTCACCAAGACGCTGGTCATCGGGTCGGCCGCGCTGCTGGCGCTGACACTGGCGCCCGCGCTGCGAGCGGCCGTGCTGGGCGGCCACGCGCGCCCGGAGCTCGACAACCCGCTCACGCGCGGGCTGGTGCGCCTCTACCGTCCGTTCGTTCACTTCGCGCTCAGCCGCCCGCTGCTGACGCTGTCGACGGCCGCGCTGGCGGTGCTGTCCTGCCTGCCGCTTCTGCCCCGGCTCGGCCGCGAGTTCCTGCCGCGCGTCGACGAAGGTGACCTGCTCTTCATGCCGACGACCCTGCCCGGCGTTCCGCCCGCCGAGGCGCAAAACCAGCTGCACGGGCAAGATCGCGCGATCGCCGCGTTCCCGGAGGTCGCGACGGTGTTCGGCAAGATCGGGCGCGCCGACAGCGCGACCGACCCGGCGCCCTACGCGATGGCCGAAACCACCATTCGATTGCGCCCGCGCGCGGAATGGCCGTTGCAACCGCGGACGCGCTGGTACTCGTCGTGGGCGCCGCCGGGCGTGCGACGGCTCCTGGGGCTGCTGTGGCCCGAACGTGCGCCCTCGACGACGGCCGAGCTGATCGAACGGCTCGATCAGGCGACGAAGCTGCCCGGCTGGGTCAACGCATGGACGACCCCCGCGCGCGCGCGCATGGACATGATGACGACCGGGATCCGCACGCCCGTCGGCGTGCGCATCGTCGCGGCGACGCCGGCGCGGCTGGATGCGCTGGGCGCGATCGTGCGCGACGTGGTGCTGCGCGCGCCGGGAGCGCGCAGCGCGGTCTTCGAATCTCTGGGCGGCGAGCGGCGCCTGGAATTCGAGCTCGACCCGGCCGCGCTGGCCCGTCACGGCGTCGAGCCCGCGCTGGCGCGCGAGACGGCGGATCTTTTGCTGACGGGCGGACAGCTCGGCGAGCACGCGGACGAAGCGAAGGTCAACGAAGCGAAGATCAACGAAGCGAAGTTGCTGCGCGTCCGCGTCGTGTCGGGTGCGCTCGACAGCATGCGCGGCGCCTCCGATCAGCTGCGCGACGTCACCGTGCGCGCCGGTCCGGGGGGCGGTGGCCAGCCGGTTCCCCTCGGCCTGCTCGGCCGCCCGGTCTACGCCAGCGCCCCCAGCGCACTGCGCACCGAGCACGGCGAGCTGGTGGCGTACGTCGACGTCGACCTGACCGGCGGCGTCGACCTGCGTGGCTACGTCGCGCGGGCGCAGCAAGAGATCGCGCGCGCGCGCGCCCGCAACGAGCTGGCGCTGGCGCCCGGTGAGCGCATCGAATGGGCCGGGCAATACGAGCTGCTCGCCGCAGGGGAACGGCGCCTGACCTGGATCGTGCCGGTCGTGGCGCTGTCGATGCTCGGTTTGCTGTTCCTGCAGTTTCGCAGCCTGACCGAGGCGTTGATCGTGCTCGTCGCCGTTCCGTTCGCGCTGGTCGGCAGTGTCTGGGCGCTGTTCTTGACCGGCTATCCTCTCTCGGCGCCGGTCTGGATCGGCCTGCTGTCGGTGCTGGGGCTGGCGATGCAGACCGGCGTGGTGATGGTGGTCTACATCGACGAAGCGTTTCACCGTCGCGTGCGCGCGGGCCAGCTCGCGACCCGCGAGGACATCGTCGCGGCGCACGCCGAGGGCACGGTCCAGCGCCTGCGCCCCAAGCTGATGACCATCACCACCATGGCCGCCGGGCTTTTGCCGCTGCTGTGGGCTGACGGTGCCGGCGCCGAGATCATCCGCCGGGTCGCGACGCCGATGATCGGCGGCCTCGCCACCAGCGCCTTCCTGACGCTGGAGGTGCTGCCGGTGCTCTACACCATCTGGCGCCACCGCCAGCTACGGCGCGCGCAGCGGCGGGGTGTTCCGATCGAGGCGGTCGTCGGGCGGCCCCCGTCGTGGGCGCGGGGAGGTACCTGACCGTAGCCGCTCAATCAAAACGATACGGTCGCCGGCGCCAGCACATCCGACTCGGGATCGGCGATGGTCGTGAAATGCAGGGTCGGTGCGTCGACGAACAGGTTCGCGGGACCGGTCACGCCCGACGCGAGAGTGTTCGGTGCTGCGCCGCCAGACGCGAGCTCGAACACCGAGCCAAGACCCGGACCACCGACGTTGCAGTACGCGCCGGACGTGCTCCAGAAGACGGTGTCTCCGTTCACGGCGAGGGCACTCGCCCCCTCCAGATTGGACGCGAGCGTGGTCACCTGAGTCTGTCCCCCGAGGAGCGCGCGGATCTGCCCGTCGCGGGGCGTGCAATCGACGCCCGGGTGTCCCGCGTTCAACCAGTAGACACCGCTGGTCCCGACCATGATCGCGAAAGGCGTGGTTTCCCCCGTCGACAAAGGCACGGGCGGGCCATTCGAGGCCGAGGCAAGAAGGATTCGTCCGTCGGACTGCGTCCAGTACACGCGGCCGCTGACGGCTGCCAGGGCCAACGGGACGACCCCTGAGGGGAGGTCGACGAAGTGTGCAACCGGCCCGCCCGCCTTCGCCACGGCGCCAATGAACGCATGCGGGGTATCGCCGGTCAGCTGCTGGTCGACGAAATAGACGGTGTCGCTATCCAGCGCAATCGCGCTGATCGTATCGAGGCCGTCGGCCATGACGCGAGGCGAGCCGCCCGCGCGAGGCAGCGCGAGCAACGTTCCCGTCAGCCCAAGCCCGCCGTCTGCGGTCGAATGCGCGTCCGAGAAGTAGAGACTGTCGTTGTCGAACGCGAAGCCTTCACCGTAGTTGTGGCCATTGCCGCCCGTGACGAGCGCCACGGGTGTCGCGGCACCCGAAGGAACACCAAAGATGGCGCCTCCGTCGACCGGGTTCGCATAGAAGTAGACGTAGGGCCCGTGGGCTGCCTGATCCTCCGCGCCTGAATCGCCCTGCAACGTCGGGGTCGGCGTCGGGGTCGTGGCCGAGCTATTACAGCCAAGGATCACGCCGCTCAGAATCAATACGTTTGCTCTTGATTGCATACGCGTTGTCATAGGCAACCTGCATGCCGATTGCGCGCGCGTGGCCGGAGCCCATTTGGGCGCGGCTTTCGAAGTGGAGTGAGGCCGGGACCACACAGATTTCTGATGGGGAAGGGGCGCGCGTGCCATTTCGTTGATGGGAACGCATTCGAGCAAGCGCCGCGCGAAACATTTGCTCGCGCAAAGCGTTGATCAGAGAGACGCTGTCGCGTCCGCGAATTCCGCCGCCAGGCGGGGAGGAGGCGAGCATGGGCAAGGTTCAGGGAAGTGATTCGTGGTTGACCGCAGGTGCCTTGATCGTGGCGCTGGGGTGGCTGAGCAGTTGCGGCGACCGCGCCTCGCACGAACCGGGCTCGGCAGGCGTCGGCGTCGCTGCTGCCCTTCGCGTCGGCCCGCCGATCACGCTCGCGGGCGGCGATCGCGTTACGCAGGTCAGAACGGGCGCGACACGCTTCCGGCCCACGCCGGGCGGGATCGCCGCGACGGCGATCGGGCATCGTCTCGAGCTTCTGGGCGCGGTCACCCGCATCCAGCGCACGCCGGCGCCCCTGGATCGCCGGGCGTCGTCGCTGGTTCGCGCACGCAGCGCTGTCGGCGCACGATCGCTCTCCGCAGCGCCGGCTGCGCCGCAGGCCTTCGAGGTCGAGACGGTGTCGATTGCGCGCGCCGGGTATGAATGCGTGACGGCGGGTGCGCCGCTGGCGGTGGCCGGCGACGGCGCCGCCGAGCGACGGTTCGGTAGCTGCAGCGAACGCTGGACCAGCGGAGCGCAAGCCGGCGAGGTCGGGTTTCATTTCGCCGAGCGCCCGGCGGGCAGCGGCGACCTGACGATCGCGGTGCGCGCGCAGCTCGGCGCCGCCGGCGAGCCGATGGCGGTCACGAGTGATGCGCGCGGCCTGCACTTCGCCAGCGCGGGCGCCGGCGTGGGTTTCCGGTTCGGGCACGGAACCTGGATTGACGGCGCCGGCAACCGCACGGCGATTGCGGCGCGCTGGACGGGCGCCACGATCCAGCTCACCGTGCCGGCCGCGGTTCTGGAGAGCAGCCGCTATCCAGCGGTGCTCGACCCCGTCGTGGGGCCCGATCTGGGCACCGACAACCCGGTGCTCGTGCCCGCGTCGGCGGGCATCGATCCCGACATCGGCTTCGATGGCACGAACTTCCTGGTCGCGTTCGAGGATCACCAGCGGATCCGCGCGGTGCGCGTCGATCCCGCAGGCAACGTGCTCGACTTCGACTGGATCGACTTCGGCGAGGACGGGTTCTTGCAGTTCACGCCCGTCGTCGCCTACGGCGGCGGACACTACCTCGTCTCCTGGTGGCAAGACGATGGCACCAACCTGTCGATCCGCGGCCGGCTGCTCGATTCCGGCGGCAACCTGATCGGCACGACCAGCTTTCCCATCTCGTCGGACGATTCGATCTATGCGGCCGTGGCCTGGACCGGCGACAGCTTCCTGGCCGGCTGGACCAGCCTCGGCGCCTCGCCCGGCGTGCACGTCGCGATCATCGACGCGGCCGGCGTGGTGGTTCCCGGCTCCGAGCGGCAGGTGTCGGCGAACGGCTCTGCCTTCAAACCGCGCATCGCCGCCGGCGCGACGGAGTCGCTCATCGCGTGGGAGGATGAGAACACCGGCAACTTCGTGACGAAGATCCGTGCGTCGCGCATCGCGCACGACGGAACGGTGCTGGATCCGGTTGCTCTCAGCCTCGACTCCACGCCCGACTCGGAGGATCACGTGGGGGTCGCTTCCGATGGCCAGGATTTCCTGCTCACGTGGCATCGTTCCGGCGCGCCGAGCACGATCGAAGGCGCGGTGATCGGTCAGGATGGATCGCTGGTCGCGCCCGCGTTTTCGCTGTCTCGATCGCCGGGGGACACGGGCTTGCCCAGCGTCGCCTTCGACGGCACGCGATATCTCGTGGCCTGGCAGGACGAGCGGGATGTCCCCGCCGTGTTCGGCGCGGCGGTCTCGACCACCGGCACGGTGATCGGTGACGCGGATACGCAACTGGCCGGCCTTCCGCTCCAGCCGACCTTCGATCGCACGGCGCTGGCCTGGAACGGCGCGCATTTCCTGGTGGCCTACCTCGGAGCGCGGACGGTGCCGAACGGCCCGATCATCTCGGGGATCTCCGGTAGCCTGATCGCGCCCGACCTCTCGATCGCCGCCGACTCGCTCAGCTTCGCCAGCTTGCCGAACAGCGAGATCCCGTCGCAGGCGGCGTGGAACGGTCAGAGCTACCTCGTGACCTGGATCGACGAGCGCAATCTCGCCTTCGATCAGGACTCGGCCCGCGGCGTGCTGATCAGCAGCGCCGGCCAGGTGCTGGATCCAGCCGGGATCGCGGTCTCGGGAACCTTCAGCGCCATCAGCCAGAGCGTGGCGTCGAACGGCGCCGGACGATCGCTGGTGGCCTGGGTGACGTTCACGGGCCGCGGCCTGGTGCGCGCCGTCGCGGCCAACGGCGCGGTGGGACCGATCCGCGCGCTGGCGCCCGCCGGCTTCAGCCCTGCGGCGCCGATCGTCAGCAACGGCAGCGACTACTTCGCGCTCTTGCAGCGGAACAACGCCGATGGCCAGCACATCGATCTGTTCGGTACGCGTCTCGGCGCCAACGGCAACCCAGGACCGATCTTTCTCATCCAGCGGCTGGTCGATTTCTCCGGCGTGAGCGTCGTCGTCGCCGGGACCGACTACCTGGTCACCTTCGGCAAGTCCGGCAACGAGCTCGTCACGATCAGCAATGCCGGCCGCGTATCGGCGGCGACGGCATCTCCGATCCCGTCGACGTTCCTGACTGCGGCGACCACTGGCCGGAGCACGCTGGTGTCCTGGGTCGGGCCGAGCGGCGAAGAGCTGGCTCGCTTCTTCACGCGCGGAGCGTTTCGCGGACCGACACTGACGCTCGCATCCAGCAGCGACGGCTTTCCGCCGGCGATCGCCTTCGACGGCACGCGCTACTGGCTGGTGTGGGCAGCCGACCGCGATACCGAGCTGCCGTTGATCCGCTCGGTGGACGTCGACGGAACGCTGGGCACGACGTCGTCCGTCGTCGACGAGGGCTGCGAAGACCCGTCGCTGGCCAGCGACGGCAGAGCGCAGCTCCTGCTCACCTGCTTCCACTTCCTCGACGACTTCCGCGTCGTTCGCATCTCGACGCGCCTCATCGACACTTCGCCGACGGCGGTGGCCGCGGCGAACTGAGGACGTGGCCCTTCCCCTGTGAGGGCGGGGCAGGCCGTCGCCCCGAGTTTTGCCGGCGCGAAGCCTGCGCCTCAAGGGTTCTCGTCGCCGGCCGAAGAGGCAAAGGCGACCGTGGAGCACCCTTTCCCACCGAAGCCGCAGGCGTCGACGCTCTGTAGCGAATGGTGAGAGAAGTGCTCGAGCCCGGCGAGACTTCGAAGCAATGACCAAAAGAGTCGGCAGACGATGGGTTTGGTCGCTCCTCGGCGCGGCCTGGTTCGTGCTCGCGGCACCGCCGGCCGTCCGCGCGACGGAGCCGGACGGCGACGCTCATCGGCGCGACATCCAGTTCCACGGCTTCGTGAGCCAGAGCTTCGTGAAGACGACCGCCAATGACTACCTCGTCGATTCATCACGCGGCAGCTCCGAGTTCAGCGAGGCCGGCCTCAATGCGACGGCGCAATTGACGGACAAGCTGCGAGTCGGCCTGCAGATGTTTGCCTTCGAGCTCGGCGCGATCGGCAACTTCTCGATGAAGGCTGATTGGTACTACCTCGACTACCGCATCCGTGATTGGGTGGGCGTGCGCGCCGGAAGACTCAAGATCGCCTACGGGCTCTACAACGACGTCAGCGACATTGATGCGGCCCGCGCGCCCGCGCTGCTGCCGTCCTCGGTCTATCCGTTCACGAACCGCGACTACTTGCTCGCGCAAACGGGCGCCGAGCTCTACGGGTACGCGTCGCTCGGTCGCGGAGGCGCGCTCGACTATCGGGCCTACGCGGGGGCGGTGCCGCTGGAGATCCCGCCGCAGACCGGAGCGGCAGTGCCCATCACGGGGCTGGGCGTCCCGTACATCGGCGGCTTTCGCCTTCTCTGGGAGACGCCGGTCGACGGGCTGCGGATCGGCGGGAGCGGCGTCTACCTGCGCGTCGAGGCGACCGGGATTCTCCCACCCCCCATGGCGGCGTTGAGCGTCACGCAGAACGAGTACGCCGGGCTCGCTTCGGTCGAGTACGCGGCCCACGACCTGCTGCTGGCCGCGGAGTACGGACAGACGCGCGTCGCGAGCCACTACGATCCCCTTCTGGCCCCGGACGCGAACGTCACGTCGGAAGGGGGGTACGTGATGTCTGCTTGCCGTCTGACGCCGTGGCTACAACCGGCCGTCTACTATTCGCTCGTATATCCGAACCGGGATGTCCGCGACGGGCGCGAGAACATGCAGCACGATGCCGCCGGGACGCTGCGCTTCGACATCAACGAATTCTGGATCGTCAAGCTGGAGGCGCACTACATGCACGGCACCGCGAGCTTGGCGGGAACGCCGCAGGTCCGCGCGGCGTTGCCGGAAAATTGGGGGCTGTTCGTGCTCAAGACGACCGCGTATTTCTAGGAGGAGCGTCTCGTGCCACGCTCACGCCTCTCCTTGTTGATCGCGGGCCTCGTCGCCGCGACGTCGTCTCCATCTGGTGCGGGCGTCGAGCGGCCGGCGCCGGCGGCGTTTCGCGTGATCGTTGCGCCGAGCAATCCCGTCGACGGCGTCGATCGACGGTTCCTGCTCGAGGCGTTCCTGCGCAAGACGACGAGCTGGCCCGACGGTCAGGCGCTACGACCCGTCGATCAACGGCCTGATTCGCCGACGCGGCAACGATTCTCGGACGATGCCCTCAAGCGCCGGGTGAGCGCGGTGAAGGAGTACTGGACGCAAGCGATCTTCTCGGGGCGGGGCGTGCCGCCGCCCGAGGTCGACAGCGACGACCAGGTCGTGAAGTTCGTCCTGCAGACCCCTGGCGCGATCGGCTACGTCTCGACAGCCGCGTCCCTCGAAGGCGCCAAGGTCGTTCCGCTGAGATAGCGAACGCGATCCGGGTCGCCGTCTGCGCCTCTTCACTCCTTGGGCGTCAGGGCCGTGAACCACTGCAGCACGTAGTAGGTCGCCGGGGTCTTGCCGACGTTGGTCATGTTCTCGTTCTCGTTCGCGGCGTAGAAGATCATCGACCCGGCGCTGGCGATCTGCTTCTTGCCGTCGATGTTGATCTCCAGCGTTCCCTCCTTGATGATCACGAGCTCCTCTTGCGGGTGGCGGTGCAGCGCGCCCGTGTTCTCGCCGGGGTCGAGGGTGGTGATGTGACAGTGGAAGCGGTCGAGGGTCGGCGTGGGCGCATCGAAGACGTCGCGCCGCTGGCCGGTCTTGGTCGGCTTGATGCGCGCCTGGATCTCCTCCCAGGTCGTGACGCCCGAGCTCATTTTCTTGGCCTCCGGTGGGCCGCCAGCCGCGGAGTCGTGTGCCTGTCCCATGGCGACCAGCGTAGTGAATGCGAAACCGACGGCAAGAGCTTTCATGGCGCTGGGTGTAACCCGACACGCGCTCCGAGATCCACGCCAACGCCCTGCCAGCGCGTCGCCGGCGACGGCCGGTCTCGCGTTGCGGGCGATCGACGAGTCGAGCTACAGTCCTCGCCATGCATGGCGTGTTTGGTCGTCGCGACGGTGCTTGTGCGCGGAGGAATTCTTGGGTTGCCGCGCGGGCTCTGGCCCTGGCCCTCTCGGTCGTCGCTGGCGCAGGCGGAGTGGGCTGCGGCAGCGTCTCGGGTAAACACTCCGATGCGGGCGGCGGAGCTGGTGGGACGGGCACTGGAGGCGGTCCCGGACTGGGGGGCAGTGGCGGCGCCGACGCAGGCGGCGTCGGTGGCGTGGGGGACGCGAGCGTCGGGCAGGACCGGGGTACAGGCGACGCGCCGAGCGACGCGCTCGTCGTCGACGCTGCCGATGGATCCGATAGCCCGTCCAGCGCGACGATCACCGCCGTGTCGCTCACCGATATCAACGTGTTCGCGGCGCCCGCGGCGACCTTTACCAAGGTGCCTTACGTCACCGAGCTCTTCGATGACGCAAACGAGTTCGATACGACGACCAATCGGTTCACGGCCGCCGCCGCCGGCGATTACCAGATCTGCGCGTCGCTGACGTCGTCGCCCGATGTCACCCACCCGTTCGAGCTCGATCTGTACGTCAATGGCGCCCGCGAGAATGCCATCGGTGGGACAGGCGGCCACGGCTTCGAGCAGGGCTGTCGGGTGGTGCGCCTCGCGGCGAACGACTACGTCGAGGTGTGGGTCTACCCGGAATTGACGGGCGCCGCCGTCATGTTTGCGAAGAACTCGCTCTGGAACTGGCTGACCATCTCCCGGGTCAAGGCGACGGCGTCCGTTCGCGACATCAGCACCTTCGCGGCGGCGACCGCCACGTTCACCAAGGTACCGTTCGCGACCAAGGTCTACGACGACCAGAGCCAATTCGACGTGGCCAACAGCCGCTTCACTGCCGCCGGCGCGGGCGACTACGAGGTTTGCGCATCGCTCACCTCGTTTCCCGACGTCACCCACCCCTTCGAGCTCGACCTCTACGTGAACGGCGCGCGCGAAGACGCCTTCGCCGGCGAGGTCGGGGGCGGCAACGGGTTCGAGCACGGTTGCCGGGTGGTTCGATTGCCGGCCGGCAGCTTCGTCGAGGTCTGGGTCTTTCAGAGCTCTGGCGCGGCGATGACGTTCGCTCCGAACAGCTACTGGAACTGGCTGACGGTGACGAAGCTCCCCACGACCGTCTCCCTCGACGACGCCAGCGCATTCTCGGCGGCGAGCGGCGTCTTCACCAAGGTGCCCTACATCAGCGAGCTATTCGACGACGCCACACAGTTCGATACCGGCACCAGCCGCTTCATGGCCGCCGACAGCGGCGACTACCACATCTGCGCCTCGCTGACGTCCTACCCCAATTCATCCACTCTGAGCTTCGAGCTCGACCTTTACATCAACGGCGCCCGCAGCACCGCGTTCGCGGGGAGCGGCGGCAACGGCTTCCAGCACGGTTGCCGCCTGGTCCGCCTGGTCGCCGGCAACTATGTCGAGGTGTGGGTCTACCAAGCCTCGGGTTCCGCCGTCTCATTCTCGCAAAACGGCTTCGGTAACTGGCTGACCGTCAGCAAGGTCCGTCCGTAGACTCCTGCGCGGCTCCCGCCCGTCTGGACGGCGGTCAAGTCGGATGGTTCTCGCGATCGGTGGAAGATCGGCGGTCACCTACGTTCAGTTGGAGAGCGGTGTTTGGGATCCGCCTCGAACTGGCAGGAGGAGCGACGATGAACGTGATTGATCTGTTTCGCAGCATGATGACGGCGCACGCGCCGGGCGTGAAGATGGTGATCGCTGACTTCGGCGGGACCGGCGTCGACACCCAGTCGCTGCCAGCGATCGCCGCCGCGCTCACGAAGCAGGCACAGCAGCACTTCGCGCTGCCGCCGCCCTACGCCTATGGCGTCGGCGCGACGATCCGAGCCGGCTCGGGCCCGCACGACGTTCAGCCGGACGAGTGGGTGATCGGCCTCATCCAGAAGCCGGACCAGCCGGACGCTCTCGGGTACCACGACGAGACGCCAAACGGGAAGCCCTTCATCAAGGTGTTCCCCACGCTGCTCGACAAGGCAGATCCGGGGGCCCTGTCCGTGACGATCTCGCACGAGGTGTGCGAGGCGCTGGCGGACCCGAACGGAGCGCGCGCCGCGCAGTGGAAAGACGGGCGCTTCTGGGCGTACGAGGTGTGCGACGCGGTCGAGGCGACGTCGTACCTCATCGACGGCGTCCACGTCTCCAACTTCTGCTTGCCGCCGTTCTTCGAGCCGGTCAAGAAGCTCCCCGGTCTCAAGCTCGACTGGATGGGGCTTTGCAAGCAGCCGCTCGAGGTCTTGCCGGGTGGCTACGGGCAGTGGTTCGATCCGAACAAGGGTTGGACGATGGTGCAGCAGGCGGAGAAGCCGCCGCAGGCGTACCGCCTCGAGCTGAGGCGCCTCGGGTACAAGCCGCGCAGTGTGCGGCGCGCCGAGGCGTTCGTTCCCGAGAAACGCTGACGGCGCGGGCGCGTTCAGACGCGCTTGTCGCCGGACAGAACCAGCTGCGGCACCTGCGAGAATCGATAGTCGTTCGACGCTGGATCGAGATCGAACACCCAGACCAGATCGAAGCGCGCGTCCGGCCACTCCTCGGGAATCATGGCCGCGGTCTTCTTCGACATCGGAAGGCATTTCACAATCGCGGAGATCTCGCTGTGCGCCCAGGAGATCAGAACCGTCCCCCTGCAGGCCATCGCCGCGGTGGCCAGATCGCTCTCCTCTCCGATGCCGTGCTCGAAGTCGACCGTGACTTCTTTGTCGAGCCTGTCGATGAGCGGCGTGATCGTCTGCTGCGGGCGATCGCTGCCGTTGTCCTTGTCCAGTCGCGATGCAAAGGCGAAGCGAGGTGTCGCGAGCGCGCTGTTCTGCAGCGGGCCCGCGGCCGGCGCCAGCAACACCGCCAGCGCACCTGCTCTTTGCCAACCGCGCACCGACAACGACTCGTCGTCATGGTCGCCGTCGGTGTCGACACCGTGGGGCGGTGGATCGTCCGCTGGCTTCTCCGCGTGGCGTATCACCATGATCTTGGGCGCCACCGGTATGGCCGGTTTGCCGCCAGATTTGCCGCCCCCGTGCTCGTCGCTGTCGTCGCTCATGACATCCCTCCCCGCCGGCGGCGATAGTTGGGCGAACGCCGCGTTGGTGTCAAGAGCTCAGAGAAGAACCTGCCCAGACCGTCGACCGCCGGGGCATTCCGCTTTGGCCCGGGCGGCTGGGATGTCGTCGACGCCTTCGAACCACGTCTACGAGGACGCCATCAATACCTGGGGCGGTACTCAGGGTGTCCGTGACCAGGGGTGTAGGGCTCGCGGCAGCGGCGGCGTTCCTTTTCGTGAACGGCGCCGATCTCTTGGACCGCGACGGTGATGGCGGGAGCGTCCTCGCGAAAGCGATGATCGATGTAGCCGAGAAACGGTGGCCCGAGCCGCGCCGTGCGCTCGCGGATGTTCTGCGTCGTCTTTCAGCCGCGCAGTGAAGGCTCGACGCACTGGGCGTCGCGGAGTCGCAACGCGTGCAGCACCGTCGGCACGTCGGCGACGTGGCGTCGCAGGACCAGGCTGATGACGATCCCCTCGAGGTGGGACAGCGTTCCGGCGATGCAGGCCACCACCAGCCACGGCCCGCCGCCGCCGAAGCCGTACTGGACCACCGCCCAGATGCCCAGCGCTACGGCGAAGAGCTTGGCGCTCCAGGAGTGGAACCCGGCGGCGGCGCGCCAGCGGAACAAGTCCAGAAGGTACCAGGCGCCCAGCGTCCCGAGGCAGACGCCGAGCGCCGTCGCGTGCCGTCGTAGCGTTTCCGGGTGCAAGGTCCACGTCGCCCTCGCCAGCACCAGATAAAAGACGGTGTCGACCACGCTGTCCGCCTGTCGCAAGCGGCGCGTGACAACCTCGAGGGCGCGGGCGATCACGCCGTCGAAGTAGTCGCTGACGAACGCGACCACGAACAGCCACAGGACCAGCCTGTCACCCAGCGCCCCGGCCGCCAGCGCGATCGCCAGGACCAGCGCGGCGGCGGCGCGTGCCGCGATCAGCAACCAGGGAACGAAGGCGATCACCCGGAGCGCATCATACGGCGCGGCCGAGCCCCGCGCGGCCCATGCAAACAAACTTCATGGATCGCGACCGACCTCTCGCGACGCTTGGATCCTGGGCGGAACGACCTAGCTTCCACTCGTTCGTCGGCGAAAGGCCGGGCCGTCGCCGGTGGCGCGGCCGGCGAAGGAGGCTCCCATGACCGATCGCGCTCCTGCACAGGATTCACCGCTCCCCGACGTCGCGCTTGGCATCGTCCGCGGCGTCAGCTACGGCCTGTTTCGCAAACCTGAGCCCTTCGTCGCCGAGCTGCGCAACCTGGGCGCGACGCTGGTGCGGATCTACGTCTATTGGTCGCAGATCGAACCCGAGCCGGGCCACTACGACTTCAGCGTCGTCGACACGTTCCTGAGCGAGCTGAACGGATCCGAGCAGGTCTGGATCACGGTCTGCTCGTCCTCCCCGTGGGCCACTCGCCAGCCCACGAACTTCTTGCCGGCCTCACCGCCCAAGGCTCTCGACACCTATCGCGCCTTCGTTCATCGGTTGGTGAGCCACTGCGGCGGACGCGTGGGCTACTGGCAATGCGACAACGAGACCTCGAACGTGGGACTCACCTGGGCGGGGACGGCCACCGAGTATGTCGACCAGCTGCGCGTCATGTACGAAGCGGTCAAGAAAGCCGACCCGCGCGCGGCGGTTGTGCTCGCGGGCGCGCCCTTCGGGCTGCCGGCGGCGGCACCCGAGAGCGCGGAGCGGCAATTCTTCGATGTGCTGCTGCGCGACGGGCGCGATCTGTTCGACTGCTTCGACCTGCATCTTTATGCCGATGCCGACGCCATCCCTCGTGACATCGAGACCGTGCGGGGGCTGATGCGAGCCTTCGGCTATGAACGCCCCGTGGTCGTCGGCGAGTACGGCGCGCCCACGCCGGAGCAGTTCCCCGAGGCCCAGGCCGCCATCTACGAGGCGATGTCCGCGGCGTTCGCCGGCCAGACCCCTTCGATCGACCTGGATACAAAGCCGAGCGCGACGGCGCAAACGCCCGACCGCATCGCCGTCGCCGCGCTCTATCGAAGCATGGCGACGCTGCCGGCGACGCTGCAGATGTTCATGGCGGGTTGTGCCCCCGAGCTGGAAGAGAGGCGGGCGCGGATCCAGTGTCGCGAGATGGTCATGCGGAACCTGCAGGCGTTGTCCGCCGGCGTACGGCTCACCGCGTGCTGGAAGCTGGCGCCCGAGGTATCCGGCTATGAGGACGCTTTGTCGATCATGGAGCTGTTTTACGGGAAGCTCCTGCTGATGGGCTACGAGAAGAGCGCGCTTCAGCGGCTCGCGGCGGCCAACACGTTCGCGCTGCTGGCCCAGCGACTGCGAAACGTGGAGCGCGTCACGCGGCTCGACGTCGCCGCCCAGCCGCGGCTGCGCCTGTTCGATGTAGGACGTCGGGGTCGCGGTCCGCTGCTCGTCGCCTGGATGCAGGGCGACGCCATCTTGGGTGAGGACACGCCGCCGAGCCCCTTGACCTGGCCGTGGTCTGCCGAGCGCGCCAACCTGGTCGATGCGCTGGGCGCGCGCCACGCAGCCGAGCTGCATGACGGAAAGGTTTCGCTGCGGCTGTCGATCACGCCTGTCTTCATCGACGCCGAATGAGCGCCGTCGGTCATCGAGCTGCACCTGGACGCCGGCATCGTGGCCGGCGGCGATGAGAGTGCCGTCGCGGAGACACCAACGGGATATAAAATCGATGCGCTGCACGAGGGCGATGGCTACGGTTGTCGCTTCCGTGAGTTTCAGCGCTGGAAGGTCTCGAGCGGCAGCGCGCTCCGGTTGAGGGCTCGACAATCAACCTGGGAGGGGCGGTCGCCCGCGACGTCGAAGGCTGCGCCGCGCAGCGCTGCCAAGCGCGACCATCAACCCGAACGCAGGCCCGCGCGCTCCGCGGCAAGTTGTGCGATGCCCGACCAATCGAGCTCGCCTTTGCCTTGCGCCAATGCGGTCAAGAAGTGGTCGCGCAGCACGCTCGCCAGCGGCAGCGGGACTTGCAGTTGTTCGCCGGCCGCGAGCGCGAGCCGCACGTCTTTCAGGCCCAGGCCGAGCTTGAAGCCGGCGGGCTCGTATCGCTCTTTGGCGATCAATCTGGCGTAATTTTCGAAGATTGACGAGCGCGCGAAGACGTTCACGAACACGTCCAGGAACGTATCGGGTAAAACGCCCGCCTTGCGGGTGAGCGCGAACGCTTCGCCGAGCGCCTCCAGCATTGTCGCGATCAGGAGATTGCCCGTGAGCTTCACCACGTTTGCAGCGGGCGCGGATTCCCCGAGGCGTGTCACTCCGCGTCCGAGCGCTTCGAGCAGCGGCAGGCAGCGGTCGACGGCTGCGGGCTCGCCCGCCGCGAGCACCCAGAGCTGTTTCGCGGCGGCGGCTTCGGGTCGCCCGAATACCGGTGCTGCCACGTAGCTTTGCTTTGCCTCGCGGTGCGCCGCTGCGAGGCGCTCCGAGAGCGCGACCGAGATCGTGCTCGAGGAGACGTGCACCGCTCCCGGCGCCAGACCCGCGATGATGCCCGTGCCGCCGAACGTGACGGCCTCGACCGCCGCGTCGTCGGCGAGCATGGAGAATACGACGTCCGCGCCCGTAGCGGCGTCTGCTGCGCTGCTCGCCGGGCGCGCGCCGCGCGCGTGCAGCGCGTTGCCGCGCTCGCGCGTGCGATTGTACACGGCGAGCTCGTGACCTGCGGAAAGCAGCGAGCCGGCCATCTCCGAGCCCATGGATCCCAAGCCGACGAAACCCAATTTCATGAGCGCGACTTTACGCCACGCCGCGCTCAGATTCGCTTCTGTGCCGCAGTGGGAACACCTGGCAGAGGTGTTCGGATGGAATCGCCGCCGCTAGTTTGCCATGAACGGCTTGAGCCGTTTGCTACGCGACGGGTGCTGCAGCTTGCGTAGTGCCTTGGCCTCGATCTGCCGGATGCGCTCGCGGGTTACCTCGAAGTCCTGACCCACTTCTTCCAGTGTATGGTCGGACTTTTCGCCGATGCCGAAGCGCATGCGCAGCACCTTCTCCTCGCGCGGCGTGAGCGTGGCCAGCACCTTCCGTGTTTGCTCGGCCAAGTCGATGGAGATGACCGCGTCGGCGGGCGAGAGCGCGCTCTTGTCCTCTATGAAGTCACCGAGGTGCGAGTCCTCTTCCTCACCGATGGGTGTCTCCAGCGAGATCGGTTCCTTCGCGATCCTCAGTCCCTTCAGGACCTTGTCCAGAGGCAGCTCCATCCTCTCGGCGATCTCTTCGGGCGTCGGTTCGCGTCCCAATTTTTGCACCAGGTAGCGGCTGGTGCGGATGAGCTTGTTCAGCGTCTCGATCATGTGCACCGGAATGCGGATCGTGCGCGCCTGGTCGGCGATGGAGCGGGTGATGGCCTGGCGGATCCACCACGTCGCGTACGTGGAGAACTTGAAGCCGCGCTTGTAGTCGAACTTGTCAACGGCTTTCATGAGGCCGATGTTGCCTTCCTGGATGATGTCCAGGAACTGCAAGCCGCGGTTCGTGTACTTCTTCCCGATCGACACCACCAGGCGCAGGTTGGCCTTGATCAGCTCGGCCTTGGCCTTCTCGGCCATGCGCTCGCCGTTCTGGATCTCGTGCACGGTCTCGCGCAAAACGGATTCCGTCAGCTTCGCCTCTTCCTCGACCTTCTTGATCTGCTTCTGAGCCGCCGCGATGACCCGCGACATCGCCTCTATCTCGTCCGGGCGGATGCCGAGCTTCTTGGCGACGGCAATCTCTTTCGCGGGCGATGAACGGATCTCACGCAGCGTGTGGCGGAGATCCTTCAAAGACAGGCCCGACTTGCGCTCGCAGGCGCTGATTTCGGCGTTTGCCTGCTCGATGCGGCCAGTGAACTCCTTGAGCTTGAGGACGATCCCATCGATCTGCTTCTTGCTGAGGCGCATCTTCTGGAGGGCATCCAGAATCTGCTGCTTGAAATCGTTGATCTGGCTGCGGTGCTTCTTCTTGGCGGCCTCCGCGACCTCCACGTGCAGTTTCTCGGCGACCTTCTCCTGCTCTTTCAAGAGCCGGCGAACCCGGTCGATGGCCTTGCAAACGCGTTCGACGTGCCACTGCTCGTCGAACTCTGCGTCCTCCTCGTCTGCGTCCTTGACGACCTCTTTGACGCGAATCGTCTTCCCGCGCAACTTGTCGCTCAGGGTGAGGATCTCCTCGATCGCGACCGAGGAATTCAGCACGACCTGCAGCACGCGCCGCTCGCCCTCCTCCATGCGCTTTGCGATCTCGATCTCGCCCTCGCGCGTGAGCAGCGAGACCGCCCCCATCTTGCGCAGGTACATGCGCACGGGATCGATGGCCGTGGAATAGCCGTCGCCGTCCTCTTCGTCCTTGGCCTCCTCCTTGTTGGCAGCGACTTCCTCGTCTTCGTCGGGCGCGGCTTCGGGCGCGGCTTCGTGCGCGGCCTCCCCGGGGACCTCGACCTTCGACGACGAATCGACGATCTCGATCCCCTCGCCTGAAAACGCGGACAGCCAGTCGTCCATCTGATCGGACGACAGAGTGCTCTCCGGCATGTGCTCGTTGACGTCGTCGTGCGTCAGGAAGCCCTTGGCCTTGCCCATCGCGATGAGCTCGCGCTTGTTGCGCTCGCTCTCTTTTTGGGACGTCGTGCTCTTCTTCGGGGGGTTCATCGCGGACATCGTCGTTCGTCTCCTTGGAAAACTGGGGCGAACCTTCGCCGCGGTACCGGGAGGCGCGCTTCTAGCCCACTCTGGTCTGGAGTCAAGGCTGGACGAGAAGGATCACCATCCAGGATTGTACGCCCTAACCTCCCAAACACGTGACGCTCGTATCACGCCTCGGGTGTACGATCACCCGATCGACGGATGCGGTACGCTCATGCGCCGTGGCTGCCGAGATCCCCGACGAAGAAGAGCAGCTCTTGGCACGCGTGCTGCGCAGCCTGGCGGACCACGCGCTGTTGCCGCCACGGCCGGCCGCTGGGGGCCGAGGGACCGCCGCGGCGAATGGCCGCGAGGGCAAGCCGCGGGCCCGGTACGACGAGGAGCTGGTGGCCCTGCGCGACGAGATTGGCGAAGCGCGTCTGGAAGATGTTCCCCAGCTGGTGGCGCAGATGGAACGCCTGCAGCAAGTGTCGCTGACGCGCGCCGATCTGCAAGCCATCCTGGTCCATCCCGCGTCTCCCTATTTCGGCCACCTGCGCCTGCGCGAACAGGTCCGAGGGCGCGGCCTGGTCGAGCGCGACGTGCTGATCGGGCGCGCCACGTTCGTGGACCCCAAGAACCGCATCAACATCGTCGACTGGAGACACGCGCCCGTAAGCCAGCTCTTCTATCGCTACGGTGAAGGCAGCGACTATGAGGAGCGCTTCGACGACCGCGAGCTCGAGGGCGAGATCCTGGTTCGCCGGACATTGACCATCGAGGGCGGCGTCCTGGTTCGCATCGCCAGCCCACAGGGAATCTGGACGCGGCGCCCGGGCGCGGATACGCATGAGGCTGCCGCCGCTCTTTGGGACCGCCACGAGGTGGCGACCTACGAGCTGGCCGGCGGCGAGCGGACCAGCACGAGCCCGACCCGGGAATGGCGGGCGCGGGGTGTCCTTGGCGCCGCGCCGGTCGGGGTTCAGACGCTGAATCGGCACCTGCCGGAGATCGCGGCGCTGATCGATTCGCGCCAGTTCGATCTCGTCACCGCGCGCGATACCGGCGTGGTGGTCATCCAGGGTGGGGCGGGCAGCGGCAAGACGACCGTCGGCCTTCATCGCCTGGCCTACCTGGCCTTCACCTATCCGAACAAGTTTCCTCCCGCGCGCCTGGTGGTCGTGACGTACGGGGCCGCCCTGGCGGCGTACATCGGTGAGGTGCTCCCGTCGCTGGGCATCCAGGGCGTCCGTGTCCTGGTCTTCGCCACCTGGGCCGAGAAGGAGCTGCGCACGGCGATCCCCTGGCTGCGAGCGGAGGTCGTTGATGAGGCGCTTCCCTCCGTCAGGAGGGTCAAGAGTCATCCCGCGCTGCTGCACGACCTGGAGCGCAGGGCGGCGATCTATGCCGGCAAACGCAACTCGCGCGCCGTGGTCGAGCTGTGGGCAGATCTATTGACCGATCGAACGCGGTTGGTGGCGTTGCTGCGCGACGCGCCCGAGATGCCGGTCTCGGAGAGCGACATCATCGAAGCCCACCGGGTCATGGTCGAGCGTGTTTTGGCGGTGACGGCCCGCGATCCACGCGAGCGTCCGCCCGAGCGGCGGACAATCAGCAAGACGATCGTGCGCAGGACACGCCAACCCGAGGAGAGTGACGTCGCGGCTGCGCTGGGCGAGCGGAAACCCGGGCAGCGCACCGTCGACAGCGATCTGCCCGAGGGCTTGCGTCGGGTGGAGGGCGCGCTGGATGACGATGAGGACGACCAGAACATCCGCGGCGACACCGGAATCGACGGCTTGCGCACCGAGGACGATCGGGCGCTGCTGGATCTCGACGACGTCGCCATCCTCTTGCATGGGCACCAGTTGCTGTGCGGTGTGAAGCAGCCGTTCGCGCACTTGTTCGTCGACGAAGCTCAGGATCTGTCGCCCATGCGGCTGTCGGTGTTGATCGGACGGACGGGCAAGTCGGGGCGACAAACCGGGGCGTCCCTGAAGTCCGCGAACCCCTCGATCACGCTGGCCGGCGACACGTCGCAAAAGCTATTCCTCGAGAACGGTTTCGGAGATTGGCGCGGTGTGCTCGGCCACCTGGCACTGGCGCACGTGGCCGTCGAACCTCTGCGCCTCGCTTATCGCTCCACCCGCGAGATCCTGTCGCTGGCCCGCCAGGCCATGGGGCCGCTCGCCGACGAGATCGCGCCCGAGGCGCCGCGCAGCGGGGCGCCCGTCGAAGGGTTTCGCTTCTCGACTGTGGGCGCGGCCGTGGCGTTTCTGGCCGAGGCGCTGCGCGATCTGCCGAGTCGCGAGCCGCGCGCCACCGTGGCGCTGCTCGCGCGCCACTCCGAGCAGGCCGACCGGTACTACGACGGGCTGGCGCGCGCCGAGGTGCCCTCGCTGCGCCGCGTGCGCGCGCAGGAGTTCGCCTTTCGTCCGGGCGTGGAGGTCACGGACGTGCGCCAGGTAAAGGGGCTCGAGTTCGACTACGTCGTCATGCTGGACGCGAACGACAGCACCTACGGCCGCGACGATGAGTCGCGGCACCTGTTCCACATTGGGGTCACGCGGGCGGCGCACCAGCTGTGGTTGATCGTGACGGGGACGCCCAGTCCGCTATTCCCCCCGGGGTTGTTGCACGACTGACCCGCTAGAACTCCATCTCGCTCGCCGCGAGCATGACCGCGCCGAATCCCTGCGGGACGTTGTCTCGCACGTAGGCGTACCTGCAGGTCAGCGGCGGCGACTTGAACGTGCTCCCGCCAAATGGGGTGCCGGTGCACTCCGCGCCGCCCTGCGGGTTGATGCCATTCGCGACGTCCGAAGGCGGGGACACGTTGGTGTACGCGTTCCAGGTGCCGCCAACGCTCAGGCCGACCACCGTGTCCTTGATCGTGACCTGGTCGCCGGAGATGACCACCTTGCTCTTCACGCCCGCCCAGCCCTTCTTCGCGACCGCGTGGTACTGGCCGTGAAAGATCCCGATCCGCTGGGCCTTCGCCAGCGCGTAGACGAACAGAGCGCTGGCGGAGGTCTCGCGAAAGTTCGGCTGGGCCGCGAGGCCCTCGCCGGGATAGCCACCCTCCGCCGGGACGGGGCCGTCCATCGCGTCGATGATCTGGAACCACAGGCCGGTCGTCGGATCCTGGTAGGTCTTGAGCCCCTCCGCGATGCTCGCCACGATCGCCTCGAGCTTTGCGCGATCCGGGTGCTCGTGCGGGAGGAACTCGAGGACGTCGACGATCGCGGCGACGTACCAGCCGATGGAGCGCGCCCAGAGAATTGGCGAGACGCGGGTTCCCGTGACCGGCGGGATCTTGTTGGCGGTGCAGAGGCCGCAGCCCATGAGGGCACCGGTGGTGGGGTTGGGCAGGTTCAAGGTCCAGTCGTGCGCCTCGTCGCCGTTCCAGGCGTGGTGGTGAAGGCTCTTCTGCGGGTCGAAGGTGACGGCGTCAGCCAGCTTGATCTGGGTCGTGGACGTCTGGAAGCAGGCGGCCGAGTCGCCCGCCTTGACCTGGTCGGCATAGAGCGCGCCGTACTTGGTGAGGAACGGTTCGGACATGTAGAGGGCGTCGAGCCACTGCTGGCGGGCATAGTTGGGCTTGTGCCAGAAGGCGCCGGCGCTGTTCTGGAACATGGTGTCGAACACCGCCCGTGCGTTCGTCATCGCATTGAGGTACTTCGAGTCGCCGGTCGCCGCATAGAGCTGGAAGAGCAGCGTCGCCGGCTGCATCGTGTCCTGAATCTGCGGGTTGTTCTTGGAGGACGTCTGCGTGGGCGGCGTACCGTAGTTGATGGTGCCGTCGGTCCCCACGTAGTGGTCGACCCACTGCTTCACGTAGTTGTAGTAGGCGGGATTGTTTGTCCTCTCGAACAGCTTCTGAATGCCATAGAGCGGTACGCCGTTCGTGTACTCCCAGTATTTCGGTGACGGACCCGGCACCGCCAGCGCGTAGTTGAGGCTGAAGCAGTCGGTGCACGTGCTGTCCTCCAGTTGGAGGTTGGGCCACCTGGCGATCATGTAGTTGGCGACGGCCACCCCAACGTCATCGTGGCCGTGACGGTGGTCGGCCGCTCTCAATTCCGCCACCTTCACCTCGTTGACCTCGTCTTGGCGATTCACGCACGCCAGTACCGTTGTGAGCGTTGCACACGCGAGCAATACCGAACGGTTCATTCTCATGCCTCCATCCCTTGTCATTGGCTCGACTCCCTTGTTGAGATGCGCTGGCTGCGGGACGTTCCCAAAAACAACGACCCTGGAGCTCCCGACGTCAGAGCCACCCAAGGTCACCAAGCCAAGCTAGAGAACCGGCGCGATGCAGAACGCGAATCGCTGCTGGCCCCGCGGCACTTTACATCCCCCGGCTCGGCACGCGAAGTTATGTTTGCTTTGTTACCCGGTCCGCTCCGGGGGCTGCCCCCCGGGGGCGCCGGCGGCTTGCCGTCGAAGAGGTGAAACCCCATCTTTTCGTAAGATCGACCGAGGATGTCGTCGTAAGCGGCGGCATGCGTCCCAACCAGTGAGGTGACAGGATGGCCGAGGTTTCACCACGCCCAGAAGGAATTGTGCTGGCTCACTTCATCGTATCGGATGACGTCGAGCGCTCTGCGCGCTTCTATACCGAAGTACTCGGTGGCAGGGTGGTCTTCTCCCCGGAGCCGACGTATGTCCAACTCGCGAACAGCTGGATCATCATCAATGGGGGCGGAGGCCCGACCGACGACAAGCCGGCGGTCACCCTCGAGACGCCCCGCCATCCCGACCGCGTCAGCAGCTTCCTCAATATTCGGGTCAAAGACATCCAGGCTGTGTATGCCGCGTGGAGCGCCCGGGGTGCTCAATTCCTGACGCCGCCCAAACAGCATCAGTACGAGATCCGTTGCTACATCCGCGATCCCGACGGTCATCTGATTGAAGTGGGGCAAACCACCGACCCAGAGGGGGACTGGCGGCCCGCTCACTGGCCATCCATTTCGCCCGGCGGCGAGTCCAGGTAAATGCTCGAACGTTTGCGGCCGGGCAATGCGGCAGGCCGAATCACATCAGGGGAGGGGCGGCTGCCGTCGGGAGCTCCATCCAGAAACGACAGCCGACGCCGACGCGCGATTCGACGCCGACCGTTCCGCCATGTGCCTCGATAATGCGCTTGACGGTGGCCAGGCCAAGGCCCAGGCCGGGATGCGCCGGGTCGGGGCCACGGACGTACGGCTCGAAGACGAGCGCTTCGGTGCCGGGCGCAAGGCCGGGGCCCGTGTCGCGGACTTCGATGCGTACGCGATCGCCGGCGTCCGCGGCCAGGATGTCGATGCGCTTTCCGGGCCGGTCGTCGACGTGGGTGATCGCGTTTCGCACCAGGTTCGACAGGGCGGCGGTGAGGAGGCCCCCGTTGCAAGCGACGAGACCGTGCGCAGGCACGGACGCTTCCAGATACGCGCCCGCCCGGCCTGCCATCCGGCGGTATTCGTCGACGACCTCGTTCACCACCGCTCGAACATCGCCGCGTTCGCCCGGACTGGGGCGGGCGCCGGAGCGCGCGAAATCGAACAGTGCCCGGGCGATGCGCGTGACGCGCTCCAGACCCCTGGCACCCCGCTGTAGCTTGCGCCGGATCCCCTCGTCGCGCTCCGCCTTTAGCGCCGAGTCGATCGCCAGGCGCGTCGACGACAGCGGACTCAGGATGTCATGGGACACGCGGCTCGCGAAGACTTCCAGCTCGGCGTTCGTCGCCGAGAGGTCGGCGGCGTGCCGTTTCTGGAGCGCGTCGTGCTGCGCGCTGATGCGATAGACCAGCGACGCCGCGAGCGCGGTGAGCGCGACGCTGGCCAGCGCCAGCGCGACCGCCGCCTGCATCGACGTCCGGCGTCGTCGCGCGATCAGGTGGCCGTCCATGTCGGCGGCGCTGGCGTTGAGCTCGACGTTGCTCATGATGTCGGCGCTGGCCCGGTCCACCGCGGCCCTCAGGTCGTTCCGCGCCAGGCTGCGCGCTCCGTCGGCGTCGCCGTGCTCGACGGCGGCGATCGTTCGCCTGGCCGTCGCGCGCACCGCGACGATGTCGCCGGCCGTGCGTTGCCACAGCTCGCGCTCGCCAGGAATGAAAGGCAGCCTCAAGTAGCTATCGACCGCGCGGTCGAGATCGACCATGGACGTCGCGATTCGCTGTCGATCGGAATCGCTGCCGCCACCTGCGACGTAGTCGCTCACGTAGTCCTGCGTGCGATGCAGCTCGGTGCGCGCGGACGCCAGCGCCACCACGCTGGGCGAGTAGTCGGTGATGATCCGCGTGGCGGCGCCGTCGATCGTCGACGCCACCATCTGGGAGACCACGGTCTCGGTCAGGAAGCAGCCGACCACCATCGCGAACGCCCAAATGAGAGCGCGCTTCCACGGAAGGCTGAGGTCATCCGGTGCGCGAACATGCACACTAGTAAAGTGGCGTTGCGAACCTTGCGCCGCAAGGTGAAGGCCGGCTCAGCCAGGCGGCGATGACGCGGCCGAGAGGAATGCTAACGGGGGTCCCCCGTCGATCACTTCTCGAGCTTCTGCCTCACCTCCCCAAGGTTTTTTGATGTGCGCCTTCGCCTGCTCGAGTGTCCCCTGCTGCAGCGGTTCGATCGCTGGAACAACGGCTGCAGTATGAACGGTCGCAGTTCGGCAACCCGCCCTGTGCCTGGGTCGATGGCTTTGCTGTTGCCGTGGACTCAATGAAACATCTCTCAATTCTCGGTCTCATCATTCCGTTGGTCATCACCCTGTTGGTTGCATTGTCGGCGCCAGCTTTCGCTAGCGTCACCCGCAACGACCACGCATCCAGGTCACGCCGGCGGCGCGTCGGCGTGGATCGTCGGGCGGCGGGGGGCCCAAGGGCGGGCCGACTCGAGCTGGGCGCCGAGGCGCAGCAGGGTCGCCTCGTCGCCAACGCGAGCGGTGAACATCGCGCCGATCGGGAGCCCGGCCGCATTCCAGAACAGCGGGACGGTCATCGACGGCGCGCCGGTCACGTTGGCCAGCGGCGTGAACGGCATGAATGTGAAGACCCGCCGTACGGCGCTGTCCACGACGCCGGGCAGGCGCAGCAGGACGCCGAGTCGCAGCGCGAGAAGCGCCTCGTGCGCGAACGCCTCCAGTCCGCTGGGGTGAAGCGCGCCGATCGCGGGCGGTGGCAGGCCCAGCGTGGGCGAGAGCAAGAGGTCGAAGCGTTCGAAGAATCGGGCCGCGCTGCGCGCGACGGCGTCCAGGCGCTCGTGCGCTGCCGCGAGCTGCACGGCGCTCCGCTGCCGCCCGATCTCGGCGGTGATCCGCGTGCTGGTCTGCAGCTCGGCGCGCCGGGGCCGGCGGCCGCTGGCGCGCGCGTCCTGGGCGATGCGCGTTGCGATCGCGACACAGACGACCAGGAAGAAGTCACGCGCCAGCGCCTCGGCATCGAGGTCGAGGTCGTGCTCCTCGACGTGGTGTCCAAGCGAGCTCATCAGCCTTGCCGCGTCCTCGGCGGCCGCGACGCAATCCGCGTGTGGCGCCGCGATCCCGAGGTGCGGTCGCCTGGTGAGCGCGACCCGCAGTCGCCCGGGTGGCGCGCCGACCTCGTCGAGAAAGGGCCGCGCCGGGGGCGGCGCGAAGTGGCTGGCGGTCGATTCCGGTCCAGCGGTGGCGTCGAGCAACGCCGCGCTGTCGCGCACCGTGCGCGTGACCGCGTGCCCGATCGCCATGCCGTTCCAGACCTCCGAGCAGTCGGGACCGACCGGCGTGCGCCCGCGCGTCGGCTTGAGACCGAAGAGCCCGCAGCAGGAGGCGGGAATGCGGATCGACCCGCCGCCGTCGTTCGCATGCGCCATGGGGACGATCCCGGCGGCGACCGCCGCCGCCGCCCCGCCGCTGGAGCCGCCTGGCGTGCGCGCGGAATCCCAGGGATTGCGCGTCGGCCCGAAGAGCTCCGGTTCGGTGTACGGCGTGAGCCCGAGCTCCGGCGTGTTCGTCTTGCCGAAGATCACCAGCCCGGCGCGCCGATAGCGCGCCACCAGCGTCGCGTCGTGCGTCGAGCGACGTCCGGCCAGGAAGCGGCTCCCCGACGAGATGAGCGTCCCCTCGCAATCGGCGTCGAGATCCTTCAGCAAGAACGGCACGCCCGCGAAGGGCCCTTCCGGCAACCCCGCGGCGATCGCGCGCCGGGCCTCGTCGTGTAGCGGCGTCACCACCGCGTTGAGCCGATCATTGACCCGCGCCGCGCGCGCGATGGCCTCGTCGAGCAGCTCCGCCGCCGTGACCTCCCGCCTCCGCACGAGATCCGCCAAACCGAGAGCGTCGAGCGCGCCGTAGGCCGTGGGTGGCATGGACCGGGAGTTTCCAGCCAGTCGCCTGACGACGCCACAGAAAGCGAGAACCGGAAGATCACGCGCGAGAGTTCTTCTACCCGGTCGGTGACCGAGGCCGGCCGGCGCTCGCCTGCACGCACTGACGGGCCGTCAGCTTGCAGGAAGCGAGCTCGACGGAATTATCGCGAGCGTAAATCCGTACATGCGGGGGTCGGGCAGTACTTCCGCCGCGTCCGGCGGCAAACGCTGGAGTGATTGCTCAGAACGAGATGCCCAGCCCCGTGCGCATCTGGAAGAAGTCGTTGCCTGCGTCGCTGCAAGCGTTCGTGGATTCAAAGCAGTCGATAGAAAAGATCTCGATGGGCGCTCCGAAGGCGTGGGTGTCACCCGCCGCGAGAAAGAAGACCAAGCCGCCTCGGCCGCGGTACTCCAAGCCCAGGACGTCGAGATTGAGCCAGAGGCTGCGATGCCGGATGTCGTCCCCGAACAGTCCCGAAGAGGGTGAATAGGCCAGACCCGCGCCCACGGTAAACCGGATCGAGCCTTCACCGATCACCAACTTCTCCATGAGGGAGACCTGGCTCCCGAGCAGCCCGAGACCAACGCCCACCTCTGTCTCAAACATCGATACAGGAAGGTAAGAATAGGTGACGCCAAGGACGCCCACCGCCGACCCAAGTCCCAGGTTGACGACTAGCGTGCTGCGGCGATTCTGCCACGCCTCGGCCGGATCCCCGGCTGGGGAGGCGGCGGTCGCCGAGCGGCCTCCGCCGGCCAGCAAGATCACGGCGAGCGGCAATGCTGTGAACAGATTGGACCGGGGGCGTGCTGAACCGACCACGACCGCGTCTCAGAGCAAGCGACATGCCGGTCGCCGGTGCCCGGCGGCGCTGCCGCTCGCTGGTGAGAATGCGACACCCGGCCGGGCGGCCGCCCGCCACCCAGTTGATTTTCTGACGACCGTCGGCGCTCGACGCGATCCGGATGTCATTGGTTGGCGGGCGCGCCTTCGCCCTACTGAGACGAGACCTTCAGGCTCGTCAAACAAAAGTTCCAGCTGGTACTGCTGGCGCCGTTCACCGAGAACTTGATGGACGCGACCTTGCCAGTATCGACGTTGGCAGGCACGGCGACCGAGGTCGAGCCCGCCGCAAGATTGTCAATCCGTGTCACGTTGACGTCGGCGATATCGTCAAGGAGCACGGATGTGCCAGCCGGGATGCTGCCGCTGCCGAGCGTCCAGCTGACGGAAGTGATCGTCGCGCCGGGATTGCAACCACTGAACGGGCTCTTGGCGGTGGAAGAGAGACTGCTCGCGCTCTCGAGCATCATCAACTGCGGCCACGTCGAGACGTCGATCCCATGAACATCGCACAGCGCGAGGCCGAGACCGCCCCCCGAAGTGGCGGCGCAGGCGCTGCCCGAGAAACAGACCTGGGGGTTGATCGCGCTGTTCCCCGCGGGCTTCGTGAAGCTCACGTTGCAGGTGCCGGCGGAGAACGGATAGTCGAACCAATAGCCGACGACGTTGGTCCCCGCGTTCGGGTAGCTGAGGACGCAGATGAAGCCGTCGCCATGAGTCGCGTTCGTCGCGCCGCAGGTGGCGCCGCCTGGACCAATGAGCTCGGTCGTGGAGCCGACCCCACCGCCTGTGCCCGCGCCGCCGCCGCCCGTCCCCGAGGTGCCCGCACCGCCGCCGCCCGCGCCGGTGCCGTTCATGCCGGCACCACTGCCTCCCCCTGATCCGCTGGATTCCGCGGTGCTCGCCGCGCATCCGCCGGTAAGAAGCGCAAGCGCCCAAAGCACGACGAACGGCAAACGAACGCAATGTCCTTGGACTGGTTTCTTCATGACCACCTCGTCGAGAGTCGAAACACTGATCGCTGCTACGACAGCGCGTGGCGGACTATACACGCGCTGCAATTGCCGGGGGCGAGGTCGAAAGGGCAGGGACCCTCGGGCTCACGACGGCACACTCGCGCACCGCACTAGCAGCCGAAGATCGCGACGACGTTCTGGATGGTGCCGGTCACCACCCGCTGGCAATATTCGCCGGTCAGGGTGATCGAGCCCATGCCTGGCTCGTAGACCCAACCATTGTTGTCGTTGCGCGGGATGATGTTGCCGTCGCCGGTGACCGTCACGTTGGCCGGAACGGGCGGTACCGCATCGAGGGAAAACGTGCACGAGTTGACCTGGGACGCGATGGAGTCCAGCGCGGCCACGAGCTCGGCCGTGTTATTCGTGACGTAATAGTTGGGCGTTCCGGGGCGCGGGTGCATGCCGGCCGTCGACATCGCGCTCAAGCTGGCATCGGCCTGGGCATCCACGGCGGTGGCAATGCCGACCACGAAGGTCCCGAAACCCCGTGACGCCTGGGTCTCCACCGCCACGATGGCGTTGGCGTCGTCGGCCGCGTTCTGATTGAGGGCCGCGCACGTCGGCAACCCGTCCGTCACCAGCACCATGAATCGCTGGTTGGGCGTGGTCAGCGTGCTCAGGTAGTCGCCGGCACGGGCGAGCACGGCGGTGGTGGGCGTGCTGCCGCTGGGGGCTGTGGCGAGGAGCGCGGTGGTGATCGCCATGGCATTCATGGGTGCGATCGGAACCTGTGCGCCGGCGACGACCTGGCAAACCGTGCCGGCAGGGCTCGGAAACATCATCAAGCCCCAGCGGACCGCCGACTCTGTGTTCATGACGGCCTGTTCGATCGCCGCCGTGGCCTGGTTCCACTTCGAGGGACAAGTCGCCTGCGGCAGGCAGTTTTGCCCGGTGGAGGGATCCTGCAGCATCGAACCCGAGCGATCGAAGATCAGCAGCACGTCCACGGGCAGGCGCGCGCCCGCGTGAGTGGTAACGCAGGTCGCGTCGACGATCGGCCCCGCGGCATCGGCCATGCTGCCGCTGTCGGTCGTCGGCCTCGCGGTATCGACTGCGGTATCGACGGGCCCCGGTGGGCCATCGTCGCGACCGGCGTCGCCGCTCGCGCCGCCCGGCCCCGTGGTCGCGGCGTCGTTCGCGTCGTTCGCGTCGCGGGTCAGGGCCCCGCGATGAGACCCACACGCGCCCGCCACCATCAGGAAACCCACTAGCGCTCGCCCACCCCCTGTCCGCATGGCGGCATCATAACGCGGTCGTCCTGGCCTGCGTCGTCTTCACTTGACCGGCCCGTCCGCCGTCCGCGACTTGCCGGCGTCGCGTGAGTCGCGGCGATCGGCCTGGCGTTCCGTGAGCCGCTGCAGGGCCGCAAGGTCGATGGGCTTGACGAGGTGGTCGTCGAATCCGGCCTCGCGGGAGCGCCGCACGTCGTCTTCGCGGCCGTAGCCGGTCACGGCGACCAGGGCGGCGCGAGCGACGCCTGCATCGCGCAGGGCCGCCGCGAGGGCGTAGCCGTCCATCACGGGCAGGCCGATGTCGATGAGCACGAGATCCGGCTTCGCGGCGGGAGCGAGAGCGAGGGCCGTTGCTCCGTCGCACGCCAGGGTGACCACGTGCCCGATGAGCGAAAACAGGGTGCCGAGTGATGCCGCCGCGTCGAGGTTGTCGTCGACCACCAAGACGCGGAGCGGTCCCGACACCTTCGAGGGAATCGGCCTCGACGGGGCCCGCTCCGTCGTGGCCGGTACGGCCGCCCGCTCGCGCGGCAGCCGCACGATGACCTCCGACCCGAGCCCGGGGCCGTCGCTGAAGGCACAGACGGAACCCCCGTGCATTCGCACCAGGTTGCGCACCATCGTGAGCCCGATCCCCAGGCCTCCCTGGGCGCGGTCGAGCGAGCGGGTGGCTTGCACGAAGAGATCGAAGACCCGATCGAGGAGCTCGGGCTTCATGCCGATGCCGTTGTCGCGCACACGCACCACCGCCTCGTGGTCGGCAGTGGTGATGTCGACGTCGATTCGGCCGCCCCGCTCCGAGTACTTCGCCGCGTTGTTGAGCAGGTTCGCGAACACCTGTACGAGGCGCGTCGCATCGGCGTCGACGAGGATCGTTCCCCCGGCCCGAAGGTCACCGACAGGCGCTGCTGTTTCTCGCCGATGAGGGGGCGGCTGACCTCGACGGCGCGCACCACAACCCCCGCGAGATCGACCAGCGCCTTGCGCAGCTCGATCTTCCCTCGGCTGACGCGGGCCACGTCCAGCAGATCGTCGAGGAGGCGTTTCATGAGGCTCACCTGCCGCTCGATGACCGCGCGGAACCTCGCCGAAAGCTCGCGGTCGCCCGGGTCGGCGACCCGCAGAATCTCGACGGAGCTGAGGATCGGCGCCAGCGGATTCCTCAGCTCGTGAGAAAGCATCGCCAGAAATTCGTCCTTCTGACGGTCGGCTTCCTTGAGGTTCTCGAGCGCGCGCTCCCGCTCGTGCACGGCGAGTCGGCTTTCGGTGACATCCTGACAGGTGCCGAGCAAGCGGTCGGGGCGGCCGCTTGCGTCCTTTTCGACGTTGGTCCAGCCATGAATCCAGCGGACGCTCCCGTCGGAGCGAACGATCCGGTATTCCTGTTCGAATCGTTCGCCGCGCGCGATCCCGGCCTTCGCCGCCGATAGCACCGTCTCGCGATCCTGCGGATGGACGGCGTCGCTGAAGCGCTGGTGGTCGATCGAGGCGCCGCCGGGGTCCCAGCCGAACAGCCGATAGGCCTCGTCTGACCAGCGCAGGGAGACGGGTCTCTGCGCGCCGTCCAGCTCCGCCTCCCAGCTCCCCACGTGGGCCGCGATCTGCGACTCGGCCAGCATGTGCTCGCTGCGGCGACGGGCTCGTTCGGCGTTCTTGATGTCGCCGACGTCGGTGACCAGCACGACCAGGCCGTCGACGCGGCCGCTCGCGTCCCGGTGCGGCAGATAAGCCACGTGCACGTCGCGCGGCGGGCCGAATTGATAGAAGGCGCGATTGTCGAACACGACCACCTCGCCGGCCAGGACCCGCGCGATCCGATGCCGAACTTGTTCCCAGGGCGCCTCTCCCAGCACCTCCCGCACATGGCGGCCACGAATCTCCTCCGGTTCCAGTCCGAACCAGGAGCGGTACGATTCGTTGACCCAGACATAACGCGCGTCGGTGTCGACGAAGGCCAGCAGCGCCGGCACTGTATTGGCCACGAACTTGAGCTGGTGCTCGCTCTCCCGGAGCGCGTCCGCCTCGATCGCCGACGCGGTCACGTCATGCAGGACGTGGACGATGCGGCCGTCGGTCAGAGTGCGCCTGGTTCCTTCAATCGCGCGAAACGAGCCGTCCGATCGGCGCAGCCGCGCTCGGCCCGGAAACACATCAGCGCCCGCGGTCTGTTGCGCCGCCGGCCCATCGAGATCGAGCGGTTGGTGATCGACGAAGCTCACCAGCGTCCTCCCCAGGCAGACCTCCCGCGGGTGTGCGAGCAGCTCGACCGCCGCGCCGTTCACCTCGACGACGCAGCCAGCTCGGTCTGTCACCACGACCGCGACCGGCAGCTCCTCGACGAGGTCGAGCCCTGTCGGCTCTGAACACGCGGGCGCTGGCACGGGGGCGAGTCTTGCCCACGAAGCCCCCGGGAACAAGCCACCCCCTTGCCCTCTCCCTGATCCTCCCCCGCGGACGGGGGAGGGAACCGGACAATTCACCTGTGCGGTCGGGGAGAATCGAACTCCCACAAGCTTGCGCCCACCAGAACCTGAATCTGAACCTGCTGCTGAATCACCGAGGAGAACTTGCGCCGTGGCGGGGCCAACTGCCACACGGGGTCACGGAGCGCCACGCTCCGCCACGGCCAAGTGGGGGAAGAAGTGGGGGACGGGGCTAGAACTCCATCTCGCTCGCCGCGAGCATGACCGCGCCGAATGCCTGCGGGACGTTGTCTCGCACGTAAGCGTACCGGCAGGTCAGCGGCGGCGACTTGAACGTGCTCCCGCCAAATGGGGTGCCGGTGCACTCCGCGCCGCCCTGGGGATTGATGCCGTTCGCGACGTCCGAAGGCGGGGACACGTTGGTGTACGCGTTCCAGGTGCCGCCAACGCTCAAGCCGACTACCGTGTCCTTGATCGTGACCTGGTCGCCGGAAATGACCACCTTGCTCTTCACGCCCGCCCAGCCCTTCTTCGCGACCGCGTGGTACTGGCCGTGAAAGATCCCGATCCGCTGGGCCTTCGCCAGCGCGTAGACGAACAGGGCGCTGGCTGAAGTCTCGCGAAAGTTCGGCTGGGCCGCGAGGCCCTCGCCAGGGTAGCCGCCCTCCGCGGGGACGGGGCCGTCCATCGCGTCGATGATCTGGAACCAAAGGCCGGTCGCGGGATCCTGGTAGGTCTTGAGCCCCTCCGCGATGCTCACGACGATCCCTTCGAGCTTTTCGCGATCCGGGTGCTGCGGCGGAAGGAATTCGAGGACGTCGACGATCGCGGCGAGGTACCAGCCGATGGAGCGCGCCCAGAGAATTGGCGAGACGCGAGCTCCGGTGACCGGCGGAATCTTGTTGACGGTGCAGAGCCCGCAGCCCATGAGGGCACCGGTGGTGGGGTTCGGCAGGTTCAATGTCCAGTCATGCGCCTCGTCCCCGTTCCAAGCGTGGTGGTGGAGGCTCTTCTTCGGATCGAAGGTGACGGCGTCGGCCAGCTTGATCTGAGTCGTCGCGGTCTGGAAGCAGTCAGCCGAGTCGCCCGGCTTGACCTGGTCGGCGTAGAGCGCGCCGTACCTGGTCAGGAACGGCTGGGACATGTACAGGGCGTCGAGCCACTGCTGGCGAGCGTAGTTGGGCTTGTGCCAGAAGGCACCGGCGCTGTTCTGGAACAGGGTGTCGAACACCGCGCGCGCGTTCTTCATCGCATTGAGGTATTTCGAGTCGCCCGTCGCCGCATAAAGCTGGAAGAGCAGCGTTGCCGGCTGCATCGTGTCCTGAATCTGCGGGTTGTTTCTGGACGACGTCTGCGTGGGCGGCGTGCCGTAGTTGATGGTGCCGTCAGCCCCCACATAGTGGTCGACCCATTGCTTCACATAGCTGTAATAGGCGGGATTCTTGGTCCTCTCGAACACCTTCTGAATGCCGTAGAGCGGCACGCCGTTCGTGTACTCCCAGTACTTCGGCGACGGACCTGGTACCGCCAGCGCGTAGTTGAGGCTGAAGCAGTCGGTGCAGGTGCCGTCCTCCAGCTGGAGGTTCGGCCACCTCGCGAGCATGTAGTTGGCGACGTCCACGCCCACGTGGCCGTGGTCGCCACCTTTCAGGTCCGCCGACTCCATGTCGATGCTGACCGACCCGTCTTGGTTATTCACGCATGCCAGCACGGGTGAGAGCGCTGCACACGCGAGCATTACCGAACGCTTCATTCTCGTACCTCCAGTGGTTGTCATGCTTCGGACCTCCAACTGCGCGAAGACCGTGTCCCCCGAACCACCGGCGCGAATGCCGAATGCTATCGGCAAGCCACCAGTCGGTTTCCCACGCCATGAAACGCGCTTGTCGACTGTCGCCCGATAGCACCTACTTTACAAGCCAAAATTTATGTTTGTGTGCTTACATTGTTTTCATGCCTCTTCCTTTGTATCCTGTGGGTACCCTGGCGGTTACCTCGGCTTACCTGGCCAGACGACACTCGGTCAGATCGCATCTGGCCCAGATACGTCGCGCGCCGAACGTCGGACCGCGGGCTTCGGTTACACGGTCAGACGGCGGTCGCCGGCGCGAGCACGAACGCGCGGTACTGGAACGTGTCGCGGCGGAGCTGATCGTAAAGCTCGCTCCCGCGCAGGGCGGCGAACTCGTGAAAGATGTCGACGAGGGGACGGTCGACCAGCCTTGCGATGAGAGCGCGCTTGCGGGAAGAAGCTCTCGGCCACGGCGTTGTCCCAACAGTCGCCAGTGCGGCTCATGCTCGCGAGGATGCCGCGAGCCCCGAGCGCCCGACGGTAATCCTCGCTCGCGTAGGAGCTGCCGCGATCGGAGTGGTGAACAAGGCCTGCAGGCGGATGCCGCAGGATCAGTGGCAGGTCATCTCTGACCCGCCCCCGGTAAGACGGCGCGGACTCTGACCTTGTTTTCCCTCGGTGAAGAAGCGGTCGCAGCGGCGCTCGGTCACGAGTCGTTCGCGGCGACCTAAGGCCAATACGCGACGGGGGTGCTAGTTGCTATGCTCCAGACCATGAGCTCTGAGCGAGGGGACAATGGTGAGGGTGGAGGCCGTGCCGCGACAGCGGCGACGCGGTTTGGTCTCGTGGCATTGGTGACGGCCGCTGCCGCCGTTTTCGTGGGCTGTAGCAGTACGGCCAAGCCCGCGGGTTCAGGGGGCGGTGGCGATGGAGGCGTCGGGGGCGCCGCGAGTATCGGGGGCATGAACGGTACGGGGATCGGCGGGATGACGGGGGCGGGAGGGACCGGAGTAGGCGGCCACGAAATGATGGACGCTCACGTCACCGACGCTCCTGCGACCGGTGACTCCGGTGACTCCGGTGATTCCGGTGACCAGTGCAGTCTCGGCAAGCCGTGCCACACCAACGGCGACTGTTGCGAAAGCGAGTGGTGCTTCATCGGTGCGGTGATCACCGACTGCGCGAGTGCGCCGGCCGGCGTCTGCACGCCTCACCGGGGAGGGAATTGCGGGACCCATGCCAATATTTGCGACTGCTTCGACGGCACCGGCGTGTCGTGCACCTCTTTCTCGGGAACGCAATGCCACTCCGTTTCGGACACCAACGTGTCTCTCGGCGATTGCTTTGCGTGCGTCCCCTGCGGCGGCTCCGGACAAGACTGCTGTAACCAAGGGGGGAGCCTCGGTCCCGGTTTCTGCAACCCCGGTCTTACTTGCGCGGGTACGACCGCGCCGCCCAAGTGTATGCCCTGAATCTGCGCCTCGGACGCGCAGAACCGCGGCGCTGCCGACTGCCACACGGGGTCACGGAGCGTCACGCTCCGCCCTGACTCGACCTATCCCGGGTGCGCATGAGTCGTCAGGATTCCCTTCCCGAGGTCCTTGAGGTGCGCGTTCAGCTCGACCGAGTCGATCCCAAGCTTCTTGAGCTGAGATGGCTGCACCACGTAGACATGCCCATACGAACCCGCCGGCGCCTGGGGTACGAAGACCGTCTCTGTGCCGTCCGGGTTCAGTTCGACGATATATCCGGGTTCCCACAGCTCGTGGACCCGGATCAGGCATGCCTCGAAGCGAGGAGGAGGTCCCTGATCCTTTTCCGCGCCGACCTTCTTCCTGGTTTCCGATCGGAGCTGGGTGTAGCCCGGCACCAAGCGACCGAGCCGTTCATCGATCCGGTCACCCAAGCGTTTCAGGAACGAGATATGCACCAAGAAACCTGCAACGCCGCAGACGACCAGGAAGAAGACGCAGGCCATGACGGCATCGCCCGATGGACCGAGAGCGGTATCGATCCGGAGCCCTCTCGAGAGGAGCCCGCCAACCCGAAGCAGATGCTTCCAGAACCGCGAGATGACGGCGAGGCAGATCAGCACGGGCATGATGAAAAGGAATCCGCTAACGACGTGATTGCGCACCCGTTCGTAGGCCTTTGGCATTTCAACCTCCTCCGCCCCGCAGGGCCCATGTTCAACCTGACCATCGTCGAAGTCGGGGGCACCTGGGATGCGAAAGTTCAGGCCTCTGATCCTGTGCCGCGGCGCTACCTTCCGGTCTGCCGGAGGCTCAGCTCGAGCCCGCGCACGCACGAGTACGGCTGTGCGAAGGCGTCGGCCGTCGATCGATATTTTTGGGGCTTCGAACTGACTGTCCCCGACTGCCCCCCGTGTTCAAGCTCAAGCTCGCCCGGACCCCGAATCCAACGAAAGGGAGAGCATCATGTCACGCACGAGCCTCGTAGCCGTTTTCATACCCTTCTTGATTGCAAGCACCGAAGCGGCGTTTGCTGGCACGCCAGCCTCGGGTGGCGCCGCCACCACCGACCATGCAGCCCAGTTGGGCCAGAGTTTCTCGGAGCTGCACACGGTCAGTCAGTGGTCCGTCACTCTCAGTGAGATGGCGGACAAGAGGGCAAAGTCGGACCTCGTGAAAACCTATGCCCGCGCGATCGTGAATGCCAATCCGAATCTAGACGCAAAGGTCGTGTCCGTCGCTCAAAAGCAGGGGATCGACATCGCACCGACGGACCCGCAAACCGAGGAGAGCAAGAGCCTGACCGAGCGCATGAAGGCCGAAGCGGTGCTGCTCGGCTCTCTCGAGGGGGATGCCTTCGACAAAGAGTACATGACCCTGGTTACCAACACTCAGCAAAGCGTCCTCAATTTGCTGAAGGCAAGCAAAGGGTCGGCAAAGGAACCGGAGGTCAAGCAACTCATCGGCGAATTGACGACCACGGTCCAGAGTCGTGTCAAGACGGCCCAAGACATCATGTTGAAGGTCTACGGCAACCAAATCTGAGACAAACGGAGCTCATCATGAAACGGCACATTGCAGCAGGTCTTTCCATTCTCGCAGTGGTGGCCGGCGTGGGATGGAAGCTCGCGAGTCATCCGGAGACCTCGGCGGGGCTGCAGGACATCAGTCTCATCCAGCACTCCGAGCACTCGCACCCTGGCCCGACCGACGCACTGGCAGGTATTCGCATTCGCTTGAGTCCCAGCGATTTCGACTACGAGATCACGGTGCCGGCCCACAAGGTTCCGCAAATCGCCCTCGCTGCCGAATAGACCGGGATGCGGGGGCCCGTGCCATGCGAAACGCATGAAACGCTTGCTCTTGGTGGGAGCTTTCAGTTGCCACCTTGCACTCGTCGTCGCAGGGGCCGCTCATCTCACGTCTCGCCTGCATGGGCCTGTCGGGAGAGGACTTCGTTTTTATGATGCACTGTCGGGAGCTGGCGATTCCTATTCGTTCTTCGCTCCGGCGGTAGGTCCCCAGTTGCGGGCGCGGTTTACCCTTTCTACTCCGCGGGGAGAGCGCTCCGAGGAGACCCTGGAAACCGGGAAGAGTCGCGAGGTCGGCTTCCGCCTGGGGAATCTCGCCGGAACGGTCTATCATCGTGGCCAAGCGCACCGACCTGCGACGGGCGTTTCTCGGCGCGCTCGCGGCGAGTCGCCTCGGTGCACATCCTGAAGCGAACCGCGTGCAGGTGAGACATCGAGGAGTGGGAGATGCCCACGATGGCCGAGTACCGCGCTCGGGGCGCGGCCGCGGTGGCGCTCCTTGCACGATGCCACGTTCGTGCGCACGTCGAGCGAGCCCACCATGAGGTCAGGGAGGTACCGATGCATGGGGAGCGACACCTGGTTTCGGCCGGTGTCGGCTCGCCCGCTCGCGGGACTCCGGGTGGGGCTCCCGCTGCTCCTGCTCTTTCATCTGGTCTGGCTCTCCAACGATATCCTCTCACTTCATGGCAGTCGGGGAATCATTCCCTGGGAGCTCACGGACCTGCTGCGCGATCCCTGGGTGCCCGGCCTCCCAACCCTGGCGAAGGCCTTTCTGCCCCTCGGGATCAGTGAGCACACCGCCATCATCCTTCTGCTCTCGGGCTATGCCGGAAGCCTGCTCTCGCTCGCTCTCGGATTTCACACCCGACTCTCGGCGTTTCTGGCGTGGGGCCTTCACCTCAGCCTCGTGACGAGCGGTTTTGCTTCTTTTTATGGTGTGGATCAGCTGGCCAATACGTTCCTCTTCTATCTCTTTCTCTTTCCGTCCGGGCGCGCCTGGACGTTCGCGTCTCGTCCGGCCTCCTCCCGCCGAGAGGAAACGATTCCCGTCGGTTGTCTGAGGGTCATGCAAGTCCACCTTTGCGTGATCTATCTCGCCGCCGGTTTGGACAAAGCAATGGGGAGACAGTGGTGGAACGGCGAGGCCATCTGGCAGACGGTCTCTCAGCCCATCTTCAGCACGTTCGATCTCAGCTGGCTGGCGAGGCATTCCTGGATCCCGATGTTCGCAGGCTGGGGCACGTTGGTCGTGGAGATCGGCTACGTGTTTCTCATCTGGCCACGCCGCACCCGGAAGGTGTGGTGCATCGCGACGATCGGATTGCACCTGGGCACTGGCCTGTTCATGGGGCTCGTCTTTTTCTCGAGCGTGATGATTCTCCTCACGAGCTGTCTCTTTCTGATTCCCGAGGAAGTCCCGGAGCGCGCCGTCGCATGAGGCGGCGACGGCCGGTCCTGGCGGCGCTCCTCGTGGCCATTTGCCTGCCGCCGCTCGGGCCACGAGGCCGAGCAAGGCGAAACGGGGCTTTCCGCCGATTTCGCGCCCCTGGTCCGCCGTCTCATGGCACGTGACCAGATTCCGGGCGTGGCCGTGGGAGTCGTCGAGCGGGGACACCTCGTCTTCGCACGCGGCTTCGGTTACCGCGATGTGGACAAGCACCTACCGGTCACGCCCGACACGCTCTTCCCTCTCGGGTCCTGCTCGAAGGCGTTCACGGCAACGGCGATCGCTCTGCTTGCGGACGAGGGAAGGATCGCGCTCGACGCTCCCGTCCGCACGTACCTTCCCGATTTTTCCCTCGAAGACCCGGTGGCGTCGGCGACCTTGACGACGCGGGATCTTCTCACCCACAGGAGCGGATTACCCCGGCACGATCTCTTCTGGTACCAGGCCCCATTCTCGCGCGATGAGCTCTACCACCGCCTTCGATTCCTCGAGCCCAGCGGTCCCCCCCGCACGCAGTGGCGATACAACAGCCTGATGTTCGTCGTCGCCGGTCGAATCGTCGAGAAGGTCTCGGGAGAGAGCTGGGAGAGCTTCGTGCAGTCTCGGATCCTCGTCCCCCTCGACATGCGTCGCACCCTCCTTTCGGCGGAAGCGATGGAGACCGACTCCGATCATGCCTCTCCCTACGCGCTGCGCGAGGGCAGCGTACAAAAGATACCCATGCTGAAGCGCTTGAGCGCCATCGCGCCCGCGGGAGCCGTGCAGACGAGCGTGCGCGATCTCGCCCGCTGGCTCACGTTTCACGCGACGAGATCGCCCGCGCTTCTCGGCGAAGGCATGTGGCGTGAGCTGCATCGCCCGCAAGCGGAAATGCCGGCGCCGGACCGAACCCGAGGTACAGCACCCCTATTACGCTTTGGGCTGGATTCACGAAAGCTACCGTGGCCATCCCTTGGTGGTCCACAACGGGGCCATCGACGGATTCACGGTGCATCTGGGCTTTCTTCCCGAGACCGGACAAGGGCTCATTCTCCTCATGAACCGGGATCTCGCGACCGCGGCTCTGATGGCGCTTGCCTACAGCGCCTACGATCGCCTTCTCGGGCTCGAGCCGCTGGACTGGGAGGGAAGGCTCAAGGAAATGCCGGCAGCCGTTGCAGGATGTCCGGGAGATCGCGCTCGACTTTCCGATCGAAGACGGTGGTGGGGAGATACGAGCATCCCGCGTACGGGGTGCTCACGGTCCGGGCCGAAGGGGACAAGCTCGCGATGCAGTTTCGGACTCTTCGCTTGACGCTGGTCTATCAGGGCGAACGGCGGTTTCTCAGCCGGGAACCCATTGCCGACGGGGCCCCGCAGATCTCGGTTCGGTTCTCGAAACCGAAGATTGGCGAGCCTCTGAAGCTCTTCGTTCCGCTCAACTTCGATGAGGGCGATCCCGTGGAGGTCTTCACCCGCGTGAGCATCACCGAGCCGAGCTCCGTCGGGCGAGGAAGCTGTGCAGCTGAGCGACGACGTTTTCGTGGAGGGGGTAACTCGAAACGCCAGAGCCACGATCGATCTCTATTGCCAATGTCGTCGGGGTGCCCGACCGTCAGACTGGGTCACGAAGCGCCATGCTCCGGCGCGACGCGGCCGATCGCCGGTCGGTAGAGATCGGCGGCGTTGCCGATCACCGGGGCGCCGTGGGCGGGAAGGACGTGGGAAAAGGGGATGGCCAGGATGGCGCGGAGGTCGTCCTTCGGCGGTTTGCCCGCGCGCAGCCAGGCCGGGCCGATGTTGTGGGGGCGGATGAAGCCCATGGCGCGCATCATCACGCGACCGACTCCGTTGAAGTACCTGTCGACGGTGGCCCAGTTCTGAAGGCAATCACCCGCGACGATCACGCCGCCGTGCCCCGGCAAGAGCAACAGGCCTTCGGGCGGCCGCGAGGCAATGATGTGGAGGCAGGCGCCTTCGATCGGCAGCGTCGTGCCCGCGTCGATCTCGATGTGCGGCGTGAAGTAAGTCTTCGGCGAATTGGTGTCGAAGCCGGCGGTGTAGCGCTGGCCCTTCACCGCCCACACCTTGGCGCCGTAGCGATCGGCGTAGAACGGATCGTCGATGCCGTGGTTGCCGGCGAGGCGGAGCACGTCGGTGACTTTTCCAAGCGCGTCGAGCGCCGCCAGCCCGGCGTCGTCGAGACGAACGGCATTGACGAGGATGAGGCGTTCGCCCTGGCGAATCACCGTCATGTTGCGGCTGAACCTGACCGGCAGCAGCCCCGGCAATCGCGTCGTGCCGGTGACGAAGTGAATCCCGGGCAACACCTCTTTTAGATCGCTGTGGGGCTGTGGAGCGGCGAACGGACGCGGCACGGCGGACATGGTGCGCATCCTCGCGCCGCCTGCTCGCGCGGGGAAGCGATTTCTGGGGAACCGTTCCGTTTCGGGTACCACGGAGCCCATCTCGCCCAGTCCTGTGTCTGATGCCTCGCGGGCGTTCAATCGCCGTGGGCCACGCCCGTCCGTCGTCCCTGCCACGCTGCTCGATGCCAGCAGCTAGATGAGGCAACGCTCGATCGCGGTCAACACGGCGCGTGTGCGATCGCGAACCCCGAGCTTCGACAGGATGCTCGATGTGTGGTTCTTCACGGTGCCCTCGGCAACGCCGAGCACGTCAGCGATCTCACGATTGGAGTAACCGCCCGCCATGAAGCGCAGCACCTCGAGCTCGCGCGCCGTGAGCGGTGACGCGGGCGCCGTGCGGTCGCGTGGCGCGGATTCGAGGCCGCGGAGCACACGCTCGGTGAGCTGCGGCCGGATCATCGTGCCGCCGGCGGCGACGCTGCGGATCGCGTTGGCGAGCACATCGAGTGACACATCCTTGAGCAGCCAGCCCTTGGCGCCGGCGCGAACCATGTCGAGCAGCGTGTCGTCGTCGTCGAAGGTCGTCAAGACGATCGCCGGCGGAGCGCGGTGACCGGCGGCGGCGCGCGCCGCGATCTCGCGCACCACGCCAAGACCATCGAGCCGCGGCATGCGCACGTCGACGAGCACGACGTCGACGGGCACGCGCGCGAGCATTTCGAGCGCTTCGACGCCGTCGCTCGCCTCCGCCGCTACGGCGAGCTCGGGAACGAGCTCGAGCAGCGCTCGGATGCCCTGTCTGACGAGCATCTGATCGTCGACGATGGCGACCCGGACGGTCACGAGCGCCTCCGCGGGAGGCTCGCCTCGACCTCGAACCCGCCGTCGGATGTCCGGCGCGCATCGACCTGTCCGCCGAGCGCGGCGAAACGCTCGCGCATGCCGGCCAGGCCATGTCCCCACACGATCGCGTCGACGGCTGGCGCGCTCTGCCCGTCATCGCGCGCGCGCAGGCGGATCGCCGAGCGGTCGGCGGTGATCGCGATCCACAGGTTTCGTGCGTCGGCGTGGCGCGCGGCGTTCGTCAGCACCTCTTGCACGCAGCGGATGATCGCGTCTGCTCGCTCGCCGCCGAGCCCGTCGAGCTCGTCGGCGAGATCGAGGCGCACGGCGGCCTTGCCGGGCGCGGCGACCAGGGTCCGCAAGGCCGCGCCGAGCCGACGCGGATCGCGCAGGTCGCTGACCGCGTCGCGGACGCCCGTGAGCAACGAGCGCCCGATGGCGTGAGCGCGCTCGATGTGCTCCTTCGCGCGACCGTCGGTCAGGCGCGCGGCCACCTCGAGCTGCATGCCCAGCGCGGTGAGGTGGTGCCCGAGCGTGTCGTGGAGGTCGCGCGCGACGCGCAAGCGCTCGATCGTGCGGGAGTGCGCGGCGGCGGCGGCGCCCGCACGCCGCTCGCTCGCGGCCAGCGAGGCCGCGGCGAGCGCGAACGCCTGGAAGCCGGCGAACGCCGCGCAGCTGGCGAGCGCAGGGCCGGTGTGCAGCGCATCGAAGCGCACCGCGATCGTTGCCGACTGCAGCGCGACCCAAGCGGTCGCGACGCCGCCCGACACGACGCCCGGCAGTTGGCTCGCGACCACGACGAAGATCGCCGCGGTCACGACGCCGCGCCCGAACCACACCATGGCAACCGCCGCGAGCGACTGTGCTGCGAGCGCCGCAAGCGGTGCATTGCGCGGGTCGGTCCGCGCGCGGCACGCCGCACTGTAGGCCGCGAGGAACGTGATGGCCCCGATCGCGAACCCGAGCGCGCGCGGCCCCGCGAGCTCGGAGCGCAAAAATGCCACCGTGCTCGGCAACAAGGCGACAAGCCACGTGCCGAACCCCGCCGCTCGCATCCAGGCCTCCGGGCGCACGCGGCAAGCATACCGATCTGGCCACCGCGACGCCCGTGCCAGAAGTCATGGTCGATCACATGACCTCCGGCACATGCGCGGCCCGCGTCACGCTACCATCATCGTGCCATGCACGATCTCTTGCTCACGCCACACGTCATCGCCGGCGTGGTTGCGCTGTCGTCGATGATCGTCCCGCTCGTCGCACCCAAAGGGGGCCGCGTGCATCGCAGCGTCGGCTGGGTGTTCGTGATCGCGATGAGCGGCGTGTCGGCCACCGCGTTCGCGCTCGCCATCCGGCGCTTCACGCTGGCAGACGCGCAGCACCCCAATGCCCACGCGATCGGGTTGTTCCTCTTCTACGTGGCCACGCTGACCGCGGCGGGCGTGTCGTCCGGCGTGCGCGCGCTCCGCTTCAAGGCGCGCAGCGCGCCGCATTGGGGGGCGTGGGACATCGGGATATCCGCGGTCAACGTCGCGATGGCGCTGGCCACGCTGGTGTACGGCGTGATCAATCAGCGCACGCTGTTCATCGCGTTCTCGCTCGTGGGCTTGATGACCGGCACCGGTCAGCTCCGCTACTGGCTACGAACGCCCGCCACGCGCCACCACTGGTGGTTCGCGCACATGGGCGGCATGCTCGGCTCCTGCGTCGCCGCGCTCACCGCGCTCGTCGTCGTCAACGCCGCGCGGTTCGGCAGCCGTACCTTCTCGACCACGATCTGGATCGCCGTCCCCGCCCTCGGCATTCCGGCGATCTTCGCCTGGACGGCGTACTACCGTCGCCGCTTCGCCACCCGTCCGCCGGCGGAGCTGCCGTGACGGCACGCGGTGGCCGGCCGCGCCAAGAGTCCGCACCCCGCCAAGAGTCCGCACCCAGGTTAGTTCGCGACGTGCGCACGCACGTAGCCCGTCCGTCCGGACGGCCACCGTCCCGAAATCGGACGCCCGGTGATGACGAATCAGGTGACACGCCGCCCCACCACCTCCGAACGCCGACCCGATCCGCGTCCACTACTCCGACTCTTCGGATCACGGGCTCCACGCCCAGCAAGCTCGCCGAGACCGAGGCGCAAGCGAGCGCGTTCACGGCGCTCTGCCGGGGCGGCCGCGATCACGGTCTCGGTTGACCGCCGGGGCCGGCGCGGGAACTCTGGAAACGAATTTCGTTATACCCGCGGACGGTGTGTTTTAGCATCGCGTCCGGTCCGGGGACCGCGCGCCGTTCCTGATTCGGAGGTCGCATTGCTGTATTGGAATCGATTGTTCGCTTTGAGCCTCGCTCTCGTCGTGGGGTCGTTTGCCTGCAAACAAGGGCGCAACCTCGATCTCGAGGATGGGGGAGGACTGGGTGGCGAGTCGGATCGCGATGCGTCGCAAGGCGCGGGCGGGAACGCCGGCGTCGGCGGGCGAGGGGGCATGAGCGGCATAGGGACGGGCGGGATGGGAGCGGGAGGCACGGGGACGGGCGGTCTCAGCGGTGCTGGCGCCACCGGCATGGGCGGAATGGGAGTTGGTGGCGCGGGTACTGGCGGCACGGGCGCTGGGGAGGACTTCGGGCGCTGGCGGCACGGGCACTGGCGGAACCGGTACCGGTGGCACGGGAGCCGGTGGCACGGGCGCCGGCGGCATGGGGCTCGGCGGGATGGGCAGCGGCGGCTCTCCGCCCGCGCCGCCGTTCCTAACCTCGTCGCAGAGCTTCAATTTCGGTAACGTCGAGATCGACGTCGCTAGTGCCAGCACGTCGTGGACCATCCTCAACGCGGGTGGTCCCACCACCGGCGCGCCCTCGGTGACCAACAACGATCCCTCGCAGCTGGTTCTCAGCAACGGATGCACCACGGCGCTCGCTGCGAATGGACAGTGCACCATCATGATCGCCTTCAAGGCCGGTGGCCTGAGCGCGCGAAGCGCCAGTGTGACCGTGTCCTCGGGCGGCAGCACCGTCACCTTCTCGGCAACCGCGACCGGCCTTTATCGGTACACGGTCGTGAAGGCCGGCGGCGGTACGGGGACGGTGACATCGACCGTGGGCGGGCTCAACTGCGGCACGACATGCTCGTTCCTCACCGACGGCAACGTCTCGTTGCAGGCGCGAACCACCAACGGCAGCGGCTCGTTCTTCTCGGGCTGGAGCGGTGGCGGCTGCAGCGGACCCTTCCGCGACTGTAATCCGACGTTTCCGCCCACGGCGTCTGTCACCTTCACGGCGACGTTCTCGCCGATGTCCGCCAACCTGATCTTCATCTCGTCGGTGGACACGTCGGCCGGGCTGGGAAATACCGCGACCTACGACAAGGTCTGCAACGACGCCGCCACGGCGGCCGGGATCAACGAGACGTCGGGCACCGCGTTCACGGCCATGGTGTCGACGACGACCTCGCTCGCTCGCACGCGCCTCACGACGATGCCGCAGGGCTGGCTGCGCATGGACGGCAAGCCTTTCGCCAATACGCAGACGGCGCTGTTCACCGGCCAGCAGGTCTTCAACAACATCGAATTCACCGAGCAGGGGGGCACCAACGGCGCGGCGGTCATGACCGGCACCAACAGCGACGGTACGCTGTACACGACGAGTGGCAGTACCGCGACCACCAACTGCAAGGACTTCACGGACCTCACCGACCCCGGCGGTTTCGGCGGCACAGACCGATTCGGAGGCGCCTACGGCTGGCTCGATGACAATTTTTGGAGTTGCATGGGAGCCACCCAGGTCACCGTGATCTGCATGGGAAGCACCAGGGTGGCGACGGTCGTTCCGATTGTCACGGCTGGAAAGAAGATCTGGCTCTCGAACACGCCGCTCGTGGTGGGCGGCACGCAGACCCCCAACGCGCTCTGTATGGCGACCAGTCCCACGGGGGTCACCGGCGCCGCCGCGCTGCTGGCGACCACGACCACGAGCGCCGCCTCGGTGCTCACCATGAGCGCGAACTATGTGCGTCCCGACGGCACCTTCGTTGCGACCGGGGCCGCGCTGGCCGCGAGCGCCGGCGCTCGCTTCATGAACGGTGAGCCGCTCAGCAGCGGCATCTGGCAGTCTGGTGACGGCGCCTATCGCCAGTACCCTCCCAGCAAGAGCCTGGTCTGGACCGGTCAGACGTCGGTCGCGGCCATGGGAACCGTGGCGACCACGTGCAACAACTGGACGGATACGAACGGCACCGCGGTAATGGGCGCGTTCTCGACGACGCTCGGGAACTACTGGAACTTCATCAGCGCGCCCTGCGGCGGCGAGATGAATCCGATCTACTGCGTCGAGTTCCCCTGACCGCGACGCCGCCGGTTCAGAAGCGGAGCGCGCAGGCGACCGATGGCTCGACTGTGAGAGCAGTCACGATGGACGCGCGACGCAATGAGGTACGTTGCGTCCGCTGGCAGCCAGGTTCGGTCTGCCGCAGTCGTGGGGGGTGTTCATGTCGAAGGGGTTAGCAGTTGTCATTTGGAGTGGTGTGTTCGTGGTGGCGGCTTCTTGCACGGGCTCGATCGGGCCACCTGCTGGCGGTGGTGGTGGTGGCGCTGGCGGCGCAGGGCCGCCGCCTCTTGGTCCTGGCTGCGTCACGATGCCGGCGCCGCCACAGCTGGCCTTTCTCGACGCCGGCAAACACAACGGCGAGTTCTCGGTCGCCTACGATCCGAGGACGACCGCCCAGCAGGGAAACCTCAACTACGTCTACGCGGCGACGCAGGAGCTGACGCTCGGCGACTCGCCGACGCACTCGTGCATCATCGCGAAGAAGACTGTCGTCTTCGTTTCAATGAACGGCGGTGTGACCTGGGCGCAAGCGGGAGGAAACGTGGACCTTCCTGGCGCCGGCAATGCTGGCTCCCCGTTCGATCGGGCGCGGCTTGCCCAGGGTCAGGTCTGGGCGACCGACGAATCGATCCGCGTAGCATCTGACGGTACCGTGTACTTGAGCATCCTGGACGATAGTCCGTACGCCTCGTGTAGCGACACGACGATTCTGGAGAGAACCGTGTTCAACCAGGTGGAGCTGTTCACGTCTCCGCCGGGGGCGGGTCACTTCACCGGCGTCGTCGTTGCCGCCGACAGCGAACGTGGGACCGGCACTGATGGCATTACCAAGGAGTTCTTCGATTTACCTCAACTGGCGATCAGTCCTACCGATTCGACGCTGGCGGCGATCTTCTACTCGCAGAACTACGTCAGCCCCGCGAGGGTGTTGCGCACGGTTCAGAACGGCTCCGTCAGCGCGCCACAGTCCGCCCTGGGACTTGCGCCGGAGTCCGCGATCGCGTTCGACGAGGCCGGGCTCCTGTATGTCGTCGGGAGCGACCTGAGCGTGAAGCAGTTCCGGTTCGTGGGTGGCGGGGCGCCCTGGGCGGCAACCGCCGTCGCGGGCAGCCCTCCGGCAAGCACGGTCGGGACGCTCTACAGCGCGTCGAGTCCAGAGATACCGCTGGATCCAGGGGCGCAATTCACCCAGTTCAACAATTCGACGCCCGGCCTGGCCATCGGTACCATCACCGGCGACTCGGAGCCGACGGTGTTCGTCGCTTTCCAGACGAACAGTGCGGTCGCGAACTTTCCATCGGTGTCGCTGATCAAGTCCAAGGTCAGTCAGATTGGGACGACGACCGGGTGGACCGCCCCGACCGCGTTTCCCGGACCGCCCGACAGCGTCTCGATCTTCCACCCCGCGGTCGGGCTCGATCCGGCGGCCAATCTCCTCGACGTGGTCGTCAAGCTCACCGAACCGGGTGACGGGTCGTCATTGACCGCCATCCATACGTTCTGGGCGCGGTACCAGGCCGACAATTTGACGCAGTCGACGGTGCTCCCCGCGCAGGCGGTCGAGCACGTGACACCGACCGCCGGGGACCTTCCTGGTCGGGAACCGATCTTCTTGTCAACGGCTCCGCGCACGCGATTCATCGGGGAATACAGGGGGTTGCTCTCAAAGGCGCTACCGCGATCATCACGGAGTCCGAGCTGGATCCCGTTAGCGGCGACGTCTCACTCGGGATCTCTTACATCAGCCCGATGTGCAGCTCTCAGCAATTCGCGAGCACCGCGTTCAGCGATTCAGCCTGGGAGTGCTCTTGCAGCTGCAGCAACACTGGGACCGGGACCAGCCAGACCGCGATGGTGCAAGGTTGTGGCCCCAGCACGGGCTCGTACAACACCATCTGCGGGAAAGTTTGTCCGGGGAATGCTCAGGGCAACGCTCCCTTCGGGTCGCCCATTCCCTGCAGCGCCACCAGCAGCTCGTCGGCGCGCCTGTTGGCCGCCGGAGCGTGTCGCATGACCGATGGCCCTCGCCCGGGCGGATTGTCCGCCAGCCTTGCCGACGTCACGGCCGCCAACTCGGCGTCCTCGGTGTCGATGACCTTATCGGGAGGGCATTTCAGCACCAGCATGACCGGCCACGTCTTCGCGAACATTTCCGGTCCACCGAAGGCGGGGGCCGGCCTGGAGATCGCTCGTCTCGAGCTGGCAACGCAGCCCTTCACCTTCTCCACGCCAGCGTTTTCGGGGCGCGACCGTCCAGCAGATGTCGCTGTCCCATCAGGGCCGCTTGCGTGGAACGTTCACCGACGCGACCCACTTCGTGCTTCCGCCCGCCGCCGGCCAACTCGACACCAGCTTCGTGATCTCGCAGAGCGGTTGCGTCGATCCTTGTCCCGACATCAAGGGCGCCATCCACGAGGTCAATCAGAATCCCATCACTGGGACGATCGATCTGGCCGCGCGAACCATCACCCTGGATATCGCCGAGGCGAGCGGCGCGAATCAGATTCAGGCGCACGTTCAGGGAAGTGTCACCCAAACCCCGCCCGATACGGACGGTGATGGAGTCTTCGACAACGCGGACAATTGCCCGCGGATCGCGAACCCGGCGCAGCAAGCGATACCGCCGGTCGTGGCCCCCCCTGCCGCCGTTCAGGTCACGGGGTGCACGGGCGTCACGCTCACACCTCCGGTGGTGCAGGACGTCTGCGGTTCGGGCGGAATCACCGCCACCAGCAACGCTCCGTTCAAGTTCCCGCTGGGCAGCACCACCGTGACCTGGACCATCCGAGATCGGCGCGGGAACGTCGCCACGACGACTCAGACCGTCACGGTCGCGCTTGGCGACGACCCCGCTTGTTGCCCGGCGGGCACGCACGTCATCATCGGAACTTCGAACAACGACGTCCTGGTCGGGACCTCTGGAGCCGACTGCATCATCGGCCTCGGCGGACAGAGATCACATCACGGGGCTGGGCGGGAACGACTACATCAGCGGAGGTGATGGCGACGACTACATCGATGGGGGATCCGGAGACGACGTGATCAGCGGTGGATCGGGCCAGGATCACTTGATTGGCAATACCGGCAATGACACGCTTTTCGGCGGCGAAGGTGATGACCTGCTCGAGGACAACAGCGGCACGGGCACTCTGGACGGCGGCCCCGGCCACAATACTTGCGTGGCGAGCGGGGGAACGAAGACCCTGGTGAACTGCGGACCATGAAGCTTGGCCCCGCGTCACTGGCTCTCGTGTCTGCGTTCGTGCCTGCGCTCTTCTCGGGATGCAAGTCGCATTCTTTGCGGGCGGGCAAGGACGCGGGGCCGGGTGACGCGGGACAAGGATCTGACGGCACGCCTCGAGGTCAGGATGGTCCCATTGACGGAGCGGAGACGGGCGACTCGGCTCGTCCCGCTTCGGTCATTGGTGGAAGCGCCGGCAACGTGTATGGAGGGATCTGTCCGAGCACGCCGCCGCAAGATGGGACGGGCTGCGGATCCGTCCCCGGCTTCTGCCAGTACGGGGACGATCCGCGGCTGCAGTTCTGTCTGACCAATGCCGCCTGCACCGCCGGCGGAACCTGGAACGTCACTCCGCCGCAGGACAGCTGCGCGCCAGCGCCCGATCCGGGCGCCTGCCCAGCATCGGCAGATGCGGCCCGGGACCAGCCGTGTGCGGTTGCGGGCTCGTTCTGCGTATACGGGTCGACGCCCTGTGGATGCACAGCATGCGGTCTCCCGGGCACCTTCGCCGAAGGACAGTGTCCCGGCGCCACCACCTGGCATTGTGCCGGTCCGTACAAAGGCCCCGATTCCCGTTGCCCTCCTTACCTCAGGAACCTCGGCACCGTCTGCGACATCGAGGGAGCCAGTTGCTGTGTCAGCTGCCTCTGCTACAGTTGCACGTCGGGCGTGTGGACCGGACCGCCGCCGCCCACGCGCTGCGGGGTTTGATACCGAGCAGGTTGTGATGACGGCGTTGCGCTCGACTTTCGTCACCGGGGCAATGGCCGCCGCCATCGCTTCGCTGTCGTCTTGTGGTGGTCAGAACGCGACGGGCGGCGGGTGTTTCACGGCGGGTCTCACGCAGACCCTGTCGACTCGGCCGACGAGAAACACCACCAACATGCCGCTCGATCTGGACGTCACAGGTCAGGGCGTCGGCGACGTGTCCTCGATCCAGGTGGTGCGAAACCGGGGGACGATTGGCATCCACGGCCAGGACATTCACCTCACGATGCACGAATCGATTCAGTATCCCGGCACGCTGTTCGTCTACCAGGGTGTCGGGTACCCGGACTCGGCGGATGTGCTCCACGTTGTCTGGTTCTATTGCGACGCCGGCGCGCTGAACCGGGTCTATTACGAGAGCACGAGCTCCGCCGGCACCTTCGCCGACGCCACGGGCCAGTGCGTGGAGCGCGAAGGCTCCGGGCTCGCGACGCCGTTCATCAGTGACTTTCCGCCGCTCGACCTGCGGCTGCCGCATTTGAGCTGCGGCTTCTCGGTTTCAACTCCGGAGCAGACGGGGCCAGGAACTCTGCAGTTGTCGGGCAAGGGCCCCGGATTGATCGCCGACGCCGCCGGCCAGGTTCGAACCGCACTGCCGTTCGAAGTCATCGATTGCCGGAACGGAAACTGCGCGGCCGGAGGATGGATCGAAGTGCACCTTCTGCTCTGGGACGCGAGCGTCGGACCGTTCCTCGGATACGGAATCTTGTATCTTCGCGCGCCTGACGGCGGCAGCCGCGGACGCGGTGCGAACTTGGGCTATCCATTCAGCCTGTCGCCGGTCGGTGAGCGCATGCTGATGGCTGACTATTCCGACGCGACGTGGTCGTTCGACTAGCCCGGCGGTGCGGACAATGAGCGCGACAACGATTGCATTGCTGCTGCCGCTGGCGCTGGTCGGCCCTTCCTGCGGCTCGTCGGTTCCACCGCAGATGGCCACCCCCAGCCCCGGACCGGGGATCGTGGGCGGGTCGGCGGGGTACGTCTACGGCGGCCCGTGTCCGCCGAGCGCGCCCGCGGATGGCAGCGCGTGCGTCCCCGACCCGGAAGATGCCGTTGTTTGCGAGTACGGCGACGATCCGCGCGGCGTGCTTTGCCACGTACTGGCGATTTGCGCCCACCAGATATGGAGTGTCGTCGGGGTATCCGCTTCGTGCCCGCCGGCGCGCGATCCCGGAACCTGTCCGGCGTCGGCGGACGAGGCTCGCGACCAACCGTGCGCGGTGTCGGGGTCATTCTGTGTGTTTGGTCCCGTCCCCTGCGAGTGCACAAGTTGCCCGGCGGGCGGCGGGCTTGATTTGACGACCTGTCCCGGTGATGCCACCTGGCGCTGCGCCGCGGCGGGCGCAATCAACGACCCCGCCTGTCCTCCGGCCCCGCGGAATTGGGGGACCACATGTGACACGGAGTCGATCGAGTGCAACTACGGCTGCCAGCCGCCGAACGTCCGGACCTGCGCCCGTGGGGTCTGGGTGCCCTCGCAGTCGCCGGTGTCATGTTCGCACTGAGGACGCTCACCGCCAGACGGTCCCCACGATAGAAGGACAGGTATTTTACGGGCCGCTTCTTCTGGGCGGGAGATGCGGCGATCCAGAAGTCCTGATTGAGCGCGATGCGCACCACGTTCGCGTTCCAGGACGCCATCTGCGAACCATCCATACTCCGCATCGGCTACGGGCGTACCGTCTCCTCGTAGCGCTCGCAACTTGGGAGCCGAACAGCCATCGAAACAAGTAGGCGGGAAGGGGGCAGGAGGTATGCGCTCGATGAGGGACCACGTGCTGAAGGTACTCGCAGGAACCGTCCGGCAGTCGTTAGGGGACGCGGTGGTGCGTACGGCGGAACCGGTCATCCGATCGGCAGTCGATCGTGCGGTGGAGCAACTCTCTGCTCCCGTGCGGCGCGAACTCGATCGGGTTGTCGACGCCGCTGTGCGCCGCGCAGCCGACCGGGTGGGCGCAGCCATCCGGCCCCGTCCCCGACGCCGGTAACGAAGGTGGGTCGTGAGCACGTTAGCGCGAGCCCGCGCTCACACCGTGGCGCCGGGTCCGAGCGCGTCCGCGCTCGGACGCCTTCACGCGATGGCCGCGGAGCTTGCCGCTCTCGCCAAGGACAACGGCATATCGATTGACTACTCCGGCGCGGCAGATCACGCTCCTACTGCGGTCTCTGACAGCCGAATAGTCATCGAACCCAGCGACGCATCACCTCCCACCACGGAGAAGACGATGAGTCGCATCCATGGACCTTATCCAGATCGAAAAGGCTGGCGCATCAAGATCGTCGAACGGGCAACGGGCAAGACCATCAGCCGCATCTACGCGACCGAAGAAGAGGCAGCGCGAGAGGTGGAGCGCCTGCGCCGAAAGGCGGCGCGGCGAGTTCGGCGTCAGCATCGAGACTGCGTTCGCCGAGTACGAGCGTCACCTCGTGGCCAAGGGCAGCAAGGACCGGTCGGTGAAGAGCACGTTCCAGCGCCTCCGCTCCGTCTTCAAGGGGCACCAGCACAGGCCCGTCGCCCTCACCGAAGAGGACGGCGCGCGCATCTGGGCAGAGTACGTCGCGAGACCAACGCGCTTCAAAGCGCCGCCGGCCACTGACACCCAAATGAACGTGCTGCACGAGACGCGGACCTTTACGCGCTGGTGCGAAGCGAAGCGGTGGTCGAAGGTCACCGATCCGTTTCGGCGGAATCGAGATCCTCGGCTCCCGCCGGAAGGGGAAAGACCAGATCGATCGGATCGACGACGCCCGGCGCTGGCTCGGCGTCGCCATCCAGCTGGCATCCGCCGGCGACCTTGGCGCGCTCGCGGCGGCGACCGCGCTGCTACTCGGCATGCGGGCGTCCGAAGTCACCGACCGTCTCGTGAGGGACGTCGACGATGGCGGGCGCGTCCTCGTCATCCCGCACGCGAAGACCAGGGCGGGCGTGCGGCGGCTTCGAATCCCCGAGGCGTTGCGGCCGCTACTCGACCAGCTGTTCGCCGGCAAGTCACCGACTGACCGCCTCTTCGGACCGAAGGCGGACCGCTACTGGCTCCGTCTCGCCGTCCGGCGCATCTGCCGGATCGCCAAGACGCCGATTGTCGGACCGCACGGGCTGCGCGGGACTCACGCAACTCTCGCCGTCGAGGCCGGCGTGACCGGCGATGTCGTCGCGGCGGCGCTCGGTCATGAGTCGTTCGCGGTGACGGTCGGCCACAACGCGAGCGCGGAATCGGTAACCTCCGCGCGCACCAGAAAGGTCGAAAAGGCGCTCTCCTGCGGAACTTCAGGCTAGTTCCGCAAGGGTTCCGCAGGGGTTCGAAGCGCCGCGTGACCTACCGTAAGTACGTGAATTTGTGCGGTCGGGGAGAGTCGAACTCCCACAATATTACTATCACCAGAACCTGAATCTGGCGCGTCTACCAGTTCCGCCACGACCGCTCGTGACCTTCTATGTACTACCTAATTCAGGGGCGGCACTCTAGCCCGGGGGCGTCGGAGCGACAAGCTCTATCATCGGCGGCCTTCGCTGGGGCGCGACTGCAGAACGACGAATCGGCCGAGCCTCACCGCCGCCTGCCGGCGACGGGGCTCGACCGATATTGTCTGCTTCGACTTCTACTTTGGAGACCCTAGCGGGTCGCCGTCGTCGCCGACGGCAGCGAGACGGCCAGGGTGCGATTGCGCTCGCCCTTGGCGAAGGTCAACTTCTTCGAGGCGAAGACGCCGGCGGGGGTGCTGAACGAGAACTCGTGGGTGCCGGGGTCGACGGGGATGGCGCGGCCGTTGAGCTGCGAGGTGATCACACGGCCGTCCATCTTGACCTGCACGTCGATGCGCGGGTCACCCTTGTCGTCGGTGACCAGCGGGACGACCGACGGGACGGTCGAGCTCAGGCGCGTCCCCTGCACGACGCAGTTCTGCCACAGGGTGGCGCCGCAGCTCTCCTCGGCGCACTGGGCGAAGAGCTCGCTCGCCTCGACGAGGCGGCCCGACTGCTCGCGCTGCTGACCGGTCTGGTAGGCGATCTGACAGGCCCGCGCGTCGGTCTTGGTCACCGGCCGTGCCGGCTCGCTGTGCGCGCGCGCACCCCCGCGGAACAGCAGCGCTCCCACCAGGAGCATTCCGCAGGCCGTGATCCGGACGCTTCGATTGACCAGACGATATTGCGACATGACGTAGTCCTCCACCATTTAATCTTCGGACGGCCGGCTTCCCGCCGCTCGGCGGGTGCCGCTTGGAAGAGACGAACCAGCGGTCGCGATTTTCAGGGCGCCCCGACTCACGGCGCACTGTCTACGGGCTTTGTCTTGGGCCCCCGCGGCCGGTCACTGTCTGCTTCTATGAATATATGTACCGTTACTCCTCAAGGTTCAGGCAGGCAAAAAAAGATTCTTTGATGATTTGGAGGTTCGTCTGGCGCAGTGTGGTGCGATGAAGCCTCCATCCGACAGTGCCACCCGGACGACGATCCGCTGGGGCCTGCTCGGGTGTGGCGATGTCGCCGAGGTGAAGAGCGGGCCGGGCTTTCAAAAGGCCGCCGGCAGCGAGCTGGTGGCGGTCATGCGGCGGCGCGGCGATCTGGCGGCCGACTACGCGCGCCGCCACGGGGTGCGCGCCTCGTACGACGACGCGGCGGCGCTGATCAACGACCCGGCGGTCGACGCGGTCTACGTCGCGACGCCGCCCGGCGCGCACGCAGAGCTGGCGCTGGCGGTGTGCGCCGCGCGCAAGCCGGCCTACGTCGAGAAGCCGATGGCGCGCAATCACGCCGAGTGCCGGCTCATGCTCGACGCGTTCGCCGCCGCGGGTGTGCCGCTGTTCGTGGCGTACTACCGGCGCGCGCTGCCGCGCTTCCTGCGCGCGCGCGACCTGGTCGCGGCAGGTGCGCTCGGGCGCGTCACCGGTGTCAGCTACCGGCTGGCCGGGCCGTATCACCGCGACGTCGAGGCGCTGGTGCGCGCCGGCGCGTCGCTGCCCTGGCGCGTGCAGGCGGAGCACGCGGGCGGCGGGCTGTTGCTCGATCTCGGGTGTCACACGCTGGACATGCTCGATTTCATTCTCGGGCCGCTCGAAGACGTGCGCGGCAGCGCGACCAACGTCGCAACGCCTCATCTCGTCGAGGACAGCGTCGCGATGTCCTTTCGCACGGCGGGCGGAGCGCTCGGCGCCGCGCAGTGGAACTTTGCCAGTGACGAGCGCGCCGACGAGATCGCCATTTCCGGAGATCGCGGCGAGCTGCGCCTGTCGACGTTCGGGAACGAACCGGTCGAACTGCGACGAGGGGCTGAAATCGAACGCTTCGATCTCCCCAACCCGCCGCACGTGCAGCAGCCGATGATCCAGACCGTCGTCGACCACCTCCTCGGCCGCGGGCGCTGCGAATCGATGGGCGAGTCAGCGGCGCGCACGTCGGCGGTGATCGATACCGTGCTGCTCGGGTACTACGGCACGCGCGACGATGGGTTCTGGCGCGCGCCGGAATCGTGGCCGGGTCGCCAGGCAAAGACGGCGCGCCAGTCCGTGTGACCAGGGCCGCCCTCCGTCTCGCGACAGCCAAAAAAGAATCACAAAACAAGGCCGGATGCGGCAATTGCCGTCGTGGCCCCGAATCCGTCGGAACGAACGCACGCTCTCGCGCTGTTCCTCGTCGGGGCGCTCACGTTGGCGCAGGCAGCCTGTTCCTCCTCGGGGGCCGGGGGCAACCCGGGAACGGGCGGCGGAGCCGGAAGCCTCGGGACAGGGGGCGGTTCGAGTGGTGGCTCTCAGACCGGCGGCGCGAACGGCAGCCAGGGCGGGGCGGGCGGCGGCGCTTCGTCCAGCGGCGGCGCCGGCGGCGCGGGCGCGATCACCGGTTCGGGCGGCCAGGCCGGGAGCGGGACGTCGAGCGGTGGCGCCGGCGGCGCACCGACGACAGGAGCGGGCGGTGCCGGCGGTAGCACCGGCGTCAGCACCTGCGTTCCCGATCCGATTCTACCCGGCGCCGTGAAGAGCCCTCTTTACACGGTGACTTCCAACGGAACCAATCTCTTCGTCGAGCAGCTGACCAAGTACGCGCCCGAGATGCAGGTTCACTACGCGCACTGCTCGATGTCGGGCTCCGGCAACGCGACGTTCGCGGTGACGCTCAGCAAGGCCTTCGACGCGTTCACGGTCAGTCCCAAGAGCCGAAACCTCACCGCTACCAAGAGCGGGAACTCCATCACGTTCAACAGCGGCCCGAACTACTTGATCCTGCAGTTCGACACCAACGAGCTGTTGTTCGTTCTGATCGACGCGCCCGAATCAAATCCACCCAAGTTGGGCGATGCCAACGTCAAGAGCATCGCCGACTACAAGGTCGACAACACCGGCGCGACTCTGGTCACGTCACAGATCCAGAGCGCGATCAATGCGGCCTCGGGCGCCACGCAGAACGTTCTTTTCTTCCCGCCGGGCAAGTACTTGATCGGGGAGCTCGCGCTGAAGAGCAACATGACGCTTTACCTGGCGGCAGGCGCCATTCTCTACGGCTCGAACAATCCGGGAGACTTCAACACCGTCAGCGGAGGCGTCAACATCGAGGGGACGCAGCACGCGACGCTGCGCCTGTTCCAGATCCAGAACACAAAGATCCTGGGCCGAGGAATCATCGACGGAAACGGGAAGTCCATCCGGGCGCAAGGCACGAATCTCAACGTGCTCAAGATCGAGCAGAGCTCCAACCTCCTCATCGACGGCATCATCGTTCGCGACCCGAGCTACTGGGGGACGCTGATCTACCGGAGCGACATGGTCACGATCCGGAACTTCAAGGCGATCCATTGCCGGCCCACCACGACGACGTTCAACAATACCGACGGCGTCGACTTCGACGAGTCCACCAATGGCCTGCTGTCGAATGCGTTCCTTTATAGCGGAGACGACAGCATGGCGACGAAGAATGAAGACGCCACGGCCGGGGCGATCAACACCAAGAACGTCGTTCACGAGCACATCGTCTGCTACAGCAACTCGGTCTGCGCCAAGATCGGTACGAAGAACATGGGACAGACGATGGATAGCGTCAGCTGGAATGACATCGACGTCGTCAAAGCCGGGCGCGCGCTGGCCATCGACGCTTACGACACCGCGGTGATCTCGAACACCACCTTTGAGAACGTCAGGGTCGAAGCCGTGGACAGCACGTTGATCGACCTCGACGAGGATCGGCCGCCGACGTTCAGGACCGCCGCTAACCTGGCAACCATCAAAGACGCCTTTTTCACGAACGTCGCTTCGGACGTCAAGAGCCTCGTCAACCTGCACGGCAGCTCGGCGACGGTGAACATTGTCGGCGTTCATTTCGACAATTTCACGGTCCAGGGCAAAGCCATCACGAGCCAGACCGACGCTGACGCCACCTGGAGCATCAATTCCTTTGTCTCGAACATCACCTTCCAGTGAGGCGTGCATGAATAGGACTGATTCGAAACTGAACAGGCTGCTCGTTGGTGTCGCCGCGGTTGTCCTGATTGGGGCTGGATGCGGCGGCGGGGGCAGCTCCGCCGGCGATGGCGGAACAGGCGGGCGCGGTGGCGCCAGCGGCACGGGCGGATCCGTCGGCAGCGGCGGCGCTGCGGGCAGCACGGGCGGACATGGCGGGAGCGGCGGCGCTGTGGGCGCGGGCGGATCCGCCGGCAGCGGCGGCGCCGCGGACGCAGGTGCCGGCGGTATGACTGACGCGGGTGCCGACGTGCCCGCAGTCGGCGGCATGACCGGCAGCGGCGGTTCGGGAGATGGCGGAGCGACCGGCAGCGGTGGAAGCATCGTCGATGCGGGGCTCGTGCCCGCGACCTGTCCGTCGACCATCAACGGTGCGCTCGACTCGACCGATCTGATCCAGACGGGACGAGAGTCGCGCATCGCGCCAGCGACCGTCTGCGGGGCGCCGAAGGCGTTTCCAGGAAACGCAGCCGACCCGTCCAATCCGCATCTTTACGACGCCTATCACTTCGTCAATCCGAGCGGAGCCTCCGTCTGCTTCAACTTCACGCTGACGTACGACGGGCCGGCTGACGGGTCGGCGGGCTTGCAGCGTTATCTCACCGCGTACACCACCTATGATCCGACGAACATCGGCAACGCTTACCTGGGCGACGTCGGCGCGGTGCTCACGTCGCCGCAGACCATGAGCATCACGGTGCCGGCGGGATCGGCGATCGACGTCGTCGTCTTCGCGATCGATGTCGCGCCCGCGGGGGTTGGCTCTTACTCGTTGAGCTGCGCCACGGGGACCCCGGACGGCGGAAGTGGCGCGGGTGGAGGCGCTGGAAATGACGGCGGCGGCGCGGATGGCCGCGACGGCTCCGCTGGCAGCAACGGAGATGACGGCGGCGGCGCCGACGCGAACGACGGACCCGTGGGAACGCCCGACGCCGCCCCGGACGCGTAGCTCGTGTTCGCGTGGTTCACCCGCGCGACGACGCAACGACGGCCGGACCCCTCTCCCGAACCCACTCCCCGGCGGACCAGGGAGTGGGAATCAGATGACTAGTTGTCGAAGTAGAGCGCGAACTCGTAGGGGTGCGGTCGCAGGCGGATGGCGTCGACCTCGTTCTCCCGCTTGTAGTCGATCCAGGTCGAGATGACGTCGGGGGTGAAGACGTCGCCCTTGAGCAAGAACGCGTGGTCGCGCTCCAGCGCGTTGAGCGCCTGGTCGAGCGCGCCCGGCGTCTTCGGGATGTCCTTCGCCTCTTCCGGCGCCAGCGCGTAGATGTCCTTGTCGAGCGGCTTGCCCGGGTCGATCTTGTTCTGGATGCCGTCGAGGCCGGCCATCATCATGACCGCGAACGCCAGGTACGGGTTCGCCGTCGGGTCGGGGCAGCGGAACTCGAGCCGCTTGGCCTTCGGCGAGCTGCCGCCGATGGGGATGCGGACCGACGCCGAGCGGTTGCGCGACGAGTACGCCAGGTTCACCGGCGCCTCGTAGCCCGGCACCAGCCGCTTGTAGCTGTTGGTGCCCGGGTTGGTGAACGCGCAGATTGCCGGCGCGTGCTTCAGGATGCCGCCGATGTAGTGCAGCGCCATCTCCGAGAGGCCCGCGTAGCCGTCGCCGGCGAACAGGTTCTTCTCGTCCTTCCAGATCGACTGGTGGCAGTGCATGCCCGAGCCGTTGTCACCGAAGAGCGGCTTGGGCATGAAGGTCGCGGTCTTGCCGTGCTTGCGCGCGACGTTCTTGACGACGTACTTGTACCACATGGTCCAGTCGGCCATGGCCTTGAGGCTGTTGAAGCGCATCGACAGCTCGCACTGACCGCCGGTCGCGACCTCGTGGTGGAAGACCTCGACGGGGATGCCGACCGCCTCGAGCGTCATCGCCATCTCGGCGCGGATGTCGGTCAGCGTGTCGGTCGGCGGCACCGGGAAGTAGCCGCCCTTCTTCGCCGGCTTGTAGCCGAGGTTCGGGCCCTCTTCGCGATCGCTGTTCCAGATGCCTTCGATGGAGTCGACGAAGTAGCTGGCGCGGTTGGGGCCCTCGGAGTAGCGGACCTCGTCGAAGATGAAGAACTCCGGCTCGGGGCCGAAGTACGACGTGTCGCCGATGCCGGTCGACTTCAGATACTTCTCGGCCTTGGCCGCGATGGTGCGCGGGTCCTTGCTGTAGGGCTGGTGGGTGACCGCGTCGACGATGTCACAGGTCAGCGACAGCGTCGGCAGCGCGTAGAACGGGTCCATGATCGCGGACACCGGGTCGGGGATGAAGATCATGTCGGAGGCATGGATCGGCTGCCAGCCGCGGATCGAGCTCCCGTCGAAGAAGTAGCCGTCCTTGAACACGTCGGCGGTCAGCTTCCCGATCGGCATCGTGGTGTGTTGCCAGATGCCAAGCAGGTCGACGAACTTGAAGTCGACCATCTTCGCGCCGTTCTTCTCGGCGAGTTTCAATGCGTCTGTAGCGGTCATATGGCGTCCTCTCCTTTTTCACCGGTGCGGATACGAATGGCTTCGTCGACGGGGGTCACGAAGATCTTGCCGTCGCCGATCTTCCCGGTCTTGGCCGCGGTCGCGATCGCCTGCACGACCTCGGTGACCGCGCTGTCCTTCACGACCACCTCGATGCGCACCTTGGGCACGAAGTCGACGACGTACGACGAACCTCGGTAGACCTCGGTCTTGCCGCCGGTGCGCCCGAACCCTTTGACCTCGTACACCGTCATGCCGGAGATGCCGATCTGCCGAAGGCGATCCTTCACGTCGTCGAGTCGGTGCGGCTTGATGATGGCTTCGATTTTCTTCATCGCGTGTGCTCTCCCGTCTACGGTGCGGATTTGACGAACGCGGGCGAGCTCGCGACCGAGACCTCCGCCGCCTCAGTGCCGTGGTACCCGCCCTCATCCGGGTGGTAGCCGGCCTCGCCGTGGTCGGTCTCGTCGAGGCCCATCTCCTCGCCCTCGACGCTGGGACGCAGGCCGAGCACGGCCTTGACGACGTAGGCGATGCACGACGGTGGCGCCGATCGAGATCGCCATCGTGAGCCCGATCGCCTTGAGCTGCTCGATCCACAGCGTCTTGCCGACGAGCGCCGACAGGTTGGTGTTGAGGTTGCGCGTTGACGTCGGGCGTGGCGAAGATGCCGGTGACGAGCGCGCCCATCGTGCCGCCGACGCCGTGCACGCCGAAGGTGTCGAGCGCGTCGTCGTACTCGAAGATCGCCTTGAGCTTGGTGCAGGCGAGGAACGGCACGACGCCGGCGAGGACGCCGATGATGCACCGCGCTCGACGGCGTGACGAAGCCGGCGCCGGGCGTGATGACGACCAGGCCCGCGACCGCGCCCGAGCAGAAGCCGAGGATCGTCGGCTTGCCGCGCGTGATCCACTCGAGCACCGGCCACACGCGTCGCGGCGACCGCGGTCGCCAGCGTCGTGGTCGTGAAGGCGTTGGCGGCGATGCCGTCGGCGGCGACGGCGCTGCCGGCGTTGAAGCCGTACCAGCCGACCCAGAGCATGCCGGTGCCGACCATGGTCAGCATCATGCTGTGCGGCAGGAAGGCGCGCTTGCCGAAGCCGGTGCGCTTGCCGAGGATGAGGCACAGCACCAGCGCCGACCAGCCCGACGACATGTGCACGACGGTGCCGCCCGCGAAGTCGATGGCCTTGATCGACGCCTTGGCGTTCCACACGCCGTTCATGAGGCCGTCGACGCCCCACACCATGTGCGCGAGCGGGAAGTAGACGACGAACATCCACAGCGCGATGAACGCCATGATCGCCGAGTACTTCATGCGCTCGGCGATCGCGCCGACGATCAGCGCCGGGCGTGATGATCGCGAACATGAGCTGGTACATCGCGAAGACGTTCTGCGAGACCCAGGCGGCGTAGTCGGTGTTGGGCGTCGAGGTCGACGCCCTTCAGGAACGCGAACTTGAGGCCGCCGAGCACCGACGACCCGGGCGCGAACGCGAAGCTGTAGCCGAACGCCCACCACAGGATGGTCACCAGGCCGGCACAGCCGAGGCACTGCGCCATGACCGAGAGGACGTTCTTGCGCGCGCACGAGGCCGCCGTAGAAGAGCGCCAGGCCCGGCAGCGTCATGAAGAGCACCAGCGCCGTCGAGGTCATCATCCAGGCGTTGTGGCCGGGGCCCGGGGACGACGAGCACCTTGGGCGTGCCGTTGGTGATGTACGCCTCGAGGTCGGCGACGCGCGTCGCCAGGTCGGGCGCGGCCGGCGCGGTGGCGGCCGCGGCGGGGGCCTGGGCGGAGGCGATTCCGGCGCTCAGCGCCACCACGGAAAATACGGCCAGCGAGGCAAGAATGGTCCACGCGGCTGCGCGCCGTGCCTTGCCCCCGCCGGCACCCCGGGTCGTCAGTCGAATCCTAGCGTTCCCCATTTTCGGCAGTCCTTTCATTCAGCGGGTCAATTCGTTGTTGGGTGAGCCCGACGCACGGTCGTTCACACGTGCGCCTACAGCAACGCCGGTGCCGAATCCGGCGGTGACGGGGCGGGTATCAAGGATCTCGCCGGCTTGCTGTTGCGCGATCGACACGCGAAACCAGTGGGATCGCTGGCAGAAACCTCGCGGAAACCTGCTGTTCAAGCGCCGGACGCATGGGGTGGGGACAGATTTGCCAAACGCAGCATCGATCTGGCGTTTCGCAAGGCGGCAATGCCGCCACGTGCGGATGGGCTAACTGCGCGGTTTTTCGCGGCGATAGAGCGTCGACGGGTCGACGCCCAGGATCTCGGCGGCCTTCAGCTTGCTGCCGCCGACCCTCTGGAGGATCGCGCCGATGTAGCGCGACTCGAGCTCGTCCAGGCGCAGCGGCTTCTGCAACAACGGCGCGATCGGATCGACGTTGCGCACGGGCCCGAGCGCCTGCTGAACGTCGGCGAGGCGCGCGAGCGGCGTGGCTGCGGTCACGACCAGGCGCTCGATCAGGTTCTCGAGCTGGCGCACGTTGCCGGGCCAGTCGCAGGTGGTCAGGAAGTCGAGCGCCTCGGGCTCGAAGCCCGGCGAGCACCGAGCGCGAGCGCGCCGCGCAGGCTCTTGCGCAGGAAGTGCTCGACCAGCATCGGGATGTCGTCGGTGCGCTCGCGCAGCGCCGGCACCGGCACGCGCAGCACGTCGAGGCGGAAGAACAGATCCTCGCGGAACAGGCTCTTTTGCGACCAGCTCGCCGAGATCCTTGTGCGTGGCCGCCACGCAGCGCACGTCGACGCGGCGGCTCGGTCTCGCTGCCGACGGGCCGCACCTCGCCCGACTGCAGCACGCGCAGCAGCTTGCCCTGCAGCGGCAGCGGCAGGTCGCCGATCTCGTCGAGGAACATCGTCCCCTCGTCGGCCTCGACGAACAGGCCGCGCCGGCTCTGCATCGCGCCGGTGAAGGCGCCGCGCGCGTGGCCGAAGAGCTCGCTCTCGAGCAACGGCTCGGGCAGCGCCGCGCAGTTGACCGCGACGAAGGGCTTCTCGGCGCGCGGCGCTGTCGGCGTGCAGCGCCAGCGCCACCAGCTCCTTGCCGGTGCCCGGTCTCGCCGGAGATCAGCACCGACGACGCCGCGCCCGCGACCTGCTCGATGAGCGCGCGCAGGCGCCGCATGGGCGCGCTGCTGCCCAGCAGCTGTTGCGCGGCGGCGTTGGCGCGCAGCGTGCGGCGCAGGAGGGCGTTCTCGCGCGAGAGCGCGCGCTCGCGGCAGGCGCGCTCGACCAGCGAGCGCAGCGCCTCGAGCTCGAACGGCTTCGTGACGTAGTGAAAGGCGCCCCGCCGCATCGCCTCGACCGCGCTGTCGATGGCGCCGAACGCGGTCATGATGATCACCGGCACCGTCGGGTCGACGCGCTTGATGCCGGAGAGAACGTCGAGCCCGTCGACGTTCTTCATGCGCAGGTCGGTGATCGACCACGTCGGCCGGCTCCTGTCCGAACCGCTCCAGCGCCGCGGCGCCGTTGTCGACGACCTCGGTCTCGAAGCCGGCGGCGCCGAGCTCGTTGGCGATGGTCTCGGCCATGTCGACGACGTCGTCGACGATCAGCGCGCGCGCCTTAGCCATGGCTCACGTTGCTCGGGACCGCGACGGCGACGACGCCGGCGGCCACCGCGGCGTCCGTCGCCGCCGGCCACAGCACGGTGGCGATCGTCCCCTTGCCGGGTGTGCTGCTGAGGTTGATCTGGCCGCCGTGGTTGCGCACGATGCTGGCGGCGATCGGCAGCCCCAGGCCGGTCCCTTCGCCGCGTTTCTTCGTGGTGAAGAACGGATCGAACACCGTGTTCATGTGCTCGGGCGCGATGCCGCAGCCGCGATCCTCGACCTCGATCTGCACCTGCCGCTCGCGCGTCACGCAAGCGCGCACCAGCACGCGGTCGCCCTCCTGCGAGGCGTCGCAGGCGTTGAGCATCAGGTTGACGAACACCTGCTGCAATTGATCCGGATCGGCGGCCAGCGGCGGCAGGTCCTCCTCGATCGCGACCTCGATGCGCACGTGCTTGGCCTCGCTCTTCCATTCCAGCAGCGAGCGCGCGCGCTCGACGATCGCCTCCAGAGGCACTGCTTGCCGTTCGATGGCCTGGCGGCGTGAGAAGTCCAGCACCTGGCGGATCGTCGACGAGATGTTGTCGATGTGCTTGATGATCACGCGCAGGTCGTCGGCGCGCGGCCCACCGTTCTGCGCGCGCAGCACCTGTTCGGCGCGACCGCGGATCACCGCGAGCGGGCTCCCGATCTCGTGCGCGATGCCGGCGGACAGGACGCCGACGGTGATCATCTTCTCGGCGCGCACCAGCTGGTTCTCCAGGCTGCGCAGCTCGGATTGATCCTCGACCAGCGCGAACGTGCGCACGCCGAGCTCGTGATCGCGCACGGGCACCACGCGTACGTGGAACTGCTGCGATCCTTTGGCCAGCTCGCGCAGCGCCCGCGCGCGCCGCCCGTCGGTGTCGGCGCCGCGATCCTCCTCCAGCAGCGGCTGCAGCGTGGCCACCCATTCGGCGCCCGGGCCGGTGAACGCCTCGGCCAGCGGCGCGCCGATGCGGATCGGCCCGAAGCGATCGGTGAGAAAGCTGTTGGCCAGCACGACCTTGCCGTCCATCGACACGCCCAGCACGCCCAGGGGCGCGTTCTCGACGATCGACTCGCTGGTCTGGCGTGCGCTGGCCAGCGCCTGCGCCAGGCGCAGCCGCCCCTCGAGCTCGACCGCCTTGCGCTGCTGGCGCAGGATCATCGCGCCGATCGCCGCCACCGCCAGCGCCGCGGCGATCGCGGTCAGCACCACGCGCGACACCATCGAGCTCTCGCGCTCGTCGATCGCGCGCGTCGACGCCAGCCAGGTCACGACCCAGGTGCCGGTCGGGCGGTCGACGCGCTCCGAGACCAGCACCGCGGGGGTGGTGGTGGTGCGGACGACGCGCGCGCCGCGCACACCGCGCATCACCGCGGGCGCGATGGTGGCCTCCATCTCGGCCTGCGGCGCGCCCGCGGGGCTGGCGCGGCAGCCCCCCGAGGTCTCGCAGCCGGCCCACACCACGCCCGCCGGATCGGTCACGAAGAGCCGCGCCGCCGGCAGCGGCGTCCAGGCGACCGCGCTCAGGAAGATGCGCGCGTCGCTGGCGACGACGATGGCGCGCCCGCCGCGCACCGGCGTGCCGTAGAGAATGAAGGACCGACCGCCGTGGCGAGCCGTCTCGCCCAGCGCCTTGGCGTTTCGGGCCACGACCTCGGCGGCCAGCCGCTGGGTATCGGGGACCAGCGCGTTCACGATGTCCGGGGACTCCGACGGGTCAGACGCCAGGATGTCGATCGCGCCGCCGGTCGCGTCGATGAGCGCGATCGTGCGATAGGGCGCGACGACCACGGCCAGCGCGCGAAAGGCGCTCTCCCAGACCCGGCGCTCGGTCGCGGCATCGGGACCCTTGCCGACGCCGGCCCGCTCGACCAGGTCGGTGAGCATGCGCGTGTCTTGATCCAGCGCGTCGAGCCGCGCTGTCAGCGTCTCGACCGACGCGTGCACCTGCTGATGGGTCGTCACCTTGAAGTCGTCGACGAGCTTCCAGTGCTCGTGGCTCACGCTGGCCAGGGACAGGGCCAAGATTCCGGCCAGCGCAGCCAGAATGACAGCAATGCTCTTGAACGGCTTCAACCGCGGCCAAGCATACGCGCGCTCCCTGGGCCAGGCACGTGTCGCGCGCACCCGGCGCTCGGCGGTGGCGCGCGCCGGCGCCGGCGGCGCATCGATCTTCCGGTTCGGCGGCGTCATCACGCGCCGACGGCGTGGGACCGATGGCCGATGAGCCGCACGCGCGGCGGCGCCACGGCCGCCCGCGCCTCAGGCACGATGGGCGCGAGGACCGGCGACGACTTGACCAGCTGATTCACGGTCGTGCGCGGCACGCCGGCCTCGCCCGCGAGCTGCCGCAGCGTGCGGGCGTCCAGCTCACCGCCGGCGCGCGCCAGTAGGTGCACCAGCACTCCTTCGGGGCGCGTCAGCGGTTGGATCGGCCCGGCGTCCGCATCATCGCGCGGGGATGCGGAGACCCGGCGAACCAGCGCGGCGTCGAGCTCGTCGGGCTTCGATCGTCGAGCGACCGGCGCGATCGCGCAGCGGCCGAGCTCGACCAGGTACCTGCGCAACACGGGCGCGGGCGCCTGACCGGCGCCGACCAGCGACCGAGACAGCGCGGCACGCAGCTCGTCGAAGCGGATCGCGCCGACGACGGCGAAGACCTTGGCGAGTGCCGCGTTCATTCGTCCCAGCGGGTCGGCGAAGGAGAACCAGCGCCGCGCCTCGTCGAGCCAGCGTGCGCGCGGCATCGCGAGCAGGACGGCGTGCGCACGGTCGTCGGAGATCGGCTCGGGGCTGAGCGCGCGAGCGCGATCCGCGACCGACTGCGCGCTGACCAGACCCCATTCGCGCACCAGGCGGACGGCGGTCGTGCCGACCAGCGTGGCGGCGGCGTGCTCGGCGCGAGGTACGGCGATGGCCATTCCGCCGCACCGGACGACCAGGACGGGGGAGCCGCGAACGCCGACCCGCCGGCTGCCCGCCGGGCGCTCGGGGAGCGGGGGCAGGGACGGTGGAATCTCGACGGCGGACGGTGTGATGCTGGAAAGGGTCGCGGCGCTCGGAGCCATCTGAGTTTCTGGCTCGAACACAGCAGGCGGCGTGCCAACCGAGCTTTCGCGGGTCTACGCCGCGCCGACTTTGCGAAACGCCGCTTTGACGCCCGCTGACATTTGCAGAACGCGGCGTTGGGAGGCGCCGGAGCCCGTGCGCCTCAGAGCTCGATCTGCGAGCCGATCTCGACGACGCGGTTGGCGGGCAGCGCGAAGAAATCGGTCGCCGACCGCGAATTGCGCGAAAGAAAACGAAACAGCCGCTTGCGCCACTGGGCCATACCGTTGCCGTTGATCGACAGCAGCGTCTCGCGGCCCAGGTAGAAGCTGGTATCGGCCTCGACCAGCTGCAAACCGCGCGCGCGACAGAGGCGCAGCGCCTGCATCAGGTCGGGGCTCTGCATGAACCCGTAGTGCGCCGAGACCGACCAGAACCCGCCACCGATCTCTTCGATGTGCACCGAGTCGGCGGGGTCGACCTCGGGCACGGCGTCGGTGACGACGGACAACATCACGACCTGCTTGTGCAGCACCTTGTTGTGCTTGAAGTGGTGCAAGAGCACGTTGGGCGTTCCGCCGCGCGTCGACGTCAGGAACACGGCTGTGCCGGGGACGCGGAACGGCTCGCAGCGCTGGACGTCGTCGAGGAAGACTTCGAGCGGCAGCGTCTCGGCGGCGATGCGCTTGCTCATCAGCGCGCGCCCGCGCTTCCAGGTCACCATGATGGTGAAGACGCCGGCGGCTACGGCCAGCGGGAACCAGCCACCGTGCAGGATCTTGGCGGAGCAGGCGGCGAAGAACGCGAGATCAAATGACAAGAACAGCGCCAGCAGCGCGCCGGCGCGCGCCGCGCTCCAGTGCCAGCGCTCGCGCGCCACGAAGTAGAACAGCACCGACGTGATCGCCATGGTGCCGGTGACCGCGATGCCGTAGGCGTCGGCCAGGTTGCTCGAGGCGCGGAACCCGAGCACGAGCGCGACACAGGCGATCATCAGCAGCCAGTTGACCTCGGGGATGTAGATCTGGCCTTCGGTCTTGCCCGACGTATGGACGATGGTCACGCGCGGCAGGTAGCCGAGCTGCACGGCCTGGCGCGTGAGCGAGTAGGCGCCGGAGATCAGCGCTTGCGACGCGACGACGGTGGCCGCGGTCGCCAGCAGGACCATCGGGAAGAGCAACGCCGGCGGGACCATCGCGTAAAACGGGTTGGCCATGGCAGCGGACGGGTGCTCGAGCAGCAGCGCGCCCTGGCCGAAGTAGTTGATGAGCAGCGCCGGGAACACGCACAGGCCCCAGGCGGTGCGGATCGCGCGCGGGCCGAAGTGACCCATGTCGGCGTACAGCGCTTCGCCGCCGGTGATGCACAGTACGACCGAGCCCAGCACCAGAAATCCATGGCGCCCGTGGCGCGCGAAGAAGCGCACGCCGTAAAGTGGATTCATCGCGTGCAGGATCTCCGGGTGGCGCGCGATCCAGGGCAAGCCGATCGCCGCGATGGTAAAGAACCAGACCAGCGTCACCGGCCCGAAGACGGCGCCGATGCCGCCGGTGCCGCGGCGCTGGATCGCGAACAGCGCCACCAGGATGACGCAGGTGATGGGGACGACGTAGGGCGCGCACGCGGTGGTCGCGACCGCCAGGCCTTCGACCGCCGACAACACCGAGATCGCCGGCGTGATCACGCCATCGCCGTACAGCAGTGCCGCGCCGAACAAGCCCAGCATCAACAAGAAACGTCGGCGCCGCTGGTTCTGCGCGGCGGCGCCGCCCGTCGGCGCCGCAACCAGCGCCAGCAACGCGAGAACGCCGCCTTCGCCTGCGTTGTCGGCGCGCATGACGAAGGCCAGATACTTGATTGAAACGACCAGCGTCAGCGACCAGAACACCAGCGACAGCACGCCGAACACATTGTCGGCGACGGGCGCGACGCCGTAAGGAAGTGTGACGCACTCTTTGATCGCATAGAGCGGCGACGTCCCGATGTCCCCGTAAACGACCCCCACCGCCCCCAGCGCCAGCCGCCACAAGTCCGCTTTGCCACGCCCCTGCCCCGCGTGCCCGCGCGGGGTCGCTGCATTCGCGACCTCCGCTGAAGAAGCTGCCAAGCCGTGCACGTTAGCCTTTGGTTGATTGGATCCGAGTACCATCTCCCGCGGTCCGCCGCGGGGGAGGGCCAGGGAGGGGGCAGGCCTTACGAGATTCGACGCGCGCGCCTCGTCGTTCTCAAATCGCGTCTTCGCCGCGCTCGCCGGTGCGGATGCGGACCGCCTCGTCGATCGACGTCACGAAGATCTTGCCGTCGCCGATCTTGCCCGTCTTCGCCACCGAGGCGATCGCCTCGACGACGTCGCGGACCATCGAGTCCTTGACGACGATCTCGACGCAGACCTTGGGCACGAAGTCGACGACGTACGCGGACCCGCGATAGACCTCTTGCTTGCCGCCGGTGCGGCCGAAGCCCTTCACCTCGAAGACCGTCATGCCTTGCACGCCGACCTCGCGGAGCCGGTCCTTTACCTCGTCGAGCTTGAACGGCTTTATGATCGCCTCGATCTTTTTCATTGGTGTCTCCCCGAGAAATCTTGTTTGTCACTGCCTTCTGGCGGTCCGGGATGTTAGCCGTCGACCGCCAGAAGACAGGATTTATTTCATTGTGACTGCTTGCAATGGCTCGACTGGCAAATTGCCAGTCTTGATTAGAACGCCTTGGCCGGGACGGCCTGCGCCTTCATCGCGTGCGCCTCGGACGCGCCGGCTCCGTGCATCCCCATCGAGCCGATCAGCTCCGGGTAGGCCGGGCCGCCGTGCTCGTGGATGTCGAGGCCCTCGAGCTCGCCCTCTCGCGAGACGCGCAGGGTGCCGGTCGCCTTGACGGCGTACATCAGCGCGAAGCCGGCACGCCGAGCGTCGCCGCCGTGACCGCGGCGCTGCCGATGAGCTGGCCGATCGAGCTGGTCGACGCCGCCGCCGTAGAACAGGCCGGTGACGAGCGCGCCCGCCGAGGTGTCGGCGCCGGTCGGGCTCGGGGCGCCGAACTGGCCGGTGGCGAACAGGCCGAGGCTGAGCGTGCCCCAGATGCCGCAGACGCCGTGCACCGGCGACCGCGCCGATCGGATCGTCGATGCGCAGGCACTCGAGCAGGTCGATCGCCGAGGATGCACGACGACGCCGGCGACGCCGCCGATCATGATCGCGCCGAGCGGCGACGACCCAGTAGCAGGGGCAGGTGATGGCGACGAGGCCGGCGAGGAAGCCGTTGACGGTGATGCCGCAGTCCCACACCTTGTTGCGCGGGTAGATGTAGAACAGCGCCGACAGACCGCCGGCGCAGGCGGCCAGCGTGGTGTTGGCGGCGACGCGGCCGATGCCCTGCGACGTCCATCGCCGACAGCGTGCTGCCCGGGTTGAAGCCGTACCAGCCGAACCACAGGATGACGCCACCGACGGCGGCGATGGTCATGTCGTGGCCGGGCGGCATGCCGCCGCCGTCGCGCTTGAACTTGCGGCCGAGGCGCGGCCCGAGCGCGATCGCGCCGGCCAGCGCGACGAAGCCGCCGATGGTGTGCACGACCGTCGAGCCGGCGAAGTCGTGGAACGCGGCCGGCTTGATGGTGTTGAGCCAGCCGTCCGGACCCCAGGCCCAGTGGCCGATGATCGGGTAGATGAAGCCGCTGACGCCGAAGCTGTAGAGCAGGTCGCCGACGAAGCCGGTGCGGCCGACCATCGCGCCCGAGGTGATCGTGCTGCAGGTGTCGGCGAAGGCGAACTGGAACAGCAAGAAGGCCAGGATCGCGACGCCGGTCGTGCCGTAGGTGTCGGGCGCGCCGTGCAGGAAGAAGTACTGGTGGCCGATGAAGCCGTTGCCCGCGCCGAACATGAAGGCGAAGCCGAAGGCCCAGAAGAGGATGCCGCACAGGCAGGTGTCGACGATGCCTTCGAGCAGGATGTTGACCGTCTCGCGGCTGCGCGCGAAGCCCGGCCTCGAGCATCATGAAGCCGGCCTGCATGAAGAACACCAGGAACGCCGCGATCAAGCGTCCACATCGTGTTGATCGGGTTGATGTACGGCGCCGGGGGCGCAGCTGCATCGTCAGCGAGCGCAGGATGAGAGAAGTAGTCCGGGAGCCCCCTCAGCACCAAGAAAAGCACCGCCAGCGCGATCGCCTTCGACCCGAGGATGGCGTAAAAAACGCGCCGCCTTTCGGGGTCTCGGAATGCCTCCAAAATCCTCTTCATTGAATCGACTCCTCTTTTCGAAGGTTTTTTTTCGGCGGAGCTAACCGTCCTTCGGCGCCCCCCTTTGAAGTCATCATGGCCAAGGCGTATTGCCGGCGTGTTTCCGGTCGGTATATTCGCCGTAAAAGCGGTTGAAATGTCCGAAGCGCTGTTTACGGGGGAAAACTGGTCCGCGCCGATCGCAAGGGCCGGCGTGAAATCGCCGCGAAAACCGCGTGAAACGTGGAGTTTCTCGCCGGCTCTCTCATGCGGGCCATACGGCTGACGCCGCCCATCAGCGTCGCGATTGCGCGTCACGGCACGCGCGAGATCCCGCGGGCGTGGTCAGTTGGCCGGGGACGCTTCGCTCAGGCCTGGCCTGAGCCCGCGACGCTCGAGGCGGCCGTCGCCGCCGTCAGCGATCTTCTTGAGCGCTGCGCAAGCCGTCTTGCGCGGCCGCGCGCACCTGCGGCGACGGATCGCGCGCCGCGCGCTCGAACGCTTGCCGCGCGCCCGGCTCGTCGCCGCCGTCGAGCAACAGGCGGCCCAGAGCCGCGGCCGCTTCGCCCGCGCGCGACGACGACGGGAATCGATCGAGGAACGCCGCGAACAGCGTGCGCGCGCCCGCGGCGTCGCCGGCGCGGCCGACCGCGACCGCGCGCCAGTAGAGCGCGTCTTCTTCGATGTCGCGTCCGTGCGCGAGCCGCTCGACCTCGGCGAACTCCGCCGCGGCGGCCTTCGCGTCGCCGGCGCGAAGCAATGACCAGGCGTGGCCGAACGACGGCCGCCCGCTGAGCGGCCGCCGGTCGCGCGTCGCCGGCAAAGTTTTTGGCGCGGGAACGACGGCCGCGACGGTCTTTGCGTGATGCCTGGCCGCCAGCGGCGCCCGGCGCGTCGTTGCGCGCGGCGCACCGGTGTCGTTGGGCAATGTGAGCGACGCCGGCGCCGGCGCCGGCGCGACGGTCGCGGCGGGCGGCGCCGGTGCTTCGGCTTCGCGGATCCAGTCGTCGCCGGGCGCGAGAATCGCCTGGGCGCCGCCGCTGGAACGGACCTCGACCTGTCCCTTCCAGACGTGAACCGCGGCCAGATGGTGATCGATCACGGAGACCTTGAAGCGCGTGCCGCGGACCTCGACCTCGCCGTCATCGGTCACGACACGAAAGCGCTCGCGCGCGTGCAGGGGCGCGATCTCGAGCTCGATCTCGCCGTCGTCGACGCGGACGATCTCGTCGGGCTGGAATTGCGCGCGGAAGAAACGCGCCGGCCCGATCGCGTGGATCGTCGCGCGCGAATCCCCGCTCGCCGCCGCCGCCGGTTCTGGGCCGCCGCGCGAGATCGTGGCGTGGTCGGAGCGCCGGCCGGTCCACAGAACCGCGGCGGCGATGGCCGGCACCGCCAGCGCCAGCCAGACCAGCGCGCGCCGGTTCCATCGTCCCGCTCGCGCGCGATCGGGCGCCGACGCCAGCGTGCGCAAACGCGCGCCGAGCTCGTCGAGCGCCTCACGCGACAGCTTCTCCGGAGGAGGCGCGGCGGTCTTCGCCTCCTGCGCCAGCGCCTCCAGCGCGCGATATTCGGCGGAGCAACGCGCGCATCGCATGACGTGCCACTCGGTCCGCGGGTCGGTGGCTTCGGAGACCGCGCGCGTCAGCTTCCAGCCCGGCGGGCAGCGGGGCCGCGTCAAGCGCGCAAGCCAGCTCATCGGTCGCTCTCCATGCCGACGAACGCGCGCAGCCGCATGCGCGCCTCGTGCAAGCGCCGCCAGACGGTTCCCTCGGGGATGCCGAGCGCCTTCGCCGCCTCGGTGCCCTTCAGGCCCTCGATGTCGCAGAGCAAGAACACCACGCGAAACTCGTAGGGCAGCTCGTCGATGCCGATGCGCAGCCGGTCGAGCGATTGCCGGTGGCTCACGCGATCATCGGGGCGGTGGGCTTCGCCGAACGTGGAGCGCGCGACCGCCGCCATGGCCGTTCGCCGGCGCGCCTCGCCCCGCGCGTAGTGCCGCGCGACGTTCAGGGCCACGCTGACGATCCACGTCGAGACCGCCGACCGCCCGCTGAACCGGCACGCCGAGCGGTGAACCTCGAGGAACGTCACCTGCACCAGATCCTCGAGGTCACGGCGATCGACGTGGCCCAGGCGGCCGAGGATGCGGTGCACCTGCGCGCCGTGCCGGTGAAACAGCTCCTCGAGCGCGCGCCCGTCGCCGCCCGCGCACGCGAGCACCAGCGACTCGTCGGACAGCGCGCGCTTGTCCGGGCGCCGGAACGGCAGGAGGTTTTCGCTTCGGCTCATCGCAGGCCTTCCCTCATGGCGCGTATTGCAGCGCGAGGGCCGCGCGCAGGTAGTTGGCGGGTGCGGTCATGCGCTGGCCCGGCATCGCCGCGGCGCTGGTCCGCGAGGCGATGGACCAGGCGTGCGACGCGCCGAGCTCGCCCACGAACGTCAGGTGCCGGCTCAACGCCAGGCCGGCGCTGGCCGCCGCCTCGATGCGCAATCCGACGTCGTCGCCGCCCGGCATATCGGTTTCACCGTCCGCGGCAGCCGGGTCGCCGGCGTGCAGGCGCCCGAGACCGAACCCGAGCATCGGCGTCAGCGTCACCCCGCCGGCCGCGAGTGGCAACGCCGCCAGCCCCAGCAGCTCGACCGCCGAGCGGCTTCCGCTGTCGTGGTCGAGGTCGACGAAGTTGTCGTCGCGTGCGATGCGCAGCCGCCCGCCCACGCACAGCGCGCCAACCGACCCGCACGCGGTGATCGAGCCGCCGTACCACAGCGAGTCCTCGCCGTTGCTCGCGATCTCGAGGGCGCCGGTGATCCGCCAGCCGCCGCCCGCGGCGCTGGTCTCCGCGCGCGTCTCGGTCTCGTCGATCGCCTGCGCGCGCGCAGCCGCGGTCCTCGCCGACGGCGCCGGCGCGCTCTCCTCCTGCGGGGCGAGCCAGGTCTCGATCAGGCTGGCCGCGGTCTCGGCGTCGCCGACGTGCCGTTCGCTCTTGCGGCCGAAGGGATCTTCGATGCGCAGCACGTAGTCGTGCGCGCCCGGCTCGGCGATCAGCCACGCCTGCACGCGCGCCGGCGTCTCCTTGCATTCGCCGGCGCCGGTCGAGACGTCATGGGCGCGCAGGATGGCGCGCACCGGCTCGACGATGCGCGCCGCGCCGATCACGGTCGCCGCCGGCGGGCAGGCCGCCGCGCCCGCCCCCGCGTACGCGAGCGTGAACGAGAGTCCGATGGCTGACGCCGTCACGATCGCGCTCAATCTCCTGATTGGTGCCCGGAGCATCACGGACCTTCGCTTGACCGGACCCCCGCGATGGCCTGTTCATTCTGGCGTGTGGCTCCTCCGCTGGCCAGCGCCAAGTCGCGATTGCCGGGATGCCGCCGCGCTCCGAATCACGCGAAGGGGCTTGCTTTCGTCGGGCACTCACATCCGACGGTGCCGCCGGGGTTTCGCACAGCGGCGGCAGCGCCACTATCGTGACGCGGAGGTTTCTGAATGACCGATGATCTCGCCAAGCTTCGTTGTGCCGATCCCGACTGCCTCGCCCAGACGTTCAATCGACGGAGGTTTCTGTCGGTGACCAGCGCGTCGGCGGGATTGATGGTGGTCGTCAGCGCCATTCCCGCTTGCAATCAAACCGGCTCGCCACCGACCGGCCCGGTCGCTGCCGGAAACCTGTCGGCGCTCTCCATCGGGGCGATGGTGGTGACGGATAACGTCATCGTGGCGCGCGACGACAAGGGCGTGTACGGGATGTCGCGGATCTGCACGCACCAGGGCTGCCCCGTCGACGACACCAGCAGCGGTATCGCAGGCGGCCTGCACTGCCCCTGTCACGGATCGGCGTTCGACGGCAACGGCGCCGTCACCCACGGTCCGGCTGGGGCGCCGCTCCAGCACTACGCGGTCACCATCGCCAGCGACGGGGCGATGACCGTCGAGGGCGCCCAGCCCGTGTCGGCAGACACGCGCACGCCGGTCGGTTGAAGCCGGTGCGCCGACCTCGAGCGCCGCCGCCGAGCGCAGCGGCGCCTCGCTGATCCGCCGCCTTCCGGCCACCGCCATTGCGGTGCGCGCGTTCCGACAACAGCTTTCAATGGAACCTTGGGGAAGGGGGACAGCGATGGTCGAGAGAAGCTGGTTCCAAAGAGATCTCATCGGTGACACGTCCGAGCACGAGCGCGGAACGGAGCTGTGGATCTGCTCGAGCGCGAGGAGCGCGGTCCGGCATCGCGTCGCGCTCGGGCTCATGGCCCTGGCGCTGGTCGCGGCGTTCATGACTGGTTTCGCGACGCTGTTGCTGGTGGTTCCCGCGGTGTTCCTGGTCGCGTTCTCCGTGGCGCTGCTGAATGGGCGGGCCAAGCAGATGGCGCTGCGCCGCGCCGGGGTGCTGCCCATCGCCTTGCCGGATGTGGTGTGGTTCTCCGACGCGCGCGCCAAGATCCTGATCGTGCGTCTCGGAGCGGCGCGCGCCGCCATCCAGAGCGCGGTGCTCGCTGGACCTCGGGGCGCGGCGTTCGACGTCTCGAGCGCGCTCGACCGGATCCCGAAGCTCGAACGCGAGGTCGTCGTGCTCGCGACGCGCATCGAGTACATCGCGCGCTTCCTCGACTCCACGTCGCTGCCTGGGTTGCGCATGACGCTGGCGCGCGTGCGCGAGCGCGGCCGCGGCGAAGAGGGCGTGAACGGGCCGATCGGCCGAGCCGCCGAGCGCTGCCAGGCCCAGGTCGACGCGGTGAAGAAGCTGATCGTGCGCGCCGAAGCGATGACCGGTCAGGCAGAGGAGGCTCTGCTCACGATCGAGGGGGTCCCGGCGCGCATCACGAGCCTGCAGCTGCGGCGGCTCGAGGCCTGCGACGGCGCCGCCGAGCCCGCGAGCGCGGCCGCCGCGTCCATCGTCGATACGTTCGCCGCGCTGGAACAGGCGTCGGGCGAACGAACCGCCTGAGGTTGGTCGAGCTTCGGGCCCATTGCCGTCGCGGGTACGCGACCAGTGTCGATTCGATTGCCCGCGCCCTTGCGTCTTCGATTTTGAGGGCTACTTACAGCGAGTGGCCAAGGACCAGGACCAGGCCCATCCCCCCGGTACCTTGCACAGCCTTCTGGTCGCGCAGCGCGATGATCTGATCTCAGCCTGGAGCGCCGAGACCCGGCGCGCGATCGCGGCCGCCTCGCTGCCGCACGCCGCGCTTCTCGACCGGATGCCCGACTTCGTCGACCAGATCATCGCCGCGCTTCATCCCGACGCGATCCCGCTGCCGCCGCTGGCGCAGGTCGCCGAGGAGCACGGCGCGCAGCGCCTGGGCATCGGGTTCGACGTCGGCGAGGTCATCCGCGAATACGGCATTCTCCATCGGTGCATCCTGGCGGTCGCCGAGCGCGCTGGCTTGACGCCGAGCCTGCGCGAACAGGGGATCATCGCGCGCAGCCTGAGCACGGGGATCGCCGACGCGATCGCGCAGTACGTGAAGCAGCGGGATCTCGAAACCCAGCGCCAGACGTCGGAGCACATGGGCTTCATCGCGCACGAGCTGCGCAATCCGCTGTCGGCGGCGCGCCTGGCGTTCACGCGCCTTCAGCAGGCGGTGCCGGCGGCGAAGGGACGATGGGCCGATGTGGTCGATAGGAACCTGCGCCGGACGGTGGATCTGATCGACGGCGTGCTCGGCCAGGCGTCATTGCAGCTGGGCGTCGAGCCGGCGATCCAGCGCCTGGACCTGAGATCGTTCCTGCAAGAGGCGGTCGGCGACGCCGAGCCGGAGAGCCAATCGCGCGGCATCGTCGTGACGCTGTCGGTGGGCGACGGGCTCGCCTTCGATGCCGATCCGCGCCTGATGCGGTCCGCGGTCTCGAACCTGGTCAACAACGCGCTCAAGTTCAGCCATGCGCAGTCGCGCGTCGATCTCCGCGCCAGCCAATCGGCGGGGCGGCTGGTGATCGACGTGCTCGATTCGTGCGGCGGCCTTCCGCCGGGCAAGGCCGAGGACCTGTTCAAGCCGCTGGTCCAGCGTGGAGAGAACCGGTCGGGCTTCGGGCTGGGCCTGGCGATCGCGTTGCAGGCGGTCGAGGCGCACCACGGCACGATCCGCGTTCAGGACCGCCCCGGCGTCGGGTGCGTGTTCACGATCGATCTGCCGGCGACGGTGCAGTCATGATGGGCGAGGGGTGCTTCGGCTGGTAGACGCCGATCTTGCCGCCGCCGGGCAGTGTGACGCGGGTGATCGATCCCCAGCGCTGCTCGTCGATCGCCGAGCAAGCGACGTTCTTGGCGGTGAGCTCGCGGATCAGCGCGCCCACGTCATCGCACATCAGGTAGAGCTCGTGGACGTCGTTCTCGTCCGACGGGTGCACGGCGACCTCCGCGGGCGGTAGCGCGAAGATCAGCCACCCGTGGCCCGCATCGGCGAACGGATAGTGGAGGACGTCGCGAAAGAACGCGCGGTCGGCCTCCGCGTCCCGGCTATAGATGATCACATGTGCGCCGCGGATCATTGCGTGAGCTTACCCCGCTCGCCGCTCGCCGCGCTTGATATGCAGCGTCTTGTCGCCTTTAATCGCATGAACCGATGGCCGCCCGAGGGCATGATCCGCGTCGCGCAACTGGCGGTTTCGGTGCGCTGGTGTGCGCGCTGCTCGGGCTGGCGGCGTGCTATCCAGATCCCGACGACCTGCGCGCCAGCAGGAGTGGGTCGGGCGGCTCCAGCTCCGCCAGCGGCGGCGCGCCGGGCGGGCTCGGCGGCAGCGTCGCGCCGGGCGCGGGGGGCCACACCGGTGCGGGCGGCGCGGTCGGCGCCGGTGGGAGCGGCGGCGCGGTCACCTCCCAGTGCGGCGGGCCCCCGTGCGGCGGCAACCTCGTCGGCACCTGGTCGTTCATCAACAGTTGCTCGGCGTCGGCGCCGTCCGCCGACTGCGCGGGTGAAGTGCTCGACGCTTCAGGGATTCACCGCGCTGGCACGCTCGCCTTCAACAGCGACGCCACCTATTCGACGACCGAGACCGATACCGGAACCTTCGTCTTCGACATCCCCTCGGCCTGTCTCAGCGGCGCCACCTGCGCCATGTTGCAGGCGGTTTACCAGGGCCCAGGGTACGTCGGACAGCCGAACCCGACGTTCTCCAGCGCCAGTTGCACCACGACGACGATCGGCTGTCGGTGCCTCCTGGGCGCGCTCGGCCTGCCTCGCACCGAGACCGGAACCTACGTCGTCAGCGGCACGTCGGTGAGCTCGACGTCGAGCTCCGGTGTCTCCAACGCCGATACGTTCTGCGTGACCGGAACGGTCCTGCATTTGATCTATGCGGACAGCACGCCGGCCGTGCCCGACGAGCTGGTGCTGACGAAGCAGTGATGCCGCGCGCGGACTTCTGGACGCGCGCCCTGCTGGGCGCGTCGCTGTTGCTCGCGGCTTGCAAGGCCGGCTCCGGCCCCGCGCCCGCACCGGCGACGGCGCCGCCTGCGCCGCCCGCCACGGACGTCGCGTCAGCGATGGATGCGATTGTCGCGGACTTCCGCGGCGTGATCGCGCTTCTGGCCGACGAGCCCGGCGCCGGCGATCCGGCGACGACGGTGGCCTGGCTGATCGCCGGCGACCAGCATGAGCGGCTCGAGGCGCTGAGCGCGCGCGTGGTGGCCGAACCCGCGGCGGCGACGGCGTTCCTCGACCGGCTGGAGGCGGCGCCCGCGTTTCACGACGCCGACAAGCTGGCGTTTCGCGATCTGCTGTCCGAGGCGCCGCCCTCGGCGCGCACGGACAAGGATCGCGCCGTGCTCGACGGGATCCAGGCGCGCTACGACGCCGAATTGAAGACGATCTTCGGCCGCCTGCCGACCCGCGGCCTCATCGACCACCGCGAGGCCTGGGAGGCGTATCTCGCCTTCGTGCGCCGCGAGATCTCGACGGACGTGCTCATCAAGGCGCACGCCACGGAGCTGGAGTTGCTGGCCAGCGGCGGGCGCGGTGGGGCGCTGCCCTGGCGCGACGACAAGGACCAGGTCACCGGGCTGCGCTTCCCCGAGAAGTCGGTGCTGCTGACCTTCGACGATGGCCCTTCGGCGCGCTACACGCCGGTGATCCTCGACATCCTCGCGCGCTTTGGCGTGCGCGGCGTGTTCTTCGAGGTCGGCCGCAACGTCGGCAAGGCCGCCGGAGAGACGCGCCGGGTCCTGGCGTCCGGGCAGGCGCTGGCCAATCACTCGTTCACCCACGCCTTCCTGCCCAAGCTGGACGCCGACGGCGTCAATCATCAGCTGGCCGACACCAATCAAGCGCTCGCGGCGGCCGCCAACGACAAGACGGTGTTGTTTCGGCCGCCGTACGGCGCGCGCAACGAACTGGTGCTGAAGACCGCGTCGGCGCTGGGCATGAAGACGGTGCTCTGGAATGTCGATTCGCAGGATTGGGCCGATCCGGTGCCGCAATCGATCGCCAATCGCGTGGTCAATCAGGTCGAGCGACAGAAGCGGGGGATCATCCTTTTTCACGACATTCACGAGCGCACGACGGAAGCGTTGCCGCTGGTGATAACCGAGCTGCAAAAGCGCGGCTACACGTTCCTCGCCTGGGATGGCCGCGACTTCGTCGTGCCGCGCGGCGGCCCGGCGCCGGCGCCGTCGTTGCCATCCGGGACAGCGAGCGCGGCGAGCGGCGCGGCACCGGCGCCGCTCGCGGGCGTGCACCTTTACCGCGAGAGCTGGGCGGTGGTCGTCGGGGTCAACGCCTACAAGAGCTGGCCGCGCCTGTCGTACGCCGTCAACGACGCGCAGGCGGTGCGCGACATGCTGGTGCACACCTACGGGTTTCCCGCCGATCACGTGACGACGTTGCTCGACGGCGAGGCCACGCGCGAAAAGATCCTGGCCGCGCTCGGCGACAACCTGGCCGACGCCAAGAAGGTGTCGCACGACGATCGCGTCGTCGTCTTCTTCGCCGGCCACGGCGTCACGCGCAAGCTACCGAGCGGCAAGAGCCAGGGCTACATCGTCCCGGTCGATGCCGCCGCGCAGAGCTTCCAGAGCCAGGCGATCTCGATGACCAACCTGCAGGACGCCAGCGACGCCATCCCGGCGAAGCACGTCTTCTTCGTCATGGACGCTTGTTACAGCGGGCTGGCGCTCACGCGCGGCGGCAGCGCGGGCGGCGGCGGCGCCGATCGGCGCCAGTACCTGATGGAGATCACGCGCCGCCAGTCGCGCGAGGTGCTGACCGCGGGCGGCGGCGACGAGCAGGTCGCCGACAACGGGCCGGGCGGCCACTCGATCTTCACCTGGACGCTGCTGCAAGGCCTGGGTGGCAAGGCGGATCTCGACGGCGACGGCGCGATCACGGCGACCGAGCTGGCCGCGTACGTCGCGCCCGGCGTCTCGTCGCTCTCGCGGCAGACGCCGGTGTTCGGGCACCTGGTCGGCAGCGAGGGCGGCGACCTGGTCTTCGTGCTCAAGCCCGAGGACGAGTTCCTGAGCGAGGAGTCGCACCAGCTGGACGGCGAGGCGATCCAGCTCAGCGCGGAGCTGGACAAAGTGCGCCGCCAGCTCGAGCTCAAGAAGGCGCGGAACGACAAGCTCAAGAAGGAGCTCGACGCGGCATCGAGCGCGCTGGCCGCCGATTCACCCGTGCCGCCCGCGCCCGACGCGGGCGGCGCCGCCGTGGTGACCGCCGACGCGGCCTCCGGCGAGGAGGCGCGGCGCGAGATCCAGCGTGCGATGAGCCTGTTTCGCGAGAAGCGCTACAACGAGGCGGCGCAGTCGTTCGAGCGCGTGCTGGCGCTGCATCCCGGGCACGTGATGGCGACCAACAACCTCGCGTTCACCTACTTCAAGCTCGGGCGCAACGACGACGCGATCACCTGGTATCGCAAGACCGTCGCGCTCGATCCGAAGCGTGCGATCGCCTACGCCAATCTCGGCGATGCGCTGGCGCAGGCGGGGCAGACGGCCGACGCCCGCGCCGCCTACCAGAAATTCCTGGAGCTTCAGCCGGGCTCCAAGCTCGCCGACGGCGTGCAAAAGAAGATCGCGCTTCTTCCCTGATTGGGTCGGCTGTCCGACGATTTTTTGCCGCGCCGACGATTTTCGCCCGATTCCGCCGATTTCGACGACGTCCTCGCCGATCCGGCTCAAGCGGACACGCAAAGTGTCCGAGGGAGGGGGCCAACACTTGGCGTCGAGGGGCGGCGAGGAGGTGCAATCGTGAAGTGCCGAGACTTGATGAACCCGGAGGTGCTCTGGATACCCGGGACGGCCAGCATACGGCAGGCCGCGAGCATGATGCGCGACCAGTCGGTGGGACTCTTGCTGGTGTCGGGCGAATCCCCCGAGCAGTTCGAGGGCATCGTCACCGATCGCGATCTCGCGACGCGTGTGTGCGCCGAAGGGCTTTCACCGGACGAAACTCCTGTGTCGGCGGTGACCACGCGCGACGCGGTCGTCTGTTCCGAGATCGAGGACCTGGGCTCGGCGGAGAAGCGGATGCGCGACTCGCAGAAGTCGCGGCTCATCGTGCTCGATCGCCACGGTCACCCGACCGGCATGCTCACGCTGACCGACGTCCTGCACGGGGACCGCGCGTTGCGCGCGCTCAAGACCGCGCGCGGGGTGCTGCGCCACGAAGCCGAGGTACCGCACGCGCCGGTCGAGCAAATCAAGCTGACGCCGTCGACGCTGGAGGACGAGCAGGTCGCCATGCGCCCGCGCCGGCTGCGCACGGGGAGCTGGCGAATCTCGATGAAGGAGTTCCCGGACTAGGGTCTGGCGTGGCTTGATCCACCACCCCGGCAGCAGGCATTGTGGCTGCATGTCCGCTGCCGCCGAGGTCATCGGTTTCGAGCACGTCTACCTGACCGTCTCGTCGCTGGCGCGATCCGAGGCGTTCTACGATCGCCTGCTCGCGGACACGCTGGGCTTCCGCAAGAACGCATTCGCGCTCGACGGTGATCCGCACGTCCAGTACTACAACCGTCTGTTCGGGATCGTGCTGCGCCCCGCGCGTTCGCCGGCGGCTCATGATCGCTACGCTCCCGGCTTGCACCATCTTTGCCTGCGCGTCCCCGAGGCAGCCGACGTGCAGCGCGCGGCGGACGCTCTCGCCGCCGCCGGCATCGCGACCACCGCGCCCCAGCTCTACCCGCAGTACGCGCCCGACTACGTCGCGATCTTCGTCGACGATCCCGACGGCATTCGTTGCGAGCTCACCAACTTTCGCGCCGAACGCCGCGCGCGCCTGGAGCAATGGGATGCGCTCTCCGCCGGGTGAGGCGGTCTGGCTGGCGATCGCGATGGCATCGATCGTCGTCGCGGTGTCGTCGGGCGCGGCGCGCGCCGAGCCGCTGACCGCTGCGCGCGTCGCGGAGCTGCGCGCGCAGGTGCGCGCGAATTTCTTCGTGCCCGATCCGTTGCCGCCCGTCGACGGCAAGACGCATCGCCGCTTCGAGCCGGCGCGCGGTGTGTCGGCTGAAGCGGTGACGTACACGACCGAGCTCGGCATGCGCGTCCCGGCGATTCTCTATCTGCCGAAACCGCTGCCCAAGGGCCGCATCCCCGCGTTCATCGTCGTGAACGGTCACGGCGGCGACAAGTACTCCTGGTATTCGTACTACGCCGGGGTTGTCTTCGCGCGCGGCGGCGCCGCCGTGCTGACTTACGACCAGGCGGGCGAGGGCGAGCGCAGCTCGACGCGCGAATCGCACGCGCGCGAGCACGACAAGCTCGCGGGCGGTCCGACCATGGCGCGCCGGCTGGCCGGTCTCATGATCACCGACGTGATGCAGGCGGTGTCCTATCTGGCGTCGCGCCCGGAGATCGATCCCGCGCGCATTGGCGCCGGCGGATACTCGATGGGTTCGTTCGTGCTCGCGCTCGCGGGCGCGCTCGAGCCGCGGCTGCGCGCCTGCGCGATGGTGGGGGGCGGCAACCTCGACGGCCCCGGCGGTTACTGGGACGGGAGCAAGCCGATGTGCCAGGGGTTGCCGTATCAGTCGCTCGCGTTCCTGGGCGATCGGGGCGCGGTGCTCTATGCCCTTCAAGTAGCGCGCGGGCCGATCCTGATCTGGAACGGCCGCGCCGATTCGATCGTCGCCCAGGCCAAGGATCCGTTCTTCGCCGAGTTGCGCACGCGCGCGCGGGCGCTGGCCGGGCGCCCGGACGCGGTGTTCGAGATCGGCTTCACCGACGGCACCGGGCACCGTCCGTACTTCCTCACGCGCCCGGTGGTGGCGTGGCTGGCGGCGGAGCTCGGCTTTCCCAACTGGACGGCGGCGACGGTGCGCGCGCTGCCCGAGGTTCGCATCGGCGACTGGGCGCGCACGCACGGCATCGCGCTCGACGCGTCACTGGCTTCGGAGGAGCGCGAGGGCGGCACGCTCGCCGTCGGCGACGACGTGCCCGGCTTCCAGCGCGAGGACCTGAGCGTGTTCAGCCCCGCGGAGTGGGAAAAGCGCAAAGCGACGCTGTCGTTCGCCGCGTGGGTAGCGGGCGCCTCCGCGCTGGATCACGCGCCCAAAGCTCCGGCTCGCCATTGAGCCGCGATCAGCCGGCGCCTAGGCGCGATCAGCCGTCGTCGTCGCAGGGATGTTTCGACGGCGCGAACGCGGGCGCGTCGTCCGACGGCGCGGGAGCGCATGCGGCCTCGAGCAGGCTCAGCGCCGACGCTGGATCGTCGACGAACTTGAACAGCGTCAGGTCCTCCGGCCCGATCATGCCGTGCTTGACCAGCGCGTCGAAGTTGATGATCTCCTTCCAGTACGCGCTTCCGTAGAGCAAGATCGGGATGCGCCGGTCCAGCTTTCCGGTCTGTTGCAGCGTCAAGATCTCGGTCATCTCGTCCAGCGTGCCGAAGCCGCCCGGGAAGACCACCAGCGCGCGCGCCAGGTGCGCGAACCAGAGCTTGCGCATGAAGAAGTAGTGGAACTCGAACGACAGGCCCGGCGTGATGTACGGGTTGGGCCGCTGCTCTTGCGGCAGGCCGATGTTGAGTCCGACGGTGCGGCCGCCGGCGTCGCGTGCGCCGCGGTTCGCCGCCTCCATGATGCCGGGCCCGCCGCCCGAGCAGATGATGCGATGGTGCTCGCGCCCCTCGGTCCTCATCGACCACTCGGTGATGAGCCGCGCCAGCTCCCGCGCCTCGTCGTAGTAGCGGCCGAAGGGACCGCCGGGGACGATGCGCGCCGATCCAAAGAAGACGATCGTGTCGCGCACCCGCTGCTGCTCGAACGCGTGCAGCGGCGCCAGGTACTCCGCCAGGATGCGCAGCGGGCGCGCGTCGTCGCTGTCGAGGAACGTGGCGTTGCGATACGCCAGCTGCGGCGGGCCGTCGCCGGCGGCCTCGGTCCCGGGTTCGTGCGTCGCGCTGCCGCCCTTCGTCTGCTTCGTGGTCTGCGTCGTTTCCTGCGTCGTTTCCTGCTTCGTGGCCTGCTTCATGGACGCGGTCATCTCCGTCGTGAGAAATCGATGAATCCGCGCGGGACATCGGTGTGATCCAGTCGGACCCGAATCCGATCGCCGACGTCCAGTCCGTCGAACCCGTGAACGACGCGTCCCTCGACCGGCGGTTGGAGGAGCCGCACCCAGGTCCCTTTCTCCGATGCGCCGGTGACCAGCGCGTCGAAGGTGTCGCCGATCCGTCCCTGCAGCAGCAGCGCCGCCGCCGACTTGCGCACCTGGCGTTCGACCTTGGCGGCGGCGTCTTCGGCGACGGTGCAGTGCTGGGCGAGGATGCCGAGCGCCTCGACGCTGTAAGGAGCGGGCTTGCCCGCGAGCGCCGCCTTGATGAGACGCTGGGTCACGAGATCCGGGAAGCGCCGGTTGGGCGCGGTCGAGTGAGCGTAGTTTCGGACGGCGAGCCCGAAGTGCTCTGTCGCGCGGTGCCCGGGCGGCTCGACAGCGTACTCGCCGCGGCCGAGCAGCTTGACCACCGCGAGCGACACGTCGGGGAAGCGCACCGGATCCTTCGCTCGTTGCTGGTTCAGGAACTCGTCGAGAGCGCGCGCGTTGGGCTCGCCGGGCAGGTGCGTGCCGTAGCCGCCGGCCAGCTCGACGATGCGCGTCCAGCGCTCGGGCGACCGCAGCACGCGTCGCAACGACGGCGATCCCTTGTCTTCGAGGAACCCCGCGGTGGTCACGTTGGCGGCCACCATGAAGTCCTCGATCAGCTCCTTGGCGCGGTTGCGCTGTTCGAGCCGCAGGTCCGTCACCGCCTCGCCCTCGAACACGGCGCGGGGCTCCAGCGTCTCGAGATCCAGCGCACCGCGCTGGTGACGACGCTGCCGCAGCGCCTGCGCGACGCGATCTTGCAGCTTCAGATTCTCGGCCAGCCCGGGAACCGCCGCCACTTTCGCGGGCGCGTCCGCCTTGCCGTCCAGCCACGCCGCCACACTGTTGTAAGCCAGCTTGGCGCGATTGACGACGACCGCGCGGTAGAGCTGCCCGCCGGTGACCTGGCCGCCGTCGTCGACCAGCATCTCGATCACCATCGCCTGCCGCTCGCGTCCCTCGTTGAGCGAGGTCAGGTCGGTCGACAGCGCCTCCGGCAGCATCGGGAAGATCCGCGCGTCGGTGTAGACCGACGTGGTGTTGACCTGCGCGTGGTCGTCCAGCGCTGATCCCAGGCGCACCTTGGTGTCGACGTCGGCGATCGCGACCAGGACCTTCGTCGTCCCCGACGCGGACGCCTCGGCGACCGAAAGCTGGTCGAGGTCCAAGGAGTCGTCGTTGTCGATCGATGCCCAGAGCAGGCGGCGCAGATCGCGCGCGTCACCGTCGGGCGGGGCGGCGCCGGCGCGCGCGACCAGTTGCTTCGTCTCGGCCTGCGCGTCGTCGGAGAACTCGGGCAACAGGCCTCGGTCGAGCATCGCCTGGTAGGCGATGCGCCGCAGATCATCTCGCGCGCTCACAGGCGCAGGATAGCAGCTTGGCCTCGAGGGAGTGCGCTCGCACCGCGTCGGGATTTTCCCGAGCCCGTCGCTGGGATAAGATAGGACGATGCACAAGGGCGGTCAGGACCGGGTTGGGTTCGCGACGGTGCACGACGGGACAGTGACCGCGATCGCCGCCTGGCGCGTGACCGCCGGCCAGCGGCACGCCGCGATTCCCGCGTCGCGGGCGACCGGGCTGGTGCGCCTGCTCGAGCGCGACGGCCAGCGCGCGACGCTGTCGGCGCTGTACGGGCTGGCGACCGGCGCCGACCCGCAATCGGCGCACCGTCTGTTGCCGTCGGCGCTGCGGGACAAGATCTGCGCCGCGCTCGAGGCGGGGCGGTTGTTGGTGCTGCCCGACGGCGGGCCCGGGCAGTCGCCGGCGCCCGCGGCCGGTCCCGACGGCTCGGACGAGCAGAAGCTGGTCGCCTCGGTGATGGCGGGGCGGTCCACGCTTCCGTTCCAGGGCGTGTCCTATCGAATGGTCGCGGTCGACAGCGGGACGACGCTGGTCGGCCACCTCGACTATGCGCCGTTGCCCAAGAGCGACGCCATCGCGCTCGTCAAGCGCATGAGCGATTCGCTTGGCCGCGCGCCGCAAGATCGTGCGACGTGGGCCGAGATCAGCGACGCGGTGGCGCGCGAAGACGACGAGCCGCGCATCCTGCTGATGCGGCCGCGGCCGGGCGCGGCGCCGCCGGTGCGCGAAGCCGCGCCACCGCCGCCGCCCTCGCGCGCCCCGATCGCGAAACAGAGCTGGATCGAGCTGCAGATCGAGTTCGACGACGGCACACCCTTTCCCGGCAACGTGCTGGTCGAGGTGCCCGGCGGCGTTCGCTCGGAAGGACCGCCCGACGACAAAGGCAACATCCGGCTCGATCGCATCAACCCCGGATCGTCGAAGGTGTCTTTCCCCGACCTCGACGCGTCGGCGTTCGATCCGGCGTGACGGCCAAGCCGCGGTCGGTGTCCGCGCCTATTCGGCCGCCTTGCCGAGCGGCAACCGTGAACCGCGGCAAGTCCAGGTCCAGAGCGAGTCCTTGGGTTCGCCGTCCGGCAGGAACAGAAACCCCTCCGGCGTGGTCTGGTCGCTGTCGGGCTTCCCCAGCATGATGCGCCCCTTCTTGTCGAGCGCCATCGGTAGACGGCAGGCGTGGCCGCTCTGACCGGGGCTCATCGTGCGGAACGCGAGATAGTTGGCGTCGCCGATGCGCTGGCAGGCTTCGATGCAGGCATCGCCCGCCGGATCGTCCGCGCCGGACAGCCCGGGACCGAAGTGCTCTTCCCAGAGCTGCTTGCGGAAGTCGCGCAGGTCGCCGGTGCATTTCGCTTCCTGATTTCGGCCCGGCCAGAACGCGCAGGCGATCTCGGTGTCGCGGTCGCCGGCCAGGCTGCGTTCGTTGAGGTTGGCGCTGCCGAAGATCATGAACCGATCGTCGACGATCATCATCTTGGAGTGCACGTACACCATGTACCGCTGGTGGGCGAGCAGGCGAGCGTGGCGATCGCCGCCCTTCCAGTCGCGCTGCGCCAGCGGGTCCCAGTTGGCGAGGAAGAAGAAGCTGATGTATCGCTGCCACTGCTTGCCCAGCGCGGCTTGCAGAGCCTTGATCATGTACTCGAGGGTCCGCCACTCGTAGTTGCGGATCTCGATCCCTCCCGTCGACACCGGATCCCCTTCGGGAAACATCGGCGTGACGACGTAGACGTGAAAATCCTGGCCCTGCTTGGCGAGAATGCGGTTCACGATCCGCTCGGGGATGTCGTTGGCGACGCTCTTGCGGTCCTCGGTCCAGCGGTCGCCGCCGCCGATCAGATATTGATTCTCGATGTAGATGAAGCGATCGGCCAGGTCGATCCCCTGGCGATACATGTTGAGGATGCTCGCCTCCGACGCTGTCGGGACGCGCCAGAACAGAGCATCCGACGCGGGACGAGGGATCTGCTCCGGCACCGCGCACCGCTCGCGCGTGTTGGAGCGGACGAGCTGCGCGGCCCAGGGGCCGTCGTGCGGCTCGTATTGCTGCACCCACTTCGTCTTGTCCTGGAGCGCCGTCCAGACCGCGCACACCGGGTCGTCCTTCTTGTCGAGCATGTCGCCCCCGTGCGAGCCGGGATTCGCGGCCCACCGGGTCACGAACTCGCGCAGGAAGTCCCAGGTCGCCGGCCCGGTCACGTTGCCGTAGATGTCGTGCCAGGGCTGGCGCGGCAGATCCAGATCGTTGTCGGTCTCGGCGTTGTACCACTCGTTGGTCAGCAGGCGCGGGCTCGTGCCCCAACCCTGGCGGCGCGGCACCAGCGTCTTGTTGCCCGCCGACGTCGGGTGCGACTGCCAGTCGAGGCGTCCCTTCGTCAGATCGAGACCGCCGAAGAATACGTGCAGCTGCCGCCGTCCATCCGGTGACGGTTCGTCGACGAGCACGAACTTCTGGTGGTGGCTGTAGCTGATCCCCGACGGAGAGCTGGACCGCCAGCGGAAGTTCGGCGGCCTGACCGGCACGCCGGCGTAGGGCAGCAACGCCGCCAGCCAATCTTCACCGTCGTCGTTCTGCGTGTCCTTGGCGGCGATGTTGGTGTGGTCCCAGGTGTGGATCGCCACCGTCACCCCGGCGGCGGCCTTGCGGAGCAGGCGCGCGCCGATCGTTCCCGTCAGGTCGTGCGACGCGAGGTTGGGAAGAAAGAACGGGTGAAACGACCAGTCGACGACCAGGACCAGCGCCTGGGCCTGATCGATCGCCACCATCATGTCAGCGAACGCTCCCTGGGCGCCCTGAATGTCGGTCGCGCCGTCGCTGTAGGGCTTGAGCGTGTGTCCCTCGTGCCAGCGATAATTGGCGAGAGCCGGCTCGAGGGAGCGGCGGATGTGCGCGACGGTGACGATCGGAGAGGAGACCGCGGGATCCTTGATGCGCGCCTGCAGCTCCCAGTAGTCGCCCTCGTCGAGGTCGGACACTTCGGGCGGGATGGCGAAGCGGTAGACCGCGCCGAAGCCGGGCACGAAGATCTCGATCAGCGGTCCCTTGTCGGGCGGCTTCGGCGGTGGCGCGTCGGGTTTGAGCACGATCGTCGGCACGCCGGTCAGTGACGTGGCCAGCGCGCTCTCGGTGACCGTCCCCGCGATGTTGCCCAGCAGGACATCTCCGCTCGTCTGCTGGCGCTGCTGGGAGCGCGAGGCGGTCGGCGGATCGACTTCGTAGATCTCGATCGTGATCGGTTTGCCGACCGGCAATCCGGCGATCGCCAGCACCAGGCTCGCGTCGGCGTTCGAGGTGCTGGTCATCGGTCGCAGGCTGACGCTGGGGCCGGGGGTCTTCACGGGTGCGCCCCGGGCGCGAGCGGGCGGGCGACGTGCAGCTCGACGATCCACCCTTGCGGCTGCCGCGCCGGATCGAGCGGTACGCCGCCGCGCTGCACGTCGACGCTGCGAACTGGAGGCAGCGGCGGAAGGGGGCCGGAAGGCGGCCCGGAGGTCTTCGCTCCCAGGATCGCGCCGCGGATCCGACCCGCTCCGACGCTGAACACCACGGAGCGCGCCACGGTGATCCCGGCTTGCGCCGCGGTGCTACGGACCGCGTCCAGCCACGATTCGACGGTGGCGTTCACGCCCGCGTCCGCGCGCACGGCGGCTTCCAGCGGAACGAATTCTGTCGAGCGCACCTTCTCGAGAATCCCCTGCGCATATTCGCCGACGTGATGGTCGTCCCAGCGCGCGGTGGGCGGGGTGCGGTGGACACAGCCGGTCAGCGCCAATACTGCTGCCGCCTGCGCGAGGATGTCTTCGTTCGTTTCGACGGCGACGCCGCCAAACACCAGCTCCGCCTCGGTGCTCTTGTCGACGAACCAGAGATCGGGGTGCTCCTCGCGCGCGTTGGTCCGGCTGGTCGAGCGGTATTTTCCGCCGACTTCGTAGCAGAATGTCTTCGATTCGTTGCTGCCCTTGCACGCGTCGGCGAACGGATCCTCCGCGGCCGCCACGAAGGCCTCGAGGCCCCAGTCGGTTCCCAGCACATCGGGGTTGGGGAGCTTGAGAGTGGGCGAATCGATCTGGGTCCCCTCGACCCAGAGCAGATCGGCTTTGAGCAGGCCGCCGACGCGCGCTGGTTGGCCGTCGTTGAGGCGTTCCTCGATCGCGCGCAACATCCCTTGCAGCTCGGCGATCGTCATCGCGGTCTTCACCGCGACGCCGTTGACAACCAGGAACCGCCGGGGTGTGTTCGGTTCGACGTACCAGAACATCGCGCCGCCCACGGGTTGAACGCGACCGGTGGCGAACAGCAGCTCATCGGCGCCTGCAGTCAACGCTTGCGAGCTGCCTAACCACGACCGGTAGGCAATGGCGACCGTGCGGGGTTGCGCCGGCGTGGCGTTCAGGGCGTTTTCCACTTTCACTTCCTTTCGGTGGGCGCAGCTCTGGCAACCCGTGAGCGCGACCGCGGCGCAAAGGAGCCAGGCCGCGCGGCGGCTGACGCTGACGGCGGCGCGCATCGGCGCCGAGCGTATCATGTTCAGGAGGGCGCAACGACGGGCCGACTCTGGTAGGCTCACATGGCGTGAGCGCGGACGATACGGACGACGCCGGGGCCGCCGCCAGCGCCGGCACGGTCGCCGGCACAAATGGGGCATTCGTGGCGCGGGTTCCGGTCGGTGACGCCGAATCCAAGAGCGCGGTGCTCGTGGCGAGGTCGCTCGGCTATCTGGCCGTCCGCGTTCTGTTTCACGGCCAGCCGATCGCAGGGCTCAGCGTCGATTTCGGGAAGCTGTCGGGCGTCACCGATGATTCCCCGACCTCGCTGAAACCAACGCTGGCAACCGACGACGATGGCGTCGCGCTATTTGCGCGCCTGGTTCCGACCGGTTCGTACGCTTGCCAGATCGAGAAGCAACCGAGCGCCGTGGTGCACACCACGGGTTCCCTGGACGATCCGTTCGTTCTGGTGCTGCCGATCGGGCGTCCATTCGTCGACGTCGATGATGTCGAAGAATTCTCATTGCTGGATCCGGCGTCCTGACATGCCCAAAGAGCATCAGCTCGAGGCGGGAGAGTGCTTGCAATCGCTGGCGCTGGCCAACGGGTTTGGCGACGGCAAGACGATCTATGACGCCGCGGAGAACGCTGATTTGCGCAAAGCCCGCGCCGTGCCCGCGGCGGTTGCGCCCGGCGACACCGTGGTCATCCCCGATCGCAAACCACGTACGCTGTCGTTGCCCAACGAGCAGGTGCACAAGCTCGTCGTGCAGCGGCCCAAGGCGGTGTTGCGGGTCGTGGTGTGCGACGAGGCGGGCCAGCCGATCGCCGGCAAATCGTACGAGCTGACGCTCGGGGAAACGAAGATTCAGGGCACGACGACCGGCGACGGCGTGGTCGAGCAGCCGCTGCCGCTCGACGTGAGCGAGGCGACCCTGATCGTGCACGAAGAGTCGTCGAAGGATCAGGGGCGCTGGCGCTGGCACCTCACGATGGCGACGCTGGAAGGTTCGGACACGCCGCATGGCCAGTGGCAACGGCTGGTCAATCTGGGGTACTGGTGCGCGCCGGGTAGCAGCGAGGGCGAAGAGGACGAGGACGAGGACGAGGACGAGGACGAGAGCGAGGACGAGAGCGAGGACGGGGACGAGGAAGATGATCCGCCCATGGATTCGTTCGCGCTGGCGGTGCGGGCGTTTCAGCACGACGAAGGGCTCGACGAGTCGGGCGAGATCGACGACGACACGCGCGAGCGCCTGGTCAAGCGGCACGGGATCTGAGCGCGCTGTTTTGCGCGGCGGCCGGCCACCTGATAATTTGTTCAGGTCATGCTGGAATCGACGTTTCAGATCGCGCCCGGTATCGGTCCCGCAAAGGAGCGGTCGCTCTGGTCGCGCGGCATCGCGTGCTGGGACGATCTGCCGGCGGCGCCGTCGGTGGCGCTGTCGAAGCGGTGCGATCCGGTCCTGCGCGCCGCCGTCGACGACGCGCGCGCCGCTCGGGCGCGCGGTGACGCCGATGCGCTCGCGGCGCTGCTGCCGCCGGGCGAGCACTGGCGCATGTTCCCGGACTTCGGCGGCGGCGCGGCGTACGTCGACATCGAGACGGGCGACGACGACGTCGCGTTCGCCGGGATCTCGGCGATCGGCTGGTTCGATCGCGACGGGCCGCGCATCTTCCTTGCCGGCCGCGATCTCGACGAGTTCCCGTCGATCGCGCGCGGCGCCTCGATGCTGGTCACGTTCAACGGACTATCTTTCGACGTGCCGATCCTGCGCCGCGCGTTCCCCGGGTGGACGCCCCCGCGCTGTCATGTCGATCTGCGACACGTCCTGGCGCGCGTCGGCCACGACGGGGGCCTGAAGTCGATCGAGCGGGCGCTGCACGGCTTGCGGCTCTCGCGCCCGGCTCACCTGTCCGGTATCGACGGATGGGACGCCGCCTGGCTCTGGCGGCGGGGTCGGGGCCGCCACGGCGATCGCGACGCGCTTCGGCTGTTCGCCGAATACAACCTTCACGACGTGATCCACCTGCGGACGCTGATCGCGTACGCGTACAACGCGCTGGTGGACCGCATCGATGAACCGGCCGTGCGCGCGCGCCTGGCACACGTGCCCGTGCCCGAGCGCGGCGACGTCCTTTACGACGTTTCGAAGATCCTGCTCAGCCTCTGAAGATCCTGCTCAGCCTCTAGTGTCCTGTCGGGACGAGCCTGTTCAGTTCAGCTCCGACGCGATCCGCGCCGCTCACTTCTTCTTGTCGGCTTTGGCGTCGTCCTTCTTGCCGTCGTCCTTGGCCTCGACCGACGCCGCGGTCATCCGGTACATGATCGTGACCTTGGCACCGACTTTGAGCTCGCCGGTGACCTTGGTGTCCTTGTCGCGAGCGATCTCCCACTTCTCCTTGCCCTTCATCACCGTGATGGTGTCCGGCGTGACCTCGACGATCGGGCCCGTGACCTGATAGGTCTTGGGCGCCGCGGCGAACACGGCGGTCGATGGTGCGAGAAGAATCGCGGCGAGGGCGAGCGTGCGCAGGGAAGTCTTCATGGTTCCTCCTGTCCTGGTTGAGGCGAGGAGGATAGGGCGCCGCCGCGAAGGCGCAAGCTACGGAACGATCCCGACCACCTCTTGCGTCCACTGCGCGATGTGATTCGACGTGGTGATGTCCTGGAACGGCAGGCAGAACGCCGCGAAGCTGGGATCCTGTCCGTTCGACAGCGCCTGCGGATCGAAGCCGACCATCCAGATCAGCGTGCCCGACGTGCTCTCGCTGCTGCTGTTCGACGGCGGCGGCCGCAGCCCGTACTGCCGGATCGACGACACCGTCAGCCACAGCAGCGTGTGCTGCTCGTCGAGGTTGAACGTGAACGGCGCCCACTTGGGGAACGAATCGGTCAGGTTCGTCGTCCCCTTGTCGGCGACGCCGGGCGAGTCGGCGGCGGCGAGCTCGACCAGCTTGGTGGCCGTCGGCGGCAGCGGCGTGGCCCACATCTTCGCCGACGGATCGCTGTCGGCGTCGCACGCGGTGTCGTAGTTGCTGCCCTGCGGGCAGGTCGACTCGTTGAAGATCATCACGGGGAACGACGTGTCCGGCGAGATCGCCGGGTAATAGCGGTTCTTGCCCGCGACCGCCGGCAGCAGATCGTGCACGCTCCAGGTGCCAGTGCCGTCGTCGTCGGCGTACGAGATGCCGGACTTGCCCGGGCGCTGATCGGTGTAGCTGCCCGCGGTGTCGACGCTGGTGAACACGATGCGCTTGCCGTCGGCCGACCAGTCGGGGTGGTCGGCGCGCCGCCCGCCGACGGAGATCTTGCCCGTCACCATGCCGTTCGTACCGTCGAACATGATCAGATCCGACGGCCCCGACTTCTTGTCGTCGGTGTAGAGCCCGACGAAGCGCTTGCCCATCGGGTCCCACGATTCGAACTGGCTCAGCTGCGCCAGCGGGTAGTTCGCCAGCGGCTTGGAGTTGGCGACGTCGAACAGCAGCACCTTGCCGCTGTTCTGGCCGCCCGCCGACGCGACGATCTTCGTGCCGTCGCGGCTCAGCGCGTGGCAGCCGACGCAGGTCCCGCCGGTGAACTGCGTGCCGATGAAGCGTTCGGCGGTCGTGGCCGTGGTGTTGCCGAAGTTCCAGCGCATGATCCCGGTGTCGCCCGACGTCGTCCAGTAGTAGAGGCCGCCGCGCACGTCGTCCTTCGAGAACTGCATGCTGAACGTCGCGCTCTTGCCGACGGCGGTGCCGTTGTCGTCGGTCCCGCGCACGGTCAACTGCAGCGGGCCCGTGCCGCGGTTGGTCTCGGCGATGTAGCTCCACACCTGGCGGCTCGGCGCGTAGAGGCAGCCGTCGGCCAGCGCCACGCAGCGCGTGTAGACCGTGAAGTCGCCGATCATGCTCTTGAAGTGCAGCTCGAACAGCGTGTTCGAGTTGCTGCCCTTGCGAAAGTGCACCTCGACGCCGAACACGTTGGGCGGAAACAGCACGTGGTCGTTGGGGTAGACCAGCTGCGGTGCGCGCGAGGTGTCGGCGGCGCCGTTGAACTTCGAGCCCGGGTTGGCGGGCAGCGCCGGCATCGCGCCCGCGCCCTCGGCGGTGAAGACGCCGGTCAGCATCACGGTCAGGTGCGCGTTGCCGCCGACGTTGCCGTTGCGCGCCGTCAGCGTCGCGATGCCGCCGGTGGTGCCGGCCGTGGCCAGACCGTTCTTGTCGACCGTCGCGACGATCGCGCGGTCAGACGACCAGCTCACGCGATCGGTGATCTTCTGCTCGCGGCCGTTGATGGTGCCGTAGGCGTCGAACTTCTGCGTGGGCGGCGACTTCGTCAGATCCAGCGTCACCGTGGCCGCGGCGGGATCGATCCGGATCGACGTCAGGCCGGCGATCGGCGCTGGCCCGGTCGGTGGCGTGGTGCCGCCGTCGCCGGGGCGCTCCGCGTTGAACGTGCACGCCGCCAGTGACAGCAGCGGCGCGAGCAGAAGGAGGAACGGGAAAGGGCGCGAGCTTCGGAGCAGGTCTGCAGTTTTCATCAAAGACACCTACGCGTGAGACTATGATTTTAAATGAGTTTCCTGTTTTTAGGCAGGGGTCAGGCTGTGCGCGATCACCAGAGTTCGCAATTAATATCGGTGGGTTCAGGTGGGTCGGCCACGCACGGCCGCGGCCGGTCTCCGGTCCCTGTCGACCCACTAGTTCCCGCGGCGGTCGCCGTGGCGCTCAGATTTTTTGACGAGGGACGAGGGCGACGTTGTCGCATCGTGTGCGCATCGGCACGAGCCCCGGGTCTGGTTTGTGTTTATCTTGGTCGAGTGGGGAGGTGATCCAATGGCGCGCCGCTGCGAAACGCTCCTGCTGGTGATGGTGGTCGCGATGGGTTGCCGGCGACCGGCGCCGCCGCCTCCCGCACCCGAGCCGATGTCCAGCCCGGCGCCCGCCGCATCGACCGCGCCCGCGGGGTCGGCGGAGCCGGCCGCGCCGTCTGGACCACCGTCGGTGGGGTTGGTCGATGAGGCCGCGAAGATCGAAGCCGCGAAAAACGAAGCCGCGAAGGAGAAGGAGACACCGCCGCCGAAGACCGCCTCGCTCTACCCCAGGAGCAAGCAGCCCGGCTTCCGGGCGCACGCGCCCCAAGGCGGTGAGACGGCCGGCGAGATGACTGGCGAGAAGCCCCGCGAGAAGACCAGAAAGAAGACCGGCAAGAAAGCCGCCGAGACCGAAGGCAAGGTCGTGGCCGCGCGCGAGGAGGTCGCCGCGGCGCCCGACTCCACCGGCGAGGCGCCCGTCCAGGCCACGCTCCGATTCAAGAACGAGGCCGGCGCGACCTACAAGCTGGTCGAGGCGCGCTTCGTGATGGACGGCGCCGAGCTTCCGACGGTGATCACCAGCGCCCAGCGCGGACAGGCGCAGCAGGTCTTCTCGGGTCCGCTTCCCGCCGGCCACCATGTCGTGGCGTCACGCCTCACCTACCAGGGCGCCGACCGCGCGATCTTCAGCTACATGAAGGGTTACACCTTTCACGTCAAATCCGACGACGAGTTCGTCGCGCGCGGCGCGCACGCCGTGAGCATGACCATCGTGTGCAAGGAGAAAACCGGCTTCAACGATCCCGTGGAGCGCCGGCTGTTCGTGACCGTCGAGTGACCCGTGTCTCTCGGGACGGCGTCTGCATCGGCGTCGGCCTGGAACTTTCGCGCGTCGCTGCGTTGTCTCTCCAGGATGCAGCAGTCAAAAAGAGCGCGAATGTCGTCCGCGCGGGAGCGCGATCGGGCGTACGAGGCGGTGATCGGCGGGGCTTACGATTCGTTCACGGACGGTGGTGAAGCGCCGGAGATCGAAGTCCGCCGCTACACGGGGCAACCGGCCCGCAGCGGACCGGTGTGCGACGTCTGGGTCACGTCGGGGATGAGCGACATCCCCATGACCAGCGACGAGGGCGAGCCGATCCGGCGCGAGCTCATCTTCTATGCGCCCACCGGCGGCGACTTTGCCCAGCCGCTGGCGACGGTGGCGCGCTTCCCCGCCGAGTACAGCACGTCGATCGATCACTCGCACAGCATCCAGATGTACGGCGCGTTCTTCTTGCCGCGCGGCGCTGCGGCGTTGCTGTCCGATGATCCGAGCATCACGTTGCCGCACCTGGTCCTGATGTCGCCGCTGTTGCGGCATCACCAGCGCTTGCCGGACCAGCTGGAGATCGACGGCTGCCCGGTCGAGTTCCTCTGGGTCGTGCCCATCAGCCGCGCCGAGCTGACGCTGAAGAAGCGTGACGGGATGAACGCGCTCCTCGACGTCTTGGCCAACAACCAGCACCCGTGGATCTTCGACCCGGATCGTCAGAGCTACATCGAGGACCACTGAGTGGAACGCAAAAACGCGCCGAGCACCGGATGAACCGGCGCTCGACGCGTGCCTGACGTCGGCACGTCAGCGGATCAGAGCGGCGTGATGCGCCACTTCTGGACGTCGGCCGCGCCGTAGGTCGTGGTGACGACCGGCGTACCGTCGTTGTAGCTGCCGCCCGACGGCCAGATGCTCGAGGTGCCCTTGGCGGAGGGGCTGAACTCGTAGATGCCGCCGTCGCCCGGGTTGCCCAGCGACGGCAGGGCCCAGAGCTGAGACGACCCGCCCGAGTAGCTGTTCTGCACGAGCGCGGTGTTGTCGCTGGTGGCGCCGCCCGTGAGATCCAGCGCCTTGCCGGTGGCGGCGTTCATCACCTTGTACTTGCCGGTCGAGATCTGGGTGATCGTCCACCGCTGGTTCGACGAACCGTTGAACACGCGCTGCTGGATGGCCGCGCCGTTCGAGGTGCTGCTGCCCGCGACCTCGAGACACTTGGTGTTCTCGCGGTTGCAGATCGAGTACTGGGTGTTGACGTCGAAGTTGCGCCACACGGTCACGACGTGGGTGTAGCCGTAGCAGGTCGAGAAGCCGTCGGCGACACCGTTGGTCTTCGCCGACGAAGCGGTGCAGCTGGACGCGCACGGGCCGGGCGTGCCGAACGGGTCGAAGTAGGGCGCGTTGGACTGGCCGACGCCCAGGCGACCGGGCACGGTGCCGGCGCTGAAGTCCTTGCCGTTGCAGAAGTAGCCCTTGGGCGGGTTCGTGAACACGTTGCCGAAGAACGAGCCCTCCTGGAACGGATAGCTGCTGTTCTGGCCCCAGCCGATCGCGCCCTCGCTGTCGAGCCAGATCGGAATGTGCACGCCCGACGTGTTGACGTGCGCGAGCAAGCAGCCGGTCATGCGCTCCTGGCAGGTCGTGTTGCAGGTGCCGGTCTCCCATTCGGGGGCGACGCCGATCGCGCCCGCGAACGAGTACGACTTGCCGTTGCTGTCCTTGGCGGTGATCGTGTGATTCGAGGGCAGCGCGCAGCGAACGATGTAGCCCATCGTGCTCTGCCCCGCGGCGGTGTTCATCATCGAGCCGCTCGCCAGGATGCCGGTCTTGAGCGGGTTCATGAGCAAGCCGTTGCCCGACAGGCCGTTGCCCGACAGACCGTTGCCCGACAGGCCGTTGCCCGACAGGCCATTGGTCATCGACAGCCCGTTCAGCATCGACAGCCCGTTGGTGGTCGCCAGCGCCGCCTCGCTATCGTCGGGGGTCGCGGCGTCGCCGCCCCCCGCCTGACAGCCGCCCAGAGCCATAGCCAACGCCAGAGACGCGGCCACCCAAGTTGTCTTCTGCCCATGCTCGATCATCGCAAGGCATATCAAAGCAGTAATTATGCCTACTTAATTTATGACGCATATTTGTTATGTGCCTTGAATCATTTAGGTTACATGGGCCGATATGACGCTCACCGTTGCGGCCGCCGCAACAGCGCCGTTGTCAGGGGGGCCTCGTGAGGCGGCGAGTCAGGGCTGCGCGGCCGGGCGCTTGGGGACGGCAAGGACCTCGCTCTCGGCGGTGAGCACGAACAAGTAAGTGTCGTCCTGCGCCATCTGCCGGATTCCGTGCGTGTCCGGCGGCAGCTCGACGACGGTGCGTCGAACGCCGTCCTGCTTGGAAATGGCGGCGATCATGGACGCACCCGGGACGTAGAAGAACAGCTCCTGGTCATCGGCGAGCAGGTTCGTGGCGCCGGCTCCGTTTGGAGCGAGCTCGACGACCGCGCCGGTCTGCTGGTCGATCTTCAGCAGCAGGACCTGCTGGGAGCCGCCGGCCGGAGGCGCGAGGACAGAGAACGAGTCGGCGTAGATGCTCGTGGCGTCGGCGCCCAGCACGTGGGACCCATCGCCCGTGATTGTGGCGAGCGCCGAGATTGTCCCGTCGCCCCTCGCCTGCTGGATCGCGCAGGTTCCGTCGTCCGCGGTGCAATCCGCGAAGAAGACGCTTCCGTTCCGCGCGACCCACGCGATCGAAATTGCCAGGGCGGGGCTGGAGCCCTGCAACATGAATGGGAGAATGCTGGAAAGCTCGGCGCCGCCGCCCGTGGGGATGCGGTGGATGGCGCCGTCGTCGGTGACGTTCCGGACCTGCGTCAGATAGACGACCGATGCGTCGACCTGCAGGTTCTTGCCGAGGTTGCTGGTGGTCGTCCCGAGCTGCGCCTGGTAGACCGTCGATACGGCGGTGTCGCCCGTGGCCACGCGACGGAGGTGCGTCGTGGGGAAGTCGTTGCCGTCGAAGCTGGTCGCCACCCAGAAGACGGCGCCGTCGCCCGCGGCCAGCTCACCGAACTCCGTGTTGTGGCCGCCCACGTCGAGCGTGGTGAAGCCGCCGCCGTACTTGGGCAGGCGGTAGACGCCGTCCCACGCCACCGTCACGTAGAGATCGTTTCCGTCGATCGCGATGTCGTTGATCCAGTGCTCGCTCTCCATGGCACCCGCGACACGCACGATGGTCGTGGGCGCTCCGGCCGTCTGGATCTCGCCGAGCGGCGCTTCCAGCGGATTCCGAGGCGCGGACGCGCCGCCGCACGCTCCTGCGCCGAGACCGACCACCACCGACAGGGCCCACGCTGTATTTCGCTTCATCGTCGCTGCTCCTTGTTTTGCCGTGGGGCGCCGACGCGGCGCCTCCCATCCCTTAGACCCGTGGAGCGAAAAATTCCGGCAGCCGCATCGGTCAGCGCCGCGCTCACAGGTGGACGGCTCCGTCGGCGGGGATGAAGACGACCGTGCTGCCGGCCTCGACGACGTGGCCGTTCACCGGCGACGAATCGATCGCGACCAGGTTGTAGTGGGCCGACGCCATCTCCCAGTTGCTGAGGATCGCGCCTTGCGCGTCGAGCGCGCGGGGATCGTCCGGCGGCGCGGCGACGTAGAGCAACGCGTGCGACAGGCTCTGCGCCAGCAGCCGATCCGGCGCCAGCACCTGTCCGCCGTCGGTGACGGCGAGCCGGCCGTCCTGGTCGACGTCGTCGAACACGACCAGCAGCCCCACGCGTACGAAGGCGGGCACGATGTGGCCGTCGGGCGCCAGATAGGACCCGGCGCTGGGTGGCGGCGACAGCAGATCGCAGGTGAAACGCGGCGGAAAGTCGATGCTGCTGATCGGCAGGACGGAGCTCTCGACGCCGGCCAGCTTTTTCTCCGCGAGCGCCGCGTAGCCCAGCCAGAGCACCGCCACCGCGGCGTGCTCTGCTTCGGACAGGTTGCCCTGCACGATGGCGTGCAAGCGAATGGTCGCATCGCCCAGGTAGCTGCCGTCGGCCAGTGGATCGCCACACCCCAGCAGCGTGCTCGCGCAGGCCGCAACCGCCGCAACTCGAACCAGGGCGCGCATCAGAAGTAGCCGCCGCCGCCCACGCTCACGCGAAAGCTCGCGTGGACCGACGACTCCGAATCGGCCGCCGCGGGCAGGAAGTAGCTGGGGAACGCGCCGTCGACGCGCCCGTAGAACGCGCGCCCGAAGGGAACCTCGACTTCGACCAGCGGCGCCACCGTCGGGGCCAGCGCGTTGCGATCGCGCGTGCGCCCGTCGTCGAAGTGCTGGCGGAACCACGCGGCGCCCGCCTCCAGACCGAAGCCGGCCGACCACACGTCGAAGTCGAACATGTGCAGCGCAGCCGCCGCCAGCGCGGTCTCCTGGCTCACGGTGCCGAGGCGGTCGTTGCGATGCCATGAGGCGCCGCTGCCGCCGCGCAGCTCCAGCGACACCGCCTGCAGGTCGACGCGTACGCCGAGGTCGCCGCGAAACGCCGCGCCCTGATCGACCAGGTTGCCGCGCACGCCGCCGAGCGCGAATGCGCTGAAGGCGCGGGTTCGCTCCGCCGCGCCTTTGCGCACCACGCGCGCGTAGTCCACGCGGCGCATGTCGGCCGCCGCCACCGCGGTGCCGCCGCCGCGCGCGACGGTGAACGTCCCCTGCCGCAGGTACTCGCGGTTGCGCTCCGTCACGAAGTAGCGCCCCGGCTCGACGGTCAGGCTCGAGCCCGCGCGATCGGCCGCCACCTCTGCGACCACCGCGCGATCGCCGGCGTCGTTCTGCACCAGGAACGTCCCGGCATCGGCGAAGATCAGCGCGCCGCGCCCCTCGCGCGCCAGCCCGGGCTCGGTCAGCGGCAGATCGTCGCGTCCCGCCATCTCCAGCCGATACGTCGGGTGCTGCGGCCCGGGCAGCGTCAGCACCGTCGCCGCCAGCGTCCGATCGGCGGCGTAGGCGAAGGCCTCGGCGACGGTGACCCGGCCGTCGCGATCGCGATCGGCCGCGCCCAGCAGCGCCGACACCAGATGATGCGTGAAGATGGAAGCGCCCAGCTGATCGGACTCCTGCGCGTCCTCGCCGGCGGCGCTCGAGGTCAGGATCGCCAGGCCGCGCGCTGCCGGCGCCGCCTCGACGGTGATGTCGAAGTTGGGCACCGCGTGGCCGCCCTTCACGCGCGTGAGCGAGCCCGAGCGGCAGGAGTCGACCACCAGCACGCGCGCCTCGGCGGGCGAAGCGGTGGTGAGATCGCGCAGCTCCGACATCTCCAGGTGCGAACCGTGCAGGTGCAGCGCCTGGCCGTCGGAGTGGCCCGAATAAAAGACCCACAACATCTGCACGCCGGGGATCCCGCGCAGCCGCGCGTTGAGGCTGATCAGCGTGCGCCGCACATCCTGGGCGCTGGCGCCGGTCAGCACGGTGACGTTCTCGGGGTAGAAGCCGCCGACGGCGCGCAGGGTGTCGGCCAGGCGGCGCGCGTCGGATTCGGCGTAGCGCAGCACGACCTCGCTGGCGTCGCCGACATCATTGCCGACGACGACCGCGAAGCGGCCCGGCGCGGCGCCGGCGATGCGCCCCGGGACCGACGCCGAGCGCGATCGCGGCGGCGACGATCGCCGCGCGCAAAACCGCCGAGCGCAGGCAGCGCGCGGATCCAGTGGCACGGGAGCGCTTCACGGCGCCGTCTCCTTGCGCAGCCAGAGCGAGCCGACCACGCATCCCGGCACCGCGCGCCGCCAGTCGACGCGGCTCGGATCGCTGCCGGCGACGGCCAGCGCGGCGCGCAGGTCGCCGGCCACCGCCTCTTTCTTCCGCGGCGACGGACAGAGGACGCCCAGCAGCTGCTCGCGTCCCAGCGAGGCGTCGAGCTCGACGGCGCCGTCGAGCAGCAGCGGTGCGCCCGCCTCGACGGCGGCGAGCTCGCCACCCGCCGGCAGGTAGCTGGCGACCGCGGGCGACGGCGCAGCCGCCGCGGGCGAATCGACGGCAAAGACCCCGAAATGGCCGCGTGTCCCGGCGCGCACGCGCACGCGCAGCTGGTCGCCCGGATGCACCGGATCGCCGGCGAGCCAGGTCTCGACCCGCGTCGCGCCCCCCGCGCGCCGCACGAAGACGTCCATGGCCAGATCGCCCTTGATGCGGGAACCTTCGGTCGCGCCGCCCGCGGCAACGCCGGCATCCGGCCGCCGCACCAGCGCGATGACGGCCACGGCGACGGCGCACGCCGCGAACGCCGCGGTCGCCCAAGCTCGGGACGACGCTGGCCGCCGCGCGTACGGTCGTCCCGCGCCGACATCGACATCGACCCCGGCGAGCCGCGCGCGGATCGCGGGCGCCAGCGCCGCAAACCGCGGATCGCTGCGGATCTGCGTCGCGCCTGCCATCAGTGCGCCGTGCCGGTGCGTGCACGGGACGCACGCCACCAGGTGGGCGCGCAGCGCCGCCTCCGCGGGCGGATCGAGCTCGCCGGCGAGCAGTTGGTCCAGGCGCAGATCGGACAGGTGCGTGCCGTGATTCAAGATGCGACCTCCAGGTTCAGGCCCAGCGCGGCCTGCGCGCGCGTCTGAAACTCGCGCAGCCGGTTGCGGATCGTCCGCGGCGACAGGCCCAGCAACGCCGCGATCTCGTCGTGGCCCATGCGGTCGACGTAGCTGTAGACCGCGATCTCGGAGACCTCGCGCGGCAGCAGGCACAGGACCTCGCGCACGGCGATCGACAGCTCGCCGTCCGGCGCCGGCGGCGCGCCGCCACCACCCAGCTGCGCGCGCAGTAGATGCGACCGCCGCCCGCTGTCGCGCAGCCGATTGAGGCAATGGTTGGTCGTGATGCGATAGAGCCAGCTCATGGGCGAAGCCTCATGGCGAAACCGGCTGCCTGTCTGCAAGGCGCGCACGAACACCTCTTGCACCGCGTCCCACGCCGCCGCCTCGTCGTTGAGCAGCATCCGCGCGCGCCGCAGAAGCGCCGGCCCGTAGCGCTGGTAGAGGTCCTCGATCCACATATCCCCCAGCTCCATCCGGGCATTAGACACCCGGCCTCGGGAAATGCGGCAACGCGGCTCATTGCTGCAGGGCGGAGGTCAGAGCGCGACGGTTCGCGCCCGCCAAGGCCCTGCTATTGCTGCTAAGGCACCGCCAGGATGCAGGTGATCTCGCCGGGGCTGGGGGCGCCGCAGCTCCGTCCATTGCACAGGCTGGACGCGCAGGCGCAGGTGGCGTTTCCGTTGCACGCGCTGGGGATCGGCATGCAGGCGAACGTCAGATCCTGCACGCACCGGTTGTTCTCGACGTGCCGGCCCGGCGGACAGACGCCGCCGTCAGCGAAGAAGACCGCGCCTCCCTGGGTGCCGGTGCCGACGCACACCGAGCCGGCGCCGCACGCCGGGGTGCAACCGGTCATGCCCGACATCCCGTCCAGACCGGCGTCGGCGGAGTGTCCGCCGGCCGCGGAGCTTCCGCTGTCGCCCGGGCCGGCGTCGTTGGCTCCGCCGGATCCACCAACTCCCGCAGCTCCGGCAGCTCCACCCATACCGTGACCGCCGTCGCCCGCGCCGCCACCGCCGCCCTGACCGCCTGCTTTGTCCATGGTCGAGCTGCAGGCCGCCGCCGTCGCGCACGCGATGACGAGAGTGAGAATCCCTGTTACACGCATGCCGCGTATCACAGCAATGACCACGCCATCGCAGGCGCCCGAAAAACGCGGGCGATCCGCTCGGCAGCTCTCAGAATCCTGACGGTCGAGCCGTGAAGCACGATCCGGGCGCCGTGGTCGGCACCTCGGGACTCTCGTCGCGCTGGGTGCCGGCGCCGGCGACGCGAACTGAAGAGCCGCGCGCGCACATTTGGCCGTGCCGCCGTGGGCGCCGACGTAGTATGCGGCTGGATGATCGAGGCGAAGGGCGAAGACGGTCGAGGCGCCGATGACGGGCCGCGGCGCACCGAGCTCGCCGCACTCGCGCGTCTCCACTCCGTCGTCGTGGAGTTCTTGCGTGACGGAGATTCTCGCGCCTCCTCGACGCCACCCTTGGCGAGGCCCTGGCGATCACCGGTGCGGACCGCGGCTGCCTGCAGATCTTGCACGGTCAAGGCGGCGGCTTGCGGCTCGGAGCCCAGCGCGGCCTGGTGCGGCCGTTCCTCGAATATGTCGCGAACCTGCGCGCGCCCCTGGGTGGCAGCGGCGTGACTGCGGGCGGGCGCCACGTCGTCTTCGACGATGTCGCGACGAGCGCCGCGCTCGCGGGCAGCGCGGATCGAGACGCGCTGCTCGTCGCGCAGGTGCGGGCGCTGCACGCGTTCCCGTTTCGCCTGCCCGACGGACGCGTCGTCGGCGTGCTGTCGTCGCTTCATCGCGACACGCCCGATCGGCAGCCGGCTCCGCCCGACGCCCTGGATCGAATCGCCGACCTGTGCGCCGCGGCCATCGCGCACGCGCAACGCGTGGCCGAGCCCGCGCCGGCCCCCTCGGACGCCGACCTCGCGGCGCGCTTGCGCGACACGGAGGAGCTGTTCCGCAACACCGTCGAGAACCTCCCGGTGAGCATGGTGCTTTGCGACCGCGCGGGGCGCGTCCTTTACGTCGATCCGGCGCTTGGCGAGATGGTGCGCGCCCAGTGCGGGCTCTCGCCCGCCGCGCTCGTCGGCAAGCCGGGCAAGGAGATCTGGCCGCCGTTCGTCTGGGACCCGCTCGAGGCCAGCATGCGCAAGGCGGTCGAGACCGGCCAGCGCCAGACCTGGGACCTGGCGTTCACGGTTCCGAGCGGCGAGGTCAACTACCGCCACTGGATCGTCGTGCCGCTCGCCGGCGATGACGGACGGATCGAGCGCGTGCTCGGCATCAACTACGACGTCACGGCCGAACGGTCCCTCCTCGACAAATTGCGCGCGGCCGATCGCCGGAAGGGCGAGTTCATCGGCATCCTCTCGCACGAGCTGCGCAATCCGCTGTCCGCCATCCGGTCGAGCCTCTACGTGCTCGGGTGGGAGGGCCCCCCTGGCGACGACGGTGTTCGTGCGCGGCGGGAGGTCGCGAGGGGCATCATCGATCGCCAGATCCGCCACCTCGTGCACCTGGTCGACGACCTGCTCGACATCACGCGCATCTCGGAGAACAAGATCCAGCTCCAGCGAAAGCTGGTCGACCTCGTCGCCCTCGTGCGCGACGCGATCCAGGACAACCGCGCGCTCCTCGAAGCGCGCGGCGTGAGCCTCGACGTGCGCCTCGGCTCCGAGCCGCTCCCCGCGATCGTCGACACCGTCCGCATCGCGCAGGTGATCGCCAATCTGATGTCCAACGCGGCCAAGTTCACGCCGTCGGGCGGCTCCGCCATCGTGTCACTCGCGTCGCGCGATGGCGCGGCCGTTCTCACCGTGGCGGACACGGGACCGGGCATCGATCCCGCGATCCTGCCGCGTCTGTTCGAGTGGTTCGTGCAGGGCGAGCGGACGCTCGAGCGGGCGGGCGGCGGCCTCGGGCTCGGGCTGGCGCTGGTCCGCGGGCTCGTGGAGCTGCATGGAGGCGAGGTCACGGCGCACAGCGCGGGCAACGGTCAGGGGGCGACCTTCGTCGTGCGCCTGCCCCTGGCCATGCCGAGTGCGGCTGCGCGCGAGGAAAACGCGGCCCCCGTTGCGGCCCGCCGGCGGCGCCGCGTCCTGGTGATCGACGACGATCGGGACGTTGCCAACGGGCTCAAGGTCGTGCTCCAGATCATGGGGCACGAGGTGGCCGTCGCCTACGACGGTTTCCTGGGGCTGGAGGCGGCGCGCGCTTTCAAGCCGGACTGCGTGCTGTGCGACGTCGGCATGCCCGGCCTCGACGGCTATGAGGTGGCGCGCGCTTTTCGCGCCGATCCCGAGCTGCGCGACGCCCTGATGGTCGCGCTCACCGGCTACGCGCAGGCCGCCGATCGCGAGAAGGCGCGTGCGTCCGGCTTCGACGAGCATCTCGCCAAGCCGGCGGATATCGCGCGGCTCGACGCCTTGCTGTCGGACACCGCGCGCACCTGAGCGCGCATCTTCACGTCCGCCCGTAGGACCCCGAACGCCGCGACAGACCGGAGCCGAACGAGGGCGCCGGCAGCCGCTCGGCCGCCGTTCGATGTGTGGTCCGCTCTCCCTCAATGTCCGTCGAGATCCGCCGATGTGGAAGTCGCCTCATGTCTTCCAGCGATCCCGTCCGCCCCCCGACCGCGGCGGGGCCGGCGGACGGCGAGCTCAGCCTCTCGAAGGGCGCATCGATCGGCCGCTACATCATCCTCGGCGTGCTGGGGCGGGGCGGGATGGGTGAGGTCTACGCCGCCTACGATCCGGAGCTGAATCGCAAGATCGCGATCAAGCTCCTGCGCGCCCGAGCAGATGCGGCGACGGCCGGCGGGCGCACGCGGCTGCTGCGCGAGGCCCAGGCCATCGCCCGGCTCTCCCACCCGAACGTCGTGGTGGTCTACGACGTGGGGACCTTCCAGGACACGGTCTTCATCGCCATGGAGTTCGTCGAGGGGCACACGCTCGGGTACTGGCTCCAGTTCAAGCAGCGAACCTGGCGCGAGGTCCTCGACGTCTTTCTCCTCGCCGGACGTGGTCTGGTCGCCGCTCACGCCGCGGGGTTGGTCCATCGCGACTTCAAGCCCGACAACGTGATGATCACCAAAGGCGGGCAGGTGCGGGTCATGGACTTCGGCCTCGCGCGCGAGGAGGTGCGCGAAGGCGCAATCGCGCCGCTGGTTTCCGAGCCAGGCCCACCGTCGTCTGCGGTCCGCGCGCTCCGGGCGGCGCCAGGCGTCGATATCGACGCGACCATGAAGCTGGACGCGGCGTCTTCCGGCGAGGCCGCGCCCGTCGCCGAGGCCAGCGCGGTGCCTTCAGGGTACCTGCGTCTCAAGCTGACGCGCACGGGCGCGCTGCTGGGAACGCCGGCGTACATGGCGCCGGAGCAGTTCTCGGGCGGCGTCGGTGACGCGCGAACCGATCAGTTCTCGTTCTCGGTTGCGCTCTACGAAGGTCTCTACGGCAGCCGGCCCTTCGCGGGCAACGACGTCGCCACGGTGATGGCGAATGTCCTCGAAGGCCGGCTCACCGACGCGCCCGAGAACAGCCACGTCCCCGGGTGGATTCGCAAGGTCTTGCTTCGGGGCATGGCGACCAAGCTCGAAGACCGCTTCCCGACGATGGCCGACCTGCTCGCGGCGCTCAGCCGAGATCCTTCCACGCGCCAGCGTCAATGGGTCACCGCGCTCGCGGGCGTCGCCCTGCTGGTCGCGGTCGCCGCCGGCGGACAGCGCCTGGCCACCACCCACCGCGCGGTGTGCGACGGCGGTCCGGCACGCGCCGCGACTGCCTGGGGGCCCGCGCAGCGCCGCGGCGTCGAGAGTGCATTCCAGGCCAGCGGAAACAAGCGCGCGAGCCAGGTGTTCGCGCAGATGGCCGGCGTGCTCGACACTTACGTCGCGCGCTGGACCAGCATGTACGTCGAGGCGTGCGAGGCCACGCGCGTGCGCGGCGAGCAGTCCGCCGAGGTGCTCGACCTCCGGATGGAGTGCCTCAACGAGCGCCTCTCCGGCGTGCGGGCGCTGACGACGGTCTTCCAGAGCGCCGACCAGGGCGTGGTCGATAACGCGGTCGGCGCCGCGGGCGCGCTGCCCTCGCCGGATCGCTGCGAGGACGTCGCCATGCTGCGCGCCGTGGTGCGCCCGCCGGATTCATCAGCGAAGCGCGGCGAGATCGAGCGGCTCCGCGAGGAGGTCGCGAAGGTCAACGCGCTTGCGTCGGCCGGCCGGTGCGATCAGGCCCGCGCGGTCGGCGGGCCGGTCCTGGAGGCCGCGCGGCGGATAGAGTACAAGGCGCTCGAGGCCGAGATCTCCTACGCGCTCGGCGGCCTCTTCGACACGTGCCTCGACACCAAGGAGGCGCTCGCGCATCTCGAGGACGCGGTCATGGCGGCGGAGTCGGCGCGCCACGATGAGGTGGCGATTGAAGCAGCGGCGATGCTGGGCGGCGCCTACGCCGACCTGACCCACGACGTACGCGCCGCGCGCCAGTGGGTGCGGCTGGCGCAGGCGATCTCGGCGCGCTTCAGCGGCCACCCCCTGCTCGACGCGCGGGTCGGCGCGTGCAACGCGGTGGTCTTGTGGAAGGAGCACCACTTCGATGAAGCCCTCAAAGAGGAGCAGCGGGTGCTGGCGATCCGGCTGGCGACAGTGGGTCCATCCAGCGTCGACGTGGCGATGTCGAACAACAACCTCGCCACCTTCATGCACGGGCTCGGACGTGATCGGGAGGCCGTCGTCCACATTCGCCGAGCCATCGATATCTTCGCCAAGGTGCTGGGCGAAGGCAACGGGCGCATCGCCCTGGCGTCCGTCAACGAATGCGAGATCCTCACGGCCCTCGGTCGCTACGACGAAGCCGAGAAGTCGATCCGGGGCGCGCTCGACATCTGGCAGCGAGAGGGCGCGAGCTCGTTCTACGTGGGCGCGGCGCTGCTGGATCTCGGCAAGGCCCAGCTCGCGCGCGGCGACATGCGGCTCGCGGTCGCTTCCTTCGAGCAATCTCTTGCGATGCTCGGGACCCAGGACTTGCACCTGACGGCAGACGCGCAGTTCTCGCTCGCCCAGGCTCTCGTCACCGTCTCGCGAGCCAATCTTCCGCGGGCCCGCGATCTCGCCCGCAGCGCGCGTGACGCGTTTGCGGGGGACGAGTCCGACGCGTTGGCGCGCCGGATCGACGCCTGGCAGGCCGACATCGACCCGCGCAAGCCGGCGCCGCCGCGCGCACGGCTGTGACTCAGGGCTTGCCGCGCTTGCGTGGCCGCGGCAGGTCGAACTCGGCCAGCCGGTTGAGCAGGGTGCGGCGCGAGACTCCGAGCAGAGCCGCGGCCCGGGTCTGATTCCCCGCGCATTCTTCGAGCGCGTCGGCGATCCGCTGCCGCTCGCCGTCGACCCGCGCGTCCGCCGTCGTGCCCGGGACCGCGCCGGCGGCGTAGGGCGCGTGCGGCTCGGGTCCCGAGGCGAGCTCGGTCTCCGCCGGCAGGGCGTCGGGCGTGATGCGGCCATGGTCCGCGAGCACGACGGCGCGCTCCATCACATTGCGCAGCTCGCGGATGTTCCCGGGCCAGCGCCGCTTTCGCAGGCGATCCCAGACGCCGGGCTCGATCTCCGGCGCCGCGACTCCGAGCCGCTCCGCCGCCAGCAGCACGAAGCGGCGCGCGAGCGGCTCGACCTCCGCGAGGCGCTCGCGCAGCGGAGGAATCTGGACACTGATGCTGTTGAGGCGAAAGTAGAGATCACGCCGGAACGCCCCGGCCTCGACCTCCGCTTCGAGGTTGCGGTTGGTGGCCGAGAGGACGCGCACGTCGATGGCGCGCGGACGCGTGCCGCCGATGCGCAGCACCTGGCGCTCCTCGAGGACCCTCAGCAGCTTGACCTGGACGCCGAGCGGCATCTCGCCCACCTCGTCGAGCAGCACCGTGCCGCCCTCCGCCGACTCCAGCAACCCCAGCTTGGTCTGGCCGGCGCCGGTGAAGGCGCCGCGCTCATGGCCGAAGAGCTCGCTTTCGAACAGGGATGGCGCCACCGCGGCGCAGTTGAGCCCCAGGAAGGGTCCGCTCGCGCGCGGCGACAGCGCGTGGAGGCGTCGCGCGAAGACCTCCTTGCCGACGCCGGTCTCACCGAGAAGCAGCACGGCGATGTCGCTCAGCGCGGCGCGCTCGATCAATCGATGCAGGTTGCGCATCGCCTGGTCGTGCACGATCAGTCCGTCGTCGGGCGCGGAGCTGGCGGTCCGGATCGCCGGCGGCGGAGTCCTCTCGACCTGCATGGTGATCTGCTGGGTGGTCGAGCGCGCGAGGGGCGCGTTCGATACCATGATCCAGCTCCCGCCGATCTCGGCGACCTGGCCGGGGGGCAGCGGCGTGCGTTCGTGCGGGCGCAACCGCGCGCCGGCGATCCGCGTGCCGTTGGCGCTGCCGAGATCTTCGATGTGCACCAGGGAGCCGAGGTGCAGTTGCACGTGCTGCCGCGACACCGAGTTGTCGTCGACGCGGATCGAGGCCTCGGGGGAGCGGCCCACGATCAGCGTCCCCTCCGGGGGCAGAAGGTGCGTCGCCACCGCGTGGCCCGTGCCGATCGTCAGTCGCTGGGGCACATGGATGGCATCGCCGTCGGTCTTCTTCGACGAGACCAGCGTGCTATCGGTCAGCGAACCGCGCGTTCCGCTCAAAGATCGACCTCGCCCCATCCATCGGCGGTTTGCGCTTGAAGCGAAAATGCCGATGCGCAATTCGCGCACGACTGCGCAATACGCACCGCGGAATTCATGGGATTACGAACACTTAGCTGTGGCATGCGGCCTGCTAATTAAGTAAGTATGCACACGGTTTTGCGGTCGAAGGCTGGATTGCTGGCGCTCCTCGCTCCCTGGTTCGTCGCGTCGTGCGCGCCAGAGTTGTCGTCAGGCGTCGAATCGACCAACGAGGACCTGGAGTCGATGAACGGCTTCACCATGAACGGCTTCACGATGAACGGCTTCACCATGAATGGCTTCACCATGAATGGTCTGTCGTTGAACGGCTTCACGATGAACGGCTTCACCATGAACGGGTTGTCGCTGCCGAACGGGCTGTCGTCGACGAACGGTCTCATGACCACGTCGGGCGGCCGGCAGGTCGTCCAGTACATGATCAAATGCGCCTATCCCGCGGGGCAGAGCTTGGTGAAGCAGGATCAATACGGAAACTCGTACACGTTCCAGGGCTCCATCGGCATCGCGCCCGAGCTGGCCACCAGCTGCGATCTCGACTGCCAGGAGAAGATCAGCGCCTGCATGCTGGCGCATGTGAACAACTCGGGCCAGCACATCAGCATCTGGCTCGTGGGCCCGGACCCGGGCATCGGGTGGACCGGAAGCTCGCTCTACCCGTACCAGGAGGGCGCGTACTTCGGGAACATCTTCGCGTCTCCGTGGCAGGGATACTACTGCGACGGCAATGATATGGGCTCGGGCGAGGTCCCGGGCCGCCTGGGAACGCCGCTGGCCACCAACGTGTACGTCAACCGCTACGGCGGCAACGGCCTGTGCAAGCAACCGACGGCGTGCATCGTCACCAATACCGGCTACACGAATTGCAACGACCCCATGCCTCAGGCGCCGTACGCCGCCGGCCACAAGTGGACCCATGTGGTCACGGTGTGGCGCGACTTCGAGAGCACGCAGATGTACAAGATCTGCAATGCTTACAGCGGTAAGTGCCTGAGCGTTGTGGGCGGCAGCACCGCCGACGGCGCGTCCGTCGAGCAGCGCACCTACTCGGGCGCGCTGAGCCAGAACTGGCAGATCCTGCTCGTGTCCTCGGGCTACTTCAAGGTCATCAACGTCGCTAGCGGCAAGGCGCTCGACTTGAATGGCTCGCAGATCGTTCAGAGGACCTATACCGGCGCGACCAGCCAGCTGCTGCCCATCAAGTACATCAAGGACCAGTCGGGATACGCCAACCTCGTGCTCTCGAACAACAACAAGAGCGGGTACTGTGTGTCGTCGAACAGCGACGGCGCGCTCGTGCAGCTCGGCACGAACCTCGGCACCAGCTACGGCCGCTGGACCTTCACCGCCGTGGGGCCGATCTCCGCGGCGTCGACGTCGTCGGGCAGCAGCTCGGGGACGACCACGGGCGGTACGACCGGCGGCACCAACCCGTGCGCCGCGTTCTGTGCCAGTCCGACGGTGTTCACCTCGGCCAACTACCAGTCCGGGGCGCTGGGCTCGGGCGCGGTCTGCCGCGAGACCAACGCGGCTCTCTCGGGACTGAACCTCAGCAACATCGCCGGCCGCGAGCTCAAGATCAACGGCGTCGCCTTCGTGGCCGACGGCAACATCTCCGCCCTGCCGGACAAGGTGAACGGCGGCTACTGCTTCCAGGCCACCGCCGGCGGTCTGGACTACGCCTCGTTCGCGACCTGGTGACCGTGCCGGTGCAGCGCCGCACGGAAGGCGCTGCACCGCGCGGTTGACAGCCCTCTCGATCTCCGTCAGCGTCCCCCTTCTACGCCGCTGCGGCGATTCTCAGGGTTCCCCCGCCAGGAGGGTCGTGGTTGTTGTATCGCGCTTCATTGGATGAGCTGTATGTCCGTCCATTGCGGAACGTTCGATCCGCGCGGGAAAACCTGGGAGCGCTGGTTTGCGCGCTGATGCTGTTCGGAGCCATGGCTTGCGCCGCCGGTACGCCGGCCCCGACGATGTCCCAGGTGTGTGTTCCGGGTGATCAGAAGGCATGCGCCTGCCCCGGTCTCCCGGACGGCGTCCAGGTCTGCGCCGATGATGGTTCGCGCTACGGAGCGTGCACCGGCTGCGCGACCGCGAGCGGGGGCAACACCGGAACGACGGGCGCGGGTGGTGCAAACAACACGGGTGGCGCTCCGGGCACGGGTGGGCACGGAGCCGGCGGCGCCACGGATTCCGGCGCGGCTTCTGGCGACGCCAGCGATGCTTCGACGACGAGCGATGCGCCCGTCGGGACGGACGGCGGCGGCGCGCCGGACGCGGTCGGCGATACCGGCGTGGTCGACGCAGTGGTCGCAGTCGACGCAGGGGGCGCCGCCGACGCAGGCGCGCCGGACGTCGCCGCCGACGCTGTGAGCGATGCTGGAATCGTCGGCGTGACGATAACGCCGGGCTCGACCGGCCTGGTGCTGGGCTCGTCGAACACGCTCGGGGTCCAGGGGTCCTGGTACGCCTACGGCGACGGGATTGGCGCCGACGGCACCACCGCGACCGGGATCTGCGAGTTGCGTGGCGGACACCCGGCGGCGGCGTGCTCGACGGTCGCGACTCCCGCGGTCGGGTCGTTCCCCAACGTGGGCGGCAAGATGTGCACGAGCGGATCTGCGGCGATGGTGATCGCGGGGGCGAACACCGGTGGCCTGCCGGATTACGCCAACATCACCGGCGCCGGCATCGGCCTGGATCTGAACAACAGCGGGGGCCCGGCGCCGGTTCGCGGTGTCTTCAACGCGACGGCAAAGGGCGTGACCGGTCTGGCGTTCGATCTGGAGATCGTCGCGCTGCCGGGCTTGCGGGTCGAGTTTCCCACCCCCGCCACCGACGGTACGTCTGCCGGCGCGGCCTACTGGGGCGCCAACGTTTCGTTTGCGGACTCCCCGGTCGTGGCCGGTGCCAACGTGTTCCGCTGGGCCGACGTGCGGATCCCCGGCGCCGCGCCGCCGGCGTTCGATCCGACGAGGCTCGAGTCAGTTCTCTTTCACGTCCCGACGACCATCGCGTCGTCGGGGCCCTACAGCTTCTGCGTCAGCAACCTGAGGCTGCTGACGAACTGAGGTGCTTCAGCGCCGCCGGCGCCGCACCCGGTGAGCGACCGCGAGGAGAAGCAAGACGGGCAGGGCTGCGGCGCCGCCGGCGCCGCTCACTTCGCAGCCGCAGCCGCTTCCGCCGCCCGAGGTTTGGCCGGGCGCTCCGCCCGTGCCCGATTGGCCGCCGGTTGCCGTGGTTCCGTCGGTGCCGCCGGTCGCGGACGCGCCGCCGGTTCCGCTGACGCCGCCGCCACCTGCCGCGCCCGCGACGCCACCGCCTCCGGAGCCGATCCCGCCCGTGCCCGTGGCGCCCGCCATTCCGCCCGCTCCTGCCGAACCACCGCCTGCGCCGCCCGCTCCGGTCGATGGAGGCGAAAGCACGTACATGAACGCGGCGCTGTAAGGGACGGTGACGGAGATCCCTGCGGTCATCCCCGTCACGTCAGCGCGATTCCACACATCGCGCACGGCGGGACTTCCCGCGACGCCGAGCTGCGCGAACGAGACCGCGACCGTTGCGTCCTGCGTGCCGCGGTTGAACAGCGCGACTGCCTTGCGCCCGCCGCTGAGATCGCGCGCCCAGACCTCGGTCGTGCCCTGCTGGACGATCCGCTTGGCGTGCGTCCCGAGCGCATCCTGGTTCACCGCCAGCACTTCTTCATTGGTGAGCAGCGCCACCGTCCACGGCCCGGTCGTCGCGTCGGTCGTCAGCGACTGCACGTTGCCGCCGAAGATCAGCGGCGAAGGCAAGATGCTCCACAGCGACATGATCGTCACCTGATCGTTGTGCGTGAACGTCGTCTCGCCGGACGCGTGCCACTCGCAGCGCGGACCGAGATACCCGAGCGGAAGCATGTCCGCGTCGGGCCAGTGGCCCGACGCGAGGCCGGCGGCCGCCTGCCAGGTCCCCACGGCGGTGAAGACGCCCGGCAGGTCGGTGATCGCCTTGAAGTCCCAGAAATCGTCGACCACGCGCCACATCTCGGCGTTGGCGTTCAGATTGGCGACGGAGCTCGGCAGCCACGTCGGATCGTCCGCCCCCGGCGAGAAGCTGACCACTATCGCGCGGCCGGTCTTGTTGACGGACCGCCGGATCGCGTCGGCTTCGGCCTGGTGATAGACCTTGGTGGTGTTGTTGAGCATGTCGTCGATCTTCACGAAATCGATTCCCCACTGCGCGTACTGAGCGAAGAGGGCGTCGTACCAGGCCTGACCGGCGGCGGTGGCGCCGTTGACGCCCCACATGTGTGAATCCCAGGGGCAGGGATCGTTGACGTTCGCGGCGTCCGTGGCGTGAAACGTGGAGCCCGCGATCGGCGAATTCGCGGTCACCGCGGTGCGCGGGATGCCGCGCATGATGTGGATTCCGAAGCCGAGACCCAGCGCGTGAACCTGGTCGGCCACCGATTTGAGCCCATTCGCTCCCGTCGCGGACGGATACTTCGATAGTGACGGCAGGTAGCGGCCGTTGCTGTCGAGCGTGTCCTCGGGATCGTACCAGCGATAGTCGATGACGACCTGGTTCCAGCCGAATGGCTGAAGCGTGGTCTTCAACGCTTGCGCCTGCTGCACCACCTCGGCCTCCTTGATGCTGGCGCCGAAGGAATCGTAGCTGTTCCAGCCCAGCGGAGGCGTCGGGCGCAGCGTCGTGCCCGAGACGACGGTCAGCGTCGCCGTGGCGCTGCCCGCGCCGTTGGTGACGGTGACGGCGATCGGATAAGAGCCGGCGGCGGGCGCCGTCCCCGAGATGGTTCCGGAGCTGGCTCCAAGGGCGAGCCCGGACGGCAGTCCCGTCGCCGAGAAGGTGAGCGGCGCCTGTCCGGTCGCGGGGACCGTGTAGAGGAACAGCGTGGCGGGAATCGCGCCGACGATGAACGGCGGTTGGATGCGCGGGGCCGCGGGAGGCGCCGTCATGGAGATCGTGATCGCGGTCTGCGCGGCATGCGCCGTCGCGCAAAACACCAGCGCGGTGGCCAGTCCCGCGACGACGAAAACAGGCAGAGACACACGAAGGACCTTCGACATGGGGCGTCTCCTTGTGAGCCGGTCACGATGTGATACCTCAGGTGAAATGAGGCTCGCCATCGCTGGGATGTTCGAACTATGGTCTATTTGTGAGGACGCGCCCAGCGATCGGACCGCGCTCGGACGCGACGCTCTGGCGGCGCCGTTCGTTCGAGGTTCTGAAGTCCGGCGTCGTCGCTGGACAGCTGCCGGGGCCCGAGCCGCCGGCGGCCTGGGAACCGCACCTGCGGCAGCTCGTGGACGCGTCGCGCGCGCCGGTCGAAGGGCCGCGCTGGTGGACGCCCGGCAACGCCTACTTTGGCAACGTCGAGACGCGCACCGACCCGCACGCTTACCGGTGGGACGGAATGCAGCGGCTCGGGCCGCGCGCGCGGCCGCTGGTGTTCTTCCAGTTGACGCTTGCGGGATGGGGACACTTTCGAGCTCTACGGAAGACCGCCCCGGCGCGTCGCCCCGGGAACCGCGTTCTTCGCGGTCGTCCCGTCGCGCCATCGCTACTACCTGCCGGAGGATTCACCCGGCTGGACCTTCGCGTGGATCGGCATCTACCACCCCTACGTTCTGCGCCGCATCGCCAAGCAGGTCGCGGCCACCGGACCTCTCGTCGTCACGCCGCCCGTCGAGCGAGCTCGTCGCGAGCACCATGCGCCTCGTTCGTGGCGCGTTCGAGAAGGACTTCCGCGACCGCCACGAGGTGGAGCTGGCGCTGTTCGAGTTCCTGCTCGCGTATGAACGGCGCGCGGACGAGCTTCGCGATCCGGAGGGCGACCGCGAGCGCCTGCTCGAATGGCTGCGCGAGCGGGTGCTGGCGAGCCGGCGGCGTCCGCTGGACGTCGACCAGGTCGCGGCCGAGCGCGGCATGAGCCGCAGTCACTTCAGCCACCACTTTCGCGCTTGCACCGGGCTGTCGCCCGCGCGCTACATGATCGAGGTGCGCGTGCAGGAGGCGGCGCGCGCGTTGCTCGCCACGCGCGCACCGCTCAAGCAGATCGCCACCGAGTGGGGATTCGCGAACCCGACCCACTTCGGCAGCGTCTTCCGCCGATTCCAGCACGTCAGCCCGGCCGCGTATCGGCGCTCGTTCGGCGCGTGATCGCGCGCTGTGCATTCACGCCTTCAATTCGTCTTCGTGAGCAGGCCGACCTGCCAGGGGAGGCTGTTGTAGGGCAGACCGTCGCTCGACGGGGCGCGTCCCTGGTAGATGTACTGCAGGTGACAGGGGTCGACGCTGAGGTGCTCGTCGTGCCCGTCGCGGATCATCTCGCCGCTGCTGATGTCCCGCGTCCAGGCCGGCTGCGGCGTGAAGGTGGTGTCGCTGGTCGCCGCGAACGGCGTGGCGAACGTGTCTTGAAGCGGCGTCCAGGCACCGTCGAGCGTATCCGCGGTCCACGAACGGTAGTAGCGCGCGTAGCTCGAGCCGGCGTCGAAGGCCTCGATCACCGCGATGTACTTGTTCGTTCCGCTGAGCTTGTAGACGTTGCTCGCCTCGAAGATGCGCGTCGGGTTCGCGTCGTCGCGCAGCACGACGACCGGGTGCGTCGAACCCGTTGGGGAAATTCGCAACCGTGGTTTGCCCACGATAGTAGTGGCCGGCGTCGTCGGTGAAGAACAGATAGCAGTTGCTGTCGTCGCAGATCACCCAGAAGTCCAGCCAACCGCCGGTCGCGCCCGCGGTCTGCGTGACGATGGCCGGCTCGGTGGCGTAGAAGTTCGTCGGGGTCGTCCAGCCCGCGGGGTTCTCGATGTCGGTGTTCGTCGAGTACTGCGGCTGACCCGATTGAAAGACCAGGTACCACTTGTTCTGCGGGGCGAAGAAGAAGATCTCGGGCGAGGTGTGATACCCGACGAGCGCCGGTGTCTGGTCGAGATACGAGAACGTGGCGTCCGCGGTGTGGTCCCAGTCGGGGAAGTTGACGTACGCCATGCTGTACGCGCCGTTGACGTCGACGGTGCTCACGAACACGTGCCATTTGTTGTTGAAGTAGACCACCGACGGATCTTTGACCGCGACCAGGTTGTGCTTGGCGTCCGACTTCGGGCTCAGCGCCGGCCCCTTCGACGACCAGGTGAAGGTGGTCGGTACGTCGCAACTCCCGCCGCCGGCGCCAGTTACGCCACCCAGTCCACCGATGCCCGCCGTGCCTCCGTCGGCGCCTCCGACCGCTCCAGCGCCGCCGACACCAGCACCGGCTCCTCCAGCGGTTCCTGCGGCACCACCCGGGCTCGGCGTGGGGCTGCTCGAGCACCCGAAAACTGCTGCCACCGTGGCGACGAGCGTCCCCGTGCGCCATCGCGTCGAGTCATGAGATGAAAGCCAGCTCTTCACACCTATCTAAGAGGTGCGCCGACACCCGTTCGGGTCTCTTTGAGGTTTCAGTCCCGACTTGTGACGGTGAACGAATCGAAGTCGGCGTAGTTGTCGGCCGTGGCGCCGTTCTTGACGGCGTAGAGGCCGATCGCGGCACCGGTCCACGCCTGCAGGCGCCAGCTCAGATCGACGTCGCCGTTCAGCGCCACGCTGACGGGCACGCCCATGTCCTGCCAGGTGCAACCATCGGCGCTGAAGGAAAAGGTGGCGTTCTCCATCCCGTCGAAGCTGACCTTGAGATGGACCGACGCGCCCAACGTGTCATCGACGGGGACCGTCGCCAGAATGTTGCGGGTTGCTCCGGCGCCGTCGATGCGGCTCGCGCCGGTGAAAGACGCGAGCTCGATGACTTTGCTGGTGTCAGTGCGGGTCAGCGAGAACATGACGTTGAACGCCACGGTCGAGTGCAGGATGATCCCCGCAGCTTCCGCGCCGCTCTCGGGATCGAACGAGACCACCGTCTCCGCATCGAACTGCTTCAAATCGATGCGCTGCAGAGGAATCCCCTTGTAGGCGCGCAGCGCTGTTGACGTCGCCGTCTTGCGTCTTGATCCGCAGGAAGCCCGGACGGTCCGAGAGTGACCAGGTGCCGCCCGACCAGTCCGGCACGGCGTGAAAGAACCATTGCGGCCCGAGCGTCGCCGACGAAAAATCGTCGCTGCGCTGGATCTCGTACGGCGTGAACGGCAGGTTCGGTCCGTCATTGGTCAGGCTGGGCTTCTTGCCGTTCTTGGGTCGCCACCAGCCATCGTCGGTCCAGATGACCGGCTCCAGGCACATGCTGCGCGCCAGCGTGCCGTAGTCGTATTGCCAGGTGTGGAACGTGACGAACCACTCGCCGTTCTGCGTTTGAATGAGCTCGGAATGCTGGGGCCCCTCGAATGGGTGATCGGGATCGGTTCCTCGGTTCAGGTTTTCCAGCACGGGGTTGGTCGGATCGGGCTGCCACGGCCCCGCCAGGCTCATCGAGCGCGCGGAGTTGATGATTCCGTCGGCGCCACGCTCGGTCCCGTTGCTCGACCAGGTCACGTAGTAGTACGGGGCGCGCTTGAACAGCTCGGGCCCCTCGTTCCAGCCCGGTGTAGGACGATACGGCGGGATTGACGACCGACTTTCCGTCGGCGGCGAGCTCGACGATCTTGCCGGTGCTGCTGACCAGATAGACCCGCGCGTCGTCGTCGATGAAGACACCGGGATCGTAACCGCCACCGGCGTTGAGCCCGCCGGGGAGCATGGTGTACGGGCCTCCGGGCGTGGCGGACTCGAAGACCTGGAGCGGCATTCCGTTGTACGTGGCGTAGATCATGAACATGCTGGTGTTGGGGTTGAAGATCATCTCCGAGCCCCAGATGCCGTTCGCGACCTCGCCCGTTGCGATCGAGGGAAACGACGAGAACCCGTTTCCGATGTACTCCCAGTGAACGAGATCCTTGGAGTGCGCGACGGCCAAGCCTGGTTGCCACCCGAACGTCGAGCGAACCGAGTAATAGTCCTCGCCCACGCGCACCACCGCCGGATCGCTCCAGTCGCCCTTGATGACGGGGTTCGTGTATTGCCAGACGCCGCCGGCCCCGCCCGCGCCACTGGCGCCGGAGGTTCCACCCGCCGCGCAAGCCGTCATTGTGCCGTCGGCGGCGGCGTCTGGCGGTCCCCCGACCGCGGAAGAGCGCCGGCCGCAGCCCGTGGTGATCAGCACGCCGAGGAGGACGCCGAGAAACGACGTCAGCACCGCGCGTCTGCCGAAAAGCCAACCAGATCGCCATGCCCGTATAGAAGTCCGCCAAGGAGCGTTTTGGGTCTCTCGCACTATCGAACAATCGAAAAAAAATGCACGCCGCAGCGCTTCCGGGCACTTCGGCTGCGGAGCGCGCCGGCGTTTCATTGACAGCGGCGCACACGCCGCTCCATCCTTGCGGCGATGAGCCGCGCAAACGGCGGCGCCGGCGCGGCGTCGAAGGCGGATCCGGCCCATCTCGACGCGCTGGCGCGCGAAGCGCTGTCGCAAGATCCGGAGGCCGTTCGACGGTTCCTGGTCGCGATCGCGCCGGCGATCTGGCGCGCGTGCCGGGGTGTCATGGGGTCGCGGCACACCGACCTCGAGGACACGATCCAGGACTGTTTCGTCGACGTGAACCGCGGCCTACCCAGCTATCGTTTCGAAGGCAGTCTCCTCGGTTTCGTAACCAAGATCGCTGTCCGGCGCGCGCTGGCCCATCGGCGGCGCAGCGTGGAACGTCTCCGGAATCTCCAGCTGCTCGATGATCTGCACGACCAGGCGCCGCCGGCCGATGCGAGCGTCGGAGAGATCGAGCGGGCCGAGGTGATGAGGGATCTCATTCGCCGCGTGCGCCCGATTCAGGCCGAGACGCTGGTCATGCGCGTCGTGCTGGGCTTCACGGTCGAGGAGATCGCGCTCGCGACCGAAGTCTCCGTCAACACCGTCAAGACGCGTCTGCGTCTGGGGAAGGGCTCCCTTCGGAAACTGCTGATCTCGCATGCGTGGCAGCAGCGCCAAGGAACCCGGGCGATGAGGGCCGACGAACATCCCGAGGATCTGCTCGATCGAGCGAGGCGGGGCGGGCTCGCTTCCGAGGAGCAGGCGACCCTGCAGCGGCACCTCGAGGAGTGCGCGGTGTGCGCGCTTCAGCTCTCGCTGGCGCCGCGGTTCGAGCGAGAGGTGGCGCCGCAACCGCGCGACGCGCTGCTCTCCGAGCGCGCCGTCGAAGGCGCGATCCAGCGGATGCAGCGGGCGCCGCGGGTTGGCCGGATGCGCTGGTCTCGCTGGGCGGCGGCGGCACTGCTGGTGTTCGCCGTGACGGCCGCTGCCGCAGTCGTCACACGCCGGATCGCGCCGCGGCCGGCGAGCCCGTCCCCGATTCCAGTCGTTGCATCTCCAGCGGTGGTCGCGCCGATCCGTCGCGTGGAACCGCCGCCCGCTGAAGCGCCAGTGATGCCCGAAGCGCCGCTCCCGAGGGCGGCCCCGTCCGCGCAGCGCGCGGCTCATCCGACGATCACCGCCGAGGCGCTGTTCGAGCGGGCGGAGAAGCTGCGCCGCGAGGGGCGCGCCGACGCCGCGATCGCCGGCTACCGTCGATTGCAGGCGGCATTCCCCGAGACGGCGGAGGCGCAGCTGTCGTTCGCGCTCGCCGGCGAGCTGCTCCTCGAGCGAGGGCGCCCCGGCGACGCGCTGGTGCAGTTCGATCGACACCTCCACCCGCTCCATGAGGTCGGCGACGGCGCAGTGGGCGACGGCCAGGTTGGTGACGGCCAGGTTGGCGAGGAAGCGCTCGCCGGGCGCGCGACCGCGCTCGAGCAGCTGCACCGCACGCCGGAAGCGGTGGCGGCGTGGAACAGCTTGCTGGCGCGCCATCCCCGATCGGTGTACGCCGCGCGGGCGCGCGCGCGTCTCGATCAGCTGACTGAACACCGGTGAGCCGCGTGCCCTGGTTCGTTCGTATCGCCGTCCTGCTCTGTCTCTGCGCGGGCTCGCGCAGCGCTCGGGGAGCGCCCGATGCGCGACCTGCCGGCCGACGCGTCGAGCTGATGATGGGCGCCTCCGCGAATGAGGCGGAGCTGCTTGCGCCGTCGATCCGCGAGATGCTCGCGACCAGGGGCCTGGACGTCGTCACCACGCGCAAACCGATCGTGACGGCCCAGGATGTGGCGGTGGCGATTGCGCCGCCCAACGAGGTGATGCCGAGCCTGGCGCGGGTCCTGCTCGATGTCACCGTCACAGGGCAGGCCACGCTGTTCTTGATCGATCCGCCGCGCGGGCGTGTGTACGTGCGGCGGATGGCGCTTCCTCACGGCCTGGACGCGGTCGCGCGCGCGAGCGTGCGCTTCGTCATCGAGCAATCGATCGACGCGATCCTCGAGGGGCGCGAGATCGGCGTGAGCCGCGATGAATTTCAACGCAGCGCCCTCGCTCCGCGCGCCGGTCCCGCCGGCTGCGCCAGAAGAAGCACGCGCGTCAGCGGTCTCCGCGCCTCCGCCGGCCCCGGTGCCACCGGCTCCGACCGGGAGTCACCTGCTGGTCGCCGCCGGCTACCAGGCGCTCGCGATGGGATCGGGTGAATTCCAGCACGCCGCCAAGGTCGTCGTCGCGGGCGCGTTGGACCGCGATCGCGTCGTGATCGCGCTGGCGGCGCGCATCGCGGCGCCGATCTCGATCGCCGGTGATGGCGTTCGGGCCCGGCTTTCGACCGCGGGCGTGAGCGCGTCGGGCGCGGGCCGGTTCCTGACCCTCGGAGGCTTCTCGGTGCTCGCCGGTCTCGGCGCCGGCCTCGACTTCACGCGCGTCGCGCCGGCGGTGCTGGCGCCGGACCTGCAGCCCGCGGCGGCGTTCTGGGCGCTCGCTCCCTCGCTGACGCCTTTCGCGGCGATCGACCGGCTCTTCGGCAAGGTTTCCATCGCCGTTGCCGCCGGCGCGGAGATTCACCTGCTCGATGAGCGATACACGGTGAGGACCGGCACCGAGACGCACGAGGTGTTCGTGCCCGGTCGCGTGCGTCCGGAAGTGGAGCTGCTGGTCGGCGTCGCCTTCTAGTTCGCGGTCACCGAAAGGCTTCGTAGATGCGGCGGTGTCCGCTCCGGTCCGACGTGAACAGGATGTGCTTGCCGTCCTGGGACATCCAGGGGCTCTCCTCGGTGGAGGCCGTGTTGAGCTCGGTGATCGGCGCGAGCGATTCGAACGGCGAGCTCTCGTCGGGACGCGCGGCCTGCAAAGAGATCCGCCGTTCCGCCCTGCGTGAGTCGTCGCGAGGCGAAGACCAGGCCACTTCCACTGGCGAACAGCGCCGGATCGGTGTCCTCCCATGCGGAGTCGAGCGCCGTGATCTCGGAGGCGCTTTGCCACGCCGCGGACGCGTCGGGGCGCGTCGCGGCGAAGAGGTGCGCCGCCGACGCCGTCCCCCGCTGGGAACCGAACGCGAGGTAAAGCTGGGCTCGATCCAGCGCAGGCGCTTTGTCGAGCGCCGACGCTCCGAGGGTGTTCACGAGCGCAGGCGTTCCCCAGGGCGTGTCGCGCGTGCGGCGCTGCGACAGGTAGATCCGTTCGGCACCTCCACGCTCGCTCGCGAAGTACATGACGAGACCATCCACCGATACCTCGGGATCCTCGTCGTTCTGCGGGCTCGAGAGCTCGGCGACGAGCGTGCTCGGCCCCCAGGGATCACTGGCGACGGTCCGGCGACTGACCCAGATGTCGTTCTGACCTCCGGTCGGCGAGGTGAAGTAGAGCTCGAGCTGCTCGAATGTCAGCGACGGGTCTTGCACGTCGTCCGTGTCGCTGCGAAGTCCCGTCACCAGCTGCGGCGTTCCGAACGGCGTCCCCGGCCCCGCGTCGCCCTGTGTCCCCGCTGCGTCGCTCGGGTTGCCGCCCGCACCGCTCGGGCTGCCGCCTGCGCCGTTCGAGCTGCCGCCCGCACCGCCAGCATTCCCGCCGGCACCGGGGGCCCTGGCGGTCGCCAGGATCCGCTCGGCGCTGCACGCCATCGAGGTTGCCAGCACGACGGCGAGCAACGCGGGTCGGGTTGCGCTCAAGACCGGTGAAGCATACCCCGGGCGGACCGTCGCCAGCCCGGGGCTCGGCGGTCAGGGCGCTTCGGCGCGATTGACCTTCAACGTGCGGCCGTCGAGCTCCTTGCCGTTCATCTGCTTGATCGCCTCTTCGGCGTCGGCGCGATTCTCGTAGGTCACGAACCCGAAGCCGCGCGACCGTCCGGTGTTGCGATCGGTGATCACGACGACGTCCACCACTTTGCCAAAGTTCGAGAACGCCACCTTGAGATCGTCGGTGGTCGTTTCCCAGCTGAGGCTGCCGATGAAGAGCTTGACCGGCGCCGAGATGTCTTGCCGCGGGCGCGGCGCCACGCCGATCACCACGTCTTCCAGGTTGACCGCGGGAAGCGCCTCCATGGGGGCGAGATCTCCGTCGATCAGCTGCCCGTCGGGGCCCACGGTGCTGCCCGGGTCGTCGCTTCCCGGTCGCCGCTCGCGATTCTGGCGCAGGCGGTCGACCTTCTCGCGCTTTCGTCGCGCGCGGGTGGCCTCACGCTCGCGCTTGCCGCCGGTGAACCCGCGCGTCATTCCCGATCACCCCACACGGAGAGGGCGCCGGCATCGTTCAGCTTTGCCGACGAATTCATTCCCCGGCCTTTGGGGGACGCCCCCGGCGAAACCCCGCGAACGGCGGGCTCGCCGCCCAGTTCGTCTTTCGCTTGCCGGGCGGCGGCGTCGCCGTGCCCGACGCCTGCCGGAGCGCGCGCTCCGCCAGCTCACGTGCCGCTTGCTGCGCGACGACCGCGGCCCTCTTGTCTTCCGCCTTGCCCATGCTTCAGTGCCCTCGATTGCTCATCAAGACTTTGCCTGTCGGTCCTTCCGGCGACCCGAGTCGGAACGCGAGTAGAGATCGGACATGGCGATCACCTTCTTCTCCGCGATGAAGGTGGTGAGCACGTCCTTGACGTTCTCGTTGAACCTGACGTGACCGGACGCGATCTCGCGCAGCGCGACCACCGCCTCGCGGTTGCCGCTCACGACGCGCGTCGGCGCACCGTGCGCGAGCTGCTTGGCGCGGCTCGCCGCCAACAGAACGAGCGCAAACCGATTGCCCTCACGAGCCAGACAGTCCTCTACCGTTATGCGTGCCACCGGGGTCCTCCTTGCGGGGATATGCCGGGCGCACCACTACGCTCAGCCTTCTGCCAGCAGCTCACTCCGCGACGACTGCTGCGTAGAAGGTACTCTGGTTCCGCCCGATAGCAAGCTGCGAAACGCATGCCGGCGCTGGTCTTGCCGCGCCGCCCGCGCTCTTGAAACGGGTCGGATTGCGTGATCGTTCGACCCCGCTCGCGACATCAGGGCTGCATGCGAAGATCTTCCGCCTGTCGCACGGAGCTCTCCCTGGTTTTACCGGTCATTCTCTCGGGGTTGGCTCTCTCGGTCCTGGGTTGCGGCGTCAACGATGGGGGGCCCCACCCGAAGGGAAGTGGAGGCAGCTCGAGCGCCGGTGGCGATTCAGGCGATTCAGGGATGACCGCCGGCGGCGGCGCGACCGGTTCCACCGGTGGCTCGGGGGCGGGCGGACAGCAGGCCGATGCGGGCGCGGCGGGTGCGGGTGGAAGCGCCACCGGCGGAAAGGGCATGGGCGGAAGCGCGGACGCCGGCGTCGACGCGGGGAGCGGCGACGGCGGTGGCATGATCGCCCAACCTCCTGGGACTCCGGTCACCTTCTTCGTCTCCCGGCTGGTGGGTATGGCGAGCGGAAGGTGCCTCGGCGTCGTGGGCGGGAGCACGGCCAACAACGCGGCCGTCGAGCTCGAAACCTGCAGCGGTTCGGCGTTCCAATCCTGGACGGCCGCACAGGACGTCACCGGCTATGCGACGCTGACGAACGCCGGCAGCGGCAAGTGCCTCGATGTCACCGGCACGTCCAGGGCCGCCGGCACGATCCTGCAGCAGTACAACTGCAGCGGGAACGACAATCAGAAGTGGCGGGTCACGGACACCGGCAGCCAGAAGCTGGCCATCCAGTCCAAGTGGAGCAGCCTGGTCGTGGACGTTCAAGGTGGGAGCGTCGCGGATGGAGCGCCCGTGGTCCAGACCGCGTGGTCCGCGGCGCAAAGCCAGCTCTGGACGTCGTCGCTCGCCGGACCTTGCGACATCTATCAGGCCAGCAACACGCCGTGCGTCGCGGCGCACAGCACGGTTCGCGCCCTCTACGGTGCGTACAACGGGAAGCTCTATCAGGTTCGGCGCGCTTCGGACAATACGACCAGGGACATCGCAACGCTCGTTGCGGGAGGCTTTGCCAACACGGCGAGCCAGGATACGTTCTGCGCGAATACGACGTGCACCATCCCGATCATTTACGACCAATCCCCGCAACACAATGACCTTCCGGTCTCACCCAAAGTGACGTTCTTACAAAACGGCGGCAAAGCCGCAAACGCCACCGACGGCAAGATCACGGTGGGCGGACACACGGTCTACGGGATCTTCGTCACCGGCAACCCCAACTACCAGACCGAGCGCACCACCCCGACCGTGGCTTATCGAAACAACGCCACCAAAGGCATCGCAACGGGCGATCAAGCGGAGTCCATGTACATGGTGCTGGACGGCAAACGCTTCAGCAGCCCCTGTTGCTTCGATTACGGAAACGCCGAAACGACCGGCAATGACGACGGCAATGGCACGATGGAGGCCATCTACTGGGGCAGCGACACGCTCTGGGCCAGAGGCGGTGGCAACGGTCCGTGGATCGCCGGCGATCTGGAAAATGGCATGTACAAGGGAGACTCCACGAATACGCCGAGCAATACCTCGATCACGGGCATGTCCTGGGTGACGGCAATGCTCAAGGGCCCCTCGGGCAACCACTTCACGCTCAAGGCCGGCAATGCGCAGTCGGGCGCGATGGCCATCAAGTGGGACGGCGGTCGCCCGACGCCCAACTACAGCCCGAAGAAGTTGCAAGGCGCCATGATCCTGGGAACGGGCGGCGACGGCAGCGCCGGCGGCACGGGCACGTTCTACGAGGGCGCCATGACCATGGGCAATCCGCCCGACGCGGCCGATGACGCCGTTCAGGCCAACATCGTCGCTGCAGGTTACGGGCGCTGACCGATCCCCGACGCTCCCGAAATCGCGTGCGAGATCGCGTGCGAGATCGCGTGCGAGATCGCGTGATCGATCGGACCGGGCGGCGACATAACCCTGCGTGCAAACGTCTCGTCGCTCGTTTTCCGCGCTGCCGCTGGTTCTTTCCGTTCTTCTGATATGGGGTTGCAACGCAAGCAGCAGCGGCCCTGATCCGGCGGGAAGCGGCGGCAGCACGGCCGCCGGCGGCGCGTCGGATCGCGATTCGGGACCGCCAGCGACTGGTGGCGCGTCTGGTTCCGCCGGCGGGGTCGATTCGGGGGGGCAGGGTGGGGCCGGCGCCGGTGGCACCACCGGCGCCGGCGGTGGAGGCGCTCGAGATGGCGGCTCCGACGTGGGCACCACCGGCACGGGCGGCGCCGGTGGCGGCGGCGGCGCAAAGGCGGGCGCGGGCGGCACCGGCGCGGGCGGCGCGGTCGCCAACACGCTGGCCACGATCATCGACCAGCGTCCGATCGGCGGCGCCTCGCTGCAAAACGGAACGACGGGCGGCGGGACTTACGCCGCCGCGATGGCGGCGGGCCGCGTCGTCAACGTCACCAGCACGAGTCAGTTCCTGGGCGCCGTCGTCGACGCCACGCCGAAGATCATCTTGATCGCGGCGGGCACGTACGACTTCACGACGACTCCCACGACCGTCCAGGTCTGTCACGTGGCGTGCAATCCCACGACGCCCGTCGCCTTCGAGGCAACCGGGTCATTCTTTTGCCCCGCGGGCTCCACGTTGCTGAACGCCTCGCTCACGTCGACCAAGGTCACCGTCGGTTCCAACAAGACGATCATCGGTCTCGGCGCCGGCGCGACATTGAAGAACCTCGAGATCGACCTCTCGGGATCCACCAACATCATCCTGCGCAACCTGACCCTCTCGGACATCAACCCCGGGATCCTCGACCAGGGAGACGCGCTGCTCATGTGGCCGTCCGATCACGTCTGGGTCGACCACTGCACCTTCGTCAACGCGAGCCATTCCTTCCTGAACATCGCCTCCGGCTGGGACAGCGCCGGCAACCTCACCACGCTGACCGGCTACATGACCTTTTCGTGGAACCGGTTCTTCGGCACGACGACCAACAGTTGCGGCGGCAAGACCCACTTCGCCATCGGCACCAATCGCAACCCCGGCCTCACGTTCCATCACAACTGGATCGACAACAGCAATGGCCGCAATCCGTCGCTGTTCGGGCCGTACACCTGGGTCCACATGTTCGACAACTACTTCTCGACCATTACCTACTACGGTGTGAGCGCGCTCTGCGGCGCCTCGACGCTGCTCGAGGGCAACGCGTTTTCGAAGGTGGTGTGGGCGATCTACAACAACGACGGCGGCGCTCCAACGTACAGCTACTGTCACACCGGCTACTTCGGCAACGTCTACGCCCCGCTCAACGACGCGACCTTCGGCGCGCGCAACAACCTGCTCGACGCCGCGTCGACGACGAACCTGGGCGGACAGACGACCTTCAGCGCGGCGGTGGCGGTCCCGACCCTGGTGAGCGGCCTGACGTACAAGGTGACTGTGCCCGCGGCACCCGGCTTCGCCGCGACCTCGTACACGTACACGCTCGATGCGAACCCCTCGACGCTCGCCACCGCCGTGCCCGCCGGCGCGGGCGTCGGGCATCTGTTCTAGGTGGTCGGGGCGCGAATCAGAGCTTCTGGAACACGAACGCGTGGTTCTGGATGTTTCGCAGCTCGCCCCACTGGCCGCAGTTCTTGTAGAGCTGCATGGTGAATCCCAGGTGCTCGAGGCAGTCGATGAGGTCGCGATCGACGATGCCCCATTGCCAGATGTTGTGCACGTCGCGCCAGAGGCGTCCGTGCTCGGTGTTCATCTCGTACATCTTGTCGAACAGGAAAGAGTAGGGCGCCGCGGTTCGATCGGCGGGCACGTTCGCGAAGTACTGATCGCGCGGCAGGTCGACGAGGCGGATGGTCCGGCGCCCGCCCACCCACTGCTGGTTGTAAATGACGAACATCCGCGTTCGCGGCGCGTACATCGCCAGCACCTGGTCCCAATCGGGTTTCACCTGGTGCAGGAGCACGTCGAACATGAAGATCGCGTCGACGTTGCCAACCCGCTCGGCGGTGGCGGGGTCGCCGAAGTTGCCCTTGACCAGCGTCAGCGAGGGAAACGACGGCGCCACCTGCACCACCTTGTCGGTGAAGTTGGTGTCGACCAGCACCGCGCGCGCGGCGCCGTAGCGCTGCAAGGTGTAGCGCGTATAAGCGCCGTCGACGCCCCAGACGCCGCCCAAGTCCGCGAACGACATCGGCCGCGGCGCGACGCGCTCGTAGGCGAAGTCGATCAGCTCTTTCTTGTCCTGGTTGAAGTTCGGCGGCAGGTCCGGGGTCGTTGTCATCGCGCTCTCCTCCGTTTCACGTTGGTCAATCCCCTTGGCTATTCGCCGAGGCGCACCTCGACGCCCGCCAGCCGCACCGCCAGCGGATCCTCCGTGGGCGCGGGCACGACGTCCACGGCGCCCGCCCAGTGCAGATCGAGGCGCGCCGCGGTCGCGCGCGCCGGGATGGCCGCCTCGATCGCCAGCGTCGCGCCGAGACCGGTGAGCTCGCCCGCCGCGACGGCGACGCTGTCGAGCGTGAGCACCACGCGCACCGGCCGCTCGCCGGTCGTCAAGGCGCTCCGGCAGGCGAGCCGGAAGGTGACCACCACCGGCGGCAGCCCCGGTGCGACGTCAAAGCGCGCGTGCGGGTCGAGATACGTCGCGCCGTGGCGCTCGGCCACGCCCCCCACCGGCCGCACCATCAGCAGCCGCGCTTGCGCGCCGGCGAGGACGCTGACCGCCGCCTCCCGGTTGCCGAGCGCGAAGGCCATCTCCGCCGCGTGCAGGTAGGGCCCCGCCGCGCCCGGGTTCCGGCGCACGTCGGCGACCAGGGCCTCGAGGGCCGCGGAGGTCTCGCCGCTCGCGGCCAGGCAGTGCGCCCGCAGTCGCTCCAGACGAGAGTCGCCGGGATCGGCGACCAGCGCCTGCTCGGCGTGGGCCTGCGCCACCGCCGCGTCGCCCGCTTGCAGTGCGCGCACCGCCGCCTCGACCGCGCCGCGCGCGCTCGGCGTCCACCAGGGTGACGAAGCGAGCGGGGTCGCCGCGAACGGCGGCGCCGCGCCGGGATCGTAGAGGCCGAGGAACTCGGCCGCCGCCGCCGCCCGGTGCCAGGCGGCGCGGCAAATCTCGTGGATCACCGGATCCTTCGAGGTCTGCGCGGCGTGAATGCGGAAGCGGCTCAGCGACTCGGTCAGGTAGATCCCGTCGCCCTGCGCCAGCAGGCTGAGCCACACTGTCACGTCGGCGTTGCCGATGAAGTCGAGGCCGCCGAGCGCCCAGAAGTCGGGCAAGAGCTCCTCGACGTCGGCGCGGCGGAACAGCACGGTGCTAGGCTCGCCGATGAAGTTCTCCTGGCGCCGCAGCATGTTGTCGATGAGCCAGGCGGCGCTCACGCGGCTGTCCTCGGCGACGACGCGCTTCGTGGCCTCGAGCTCGGCGAGCGGCCGGCCGTGCTCGTCGATCACCTGGCGGTGCGAGGTCACCAGCGTCACCTCGGGGTGGTCGCGCAGGCAGGTGGCCATCTTCTCCACGGCGCGGGGCTCGAGCACGTCGTCGTCGAACAGGAACTTGACGTAGGCGCCGCTGGTCTGGCGCAGGCAGGAGACGCAGTTGGTGGCGGTCTTGCCGCTCGGCGGCTGATTGTGCACGTAGCGGACGCTGGCGAAGCGGCGGTGGTTGCGGAAGCCGTCGATGATGTCGCGCGTGCGGTCGCCCGGGCCGTCGTCGGAGACGAGGATGCTGATGGGTTCCCAGGTCTGCTCGAGCGCGCTCTCCAGCGCCTCGCGGAAGTGGTCGGGCCGGTAGACCGGGATGAGGATGTCGACCGAGGGCCGCAGGCCGTCGTGGCGCGCTCGCCGCTCGAACTCCATGACCACGACGTCGGGGCGCAGGCGCTCGGCCGCGAAGCGCGTGTCGTCGCCGGCTGCCACGCGCCGCCCGCCGCGGAAGCCGACCATCGTCGCCAGGCGACGCAGCTCGACTTCGTTGTAATACCAGGCGCGCCGCTGGAAGGCCTGGTTGAGCACGTGAAAGCGGCTCGCGCCCCAGTCGAACCCGCCCTGCGCCAGGCCGCTTCGCTCCCAGGCCTCGCGCGAGGTGACGCGCTCGACGACGGCGTCGAGGTCGTCGGCCGCGACGCGCAGGCGCCCGCCGGGCTCGAGCGCGCGCCGGCAGCGCTGGAGGAGCTGCACCGCCGCCGCCGGTGTCAGGCCGTCGAGGAGGCCCGTTCCGAGGTAGATGCGCTCGATCGAGCCGTCGGGCGCGACCCGCCCGCTGGCGAGCACCACCTCGTAGGGGAGGAGCGTGTGCCCGCCCGCGAGCGGTTCGTCCTTTCCCGATACGTGGATCGCCTCGGCCATCGCGCTACGCTGCCCGCGGCTACGGTAACATGATAATGTCGTCCACCGCGATGAGTATGAATCCGGCGGCAGACGGCGCTCGTGGCCTCGGTGTCGCCCGTGACCGCTCGCTCGATCTTTCGCGTGCGCGATTCGTCTTCGTGGGCAACCGCTTCTTCGTGCTCGAGGAGATGCTGGCGGCGGGCCTGCGCCTCGAGCGGATCCTCGCGGTCAAGGGCTCGTACCTCGAGCGCGAGCTCGCCGCGCGCGGGGTGGCGCACGCGCCGATCGCCAGCAAGGCGGACCTGCTGCGCCACCTGCGCGAGGCCTCGTTCGACGCCCTGGTGGCCAACGGCTGTCCCTATGTCCTGCCCGCCGACGAGGTGGGCCGACCCGACCGGCGGTTCATCAACGTGCACCCGTCGTACCTGCCGGACCTGCGCGGCGCGGATCCCGTCCCGGGCGCGCTGCTCTTCGGGCGCGACTCCGGCGCGACCTGCCACATCATGGACGCGCGCATCGACACCGGGGACATCATCAGCCAGGTGCGCGTTCCCTATTCCGAGGACCTGGACGCGGGCCTCCTCTATCGCCTCAGCTTTCGCGCCGAGCGCCAGGTGTTCCGCGCCGCGCTCGAGCGCGCCTTCGCCCCCGCGTATCCGCAGCCCGCCGACAGCGGCAGCGTCTACTACACGCGCAAGCCGGGCGATCTGCGCATCGACTTCGCCGAGCCGGCGGCGGCCATCGTCCGGCGCGTCCGCGCCTTCAACAACCCGTCGCAGGGGGCGTTCTTCACCGTCGGCGCGGCGACGATCAAGGTGTTCGCCGCCGAGCTCGCCGCCAACCGCTACCTGGTCGCGGAGAGTGAAGGCCGCGCGGAGAACGAGGTGCTCTGGCTCTACGAAGGCTCGCTGGTCATCAAGAAAGGCGCCGCCTGCCTCAAGCTCGGGGGGCTGACCGGGGACCTGGCCGCGCTCAGCGTCGGCGTCGTCCTTTCCTAGCTCGGAACCCTCAAAAGGTTCCGAACCTCCCGCGATGGGCTTCGGCGGGGGACCCGCCTACGCCCGACGCGTCGCTAGATCTCGGAACCCTCAAAGGGTTCCGAACCTCCCGCGATGGGCTTCGGCGGGGGACCCGCCTACGCCCGACGCGTCGCTAGATCTCGGAACCCTCAAAGGGTTCCGAACCTCCCGCGATGGGCTTCGGCGGGGGACCCGCCTACGCCCGACGCGTCGCTAGTGTCCTGTCTCAGAAATCCGCCTGCATTCGGGCGCGACTGCGGCCCGCTCGCTTCGTTGCTCGTCGCTTACATACGTCCAGTATGCGCGCTCCTCGCGCCTCGCGATCGGGCCGCATTCACGCCCTCGGTGCCACGGCGGATTTCTGAGACAGGACACTAGATCTCGACGCGCGCGTAGCCGAAGCCGTCCCGGCCGTAGTCGTTCCCGCAGTAGAAGAGGAAGACGTTGCCGTCGCGAGTCTCGAGGACGTCGGGGTAGCAGATCATCTGGCTGTCCCAGCCGTCGGGGGACACGCCCAGGGTCATCTGCTCGTCGGCGCGCCGCCAGGTGAGCTCGTCGTCCCCGGTGGCGTAGCCCAGGCGGTAGGCGCCGCTCGCGCCGGCGGCATCGACGCCCGCGCGGTACGAGTACCACATGTGGAGGCGGCCGCCGAGGCGGCGCGCGCACGGTGTGGCCAGCGCCTCGTTGTCGCCGGCCGGGGCGATGCAGCGGGGCCCGAGCTGCCAGTCGAGGCCGTCGGTCGACCGCGCGTAGCGGATGTCGTAGGTCGGCCGATAGCCGGTCCCCGTCGGGATCCACGGGAGGTAGTGCGTGTACCACATGTGAAGCGCGCCGGCGCCCGGCGAGTCGTCGGGCAGCACGCTCACGTTGCCGACGCCGAACGGGAGGAAGCGGCTGATCCCGATCACCGGTCCCTCGCTGATCTTGGTGAAGCGCGCGCCGTCCTCGCTGACCGCGAGGCCGAGTCGTATGAGATACGGCACGCTCGCGCTGCGTTGCCAGCCCATGTAGTACATGAGGAAGCGGCCGCCGTGCGCGACGACGTCCGCGACCATGGTGCCGTGCTCGTCGAACGTCCCCGGCGCGCCCAGGGGCAGCACGGGGCGGTCGTGGACCGCGCGCACCTTCGCCGGGTCGTCCTTGTCGCAGTCGAGGAAGGCGATGCGCGTCTGGTACTGGCCCCGGTCGTCCCGGCGCGTCCGCGTGCTGAAGAAGACGCGGATCGCGTCGTCCAGCTCCACCGCGCTCACCGGGCCCGCGTAGTGGTGCATCCAGTCGAGCGTCCCGTCGGGCCGGAAGACGAAGCCCCCCTTGCGGTAGTTCATCGCGGCGGCGCCGCGACGGCGAGCGCCGCGATCTCGGCGGGGGGCCGGCCCGACCAGCGGATGAAGAGCGCCTTGCCGCACACGAAGGACTGGGCAATCGCCGTCGCCTGGTAGCGCTCGACGAGCGCGTCGCCGACCAGGTGCGGGCCCGCGCCGTGGGCCCAGACGTAGTCGTCGAGGATCAGCCAGCCGCCCGCCGCGATCCTGGGCACCCACAGGCGGCAGTCGGCGAGCACGGCCGCCAGATCGTGGTTGCCGTCGATGTGCAGGAGCGAGATCTCGCCCGCGTAGGACGTGCGCCCGAACTCCGGCGTCTCGACGGTGAGGCCGGGCCGATAGCGCGGCTCCGCGTCGATCGACGTCGCGCGCAGATAGTTGGCCGTGCCGGCGGGCACCAGCGCCAGGTTCGAGAGGAAGAGCGCGAACACGTCGTCGAGGCTCCACAGGTCGGTGAGCCCCTGGATCAGCTCCGGCGAGTCCCGCTGCAGCATCGAGCCCGAGGACCAGGGATCGATCGCCAGCACTGGCCCCACGCGAAACAGGTTCGCGAGGTAGCCGAGCGCCACGGCGGAGCGGCCGGCGAGCGCGCCGATCTCGACGACGTCGCCGGGCACCGTGCTGGCCATGGCGGCGAACATGGCCGAGAGCTTGTCCTGGTTGGTCTCGCCGTAGATCTGCCGGGTCAGGAAGAGCAGCGCGTGCAAGCGGCCAAGGTGGCGCGGCTCGACGGCGTCGCTCACCGCGCGCGCGTGCGCGAGCAGGCGGCGGGCGCGCGCGGCAAGCGCCTTGTGCGACGCGATGGCCTCGAGCTGCGGCGACCCGCCGACGAGCGCGATGCGCAGGCCGCGGGCCTCGATCACCCGCTTGACCTGCGCGAACACACTCGCGACGGGGCTGTGGATCCGCGTCACGCGGAAGCGCGCGACGAGCTCGAGGAAGCGGTGCTCGAAGTCGGCCTCGTGAATCGAAGGCAGTCGGTGCAGTCGGTCGCCGGTGGCGCCGTCGAGTTGCTGGGGCACCGAGCTGGCCAGCACCAGGCTCACGCCGGGACCCGCCAGCAACTCGAGCGCGCCAAGATCCATCTCGGGCGTGACCGGAAAGACCAAGAGGCCGTCGAGAGCTTGAGCGGCGTTCTCCGCTGTTTTCTCCGCAGTCACAGGCGCGCCGCTGCGCCCGACTTGATGCGCCCCATGCGTTTATAGTACCGTCGCATCGTGCAACTGTACAATCAGGAAGGCACGGCAGGGGGTTGGGTGCGAGCGTTGGGTACGGCGCGCCGAGATCGGCAGGACGATCGGCAGGACGATCGGCAGGACGATCGGCAGGACGACGCCATGAAGAAGCTGGTGCTGTTCGGGAGCGGAAAGATCTCCGACGTGCTCGCCGACTACTTCGCGCGCGACAGCGACTATGAAATCGTCGCGTACACCTGCGAGGCCGCGCACGTCGGCGGCAACGAGCACCACGGCCGTCCTTGGATAGCGTTCGAAGAGATCGAGCGCCAGTTCGCGCCGGCTTCCCACGCGATGCACATCGCCGTCGGCTACCACCAGATGAACCGCGTGCGCGAGCGCTTGCTGAACGCAGCCCGCGCCAAGGGCTACCGGCTGCCGAGCTTCATCAGCACGCGGTCGTGGCCGGGGCCGGGCCTGGCCTGCGGCGACAACTGCTTCGTCGCCGACGGTGTCTCGGTCGAGCCGAAGGCGCGCATCGGAGAGAACGTTGCGCTGTGGAGCAACGTCCTCGTGGGTCACCACGCGGAGATCGACGACCATGCCTGGCTCGCAGGCGGCACGGCGATCGGCGGCGCGTCCAAGATCGGCGCGCGCTGCTTTCTCGGGATGAACGCCACCGTCGGACACGAAGTGACGGTCGGCGCCGACTGCCTGCTGGGGGCGCGGTCGCTCGTGACCAAACCGCTGGCGGCGGGCTCGGTGGTGATCGATCGCGACAGCGAGGTGATTCGCCTCAATAGCGAGCAGTTCCTGCGCCTGACCAAGATGAAGTGATCTGAGCCGTCCCATGCCCGGCTATCTGTACAATCTGGGCCTCGCGTTCGAAGCGATCGCCGCCGCGCACGCCGATCGGCCTGCGTTGCGTTTGGCGGATGATTCGGTGGTCAGCTACCGCGCGCTCGATGGCCTGGCCAACCGGATCGCACGCCGGCTGCGCGAGCGTGGCGTGATGAGGCGCGACGTCGTGGCGCTGTTCAACGCGAAGACGCCCGCCGGCTACGCGACGATGCTGGCGGCTCTGAAGATTGGCGCCGCGTACGTCAACCTCGACGAGGAGAACCCGCCGGGCCGCCTCGAGAAGATGCTGCAATCATGTCGGCCCCGGTTGATTGCCGCCGACGCGCCGCTTGCGCCGCCCATGGCCGAGCTCTGTCGGGGACTGGAGCTGCCGGTGCTCGACGTCGGGGGTAGCGGCGCGATTGGTGACTCCGACGCTGGCTCCGACGCGATTTGGTCCGACGACACAGCGGCGGTCACCGGTGGCGATCCCGCCTACCTGATGTTCACCTCCGGCTCGACCGGGACGCCCAAGGGGGTGGTGATCTCCCACGCGAGCGTCCTCAACTTCATCGACTGGAGCATCACCGAGTTCGGCATCGGGCCGGGCGACGTGCTGACCAACGCCAACGCGATCTACTTCGACAACTCGGTCTTCGATGTCTACGCGTCGCTGTTCTCCGGGGCGACGCTGGCGCCGATCGCGCGCGCGGTCGCGCAGAAACCCGACGCGCTGGCCGCGCGCGTCGCCGCCGCCGGCTGCACCGTCTGGTTCTCGGTGCCGTCGCTGCTGATCTACCTCACGGCCATGAAGCAGCTCGGGCCGCAAACCTGGCCCTCCATGCGGTGCCTCGTGTTCGGGGGCGAGGGTTACCCGCGCAGCGAGCTGCGCAAGCTGTACGGATTTTTCGGCCAGCGCGCGCGCCTGGTCAACGTCTACGGGCCCACCGAGTGCACGTGCATCTGCTCGGCCTACACCATCACCGAAGCCGACCTGGCGGAGTCGTCGGGCTTGCCGCCGCTCGGACATCTCGCGCCCAACTTCGACCACCTGGTGCTGGGCGAGGACGACCGGCCCGTGGCCGCGGGCGAGGCAGGCGAGCTGTGTCTGATCGGCCCGCAAGTGGGGCTCGGCTACATCAACGACCCCGCGCGTACCGAGGCGGCCTTCGTGCCGAACCCGGCCAACCAGGCTTTTCCCGAGCGGATGTATCGCACCGGCGATCGCGTGCGCACCGACGAGGACGGGCGCCTGTGGTTCGTCGGACGGCGCGACAACCAGATCAAGCACATGGGTTACCGGATCGAGCTCGACGAGATCGAGGCGGCGCTGAACGCGCTGCCCTACGTCACTCAGGGCGCTGTGGTCTACCACCGCGTGCGCGAGCAGCACGGCCGCATCCTGGCGTTCGTCGTCGCGCCCGGCGCACCCGCCGAGCAGACGATCCGCGATGACCTGCGCCGCCAGCTGCCCGACTACATGATCCCCGCCAGCGTCGCCGTGCTGGCCGAGCTACCCAAGAACCCCAACGGCAAGGTCGACCGGCGCGCGTTGCTGGCGCGGGTCACGTCGTGAGTCGCTCGCAGACCACGACGAAGGAGTTGACCTGTACGCCCCAGGCGTCGTCGCACCAGCGCGAGATCGCGATGTTCTCGAACCGCGACCCGAAGCCGGCCTCGATGTCGCGCTCATCGGCGAACGCCTTGAAGACATATCCGTTGCGCAGGCCGTAAAGGTCGTTGGCGATCACCACGTGACCGCCGTCCAACCGTTTGCAATTCTCGAGAATGAAGTTGCCGGGCGCCGGCAACGAGGCGATGAACGTCGCGCCCGGCTTCATGACCCGAGCGATCTCGGCCAGGTTGTCGTCGAACGACGTGCCTTGATCGACGTAGTAACAGGAGTGGCACGCGAGCACGTAGTCGAAGTATTCGTCAGAAAACGGGATCGTGGCGTTGGTCCCTCGCTTCAGAGTGGCGGCGATGTTCAGCCCCCGCAGCTTGTCCTCGGCCAGCGCCAGGATGTCGTCGGAGATCTCGACGCCATGGATGTCGAAGCCGCAGTTGTGGAGCAGCGGCATGTTCCGGCAGTCCCCGAACCCGAGATCCAGCAGGCGCGCGCCGGCGTACTTGCTCTTGTCCAGCTCCAGGCGCGGGTACTTACCCAGCAGGGTGCGGATGACCCACTCGGTCGGATAGACGTGGCGGGATTGCTTGGCGCGGTGAAAGTCCGAGTAGGTCTTCTGAACGTTTTCCATCGCGGTGGCTCAGGGTAAAAGGCCGCCGGCCACTTCGAGCACCGTACCGGTGACGAAGTCGTTCTCCGCGGCGTACACCACCGCGCGCGCCACTTCGTCGACGGTGCCCAGCCGCCGGAGCGGCGTCTTGCGCACCCACTCCTCGAGACGTTCGGGCGACAGGCCCTGGCGCGTCGAGGGCGTGTCGATGAAGCCGGGGGCGATCGAGACCACGCGGATGCCGAACCCGCCCAGCTCGCGCGCCCACGTCACCGCGAGCGCGTCGACGCCGGCCTTGGCCGCCGAGTAGGCGCTCTGCCCGGGATTGCCGGTGGCCATCACCGAGCTGATGTTCACGATGAGGCCGCGGGTGCGGCTGCGCACCATGCGCTCGACGACGTGCGAGCTCATCACGAAGACGCTGGTCAGGTTCAGGCGCAGTGCCTTGTCCCAGGTGGCGAGGTCGTGGCGCGCGTTTTCCTTGCCCAGCAGGTTGAAGAGCGGCGCGCTGCAGATCCAGCCGGCGGCGTTGACGAGGAGGTCGATGCGGCCAAATCGCGCGGTCACCGAATCGAGCGCGGCGGCCACCGCGGCCGGATCGGCGACGTCGCAAGGTAGCCCCAGGAGCTGGTCGCCCGAGACCTGGGCCAGTTGCTCGCCGTTGAGATCGAGGCCGACGACGCGGCAACCGCGCTCGGCGAGCGTCCTCGCGATGCCGAGCCCGATGTTCTGCGCGGCGCCGGTCACCAGCGCGACGCTGTCGGTGAGCTTCACTGCACCTCCACGGCGTGGGCGCGCAGCACGGCGACGATGCCGGGGATCGAAGTCATGGTGACGATCTCGTCGGCCGACAGGTTCACGCGGTAGCGCTCCTCGATCGAGAGCACCAGCTCCAGGTGCGCCAGCGAATCCCAGGATCGCGTCTCGGCCATGGTGAGCGTGTCTGGCACCGGAGCGCCCGCGGGCAGCCGCAGAGCCTTGCTGACGAGCTCTTTCAAACCGGTCATCGGGGTGAATTTATCATGGCCGCCGAGGCGCGCCTAGCGATCTCAAGATCCGAGATGATCTGGCGAATAGATGGCATACGATCTGCAACCAAAACGTTTCGTCCCAATTTCGGTGAGGAGGCTTCGATGGACCTGGATCTCGCGGAGGTCAATGCCCTCGGTGAGCAGTTGATGCAGGCGGGGCGTGCGCACGAAGCACTGGCGCTCTTCGATCTCGCGGTCCTCGGGACAACGGGAACGGCCTCTACATCAACAACCGCGCCGTCGCCCGCGCAGAGGCGGGTGACCTGCTCGGCGCAATTCGCGATCTGGAACGCGCAATCGACCTCCCGGCCCATCGGCGTCTCGCAACCTCGAATTACGCCGCCATCGGGCAGAGCCATCCGCGTTTCGTCCGCCGGGCTCTCGTCCATTGTCGCGAGTACCTGGCCGCGGGCCTCCCCGACGAAAGCGACCAGGTGGCCATCGCGATCGACACTCTCCAGCGGCAGGCCGCGTTGGTCGATGCCTGGCTCGCGGATTGGGTCGCGAGCATGTCGAAGCACGCCCGCGAAAAGGTGAACCACAGCGCCGAGGTCGAGGCTTTCGTCCAGATGGGCGAAACGCTCGCCACGCTCGTGCTCGACAACCTCCCGGGGCTGAGATCGGCGGAGACGATCCTGGATTTCGGCGTCGGTCTCGGACGCGTCTTGTGGCCGCTGGTTCAGATGATCCCGTCGGCCAACTTCATTGGTTACGACGTCGATCCGGTGATGATCAACTCCGTCCAGAAGATTCGAGAGAGGGCCGACGTACGGTTGTTGCATTCGACGACCGACATTGCCGATGAGTCGGTCGACGCTACCTTCGTGATCTCGGTCTTCACGCACCTCGACGTCACGACCGACTACTGGCTCGGCGAGCTCAAGCGCATCCTCAAACCGGGCGGGCGGGCGTTCGTGACGTTTCACGACGACTCCATCTATCGCGTGCTCTTCGACTCGAAGAAGCTCGCGCCCGAGATGCCTCGCGACTTTCCGCGGGCGGATCACGACGGGCGAGGGCGCGCAGGGTTCGACGCTGATGGGGGTCTTTTACGAGACGGCCGAATGGGAGCGAACACTCGGCCGATTCTTTCGGGTCACGAAGACGGTTCCCCGCGGCCTGCTCGACTATCAGTCATTTTCCGTGGTGGAGAAGGTCGACAATCGCAACGACGTTCTCGCCCACCAGCGGACGTACATTCGGGATCTCGAGCGCGATCTCTACCGGCTGCGCGACAACGCCAAGCTCGAGTTTTGAGCCTCGTCCGGCCCGCTGGCGCGGAAGCGTCAAAGTTGTGACGCGGCACGGATTTCTGACGCTCGGAGACCGAGGGTGCCGTCTGGAGCGCGAAAATCGGGCGGTTGTCCGGGGCTGACGCGGGCGCTCGAATAGCACGTCGATTGCAGAGCGCCTGATGCATGGCGCTCGCTCCCATCGGTGACCCGCTGGTCTCCATCATCATCCCGGTCTTCAACAAGTGGGAGTACACGTCGAAGTGCCTGGCCGCGCTCGCCGAGAACACGGCCGACGTCCCGCACGAGGTCATCATCCTCGACAACGCCTCCAGCGACGAGACTCCCGCGGCGCTCGCCCGGCTCCGCGACGTTCGCTCCGTGCGCAACCCGAGCAACTTCGGTTTCGCCAAGGCTTCGAACCAGGGCGCGCACATGGCGCGCGGCACGTACCTCATGTTTCTCAACAACGACACCGAGCCACGCGCGGGCTGGCTCTCGGCGCTGGTGAGGATGATGGAGTCCGATCCGCAGATCGCCATGGTGGGCGCCAAGCTGCTCTACCCCGACGGAACCATCCAGCACGGCGGCGTCGCCTTCAGCTATGCCGGCCCGTTGCCGATCGCGCCGTTTCACCTTCACATGCGCCAGCCCGCCAGCGCCAGCGCCGAGCGGCTGTCGCTGCGCGCGGTGACGGCGGCCTGCATGCTGCTGCGGCCGCAGGTGTACCACGCGGTCGGCGGCTTCGACGAAGGCTACGTCAACGGTTACGAGGACGTCGATCTCTGCCTCAAGGTCTGGAAGACCGGCGCCAAGATCGTCTACACCCCCGACAGCGTCGTCGTGCACCATGAATCGAAGACCGAGGGGCGGTTCACCCGCGAAAACGTGAATATCGACCGTTTGAATCGCCGGTGGATTCGCGAGTTCGACGCGTTCGATCTCGACCCGCGGCGCGACGTCCCCACCGCCGTCGTCGATCCGAACCGTCCGGGCACCAGCGTGATCATCCCGATGTACGACGCGCTCTGGTCCCTCGCGCCCTGCCTGGAGAACGTGCGCTATACCACCGGCCCGCAAGACGAGATCATCGTCGTCGACGACGGCTCTCCGGGCGCGATCAGCGAGTTCGCGGCGCACTTCGCGTCTCGCCACCCCGAGCGCGTCAAGCTGATCCGCAACCCGACCCCCGCGGGCTTGTCGGCGGCCGCGCTGCAAGGGCTCGAGGCCGCCACGAAAGCGCGTGTCGCCGTCATGGTTCCGAGCTTGCGCATCGTGGGCGACTGGCTGGGCCGCCTCGGGCGACATCTCGAGACCGTCCCCCAGCTCGGCGCCGTGACACCGACGCTGCTGCCCGTCGCGCACCTGCCCTTGAACGAGCTCGTCTATCCCGTGCACAGCACCGCCACCGACGCTCCACCCGTGGGGCCGGCGACCGTGGTGTCCACGCGCATCCCCTCGGCGCTGCTGTTCTACGCCGAGCGCGAACGCCTGCTGGCGCTGGCGCGCGCTACACCCGGACTGCTGCTCGGCGATGATCAGGGCGCGCTCGCCGATGCGCTGGCGCAGCAAGGGATGGTCCTCGGCCGCGCCGCCGATGTGGGCGTCTACAAGCTGACTCAGATCCCGGGCGATTCAGACGCCGACCTCGTCGAGCGCGTCACGACGCAGGAGAGCGCCAATCTCGCCTACGAAGCCACCTGTCGTCATCACGCTGGCCACGGCGGCCGCCCACCCATCGGAACGGTCACCGCGGCCCAGACCGAGCTGGCGAGCCTGGTCATCGTCGCCCAGGACAACCTCGAAGTGACGTCGGAGTGTCTCGCTTCGATCTACGCCCACACGCACCGCGCCTTCGAGGTCGTGCTCGTCGACAACGGAGCGAGCGCATCGCTGCGAGCCATGGCCGCCACCGTGCGCGATCGCCATCGGAACCTGCGCTACGTTCGTGCCCAGCCCAGCGAAGGTTACGCGCGCGCCTGCAACCGCGGCCTGGCCGAGGCGCGCGGCGAATACGTCGCGATCCTTCACAACGACGTGGTCGTGACGCCCGGGTGGCTGAGCCGGCTGCTGGCAGCCATGGCGCTGGAGCCGTCGGTGGCGCTGGCGGGACCCTCGCTCAGTCAGTCGGACAATGTGCAGATGGTCAACATGCGAACCTATCGCAACACCGGCGAGCTGGTGGCGTTCAGCCAGGACTGGGCCGTGAACCACAGCGGCGAGGTTGCGGTGTTCAAGCCGCTGTCCGGCGTGTGCCTGCTGCTGCGGCGACAGGTGCTCGACCGCATCGGGGGGCTGGATCCCGTATTCCGGAACGGCATCCGTGCCGACGACGACTTCTGCCTGCGGGCGTTTCGGGCCGACTTCCGCATGGCCATCGCCTTCGACGCCTTCGTGCATCACCACGGCGCTGCGACGTTCAAGCGTCTCGGGATTGATCGCAAGGTCGCGGCAGCGGATGCCGCGCGAACCTTCTCGGGGAAGTGGGGCATCGGGCCCGATCGCGCGATCGACGACGCGATCCAGACACTGGCGGCCGAGCCGTTCGATCCGGCGCGCGATCGAATTCCTCTGACCTACGACGACGACGGACCGGCCGTCGCATACGCGGTGCAGTAGCGGCGCGATCGCTGGCCGAGCTGGTTCCGGAGCTCGTCGCGGGAGATGGATCGCCCGTACCTGCGCACGTCGCTGCAAAAGCAAGGGTTGCGCTGAGCTCCTGCACGAACACCGCGATGCGGCGGTGATTTGCGCTCACCCGCCCGGACCGTCGCTCATGATGTAGCCGGTCAGGTCGCCGACCTTGGCCTCCAGCGCGGTCATCACGTCGTAGAGCAAGTGGCGCTCGCTCAGGAGCGCGAGATAGTTATCCGCGCCATCCACGATCACAGCGTGCCGGACGCGGTGCGCGCGCATCGCCGACGCCGCGCTCTCGACGGAGGCGGACTCGAGCACCTTCACGATGTCGGCGTTCATGACATCACCGACGCGCGTCGTAGCGGGATCGCGACCCTCGGCGACGATGCGCTTCATGAGGTCGCGCTCGCTGAACACCCCGACGATCTCGGCGCCTTTGCGCACCGCGATCGCGCCGACGTGAGACTCGGCCATGATGCGCGCCGTCTCGCGCACGCTCACGTCGGGTGTGACCTCCGGTCTTTCGTGACTCAGATGAAGTAACCCCATCACGGCTCCTCCCGAACGGAGTCTAAAATAGTCGCGGGACACGAACGCAATCGTTCGGACGACTCATTGAAGAATTGACGCCGGCGTTACCCGCCAGACATCGCGCGGCTACCGGTCGTTGAGAATCCGCTGATCTGGCGACGGCCTCCCGACGACAGCCTCGTCGCCTTCACTCGCGTGCCCGCCGGTCAGCAGATGTACGCCAACGCCAACGAGGAGCTCTATGTCGTTCCGACGCTGGGCGGGCAGGCCACGCGACTGTCCGCCAACTCGCCGCCGAGTTGCTCGGGCAAGGCGAGCCCCGGCGTCGACAACAACTGGGGGGAGTGGAATCCCGACGTCGTCGGCGGCCCGCGCGGCACGTACTACTGGATGGTGTTCTCGTCGACCCGCGCCGACATCCCGCCCGGCACATCGAGCACGGGCCGCACGATCCCGATCAGTCAGCTGTACCTGGCGCCGGTCGTCGTCGATGCCGCGGCCCACACGATCACCAGCTACCCCGCGATCTACCTCTGGAACCAGCCCACCAACACCGTGAACACGACGCCATCCTGGCTGACCTATGCAACGCCGCCGCTGCCTTGATTCACGTCCGTTGCGGTGACGGGCCTGACGAGAGAGAGTCGCGCTCGTGCCACCCCGCCACCCGCCTTCCGACGACGTGACCGCGCCCACGATCGGTGAGGACGCGGCGCGCGTGGCGGCGGAGGGCATTGTGTTCGCCGCCAACGCCTTGCCCGCGCTGATCGCTTACCTCGACACCACGGTCCGCTATGTCTGGGTCAACGACGGCTACTGCCGATGGTTCCAGCGCTCGCGCGAGGAGATCATCGGGAGCCGTGCCAGCGAGCTCCTGGGCGCTGCGGGGTGGGACCGCATCCGGCCATTCGTGGAACGGGCCCTTGCCGGCGAGCAGGTCACCTTCGAGAACAGCCTGGTCTTCAAGGGCGTCGCCAGGCGCGACGTGCGAGCGTCGTATGTTCCTCACCGCGACGGAAGCGGGCGCGTGTGCGGCTTCGTCGTGCTGGTCACCGACATCACCGAGACGAAGGCCGTGGAGGCGGCGTTGCGGCTCAACCAGCAGATACTGGACCGGTCGCAAGCGACCGCGCAGGTGGGAAGCTGGACGGTGACCCTCGACGAGCACCGAGCCGAGGTGGCCGGGAGATCGCTCTGGTCGAGGGAAACGTATCGCATCTTCGGATACGAGCCAGACACCCCGGCCAGCCGGACACTCTTTTACCAGCGCGTGCACCCCGACGACCGCGCGGCGCTGCAGGCCCGGTCGACGGCCGGCTTCGAGCGCGCCGAATCGTTCGAGATCGAGTACCGCATCGTGCGTCCCGACGGGGCCGTGCGCGTGATCCACGGGTGGATCCACTACGAGCGCGAGGCGGACGGCAAGACGACGCGCATGTCCGGCACCTGCCAGGACATGACCGAGCGCAAGCTTCGCGATGCCGAGATCCATCGGGCGCGCGAGCAGCTCCAGCTCGTGGTCGACACGACCCCGGCCTTCATCGCGCGCTACGACCGCAATCAGCGGTTGGTCTGGTCCAACAACAGCTATGCCGCGCGCTATGGCAAGAAGCCCGACGAGATCGTCGGGAGCCGGCTCTTCGATCTCGTCGGCGAGGTCGCGTTCCGCATGATCGAGCCGCTGTGCGTACGAGTGCTCTCGGGCGAGTCGGTCCAGACGGAGCTGGAGATGCCGTATGTCAGCGGTGACCGATTCGTCCACATGATGGCAGCACCCACGCTCGACGCGGCCGGCGTCCCCGACGGTTGCGTCGCGGTCCTCACCGACGTCACGCACTGGCGCCGCCTGGAACAAGAGCGGGAGCGCGCGCTGAACGAGCTGCGGGAGGCCGATCGCCGGAAGGACGAGTTCCTGGCCATGCTGTCGCACGAGCTGCGCAACCCGCTGGCGCCCATCATGAACTCCGTCGAGGTTCTCGAGCGTCTCGGGCCGGGCCAAGAAGAGCTGGCGGGCACGTTCAGCGCCATCATCGCGCGGCAGGCGCGGCACATGAAGCGCCTGCTCGATGACCTGCTCGACGCGTCGCGCGTGAGCCAGGGCAAGATCGAGCTGCAGCGCGAGCGTGTGGATCTGAGCGGGCTGATCCGGGAAGCGGTGGAGGTCAGCCGCCCACTGATTACCGAGAAGGGACACGAGCTGACCTTGTCGTTGGCTTCGCGGTCGCCGGCGCGGCGGCCGCTGGTGCTGGAAGCCGACCCCACGCGCCTGGTCCAGGTGTTCGCCAACCTGATCAACAACGCCGCCAAGTACACCGACGCCGGCGGCCACATCGCGATCATCTCGCGCGTCGAGAAGGGCGAGGCGGTGGTGACGGTGCGCGACGACGGCGTCGGGATGTCGCCCGACCTGCTGGCGCGGGCGTTCGATCTGTTCGCTCAGGGAACGCGCGCTCTCGATCGCACGCAGGGGGGGCTCGGAATTGGCCTCACGCTGGTGCGAACGCTGGTCAAGATGCACGGCGGATCGGTGTGCGCGCTCAGCGAGGGGCCGGGGCGAGGGAGCGAGCTCGTGGTGAGGCTGCCGCTGGCGCCCGCCGTCGGTTCGAACCGGGCCGACCCGCCCCCGGCAGCGCGCGGCGGCGCGAGCGCCCGGTTGCGGGTGCTGGTCGTCGACGACAACGTCGACACCGCGGCGGTCCTCGGACAGCTCTTGCGGCTCCTTGGTCACCAGGTGGCGCTGGCGCACGACGGCCCGGTCGCCCTCGCCGCGGCGGCCGCCACGCCGCCGGACCTGGTGCTGCTCGATCTCGGGCTGCCGGGCATGGACGGCTATGCGATCGCGGCGCGGCTGCGCGCCGCCGGCCATACGCGCGCAGCGCTGGTTGCCGTCACCGGATACGGCCAGGAAGACGATATGCAGCGCTCACGCGAAGCCGGCTTCGACCACCACCTCATCAAGCCCGTCGACTTCGCGAAGCTGCAGCGGATCTGCGCTCTGGTCCGCGGGCGCTGAGCGGGTGTGCGCAACTGGGCGATGGGCGATCAAACGCAGAAACGGAGCGACGAGGCTTGATGCCTCGCCGCTCCGTTCACGGGACGAGCCTCTCCGGGGAGGCGTTCGTTCAGGTAGCGACTACCAGCTCACCGCATCGACATAAGAGGTGAAGGCGCCGGTGGTGGCGAAGTCGACACCCACCTGGGTGCCCGTGCTGCTCGACGGCACGGTGATCGAGAAGGCATTCCACGAGCCACGGTAATGCTTGGAGATTGAGTCGGTGTTCGAGGTCGTCGTTCCATCCGACTTCTTCACCCAGGTCGTGATCGACGTGATGCTGGTGTTCTGGTCGAGCTCGACGTAGATGCGGGCGCGGGTGCCACCGGGCAGCGACTGGCCGGTGGGGCCCGCGAGGCGAACGGTCCCCGACCCGCCACTGTAAACGGCCTTCAAGGACTTCGAGCCCGTCTGGCTCTTGTCGGCGCTGTACGAGAGCGTCGCCGTCGACGTCCAGCTGTTGGTGCTGGTCTCGAAGTCGTATTTGACGGCCGAGCCATCCGCGGTCTTGCCGGCGACCACAGCGCCCGACGCGTTGTACGACTTGTTGTCGCGCCACACGGTGATGAGCTGGTTCCAGGTCGTCATGGCGCCGTCGCCCATGCTGCAGACCTTGTAACCGTCCGGCACGCCGTTGGTGGCGATATCCGACGCGAGGCATCCGTTGTAGTTGCAGTAGCCGCCCGTGAACGTGTCGCGGTAGGGGGCGCCGACCTGGTTCGAGCCGAGGCGGCCGTCGACGACGGTCTTGTCGAAGCCGGGGCCCTCGCAGTAGTACGCGTCGGTGTGGCCAACTTCGTTGGTGGTGAAGATGTTGCCGAAGAAGGTGCCTTCCTGGTTCGGGTAGCTGGTCGACTGGCCCCATCCGAGGTTGGTGTTTTGTCCCACGATCCAGATCGGGACGTGGATGCCGGCCGTGTTGACGTGGGCCAGCAAGCAGGCCGAGATCCAGCGCTGGCAGTCGCCGTCGCAAGTTCCGGTCTCCCACTGGGGGGTGAGGCCGATGCCGCCCGCGAAGGTGTAGCTGGCGCCGGTCGAATCGGTCTTGGTGATGTTGTGATTGAGAGGCAGCGCGCAACGAACGAGGTAGGACAGCGTGCTGCGGCCATCGGCCGAGTTCATGAGGTAGGTCGATGAGCTGAGACCGGTCGTGCTGAGCGGATTGACCACCAGCGCCTGGCCCTTGAGCCCGTTGCCGGAGAGGCCGTTCCCGGACAGCCCGTTGCCCGACAGACCGTTGGTCAGGCTGAGACCGTTGAGCATCGACAGGCCGTTGGTGGCGACGAGCTCGCTCTCGACAGTGTTGGCGTTCTCGTCGTCGCCCGAGGGAGGCTGGCAGCCGATGAGAGCCGACGCGAGCGCCAGCGACGCCGCCAGCCAGGTCGTTTTCTTGGTCGTGTTAGTCATGTCGACCAAGTTAATAGCAGTAAGTGTGCCTACTATTATTAAATTGCTCGATTCATAAATGGTTGAATATATTCATGTCTGATCAGGACGCCCGAGCAGCGCGCTATAGATTGTTGCCGCCAGCGCAACAAGTCGTTGCGCTGGGGTGGAGAGTCCCCCGCCGGGGGCCTCCTGACCCGCCGGGTTGATCGCCGGGCGGTCTGCGGCTAGTTTCCCTTGGGCTCATGGCCCATCGGCGGTCGATACTGCTCTGCCTAGGAGTCATCGGCATGACTGCGGCAGCGACAGAGGCCGGGCAACGCGCGGATATCCCGGACAAGTACAAGTGGAACCTGTCGGATCTCTATCCGTCGGAGGCGGCGTGGGCCGCGGCCAAGGACGCGATCCGGAAGCGGCTGCCCGAGCTAGCCAATCATCGGGGGCATCTCGGCAAATCGGCCAAGGAGTTGCTGGGCGGGCTGCAGCTGATGTTCGATCTGGACCGAGATCTGTCGCGGCTGTCTGTCTACGCCAATAGCCTGTCCGACGAGGACGTGCGCGCGGGGCGCCCGCGCGAGATGAAGCAGAGCGCGGACGAGCTGGCGACCGCGTTCGGCGCGGCCTGCTCGTGGGTGCGGCCGGAGATCCTGGCGCTGGACCCGGCGCACGTGCGCAAGCTCGTCGCCGGCGAGCCCAAGCTCGGTCCTTACCGCGTCTATCTGGAAGAGACGCTGCGGCGCAAGCCGCACACGCTGAGCGCCGCCGAGGAGAAGATCGCCGCCGAGGCGGGCGAGCTGGAGCGCGCCGGGGGCGATGTGCACGGCGTGCTGTCCAACGCCGACTTGCCGTATCCGACCATCAAGCTGTCGACGGGCGAGTCGGTGCGCCTGGACCCTGCGGCGTTCACGTTGCACCGGCAGGACCGCGCCCGCGCCGACCGCGACAAAGTGTTCGCCGCGTTCTTCGGCGCGCTCAAGACCTACGAGCGCACCATGGGCGCGACGCTGGCGTCCGCTGTCAAGGCGCACCTCTTCGAGATGCGCGTCCGCCACTTCGGGTCGACGCTCGAGGCGGCGCTATTCCAGGACAACATCCCGATCGCGGTCTACAAGCAGTTGCTCGCCGACGTTCACCGAAGCCTGCCGACGTTGCACCGCTACCTGGCGCTGCGCAAGCGCATGCTGGGTCTCGACGAGCTCCGCTACCAGGATCTGTACGTGCCGCTGGTGGCGAGCGTCGACATGCGCTTCGGCCCCGACGAGGCGCGCGCGATCACGCTCGAGGCGCTGGCGCCGCTGGGCACGGCGTACACCGAGGCGCTGCGCAAGGGGTTCGAGAGCCGCTGGACCGACTACCTGCCGTCGACCGGCAAGCGATCGGGCGCGTATTCGACGGGCGTCTACGGCGTGCACCCGTTTCAGCTGCTCAACTTCAACGGACGCTACGAAGATCTGACCACCTTGGCGCACGAGTCCGGGCACTCGATGCACACCTTCCTGTCGCACGGCGCGCAGCCGTACCCGACAGCCGACTACCCGATCTTCGTCGCCGAGGTTGCCTCGACCTTCAACGAGAACTTGCTGATTCACTACATGCTCGATCACGCGAAGGACGACGCGACCCGGTTGTTCTTGCTGGGCACGCTGCTCGACGGGCTGCGAACGACGCTGTTCCGCCAAACCCAGTTCGCCGAGTTCGAGCTGACCTTTCACGAACAGGCCGAGCGCGGCGAGCCCCTGACCGGCGAGAACCTGTCGCAGCGCTACCTGGAGCTGGCGCGCGTCTACTACGGCCACGCGCAGAAGATCTGCCAGGTCGACGAGGTGCTCGCCACCGAGTGGGCGTACGTGCCCCACTTTTATTACAACTTCTACGTCTACCAATACGCCACGAGCATGGTCGCCTCGACGTCGCTGGCGCGCGCCGTGCGCGAGGAGGCGCGGGCTGGCAAGACCGTCCGCCGCGACGCCTACTTGAAGATGCTCTCGGCGGGCAGCTCGAAGTACGCCATCGATCTGTTGAAGGACGCCGGGGTCGACATGACCACATCGGCGCCGTTCGAGTCGGCCATCGCCGAGATGAACGCGACCATGGACGAGATCGAGCAGGTCCTTCAGCGCAAGAAGTGACGCGCCGACCTGGCGCCGCGGAATTCAACCGCCGCGCTGGCGCTCCCGGAAGCGCGCGGGCGTCATTCGCGTCCAGCGACGAAAGGCGCGAATGAACGAGCTCGGGTTCGCGTAACCGAGGCGATGAGCGATCTCCTTGGGTGGCAGCTCCGACTCATCGAGCAGCTTGAGCGATTGCGATTGCCGGTACTGCTCGTGCAACGCGCGAAACGACGTGTTGGCCGCGCGCAACCGGCGCTGGAGCGTCCTCGCCTCGAGGCCGAGCGAGCGCGCCACCGGATACACGCTGTCATCGCCGAGGTGCGCGCAGGTGCCGATGCTCGCGAGGACCTGATCGGTGAACGATGTCGACGCGCGCGCGGGGCCGGTCACCGTCTCGGCGAACCACGACAGGAGTTGAAATGACGTGCGATCGGCGGCCGGGTTGGTGTGCGCGCCGGCCGCGCCATCGAACCACACGGTGTTGGTCGCGCAGTTGAACCGCACCGGGCAACCGAGGATGCGCTCGATCTCTTCGACGTTCGGGGGCGCGGGGTGCTCGAACCAGACCAGCTCGGGCGCCCAGCACGGATCCACCCACCGGCGGATGAAGAACACGATCATGGTGATGACCTGCTCGGCGTCCTGGCGCCGCGGCCAGCTCTCCTCGTCGAGCACGCGGTAGGTGAAGGAGAAGCGGTCCTCGTCGAAGCGGAACTGCACGTCGGTGGCGTCGCCGAGCAGCGGGTAGTGGCGGGCGAAGGTCTCGAGCGCTTCCTCGACGGTCGGCGCGAGCGTCGCGAGATAGCCGGGCAGCCCGAGCGCGCTCAGCGGGCAGACCTGTCCCAGATGCGCGCCGAACCAATCGTCGCCGGTGGCGTGGCTGGCCGACTCGATCAATCGAACGAAGCTCGAGAGCGGCAACCGATTCTCGGGGCGCGCAAAGTCGTCGAGCGTGAGGCGCGCCTGCCGCACGACCGCGTCGACGTCTCCGCCGCCCTGGCGCGTGCGTTCCAGGATCCCAGCGGTCGCTGCCGCCTGAATCGTCGGAATGGCGACGTGGTTCATCCAGCGGCGATGTTAGCTGTCGCAGGTTTCCGTCGCGTTTCCGAACGCCCGGGGTTCTGGTTTCGGCCGAGTTGAAACGACCGGCGCTGTCGTGAACTGACGATTCTTTGTCGTTCGGTGATCACGGCCGCTGCAAGGGCGCGTGTTACGGATCAGAACGGAATGAGGGCGACGATGCCAGCCGAGAGTGAGACCGTGGCGGCGGTGCAGAGCCAGATCGGCGAAAAAGTCAGCGACGAGGCCGGCTCGACATCGCGCGTGCCGCTGCCCGCGCCGGCGAGCCGCAGGCGAACGCAATGGTTCGCGCTCCGGCGCGAGATCCCCGCGCGCGCCTCTCGCCTGCTGGCGCTGGCCGCGTTCGCCGCGCTGTTCGCCGTCTGGGCGTGGGTGAGTCACCGCGAGTCCACGAACCCGGTCTTCGTGCCGGCGCCCGAGGCCGTGTGGCGCGCGGCACGCGACCTCTTCGGCGACGAGAAGCTCTGGCTCGACGTGAAGCTGAGCCTGTTCCGCGTGACGGCGGGCTTCGTGCTCGCCGGCGCCGCCGGCGTGCCGCTCGGTCTGTGGATGGGATCGTTCAAGGTCGTCGAAGGCGTCGTACAGCCGATCGTCGAGTTCGTTCGCTACATCCCCGTGCCAGCGCTGATTCCGATCCTCATGGTGCTCTTCGGCATCGACGAGCCGTCGAAGATCGCGCTCATCTGGGTGGGCACGTTTTTCCAGCTCGTTCTCATGGTCGCCGACGAGGTCCGCCGCGTCCCGAACGATCTCCTTCAAGTCAGCTACACGCTCGGCGCGCGGCGTGGCGAAGTCATTCGGCGCGTGCTGTGGCCCGCCGCGCGGCCCGGCATCTTCGACGCTCTCCGGCTCTGCAACGGGTGGGCGTGGACCTATGTCATCGTCGCCGAGCTGGTCGCCGCGAACGAGGGGCTCGGCTATCGCATCCTCAAGTTCTCGCGCTTCCTGCAAACGCCACAGATGTGGGTTTACGTGATCTTGCTCGGCCTCATCGGCCTCGGGCTCGACGCCGCTTTCCGCGCCCTCAACCGGCGCCTCTTTCATTGGGCGGAGAGCGCGCGATGAAGCTCGAGGTGCGTGAGCTCGCCAAGACCTACGCCGGACGCCACGGCGACGTCGTCGCGCTGACGTCGACGTCGTTCTCCGTCGAAGGCGGCGAGTTCGTGAGCCTGCTCGGCCCGTCCGGCTGCGGCAAGTCGACCACCCTCAGCGTCATCGCGGGTCTCGAGGAGGCGAGCGCGGGCGCCGTGCTCCTCGACGGCGCGCGCGTCGCGGGTCCCGGGCCCGAGCGCGGGATGGTCTTCCAGAGCTACACGCTCTTTCCCTGGCTGACCGTCGAGGAGAACACGCGGTTCGCCCTGGGGCTCGCCGTGAACGCGCAACGCGGTGGCGCCGACGTCGACGCCGAGCGCGCCGACGCGCTTCTCGAGCTCATGGGCCTCCGCGACTTCCGCCGTGCGTACCCGCGCGAGCTCAGCGGCGGCATGAAGCAGCGGGTGGCGATCGCGCGCGCCCTCACCAATCGGCCCAAGGTGCTGCTCATGGACGAGCCCTTCGGCGCGCTCGACGCGCAGACGCGCGAAGAGATGCAGGAGCTGATGCTGCTGGTGCAACGGCACGAGCGCACCACGGTGCTGTTCGTGACCCACGACGTCGAGGAGGCGATCTATCTGTCGGGCCGCGTGCTGGTCTTTTCACCGCGGCCCGGGCGCATCCTTCGCGAGGTCTCGGTGCCCTTCGGTCCCGGCGCCGAGAGGACCCTCGACCTCAAAGTCTCGCCCGATTTCGTCCGGCTGAAGCGCGAGCTGTTCGATCTGCTTCATCGCGCGTCCGCAGGCGACGATCGCCGCACGCTGCTGGACCGGCTGGTGCGGCCCGCCAACTGAACAAAGAAAGAGAGGACCCATGTCGAAGTCATCCATTTCCGCGGCGCTGGTCGTCGCCATCGCCGCCGCCTCCGGGACGAGCATCGCCGGGAACGAGCTCAAACCTTACCGCGTCGGGTTCAATGCCTGGATCGGTTCGATCGCCTTCTTCGTCGCGCAGGAAAAGGGCTTCTTCAAGGACGAAGGGCTCGACGTCCAGACCAAGAGCTTCAGCGCTCCCGGCGACGGCCTGACGCCGCTCATCGCCGGCAGCCTCGACGCCCATCTCAGCACCGCCGACAGCGTCATCACCGTCCTCGACAAGGCGCCCGGACAGCTCAAGGTCGTCTACCTGACCGACACATCGGCAGGGGCCGATGCGATCCTCGCGAAGAAAGACATCGCGAACATCAAGGGAATGAAGGGCAAGAAGGTGGCCGCGACGCTCGGGCAGTGCAACCAGTTGCTGCTCGAAAAGGCGCTGGAGAAGGCGGGTCTGTCCGACAAGGACATCGAGCTCGTCAACATGAACCCGGACGACGCCGGCGCCGCCTTCGCCGCGGGCAAGGTCGACGTCGCGGTCACCTGGGAGCCGTGGATCACCAAGATCTCCGGCGAGAAGAAGGGGCACGTGATCTTCAGCTCGAAGGAGACGCCCAACTTGATCCTCGACGTGCTCGCCATCAGCACGAAGACGGTGAAGACCAAGTCGGCGGAGACGAAGGCGTTCCTGAAGGCGCTCAACCGCGGCTACGAGTTCGTGCAGAAGAGCCCCGACGAGGCGGCGGCGATCGCCGCCAAGGCGCTGGAGCAGAAGCCCGAAGAGGTGAAGGCGATGTTGCCCAAGGTCAACCTCTACAGCGGCAAGAAGAACCTCGAGGTGCTCGCCGGGCCCGCGGCGAAGGCGTCGGCGCAGGTGGCCCAGTTCTTCAAGGACAAGAAGGTCAACGACACGCTCGTCGACGTCGGCGCGATCTACGACGCCTCCTATCTCAAGTGAGAAGCGGAGCGGCGACGACATGAGCCAGACGGCCCTGCTGATGATCGACTTCCAGCGCGACTTCTGCGCGGCGGGCGGATATTCGGACCGATTCGCCGGGCTCGAGTGGGTGCGGCCCATCATCGAGCCCGCGCGCCGGCTGCTCGAGGGCGCGCGGCGCGCGGGCCACCTGGTCATCCACACGCGCGAGGGCTACGCGGGCGATCTATCGGATTGCTCGCCGGCCAAGCTCGCGCGCAGCCGCAACGCCGGCAGCGAGATCGGCACGCGCGGGCCCATGGGCCGCCTCCTGATCCGCGGCGAGCACGGGCACGACACCATCGACGAGCTCGCGCCGGTCCCCGGCGAGATCGTCGTCGACAAGGCGTCCTACGGCGCGTTCTGCGGCACCAACCTCGAATCGATTCTGCGCGGCCGCGGTATCGACACGCTCTTCTTCGCCGGCGTCACCGCGGACGTCTGCGTGCACACGACGCTGCGCGAAGCCTACGACCGCTGGTTCTACTGTCACTACGTCGCCGACGCGATCTCCTGCTTCGATCCGGAGATCCGGCGCGCCTGCGCGAAGATGATCAAGGAAGAGGGCGGCATCTGGGGCAGCCTCACCTGCGTCGACGAGGTGCTCGCGCGCTGGGCTGCCGGGTGAGGCGCGACGGATCCGCGCCGGCCTCTGCCGCTACCAGGGGTGCGCCGCGAGCGTAGGCCAGCCGCGCGCCGCGAGCGAGCGCCAGTGCGCGACGTCGTGGTTCGGCCAGAGCTCGGCGTTCTCTGCGGCCGCGAGCGACTTGAGCCGCCGGATGCTCGCGAGCGCGAGATCCTCGCGGTCGCGCCAGAGAATACCGGGCGCGATCTCCCTCTCGAGGTTCTCGTGGAGATCGGCGGCGTCGCCCGTGAGGACGACGGGCCGTCCCGCGGGCAGCTCGACGACGAGCGACCGGTGACCCGCGGTGTGCCCCGGCGTGTTGATCAAGCGTACGCCGGCGCAGAGCGCGCGCTCGGCGCGGTCGAATCGCCAGCGATGATCGCCCGCGAAGTCCGACGCGAAATACGCCCCGTCGCCGTTCTCGTGCGCCGCCGTCCACTCGTCGGAGTGACAATGAAGCTCGGCGCCGGTGAAATCGCCGAGGCCGCCCGCGTGATCGAAGTGCAGGTGGCCGACCACGACGGCGTCGATGTCGCGCGGCCCGATGCCGAGGCGCGCGAGCAGCGGCGGCAGTCGATCGGCCTCGGTCATCTCGGGCGGACCAAAGGGAAACCCGTCCGGACCGTAGTGCGCGGCGCGCAGGCCGGGATCGGCGAGCTTGCCGTAGTCGCACCCGACGTCGTAAAGGACGCGCCCGTGCGTCGTCTCGACGAGGTACGCCAGAATGGGCGCCTCGATGACCGTGCCGCGCGCCTGTCCGCGCAGGGACAGGCAGGCGTCATAGCGGTGCCGTCCCGTCAAGATCGGCACAAGCCGCCGCACGTCGGTCATTGACGCAGCCTACACCTCCGACGACGACCCGAATCGGGCCAGAATGGCAACGGCAGAGCCATGGTTCGTGGTGTCAACGTCTCGCAGGTCTGGCCGTCGCGCGACTTGTCGGGCATCGTTGCACCTTGGAGGCTACCCCGACATGGGTACTACGCTCACGAAGACGTTCTTGAATGGTTCCTGGGTCTACGCGCTCGCCGATGAACAGGGCGTGTTGAATGACGGTGACGTCCTTGCTGGTTCTTTCGTCTCGACAGCCCTCGGCCCTGTCTGGGACACCGGGCTATTTCGAATCAACAAGGCGACAGGCGAGCCAGAGCTGGCCATCTCGCAGAGGCGAGTGCACGCGTTGATAGTCGGTAGCACGCTGGTGCGCCGCTCGACGCTCTAGCGTCCGGCAGGCGCCTCGGTCCGGAGTCTGTCGGCACGCCGCTTCAATTCAGCTGAGCCAGTGCCTTCTGGATCTCGGCTCGAAGAGTCGCGGGCAGATCTGGTTGGCCAAGAAGGGGAGCAAGGTACCCCGAGTCCGCCGGGATAAGGTTCTCCCGGCGTCGGGCCCGAGGTCAAGGGTCGGAGATTCATCGACCCGAGCGCACTTCCTGCTACGCGGCTACCCGTGATCCCCGTGTCGCTGGAGGAAGAGCGCCAAGGGACCCAAATTAAAGTTCTTTACCAAGTGTGCCGAGCACTCCCTCGCCGCCGTGCTTTCCTCGCTCGCCGAACCTGCTGCGCCGTTGCTCCCCGCTCGTAGTTGGGTGCAGCGCGTCTCCGACCCCGCGCCGGTCCGTGGGGGTGCATGAAGCCGAACGGGGCACCGGTACCGAGCTCGACGGGCGGTGCGCTCGAGAAGAGGCCGGCGGCCAGGAAGGTCGTTGCCATCATCGGAGCCGAGAGCGCACCCGGGCTTGGGCTGGTCCGCGCGATCCTCGAAGATCTGAAGAGCGAGTTTGCCCCGCGGGCGATCGTACGCAGCCTCGATTCCGCGGAGAGCCGCCAGCTGAGGAAGCTGGGGATCGACCTCTCGATCGCCGATCCGCGAGAGGAATCCTCGCTGAAGCCGCTCCTCGTGGGGGCCTACGGCGCGTTTTACATCCAGCTCTCCTCCGAGCACCCGACCCTCGAGACCAAGCGCGCAGCCGCGCACACGGTGGCCCGTGCGGCAAAGGAGGCCGGCCTTCGCCATGTCATCTGGGCGACGCTCGAGGACCCTGGACAGACCTTCCTCGAGCACAACGACGTCACGCCGACGTTTCAGAACGGCCGCTGGGTCTCGGACGCCGAGGGGCAGAAGAGTCCCGAGCAGATCTTCACGGAGCTGGCGATCCCGACCACGTTCCTGCACATCGCGTGGGAAGCGGCGGTCGCCGCGGGGAAATGGACCGAGGACATCGGAAGGCACGCGTACGGTTTGCTGCGCGACCGAGGGTCGATTGGCCAGACGGTATCGATCAGCGCCGCGCGCATGATCCGGAGGCCGACGCCGGCGCCCGTTGTGCCGTCGGCGCCCAGCCCGGCGGTTCTGGCGACGTCTTCATCCACGACATCGCCGGCCACGACATCTTCGTCAACGACATCTTCGTCAACGACATCTTCGGCCACCACGTCGTCGTCATCGACAGTGAGGGCGTTCGTGGTTCCCGCCATCCTGCCGCCGGTCGAGCCACCGCCGATCACGAGCGCGCCGTCGCCCGCGAAGAGCCGAAGGATCGCGATCGTCGGCATTGTGGTCGCCGCGGCCCTGGTCGGTCTGGTGGTCATGCGGCAGGTGCAGAGCCAGAAGATCGCACCCGCGCCCGCGCCCGATCCGATCGAGACACCTCGTCCCACAGAGGCTGTCCGTCCGCCGCCGGTCGCGGTCAAGGCGCCAGAGGCGCAGGCTGTCGCGCCATCCCCGGTGGCGGCACCCCCTCCGGTCGCTGCGGCCCCGGAAGCGCCGCCGCCTCCCGCGGAGGTCGCCCCGCCCGAAGAGGTGGTGGTCACGACGAACGAGCACGCAGGCGGCAAGCACACCGTCGCCGCCAAGAATCACAAGCACCCGGCCGTGAAGGCGGGGCCCGTTGCGACAGCGGCGCCGCCGCCGCCCGTCCCAGCGTCGCACCCGGCCGTCGCGCCGGTGAAGGCCGAGGCGCCGCCCAAGATAGAGACCGCGCACGAGACGACGCCCGAACGACCAGCGCCGGCTGAGCCATCGGCCCCGGCGGTCGTGGCCGTCCGCGCGCCGGCGCCCAAACCGGCGGCGCCCGCGCCCTCGATGCCACCGCCGCCGCAATCCGGCTTCGTCGACCCGAAGAGCGTCGCCGCCGTTGTGCGTGCACACGCAAACGAAGCCAACGCTTGCTACGAACGCGCGACCATGGAGCACCCCGATTTGCACGGCCGTTTGACCATTCACGCGGTGGTCGATCCGAGCGGGCGTGTGGTTTCAGCCTCGCCGACGAGTGGCATCAACGAAGGCGCTCGCTTGCAGAACTGCCTGGTTGGCGCTTTCAAAGGCTGGGTATTTCCCCGTCCAACCGGCGGGGTGAACGGAAACATCACGTACTCGTTCGTGTTCGAATCGCCGTAGCGCCAAACCAAAACGTGCCCGAGCAGCACGACGGGCCATCTCTCTCCAAAGAGGCCAAGACCATGACCAGACTTCTGGCGGCAACGGTCGCCTTCGCGCTCGTGCCCTCCGTCTTCCAGCTCGACACCACGGCGCGCGCCGCCGACCCACAGGGCGCCGCCGCCGACCCCGGCGCGGCGGCTGACCCGAACGCGGCCGCAGGAATGGGCGCCGCCGTCCCGCCAGCGTCCCCGGCGCCACCCGCCCCGGCGGATGCCGCGGGGGCGACGTTTCACGCGCCCGGGCGCGCCCAGACCATGGACGAAGTCGCGACGGACCTGACGGCGGAGCTCAGCATTCGCAATGTTCGCTCGCGCTACACCTTGAACTTCTTCGGCGATACCTCGCTCAGCGCTGGAAAGCCCGCGTCGCCCGATCACCACCTCGGCTTCGCGATTGGCGCCCAGGACGTCCTCATCAAGGGCGAGCTCGGCAAGCACCTGGTGGCGCTCACCGAGTTCGCCGTGGAATCCGACGACGCGGGGTTCGGCATCGACGTCGAGCGGTTCAACGTGCGATGGCAATCCGGCCCGGTCTACGTCGAGGCCGGACGGAACCACACCGCGCTCGGCTACTGGAACAACGCCTATCACCATGGACGCTGGCTCCAGCTCACGATCGCCCGTCCGCGCTGGGTGGCCTTCGAAGACAGCGGCGGGTTGCTGCCGGTGCACTGGGTCGGCGTGACGTCGGGCGCCAAGCTGAACATCGGCACCGGGACGTTGAACGTCACCGCCGCGATCGGAAACGGCCGCGGGAAGATCGTCGATGACGTCCGCAACACCGGCGACTATCAGTCCCTGAAGGCCGTACAGGTCGGCGCTGAATACGTTGGCCTGCACTGGCCGGAGCTGCGCATCGGCGTGGCCGGCGTTGCAGACCGGATTCCGCCGCAGGGGGCCGCCGATCGTCCCGCGCTCGCCGACGTGTCGATCGACGAGCTCATCGGCAGCGCGCACATCGCCTACGCCAGCGTCCCCCTGATCTTCATCGCAGAAACCTATCTCGTGGTGCATCGGGCGACCGCGAAACAGTGGAGCACCTTCGGCGGCTTCCTGCTGGCCGGCTACGCGATCGGGCAATGGACGCCCTACGTCGAGGTCGAGCAAATCGCTTCGCGCGGCGGGAGTGACCCGTTCTTCGTTCCCGACCCCAGCGCGATGGGCGTGCCGTCGTTCGATTCGCTCGAGGAGATCGCCGGACTGCGCCTCGACCTCAGCGACTGGACCGCCCTCAAGGTCGAGTACCGCCACACCTCATACAAGGACATGTCGACCAGCGTCCAGGAAGGGGTCCTGAACTGGTCGTGGGGATTCTAGATCGACGAGCGCGGTCAGCTTCTTCGCACCGGGCCACGGGGTTTGGTTTTCTTCGCTCCGCGTTCGGGTCGGCGTTCGGGTCGGCGTTCGGGTCGACGTTCGGGGCCACGTTCGGGTCGGCGTTCGGGTCGGCGTTCGGGTCGCCGTTCGGGGCCGCGTTCGGGTCGACGTTCGGGGCCACGTTCGGGTCGCCGTTTGGTACCGCGTTCGAGGCCACGTTCGGGTTGACGTTCGGGTCGACGTTCGGGTCGACGTTCGGGTCGACGTTCGGGTCGACGTTCGGGTCCGCGTTTGGGGCCACGTTCGGGTCGACGCTTGGTGCCAGGCGCGGGTGCCGCTGAAGCCTGTCCGGTCTCCTCCGTGGCCTGCGCGCGCTTGCCTTCGTAGCGCGGGACCTGAGGATGACGCTTGTAGACCAGGATCGTGTTGCCGACGATCTGCACGATGTTCACGCCTGAAAGTCCGGCCAGTTCTTCGGCGACGGCGAAACGATCGGCCGGGTCATCGACGGCGACCTTGACCTTGACCAGCTCGTGATCGGCCAGGGCCTGCCCGAGCTGCTTCACCAGGCCCGGCGTGACCCCGCTCTTCCCAACCTGCACGATGGCCGAAAGGGCGTGACCATTGCCGCGCAGCGACTTGCGGAGCTTGCCCGCGGGCATGAGGAAGCGCTTCTTGAGACTGACGGAGGGCACGGTCATCGCCCCCCCTTAGCACACGGGTGGCCAGCCGGTCTCGCACAAATTGTCCGCCAGGCTTCGACGGGCGCTAGCGACTACGGCCCGAAGCGGCCGAACTGGTCGTCGGGGTGGACATTGCCGGCGCCGATCGCACCGACGTCGGTGTTGCCCGCGCCGCCGGTGTCGTCGGCCGGATTGCCGGCGTCGATGAGGGGGCTGCCAGCGGCGGGCGTGTAGATCCCACGATAGAGCGACAGGATCTGCGAGACCGTCACGTGCCGCAGCCAGATGTCGCCGTCGCCGATCGGAAACGGCACCACGCGCGCCTGCGCGAACTTGGGATCGGTGTCGGCGCCGCCGCCCAGGTCGTGCGCGCCGAAACCACTGTCGGCGTAGTGGGTGAGCTTGGTCGTGTCGGGGTTGTAGAAGTCGTTGTAGTCGGCGCTGGCGACCGAGCCCGCCTCGCAGAACGACGTCTGGTTCTGGAAAGCGAACCCGGTGAAGACGTTGTTGCGCAGGCTCGTGAGCTGGAACGACGACGAGGGGACGAAGGCGCCGTTGAACCAGCCGAGCTTCGTGCCGCCCGCGTCGACGGTGTTGTTGTAGAACGAGCCCGCGGACAGCGTGACGCCGCCACTCGGAGAGTAGAGGCGCTGGAAGCCGACATTGACCAGCACGTTGTGGTGAATCGCCGTGCCGGCCTGATTGTAGCGGATGAACGCCTCGTTGTTGTCGATGAGCAGGTTGTAGCGGATCTCGCCGCCCACGCCCTGCATCATCCAGGAGCCGCCGCGGAACACGTTGTGCTCGATCAGCGCCGTGCCGCTGCTGATTTCGAAGTCGACGCAGTGTCCCTGTGACCAGCCGAACGGGTATTTGTGGAACGAGAAGTTGCCGCGCATGACGATGTCTTTGGTGGTGTCGAGCTCGACGCCGGCGCGCACGCCGATGAAGACGTTGCCGTCGGCGTCGTGATCGCCGCCGATCAACCAGTGGCTCGAGCCGTTGAAGCGCACGAACGAAACGCCCACGTTGTTGCCCTGGAACAGCTTCGCGGCGCTCGAGCTGCCCGCGATGTTGAGGCTCGGGTGCGAGCCGGCGTAGTCCGCCTCGTTGTTCACCGGCGTCAGGATGTTCGGCTGAAAGGTGTTGCCCGAGATGGTCACCGGCGCCTGATCGTTCGCGGTCAGCGAGGGTGGCCCGCAGCGGTCGAAGACCGAGCCGCTGATCTCGAGCGCGTTGCTGCCGCCGACGGTGACCTCGACGCCCGGGACGTCCATCGCGCCGAGCCCGATGACGTCCGCGTTGCGGACGATGAAGTGGCCGGTCCAGCCCGCGGCGCTGCGGATGCGCGATCCGTTGCTGCTGGTGAGCAGCGCGCGCGCAGTGGGCGTGCCGATGAGCTCGAAGCTCGCGCTGCCGGACAGCACGAGGTCGCTCGTCAGGTTCATCGACGGCCCCGCGTGCGGCGGCACGTCGATCACCGTGATCGGGATGTGCACGCTCTCGACCGTGCCGCTCGCGAGCCGGCTGCGCGCGATCACCTCGTACGAGCCGGCCGAGACGTTGGTCGCGTCGAACTGATAGTAGTCGACCGGGCCGCCCGCCGTTGCGTTGACGCTCCCGACCATCGTGGTGCCGAGATAGAAGTCGACGGTGGGGGAGAAGCCGGTGACGTTGTCGGTGCCTTGGTCGGGCGCGTGCGCCCAGATCCGGATCGTCGCGGGCGCGAAGTAGGTGACGAAGGGGACGGGCGTCATGATCTGGACGTATGGATGGGTCGCGTCGTGGAAGGGCTCCACGATCGATGCTCCGCCGGAGACCGTGACCAGCGCCGAGCCGCTGCTCCTCGGATCCGCGGCGCTGGTGGCGCGGACGATGTAGCCGCCGCCGGTCTGGGGCGCGGTGAAGAGGCCAGTTGCGGTGATCGTGCCGCCGCCCGCGCTCCAGGTCACGGACGTATTCGAGGCGCCGGTCACCGTCGCCGTGAACTGCTGCGTACCGCCCGGCGGCAGAGTCGCGGTCAGCGGCTGAACCCCCACGACGACCGAAGAGACGCCTCCGCCACCACCGCCGCCGGCGCCACTGCCAGGACCGCCGCCCGCACCGCCGACGGTGTCGCCGCCAGCGCCGCTGACCGCGCCGCCGCCACCCCCGCTGCCGTCGCCACCGCCAGCGCCGCCGCCAGCCGTGCGGGCAGCGCCGCTGACGGCGCCGTGACAGCCAGCCGCGAGCATGGAGAGGACGAGTACCGCCAGGTCACCGATGTTCAGGCGCCGCATGCGAACATCGTACGCCAAAACTCCCGCTCTCTGGGAAACGATTCGAACTCTGCCGTCGTCATTAAATGCCGGACCACACAACTGGCGTCGACCGACCTTGCGTCGACCGACCTTGCGTCGACCGACCTTGCGTCGACTGACCTTGCGTCGACCGACCTTGCGTCGACTGACCTTGCGTCGACCGACCTTCGGCGGAGCGCCCAGAGTTGATACTCTGGCGTAGGCCGCTCCAAATAGCTGAGCCGAGAGGACACCTTGGTCTACGACGTGATCATCGCAGGGGCCGGCCCGGTCGGCCTGTTCCTGGCCTGCGAGCTGCGGCTCGCGAAGCTCTCCGTGCTGGTGCTCGAACAATTGGAGGATCCGCACTCACCCCTGAAGCGGCTCCCGTTTGGAATGCGAGGACTCTGGGGCCCGAGCATCGAAGCATTCTACCGGCGCGGACTGCTGGAACAAATCGCGTCGCAACGTCGTGCCGACGATGGTGCCGCCTGGCCAGCCGAGACCTGGATCGATGGCGTCCGGATCACAGCGCCGCGGGCCGGCCGGCCACTTCGCGGGCATCCAGTTCGACTACAGCAACATCGATTCGTCGCGGTGGACGTACCGACTACCGGGCCCGGCCGACACCCAATTGGGGAGCGAGATGGAGCATCTCGAGCGCGTCCTCGCCGCTCACGCACTCTCCGTCGGAGTCGAGATCCAGCGCGGCCATGGTGTCGAACGGCTTCGAGACCTTCGAGACGATGAAGTCACCGTCCGTGCCGGCGAGCAACGCGTTCGCGCGCGCTTTCTCGTGGGTTGCGACGGCGGCCGCAGCACGGTGCGCAAGCAAGGCTGGCTTCGAGTTCGTAGGCACCGAGCCCGAGTTCACGGGATATTCGGTCCAGGTCGAGATCGCCGACCCTTCGATACTCCCCCTCGGCCGTCATTACACGCCGACCGGAATGTACACGCAGTGGCAGCCGGGCGTGATCGCGATGGCCGACTTCGACGGCGGCGCATTCCATCGCACCCAGCCGATCACGTGCGAGCACGTGCAAGCGGTCTTGCGGCGCGTGTCCTGCACGGACGTGACCCTCAAAGCGTTGAACGTCGCCTCGACATGGACCGACCGCTCGCAGCAAGCAACGACCTACCGCAAGGGACGGGTGCTGCTGGCGGGCGACGCCGCGCACATTCATTCACCGCTCGGCGGACAAGGCTTGAACCTCGGACTTGGCGACGCAATGAACCTCGGGTGGAAGCTTGCCGCAACCATCCGAGGCGATGCTCCCGATGGCTTGCTCGACAGCTACACCACGGAGCGGCATCCGGTCGGGGCGCGCATCCTCGATTGGACGCGGGCCCAGGTCGCGCTGATGCGACCCAACCGACATTCCCGCGCGCTCGAAGCCATCCTCCGCGACCTGATCGATACGCGCGACGGCGCGACCTACTTCGCTGAACGTGTCTGGGGCGTGTCCCTCCGCTACGACCTCGGCGATGAACACCCGCTGGTGGGCCGCAGCTGCCCGGACTTCGAGCTCGAGGACGGAACGAGGCTCGGCACACTGCTCCGAGATGGAAACGGTTTGCTGTTCGACTTCGGCGGGCAGGCGTCGCTCCAAGCGCTCGATGGCCTTTGGGGCGACCATGTCAGGTACGTGGCGAGCGACGCCAAGGATCGCCTCGGCCTCCGCGCGGTGCTCGTGCGTCCCGATGGGTTCGTTGCATGGGCGAGCGATACGACTCCCAGTCCCGAGGAAGTCACGCGAGCCGCGGCGAGATGGTTCGCGAGCGGCGGCGAGGGTGCAGCGACCCCCACGGCCCGTCTGCGGTAAAGGGCCAGCGTCATGAATCAACCTGCGAGGGGATTCTGCGGGGACGCTCTGGGGAACATTCGGCGCCTCGATCGTCTCATTGTGGTGACTCCGTCAGTGCGCCTGCTGGTCGCCTGCTTCACGCTCCTCGGTGCCGTCCCGGCCACGGGACGCGCCGCCGAGCTCGACGAGCCCAAGGTTGGCGCTGGCGCCGGCGCCCGCGGCCACGATCGCGACGCGAAGCGGGAGTTGGAGATCTCGCTCACCGGACGCAGCTACTCGATCCGATACCCGTCCGCCGGCAGCCTCGAGCTGAGCGGGCTCGGTGAGCGGTTTCGCGCGGTGCTGATCGACTTTCTGGTGCCGGTACGGGATGACGGCGCGCCCTATTCGCTGCAGAGCTATCTCCAGCGTACGAGCTCGGTCTCCCTTCATGTCGACCTGGGGCACTTCGAAACCGACGATCCGTTCCGGAGCCCGCTGCGGACCGACTCGGACGCCGACCTGGGGGGCGGCGTGAGCCTGTACCCACGCTCGTGGCTGAACCTGTTTGCCAGCGCGAGCTACGACTACGACTCTTTGAGCGACACTCTGGGGGGCGGCTCGTCTCGGGACACGACCACGCACTCGTTCTTCGGCTCGGGCGGCGCGGGTCTTCGAGTCGGCGACACGCTATTGAGCGCGTCGTATTACGCGAGCAAGCCGCGAACATCGGGGAGCCCGCTGCCGTTCCGACAAGGCGTCGCGCTTTCGGCGTTCGCGGCGCTCGCGCGCCGGTTCACGATCTCGCTGTTCGGCGAGACCGTGCCCCAGGGAGGCGATGGCCAGCTGGCGCTCGAGTATTTCCGGTCGCCTACCCTGGGAATCTTTGCCTCCGGACTGGCGGGCAAGGGGCAGTTCTATCGAAGCGGCCCGGCCGTGAGTCGATACGGAGGCTCAGCCGGGTTGGCGGGCTGGATGTACGGCGCGATGGCCCTGGAGGCCGAGTACTCGTTCACTTACGAATCCGAGGCGCCGCCGACGGCGATCACCGCCACTCAGCCGACTGATGTCGGTTATCACCAGATCACTCACGCACTGGTGTTCCGGACCAAGTTCCGATTCCACTGACACGCAGACCGGACTAGGTATCCAGAACGGATCCCACGACGACCGTGTCGCCACCGTCGCCGGTCAACGTGATCCTGGCGGTGAGCCCTTCTTCGATCTCTTCCAGGCTGTGCCGGTAGGCTTCCATCTGGGAGATCGTCAAGCGCGTGGTCACGACGGTCCCCTCGGGAAGGGTGTTGCGAACAAACGCATCACCCAGGCGAAGTCGCCCGAGATAGCACCGCCCAATGATGATTGTCAGCTCACCCTCGTGCTCGACGCCGTGAACACCAAATTGGCCCTTCATTACGCTCCTCGCAGGTTATCACTGCCCGGTCGCCTTGAGGTATTGCAAAATCTGTTCTTCGGTGAGCTTTGGGGTCGCGCGCAACGCCGCATCGAGCGCTGCCTTTCCTCGAATCGCGGACGGCACCTCGACCCCGAGCTGTCCCAAGGCCTCTCGCGAGGCGGCCACGCCCACGCTGCGCGCCTGCGCCGCGAACTGGGTCGGCGACAGCTCCACGCCGACCTCCGCTTCCAGCTCACCGAGAACGTTTGCCGGGATTGTCGGCACACTGGCGCGCGGGGCGATGAGCACGACGCCTTCGCCGTAGTTCGCTGCCTCGGTTGCAAAGATGGTCGCAACGGCGGGATCGGTGCTGGTTGGGGTGATGCCAATTCGTTGCAGGCTCGGATTCCCTGGATAGCCGACGGTGGTCCCCCGGAAGAGCTGGGCTTCGGTCTCGACGACGGGAGCCTGGGCAACGACCGGCGCCTCGACGACGACCGGCGCCTCGCCGGCTGCCGGAACGCCGCCCGCGGTCGCGAACAGCGCGAATTGCGCCACCTCGCGCCCCGCGCGCAGAGCGACGGCGAGTCGGTTGTAGTGCTTGAGGTCGACCGCGGCGTTGGCCTCATCGCGCGTTCGATACTCCTTGACGATGTGACAGAACGCGCAGCCGTGTCCGGCCTCGGCGATCTCGGCGAGGTTGTAGCGGCCGTGCGACGCCTCTTCGCGCGCGAGGAAGCTCTTGTACGACGCCCTCGGCACGTCGGCCCGCAACCTGACGCCCGACGAACCCACCTTGAGGTTGTCGGGATGAATCGGCGGCGGCGGTGGCGGCGCCGGCGGCGCCGGGTGCTCCGAAGACAAGCTGGATTGCGCATGTTGTTCTGTGGGCGTCACCGCCTCGGGGTTCGGCGACGTGAGCGGCTCTGGCAGGGACGCTTGCGCCGTCTCCTCCGCGTTGGTGGATTGATACCCCGACGGGTCCGACAACACCGTCGGCGCCCCCCGCGCATAGGCGAACAGGTTGGTTGAATCGCGCGGCCCGCCCGGATCGGCTGACAACCACCTGCCCAACCAGGGGACGTAGTAGCGCGCGCCCTGATAATAGAGCCCGGTTTCTTCGTCCTTTTCTTTCCCGAGGTAGCGATACCGCTTGGCCGAGACCTCCGCGGCGCCGTTCATCGAGCGAAACGCCGAGCTGCCGTAGGAGTGATACTCCTCGTAGGAGATCACGTTTCCCCCCGCGTCGAGCTCGAGCATCGCCGAGCCGATGTTATTGGCGAGCTGGACCCGCCATCGAGGCGCCCCGATCGCTCCGCCCGCGGCGTCGAAGGTCTTGGTCTCGACCATCGCCACGCGGCGCTTGTCGTCCATCACGTGCAGCGTTTCGCGCTCCAGCGTCAGGCCGGACGCGATCGATCCGGTGCGGCTCCGGAAGGTCTCCCAGCCGCCGACGTAAATGCGTTCGTCGATCGTGCTTCCTGCGTGCTCCCATACCTTGCGAACGCGCTGGCCCGTGCTGTCGTAGGTGAAGAAGACGTCACCACCGCCGCTGTCCTTGTTGGCGTGGCGCATCCGGTCGGCGTAGTCGTACTCGATGACCGGCAAGCTCGACATGTGGTTCATCGCGCCGTTGCCCGTGTACGCATACGTGTCGCTGAAGGTGCCGTCCGGGTCGCCGGGCGCCGACGTCCCGAGCAGCCGGTTGCTGTCGCCGGCGTAGCCGTAGCTGCGGGTCCACTGCGTCCAGCTCGGTCCGGGGCCGCCCCCCGCCGCCGTGGTGGTGTGGACGATCTTCTGGATGTTGCCGATCTCGTCGTAGCTGTATGTCTCCAGGTAGCGGATCAGCGCCTGCACGTCGTTGGGGTGCGGCACGGCGCTGACCGGGATGTCGAAGTCCCCGCGCGGTTGGTTCGAGACGTTCTGCTGCCCCGGGTGCTCGCGGCCCTGGGCCTGGATCAATCGATAAAGCGAATCGTAACGATAGAAGCCGTCGCCACGCACCGGCGCGGTTCCGCTGAATACGGGCGCGGTGTCAGCGTTGTCGTCGAGCTGAACCACGTTGCCGACCGGATCGTACGTGTAGAACAGATCCTGGAGCTTCGCGGCCGTCACGTCGGCGCCGTTCCCGACGCGGTTGGTGACCAGGTTGGTGAGGCGGAACGTGAACGGATCATGCGTGTACGAGACCCGGCAGGTCACCGGCGCCGCGGGATTGGTCGGATCGGCGTACTCGTAGAGCACACGCTGTCCGCGGGCGTTGTAGTCGATGTTGGCGACGACCGCGGTGGCGGGCGCGCCGCGAACGCCGACCGAGACTGTCTCGAGCAGGCCCGCGATGTTGTACGTCGGTGATGTCACGCTCAGGTCGGGCGCGGTCTTCTTCGTGATCCGGTTCAGCGCGTCGTATTCCATCCGAGTCGTGAAGACCGTGAACGTCGGTGCCGGCGCCAACACCGGTGCATCCAGCAGCGCCTCGACCGCCGCCTGGATCTGCGCTGGATCAGTGAGACCGGTGATGTCGCTACCGGCTGTGTTCCACTTGGCCTCGGCGTGATAGTCGCGCGCCAGGCGACGGGTGCTGGAGAGCAGGTTGGCCTTGAAGTCGAAGGCGTCGTTGGTGACACCACCGGCGCAGTCGTAGAGCAGATAGCTCTGGCCACGCAGGTTGAGCCTCTGCGCCGGAGAGGCGTCGATCGCGTCGATCGGCGCCGCACCGACCGGATCGAGCGCCTCGCCGTAGACCGTGCGCAAGAGCAGGCGTTCCGTCAGATCGTCGGGCGTTTGCCCAGGTTGGCCGGTCGATTCGGCGACGGTCTTCTGGACGAAGAAGTGGGTCGCCCGTTGAAGAGCGTCGTAGCGGTGGCGGAAGATCTGCGCGCGGCTGTCCCAGCGGCGAATCGGCTTGCCGCCCGTGTCGGCGAGCAGCAACCGCGCGCCCGCATCGCGGCTGTCGATCCGCAGCACCCGCGACAGAACGTCGAAGCGTTGCGTGATCGTCGCCGGCGGGTTGGTTGCGTTCGCGATCGCCTGGCGCGCGTCGACGATTGCCAGGGCGTGTCCCTCCACGTCCAGCAGAGTACGCGTGGAAAGAAACGCGTCGGCTGGTGGACCGCCGTTCAACCAGGTTCGATTTTGCTCGACGACCAGGAAAGCGCGCCCGAGCGCGTCGACGTGCGTGACCGTCGGTGTCTGCGCCGTGCGCGCCGCCAGCCAGGCCGCCCGTTGCTCCCGATCCGCCGGCTGCGGCCCATTCGGATCGGGGCTTCCGCGCGAGCTGTACCAGGTCGTACCGAGGACGGTGTCGTTCGGATCCGATGTGATCTGTTGCCAGGTGGCGAAGTCGGCCGTCGATTCGGTCCCGTTCGGCAACTCCGTCCGCACGACTCGGTCGAGCGCGTCGTAGTGGATGATCGGCGTGACGCCAGCCTGTACGACGACCGTCTCGTCCTCGAAGTCGAACGTCGCGCTGAAGAACGGCTCGTATTGTTTGACCGGGTTTCCTTTGTTGTTGAACACCGTTCGTCCGGTGCCGACCCAGCGCGGGTCGACGGTTCCGGCCACGCCGGGAACGGGGCCGGGCTCTGCCTGGATCTTGTTCATCGCAATGCGGCCGAAACCATCCGAATAGGAGTAGCTCTCCTGGAACCTCGTGTTCGAGGCGCCATGAACCTCGCGCGCGCGAGTGTGCACGACGACCGGCTGCCCCTGGCGCTGCCAGCGCAACAGATCGTAGTCCATCTCCGTGGTCGGCACGTCCAGCGTGTCGCCGAGGCTCTCCGTGGTCTTGCCCATCACCGCGGTCTTGGTGACCAGGCCGAGCGCATCGAACGCCACCACGATCCGGTTCAGATTCTGGTCAGTGAGCTGAGACGGCGCCAGCACCCGATAGTCGTTCACGGCCTGGACGATGCCACCCAGCGGATCTTGCGTCGTGGCGACCAGGAGATGGAAAGGCTCGTAGGTGGCCAGGTGCGACTGCCCAAACGGATCGGTCACTGCCACCGGGAGATAGAAATGAGCTGCGTCGAACACGATCTGACCGCTGCGCGTCCAGTAACCGGTATCTCCGGAGCGCTGTACGTAGAAGCCATTGCCCGGATCGGTGCCGACCAGCAGCTCCGGAATCGGCGGCGTCTCGACAACGCCGTTGGCGAGCACCGCCGCCCCCGCAACCGCCTCGGCGACCAGACCCGCCGTCAGCGCCAGTTGATAGCTCTCGTAGGGCAGCGCCCGCGCGCCGGTCTCGCCGAGGGGCGCCGCGCCCGCGGGCACGCCGCTCGCGTCCTCGGCGTAGTAGAGCTGTTGTTTGCGATCCAGCATGCGGCGCGCGGTGCCGACCGCCGGGGGGGTGGCGTCGTAGGGCAGGTCGGCGTCGGGGCCGATGCCGGCGATCGCCGTCGCGAGCGCGTCCCGCGTGATGAGACCCGGGCCGCCAGCGACAAGATCGGGCAGCCCCGTGAGCTCGAAGGTGGTCGTCTCGATCGCCAGGCCGAGCCGATAGAAGTCGTCACCGTCGTGGTTGATGAACGACATCTCCGCCAGCGTCGCCCAAGGCTTCGTTTGCTCGGGTTGCGCCTGCGCCGACGGCCCGCGCCCGTAGGCGATCATCGCCTTGCGTGTCACGTTGCCGAAGTCGTCGACGTCCAGGATCAATTCGTGGCCGACGCGCGGATCGGTGGGGGTTCGCTCGCTGTGCAACGTGACCGTCTCGCGCGGGAACGCAAAGAAGACGCCGTGTCGCCAGCCATTGCTCGTCTGCAGCGTCCGTACCTCGAAGCTGTTTTCCATCACCACGAAGGGCAACGGCGCCTGGTCCGGGTTGGTGTCGGCGTCGTCCGCGTAGACCTCCTGGTGCAGCAAGCGGCCGCGCAAGGCGCGCGCCGCCTCCCGCTCGTCTTGAATCGTGAGAGCTGCGGTCAGGATCGTGTCGGGGAGCAGGATCGCGGGCGGGCCACCCTGGAAATATTCCTGGGCCAGCGCAGCCTCCAGCGTTTCCTTTTCCAGCCAGGCGCCGGTGTGAAACCAACTCACCGTCCGTACGGGCGGCTGGAACAGCTCCGTGCCGGCCGCGCCGACCGTGAATTCTTCCGCGTCGATCTGTTCGACGCGCGCGAAGCCGCGAAACTCACGCTCGACACCGTCGAAGAACCCGTGCCGATAGCTGTAGGTAGACGTCAGGTGGCTCTTCGAGATCGCATCGATGCGATCGACACGCGCGACGACGTGGACCGGAAACGCCAGTCGCGTGAGCCACGCGATCCCGGCTGCCTTGTCCTCGAGATAGAATTGCGTCGAGGGCGCGTAAGTCAGCTGCGTCTCTGCTCCCAGATTGTTGCTGACCGACGTGAGCAGGTGGGGCTTCACCCCGCCCATCAGGTCGACGTACAGCACCTGCCGGCCTTCACTGAGCGGCAGAGGAGACGACCAGACCAACGTGGCCGTCCCCGTCCCCAGCAGATCGACCACGCTCACCTGACTGGCGCTGTCGAGCGGCGGCAGCGAGTTGATGGACGTCGGCGGTCCCAGCGCGTTCCCCGCCTGGTTGAAGTAGAGCGTGACGCCGGCGGCCCCGAGATAGAGGACGTCGCTGGTTCCAGAGCCGTCGACGTCGGCGAACCGGATCCGTCGCGCGTCGAACTCTTCGAGGCCGGCGAACGCGGGGCTCGCCTCCATCGTCACCTTCGCGCCGAATCGCCCGTAGCCCAGGTTGGGCCAGTAGGCGATCTCGCCGTTTCGCACGCGCACGATGTCCATGAGACCGTCGCCGCTCATGTCGGCCAGCTGGACGCTCTCGGTCGGATCGGCGAAGACAATCGCCGCGCCCTTGTTGTCGTCGCTGGGATGGAAGATCCGCTGGGCGGCGGTGAAGCCATCCTTGGCCAACGACCGGTACCAGACAAATGCTTCGTCCTCGCTGATCAAGAGATCGGGCAACCCATCGCCATCGATATCGATGAAGCGCAGGTTCGGATCGTTCCAGTCGATGTTGGGGAGCGCGGTGAAGGTTCGGAACGGATCGAAGTCCCCGTCCATGGTGCGCGTCGCATAGCCCGAGACGGGTGCGCCGTAAGCGACCAGATCCATCTGACCATCGCCGCCCAGATCCATGAGTTGCTGCGTGCGCCCGACGAGCGCGCTCGGCGACGGCAGCGTCGGCAACGCGCGCGGCGGTGCGAGCTCGCCGCCACCCGCGTTGGCCTTGTAGTACCAGGCCCGATCGTCGTCGATCAGGACGCCGGGGATCCCTTCACCATCGAGGTCGACCCACTGTTTGCGTCCACCGTCGACGCCGCCGGCGAGCCCGGCAAGGCTCGCGGGCGGCAGAGCCGAAAGCTGGTCGTTCACGATCGGCCGTGCGTAGTCGAGCGCCAGCGTCGGCATCGCGCCCTTCTCGACGAGCGCACCGGTGGTGGCGTCGAAGAGATAACCGAATTGCGTCACGCCCGTGAGATAGGTGAATGCGGGCCCCGGTGCGTAGCTCAAATCCGTCGACCTCACCAGCAACGCGGGCGCCGTCGCCGACACGTGATGGAACATCAGGACGCGGTTGCAGAGCCGGTAGGTCCTGACCTCGAAGCCGGCGCGGTAGCTGGAGAACGGATCGACGCGCACGGACCAGGGGACGTCTTCGCCCGGCGTGGGCGTTGGCCCCTGGTGCTCGCCGTAGTCGAGCACCATCTCGAAGAAGAACGCCGTGGTGTCGCCGGGGACGATGTTCGCGTAGCGCACGCGCTTCAGATAGCGCTGCGCCGTCGCGCGGAAGACCGGCGGCGTCGTCCCATAGTCGAAGCGGCTTCGCTCGTGGGTCTGGGTCGGATCGACGCCGGCGCCGTCCTCCGGCTTGTATTCGTACTGGACGACGTTGCCCCGATCGTCCCGACTCTGTTCCAGGAGCCAGGTGAAGATCCGCTGCGGGTCGTCTGGATCGACGACCTGGGTGGCGGCGCTCTGGCCGTAGACGTGCGTCACGTTGTCCTTCGTGGTCACCACAAAGTGCACGGCTCCGCCCGCGTTCAGTGTGTGGCGCTCGATACGGGCGAATAGCCCCTCGACGCGCGGGCGGTAGCGGAGGACAGAGCGATCCGGGAGAGCGACCACATCGAGCACGAGCGCGCCGCCGGGTCCCGGGATGCGGTTCGGCACCAGATCCTCGGCGCCCGAGAGGATGAACTCGTCGGACTCCTCGCCGTCGTAATAGCGTGGCAATCCCTTGTCGGTCTTGCGCGTGATCGTGGGGAGCGTGAGAGCGAAGCCGAGGCCGAACGGTCCGCTACCGCGCCCGCTGTCGTAGCCGAGCGAAACCTGCGGGCCGAAGCCACCACGGCCGGGCGAAACCGGCAACGGCACGCTCAGCGATGCGGTCCCGGTCGCCGCCGCTACCGAGACCTTCTCCCCGATGCCGCGGATCGCCCCGCCGCCCTTGGGGAGCGACAGCGCCGGCAACATCGAGGGCTTGTCGGCCTGACCGTTGCTCGACGCGTCGGTCGAGCCCGAGGACGGCGCTGTCGCCGCACGGTTGGGCCCCCCCGGCGCCGTTCCAGTCGCAGACGCCTCCGGCGCTACCGGCCCGAAGGATCGCGCGTTCGTGGTGGAATCCCGCTCCATCGACGACCACTAGCGCGCGACGACCCTCTCGATGAGCTTACCCACGACCTCGTCAATCTAGGGAAGCGCGCTCGGTCTCGATACTAGGGAAAACCCGAGGTCGTGCCGGGGCGGGCAGCGAGGCCGAGACGGGTCCCGGTGGATGCCAGGTCCGCGTGAATTACTCGCTCTTCGACCAAGGGGGAACGACGTTGTTGGAGCGGGCGTAGGCGATCGACTGCCCGAGGTGCTCGTGGTGATGGTTGACGATCGTGATCAGCCCGGACCGCGTCGACATCTTGTGGCCGAAGAAGTCGAAGGTCTTGTCCAGGTCCTTGTCCGGCACGCTCTTGATCGCCTCTTTCACCCAGTCGAACGAGGCGGTCAGGATCTTCTTGATGGCCGCCTTGTCGGTGGTCTGGGTGTCCCACTTCTTCGCGTCGCCGCTGAAGCCCGCCGAGGCAGGCGGCGTCTTGCCGGTCACCTTGCTGCCCAGCCCGTAGTTGCCGAAGGCGATGTGCAGATACACTTCGGCGATCGACCGCACTCCCGGGGCGGGGCGCCAGCTGTACTTGTCCTGTGGGACCGCGTCGGCCAGGTCCAGGATCCGTTTCTCGACGAAGTCGACCTGACCGACCAGCTCGCCTTGCAACACCTCCTTGGCGGGTGCGGCCTGGGCGCCCCTGGCGGAGCCGGCAAGCGAGGCGAACAAAAGACAGATCATGAGCGGCTTGATGGTTGTCATGCGCGGGATGATCTCCTGTTCAGCGTCGTTGACAAGCCCAATGCTCGACTCGCCCTTGCTGCCAGCCAATGACCTCGATGGCGCTCCGCCGCCCGCGTCTCGTCAGAAAAAGATCGTGATACGTCCCACGATGTTCTCGGTTCGGGCTAAGGTCCGCGCCGGGCGCGGATGGCGCTCCTTTCAAGGAGACTAGATGAAGCTTAAAGGCATTGTGTTTGTGGCGTTTGGGATGCTCATGGCCGCGGCTTGCGGCGAGACTGCCGACCCCGTCGTCGAATCGTCTCGTGAACCGATCGTCGGACCGTCGACGCTCGGGGGCCGCAACGAGGTCGTGATGCTGTTCGCGCGCGTGGTGCTGTCGAACGGCGGGATCGGCACGCGCACCTGTTCGGGCGGCTACTTTGCCCCGCGCGTCGTCGCGACGGCCGCGCATTGCCTCCCCGACATCTTCAGCGGTCAGCTCTTCGTCTATTACGGCGACACCTTCGATGCCGATTTCGCCCTGCTGACCGAGGACCAGAATGGTCTCGTGATCCCCCCGCCCGGTCAGCCGTCGTCCTGGGCCAAGGCCGACTCGTTCGAGATCCACCCGAGCTACACGCCCGATCAGCATTTCCCCGACCTCGGCTTCGTCTACCTGGATCGCAAGCTGCCCTTCGATCCGCTGCCGCTGTCCCGCAACGTGGTCGCGGCGAACCGCGTGGTCACCATCTCCGGTTGGGGCGCGAACAGCACGCCGACGCCGACGACCGGCGTCGGCAGCCGCGTGCAGCGCACCGGCACCTCGCGCACCCTGGGTTCTCCCACGGCGGCCGACTTCCATCCCGAGGATCCCAACAACGGCCTCCTCGTCCCGGCCAATCGCGCCGCCCAGATCAAGCTCGACGGCAATCCGGCGAACGCCAACACCTGCTTCGGCGATTCGGGCAGCCCGCTGCTCATCACTGATTTCGGCCAGACCTACATCGCGGGCGTGAACTACTTCACCGGCTTGTCGTGCGCCGACTACAGCCTCTACACGCGCATCAGCTCTTTCTTGCCGTTCTTCGACGAGGCGTACAAGAAGGGTGGCCAGGAAGTTCTCAAGCCGACCTTCGACTGCGTCGCCCCGAACGCGGCAGGGACCCTGACCGCCTTCTTCGGACACGACAACAAGAATGGCGTCGCCGTGACGGTCCCCTACGGTACGAAGAACAGCCTCGCGCGCGACACGCTCGCTCAGCGCCCGAGTCGATTCCTGCCTGGCACGCATGACTTCACCTTTGGGGTCGATTTTGCGAGCAACCAAACCGTCAGCTGGACGCTCTCGCCCGATAACAGCCCGACCACGACCGTCACGGTGAATCAGAGCTCGCGCCGCTGCGGAGCCGCCGAGGCCGACCAGACGGAGTGCGCTCTCTCGTGCCGGGCCAGCCAGCGCGCTTCAGGCTGCGCGACGCTGCCGACGTTCGAGGCCTGCGTCGGCTTCTGCCTGGATCAGATCGGGTTCATCCGTGACCAGCTCCCCAGCTGTCTGGCGGCGAACAGCGCCATCAACGTCTGCACCGCCGCCGTCTCTCCCGACCCGGCGAACTGGTTGTGCGACGACTTTTTCGGAGCCTTCGCCGTCGATCCGTGCGCGGCGCAATTCGACGCGCTCAACACCTGCTTCGCGCAGTGATATCGACGGGGTGGCGTGGGTAAAAGGCCCCATCCGGCCGGCGTGCGCGATTGGGTGATCCTCCCGAAGTCGGCGCGAAGGGAGACGTGAGCACGCACCGAAGACAAGGGCCGTCCGGGTGATAGTCTCCGCCTCGTGCGCAGCGTAATCGCGGCAGTTCTCCTGGCGCTCTGTGGCTGTGCGGCTCCAACGAAGATCGTCGTCGAAGACGAACCGCCTGGGCTGCGCGAGGCGCTCGAGGCCCGTCAATACAAACCTGGTGACTGTAACGGAAAGCCCCAGCGCCGCTTGACTATGTCCTCGGCAACGACGAAGAATGGCTTATGATCGAGGCGAAGCTCCTTGTTGGCAGGTTCCTGCAGCTCAATACGGCGCCCACGAGGCCAATGCGCGGGGTGCCGCCGATTTTTGACATTGTCGTATGTCCCCCGTTGACGATGCAGGAGTCCACCCGGTTTGCGGGCCCCTTGGGCGGTCGTTTCGGCCAAAAGGCTAGCGCCGTGGTTCCGGGCGCAAACCCAAACCCGGCCAAGATTCACCGCAACCTGAAATGGTTGCCGTATTATGAGGGTGACATTTCGGCAACGCCGCAGACTTGCGACGTCCTCACCGGCCCCATGTCTGGCTGCCCGCTCGTTCGCTATCTGCACGCTGGGCAAATCCACGTCGGGCATATTGGCACCGTTCTGGGCCAGGTTGCGGTGAACGCGGCGGTGACGGCTCTTTGGAATGGGTTCGCCCTGGCAAATCCGGGCAGCGTTCTCGGAGGGTTCAATCCGTTTGGTGCTGGCGTTCCCCTGCCTCCGGCGGCAACTGGACAGGATAGTGTTGCCAGGATCTGGGGCCTGATCACCACGGCCGGAGGGTTTTTCTCGGTCCAGGTCTACCAGCAGCTCAATCAAGCCAACTATTACCGGGTCGCGGCCGTCCACGCGGTGCCGACGATGACCTTGGCCCAACTTCAGGCGCTTCACTAGCATCTGACAACCGAACTCCGGTCACGCGGTAGGCTAGCCGGTCATGCGAGTGCCTCTGCTCGTCCCGGCCGTCCTCCTCCTCGGCTGCTTCCATAGAGCGGTGCCCTTCGATGTGCCGCCCGGCGCGCGTCACTCCCAGGGTGACCTCTTCACGCACGTCGAGAGGCCCACCAGGAAGGTGAGGCACCTGAACCTCGACCTGACGCTCGACTTCCAGGCGCGTCGGGTCCACGGGGCCGTGGAGCTGGACCTCTACTCCAACGTCATCGAGATCGGGCCGGCGAGCGCGCGGCGGCTGGGAAGCCCGCTGGTGCTGGACAGCCAGGGGCTGGTGATCGAGGGAGTGACCGGCGCTGACGGCGAGCCCCGGCCGTGGGTCCTCGGCCCCGAGGATCCGCGGATCGGCGCCGCGCTGACCATCACCCTCTACCAGAGCGACATGAAGGTGCGGATCGCCTACCACACCACGGAGAAATCCGCGGCGCTGCAGTGGTTGGCCCCAGAGCAGACGCGCGATCGCAAGCATCCCTTCCTCTTCACCCAGGGCGAGACGATCTTCACCCGCACCTGGATCCCGCTGCAGGACTCGCCGGCGATTCGCGTCACCTACGACGCCACGATCCGCACTTCGCCGCCGCTGACGGTGGTGATGAGCGCCGAGCAGCTCGGACGCGGCGCCGACGGAGCCTGGCATTTTCACATGCCCCAGGCCATCCCCTCCTACCTGATCGCGCTGGCCGCCGGCGATCTGGCGTTCGAGCCGATCTCGGAGCGCAGCGGCGTCTGGGCCGAACCGTCCCTGGTGAAGGCGGCGCGCGACGAGCTGTCCGACACCGAGAGGATGATCCAGGCGGCCGAGGCCCTGTTCGGTCCCTACCGCTGGGAGCGCTACGACGTGCTGGTGCTGCCGCCGTCGTTCCCGTTCGGCGGGATGGAGAATCCCCGCCTCACCTTCGTGACGCCGACGATCCTGGCCGGTGATAAGTCGCTGGTCTCGGTGGTGGCGCACGAGCTGGCGCACTCCTGGTCCGGCAACCTGGTCACCAACGCCACCTGGAGCGATTTCTGGCTGAACGAGGGCTTCACCGTCTACTGCGAGCAGCGGATCATGGAGCGGGTGTTCGGCTCGGAGCGCGCCACCATGGAGCGCCAGCTGGCCCGCCAGGATCTGGAGAAGGAGATGCGCGACCTGGAGCCGTGGCAGCAGGTGCTGCACCCCGACCTGCGGGGCCGCCACCCCGACGATTACTTCTCCGATGTTCCGTACGTGAAGGGCGCGCTGTTCCTGCGCCGCCTGGAGGCGAGCTTCGGACGGGAGCGCTTCGACGAGGTCCTGCGCCACTGGTTCGGCGTCAACGCCTTTGAGAGCCGTGTCACCGACGACTTCGTCATGCACGTCAATCGCGAGCTGCGGGACGAAGAGCCCCCGAAGGCCGCCCCGATCGACTTCGATCTCTGGCTGAACAAGCCTGGTCTCCCTCCCGACGCCCCCGTCGACGACTCACCCGCGCTGGCCAAGGTCAACGCCCAGCGCGACCGCTTCGTGCAGGGCGCGGCCGCCGCGAGCCTCGACACGGAGGGCTGGGCCACGCAACAGTGGCAGCGCTTCATCCAGGGCCTGCCCGACACCGTTGCGCTCGAGCGCCTGACCGAGCTCGATCGCGCGTTCGGCTTCACCGCCACCGGCAACAGCGAGATCCTCTGCGACTGGCTGGTGGTGGCCATCCGCCGCCACTACGAGGCGGCCGACGGTCGCCTGTCCGATTTCCTGATGGAGGTCGGCCGCCGGAAGTTCCTCGCGCCCCTCTACACCGAGCTGGCCAGGACGCCGCAGGGCCTGGAGCGCGCCCGCGCCATCTACGCGAAGGCGCGCCCCCGCTACCATGCGGCGGCGACCGAGAAGATCGACAAGATCCTGAAGTGGGCGACTTAGGTGAGCGAGATACCGGGCGACATTCAGCTTGGGAATGGCGAGGGAGTCGTTCCAGGTAGTAGCAGCGGGTTGCAAGCAACCAAAACAATTGGATCGAACGGCACTCCCGGATCCAGCGATTCACAGCAAAAAGGCAGGTTTCGCAGAGATTTTGCTGCTGGCTTGCTGCTGAAAAACGGGCCGGACGACGAGCCTTTGCTCTCCGTGCGCCAGGTCGCCTTGCTGCTCGGACGCGCGACCCCGAGACGCCCCCTTCTGGCGGCATCACCCTCGCCGCCAGCACCTCCAGGGTCGCCATCCGCCACAGCGGACGCAGCAAGTCTGTCGCCCAGGTAACATCGGCGAGGGTCGAGATGGGGAGCGACAGACCCATGCGCTCGAAGCGCTGCTTCTGCCGGTGCAGCGGCAGTCCGTCGTCGTACTTGTCGACAAGCAGCATTTCCACCAGCGTCGAGCCGAGCCGGCCGCCAGCCACGACCTTGTCACCCGGCGGCGCGCGCACGATCTCGCCGTCACAGCTCTGGCAGCACGCCCTGGCGGCCGACATTCGCAAAGATTTTTTGCGACAGATCTCCCGGTCGCGTGTCTTCGGTATCGGAAGCGGACGCAAAACACATGACGGAGGTCTCTATATGAAGACGCGCTATCTCGTGGGAATCGCGCTGAGCTGCATTGCGAACACCTGGTCTCCAGGAGGCGCATGGGCGGGGCCGGGGCCAGCAGAGAGTACTGTTGCTCTGTATAGCTTGGACAACAGTGGATACGTTATCTACGTCGGTGGGTCCGCCCACGATAACCGCCTATATACTGGGGACGGCGATTGGAGACGAGGTTTCAGCAAGGTTGAGTGTGGCCCTGGTCACCCGGCGATGGCTGGTATTTCTAGCAGCGGCCTTGGTGGGGTCGGGCTTGATAGTGGCGACAGTATATTTGAGTTCGAATACCATTGGACGACGCAAACGGCGCTCTGCGCGTCATCCGATACCTTGTACGTCGACTGGCCCGCAGGCGTGTCCGTTTGGTTTGGTGACAGCGACGCTCGGCGTGACACGTCGACCGGCGATTGGGCCCGTGGCTTGGTGAAAGCAGAGTGCGGGAACGACGAGATAATGACGGGATTCGCGCAACAACAGGAAGGAATCAACGAATTTCGTTGCAGCCCGGCAAACACCATTTTCGTCGATGAGCCGGTGGAGCCTACCAGCTGCGCAGTGGTCGACTTCGACGGCCATGAGGGCTACGACCCCGGCGTTCCAGGCGCCCATCGCTGGGACTGGTCTTACGGTTACAGCAAGGGATCGTGTGGTTCAAATCGCTATCTGAAGGGCTTTGCCGTCGACTCCCAAAATGGCACAACCAATCCAGTCAAGATCCTGTGTTGCGGAGCACAGACCTACGGCGACGGCACAGGCTGCAATGCAGATGAGCAATGCTATGGAGGCACGTGTCAATTCTACGGGGGAGCAAGCTACGGTGTTTGCAAAACTCCCATAGTCAAGTGACTCTACGACCTGTAACAACCCGGGGCGCCAGAGGCCAGGAGACTCCGTCGGGATGACTGCCAGTTCGACGGTGACTTGAGGATCTCCGGTCGACGAGGTGAACGATACCCCGCTCCCGACGGCTACAGCGCGGCCCGCCAGGCGGTCTATTTCGGAGCTGCGGGTGCGCCCCTCGGTGCGCCCTCCCAGGTTCGGTGCGCCCCTCCCAGGTTGATCTCCGAGACGGAGAGCGCAGTAGCGCGTCCGACCGGACGGCCAGTGTCCGAAGTCCGGACGGTCACTGACGAGGAATCAGGGACTTGGTCGCACCAATCTGGTTGCGTCGCACGACACGAATCGTGCCAGCACCGGGCGACCGCCGCCAGGAGCCTACGTGGGCGTCACCTTGCTTGCCTAGTACCTCCGAACAACAACAGGTTTGGAAGGGAGGGCATCCTCTGCGGCATCGGGTTATCCCCGTAAAAAATCGTCGCTGGTCTGGTCGCTGGTTACAGACGCCACGTCAGTCGATACAAAGGAGTACTGCTCGGCTGCCAATCGCAGTTTGACTCGAGCGGAGCCGGATGTCGTTTCCGCCCTTCGGGCGGTGAGCTGCGCCCGGCGCTCAATTGAATGGGATGAGGGGAGGACGACATGGTTGTTTGGATATCGATGTATCGGCGAATGGCAATGGTGGTCGCAATGGGGCTCTTGCTGGCTGCGAGCGAAGCGCGGGCGGCCACGCCGACGGTGGTTTGGCAGGCCCAGGGGGGATATCCGGCCCCCTTCTCCGCGGACGGCAGCGTGGTCTATCTGGGCACGAGCACCAACTTCCACCAGACCGGGTTTCAGGTGCGACGCGCGTCCGACGGCGCGTTGCTGAAGACAATCACGTTGCCGCCGGCCTCCCAGACCTACGATCACGCCGCGTTCTCCCCGGACAAGCAATTCGTGGCGCTCTCGCTCGTCGATGTTAACGGGGTCACGAAGATTGAGCTTTGGAGCCTGTCCACCGGAAATCTGGTACGTACGATCACGACCGATGCCGTGAGAAACATCCGGGGCCTGGACCTCTCGCCCAATTCGAGCCTGGTCGCGAGCATGGAGCGCTTCGCGTACGGAGGGGGAGGGATGTTGCGCGTGTTTCGCACCTCGGATGGGGCGGTCGTCCTGAAGCGCGGCCCCTACCTCACCAACAGCAACGCGTTCACGAGGTTCTCGAACGACGGGGGCTTCCTGGCGTACTTCCAGAACAACGGCTTCCCCTTCGGCTTCACCATCCTACGGACATCCGATTGGAGCGTCGCCCAGCAGATCGCGCCGGGCAATCAGTACATGATTCAGTGGAGCGGAGCTGACACGAGCGCGTCGGTGTGGCTGCGGGGCAGCACCGCGTTGCAGGTCCCTTACCGGCAGGTGGCCGTGCCCAGCGGGCTCCTGCTGCGCCAGGTGTCCTTCGACGATACGTTCCGCTACTCCACGGCCGTGACGTCGAACAGCAAATACATCTTGACGTACCAGATGCAGACCAGCGATCCGGGATCGCCGCCCGGCAACACGCTGTTCTTCATACGGACATCCGACGGGGGCGCGCAGGTGACATACACGTTCAACACGACGATCGTCTCGAGCGGCACAATCAACCCGGCGGGCACGCTCTTCAGCTACGCGATCTGCGCGCCGGACACGGGCGCGTGCACGACCTACGTGGCGCAGTTGCCCAGCCTGCCGTGAACGGTCGCCGATGACGGGCGGGCGCTGCGACGGTCGCAGCGCGGGCCATGGCGTTCGCTGGTGTGCGAGAGACGTCGGGTACATCGTTCCTTGACTAGAGAAGTCGCGGCGAGGCGACCAGACGCGAAGATCTCGCCCGTGATGTTCGTCGCTTCGTAGCCGACGTCCGCCCATGCGCTCGTCGAACGTCTTCTTCTTGTAGATGGGCGTGCAGACCATCAGGACGAACCGGCTGTCACGGATCCCCTTCTCCATGAATAGCGTCAGCTCTCCCATTCTCGCCGGATCCTGGACACCATCGCGCTCGGCCCCTGAACGCCGATGCGGTCAGTTGAAGATCACGTCGAACGTGACGTCCTGACCGGCAAACGTGGTCAGGTTGTGCACCTGGACGGACGCGCTCTCATCACCGGGGCAAAAGTCCGCTGCCGCCGAGGGAATGGCGCCCGGAAACACGCCGATGAACGCCGGGGCGTAACCCGATTCTATCGACGCGATCACGTCATCGACGGGTCCCCCCGGAAGATAGAAGCAGTATTGCCCGGGACCCACGTGCACGACCATCGACGAGTCGATGTTGACGGCGCCGTTCCCCACGGAGCCATCGGTGAAGATGCGCGCCAGCGCCCTGTTCCCGCCCTGCGGACCTTCGGGCCCCGGGGGCCCCTGCACGCCCGCCGGCCCCGCCTGACTCCAGGACAACGGCGTTTCACCGTTCACGCAGTGCCCGGTGGACAGCGTGGGTCTCGCGGTGTCGATCAGACGAAGGGCCTTCGTCGAGTTGTTGACACACGCGTGAATGACGCCGCTCGCGTCGGGTATGGTCGCGTACGCCATACCTCCGGCGACCGCAACAGCGACGACAAGACCACCGACCACCGCTCCTCTTCCCTCGATCTTCCAGCTCATGTCAATTCTGCTCGATTGGGGTTCACACCGGAGGGCCGACAATAGGGCAGGGTTCGGCGCAGGTCGAAGTGCTATGAGCGTTCCGTCAACCGCTTGCGCCTCCCCGTCCGCCGTTTACGATTCGGTCATTCGAACGACACAGACGAGCGATGGGTGTCGCTAGGCAGGCGAGGCCATGAGCGCCACTTTAGCAATTCTTGGTTTCTTACCAGAGAGCGGTGACCGGCGCCGCGGTTGGGGCGTAGGTCCTGGTCCCATTGCCCAGCTGGCCGACGGCGTTCAATCCCCAGCAAACGACCGAGCCGTCATTGCGCAGGGCACAACCGTTGTCCAGCGTCGTTCCAATCTTCGTCGCCCCGCTGATGCCTCCGACGGCGACGGGTTGGGCGATGGCCGATCGTCCGTTGCCCACGTCGGTGAGTCCCCAGCATCGCGTCGAACCGTCGGCCAGTGTCGCGCAGGTTCCGAGCGGGCCGGCGCTGATGCTGGTAGCGGTCGTGACCCCGATGACGTTGACCGGCGTCGGCACGGTCGTGGGACCGCTGAGGCCGATGCCCAGCTCCCCGTCGGCGTTGTCGCCCCAGCACTTGATCGTTCCGCCGGCCAGTAGACCGCAGATATGAAACTCGCCGATGGTCAATGCCGTCGGAGCGTTGATGCCCGCGACGGTAATCGGGATCGACGAGTCGCTCGACACAAGAGTCCCCAGCTGGCCGCCGTCGCTTTTGCCCCAACATTGCACCTCGCCGGTCGCGAGTGCGATGCAGGTGTTGGCCAATCCGGCCGCGATCGCGACCGCGTTCGACACGCCTGGGACCGGCAGAGGAGTCGCCGACGCGCCGGGGGTCTCGAATGCACCTCCGTTGCCGAGCTGGTCGTTTCCGTTGTAACCCCAGCATTCCACCGATCCGCTGCCCACGATCGCGCAGGTATGACCGGTGCCGCAGGCCAGGCTCTTGACCGCCGTCAATCCGGTCACCGTTGCGGGCGTGGCGGAGGAGCTGGAAAAGGGGATGCCCAGCTCGCCTGAATTGTTGAGCCCCCAGCACTTGGCGGTTCCGTCGCCGAGCACGGCACACGTGTGAAGCTCGCCCGCGCTTATGGCGCTGGCGTTGTCGATGTTCAAAACCTGTTGCGGAAGCAGGACGTCCTGCGTGCCGGCCGTCCCGTTTCCTACCTGACCACTCACGTTGTGCCCCCAGCACCACACAGCGCCGCTGGCGAGCAGCGCGCATACGTGAAGCTGGCCGACCGCGATGGCGGTTGCAGCGACGTGACAGCTGCCAGACTGCGCAAAGTAACCGGCATTGCAAACGAAGCCACACGACGTCCCGTCGCACGTGGCCTGCGCGTGCGCCGGCGGGACACACGCGGTGCACGACTGACCGCACGAGCCGATGCTCCCGTTCGAATTGCACTGGCCGGCACAATCGTGCGTGCCCGCGGCGCAGGAACCGCCCGCGCCGCCGACGCTGTTGCCACCGTCAATCCCGTGACCGCCGCTGCCCCCATCGGCGCCGCCCGCATCAGCGTCAGCTCCGCCCAAACCAGTTGTCGCGCCGCCGGTACCAGTGGACGTCGCGCCGCCGGCACCTGCGTCGGCGCCGCCGGCGCCCGAGGATGTGCCGCCCGCTCCGCCGCCAAGACCGGGCGCGCCGCCGGTCCCTGCCGTCGTTCCGCCGACACCCGTCGTTCCGCCGCCGCCCGTCGTTCCTCCGACACCCGTCGTTCCGCCAGCGCCTGTCGTGCCGCCGGCACCCGGCGCACCACCGCCAGCGCTCGTCACGCCACCGGTGCCGGTCCCGCCGTCCGCGCCGGCGCCGTTTACTTCGGGAACGTCACCGTCGCGAGCGATCGGCTGAATACTTCCACAAGCGGTCAGCCCGGCTGCCAGCAACAGAACACCCAGATGACGACCGAAGATCGCGACCCCGCTGACTCCCCACTCGCTCCGCGACGAAACCATGAAATCGCTCCTGCGAAAAGCTCACTCGCTGTGACGCTCGGCGACGATCACCGAGGGGCCACCGACGAATCACGGAACAATACACGAGCTCGAAGTCCGAGATGCGTCGATCTCGTCTTCAGGAGCGGCCAATAGTCTTTGCGGCGGTTCCCCAACCGAAAGAACGGGATGATGTCGCGCCGCGCAGGCGCGGCGGTTGAGCCGGGTACCGGGTTCGAACCGGCGACATTCCGCCTGGGAGCACGAAAACGGCCGTTTCGGGCCGTAACCGGCACTGCCAAATGGTGCAGTTGCGTATTCCTTGACCAGCCGCGCACCCAACCGTGCGATCCTCGGCAGCGTGGTGGACGACGAGGGGGCGCAGCCTGCAGCGAGACCGGAGATCCACGGTGCCGAGCCTCCTCCTCCGCCGGACCAGGGAGACGGCGCGGGAACGCTCGCTCCGCCATCAAGCGCGCCTCCGCCGCGCTTCGAGACCTGGTGGACGATCGTCGCCTCCATCCTGCTCGTGGCATTGGCAGTGCTCGTCGTCGCTGGCAAACGCGGCGCTGGCTTGCAGACCACCGGCATCGATCCGCTGAAGGCGTTCGACCGCATGGTGCAGCGCGAGGCCTCCGAGCCTCCACTATCGCGTGCAGTTGCCGCCGACGCCGAGCGCACGCTGAAGGTGTTGATCGTCGACGGCAAGCAGCCGACGGTCGTGGCCAACGGCGCGCGCGCCCGTCTGGTAATCGTTCTCGGGGAGAGCGGCCGATGGGCGGAGGCGCAGCCGTACCTTCTCTGGTCCGACCACGCGAGCCTCATTCCGGTCGTGACCTGCGCCTACGGTTCCGGCGACGAGACGTGCGCAACGCCGTCCGCTTGCGACGACGCGCACCTCGCGGCGCTGGAGACCCTTGCCGGACCCTGGGCGGCGCGGCGCGCCTGCAAGGCGGCCGCGCACAGGCGTGGTGACGCGGCGACAGGCGCGAAGCTCAGCGAGGGCCCCGCGGAGTACGCGCGTCGGATGGTGTGGCCGGATCTCCAGTTCGTTCTCAGCGCGGTGCTGGCGCTCGCGGGCATCGTCGCCGGAGGGATCCTCGTGCGCGCGTGGCGGGGTTCACCCGCCCCGCCGCCGGCGCCGCCTCCCGCCCCCTGGACGGTGGCCGAGCTCTACGCGGCCTTGGTCCGTTGTGCGGCGCTTCCGCTGCTGTGCGGGATCGTAATCGCGATCGTGTTGGTCGCCTTGAAGCTGCCTTACGATCCCACCGTGGGAATAGCGCTGTATCTGTTTGGGTGGGGCTGGGTGGCCCGACTGGTCTTCAAGCGTTTCGGGCTGTCGTGGACCGACGCGCTGTTTGCTGGCCGCGGCGAGCGCGGCGCCAAGACTGGCGTTGTCGTGCTGTTCACCATGGCGGCGATCGGTCTCGACCGCGTTGGCCACTTCGCGATCCGTTATGCCGGAGGGGGCCTCGGTCTCCGCTCACCGTGGTCCGATCAATTTCCACCCGAGACAGCGCAGTTTTCGATGCGGCTGATCGGCGTGATCCTCGAGATCGTCATCCTGGCGCCGCTGGTCGAGGAGTTGGTCTGCAGGCGTGTCATCTTCGCTGCCTTCCGTCAGCGGTGGCGGTTCGGCTTTGCCGCGCTCGCGAGCGCCGTGATCTTCGCGGCACCGCACGCATACAGCGCCGTTGGTATGCTTGCCCTGCTCTGGACCGGGCTGGTGACCGCATGGGCGTACGACCGCACCGCCAACCTGTGGCCCGGCCTGCTGGTCCACGCCGCCAACAACGCCCTGGCGGTGCTGTTTAGTCTCACCTGACGGGTTTCGGGTACCGGCCCTGCAGAGGCGAGGCCCTACTTCAACAACCGCATGATACCGCGAGATGCGGGGTCATCGACGTAGTTGCTCCAGTAGATGGCGGTCGCATCGTTGGCGAGAGTAAACAACAAGTACTCGGTTCCGGCGGGGGATACCGTGATAAGCGGGGTGGCGACGCCGCCGCAACCTGCCAGTGCGCAACGGTACATGCCGGACGAGGTGCCGTTTGGCGTCGCCGAGACATAGACATTGCTCGCGTCGGCGGTCATTGACGTCAGGCTGCTGTAGGCGGGAAAGCTCAGCAGCGCTGTCGCATTGCAGGTGGTGGCCGTGGTCGGGCAGCTGAAGAGTCCCGTGTTGGTCGCGTCACCGCCGTTCATCGTGTACACAAGTCGTCCGGCGACGATGGTGACAGTGCTGATGTCAGGTGATGGCTGCAGCGGAATGAACTCCGTGCACGTTGTTGTACCCGGGGTGCACTTCCAGAGGATGTTGCGGTTGAACCCCAGCGAGAATACCGCGTTGCTGACTGAGTCGTAGTAGATCTCGCCGCCGGTGTTGGCGAACGCCGCCACGGGGGCGCCGGTGGCAAGCGGCGTCGTCTGGATCCCGAGCGTGGTGTCCTCGGTGCTGATGAATAGCTTCGTGCCGTCCGTCGTCAGGCCGAAGGTCCCTGCCGCCCCCGTGACGTTGATCTGAAACTTCTGCACGCCCGCGGGGGTCAAGCTCAAGACTATGCCGGCGGTGGCCTGGCTGACGAACACCGAGCCGACGCTCGGGACCGGCAGCACCGTACCGGGAGACCCGAGCCCGGTGCGAAGGGTTGTCATCGTGCCGCCGCTTCCGCACTGGGCCAGCGCGCAACCGTAGGCGACGCCGCCCGTGGGGTCCAGCCCGTAGACGTTCGTGCCGTCCGACGCCAGCCCGATCACCTTGGTCGCGGTCGCGAGCAGGGCAGCCTGGCACTCGGATTGGAAGCAACTGCCGATCTTGCAGTCGTGCCCACAGCCGCCGCAGTTATGGACGTCGCTGGTGATGTCGACGCACGCGGTCCCGCACATGGTCCGGGTGAGGCAGGTCGTGCCACAGCTGGTTCCATCACAAGTGGCGAAGCCATTGGCGGGCGCCGGGCAGGCGGTGCACGAGCTTCCGCAGCTATTGACGCTGGTGTTCGACAGGCACGCCGTTCCGCACAAGTGCGAGCCCGAGGTGCAGGTGAACCCGCACGTGGTCCCATTGCAGGTTGCGGTCGCATCCGCCGGCGGCGTGCACGGCGTGCAGAATGTACCGCAGGTGTTGACGCTGGTGTTGGAGGCGCAGGTGCTTCCGCAAGCGTGAGAGCCCGTGCCGCAGGTGAAGCCGCACGACGTTCCGTCACAGGTCGCGGTCGCGTTCGCGGGTGGCGTGCAAGCCGCGCACGACGTGGCGCCGCAACTGGAGGTGCTGCTGTTCGAGACGCACGCCGTCCCGCACAGGTGGGAGCCGGCGTTGCAGGTGAAGCCGCATGACGTTCCGTCACAGGTCGCGGTGGCGTTCGCGGGCGTCGGGCAAGGCGTGCACGATGTCGTTCCGCAGCTGCCGACGCTGGTATTCGGCTGGCAGGTTCCCGAGCAATCGTGCGAACCGGAGGAGCAGACACCCGAGCAGGCCGCGCTGCTGGCGATGCAGGCGCCGGCACAGAGCTTCATCCCCGACGGACAGGTCCCGCCGCAGTTCGTCCCGTCGCAGGTCGCGGTTCCGCCGCCCGTAGGCACCGGACACGCCGTGCACGATGTGCCGCATCCCGAGACACTGGTGTTGGCGACGCACGCCGTTCCGCACGCGTGGACCCCGCTGCCGCAGGTGAAGCCGCACGCGGTCCCGTCGCACGTCGCCGTCGAATTTGCCGGCGGCGCGCAAGCCGTGCACGACGTCGTCCCGCAGTTGGCGACGGCGGTATTGGATACGCAGGTCGAGCCGCACAGGTGGAAGCCCGAATTGCATGCGAAACCGCAGGACGTTCCGTTGCAGGTCGCGGTGGCGTTTGCCGGCGCCGTGCACGGCGCCGTGCAGGTCGTCCCGCAAGTCATCGGGCTGCTGTTCGCCTGGCACGAGCTGCCGCAAGCGTGATACCCGGTGCTACAGGTAAATCCGCAGGCGGTTCCATCGCAGGTCGTTGCGCCGTTCGTGGGGGTTGCGCACGGCGTGCACGACGTTCCGCACGAGTTGGGGCTGGTGTTGGGCTGGCACGTCCCCGCGCAATCGTGGCTTCCGCTCGGACAGACGCCCGAGCACGTCGCGCTGGAGGCGATGCAGGCTCCGGCGCAAAGCTTCATCCCCGACGGACAGGTCCCTCCGCAGGTGGTTCCGTCGCAGGTCGCGGTTCCGCCATTGGTCGGGGCGGTGCACGCGACGCAAGCCGAGCCGCACGACGCGATCGCCGTGTTGCTGGCACAGGTCGATCCACAGACGTGATAGCCGGTGTCACAGGTGAATCCGCAGGTCGTACCGTCGCAGGTTGCGGTTCCGTGCGCGGGAACCGGGCACGGCGTGCACGACGTTCCGCACGAGTTGGGGCTGGCGTTGGGCTGACAAATCCCGGAGCAATCGTGGGTCCCGGCGCCGCAACCCGCCGAGCACGAGGCCGCCACGGCGATGCACTGCCCGGCGCACAGCTTGAAGTCCGTCGGGCACGACCCGCCGCAGCTGGTTCCGTCGCACGTCGCCGACCCGCCCATCGGGACCGGGCAGGCGACACAGGCCATGCCGCAGTTGGCTACGTCGGTGTTGCTCACGCACTGCCCGGTACAGATGTGCGTCCCCGCCCCGCAAATCGTGCCGACCGCCGGCGCGTCCGCCGTCGACTTATCCATGGTGGCGTCGACCATCGCGTCGACGCTCGAGCCCCCGGCGCCCGCGTTGCCCCCGTCCACGTTCAACACCCGACCGGTCTTGCACGCCTGCAGGCCCACTATGAAAAAGATCAACTGGGCGGCTGCGAGACAGTCACGTGCCCTGGCCTGGACAAATCGTCGTCGTAGGCAAACCGGTGCGGCCGTCATGCTCAGTTTACGTCGCCGTCGCGAGAAAATTCCTTTGAAACGACGACGTCGGCCGGCCTGTCGCGCTCCAGAGCGTTCCTCCGTGACTTCCATGAATCTCCCGTCGCCGCCTCCCTGGTCTCCGGCGCAAAAGCACCAGACCGTAGCGATGGGTGTCCGACCTGTCAAATCAAATTCGGCGTGCGCCGGCTCGCAATCGTCTCCAACTTCAACACTTTACGCAGGATATCAATGGCCGCCGAGTTGGTCCCGTCCTGCGCGAGGCCGCCAGGGGCTCGCCGTCAGAGTTGGTGTTCCCGCGGCGCGACGGTGCGATGGACCCGCCAACGACCCAGCTCGAGGGCATCCTCGTGGCGCCACCGGGCTCGGGGAAGACGGTGATGGGCGCCAGCATCGTCGCGGCGCGCGCGATCAGTACTCTCGACATCGCTCACCGTGGCAGGGATGACGAACTGGGCGAGAACGAAGCCGGCGAGCTTCAGGGCGAGTAGCGGGCGACCGGCAAGGCGACCGACCCGACTGAGTTTGCTGCAGCCTTGCTGTAGCCTTTCGAAAACGGCGATCTCGGCGCGCCCGGCAACTCCGAAACCTCGCCCGTCTTCGCCGACTTACCAGCGAGCGGGATACCGGGTTCGAACAGGCGACATTCAGCTTGGGAAGAGGGGGGGCTGGTAGCGCAACGGGTGAGAGCGGTTCGCAACCCTTCGCAACCATTACACCGGTGGGAGGCGATCGAGTCCAACCGTTCCTTCCCGTCGCAGGGATTACCAAGGGGTTTGTTACACCCTTGTTACACGCCGAGCGGCGACCGAGCGCACGACTTCGGGCGGTGCCAAGCGAGGCGGAGCGGCTGCTGTCGGTCCGGGACGTAGCGCATCGCCTTGGCGTTACGACGGCTACTGTCTACAAGGTCTGCGCTCAAGGGGAGCTGTCCGTGGTCCGGGTGCTGAATGTCATTCGAATCGAGCCCGGCGTTCTGAAAAGGTATCTTGGGCGGAAGCCAGGGGGCCAGACTCCTTGACCTAATTGGTGGCGGGCCGTAAGGGTGGCCTCATGGACGACGAAGAGAAGATGACTGCGATGCACGCGCTCCTCTATTTTATCGAGGCTGAGCGGCGTTTGCGCCCTCTTGCGACCCAGTTCGAGAGCGAGCACCCGGACCTATTCAAGGACCACACCGACGGAATAGCCGCGGAGATGAACAAGGCGACTTGGAACCACGGGGGCGATAGACGGACCCTTGCTCCTCTTCTCAAGGTCCTGCGTCCCCACAAGGGCATCAACAAAACGCTCGACGGCCTTCCGTACTACCCGGACCAATACGATCACGTGGTGAACCTCCGGAACTCGATCGGCCATGGTCTTTGGGAAGAACTGGAGAAGCTCGGCGGCAGCGACCGCGCCCTGAAATGGGCGCAGAGTTTCTATAGCCTAGTATTCAATTGCACTTCACCCGACCCGATACAGGCAATGATGGCCCGTGCGGCCATGCAGGTCGGAAATGCGACGTGGCCATGGCCGGAGAAATAGACATGGAGAACAACGACCCGATGGAATCCCAATGAAGGAATGGGCGGCTCTCATTGAAGCGGCAGCCAAAGTGTTGTGGCCGCTCGTGGTCCTCTTCGGGGTCTCTACGTTCAGGAGTGAGATCCGGCACCTACTGGGGCGTCTTCGAAAAGGAAAGCTGCTCGGACAGGAGATCGAGTTGTCTGACTCCCTCGAGGCCCTGGAACTGGGAGCATCGAAGGCTCTCGCGGAGGTGCCAGCTGCGACGCCGAATACACGTGCTCCTGCGACGAGCCGCGCTCTCGAAACGACCGAGTCAATTCTCGAGGAGAGTACGCGGTCGCCAACGAGAGCGCTGATGTTGCTGTCGCCATCAATTGAGCGAGAGCTTCGGGACATTTTCGCAGTTACCGGTCTCCACGAGGGACAATTCAACCTTCCTGCCCGCCGTATGCTTCGCGTACTCGAAGAACGCCATATGCTTCCCGCCGGGGTGTCGAGCACGGTAGACCTCTTCTTCAAGGTTCGGAATCAGCTGGTTCACGGCGTCGGAAAAGCGACGGAGGGCGAGGTCCTGAGAGCGCTCGATTCGGGAATTTCTCTTCTGAATGTTCTCCGAGCTGTGCCCAGGGAGCAGTACGTGGTCCACCACCCAGGTGTAGACGTATACGCCGATGAACAGGGACAGAAGATACGGGCTGGAGTCAAGGCGCTACTACTGGAAGCCAGAGGGCCTGGCGGCGTTGAAAAGCGGATCAGCGCGTATCCCACGATGAGGAATGACTACGTAAAGGGGCAGAGGGTGGTCACACCCTCCGCTGCGCCGACGGGTATACCGATCGCGCTTGCGGGGCCGCTTCCGGCGGCCCCGCCTCTCGATGCCTCGATGTCAGCCCCCCCGTCTATCGGGAACTCCGAGGCGCACCGTGCGGGGGGGCGCGGGGGGGCGGAGCCCCTTCGCTCTTCGGTCGCCGTCCCCGGCGACCCTAGACTTGATACTAAGCGATTAGCTCTCGTTCCTGACCCGCCCCGCCCCGCGTTGGCCGTCTTCGATGCGGTCAGCATGTCGCTCTACGCCCGGCAGGCGGCCGTCGCAGAACGGCTGCGGCTCTGGGCTCATCTGGTGCTGCCACGAGGCAAGCGGCGCCGCGACTGGAAAGGCAAGGCCGCTGCGCTGTTCTCGTGCGGGAAGACCGTCGTCGGGCGGCGCTGCGGGGCGTGCCGCACGTTGGATCACGGCTCGGGTGCGGTCGTTGCGTTGTGTGGGCTGAGGATCTGCCCGATCTGCGCGCGTCGGCGCGCGAATCTGCTGCGTGAACGACTCAAGACCGCCATGCTGAATGGTCCCAAGCGCCCAGGCATGTGCCTGTACTTCGTGACGCTGACGCTGCGGTTCAACCCGGCCGAGCCGGCCGACGTTTCGATCGAGGGTCTACGTCGCCGAAAGGACATCGTGATGTCCGCATGGCAGGTGCTGTGGACCAGATACCTTCGGCCGCGCGGCGCGGCCGCTGCTCGAGCGGTCGAAGTTGGCGCGAAGGGTATGGTTCACCTTCACGTCCTCTACTACGGCCATCGCCCTGACGTGAATCGCGTCAGACAAATCTGGATGTTCGGTGCCGGTGACTCACCTCAGATCCGTGTCGACTACGTGCGCCGGCCGGCCGAAGCGATCAACGAGCTGGCGAAGTACATCACCAAGGGATCGTCTCCCGCGAAGGCGGACACCGTCGACGACGACTTGGGCATACCACGGGGGCAATTTCATCGGCGGCCCCGCGGTTGTATCCTGGGGGCCCAACCGCATCGACGCCTTCGGGCGAGGCACCGATGGCGGCCTGTATCATCAATACTGGGATGGTACGAATTGGCAACCATCGACGACGGACTGGGAATACCTGGGTGGCACTTTGATCGGCAAGCCTGCGGTCGCTTCGTGGGGCGCGAACCGCTTGGACATCGTGATCCAGAACCAATGGAACGGCGGCTACTCCCACAAGGTGTGGAACGGACAGTGGTGGCCGTCAAAGCTCGACTGGGAGGACCACCTCGGCGTGTTCATTTCCCCGCCTGTCGTGACGTCATGGGGCCCCAACGAGCTGGATATTTTTGGACAGGGTCGCGACGGAGGATACTACCGCCATCACTGGGACGGCAGTAACTGGTCGGGCTGGGAGGGGCATCCTGGACCGTTCATCGGGCCTCCTGCCGTTTTCTCCTGGGGACCGAATCGAATCGACGTCTACGGCCAGTGGACCAGCGGCACGTACATCCATCAGGCCTATAACGCCATCACCGGTTGGGACCCGGGGCCGGGAACCAGCGTCTGGGAACAGCACGGCGGCAACTTCATTTCGGGCCCAGCCGTCGGCTCGTGGGGAGTCAACACCGTCGCCGCCTTCGGCACCGATGTCAGTGGCGTCCTCGAGTTGCAGAACTGGCAAGGCTTCTGGTCCCCGTCGAAAAACACCTGGGCGGGGCTGGGTGGCAGCGTCCATTGACTTCACGTCGGCCCTCGCGGTTGGTCATATCGGGAAATAGGAAGCCCGTGCTCGTCGAGGTCACCCTTGCGTTGTCGGCTTGCCGCACGCCTGTTTACAGCTACGCCGAAACGCCGAAACGCCGCTCCCAGGTTGATCTCCGCGGTGCCAATTTCGCGTGGGCGTCCGTCCGGACGGCCACCGTCCGAAATCCGGACACCCGGCAGCGAGAGATCAACAACTTAGCCGCGCTCGACCGCGGGTCGCCGCGAACACGATCTGTGCCAGACGACGGGGCGACTGACAGCGAAGATCACCTGGTGAGGACGAAATGGAGCGGACTCACGTCCAGTCGTCGACCGAACTTCTCCTCATGCCGTCGTGCCTCCCTCGGCGCGGCACCGCCCTTCCGGGTGAGAGGCCTGACTCACGATAGCCATGTCAGGGTCTGGGCCTCCCCGATCACCCGCAACTCCACATCCAGCTCGCCGACGCGTGCCTGAACGGGACTCTTCGGGTCGTGCTTCAGCTGGGCGAGCGCCTCGTCCAGCGTCGCCGGCTTTTGTTGGAGGGAGTGGCCACTATGGATTCGAACGTACCACGAGCCTGCCGTGGAACCCATCGGCGCGGTACAGCAAGCGGCAGCCAGGGAGCAGGGCGGCTTGCGCTCTGGTGATATTTCGGACGCATCGCGGCCCGCGCGTCGCCATCAAAGCCGCCTAGCGAGCAACTCCACGGAGAAGTTCTCGCAGAGCAGGTGCGGCGGCGCCCGAGGGTCGCGTCGCCGCACGCGTGTTTTACCTTTTCGACCACGGCCGTGAGCTACGCGAGACCTTCCGAATCCGCCTGCGTAGGACCGACGCCCTACAGCCCGAGGGCTGGACCTTTTTCCTCCAGGACCTTTGCCCAGCGCGGCGAGGCCTCGGCTAGACAGGTTCGGAATGCGCGTCGCGCTGTTGGGTCGTCTCGCCAGTATTGGAGATAGTGTAACTCGAGGAAGATTTCCAGGCCCAGTTCGCCCAGATGGAAGGTTACGAGACGACGCAGATGATGAAGCGTTGTCACGTAGTTCCCGAGTTCGCTGCCGCGTGTCCGAACCGCTGCGTGCAGTCGGCACAGCTCCTCGAGACCATGTTCCGGACCGAGGATGCCTGAGCACTCCGCTCTCCCGACGAGACCCTCGGCCTCGAGCAGAGAATGCGCGATCGGCAGGAACACTTCAAAGGTGGGCGCCCGGAACGCCGAGCCAGTCGGTTCCCAGGTGAGCCGCTTTGCCTCGCGGGATCCAGGTGGAAGTGCGCGCAGTGCCATCAGCGTCGGGTCCTCACGGGGATAGATGAAGTCGCGATGGATTGGTGGGTCGCTGGCGTCGTCCTCAAATACGACGCCGGGCACCTGCCGGAAGTAGAGCTTACGCACCGATAGATCAGCGAATAGATCCGGGTGAGGCGCCTCCAGGAAGAACGCGTTCTGGTTGCGGATTCGGAGCACTGAGTGCGGTGACGCGATGCGGATGTAGCCGAGCGCGCTGTCGCCGCTATTGCTGAACCGCATCCACTCGGTGACCTCGATGTATTCCAGCTGCCCGATGTCGCCGGCTGTGCCATCGTCGCTGGCGAAAAACAGCGCGACCCACGGGGAGCGGGTCACATCGAGCAGCCACGTGCTGACCCGGAGCTCGCGCGAGTAGTGCTGGATGATCGCGACGGCCTCGAGCTCGTCCCGCGCCATGCCGGCGCAGATCACACTTGCTACGCTCGACCGTAGCTGCTGTAACCGTTCATCGAGCAGCATCTCGCTGTCGGGGTGATCGCGCAGGTCCCGCAAGAGCTTTGGCGTGCTGTTCCACTCGCGGTTTCTTTGGCCTCGATAAAACCAGCGAGCCTGGCCGTCACGATTGAGCGCGCCGTCCAGGCGCTGTAGCTGCACTTGGATAGCCGTCTGATAAACCGACTCCGCGGGCGCGCTTGCACTATAACCGAACGAGGACAACGGCTCGAAAGCCTCTCGCAGCAGCGTCAGCTCCGCCCAGTCTCGGTTCAGATCTACTCGCACGCCCAACGAAGCGGCCTCCCGCTCGACGTCAGCGCGCTCGTATCGGTCGGGGTTCATGGCCTGCCGCAGCAGTTGGCGCCCGACCTCCTCGTTCTCGTGCGCCTTCGTATACGCCGAGAGCAGGCGCTCGAAGGACCGATGAAGCCGTTTCCAGTCGTGCATTCGGCGCTATCAACGAAAGCCGATCACCTTAGTGCGCCGACACTCCACACACGCTTTTGAGCCAGGCTCGGGGCTTGCGCCAGGCCCTAGGTGCGGAAAGGCGGGGCTGGTCGGCCCCGTGACGACCCTCGCCAGGCTGGCTTCGACGCGATCCATTGCGCCGAAGGCCTCGAATCCCACGGTGGTCCAGGCCTCTTGAGTTCCGAGCGCGAAGCGACTGCTGCGCTCAACAATTGGCCAGCTCTTGCTCGGCGATTGCGACGCGCGCCTACGCGGCGGCGATCTGATCTGCTTAGCGACCTGCGCCAGTGCCTTGGTCGCCAAGTCCGCGCGGGCACAAACAGCTCTCACGTCAGCTCGAAACACTGTAGCGGCAGACGAGCAAGACGTCTTGAAGCGCATTCGGAGCGAGCCGCGCATGAGCCGGGACCGGGGCGCCCGCGCCCGTCGGCGGCGGCTGAAGCCAAACTGCAAGTGTCCACTGCTCACTGTTGCCGCTCGCCGTCGGCGACGCCTTGAACAGTCGAGTCTCGCTCCAGGCGCTGAGGTCGAGGGGCGCGCTGGACACGTGCGGGCCCGACTGGAAGGACATCTTGATCGTCGTCGGCGGGTTGGCATCGAGGTAGTCCGGGTTCACGGCGACGAGGATCTCGAATGCCGCGAACCTGAGCTTCACGCTCGGATCGCGGAAGATGGCCGGGAATCGATCCTTCGACAGCGTCAGCGTTAAGCTGGCGTCGACGGTTGGGTCCACCGGCGGGTTCAGGAACCGATACCACTCTGAGGGGAACTCGTGACGCAGGCTGAAGACGCGCGCCAGAGGCCCACTCTTCTCGACGCCATCCTGGATCGCGCTGAGTGCGGCGGTCAAGGAATCCTGAGCAGCTCCCCGCAGATCTCCACCCTTGATCCTGGGCGTGTCCCTCGCGGTGAAACGAAGGTGAAAAATGACGTCGCTGATGGTGTCGTAGTCAAAGGGTCGAAACGTGCTCGGCAGCTCGATGTCCCATTCGCTGATGGCGCCCGCGCCCTCGAACGGAAGGTAGCGTTCGTCGCGGAGGTTGGTCTCGAATAGACCACCGTCGTTCTGGGCGCTGCTGGTGGCCACATATTGTCTCGAGGTTTGATCTTCAACCATCGGAACGAACTTGGTCGTACCGGGTTCGAAGGGATCAGCCGCATAGTCCTCCGCCGACGTCGCACTGGCATCAGTCCGATAGGAATGCCGTTTCAGCCTCAACGTGCAGCTGACGTTGGCGTGGGGGCCTACGACGCAAGGAATGCTGATCTCGAGGTTCTTCAGCCGCCGAAAGTAATGGCCCGCGTAGTCGAGGTCGAAAACTACCTCCGGGATGAAGACCGTGCAGCTCCCCGTCTCCTTCAGTAGGATCAGCGCCAGCGGATCGAGCTGTGCTACCGAGACGCGCTTTGTGATCTCGAGCTCGCGCTTGTTCTGGTCGAAGTAGGCCGCCTCGAGCCGCTTGAGGTTGTGGGAGAGCTGTTCACCAGCGAGGAGGCCCTGTCTCAGGTTGTCCCAGTAGGCCGACTGGACGATAAGATCTCCGTTGGAGAGTCCGAGCTCTCGGCGGCAAGCCAGCTCTGCGCGCTGAGCCAGGTCTAGGGCGAGCTGGTAGCTCTTGAAATAGACGTCGGCCAGCGTAGACGACATCCAGCTCTGCAACTCCTTGTTCGTAAACTTGCTTCGGAGGAAGTCGTTCAGCTCTTTCGCGTTGTCGATCTGCGTCTGGTGACTGTCGAGCTCCTTCTGGGCAATGTCCTTCCGAATCTGCGCAGCCAGGATCTGCCTGTCGTGCTGCTTCATCTCAGCAACCGCGAGCTTGCTCTGGTAGACCCAGTCGTCCTGACGGCGCTCATATCCGCCGAGGGTCAAGTGACGGCTGGCCCCGAAGTTCTTGTCGGCGGCGAGCAGCTCAATCGCTTTGGCCACCGCGCTAGCGGACGGTCCCAGGTTGGACCCGCCAAACGTCGTTTGGTAAAGGCACGAGCCGACACTGAAATTCGGGATTGCCGACGCAATGCCCGCGATGACGTTCACGATGCCGGCCGCCGTCGTCAGGTCGTTCGCGGTGTGACTCAAGTTGAGATGATCGATCTCCTTCAAGCTCAATCCGAGACCACTGGCGTCGCCGCTCGCATCCGTGGCAACCGTTAGCATGGATGACTGCGCAACGAGGGGTAGCCCGTCTTGTCCGGTGCTCGCGGACGTCTGACCGAGCAGCGACTGAAACTGCGTCAACCGCTGCTGCGTCGTCTCTTTACTCTGCTGGAGCGCCACGATGGCGGCATCGGCCTCGTCGACCTGGCGTTGGCGGGTGTCCCGTACCAGTGTGAGCAGCCCGATCTCGTGTTTCGATCGTAGAAGATCGAGATCGGCGCCATCCTTCCTTTCCAGCGCCGCGAGCAAGGCGGCTCCCAGGGCTTTCACCTCCGCGGCCAACTCGTTCGCCCGTTGCAGCGACGTCGTGAACCGGTACAACGGGAGCGACGGTGGAGGGATGAGAGGCAGCTCGCTCAGGTCAAGGCCCGCCGCCTTGGCCTTGATGAGCAGCAGCGGATCGATCGCCGGGTCGTAGTACGGCAACTCGCGCGAAACCCCGTCGATGTTCTGACAGTTGCGAATTCGGTTCAGACGTAAGTCCACCGCGTCGCGGAGCTCGTCGATCTTGCTGTTCCTCGGGACGCAGAATGCGAGCCCGCTCAGCGACGCGAGCACCAGGTGGGGAGGTGGCAGAAATGTCTGGTTGACCTGATTGCCGACCGTCGTACGATCCGCCCGCGTCGTCAACATCGACATCATCCCGGGTTGATCGGTCCACTTGAGCCAAGCCTCGCTGAACTCGGCGAGGTCGTCGGTGCCGTCCCGGGTCAGCGTCCGGTAGGTCATGACTGGCTTCGAAGGATCCGCCGGAATGGTCTGGGGATGAGGGCCGAGCAGCTTGTCGGCGAGGATGTAGAGCAGCGTCGCTTCGTTGACCGATTCGCGTGTGTCCTGACGGAACAGCTGATCGCCCCATCCCAAGTAGAACTGAATCTGAGCGAAGAACGTCCACCACTGGTAAGCGCTCGGCCGCATCCGCGCGATCAGGTGTGGCATGAAGGGGTTCGCCTTCCACGCGTCGATCTGGGCACCGAGCGCATTCGAGAGGTCGGAACCGGCGTGGCTCGGGTCGGTCAACCAAGCCAGGAGGTCGGCAATCGCGGCCGGCTGGCTGTTGTTGTCGAACGGCAGGAACGCCCAGAATTGGGGGACCAGCCCAGGACCCAACTGGGCCGTGGGATCAAGGACGGCGCGGAGCCAGAGGCGCGCGACCTCGAACCGCTGCTGCTTGACGAGATAGTCCGCGATCGCGAGCGGGAGGTGGAGGAACAGCTCCCAGTTGTAGTTCGCATACGTGTCGTCGCGCGCGAAGCTGATGGCCGGATCGGCCGTCTCGACCTCGCCCGCTGCCAGGGTCGACACCTGGCCATCGAGAGGTGTCGCCTCGACATCGCGGGCGAAAATCTTGAAGGTGGACTGGGTCGCCGTGAGCCACCGATATAGGCGGACGAATGCTTGGCCGTCGGGCCACACGGACGCAGTGCCGTTGTTCAGGTCCAAGAAGAACCTTCGGGTGTCATCTTGGAAATACAAGACGAGAGGTCCCGAAGGGTCGGCCGAGAGGGCATCACCGTTGGGATCGAATGGGCCGGAGGGCGTGACAGTTACGTTCGTTAAGGTGCCCCGGTCGATGTTGGTGATCGTACCGGCTGGCACGCGAAGGTCGGAGAAGAGCCGGCCGAAGCGGAAGCCATTTCCGCACACGCGACCGACGATAGGATTGTACATGGGGTTGCCGCCATCATCGGCCCCGTAGGCGACTGACTCGTGGAGCCCATCGAACAGTGGCGTCAACGTTCCGTTCGCCGGCGGCAATACGGACACTTCGTGCAGGGCGTCCATCGAGAAAGTGCCGGCGTGCTCGTAATCGACAATGTCCCGGTCGCTTGCGTAAGAATGGCTCGGTGATCCGGTCGTGTCGAAGACAACGGTTATGAACACCTGCCAATGATGGTAATCGTTCTGGCCATTCTGATCTTGAAGCGAGATGGCAATCACGTGGTCAGCCGAGTCGGCATGCGTGAAGGTGGCCCGGATTGTCGATCCGCTGTCGGCCTCGATATTGAGTCCCTGAGTCGCGAAAGATGTCGTTGGGTTACTCGGCTGGCCGTGTTTGTCGGTGTAGTCAAGGAACATGGAGACACCGGGAAGATCCTCATAAAGCGGCTTGTCTGCTCCCTGCGGCTGGAACTTGGCTTTGAAGGTGCAGTTGATGTCCACGCACACGTACTGGCCGGCCATCGGTGTGTCGCGCAACAGAATGTAGCCTTCGGTGAAGGGTCCGGTGTTCGGCGACAGCGACTCGTTGGCCGCGTAGCAGGCGATGCCGATCCCCTCGCCCGTCAGGCCACCGGTGCCCGTCGAGGTTGCCTTGCTCAACCGAAACGTAAAGCTCCTTTCGGGTGACAGATTGATGAGGCGCGTGGTCGCCATCGCGTACGTAGCGAGCTTTCTCTTGGTCCAGCCACGGGCGGTGCGCCGGATCCAGGCGAGCTTCACCTCCCACTTGAGCCGGTCCTTTTCGTTTTCAGTGGTGCTATCGACGGTGGACTGAAACGTCGGCCAGGCGACGTGGAGATCGCCTTCGAAGACGAAAGGCATGACGTAGTCGTTAGGATTGTCGAGGTCCAGCGCTTCCCAGCCGCTCCAGTACATGGCCTGTTGATCGCCGAAGTTGGTGCAGGAACGCCAGAAGTACCTGAATGGCTGATCGGGCGTGCGTCCGACGACGTAGAGCGTTCGGTCACCCGAACCCTGGGCCTGAGTATCCGCCAACGTGTCGTACATCCCGACGGTGGCGATCTGCGCCAGCTCACTGAACTCCTCCAGATAGCCAATCAGCGCGTCCCGCGTGCTCTCCAGCGACGGCTCCTGGTCCGCGAGCGTCCCCTCCATCGCGCTGAAAATCTCCGTTTTGTCGTCGCGGAGCTCGGGGAGCAGCCAGTTCTCGGGGAAGAGGAACACTTCGCGGTTCGCCTCCCACACGCGGTAACGTTCCATCCAGCTCCAGCGCTCGCGCTTGTCATCCGTGAACGATGTCGGCCCTTCGAGGTTCAGGAGACACCGCTGGACGAAGAGCTGTGCGGCCCCGGTTGCGGCCAGCAGGCGGGTGGTCGTCAGGCAGGTCCCGGTCTCGACGTCGATGAGATAGCGCTCGTAGAGATCGTTCGCATCGCGCAATGGTTTCAGAGGTGGCAGGTACGGCGCGGTCGGGGGGGCGCTGCCGGCCCGGTTGTCGCGCGCGATCAGGTAGTCGACGAGCGCGTCGCGCTGACGCTGGCGAAGCGCATCGGCGATGGGCTTGACCAGGTCGCGCCAGGACGAATCGCTGTATTTGAGCTGCAAAAGATCGCGCGCCGGTAGCGCCTGGTCGTCAGTGGGGGACGAGACGATGAATCCCTGCGCGAGTTTGACGGTCGCGCCGAGTCCCTTGAGCTCGAGCAGCAGCCTGAGCAGCCGGAGAAGAACGAGTGGATCGCGGTACTCGTCGGCGGTCGTGATCTGGAGTTGGTCGGCGGCGGCTTGTACCTGGGCCTCGTCGCTGATTGACGTCCCCTGCGACAGCCCAGCGCCCAGTAGCGTCCGGACATTGTGGATAAGGGCGGCGTCTGTGAAGTCGAGCGTCGCGTACTGGCGAAGCAGACCGGCCGTCCCCTTGGCGAGGTCACGTGCGTCCAGAACCGCGAGAAGCTGTTCAAATCCCTTGATGACCGCGCCCGCGGGCGTCTGCGCGGGTGCGGCGGGCGTCGGGAGCATGTTGAAGTCGAATGCGGTCAACCCGGTTTGCTCCGTGGCGAGGAAGGTCGCCCTCAACAAGAGCAGGTCCGGAGCGCCCAGCTCAAGAGCCGCGCAGATGGCGACCGCCTTGTGGAGCCGCACGATGACGGTCTCGACCGGCGCGGCCAGTGACGGGGAAGCTGGGGCGCCGAAAAAGCCGTTGTCGAGGAAGACGGTGATGGCCGCCTGGCCAGCGATGGTTGGATGCTTGAGGCGCACGCGCAGCAGATCGTCGACGAGCGCGCGCGGCGCCCCCAGTCGATCGGCGAGCGCGGCGATGACCGCGTTCAAGGCCTTGCTACCCACGTCCCCGGCGGGATCGAGTGGGGCCGCTGCAGCTGTGGCGTCGGGGATCGATCGCACGGCGTCGCGCGCGGCGTTCGCCAGCGCCACGCGGCTCGTCTCAGTGAGCTCGACGTCGGACGCCGGGGCCGGGTCGTCGAGCAACAGATAGCGGAGATCGCGGAAGGCCAGATTGCGCTCCTCGATGCTGGCGATCCGCGCGCAGAGCTGCAGCGTGTCCGAGACGTTGACGAAGGCGCCCACGACGCCGAACAGCGCGGTGGCGTCGGCGAGGTCGACCGCGCCAATCTTCAGTGCTCGGGCAAGTTCGCCGTCGCGCTGGGCGGCGGGTGGGTTGGCGAACCAGGCGATGACCTTCGCCGGCGGCAGGTTGACCGTCTCCAGCAACCGAGGGAGGCTCGCGAGCGCTTGCAGCCCGGCGGCGTCGAGGGTGTTGTTGGCGAACGTCCCGAGCGCAGCGTCCGCGTCCGCGATCGACCAGCCGAGGCGATGCCAGAGACGCACGAACCGGTGCACGCGCTCGAGGGCTGGAGCGCCCAGGCCGTAGATCCGCATCTCACTCGGCAGGCAGCTCCCCCGCGGCGTGATGCTCAGGGGAGGGAGGGTGCCGGGCGGCTGTACGAACTGTGTGGCGAGGACCGCCTCGAGGTCCTCGAAAGAAAGCCGGGACTGCTGGAGCAGGATCGAGACGTTCTGCAGCAGCAAAACGCCGTCGGCCGCCGTGTAATCTTTGCCGATTGAAGAGTCCCAGATCTTCGCCTGGCCGAGCCCGCTCAAGCCCCAGTGATTGAGGGTCTGATTGAGGTTCGGCGGTGCGGATGGCGCGATGAGGTTCGCTTCGGCCTCGGTCAAACCCAGAACCTCCCGAACCGTCGCCGGATCGTCCGCGGTGGTAGCGATCGGCGCCATCAACTCCATCAGCTTCCGTCGCGATGATCTGGAGCGCTTCAGGAACAGGCGCACCTCCTCGCACGGCAGATCGACGGGCAATGTCCAGGGGAAGGTGGCGTCGTCGCCTTTCAACTTCGCGTAGGCGGCCGGGTTGTGGTTCTCGGGCCAGGCGATCGCGTCGACGCTGGTGTCGCCGCTCTGATAGGCGAGCGACGTGATCTTCAAGCTGGCGGGCGAGTACCAGAGGGTCAGCGTTCGGGCGTTCGACGTGATGTTCCATAACCTGGAAAGCGGGGGCCCTACCCTGTCGACGGTGAATGCTGTCGTCCCCGGGAATTGGTATTTCATCAGCCACTTCACCAGGTCAGGGACGTGCAAGTTTTTCAGGTCCTCGAGGGCCGCTTTGATCGTGTTTTCGTCGTAGACGCCGTCGTCGTAGGAGTTGCTGTCGAACCACTGCACGCCCTGCGGCGTTTGCAGCGAGAGGTCCGTCGTCCCACGGATCACGAGTTGGGCAACGGCCTGATAGGTTAGCTGCCAGGATTGGCCTGCGGTGATGGGAACAATGGTGACCTGATAGTTCGTGAGATCGGGGGGGGAGCTCTGGTTGCCGGCCAGCACCGCCGCGAAGGCGGCCTCGGCACCGGACGCGATCGCGCCCTGGTCCAGCGCGCTCACGACCGCGTCGACGACGTCCGACCCGGTGTTCAGCATCAGCTCTTGGCCAGCGGCACTCCGCGCTCGAACCACCTTGCGCTGGACCGTCAGCGTCCACCGCCGGCGCCCGTCGACGACGACCCAGTTCGACGTTACCTCCGAAGGTGAATCCACCAGGGTGGCGTTGACGTTTCCTGCGAGCGAGCGCACCGTCGACAGCAGTGCCTCGCGAACGGAGGCGCCCACGGGCTTGGAGTTCAGCTCCGTCTCGGGCTGCACGCCGCGTTTCAGCGGGACGTCGAGGGGTAGCGCAACCGCGTTCTCGAGGATCTCGAGCGCCAGGTCGATCGCTGGAACCGGCGTGTTGGTGTTGTTGCACGACAGCTCGACGTCTGCCAGGTCGGGCCGCCGCGCCAGCAACTCGCGGAGCCGCTTGGCGTCCTTGAGGAACTGCAGCACGTCCACGAAGTAGGCCGACGGGCTCAGCACCGACTGGCAGTCCTCGCAGGCGCAGCTGTCCTGCGGGCCGAACAGCCGCTGTAGCGTCGGGTCGGCGTCGATGATCACCTGGGCCTGGTTCCCGAGCGCTCCGCCGATCGCTACAGCCACCGGGCCGCCGTCGCCGTCCGCCCCGCCATCCCCGCCACCTCCATCGGCCTGGGCATTCCCGCCGCCTTTCTGTAGCGCACTACCCGCGCCCCCGTCTGCTGGAGCTGGCGGAACTGCGCGCGGCACTCGGCTCTGATCGTGAGAGACGCTCACGGCCGGCTTGAACTCTTGGGGCATGGGTTGCGGCGCGCTCAATGGCGACAGCGCGGAGGTGTAGGCCGCGAACGTCGTGCCGAACATCTCGCCTGCGCCGTTGTAAAGCTGAGCGATCCGTTCGGGGGCGACCTGTCCGTCGAGGAGGTTGCCCAGTTGGGTCGGGCCCTCCATCAGGACGCGGTGGGGAGAGGTGACGCCGTTCGCGAGGAGTGCGGCGGCCTCGTCCCAGCGCGCGCCGAGGGTGTTCATCCGCTGAAGGCCTCTCAACCCGTCGAAGAGCTGTTTCGAGTCGGCAACGCCGTCGAGTGTGAGCTTGCTGTCGGGCGCGCTCAGGTTCGCGGCGCGGATGTCGAAGCTGGGGTTGTTGCGCAGGAACGTACCCACGTCGACCAGCCCCGGTTGCTGACCGAGCCGCCGCGTCTCGATGTGCGCGGCGAGCGCCGCAGTGGGATTGTCGCGTTCCACGCCTTCCGCCAACGCGTCGGCGTAGGCGACCGGCGTGAGCTCCGAGCCCGCGGGCGCTCCGTGCGTGTACGCGAGATCGATCCACTGATCCGGCTTCAGCTTCGCCAGCGGCGCCAGCGTCCCCGCCGCGGCTTGCTCGTCGCCCGACAGCTTGTCCTGCAGCGCGGCCGCGAGCGCGACGTTCCCTTGCGTCAGCGCGCCCAGTCGCACGGTGCGAGCGACCGCGGCGGCATCCCCGTTGAACCCGGCGATACCACCAATCGTCTCGACGAGCTTGGGATCGTCGGCCCGCAGCTTCGCTGCGGCGGCGCCCAGCGCCTGCCGGCTTGCGGTGTCGAGAGGCGTGCCCATCGTCCCGAGGAGATCGCCCAGGCTGGCGGTCTTGCCGAAGCGAGGTGCTTGCAGCGCCACGACCGCCTGCGCCTGGCGAACCGCACCCGTGATGGCCTCGACCGCCGAATTCGAGAGGGGCGGGATGATCTGCTGGGCCACAGCGCTCTTCAACGTCGCGACGAGCTTACCGACCGGCGTCGCCCACAGGGCGTCCGGCGTCGTCGGCAGCCCCAGGCGAAACCACGCGTAGAGGGCGGTCGCCGGGATGGCTCCGGCGGCAGCGGCCTGCGCCGTGGTCGTCGCCGCCGGCGCGAGCGCGGGAACCGCGCTTCGAGCGGCGCCGTTCGAGCGCGCGCCGGACACTGCCGCCAGCTTGGCCGCCTTGACCAACCAGTCGATCCGCTGCCGATCCTGGCGCGTGGCACCGGCGATGAAATCGACATCACCCACGGCTTGACCGGGCTGGCTCGGTTCGTCGTTCAGGTCGCGCAGCTCCAAGTCACCGCGCGCAGGTGTCACCGTCGCGTCCAAGCGCTCGTATTCGGACGAGCCCGGCAGAGGCGCCACATCGAGCACAAGATTCACCTCCGCCGTGGGGCCTGCGTTGTACTGGATCCCCGAGGACGCCAGTTCGTGGCCGTCCGCTCCTAGCACGGCGATCCGCAGATTGGCGGTTGGCTTCGCTCCGCCGTTGAGCTTGGCGACTCCGTAATGGATCTCGTAGCGTCCGTCCGAAATCGGGGACTCACCGAGCAGTGTTTCACTCCGGACGCTCCGCGCATACGCCGCCGCCCGGAGTCCCGGGACGGCGTTCTCGACGCTGCCGCTTACGACGAACTGCGCCTGCCCAGACGAGCCCACCCGTGCGGGGGCCGGACCCTGTGTCTGAGTCTTGGTTGGCTGGAGTACAGACGCCACAATGCCCCCGACCGGACCAACCAGCATCGGTGCCCTGGTGCCCACCCCAGCACCCGGGCGAAGTATGCCCGCCATGGGCCGTGCCGCTGGTGCCGCGGGCACGCCCATCAATAAATCCGCGGTCGTGGCGTCGACCTGACCGGTCGCCTGGACGTGGTTCTGCCTCTGAACCGTCAGCACGGCTTCAAGCGTCGTCGGGCCAAAAAACCGACGACCAGCCTCGGAAACCGGAATCTTGAAGCCGTGCTGCGACAGGTTCTGCTGGAGACCGGCTACATCGTCTCCCATCATGCCTACGGAAAGAATCCTGGGTGCCACGGGCGACTCGCGCTCCGCGCCTATTCAGCTTCAGCTTTCGGCCGACGCTTCCTACGGCGACGTTTGGGCTGCGCCTCGGGGTGAGCGTCATCGATTTTGAGGCGCACGATCGCCCGATTTTCGCGGACCCGAGGCGCAAATCGTTCCACGATGCGGGCCTGGTACACCGTCTGGCGACCAACAACCGTTGGCAGAACCTCGAACACTGGGTGTTGATTCAGATCCGCGGCGATCACGCAGTCGAACGTCGGCCCGTCAAGAGACGCAAGAAGCGCGTCGCCCGGCGGCAGAGTGGTCGTACGAAGAATCTGGCCTCCCAGAAGGGTCGGCTCGATGCGGTCACGGGGCAGTACCAAGGACCCCGGAGTGGGGCGATGCAGCTCCTCCCAAAGGTCTTCGCCCAGGATGAGGTGATACGTAGTGAAGTAGCCTCTGCCTTCGCCTTCGAGCTTGAGGACGGCCGCATACACAGCGGCCACCAAGCTCTCATTCAATTCCTCACCGCCGGTCCCCACGAGAATCGGGTCCTCGTTGCCGCCCGTCAGTTCCTTCTCAGCAACGATTGCAGCCTGCCAAAGTCCAAGAGGGATGCCCTGATCGCCCGGTGGTCCTATCGGCCCCGGCGCGACACCGGGAGGCAATTGCGCCGGGTTTCCATCCCCATCTTCCTCCAGTCCAAAAAAGAAGAGGACGTCGTGCCATCTCGCCAGTGCGCTCGCCGCTCTGGTGATGGCCGTTACGACCCTGCTCTGCATCGCCGTATCAGCCGTCGCAGTCCCGAATTCACTGACCTGCGACAGCGTGAAATTGCACGTTGCAAACGGTTCAAACAACGTTAGGCGTTCGGCGTCGTCAACGAGACGGGTGCCGTAATCGAACCGATTCGCAGGCACCTGCGTCAGCATCTTGTCGACCACCGTCGGCGGCGCAAAATGCCCCGCCACCGAATTCATCGCAAACCGCTCAACCGCCACCTTCGTCGCCATCGCCAAATGATCATCATCCCATCTCGCGTCCATCGTCCTTACCCCTCCCATCGTTTGCGAGGCAACGTTCGGTGCCTCGTTTACCTATTCGCTTCTCTCCCGATTTTCTTCTTTTTCGCCGTCGGGGATCACAGTCGATTTATTTCTTTTTCGGCGCGTTAACGGGTTCGAGAGGACTGATTGAGTCCTCACCGATGAAGTAATATCTGCGGCCTTTTGCGGTCTCGTAGACCATGTTCCCGCCCTCGGTTCTCACTTTTTCCTTCATCTCTTTCCGGCATGACCAGCAAGGCCGTTTCTCGCCTTTCAAAAGAAACTCGAAGTATTTACCAAGTGCCTCTCGCGCCACCGTCTTGGCTTCGGTATGTGAGGACAATTGCCCCGGCCAGCCCTGTCCCTTTTGCTCAGCGGTCTGTTCTCCGCTTATCTCTCTCCACGCCTTGGTTGGAGGTTTGTCATTTCGCAAATCAAACTTTTCACCGGTCATGTTGTGCGTGCCGCGAACATTTGAGTCTGCGGGGTACTTGGGACCCACCTTGAACCCGAAGCGGCCTGTGAATGCTGCCGCGGCAGAATGTCCCCGGCTGAGTACTTCTGGGAATAATTGTCGACCGAGTTGGACGATATCGTTGTCATAGCGAGCTCCTTCGGCCTCCCAGTCCGACATGGTTCGCGAGAAACTGCGCTCGTCGGTCAAGCCCAGCGTCAAGGAAGCCCCGCCTCCCATCTCGAGAGCGCCGCCTTTGAGGCCGTACGCAAAAGCCTCCAGTCGTTTGTTCGCTTGGTCGTTTGCATCAACGATGAATTTGAGCAGGTCGTGTGCATTTGGGCTGGCGTCCGCGCTGTTCTCTGCGGGAACGACGGGCTGCGCACGCTTCTCCTCGAGAGGGGTGCGTTCGAACAGAGGCTGCATTACCGCGACCAGTTCGGCTTGCGTCAGTCGCTTTGCAGAAACAGTCGATTGGTAGCCGTTGCGATCACTTCGGACGATCGGGTTATTCCGGGAGTACGCGTACCGGTTGAGCCCATCTGCATCCGACACATCGGCTGTGGTCCACCGTCCCAGGGCTGGCGAATAGAATCGGATGCCGTGACGGCACAGTCCGCTGTCGTCGTCCCGCTCCATACCGATGTAGCGGTACCGTTTCTGAGGCGTCTCGATAGCTGAATGTCGTGCGAGATACGCGGTCGTGCCGTACGGGTGATACTCTTCGTACGAGATGATCGCGGCATCTTCCTTTAGCTCGAGGCAGGAAGATTCGAGGTGATTGCTGTACTGATAGCGAAACAGCGGACTGACTGCGAGCCTCGCATTGTCGGTCGAGAGGACGTCATCCACCAGCAACATCCGCTGCTCGCCTTCGAAGAGATGTTGTGACTCAACCTCTTCCACCACCGCACCGGCAACAGATCTGCGGTACAGCTCGTAACCGCCGAGGTAGATCCGCTCCCAGCACCCGCCCTTGTCTCTGTGGTCGACGATCAGCTTACGGGTGCACTGTTTGTCCGCGTCGTACTGGTAATACGACGTCCCGCCCCCGCCGAGGTTTATCCTCCGGATCATGTCGCGGTGGTCCCACTGCACCGTGAACTCCGCCGCTACGTTGCCGAGGTTCAGCATGTTGCCGTGGGTATCGTGGCCGTAGGTGGCGATCTCGTCCGGCGTGTCGGTCGTGGTCTGGTAGAGGCGGTTGCTGCTGGGCTGACCGGCGGTCTGGCCGGCGGCCTCGTAGGCGTAGGTGTAGTCGCGGGTCCAGCGTTCGATGTCGCCGGTCATGTGGCGCATGCGCTTGATGTTGCCGCCGGGGTCGTAGGTGTAGAGCTGGATGTAGTTGCGCAGCGCCGCCGGATCGGGGGCGGGGCACTCGGCTTCGGGGGCGGTGCTCTCGAGGTTGGTCGGGGCGCCGGTCGCGGCGCCGCTCTCCTTGCCGGAAGCGACCGTCAACCGGTAGATGGGATCGTATTCGTAGCGGTTGATCGGGTCGATGCGCTGGTTGTTGCCGTAGGCCGTCTTCTGAGCGGCATCGATTATCTGGGCAATGTTGCCGACGGGGTCGTAGGTGTACTGCAGGTCCTGGATCACCGTCGGGTCGATGAAGGCCGACGAGCACGCGTCGCGCGGCGGCAGCGGGCGTTGCGTCCGAAGCCGGGTCAAACGGAACGTGCGCTGGTCGTACTCGTAGGTCGTGATCGTGCCATTGCCCAGCCGGACCAGCTCCTTCTGGCCCTTGACGTTGTAACGGACCTCTCCGATCGCGTCGGGCTTGCCCGCGTTGACGCCTCCGGTGGGCCCGGTGGGTGTGCGAGCGGCGCCGATGAGGAGGTTCTCGCTGGTGAGGACGCCGCGCTGGCCGTACTTTGGGGTGTAGGCGGCGACATAGTCGTCCGCGCGGTGCCAGTTGTACTGGAGGGTGATTCGCGAGAGGGCGTCGTACTCGGTGACCTGCGTGAACGTCTCGTCGGTGAGCTTCGAGGTCCCGTCCGCGTCCAACGTCTGCCAGTCGACGACGGAGACGGTCCCGTCGGCGGTCAGCGTCCGCCGGACGGTCAAGACGTTGCCCTGAAAGTCGCGGCACACCGTCTCGGCGAGGCCGCTTGGATCGTAGTGGCGGGCCGCTTGCCCGTTCAGGTTGTTGATGTCGTTCGGCTGCGCGTCCTGGTACTCGAACCGCTCGACGGCCAGCTTCGGATCGTCGGCGCGCTTGAGCCAGTGCCGGATCGGCCGGTGGAGGTTGTCGTAGTCAGTCACGTAGAGACGTAGCTCGCCGACCAGATCGCCGGCGGTGTTCGCCGCCTCGTTGAAGTCCCAGGCGAGCATCGGCTTGCCGGCGGCGTCGGTCAGCATCCGGCGATCCCCGGCGTCCATGCTGTGCTGGAACAGGAGGTTGCCGGCGATGTCGTAACCAGGGACGCTCGCCGGCGGGACCACCTCGTCCGCGGCGTCGGTTGCCCGGGGCGGCGTCAGGTACTGCATGACCAGGTGGCCGAGCGCATCCCGGATCCAGAGCGGTTTGCCTTCGGCGTCCAGCTTGGTGAACGTCAGGTAACGGTCGTCTCGCCAGGTGCGCCCGTCGAAGGTGAGGGTTCCGGCCGGATCTTCGACCCGGTTGTGCGCGATCGCGACGACTTCCCGGCCCAGGCTGTCGAGCACGGTGATCGCGGGCGTGCCGTCGCAGCGCGCGGCCAGCCAGGCGGCGCGCTGGTCGGGCGTCGCCGTGGTCGTGCCCATGTCGTTCGGCAGGTGGCCCGCCGGGTCGGGCGGGCTGAGGGACTGATACCAGAGGCTGCTGCGAACGGTGTCGTTCGGATCGAAGGACTCGACGTGCCAGGGCGAGAAGACGACGCGGCTGAAGGTGCCGTCCGGCAGGTCGGTGCGGACCAGCCGTCCCGGGCCGTCGTAGTACATCACGACCGTGACGCCGATCTCCCGCTCGGCTTCCGTCGGATCGAACCGGTGCTCGGTGCCGCTGAGATACGGCTCGAACTTTTTGACCGTTTGGCCCTTCTTGTTGAGGACGTTTTTGCCGCTGGCGATCCAGCGCAAGGGCGGAGCCTCCTCCGTGCTCTCCGGATCGGGCTCGGCCATCGCCTTCTTGACGATCGCCGCGCCAAAGCCGTCGGAGTACGCGACGGCGATCTGGATCGCGGGATCGCCCGGCGGGGCGACCGAAACGTGCTGCTCGCGCAGGATGTGAAGTGCGGCGGCGGGACGCTCACCCCAGGCGACGACCTTACCGTCCGGCCCCGTCTGCTCGCCGAGGTCGTAGATGAAGCGGGCGGTGGCCTTTCCCAGCCACCCGATGGGCACGGTCTTGTCGAACGGTTGCGTGAGGAAGCGCGCAATGTCCGCGATCGGCGGGTCGGTGTCGACGGCGACGGTGTCGCCCGATTCCGTCCCGTTCTTGCCCATGACTGCCGACGCGACCGGCATCCCGAGGATGTCGAACGCGAGCGCGGCGTAATTCCCGCTCGGGTCGAGCATCTCGCGCGGCGCCAGCACCCGATAGTCGAAGGCCGTGACCGCGATCCGGTTCAGACGCGCGTCGACGGACGACTGCACGAACAGACCCCGGTCGTCATAGACGATGCCGGTGAAGTTGCCGAAAGAATCCGTGTAGCTGTCGGGCAGAAAGAAGCGGAACGGAAGGTTGCGGTCGAAACCGGCAACGCCCGACGCCATCCAGTACTGGTGGGCCAGCCGCGGGTCGGCGGTGGCGCCCGCCGGATCGATGACGTCGCCCTTCACGTAACCGCTCGTTCGCTGAACATCCAGCAGGTCCCGAACGCGGGTGACTGTTGCGTCCAGCGGGCGCGCGAGGAGGTCGACGACGTCACCATTCGCATCGCGACGCTGGAAGACGTCGTTCAGCAACCCGTCGGTCAGCGCCAGCTTGTAGTCCTGGTACTTGAGGCCGCGCGGCCCGTGCTTGCCGAGCGCGAGCGCGTCCGTCGGACGCCCAGTGTCGCCGGCGTCGGCGAAGTACCTCGTTCGCACCCACTCGACGATCCTCTTCTGGCGGGTGCCGTCCGGGACCACCTGGTATTCGAGCGAGGCGACGGGCACGAGCCCGGCAACGGTGGGCTGGTAGTGCTCGCTCAGCTGATATCCGCGCAGCTCCTCGATCGACCAGTAAGGGATGTCCCCGCCCGCAGGCGACTCGGGCAGGCCCGGCGTCGGCTGGCGAATCCCCGTGAGCTCGTAGGTCGAGACCTCGTACGGCAGCGGGATGCGGTGGGTATCTGCCGCATCGGCGAAGTCATCGTCGGTGTAGCGGGTCTCCGTGTAGGCAAGATGCGGCTCGGACTGCACCTGCGCGATCAGCGCCAGCGCCGCTTGCGAGAGTCCATCGATCGCTTGCGTCCCGAGGCGCGGATAGACCGCCGCCACCGACTGCAGCGCGCGACCGAACGGATCGACGCGCAGGTTCATCGTGTGGGCGACGCGCGGATCGGGGTAGACGTCGGCCGCCGTCAGGTCCAGCTCGTGGTGATAGGTGATCGCTTCCGCCTCGGTCACCAGGAAGACCGCGTGCCTGTTGTCAGCCAGCGGCTGCAGACACTGGATCTCGCAGCTGTGCTGCGCCGCCGAGAACAGCTTGACCGGCCGTTCCTCACCGGCCGCCAGCGCGTCCATGTCCAGCTCGTAGATCTCCTGGCGCAGCGGCATCCCTTTGCAGGCGCGCAGCGCCTCGCGCCACTCGTCGACGGTCAAGTCCTGCGCGTCAAGATCGGGATCGGGCAGATCCTTCTCGGCGAACGTCGCCCGCACGTTCGGGAACGGCTTCGGGAAATATTCGTCGGCGAAGTGCGAGAGGATGCGCTCCCGATCGAGAAACGCGCCGGTGTGGAACCAGGTGACCGTCTTGACCGGAGCCTGTTGGAGCTCGGTCTGGTTCGTGACGAAGGGGCTCTCGACGTCGGCGGCGGTGAACGCCTCGACGTCGATCTGCTCGACGCGGCCGAACCCCCGAAACTCGCGCTCGTAACCGTCGTAGTGCGCGTGGTGGTATTTGTAGGTCGTCGTGTAGCTCGTCCGCCGCCACTCGTCGGTGACCGTCACGCGCTCGACGACGTGCACCGGAAACGGCAGCCGCGTGATCCATGGTGTTCCAGCGCGCTCGTCGAGGAGGTAGAACTTGGTCGAGGGGGCGTACTCGACCCGCGTCTCGCCGCCCAGGTTGTTGCGCGTGCTGACGAGCAGGTGAGGCTTCTGCCCGCCCATCAGGTCGATGTACCGCAGCGGCTGCGCGGCGCCGCCCGGCAGCGAAGACGACCAGACCAGGCAAGCGGTGCCGTTACCCAGCAGGTCGACGACGGTCACGCCCGCCAGGCTGTCCGTACGCGGGAACAAAGACAGCTCGACCGCCGGGCTCCAGCGGTTCCCGGATCGATTGAAGTAGAGCCGCGGGCCATCGGCGTGCAAGTAGACGATGTCGGTGGTGCCCGAGCCGTCGATGTCCGCCAGGTGGACCCGCCGCTGATCGAAGGCATCGACCGCATCAAACCAGGGGGCGTCGTCCATCGTCACCTTGGCGCCGAACCGGCCGTACCCGAGGTTCGGCCAGTAGCAGATCTCGCCGTTGCGGATCCTCACCAGATCGCTCAGCCCATCGCCGGAGAAGTCGGCGAGGTAGATCGACTGGGTGCCGTCTGCGAAGACGAGCGCCGGTCCCTCCTCTTCGTCGCGTGCTTTGGCCACCTGCTCGGCGGGTCCGAAGCCGTCCACGTCCAGCGAGTGGTGCCAGGTCAACACGTCGTTTTCGGTGATGAGCACGTCGGCGTGGCCGTCACCGTCCAGGTCGACGAGTCGCAGGTTTGGATCCGCGGTGCTGCGGTTGAGCCCCGAGGTGAAGGGTCGAAACGGGTTCCAGCCACCATCCTCGTCTTGCTCGAAGAACCCCGGGATGGGGCCGTCGAGCATGACGACGTCGAGCCGCCCGTCCCCCGACAGATCCATGAGCTGCCCGCCGCCCGGGCCGAGCATGACGTTGGGCTTGGCGCCGATGAGCTCGATCGGCGCGAGCTTGGCGAGCGCGCGCTCGGCGGCCTGCCCGGGCGCCTCGGTGACCAGATTGATCGGGCCGAGGTTGCGCTTGTAGAACCAGCACCCGGCCTGCTCGGTCAGCACGCCCGAGAGCCCGACCCCCTCGAGATCGACCCATTGATAGCGGCTGCCATCGATCCCGCTGGGGAGGTTCTCGTAGCTTTCGGCGTCCAGCTCGCGGATCGTCTCGTCGATGACCGGTTCCGAGTAGACCATCTCCACCGGTGGCAGCGATCGCGACGCGTAGGTTCCGTCATCGCGCCGCCGATACCCCGTTTGGGTGACCGCGCGCAGGAAGGAGAAGTTCGGATCTTCGGGATCCTGCCGGCTGTCCCCGTCTGGTTCGGTGGTGTCGGTTTCCCGGTCCGCGTAACTGAAGTCGGTGGACCGCACCACGCAGCTGGTTTCGAAGCCCGGAACTGCCTCGACGTCGCGCGCGGCCTCGGCCGGGAAGCGGTGAAACATCAGAACGCGCTTGCAGAGCCGATAGGTTCGGACCTCGAACCCCGACCGGTAGGTCGAGAACGGATCGTTGCGCGGTTGCCAGGGATTCGCCTCGCCGGTCGGCGTCGGCGCTGCGGCGTCGTGCTCGCCGTAGTCGAAAACCACGTCGAAGAACCACTGGTCGTCCGGCGGCTGCGGCCATCGAGGGGCGTCGAGTGTCAGCTTCGGGAAGTACGGGTTCCAGTTCCCGTAAAGAATGTGTTTGAGATACCGCTGCGTCCCGCGCGTTCTCGAGGTCCTGTTGCGCTCGTGCACCTGCCCGAGGTCGATCTCGGCATCGTCCTCGGCCTTGTACCGGTACGAGATGACGTTGCCCTTGCCGTCGTAGCTCTCGCAAATGAGCCAGGAGAAGATCCGGCTCGCCTCTGCAGGGTCGAGGATGCGTGTCTCCGGGGTCCGGCCGTACCAGGTGGTGACGTTCTCTTTGGAGATCGACCGCCAGAAGACGTCGGTGGCGTCCGCAATGTTCGTCCACCGCTCGATTCGGGCGAACAGTCCCTCGATGCGGGGACGATATCTTCGGATCGCATAGGTATTAGGCCCCACGGTGCGTGAGGTCGGAGACTCTGGCGACCAGTTGCCGTCGGTCTCGAGCAGCACTGGAACGAGATCCTCGGCGCCCGAAAGGATGAAGACGTCCGATTCCTCGGCGTCTCGATAGCGCGCCAGACCCTTGTCGGTCTTGCGCGTGATGTTCGGAAGCGAGAGGTTCCACCCGAGGCCGAAAGGCCCGTTGCCTGCGCCCGAGTCATAAGCGAGCGACAGTTGCGGGCCAAACCCAGAGCGTCCGGGAGAGGTCGCGATCGGGACGGTCATCGATCCCGTTCCCGTCACCGGGTTCGCGGCAAACTTCTCGCCCAGGCCGCGGATCGCCCCTCCCCCTTTCGGCAGCGACAGCACCGGAGGGCTGAGCAGGAACGAATCCTTCGCCGTAGAGGCCGCACCCGGGACCACCGTCGGGGACCGCCCGCCCGACTCTGCGCTCGCAGCCCGAGGACCGTCATCCGATCTCACCCAATCTCCCCCCTTTCCAGAGACCTCCGATCAGCTTGCGTCGTACACCACCTAGATCGCAGGGGTCAAGGTACATATTGCGCTCCCACGCTCGCCCCAAAAACAAACGGCCAATGCGCCCTCTATTCCCACCAACAGCGTGAAAGCGAACCGATGAAGGCATCACCTCAATACAGTTATCGGACTTTTTGGCAGGAGGAATGCTGGGTGAAGCTGCGGCGGCTGAAGCGCGCCCACCACGCGCGCCGCGGAGAGCCAACGCTCGGCGGCTCCCCTCGGAACGGCGCTCCACCAGACAGGTATGCCGTCCGTTCCAGAGTCCAGTCGGCGGGTCAAATGTTCAGCGGTGCCGCGATCCCTCGTTACGAGCTGGTCAAGAAGGCGCCACGACCGATGACCCGATACAATGTCGGGAAGATCGTGGACCACGACTAGGGCGACCGTTCACGAGGAAGGGGCGGACATGACCGTTGTGCAAACCGAAGAAAATGACTGGAAGGATCTATGGGCGACCTTCTCGGTCAGGGATCACACGCGACCAGGCGCTTTCATCTCGGAGGTGCTCTTCTACGACAAGTTGGTGATCCCCGTTGTGCCGACTCAGGCTGACGGGCTCTCCGACGCTGAAGCCAAGCGAGAGTGGGAGCGCTGGGAAAGCGCGGGCTGGGCTCCCGCAAGACAGACGCAGATCTGCGCAATTCTGAGGGACCGCGCCGCCGTCATTCCATGGACCGCCGAGCGCCAAGGGGAGTGGAAGAGATCGATGGCCGATGAGATGTCCGCCGCGTGGAAAGATGGATTCTTCCACACCGCTGGCGTCCTTGGGAGGTTCGCACCGGCCATGGCGCGGACGGTGATCGGCGTGTCGCATTACACGAAACTGGATGAGCTGGAGCGCGAAACTGGAATTCGTCGGCGACAGACGCCGAACCAGCCTTTGCCAGGAGGAACCCTCCTTGCCGTGCTGGGATTCGAAATGTTGGTCCCGGACAATCCCGATGGAGATGATTTCCAATCTTTGGCTGACGCGGTCGAGGTTGCCTCCAGCGACGATTTTCGACAGGCACGGCGAGATCTCTTCGACTGGCAGAAGAGGTTCGTGCGCGATGGCGAAACCGACGCTGACTCAATCCGCGTCGCTGTCGATGAGATGAGCGAACTTGTCCAGAAGCTGAGACGGTCCACGCGCCGTGAACGCGCCTGGCACGGATTGAAGCGATTCTTCGCGTTCCTGGGCGCGGCCTCGAAGGGGGCGGCGCTCGTGCCAGTGCCTCATGTCGCTGCAGCCGCGTCCGCAAGCGGCGCGATCGCAGCAATGGGCTCGTGGGTGCTCGAGTCACATCGAACCGATCCATCGCGCGGGCCGGGCCTCCCGGCGGCGACTCTCATCGCTGGCGCCCAGGAGCGACTTGCCCTCAGCTAGTGCCGAGTCACTTCGCCCCTCCCAACTGCGGGTTCCGCTGAACCCAGAGCATGACCTCGGCGAACGCCGTGCTCACTTTGTCCGAGTTGGAATCGTGGAAGAATCCTTTTGGCACATCCTTCTTCACCCACTTGGCGAGGTCTTCCTCCTTGCCTTGCCTCCCGACAGGAGCTCGGCCTTGATGCGGTCGATGCTCTGAACTCTACCCCGCTCATGTGTGTGGAGGATTCCTTTCCAGAACCCTGGGCAGATGTCGAAGGCGTAGTAGGCGTTCTTTGCCGCAATGAACACGTCCGAATCCAAAATGAACCGAGGCTGGGTGGTCATGGCAAAGAAACCCCCAACTGGCGTGCGTACTTCTGGAAGGCCCCTCCTCGAAGTCCCGTCAGATCATAGGCCTCCTTGAAGCTCAGTCTTCCTTCAAGTGCCGCCCTCATCACGCTCGGGGCAAACGGTGATGCGACTCGCGTGTTCTGGTTGTTGTAGAAGTCGCCTCCCCCTGCCGGCTTGACTCGCTGCCGTTCTCGCTTTGTGTACGCGCTGTAGAAGTCAAAGAAGGTGTCGCGGTTCACGAGATGAAGGTCCATCGCTCGCCGCCCGGCAACGATCGGGCTGACCTTGAAGAGCCGAGCGATCTGCTCAAAGGCATCTGGGGCGCCCTTCATGGCCCGCCAACGCTCGTTGAGCTCGCGCGCGGGCGCCAGAAACTCGGCGGCGGCTTGATCGCAAAAGTCTCGACTCGAGTCCCGCCCAATCTCGAGAAGTGAGCGCGCGCACGGCCCGGCCCGCGGTGCGGCCGGGATTCGCCGCACATTTCGGCGGGGTTTGCCAACACCGTGACACACAGTTGATTGGCGCGGGCGTGACCACGGCGACTGTCGTAACGCGAGGTCGGATGGGAAACGGCCCGTCATTGAAAGTGACTTGACGTCCTCGTTTCCGAATCCCAAGATCGCGCACCGCAGTGTGATGCCGCCGCTGCATCAGCAATGAATGTGGTTCCTCATTGGGCGGGGAGAAAGGGAGACGGATCATGAGCAGAGACCATCGTTTTGTTGTGGGTATCGTTCTGGGATTGGCGATGTTGGGCCGCGCCGGAGGCGCATTTGCAAACAGCTGGTCACCGGAGGTAACCATCTTTCCGCAACAGCAAGACCTGGCACTCAACGCTTTTGCGATCAACCCGACCGGGAGTGAGGTGTGGGTGACGTCCACGCAGCAGACGAGCCTCTCCGTGACCGTGACCGGCGCGCAGCGCACGTTCGCAGGAACCTGGAGCTCACCAGTGACCATCGCGTCGGTGCATGGAACGTCGTTGCCCATAGGCGTTGCGATCAGCGCGAACAACGATGCGGTTGCGACCTGGACGGACAACATCACGCTCCGTTCGGCGGCGGGTGTCTGGCAGGCGCCGGTCAGTCTCGGCTTGACGGGAGGCATCTCGAATTTTCAAGCCAAGCTCGACGCCCAGGGCAATGGAGTCGCCGTTTGGGGTCTACTGACGGATACCAACTCGTTGGTCGAGGCCGTGACCTGGCCTGCCGGCGGCGCTCCTGCCAGCATCGTCCAGCTCTCACCATCATCGCATGGTGCGTTCGATCCACAACTGGCCGTCAACGACGCTGGAACCGCCGTGGTCGTCTGGCTGGCGTCCCCTCCGCGAGACAATGCCGACCCGTATCAAGTCGAGTCGGCGACCCGACCTGCCGGAGGGAGCTGGAGCGCAGTCACGACGGCTTCGCCGGATGTGCCGCAGACCTGGGCGCCGGGAGTGACGCTGGACGCAGCCGGCAACGCGACCGCCATGTGGACGACCGGAACGGCGCCCAGCGGCGAGCGCCTCTATGCGGCGACCCGGCCCGCGGCTGGCGCATGGGGCAGCCCGGCGCGAATCGAGCCGTCTGACTGGCAGACCCTGAATCAAAGCTCGATGGCCGCCGACGCCGCCGGCGACGTCACCGTGAGTTGGGTTGGACAAGACACGACCGGACAGAACAACGTCCGTACGGCCACGCTGCCCGCCGGCGGCGCGTGGGGGGCTCCCACCACCTTGGGACAATGCAAGGTCTTCGGTTCGTACTGTCTCGTGCAAGTCAGCGCCGCTCATGATGGCTCGATCACCGTTGTGGGCTGGGGCGCTACCAGTTCGACGCTCAGCAACGTCGCCGTTCGGTTGGGCTCGGGGGCGTGGACACCCATGACGGTCGGCACGAATAGCCCCCAGCTCGGTCATGTCCTGGCTACCAACAACGCGCACGCATCCGCGGTTTGGTCGGTTTCCACGGGCGTAAAATACAGGCTGGACTTGAGACAGAGTGATTTCAGATAACTGATCGGCTCTCACCCAAAGGCGGCAGAGGCCAAGTACGGCCAACCCGACCTAGGTAAACGGCATTTCTTCGTGTCGTCGAAAGCAGAGGAGGCCGGGGCGATTCGCCCCGGCCTCCTGTTTAGTGCTGCCAGTTAACCGGCGTGCATCCGACGCACGGTCAGCGTCGAGCGTGCCGTCTACCGAGGCCCGGAAGGACCTGCGTGCCCTCAATCTGGACGGCCGTCAGCGCGTTCGGGTTGAGCCCCAGGAGGGCGAGGATCGTCGGTGCGACCTGGGTGGTCTCGACGGGGGTGGACTCGACCTGAACCGGTATGCCCGGGCCGCTGACAACCATCAGGACGTGTCGGTCGCCGGTGTTCATACCACCGTGCTCGGCGAGCTTGGTCGGCTTCGCGTAGACGATGCCCACCTGGACCTTGCCGAAGACGTCCGGGTAGTGACCGTTGTCGACCGAGACGCCGAAGAAGTTGGCGGCGGCAGCGCCGGCCCAGATCTGGGCGAGGCCCGAGTGCTGGACGGTGACGGGGTTCTTGTTGACGTCGAAACCCTGAGCGGTGTGGTTCCACAGGTAGCTCTTGACGAAGTCGCAAGCGGCCTGCGAGTTGTCCGACAGGTAGGACTGCCACAGGTCGTCGTCGGTTCCGGCAACGATCAGGCTCGTGTTGCTCGGGTTCGTCTGCGCCCAGGCGGCGTTGATCGCGCTGATGATCGGGCCGTCCTGGACGGTGATGAGTTCGTTCGGATCCTGCGGCGACTGGCCGTGCTTTGCCGTGACGATGATCGTCGTCGAGCCCGCGAGGCCGTCCTTGTGGATCGTAGAAACCATGCGGCCAAGTTGAGCGTCGACGTAGTCGAGCGCGCTCGAGAGGACCGGGCCGGGAACGAGCTGACCGTTGACGAACTGGTAACCACCTGCCTCCGGAGCGCTGGTGGTGTAATTCCCGTTCGCGTCCGGACCGATCAACGTCGTCGGAGTCGAGCGGATCTTCTCCGCGACCGAGACGGTCTGGAAGTTCATGCCGAAGATCGCCGGGGTGCCGACGTGGGTCTTGCCCGAGTGGTCGAGACCGTCGATCTCATTCAGGATGGCCTGGACCTTGTAGCCGTCGTACTGCTTGGTGGCGGCGTCGATGTGCGCCCAGTCGTCGTCCTGCGGGTAAGGGACACCGTTCGGCATGACAGCCTGCGAGTCGATCTCCGGCGAGAAGAGGTCGTCGATGCTCTGGCCGTTCGAGCCCGGACCATTGAACGACGCGTAGACCTCGTGCTTGTCAGACCAAGCGGTGCGCAGGCCGGCGTGGTGGATGACCTGGAAGATCGTGTTGTCGCCGAGGTAGTCCCACGGGGTGATCGGCTTGCAGGTCTTCGGGTCTACTGGGAACGTGCCCGAGTTGAGCGACGTCTCCGGGTCGAACTTCAGGTCCATGATCGCGGCCGGGTTGGTGTCAACGCCGTTGGCGAAGATCGAACCGTTCTCGTCGAACGACGGGAAGGTGCCGTTCGCGGGGTCGATGAAGTCGGGGACGGTCGCCAGCGCGTCATCCGGCGAGTCATAGATGACGTCACCACCGGTGGCCGGCTGGCCCGGGGTGCAGGCAGCGCCCGCCTCGTCGACCTTGTGGCTGTACTCGACGTCATAGAAGATGCCGGTCGATTTGGGGTTACCGCCGGTCATCAGCGCGGTGCCACCCGGGTCGGAGTCCGACGGGTTGGAGGTCGCCGCATTGGTGTACTCGCTGCCGGAGTGAACCAACTTGGCAAGCGTCGAGTTCGGGTGGTTGGCGACGTACCGGTCAAGGTCATTCTGGTGCATGCCATCGACGCTGATCAGAAGGACGTGCTTGATGTCGCCGTGATCGCCATGGTCGTCATCGCCCTGGTGGTCGTCGTTGCTCTGGTTGTTCTGGTCACCGACGAGGGCAGAGGTGGTGCTGGTGGTGGTGGTGTCGGTCGGGTTCGTGCCGCACGCGGTCAACAGGGACACGGCAAACAACGAAGCGGTCTTTTTGTAGGTCATCGAACATCTCCTTTGGAGTAGATGGCCGATGCCAGTACCGCACCTGCGCAGAGACGCGCGTGTCGGTCTTGCAACTTTTGACATCGCAGAGTTGCCAAGACGTCGCTCGACGTGCCGAGCATCACGCGCCTTCGACGGTGAGCGAAGAAAACCATCGGTGCGGGAACAAAGGCGTCGAGCGCTTTTACTCCGACCAGGTAGCGATCGCGCGCGGCGCGAGGACGGCTGGTCCGACGACCACGCGCCGGTCGCCCGCCCAGAAAACGCGGTCGTCGGTGGACACCACGGGCAGCGTTCAGGGGAGTGGATCGGGCGCACCGTCGAGATCGGGGACGACGACCCTCCCGTCGCGACGTGCGTGGAATATGTGGCCTTCGCGTGATGTTCCCGTCCGATGTTCTGGTCCTCGAGCCTTCGAAGCTCCGTTGAGGGACAGAAACCGAGCCAGGTCAGACTCAAGCTCGATGCTCGGACGTACTTCTGGGCGCCGGCATACGGTGGCGAGGCCGTTCTGCAACGACGTACACGGGGACGTCGGCGACCATGTACTTGACGCGCTTGCCGCCAAGGTTGTCCTCGTCGTGGAGTTCGCCAGCCGTGAAGTATTCCGGGACCTCGATGTCGCCCGGGACGGCGGTGGGCCCGCTGACTTTCGGGGCGCCGTTTGCTGCTAATTTGCTGTTGGCCCCGTCGACCACCGCTCACCAGGCACCCAGCACCCCGGAAGAACGGCTAGGGCTTCCCGCTACTTCCGACGGAGCGGGATATCGGGTTCGAACCGACGACATTCAGCTTGGGAAAACGAAAACGGCCGTTTCGGGCCGCAACTGGCAGTGCCAACTAATTGAAAACAGCAGACGAGGCGTAACCTGGACGTCCAGCCCGTTACGCCGGCGGTGTGGGAAAAGTGGGTGGGAAAAATATAATGAGGCGCGTTGGTGAGATTGGCTGACTGTCGTCGGTGGCGCCGCCCAATGCTCGCGAACAGGCGCCGCCGGTACTGCAGCGGCGACTCGCCCATCCAGCGCCGGAATGCGCGCACCCGCCTCGTCGTTTCTACGGGTGGCGCGGGCGCCGCGAGTGACCGGTGACTCGTTGCCGTGGGGCGCTCCTCAGGGAGCAGCAGGCGGAGCCGCGAACATGGCCGGCTGTGCGTTCGAGGTGGTGGCCAGCTTCGCCGAACCGATCGCGTTCGCGAGGACGCTCGCGGGGATGTTGTAGATCGCCCAGTGATTGCCGCGCTCGTCGATCTCAGGACTCCCCGTGGCCAGCGAAATGTCCTTGAACCTCCCCGCAGGCGTCGTCAACGTGCTCACCGCCGGTCGCCCGGTTGTGGAGCTGCTGGTCCGCAGTCTTGGCGTCGACAAGGTCACGTTCACGGGATCGACCGAGAAAGGAGCATGACCTTCGATCGCGAACCCTCGCTCGCGTGACAGAGCGGCGGGCTTGTAACAAAGATCGCCGGCGGGTAGGTCGGGTTCCGATTGTCTGTCTGCTGAGTTCCCCGGTGGCGGCGGCGCAACTTCGCTTTAGAGTTGCCGCATGGGACCGACGACGAACGACACCCCGGCGCCGCTTTCGGATTCCGAGAGGTCCATCCTGCGCGAGCGGCTCGAGCTCAGGCGCGACGAGCTGCAGGCGCGGCTGGCCCACGATCAGGCCGCGGCCACCCAGGCAGAGAGCCTGAGCGAGCCGATGGACGCGGCCGAGCAGACCCGCGAACAGGACGACGTCGTGCTCGCAAATCGCGATCGCGCCTTGCTGGGCGACATCGAGGATGCGCTGGCCAAGTTCGAAACCAGCGACTACGGGGTCGGCGAGCTCTCAGGTGAGCCAATCGGCTTTCAGCGCTTGCAGGCGGTTCCCTGGGCCCGGGTCACCGCCGACGAGGCGGAAGCGACCTGAGCTGCCCGGCCTCGAATTTCTCCGTGGTCGCTCCCCGATCTATCCTCGCAGCGCCGCATGCTGAAAGCCTGGAAACCGCTCGCGGTGATGCTCCTGGGCGAGCCCGTCGTCCGCTTCTTCATCATCGGCGCGCTCCTGTTCCTGGCCCACCGGTTGATCGCGGGCGACCCGCGGATCATCGTGGTCTCGCGCGGCGTGACGGCGGATCTGGAGCGGCGGTTCCGCGACCAAAACGGGCGCCCGCCCAGCGCCTTGGAGCTGGGCGCCGCGGTTCGCGTGTGGCAGCGCGACGAGGCGCTCTATCGCGAAGCCCTGCGCGACCGGCTGGATCGAAACGACGCGACGATGCGTGCGGTGCTGGCCGACCGCGTCCGCGCGCGCGCGGCGCTGGGGATCGCGAAGCCCCAGCCCTCCGGCGCTGACCTCGAGCGCTGGCTGGCGACGCATCGGAGCCTGTACGAGACGGCGCGTCGCTACGACTTCGGAACCGTGGCGTTCCCCAGGTCCAGGGCGTCGTCGCCGGTGGAGCGCGAGAGATACGAGCGCGCCCTCGCGCAAGGTGTCGCTCCGAGCGCGCTGGGCCGGCCCATCGTGGGCGGTGCGCTGACCGCCGAGGACTTGGGGCAGCGGTTCGGACCGGATCTCGCGGCGCGCATCGCGAGCCTGCCCGTCGGACAGTGGCGACGGCTAGACAGCCCGGACGCCTTGCTGCTGGTCCGCGTGAACGCCGTCGAGGGCGGGCTGCCGGGCGCCGACGAGCTGCGCCGTCGAATGGTCGCCGACTGGTCGTTCGCCGAGCAGCAACGCGCCGTCGACCAGGCGGTTCAGGCCATCGTCGATCGCTATCGCTTCGAGGTGCGACCTTGACCGCGATCGCAGCGATGTCCGGCCGGCGCGCGCGCGCGACACCGGCGCAGGTGCTGGCCGGCGCGCTGTTCCTCACCGCCGGTGTGGCGTGGGGTCATGAGCTCGACTCGGCGTCGCTGTCCTTGACCGAGGTCGACGGCGGTCGCTTCCTGGTGCGATGGCACGCGAGCTCGCGGACGTTGCAGGACGATCTGGCCGCGGCCGTGACGTTCCCGCAACCTTGCCACCTGAGCGGCGCCGAGCTCGCGTGCGGGACCTCGGGCCTGGTCGGCGCGATAAGGTTTCCCTGGCTCGAGGGGACGTCGACGCGCGTGGTGGTCGACGTCGAATGGCGGAACGGGCCGCGCCTGTTGCGCGTCGTGACCGCGAGCGCCCCGACCGTGCGGGTCTACGGCGTGCCCGCGGCTGGCTGGCGCGCGCTCGCGCCCATCGCCGCCGACTACACCAGGCTTGGCGTCGAGCACATCCTGACCGGGGTCGACCACCTGTTCTTCGTCGTCGCGCTCGCGCTGCTGGTCGGCGGCGGGGCGCGGCTGCTGGCCACCGTCACCGCCTTCACTATTGCCCACAGCGTCAGCCTCGCGCTCACGGTGCTCGGGCTGGTGCACGTGCCTGCGCCGCCGGTCGAGGCATCGATCGCGCTGTCCATCGTGCTGGTGTGCGCCGAGAGCCTGCGCCCGGGCGACTCACTCACGCGACGGGCGCCCTGGGCGGTCGCGTTCGCGTTCGGCCTGCTGCATGGGCTGGGCTTTGCGTCCGCGCTGCTCGAGCTCGGCGTGCCCGAGCAGCACGTTCCGGCGGCGCTGCTGTTCTTCAACCTGGGCGTCGAGGTCGGACAGATCGCGATCATCGCGGCCGTAATTGCCGTGCGGCACCTGATGACCCGCCTGCGCATCGAGCGCGACGGCCCGCGCCGCGCGCTGATCTACGCGATGGGAAGCATCGCCGCGTTCTGGTCGATCGATCGCGCCGGCGCGATCTTTGGAACCATGCTGGGCCGCTGACTAGGGCGACACGGTCACGGAGCCGGCGTCGAGCGCGATCTCGTAATAGCCGTGAGGGTCCCACGGCAGCGTCGCGCCGTTCTGCTTGAGCGTGCCGCCCGGCACGGTCACGCGCAGGAACTTGCCGGGCGGGAAGTTCGCCGGCAACGTCCAGGTCCAGGTCTTGTCGCTGCCGGACATCGTCGTGGTCGCCTGCGAGAAGGCCTTCTGTCCGCGCCAGTACGCGGCGACGTTCACGACCGTCCCGATCCACATGTCCCCGAGGGAGATGGTGTGCCGGACGCCGCTGAGGAACTCGGCCAGCGGCACCGGCTGGAAGGCGCCGTCGGTGCCCCCGGTGAAGCCGTGAACCAGGATGACGCGCCATCGGCCCGCGCTGTGCGCGCTGTCGACCTCGGCGTTGAACATGGTCGCGGTGGCGCCGGTCGGAGGAATGTAGCAGGGCAGGGTGAAGGGGTCGGTGTTGTCGTTGGGGGCGATGAGATTGTCCGCCACGCCGCGGTTGATCAGGAAGAGGCCATTGGCGAGGGTCGTGTAGACCGCGGCGCCGTTCGGGGCGGCCATGGTCCACGGCTTAACGGCGAAGTGCTGGGTGATGAACTGCGTCGCCGCGTTGATGTCCGCGACCGTCCCCGCGCTCTGGTGGCTCTGGGTGTGGTTCCCGAGCTCATGGCCGTCCTTGACGGCGGTGCTCCACACCGAGTTCGACGCATCGGACTTTCCCGTCCACATATAAAACGTGTATGGAACGCCGAGGGCCTGAAGCTGGCCGTAGTTCTGGATCTGCGACGAGTTCGAGTCGTCGAAGGTGTAAGTCACCGCGCTCGTGAAGCCGGCCCAGTTGAGCACCGTGATGTTGCCGGCGGTGCCGCTCGGCCTGGGCACGCTGGCTGATCCCGGAGGTGGGGGCAGGCCGGATGCACCCGCAGCAGTGCCCCCCGATCCGCCCTGTCCCGTCGCTCCGCCGGCGCCGCCCGAGCCGGTCGCGCCGCCGCTGCTACCCGTCTGTCCGCCGCTGCCTGCCGTACCGGTCGCTCCGCCCGGGCCGCCGCCGCCCGAACCCGTGGTTCCCGCGGTCCCGGTGACGCCCCCGCCGCCTGTGCCGCCGGCGGTCGCGCCGCCGGTCCCATGCGCTCCGCCAACTCCAGTGGCGCCCCCCGATCCGTCCGCCGCATCGCTGCCGTTTCCTCCCGACAAATCCTTGCCGGTGCTGCACGAGACGGTGGCAAATGCGAAAGGTAGCAAGGCGAGTCGAGCGAAGGATCTGAGACGCAAGGGTCCTCCGTGAGTGCTGGGCGGCGGCAAGAGGCTTAGGGCGAGCCACGCACCTCCGCCCGCGGCGGTAGCGATTCCCTACACCATTCCCGGCCCCGCCCCGAGTGATCGCGGGTTTGTTGCCAGCGAGTCGGGTGGGTCCTCAGGCTCAAGCCAGGTTGAGCCCCAGCCACTGACCTCGCCAGTCTAGCCCCACCCTCGGGACGCCGACGTGCGCCGGTGTCCCAAAGACAAACGGAAGATGTGGGTTACATCCCTTGTGCGGCCGATCCGGTTGCACGACCTGCGTCACACGACAGGCAGTCTCCTCACCATGCGTGGAGCGAACATCCAGCCCGTCCAGCGCGGAGGCCACCTTCACGGGCCTGGGTAGGCGTACCAGAGGTTGCCGGCGGGGGTCATCAACGTCGACGGATTGACGGCGGCTTGATAGCTGATGTGCGGATCGCCGGCGGCGTCGAGCGCGATACCCGGGAAGCCGCCCTGGGTGGGATCGGTGTCGACGGTCTGGGTCGACCAGTTGCAACCGTCGTAGTAGCCGTAGACCACGCCGAGCTGGCTGCCGGCGAGCACGACGTGAATCTCGCCGGCGCTGCCGAACGCGACGGCGGGGGTCGAGGGCGTGTAATAGAACACGCCGGGGTCGGGCAACGACCCGTTCACGTTCCACGCGCCGGGCGGTCCGATCGCCCGCCGCACGAGGATGCTGTCTACGTAGAAGACCTCGACCTGGCCGGACCCGTCACGCACCGGCCGGGCGCCCGCGCCGCGCGCGTCCTGCGGATCCACAGCAGCCGCCGCCGACCAGCCCGACGAGCCGCGGCTCGTGAAATAGAGATCGGTCTCGAACTGGCTCGCGCCGGTGCGTTCGAGGAACACGATTGGGTTTCCCGCACCGTCCAGCGTCAGCGACAGCGGCGCGAACGCCATCGTCGCGATCGGCGAGACCTGCCACCCGGAGCCGGGGTTCACGGCGTAGTGAAGGGTACTGTCGCTCGTGAAGTACGCGATCGACGGATGATCCTGGGCGTCGAGATCGAACGCGATCTGCTGGTAGGCGATGTTGGGCGCGTCGTTGCCGACGACCGTGTCAGTCGGGGCCTGGTTGAAGTCGCCGTTCCACGAGAGGTAACGAACCAGGTTCGCGCCGCTCCCCTGATTGAGGTAGGCGGCGCGAACGCCGCCGTCGCGGGTCGTCCGGGCGACCGCGTTTGCGTACAGCGCACCGCCCGCGCGCGAAAGCTGGCTGGCGATCGACAACGTCACGCCGGCGTCGTCGATCTCCGGGCGATGCGCGGCCCAGAGCTGCTGGTTCGGGTTCGTGGAGGTGCCGTCCTGGTAGAGGAAGATCGGCGTCCCATCTCCCTGCAACACGATGCCTTGCGCCACCGCGCCGGCGTTGAGGCTGGCGATCTTCTGTCGCGCGAAGGTGTAGCTGCGCGCGGTGCGCCCGCAGCCGGCGTCGCGCGCGCCCGTGCCGCCGGCGCCCGCGTCCATCCCGGTGCCGCCGTGCCCGGCCGGGGCCCCCGCGTTTCCGCCGGCGCCGCCCGCGCCGGTCGGGGCACCACCGCTGCCGCCCGCCCCCGCGCCGCCGACGCCGTTGCCGCCGCCCCCCTTGCACGCCGCCGAGGTGGCGAGCGCGGCCAGGCAGATCATCGGCAGAGCCCGTTGTCGCAAAACGCTGGTGGCCTTCACGTTAGGATCCTATCAGCTTGTGAGGGACGGATTGATCTTCCTCTTCGCTGATTGCCGATTCGTGACGCTGGTCAAGGCTGCGCTTGATCGCCGCGCGCCGGTTGTTTCAACGCGACTTCGATTGGCCTCTCGCCTGGCGGAACGGTTGCTTTGGGTGGCACATGAGCAGGTAATGGCGCGACGATGACGACGGCGCTGCGCTCCACAGCGGTTTCGAGCGCCATCTTGTGCACGCTGCTTCTCGGAGCACCGCATGTCCTCGCCGCTCCGGCGTTCGTGTCGACCCCGGACGCCGACGTGCGTTCGGCACCTTTTGCCATCGCCCCCGCTGTCCACACATTCATGCACGGGGATGCGATCGACGTCTCTCTGAAGCTCGAAAACGGATGGCGGCAGGTCCAACTCTCCGACGGTCGGTTCGGCTACGTCGAGGATGCGAGGATCAAGCTCGTCGGGGCCGAGGCTCCTCGGGACCGAGGCGCGTCGCTGCTGGCGAGGCCCACTCCGGAACCGCATCGATGGTACACGGGCGTGCAGGACGTGAACCATCGCTGGTACGGCTGGCAACTCGCGCTCAGCGACGTGACGTTCCTGGTCCTAGGGAGCGTGTCCAAGGGCGGCTCAGGCGGTTTTGCGGCGACGCTCGGCCTGGTGCTCGGGGCGCCCGTGCTTCACTTCGCGAACGGGGATGCGCCCATGGGGCTCGCCAGTCTGGCCGTGCGCGGGGCGCTGATCGGGGGGCTCGCGGCCGCCGGGGCGTCCTGGAAACCAGCGCCCGCGTGTAACGACGATACCTGCAAGCAGCAAATCGGCGACGTCGTCCCCGCGTTCCTCGCAACGATCGGAGCGATGGTCTTCATCGTTGTCGACGACACCGTGCTGTCGCGTCGGAGCGAGTCGGCGGATGCGCCGGTCGCGTCGGCATCGATCGCGAAACCCGTGCTCGCGCCGGCGGTGGCGCCCAGCCGGGGCGGCGCCACGCTGACATTGCTGGGCACTTTTTGAGACGACGATCGCGGGCATGAAACTCCGAACCGGTCATTCAGTCGGCTCGATGGACGTCGACCGGATCGCCGACCAGCTACGCAGCGATGGCTTCGTCGCCGTCGAGCACGCGCTGCAGGCCGGTCTGGAGAGCCCGCTGACGCGCGCGGGCCCAGTCGTTGCATCGTCGGCAGCCATGCGACGTGAGCGGCTGGCGTTAGCGACGTTTGCAATCGCGGCCGGTGTTGCCGTCGGTTGTGGGGCAAGCACCAGCTCGACCTCGGATGGCGGCCACGGGGGAAACGGCGGTGGGTACGACGGGAGCGGCGACTCCCGCGCGGACGCGTCGAGCGACGGTCAGTCCGACGCGCACCCGCCTGGCTTCTGCAATACCGCCGACGACTGCGTCTACAAGCTCACCCAGCCGTGCTGCGGATTCTGCGTCAACGTCGACGATCCTCCGCTCCCGGTGACCTGTCCGACAGGCGCGATATGTGTGGCGCCGCCCGGCGGGTGCTCGTGCGTCGACCATCAGTGCCTCGATGGAACGCTGCGCGGCGGGGACTCCTGCGACCCACAGCACGACATGTGCGGCATCGGGTACAAGTGCTGCCAGGCGTGCGGCGTGGCGCCGACCGATGGCGGCCCGATCTGTCCTGCCACGTGCGTGTTGGTCATGTTCTCGAGCACCACCGGTCAGTATCTCTGCCCACTCGTGCCGTAGGGCTGCGTCGTGCGTCTGCCGATGGCAGAACCCCTCAACAACCCGAGGACCCATTAACGAATTGCGCAAAGTCCAGTCGCATCACTCGAGCGTGACGCGTACCTGTACGTCCGCCAGTCGTCGATGAAGCAGGTGCTCGAGAACATCGAGAGCACGAAACGGCAGTACGCGCGTCGACCTTGGCCGCGCGGAGTTCACGTCTGATGCCGTAGACCGAGATCGTAGAGCTCGGCGGAGGCCATCGAGACGTTGCTGTTGTCGGCCCCGCCGACGATCAGGACCTTGCCGGGTTCTGAAGGTTGGGTTGTTCCGGTCGCGCGAGATGAAACGGGGTGGCCGGCTCGGTCACTGGAGACAGGTCACCCACGCCTTCTTCCCGTTCTTGAGCGTCATCGTCCACCATCCCGGGAAGGCCGACGGAGGATTGATGAGGGCCCCGTCCGAGTAGTCGTTGGCGGTGAAATGCCCCTGGATGCCCGTGAGGCCGCAGGCCATCAACGTGACCGGCGAGGAGTCCCATCCAATGTTGGCGGTCACCGTGCCGGGATCGGGGGCGTTCCAGACGCCTGTCCCCACCCAGGTGCCGGCCGGCACGTCGAAGCAGGTGGCCATGGCACCCCAGTTATCGCCGGTAAAGACGGTGTTCAGGTTCGATTGCAGGAACCAGTTCGTCCCGTCGTTCGTCACGCGCGCGTACGCGTTCGAGGAGGCCCACGCGCCGGCGGTGCCCCAAACGCCGCTCAAGAAGCACTGTCGAGCGGCTGTGACCGGGCCGAGGGTGACGCTGCTGTCCTTGGGATTGAGGATGACGGTCACGAGATTGGTCGCCGACGCGACGCACACCGCGTGCCCCTCGACCGGAGCGTTGACCAGGCCCCCGACCGAGTGGCCGGCGCCCCCGACGGTAAGCAGGTTGTCGCTCTTCCTCGCGATCGCGGCCGCCGAGGCGCAGCAGTCGTCACCGGCGCTGAGGTTCCCGGCGACGCCGCTCAAAACGCAAGTTCGATTCGAGGACGGTCCCATGTCCAAGAGATCGTCGACCGAGCCCCAGCTCCAAGCGGTGCGCCAGGACAGCGCCGACTGGACCTCCGTCGTTGCGCCATTCCCTTCGCCGTCGCTCTCGCTGGCAGAGCAGGCCACGCCCATCGAAACACAGGCCAACAAGCACGCCACCATGGCGCGTCCACCACTGCTACCCGACCGATGACTCATTGACCGCTCCTTGTAAATCCATCCTAGTGCCCAGTGCAGCGTAGTCCCTGTTGTGGGCATCGATCCAGAACCATCGCTTGGGGCCCAACCGGACAACTCGCGCGCGCAAGATCCTCTGTCGTGGGACGTCCTGCCGGCACCGTGTAAGCCGTGCTGCCTTTCGGGGACTATAGACATGTCAATCGAAAGGAGAGGCGCTTCGCAGACCTGCTACGAGACCACGGCCCAGCGTTGGGCCGGATCGGCGCCAGCTATGCACGGCGGGCGGACGTGATCGCCGCGAGAGCACGGCGCACGGTGTCCTCGCCGGTGGCGCTCGTAGTGCGCATGGGCCGCCGCGCAGGCGCGTGGGTCGGCCACCCTGGTTTCGGCGCACAGCCAGGCGCAGTTTCGTGGGCCATCACCACATCAGCCGCCCGTCACCAATCGGAGCGCAGCGGGCGACCCAACCGTGACTCGAGCGCCCTCTCAAGGACACGTCCTTCGACCCTCAAGAAGTGATCGCGCTGCGGCGCGAGGTACTCGGCCAAGCGCGAGCCGGGCGCACCGAAGGCGAAGTCCGTGGCGCGGCGGGCGTATGTCTGCCAGTCGCGCCTTTCGCGACGGCGCAGGGTCCGCGCGCCCTCCGCGACTGCGCGTGCGATCGCCTCGCGATGGTGCCCAGTCAGTCGCAAGCGGACCGCGACCTCGGCATCCAGACGCGGCTATCGCCTGCTGCAGGTCCGGATTCGCGATCTTGAACCCGTGCTCGGCCGCCAGCTCGACGCAGAGACGCCGGAGCGCGTCCGCTCATTCCCGTGGACCATGAATGTTCCCCATTTCTGGGCGCTGAGCTGCAGCGCCGCCAGGACCGCTTCTCGCCGATTGCTGTCGCGGATGTCGATGACTTTGCCGTGGTCGGTGAAGGCCGGGGCGCCAGGACGGCCGCTCAGCCGGTAATGGACCTTGGCGCCATCGATAGCACCGGCGGGGAAACAAGGACCGAGCCGGCGTCGGGACACGCAGGAGCCCTTCCCTCCCGCGAATGTGCGCCGGGGGACGGGGTCGGAACGCGCGGATGTCACGTGGTGGGCGGCTCGAACCGCCGCCCGCTGGGTCGGCTTCGAACCGTCTGCCGTGAACGGCAGCTCGGCCTGGTGTCAAACGCCACCAAGAACTGACCCAGTTACGCCACTAAAAACTGACCCCCTCCAAGTGTTCAGTGCTGGTTAGGTTTTGGACGAGCCGAGGAGGCCCGCCCGCTTCTTCTGTCGGAGTCTGAAGCTGTCGCCCTGGATGATGAGGGCGTGGCTGTGGTGGAGGAGCCGGTCGAGGCGGCCGCCGGATCACTGTCGCCGAAGCGGCCCGCGGACCATCTGGTTGCTGGTGATGAGCATGCTGCCGCGTTCGTAGCGACGAGTGACGAGCTGGAGAAGAGGTTGGCGGTGAGGCATCAGAGCACGCTGCAACGTCCTCATCGGTACCCCGATGCCTCGCTCCGCGATCAACCGCCGCACGACGACCGCGTTTCCTTGGGCTGGCCCATCGAGGAGCTCAGCGAGGAAGTTCCTGACGAGGTGCTGGTCGCGCGCAAACCGCGCCACAGCCTCGCGGGCTGGTACCGTGGCCGAGCGCCGACCCAAGACAACGAAGGAGCGCAGGACGCTATCGCGCCGTCCCCTGGCTCCGCGACGCGCTGACCTGGACGCAGCCGCAGGTGTCACCGTGGTGGCGCCGGCGAAGGTGCTCGCTCGCGTTCGATAGTGGCAAGCACCCCAATAGCGCGCAGCTCGATGAGACCGGAACGGACTACGCTGGCGAGACCGACGGAAAACGCGAACGCTTCCATCTGAGTGCGAGGAGGGGGACTCGAACCCCCACTTCTTTCGAAACCAGTGTCTGACCCTGTGTGGGTCGACTTACTCTCAACGCCCACAATCGGACCTGACGGGATCATCCGTGCGCGGGCAATGCCGAGGGGAGCCTCACCGTGAACGTGGATCCCTCGGCCAGCTGGCTCTCGACTTTGATCGTCCCGCCGTGCGCCTCGACGATCGAGCGCGCGAGGTAGAGCCCCAAGCCGAGTCCTCCGTAGTTCACGGCCGACACTGCGCGCTCGAAGCGATCGAACACGTAGGCCACGCGCGCTGGATCGATGCCGATACCATGATCCGTGACCGTCAGCTCTTCGACGTCGCCCGCGTTCCGGACGCGCACTTCGATGGGCCGACCCGCGCCGAATTTGATGGCGTTCGAGAGCAAGTTCGTGACGACCTGTTCCAGCCTTCGCCCATCCCAGGTCCCCACGGTGGGACCTCGGCTCTCGATCGACAGGGAGCACTTAGCCGCCGCGAGATCGAGCTCGAGTTGCTCCGCCACGTTGTTCACCACCTTCCCGAGGTCGACCTCGGTCGGCCAAAGGGTCAACTGTCCCTGTTCGATACGTGTCACGTCGAGCAACTCATCAACGAGCCGCTGCAACCGCTGGGTGCTGCGAGAGACCCGCTCGAGCGAGCCGTGCAACGTATCGCCGGAGAGCTCTCTTCCAGACGCCTCCGCCCTGCGCAGGTGCTCGACGCTCAGCTTCAACGACGTGATCGGGGTGCGTAACTCGTGAGATGCAACGGACAGAAACTGGTCCCGCAAGCGCACTGCACGCTGGGTCTCGACCAGGAGCCGGGCGTTGTCGATCGCCATTGCAGCGCGGCGCCCGATCTCCGAGGCGAGATCGACGTCGGCCGCCCCGAACCGGCCGGGCGTTGCCGACGCAAGCCTCAGCGTGCCGAGCTGTACCTTCCGCGCCACCAGCGGCACGATGAGCATGCTGCGCGTCCCCAACCGCCCGATCAGATCGGTATGGCGCTCGTCGACGCAGTAGCCGCGAATTTGCTCGTCGGTGAGATCGGGCAGGTAGCGGGGTGCCCCGCTCTCCAGAACGCTGGTCAGCGCGTCGAGGCGCGCCGGGTAGCGCTCGCACAATTCGAAGAGCAGCTGATCGTTCGTCGGATCGCGGTGCGCGCCCGCCACGCGTTTGACCTGCCCCTGCTCCGCGAGATCGATGACCGCCCAATCCGCCAACCAGCGCACGCACAGGTGCGTGAGCGCGTCGAGTCCCCCCTCATAGTCGGGCGGCGACGACATCAACGCGGTGGCCTCGGCCAGGACCAGCGCTCGTCGGCCGGCGGCCTCGGCTTCGATGCGTCCTTCGTGCTCTCGTTCGAGCAACAGCGTGTTTTCCAGTGAGATCGCCGCCTGCGCGGCGATGAGCTCGAGCGCCGTCAGGCGCTCCGGGGTGAATACACCGGGGACCAGGTCGTTCTCGAGGTAAAGCAGGGCCACGACCTCTGCTTGTCTTCGGATGGGAAGACACAGAACCGAGCGCTGGCGCGTCCGCATCAGGTAAGCGTCCGAGGCGAACCGCCCCGCGTCTGCAGCCGCGTCTTCCAGGAGCACGCGCTCCTGCGTGCGCGCCGTGTATTGCAGGATAGAGTTCGGGAGCCGCGAGGTGGGCTCACTGGAGACGAGCATCACCGGTCCGGCCGTGGTCTTCGCGGTCGGGGTGGTCGCTTCGGCGGCGATCTCCATTTCACCATCGCGCGAGAGGATCAGGCGAGCGCGCCGCGCTCCCCCCTGCTCGATCACGATCTGGAGGAGCGTGCGCAACAGCTGGTCGCGACCCATGGCGCCGGAGATGGTCTGAGAAGCCTTGACGACCGAGAGCAGATCCAGTTGGTCGACCGCGATTGCCAAAGGCGCGGCTGGCGCGGCGAACGCGACCGCCGGGGCCCGGACCAGCTGCGGGTAGGCCCGTTCGAGCTGGCGCACCTTCCCCTCGGCGCCCCATCGCCGGTACCCATCCGATGCCTCCCGAAGGTAGTTGTCGGCCAGCTCGGCGACGCCGCGCGCGCGCCAGAATCGTGAGGCCGTCTCGTAGGCGACGGCTTCGACCTGCACGAAGCCATTTTCCCGCGCCGAACGGACGGCCTCTCCGGACAGGCGCTCGGCATCCTGGAGTCGGCCTTCAATCCGAGCGATCTCGGCGGCGACCAGCTTCGAGCGGCTGGTGAAATTCGCCGGGCAGTTCTCGGCCCAGATCTCGAGCTGCCGGTGGTGCTCGATGAGCGCCGCCAGCCGGTGCGGGCGCTCTTCGGCGGGCAACTCGTCGTGGCGTGCCGCCATTGCCAGTGCGCCATAGAAGAAGTATTCGGCCATCTCGAAGAATGAGGGCGAGGTCCAGAGGAGAGGCTCGGCCCTCGCGCCAGCCTCGAGGGCGGCCGCGTAGTCGCCGGCATGAAAGCGCCCTTCCAGCTTGCGGATCCAGTACCAGCAGGTGGTGATCGACAGCCGCGGATTCATTTCCAGGTGCCGCTCGAATCGATCCTCGTCGAACTCGGCGTCATTGAACGAACCGAACACGGGCAAAAGACCGCGCAACATCCGTATCAGCCGCAATTGCGTGGTGAGATGGTCGGTCGCCAGAGTCATCTTGGCCAGCTCTGCGAACTGGAGCCCGTTCTCGGCTTCCTTTTGCACTTCGTTGAGTAGATCTCCCTTCGCGAGGAGCAGCGTGATCAGGCAGTTGCGGGAATAGCACGCGTAGGTGAGGTTGCCGGTCTCCTGCGCGGCTTCGAAGGCGCGGTGCACGAGCGGCAGGCCGGCAGAGAGGTGCCTGGTCCAGGGGTTGATGAGATGTCCGAAATCCAAGTAAACAAGGGCCTTGAATCGCAGCAGCCCGCGCCGCTCCACCAGGTCGAAGCCGAGCTTGCCGAACAGGAACCCCTTCGCGTAGTCGCCGAAGCGCGGCCCGAGCACCATGCCGAGTCGCACGTAGGCCAGACACGATCCGTCGCTGTTGCCGTGCTCGAGGCTGAGATTGGCCAGGCGAGCCACCAGCATGCAGTGCAGATTTGCGTCGGTGAACACGGCGGGCGAGGACGCCCAGGTGAGAACGTCCATCGTCGCCCGCCGGTCGGGATCTGCCACGGATGACAAGTCGATCAACGATTCGATGGGTCGCTCGCCCAGCGTTCGCCTCAGGTGCTCGAACTCTTCCGCTACCTGCGCATCCGTCGGGTGAGGCGACCAATCGATGCCCACCCGCCGGAGGTAAGCGAGTGAGACCTCGATGGCGCGATCGCCGCGATCCGCGGCGTACAGCGCCACCTGCGCGCAGGTGACGGCCGCCAGGTCGACCAGGGTGCCGGCACGAGCCGACAGGACGGCGAGACGCGCCTCCGCGACGGCCAGCTCGCCGCCCGAATGCTCGCACCGGGCGCGATTGAGCTCGAGGTCGAAGGTCAGGCGATATTGCCGGTCCCATCGGTCCTCGTCCCGCGCCAGGAGGGAGGAGCCCGCGACGAGATACGTCAACGCCGACGCGTAGGCCGCCGACTCGGTGGCCCGTCTCCCCGCTGCAAGGTTGAGCTCGGCCACGCGCTCGCGCTCCTCGCGCGAGTCGATCAGGGAGGCTCCGCGGTTGAACTGATTCAGGATCTCGAACGTCCTCTCCGCCAGCTCGGCGGGCGCGGTGCGCGACCAGAGCTGCCTGCCCATCTTCAGGTGCAGCGCCGTTCGTTCCTTGTCCGGGACCAGGGAATAGGCCGCCTCTTGCACGCGATCGTGCGGAAATCGATACGTCTCGTCGATTCGCAGAATCAGGTCCTCCTCCAGCGCGAGCCTCAGCACCGGCTCGGGATCGCGCCCCAGCACGATGGTCATCGTCTGAACGTCGACCTGTGCGCCAAGGTGGGCGGCCAGCGTCAGCGCCTCCTGGGTCTCGCTTGGCAGGGCGCGGAGCTTGCCCAACATGAGATCGATGACGTCGTCGGTGTGACCCTCCGCGCGGACGCGCGCAATGTTCCACGACCAGCGACCGGTGTCGTGGTCGAAGACGATCAACTTCTTCCGATACAGCGCCGTCAAGAAGTGGACAGCGAAGAAGGGGTTGCCGCCGGTTTTCTCCCGCGTCAGGCGCGCCAGCGGCGCGGCCTCGGCCAAGGAGCAATGAACCGTATCGGCGACGAGTTGCTCAAAGTCCCCCTCCGCAAGCGGTCCGACCACGATGTCGCGTACGACAACTCCGGCATCGCGCAGGCGATCGAGCATGATTCGCAGCCCCTGCGAGGGACCGACGTCGTTGTCACGGCAGGCGCCAATGAAGAGCAGGTGGCGCGCATCGGGGTTGGCCGCCAGATCGTCGATCAGGTTCAGGCTGGCGGCATCGGCCCACTGAAGATCGTCGAAGAAGACGGCGAGCGGGTGCTCTGGACCCGCGAAGGCGCAGACGAATTGGCGCAGCACGATTCGCAGCCGGCTCTCCGCCTCGGCCAGCGGCAACTCTGGTACGCGCGGCTGTGGACCGATGATGAGCTCGACCTGCGGAATCAGGTCGACGACCAGCTGGCCATTGGGACCAACCGCCGCCGCGATGTGGCGCCGCCACCTCGCGATCTGGTCCGCGGGCTCGGCGAGGATGTCGAGCGTCAGCTCATGAAATGCTCGAATGACAGTCAGATAGGGAATGTCGCGCTTGTATTGCTCGAACTTGGCCGACAGGAACAACCCGCGCCGAAGGACGACGTCCTTTCGGAGCTCATAGACGACCGCCGACTTGCCGATACCTGACTCTCCCGACACCAGTATCAGCTCCAGCCGGCCGCTCGAGGCCACCCGCCCGAAGGCATCGCGCAGCGCCTCGCATTCGGCGCGCCGGCCGTAGACCTTCTGCGGAATCAGAAATCGATCCGAGGCGTCATGCTGGCCCAGCGTGAACGGGACGATTACCCCCGCGTCCTGCCATTGCTGGAAGCATTGCTCGAGGTCGTACTCGAGTCCCGCGGCGCTCTGGTAGCGCTCCTCGGGAACCTTCGCGAGCAGCCTGAGGACCATCTCCGACAACATGGAGGGCAACGTCGTCCGAATCTGATCGGGCGGCGGCGGCTTGCGTGCCACGTGGCAATAGACCCAGCCGAGCGCGTCGCTGGCCTCGAAGGGCAGCCGGCCGGTGAGAAGCTGATAGAAGATAACGCCGAGTGAATACAAGTCCGACCGGCTGTCGATCGCCCGATTCATTCGTCCGGTCTGCTCGGGCGAAACGTAGGGGAGCGATCCCTCGATGAGCCGCCCGGACCTGGTGGTCGTCTGCTCGCGCGCGATTCGCGCCGCGACGCCGAAATCACCGACCTTGACCCGGTGGGTCTGCGGATCGACGAGAATGCTACTGGGCTTGAGATCTTTGTGGATGAGGCCGCGGCCGTGAATTTCGGCGACGGCGGCGGCCACGCGCACCGCCAGGGCCAGGAACTCTTGCACCGGCAGCGGGGTGCCTACGAGGTGGTCGAGCGGAGCTCCTGCGAAATCCTCCAACTCCAGGGCAGCCCATCCGTCGAACATGGACAGCGCCAGCGGCTCGACGGCCGGCAGCCCTTGCAAGACCGGTCTCAGCTCGAATTCGTGCTTGAGGCGCTCCAGATCCTCCGGGAGACATGGAGTCGAATCGCACACCTTCAGGACGACCTGGCGACCGTCCGCTCTCCTCACGGCGCGATAGACGCTTGCCCTCCTGCCTGCGTGCAGCCTCTCACCGAGCGCATACTGCTGCGAACACGCTTCCACTCACCCCTCGCCCCCCGCCCCCAATGAGCTTTTCGGAATTGCTTCCGGGCCCGCGAAGTCAATTCGCGCCCGACTCAGCCTGAATCGACCGCTCAATGCACACTCCCAGCTTGACCGGCCGCGCCTGCGTCGTCCACCGTCGGCATCAGCCCCGCGCGTGGCACCGCCTGGACCGCGGGAGGCGGCATGGCCAGGGAGCCCAGTCGTAGACGTTGGCGACCTGAGCAACGCGGCGGCGCTACTCGAGCGCGTAGTCTCGGAATCGAAGGGCAAGGGCAAGGACGTTGCTCTCGCCGTATACGTCACGAACGCCGACTGGAATCACGGCGTCGCTTCCAAGACCAACACCAGCGTCTTCACGACGTTTGCGTCGAACGTCGCAGGCAGACGTAGCCGTCGCCCGTTGTTCAGCTCGATCTCGAAGCGTGCGTCTGCCGCGACGCTCACCGGCCGGACCTCGATCAGCGACGACACGACCGGCTCTGGCAATCTTCGCCGAGGTGCGCGGGGTGACTCTCCGCTCTGCTTCCGCAGCTTGTACTTTCAGTACTGCAGCGTCCCTGCGTTGATCCCGGTCTCAGCCGCGAACTGCTTCGCGCCCAGCCCGCTGTCGCTCCAGCGTTCAACCCGCTTCTGCCACTCGTCACGATTCGCTCGTCTTCCGGCCATCTCGACGAGGAGATGTACGCTCAACCGCGCCCGCCGTCAGCGACGGGTCAGACCGTACGGATACGATGAAGGGTCTCCAGCAGTCCGGACTCGCTTCGTTGCCTCTCCGATGCCCCTTCGGCGCAGGTCGCCGCGATCTCTCGTTAATCTCGGAAGTTTCTCATTCTCGTCCGTCTAGATGGAAAGCCATGAAGAGCGGCGCCCAATCTAGCGCCGACAACGCCAACCATACCGCGCACGCCTTTCCGGGTTCGTTGGTGACGAGGACCTTGGCCTTGGCGATGTCATCAAGCAGGTGGCAGATGCCCTCGGAATCTGACCGTGCGGTGCCTGCGAACGCCGCGCTGCCGCGCTCAACCGCTGGTTCGTCTTCACGAAACGAACTCAAAAAACCACGGCCAAAAATCCATTTGAAGGAGGATAACCATGGAACAAGAAGCGAAAGAACAATCAGCCAGCCCCGAGACGAGACACGATGCTACGGTCATCACGCCATCCCAGGGGGAGATGGTAGAAGCGCCGCCGACTCAAGAAATGCCTTGTTCCACCTGCGCGAGTGAAGCGGCTGCCGCGTCCTACGTTTACGCCATCGGCCGAGTCGAAGCGCGTTTCCCGTACCTCGCCGGCCATTTCATGCCCAGGCGCGCGTTCCTGCCGCTCGCTGGCGCGACTGCGCTCGCTATGGTCGGTTGTACAGCAGCCCCCAGGTCGTCCGATCTTGCGAAGGACGTGACGTTCACCGATCACGTCCACGTGATGGCGCTCCTCGATAACGAAGGGCGCGCCGTGAGACGGGTTGCCCCGAACGCCCACCTCGACTACCACGGTGGTAAGGTCATCCAGAACGTGCATGTCACTCAGGTGCTTTACGGCTCGGGCACGTACATCTCGCAGCTTACGTCCACTAGCGGCGTGAACATGGCGAGCGCCTACGACCAGATGCTGACCAGCGGTGTATTCGACTGGCTCAGCGAGTACGACACCGCGTCCCCGGCACAGACGATCGGACGCGGTTCGTTCGGGAGCTCGGTCCAGATCACGCCCGATATGTCACGCAACGGCTCGACGCTCAGCGACGCGAACATCCAGAGCGAACTCGCCGCACAGATCGACGCCGGGTCGCTGCCGGCCGCGGATGACAACCAGATCTACATGGTGAGCTTCCCCTCCGAAAAGTCGCTGGTCACTACCCAGGGCAGCTCGTGCGTCGACTTCTGTGCCTACCACGGCACGTTCAAGATCGCCGGGCAGAATGTGTACTACGCTGTGCTGCCCGCGCTGACTGTTGGGGGGTGCGACACAGGCTGCGGCGGCGGCACCACGTTCGAGAACCAGCAGTCGGTCGCCTCGCACGAGCTGATCGAGGCGGTCACCGACGCCGAAGTCTCACTGGCTAGCATGATCGGGCCGCCGCTCGCCTGGTATGACGACACGCTCGGCGAGATCGGCGACATCTGCAACCAGCAGCAGACCACGTTCCTCGGCTCCGATGGCAATCTCTATACGATCCAGAAGGAATTCTCGAACCAGCAGAAGGACTGCGTCAGCACAGTGCCGGACTTCCGGACATTTGTGCAGGACTATGCGGCCCTGGATTTCGGCCTCCCGTCGTCGTGGGAGCCGATCACCGGCGACTTCAACGGCGATAAAATAACCGACTACGCGCGGCTGGCCGCGACGGGTGCCTGGGTGTTCGTGGCCAACCCCAGTAGCGGCAACGGGGCCTTTAACGATCCGGTGTTCCAAGACTACACTCACAACGGCCTGAACTTCGGAGACCCGGCGACGAACTGGCCAACGATTACAGGTGACTTCGATCACGACGGCAATACCGACTATGCGCGCGTGGGCTCTACGGGTGCCTGGGTGTTCATCGCCAACCCGAGCAACGGCAACGGAGGCTTTAACGATCCGGTGTTCCAAGACTACACTCACAACGGCCTGAACTTCGGAGACCCGGCGACGAACTGGCCAACGATTACAGGTGACTTCGATCGCGACGGCAATACCGACTATGCGCGCGTGGGCTCTACGGGTGCCTGGGTGTTCATCGCCAACCCGAGCAACGGCAACGGAGGCTTTAACGACCCGGTGTTCCAAGACTACACTCACAACGGCCTGAACTTCGGAGACCCGGCGACGAACTGGCCAACGATTACAGGTGACTTCGATAACGACGGCAATACCGACTATGCGCGCGTGGGCTCTACGGGTGCCTGGGTGTTCTTGGCCAATCCCAGCAGCGGCAACGGAGGCTTTAAAGACCCGGTGTTCCAGGACTACGATGGCCTGAACTTCGGAGACCCGGCGACGAACTGGCAGACGATCACAGGCGACTTCGATAACGACGGCAATACCGACTATGCGCGCGTGGGCTCTACGGGTGCCTGGGTGTTCTTCGCCAACCCCAGCAGTGGCAATGGAGGCTTCAACGTCCCGGTGTTCCAGGACTACGATGGCCTGAACTTCGGGGACCCGGCGACGAACTGGCAGACGATCACAGGCGACTTCAATGGCGATGGCAATACCGACTATCTGCGCGCGGGCTCTACGGGTGCCTGGGTGTTCTCCGCGAACGCTGGTGGGATCTTCACCCAGACCTTCCAGATCTATCCCAGCCCGAACTTCGGGGACCCCTCGCCGTGGCAGGTGGTCACCGGGGAATTTACGCCTGGTGGCAAGACCAGCTATGCACGGTTGGGCGGGACGCGCGCGATTATCTTCGGCCACTGAGCAAGTCTCCACAGGACGTCTACCGCAAAGGTTCGACGAAGAAGCTCGGCCCACGGTCAGTACGTGCATCCCCGCCGCGCTAGCTCGGCGCTTAGCTCGGCGGTAGCTCGCGGCGGTGGTCACGCCACGCCCACCGAAGGACAAACGGAAGATGTGGGTCACGTCCCTCGTGAGGCCGATCCGGTTCCACGACCTGCGTCACACGACAGGCAGTCTCCTCACCATGCGTGGCGCGAATATCCAGTCCGTCCAGCGCATCTTGAGGCACAGCGACCCGCGGATAACGGCTGCTACGTACTGCCATCTCGAGCCGGACTACCTTCGCAAGGAGATCGATCTGCTCGCCTTCGGGGCGCCGCTTGCTGCTAATTTGCTGCTGGGGCCTTCGTGATCTTGGGACCAGCTATTAGTACCGCTACGAGTCGCCTTCTCCGCACCTCCTTAGGCGATCTGACCGCCTCGGACAAAAGGCGGAGGCTCCGGGCGGGGAAGCTAGTCCCATTGGCGATCTCGGACAGCAGTTCTTGGACCTCCGGGTCTCTCGGTTCGCGCCCAAGCATCGCTGACAGAACACCGATGGCGACGGTCTGAGCCACCCTGAGCGCCTCATCTCGGCACCTATCCAACCAGTCACGTTGTTGGGTCGCGAAGTGCTTGTCGAACGCCTGCTTGATCGACAACGCCCCTTTCAAGATCGTCACCGGTTCCACCATGGACCGATTCTAACCGCGCGCGCCTACCTCATTCACTCGAGCGCGTCCTCCGCCCGCGTGGCATTCCCGCGGGATCAGGCCCAGATGGGTGGCTGCTGAAAAAGGGGGGGGCGGGCCTGGTGTCGAAGGTTACCGGGAGCGCGTTCAACGTCGGCGGCGCACAGGGCGGTGGTCGATAGGTGGCTGGGTGGTGCCTGGTCGTGGGTGACCAGCGTGGCGCCAAGGTCGAGAGCGCTCGCAGCGATCAGAAGGTCGAGATCCGATTTCGCGATGCCACGGGTCCGCAACTCCGCCTTGAGGCGGCCGAAGTGCGTGACGGCGCCCAACGTGAGCGGCGCGATCTCGATCGACGCGAGCTCCCGTTCAACACGGCTTTCGATTTGCCTCTCGCCGGGCGGAACGCTCGACGCCATACATGCTCGGCTTCGATCGGCTGGCGCAGCTCGCCCGCGAGCGAGTGGGACGCGATCCCGTCGATGGCGCCGTGTTCGTGTTCGGCGGGCGGGCGGCGTCTCGCCTGAAGATCCTTTGGTTCGATCGAAACGGTCTGTGCCTGCTCTACAAGCGCTTCCACCAGGCGCGGTTCGAGTTGCCCGCAGCGGCGAGCGGTCAGCGCGTGCTTCACATCGACACCGCCGCGCTGACTGCACTGCTCGCTGGCGTGGCGCATGTGCCCGTTTCGCGCGGAAGGCAGTCCCAGCGGCGGGCAGTGTGACGTCGATCGTAAGATGTCACCAGCCGGTTGCGCTAGTCTTCAGTGCATGATGCGGGCGATTGTTGGAGCGGCGCTGTGCGCCCTTTGGTGTGGCTGTTCGACGAGTGCCACCAAATGTGGTGGCGACGCTGGAACCTGCGCTTCCGGAGACGTCTGCATAGCGGGCGGCACCTGTGCGCAGCGTTGCGACACCGACGGCGCAGAATCGTGTCCGTTTGGAACGACCTGCCAGTCCAGGGGAGGATATTGCTCGGGGCCTGCATGCGACGATATAAGCGTCATGGTCTGCCTGTGAGTTTCGTCGCCGCCGCCGGTGGCGCGCGTAGTTCAAACCGATCAACTACCGCGCGCGAGTGATTGCTTGACAGATCGATCTCGCGCCCGCATTGGTGGAAGGCGTGAGCGACGGCGCGACCCTGGAGCAGAGCGTGGCGGCGCTGGCTGCGCAGGTCGCGGCGCTCGCGGAGGAACGCGACGAGTACCGCAAGCTGGTGCTGCACCTGCGCGAAGAGAACGAGCGGCTCAAGCGGGGGCTGCTTGGGCAGAAGGCAGAACGACTGCCCAAGAAGGACGCCCAGCTCTCGCTACTGATGCTCGGCCTCGCGCTCGGTAGCGACGCCGGCGTCGCCGCGCCGGAGACGCCTCCGGTCGAGCAGACTATCGCCGAGCACACGCGCGCCAAGCCTGTGCGCAAGCCGCTGCCGCCGAATCTGCCGCGCGAGGAGATCGAGATCGTGCCGCCCGAGGTCGAGCGCGACCCCGACGCCTTCGAGCTGATCGGGACGGAGACGCGAGAGGTGCTGGAGCGGCGGCCCTCGAGCACGATCACGGTGGCGCTCATCTCCAAGAAGTACGTTCGCAAGGATCGCAAGCGCGGCGAGGCGACGCAGGTACTCGCACCTGAGGCTGTCGAGATGCCAATCGAGCATGGTGTCGCCGGGCCGGGGATGCTCGCCGACACGATCGTCCGACGGTGGCAGGACCACAACCGCTCAACCGCCTGGAGGGGATCTACGCGCGGGAGGGGCTGCAGGTGGCGAAGTCGACGTTGTGCGACTTCCTGGGCGAGAGCTATGCGCCGTCAGCGTCTGTCAACATCCCACTGACCTTCGCGAACGTCGCCCCACGAATTCAACGGACGGGCCGCTGCCTGAGCAACATCGTCCTGTGGACCGACGATCACTGGCAGTGGCTCCAGCCGGGCGCCGGCAACAGCGTCGTCGACTGAGACGCGCGCGGATCGGCCGCGCGATCTGGCGGCGAATGACCTCAAGGCGCGGGTCAAAGGCCCCGATGTGTAGCGCACATGAAGACTTCTCTTCGTCTCGGCGCGTGCTTGTTCCTGACCCTGGCAGGTGTGCGTTGCGGCGGATCGAAGGCCGGCCCTCCGGCCGGCGGGGCTCCCGCGAGCGCTGTTGTAGGTATGTCGGGCGGCGCCGTCGCCTCGTCGGACGGCAACCTTCAGGTGGCCGTCCCGGCTGGGGCCATCAGCGGGAACGTGACCATCACCGTCGCGCCGGCCGAAGCGCCCGCCGCCGGCGCGGTTGGCTCCGTGTACGAGATCGGCCCGTCCGGGACCCAGTTCGCCATGCCGGTGACGCTGACGCTGCACTACGCGTCGGCGAGCCTCGGCGGGACGTCGGAGTCGTCGCTGCGCGTGGCGACGTTCGCCCAGGGTTCCTGGCACCTGCTCCCGGGAGCGATCGTCGACACGCAGGCGAAGACGGTGTCCGGCGTCACGACCCATCTGTCGCCGTACGCGATCGTGGCCGAGGCGAACGGCAAGACCTGTGCGACGGTTCGTATGGACTCGACCTGCACCACCGGGGGCGGGAACGCCGCTGGCGGCGGTAGCACGGGAAGCTGCACGGCGCCGACCTGCGCCGGCGCGTCCAACGTCTGCGGCGCATACCCGGGCGCCACCATGGACGGCTGCAGCGACAACGCCACCGGGTTCACGGCCACCTGCTGCTTCCCCACCGACGGCCCCATCTGCTTCGCTGCGGGCAGCACGACCCACTGCGGCGGCAGCACCGGCACCGGCAACGGCGCGGGGAGCGGTGGCGCGCCCATCTGTCCGGCGGCTCCCACCTGCGCTGACGCCACCACCACCGCCTGCGCGGCTTATCCAGGCGCGACGCTGCAGAACTGCGTCGACGGCGCGGACGGATACACCGGCTCGTGCTGCTTCGCGCCGCAGACACCGGTCTGCGTCTCGACCGGCGCTGCGCGTTCGTGCGGCGGGAGCACCACGGGCGGCAGCACGACATGCCCGCCCGCCCCAGGCTGCGCCGACGCGGATCCCTGCGGGTCCTACGCGGGCGCGACCACGCAGTCGTGCACCGACGGTACGGACGGCTTTCAGGCGACCTGCTGCTTCGCGCTCGGAACGCTTCCGCAGGCGAGCGGCGGCTCATCGAACTCGGGCGGCACCGACCCGGCTGGGGGCCGCGACGCCGGCACCGGCACGGGTGGCGTCGATGCGGGGTCGAGCGCGCCGCCCGACGGCGGCCCGAACCCGGGCAACGGCTCCTGTGTTCAAGGCACCGCTTGCCCGCTCGGCTCCGCCGGGTGCGTGAGCTCGTCGCCAACCAGCTGCATCCAGTGCGCGTGCGGCAAGGACGGCGTCCTCTCCTGTGGGCCGTGCGGCGCGACCGGTGGTCCGGACTCGGGGGCGGGCGCCTGCGTTGCGGGCGGGGCCTGCCAGCCCGGTCAGGCCTGCGGCGGCGGCGACGCGACCAGCTGCACGCAGTGCATGTGCGGCGTGGACGGCTTCTTCTCCTGCTCGCCATGCAGCGGCGGTAAGCTCGACGGCGGCGCGACCGGTGGTCCGGACTCGGGGGTTGGCGCCTGCGTTGCGGGCGGGGCCTGCCAGCCCGGTCAGGCCTGCGGCGGCAGCGACGCGACCGGCTGCACGCAGTGCATGTGCGGCGTGGACGGCTTCTTCTCCTGCTCGCCGTGCAGCGGCGGCAAGCCCGACGGCGGCGCATCGCCGCCTCCCGATGGCGGCGGTGGCAGCACGACCTGCCAGATCAACTCGATGCCTCCCACCAGTCCGGGTGCGCCCTGTGGGGTCATGGAGATGTGCTCCGACGGCAGCACCTACCGGGTCCAGTGCGACGGCACGACGTCGCAGTGTATGTGCTGGACGATGGGGGTTTCGACCGGCAAGATGCCGTCCGTTTCGTGCACCGGGTTCGACCCGAAGGCGGCCCTCATCGCCTGCGGTTTCCCGGCCGGTCCGTGACGGCGTTCCGAGCATTCCTTCAGTCCGGCCTCACGGCATCTGCTGAACCCATTGCTTGCGCCAGGCCGGCGCCTCGAAGGGATCCCCGTAATACTGTGTTTCGTGGACGACCTTGCCGTCACGGAACTTGTGGTTCGCCAAAACCGGATCGAAGGGCATGAACGCGTGCAACACGGCCGCGACCGGGACATTCAGGCCACTCGCGGGGAGCGATGCGCTGCGGAGAACTGGTTCGGCTTTGCGGTATCGGGCACGGTCGGCGCAGCGGGCAGATCTTCGCCCCAAACGGAAGGGCCCATCTGCATGCCCGGGCCCCTGTCAGGCGGCGCGACGTTCGTACCGGTGGGGTAAGCCGCCGACCTCGGGCAGCTCGACCACCTCACCGGTCTCGGGCGACATCACCGCGCGCGACGCGGGCGCGTCCTTGCTCATCGACAGATGCGTGCGCGAGAGATGGTAGTAGGCGAAGTAGGATGCGACGATCCGGTCGCGATCGCCATCAGGTACCTCGGCGCGCTGGCTTCGGGGAACGCCTCGACGATCTGCTGGGCGGTCCAGGTGGCGGTTGGATGCTCGGTCACGTTGAAATGCAGGACACGTCGGCGGGCGTGCGCCAACACGACGAAGACGTAGAACACGCGAAAGGTCGCGGTCGGGACCGTGAAGAAGTCGATGGAGACGAGCGTGCCGACGTGATTGGTCAAGAAGGTGCGCCATGTCTGAGACGGCGGTTTGTGCGGCGCGCGCGGCAACAGACGCGAGACCTCGCGCTCGGAGATCTCGATGCCGAGCTTGAGCAGTTCGCCATGGATGCGCGGGGCGCCCCACAGCGGGTTGGCCAGCGCCACTTGGCGGACGAGGTTGGCGAAGGACAAGCAGGCGCGAGTCGGCGTCGGAGGACAAGGCGACGGATGAACGCAGCCCGCAGCCGCCAAAAGCCGAGAAGAGCTCCTTGCCACATGGACCGGCGAAGGCGCGGGCGCCGGCGCCGGCGAAGACGCTCTCGTCGCACGAGCGACCCGACCTGGTCCGGCTGCTCGAACTCTACGTCGCGGGTGATCCCGCGCGGCGGGCAATGAGCACGGATGAAGTCCTCAGGGACGTGGCTGGGGATGGAGCGGCCGCCAAGAACCGGTAGTTTCCGGCCCCGCGCGGGTCAGCCCTTCGAACCACGATTCAGAATGTGATGTCCAGATCCCAGCCGCTGGCTCCAGCGCGACGAGCGCGTGCGCGTAGTCGCTGACGGCGTCGCGTAGGCGAGGTGGACCTCCTTGTCAGTCGGCTGGGCTTCCAAGCTCGATCCCGCGATCGGAAATGAGCCTCGTATTGCCGCGTGCTAGCGTTGGGCTTAGCGTTGGGCTAGCGTGGTGCCATCATGCGTTGGCGCGGGATCCTGGGGATTGTGGGTCTGATGGGCCTTGGTTGTGGCTCGTCGATGAAGGGAGCTTCGGATGCGGGCTCGGACGCGGCCGACGGTCCGGATACCACTGCGGTTTTTCTGGCGTCAGGCTTTGTGGTCGAGCTCTCCGACGGAACGCCCATCGCCGGCGCCCAGGTGTGCATCGTCGACTACCCCATGATCCCGTGTTCCTTCACGGACCCCACCGGTAAGTACACGCTCACTTTCCCGCCGTTGAGCTCCCCGCTCGACATCGCGTTCAATCTCAGTGCGCCCGGACATCTTGGCGTGACGGAGATTTACCATGAGAGTCTGGCCGGCCTCGCCTGGCCGGGCCGGGTGCCGCTGCGAGACGATGCGGCGGCGGCGACCCTCCTGACCCAGGCGGGGTTCACGTATCCGGCGCCGGACACGGGATTCATCGAATTTTCGGTCCGCGTTGGGGACGGGGGGTACGCGGATGCGACAGCGGTGGTCTCGCCGACATCGGGTACCGGTCCGGTCTACCTGGACGCCACCGGGACGCCGGACCCCACCCTCACGGCCGTCGGCTCGAACAGCGGCGCACTCTTCGGGAATCTGGCTCCGGGCAAGGTGGAGATCACCGTCTCCCCACAATGCGACGTCTCTCGTTCTGACAGGTTCTGGACCGAGACCAAGCCCGGAACCGTGGCGGGCCAGGTGGTTGCTGGCTCGATGACGCACATGGTGATGTTGTGCATGTGAGCAGGTCCGGTCATCAGCGCCCATACCCCGCGGCGACGATGTTGGCCTGGATGGCGTCGTCGATCGCGTCCGACGGATTGCCGATCGTCATGGCGCCTTCATAGAAGGTGCCGGTGCCGCCGGAGCTGCCGTCGCCGCCGGTGCCGAGGATGATCGCGCCCTGCAACTTCTTCGGACTGTAGTTGGGCGTCGGACGCCGTCGTGTGCCATTTCAGGATCGAGGGACATTACGCCGCTCGGCGGTAGAAGTTGAGCAATCCGCCGAGACGCTCGCGTCTCTCGATCGGGCCGTTCGTGTTCGCGGGGGCCGGCGCGCCTTCGATGGGCACGTTGCCGAGGCCCTGGTGATTCCGTTCGAAACGGTAATGGCGCAAACCGCTCAGCGTACGCGTTCAGGTTCGGGCTGGCTGGCGGCAACCGCAGCACCTCGACGCCGCCCCTCTTCATCGCCGCCCGGAACTCGCACGTATACAGCGGGTCGCGGTGCAGGATCAGGTACCTCTTCCCAAACAGGAAGCCGTCAGCTTCGTCCAGGAGATTGCGCGCCACCTGCTCCATCCACAGGCCGTCCGGGCAGCGCGATATGCCCGCGATCTCGACTCGCCTACTCGCAAGGTCCATAACGAAGAAGACGTGGTAGCGGACCAGCCCGACCCAAGTCAGCACCTCGACCGTGAAGAAGTCCGCCGCGCTGATGGCGCTCAAGTGCGCTTTGATGAACGTCGCCCACGAATACTTCCGCCGACGCAGCGGCGCCGGCTCAATGCCTTGCTCCTTCAAGATCCTCTTGATGGTGTTCCGACCGACCGTATAGCCTACGTTCTTCAGCGCGCCCCGCAACCGCGTGTAGCCCCAACCCGTGTTCCGCCTCGCCATTTCGACGAGAAGCCGTATGATTTCTGCCGCCGTCCGCGGTCGCCCATGGCCGCGACGAGCGCTCCCTTCGTATTTCTTGGCCACGAGCTCCCGGTACCAGCGCAAGATCGTCGTCAGCGCGTTCGCGCCTGTGCTCATGTGGAGCTCCGCCTTCTCTCGAGCCTGGCGGGCGGCGAGCACGCTGCGCGTTGCGTTCAGGAGGGCGCCCCGCCCTCTCCATGATCCTCGCACAACGTCGGCTCGTTCCCGCCGATGCCGATCTGCGAGGTGCGTCCACTGGGCACGTTGCGGCTCGACCACGCGCTGTCGCTGTCCCGTGCGCTCCCGCTGGTGTCGCGACCGCTCTTCGGCGTATCGATCCCAGAGATCCGAGGGTGGGTCGACGGGCTGTAGTACGCGCTCTGACGGCTTCACCCCGGACTGAGGCAGATCAGGTGTGAACTCGCCCAGTCGCTTCTTGAGGGCGGCCATCGAGCATTCGCGCCCGGCGCTGCTTGCCTTCACGGGCTCGCCGCCGATCCAGAGGATCGCGCCGGAACCCTACCGGTGGCGTCTGCCTGACGGCGACCGCGATCCGTGAGGTTCGCCGATGTGATCGGTTCTGGCGCAACCGGTAATCTGACCGAGCGGATGTCACGTTTTCTCGGTCGGTGCCGACAAGGGCGGAGTGATCCGCGACCACGCTCTTCGTCCAGTTAACAGTTCGCGAGCTCGTTGCGAGAACGAATCACGACGAATGTGGTTCGACCTCGAACGGTCGCTCGATTCCACCCGCTACTCGGGAAGTGATGGGCCGAAGAACTGCGGGGACATGCAAGGCATCGCATCGATTACCGTGGCCCTCAGGAAGGAAGTCCGCCCCGGCGCGAACCCCGATGTCAGGCTTCGGCATGAGCGCATCAGTGCCCACCTCGGCCTCGTAAACTCGATCGCGCGGCGGATCGCTTCCGGACGGGTGGCGAGCGGCGTCGACGTTGCCGATCTCGTCGCCTACGGCTCAATCGGGCTCGTCGAAGCCGCTGCGCGTTTCGATGGAAGGGATGTCCCATTCGCTGTTTTCGCGCGGCATCGAATTCATGGCGCGATCCTGGATGGTATCCGAGCACAGCATTGGTTCGGGCGCCGCGCCGACCGAGGCCTCCGAGTCGAGCGAATCGGCGGCCATTGGGACTTTGAGCTTTCCGATACGGGTCAGCCTCTGCCTGCGCGACCGAGCTGTAGCGCTCCGTCATCTGGTGGGAAGAAACGAAGTGGTGGGAAAAGCGATCTCGACTCCAACCAGCGTCGCTGCAACACCGTCGCAAACCGTCGCTACGACTTAGCTTTTCGGGAGCGGGATATCGGGTTCGAACCGACGACATTCAGCTTGGGAAGCTGACGCTCTACCAACTGAGCTAATCCCGCGAACCGAAGATGTATGGCGTGATTTCTCTGCTCGGTCAAGGGGTTAGGGTAGCTGTGGATCGGGAGCGATCAGTGCCGGGGCGGGTCGGTCCGGCGCGGCCTCCAGACACCTGGTGAACATCGCCGCCCGACGCCCGATCGTCCGTCGTCGCGGCATCCCCGTGTGCCCGTGCTACACCGGGCGGCGAAACCGTTCGAAGACCGTTCGGACACTTCGACCGGGTTCGAACAAGCGCGCGTACGGGACGCTCGGCACCATGGCGGCTGGCGCCGCGCCCATCGTGGCCGAATCGGTCGTTCCGACGCACCTGTAGATCAGGGGGCGCAAATGCCGCGGCACCCGTCGCCGGTTGTCCAGCAGGGAGCGTCTGCGGGGACAGCGTCCTTGCGGCAGAAAGTTCCCGCCCCGCAGTCCGAATCTCGGTCGCAGAGACAGCTCTCGGGATAGTAGACCAGCGAGAGCACACTGACGTTCGCGGTCGCGGGGCGCACGCAGCCCGCGGTCGGGCACTGGCAATATTCCGTTGTGACGCGCACTTTGACGCGCTCGAAAACCGAGCATGCCGTCGGCGTCGGCGCGCCCTGGCCGCCGTCGGAGTCGCCGTCGACACCGTCGGGTGAACCGACATCCGGGGCCTCGGCGTCGGAATTGGAACGGACTCCGACCTCTTCCGCCCCCGCATCGGGAATGGCATCGCTGCATTTCAATCCGCAGTTCGGGGTCGCGAAGGCGCTCGCACAGCTCTCCTGCAACGAGAGGATCGCCGTGCGACATGAACGCGGCGTCGTGTCGTCGCCCCGGACCAGACGCATGAGTCGAAGAGGGGTGCTCGGCGGCGCCCCGGTGTCGAACCACATATTGAGGTCCTCGAAGAGCGGACCGTCGAAGCAGAACGTCACCTGGAACCGGCCCAGTCCCCGCTCGAAGTCTGAGACGTCTTCGTTCTGACCAAAGTAGCAGGCGCGATAGTCACCAGAGGGCTTGCCGTCGTCGATGAACACCGGACAACCTTCAAAGGTGGCGTAGCTCATGCTCATGACGCCGCTTTCGTCGATCTCGCACGTCGGCGCGGGCGTGTGCAGCTCCTGAAAATGGTCGGCGGCCACGACGCGCACCGGACGCGGGTGACACGCGATGGTCCTCCGATCGCCGGCGTCGGGCGACACTCCCGGGACACCCGCGTCCGTGCCAGCTTCAGCGGGCGTGTCCGCTCCGTCGCCCGGTGCATCGTTCTCGCCTGCCTCGCTCGCGTTGCCCGCACCGTCGCCCGAATCGACCTGGGCACGGCCGTCGCCGCCGGCGCCACCAAGGCCGCCGGGCAGGTTGCCTCCGCTTCCGCTCGGGCCTCGTCCCGCGGCATTGCCTTCCACTTTCACGCACGCCGCCAGTCCCGCCACGGCCAGCAACACGCACAGACGGGCAAATGCGTCCTTCACGCGCATCGCAGCGTTCACGACGCGCTCCCGAGCCAACCCAACCCAGCGCCGAGCCCGATGAGCTTCACGACGACGTCGGTCAGCAAGAACGTGACCGCGTAACCAAGCCGCTTGTCGGCCAGCTCCAGCGAGTCGCGCGAACCGGTCACGTACTCGTCGCGCGCCTGCTTCGACAGGTAGAGGAACGTGACCGACGCGCCGAGCGCCAGCGTGTCGGCCGCGCTGAGCGCGAGCCCGGCTCCCAGACGCCAGCGATGCTCGCGGTCCGGCGCGTCCAGCATCAGCGGCAGGCCCGCCGACGCAAACGAAGCCAGCGCCCAGGTTCCGCTCCGCTTCTCCCTGGGTTTCGCGTCGTGCTCGCGATTGTCGTCGGGCTTGCCCAGCAGTCCTTTTTCATTGGCCAGGTTGATGAGCTCGCGCCGGATCGCGACCGCCAGGGTGTAACAGACGCCGTCGTCGGCTTGGTCGCGGCCATCGCACCCGTCCCTCGCGATCTCGAGCGCACCCCGGTGCAGCACATAGTTGAAGGCGAGCAGCCGATCTGAGCCCGGCGCGCTGACCTCGATGTCGAGCTCGCCGGAAGCCTCCGATTTCCAACCGACCCGCAGTCCCTCTTGGGCGCCAATCGGTCCGAGCACCAAGCCGTATTCCTCGATCGCACGCCTGAGGGTGGTGGCCAGCCCCGCGAACCCCGGCGGATCCGATTCGGGCAGAACGATGCCCCGGACCTTCGCCGGGTCGGCGAGCGCCGTGGTGTTCCGGAAGGTCTCCTGCGCGGTGACCGCGGCCGGGTGAACGACGCGCGCGGCGCCGACGAATGACTGGCTCAGTCCGTACTCGACGCGGATGGTTCTCGAGACACCCGCCACGATGGACGCGATCGCGCGGCGCAGGCGGCGACTGTCCATCGCATCGGCGCAGGCGAACGGTTCGTTGCCGACGACGCCGCTCCGACAGCCGCGGCGCGTGCCATCGGGCGCCGGCGGGCTGCTGCACAGCACGCCGACTCTGGCCTGCAGGCAGGCGACGCCGGGATCCGAGGCGCAGGGGGCCGCCGGGTCGGTATTGGTCGCGAGTCGGATCTCGACGTCGCTGGGGCGCCAGGGAGCGCTCTCGCCTTTGACGAGGATGCGCGCCTTCCGCGGCTTGGCCGCGCCGAGCTCGGCACGGAACAGCTTCGCGATCTCTTCTCCCGAGCAGCCGCCGGCGGTGGCTGGCAGGACCGTCTCGAGCGCGATATCGAAGCCCAGGCTCGTCGCGACCGTCTCGAGGCTGCGCCGCGCGACGGTCCGATCGACGATCGCCCCCGCGGCGGCCAGCTCTTCCTGTTTCTTTGCTTCCGCGTCATGTGCTTCGAGGTAGGCGCTCAGCAGCGCCATGCGTTTCTCGTTCGACTGACTGGTGAGGACCGCCTGCAGCGCGGGCGGCAGGGTCGCCAGGTCGGTGTCGTGGCTGGAGATCTCGGCGCTGGCTTCGCCGGGAAGATCAGGAAACATGGCGACCAGGCGCGCGGCCCGCGCCAGCAGCGGGGCGCTGCAGCTGACGCAAGCGCCTGCCGCATCGGGGGCGAGCATTCCGGCCGCGCGCGAGAACAGCGCCGCCGCCGCCTGGTGATGATTCTGCGCGACCTTTTCCAGCGAGAGGAGGCCGATGTAGCGGCTCAGCACGACGAAGAAGGATTCGAGCCGCGACGCCGGCCACTTTTCCAGCGTGCCGCCCGTGCCCAGCTCCTCGTCGAGCCGGCGCTCGAACCCCGTGAGGTATGCGTCGACCGATGGGGCGGTAGCTTCCGTCATGTTGGGAGGCGACGGGGATCTTTGGTCGACGGCGCGCAAGGCCCCCGTCAGGCTTTCACGCTTCTGCGACGGATTCACCGCCGATACGCGGGGGCTCGGTGTCTCGCCGTGTGCTTTCGGGTCGCCTGCGGCAGCCGCTTTCTTCCTCGCTTTCTTTCCCGCTCCCTGCACTCGCTGCGCACCGGCGGCGGGCGCGCTCGCCTTTCCGGGCGTCCGTTCTTCGCCGGGCGCACCCTGCCAGGGAATCTGTGCCGCTTCGCCGCGCGCCACCTGCAGCTCGGTCGCCACCTCCTCCAGGCGCAGCCGTAGATACGTGCAGGCGCCCGACGGCGTGAGCTTGTCGAGCGCCGCCTGCAAGGTATCCACTCGCGATGCGTCCGGCTGATGTAGCGCCCGAAACGATTGCACGTTTTCCCACTCACGCTCGATGCTCGCCTTGATCGCAGCGCAATCGTCGGGCGCCGTCTCTGCCAACACCAGCGTCGCCATCAAGAGAGCATTCGTCATTGCATCACCTCCACCTTCCATTGCGCCGGCGGCCGTCGCACACAACCGGGGTTCGGGACCATGAAGCACTGGCCGACGGGCGCGGCGCAGGGAACCGGCGTCACCTGCGCGCCGGTGAGCGGCGGCAGCTCGACGACCGCGCCGCCCTGGGCCTGGTCAGAAGGGACCAGCCTCACCGGCGTCGCGGGCACGGCGCCGTGGACTTCGATCAAGAGCTGCGGCTGTGGGCGTTTGCCTGTCGGGCAGCCGGCGACATCGCGCCACCGGCCGACCACCGGTGCGCGGTCCGCTCCGGAGTCGAAGGCGACCGGCAGATCGACGAGATCGATGCGTCGCGGGATCATCTGTGCGAGGCCGGCGTCGGCTGGCAGCGCGAGCTCGCGCGTCAGCAGTGTGTTGCCTTCGCGAGGATCGATGAGATCCGCGAAGACGCGCGTGGGCGAAACCGAATCCGAGATGCGCAGGATGCGGAGCTCGACGTCGTCGACGTAGATCGCGAGCTGCCGCGCCAAGGTGTCTGCATCCGCCGCGTCGAAGTGAACCGCGCGCCACGGTTGGTCGTTGCCGGTGTCCTTGGTTGCATCGACAAAGTCGCGGGCGGCGGTCGCGGCCCCGCCGAGCCCCGTGGGCGCGGGACGGGTCTGCACCAGGAGGTAGCCGGACGCGAGGCGGGGCGATGGGCCGTTGCCGCTTGCCGCACGCCAGGCCGCGATGGCGCGCAGCTCGGCCGGCAGGTCGGCGCGCGCGCCGAGCGCCCGTAGCACCCGTACGCGTTCGGCGGCGCAAGGTCGAGCCCGCGCGAGCTTCAAGAGGACCACGGGCCTCTGCGCATCCCGCTTGAGGACCGCGAAAGGCATGTACGCGCGTGGCGATTCGTCGTCGTCCTGCGTGTCCCGGAGCGACGTATTGACGAAGCTCACCAGCTCGACATCGGTGACGGCGCCGTCGCAGTTCCCTATCGGTGGGTCATCGGCGGCGCCCGACAGCGCGACCTCGACCCAGTGCCCGAAGGCGGTCAGCTGCGCGCGCGCCTGGCCACCCGCGCGCCCTGTGTCGCGCGGGAGGGCAGTCACCCACCCGTAGCCCGACCCGATCATCGCGGTCGGCGGACCGGCTGGGCCCCCGGAGCGCGCGTCGGCGTAACCGCTGTCGCAAGCGTTGATGATGACGGCGCGCGCGGCGCTGCCTGCCGGCATGAGGTCGGCCGCGGACCGCGAGGGCGCGTCGGCGCCATCCGGGAGGAGCGCGAGCTCACCCGACGGTCTCACCGTTCCGTGGCCGACGTAGTAGACGAGATCGGCGTCGCGAGGCGCACCCTCGGACGCCTCCGCCACCGCGCGGCAGATGCGGTCCGCTTCGTCGGAGAACGACTTGCGCTCCTGGCCTGCCTTTTCCCGGCCCGCGCGGCAGGTCACCGCGGGCCGGTGCGCGCATGAGACGAAACCGAGAACCATCAGCGCGCTCAGCCAGCCGTGTGTTCGAGTCATGGGCCCGCGGTGACCACGCAGGTGTCACGCGCCAGCTCTTCGCCGGCGTCGAAGAGGTGCCAGGTCAGCACCTCGCGTTCGACAACTTGGCCAACGAGGGTTGCCCGAAGATCCTGGGGACCGCGCGCGGCCACGTCGACGATCGTATCGCCGAGTGCGCTCTGCCCGCGGACGCGCACCAGCAAGTGGAGCGGCGCCTGGTTCACGCGCACGGGCACCAGCAGCGTGTGCTGGGTGCGCGACGCCGACGCGAGATCGCAGGGGGGATCCCCGAGGACGCTGGGGGGAGGAATCTCGATGGGGCGCTTGCAGCCGAAGATACCGAGCGCGCACGCGAGCGCCACCACCGCTGTCCGACGCGCGTCAATCGCGTTGGGCATCGGCGATCATCGGTGCCGGGCAACTCTCCGGCAGCCTGCAAGGGGGGACGACGCGGTCCTCGCAGGAAGCCGAGGCGCAGGGGGGGCGACCATCCGCCACACACGCGAGGGCAGTGAGCGGCAGACAATCGGAGTTGGCCAGGCCGGCGGGGAGGCCAATCGCTCTGGCGGTCCGCGCGCCGCACCAGATCGCGCCCTCGAGCTGAGCGTTCTGCATCTTGGTTCCGTCGAGGACGGCGCCGGACAGATTCGCGCCGCGCAGGTCGGCATTCTCCAGATTCGCGCCGCGCAGATCGGCGCAGGTCAGATCCGCGCCGCGCAAGTCCGCGTGCTCGAAGCCGGCGTCGCACAAGTTCGCGTCTCGGAAGAATGCGCCGACGCCAGCGCCGCCGGCCAGACGCGCGTGCGCCAGGTCTGCCTGCTCGAAATGCGCGGCGTGGAAGTGGGCGTGCTGAAGCCTGGCGCACTGGAGATTGGCGCCCTCGAGGTCCGCTTCGTCGAGCGTGGCGTCCTGCAGGTCCGATCGGCGAAGATCGCTGCCGGCGAGCTTGGTTCGATCGAACCGCGCGTTCCACAGCTTGCTGTTGATCAGAGTCGGCTTGAACGCCTCCACGTCTTCGAAGTGGGCGCGCGACAGATCGGCGCCATCGATGCACACTTGGTCGAGGAAACGCGCGTTTTCGAAGTGCGCCTCCTGGAAAGTTCCGCCCACGATTGCGACGGAGCCGATGGTCGCGCGCGCAAGACGCAAGCGCTTGGCCTGCAGGCGATCCCAGGTCGTGCATTTCAAGCTCGCGCCCTCGAGGATGGCTCCCTCGACCTTGGCGTCCCGCCAGCGGGTGCCGTCGATCGTCGCCTCCGAGAGATCGACGCGGCTCAGGTCCGCGTTCGATAGGTCGGCGCGGGACAGGGTGACGTGATGGAGATGGGCGTCGTGAAGATCGGCTCGCCGGAAGTCGTGCACAAGCGGGGGAATCGTGCTGAGGTCGATCCCGGGCGCGTCGAGCCGGGGCCGGAAATACCGTTCGACGCAGTGATTGTCGTACATCCACGGGAGGCTGCCCACGGCCCCGAGCGCGGCCAGCGCCAGCGCGGCCAGAAAGCGGCGCTGCATCTTGCGTAGCCAGAAGAAGCAGATCCACGGGCCGAATAGCGCAATGGCCGCCAACGGCGTGGCAACGGGAACGGGCATCGCACGGTTGCCGGCGATCACGCTCGCGTACCAGAGCAGCGCGCTGGCCACCGACACGGCCACGCCCGAGGCGATGTGAACGCGCCGCATGCCGGCTCGACGGAAGACCGGTTGCATGGCGAACGCCTGCGCACCGGTGCTGAAGAGCAGAAACAAAGGAACGATCCACAAGACGTGCCGGATCGGCACCGTGACGATGCTTCCGTGCGCGGCCACCGCGCCGTTTCCGGCATCGAGCACGATCTTCGTGAAGCCGGTGTTGAGGAGAGTGAATCCCCACGCCAGGCAGGTTGCGGCCAACCCCGCGGTCGCCGCCACGGCCGCCACGCCACGCCTCGAGTCTTCCTCGGTCCCCATTCGTGTCAGCAGTGCCAGGGCCGGCAATGCATGCGCGCGACCGTCTCACGGATTGCGCCGTGCCGCAATCGGCGGCCGGGATCAACGAATCCCAATCATTTGATCAACGTGGCCGCGGGTGGTTCACGCCGATCTGTATCGTTGGCGTGGCTGACGGAACCCGGGCAGGAACGGTTCCCTATGGGTGCGGTGAGTGCTCTCGCGCGTCCTTGATCGCACCCTTGCACGTATCGGACAGCTCGGATTCGTGGGCCTTCAGGCACTCCCGGATGCGACCGCCGCCGGGCTTCACGTCCTTGCACAGGCGCTCGAGGTCGGGGCGGCAGGCCTCTCGGACCTTGGCCATCCGCGCGCCGCCGCCGCCGCCGCCAGAGCCGGCGGGCGGGGCAGGTGGTGAGCCTTGCGCGAATGCCAGGGGCGAGAGCGCGACCGTGGCGCCGAAAGCGACCGTGCGCATCCATGTGGTGATCGTCATCGTCGAACCTCCTGAGAGAACAGGTTGGGCGGCGGACGTGTCGCGGAGTTTGTGGGCGGGTAAAGTTATGTAAACGCGTGCGTGAATCACGCTTGGCGACGACAGCAGCGCAGCGCGATGGCCGCCGGTGTCAGAGGATCGCGGCCAGGTTGGCGATGCAGAACGTGTAGTTGGTCGCGGCGGTCGCATTCGACGGCACGTGAAACCGCAACCCGGCGATCTGGGTCGGATCGAACACGGGCCGCGCTGGCAGATAGAACGGGCCTGTGACGTCCGCCCAACGGAGCTCGTTGTGACCCACGTGCACGGGTGACAGCATGTTGGCGTCCCCACCCCAGAAGGCGGCGGACTTGGCGGTGCCCGGGTTCGCGAGCTCGACGCGGAGACCGGCGGGCGGCACGGCATCGATGTCGAACGATAGCCCGAGCACTTGATGTGACACGGCGTTGTACGGCGCAAAATTGTCGGCGCCGGTGGCATTCAAACCGAGACCGATTCCGCCGCCCCAGATGTTGTCGTAGTCGGGGATCGACTCGCCCACGATGTTGGCGATCTGGGCGGCGACGCCCTGCGTGCACATCTTGCCGGCAAGGTTGGGGAAGCTTCCGAATGCCGGCGACACGATCTGCGAGCATTCGTGGACCGGATGCGATCCCAACCACTCGCAATCACCGGTGGCCGCGGTTCCATCGGAGCCGACGCCGTCGCTGTAAGCGAACCACGCGCCGTGAATCTCCGTCGATCCCGTCGCGCCAATGTCGATCCAGCCGGTCATGTCGGGGAGCAGTGGCTGCACATCGTGATGTCCTCCCGCTCCCGCCACAGCTCCGGCGCCACCGGTGCCCGCGCCGCCGGTGCCCGCGCTGGCGCTGCCGGCCGTTCCTAAACCGCCGACGCCGTCGGCGGAGTGCGGACCGAGCGGCTGCTCGCTGGAGCACCCAGCAAGAACGAAAAGCAGCAGAGCGACGATCGCCGCGCAGCTCCTGACCATGAAGAAGATCCTCCCCCGAACGCCCTGACTCGAGATCACGATCACCGATACGAAGAATAGCTGCCCTTCGCCGCCGTTGTCTCGATTTCGCCCGCGAACTGTACACAAACTGTCGCCGCCGCATGGGGAGTGCGGATACGCTCGTGCGCCGTCGTGGGGGACCAAGGGGTGTCTGAGGCTTTTCACGGCCGCGTTGGCTGGCACGCCGCCTGCTGTTCGCACTGGTCGTGAGCGCGGGGGTCCCCCGCGCGCGCGAACGCGAACAGGAAAGGATCGAGGTCATGTCGTTGACGAACCGGATCGAGTGGAGAACTTTGCTCGGGATCGTGACCGCGGGGATTCTGCTGGCCGGTTGCCCCGGCTCGCCCGCTCACCGCGATTTCGGTACCGGCGGTTCCGGCGGGACGACGGATACAACGACGGGCTCCGGCGGAAACGCCGACGGCGGCGACGGCGCCGCGCCCAGCGATGGCTCGAATGACGTGAAGGTCGGCGCCGATGGCGGTGGCGCGAGCGGCGTCGGCGGCATGCCCGGCGCCACCGGGGGTGTGACGGGCGGCACCGGCGGCAGCGGTACAAGCGGAGGAGGAGGTGGTGGTGGCGGCAACGCCGGCACTGGCGGCGCCGGCGGAGTCGGCGGCGCCGGCGCCGGCGGCACGGGCGCCACCGGTTGCAACGACCAGGCGGGATGGGAGCCAAACGATACCGTCGCGCAGGCCTGCCCCTTGCCGCTGGCGACGCTGATCGACACGACCGTCGGGGGCTCGACGGATGCAAACGATTACTTCAGCGTCGCCGTCGACAAGGGCAAGGTCTATACCGTCAACGTCTGGAACACGACACCGTCGGGCAGCAACATCACCGTCGACGCTCAGTTCATGGGCGCCGGTGGCTTCTCGCTGCAGATGATCGTGCCCACGCCGATCGGTCCGCTCACGGCGGCCTCCAGCGCCGGCTACTGGGATCTCGCGCTCACCCCGCAGGCAGGCACGTTGATCGTGCACGTGCAGGGAACCACCGGCGCGACCTACCGTTTCGCCGTCTATCCGAGCACACAGGACGGGCTGGCGCACAGCGCGCTGACGTTCGAGCCCAACAACACGCCCAACACCGCCGCGCCCATCACGCTGGGCACCGCCGTCGACACCCAGCTCGCCCCGCAGGACTACTACGACTACTTCCAGCTCGCCGTCGCGCAAGGAAAGACCTATGCGTTCGGTCTCACGATCACGACCAGCGCGTGTATTCCCGTCACCGGGAGCCTGATCGCCGACGCAGGTGACAACAGCGTGCTGTTTCCGTCGACGATCTACGGCCCGACCTGCGTGTTCCCCGGCGGGAGTGGTGGCGTCGCGACCAACTACGGCGAATTCACGGCCGTGTCGAACGGGCGCGGGATTCTCGGGCTCACGCTCTCATCGACCGCCGCGTACCAGCTGGTTGTCTACCCCACGAATCCGGATCTGGTGCACGGCGCGGACTTCGAGCCCAACAACACGCCCAACACCGCCGCGACGCTGACTCTCGGAACCCCGATCGGCGCGACGATAAACGTCACCGACGACTACTACGACTACTACCAGGTGCCGGTCGACGCCGGCGTGACCTATGTGCTGACGGCGTCGGACACCGCCTCATCCGGCTTGTTCGTCGTCAAGGCGTTCTTCGCCAGCGGCGCCACGGCGATCAACCAGCTCAACGTCGGCTATGCCTACGCCGTGGCGCCCAGCGTTTCGCAGCCGTTCACGCCCGGCAGCTCGGGAATGTTGCTCGTGCAGGTCATCGGCGGCTCGGGAACCTGCACGTACACGCTGGGTGTGGCCAAGCAATGAAGTGACGACGGATCGCGAGCTCCTCTCGCACTCAGGAGATCTTGGCGCCGATCCATCGGGCGATGCGCCGCAGAAGTCGGCGGCCGAGGCGCCCGCCGATCCACCAGGCCGCGATGCTGACGGCGCCGCTCGCGCCGCCGGCGATCAGCAGGAGCGGTTGAAGGCTGAGCTTGCCGAAGACCGCGGTGGCCCCGCTGGCGACGGTGAGCGCCTGCGCGCCGGCTCGCACCTTGCGGATCCAGCGCAGCGCCTGGCCCTCGAGCCGCGTGAGCGCGCCCTCGAGCGCGGCGACGTGGGCCGCCACGGTCGCGAGGTGCTCGTCGGCGCGCGAGACGTCGGGGATCCCCGCGGTCGCGCCGCCCGCCGGCGCGGGCGTGCGGCGGATCCAGTGGATGACGTCGCCGTCCAGCTGTACCACCGTGCGGAACTGGATGTCGCCGGCGGGATCGAGCGTCTCGATCGACAGCCCGCCCTCGGCCAGCAACTGGCGTAGCAGCGGTTCGTCGCCGGGGACAGCGGCGGGCGCCGCGTCGGTCACTTCACGCTCGCGAGCAAGTCGACCAGCCCGCGGATGGCGCCGCCCAGGATGTCGACCAGCTTGGACCAGAAGCCGGTCGCGGTTGCGACGGCCTTGTCGTGCAGCTTCATCACCGTCGGGCCGTCGGGCTGGTCGTTCAGACCCTTGCGGATGCGCGTCACGACGTCGCCGTCGATCTGGATGGTCGTCTGCATCACCACCTCGTCGAGCCCCAGCTCCCACGCCTTGCGGACGACGACGACCTCCTCGGGCAGCAGCTCCACCTCCGCCGGGCGATGCTCCCCCGGCTGCCGCTGCAGCACGACCTTGGCGGCGCCGCCGGCGTCGAGGCGGCCGAAGATGAACAGCATCTGGTCGGCGTTGCTCTTGATGCGCTCGAGCAAGTTGCTATCGGATCGGTTCTGGGGCTCGTGGCCGGCGAGGAGCTTCGCGACCGCGTCGCGGATGCGCGTGAACACCGCCGCCGACGCCTCGGAGACGTCGTCCGGCCGCCACATGTCGGCCTGTTCGTGCTCGTCGCGCAACCACGACCGGTAGTCATTGGCGATGTCGATCAATGCGTGCTCGGGCGGCGGCATCTTCTCCGCCTCGATGTGGGGCGCCAGGATCGTGTTCACCTCCAGGGTGAGCACGTTCTCGGCCATCGTGCGCAGCCGGTCGCGGAAGCTGCCATCGTTCACGCCAGCGCCTTCTTGAGCTCGGGCAGCAGCTTGGTCAGGCGCGACAGCGCGGCGATGTTCTGCTTGATGATGTCGGCGCCCTGTCTTTCGCGCGCCATGTGCAGATCCAGCAGGGCCTTCTGCGCCGGGTCGTTGAACCAGGGATCGATCGCCATGGTGATGTCGCCCTGCACGAGATCGATCGTCGTTTGCAGGATCTTGGTGTCGACCTTGGTGGTGATCCTCAGGGTCACGAGCTCGCTCAAGGCCTGTTCGAGCTTCGCAATCACGTCGTTGACGGCCATGGGTCCATCCTTTCTCGAGAAAGAACGGACACTGTCGCGGATATTCCAGGGACGACCGGATGCTCGACCCGATGACGGTCAGTTGCAGCCGATTTCGGTCGACCCCGCGTCGCAGGCATCACAGGTGAAAGCGGTGTCGATGTACGCCGGCGGCAGCGACGGTCCGCGGTTGACGCTCAACCGCTTTCCGGCGCCGCAGTTCACGCTGTCGTCGGTAGCCGTCCAGCAAGGCGCGACGTTGCCGTTGGCGCTGCAGTTGGGCAGCAGCGTCTGCGCGACCGTGCTGCCAACCGCGGTCTGGTCGATGACCCGGCACGCCGGCTGGCCGTTCGCCGTCAGAAGACCGTTGGCGCAGCCGGGTCGGAGGAGACCACCCAGGCGGGTACCGAGACGTTGCATCGTCGGATTCCAGGCGTCGGCGCAGATCGTATCGATGGAGCCATTGGCGCCGAAGGAGGCGGCCCACTGGGTCAGGCGCACCGACGGATCGGCGAACTCGCCGGAGTTGAGCTGGCACGAGTGGTCGACGCTGGGGTGAAGCTCGGTGTCGTTGCCTTGCTGGATCATCTCGACGGAGTAGGGCGTCGCCGGTCCGGTGATCGCCGCCACCAGGATGTCACTCTGGTCGGCCTTCAAGCCCTTGAGGAACGCGACCTCGTCGGCGAGGTGCGTGAGCTTGCCGGTCGGTCCGTCATTGGAAATGCAACCCTGGAGCATGCTGGACGGCCCGCGGGGCGGCGACTGCAACGTTCCGTTGATGTTGCACAGGTGACCGAACTCGTTGCAGCGATACGACCAGAACGGACCCAGCGGGTCGCTCATCTTCGTCTGCGTCGGGTCGACCAGGTCGGAGTCGTCGGGGATCGAACAGTCGTCCTCGTTGGTGATGAGAACGACCACCAGGAACGCGTCGGATCGCAGGAAGTCTGCGTTGGTGAACGGCCGGGTCAACGGATCCAGCGCCCAGCGCACCGATTTGAGCTGCCCCTCGAAGCCGCATCCTTGATCGCCCAGGGCGGCGATACAGGAGAACGCGTCGGTCAGATCGCCGGTGTAGTTCTTGGTTTGCTGGTTGTTGCTGGCCTGCAGAAACGTCTGACCTGCCGGCAGCGGCCCCTGGGCGCAGATGCCGCGAGGCTGGCTCTGAAATTGACCGCCGTCTCCTCTGAACTGGCAGTGGTACGCCGGCAGATCGTACTTTCCCGGCCCGGTGTCCGACGAGACCACCGCCAGGTGCAGATCGGGCACGCCGCCCGGCAGCGCCTTGAGCACATTGGCGAACGCCGGGAACGCGGCGAGCGCCTTGGTTTGCAGCGGGAGCATCGACTGCGAGTTGTCGACCATGAACAGGATGTCGACCTTGTGAAACGGCGCCGGATTCAGGACCTGCCACGCGCTCCGCAGCACGGGCGGTCCAACCATCCCGGTGAATCCACCCGGCCCGCCGGCGCTTCCCAGGTTGCCGCCCATGCCGCTCGGCGAATCCGCGCCGGCATCGACGAAGTGGCCCGCTGCGCCGCCGGTGCCCCCGGAATGAAGCGCCGGAGACGAGCAGGCGACGGCGCCTCCCAGCAGGCTGATCAGGAAGAGGCAGGGGGTGGCTGCGAACGAGGAGACCGGTGACAATCGATGTCGTGACATGAGATCGCTCCCGCGTTCATCATCTCGCCAACCAGGTCGATTTCCAAGTCGTCCCGCAACGGCTCCGATACCGCCATGACCTCGCCGGGGATTCCTAGGCACATGGCGCCAGCTCATGGTTTGCGCCAGTGCCAGCGTCGTGCGCCGTGTTGGTGCTGGCGCTCCGGCAGGCCGCGATCGCCGCCTGACCGAGCGCGATGCCGCCGTCGTTGCACGGTACGCGCCGGTGCAGCAGCACTTCGAAGCCCGCCTGCGTGAGCTCAGCGTGCGCCCGCTCGGTGAGCCGCCGATTCTGGAAGCAGCCGCCGGTCAGCGCGACGGTCGCCGGCGCGCCCGCGGCGCGCGCGCGCCGGCAGCCCGCGACGATCGCGTCCGCGAGCGTGTCGTGGAAACGGGCCGAAATCACGGGCACGCCCGCCGGCGTCTCCGGAGGGTCGGCGCCGTCGAGCTCGCGCACGATCGAGCACACGGTGGGGAGCAGATCGATGACGAACGGCGACGGCGCGCCGATCGGCGCCCGGCCGGTCCGCTCGTCGGGTTCCTCGATCGTGAACGGGTAGCGCCCATGGTCGCCATCGGCGGCGATCGCTTCGAGCTCGATCGCCGCCTGCCCGTCGTAGCTGATCTCGGCGCGCAGGCCGCACAGCGCCGCCACGGCGTCGAACCAGCGGCCGGCGCCCGACGCCAGCGTGTGGAGGCGCGGGCGGGCCCACAAGGCGCGCACCATTTCGATCTGCCCGCGCGGGATCGACGCCAGCGCACCGGCGTCGGGCGCGACGCCGGCTTCGAGCAGCGCCGCCGCCGCCAGGCGCCAGGGCGAACGGATCGCGGCTTCGCCGCCGAGCAGCGGCAGCGCGCGCAGGTGGCCGACGCGACGAAAGCGCGCGAGGTCGGCCACCAGCAGCTCGCCGCCCCACAGCGTTCCGTCGTCGCCGAAGCCGGTACCGTCGAAGACCACGCCCAGGACGGAGTCGGCGCGTCCGTTGTCGACGAGGCAGGACGCGATGTGCGCGTGGTGATGCTGGATGGGCTCGCACGATCCGCCGGTGACGCGCGCCCAGCGCTCCGCCCAGCGCGACGAGCGATAGTCGGGGTGGCGATCGCGCGCGACCGCGCGCGGGCGCGCGCCGACCAGCATCTCCATCCGCGCGATGGTCTCCTCGAACAGCGCGAAGGTATCGGCGTCGTCGAGGTCGCCGAGGTGCGGCGACAGCACGGCGGTGTTGCCGCGCACGAGGCAGACCGTCGCGCTGTGCGCGGCGCCCACCGCCAGGATCGCGGCGCCCGGTGGCGCCGGCACGGGCAGCGCGAAGGCGTCGGGCACGAAGCCACGCGCGCGGCGCACCGGGACCGCCCGGCCGCACACCACGCGGACGACCGAGTCGTCCGCGCGCGTGTGGATGTCGCGATCGTGAACGAGAAAGCCGTCGGCGATGTCACGCAGGCGCGCCAGCGCGTCGCCGTCATCGCGCGCGATCGGCTCCTCGGAGCGATTGCCGCTGGTCATCACCAGCCAGCGCGGGCCGCCCTGCAGCAGCAAGTGCTGCAGCGGCGTCGACGGCAGGAACACGCCGAACGACGACAGCCCGGGAGCGACGCCGGCGGCCAGCGCCTGGCGCCGGCGCGCGGGCGCGAGGACGATCGGTCTCGCGGCCGAAGTGAGCGCGACGCGGGCGGCGTCGTCGAGCGTCGCGATCTCCTCCACCGCCACGAGCGAGCCCGCCATCACCGCGAACGGCTTGGCCGGCCGGTGCTTGCGGGCGCGCAATCGCGCGACGGCCTCGGGGTCACGGGCATCGACGGCCAGCAAGAAGCCGCCCGCGCCCTTGATCGCGATGATCTGTCCCGCGGCGAGCGCGGCGATCGCGGCGCCGAGCGCACCTTCGCCGTCGATGCCGGAGGCGCCGTCGGCCACGAAGCGCAGCGTCGGGCCGCACGCCGGGCAAGCCGTGGCCTCGGCGTGGAAGCGTCGGCTGGTGGGGTCGTCGTATTCGCGGCGGCAGGCGGCGCACAGCGGAAACCGCGCCATGGTCGTGCGCCTGCGGTCGTACGGCAGCGCGCGCACAATCGTGAACCGAGGTCCACACGCGGTGCAGTTGATGAAAGGATGGCGGTAGCGGCGATCGCGGGGATCGCCGAGCTCGCGCAGGCAGTCGGCGCACGGCGCCAGATCGGCGGAGATCGCGGCGCCGGCGCGCAGACCCGCGAGCGCATCCGCGCCGGTGACGGTGCGCCGCAAACGAACAGCATCGGGGATCGCCGGCGGCATCGGGCCTAGACCATGAGTCGGGACAAATGTCGGTCAAGACCGCGCCGGCTGTTTGCGCGCAAACTACAGGACCTTCCTGAATCGCGTCCGGTCGGTCGATTACGGCGGCGTGTGTAATGTTCGAGCGCCGAATTGACGGCGAGGCGCGGCTCTCTAGATTGCCCCGCGATGCACGAGCTGGCCCTGATCCAGAGCATCGTGGCGGCCGTCGCGGCCCGCGTGCATCCGGCGCGCGTCGACGTCGTTCGGCTGCAGATCGGCCAGCTCGCGGGCATGTCGGCGGAGGCGTTGCGCTTCTGCTTCGACGTGTGCGCGCGCGGAACGGCCCTCGAAGGTGCGGCGCTGGAGATCGAAGGCATCGCTGGTCGCGCGCTCTGCCGGCGATGCGGCAGCGAGATCGCGATGGAGAGCCTCGTCGATATCTGCGCCTGTGGGAGCTCGGAGCTGGAGGTGGTGGCGGGCGAGGAGCTGCGAATTCAAAACGTGGAGGTCCACTGACGCGCCCGGAGCCGCCGGGTTTCGCCGGGTCCCGCCCCGCGCCCGCGGGTCCTGAAGGCGCGTTCCCCCGCGTGTGACGTGGCGCTCACCATGCAGCGATCCGTAAAGGTCCCGGCGCGTCAGCGACGCGATAGTTTCCGTACGTCCCCGAATGCCAGCTGGACCGCCGGAATCGCCATTGGTTGCCCGCACTTTTTCATCATTTTGCGTGACTGATCTGCCTGGTGAAGTGTGACCGGCGGTACTACCTCGACGATGCGTAGGCTGCCTCGGATCCTTCTTAGCCTTTTCAGTCTCGGGCTCGTCAGTGTCGCTCTCGTCGGGGGCATGGGCTGCACCGGTAGCATCAGCGGCCTCATCAACAGCACGACCGGTCGGACGCCCGACGGTGGGACCAGCTCGACGGGCTCGGGCGGCACGACCGGACCGACCGGCAGCGGCGGCGATACCGGCACGACGTCCACCGCCGGTCTGGGGGTCCCGTGCGCGGTCCAGCAGGTCCTGCAGACGCGCTGCCAGGGCTGTCACTCGAACCCGCCGGTCGCCGGCGCGCCGATGCCGCTCATGAACCTGGCCGACCTGCGCGCGCCCGCGAAGAGCAATCCACTGATGACCGTCGCGCAGATGGTGTCCGTCCGCATCAACAGCGCCACGGTGCCGATGCCGCCCAAGAGCGCGGTGGCGGCGACGGTGGCCGAGATCAAGACCGTGACCGATTGGGTCGCGGGCGGGGCCCAGGCGGGCCTGGTTTGTGGCGCGACGACCGGAGGCGCCGCCGGCAGCACCGGCACTACGGGCAGCGGCGGCGCGGGCGGGGGAGCGATTGTCGGTGGCAGCGCGGGCGCGACCGGAACGACGGTCAACAGCGGCCTGCCCTGCAACGTTCAGGCGATCCTGCAGGCGAATTGCCAGCGCTGCCACTCGAACCCGCCGCAGAACGGCGCGCCGATGCCGCTCCTGACGTTTGCGGATCTGACGGCGAAGTCGTTCGCCGATCCGAACGCGACGTTCGCGCAGCGCGCGATGATCCGCGTGCAGAACGCGCTGGCGCCGATGCCGCCTGCGGGCAACCCGCCGCTCAGCGCCGGCGACATCGCGGCGCTTGGCTCGTGGGTCGGCGCGAACACGCCCGTGGGCACCTGCGGTATGACGACGACGGGCAGCGGCGGCGCGACCGGCACGGGCTCGGGCGGGGCGGTGGGCACGGGCAGCGGCGCTGGTGGCTCCACCGGTGCGACGGCCAGCGGGGTGCCGTGCAACGTGCGCGCGGTGTTCCAGAAGTGGTGCCTCGGCTGCCACACCAACCCGCCCCTCAACGGGGCGCCGATGCCGCTCGTGAGCTATGCGAACCTGATCGCGCAGTCGTTCGCCGATCCGAACGCGACCTTCGCGCAGCGAGCGATCTCGCGCATGACCAACACGGCGGCGCCCATGCCGCCCGGAGCGGCACCGGTGGTTCCGGCGGCCGACTTGGCCACGGTGATGTCGTGGGTGTCATCGCAGTATCCGACGGCGACCACGACGTGCACGACCACTGGCACGGGCGGGGCGGGTGGCTCGACCGGCGTCGGCGGCGCCAGCGGCGGAGTGGGCGGCGCCGGCGGCAGCACCACGACCGTGGCGAACGGGATCCCCTGCGACGTGGCGACGCTGCTGCAGAACCGCTGCGTCACCTGCCACCGGGACCCGCCGCTGAACGGCGCGCCGATGCCGCTTTTGACCTACGCCAATTTGACGGCGCCATCGATCGCCAACCCGGCGCAGACGTTCGCTCAGCGCGCGCTGATGCGCATGCAGGGCAACCCCTCTCAGATGCCGCCGCCGCCGAACGCCGCCGCGACGGCCGCCGAGATGACGGCGATGAGCAACTGGATCAATGCGAAGTACCCGATGGGTACTTGCATGCCGACGACGACGGGCGCTGGGGGCGCCACCGGCGCGGGCGGGGCGGGGGCGGGGGGAGCAACCGGCGCCGGTGGCGCAGGTGGGGGAACGGTGGTGGGATTGCCTTGTGACGTGCAGGCGGTCTTCCAGACCCACTGCACGACTTGCCACGCGACGGTGCCGGTCAGCGGCGCGCCGATGCCGCTGGTCACGCGGGCGAACCTGGTCGCGTCGTCGGTCGCGAATCCGGCGCAGACGTTCGCGCAGCGCGCGGTGATGCGCATGCAGGGCAACCCCAGCCAGATGCCGCCCGCGCCGGGCACGCCGCCGACGTCGGCGGAGATCACCACGGTGAACAACTGGGTCGCCGCCGGCTACCCGGCCGGCACGTGCGGCACGACCACCGCGCCGCCTCCTCCTCCCGATCCGCTCAACGCCCGGGCGATCTGCACCAGCAACTCCTTCTGGACACAGGGGACCACCGGCTCGCCGCTGATGAACCCCGGTCTGTCGTGCCTGACGTGCCACACCGGCGGCGGCGGCGACGACAGCGGTGGCGGCAACAGCGGGCCCGGCGGCGGTGGTAACAGTGGGCCCGGCGGGGGCGACGACAACGGCGGCGGGGGCGACGACAACGCGGCGCTCTACACCATTGCCGGCACGCTGTATCCGACGGGCCACGAGCCGGATCTGTGCAACGGCACGGCCGGCGTCATGGCCGCGGCGCGCGTCGTGATCGTGGACGCCGCGAACCAGACGATCACGCTGACGCCCAATGCCGCCGGCAACTTCTTCTACGCCGGCACGGTGACCTTCCCGTTCCACGCCAAGGTCACCTACCAGGGCCGCGAGCGCATCATGGTCGCGGCGCAGTCGAACGGGAGCTGCAACGGCTGCCACACGCAGAACGGCGCGAGCGGCGCACCGGGCCGCATCACGCTGCCGTAGCGTCCCCTTTCGTAAGAGAGCTACTGATTTGTCGTCGCCAGCGGCAGGCGCACGGTGAACGTCGCGCCTTGCCCCGGCTCGCTCGCGACGTCGATCGTTCCCCCGTGGTCGGTGACGATGCGCGCGACGGTCGCCAGGCCGAGGCCGGTGCCGCCGGTCTTCGTCGAGTAGAACGGCTCGAAGATCCGATCGACGCGATCGCGCGGGATGCCCGGCCCCTGGTCGCGGATCGCCAGCGCGGCGCGCGTTCCGTCGACGCTGAGGCAAATCGCGATCTCGCCGCCGCCGGACGTCGACATGGCCGTGGCGTCGGCGGCGTTGCGAATCAGGTTCCACAGCACCTGGCGCAGCTGGCCGGGCGCCACCTCGACGATCACGCCGGCCGGCAGCTCGACGGCGACCGTGATCTTCTCGCGCCGCTCTTGCTCGAAGGCGCGCACGATCTCGCCGGCGTGCTCGCCGAGATCCAGGTGGCGGCGCTCTTCGCTGCGCGGGCGCGCATACTCGAGCAGGTCGGTGATCAGCCGATTGAGCCGGTCGACCTCGCGCACGGCGATGTCCATCAGCTGGCGGCTGTCGGCGTCGGCGCCCGGCGTGGTCTTGAGCATCTCGATCGATCCCGAGATGCTGGCGAGCGGGTTGCGGATCTCGTGGGCGATGCCGGCGGCCAGCCGCCCGATGCTGGCCAGGCGCTCGGCGCGCTCGACCTCGAGCTGCATGCGCCGCAGCTCGGTCAGGTCCTGAAAGTGAATTACACGGCCGATGACGCCGCCGGTGTGGTCGGCGAGCGGTGCCGCCGAGATGCCCAGGCTGCGAACCGCGCCGTCGTCGCGGAGCGCCGTGATCTCGGCGCGGCGCACGGTACCCTGCGGTCCCGCCTCGAGCAGCAGGAGCGCGAGCTGCGGCAGGTGCACCTCGAGCGGCTCGCCGATGAGGCGCACGCGCGGCACGCCGAGGATCTCCGACCCCGCCTCGTTGATCGATGTGACGCGCCCCTCCAGATCCAGCGTCACCAGGCCCGAGGTCATCGAGCGGATGGTGTTCTCGTGCAGCGTCGCCAGATCGCCCGCGTAGCGCTCATGGCGCGTGAGCCGCTCGCCGGCTTGCCGGGTCTGCTTCGCCAGGTGCGTCGCGAGCACGCCGACCGCGCCCAGCGCCAGCCCGTTCAGCGCCATGCGCATCGCCAGATCGTCGCGGCTGATCTCCCACGGCAGCCAGCTCTGTCCCGGCACGAGCGGCAGGAGGCGCCAGTATCCCGCGACCGAGACCGCGACCATGAGCACGGCGCTGGCGATCGCGGCGACGGCGGCGCCTCGCCGCTGCGCGAGCAACGCCACCGCGACCACGTCGAGGAAGTAGAGAAAGAAGAACGGGCTCTGGCCGCCGCCCGTCGCGTGGATCAGCAGCGTCGCCAGCACCAGGTCGCCCGTGATCTGCAGATAGGCGAAGCGGATCAGATGGCGCACACGCCGGAACGCGATGCCGTAGCCCACGCTGGCGAGGTACGTCGCGAACAGCATTCCGAAGCCGAAGCGCGCGAACGGTCCGCTCAGGCTGTCGACGCCGCCGTTGCCGAGCGCGGTGATGACGACGGTGCCGAGGAGCAGCGTCGCCAGCGCGACGCGAAACACCATCAGGTACTGCAGAGTGCGCAGCGTCTCCAGACGCCGCCGCCGGGGCGCCGAGCCCGATTCGCGCGCCGGCGGGCCGGCCGGCTCACCGGCCGACGCGGTCGCGTTCCCCGTCACGGGGCCGGCTGGAGCCGCCGAGCCCGCCGGTGCAACCTCCTCGGACAGCGCGGCCCGCGCGTTCATCGTGCGCCTACCCGGCTTTGATGTTGCCGGCCATCTCGAAGATCGGCAGGTACATCGCCACGACCATGCCGCCGATCACGCCGCCCAGGAACACCATCATGATCGGCTCGATGAGGCTGGTCATCGACGCGACGGCGACGTCGACCTCCTCCTCGTAAAAGTCGGCGATCTTCGACAGCATGTTGTCGAGCGCGCCGGTCTGTTCTCCGACGCCGATCATCTGCACCACCATCGGCGGCATGAGGCCGGTCTCCATGAGCGGCGTCGCCATGTCCTTGCCTTCCGAGATCTGCTCGCGCGCGTACATGATACCGGCCTGCACCACGGTGTTGCCGGCCGTCTTGGCGACGATCTCCATCGCGTCGAGGATCGGCACGCCCGACGTGAGCAGCGTGCCCATGGTGCGCGTGAAGCGCGCGACCACCACCTTGCGCAGCACCGGACCCAGCACCGGCATCTTGAGCAGCATGCCGTCGAAGGTGAGCCGGCCCTTGGGCGTCCTCAGCATGGCGCGCAGCCCGATGCCGGCGGCGATCAGGCCCGCGATGATGAACGGCAGGAACTGCGCCATCGCGTGCGAGATCTCGATGACGACGCGCGTGGGCGCCGGCAGCTTGCCGCCGCCGAAGTCCTTGAACATCTTCTCGAAGACCGGGATGACCTTGGTCGAGAAGGATCGTGACCACCAGCGCCGCGATGCAGACGATCGAGACCGGGTAGACCATCGCGCCCTTGACCCGGCGCTTGAGCTTGACCGCCTTCTCCATGTAGATCGCGAGCCGCTGTAAAATACTGTCGAGGATGCCGCCCGCCTCGCCGGCCGCGACCAGGTTGACGAACAGGCCGTCGAAGACCTTGGGGTGCTTCGCGAGCGCGTCGGACAGCGTGAGCCCGCCTTCGACGCTGACCTTGACCTGGCCCAGCACCTTGCCGAACACCTTGTTGTCGGCCTGGCTCGACAGGATCTCCAGGCATTGAACGATGGGCAGGCCCGCGTCGATCATCGTCGCGAACATGCGCGTGAAGATCACGACGTCGTTGGTGTTCACGCCGCTGCCGAACGAGAACGAGAACTGGCGCGGCTGCTTCTTCACCGACACCGGCGAGAGCAGCTGCATCTTGAGCCTCTCGTGGACAGCCTCCTCGCTGTCGGCCTCCATCACGCCCTTCTTGACCTCGCCGCTGCGGGCCCGCGCCTCCCACAGGTACGCTTGCAGTTGCGTGGCCGCCATCGGTTAACCCCGCGGCCCCGGCGGGCGCGACGTCGGCCCGGCCTTGCCGGGCGAGCCACCGCCCGACGCGATGATCTGTTGCAGCTCGTTGGCGTCCGAGCTGGCGCCGATCGCGTCCTCGAGCGTGACCAGCCGCTTCAAATACAGGCCGGCCAGACATTGGTTCAGCGTCTGCATCCCCGACGTCCCCTGGCCGAGCTGCATCTGCGAGTAGATCTGGTGCAGCTTATCTTCGCGGATCAGGTTCCGGATCGCCGAGTTCGGGATCATCACCTCGAGCGCGGCGACGCGCCCCTCGCCCGACGCCTTCGGCAACAGCGTCTGGCACACCACGCCTTCGAGCACGAACGACAGCTGCGCGCGGATCTGCGACTGCTGGTGCGGCGGGAAGACGTCGATCACGCGGTTGATGGTCTGCGGCGCCGAGTTGGTGTGCAGCGTGCCGAAGCAGAGGTGGCCGGTCTCGGCGGTGGTCAGCGCCGCCTCGATCGTCTCGAGGTCGCGCATCTCACCGACGAGCACGACGTCCGGGTCCTGGCGCAGCACCGAGCGCAGCGCCTTCTTGAACGAATGCGTGTCGGTGCCGATCTCGCGCTGGTTGACCACGCAGCTCTTGTGCTGGTGCAGAAACTCGATCGGATCTTCGAGCGTGATGATGTGCTCATGGCGCTCGGTGTTGATCTTGTCGATCATCGCCGCCAGCGTCGTCGACTTGCCCGAGCCCGTCGGGCCGGTCACCAGCACCAGGCCGCGCGGCTTGTTGCACAGCTCCTCGATCACCGGCGGCAGGCCCAGCTCCTCGAACGTGCGGATCTTGAACGGGATGGTGCGGAAGACCGCGCCGACCGCTCCCTTCTGCAGGAAGACGTTGGCGCGAAAGCGGCACAGGTTCTTCACGCCGAACGACAGGTCCAGCTCGTGGTCCTCCTCGAACTTCATCTTCTGCGCGTCGGTGAGGATCGAGTAGCAGAGCTGCTTGGTCTCGACCGGGCCGAGCGGGTTCACACGCAGCGGGACGAGATCGCCGTCGATGCGCAGCTGCGGCGCCGAGTTGATCGACAGGTGCAGGTCGGACGCTCCCTTGTCGACCATCGCCTTCAGGAGCTGTTGCAGCGTGACGCTTTGTGGAGGGGATGCGGTTGCCATGTTTATCTCGGTGTGTTCAATCTGCCGCCGTGATGCGGGCGACTTCTTCGATCGTGCTCATTCCGGTGCAGACCTTGGTGATCCCGCACATGCGCAGCGTGCGCATGCCCTGCCGGATGGCCTCCGCCTTCACCTCGGCCGCCGACGCGCCCTGCAGAACCAGCTCCTTGAGCGGGTCGCTGAACAACATGACCTCGTAGACGGCGATGCGTCCCTTGTAGCCGGTGCCGTTGCACACGTTGCAGCCGGCGCCCTTGAAGCAGGTCGCGGTGTCGATCTCTTCGTCCTTCGCGCTCGAGCAACGTCCGCAGCTCGTCTTTGGGCGTCGGGAGCGGCTCCTTGCAGTTGGCGCAGATCTTTCGAATCAAGCGTTGCGCCTCGACGACGTTCACCGACGCGGTCACCAGGAACGGCTCGACGCCCATGTTGAGGAGACGCGTGATCGTCGACGGCGCGTCGTTGGTGTGCAGCGTCGACAGCACCATGTGGCCGGTGAGCGCCGCCTTGACCGCGATCTCCGCGGTCTCGAAGTCGCGGATCTCGCCGATCATGATCGTGTCCGGGTCCTGGCGCAGGAACGAGCGCAGCGCGGCCGCGAAGTTGAGGCCGATGTCCTCGTGCATCTGCACCTGGTTGATGCCGGGCAGGTTGAACTCGACCGGATCCTCGGCGGTGCTGATGTTGTCGCTGACCTGGTTCAGCTCCTGCAGCGCCGAGTAGAGCGTGGTCGTCTTGCCCGAACCGGTCGGCCCGGTGACCAGCACCATGCCGAAGGGCGCGTCGATCGCCTTCTTGAAGTCCTTGAGCTGCGCCGGCCTCGAAGCCGAGCTTGGTCATGTCGAGCTGCAAGTTCCCCTTGTCGAGGAGGCGCATGACGATCTTCTCGCCGAACAGCGTGGGCAGCACGGAGACGCGGAAGTCCATCTCCTTGCCGCGGCCCATCTTCAGCTTGATGCGGCCGTCCTGCGGCAGGCGGCGCTCGGCGATGTCCAGGTGGGACATGATCTTGATGCGGCTGGTGAGCGCGGCCTTGAGGCGCAGCGGCGGCGACATCTCCTCCTTGAGCACGCCGTCGACGCGGTAGCGGACGCGATAGCTCTTCTCGTAGGGCTCGATGTGAATGTCGGACGCGCCCTGCTTGATCGCGTTCAGCAGGATCACGTTGCACAGCTTCACGACCGGCGCGTCCTCGGACGCGCGCTCGAGGTCGAGCACGTTCTCGGCGTCGCCCTCGCTCTTCGCGAAGTCGACGTCCTCGTCCATGTCGCCGAGCATCTCGTCGAAGTTGAACGAGGACAGCTCCTGGGACGCCTCGTAGTACTTTCCCAGCGCGTCGGCGATCGCGACTTCCGACGCGACCACCATGTCGATGTTGTAGCCGGTCAGGAACTTGAGGTCGTCGAGCGCCAGCATGTCGGACGGATCGCTCATCGCGACGATCAGCGTCTTGTCGGCGCGGTTGATCGGGATGACGCGATGCTTGCGCGCGACGTCCTTGGGGATGAGAGCGATCACGTCGCTCTCGATGTCGAACTCGCTGAGGTTGATCGCCGGGACGCCGTACTGCTTGGAGAGGAACTGCGTCAGGTCCTCTTCCTTGACGACGCCGAGCTTGATCAGGCTGTTGCCGAGGCGCTCACCCGACTTCTTGGCCGTATCTTGGGCCTTTTGCAGCTGTTCGGGGGAGATGAGCTGCTCGCGGACGAGGAGCTCGCCAAGTCGACTCATGACTAGTCATAAGTCGGGTCGGGGACGGCGAAACTTTAGTAGTTGGCGTAGGTTCGGGCGCCGCTCACTGCGCGAACGGGTCCGTCCAGACGGCGGCCTTCTTCTTCTTGGCCCTGGGCGCCGGCGGCGGCGGGGTCGGATCCTCGCCGTTCAGGATCGCGTCCTCGTCGGCCATCGAGAACTTCTTGGTCCGCGACGCGGCGGACGAAGAAGAGGACGACTTCTTGGCCGGCTTGGGCGCGGGCGCTGGCTCGATCGCCACGGCGGCGGGGGGCGCCGTCTCGGCCGCCAGCGTCGGGACGCTCGGGGCGGGCGCGGGAGCGGCGGGTGCCACAGCCGCCGGAGCAGCCGGCTTGGCCTCGGCCTGGGGCGCGGGCGGCGGCACCGGCTTGACGAGCGGCTGCACCGGCTCGGTGATCATCGCCGGCGCGGTGTGCGCCGCGACCGGCAGCTGCTGGATCGGCGGCGGCGCCGCGTGGCCGCGCCAGAGCAGCGCGCCGATGAGGATGCCGCCGCCGAACGCGGTGACCAGGAAGCCGGCGAGACCCGCGGCGGGAAGTCGGATGCGGTTGTCGGACAGCGCAACGCTGCGCGCGCTGCTGTCCGGCGTCACCGGCGCGGGGATCGCGATCGACGGATAGTGCGATCCCGACCCGAATCCGCCGCTCGGCAGCGGCAGGAAGTCGGACGTGTTCGACGTCGTGCTCGGCGTCGGGATGCGACGGCCGGGATAGATGTCGGGGCGGCCCGGCGGCGGCGCCGTGCGCAGCGGCGGCGGCAGGCGCGACTGGAAGCCTGCGCTGCCGGTCAGGTAGCCCGACGGCGGCGACGCGTCTTCGACGACGGGAATGTCGGCAGGCGTGCGCTCGCCGATGTCGCCCGACAGCGACGCGCCATACTGCTGCGAGTCGTCCGCGTCGGGATCCTCGAACTCCACGTCGTCGTCGTCGTTCGCGCGTGCCGTCGGCAACCGCGGCTGCGACGTCGACTTGCGCAGCGCGCGGTCGCGTTGCTGGCTGGCCTGGCTGGTGAGGCCGTCGTCGCGCGACGCGGCGGCGCGGATCGCGGTCTCGTAGGGATCGACCTTTGTCTCCTCCTCGCGCACCTCGTCGAAGAATGTCGGACGCGGCGCGAGCACCGTGACCTCGCCGGCGGCTGCCGGCGCCGAGTCGTCGTCGCTGTTGTCGTCCGACTCCAGCGCCGACGGCACCGCTTCCAACGATTTCACCGAATTCTCCGGTGGGCGCTCGTTGGCCTCGAGCAGGATCTCGTCGAGAGACTCGTCAATCGACTCTTCCTCATCGTCGAGCGGAAGGGTGCTCGAGCTGGCGAACCCTGGCGGCTTCGTCATCATCCCGGTTGCTCCTTCAAAGTCTGAAGATTCCCCGTTTTATGGGTGGGAAGTCAAGCTGAGTCCGGCAATTTATGGGAGAGATAAATAACGTTGGTGCTGTGCACAAATAGCTCAAAATTCGTCATTTAGCTCGGCCGGAACGCTCGACGGGCCCCATTTGTTTTGACACTGAGGGGGCCGGTCTCTAAGTTCCGGTCGCCGTGAAGGACTCAGGTTTCGTTCGCCGCCCGCGTCAAAAAGCCCCGGGCGTCCGCATGCGGGTCGGGCAATACCGCCTATCGCCCGACATTGCCGCACGTGTCCGCTCAGGTCATCCGTGGGTCTTCCGGGATGCCCTCGGCAGCCGCGGCGTGACCGAGCAGACCGGCGCCGTGGTCGACCTCATCAGTGGCAACCAGGAGTTCGTCGCCCGCGGCTACGTCGATCAGGAGCACGCGATCGCAGTGCGCGTGCTCACACGCGATCCCGGCGAGCGGGTCGTGCCCGGCGCCGGCGTCGTCGGCGTTCGTTTCGCGCGCGCGCTTCAGCTGCGATGGTTCCTGTGGACCGGGCGGCCGATGCCGTCGGCGATGCGGCTTTTCACCGGCGAAAGCGAAGGGCTGCCCGGCGTGACCGTCGATCGATTCGGCGAGTTCGTCGTCGTGCAATGGCTGTCGCAGGGTGCGCTCGCCTGGCGTGACGAGCTTTACGACGCGATCGAAGCGACGGCGAAGCCGCGCGGGATCTACGAGCAGCGCCGCTTTCGCCCGCTGGCCGGCCAGGCGCCGCCCGAGCCTGCGGTGCGCGCGCGCGGCGACGAAGCGCCGCTCGAGATCGTGGTCGAGGACAGCGGCTGTCGGTTCGGCGTCGACGTGACCGCTCCGCTGGGCGTCGGCCTGTTCCCCGACATGCGGCTCGGCTGGGCCGCCGTGGCGGCGCACGCGTCCGAGCGCCGCTTTCTGAATTTGTTCTCGTACACCGGCGCATTCTCGGTGTTCGCGGCGAAGGCGGGTGCGCGCGAGGTGATGGCGGTCGATCTCGCCGCCAAGGTTCACGCGCGCGCGCGGCGCAACTTCGAGCTGTCGGGGCTCGACCCCGCGAAGATGGAGTCGGTCACCGGCGACGCGATCAAGGCGCTGGAGAAGTTCGCCTCGCGCGGGCGGCGCTTCGATGTGATCGTGTGCGATCCCCCGACCTTCTCGCACGGGCCCGCTGGCCAGTTCAACGTCACGCGCGACCTGGCGCAGGTCGCGGCTGTGGCGCTGCCGGTGCTGGAGCCGGGCGGCATCCTCGCGTTCGCGACCAACTCGACCAAGGTGTCGGCGGCGGATCTCGACCGCGCGCTCGGCGACGGCGCGGCCATGGCGCGCGCCGACCTGCGCATCTTCCAGCGCGTCGGCCTGCCCGCCGACTACCCGGTCGCCCCCGGCTTCCCCGAGGGCAACTACCTCAAGCTGGCTCTCGCGGTCCGCGCGTAGCCAAGCCTGGCGACGTGCGCCGCCGGCTAGGCGGGGGGGAGTAGGCGGGGGGGGAGGACGACGGCTAGGCGGGCGACGACGGCGAGGAGGTGAAGCCGCCGTGGCGGGTGTGGCTCTTGTCGACGCGCAGGTTGCGCGTCTTGACCTCGGTCAGGTACTGGCTCACCGTGTTTTCGACCGACTCGTTGAACTTGACGCGGTTCTTCGCGATCTCGCGCAGCGAGGTCACCGCGGGCTTGTTGTCACAACGGACCAGCGACTTCGCGCCGTTCGCCAGCTGGCGAGCGCGTTCGGCCGCCAGGATCACCAGCGCAAAGCGGTTGTGAACGTTCTCCAAGCAGTCTTCGACGGTGACGCGTGCCAAGGTACCCCTCCAGTATGGATTTCCGAGGAGAGTTTAACGATAAAACGGAGCGTGTCAAAGCCGCTCGTCGCGGCGCTCGACCGGCGGCAGCGCTGGCCGAAAGGCAGCCACCTCGGGGAGCGACCTCGGCCGCGCCTGGTCAGGTCCATTTTCGGTCGGTTGCAAAGGCCGCTGTCAAAACTTAAACTTAGACTGATTAGATTACCGTGTTACCTCTTGGCGCGAACGCCCTGAAACGAGAAGAGGCCACGGGGGAAAGCAACAGATGCCGCCGATCAACGTAAATTGGAGCGATCTCGAGATCGCTTTCGAGCGCAATTCGCCGGATCAGGAGAGCTTCCTCGACTTGGAGAACGGCGATCTCCTCTCGATCATCGAGGGAGAACCCGACGCGGCCGCGCGTCGCGCCCGCGTCGCCGCCCATCCGGATCGCTTCCTGCGCGTCGATCCCGCGTCGTCGCGCGAGCAGTACCGCTGGATGGAGCGCTTCGTGGGCTCCGTCTCCGAGCCTGCGTTGCGTGAGCGGCTGCTCATCGCCATCGACGGCAAGGGCGCGTTCCGCCGCTTCAAGGACGTGCTGCTCGCCTTCCCGGCCGAGCGCGAGCGCTGGTTCGCGTACCGCTCCGAGCTCTTGCACTTTCACATCCAGACCTGGCTCGACCACATGAAGATCGAGGTCGCGAACCAGCCGCCCTGGGGTCACGTGAGCCAGCCGGCCGAGCCGCTGGAGATCCCACGTCCGATCCCGTCGGGCGAGGCGCCGGGTGAGATCCTGCGGCGCCAGGCGCGCGATCTGCTCGACGAGATCCCCGCGGCCGAGCTGCCGTCGGCGCTGGCCTTCCTCGAGTTCCTGCGCGATCGCGGCGCGAGCACGCTGCTGCGGCCCGCGGGCGAGCGGCGCCCCAGCCACCTCGAGAGCGAAAGCGACGAAGACGACGACGACGACTCGGCGCTCGAGCTGCGCTGAGGGCCGTCGGTTCGCCCCCCTCTGGCTGACCCCGCGTCTAGCCTTCGGCGGCGGTCGGCTCGGCGTCCTCGGTCTTTTCGGGCATCGGCGGCAGCCAGATCCAGCCATCGAGGCGGCGCGCATCCGGTCGCGCGCCGCCGGTCAGCGGCTCGGGCAGCGTCCAGGCATCGCGCGCCCACAGGTAGCCGGTGAACGCGCAGATGACCGCGTCGAACAGATGATCGCTCTGGATGCACAGCTCCCGCCACACGCCTGGGCCGAAGCGCAGCTCGGGCGAAAGCGCCTCGAGGATCTCCGCGCGCGTCTCGCGCTCCTTGAGGTGCTTCTTGTACGGCCGAACGAAGCCGAGCGCCGCCAGCGTGCCCTTGGGATAGACCTCGAGCAGGTTGTCGTTGAGGCGAAAGCGATCGGCGAGCGCGCGCGTGAGGTGCGCCGCGCGCGCCGCCAGCGGACCCGTGCCCTGCCCCAGCGCCTCGCGCGGCACGATGCCCAGCCGGTGCGCGAGGTAGACCTCGGTCGTGCGCTGCGTGTACGGCGTGATCGAAGGCTTGCCGCGCCGATACCGCTCGCCACCCGTGCTCGCGGCGCTGATCGCGCGCATCTCGATGACGGCGCTGTCGACGCAATCGTCCTGGCCCGGGCAGACCGGAACCTCGCAGCGCAGGCAGGGCGGCAGCGTCAGCGGCGCGTCGATGCATAGCAACGTGTCGCCGGCGTGGGAACGGATCGCCTCGATGAGCATCGAATCGTAAAGAGGCTGCGCGCCCGTGCGCGGCGCGATCTCGACGATCGTCGCGCCCTGCTCGTCGGCGCGCAACGTTGCGAGCGCAGTCTTCTTCCCCTTGCCGCCGCCCAGATCGACGCCGAGCGTGTGGATGAAGTGACGCCCTTTCACGATGTTTTTCAGCGTGCGGTATCCCCGTCGGGGCGTCAACAGGAATGGTCCCCATCGCGGCGCGCGGGACATCCTCATCGCTGGACGCGTCCGTGCCGCGCTTTGGACTTTGACTTGGGCGCGCCGGCTTTCTATGCTTGGAAGTATCCACTGCCTGGACCGGACCTTCCGGCCGGGACGGAGGCCACAATGCGTCGCACCCTCTTCAAGTCGAAGATCCACCGCGCGACCGTCACCCACGCCGACCTCGACTACGAAGGATCGGTCACAATCGACGGTCAACTGATGCGCGCCGCGAACATCCTGCCGTATGAGCGCGTGAACATCTGGAACGTCACCAACGGCAGCCGCCTCGAGACGTACGCGCTCGAGGGCCCGGCCGGCTCGGGTTTGATCTGCGTCAACGGCGCGGCCGCCCACCACGCCAAGCCCGGCGATCTGGTCATCATCGCCACGTTCGCCGAGGCCGTCGATGAGGACGAGGCGCGCGCGTGGAAACCGACCGTCGTGCGCGTCGATGCGTCGAACCGCATCCTCGCCGGCGCGCCGGCGGACGAATTGCCCGGACCGCAGCGGCGGTTGCGGCCGGTCTGATCGCGGCGCACAGCAGATGGCATTTTCGCGCATCGACGCCCTTCTGGGGTTCATCCAGCAGAAGCCGCAGGATCCCTTTCCGCGCTACGCGCTCGCGCTCGAGTACAAGAACGCCGACCGCCTCGACGAGGCGCGCGCGGCGTTCGACGCGCTCATGAGCGCGCACCCGGACTACACCGCCGCGTATCTGCACGCGGGCAACACGCTGGTGGCGCTCGGCCTGCGCGACGACGCGCGCGCGGTCTACCAGCGCGGCGTCGAAGTGTGCGTGCGCCGCGGCGACGCGCACGCGCGCGGCGAGCTGGAAGGGGCGCTCGCGTCGCTGTGAACTTGCGCCGGTGCGGGCTAGAGTAGCGCACCGCTCCGTGACCACCTCTCGCGCCACATCGCCGGCCGCCGTTCTCGTCGCCGTGGTGATCATCTCTCCGATCGTTTTTTCGATCTTGGCCTTCGCGCTCGTCGGCCTGGGCGATTCGCAGCGGGCGTGGGCGCAGGCGGTGGGCGCCGGCGCGCCCACCGACGACGAGAGGGTGGCGCCGCCGCCGGTCGATCTCGCGGCCTTGGAGCGCGCCTACCGCGCCGAGCGCAACGACAAGATGCGCGCGCACATCGCCGGCGACATGGGTGGCATTCCGGCGGCGGTTCCGCTGCTCACCGCGATCGTCGAGACCGATCCCTCCGACGACGTCGCGCTGGCGGCAGCCTATGCGATCCGCCGCACCACCGTCGGCGCGCTCGTCGGCTCACTCGAGCGGCGGTTGCAGTCAGGCACCCGCGATCCCGCGGCGCACGAGCGGCTCGTGCGCGAGATCGAGCGCCACCAGGTCTTCGCATCGGGCCAGAACATCCCGCACTTCCTGCGCGAGGCGCCGCCGGTGTTCTCGCTGGATCTCGACAAGAAGCGCGTCGTGCGCGTGCTCGCGTTCGGTGACTTCGGAGACGGCAGCCCGCGCCAGGAGCACGTCGCCGAGGCCATGCGACGCATGCATCGCGATAAACCCTTCGATCTCGCGCTCACGCTCGGCGACAACATCTATCCCGTCGGCGCGAGCAGCCCCGCGGACGCGCGTTTCCAGCGCGACTTCGCGCGGCTCTACGAGCCGATGCACGTGCGCTTCTACCCGACGCTCGGCAACCACGACTGGGTGCTGCCCGACAGCCCCGCCGCCGAGGTGCTGCACTCCGCGAAGTCCGAGTACTGGCGCATGCCCGCGATCCGTTACACCTTCGTCGCCGGGCCCGTTCAGTTCTTCGCGATCGACACCAACCTGGTCACGCGCGCGGAGCTCGATTGGCTGGACCAAGAGCTGGCGCACAGCACGGCGCGCTGGAAGATCGTGTACGGCCACCATCCGATCTACTCCAACGGCGCGCACGGCGACGAGCCGGCGGTGCGCGACAACGTGCTGCCGCTGCTGCGCGGGCGCGCCAACATTTATCTGTGCGGCCACGAGCACGATCTGCAGCACCTGGCGCCCGAGGGCGGCGTTCACTTCGTGATCGTGGGCGGCGGCGGCGCGCAGCCGCGGCCGACGAAGAGCGGCCCGCGCACGCTGTTCGCCGCGAGCAAGAACGGCTTCGCCGTGATCGAAGCCAGCCGCACCAGCCTGTCGGTCAACATCGTCGGTGACGACCTGAAATCGCTGCACCGGTTCTCGATCGGCGAGTGAATGGATCGCGCCGCGCGCGCGTCAGAAATCTGGCGCGAGAAAAGCGCGCGCAAACCCGCAACGACGCCGATTGTCGGCGTCGTGATCTGTGCGCGGCGATGCGACATACGGTCGGTTGTGCTCGCTTGTACGTCCATGGTTGCTACGATGAGAGTGTCTCATTTTCATGGAGGCCGAGACATGTCGAATCCTGCTCTGAACCAGTCCGGAATCGTAGCTTCTTCCGACGGTGAATCGAGGGATCCCGTCACCGACTCGCTCAAGGTGATCGAGCAAACCCACGCTGCGCTGTTGAAGGTGCGCGCGCAGGTCGAGGACGCGACGCGATTGCTGTCGGAGTTCGCGCGGATCAGCGCAGTGTTCGATTCGGTCGGGGATCGACTGGTCAACGCGACCTTCAAGGCCTCGGGCGAGGCGACGCGCGGGGTGCCGTCCCACACCGTGCTCGTGGCGTTCGTCGAGGAGCTGGGTGACCTGGCCCGCCTCTCGCTGGGCGGCGCGCGCGACGTGCGGCGTGAGCTGCGCGCGCGCAGCACCAACCCGATGCCGCCCGCCGCGGTGCTTCGGGACACCGATGCGGCGCTCAAGGAGCTGGCGAACATGCTGCACCGGATCTCGCAGCGGCCGTCGCGGATCGTGCCGACGCCGAACCCGATCGAGATCGAGAACCGCACGGTGCCGCCGCCTCCGCCGCGCGTCCCGTCGGCGCTGGAGCGCGCGCTGGCCGGCGGCGTCTTCGCGTCCACCGGCCCCAAGGCCGGCGGCTACAAGAACTAGGGAAAAGGGCCTCGGGCGTCGGGCTTCGGGCCTCCTCGGAGGTCCGAGCCCTCTCGGCCGATCAGTGCGTGCTCGGTTGCGCCGCGAAAGCGGTGCCGAGCGACGTGAGCGCGTCCGCGGTGTCGACGAGGTTGTTGTTCGTCGTCCACGGGTACCAGGCGTAGCGCTCGATGCGCGGGTGCTTCGCGAACATCGCGACCGCCGCCGTGTAGAACGCCTGCACCGTCGGCATGTCGGGGTTGCTGAGATTCAGGCAGCCCCACTCGGTGATCCAGATCGGGCGGTTGCCGGGGATCGCCTCGGCCCACTTGATGTACGACTCGAGCTGCGACGCCTTGTTGTCGCACGAGCCGGCGTTCCAGCCGTACCAGTGCAGCGCGATGAAGTCGACGCGGAAGCTCATCGCCGTCGCCTGGGTCATGAAGTCGGTGAACCAGGCCTGCCCGGGCGCGTCCGCCGACGTCGACGGGCTGCTCACGCGGACGCCGGCGTTCGCGGTCAGCTGCGGCCACATGCCGATCACCTGCGCCACCGTCAGGTTCGCCTGATCAGGCTTGTTGGGTTCGTTGAATCCCAGCACCGTCTTGTAGCCGGCGGCGGCGATCTTGTTGAGCGCGCTCGTGACCGCGTCGGGCGTCTTCTCGCTCTTGCCGGCGATCATCGGGATGAACGCCGAGCCGGGCGCATTGCAGCTACCCGGGCTGGTCGTCCAGTTGTACCACCACGACGTCTTCAGCGTCGTCAGGTCGTTGCACGCCGAGTTGGCGACACCCTTGAACGGCAGCGGTCCGGTTCCGCCGTCGGGCCCGCTGCCGCCGCCGGTTCCGGAAATCATTCCGCCCGCGCCGGTCGCGCCGCCTGTGCCGGCCTTGCCGCCGCTGCCGGTCGCGCCGCCGCCACCGATGGATCCGCCGCTGCCGGTGACGCTCGCGCCACCCGCGCCGCCGCCGCTACCCGACGGTCCGGTGGTCGCGCCGCCCGCGCCGTTCGTTCCGGTCGCGCCGCCGGTCGTCGCGCCGCCGGTCCCGGTGCCGTCGCCGGGCGTGCTCGCGGTGCCGGCGCAGCCAGCGGCTACCAGGATTGACGCTGCGAACAGCCACGAGGTTGATCGGTGCACGCGAACCTCCCGAGGTTGCAGGGGCGGGCCCGGCGATGGCTTTCCCGCGCGGGGGCCGGGCGGACGAGCCGGAGTATATGCCACGTCAGTTCTTGATGCGATAGCCGGTCTTGAACATCCAGCGCACGACCAGCAGCAGCACCACCAGGAACACCAGCGTCATCTCCAGGCTCAACCCGACGCTGACGTCGGCCTGGCCGTAGAAGCTCCAGCGAAAGCCGCTGATCAGATAGACCACCGGATTCACGAGCGCGATCTTGCGCCAGGTCGGCGGCAGCATGTCGATCGAGTAGAAGGCGCCGCCCAGGAACGTCAGCGGCGTCACCACCAGCATCGGAATCAGCTGCAGCTGCTCGAAGCCCTTGGCCCAGATGCCGATCACGAACCCGAACAGGCTGAACGTCGCCGCCGTCAGCAGCAGGAACGCGATCATCCACAGCGGATGCTCGATGCGCACCGGCACACAGACCGCGGCCGTCGCCAGGATGATCAACCCGAGCAATATCGATTTCGTGGCGGCCGCGCCGACGTAGCCGATCACCATCTCGACGAACGAGATCGGCGCCGACAGGAGCTCGTAGATCGTGCCGGTGAAGCGCGGAAAGTAGATCCCGAACGACGCGTTGGAGATGCTCTGCGTGAACACCGACAGCATGATCAGACCCGGCACGATGAACGCGCCGTACGAGACGCCGCCCACGTGCGACATGCGCGACCCGATCGCCGAGCCGAACACCACGAAGTAGAGCGATGTGGAGATCACCGGCGTGATCACGCTCTGAACGAGCGTGCGGATGAACCGCGCCATCTCGAAGCGGTAGATCGCCCAGACGCCGCGGTAGTTGAAGACCGGCGCTGCGGATGCGCTCACGACGTCACCCGCGGGCGATCGGCGACCAGGCTCACGAAGATGTCCTCGAGCGAGCTCTGGTGCGTGCTCAGATCCTTGAACGCGATGCCCAGCTCGCCCAGGCGTTTCAGCAGCGACGGCACGTCGGCGCGTGCCGCCCGCGGCGTCGAACGTCAGCACCAGCTCGTGGCCGCCGGGCTTCAGCGACAGCGACCAGGCCGCGAGCGCCTCCGGGATCGCCGTCATCGGATCCTGCAGCTGCAGCGTGAGCTGCCGCTTGCCGAGCTTCTTCATCAACGTCGCCTTGTCCTCGACCAGCGTCAGCTCGCCCTTCGAGATGATGCCGATTCGATCCGCCATCTCCTCCGCCTCGTCGATGTAGTGGGTCGTGAGGATGATGGTCACGCCGGTCGCGCGCAGCGCGCGCACCAGCTTCCACATGTCGCGCCGCAGGGCCACGTCGACGCCGGCCGTCGGCTCGTCGAGGAACAGGATCTCCGGCTCGTGCGACAGCGCCTTCGCGATCATCACCCGGCGCTTCATGCCGCCCGACAGGGTCATGATGCGCGCGTCGCGCTTCTCCCACAGCGTCAGCTCGCGCAGGACCTTCTCGATGTACGCGGGGTCGGGCGGCCGGCCGAACAGCCGGCGGCTGAAGTTCACCGTCGCCCACACCGTCTCGAACGCGTCGGTCGTCAGCTCCTGCGGCACCAGGCCCACCTTCGTGCGCGCCGCGCGGTAGTCGCGCTGGATGTCGTGCCCGTCGACCAGCACCTGGCCCGACGTCGGGTTCACGATGCCGCAGATGATGCTGATGAGCGTCGTCTTGCCCGCGCCGTTCGGCCCGAGCAGCGCGAAGATCTCGCCCTTGTGGATCTCGAGGTCGATGCTCTTCAGCGCCGCCAGGCCGGACGCATAGGTCTTGTTGAGATTGCGGATGGTCAGAGTCGGGGTGGGTGTCATCGAGTGGGGGCGAAGCCTAGCGCAGGTTGGGCCCGCGCTGGGGTCTTCCGGTCGGGCCGCGCGGCATCAGATTGGATCCGTGCCACGTCCCATCTGGAGAGGATCGATCAGCTTTGGCCTGGTCGCGATCCCGGTGAAGGTCTTTCCCGCCATCGAGTCGCACCGTCCGGTCTTCCACGAGGTGGAGAGCGGGACCGGCCGGCGCATCCGCTACAAGCGCATCGCCGAGGGCTCGAACCGCGAGGTGCCGTGGGAGAAGATCGCGCGCGGGTTCGAGGTCGGCGAAGGGCCGCTTCGTCGCGCTCAGCAAGGAGGAGCTCGACGCCGCCGAGTCCAGCGCGACGCACACCATCGACGTCGAGCAGTTCGTGGGCCTCGACGAGATCGATCCGGTGTCGTGGGACCAGACCTACTTCATCGCGCCCGACGGCGCGGCCGGCGAGAAGTCGTACGCGCTCCTTCGCGAGGCCTTGAAGCGCAGCGGCCGTGTCGGCATCGGCCGCTTCGTCATGCGCAGCAAGGAGCGCGTGGTCTGCCTGCGTCCGTTCGGCGAGATCGATCGCGCTGCAGACCATGTTCTTCCCCGACGAGGTGCGCGACGCGCGCGACCTGCCGGATCTGCCCAAGGCGGGGGCGGCGACGAGCGCGGCGCGCGGACGCGAGCTCTCCCTGGCGCTGCAGATCATCGATTCGCTGAGCGGCAAGTGGGATCCCGCGAAGTACCAGGACACTTTTCGCGAGCGGGTGATGAAGCTGGTCGCGGAGAAGGCGAAGGGCGGCGAGATCGCCGTCGCGCCCGAGCTCCGAGTCTGCGAAGGGCGGCGAGATCGTCGATCTGCTGAGCGCGCTCAAGGCGAGCCTGGCGAAGCGCAAAGGTGCGCCGCCCGCCGGCGAGCGCCACGCGGCGACCCGCTCCGGCCGGCAGGGCAAGCCCCGGGCCGCGTCGTCGCGCGCCACGCCCGCGCGCCGCCGTTCGTCGAGGTCGTCGAGGTAGCAACCGGAGAACAGAAGGGAGAGGCGAGAAACATGGCAACCAAGCGTCGAAAGAGCAGCAAACCCCGTTATGGCGCCGCCGCCAAGAAGCGCGTCGGAAGCGCCCTGCGCCGAGCGAAGCGCGGCACGCTCAAGGCCGGAAAGGGACGGCACCCCAAGGCGAAGAGCCGGAAGCAGGCCATCGCCATCGGCTTGTCGGAGGCGCGAAGCAAGGGCGCCAAGGTACCGCCGCGGCCTCGTCACTGACCTCGGGCGGGTTTCAGGATCGGACCGACTCCGCTTCCACGGAGATCGACTTGAGATCGGGATAGCGCTCGCGCATCGCGCGCTGCAGGCGATCGATCGTGTGGGCCACTTCCTCTGCGCGAAGGCCCGGATCGAACACCAGCTCGAGCTGCGCCACGATGTCGTGTGGTCCGAAGTGGACCGCCCGCACGCGCCCGGTGCGCGCCACGCCGCGGTCCGCCGTCGCGATTCGACGGATCCCGTCGACGACTTCCCGGTCGGCTGTCTCGCCCACCAGCAGGCTCTGCGTCGCGCGCGCCAGCGTCACCGCCGTTGCCATGAGAACCAGCCCGATCAGCATCGAAGCGATTGCGTCAGGCACGGACGATCCCAGCAGCAGCTCCAATGTCACGCCCGTCGCTGCGATGAGCAGGCCCAGCAGCGCGGCGGAGTCCTCGAACAGGACCGCGAAGGTCGTCGGATCCTTGCTCTTTTCGATCGTCTCCCAGATGCCCCGGCGCGCGCGAACACGCTGGAACTGGCGCCAGGCGACCATCCAGGAGATGCCCTCGAAGAGCATCGAGCCGGCGAGCACGACGTAGGTCCAGACGGCGTGATGAAGACGCCGTGGCTGCATCAGATGCACGATTCCCTCGAAGACCGACATGCCGCCGCCCACGGCGAAGACCAGGATCGCCACGACCAGGGTCCAGAAATAGATCTCCTTGCCGTGCCCGAACGGGTGCTGTTCGTCCGCGGGCAGCTGGCCACGGCGGAGCCCGACGTAGAGCAGCACGCCGTCGGCCGTGTCGACCATCGAATGGATGCCCTCGGAGAGCATCGCCGAGCTTCCGGTGACCGCCGCAACGATGAACTTGAGCGCCGCTATGCAGACGTTCGAGCCGATCGCGAATACGACCGTCCTGGCCGATCCCTCGTCCGGCATGCTCGAGGAATGTAATCACCCCCGGTCAGGTGGGACTGATTACCTTGTTGCGGGGAGGCCGCTCGGAGACCACATGACTGCTGAAGAAGCGCGAGACCGACGAGCTCCGTCAGACAGAACCGTCAGCGAGCGCTTTCGCCGCTTCGCGACGCAGGCGTCTCAACGGTTCGGCAACCCGTTCGCATTCCTGCTCGCCGTGCTGGCCGTGCTCGTCTGGCTGGTCACCGGGCCGATATTCCGATTCAGCAACGCCTGGCAGCTGGTCATCAATACGGCCACGACGATCGTCACCTTCTTGATGGTCTTCTTGATTCAGGCCACGCAAAATCGCGACGCGAAGGCGATCCATCTCAAGCTCGACGAGCTGATTCGCTCCAGCAAGGCGCGCAACGTGTTCGCCGATCTCGAGAACGCGACCGACGCGGAGCTCGCCGCCTTTCGAGAGGAGTTCCGCAAGCTGCGGGAAAAGGGCGTCGCCTCGGGCGACGCCGCCGAGTCTGCTCAACGCAGGCTCCAGGAGCCGCGTTAGTCGCGGCTCACCCGCGCTCAAGGAGTGAGATTCACGACCGCCCTGCCGTGCGCGAGGTCTGCCGGGACGGACACGTGGTCGTGCGCGATCAGCCAGGCGCCGTCGATCCGCCGGAAGCACGCTGTCCAGCGCACCCAGAGCGCGGTGGATTGACCGCTCGCCAGCGTACCCTCGACGTGGTTGAGGCTGTGAACGACGGCCAGCTCGCCGTTGGTCGTGACATCCAGTTCGTGCACCTCGTAGGTGAACGGGCCCGGAAATGCCGCGAAGAGCGCCTGCCAGGCCGCGCGCTTCCGATCGACCCCCGCGTATCGCAGAGGCGGATCGAGATCGAACGAAACGATGTCGGACGCATAAAACGACATGACGCCGTCGATGTCCTTTGCGCCAAGCACCTTCACCAGATCGCTCACGCGCTGTCGAATGATGGCTTCAGCCACGGCGCCCCTTTCCTGGCTCTCGGCTCAGATGCGAAACGCCAGCTTGCCCACGTGATGCTTCTCGATCTCACGATGAGCGCGCGCGGCGTCCTCCAGGCGGTAGACGCGTCCGAGCTCGACGTGAAAGGGACCACGTCCGATGCGGCGGTTCAGGCGCTCGAACGCCTGGCGGCTCGGCGTGCCGTCGTAGCCGTGCACTTTGATTCCCGTCCGCGCGCGCGGAGCCGGCTCGACGCCGTTGGGGTACGCGACCCGTCCGCCTTTGCGCAGAGCGCGCAGGATCTTCGGCAGCTGCTTGTCGCCCACCAGGACCAGCGCCGCGTCGAGCCCCTCGGGCGCGAACCTGCGCGCGGCCGCCACCACGTCGGCCTGACGTCCGTCGACGGCCTCGTCGGCCCCCAGGCGCCGCACGAGCTGCACGCCATCGCGTCCCGAGGCGATCGCCAGCACGCGCGCCCCCATGCGCTTGGCCAGCTGGACCGCGATGTGTCCGATCCCGCCGCTGGCGCCGAACACCATCAGCGTCTCGCCGCGTTTGACCTTCAGCTGATCTTCGAGCCCCCGCAACGCGGTGATGCCGTCAGCGCCGAGCGCGCCCGCCTCTTCGGGATCGATGCCCGGCGGGATGCGGGCCACGTCGCCCTCGCTCACGCAGACGTACTGCGCGTAGAAACCGCCCTTCATCGTGTACGCGTAGACGCGATCGCCCACGCGCAGGCGCTTCACCGCGCGGCCGACAGCGGCCACCGTCCCGGCGCCGTCGTTGCCGATGACGCGCGGGAACGGCTGCTTGCCCTCCTCGAATCCGCCCTCGCGCATGTACGGATCCCAGACGCCGATCCCCGCGGCTTCCAGCCGGATGAGAACCTCGTTGCCCTTCGGCTTCGGCACCGGCCGCTCCCCGATGTGAAGCACCTCGGGCCCGCCGAACCGATCGATCACCGCCGCCTTCATCGTCTCGGGCAAGGATGGGTTCATCGTCACGCTCCCCTCTGCGCACGCGCGCGCCTATTCAGCGTGTGCACGCGGTGAGAGCGGGGAAACCCCCGGCAGTGAGTGGCGCGATCGATCAGGTCGAGACCCCGATCTTCACCGCGCAGGCGCGGCCTGCGGTATGTTCCTCCCCTCGAAAAGAAGCCGCACTCAAGCTACACTGCCCGAAAACGGGGGGCCGAAAGACCGAGTAAGCATTCGATATAACTAACAAAAGCCGGAGTGGCGAAATGGTATACGCAGCGGACTCAAAATCCGCCGCTCGCAAGGGCTTACGAGTTCAAGTCTCGTCTCCGGCACTAGGCGGAATCCTTCGGGAATCGGTAAAAACCCGCGCTGCGACTCGACGCGGTGGCGGCAGGTCGCGGGTCCTATCCGGGTCCTACTGCGCCTGATTCTGCGACGAACGGGAGAACCTTTGCCGACTGTGAGGGTGCGGGGTAGGCGACCCGATCCGCTTCGCCCGCCAGGTGCCGCGGGCTCAGGTGCGCGTAGGTGTCGGAGGTGATCTGCGGTGTCGAATGGCCGAGAATCCTTTGTAGCGTGAAGATGTCGCCACCACCCATCACGAAGTGACTGGCGAAGACGTGGCGGAGATCGTGAACTCGAATGTGAGGCAACTTCACACGGGCGAGAGCGCTCCGTAGCGCGGCTTCGAGCTTGGCGTTGCGGCTGTACATCTCGCCATCGTCGTTGGGGAAGCAGAGAGCACCTTTCCAAGGGTCTCCGATCTTGTGCGCCTCAGGATGACCCCCAATGCGGCGGGGACGGGGACGGGGACGGTGCGGTGCTTGCTGCTTTTCGTCATGCCGTCGTAGCTGTGTCGGACGGTGATCATCCGGCGATCTAGGTCCACGTCGGCCCATCGCAGCCCAAGCGCTTCCCCGCGTCGAAGGCCCGTGTAAGCGAGAAGGGCGAAGATCGGATTGAGGTTCGGACGATTGGTCTCATCGCCGATCTCTCGGACCGCCGCCAGGAGGCGCCCCACGTCCTCCGCCTTTTCGATCGGGGGCGCGAGCTTCCCGCGTTCAAGCGGCAACATTAGTTTTCCATGTCCAAGGCGATCGGTTGGCGACGCGGCGATATGCCCGTTGGCGACAGCGAAGCGGAGGATTGATCGGAGTAGCGCCAGGATCAGATTCACCGTGCGCGGGGCCATCTTCGTCTCGACGATGTGAATCTCACCTTCATCGTCGCGGTGCTTCCGCGCGATGATCTGTCCCTGGAGCTTCGCGCGCAGTTCCGAGAGCCAGAGCCCAAAAGCGGACACTGAGGAACCGTGTCCGTCGTGGCTTCAGACACCCGCGGTGATTTGTTCGCGTTTTCACGTGATTGAACCGCTTGGCGTTGGGTCCGTCGCGCGAGCATTCCTACCCGGCCTATCCGTCCCCAGCGCGCTCCGGACGCGCTGCCGCTGAGAGGTTCAAGATCGGTGCGTCTTCGGTCGAAGCATTGAAGTCCGGTCTCACCGCGTTGCTCGCCCTGGAAATCGAGATCGGATTTGAAAAGCGCCCATGGACGCCGGCCGGCTGCGGGGTTCAAGGGGAAGGTCGCGCTCGCCTTCACACCAACTCTCACCGGAGGTGCGTCCGATGTTCACCACTGATTTGATCTTGCTGCTCGCCATGGCGACGTCACCGACGCCGGGGGCCTCGTCGCTGCATCCGGTTGCTTCCCAGACCAGGATCGCGCAGGCGGGCGGCTGGCGGAACAATCAGCCGCCTCCGCCGCCGCCCCCCATTGAACGCGTGCCGCCGCGGCGGGGGTGGGTGTGGGTTGAGGGAGGCGCTGACTGGCGACGAGGGAGGTATGTCCAGCGCCGCGGGCACTGGGAACGGGAGCGTCCCGGCCAGCAGTGGCACGGGGGCCGCTGGGAATGGCAAGGCGACCACTACGGCTGGATTCCGGGAGCGTGGAGCGAGGGCCCGGCCTACGTCGCACCCCCTTCGATGTATGTCGACAACCCGCCCCCGCCGCCGCCTCCTCCTCAGGTCATGGCGCCTCCGCCTGCGCAGCGTCCGGGTTTCGTCTGGATCGCGGGCGCGCACGAATGGCGCGACGGACGGTACGTCTGGACCGAGGGTCGCTGGGAACCCGAACGACGGGGCGATAACTGGAGGGCCGGGCACTGGGATCGCGACGGCGGCCGGCAGGCGTGGCATCCCAGCGGCTGGGAGCACGGCGACCACGGCGATCACGACCACGGCGATCACGATCGCGACCACGCTGACCACGACCGCGACCATCACGACCACGACCGCGACTTCGATCGCCGCGATCACGACCACGGCGATCACGACCACGGTGACCACGGCGATCACGACCATGGTGAGCACGGAGACCACGACCACGACCACGGCGACCGGCACGGCCAGTAGCGCACCATTACGCACCCCGGGCTCTGTGCTGGTGTCGCCCGTGAAAAGAGCTGGGGCTCGGCTGTCCGCCTTTCGGATTCGGTGATCTTCCGCGATGTGTCCTTACGTTTCGCTCGTGAGTACCGGTGGCCAACGACCACTCATCAGCAGTCGTGACTGCCAGTTCCCGTCGTTCCAAATGGATCCGGCGCTTGACCACGCCTTTGGTTAGCACCTGACCTTCTTCGGCGGCCACGCGGGCAGCGAATCCGTCGAGATTGGAGATCTCCCTGATTTCGTGGTGACGCTCCCGCAGGTATTTGATGGAGAACTTTAGCAGCGACGGCGTGAATTGGACGGGGCCGACCGTGATCGGCCAGGGTGGTGCGCCAGCGGTGGCTGTCGCACCTAACGGCAAGATCGTGGTCGTCTGGCAGGGCGGAACGGGGACCTCATTCGACGAGGAAGCCGCCTACAAGCTTCCCGGCGGGAGCTGGACGGCTCCCGTCGTCCTCGACAGCAGCACCGCCGGTCATCCGCTCGTCAGCATGGACAGCTCGGGCAACGCGATCGCCGTCTGGGTTCCGGTCAGCGGGGCCGTGAAGACCGCCAGCCTGCCCGCGACCGGCAGCTGGACCACCACCACGACGCTGTCGTCGGCCGGCTACGACATCGGCTTGGCCACGAACTCCAGCGGACAAGCGATCGTCGGTGTGAGGGCGGGGCACGATGGGCCCATCTTGGCGTTCTCGGCCCAGCTCAATATGATCCCGGGCCTCGCCGTTCTGTGGACGACGAGGGGCGGCGTGGCGAAGGAATCGGTGAACTGACGCGACCGCCGGGGCACGTTGACCGCGACCACCTTCGTGTTCGTCTCCGGCGGGTCATTCGTCAACCCGCTCGGCAGCGGCACCAGGGCGCGGTCGACGTGTCGGCACCAGGCTCCGGCGCATCGCCGGCCGTCTACGGCGCCAGGAGCCCGGCGAGCAGATCGCCAACGGCCGACGACGCGACGCTGGCGCTCTTCAGATCGCCCCAAGCGTCGACGCGCGAACGACACCAGATCATCCGGCCGTCGCGGAGGCTGACTGCGCACGCGGTGCCGACCTTTGTCCAATAGGTATGGCCGCCCGTGACCGCCATCGCGAAGGCGCGACCTCCCGTGTCGTGCGTGTCGCTCATGAAGACGGTCAGCGCCGTGTCGGCTTGGAGCGCGCTGCCGAGGGGTGCCAGGCTCTCCGGGAATCTCCAATCGCCCACCGAATGGAGACCGAAGTCTCGACGTCCCATCTGCTGCGCGGCGATCTCCACCGACACCCTCGGGATCCACCGCCAGAGCCGCGCGTAGAGTGCCTTGACCGGTGGTTCCTGAGCATCCAACTCGCGCGCGAAGACGCGAATGCCGAGGGCGTTCGCTTCCGCTCGAATCGCCGCGTCGATGTTGGAGCGAACGATCTCGTCTCGCTGCTCGGTGCGATCATTGTTCGCATCGAGCTCGAATGTCTTCACGGCTGCCGGCAGGACGACCATTCGCGCGGGCGTGATCGAGATATCTGGTACGCGGTTTTGGAACGAAGGGCCGCCGCAACCAAGAGAGCAGACGACGCCGACGAGACACCCGACCACCGACTTGCGCATTGGGAGCGGGATTCTATCCCCGAAGAGGCGAGCTTGCTTGGACCGCCGATGTCAGTCGCCTGCGGCCGCTCCTCAGTTTTTCGAGGCGAGTCGCAGCGGATCCCGCGTCGCCGCGCGCCACTCACACTGGAACACGCGTTGCAATCGCATCGCAACATGCAGCGAAACACAATGATGGTTCTGGTTGGTTTGGCGCTCATCTTTGCGGGCGCCTGCGGTTCGTCTTCGCATGGCAACGACGGTGGCGGTGGCCACGGCGGCGGCGGCGCCAGTGGGGGCGGTGGCGCTGGCCTCGGTGGAATCGGCGGGACCGCGGGCGTCGCCGATGGGGGTGGGGACGCCCAGGATGCCGGCAACATCCAAGATGGCAACATCAACGATGGCAGCGATGCCAACGATGGTGACACGCCCTCCGACGGTCACCGCGACACGGGTGACGCGGGTCTGTCGTGCGACCTCACCACGCTCTGTCCGACCGGCGACGTGTGCGTGATGGGTGGCACCTGCTTGCTCAGCTGCGCTGCCGACGCCGGCGTCACCTGCCCCACGGGCACCACCTGTCAGCCGACCAGCGGATTCTGTGTCGGGGGCGGATGCACGGCGATCCAGGTCAGGGCCTGTCGCTAGGCGCGGTTGCACCAGATCGCCGCGCGGCGCCCCTTAGTTCTGATCGGCGCGGCCGTCAGGGAACGGTCCACCGACGGAATTCAGCAATTCTCGAAAGGGGACTCCATGACCGCAGGCAGGTGTAGCACCCGCACAGGGCGCGTGCGCGGGGCTTGCCGCGGTCGAGCGCTCTGGTTGACCGCGCTCGCAGCGACGATGATCGCGGTGGCGGGTTGCGGCTCGTCGCCCGGCGGGGCTGCGGGCGTCGATGCCGCCGGCGCTGGCGGCGCCGACGCCGCGACCGGAGCCGGCGCGGGCGGGGCGACGACGACAGTGCCCGGCACGGGTGGCACCACCGGCACGGGCGGCGGCACCGGCTCGGGCGGCTCGGGCGTGACCGGCACCGGCGGCGCCCACGCCACCGGCGGAGCGGACGGCGGCGTCACGACCCAGACGGGAGGCACGTCCGGCAGCGGTGGCGCGGGAGGAACCGGCACGGGAGGCGGCACCGCGACCGGCGGCAAGACTGGCACGGGAGGAATGGGAGGCGCGGGCGGCGCCGGCACGGCGAACATCACCGTTTGGGTCGCCGGCGACTCGACGGTGGCGACCGGGGGACCGTCCTGCCCGATCGGCTGGGGCGGCAAGCTCCAACCTCATTTCAACACGCACGCCACGGTGGTCAACAACGCGATCAGCGGCACCAGCATCAACGACTGGCTCTACGACGTCAGCACGACGCTCGGCGCTGACGGCGAATGCGTGCTGAACAGCATGACCTTCCTGCCGGGCTGGACCGCGATGCTGAACGGCATGAAGGCGGGCGACTATCTGCTGGTCCAGTTCGGGATCAACGACACCGATCCGACCTGCCCCAAGCACGAGAGCACCGATCGGTTCATGGCCGACCTGGGCCTGATGGCGCAGGCGGCGCGCGACCGCGGCGCCAATCCGATCTTCCTCAGCTCGGTGAGCTCCATCGCCTGCACGGGCAGCAACGCGATCCCGACGCGCGGGCGTTTCGCGGTCGCCGCCCGTCAAGCCGCCGTCACTTACAACGTGCCGCTCATCGACCTGGAAGCGCTCAGCGTCACGCTGTACACGTCGCTGGGATTCTGCCCGTTGCCGGGCGCCGACGTCGCCGCAACCTACGAATCGGGCGCGATCGGCGCGTTCTTCTGCGAGGATCACACCCACTTCGAATCCGCGGGCGCCGTGCAGATCGCCAACCTGGTCGCCCAGTCCATCAAGGCTCAGGCGTTCGGCCTGGCCAGCTATCTCGTCCCCTGAGCTCGGGCGCGGGGCGCCGGGCCGCCGAGCAAGCCGCGCGCTATGGAGCCTTCGAGTACGTCGCGCTCTCGGTGAAGGTGCAGGAGTTCGAAACGGCTCCGGTCGCCACCGCGGTGCCGCGCCCGATGTCGGTGGCGGTCGTGCCGCTGGCCGCGACCGTGAACGTGTACGACGTCACGGTCAGCTTGACGGTGCTTCCGCTCATGGTCAGGCTGCAGGACTGGTTGGGCACCGCGGTGGCCGTGTTCCCCGAGACGTTCGCGAGAAACGGGCAGCCCGATGAATCCACCGGTTGCATGAGATCCGACGTCGTTCCCATCTGCCAGATGGTATCGGTGGCCGCGCTCAACTGGCTCTGTCCGGCGCAAGTCACCGTCTGGGAGCCCGAGGTTACGTGCCACGTGCCGATGAACAGCTGCAGGTTCTTGCCGCCGTCCCCTTCGCCGGCGCCATTCCCGCCGTCATCGGCCGACAGCCCGTCCGATCCACCGCAACCCGCCGATAGCGAAACAACCAGCCATGCGAAGACAATCGCCGGCCAACAATGAGCGCCTGGTGATCTCGATCTCACGGAGCTTGGGTACATGCGCGACACCTCATAGTAAAAACTGGTATCGCGCCGAAAATTCCCGCACCGCGAGCGGTGTCACGCGGCCCGCGCCGCTGCCGTCACTTCGTGAACAGGGTCAAATCAGCGGTGTCGCCCATCTTCTGATAGCCCGCTGGCCCCGGGTGCAGTCCGTCCATCTGGGCCCATGCGGCGTAGGTCGCCTGCAACTTGGGGGGATTTCCGTTGTCGGTGACCGCGGCGTCGAAGTCGATCACGCCGTCGAAGACGCCGCTCTTGATGTACGTATTGACTTGCTGGCGAACGGTCTCGTGCGCCGGTGTGTAATAGGCGTTGCCGCCAAACGGAGTGATCGTTGCGCCGAAGATCAGCAATCCCTTGGCGTGCGCCTGGCTGATCAAGCTGTCGTAGGCGCTCTTCAGCGACGCGAAAGACGCGCCTCCGCCGATGTCGTTGACGCCGTCGAAGACGATCGCGTACCGGACGCCGCTTTGCCCCAGCACGTCTCGATTGAAGCGTGCCTGAGCCGCCGTGCCGGTGGTGCCAACCAGATTGGTCGCGCCAATCCCCTGGTTCATCATCGCCACGTTGGCGGTCGCGGCTCCGCCGCGCAGACGCGCGGACAGGATGTCCGTCCACCGATTGTTGTGGTTCGTATCGGTGCCTCTGCCGTCGGTTATGGAATCGCCAATGGCGACGGCGCCGGTGGCCGAGGCGTCCGCCATCACGTCCATGCCCGAGATGTAGTACCAGGAGTCGACGGTTTGCGCCGTCGTCATGCTGGCCGCGGTGACGTTAGTGCTGCCGGTCTGCTGGTACGACGTCGTTCTCGAGCCGGCGTGGCCGGTGAGCGCGCTGGGCACCGCTCCGAATGCCGTGGTGATCGAGACGTTGCCGAGCGGAGCGATCGTGAAGGCGATCGGATCGGACCAGATCTCCTTGCCCTGCGCGATGGTCACCGCCGCCATTCCAGAGAAGGCGATGGCTTTGTCGGTCGCGGCGTCGATCGTGCTGTCCACCGCGGGAGTGGCTCTGCAGACTGCCACGTGAGCCGAGGTGATCGTGACCGGCCCGTTGCCCGACAGATTCGAGAATTGCACTCGGATCTGGCTGCCGCCGAGCGAGACGTGCACGACCTGACGAAGCACGCTGTTTGACAGCGCCGCCGGAGGCATGTTGCCCGCCGGCACAGGATAGGGCGAGGCGGTCCAGGTTCCCACCCAGTGGGAGGCTCCACTGCCGCCGCCCGTTCCCGTCGCGCCACCGGAGCCGTTCGAGCCGCCGCTGCCGGCCATTCCTGCTCCGCCGGTTCCACCTTGGCCGCCCGGCGTTCCGCCGGCCGCGTCGCCGCCCCCTCCTGCTGCGCCGCTATTGCCGGCTCGTCCACCGGATCCCGCGGCGACTCCTCCGGCCCCGCTCCCGGTACCGCCGGTTCCCGACCCACCACCGCTCGCTCCTGCGGCGCCGGAGCCTCCGCTCCCGTCTGGGCCGCCGCCCCCTTGAGAGGAGCAGCCGGCGTACGCTACGACGAGCACCGCGGCGAACGGCGCCAGTGCCAAGGCAGAATGCAGTTTCATCGTTTCTCCTGGCCGGCCGAGGGTTGTCCGCGGCGTCGCGGCGAAGGTCGGATGTGGACCATTGCTGGACCGTCGCCCGCGTTGTCAGAAATTCGCGGTTCTCGTCGGTCCAGAAGCGATGGCGCCCGGCGGTCACGCGCATTATTTCGACAAAAAAGAGTGACCAATGTGATCGGTTTGGAACAACTACGGAATAGAGGAACATGGTGTATCGCCCCCGCCGCTGGATGTCCGTCTGCATCATCGCCTGCCTTGCCGGATTGACTGCCGTCGCCTGTACCGGCTCTGTCCTGAGTGGCGATCCCGGCGGGCAGGGAGGATCGTCCGCGCCTGGAGCCGGCGGTTCGACCCCTGACCCGGGAACTGGCGGGGCGGGGCAGGCTGGCTCCGTCGGCACGGCCGGGACGACCGGGTCGGGCGGGGCGGTGGTCGCCGGCGCGGGCGGGAGCGGCCCCACCACGGGCAGCGGAGGCAAGATTGGCGCGGGCGGAACGACCGGCACGGGCGGCAGAACCGGCACGGGCGGCGTGACTGGCACGGCGGGGGCGACCGGCACGACCGACGGGGGCTCGACGGTCAATTGCTCGGGCACTCTGCCGACGGGCGGGACCGCGCACAGCTCGACGAATACGATGGGCAACGCGGCCGGCCTCAACTGGTCGATCTGGACGAACAGCGGTCCGGGGACGATCACCACGTTCACCACGCCCGCGTTCAGCGCCTCCTGGAACGGCTCGGGGGACTACCTGGCGCGCATGGGCCTGGAGTGGGGGAACAGCGGCAAGACGTTCGACAAGTTCGGAACCATCACTGCCGAGTTTGCCGAGACGAAGTCGGGGACCGGAGGTGGCTTCTCGTACATCGGGATCTACGGTTGGTCGACGACCCCGTGCATCGAGTACTACATCGTCGAAGATTCGTACAACCGGATGCCGGTGAATCCGGGCAACACGGTGAACAAGGGCACGGCCATGATTGATGGCGGTACGTACACTCTGTACACGCGCGCCACGAGCGGAACCGGCGGGTCGAGATGCACGGGCGTCAATAGCTGGACGCAGTTTTACAGCGTGCGCCAGACGGCTCGCCAGTGCGGGCAGATCTCCATCACCGAGCACTTCAAGGCGTGGGCCGCCGCGGGCATGACGCTCGGGAACATGCTCGAGGCCAAGATCCTCATCGAGACGGGCGGCGGCACGGGGAGCATCGATTTCCCGACGGCGACTGTCACCGCTCAATGAAGCGCTGAGTCGGGTCGCCGCGTGGCCGGCGACCCCGGCGCGCGGGGCGGTGGTACCCTGAGGGATGCCGTGGAGCTCGCCGGCCGTGCGCCTGGTTTCTGGTTCGGGGCTGATCGCGCTCGCGTTCATCGCGCTCGCGGGCGGATGCTCGACGGCCAGAACCGGCAGCGGGCCGGGTGCCGCGGGCGGGGCGGGCGGTAGCGCCGGCGGTGGCGCTACCGCGGGCGGCCAAGGCGGCCGCGACGCGGGCGCAGGTGGCCTCGCCGGCGCGAACGGCGCGACCGACGCCCGCGCCGACACGCCGAGTGACGGCGCGCGCGATCGCGGGGTCGACGCCAGCGGCGCGGCGGGCGCCGGCGGTGCTTGCAAGCGCGGCATCGCGACCAACACCGCGCCGGGCGCGGCGTTCTTTCCGTCGGTGGGCTGGTGGTACGACTGGTCGCCGCGCGCGGCCGGCGCGGGCTCGGCGCTGGAGTTCGACCCGATGATCTGGGGCGCGATGGATCTCACCGCGGCGCTCCCGTCGGCGACGCGCTACTTGCTCGGCTTCAACGAGCCCAACTTCCACGCGCAGTCGAATCTGACCGCGGAGCAGGCGGCCGCCGACTGGCCGATGCTGGAAGCCAAGGCGAGCGCCGCGAGCGCCGCGCTGGTGTCGCCGGCGATGAACTTCTGCGGGCCCGCGACTTCGTGCAACGGCACCAGCCCCTATCAGTACCTGCGCGACTTCTTTGCCGCCTGCGCCGGGTGCCGCGTCGATCACGTCGCGGTCCACTGGTACAACTGCGACCTGCCGTCGCTGGTCGACTACCTCGAGCCGGGGGGCAGCCTCGAGGGCTTCGAGCAGTTCGGCAAGCCGATCTGGCTCACCGAGTTCTCGTGCGACGGCACGAAGAGCGCGGCCGAGCAGGAAGCGTTCATGCGCGCGGCGATTCCCTACCTGGAAAGCAACCCGCACGTCTTTCGCTACTCGTGGTTCAGCGCGGATCCGATCCCCAACGCGCGCCTCCTGAACAGCGACGGCTCACCGACGGCGCTCGGACAGGTCTACATCGGCCTGCCCGGCGGCTGTCACTGACGCTGACACTGGCGCGCGCGATCCCCTGCGCCGATCACTCCGCGAGGAATCTCTCGATCGTCGTGACGCCGAGGTCGAGCAGGCGCGGACCGGGCGGAGACTCCGCGACGCCCAGGTAGCCGCCGTGCTGCGCGTTCGGAAAGATCGCCAGCTGCCCGTGCTTCACCAGCTTCGCGAGCCGGACCGCGTGCTCGGGGAGGACGACGTCCTGGTCGGCGAGCATGACCAGCGTCGGCGCTTCGATCGCGCGCAGCTTGTCTTCCGGGATATCGGGGAAGCTCCTCATCATCGCGACGGTCTTGGCGACGAACGCCTGCAGATCGGGGTGCGGCGCCGCGGCGAGGTACGCGTCGCGCAGGGGCTTCGGCATCGCGGCAGCGTTGGGTGGCTGTTCGAACCCGGCGCGCAACGCCGGAATGAAACCGGCGTGGGCGTAGTAGCCCGAGCAGATGATCAGGCGGTGAACCAGCGACGGGTGTCGGACCGCGAGCTCGAGCGCGGTCATGCCGCCGTTCGAGAAACCGAGCACGTCGGCGTCGCGGACATGGAGTTGCTCGAGCAGGGCGGCGGTGTCGTCGGCCATCTGTTCGAACGAGAGCGGGCGAGCGAGATCCGCGGTGTGGCCGTGGCCCTGCTCCTCGACCGCGATCACGCGGTGCGACCGCGCCAGGATCGGCAAGATCGCGCCGAAGCTGGTGTCGATGGTGGAACCGCCGCCGTGAATCAGGACCAGCGGCCGCCCCTGCCCGCGGTCCTCGTAGTACATGTGCAGCCCGCCGACGTCGGCATAGTGGCCCGCCGCCGGAAGGCTTCCCTTCGCCAGCAACAGCAAAAGCGCGAGGGTCTTCACGACGCCTCCGCGGTCCACCAGCGGTGGCCGTTGACGCGCACGGGGACGTCGAGCTCACCGGCGAGATCGACGAGGAATTCAGCGTTGTAGAAGTAGTTCTGCAACAGCGCGACGCGGTCGCCGTCGAGCCCGAGCATGGTGAAGGCGCGGACGTGGTCGCCGTCGGTGTGCTTGTACCAGTGCACCAGCACCCAGCGGCCGCGATGCAGGCGTGCCTCGACCCGGGGCAGCTCGGGCAGCACGCCGACCGTGAGACGCGGGTCGATGCCGGTGGTCCCATCGGCGGCCGCCAGGCGCCGGACACCAAACAGCATGCCGGTGAGGACGGTGCGGCGCGCGGCCTCGGGGCCGTACTGCGTCGTCGCGCCCACGACCTCCACCACCGCGGCGTCGAGCAACAGCGAAGTCAGGCGATCCAGGTCGCCCGCGTTGAACGCGGTGACGAATGCGTCGAGCGCGCCTGGCACCGGCGCGGTCTCGGTCTCGGCGACGGTGTCGTCGACCAGCTTGCCGCGCCCGCGATGCAGCGCCGCCTTGATCCCGCCCACGGTGGAGCCGAGCGCCTCGGCCGTCTCCTCCAGCGAGAAGTCGAACACGTCCTTGAGCACGACGGCCGCCCGCTCTTGCGGCGAGAGCTTCACCAGCAACGTCCCGGCCGCCTCGCGGGTCGCGCGCGCGGCGGGCGTCTCGGTTCCTGCGTCGACGACGGGCGTGCCGGCCGGCAGCTCGCGACGGCCGCGCACCTGGTCGATCCACAGGTTGGAGGCGATGCGGAACAGCCAGCCGCGCGGATTGTGCGGCGCCGCGCTCATCTGCGCGAGCGTCACGAACGCGCGCGCCAGGCTGTCCTGCACCAGATCTTCGGCGTCCCACGGGCTGCGCGTGAGGTGACGGCAGTAGCGGTAAAGCTCGCCGCGCAGCGGCTCGTACGTCTCGAGGAAATGGTGCCAGGTCCGTTTTGCGGACCCAGGGAGGTCGCGTGTCGGGTCGGATATCGGGTCGGATATCGGGTCGGATATCGGATCGTTTGTTGGGCTCATGACTGGCAGACGAAACGGCGCGCCGAAAAGATACGGGGCCGAGATTCTAAGACGCCGGCCCGTCGCCGGCATTTCGCACGATCCCGGCGGAACCGGGGCGCCGGAGGATTGTCGAATGCGTGGGGGTCTTCCGGGTCGCTCGCGGACGGCGCGTCCCGCGGGTTACAGTGTCGGCGCAGTTTCCCGTCTCAACCAGGAGGACGCAATGGTGGCGAATGCGCGGGGTCGGCTGGGCTGCTCGGTCGTGTGGGTCACTGTCCTGGCGACGGGAACGGCGGCGCACGCGGCGCGCCCGGCTCGACCCGATCGGGCGGCAGAGGCGGCAGACGCGGTTCCGGAGGCGCTGCGGCCCTGGGTGGGCTGGGTGTTGCACGGTGCCGGCGACGAGCAGCTCGCTTGTCCGCAGCTGCACGGCCACGACGATGACCGGGTCTGCGCCTGGCCGGCGCGCTTGTCGGTCGCGGTCAATGACAAGGGCGGCACCTTTGCGCAGGAGTGGCAGGTGTTCCACGCGGGACTGGCCGAGCTGCCCGGCAGCGACGAGCACTGGCCGCTCGACGTGCGTGTCGACGGCAAGCCGGCGGCCGTCATCGCGGCCGACGACGACGATCCCGCGCTGGAGCTCACCGCCGGCCATCACTTGGTGACCGGCCGCTTCGCCTGGGACGATACGCTGCCCGACGGGCTGGCCGTCGCCCCCGGAGACCGGCCTGCTCGCGCTCACCGTCAACGGGAAGCGTGTCGATTTTCCCGTGCGCGACGAAAAGGGGCAGGTCTTTCTCGGCCGCAAGGAGGTGGTCACCGAGGCAGACAGCATCGACATCTCCGTGCACCGCAAGCTGGTCGACGACGTCCCGCTGCGCCTCATCACGCGCCTGCAGCTCGCGGTGTCCGGCAAGAGCCGCGAGGTGGTGCTGGGGCGCGCGCTGCCGGCGGGCTTCGAGGCGCAAGAGGTCGATGGCAGCCTGCCGCTGCGCTTCGATCCGGATGGTCACGTCCGCGTTCAGGTCAGGCCGGGCAACTGGACCATCCTGCTGACCGCGCGTCGAGTCGCCGCCGGCGGCAGCGTGACGCGGCCGCGGCCTGACGGGCTCTGGAAGGAGGGCGAGGAGGTCTGGGTCTTCGAGAGCCACCCCGAGCTGCGCGTGGTCGACCTCGGCGGCGCGCCGGCCATCGATCCCGCGCAGACCACCTTGCCCAACGAGTGGAAGGCGCTGCCCGCCTACGCGCTGCCGCCGGGCGCGACGCTGACGCTGGCAGAACGGCGGCGCGGCGACAGCGACGCCGGCCCCGATCAGCTGCAGCTGTCGCGGCGGCTGTGGCTGGACTTCGACGGCGGCGGCTACACCGTCAGCGATCAGATCAGCGGCCGGTTCACGCGCAGCTGGCGGCTGGCGGGCGCGGCGCACACGCGCCTCGGTCGCGTCGCGATCAACGGCCAGGATCAGTTCATCACGCGCGACGCCGATGGGCATGACGGCGTCGAGATCCGCAGCGGCCGCGCCAACATCAGCGCCGACAGCCGCATCGAAGGCCGCCGCTGGCGCGTGCCGGCGACCAGCTTCTTGCTCGATTTCCAGAGCGTGTCGGCGACGCTGATGATCCCGCCGGGGTGGCGGTTGATTCACGCGACCGGCGCCGACAAGGTGACCGGCACCTGGATCGATCGATGGTCGTTGCTCAGCTTCTTCTTGCTGCTGGTGACCACGCTGGCGGCGCAGCGCCTCTTCGGCTGGCGACTGGCGCTGCTGGCGTTCGTGGGCATCGGCCTCTCCATCACCGAGTCGGACGCGCCCGCCACGGTCTGGCTGGCGGTGCTGCTGGGCGAGGCGCTGGCGCGGGCGCTGCGCGCGGGCAAGCTGCACGCCGTGGCGCGCCTCTACCGGATCGGTGCGTGGATCGCCTTGGCCTCCGTGCTTTTTCCGTACGCCGTCGCGGAGGTGCGGCGCGGCGTGCACCCGGCCGCCGAGCGCGGCGCGCGGACGACCGAAAGCGATCAGGTCGCGTTCTTCGCTGCCCCGAGCTCCCCCCGCGCCCGCGGAGGCGCCGGCCGTGGCGACAGCCGATGGCAACTCGGTGCCGGGGGGGCTCGGCCTGCTCAGGGAAAATGCTTCGGGCGGCGGAGTGGGGAGGCGCAAGAAGCCCGAGGCCGGCCAGGAGAACCTGCGCCCACGCGCCGACGACGAGAAGCTCGGCTCGCTCTACGCCAGCAGATCCAGCATCGCCGGCTTGCTGGCCCTGGACAAGAATCACCTCGACCTTTCCCCCGACGCGGTCTCGCAGAATCGCGACGTCTACGACCCCAGCGCTGTCGTGCAGACCGGTCCCGGGCTTCCGACCTGGGATTGGGACAGCGCCTTGCTGACGTTCAACGCGCCGGTGCGCCAGGACCAGGAGCTGCAATTGTGGCTGGCGCCGCCGTCGGTGAACCTGGTCTTGTCGCTCGCGCGCGCGGCGCTGCTCATCGCGCTGGCGCTCTCGATCCTGCGCCGGCCGATGCGCCTCGGCGGTGGGTGGCACGCCGCGCGGCCGCTGCTCGGCGGCGCCGGGAATCGCGCCGGGATTGTCTTGCTGCTGCTCGCGTCGACGTCGGCGGCAGCGACGATCTCCGGGGTCGCGCGCGCGGCGGAAATCACGGCGCCGTCGCCGGAGCTGCTCGAACAACTGAAGCAGCGCCTGCTCGAGCCGCCGCGGTGCGCGCCCAACTGCGGCGCCATCAACCGCCTGATGCTCGACGTGACGCCGGGCGAGCTGCATCTGATGCTGGAGGCTTCGGCGGCGGCGCGCACGGCGATCCCGCTGCCGGGAAATCTCAAGGACTGGGTACCGGCGGAGGTGCGCGTGGACGGAAAAGCGGCGGCCCCGCTGGCCCGCACCGACGACGGCACGCTGTGGCTGGCGCTGTCGCCGGGGGCGTTTCGGATCGAGATGACCGGCCCGCTGCCGCCGCGCGAGTCGATCCAGATCGCGCTGCCGCTGAAGCCACGGTTCGTGACCGCCCGCGTGCGCGGGTGGACGCTCGACGGGCTGCACGAGGATGGCGCCGCCGACGAGAGCCTCAAGCTGTCGAGCGCCGGCGGCGGCACCAAAGAGACGGCGGCGCAGCCGGGTGAATCCGGCGCGCCGCTGTTGCTGGCGCCGTTTCTGCGCGTCACGCGCACCTTGCACCTGGGCCTGAAATGGGAAGTCGACACAGTGATCCGGCGCGAGACACCCACCGGCGCTCCCGTGGTGATGGAGGTGCCGTTGTTGCCCGGCGAGGCTGTCACCACCGCCGGCGTGCGCGTCGACAAAGGCAAGGCGGCGGTCAACGTCAGCTTCGGGCCCGACGCGACGGAGACGCAATGGCGATCGACGCTGACCGAATCCGCGGCGCTGCGCCTGCGCGCCGATCCGGCGTCCGCCCGCCTGTGGGCCGAGACCTGGCTGCTGGATCTCGGCCCCACCTGGCACGCGACGTTCGCCGGGATTCCCCCTATCCAGCGCGCCGATCCCGACGGTGCGCGCATCGCCGAATGGCGTCCCTGGCCCGGCGAGGAGGTGCGCATCGCGGTGAGCCGGCCCGCGGGCGCCGGCGGACAGACGCTGACCATCGAGAGCGGCGAGCTCGACGTGGCGCCGGGGACGCGCATGACGCGCTCGACGCTGACGCTGGAGATCCGGTCGAGCCGCGGCACCCAGCACACGATCACGCTGGCGGCGGGCGCCGAGCTCGAAGGCGTGACGCTGGACATGCGAGCCCTGCCGCTGCATCTCGAGAGCGATGGGCGCGGCATCGTGTTGCCGATCGCGCCACGCAAGCAGACGTTCGTGATCAGCTGGCGCGAGCCGACACCGCTGTCGCCGATCTTTCGCGCCCCCGCCGTCGACGTCGGCGTCGCGGCGACCAACATCGTCACGCAGCTCCAGCTCGCGGACGCGCCGCGCTGGATGCTGTGGGCGGCGGGTCCGCGACTGGGACCTGCGGTGCACATCTGGAGCGTCGTCATCGTGCTCCTGGTGCTCGGCTGGGTTTTGGGCCGCACCGGTCTGACGCCGCTCCGCTGGTGGGACTGGACGCTGCTGGGCATCGGTATGGCGCAGCTGCCCCTGCAAGCCGCGGGCGTCGTCGCGCTGCTGCTGCTGGCGATGGGCTGGCGCGCGCGGCACCCCTTCGCTGAGCGCGCGGTCCTCTACGACCTGTCACAGATCGCGCTCATCGGCTTCACGCTCGCCGCCGTGGGGATCCTGTTCGGCGCCATCGAGCAAGGCCTGGTGTCGCACCCCGACATGCGTGTCGTCGGCAATGGCTCGAGCGATCAGCTGCTGCGCTGGTATCAGGACCGGACCGGTCCGCTCCTACCGCGGCCCTGGATCCTGTCCGCGCCCCTGATGATGTACCGGGGCGTGATGCTGGCCTGGTCGCTGTGGCTGGCGCTCGCGTGCCTGCGGTGGTCGCGCTGGGCCTGGGGTTGCCTGCGCGAGCACGGCTGGTGGCGTCCCTGGCGCGCCCGGCTGGCGGTACCCGACGCCGCGGCGGCGGCGGTGACTCCTCCATCGGCGGGTCCCGACGGTGGTCCGCCGCCGGCTTGACGATGCCGGTGGACTGTAGCTTTCATACAGTCAGGGCGAGGCACCGCGAAGGCGCGAAATGGTGACGAGAGTGGGAGTGTCGGCTTTGGCCCTGCTCGCCGCGATCACGGCGGCGGAGGGTTCGACGGCAGCACCCCAGGCCGCGGGCAAGGTCGGTTTCGGTGCACCTGCGCCCTGCGAGGACGACGTCGTCCTGGTGGGCGCGGATCCGACCGGACGATTGAAGCTCGACGCTTACGGCGGGCGCCTGGATGCACGTCTGCGCCTGGAGGCGCGGGCGCCAGCGGGCGCGAAACCCGGCGAGACGCGAACGGTGACGCTTTCCCTGCAGGCGCCGACCCTCCCGGATCACAAGGTGAGCGTGCGGAACCCGGAAGGCGTGCGCGACGAGCAGAAACCGAGCGCGTTCAAGATCGGCGTGCCCTTGGGTTCGTACGCGATGGTCGAGGTCAGCGGCGTCGCCTTCCAGCCGGGCCAGCTGCATTTCATCCCTCTGACAATCATGAGCTGCCGTCTTCGCTCATTCGAGCTCGAGGTCGTCGCCCACCCGCTGGCGCTCGGGTTGCGCGCGACTGATCTCTCTCCGGCTCCGGAGAAGGTGGCGGCCTTCGGCAAGAGATCGGTCAGCGCTTGCCTCCCGATCGATCCGGTGACACCACCGCTCACGTCGGACATGGTCCACGTATCGGTCGGAGCGCTGGCCAAGCCCGCCGACGACGAGGACCCGCTTTCGTACGATCAGGTCAAGGTCACCCCGAACGTGCCGTGCGGCGGGTTGCTGGTGACGGTCGACGGATTGGAAGCCGGACGATACGGGGCGACGCTGCGGATCAACGATCGAGACGTCACGCTTCATCTCACCGTGCGCAACGGACCATGGATCGTCGTCATCATTCTCGCGCTCGGCTTCGGCCTCGTGACTGGAATACAGGCGTGGTTCGCGTTCCGTGGTGTGAGAACGGCGAACCTGCGCGCGATCTCCGAGGTGGATGCAGCGCTCGAGCAGACGCTGAAGAAGCTCAAGGTCTCCTTCAATCTCGATGAGCTCGGGGTGCGCAACGCGCTCCGGCGCGCGCGCGCCTGCAACACCGCCTTCCGGCTCGCGGAAGCGGAGACCGCGGTGAAGGCGGCGAAGGAGAGGCTCCAGACCCTCGATCGGCGCAAGCAAACCGACACGATCATGGACGCCGCCTTTCGGGACACTCTGCCGGCGGAGATCCGCGAACGGCTCGAGAACGACGTCGCGCACCTCAAGGGCCTCGCCGACGCGGACGACGCGCCCCTGATCGAGAAGGGCCTCGAGAGCCTGGAAGGCGAGGCGAAGCGCGGCTTCCGTGAGCGTCTCATGATCTGGCTGTTGGCCCTGCGCGATACCGCCGCGCCGATGATCGGAAACCTCGGAGCGGTTCTCGTGTCACCACCGGGCTGGCTTGGGCAGGAGGAAAAGGGGAGCGCGCTGGCGGCGGTGTTTGCGCTCAAGCAAGACCTCGTCGAGGCGCTGGACCGAACGGCAAAGACGCCCGACAAGAAGCGGGTGGAGCTGGAGCGGCCCCACGTCGATCTTCTGGTCCGGCTCGTTCCGTCCCTCGAGGCGATCGAGAAATGGCTGGCCGGCGGCGGCAAGGTGCGCGCGCCGGATCTGATTGCCATCGCGCATGGCGAGATCGAGAACATGCCGTCGGCGTCGCCGTCGACTTCTTCGAAGAAGACGATCGGCGCGGCGCAGCCAGTCTCGTCCGCGACCGGCACGTCGCCGTTTGCGCCACGGGAGCTGGCGGTCAGGGGTGGGCGTGCGATCGACAGGCGCTTCCTCGCGAGGGGCAAGCGCTACATCGTCCACACCGCCCGGGAGGTCACGTTCAAGGCCGACAACCGATCCGGCGTCATTGCTTGGTCGGTCGAGCGTCGGCGCTGGAAGAAACGGCAGCCGATCGCTGTCATCGTGTCGAGCTCGGCGTCGCTCACGTTCGTCTTCGACGGCTCGGGTTGCTACGACGTCGAGGCCAGGTTCGACGACGGAGTGAAGGAGGGCGCGGTGGTGGTGGCGCGGGACTTCGACAACGCGGTCGTCCAGGACGCGCGTCGAAGCGGCTTGATGAAGCTCGGCACCACGGTGCTCGCGGTCGGGATCGGCAGCGTGATCGCCGTGGCGCTGTTCTGGGTTCGCAAAGGCTTCGGTAGTCCGCGCGACTACGTCGCTGTGTTCACGACCGGCATCGGCGCCAACGTGGGATTGGGTGCCGTGGCCCCGTTCTTCGATGTCGTGCGCGGCCGACTGCGCGGCGATGGCGCGGCCTCCGGCGCCAAACCGGCTGACTCCAAGTCCAAGGAGAGCGGATGACCACGGACGAGTTCGCGACGCGCTATGGATGGTCGATCCGCCTCGAGATGAGGTCGATGCGCAAGTGGGCCCCAAAGATTCAGGAGACTTTGCGCGACGACTTCGCCGGCACGTTCAAACTCATCCTCGAGATGTCGGCTCGCGCCGCGTTGAGCCAGCCCGAGAGCGAGCCCGATGTTCTCGCGGCGCGCTACTTCATCACGACGACGCTGGATCAGCTCAAGACGTCTCTCAGTGCGTGAAACCATGGTAACTTTCGGGGGAGGGCACGCGCATGAAGTTCGAGGATCTGCTGAAGGAGCACAACGTGACCCCGGACGAGGTCGTCGAGAAGGTGCGGGAGCGGGCGAAGCGGGAGGACTACGGGCGCCTCAGCAGTCAGCTCTCGGATGAGGCCGAGAGCCCGCGTGACTTCCTGCGCGCCTACGAGCCGATCGTCCGGGTCAGCAGTGACGGACAGGTCGAGATTCGTGTCTTGACCGACGCGAACGTCGTGGCCAGCAACGCCAAGATCAGCCATCTGACCGTCAACGGGGTCCCGGTCGCGATCAGCGAGCTTCGCACCGAGCGCGTCGTCAGGACCCCGCCTGGGAGCCGCGCGGGAATGGGCATGTTCCTGTATCTCTCCGGGACATCGAAGGATCTGGCGTCGAGAGGGTTCGACCCGAGCTCATTGATGGTCAAGGGCTTGATCGAGGGCGGGCCCGAGCTGGTCGCGATCGCCGGTAAAGAGTAGCGGCGGACGCGCGCGGCTCCGATCGGCAGTTCCCTTCAGTCGCGCCCGATTTCCGTCGAAAATGCAGCCATGCGCACAATTTCGGGCTTTCTTCCCCGCGCGACGTCGGCCGCTCTTCTCGCCGCCTCGCTCGCCGCCGGATGCGGCAGCTCGGGGGCCATGAACAGCGGCGCTGGCGGCCATGTTGGCGGCGGCGGCGGCAATGGCGGCGGGTCGGTGGTCATCGGCAGCTCGGGCTGTCCGCTGTTCACGGCGGACGACGCCTGGAACCTGGACATCTCGGGCGCGGCGGTCGACACGGCGCAGACCACCTCCCTTGCGGCGGTCGTGGGCACGCTGAAGATCCATCCCGACTTCGGGCCGGGCTTCGGCATCCCCTTCGACGTCGTGGCGGCGTCGCAACCGGCGACGCCGGTGACGTTCGATCAGTATCCCGACGAGAGCGATCCGGGACCGTATCCATTTCCCGACCCGAGCGTCGCGCACGTGGAGGGGACCGACGATCCACATAGCTGCTCGGGCGACTGCCACTTGCTGGCGGTGCAGATGGGCAGCTGCATGCTCTACGAGGGCTACGCCTGCCACTACGACAACGCCATGGGGTGGGTCTGTGGCAACGGCGCGAAGTGGGATCTCAAGAAGAAGAGCTACGGCCAGCGGCCCGAGGGCTGGACGTCCGTCGACGCGGCCGGCCTGCCGGTCTACGCGGGCCTCGCGCGCTACGAGGAGGTCATGGCGGGCGAGATCACGCACGCGCTGCGCTTCACGATGAGCAAGACCGCGGCCCGGCACATCGCGCCGGCGACGCACGACGCGGGCAGCGGCACCACCGCGCCGCCGATGGGCCTGCGCGTGCGCCTGAAGGGGAGCTACGATGCCAGCGCGCTCGCGCCCGAGGCGCAGGTCTTTGCGCGCGCCATGAAGAAGTACGGCATGATCCTGGCCGACAACGGCAGCAACTTCTACTTCCAGAGCCAGGACAACCCGAACTGGTCCGACGGGATCAACGATCTCAAGATGATCCCGGCCAGCGCGTTCGAGGCCATCGTCAGCCCGCCGTGACATCCGCGCCGCATTTTTCTTTCAGCGGCCGATGAAGGGTTGGCCGGCTAGCCTCAATGCCGTTCACATAAGCGCCAGGACGCCAGGAACGCCAAGTCCGGACTCTCAACAATCCGGATCCTGGCGTTCCCCGCGTCCTGGCGTTTTTCTTATCTGACCGGATTGCGGCTGGTGTCCCCCCAAAGGGGTATGAGTCCAGCATTCGACTAAAGTAGCTGCTACGAAATCAACGCCGGCGCCGGCGCGCCGCCAGAATGATACCCGCGAGCATGGCGAACGACGGCAGCGGCCAGGCGTTTGCGCTGCCGCCGGTCGCGCAGGCGCAGCCGCCGGAGCTCGCGCCGGCGCCGGCGTTTCCGCCCCCGTCGGGGTTCATCCTCGCACCGCCGCTGCCGGATTGACCCGCGCCTCCGCTCGTACCGCCGCTCGCGCCGGTCGCCATTCCGCCCCCGCCGCCCGCGCCGCCGCCACCGCTGGTCGCGCCGCCCGCGCCCGTCGTTCCGCCCCCGCCCGCGCCGGCCGTGCCTCCGCCGCCGCCCGCGCCGCCCGTCGTTCCGCCTGCGCCGCCCGCGCCGGTCGCGCCGCCCGCACCGCTGGCGCCGCCCGCGCCCATGGTGGAGCCGCCGCAGCCCGATCCGATCTGCACCGTGGTGGTCGCGCCGGCGCCGACGGACAGGGAGAACACCGTCGGCTGTCCGCTGACGGCGCTCGCCGTGCCGGCGCTGGTTGCACCGACGGACACCGCATAGGTCCCCGCCTTCAATCCGACGACGGTGAGCGTGGTGGTGTGCGCGTCTGCCGTCTGGTTCTGCAGCGTGAAACCGATGTAGTCGTTGGTCGCGCTGACCGTCGCCGCGGTGTAGCGGTCGCGGTTGAGCGTGAACGACAGCTTCTGCGAGATCATGTTCAGCCGCTTGAAGACGCCGTCGGTCGGCGTGATCGCAAAGCAGCCATTGGCCTGGGTCACGTTGCAGCCGTAGCCGGTGACACCGAAGACCGGATCGTTGGCCACGTCGGCGCTCAGGATGCGGATCGCGCCGAACAGGCCCAGGTCGGCCTCGCCGCTCATCTGCCGCCAGCCGTTGTGCAGCGTGCTGGTGGGCGACGGCGGATCGAAGCTGTTGACGTAGACGTTCCCTTTCATCGCCTGGTACGTCCAGCCGACCGTGCCCAGGTTGGCGGCGTTCGAATCCATCTGTCCGGAGTTGATCGCGCTGATGTTGGCGATCTTGGCGGCGTACGAGAGCCGCTCGTCGAGCTCGGGCGTCGCCGACTGCGTGCGCACGTAGTCGTCCATGGCGTAACCCGCCAGCGCCGCCGTGTACTGGAACTGCCACCAGTTCTCGCCGTTCACGGTCACCGGGTCGGCGTAGTAGTACCAGGCCGGCTGCTGGCCGCGGCAGGTGCGCGTCTTGACGTTGACCTTGCCCATCACCGTCGTGTCGCCGTTTTGCTTGGCGGCCATGTAGACCGCCTCTTCAGCGGTGTTGTCGAAGGCGAACTCCGAGCCGTACGGGTACGGGTTCGCCGAGAAAGCCGCGTAGATCTGGTTGATGGTGGTGCCGACGAACGCCGCCTGCGTCGTGTGGCCGGCCGCCGCCAGCGCCGCCTGCATGTCGGGCAGCGTTTGCTCGCCCATGAACCCCGTGCTGACGATCGACGTCGCCGGGGGCAGCGGCTGCGGACCACTCGCGCCGCCCGCGTAGAGCTCGTGCAGGATGCCGTACGCGCGCAGCAGATACGTGTCAGCTGTGTTGTGGTAGGTGACCAGCTTCGGGTAGAGGCTCGCGATCTTGTACATCGAGAAGAACGTGTTGAACGCGTGCGGGTACGCGTACGGCCGGTCGTAAAAGCAGTTCTGGGGGTTGGCGGCGCTGGTCCCCGCCGGGCACCACCAGTCCTGAACCAGAAAGGTGTTGTTGTCGATCGAGCGCGCCCAGATCGCGTCGAGGTAGTTGTCGAGCGCGCTCACCTCGGCGGCGACCGGCGTCTGCGCGTTCTTCTCGGCCAGGAACTGGCCGTGGGTCCAGCCCCAGTCGTCGCCCCAGCCGCTGCCGCCCGTGGCGCCGCGCTTGGCCCGGGCGTCCATCATCCAGTCGTCGAAGACGCCCTTGAGATCGCCGGTCGTCCATTGCTGGTTGTTGATCATGAACGTGGCGTGTCGTTGCAGGGCGGCGTCGATGGGCTCGATGACGTAGAACTGCAGCGTCGTCGTCATGCCGGTGCCGTAACTGACGGTCACGTTGTTCTGGCCGAGTTGCTTGAAGCTCAGCTGATAGATCTTGTGATCCGTGGCGACGGTCCCCAGCGGGGTGATCGTCGTTTGAGACGGAAACTGCGCGGTCAGCGAATTGATCGCCGCCGCCGTGTGCAGATCGACCTTCGCCGACATGTTACTCGCGACCATCATGCTGGGAACGACGTTCACGTCGATCATCCCCTCGCTGTAGAGGCGGCTCTCGACGTCGGCGTGGCTGGCGACGTTGAACAGCTTGAACCCGTAGGTCTGGCTGGCGCCGGGCGCGAGCGTCAGGCTGGTGTTCGGGAGATAGCCGCGGTTCGTGCTCTTGATGACGTTCGAGTGGATGTAGAAGACATCGAGGCCGCTCTGCCAGACCGGTGTGCCGCCGCCGGCGACCCAGGTGCTACCGGCGTGCTCCGCGGCGATCCAGTTGTCCATGTACTCGAAGCCGGCGCCGGTGCTTTGATCCGGCGTCATCAGGATGAAAGAGCCCACGCCGCTCGGCCGCCCGACGGTGATGTACGAATTGTTGTTGCCGGTGAACGAGTGATAGATGGTGCGCGTCTGGTAAATGATGTCGTTGGCCTGCTTCCAGTACTGGTTGAACGGCAGCGGCAATCCGAAGTCACCGATCTCCAGCGTCTGCGTGCTGGTGTTGGTGACGGTGATCTTCCAGGACAGGTAGTCGGCGACCAGCGCGTAGGTCTCGACGACCTTGAAGTTCTTGACGCCCCTGGCGTTGGCCGAGCCCTGGTAGGTGACGGTGATCGCGCTCGCCGACGACGTGATGCTCCGGGCGTCGGTCGACTGGTTGGTGAGCGCGGTGGTCCAGGTGCCGCCGTTCAACCGATAGGTGAACATCAGCTCGCCGACCCACTCGTGGTCGGCGGTATTCTGCCCGACCGCGTTGGTGGCGTTCATCACGTAGTTGGTCGGGAACGCGTCACCCGTGAGCTGCAGCGACGAGATCTCGCCGTTGCCGCCGACCTGTACGTTGAACGTGCCGTTCGAGAGTGTCTGCGCTGCCGCGCCTTCGGCCACCGCGGAAAAAACCATCGCCACCGCGCTCGCAGCGAGGAGACGCCTCACAACTTCTTTGTTCAAGCGCAAATACAGTTCCACGTCGTCGCGAGCGTAGCTCGAAATTCGGTTGGCAGAGACTGCTCGCGTCAGCCCGCGCGCGCGAAGCGTGACCGGCGCTACCGACGGTGAGCTACCAGCGCGCCACGCATGTGGCGCCGGTCAATGATGCACCGAGACCGCACGCGACGGTCTTCGCGGGGGCGCTCGGGCTCTCGGCGTCCGGCGCGCTGAAGTGCAGGATGAGACCCGTCGTCATGAGGGCGCCGGCCGCGCCGTAGGAGGCGACCGCCAACCAGGTCGCGAGCGTCTGGTCGTGAGAGATCTGCACGCACGCCGTGCCACCACGGATGTGGCCGTTGCCGTCGTCCATGCAGGCGGTCACGTTATTGAAGTCTTTCGATTTCTGGATCGCGGTCAGGGTCTCGAGCACACCGACGGTAACACCGACGGCCGCGAGTCCGAAGGACGTCCACTTGACCGGGCCCCGCCAGGATCCGGAGCTCGGCGGCGAATCCGCGTTCGACTCGACGATCGGCGTCGGCTCGTCGATCGGGTGCGGGCGCAAATCGATCGGACGCGAGCGCGCGACCGCTGGTGGCGCGGGCTTCGTCGTCACGGTCGTCTCCGCGGGTCGCGCCGCCACCGGCGCCGCGACCAGGGAGATCGGGAGCGCCAGCTCGGTGCCGCGCGTGGCCGCGAAGGTCTGCGTGGCGGGAGAGAGGCCGGCGCGCTCCGCGAGCAGTCGATGCGCTCCGGGCTCGGCGTAGACCGGGCCGGCGAACGGAGTCTTGCCGCGCACCACACCGTCGATCGACACGGTGACACCCGGTCGATCACAGACGATGGTGATCGCCGCAACCCGCGCGAGCAGCTCGCGCCGGTGTTTCGACGCCTGGTCACGCTTCTCTTGCGGGATGTCGTCGGTCGCGCCGGCCAGGAAGGCGTCGAAGGCCTCGAGCGCCTGGATGGAGTGTCCCAGCGCCTGGTGCGCGATGCCCATGTTGAACTGGATCTTGGGGCTGGGGATCAGCGCGTACGCCGCCTCGAACTCCTTGAGCGCCTCTTCCTTGTCGCCGTGGTCCAGCAGCTTCATCCCGTTGCCGAAGTGGGTCCTGGCCTCGGCGCGTATGTCGTCCGCGCGCGCCAGACCGCCGGACGCCAGGAGCATCGCTACTGCGACGACCACCCGCATTGGATCAGAAGTCACGAAACGCATCGTCTTTTTTCTCGTCGGGTGCGACCCGTTGCGGCGCCTTGCCGTGCGACGGTCGGATTCTTGGCGCCGTGGATGCCTGCCGCCCGGCGGGAAGGCGCGCGCTCGGCGCCGCGATCTCCACCGGCTTCATGTCGAGGACAATCGACCGGTCCCGGCTGCCATCGACCTTGAGCACGCGGGCCTGGAAGCCCGCCGCCTCGAGCCCGAGATCGTGAACGACGGAGCCGGCGGGGACCATGATCGGAACCGCGGTTGGTCTGCCGTCGAGGGTGACGGACAGCCCGTCGGGCGCTCCCTCGAGCTCGATGGCGACGAATCGGGCAGCGGTCGGAGCCGGACGGTGTGGCGGGCTCTGATCGCGCGAGGGCGGTGCGGCCGGCGGCGAGACTGATACCGCTGCTGACGGAGCGGGCGCCATCGGCTCGGGCGCGTCCGCCGCAGGCTCCGGACGCCGCAACATGAAGAAGACCCCGACCGCCGCCAGCGCCAGCGCGCTCACGCCGATGCCGACCTTGAGGCCGGCGCGCGCGGGCGGACGTGGCGGTGCCTCCGGCACGGCGATCGCGGCCTGACCCAGCGTGGTATCCCCGCGCGGGAGCACTTTCGTTCGGCCCGCCTGCACCATCGTGCGCGGCAACGTCTCGCCGCTGGGCGCCGGGATCGTGGTCGGGCTCGACAGATGGGCCGGCCTGGCGGCCGGCGCCTCGGGCTCGCCCAAGCCGTGGACGGGAAAGCCGGGCGGCGTCGTCACGTGGCTCACGAACTGGGACGCGGGCACACCGAGGATGCTCTCGATCCACGCGACGACCTCGTTCATCGTCTGCGTGCGCTGCGCGGGATCCTTGACCAGCATGCGCGCGACCAGCGAGGCGAGCGCCGGCGGAACCGACGGCACCAGCGACGCCAGCTCGGGCGGTGGCTCGGAGTTGTGGGCGATGATGAGCTCGCCGTGGCCCTCGCGCACGAAGGGCGGCTGGCCGGCGAGCATCTCGAAGATGATGCACCCGAGCGAGTAGATGTCGCTGCGATGGTCGACCCGTCCCGCGCCCCGGCACTGCTCGGGTGACATGTAGACCGGTGTCCCCAGCACGCTGCCGGTGCGCGTCTGGCGGGATCCGGAGGCGCCTTCGCCCAGGAGCTTCGCGATGCCGAAGTCGAGGATCTTCGTCCGCAACGGCGATTCCCCGGCGGGCGTCGACGCCAGGAAGATGTTGTCGGGTTTGAGATCGCGGTGGACGATTCCCTTGCCGTGCGAGGCCGCGAGAGCCGCGGCGAGCTCTCCCGCGATCGCGGCGGCGCTCGGGACGTCGCCGGCGAAGCTCCCGATGCGCGTCAGGCAGTGACCCAGCGTCTCGCCCTCGAGAAACTCCATGACGATGTACGCGCGACCGCTGGCGTGGACATCGCAGTCGAGGATCTCGACGATGTTCGGGTGCCGCAGCAATCCGGTCGCGCGCGCCTCGGTGAAGAATCGAGCGACGATGTCGGGCCGAGACGACAGCTCGGGCAACAGCACCTTGATCGCGGCCTTGCGGCTGATGTGCACGTGCTCGGCGAGATACACCTCTCCCATTCCGCCCTCGCCGATGCGGCGGCGAATCTCGTACGCCCCGAGCCTGTCTCCAATCGCGAACACGGCGACCGACGACCTCCCGCTTACTTGCCGTATCCCGCCGCGACGATGTTGGCCTGGAGGTTGTTGATGGTCGCCAACGTCGCAGCGCCGCTCGCCATGACGCCTTCGAAGAACTGTCCTGCGCCCGTGTCGCTGTTGTCGCCCGCGATGCCGAGGACGATGGAGCCCTGCTTGTGCATGGGCACGTAGCCGGTTTTGGCCGGGCGGATTCCGTCGTACATCGTCTTCACCACACCGGACGTCGCATCGCCGCCGTAGAGCGCGAAGCGCCCCATTCCCGCGTTCTGCGTCATCGTGTCGCCGACGAGCGCCGCCGTGACGAACGTCAATTTGAGCGGTGTATTGGTCGAGATGTTCTGGTCCTGATTGTTCTCCCAGCCGGCGTAGAGACCATTCTCGAGATCGGCCATGACCCACGGGCCATTGGTGTGGCCGCCGGGAGCACCTGTCCCCCAGACCACGCCTCCACCGAAGTAGACCGCTTCGATGTTGCCGCTACCGTCGTCGCGGGCGGTGGTTTCGGCGTTGCCGTAATCGAAGCAGCACGCATCGACGAGACCGTTCTGACTGCTGACCATGTACTCGGTCTCGGGCTGATCACCGGTCGCCGTCCCCTTGGCTAGCGGAACGCCGCACCCGGTGCATCCGGCGCGATATCCAATGCCCGCCTTGATGAAGACGCCGTAGACCCCATGGCCGTTGAGCGTGGTCTTGACGTCGGTGGCGACCGCCGGGTTGTCGGGAGTCAGCTTTGCGCCGCCGGCGGGTGCCGGCCTCAGATGATTGCCGTTGGGGGACTGGTCGTAGATGATCGATATCGTGCAGGTCATCCCAGCGCAGAACGTGTCTTGCGCGGCGGAGTTGGCGTAGCCGCCGGCCACCACGCCGATGTCCATGGTGGTGCCGGCCGCGCACGAGCTCGGCCCCGCTGCGGGAGTCCCGCGGCAGACCTGATAGAGCGGTCCGGTGTAGCTGCCGTAGAGAACGCGCACCGTGCTGTGGGCCGCGGCGCACGCGTTGCCCGCTGCCGCCAAGACGTCGCACGGCCCCGCGATCACGATCGCGCCACCCATTCCCGTCGCGCCACCCATTCCCGTCGCGCCTCCCACTCCGGTGGCGCCGCCCGTGCCGGTCTTGCCTGCCCATGCCGGCGCCTCCCATGCCGGCGCCTCCCATGCCGGTGGCGCCTCCCATTCCGGTGGCGCCGCCGGTGCCGATCTTGCCGCCCACGCCTGCGCCGCCCACACCTGCGCCGCCCATGCGCCGCCCATTCCGGTCGCGCCGCCGGTGCCGGTCCTGCCACCCGTGCCGGTGGCGCCGCCTGCGCCGCCCATGCCGTAAACGCCGCCGCTGCCGGTGAGACCGCCGCTGCCGATCGAGCCGCCGCTACCCGTCTTGCCGCCGGTGGCGGTGTACCCGCCGCCGCCCGTCACGCCGCCGGTGTCGATGGCAGCACCGCCGCTGCCGTCGATCGCCGACCCGTCGTCGTCGGGTTCTCCGAACGGCCGGTGAGCGACACAGGCCGTCGCACTGAGCGCGAGACAGAGGGGGACGAGGTAGCCCGTCGCCAACGCTCTCACGCTCCTGCGCGAAGACCTCTCGCTGCCAGCCGCTCCGACGGTATCAGGACTGCCAATGTCAGACATCGCGCGCAGGCGTATCGCCTCCCCCTCCAATGACCGGGCGCACTCTGGCACGTCCGATATGGTTTGCCAATCTCGGCGCGCGCAGACACCCATTCGATCGACGATCCGAGGCATCGGGAATGGAAGCGGCCATCTCCTATCTCGTAACGCTCGCGACCGCCGGGTATTTCACCCGGTCGCACCAGGATTGCAGCGGAATCTGGTTCGAGTCGCATCCGGCGTGCCGCGACGCTACGACGCACGACGCGGTCAAACGTTATTCGAGCTCACCGACAAGGGCGCGCATTGTTGAAGGATCTCGGCCGCGTGCCGCCCTGGGCGCTCGCGTGCCGCGCGCCGGCACGGAAAAATACGCATCCTCGACCAACCAGGCTCGTACCTCCGCTGAACGCAAGGTCTCTCAGTCAGGAGGTCCCCATGAGACAGAACCCTTGGTTGTCGTCGATCTCGTTGTTCGCGTGCCTCGGGCTCGGAGCGGTCGCCGGGTGCGACGCGACGTCCGATCCCGCTTCGGGCACGCGCGAGGCGGCGATCGCTGCCTGTCACCTCGACGACGGCACCGTCGACGTCAACGCCGATCTGCACGCGTGCGATCCCGGTAGCGTCAAGAAGACCACCATCTGTCACATCCCGCCCGGCAACCCGGCGAACGCCCACACCATCTGCGTGGGGAACGCCGCCGTTCCCGCGCACCTGCGCAATCACGGTGACAGTATCGGGCCTTGTCAGGTCGAGACGCCCTGTCCGCCGCCGCCGTCCGGCAGCGGTGGGGCGTCCGGCGGCAGCGCGGGTGGGGCCTCGGGCGGCGGCGCCGGCGGTGCATCCGCCGCCGACGCCGGTGTGACCATCGTCCCCTGACGGTTTCAGTCGTTCATCGCGCCGGCATCGATGCCCTCAACTGGTCGATCACCGGTGCCGACCTCCGGGGATGACGTGCGCGCGCTCCGCGGATCGGAGCGCGCGCCTTCATTTCACGCGAGCGTGCCGCCCGCGATCGTTACATCGACCGGATTGCCACCGAGCTCGTAGCCGAGCTGGCGCTCGTCGTCGTGGCGCAGGAGAATCAGGTCGGCGCGCAAGCCGGGCGCGATGCGGCCGCGGTCGGTGAATCCGAGCAGGGCGGCGGCGCGTGAGGTGACGGCGGTGATCGCCTCGTCGATGGTGACCCGCAGATGGCGGCGCGCGAGCGCGATCACCAACGGCATCGAGGAAGTTGGCGACGAGCCAGGATTGCAGTTGGTGGCCAGCACCAGCGCGCCGCCCGCGTCGAGCAGCGCGCGGGCGTCGGCGTAGCGGCCGTCGTCGCGAGCATGGGTGTGCAAGCCGCTCGCCGGCAGCATCACGCCGGTGAGGCCGGCGGCGGCGAGGCGCGCGAGATCGGCCGGCGTCGATGCCTCGAGGTGATCGACGCTGCGGGCTCCGAGCTCGATCGCCAGGTCCAGTCCGCCGAGGCGGTGGAATTGATCGGCGTGCAGGCGCACGGGATGTCCCAGCGCGCGCGCGCGTTCCAGCAACCGGCGGCAATCGGCGAGCGACCAGGCCGCCTCTTCGCAGAAGGCGTCGACGGCGATGCCGGGAAACGCGGCGTGCACGGCGGGCAGCGTCTCGTCGACGGTGCGATCCACGAACGCCGCCGCCGTTCCCGCCTCTCGATCGATCGCGTGGCCCAGCAGCGCGGTCGGCACGACGGTGCCGGCGAAACCGCGCGCCGCCGCCTGGATCGCGCGCAGCATCTTGAGCTCGTGCTCGGTGGCGAGGCCGTAGCCCGACTTGACCTCGACGGTGGTCGTCCCCTCGCGCAGCATCTGGTCGAGGCGCTGGCGCAGGTTGTGCGCGAGCTGGTCTTCGCTGGCGGCGCGCACCGCGCGCACCGTCGAGAGGATGCCGCCGCCCGCGGCGAGGATCTCGAGGTAGCTCGCCCCGCGCAGGCGCTGCTCCCACTCGTCGAGCCGATCGCCCGCCCACAGCGCGTGGGTGTGCGCGTCGACGAAGCCGGGCAGGAGCACACGGCCGCGGGCTTCGATGATCGTGTCGCCGGGCGCGGGTGCGATCGCGGCGCCGACCGCGGCGATGCGCTCGCCTTCGATGCGCACGCTCGCGCGCGGCAACGCCGGCGTGCCGCCGCCCGGGAGCACGCGCGCGTCGCGCACGAACAGGCTCACGCGGCGCGCCTCCGCCAACCCGCGACGAACGAGAGAAACAGCAGCGCGGCGACGCGCGCGGTGCGGCCGTCGCGATCCTGCGGCGGGCAGAGCTCCATGAGATTGAAGTGGCCCACGCGCGGGTCGGCGCCCGCGGCGTCGGCCAGCTGCGCGGCGTGCGCGACGCCCAGGCCCATCGGGGCGGGCGCGCTGACACCGGGAGCGAAGGCGCTGTCGATGCCGTCGAGGTCGATGCTCACGAAGCCGGCGCCGCGGCGCAACGCATCGGCGAGCAGCGGTGCGAGCGCGACGCTGGAGCGCAGCACCGCTGCCGCGGAGATCAGCGTCGCGCCCTGCGCGCGCGCCCATTCCACGTCGCCGCGATCGTTGGCGAAGCGCCCGAGCCCCAGCTCGACGAAGGCGTGCCCATCGACGTGCCCGCCGGTGATCAATCGCCGGAACGGCATGCCGGAGCCGACGCGCTCGCGCACGTCGAGGTGCGCGTCGAAGTTGACGCCGCCCACGGCGCGTCCGACGTGCGCGGCGTAGGCGGCGATGCACGGCAACGCGAGATCGTGCCCGCCGCCGACGCCGACGGTGACGTAGCCGGCGTCGTGCAGCGCCCGCGCGGCGGCCTGCGCGCGTGCGTGCGTCGCGGTCAACGCCGGCTCATCGTCGCCGGGCGCCGGCTCGACGTCGCCGGCATCCACGAGCGCGGCGTCGAGGGGCGCGTCGCCGTCGAGGTCAAAGGTCGTACCGAACGCAGCGAGCGCGGCGCGAAACGCGCGCGGTCCGTCGGCGGCGCCGGGCCGCCCGCCGTTGAGGCGCACGCCGAGGTCGTCGGGCAACCCGAGCAACGCGATGGCGCCGGCCGCCGGCGCGCGCTCGCCCATGTCGGTGACCGAGCGAATCGCCGCCGCGAGCCGCCCCGGCTTGATGGGCGGCCATTCTGCGGGACGCGTGAAAGGGATCGTCACCCGGTCGTTACCTTCTCGCGTGTCATCCTGGATCGCGTGCGGGCAGCGGGATCGCCAGCGCATTCTCGGCGGCGCAGGCGATTGCGTCGGCGTAGCCGGCGTCGGCGTGGCGCAGCACGCCCAGCGCCGGGTCATTGGTGAGAACGCGCTCGAGGCGCTCGGCGGCGTCGGGGGTTCCGTCGGCGACGGTGACCTGGCCCGCGTGCTGCGAATAGCCGATGCCGACCCCGCCGCCGTGGTGAAAGCTGACCCACGACGCGCCGCTGGCGGTGCTGACCAGCGCGTTCAGGATCGCCCAGTCGCTGATGGCGTCGCTGCCGTCACGCATCGCTTCGGTTTCGCGGTTGGGTGACGCGACCGAGCCGCAATCCAGGTGGTCGCGCCCGATCACGATTGGCGCCGAGACCGCGCCCGACGCGACCAGATCGTTGAAGAGGCGGCCGGCGCGCGCCCGCTGGCCGAGACCCAGCCAGCAGATGCGCGCCGGCAAACCCTGGAACGCGATGCGCTCGCGCGCGAGCGTGAGCCAGCGGTGCAGCGCCGGATCGTCGGGAAACAGCGCCAGCAGCGCGCGGTCGATCACGAAGATGTCCTCGGGATCGCCGGACAGGGCCGCCCAGCGGAACGGCCCGCGGCCCCGGCAGAACTCGGGGCGGATGTACGCGGGCACGAAGCCCGGGAACGCGAACGCGTCGGCAAAGCCGTGCTCGCGCGCGCGCTGGCGCAGGTTGTTGCCGTAGTCGAACGTGACGGCGCCGCGCTCTTGCAGCGCGACCATCGCGCGCACGTGGCGCACCATGGTGTCGAGGCTGCGCGCGGTGTAAGCGGCCGCATCCGACGCGCGCAATGCGCGCGCCGCCGCCAGCGACAGGTCCGCGGGCAGGTAGCTCTGCACGTCGTGCGCGGGCGTCTGATCGGTGAGCACGTCGGGCACGATGCCGCGCGCGAGCAGGCGCTCGAGCAGCGCGACGGCGTTGGCGGCCACGCCGACGGACACCGCGCGCCCGGCCGCGGCGTGGGCCCGCGCGCGATCGATCGCGTCGTCGATGGCTCCGTTGATCGCCGCGTCGCCGGCGTCGCCCGCGATCTCGTCGAGGTAGCGCGTCTCCAGGCGCCGCTGCAGCTTCGATCGATCGACGTCGGCCACGAGGCAGACGCCGCCGTTCATGGTGACCGCCAGCGGTTGCGCGCCGCCCATGCCGCCGCAGCCGGCGGTCACGACCAGCCGCCCCGCGAGGCTGCCGCCGAAGTGCGCGCGCCCGCACGCCGCGAAGGTCTCGTACGTCCCCTGCACGATCCCCTGCGTGCCGATGTAGATCCACGACCCGGCGGTCATCTGCCCGAACATGATCAGCCCCTTGCGCGCGAGCTCGTCGAAGCAGGCGTCGGTCGCCCAGTGCGGCACCAGGTTCGAGTTGGCGATGAGCACGCGCGGCGCGCGCGCGTGCGTGCGCAGGACGCCGACCGGCTTGCCCGACTGCACCAGCAGCGTCTCGTCGACGTCGAGCTTGCGCAAGAGAGCGACGATCGCATCATAGGCCTCCCACGATCGCGCCGCCTGGCCGCGCCCGCCGTAGACGATCAGGTGCGCCGGATCCTCGGCGACGTCGGGATCCAGGTTGTTCATCAGCATGCGCAGCGCTGCCTCGGCATGCCAGGTCTTGCAGGTGCGCACCGGCCCGCGGGGCGCGCGAATGACCCGCGCGGACGCCGTCGACTCGTCCCCCATACCGGTATTTTATCCGGAACGGGCCGCAGAGACGAATCCGCCGCGCCGGATGAGCTCGGCGAGCGCCCGGATGTCGGGCGCGGGCGGGCGGTCGCCGGTCCGGCGCGACACGACGGTGCGCACGACGGCGTGCGCCATCTCGACGCCGGCGCCCGAGCGCAGGGGACGCTGGTACTCCAGCGCCTCGGCCGCGCACAGGAGCTCGATGGCGACGACGTCGGTCACGCGCTCGAGCGCGCGGCGCGCCTTGCGCGCCGACGTCGCGCCCATCGAGTTGTAGTCCTCGATGCCGGCGCTGGTGGGGATGTTGGCGACGCTCGCCGGTGTCGCGAGCCCGATGAGCTCGTTGCAGCAGGCGGCGGCCACGTACTGCGCGACCATCAGCCCCGAGCACAGGCCCGGCGTCGAAGCGAGCTGCGGGTTGAGTGGGTTCTCCGCGTCCGACGCCGCGAGGATGTAGTAGGTGCGCCGCTCGGAGATCCCCGCGATGTGCGCCAGCGCGACCACCAGGGTATCGAGCGCAAGCGCCAGCGGCATGCCGTGGAAGTTGCCGGCCGACACGACCTGCCGCGCGTGCGCCGGATCGGCGGCGAAGACCAGCGGGTTGTCGGTGACCGCGCCGAGCTCGCGCTCCACCACGCCGCGCGCGAACCCGATCGCGTCGCGCGCGGCGCCCAAGACTTGGGGCGCACACCGGAGGGAGTAAGGATCCTGCACGCGCGGGTCGCCGTGCAGGTGGCTGGGGATGATCTGGCTGCCGGCGATGAGCGCGCGCAGGTCGTGCGCGACCTGGCTCTGCCCGTGCTGGCCGCGCGCCGCGTGCACGCGCTCGTCGAGAAACGCGTCGGTGCCGCGGCAGGCGTCGATCGACATCGCCGCCGCCGCCAGCGCCGCTGCCCACAGCGGCTCGAGATCCGCGAGCACCAGCGCCGCTCCCGCCGCCATCAGGTGCGTGCCGTTGATGAGCGCCAGCCCTTCCTTCGCCTCCAGCACCAGCGGCGCGAGCCCGGCGATGCCGAGCGCTTCGGCGCCGCCCACGACGCGCCCGGCGTGCGTCGCCTCGCCCTCGCCGATCAGCACCAGCGCCGCGTGCGCGAGCGGCGCGAGATCGCCCGACGCGCCGACCGAGCCGATCGACGGCACCACCGGCGTCACCCCGGCGTCGAGCAGACCGACGAGCTGGGCGCACACCGCGGGGCGCACGCCCGACAGCCCGCGCGCCAGCGACGCGCAGAGCAGGATCATCATCGCGCGCACGACCTCGACCGGCAGCGGCTTACCCACGCCCGAGGCGTGCGACAGGATCAGGTTGCGCTGGACCTCGCGCAGCTGGGCGTCGTCGATGCGCTGCTGCGCCAGCGAGCCGAAGCCGGTGTTGACGCCGTAGAGCACCTCGCCGCGCGCCATCGCCTGCTCGAGCGCGTCGCGCGAAGCCGCGAGCTGGGCCAGGGCGCGCGGCCCGAGCGTCACGCGCGCCGGCCCGCGCGCCGCCGCCGCGAGCACATCGATCGCCAGCGGCTCACCGTCGATGATCAGCTGGTGCACGCCGCTATTGTGCGGCTCTGCGGCGGGAAACACTAGTTGACCGGTCCGGCGCCGATTTCCCGTCGGCGTGGGCGCAGTCGGGCGATCCTCCCTCTCGAGATCGCCTACGCCGACGCTTACGCCTACGGGATATCGCGATCTGGTCTACTTCGCGTCGACGATGTTCAGCGTGCCGAGGAAGTCGCCCTTGCCGACCTCGACGCCGCCGCGGCGCAAGAGGTTGTACGCGGTGGTGACGTGGAAGAAGAAGTTCGGGACCTGCCGCCCAAACAGGTACTCGTCGGCGTGCAGCCCCTTGCCGGGCTGCCGCGCCAGCTTGACGATCTGCTGCGGCGACGTGCGCTCGAAGTCGCGCTCGGTGAACGTGTCCAGGTACGCGAGGCACTTCGTGATGCGGCCGCGCAGCTCCTCGAACGTCTTCTCGTTGTCCTCGTGCACCGGCGCTTCCTTGCCCGACAGCGACGACGCCGCGCTCTTCGCGTGGTCACAGGCGATGCGGATCTGCGCCGCGAACGGCAGCATGTCGGGGTACATGCGCTCGGTCAGGTAGTTGTTGGCGTCGAACTTGCGAGCCGTGGCGTGCGCTTGCGCCTTCTCGAGGACCGCGTCGAGGTTCTTGAGCGTGCGCGCGAACTGCCGGATGACGAGATAGTACATGGTGGTTTGCTCCTGGGAGGGTTTGGGAACCCTTCCGAGGGTTCCCATGACGACAATCGCGGAAAATGGACGGGGGAATCGGAGCTGGGATCTAGCCGACGATCCCCGTCGGAGCAACCGTGCGCGCCACCGCGCGCTCTATCTTTCCGCTTCCTTGCTGCCGACGACCGTCAGGTTCAGGCCCACCTGCACCGACAGCGGTTTCCCGTCGACCATCACGGTGGTCTTGCCGTTGTAGTACCAGCCGAACGATCCGGTCGAGAACTCGCGCTTGTCCGCGATGATCTCGGAGTTGCCGATCATGATCTTCACCGGCTCGGCGGTCTCGAGGAACTGAGTCTTGGAGATGGGGCAGGGTGATTTGGCCATGGCGGGGAAGCTATCACGGGCCCGGGGTCAAGCTCACGTTCTTGGTCGGCGCGAGCGCATCATCTCGTAGCTCTTGAACCGCGCGCGCTTGAAGCGGATGCTGCCGTCGCGGTCGCGCGGCTTGTAGGGCGCGCCGCGCTCGACGTAGCGGACGCCGCCGCCGCCGTAGTAGTTGACCTGGACGGTGACGCGCGTGCGCGGGCGGAACGCCTTGTCGATGTTGTAGACCACGGCGGTGGTCGCGGTGCTGACCGCGGTCTGCGCGCCGAAGTTGACGAGACCGCCGACCCCGCCGTGCAGGAACGAGCTGGCGGCGCCCGACGCCATCTTCATGCCCAGGTCGGCCTGCGCGCGCAGCAGCATGTCGTCTTCCTCGGTCAGCGCCTGCGGCCCCAGCGTCTCGCGCAGGGTCGCGATGATCCCGCGCGTGTAGCCGAGCTGCGAGATCACGAACGGCTCGCTGCCGGTGTCGGCCCAGGCCATCGCGTCCTGCAGGCCCGACGCCGCCTCGGCGCGCCCGGCCAGCTCGAGCGCCCAGTTGTCACCGCCGCCGCGCGCGGGATTGTACTGGGGCGCGCACGAGACGCCGAAGCGCCCGCGGCGCGCGAGATCGGCGTAGACCACGCCGAAGGGCACCGACCCGCCGTTCGCGGGGCGGAAGCGAAACACCGCGTAGCGCTCGCCGTCGTGGGGCACGCTGCCGAGGCGCACGTAGACGTGGTTGGCGACGACGACGTAGTCGTAGCCGATGACCTCCTCCAGCTCGAGCCCCGGCGGCACCGCCAGGTCGATGTCGGTGCCGCGCGCGGCGCTGCGCAGGATCGCGCCCGCCTCCTGCTGGAAGATGCCCGGCATGTCGCTGGGGCTGTCGACGTAGTAGTAGTTGCCGCCCGACGCGTCGGCCATGCCCTGCATCAGGAGCTCGTCGTGCTCCATGCCGAAGCCGATCGTCGTGATGCTGACCCCGCGCTCGGCGGCGCGCGCCGCGATACGGTTCAGCTCGGGCGTGCTGGTGATGCCGATGTTGGGCTGGCCGTCGGAGAACAGGATCACCTGGTTGACTTGCCACTCCTGAAACGCGCTGAAGACTTCGGCCAGGCCGGCGAGCATGCCGCCCGAGAAGTAAGTGCCGCCGCCGTCCTGCAGCGCCTGCACGCCGGCGATCGCGGCCGGGCGCGTGGCGGCGTTGATGATCACCGGCGGAACCGCTTCGTAGACGCCGTCGGAGAAGGCGACGACCGAGACGCGGTCGCCGTCGCGGAGCTGCGCGATGAAGGTCTGGGCGGCGATGAGCATGTTGCGGAACGGAGCGCCCGCCATCGACCCCGAGCGATCGAGCACGACCGACACGTTGAGCGGCGCCAGCGCCGCCGACGACGGCCGCCCGCGCACGCTGATCGCCGCGTAGAGCAGCCCGGTCGAGGTGCGCGGCCCGATGCCGCAGTTGATGTCGACCGGCGCCGTCGCCGGGTTGTCGGCGACCGGCTGCGGCCACTCGGGCGCGGGCGCCATCGCGAACACCATCTCTTCGCTCAGGTTCTGCAGTCGCGGCGTGACCGGCAGGCTGACGAACACCATGCAGCTGCTGGATGCGGCTGCGAAGACGAGGGCGGCCGACAGTCCGAGGCGGCGCCCGGCGCGAAGGCCGCGGTCGGATCCGGCGTGCTTCCAGAGACGAGTGACGGCGGTGATCAGAGTCATGGCCGCCCCAGAATAAACGGAACCGTGCAGATGGGGAAATGGTTTGACAGCCCAGGGGGCCGTGGCTACCGTGCGCTGCTTTTGCCCAGGCGAATTGCCGCGGGGGGAGGGAGGGAGTCCGGATGAGACGCGCGTCGGAGTGGCGAGTCGGAGTGGCGAGATCGATTCACGGGTGCCACCGGTGTCACTTGAAGGGCTGCGCAAGCGGCACGGTGCGACGGAGAGACCGCCGCTCACGCAACTCTTCGGCGGCGGCGCCGAAAACCGGGCATGCCTGTGTCCATGAAGGGACTGAGCTCATGACGAGTCTTTGCGCGACGCGAATCACCCGAGGCGGCGGTCGATCGATGCGGCTCGCGCCGGCGGCGCTCGCCGTGCTGATCACCAGTCTCGGCGCGTGTACCAAGTACCACTACGTCCCGAACGACGCCGGCATGGACTCCATCCACGTGGAGACTCCGGATGGCGCGGGAGTGGGCGGCGGCGCGGGAGCGGGAATGGGCGGCGGCGCCGGGGGCCATGACGGAGGCGTGCCCGATCGGCCGGACGCCGGCGATTCCAGCGCGGGCGGCGTCGTCCTGACGATCGACAGCGCGGCGCACGACTTCGGCATGGTGGTGACGGGAACACTCAGCGCCGACGCGACCTTTGTCGTCACGAACAGCGGAGGCACGGCCAGTCCCAATCTCGCGGCCGCCTTGAGCGATCCTGCAAAGGCGGTGGGATTCTCGATCAAGACCGATCACTGCAGCGGGATGGGCCTGGGTGCGGGCTCGAGCTGCCAGATCGTCGTCGTGCTCATGCCGACCAGCGTCGGCTCGCCAGCGGGCGATCTGACGATCAGCGCCGGGCCGGGCATCAGTCTCACGGCGCACCTGACGGCGACGGCGATTGCGCCTGGCGCGCTGAGGATCAACCCGGACACGCAGAGCTTCGGCATGGTCGCGCAGAACCAGGGCAGCTCGTCGCAGACCTTCACCATCACCAACGGCGGGCAACAGGCCACGGGGGCCATGACCGTCGCGCTCGGTGGCACCGACAAGGCGGAGTTCCAGGTGACCGCGGACGGGTGCGGCAACCAGACGCTCGCGGTGGGCACCGGCAGCTGCCAGATCACCGTGCGATTCGCTCCCAAGGGGGTGGGAGCGAAATCGGCGTCGTTGACGGTGTCGGCGAGCCCGGGCGGGACGGCGGTGGCGCAGCTCTCCGGCACCGGAATCACGCAGGGAACGCTGACGATCACGCCCAGCAGCAAGGACTTCGGATCCGTGCAGCAGATGATGGCGGGCGGGTCGCAGGTTTTCTCGGTCAAGAACACCGGCCAGGCGACGACGGGCGCGTTGAGCACGACGCTGTCGGGCGACGACAGCCCGAACTTCTCGATCGTCGCGAATAGCTGCAACGGGCACGTGTTGGCGGCGATGGACAGCTGTTCGATCACCGTCCAGTTCGCGCCGGTGACGCCGGGGAACAAGCTGGTGAGCCTGTCCGTGGCTGGCGCGACCGGCGAGAGCGGCGTGGCGCAGCTCTCGGGGCTGGCGCTCGCGAACGCCTCGATCACCGTCGATCCGACGACCAAGTCGTTCAACCAGGTGACCGTCAATCAGAGCGCGACGGCGGCCTTCGTGGTCACGAACGGTGGCGGCGTCGCATCGGTGGTGCCGACGGTCGTCGTGTCGGGAGCGACGACGGCGGATGCGGGGCAGTTTGCGATCGCCACCGGCGGGAACGCCTGCACCGCTGCGATCGCGCCCGGCACCCCGTGCACGATCACCGTTCGGTTCACGCCAACCTCGATGGGCGTCAAGAACGGAACGCTGACGGTCACCGCCGGCACCGGCATCACCGCGACCGCGACGCTGACGGGAACCGGCATCGCGCCCGGAAAGCTGAGCATCAGCCCGCTCAACCAGGATTTTGGTTCGCTGGCGCAGGGAACCAAGTCGGTGACGCCCGTGCGCTTCACGGTCACCAACACCGGAGCGTCGCCGACGGGGACCTTGCAGGCCAGCATCGTCGGCTCGACGGAGTTCCAGATCATGGGCGACACCTGCTCCACGAAGACGCTGGGCGTCCCGGGAAGCTGTACGGTCGACGTCATTTTCGCGCCGACCAGCGCGGCTCCCAGCGGCACGCTCCAGATCGTCGCCACGAACCCAGCCGATTCGACGTCGGCCGGATTGAGTGGCACCGGTCTCGCGGCCGCGAAGCTCACGATCACTCCGACGTCGGCTTCATTCAGCGACACGGTCGTCACGCAGACCAACCCGCAGACCGCGTCGTTCACCATTCGCAACATCGGGGGCGTGGCGGCCGGCACCGGTACCGGGCTATTGCCCGCGATCTCGGGGACCAACCAGGCCGACTTCACCGTGGTCGGCAGCTCGAGCAACTGCACGGGCGCGCTGGCGGCGAATACGGCATGCACGGTGGTCGTGGCGTTCGCGCCCCAGACGGCCGGCAGCAGCAAGACCGCGAGCTTGAACGTGACGGCGACGCCGGGCGGACCAGTCGTTGCCGCGCTCGGCGGCAATGGGATCACGGCAGCGGTGCTCGGGCTGGCGCCGGCGGCAAACAACATGGCCGCGTTCGGCGGCGTCACGGTCGGCATGCCCAAGACCGAGACCTTCGTCGTCTCCAACAGCGGACAGCAACCGTCGACCGGCCTCGCGATCACGCTCGCCAAGGCAGCGGGGCCCGACTTCGCTCAGCTCACCGGCGCCGCGAGTGATTGTGTCGCGAATGCGCCCGTGGCCGGCAATTCGAGCTGTAATTTACGGATCCAGTTCGCTCCGCAGGGCCGAGGTGCGCAGAACGCGAACCTTTCGGTCAGCGCCGCGGTCGGCGGCGCGCCCGCGGGGATCGCGCTCTCCGCGACCGGCCAGCAGGCCGCCGGCCTGTCGGCGAACCCGGCGACCGTCAGTCTCGGCACGGTCACGGTCGGCGTGGCCACGCCGACATCGGTGATGATCATCAACGGTGGCGACGTGGCGACCAGCGCGCCGGTGATCAACCCCTCCGCGGAGCTGACCGCCAGCGGTTGCGCGTCTGCTCTCACCGCCACCGGCACGGCCGGAGCGAGCTGCACCCTCTCGCTCGTCTTCAAGGCAGGAGGCACCGGCGCTCGCAGCGCGACGGTCATGGTCACCGTCACCGGCAGCAGCGTGACGGTCACGGTCAACGCGACCGGGGTGCCTGCCTGCGGCGCGGTAACACAAGCGTGCTGCAGCGGCGGTAGCGTCGCCCCGTGCAACGCAACCAATCTGATCTGCGCGTCGGCTACATCCACGTGCGTGGCGTGCGGAGGCTCCGGGCAGCCCTGCTGCGGCGGCGCCAACGGCACCTGCACCGCGACCGGAACCGTCTGCGGCACCACCGCGACTTGCGGCCCGCCAAACGGAAACGGCGTCGGCTGTCTGATCAACGGTCAGTGCGCGAGCGGCAACTGCACCAGCGCGATCTGCTGCGCGGCCGGCCAGAGCGGCTGCAGCGGGAGCTGCGTCCCGCTGGCGACCGACAACGCGAACTGCGGTGCGTGCGGGAAGACTTGCGTCGCCGGGAAGGAGACCTGCTCGAACGGAACGTGCTTGCTCAACGATGCACAATCCTGCGCTGCTTCCGCGCAATGCGTGACCAAAAACTGCTCGCTCTGCTACCCCGACAAAGACGGCGACGGGTTCGGTGACAAGTGGGCGACGCCGACGGGAATCTGCGGACAAACGTGCCCCGCTGGGCTCATCACGGATCACAGGGACTGCTTGGATGATCCGACCGTTTTCCCGCAGGCGAGCGCAGTCAACCCGAACGCCACATTTCATCTTGGCGGCCCCACGGTTCCATTCCCGTTCGCCGCGTACACACCCGACCCACGAGATACTACCCCCGACCCCTGGGACTACGATTGCGACGACGTACGTACTGTTCAGACGGGTTCTTCTGGGGGATGTGCGACTGGAGCGACTTGTACAAACGGCTGCCAATCGGGTCTTGGCACGCTCTACGACGGAAGCACGTGCGGCACAACGGTCAACACCTTCACATGTATGAACACTTGTGGCACCGACGCGACCTGCGGAACGCAATCAACCGGAGCCCGACCACAAGGATGCAAATAGGCGCCGGGTAATCCCGGCGCCAAAGAAAAAGGGCGCGCTCGCCGTGACAGCGAGCGCGCCTCCTTTCGGACTTTCGAACCAGCGTTAACTAGCCAGACGTCGCGTCCGTACCCGTATCGACGGGTGTCGTCGTATCGGGCGAAGCGTCAACCGCCGGGGCGACATCCGGTGTGACGTCGGGAGAGGCGTCCGGTCCCGCGTCTGGCGCCGGCGCTGCCTCGAGCCAGACGTCGTCGATGAGCACCGTGATGGTTCCAGGCGTTGCCGGACCAGTACCCGGGGCCGTTTGCTGTAACTGGATCTGAGCGCCCAAGTTGCCGATCTTGAAGTCAGCCGAGGAGTTCGGGCTGAGGTCGAGCGTGAACTGGCGCCAGGCGTTCGAGTTGATTCCACCAGTGTATTGCCCGATGTACGGATACGTCATCGGCGACGCATTGCTGACCAGCCCGACGAATGGCTGGAGGCCCGCGATCTCTCCGTAGTTGTCGGTCACGACCTTCACGGCCATGTGAACCTTGGAGTATCCCACGTACGACTTGGGCCCGCCGTTGCTGTAGAACGAATAGTCAATCTGCGCCTGCTCCGTGTTTCCTGTTCCACCGTACGCCGTGAACGGCGCCGTGAGGACACCGGCGCCTGGGCACGTATTGCCGTCGGTGGTCGTGCCGGAGATGGTCGGGGCGAGCCCCGCATCTGCAGGGTCAGATTGCTGATGCTCCCATCCGGTGATCGAGCCGTTATCGAACGCGAAGAGAAGCAGGTTGCCGGCGCCGACCGACGTCGTGCATGGCGTCGCGTCGACCGAACCATCTGGGGTCGCCGCTCCGCCCGCGCCCGAGTCTGTGGTCCCGCCGTCGGTCTTGCCGCCGGTGCCGTTGCCGCCGGCGCCGTTGCCGCCGGTGTCGGTTCCACCTGCGCCCGTTCCGCCCGTGGCGTGGCCGCCCGTTCCTGTTGTTCCTCCGCTGCCCGATCCGCCCTTGCCGCCCGTGCCGCCGCCGCTGCCGCCGCCGCCGCACCCCGCAGCCGCGAGCGCGCCGGCCACGAAAAGACTTCCCAGAAGATTAATTTTCGACTTCGTCATGTGAACGACTCTCCGGTTGAGTGAGAGGCCTCTTACCAACACCGCGCGGGAAAATATCGTGGTTCGACAGCAGGCACAATTCCAAACCCTACGGTATTCGAAGGATCCGCGGGGCAAGTCGCAGGAAAGCACACATCATTCCGCGCATTTTCATGGTCGAAGCTCGGCCGTGGTCAGCAGGAATTCCGGCACCGCAGCCTGGATCATTTTTTCGCACGGCCATCGATCGACTGATGGCCGATTGATGGCGAGGCGAGGTCGCGCTGGAGACACGTCTGGCCGGCGGCTCGCCATGATCTCGGTTGTCCGATAGCCCCGCGATGTCGCCGTGGTTGCTCGGTTGGGTCGCCTTCCTTGAGCGATCGGGGGCTGGGTAAAGGAAGGGGCGTCTCCGTCCGAGAGGGACTCTTGCGGTGAAGCCAGCATTGCCACCCCTGGCGCGCGAGATCCCTGATGAGCGATAGCGAACAAGACGAGATCGTCACCGAGTTCCTGGTCGAGGCGCACGAGAACCTCGATGTGCTCGATCGCGAGCTTCTGGCGCTGGAGAAGAATCCGCACACGCCGGAGCTTTTGGCCAGCGTGTTTCGGCGCGTGCACACGGTGAAGGGCGCGTGCGGATTCCTGGGCTTCGCGAAGATGGAGACGGTCGCTCACGCCTCGGAGAGCCTGCTCTCCAAGGTTCGCGAGGAGGAGCTGGAGCTGACGCCGACGATCATCACGGCGCTGCTGGGTGTCGCCGACACGATGCGCGGCATCCTGCGCGGGATCGAGGCGAACGGTAAGGAAGCCGACGAGGACTACTCCTCGGTCGTCGAGAACATCAACCGGTTGCAACGCGGCGGTGAACCGCCCGCGACGCCGGCTCCCGTGGCCGCGCCCACGCCCGCGCGCCCCGCCCCCGCGCCGGCACTTGCACCCGCGCCCGCGTGCCGCTTCCGCCGCGCGCCCCGCGCCCGCGCCGCCGGCGCCCGCTGCCGCACCCGCGCCCGCCGCACCCGTGCGCGCCACCGCTCGCCGCCGCCGCACGTGCGCCCGCACCCGCGCCCGAAGCGCGCCACGCCGAAAAGGCCGCAGCCGCCGAGCTGGCGGGCGGCGGCGAGCGCGCCCACAACGTCTCCGACTCGTACCTGCGCGTCGACGTCGGCCTGCTCGACAAGCTGATGAACCTGGTCGGCGAGCTGGTGCTGGCGCGCAACCAGATCCTGCAGGTTCGGCGCCGCTCGACGACGACCAGCACTTCTCGGCGACCGTCGCAGCGCCTCAACCTGATCACCACCGAGCTGCAGGAGGGCGTGATGAAGACGCGCATGCAGCCGATCGGCAACGTCTGGAGCAAGTTCCCGCGCGTGGTGCGCGACCTCGCGCTCGCCTGCGGCAAGCAGGTGCGCGATCGAGATGGAGGGCAAGGAGACCGAGCTCGACAAGACGATCATCGAGGCGATCAAGGATCCGCTGACCCACCTGGTGCGCAACTGCCGTCGACCACGGCATCGAGCCGGCCGGCGATCGCGTCGCCGCCGGCAAGCCGCGCCGAGGGCCGCCTGCTCCTGCGCGCCTATCACGAGGGCGGCCAGGTCAACATCGAGATCTCCGACGACGGCGCCGGCATCGACCTCGAAGCGCATCAAGCAGCAAGGCGGTCGAGCGCAACCTGATCACCGCCGAGCAGGCCGCGCGCATGAGCGAGCGCGAGCTGCATCGAACCTGATCTTCCTGCCCGGCTTCTCGACGGCGCGAGAAGGTCACGCAACGTCTCCGGCCGCGGCGTCGGCATGGACGTGGTCAAGACCAACATCGAGAAGATCGGCGGCACCGTCGACGTCGCAGAGCCGGCGCGGGCAGCGGCACGACGGTCCGGATCAAGATCCCGCTGACGCTGGCCATCATCCCGGCGCTGATCGTCACCAGCGGCGGCGATCGCTACGCGATCCCGCAGGTCAGCCTGCTCGAGCTGGTGCGCCTCGAAGGGCGACGCAGGCGCGCGACCGCATCGAGCTCATCCAGGGCGCGCCGGTCTACCGCCTGCGCGGCAATCTGCTGCCGCTGGTCTACCTGAACCGCGAGCTGGAGATCCGAGCGTCGCGCGCCGGCGACCGCGCCGACGACGACGGCCGTCAACATCGTCGTCCTGCAGGCCGACGACCGCCAGTTCGGCCTGGTCGTCGACGAGGTCAACGACACCGAGGAGATCGTCGTCAAGCCGCTCGGCAAGCAGCTGAAGGGCATCACCGCGTTCGCCGGGCGCGACGATCATGGGCGACGGCCGCGTGGCGCTGATCCTCGACATCCTGGGCATCGCGCAGCAGGCGAGTGTGATGTCGCAGACGCACGATCGCGCGGCGGGCCAGCTCGGGCTCGCGAAGGAAGACAAGGCGACGCAGCGCCAGACGCTGCTGCTGTTCCTGACGCGCGACGGGCGGCCGCATGGCGATCCCGCTGTCGATCGTGGCGCGCCTCGAGGAGTTTCCGCGCCAGAGCCTGGAGCGCTTCGGCTCGCAACCAGGTGGTGCAGTACCGCGGGCGCATCCTGCCGCTCATCGACATCGTCGACCTGGTGGGCGGCGGCGGCGGCGGCTTCGGCGGCACGGCCGGCGAGAGCGTCTCGGCCTCGGCCGACACGATCCACGTCGTGGTCTACAACGAAGGAGACCGCAGCATCGGCGTCGTCGTCGGCCAGATCCTCGACATCGTCGATGAGGTGGTCGACGCATCGGTGTCGATGCGCGGCGCGATCGCCGGCTGCGCGGTCATCCAGCACAAGGTGACCGAGCTGGTCAACCTGCAGGCGCTGGTCCACAGCGGCGGCGCCGGCCTGCTGGATCTCTACGCGTCCTCGCGCGGCGCCGGCGTCGCGGTGGCGGTGGGGGCGTGAGCATGGTCGATCAGAGCCAGCAGCTGTGCACGTTCGCCGTCGAGAGCTACACGTTCGCCGTCGAGGTGCACAAGGTCCAGGAGGTGCTGCGCTTTCAGGAGATGACGCGCGTGCCGCTGGCGCCGTGGGTGGTGCGCGGGCTCATCAACCTGCGCGGCCAGATCGTCACCGCGATCGATCTGCGCCGCCGACTGGGCCTGCCCGACGCGCCGGCCGGCGCATCGCCGATGAGCGTCATCCTGCGCACCGAGCAGGGCGCGGTCAGCCTGCTGGTCGATCGCATCGGCGATGTACGCGAAGTGCAGCGCGACCTCTACGAGCCACCGCCGGTCACGCTGCGCGATCTGGCGCGCGACATGATCCGCGGCGTCTACAAGCTCCCGGACAAGCTCCTCATCTTGCTGGACGCGGATCAGGCCATCGCTTCCGCCGTGACGCGCGCCAAGACGCCCACGTCGACGTCCGCCCGCGCGGAGAACGGCGGCGGTGACGCGAAGGCCGAGTGGAAGGCCTAGCGGCAGCCGGGCGCCCGGTGCGGCGCCCGGTCAGAAGAACAAACGGAGAAACTCTGGGATGAAGAACCTGAAGCTCAGTCATCGCCTGATCGTCGGATTCGGCCTGCTGCTGCTGGGCATGGGGGTGCTCGGCGGCATCGCGCTCGCGGGGCTGGCGCAGCTGCGCGGCCTGGGCCGCGAGCTCGTGGAGCATTCGCTGTCGGGCGTCTATCACGCGGCGCGCGTGCGCGCGAATACCGTCGGTGGCGCCAGCCTGCTGCGGACGCTGGTCCTCGACGAGGACAAGGCGCAGCGCCAGGCCATCGTGGCCGACATCCGCAAGGGCGTCGAGCTGGTCGACGAGGCGCGCGCGGAGTACGAGCGCGGGATCCTGGTCGACGAGGATCGCCGCCTGTTCCGCGAGACCACCGACGCGCGCGATGCGTTCTCGAAGGCGCGCGAGAGTGTCATGTCGATGGTGGACGAGGGGAAGAGCGCCGAGGCGCGCGCTCTTTACAACGACGCGGCCGCGCCGGCGTTCCAGACCTACCTCGCCACCGTGAACGTGCTGGTCGACTACAACAAGCGGCGCGGCGACGAGGTCGGCAAGGAGATCGTCGACGCGATCTCGGGCTCGTCGGCCGGGATCTGGATCTCGTTCATCGTCCTCGCGCTGCTGGGCGTGGGCACGGCGGCGCTGATCGGCCGTTCGGTCGTGCAGGCGGTGCGCGCGTTGCTCGAGCACGTGGGCCGCGTTGGCCAGGGCGATCTCGACTCCCGCTGCGCCTACGACGGCCACGACGAGATCGGCCAGCTCGCGCGCGAGCTCGACAAGATGACCGAAGAGCTCAAGGCCGGGCGTGACGCCGACAAGCGGCACGCCGACGAGCAGCAGGGCGAGAAGCAGCAGCTGCAACAGAAGGTCGACGCGATCCTCGCCAGCGTGCAGGCGGTGGCGCAGGGCGACCTCACGCAGCGCGTGCCGGTGTCGGGCGCCGACGCCGTCGGGCAACTGGGCGAGGGTTTCAGCCGGCTCATCGACGACCTGCACGGCAACATGTCGGCGATCGCGCGCAACGCGCAGTCGCTGGCGTCGTCCTCGGAGCAGCTCACCAGCTCGTCGCAGATGATGGCGGCCAGCTCGGAGGAGACGTCGGCGCAGGCCGGATCGGTGTCGGCCGCGGCCGAGCAGGTGAGCAAGAGCGTGCAGACCGTGGCCGCGAGCGCCGAGGAGATGACGGCGTCGATCAAGGAGATCGCGCGCAACGCGCACGAGGCGGCGCGCGTGGCGACGTCGGCGGTGCGCGTGGCCGAGGTCACGAGCGGCACGATCTCCAAGCTGGGCGACAGCTCGATCGAGATCGGCAAGGTGGTCAAGGTCATCACGTCGATCGCCGAGCAGACGAACCTGCTGGCGCTCAACGCGACGATCGAGGCGGCGCGCGCCGGCGAGGCGGGCAAGGGCTTCGCGGTCGTCGCCAACGAGGTCAAGGAGCTGGCCAAGGAGACCGCGAAGGCGACCGAGGACATCAGCCGCAAGATCGAGGCGATCCAGGGCGACACCACCGAGGCGGTGAAGGCGATCAAGGAGATCCGCGGCATCATCGGCCAGGTCAACGACATCTCGACGACGATCGCCAGCGCGGTCGAGGAGCAGACGGCGACCACCAACGAGATCGGCCGCAACGTCGTCGCAGGCGGCGCAGGGCGCGACCGAGATCGCGCGCAACATCACCGGCGTCGCGGAGTCGGCGCGCAACACCGCGACCGGCGCCACGCAGACGCAGGCGGCGGCCGGCGCGCTGTCGCAGATGGCGGGCGAGCTGCAGCACATGGTGACGCAGTTCAAGATCGATCGGGTCGACACGCGCTACGCTCGGCAAGCCGAGGTTCGTTCACGCGACGGCGCAAGCAACGGTGCGGCGGCCGCGAACGGCGCCGGGAATGCGTGGGTGGAGTGATGGCCGGCGAAGAGAAAATTCGGGTACTGGTGGTCGACGACTCGACCGTCGTGCGGCGGTTCCTCAGCAACGCGATCGCGACGGATCCGATGCTCGAGGTCGTGGGCACGGCGGCGAACGGCGTGATCGCGCTGCAGAAGCTGACGCTGCTCGAGCCGCACGTGGTGACCATGGACATCGAGATGCCGGAGATGTCCGGGCTCGAGGCGCTGAAGGCGATCCGCCGCACTCACCCGACGCTGCCGGTCATCATGGTCAGCTCGCTCACGGAGCGCGGCGCCGCGGCGACGCTGGAGGCGCTGTCGCTGGGCGCGACCGACTACGTCACCAAGCCGAGCGGCCTGTCGTCGGCGGGTGAGAACGAAAAGGAAAACTTCGTCCGCGATCTGATCGCCAAGCTCAAGGGCCTCGGCACCCGTCGCAACGCCGCCGCCGCCGTGCACGCGCCGGCCCGCATCCAGGCGGCGCCGCGCCGGCCCGGCCGCATCGAGATCGTCGCCATCGGCATCTCGACCGGCGGTCCGAACGCGCTGGCCGAGCTGATCCCGGCGCTGCCCGCGGATTTTCCGGTGCCGATCGTGATCGTCCAGCACATGCCGCCGCTGTTCACCAAGCTGCTCGCGGAGCGGCTGGCCAGCAAGTCGTCGATCCGCGTGCGCGAGGGGACAGTGGGCGAGGCGCTCATTGCCGGCTCGGTGATCATCGCGCCCGGCAACCAACACATGGTGGTCGAGCGGTCGGCGGCGGGCCATCACATCGGGCTCAATCAGGGGCCGCTCGAGAATTCGTGTCGGCCGGCGGCCGACGTGTTGTTTCGATCGGTCAGCGAAGGTTACGGGGCGGGCGTTCTGGCGGTGGTGATGACGGGGATGGGGCAGGACGGCTTGCACGGCTGCGAAGCGGTGCACGAGCGCGGGGGGCAAGTGTTCGTGCAGGACGAGAAGAGCAGCATTGTCTGGGGCATGCCGGGATTCGTCGCCGAAGCGGGGCTGGCGGACGAGATCCTACCCCTCAACCAACTGGCGCCGGCGATCGTGCGCACCGTGCGGGTCGGTCGCGACCCCGCGCGCGCCGCCGGCGGGAGAGGCTGATACTTGCGAGCGTTGATCGTTGACGATTCCAAAACGATGCGCCGGATCGTCGGCAAGGTGGTCAGGGAGAACGGGTTCGAGATCATCGTCGAGGCCGAGAACGGCGAAGAGGCGATGACCCTTCTGCGCGACAGCGGCACCAATGCGCCGCTGCAGCTCGCGCTGGTCGACTGGAACATGCCGGTGATGGACGGCCTGTCGTTCGTGAAGGCCGCGCGCGCCGAAGGGTTCGCCGAGCTGCCCATCATCATGATCACGACCGAGGGCAGCATGGAGTACGTGACCCGCGCCATCGAGGCGGGGGCCAACGAGTATCTGATGAAGCCATTCACGAAAGAGAGCCTGCGCGACAAGCTGGCTCTCCTGGGGTTCGAAACGCCGACATGATCGCAGCCACCGGTTCCGAGCAGGCCTTCGCGTACCTTCGCAAGTTGATCTACGACAACTCCGCGATCGTTCTCGAGGCCGACAAGCGCTACCTCTTGGAGGCGCGGCTCGGACCGATGCTCACGCGCGAACATCTAGGATCTTTCGACGAGCTGGTCGCGCGGCTCAACAGCGGCAATGCGGGGTCATTGCGCCAGCGGGTGCTGGAGGCGGTCACCACGCACGAGACATCGTTCTTCCGTGATTTGCACCCGTTCGAGATGTTTCGCAAAACGGTCGTTCCGCGATTGCTCAATGAGAAGTCAGCCACCAAACGATTGAACATCTGGTGCGGCGCCAGCTCGACGGGGCAGGAGCCTTACACCATCGCATTCATCATTCGCGAATGCGGTCTGCAGCTGGGCGGCTGGAACATCGATTTCACGGCGACCGATCTCTCCGAGGAGGTTCTCGCCCGCGCGCGCAACGGCGTGTTCACCCAGCTCGAGGTCAACCGCGGCCTGCCGGTGCCGATGTTGATCAAGTACTTCGACAAGGTCGGCCTGGAATTTCAGGTCAAGCCCGATGTCCGCAAGATGGTGGTCTTCAAGAAGCTCAACCTGATGGAAGGCTGGCCGTCGATGCCGGAGATGGACGTGGTCTTCATGCGCAACGTCCTCATCTACTTCGACGTTCCGACGAAGAAGAGAATCCTGGATCGCATCGCGCGCACCGTCCGGCCCGGCGGTTATCTGTTCCTGGGCACCGTCGAGTCGACCCACAACCTGAGCAGCGCCTTTCAGGCCGTTCAGGTCGGCAATGCAACCTGCTACCAACGAACCACCTGAGGACGAAGAACCATGGCGAACTTGCCCGATCCCCACACGCTCGCGAACCTGGTCTCGAACGTGACCAAAACCATGTGCGGCTTCTCGTTCGCCGTCGCCGATCCGGGCCAGCGCACCAACGTGAGCTGCTTCCGCATGGCGGTCCTCGAGGTCACGGGCGGCAAGCCGTGGCAAGTGGCGCTGTTCTCCGATCAGGGCGGCTGCACCGCCCTCGGCGCGGCGCTCTGTCAGGTCGAGCCCGACATGCTCGAGGATGGAATGATCGAGGACTCGCTGTGCGAGCTGCTCAACATGGCGGCCGGACAGATCAAGGGGCTGCTGTCCGCCGACGAGACGCTGGGTTTGCCGAAGATAACCTCGCCGTCCGACCTGTCGCCGCAGGGCCAGGCCGCCTACCGCGACGGCATCCTGCTGCGCAGCAACGACGCAGTGAATCTGATGATGTGGATTTCCCACGGTTGATGTCGATCTCGCAATAAGGGAGCCGGAGCCATGCCAAAGGTACTGACAGTCGACGATAGCCGCGCGGTGCGCATGCTGGTCAGCAAGAACGCCAAGGAGATGGGCCTCGAGGTCGACGAGGCCGAGGACGGGCAGCAGGGCCTGGCCAAGGCGGCTGAAGAGTCCTACGATCTCATCGTTCTCGACGTCACGATGCCGGTGCTCGACGGGCCGGGGATGCTTGCCGAGCTGCGCAACCGCGGCGACAAGACACCGGTGTTGATGCTGACGTCGGAGTCGAAGCGGTCCATCGTCGCCACGCTCATGAAGATGGGCATCGAGGACTACATCCTCAAGCCCTTCAAGCCCGACGAGCTCAAGGCGAAGATCGCGAAGGCGCTGAAGATGGCGGGGCCCGCGCCCGGCGACGAAGCCCTGGTCAAGGAGATGGCGTCGATCGTCCAGGCGCCGTCGGCGTCGGATCCGAAGGGGCAGGCCGGCGGCGGCAAGCAGTTCGTCGACATCCTGTGCATCGACGACATGGAGAACGTGCCCAAGCGCCTGCGCACGATGATCCCGGAGCACGTCACGCTCAGCACGGCCACCAGCGCGTCGGCGGCGCTGGCCGTCTGCCGCGAGCGCGTCTTCCGCATCATCATGGTCGACAACGACATCCCCGACGTCGACAGCAGCTCGCTGATGCGCCAGCTGCGCGTGATGCAGCCGCAGGCGGCGTTCGTCACGCTGTCGTTGCGCAGCGTGGCCAAGGCGCAGGAGGAGGCGCGCGAGGCCGGCTTCGTCGGCGTGATCTTCAAGCCGTTCGATCAGGCGGCGCTGGAAGAGTTCCTGCTGCGCTACTTCGACAACCAGGAGCTGATCGCGACGACCGACAACGTCATCTCGATCACCCCGTTCAAGGGCAAGGAGAACCGCCTGCCCGGCTACTTCAGTCAGGTGACCACGCTGGTGGCGAAGGCGGTCGAGGAGATCGCCGCCGCCTGTTACGCGGAGGTCATCGTCGACATCTCGCAGGTGCCGCTCTTGCCCGAGAAGACCGGCCGCATGGTCATGCAGCTCGCCGAGCGCACGCGCAAGGTCGGCCTCGAGATCCGGCTCGTCGGACCGACCGAGGTGTCGACCAACTTGAAGCAGCTCGTGGAGACCTCGGACCTGCCGGTCTACTCGACGGTGGCGGAAGCCAAGGCTGCATGACGCAGACGGCGCCCGGCACGGGAGCTTCGTACGACAAGCTCGCGGAGCAGATGGAGAAGATTGTCCTCAACCGCATCGGCAACGACCAGCTGGTCCTGCCGCCCATGCCGGCCGTCGCGCTCAAGTGTCTGACCCTGCTCAAGAACCCCGACTTCTCGCTCAAGGAGGCCGCGTCGCTCATCGAACGCGACCCGATCCTGACCGCGCAAGTCATGAAGGTCGCGAACAGCGCCGCGATGGCGAGCCGCGATCCGGTGCAGAGCATCCTGCAGGCCGTCACGCGCTTCGGCATGCAGAAGCTACGCATGTTCCTGATCGAGGCGTCGGCGCGCAAGGTGTTCGAGTCGCGCGACGCGCGCATCGTCGAGGCGGCGCGCGGTGTGTGGGAGCACTCGCTGGCGGTGGCCATGCTCGCGCGCGACGTGGTGGCGTTCTCGAACAGCGGCTCGCCCGACTTCGGCTACCTCGGCGGCCTGCTGCACGACATCGGCAAGCCGATCGTCGCCGCGATGCTGCTGGAGGCGGAGAAGGCGATCCTGGGCGTCAAGGCGTCGATGACCTGGATCGGCTCCAACGAGTTCGTCGCCATCATCCAGCGCATCCACCGTCAGGTCGGCGTCGCGCTGGCGAAGAAGTGGGAGATGCCGGACCCGGTCTGCCGCAGCATCAAGGACTGCGACGAGTACGACAACAGCGATCGCCTGTCGGTCGCGAACGCCGTGCGGTTCGCCAACGCCGTCTCCAAGCAGCAGGGGCTGTACGTGGGGCACGTCGACGCCGACGACATCGAAGCGCTGGTGATGATCGGCCGCTCGCTGCTGGGCCTCGAGGCCGACGTGGTGGCGCGCCTGACCGACGGTCTCAAGAACAAAGCCAAGGATTCGATGGCCTAGCGGCGGGCCTCGAGGCCTCTTGACGAACGTCACTGCCTCTCGCTAGCGCGAGAACACCGGGCGGATCCGGTTCAGGATCGACCGGAACGTCGACGGCGGGGGCGCATCCTTGTTCAGGGCCGCGTGGGTCTCGAAGACCCACAGCCAGAGGTCGATCTTGCCTTCGCTGCGGAAGAGGGCGGCGGTCTCGACGCCCGAGCCGCTGGCTGCGATGATCTCCCCCAGCGTCGTTCGACGCGGCAGCCCCAATTGCAGATCCAGCTGCAGCGCCGCGCTGATCTGGCCGGCGACCATGTTGAGCAGCTCGGAGATCGAGTCGTCGACCATCGCCTGGGTCAGGGTCTTCTCCTCGCAGCCGAAGAACGCGCTGCCCAGCGCGCGGCTGCCGCGCGTGTCCGAAGAGACCACCACCGCGAACGAGCGCTTGCCGATGAGCGGGATCATCGCCATCTGGCCGCACAGCGACTCTCCGCGCGCCAGCGGATCGCCGGGCACGAAGAACGTCGCGCACATCGGCATCGTGACGTTCGAGATCAGCCGCGCGAGGACGGACGGCTCAGGGAGCGTCGACACGTTCTGCGTTGCCCGCCGAGCCTGTGGCCACAGTGAAAACGACACAGCCTGCTCCCACCCTTCGATGGCATCGGCGGACCAGGAGCGATCTTGAGACTGAGCCGTGCGCGCGCGGACAGCGAGGCTGTCGCACAGTGTGGTCGCGGGCGCGGCCGGCGCGAAGCCGGGACGCGCGACCGGGTCAGGCGGGCGTCGTGAAGCGCACCTCGACCCGGCCGTCGCGCACGCGCGCGGCGTAAACCGGAATCGATACCGTGGGCTTGTCGAGGCACTGGCCCGTGATCAGGCTGAAGTTTTGCTTGAAGATGGGCGACGCGATCTTGGGCACGCCGTTCTTGTCGCCGATGATTCCGCGCGAGATCACGAACGCCTTGCTGAACGGATCGAAGTTGTCGATGGCGTAGACCCGATCCCCTTCGCCGACGCGCACGATGGCGATCTGGCGGCCGGCGATCAGCGCGCACACGCCCGTGTCGGGGACGATGTCGTCGAGCGCGCAGATCGGCGCCCAGTCGGTGTCGTCCCAGGCGGCGGGAAAAGCGGCGGTTGGTTCCATGGCGGCGATGCTCATCAGGCGCTCTTCTTCTCGAGGGCGCGTGCTTCGCCGAACAGCTCGGCGGCGCTCTCGGCCTTCTCGTCCCAGAACGCCGGGCGGTGCTGGTCGCGCTGGCGGATGAACACGATGCTCGGGTCGGCGTGCGTCGAGTTCACGAACGGACGGAAGCGCTTCAGCTTCTCGGGATCCTCGATCGCGGTCTTCCACTCGCACTGGTAGGTGTCGACGACCAGCGCCATCTCGCGCCTCGAGCTCGGCGCAGATGCCGAGCGAGTCGTCGATCGAGCACCTGGCGCAGGTAGTCGATGCCCGCCCTCCAGCTTGTTGAACCAGCTGGCGGTGCGCTGCAGGCGGTCGGCGGTGCGGATGTAGAACATCAGGAAGCGGTCGACGTAGCTTGATGACCGTCTCTTCGTCGAGGTCGGCGGCGAGCAGCTGCGCGTGCTGCGGCTTCATGCCGCCGTTGCCGCACACGTAGAGGTTGTAGCCCTTCTCGGTGGCGATGATGCCGAAGTCCTTGCTCTGCGCCTCGGCGCACTCGCGCGCGCAGCCCGAGACCGCCGCACTTGAGCTTGTGCGGGCTGCGCAGGCCCTTGTAGCGGTTCTCGACGCGGACGGCGAAGCCGACCGAGTCCTGCACGCCGTAGCGGCACCAGGTCCTGCCGACGCAGGACTTCACGGTGCGCAGCGCCTTGCCGTAGGCGTGACCCGACTCGAAGCCGGCGGCGACGAGCTCGCCCCAGATGTCGGGCAGCTGCTCGACGCGCGCGCCGAACAGGTCGATGCGCTGGCCGCCGGTGATCTTGGTGTAGAGGCCGTAGCTCTTGCGCGACCTCGCCGAGCACGATGAGCTTCTCCGGCGTGATCTCGCCGCCGGGCACGCGCGGCACGACCGAGTAGGTGCCGTCGCGCTGGATGTTGGCGAGGAAGCGATCGTTGGTGTCCTGCAGCGGCAGGTGCTTGCGCTCCAGGATGTGCTCGTTCCAGGCCGAGGCGAGGATCGACGCCACCGCCGGCTTGCAGATCTCGCAGCCCTGCCCGCTGGCCGTGCTGCGCGAGCAGATCCGTCGAACGTGCTGGATGCGGTGCAGCGCGCACCAGGTGAAGAGCTCCTGCCGCGCGTGACGCGAAGTGCTCGCAGAGGCGCTTGTTCACCACGACGCCGGCCTTGCGCAGCTCGCTTGGTGAGGATCTCCGAGACCAGCGGGACGCACGAGCCGCAGCCGGTGCCGGCCTTGGTGCACGCCTTGATCCGCGCCGACCGCGGTCAGCTTCTTCTCGCCGATCGCGCCGCAGATCTGCGCCCTTGCTCACGTTGTGGCACGAGCAGATCTGCGCGGCGTCGGGGAGCGCGTCGACGCCGAAGCCGGCCGGCTTGCTCGCCCGCGCGCGGCGGCATCAACAGATCTTCCGGGTGGGGCGGCAGCGGGATGCGGCTCTGCACCAGCTGCACGAGCTGGCCGTAGTCGGCGGCGTCGCCGACCAGGACGCCGCCGAGCAGGTGCTGCTTGTCGGGGCTGACGACCAGCTTCTTGTAAACTTCGGCCAGCGTGTCGACGACGCTGATCACGTGCGCGCCGTGCGTCGGCCGCGAACGCGTCGCCGAAGCTGGCGACGTCGACGCCCATCAGCTTGAGCTTGGTGCTCATGTCGAAGCCGGCGAACGTCTCGCCGCCGTGACCCGCGAGCGCCGAGCCGCGACGCGCGCCATCTCGTAGCCGGGCGCGACCAGGCCGTAGACGCGATCGTTGCAAGCAGCGCACTCGCCGATGGCGAAGATCGCCGGGTCGCGACGTGCGGCAGCGCTCGTCGATCACGATGCCGCCGCGCTCGCCCAGCGTCCAGGCCCGCCGCGCGTGCCGAGCTCGTCGCGCGGGCGGATGCCGGCCGAGAAGACGACCATGTCGACCGGCAGCTCGGTGCCGTCGGCGAGCACGAGCGCCTCGACGCGCGCCGGCGGCGTTGGTCGCGATGCGCGTGGTCAGCGCGCCGAGGTGCACGGTCACGCCGAGCGCCTCGATGCGCCGCCGCAGCACCGCGCCGCCGATGTCGTCGACCTGCAGGCTCATCAGCCGCGGCGCGAGCTCGACGACGTGCGTCTCGAGGCCCAGGTTCTGGAGCGCGTTCGCCGCCTCCAGGCCGAGCAGGCCGCCGCCGATGACGACGCCGACCTTCGACCGCTCGGCGTAGGCCTGCATCGCCTGCGAGGTCCTCGATCGTGCGGTAGACGAAGCAGCCGGGCGCATTGCGTCCCTCGACCGGCGGCACGAACGGCGTACGAGCCGGTCGCCAGGACGAGCTGGTCGTAGCGAAGCGCCTCGCCCGACGCCAGCGTGACCGTCTTGCCGGCGCGGTCGATCGCAGTGACGCGATCGCCGCGCCGCACGTCGATGCCGGCGCGCTCGTAGCTGCCCGGCTCGACCAGCGTCAGGTCGTCCGCGGTCTTGCCGGCGAAGTACGACGACAGGCCGACGCGGTCGTAGGCCGGCCGCGGCTCCTCGCCGATCACGGTGACGCGGAAGTCCGCGGTCCGTCCCTCGCCGATCAGGAGCTCGACGAATCGATGCCCGACCATCCCGTTCCCGACGACAATGAGCTCGCTGCGACCGGCCATCTCTAAGGTCACACTACGGGCGTCGATGTTTCTAGTCGGTCAAGCGACCGTTAAATGTCGTGCATCTGCTTACCGGCAAGTACCGGCGACGCACGCGGGCATCGCCGTCGGGCAGTTCACGGCGGTGACGCCGACGCAGGTTCCGGCCTGACTGCAGAGGCCGGCGGCGAAACGGGCCTGCGGGCTCGCGCACCCGGCCGCGCACGCGGTGCCGAACTTGACCGTGCAGGCGCCGGTGTTGTCGCAGGTGCCGTCGGTGCCGCAGTTGCCGGCGCCGGTGTCGACGCAGATGTGGTGCGGATCGACTGCGCGGTTCATCGCCTGACGGCAGCGTCCCGCCTGGCCGTTGTTGAAGTTGCAGGTCGTGCACGCGGTGTTACACGCGCTCTCGCAGCAGACGCCATCGACGCAGAACAGGCTCGCGCACTGCCCCGGGCCGGTGCACGTCGAACCGAGCGTGCCCGTGCCGGGCTTGCCGCCGGTTCCGCTGGCGCCGCCGCTGCCGTTCGCCCCGCCCGCGCCGCCGTCGATGCGCGCGTCGGCGCGGCCGGCGTCGACCGCGCCGCCCGCGTCGCGGTTCCCGCCGCTGCCGTTCGCGCCGCCCGCGCCGCCGCCGCCGGTGCGACCGCCCGTGCCCGAGCCGCCGTCACCCCCGGTTCCATCGCCGCTGCCACCGCTGCCACCGCTGCCACCGACGCCGCCGCTGCCGCCGCTGCCGCCGCTGCCACGGCGCTGCCACCGGCGTCGCCGGGCGCGCCGCCGTCATCGCCCGGCGCTCCGGTCATGAAGACGTCGACGTCGCGAATGCGGTGTGCCTGTGCTTGCACCCGAGCGTCGCCGTTTCCGGTCGGCACGCCCGCGAGCAGCGCCTCGACGTCGCACAGGAGCTCGTTGCCGCCGACGTCGTCGGACAGCAGGATCACGACATCGGGGTTGGGGCTGGCCCCGGCGAGGTTGGTCTTGCGCCCCGCGCCCTCGGGATCGACCAGCGTCACCGGCGGGTTGCCGTCGTTGCTCACCTCGAGCACGCCGAAGCGAAGCTCGTCGTACGCGATGCCGCCCAGGTGCACGTTCACGCGCACGCCGGTCGTCTGGTTCGAGCAGCCGGCCATCCAGCAGACCGCCGCGGCCACGTAAGCCAGAGCGCGATTCCGGGGTAACACTAAACTCAGGTTAACGCCGTGCCGGCGTCGTGTCGCCTGGTTCAATGAGCCGCCACCGATTTGTACGAGATGTCGGGAGGTTCCACACGAACCGCGACCGTGCCTCGCTCATCGCGCGCGCCGAGGATCCTCAGCTGAGATTGCTGATGTCCAGCAGGGGAACCGGGTGTGTCGGCGCGTGGCCCAGCGCTTCGCAGAGCCGCTTGACCATCTCGACGAACGCCGCCTGCAGCGCCGGCGGCGAGGTCACCACCGTGAAGAGCCGTGCGCCCGCCATCGTGCCGTGGCCACCCGCCGCGCCGTCCGTGGCGACGATCTGACGCATGACCGAGCCGGCGCGCGCCTCGCTGGCTTCGGTGCGCAGCGAGAGATACGCGCTGCCGTCGTACTGGCCCATGCACAGCACGAAGCGCGCGCCCTCGTACGAGAGCAGGAGATCCGCGATCTCCGCGACCAGGTCGGGGTAGCCGAGCGTGCCGAGGTTGACCGCGACGATGTCGCCGTGGACCTGCGCCGAGCGCAGCGCGCGGTCGAGCGCCGCGAAGTGCTCGCGCGGCACCTTGGGGTGCGCCATGCGATAGAGCAGGTTGTGATCCGCGATGGGGACGAGATCCAGATAGGCGCGACGCTCTGCCTCGGTCGCCTCGCGTCCGAGATCGCGCGTCTCCGTGCGCAGCGCGAAGAAGAACGCGGTCGCCAGGCGCGCGTCGATCGCGATCTGCCGCTCGCGCAGGTAGTCGAACACCATGGTCGACGTGGCGCCGCGCTCGGGCCGGATGTCGCACCAGGGCGCGCGCGCGCTGGCGGCGCGCGGCGGGTGGTGATCGATCACGATGTCGATCCGGTGGCCCACCGGTAGCGAGTTGTTGCCGGTCTCGGGCTGGCTGTCGACGAGCGCGATGATGTCGAACTCGTCGGGCTCGACGCGCTCGACCGGGGTGAGCACGATCTTCAGCGTCTCGACCATGGCGCGGTTCTGCGCGCGACCGACGATCCCGCCCTGCGCCATCGTCACCGTGGCGCCGATCTCCTTCTCGATCAGGTACGCCAGCCCCAGCCCGGCCGCCAGCGCGTCGGGATCCGGGTTATCGTGCGCGTAGATCAACGCAGACGTGCGGCCGTGCAGCTGGCTCAGCGCCGCGGCGAGATCGAACGGTGTGCGCGGATCGTTCACGTTCAGCGGTGCTCCGTGCTTCACGGCAGGGGCCTGATCTTGAAGTTGTCGAAGAAGACCTCGGCCTCCCAGTCGTCGACCGCGAGATATTCATGCCCCGCGCCCGCCAGCGGCGAGGGATCGTTCCACGCCAGAAACGGCTGCCCGTCGATCCGCCAGTCGATCGCGCCGTCCTTGCGCGTGATCGACCAGTGGTACGTGCGGCCGAGCTCGACCCGGGGCGATGTGCGCTCTGCCTTGCGTCCGTCGTCGTGCTCGTTGTTCCGGCAGATCACGCTCAGGGAGTTCCTCCACCCGCCGAAGATGAGCACGTAACCCGTCGAGACATAGCCCCCCTTGTCGGGGTCGAACGACGCGCCGTCGCCGTAGAGCTCGATCTTCAGATCGCCGGCCGGGCTCTTCGACATCGCGTCGAGCTCGATCGAAGCGTTGCGCGGCAGCTTCTTGCGCAGCCACACCGGGTGGTTGTACGCGTTCGCCACCGTGAGGCGGCCGTCGCTGATGTGATAGTCGGCGCCGGTGTTGGTCCACGTCGGTCCGAGCTCGGCGCGCTCGAAGTCGTCGCTGAACGGCGCGGTGATCGGCTCGTCCTTCGCGCGGCACCCGGCGCCGAGGCCCGTGGCCAGCCCCGCCAGCGCGACGACAATCGGCGCGAGCAGAAGAGAGCCACGGTCGGGTGTCGGGCGCGTCATCGGGTACTTCCCTCAAAAGTACCGTCGACGAGCCCCGCCAGCAAGCACACCTCCGCCGGAGGGTGCCGATGTGTCCGCTCGGGGCGCCTTGACCGTCAGGTAACTTGCCACCACTCGGTGAGGTCGGTTACGATGCTGCGCCTACTAAACTGCGGAGGGTCGGATGAGCCGGATGATCGCGAAGGGTCGGAGCTGGACGGTCTCGCTGGTGTCGATTGGCGCGCTGGCGCTGGGGTGTGGGGGCAGCAGTAGCAACGCCCCGCACACGGGAACCCACGACATCTGGTTCATGGGCGCGGTGATTGACGGTGCCACCGGAATGCCCCTCACCACCTACGAGATCTCGCTGGTGTGGGGGACGAACACCGCGAAGGGCAAGGTCGACGCCAGCGGTCGTTACACGCTCGGGCCGATGCCGGCGTGGAACGACTACGGCGTGCTCATCACCAGCGCCGGGTATCGCGCGTTCAGCTCGTACAACGCGGGCATCTCGCCGCCGGCGCCGGGCAGCACGTCGCTGTCCGCCGACGTCTACACCGCTGACACCACGCAGACGTTCAACTTCGACGCGTCGCTGTTTCCGTCGTCGCTGGCGCCGCCCGACCTGGCCATCGCGGTGATCGAGACCGGCGCCAACGCCAAGGCCGCCGCCGGCAAGATCCGCCTGCAGCCGACGAGCCAGTCGGCGATCCAGTCGCAGCCGACCGAGATCCAGGGCCAGGCCTGGGCCAACGACGCCGATCTCTACGCGGGCTCGCTCAGCGCCGATTTCACCGGCGGCACCTACAGCGTGCCGGGCGCGATGCTCACCTACGGCGTGACCTATGCCGTGACGGTCTACAACGTCGACGGCTACCAGCCGAGCATGGCGACGGCGGTGCAGGCCGGCGTCAGCACGGGCGCGTCGATCCTGCTGAGCCCGCTCACGGTGCCGCCGCTGCAGCTGATCTCGAACACCGTCGCGATGTGCCGCGCGCCGGTGATGCTGACCGACACGCAGTCGGCGGTGGTGACGCTGACGTTCAACGAGAAGGTCGAGGACGGTACGCAGACCGCGGGCGGCGGCGCCGAGCAGCTGGACAACGGCGTCTCGATCAGCGACACGCTGTTCACGTCGACGCTGCAGCTGAACGCGTCGTCGACGGCGCAGGAGCGCGGGGTGACCCTGTCGATCACCGACAACGTCGTCACCATCGCCTGGAACCCCAACGTCGGTCTGTCGACGAAGGGCACGGGCGACAGCGTCCGCACCGTCAGCTATTCGAGCTCGTCGCTGTCGGCGACGTTCCTGCAGCCGGTGATGCATTCCGAGCTGCGCACGTCGCTGGCGACGCTGCTGACCAGCGTGGTCTCGTTCAGCGGGATCACCTGCACGGCGCCGTAGCGGGCGCCGCCCGTCACGTATCGGGCGTGTTGCTGGGCTGAAACGATATCGGGGACAGAGGCAGCGGCTTCTGTCCCAGGTCCATCGCCTTGTCGAGCGCCAGGCTCATCGCGACGTTGCACGCGATGTCGCGCCCCTTGATCAGGAAGTGGACGTGCAGGTCCTTCTTGCCGCCGGCGCTGATGTCGATCTCCTCGGCGCGGTCGTCGGACGTGGTCTCGTGCCCGGCGATGATCAGCCGCGAGCGTTCGGGGTGAAATTCGGACGACCTCGGTTGCCGAATTCGTGACCCGCATCGTCAGCGACAGGTCCAGCACGAACGTGTCGGGCAGCATCGGATCCTGATCCAGCCCGCACTCTTCCTGGGTGAGCGCGATCGAGACCCCCTGGGCGGCGAGGGGCGGATCGACGCGCACGAATGTCTTGCCGGCGCAGCCAAGCGCGCTTGCGCACAGAACGATGCTCGACCAGATGGCCCGCTGCCTCATGACGTTGCCTCCGTGGAAATTTGGCGCTGGAGCTCCGGGAAATCGTCGACGGTGGGGGGCGTCCCGGTCGCGCGCTTTTCGGGCGCGGACACTATCATGCGTCGTGGTTTGGCTGCGTAATCACCGTCACTCTTCGCCCGCTACGGGTGGGCGCCCGCGACGAACGCCTCGGTGACCGGCCGGCCGACGAGCCCGGGCGGCGGCGGATAGCCGAGCGCCCACAGCGCGGTCGCCGCGGTGTCGACGGTGCTGATCGGCGCCGCGATCCGGTGCCCGGCGCGCACGCCCGGGCCCCAGGCGAGCCAGGGGATCAGGCGGTCTTCCTTGATGCGGCCCGAGTGATTGTGACCGTGCCCGCCGTGGTCCGCCGAAAGGATGAACAGCGTCTCGTCGGCCAGGCCGGCGGCGTCGACGGCGTCGACGAGAGTGCCCAGGCAGGCGTCGCTGCGGCGGATCGCGTCCATTTGCGGGTTCGACATCCAGCCGTCGGCGTGGCCGCGGTCGTCGGGATCCGAGAAGTGCACGAACTCGACTTGCGGCTTCTTCTCGACGAAGTAGCGCGCGGCCTCGGTGACGACCTTCTTGCAGAAGTAGCCGGGGCGCGAGAAGACGTCGACCGAGCCCGGGTGGGCGATGTGTTCCAGCTTGCGCTTGCCGACGAAGGCGGCGGCGCCCTTGCCCGCGTGGTCGGCAGCGTCGAAGATCGTGGGCACGCGGATGTACCCGCGCTCGGGCTTCCATGAGTTCCAGTCGAGCCCGTGCGCGTCGACGTCGAACCCCGAGAGCATCGCGGCGTGCGCTGGCAGCGTCGAGGCGTGGCGAATCGTGCGCGCGGTCAGCGAGTAGGCGCCGCGCGCCATCAGCGCCAGGTGCACGGGCGGGCGCACGTCCATGAGCGCGTCGGGGCGCAGTCCGTCCTCGCTGACGATGATGACGTGGCGGACGCGCCACGTGGGGGGCGGCGGGGCGGCGGCAGCGACGGGCGGGGCGGCAGCGTCGGCCGGCGCGGTGGTCGCCGGCGCCACGACCGTCGAGCGGGGGGCACGCCGCCGGCAGCCGGCGGTCCCCAAGGGGGCGATGACGACGGCGATGACGACGGCGATGACGACGGCGATGACGATGACAGCCAGCGCGGCGAGCGCGATGCGGCCTGGCGACACCGGGGAGCACGCCCCTTCAGCGTATCAGGATTGCAAATCCACAGCCGAGGTGACTTGCGCCTTTCCCAAATTGCCTTAACCTTGCGCGCATCAGATCGTCCTTGTCCTCCTTCGTTCGTCCGCCGCTGGCGGCCCGGCCCCGCCGATCCTTTCGCTGCTTCTGCTCGTCGCTTCGGCTTTGGTTGCGGCGTGCTCGCACACGCAGATGGGGCCCTGCGGTTCCGACAAGGACTGCAAGATGGACCGCATCTGCGAGGCGGGCCAGTGCATCTGGGCGCAGGGCGCGGTTCCTCTGGGCGCGCCCGGTCCGCGGCCCGCGCCCGCCGCGCCTCCGCGTCCGGGCCAGGCGGCGGCTCCGGCACCGCTGCCGCTCCCGCGCTCGGCGATCGAGCCGGCGCAGGCGATGTTCCGCTTCGGCCCCGCGCACCGCGGGCGTTCGCCCTACGTGCTGCCGGCGGCGCGGCCTTCGGTCTGGTGGAGCGTCACCACCGGCGGGCCGATCACCTCGTCACCGGCGATCGCCGAGGACGGCTCGCTGCTCTTCGGCTCGCACGACGGCAAGCTCTACGCCGTCTCGCGCGACGGCTCGCTGCGGTGGCAGTACGCGACCGGCGACATCATCTTCAGCTCTCCGGCGGTCACGCACGACGGCACGATCTACATCGGCTCCGACGACGATCACCTGTACGCGATCGGCCCCAAGAGCGACAAGCCGCGCTGGGTGTTCCAGGTCGGGTCGTGCCCGCAGCGCGTGGGCCTCGGCCCCGAGGCCAGCCGCTGCGACGTCGACGCCGGCCCCACCATCGGCCCCGACGGCGTGATCTACACCGGCGGCGACGGCATCTACGCCATCAACCCCGACGGGACGCTGCGCTGGCGCTTCCCCACCAACGGTCACGTGGCGTCGGCGCCCGCGCTGCTGGCCGACGGCACGGTGGTCGCCGGATCGCAGGACGACGTCATCTACGCGATCGCGCCCGGCGGCTTCAAGCGCTGGGACTTTCGCACCGGCGGCGACGTCGATTCGAGCCCCGCCATCGGCGACGACGGAACGATCTACGTCGGCAGCGACGATCGCAAGCTCTACGCGCTCAACCCCGACGGCACGCTGCGCTGGGCGTTCAACACCAGCGGCGACCTGCGCGCTTCGCCGGCGCTGGGCAACGGTGTGGTCTACATCGGATCCTTCGACGCCCAGCTCTACGCCATCCGCACCGACGGCACTCTCTACTGGACCTTCCGCACCGGCGACCGGATCGTCTCGTCGGCGCTGGTCGACGCCAAGGGCGCGATCGCCTTCGGCTCGCAGGACGATCGGCTCTACGCGCTCGAACCCGATGGGCGCATGCGCTGGTCGGTCGAGCTCGGCGGCGACGTCGACAGCTCGCCGATCCTCTCGGGCGACGGCACGATCTTCGTCGGAAGCGACGATCGAAAGATTTACGCGCTCCGCGCCGGCCTGTCCGCCAGCCGCTAGTCGCGCCTGATCGCGCGACCTTTTCTGTTATTTCCGTTCTCTCTGTAAGATGACCCATTCACCAAAGGAAATTGTTTGACGATAGATGACCCCATTCGCCGCTCCGGCGGCTCGACCCGCACACTGACGGGTCGGATCAAGATTCACCCCGTCGGCTACGGCTTCGTCGTGCCCGACGACAAGTCCGAGGACGTGCACGTCTCGGCGCGCAGCCGCGGCGCCGCCATGGACGCCGACACCGTCGAGATCGAAGCCTGGCAGGGCGTGCGCGGCTTCGAGGGCCGCGTGCTGCGCGTGATCGCGCGCGGCCGCGCCAAGATCACCGGCCAGCTCGAGCGCGCCGGCAAGCAGATGGTCCTGCAACCCGACGACCCGCGCATCACCGGCCCGGTCTCGCTGCGCGGCCACGTCGCCGCCACGCTGGCCGGCCAGTCGGTGGTCGCCGAGATCACCCGCTACCCCGATGTCGCGGGCGGCCCGATCGAGGCCGAGGTGCTGAAGGTGCTCGGCGATCCCGACGACCCGCGCACCGAGGTCGAGAAGGTCCTGGCCTGCGCCGACGTCACCGAGGAGTTCCCCGACGAGGTCGCGCGCATCGCCGACGGCCTGCCGCAAGAGGTGCGCGACGCCGACCGCGCCGACCGCGCCGACCTGCGCGAGGTGCCGTTCCTGACCATCGACCCCGAGACCGCGCGCGACTTCGACGATGCGGTCGCGATCGAGCGGCTGCCCCACGGCGGCACGCGCCTGTGGGTCGCGGTCGCCGACGTCTCGCACTACGTGCGCGAGGGCTCGCCGATCGACGTCGAGGCGCGCAAGCGCGGCTGCAGCATCTACCTGCCCAACCGCGCGATCCCCATGCTGCCCGAGCCGCTGTCGGCGCGCATCTGCTCGCTGGTCCCCGAAGAAGACCGGCTGGCGATGGTCACGCAGATCGATCTCGACAAGCACGCGCAGGTGATCGCGCGCGACTTCTGCGCGGCGGTGATCCACTCGCGCGCGCGGCTCGACTACCCGGGCGTGGCGGCGGCGCTGGCCGGCGACACGCGCGGCAAGCGCAAGAAGTACGAGCCGCACCTGCCGGCGCTGCGCGCGATGGATTCGCTGGCGCGCCAGATGCGCGCGCTGCGCATCTCGCGCGGGTCGCTCGACTTCGATCTGCCCGAGCCGTTCGTCGAGCTCGACCAGGACGATCCGCGCCTCGTGCGCGACATCCGCAAGTCGCGGCGCGATCCCGGCGAGCGTCAGGCCTACTCGATGATCGAGGAGTTCATGCTCGCCGCCAACGAGGCGGTGGCGACCAGCTTCCGCGAGCGCGGCGAGGACACGCTGTGGCGCATCCACGACGCGCCCGATCGCGGGCGCATGGAAGAGTTCGCCGTGCTGGCCGCGAACTACGGCATCAAGATCGACATCGACGACGCGCGCACGCCGCAGGGGCTGAAGCGCGTGCTCGACCGTCTCAAGGGCCACCCGGCCGAGAAGGCGCTGTCGTTCCAGATGCTGCGCTCGCTGAAGCAGGCGACGTACGACGTGATCAACCTCGGCCACTTCGGCCTGGCGTCGTCGGACTACCTGCACTTCACGTCGCCGATCCGGCGCTACCCGGATCTCATCGACCACCGCTTGCTCAAGAGCCGCCTCGCGGGGCAGGGCAAGCCGGCAGGCGGGTTCAAGCCGCCCTCGATCGAGCCGCCGCCGGATCGCGCGGCGCTGCAGAAGATGGCGGCCGATTCGTCGTTCTCCGAGCGCCAGGCGATGGAGGTCGAGCGCGAGGTCATCGATCTTTACCGCGCGTTCTTCCTGCGCGATCGGATCGGCGACGTGTTCGACGGAACGATCTCGGGCGTGATGGGCTTCGGCTTCTTCGTGGTGATCGACGAGCCGTTCGTCGAGGGTCTGGTGCGGCTCGAGGCACTGTCCGACGACTACTACGTCTTCGACGACACGGCGAGCCGCCTGGTCGGCCGGCGTTCGGGGCGCACGTTCGCGCTCGGCGACACCGTCAAGGTCGAGGTGCAAACGGTGAGCGTCGTGCGCCGCAAGATCGACTTCGCGCTGCACGAGCACCGGGCGCATCACGGCGCGCACGATCTGTCGGACGGGCGCGGTGCCAGGCGCGGCAAGCGCGATCGGCGGCGCGGGCACGACGAGGTGGTGACGGATCGCGCCGGGCGTCGCGCGGGCGACCAAACCGGCGCGCGCGCCAAGCGCACGCCGGCCCGGGAGGGCAAGCGCGACCGCGCCCGAGAGCCGATCAGGCTCAAGGTCTCCGGCGCCAAGACCAAGCTCAAGACCAGGGGCAAGAGCAAGCGCAAGTGACGGCGCGGCGATAGACTGAACGCACGCCGATGTCGATGACGATCCGCGAGCAACTCGAGGCCGACGAAGAGGCGGTGCTGTCGCCGTACGCGCAGAAGAGCAGCGCCAGCCGCGGGCGCAGCCGCCCCGAGCCGCCCGATCCCGTGCGTCCGATCTTTCAGCACGATCGCGATCGCGTGATCCACTCCAAGGCGTTTCGCCGCCTGGCCGGCAAGACCCAGGTGTTTCTCGCGCCCGAGGGCGATCACTATCGCACGCGCATCACCCACACCCTCGAGGTCGGGCAGATCGCGCGCACGGTGACGCGCGCGCTGCGGCTCAATGAATCGCTGACCGAGGCCATCGTCATGGGCCACGACCTCGGTCACACGCCGTTCGGCCACGCCGGCGAAAAGGTGCTCGCCAAGTTGATGCCCGACGGTTTCCATCACGTGAAGCAATCGTTGCGCGTGGTCGAGGTGCTGGAGCGTGACGGGCGCGGGCTCAATCTCAGTCAAGAGGTCCGCGACGGCATCCTCAAGCATTCGAAGGGCAAGGGGCACATCATCTCGGACAACCCCAATTTGATGGCGATGACGCTCGAGGGGCAGATCGTGCGCATCAGCGACATCGTCGCTTACGTGAACCACGATCTCGACGACGCGGTCCGTGGGCGCGTGGTCAATCCAGAGGACGTGCCGCGCGGGCTGCTCGACACGCTGGGCGCGACCCACGGCGATCGCATCGCGCGCATGGTGGGTGACATGGTCAGCGCGTCGCGCCTCGACGAGAAGCGCCAGATCCGCATGAGCGAGGAGATCCTGGGCGCGCTCATCGCGCTGCGCGACTTCCTCTATGAAGCGGTCTACGAGCGCGCCGAGATCCGCGACGAGTTCGAAAAGGCGCAGCGAATCATTTCGGAGCTATGGGCCTACTTCCACGCACACTCAGACGAGTTTCACGCCAAGCACTGGCCCAAAGGTGTGCCCGAGTCCGACGGACTTTCGCGCGCGATCGCTGATTTCATCACCGGCATGACCGATCGTTACGCGCTCCGCGTGTACGAGGACTACTTCATGCCGCACCGCTGGCCGGTGTATTAGAGGCGTCAGGCCTTCCGTCGGTCAGCAATTTGTTTTGTTGAGCCATTGATCCGGGTCGCGGCCACTATCACGCCGGTGGCCCACTGCGTCCCCACCTGCAGGGGACCACGCGGGAAGGTGGTGGGTCCGTGATACGCTGATCCTTGGTAGACGGATGTCGTGAAGCGAGGCCGCTGATGTCCATCCTCCCCACTCGCAGTTTTGAGCGCGTGCTCGTCGTGGTGGTGGTCGTGCTTGCGGCACGGCCGCTGGCCGCGCACGCCGATGCTGATGTCGCCGCGGAAGCCGGCGCCGGCCCCGGCTCGGCCGCGACTACGATCGCCGACCTCAATCGCAAGGCGCTCGACGACTACGACAACCTGAACTTCGACGATGCGAAGACCGCGCTCAAAAACGCGCTCGCGCTCTGCGACCGCAACGGCCTCGGCAGCGATCCGGTGCGCGCGCAGACCTACCTGAACTTGGGCGTGGTGTTGCTCGCGGCCGATGCGCAACATCGCGACGTCGCCATCGCGAACCTACGCCGCGCGATCCAGATCCAGGCCGACATCCAGCTGCCCGAGCGTCTGGCCAACCCCGAGGTGCAAGCAGGCCTTCGCCGAGGCGCAGGCATCGCTGCGCGCCACGCAGGCGACGCGAGCGCCGGTTCCCACCGGCGGCGACGCGAGCGCGCGCCGTGCGCCGGCGGGCCGCGCGGGTCACTCGAACGACGCCGATGAGGACGCGGATCGTCGAAGCCTCCGCCGAACCCGAGACCGGCGAGCGCCCGCACTGGTTCGTCGGGTTCGGCGTCGGCAGCGGCATCGGGTGGGCGAGCGGCACCGGTGAGGTGAGCGACGTGCAGCTCCCTTCGGGCTTCCAGCCGTCGTCGGTGATTCACCTCGCGCCCGAGATCGGCTACTTTCTGCGCCGGGATCTGCTGCTGTCGCTGCAGGGACGCATCCAGTTCATCTCGGGCGCGACCGCGGAGCGCGATCCCGGAGGCAGCGCATGCGGCCCGGACAAGGTTTGCTCGCCCAGCCACGGCGCGACCGCGGTCTTCGCGAAAGCGACGATGTTCTTCGCGCCGACAGGGTTTCGTCCCTACGTCAGCGGCGCGCTTGGCGTCGGGGAGATCCGCCACGTGGTCTCCCTGCCGGAGCGTAGCAATTGCGGCACCGACCCCGCCCATCCCGTCGGCTGCGTCGACACCGCCGTCGCGGGACCGGTGCTGCTGGGGCCGGGCGGCGGGTTCATGTACGAGCTCGGGCGCCATTTTGCGCTCACGCTCGGCGCCAGCGCGCTGCTCGGCGTCTCGCACTTCACCTTTCACCTGGATGTCGGCGGCGGGATCGCCGTCGAGCTTTAGGAGCCATGAGCCGCACGCGCCTTTCATTCGTGCTCGCCACCGTGACGCTGGGCCTGACGGGCGCCGGCTGCTTCGCGCCGCCCGAGACGTGCAGCGATTGCAACACCGGCGTGGGCGGCATTGGTAGCAGCGCGGGGGGAGCGCGGGGCAGCGGCGGGATGCTGGGGTCCGGCGGCTCGACGAACACCGGCGGCGCCAGCGGCACGGGCGGCAGCGGCGGCAGCGGTGGATCAGGCGCGGGCGGCGCCGGCAGCGGCGGCGTGACCGGTACGGGCGGCACGGGCTCCGGCGGCGCGAGCATGGGTGGTTCGGGCATGGGCGGTGCGAACATGGGCGGTTCGGGCATGGGCGGCGCGGGCATGGGCGGCGCGGGCATGGGCGGCGCGAGCATGGGTGGGTCGGGGATGGGCGGCGCGAGCATGGGCGGCGCCGGCGGGATGATCGACGCCGCGCTCGTGGCCTGGTACCAGCTCGACGAGGCCAGCGGGACGACCGCGGCCGATGCGTCGGGCCACGGGCGGACCGCGACCTTGAACCCGACTGGCGGCGGGACCGCCGCGTTCTCGACCACCCATCAAGTCGGCACCGGTTCGCTGAACCTGGCCAGCACCAGCGCGACGGTCGGCGGGTTCGTCACGGTGCCGGCGAGCCTGCAGACCATGGGCGCGACCACCGCGATCACCATGAGCTGCTGGGTCAATGTGCGAACCGAGCGGGCCTGGGAGCGCATCTTCGACTTCGGCAACAGCCAGACGGCGGGATACATGTTCCTGACTACCGCCCAGGCGACGACTGCGCCGAACTCGCCGCGCTTCGCGATCTCGATGACCGGGAACACGGGCGAGCAGATGATCAACATGACGACGCCCGCGGCGCTGTCGACCAACGTCTGGCACCACATCGCGGTCGTGCTGGGGCCGACCGTCGGCACGACGTACACCGGCACGCTCTTCATCGATAAGGCGGTCGCCGGGACCAACAACGCCATGACCATGCGTCCGTCGAGTCTGGGCAACACCCCCAACAACTGGATCGGGCGGTCGCAGTTCTCGACGGTCGATCCGCTGTTCGACGGTCTCATCGACGATTTTCGTATTTATTCCCGAGCCCTGAGCGCCGCCGAGATCGCGGCGCTGCCCTGAGCCGGCTCAGCCGTCGGTCCAAGTTACAAAAAATGTACGATCCGGAAACCGCGGCTTAACTCACACTCCGCTAGAGTCGGTCACGTTCTCGCGTCGAGCCGGAACGACTCAAGCAATGAGTGCACTTTCAACGGTACTGCAGACGATTGTTGTCACGTTGGATCACGCGCTCAACGACGTGCGCCCCGACGCTCCGGCGGTTCTACTTCGTAGTCTGGGACACCAAGTCGTCGTCGTGGGATATGACTTCGCCGAGCTGGCGGGCCGTCGCGTCGCCGCCGATCTGGTCGTCGTCGAGGCGGGATCCCATCTCGAGATCGGCAAGGACGCGATCAAGCGCCTGCGCGATCGCGAGGAGCTCGCCGGGACCGGCATCCTGATCTGCGTCGACGTGACGCGGGTGGCCGGCCTCGACGTGCAGATGGGCGCCGACGATTTCATTCTCATGCCGCTGGCGGCCGACGAGCTGGCGGCGCGGCTGCGCCAGCTCAAGTGGCGCGGCACGGCGCAGAACCCGGCGGGGCGCAGCCGCTACGGCGACATCATCCTCGACACCACGTCGCTGCAGGCGTTCTCGGCGGGGCAGTCGTTGAAGCTGACGCCTTACGAGTTCCAGCTCCTCAAGTTCCTCGTCGAGCGCGCCGGCCGCGTCTTCACGCGCGAGGAGCTGCTGTCACGGGTCTGGGGCTACCGCCACGTCGGACGGGTCCGCACCGTCGACACGCACATCTTGAACCTGCGCGGCAAGCTCGGCGCGGCGGGCGAGCTGCTGGAAGCGGTGCGCGGCATGGGCTACAAGCTGCGCAAGCTCGACGGCCAGCAGGCCGACGGCCCGCGCGCCCAGCTCGGCTGACCTGTCAAAATCCCTCTCCCCCGTCCGCGGGGGAGGGTATGGGCGCGGGGGATCCCGCGGAGATATGCGGGTCGCCTCCCGGTTGGCCTGACCTCCTCACCCAACCCTCTCCTCCACGCAACGTGGAGGAGAGCTATGAACGACGGCCCCTCAGAACCTCACCTGGATCTCGTAGCGCCGGTTCTTCGCCTTCTTCGCCGGCGTGTCGTCGGGCGTGACCACAGGGCGCTCGGCGGCCATGCCGATCGACGTGATCTCGCTCTTGGGGATCCCGCGCCCGATGAGCTCGCGCTCGATCACCGCGGCGCGCCTGGCCGATAGCTCCTTGTTGTGTTCGGGCTTGCCGCTCGAGTCGGTGTGGCCCGACACCTCGAACTTGAACGTGGTGACGCCGGCCAGGTTCAGGTGCTTCTTGGCGTCGATCAGCGCGTTGGCCAGCTTCTTCAGCTTTGCATCGCAGCCGGGCATGAGCTGGTCGCTGTCGACCTTGAAGCTGCACTGATTCTTGCGTCCCTCGGCGAGCAGCTTGGCGTTCACTTCCTTCAGCGCCTTGTCGCGCGCCGCGCCACCCGCCTTGTTGGCCAGGCTGCCGAAGTCCAGCGCGCGGGCCGGTGCCGCGGCGAAGGAAGTGACGGAGATCGAGACGACGAGCGTCAGGAGCGTTGATGAGCGGCGCGTATGATTCATGGCTCCAAACGATACCGAGATCCGGGCCACCACCGCAAGCGGTTCGCGGATCGGCTAGACTCTCGGGCGTCAATGGTCGCGATGGCTGGTGCCGATCCCGCTCCCGAGGAGAAGCTGCGCGTCCTCGTCGTCGACGACGAGAAGAACATCCGCCAGACGCTGGGCATGTTTCTGGAGAAGCTCGGCTGTGACGTGCATCTGGCCAGCACCGGCGAGGCCGCCGTCTCGGCGCTGGCGCACCAGTCGATGGAGCTCGCGTTTCTCGATCTGCGGCTCGGCAGCGAGCGCGGCGAGGACCTGATCCCCAAGCTGCTCGCGCTCGGCCCGTCGCTGCCCATCGTCGTCTTCACCGCCTACGCCACGATCGAGACCGCGGTCGACACGCTCCGGCGCGGCGCCTGGGACTATCTGCCCAAGCCCTACACGCCCGAGCAGATCCGGCAGCTGGTGACACGCGCGCGCGAGCGGCGCGGGCTGACCCAGCAGGTCGCGGACCTCGAGAGCCGCCTCGCGCGCGCGCAGCCGGCGCTGGATACGTCGTCGGAGAGTCCGCCGATGCGGCAGGTCTACGATCTGATCGCGCGCGCCGCCAAGACCGACGCGCAGGTGCTGTTCCGCGGCGAGACCGGCACCGGCAAGACCGCGCTGGCGCGGCTGCTGCACGACGAGAGCGCGCGCCGCGACCGCCCGTTCGCCGTGGTCAACTGCCCGACGCTGTCGGCGGATCTGCTGGCGAGCGAGCTCTTCGGCCACGCGCGCGGCGCGTTCACCGGCGCGGTCAAGGATCAGCCCGGCCGCGTCGACGCCGCCGACGGCGGCACGCTGTTCCTCGACGAGATCGGCGAGCTGCCGGTCGCGCTGCAGGCCAAGCTGCTGCGCTTCCTGCAGGACAAGCAGTACGAGCGCGTCGGCGAGAACGAGACGCGCACCGCCGACGTCCGCATCATCGCCGCCACCAACCGCGACATCGAGGCCGACATCCAGGCCGGCCACTTCCGCGAGGATCTGTTCTACCGCCTCAACGTCATCGAGATCCGCGTGCCCGCGCTGCGCGAGCGGCCCGAGGACATCCTGCGTCTGGCGCGGCGTTTCCTCGCGTTCTTCGCCGCGCACCTTCGGGCGGCCGGTGCCCGAGCTGTCGAAGGAAGCCGGAGGCGCTCATGCAGTCCTACCGCTGGCCCGGCAACGTGCGCGAGCTGCGCAACGCCATCGAGCGCGCGGCGATCCTCTGGCCGGCCGACCTGCTCTCGCGCGAGGCGTTTCCCGATCGCGTCGCCAGCTTGTTCCCGGTGCGGCCGTTCGTGGGCGGAGACTTCTCGCTCGACGACATCGAGCGCGAGCACATCCTGCGCGTGACCGGGCGAACCTCCACGCTGGAGGAAGCGGCGGAGATCCTGAAGATCGATACGTCGACCTTGTGGCGCAAGCGGAAGCGGTACGAGTGAACGAACCCGTACGGGACGGCGACGAGCACGCGTACGGGGCGGAATCAGTCCTCGGCCGGCAGCTCGAACCAGAACGTGCTGCCCGCTGCCCGGCTGGCCTTCGACGCCGATCTTGCCGGCGTGCGCCTCGACGATCTCCTTGGCGATGAACAGGCCCAGGCCGGCGCCCGGCGTGGTCGCGCCGGGACGGCGAAAGAACTTTTCGAAGATCGCCTGGCGCAGCTCGGGCGGCACGCCGGGGCCGCTGTCCGTGATCGCGTAGCGGACGACGCCGTCGCGCCGCGACGCCGAGATCGCGATGCGGCCGCCCGCCGGCGTGTACTTCACCGCGTTGCCGACCAGGTTGGCGAACGCGAGATCGATGCGTTCGGGATCGGCGACCACCGTGCCCAGACTGGGCAGCAGCTCCAGGCGCAGCTCGACGCCCTTGGCCTCGGCCGGCGCGCGGAACGCCTGCGCGGCGTCGCGCGCGATGCTCGCCGCGTCGACCGGGCGCTGGTGCAGCTCGATGCGCCCGGACTGGATGCGCGACAGGTCGAGCAGATCGTCGACGATCTGCTGCAGGCGCTCGGTGTCCTGGCGCGCGACGTAGAGCAGATCGGCCTGCTTCTCGGTGATCGGCCCCACCACCTGCTCCAGGCACAGGTGCAGCGCCATGCGCAGCGAGGTCAGCGGCGTGCGGAACTCGTGCGCGACCGTGGCCACCAGGTTGCTCTTGAGCTCGTCGAAGCGCATGCAGACGCGTGACGTCCTGGAGCAGGATCGCGACGCCGATGATCGCGCCGCCCTCGGTCGACACCGCGGTCGCGCGCGGCAGCAGGAACACCTCCTGGTCCCCGAGCGTGGTGCGCAGCGCCTCCTCCAGCCCCTTCGACTGGTACGACCCGTGCCCGGCCATGACGTGCGCGCGCACGCGCTCGACGAGCGCGCGCACCTCGGGCGGCGCGGGCGCCAGCGGCTCGGCCACGTCGTCGGCGATGTGAACGCGCAGGCTGATCTCGGTGGCGCGGTTCACCGCGATGAGGTGGCCGGTCGGGGTCGAGCACCAGCACCGGATCCGGCAGGCTGTCGATCACCGCCTGGGCCTGCTGCTCGGCGGCCAGCAGCTCGCCGAGCGAGCTCGCTCGATACTGCGCCAGCCGGTCGGCCATGGTGTTGAACTCGGTGGCGACCTCGGCGATCTCGTCGCGGCCGTGCACGCGCGCGCGCGCCTTGGGATCGCCCTCGCCCAGGCGCCGCGCCGCCAGACGCAGCACGCCCAGCGGCCGCAGCATGCGCGTGGTCAACGCCACCGACGCCAGCAACCCCAGCACGCAGGCGGCGACGGCGGCGGCGATCATCACGGCGTCCAGGCTCCGCGCCATCTTGCGCGCCTGCTCGCTCTTGCGCACCATCGCGTCTTGGTTGATGACCAGGATCATCTCGGCGCCTTCCTTCACTTCCACGAACGACGGCTGCAGCTGCTCGAAATAGAGACGGCGGTGGGACGCCTCGTCTCGCAGCTGCGTGAAGACGCGAAAGCGCCCGAGATACTTGTTCCAGCGCGCGCGCAGCGCGTGAGTCGCCGCTTGTTCGCCGGTCTCGGTGACGTTGCCTTCCTGGGTGCCGAGCTCGCGCTCGAAGCGCGGGATGTAGTCCTCGGACTGTCGCATGCCGGCCTCCGGCTCACCGGCGATGATGAACAACGCGGCGCTGTCGATGCGTTCGATCGCCTCCTTCATCCGCTGCGCCGCCAGAACGCTGCGATAGTTGTCCTTGAGGATCAGCTCCGAGCTGTGTCCGAGCTTGCCGTTGGTGATGCTGGCCAGCACACCCACGACCGCGACCGCGATCGCCATCGGCGCCTGCGCCAGCAGCAGCTTCGATCGGAGCGTCATCGCGCGGCCTCCTCGTCGCGCGCGGTGACGTAGACGTCGAACTCCGAGCCTTCGTTGAGCATGCGCGCGACCGCGGTGCGCCCGGTGAGCTGGCGCCACCAGTGATCGCGGGATCGGCCGAGCACGATCTGGCCGACGCCGTGCGAGCGCGCGAAATCGAGCAACACGGCGACAGCGTCGTGGCCCTTGAGGCGGACCACCTCGGCGCCCAGCTCGCGCGCGCGCTCGATGTTGGTCAGTAGATGTCGCTGCGCCTCGGCGTCGATCAGGTGGGGCGCCTCCTCGGGCGTCTCCACGTAGACCACGAACCAGTCGGTGTTGAGGCGTCCCGCCAGCCGCGACCCGCGGCGCAGCAGCGCGGCCGCGCGTCGCGGGTAAGACGACATGCAGACCATCACGCGCCCGAGCTCGGGGCCCTTGCTGGTGCCTGTGCCGGTGCCTCGCTCTCCCCCTCGCGGTCGGCGTCCTTGCGCGCGTTGCGCGTCCCCGTGCGGTCCAGGCTCTCGGCGACCTCGCGCAGCGCCAGCTCGCGCAACGTCGCCAGCTTCTCGTTCATGAAGAAATTCTCCAGCGCCCAGGGGATCTTGTCGGCGTTGTAGATCTTGCCACCTTTCAACCGCTCCAGCAGATCCTCCACGGCGAGATCGAGGTTGACGATCTGATCGGCCTGGCGCAGGAAGCTGTCGGGGACAGTCTCTCGCGTCTTGACCTGAGTCACGCGCTCGACGAGATCGTTGAGGCTCTCGAGGTGCTGGATGTTGAACGCGCCGATCACGCTGATGCCGGCGTCGAGGATCTCGAGCACGTCCTGGTAGCGCCTTCGGTTGCGGCTGCCGGGCGCGTTGGTGTGCGCGATCTCGTCGACGATGACGATCTCGGGCCGGCGCTGGATGATGGCCGAGGTGTCCATCTCCTCGATCGCCACGCCACGGTACTCGATGCGCGTGCGCGGGATCTGTTCCAGCCCCTCGACCAGCGCCGCCGTCTCGGCGCGGCCGTGCGTCTCGATGAAGCCGAGCGCGACATCGACACCGCGCCGCTTGAGCGCCTGTGCCTCCTCCAGCATGCGGTAGGTCTTGCCGACGCCCGCCGCGAACCCGATGTAGAGCTTGAGGCGCCCGCGCTTTGCGCGGCGAAGGATCTCCAGGAAGTCTTCCGCGCGCTGGGTCTGTCCGTTCATCGCGGCTGATACTACGTCACTTGATCGCACCGCCGCCGCGGTGGTGCGACCCGCTGCGGCGTTGTCCGCTGCCATCCCGTTTCTCGCGCGCGGACCGCATTCTGCAATGGTGCGACGCGATTGATTGCGAAACGCAATGGCCGTGCGTTCTGAAGCTCAAAAAATCCGCGACATCCGTCGAGAATTTACGTCGGAGAAACCGTCGAATGTGGAGACTGACCACGCAGGACGGATCCTGCGGAGAGAGCCCGTATGTCGACCCCGCGTGTAGTCGCTGAAAAGGCCGTTGAGAAGATCGCCGACGAAGGGGGCGGACAGGTCCAGGACGACCTGACGCCCGGTCAAACCTCCGGCGCAAACGCCGGCGAGCTGCCCTCGCCGCGCAGACTCAATCGATTGAAGGCGGCGCTGTTCGGCCAGGCGCGCGATCTCCACGATCAGAAGATCTTTCATCAGATCTCGTTGATCCCCTTTCTGGCGTGGGTCGGCCTGGGTGCCGACGGGCTTTCGTCCTCTGCGTACGGTCCCGAGGAGGCGTTCAGGACGCTGGGCGCGCACACCTACCTGGCCGTCGGGCTCGCGCTGCTCACCGGCCTCACCGTGCTGATCATCTCGGCAGCGTATCGCGGGATCATCCAGGACTTTCCCTACGGCGGCGGCGGCTATGTCGTCGCCACCAAGCTGCTCGGGCGAGGCGCGGGTGTGGTATCGGGCAGCGCCTTGCTCGTCGACTACGTGCTGACCGTGACCGTCTCAGTCGCCGCGGCCGGTGACGTGATCTTCAGCTTTCTCCCCGCATCCTGGCTGGGCATGAAGCTCGGGCTCGAGGTGTTCTTTATCTTCGGCCTCACCACGCTGAACATCCGCGGCGTGAGGGAATCGGCGATCGCGCTCGCGCCGATCTTTCTCGTCTTCGTGATCACCCACGTCGCGGTGATCGTCGGCGGCGTCATCGCGCGCGCCTACGAATTCCCGGCCACCGTCCGCGAGATGAGCACCGGGTTTCACCAGGGCATGGGTACGCTGGGCATCGGCGGCATGTTCCTGCTGTTCATCCACGCCTATTCGTTGGGCGGCGGCACCTACACCGGTATCGAGGCGGTCTCCAACGGCCTTCCGATCATGCGCGAGCCGCGCGTGCGCACTGCCAAACGGACCATGCTCTACATGGCGGTGTCGCTGGCGTTCACCGCGGCGGGCCTGCTGGTCTGCTACCTGCTATGGCACATCAAGCCGGTCGCCGGCAAGACGCTGAACGCCGTGCTCGTCGAGACCATGACCGCGCCGCTGCCCGGCGGGAAGATCCTGTCGGTGGTGACGCTGTTCTCGGAAGGCATCCTGCTGGTCGTCGCCGCGCAGGCCGGCTTCATCGACGGGCCGCGCGTGCTCGCCAACATGGCGGTCGACAACTGGATGCCGCGCCGGTTCGCGGCGCTATCGGATCGCCTGACGACGCAGAATGGGATCGTGCTCATGGGCGCGGCGTCGCTGCTGGCGTTGCTCTACACCGGCGGTGACGTCGGCAAGCTGGTGGTCATGTACAGCATCAACGTGTTCCTGACGTTCTCCCTGTCGATGTTCGGCATGGCGCGCAAGAGCATCGCCGAGCGCAAGACCGCGCCCCGCTGGATCCGCAAGGCGGCGCTGTTCGTCGTCGGCTTCGCTCTGTGCGCGACGATCCTGGTCATCACCGCCGTGGAGAAGTTCGGCGACGGCGGCTGGATCACCCTGCTGGTGACCGGCGCGGTGGTCGGACTCTGCTTCGTCATCCAGCGCCACTACCGCACGGTGCGCCTGCGCCTGGCCCAGCTCTATCACGGCGTGCGCAGCATCGATGAGCGCGCCATGAGCGCGCCTCTGCCGATCGTCAACGCCAAGGTGCCCACGGCGGCGGTGCTGGTTCCAAGCTACGGCGGCGTCGGGATTCACACGGTCCTCAACGTCTTCCGCGCGTTTCCCAACCACTTCAAGAACCTGGTCTTCATCTCGGTGGGCGTCATCGACTCGGGCGGATTCAAGGGCGCCGACTGCATCGAATCGCTCGAGAGCACGACGCAGGAGATGCTCGAGAAGTACATGTCGCTGGCGACCGAGCTCGGCGTTCCCTCGACCTATCGTATGGCGATCGGCACCGAGGCAGTGCTCGAGGCGGAGAAGCTGTGCGCCGCGATCATGGGCGAGTTTCCGCTGGTGACGTTCATCGGCGGCAAGGTGGTGTTCGCGCGCGAGCAGTGGTTCCAGCGCATCCTGCACAACGAGACCGCGACGGCGATCCAGAAGCGCCTCTACTGGATGGGCGCGACCATGGTGATCTTGCCGGCCAAGGTTCAGTGACCGATCGCGGGTCGTCAGCGGTGCGCGTGCGGCAGGACCACTGAGGCGGCCCGCTGGCAAGCGGCATCGCATTCGGGAAGCTCGGTGATGAATCGAGCCTGCGCCACGCAGTGCTCGCGCAGATCGCCCGAGGCGGCGGCCTCCTGCTGGCAGACCGTCGCCAGCTCGTCCAGCGTGCGGTGGTAGAGGTTGCGTCGCACATCGGATTGCAACGCGTGGATCCCCGAGGTCTCTTCGTGCCGCGAGATCGTGGCGCCCGCCCAGAAGAGGCCCAGCCCACCGATCACGGCCGCGATCAGCACCCAGCGCGCGCGCCGCTCGCGGGGGGCGGGGTCGATGGTGTCATTCCCGTTTTCTTTCCGATTCTGAACGGGGATGAAGAGAATCTTCGCCATGTTTGCCACGACTGCCTCCCATGCGGCTCGCGTCGGAGATCGATGAATGGTGGGTGTATATGCAGATGGCGCGCCAAGGTCAGCGCGGCGCGCGGTGCGGGGGATGGGAGTCGCCGCCGGCCAGATTGCAATTCTCGATGCTCGGCCGCGTTGCAATCCACACGGCGTCGAGCTTCAGCGCGGCGTTCGACGAAACCGAACCGCATAGCTGTCCCGCGGGCTGTGGGTGCCGAGCGCTGCCGATCGGCGTCACCGAACCATTTCACGATGCGGCGAGCCGCGACGGTGCTTCGTTCGTTCTGCAATTGAACCAACCAGCGCAGCCGCCGTTTTGCGCGAGAACCAGCGCGTCCGCCTCATGGCACGCCCGATGCTCTCCCCTGTGGCCATGAAAGACCTGGTGCTCATCGGCGTCAGCCTGGCCTTCTTCGTGGTGGCCTGGATCTACACCAAATCGCTCGACCGCCTCTAGGGGGGCAAGACCAATGACTCTCGACTACGCAATCGGTGCCTTCATGTCCGTGCTGCTTGGGGTGTACCTGGTTTACGCCCTCATTCGTCCGGAACGGTTCTGAGGAGATCTCACCATGACCGCCATTGGTTGGCTGCAAATTCTGGTTTTCATCGCCGCGATCGTCGCGGTCACGCGCCCGCTCGGCGTGTTCATGTTTCGCGTCTTCGAAGAGGGACGCGCTCCATTTCCTCGGGTGCTCGGCCGCTTCGAACGTTTGCTCTACCGGCTGTCGGGCGTCGAGCCCGAGAAGGAGCAGACCTGGAAGGCCTATGCGTTCGCGCTGCTCGCGTTCAGCGCCTTCAGCTTGTTCGTGACCTATCTCTTTCAGCGGCTGCAGCACGTGTTGCCGTTCAATCCACAGCACTTCGGGCCGGTGGAGCAGACCTCGGCCTTCAACACCGCCGCTAGCTTCACGACCAACACCAACTGGCAGGGGTACTCGGGCGAATCGACCATGAGCTACCTCACCCAGATGGCCGGCCTGGCCTGGCACAACTTCACCTCGGCGGCGGCAGGCGTCTGCGTCGCGCTCGCCCTCGCGCGCGGGTTCGCGCGCCGGCCGGGCCCGGACGGAAAGAAGACGCTGGGCAACTTCTACGTCGATCTGATTCGCGGCACGGTCTACGTGTTTCTCCCGCTGAGCATCATCTTCGGCCTGGTCCTGGTATCGCAGGGCGCGATCCAGAACCTCTCGGCCTACGCCGACGTGACCACGCTCGAGGGCGCGAAGCAGACCATCGCGCTCGGGCCGGTGGCGTCGCAAGAATCGATCAAGCAGCTCGGCACCAACGGCGGCGGGTTCTTCAACGCCAATGCGGCCCACCCGTTCGAGAACCCGACGCCGTTCACGAATTTCCTGTCGATGTTCATGATCTTCGCGATCCCGTCGGGGCTTACTTACATGTACGGGCGCATGGCGCGCGACCAGAAGCATGGGTGGGCGATCTGGGGCGCGATGGCGACGATCTTCTTCGTTGGTGTCGTCGCCTGCTACCACTTCGAAGCGCAAGGCAACCCGGCGTTTGCCGGCCTGTCGGTCGATCAGAGCCTCGGCAACATGGAGGGCAAGGAGGCGAGGTTTGGCGTGTCGGCGTCGGCGCTGTACGCCACGGTGACCACCGATGCGTCATGCGGCGCGGTCAACGCCATGCACGACAGCTTCACGCCGCTCGGCGGCTTGGTTCCGCTCGCGAACATCCAGCTCGGCGAGGTGGTGTTCGGCGGCACCGGCGCCGGTCTCTACGGCATGTTGATCTACGTCGTGCTCACCGTGTTCATCGCCGGCCTGATGGTCGGACGAACACCCGAGTACCTGGGCAAGAAGATCGAGTCGCGCGAGATGAAGCTCGCCATGCTCTACGTGCTGATCTTCCCGCTGGTGATCCTCGGGTTCACCGCCTGGAGCGCCGTCATGCCCTATGGCCAGTCATCGCTGAACAACGCCGGGCCGCACGGGTTGATGGAGATCCTCTACGCGTACTCGAGCAGCGCCGCGAACAACGGTTCCGCCTACGGCGGCCTCAACGCCAACACGCCCTGGTACAACGTCACCCTCGGGATCACCATGCTGGCCGGGCGCTTCCTGATGATCGTCCCGGCGCTGGGGATCGCGGGGTCGATGGTCAACAAGAAGGTCGTGCCGCCCAGCCTGGGGACGTTCCCCACCAACGGCTCAACGTTTGCGGTCTTGCTGATCGCGGTCGTCGTCATCGTCGGCGCTCTCACCTTCTTCCCCGCGCTGTCGCTCGGAAACATCGTCGAGCACTTCGCGGCGATTCACGGAAAGGTCTACTAAGTCATGTTTCGCCCAAAGGCTCAGGCCCTCTCGCTCTTTGATCCCGCCATCGTTCGGCGCGCGATCGCGGATTCGTTTCGCAAGCTGGCGCCGCGGCATGTGGCCAGGAACCCGGTCATGTTCGTGGTGGAGATCGGCAGCGTGCTCACCACGCTGATCCTCATCCGCGACCTCGCGCATCGCGCCAGCGCCAGCTCGCCGCTCTGGTTCACGGGTTTGGTCACGCTCTGGCTCTGGTTCACGGTCGTGTTCGCGAACTTCGCCGAGGCGGTGGCCGAAGGGCGCGGCAAGGCCCAGGCCGACACGCTCCGGCGCATGCGCAAGGAGACGACCGCACGGCGGATCGTCAACGGCAAGGAAGAGGCGGTCCCGTCCTCCTCGCTGCGCAAGGGCGACAGGGTGGTCGTCGAGGCAGGGCAGCTCATCCCCGGAGACGGCGAGATCGTCGAGGGCATCGCGTCCGTCGACGAGTCGGCCATCACCGGCGAGTCGGCGCCGGTCATCCGCGAGAGCGGCGGCGATCGCTCGGCGGTCACGGGCGGCACCAAGGTGCTGTCCGACCGGATCGTTTTGCGCATCGTCGCCGATCCGGGCGAGTCGTTTCTGGATCGCATGATCGCGCTCGTCGAGGGGGCTTCGCGGCAGAAGACGCCGAACGAGATCGCTCTGCACATCCTGCTGGTCGGGCTCACGATCGTCTTCCTGTTCGCCTGCGTGACCCTGGTGCCGCTCGGCAAGTACTCCAGCATCGCGCTGTCGGCGACCGGGATCGTGGCGTTGCTCGTGTGCCTGATCCCGACGACGATCGGCGGCTTGCTGTCGGCGATCGGCATCGCCGGGATGGATCGCTTGCTGCAGAAGAACGTCATCGCGATGAGCGGCCGCGCCGTCGAGGCGTCGGGCGACGTCGACACGTTGCTGCTCGACAAGACCGGGACCATCACGCACGGCAACCGCATGGCCACGGAGCTCCTGCCTCTGCAGGACGTGCGTGTCGAGGATCTGGCCGCGGCGGCCCAGCTCGCCAGCCTGGCCGACGAGACGCCGGAGGGGCGGTCGATCATCACATTCGTGACCGAAAAGATGCGCCCGCCCGCGGTCGACGGGCGCGGCGGCACGTTCGTCCCCTTCACGGCGCAGACGCGTATGAGCGGCATCGACCTGCCGGGCGGGCGCGCCGTCCGCAAGGGTGCGGTCGACGCGGTGATCAGCTTCGTCGAGAAACAGGGCGGCAAGGTCACGGAGGATCTGCGCCGGATCGCCAACCGCATCGGCGACTCGGGCGGGACGCCGCTGGCCGTCTCCGACGGCGCGCGCGTGCTGGGCATCATTCACCTCAAGGACGTCGTCAAGACCGGCATCGCCGAGCGCTTCGAGCGGTTCCGCGCCATGGGCATCCGCACCGTGATGATCACCGGCGACAACCCGCGCACGGCCGCCGCGATCGCCAAGGAGGCGGGCGTCGACGACTTTCTGGCCGAGGCGACGCCCGAGACGAAGATGCGTCTCATCAAGGAGGAACAGGCCAAGGGCAAGCTGGTGGCCATGACCGGCGACGGTACCAATGACGCCCCGGCGCTGGCGCAGGCCGACGTCGGCGTGGCGATGAACACCGGCACGCAGGCGGCAAAGGAGGCGGGCAACATGGTCGACCTCGACTCCAACCCGACCAAGCTGCTGGAGGTGGTCGAGGTCGGCAAGCAGCTGCTGATGACGCGCGGGACGCTGACCACGTTCTCGATCGCCAACGACGTCGCCAAGTACTTCGCGATCTTGCCGGCGATGTTCATGGGAGCGTTCCCGGAGATCGCGCCGCTCAACATCATGCGGCTGGCCTCTCCGTTCAGCGCGATCCTCTCGGCCGTGATCTTCAACGCGATCATCATCGTGCTGCTCATACCGCTGGCTCTTCGCGGCGTGCGCTACCGGCCCATCGGCGCCGCGGCGATCTTGCGGCGCTCGCTCCTCGTCTACGGCGTCGGCGGCATCATCGCGCCGTTCGTCGGCATCAAGCTCATCGACCTCGGCTTGGAAGCTCTGAGAATCTTTTAGACCGTCGAAGTGATCAGGAGACACGTCATGCGTAAAGAATTGCTCGTTGCTGCGCGCGCCACGCTCGTGACGCTGGTGTTCACGGGATTGCTCTATCCGCTGGTGATGACCGGCCTCGCCCAGGTGATCTTTCCGGGGAAGGCAAACGGTAGCCTGGTGCGCGATGAAAAAGGGACGGTCGTCGGATCGGAGATCATCGGGCAGGTCTTCACCAACCCGAGCTATCTGCAGGGGCGCCCGTCGGCCGCCGGCAACGGCTACGACGCCACCGCCTCCTCGGGCTCGAACCTCGGCCCGACCTCGAAGAAGCTGCGCGACCGGGTGACCGCCGATCTCGAACGGTTGCGCAAGGACAACCCGGACGCGCCGCTCCCGGTGCCCGACGACCTGGTCACGACCTCGGCGAGCGGCCTCGATCCCGACCTGTCGCCGGCGGCGGCGCTGTGGCAGGTGCAGCGCATCGCGCGCGCCCGCCAGGTGGCGCCGGATCGGATCACCGAGGTGATTCGCAGCCGCATCGAAGGCCGGGATCTGGGCGTCTTCGGCGAGCCTCGGCTCAACGTGCTCGCCGTCAACATGGCGCTCGACCAGCAGTTTGGTAAGCCGACGCCGCTGGCGCCTCCGACGGTCGCTCCGGCTGCGTTGCAGATGCCGAAGTGACGCCGGCCAGCGCCGACGCGTCGACCCTGACAGAGAGATTGACGCCCAGCTTCCGGCGGCGCCCGCCTGATCGGCGCGTCAGTTGCGTGTGAAGGTCGGATCCCCGACGCGCGCGGCCAGCGCGCGCGGCGTCTCGCCGGCGAGGTTGGGCAGGTCGTCCTTGGCGCCGTGCTTGCGCAAAAGCTCGATGATCGCATGACGGCCGCGCGCGAAGAAGATCGCGCGCGCGAGCGGCGTGTTGCCCTCGTCGTCCTGGGCGTTGACGTCGGCGCCGCGCGCCAGCAGGCGCGCCGCCATGTCGGGCAGCACCTCCTGCGCCGCGAAGTGCAGGGGCGTCCAGTCGTGCGGGTCGCGGGCGTCGACGTCGGCGCCGTGCGCCAGCAGCAGGTCGAGCAGCGGTAAGCTGCCCCCCAGCACCGCCGAGACCAGTGGCGGCCGGCCCTCGTCGTTGCGGGCGTCGACGTCGGCGCCGCGCGCGAGCAGGTCGCGCACCCGCGCGAGATCACAGATGAACGCTGCGTCGGCCAGCTCGTTGTCCAGGGGGCCGGGGGTCTTGCCGGGGGACTTGTCGGGGCTCACGCGGCCGAGCTTAGCAGAGGGATCTCGGCCGGCCGACCCGCCGCGAAGCGATGCATCGCGGTGTCAGATCTGCATGCGCCGTCGGCCCGTAGCTGCGGTATTGTGCGCCCGGGTCATGTCATTGGGAAACCTCGATCGGTCGTCGTTCGCGGTGGGGGCTGGGCGCTGGGCGCTGATGGTCTTCGTCGCGTTCCTGGGTTGTCACAAGGAGTCGTCGCATCGTGTGCGGCACGCTCGCCAGCACAACGCGGGGACGCCGGGGTCGGCCGACGAGGAAGCGTCGCCCGCGCCACCCGCGCCGACCGCGAACGTGGTCATGCCGCCCGCGCCCGCGGCTGCGCCTCCTCCGCCGCCATCTCCGCCGCCGGCCGCCGCGCCCGCGCATGAGCTGACCGTCGAGAGCAGCGTGCCCGTGCCGATGCCGCCTCGTCGCGTCTCCCGCCACCTGGCCGCCGCCGCGCCCCGTCCGGCCCCGCCGCCCGAGCCCGCCGAGCCGGCGAGGCCGAGCGCCGACAAACCGACGGGCAGTCGCTGTGAAGGGGGCACCGCCAAGGGTGAGCGATTGAACGTGCAGGGCGTGGCCGCCGATGACGTGCTCAACGTCCGCGAGTCGCCCGATAAAGCCGCCGCCGTGCTCGGCGGCTTGCCACCCGACGCCACCGGCGTGCGCGGCACCTCGAATCGCCGGCGCGTTGGTGGATCGATCTGGCGCGAGGTGGAGTGCGGCAGTCTGCGCGGCTGGGTCAACGAGCGTTTCCTCGCCCGTGACACCGGAACCCAGTGACGCGCGCGGGCTCGATCGCGCTGGCGCTCGTCTTGTGCGCCGTCGCCTCCGCGGGCGCGCACGCCGATCCCGCCGCCCCGTCGATCGACGCTGCCAAGCCCGCCGGTGTCGCGGTCCCCGCTGATTCCTGGCCGGTCGCCGTCGTCGATCGCCCGCTGACACTGGCACGCGGAATGGCGTCGGTGTCGCTGAACAGCCTTGGCGTCTGGAATCCCGCGATGTCCCAGCGTTCGTACTTCGGTCCGACGGCGGCGTTCGCGCTGAATGATCGGGTCGAGGTGGACGCGGGGTTGCCGTGGGCGGTCTGCTGGGATCGAGGCACGCGCGCCTGCGCCGGCGGCTCGGCGCTGGATCAGTCGTACCTGGGGCTGGCGTTCGGGATCCGCCACCGCGACGGGCTGGCCCTGGCGGCGGGGCTCACGGGAACGCTGGTGAAGGAGAGCGGGCCGGGCGAGCACGCGACGTCGCTCTGGTTCACCGGCCGGCGGACCTGGCTTCACCGGCTGGCGCTGGCAGGCAGCGGGCAGCTGGCGATCGGCTGGGATCACCCGACCGACCCCGCCGCGTCGCCCGGCGCTACGCAAACCAATCAAACGCGTTTCTACTGGACCGAGCAGCTCGAATGGCAGGTCGTCGAACGCTTCCGCGTGTTCGCGTTCGGCAACCCCTACCGGCCGATCGGCGCGCCGGGCGACGAGTCGTGGGCGACGCGCGTCGGTGGCGGCGCGACGTTCGCGGTCGGCCAGCGCTGGCTGTTCGCGGCCGGCTGCGACGTCGACAACGTCGGGCCGGCGCGGCCCTGGCAGTACACGCCCAACGCCACCGCGTGTCGGGCGTCGGCCACCGTCTACCACCTGCCCTGGTGACGGCGGTCGCGGCGCGGGCCGCACCCCGACTTCCCGGGCTCGCGTCGCGCGCGCATGTACTATCCTTGCGGGCAGGAGGTGGCCGTGGCCATGACGATGCCGAACCAGTCTCCGCGCCCGCCGTTCCGCGCTGATCACGTCGGCAGCTTTCTGCGCCCGCCCGAGCTGCTCGCGGCGCGCGAGCGCTTTCGCGCCGGCGAGATCGATCGCGCCGCGCTCCGCGCCGTCGAGGATCGGGCGATCCGCGGCGTGGTGAAGATGCAGGAGGACGCGGGTCTGCTCGGTATCACCGACGGTGAATTCCGCCGCACGTTCTTCCACGTCGACTTCCTCGAGCAGCTCGCGGGCGTCGTGACCCGGGGCGCGGTCACCGTGAAGTTTCACAACCGCGACGGCGACGTCGACTTCGCGCCGCCGGTCATGAGCGTGATCGGCAGGGTCGCGCACGTCCGGCCGATCCAGCGCGACGACTTCGCTTTTCTGGCCAGCGTGACCACGAAGACGCCCAAGGTGTCGATCCCCTCGCCGACGATGCTGCACTTCCGCGGCGGGCGCGCCGCGATCAGCGCCGAGGCCTACCCGGATCTCGAGCCCTTCTTCGACGACGTCGCCGCCGCCTACCGCGCCGAGATCCGCGCGCTGGCGGACGCCGGCTGTCGCTACCTGCAGCTCGACGACACCAACCTCGCGTATCTGTGCGATCCGGAGATGCGCCGCGGGGTGCGCGCGCGCGGCGACGACCCCGACGAGCTGCCGCGCCGCTATGCGCGTGTCATCAACGCGGCGATCGCCGACAGGCCGCCGGGTTTGACGATCTGCGTGCACCTTTGCCGCGGCAATTTCAAGAGCGCCTGGGTCGCGGAGGGCAGCTACGAGCCGGTCGCCGAGGTGCTCTTCAACGAGCTCGGCGTCGACGGCTACTTCCTGGAGTACGACGACGAGCGGTCGGGCGATTTCGCGCCGCTGCGATTCGTGCCGCACGACAAGCGGGTCGTGCTCGGCCTGGTCAGCTCCAAGGTCGGCACGCTCGAGAGCCCCGACGCGCTCGCGCGCCGGATCGAAGAGGCGGCGCGGTTCATGCCGCTCGATCAGCTGGCGCTGTCGCCCCAGTGCGGCTTCTCGAGCACGGTGCACGGCAACCAGATCACGCCCGACGTGCAAGCGGCGAAGTTGCGGCTGGTGGTCGAGACGGCGCTGAAGGTCTGGGGCGGTTTATAGCGCCGGCGCCGTTCGGGCGGACCCCGCGGCGGACCGCGGGGGGAGAGGGCTTCGGAGGGGTGATGTGCTTCAGGGGACCGCAACGCGCGGCCTCCTTTTTCTCCCTCTCCTCTGCGCGGCAGCGCGGAGGAGAGCATCGGGGTGAGGAGATCCGGCCCTCTGATGCCTACGCCACGGTCGGTGCCACGCGCCGGCGGATCAGCTTTGCGCGCAGCAGGCGGAACAGGATCTTCGAGACGTCGAACGAGCCGAGGCGCAGCGCGCGGATGATGTCCTTGACCGGCGTCTTGCCGTTGACGAACTCCAGCACCGCGATCTCGTCGCGCGTGAGCTGGCCGCGCGCGACCTCGGCGATGCGACTCTCGTTGGGCACGAACACCAGATCGAAGTCGCCGATCTCGCGCTCGATCACGCGCCACTCGTCGACGCGCCGGAAGCCCTCGAGCAGCAGGCCGTCGACGGAGATCCCGAGCGCGGCGTCGCGCGCCAGCGCCGGGAAGGACTCCGCCGCCAGCGCGCGGAACGAGAACTGCCCCTGCGTCCAGCGCAGCGTCTCGTAGATCACCTCGGAGATCTGGCGCGCCATCGCCTGCTTGAGCTGCGCCTCGGTGATGAGACCGCGCGCCACCAGGTCGACGCCGAAGAGCCCCGGCTTGCTCGTGGCGCGCGCTCGCTCGTCGAGCACGGCGGTCAACGCCTCGGACGACAGCGCGCCCGCCTCGACGGCGAACCGCCCGAGCAACAGATCCTCCCCGACGCCGGTGGCCGCCGCGAAGTCGATCTTGCCCCGCCGCACGTAGATCTCGACGTGCGCGTCACCAAGGACTATCTGGAGTCGGCCGGTCAGTGACTTGTCCTGCAGCCACGTCAGCACCTCGCTGACCGTGATCGCCGACAGCTCGCCGGCCAGCGCCTCGGTCTCCGCCCCCGATCGCGTCGTCCGCCGACGGCGTGTGAGAAACGTCGAGATCAGCTTTTCCAGCATGGCGTCGTCGAAAGCGCCCCGTACGAGGTCGGTCAGGTCCCACTTGTCGCTCTCTTGCCGGTAGGCCTCGATCCGCCGCGCCGCCTCGGCGCGCATCTCGTCGAACGGCGGGCGCTCTTCGGCCGAGGGCGTCATCGGCGCGGCCGGTTGCTCGTCGCTCGATCGCGCCAGCTCGCGTCCCGCCGGCTCCGGCGGCGCCTCCGCCGCCGCACCGCTTCCCGATCGCCGCGTCTGCACCAGATGCGTTACCACCGCGGCAACAGCCTCGGGCGAGAACGGCTTGGTGATGTAATCCACGACGTTGGGCGCGCGCGCCAGGCGGTCCTCGGCGTCGTCGCCCTTGGTCACCATCAACACGATCGGCACGCTCGCCAGACCGTCGATCGCCGCCAGCGCCCGGCAGCAGGCGGCGCCGTCTAGACCTGAGTCAACATCCGACAAGTCGCCGTCCAGGAGCACCAGCACCGGCGGGGGCGAGAGCTCACGCGCCAGCGTGATGCCGGCCTGACCGCCCGCCGCGACCGCCACCCGGTACCCCGATCGAGCTAGCGCACCTTCGACGACCTTTAGCACCGTCGGACTATCGTCGATGACCAGAAGTTGTTCCCCGGACATGGTCTCTTTCGGGTCCGAGCCCGGGACTCTATCAACTGTCTGACGCTGTGTAACCTGATAAAATCTTGGCGCTTGTTTTGCTGAAAGCGTTGCTGGACGCGGTCTAGGACATGAGCGATTTCCCACGCCGCTTCGGTTCGTACCTGCTCCTCAAGCCACTGGCTCGAGGAGGCATGGGCGCGCTCTATCTGGCGCTTTCGGGCGCGGAGGAGACGGCCAAGCTCTGCGTGATCAAGACCGTGCTGCCGCACCTGGCCGACAAGGAGTACCTGCAGCGATTCCGCGACGAGGCCAAGGTCGTCGTGCGCTTGTCGCACGGCAACCTGGTGCCGGTGTTCGATTCGGGGCAGGCCGACGGCGAGATCTATCTCGCCATGGATTTCGTCGACGGCCGCGATCTGCGCGCGATCTGGAATCGCTGCGCGAAGAAGGGGATCGCGTTCCCGATCGACGTCGCGGTCCACATCGTCAAGGAGCTGTGCCGCGGGCTCGCACTACGCGCATTCGTTCGGCAGCCTGAAGCTGGTTCATCGCGACGTCTCGCCGCCCAACGTGCTGCTCTCGTACAGCGGCGAGGTCAAGGTCACCGACTTCGGTCTCGCGTCGTCGACGCTGAAGATGGAGAAGACCGCGCCCGGCATCATCTACGGCAAGGTCAGCTACATGTCCCCGGAGCAGGCGCGCGGCGAGCCGCTCGACGGGCGCACCGATCTCTACGCCGCGGGCATCATCCTGTGGGAGCTGTTCACCGGGCCGGCAGCTCTTTCCGTCCGGCAAGAACGGCGCGGGCGGCGAACGACGCGCCGACGGCCGAGGAGCTGCTCCAGCGCGTGCGCTATCCCGAGATCGTGCCGCCGTCGAAGCGCGCGACGCGCGTGCCGGCCGAGCTCGATCGCATCGCGTGCAAGGCGCTGGCGCCCGGACCTGGCGCAGCGCTACCAGACCTGCGAGGAGCTGCGCGCGCGATCTGGCGACGTTCCTGGCGCAGACGTCGCCGGCGACCGACGGCGTGCGCGTCGCGAAGTTCCTGACCGATCTCTACGGCGACGAGATCGAGACCGAGCGCCGCGAGCGCGAGGCGATGATCGAGACCTCGCGGCGATCGCTGAACACGACCGAGCCGGTATCGCCGCGCGTGGTCAAGCCGTCGCCGCCCGCGCCGCCGCCCGCGCCGGTGCGTGCGCCGCCGCCTGCCGCCGCCGCCCGTGCCCGCCGCCGCCAGGCCCGAGCGGTCGCCGGAGAACGAAAAGGATCGCGCCGCGGATCCGGTCCAGGATCGACGCGAGAAGGGGACGGTCGTCGCCGGGATGGCGCGCCGTCCGCCGGCCGCCGCGCAGGCCGCGGGAGCCGCCGCCGCAGCCAGGGCAGCCGCCGATTCGCAGCCGCGCAGCGACAGCCTGTCGATGAGCACCGACACCGATGCGCAGAGCGTGTCCGTGATCGGCACGCTGGTCGGCGGGCGCTACCGCATCCGCCGCCTGTGCGGCGAGGGCGGCATGGGCCGCGTCTACGAGGCGGAGCACATCGAGATCGGCAAGCGCGTCGCGCTGAAGATCTTGCACCCGGCGTACAGCCAGACGCCGGATCTGGTCGAGCGGCTCAAGCGCGAGGCGCGCGCCGCCTCGAAGATCTCGCACCCCAACGTCGTCGACGTCACCGACTCGGGAACGACGCCCGACGGATCGTTCTTCTTCGTCATGGAGTACATCGAGGGGATCGAGCTCGGCGAGCTGATCTTCCGCGAGAAGCGGCTCGAGGTGCCACGCGCGCTCGTGATCACCGCGCAGGTCTGCCGCGCGCTGCACGCGGCTCACCAGGTCAACGTCGATCCACCGCGATCTCAAGCCTGAGAACGTGCTGATCCTGTCGCGCGACGGACAGCGCGACTTCGTCAAGGTGCTCGACTTCGGCATCGCCAAGAGCGGCGACACCGACGAGGGCAGCAACAGCCAGGGCCGCCCGTCGCGCCGGCTCACTCATCCGGGCATGACCATGGGTACGCCGGAGTACATGGCGCCCGAGCAGGCGACCGGTCACCCGGCCGATCCGCGCTCCGACGTCTATGCGGTCGGCGGAATCCTCTACGAGATGCTCTCCGGAAAGCCGCCCTACGAAGGGGCGAATTTCATGGAGATCCTCAACAAGAAGGCGAACCACCTGCCGCCGCCGCTCACCAACATGCGTGCCGACGTGCCGGCCGAGCTGGAGGCGCTGATCACGCGCACGCTCGCGAAGACCCCGGCGGGGCGGCCGCAAACCATGGAAGAGCTCGAGCGCGAGATCCAGCAGATCGCGACGCGCTTCTTCCCGCCGCGCACCGAGCAGGATCTGGCGATCGTCGCGGGCGCGGGGGGCCTCGCGGCCGCGAGCCTGAACCGGCTGCCGATCGTGCGCGCGCAGAGCCCGTTTCCGTCGGAGTCGGATTCGGTCACCGTCGGCGGCGCGGGCCCGCTGCTCGGGCGGCTGCGCACCTGGGAGCGCAAGAAGCTCGCGATGGCGGCGGGCGCCGCGGTGGCGCTGCTGCTGGGCGCGGTGGTCCTGGCGGCGAGCTCGAAGCACGCCGGCAAGGACGCGGGCCGCCGGGTGGCGATCGCATCGCCGCCGCCTGCAGCCATGATCATCGCGCCGCCCGCTCTGCCTCCGTCGCCGGCGCCGGTGCCGACCGACACGCTGACGTCGGCGAAGACCGCCGAGGATCCGGCGCCGGGCGAGAAGACCGCCGCCGTCGACGACGCGGAGGACGGCGACACCAAGTCCCTGGATCGCACGGAGCCCGAGGTCGAGTCGACGACGCGTCCCAGCGGCGCCGGGCGAAGCGGGCGTGCCGGCGGCGTGTCCGCGGCCGACAGCCGCAAGCAGCTCGAAGAAGCGGAGCGCCTGCTGCGCGCCGAACGCTTCACCGAAGCGCGCGGGATCTTCACGCGTCTGGCCAAGTCGCGGCGCGACCGCGGACCGGCGCTGGTCGGCCTGGCCGAGATCTCGTTCCAGGAGAAGAACTACGCCGAGGCGGTGCGCTCCGCCACGCGCGCCGCGGATCGCGGCGGCGGCGTGCGGGCGCGCGTGTTGCTCGGCGACGCGCACTTCCGTCTCAACCAGTTCAAAGAGGCGGCCAAGGCCTACGAGAACGCGCTCAAGCTCGACCCCAAGAACCCGAGCGCGCGCAGCGGTCTGGCCCTCGCCAATAAACGAATGTAGTCTTCGCAGCACCGTGAAGCGGCTCGCGGTCGCCGGAAGCTGGGCGCTCGCACTGGCGGTGCTCGTTGGACTTGCGGCGCTCGTGCGCCTCGAGCGCCGCGCGGTCGCGGTCGATCTCGCGACCGAGCGCGACCTGCACGGCCAGGCGTACGTCGGATCGGCCGCCTGCCGGCGCTGCCACGAAGAGCACTACGAGAGCTGGCACCGCACGTTTCATCGCACGATGACCCAGGAGGTGTCGGCGCGGAACGCCGGCGCGGTGCTCGGCGATTTCTCGGGCGCCACCTATCGCCACGCCGGCGTCGACGCACGCATGGATCGCGACCCGAGCGGCGCGTTTCGCATGACGTTCAGCGCGGCCGGCGCGGGCGCCTCCGCGCCGCCGGTCACGGCGATCGTGTCGCGCGCGATCGGCTCGCGCCGCTATCAGCAATACCTGACACGCATCGGTGACGCCGAATACCGGCTGCCGATCGCGTACCACGTCGAAGAAAAGCGCTGGCTGCACATGAACGGCGCCTTCTTGTTTTCAGAAGCGGACGATGAAACCGCGGCACCGACGGCAGAGGTCTCTGCCGCGGCGCAAGACACGCTCCAGGCCTTCGTCGGCGGGCTCACGCGTCTCGGTGGGCCGGACTACCCGCGCCACGTGACCCGCTGGAACGACAACTGCGTCTTCTGCCACAACGTCGCGCCCAACCCGGGGCGCGACCCGGCGACCGGCGCCTTTCGTACCGAAGTCGCCGAGATGGGGATCGCCTGCGAGGCCTGCCACGGCCCGGGTGCGACGCACGCCCGCGCCAACGCCGATCCGGTGCGCCGCTACGTCCTGCATCTCGGTGGGCGCGCCGATCCGACGATCGTGAATCCGTCGCGGCTGTCACCGGCGCGCGCCGCCGATCTGTGCGGGCGCTGCCACGGCCAGCGCATCGCCGACCACGTCGAGCGCTTTCTCGACCGCGGCGATCCCTTCGTTCCCGGCGACGACCTGGCGCTGTGGAGCGCGCCGCTCTGGCAGGACACGCCGATGGGCGAGGCACGCGCGCCGTTCGCGACGCGCTTCTGGGCCGACGGAACGGCGCGGTTGACCGCCTACGAGTACCAGGGACTGTTGCAGTCGCCGTGCACGCAGCGCGGGACGCTGACCTGCACCACCTGTCACGGCATGCACGAGGGTGATCCGCGCGGCCAGCTGCGCCCGGCCGCGGTCGCCGACGGCGCCTGCACCGGCTGTCACCGCGAGCTCGCGGTCGCCGATGCCCGTGCGCGCCACAGCCACCACGGCGGGGGCGCGCCGGCCGCGAGCGTCACCTGCGTCGATTGCCACATGCCGCGCGTCGTTTACGGCGTGCTGGATGTTCATCGCAGCCACCGCATCGAGGTGCCCGACCCGGCGCGCGCGGCGGCGTACGGCCGTCCCGACGCCTGCACCGGTTGTCACGCCGATCAGACCCCGGCGTGGGCGGCGGCCGCCGTGCGGCGCTGGTGGGCCCGCGGCGACGAACGTGGCGACGACGGTCCTCCCCCCGATGCCGCGGCGCTGGCTGCCGCCCCCGGGCCGCTCGGCAAGCTGCTCTCGGGCGATCCGATCGAGCGCGCGGTCGCCGCCGACGCGCTCGGCCGCACGAACGCGCCCGCGGCCCCGGCCGCGCTCGCGGCGCGCGCCGGCCTGCTTCTGGAGGCGATGGCCGACGACGACTACCCTGCAGTCCGCCACCTGGCGGCGCGCGCGCTCGGGCGTCTGGTCCCGTTCCGGGCCGCGCTCGCCGCCTACGACCCGAACCAGAGCCGGGCGGGAGAGCGCCGCGCCGCCGCGGAGCGGGTGCGCGCGTCGTTGCCGCCCTCGTCGGTGGTGGCGCCCGACGCCGCCCGCGTGCGGCGCCTGCGCAACGCGGCCGCCGCGGTCGCCATCGATATCGGCGAATGATCGGGCGCCGAGTGGTTCGTTTCGAGGCGTCCGCCTATATGGATGACGACCTCCGTCGAAGGTCCGCCCGTCGCCGTCGCGCGTCGATCCGGGTGCGGGACCCCATAGTGCGATGAAGGTACGAACGATGAAGGTGCGGTGGTGTGCCCCGCCCACGTGCAAGAATCGCCCCTGGCACGGCACCAGATCTCACCAAAAGTTTGAATTGGTTCGGATAAGATTCGCGCTCATAGCGACTTTTGAGGTCCGCCGTCTCCAAGCGACCCTGTTAAACTCTCCGGTTTCGACCGGCCTATGCTTCGCCTGTCTAGCTGACCATTTCTCGGCTCGCTGAGCCTGCGCTGATGCTCGATCGCTATCCAAAGAGATTCGGGAAATACATCCTGCTCAAGCCGCTCGCGCGCGGGGGGATGGGCGAGATCTACGTCGCGGTCAGCGGTGACATCGACGGCTTCGAAAAGCTCTGCGTCATCAAGAAGGTCCTTCCCGAGAAGGCCGACGTCGGCAAGGCCAACCGCTTTCTCGACGAGGCCAAGGTCGTGCTCAAGCTGTCGCACGGCAACCTGGTTGTCACCTTCGACGCCGGCGACGTCGACGGCGAGTTCTTCATTGCGATGGAGCTCGTCGAGGGCAAGGACCTGCGCGAGATCTGGAACCGCTGCGTGCGCACGCGCACACGGATTCCGCTCGACGTCGCGCTGCATGTGGTGCGCGAGGTGGCGCGCGCCCTGTCGTACGTGCACACGTACAGCGATCTGCACCTGGTTCACCGCGACGTCGCGCCGCCCAACATTCTGCTCAGCTATTTTGGTCAGGCGAAGCTGACTGACTTCGGGCTGGCGCGCAGCGTGCTCAAGCAGGAGCACACCAACCCCGGCGTGGTCTTCGGCCGCGCGTCGTATCTCGCGCCCGAGCAGGCGCGCGGCGAGGTCGCCGACGCGCGCAGCGACATCTACAGCCTGGGCATCGTGCTGTGGGAGCTCCTGACCGGGCAGCAGTACATGCAGCTCAGCGACCTCGACCCGGCGACGGCGCTGTCGCTGGTGCGCCACCCCAAGCCGGAGCCGCCGTCGCGCAAGGCGCCGTGGATCGCGCCCGAGCTCGATGCGCTGGTGCTGAAGGCGCTGGCGCCCGATCGCGAGCAGCGCTTCCAGACCGCCGAGGAGCTGCGCCACGCGCTGTCGGAGGTGATCATCCGCGTCGCGCCGCACGCCGACGCCGAGCGCGCGTCGGAGTTCCTGCGCGGTCTTTACGGGGGCCTGATCCGCGAGGAGAGCGACGAGCGCGAACGGCTGCTCAAGCAGCGGCAAAAGATGTTCTCGCCGCCGCCGGTGCTTCCCGCGCCGCCCGATCCGTTCGACTCCGAGGGCGACCTCATCGGCCGCGTGATCGAGAACCGCTACCGGCTGCTGCGCAAGATCGGCGAGGGCGGCATGGGGACGATCTACGCCGGCGAGCACGTCGAGATCCGCAAGGGCGTCGCGATCAAGATCCTGCACCCGGTCTACTCGAAGCAGCAGAACCTGGTCGAGCGCTTCCGCCGCGAGGCGCGCGCGGCTTCGCGCATCGGGCACCCCAACATCATCGACGTCACCGACTTCGGCACGACCGAGGACGGCTGCGCCTACTTCGTGATGGAGCACCTCGACGGCATCGATCTCGCCGACGTGCTCTCGCACGAGCGCCGCATCGATCCGCTGCGCGCGGTGCGCATCGGCATGCAGATCTGCAGCGCGCTGCACGCCGCGCACACGGGGGGCGTGATCCATCGCGACCTCAAGCCGGAGAACATCTACCTCGTGGCGCGCGACGGCGAGGCCGACTTCGTCAAGGTGCTCGACTTCGGCATCGCCCGCAGCGTCGATCGGAAGTCGCGTCGGCTCACCAACCCGGGCATGGCGATGGGCACGCCGGAGTACATGGCGCCCGAGCAGGCGATGGCGTCGGGCGGCGGCGACGGCGGCAACGTCGATCGGCGCAGCGACATCTACTCGGTGGGCGCGCTGCTCTACGAGATGATCTCGGGCGTGCCGCCGCACCAGGGCGTCACCTATCAAGACATCCTGTCGCAGCGGGCGCACGCGTTGCCCGAGTCGCTGCGCACGTCGCAGCCCGAGCTGCCCGAGGAGCTGGATCGCGCGATCCTGCGCGCGCTCGAGCCCGATCCCGGGCAGCGATTCCAGACCATGGCGCAGCTGCAGTACGAGCTGACCAAGATCGTGTGGGGCCGCCCGCGCGCGGTCGCCGAGCTGCTCAACATGCGCGAGCCCAACGCGCGGCTCGAGACGCCGATGGGGCTGCGCAACCGCTGGGCCGACGCCAGCACCACCGTCGAGCGCAAGTTCGAGGACTTCGTGGCCGACGGCGATCTCGAACGCCACCCGGTCACCAAGACGCCGTCGAAGGCGGTGCCGCTGCCGTCGCTGGTGCTGCCGCCGCCGGGCGAGCGACCTTCGACGGCCGATCGCCTGCCGCGCGTGCCGACCGGTGATCGCTTGCCGCGCGTGCCGACGGGTGATCGCTTGCCGCGCGTGCCGACGGCCGACCGCATGGCGGCGCTGACGGCGTCGACCAGCACGGGCGAGCTGGCGCCGCGCGCGCCCAACGATGCCGCGGTGTCGGTGGCCGCCTCGCTGGCGCAGCTCGGCGTGCGAACCGTCGGAACGCTGGCGATCCTGAGTCTGGGAGTCGCGGTGAGCCTGGGCGTCTATCATCGCTTCCCCTGGGTCCGCGGCGTCGACGGCGGCGCGGCGGCGTCGGTGCGCGCGCCATCGCTCGCCGGCAAGCCCGGCGTCCCCGCGCCGGACAGCCCGCACACCGCGCAGGTGCTGGCGCTGCAGAACGAAGCGGTGCGCCGCGCTGGCACCGGTCTCTCGCCGGCGTCGGTGCCCGCGCTGCTGTCGGTGCTGCAGCAGATGCGCGAGCTCGGCGCCGCGCCGGCCGCGGATCGGATCGCGTCGTCGGCGTCGAGCGCGCTGCAGCGGCGCGCCGAGGCGGAGCTCGACAAGGGCAACATGCAGGGCGGGATCGATCTCTATCAGGTGGCGCTGGCGCTCGACCCGGCGGCGCCCGGGACCAGCCAGCTCGCGCGCGCGCTGCTCGATCGCGGCCGCAAGGCGCTGGCGGCGCGGCGCCCGTCGGAGGCGGTGCGCTGGGGCCGCAAGGCGCTCAGCTTCGCAGAGGCCGATCCCGGCGCGCACGCATTCCTGGCCGATGCGTTCTTCGCGGCGCGCGAGTTCGGCCCCGCGGGCGACGAGTACGCCAAGGCGCTGTCGAGCCGCCCGGACGACGGAAATCTCCGCCGTGGCCTGGCCCGATCGCGTGCGGCGCGGGGTGCCGCGCACGGAAACGACACGCGGACGCGCGCGGCAACGACGTCGCCGAACGCGTCCAGCGCCGGCGCGATCGACGCCGAACCGGCGGGCTTCGGCCCACCGCCGGCTGCAGCCGCGCCGGCCACCGCTCCGTCGGAGCCGGTCGCGGCACCGCCTGCGCCGCGCGGCCCGTCGGCGTCAGCGACGAGCCAGCCGACTTCCGAGCAGTAGCAAGAGCTGCATCGCCAGGGCGCGGTCGCCCTCGAGCTTGAGGCGCCCGTCGAGCAGCGGCTGCATGGCAGGGATGCTGCCCTTGCGCAGCCCATCGAACGTCGCGCCGTCGAGGCGCACCGTCGATCGCGGCCGTCCGGCGCTGACGCCGGCCTTGCCGAAGCCGGCGTCGAACGACCAGCGCCGCCCGCGCCGACCCGCCACCTCGACGAGGATGCGGCCGTTCACCTGGCGCAGCATCTCGATGTCGCGCGGGTCGAGAAAGAGTAGATCCAGCGCGCTCCAGCCCGGCGGCAAGAGCTCGGGGAGATCGGGATCGGGCTCGGGGCTGAGCGCCGTCAGGAAATCGGTCGCCGACTGGCGGAGCCAGACGTCGGGCGCCTCGCGCGCGGCTTTGTCGATGAGAAGCTCGTTCTCGCTCGCCTGCACGTCCCACGCGCCGCCCCCCGGGCCCGACAGCGTCGCGCGCACCACCGGCGCCGCGAGCGGCGCCTGCCGCCCCGACGCCGCGAAGGCCTCGGGGAGCCAGCTCTCGAAGAAGGCGGCGACCGTCGTCCCCGCCGGCGGGCGATCCCAACGGCTCATTTTCCGAGAGCGACTATACTCCGCCTCTCCTCGGGTAAACCATGCCGCTTTCCTCGTCCCCGTCCCCGTCCCCGTCCCCGTCCTCGTCCCCGTCCTCACCGTCGGCGTCAGCGTCAGCGTCAGCGATCCGGGATCCTTTCCGTTCGAGGTCGCCGACGCCGACGCCGACGGTGAGGACGGGGACGGGGCTGGCCGTGACGGCGATCGTTCTTCTGGCTTGGACGTCTACGGCCGCGGCGCAGGATGCGTACGGACCAACACGCGGCGTCTTCATCCCCTGGCGCACCATCGCCGGTGACGCCGACGCATCGGCCCTCGAGCTGAATCCCGGTCAGCTCGGGCAGCTCGTCGATTCCAGCCTGGTGCTGGTCGGCGATCCGTCGTCGCGCAACGACGCGCTGCCGGGCCGCGGTGTCGGCCTTCTGTTCGGATCGCGGCTCTGGTCGCGCAACTACTTCGGCATCGGTCTTCAAGACGTGGGGCAGAGCGCGGCGCCGGCGCTGGGCGGCCGCACCAAGTTCCAGCTCGGCTATGCGTTGCACCTCGGGCGATCGTTCGGCATCGGCATCAGCTGGTCGCACATCTTCGGCTCGGCCTTCGGCGGCGCCGACGCCCTCGACGCCGGCGCGAGCTGGAGGCTCGCGCGCTCGGTCGCGCTCGGCGTCGTGGCGCAGGACTTCAACCAGCCGGACGGCGTCACGCGCGCGTGGACCGGCGAGCTGGCGATCCGCCCGCTCGGCACCGACCGCCTCGAGGTTTCCGCCGCCGCCGTGCACATCGAGGGGCGGCCCTGGCGCGCGGTCGCGCCGCGCTTTCGCCTCGCCGGGCGCGTCGCCGACGGGCTGCGCCCCTTCGCCGAGGTCGAGAGCATCCCCGGCGCGCAGGACTATGCACTGTCGGCCGCCGCCGACTATCGCGTGACCGCGGGGCTCTGGCTCGAATTCGACCACCTGAGCGGCGGCGGCGCCGTCCGCCGTCTGCGCACCGACGCCGCCGGCGGCGACGCCTGGGGCGGCAGTGTCTTCCTGCGCATCAGCGGCGATCGCTTCCCATCGCTGGCCGACGTTCGCCACATCGAGCGCATCGATCTGGCCAAGGTCCACTCCGACCGCGACTTCCTGGCGCTGGCGGTGCAACTGCGCGCGCTGGCCGCCGACGACACCGTCGCCGGCGTGCTGCTCAAGATCGAAGACCTCGAGCTCGGGCTGGCGCGCATCGAGGAGGTGCGCGACCTGCTGGCGGCGCTGCGCGCGCGCGGAAAGAAGACGTTCGCCTACGTGGTCTATCCGGCGACGCGCGAGATGTACCTGGCCAGCGCGTGCGACCACATCGTGATCCACCCCGCGGGCGGCGTCGCCATGAACGGCATCGCGCAGGAGGCGACGTTCTACAAGGACGTGATGGATCGCCTGGGCGTGGCTGTCGATCTCGTGCGCATCGCCGAGTTCAAGGGCGCGATGGAGCCGTTCATCCTCAACCAGCAGTCGGAGCCGGTGCGCGACAACAAGAACCGGCTGCTCGACAACGTCTTCGATCGGCTGGTCGCGTCCATCGCCGCGGGTCGCGAGCGCGCGGGCGGCGCCGCCGCGCAGCTCACCGAGGCCAAGGTGCGCGTGCTCATCGACCGCGGCGGGCTGACGCCGACCGAGGCGCAGACAGAGGGGCTGGTCGACGCGATCCGCGACGAAGGCGAGCTGTCGGTCTACCTCGGGCAGGTGTCGGGGCACCCCGGCATCTCCGTGCGGGGCGTCGACCCGTCGCCGATGCACCCGCCGGTCTGGAAGAACCGGAGGCTCGCGGTGATCCTGGTCGACGGCACGATCGTCGACTCCGACAGCGAGCAGCTGCCGTTCTCGCTCGGCTCGGTCGCCGGCGCCGACAGCCTGGTCGCGGCGCTGGAGCAGTCGAAGAAGGATCCGTCGATCGCCGGCGTCGTGCTGCGCGTGAACAGCCCGGGCGGTTCGGCGTTCGCGTCGGACGTGATCGCGCGCGCGATCACGCGCGTCCGCACCGCCGGCAAGCCGGTGATCGTGTCGATGGGCGACTACGCGGCCTCGGGCGGGTACTACATCTCGGCGCCGGCCGACGCGATCTTCGCCGAGCCGTCGACGATCACCGGATCGATCGGCATCTTCTCGTTCAAGGTCGACGTGCAGAAGATCCTGGCCAAGGTCGGTGTCTCCGTCGAGACCTATCGCCGCGGCACGCACGCCGATCTGATGTCGCCCTATCGCCCGTGGACCGACGACGAGCGAAAGCTGGTCGCCGAGAAGATCCGTTACCTCTACGACCTGTTCCTGACCACCGTCGGTAACGGGCGCAAGGCCAAGGGGGTCACCGCCGAGCGCGCCAACGACCTGGGGCGCGGGCAGGTCTGGACCGGCGCGCAGGCGCTGGGACTGGGGCTGGTCGATCGGAGCGGCGGCCTGATCCCGGCGATCGAGCGCGCGGCGGAGATGGCGCGGCTGCGGCCCGAGGGCGGGGCGCTGCCGGAGCTCGTGGTGTGGCCGCGGCCACGCTCGACGCTCGTCGAGAAGGCGCTGGGGATCGCGGCGGTGAAGGCGCTCGCCCGCCAGGACAGCGACGGCCAGCAGTATGACGACGACGGCGACGGCGCAGGCCCGGCCGCCACCGCTGTCGAGGACGCCCGCCCCCCGACGCCCGCGGAGGCGGCCGCGGCGTTGCTGGCGGCGCCGGGAATGCCCGGGTCGGCCTCGGCTGCTGGGCGCGCGCTGCTGCGCGTGCTGGCCCCGCTCCTGACGGCCAGCGGCGGCCCGCAGGCCCGTCTACCCTTCGACATGGAAATACGGTGACCGCCGGATGGCGGCGCGGCGCCCGTTTTGCCAGGCATTGATTGCAGCGTTGGGCGGCCTACGTTAGATTGGCCGGCCCCGGATGTCCCTGACCAGTTTTCCGGTTCCCGCGTCGGAACCAAACCCTACGATCGAGCTCCTGTCAGGCGGGGCGGCTGCGTTTGCGCGCATCCTGAGTCGTATCGAGCACGCCCGCCGTAGCGTCCGCATCCGCTGCTTCGAGTGGCGCGACGACGATACCGGCCAGTCGCTCGCCCGCGCGCTGCTGGCCGCCGCCGATCGCGGCGTCGAGATCACCATCCTCAAGGACCGGCTCGGCGGCTTCTATGAACATCTGGCCGCGACCAAGCAGAGCTTTTTCCACAAGAAGATCGACTTCGAGGCGCGCTGGCAGCTCTGGGGTCTGATGGCGTTCTACGGGCGGTGGGGCTCGCTGCGGCAGCTGCCGAGCGCGCTCGCCGAGGCGCTGCTGGTCCACCCCAACGTCCGCGTCGAGATCAAGAAGCGGTTCGATCACGCCAAGCTGTTCGTGTTCGACGACCAGGTCGTGATCCTGGGCGGCATGGGGATCGGCGACGACTTCCATCACGTGAACGTCGACTTCATGGTGGAGATCGCGGGCGCCGACGCCGTCGAGCGCCTGGGCGAGCGTTACGCCGGCCGCGCCCGGTTCGATGCCGACAACCCCTTCGACTACTTGCTGCACTCGTCGCGCGGCAACGCCCTCACCGGCGAATCGCTCGGGGATCAACGCCTGGCGCTCATCGCGCGGGCGCGCAAGAGGCTCACGATCGCGATGGCCTATCTCGGCGACCCCGCGGCGACCCAGGCGCTGTGCCAGGCGGTCAAGCGCGGCGTCTCGGTGACGCTGCTGACGGCGGCACGCGCCGACGTGGGCGGCGACCTGAACCTGTTCACCTGCGCGAAGATCCTGCGGCAGACCGGCAGCCCGGAGAACCTGCGCCTGGTGCTGCACCCGACGATGGTTCACGGCAAGGCGATCGTCGGCGACGGCGAGTGGGTCGACCTGGGCTCGACCAACTTCACCCGGCTCTCGCACGACGGTTACGAGGAGCTGGACGTCTTCAGCCGCGACCGCGCGTTCGCGCGGCGCGTGGAGCAGACCATCGAGCACGAGGCGGCCGCCGGGACGCGCGCGCGGCTCCCGCTCGACTACCGGCTCTGGCGCCTGGGCTTCGAGGCGTTGATCAGCGCGTTCCAGACCGGCCGGCCCAAGGTGCGGCGCTGACGCTCACGACCGCTTGAGCCGCGTCCCGGCGCTGGTGCCGACTCCGTAGCGCCGCAAGCCGCTGCTCGCGGCCCGCGCGCGATCCTCGGGTTCACTCCTGACCAGCGCGCAGAAGAAACGCAGCATCTGGTCGCTGAGGTCGTCGGTCCAGGACGCGCCGGGTTTCGTCCGTAAATGGAGCAATGGAGCCCGGCACATGTTGACCAGCACCGCGGGCAGGATCGCGGCATCGGCTCTCACGCACGAGCCCCAGCCGCACGCCGCGCTGCACGAGCGCCTCGGCGCGAGCGTAAAACTCGCTGCTCACGCCGTCCATCGACGAGGACCTTGCGGTTCTCGCATTGCATGAGAATTGCGTAGAACCGATGATGATCACGCATGCAATCGAGAGTGACCCTGATGAAGGCCTCGACCTGGCCCGACCAGGGGGCGCGCTCGCGCCGCGCGTCCGCCATCGACTGATCGAGCCGCGTGAGCAAATCGTTTCGGCGTTCTGGTTGATCAGGGCCTTGAGTAGCTCCGCACTGTCACCAAAGTAATTGTAGATCGTGCCCACTGCCACTCGAGCACGCGCGGCGATGTCCTCGATGCGGGCGCCGTCGGTCCCCTTTTCGGCAAAGACGTGCTCGGCCGCCTCGAGCAGAGCATCCCGAGTGGCGGTCCGCACACGGTCGCGCGTTCCTCGCCCGGCCATGAATCGTAGCGTGGAGAGAGAGCCAGATGCTGTCAAGGAAGGACCGGACCGGGCACGGACGTCGGGTGGAATCATGTTCCACCTCGACGATCCGACCGACAGTTGAATAGATCCACGGAGAATGAATTTTTCCTCAGTGGTGACCTCCCGCCATCGTTGAAACGGGTTCGGACGTGAACGCTTCGAGCGGTCTGATGCTGAAAGACGACGTAGAGAGCGAATCGGCGGTCAGGGCCGAAGAGGAGCTGACTGCGCGGATCGAGGACGGGCTCACCGTTCCGGGCGCGGCGGCGATCGCTGCGCCGTTCTTGCCGGCGCTGACGGCGCCGGAGCGCGGCGCGCAGGCGATCCTGCTCTACGGATCGGTGCTCTGGAACGCGACGCGCGACAAGACCAGCCAGCCCGACTTCATCGTCGTCGTCGATACGTTGCGGGCCTGGTATCGGCGGCGGCGCGATCGGGTGTGGGGCGCGGTGCTGCCGCCGGCGGTTCACTGCCTGCGCGAGGGCGACGCGCTCGCCAAGGTCTCGGTGGTGACCGCGGCGGCAGCTCGCCTCGCAAACCGCCGCCACGGCAAAGGATCTGCATCTCGCCGGCCGCCTGTCCAAACGCGTGACGCTGGTCTGGTCGCGGGACCCCGAGGCGCGCCAGCGGATCGTCGACGCCCAGCGGGCCGCGCTGAAGACAATGGCGGGCCTGACCCTCGGTCGCTTCGACGGCCCGATCGCGCTCGACGATTTCCTGCTGGCGCTGCTCGGGCTGTCGTACGAATCAGAGGTCCGTATCGTCGAGCCCGGCAAGGTCGCGGCGCTCCTCGATGTCGAGCGTGAACACTACCGCGCCGTCGGACGCGCGCTGCTCGGCGCGCTCGGCGCCACGCCGCTCGACGCCTCGGCGGACCGGTTCGAGCCACCGCCGCGCGCGGGCGCCGCTCCCGGAGAGCTGCGACGCTTTCTGCGCCGATCGCGGCGCCGCGCCTACCTGCGCTGGCCGAAGTATCTGGTCACCTACGACGGTTGGCTCGACTACCTGCTGCAAAAGCTGGCGCGGTCCGGGACCCCGGTCTCGCTCACCGAGCGGCAGCGGCGCCACCCTCTGATTTTCGCGCTCCCCATCCTCTACCAGATGATGCGGACCAAGCGCGTCGGCTGAGACCATGAAAGGAGAAGACTGGGCATGAACCTGATTCGTTCCCTGGAGCATTTGGCGGCGAAGACGGCGAGGGCGGCGTGGCCGGCGGTCGTTGTACTACAACGCGAAGTTCGAGCGGCCGTCGGTGCAGCCCAAGTGGGCGCCGGCGCCGCTGCTCAAGCGGCGCGAGCGGACGTTCCCGCAGCTCGGCTGGCCGCGCAACACCGATTCGCTCTGCCCGCGCTGCGTGAAGGAGGTCCGCACGGCGATCCTCGACGGGACGCGCAGCTTCAGCGAGCTCATCGAGGGCAAGCCGGGCGAGATCAAGGCCGAGATCCTCGAGGAGGACGGCCAGATCGTCATGAAGAAGACGTGCGAGAAGCACGGCACGTTCAACGACGTGATGTCGATCGATCCGCAGTGGCTCGCGCGCATCGAGCGGCTCTATCCGGGCCGCGACTTCAAGGCGCCGCCCGACGCCGCTGCGCGACCACGGCAGCTCGTCGATCAAGTACGGCCGCGGCTCGGTGCTGACCGTCGATCTCACCAACCGCTGCAACATGATGTGCGATCCCGTGCTTCATGGACGCCAACCAGGTCGGCTACGTGCACGAGCTCGCGTGGGACGAGGTGCAGAAGATCCTCGACGACTCGATGTCGATCAAGCCGCGCCGGCAGATGACGGTGCAGTTCTCGGGCGGCGAGCCGACGCTGTCGCCGCACTTCCTCGACGCCATCCGCTACGCGCGCGAGATCGGCTACTTCGCCGTGCAGTGCGCGACCAACGGGCTGCGCTTCGCCGAGGAGCCGGGCTTCGCGCAAGCAGGCCAAGGAGGCCGGGCTGCGCATGGCCTACCTGCAGTTCGACGGCGTCGGCAACGAGGCCAACGCGCACCGCAAGATCGGCAACCTGTTCGACGTGAAGCTGCGCGCGATCGAGAAGCTGGCCGCGGCCGGCATCGACGTCATCCTCGTCGTCACGGTCGTCAACGGCGTCAACAACGACCAGGTCGGCAAGATCCTCGCAGTTCGCGATCGACAACGCCGACAAGATCACGGTGGTCTCGTTCCAGCCGGTGTCAGCTTCACCGGCCGCGACGAGGACATCGACGACGAGACGCGCGACGCAGCAGCGCTACACGCTCTCGCACCTGGCGCACGACGTGAAGGACGCAGACCGGCATCACCGAGCCGATGCGCGACTGGTTCCCGCTCTCGGCGCTCGGGCCGTTCTCCGACCTGGTCGATCACCTGATGGGCGACCGCGCCGACTGGGGCTCGATGAAGTGCGGCTGCCACCCCAACTGCGGCATCGGCACGGTGCTCTTGGTCAACAAGAAGACGCAGCAGATGGTGCCGCTGACGCAGTTCCTCGACATGGAGGGGCTGCTCGCGGACATCGGCACCATCACCGACGGCGCGCAGCCCAAGCCGCTCACGGTGGCGCAGCTGACGCTGGCGCTGGCCAAGAACTACCGGCCGGACCAGGCGCCGCCCGGCTACGCCTTCTCCGACCTGGTCAAGCAGTTCCTGTCGCAGACCGGCGCGCGCGGGAAGCAGCATCGGCGAGTACGAGACCGACGCGAAGGAGTTCGAGTGGCGCGTCCTCTTCGTCGCCGGCATGTGGTTCCAGGACCTCTTCAACTACGACTTCCGCCGCACCGAGATGTGCATCATCCCGTACGGCACGCAGATGGGCGAGATCTCCTTCTGCGCGTACAACACCGGCGTCGGCTGGCGCAACGTCATCGAGAAGATGCTGCAGAACGCCACCGTCGCCGAGTGGTACAAGAAGCACGGGCGCCACCCGATCTACGCCAAGGGTCAGGACTTCCCGATCCCTCCGTTCTCGAACCCGATCACATCGCGCATCGAGGGGCAGCCCATCCGCCTCAAGGTCCTTGGTTAGTCGGGCTCTCGACCCCCAACGCGCGCCTAGTACCCGAACGCCCGGCGGAAGTTGCGCAGGTCGTTGAGCAGATCGACGCGGTACGCGAGCAGAAAGTCGACGTACTGGAAGATCGCCTGCGCGTTCTGGTACGCGGTCTGATCGCCCGCCGTCTGCGCGGTGTCGAGGTTTGCCTTGGCGGTCTGCCAGTCGGGGTAGAGCGTGCCCTGAATGTCGATCGCGCCGAACTTCGCGGGCACCGTGCCGGCGACGCCCTTGGTGCCGGCGATCGTGTTGAGATCGTCGATGAGCTGCGTGCCGACGGCGGCGCGCTGCGGATCGAGCACCGGCGCGCGATAGATCTGCCCAGACTGCGGGTGGGTGAACTCCTTGACCGTGATGCTGGGATCGTAAGTGACGTCGTCGATCGCGCCCTTGACCGTCACGTTCAAGTAGTTCGAGATGTCGAGCGTGTAGTCCCAGGTCGAGTTCAGGTTGGCGAGCACGAAGCCCAGCGCCCAGTACTGGATCGTCTTGTTCACCGGCGTGTCGACGCGCGGGGTGCCCGCCTGCATGTACATCGGCGGCGGGTACGTCGCCTTGCCGTAGGTGTTGAGGTCGACGACCGGCGTGGCGACGAACTGTCCCTGGTTGGGGTAGCCGCCGTACGTCGACGGGTCGTTGCGGATCACGCCCGAGATCAGGTTGAGCATCTGATCCTTGAAGATGCGGTAGTAGTTGATCGAGTACTGGTTGGCGTCGGCGAAGGTGTCGACGCGGAAGAAGCGCGACTGCGTCGTGGTCAGCGCCTGCAGCGCCGCCAGCTTCTCGTAGAGCGAGCCGGCGCGCGTGATGCGGTAGTAGTAGTCGGGGCTGAACGCGACGAAGTACGGCTTGCCGGTGCCGAACTCGACCTGCAACCCGGTTCCGTTGACGCACGAGTTGGGGCCCGAGGGATCGGGCAGCACCAGGACGTTGGGGTTGAGCGACGTCGCGCAATGAAGCCCGGGCTCGGGCGTTTGCAGGATCTCGCCCAGGCTGTTGAGCGCGTCGATCGACGCGCGCTGCAGATCGTCGCTGAGGAAGCTGCCCAGGAACGCGTTGCCGAAGAAGTAGTAGAACTGGAACGCCTCGGTGTAGCGCGCGAAGTAGCGATCGCTGATCCGGTTCAGATACGTGTCGATGTTCCAGGTGACGCGGTTGCGCTGGAAGGCGTCGAAGAAGTAGTAGTTCTTGAACTGATCGATCGTGTTGTCGATGATCTCGGCCTGGGTGGCCCCCTCGTCCCAGGGCTTGCAGTCGATGTTGCCGATGAACTCGTCGGAGCAGTACTTGTAGGGCCGCTCGGGCGTGGCCAGGATGCCGCCTCCGAAGGTCGGATCCAGGTAGCCCGAACGCGTGAAGTCGCTGACCGCCTGGTAGCGCACGACGCCGGTCCCCGCGGTGCTGATGTTCTCGACGCCGCCGACCATCGTGGGGATGGTGTTGTAGTCGCCGAAGAAGACGTCGCTGCTGAGGAAGCTGCCCGGCTCCGTGGAATTGGCGACCGTGTCGACCACCTGCCCGTAGCCGAACCGGATGGCGGCGTAGTCGTACTTGCCCAGGCCGTGGACGTCGGTGTTGAACCGCGCGCCGTAGTCCATCACCGTCGAGTACTGGAACTCCTGCAGCTGTTTGGCAGGCCACTGGTCCTGGGGAACGCTGCCGCGGATGTTCCAGTAGTTGTCGAAGTAGTTGAGCGCGTCGGTCGAGCCCGCGAAGTTGTGGCGCAGGCCCATGGTGTGGCCGACCTCGTGCTCGGCGACGCCGCGGAAGATCGCCACGCGCAGCTGCTTGTAGATCTCTTCTGGAGGCAGGCCGGCCATCGACAGCGCCGTGCCGATGATCGCGTCGTCGGCGAACTCCTCCATGTACATGCAGCCGTTGGGGTTGTTGGCCAGCGTCTGGAAGCGGGTTGCACGCGCCGCCTTGGCGCGCTCGCTGAACAGGTTGGCGGGCCGCGCGCGATCGATCACCTGGGCGTAGAGAGCGGGGTTGTTGGTCGCCAGGTTCGGCTCGTACGCGCCGAACAGGTTGAGGATGTCGGTGGTCATCATCTGGTTCTCGACGTCGGTGCCCTTGATGGCGTCGAACTTCTGGTCGATCGCGCCCGGCGGCATGGTCACCAGGCGGCCCTGTCCGCCGCCGGTGCGATCGAGCATCGCCGACGACATCGCCTTGGCCTCGGGCGTGAGCGGGAGCGCCTGCCGCGCCTGGCGCTGCGTCGCGGTCTGGGCCATCACGTCGGTGATGGTCTTGCCCGAGATGAGGTCGTCGGTCGAGATCGAGTGGTTGAGCAGCTCCACGGTGTCGGTCGCGAACTGCGCATAGATATTCAGCGCCGAGCCGTAGATGTACGCGCCGGCCGAGATGATCTCGCCGGTCTCGGGATCGGCCGACGACGGCCCGAAGCCGAGCGGGCCGGTCGCCTGCGGGTGGTCGACCCAGTGCAGGAACGAGTAGCGCAGGTCGCCGTTGCGCTGCCAGGTGAACTTCTTGGCATCACCGTCGGTCAGGTTCTGCGTCGCCAGATCGAGGGCCGCGCAGACCGTGCGCAGGTTGGCGACGGTCAGGTTGTCGACGCTGTCGCCGCTGGCGTTCTCGACGACGCCGGCCAGGTCCTGGTACTTGCCGGCCAGATCCTTGACGCCCTGCAAATTGCACGAGTTCTTCTTGAGCACGAAGATGTCGGCCAAGCTGGCGGACGCCTGCTGCACGTTCATGAGCGGGACGATGTTGCCCTGCTGCGACTGCGTCAGGTTCAGCGACGACACCGTCTGCTTCATGGCGTCGTTCCAGCTGCCGACGATCTCCTGCGCCGTGGCGAAGAGATCCGGATCGTCGGGGAACTCCGGGTTGGTGTAGTAGTCGATCTCGCGCGTGGCGCGGTTGGGCCGCGACGACATCGCGGCGGCGCCGTCCTGCCAGATGTTCCAGCGGTTGGCCAGGTACTGGCGCCCTTGCTCGGTGCTGCCGTAGTGCGGGTCGTATGTCTGGCGCACGGTGCGGAAGAAGCCGAACTTCGCGAACTCGTCCATCGCCGCCGACGAGCAATCGGTGCCGCCGGTCTGCGCGACCACCTGCTTCGTGCACGGGAACGTGCCGTTCTGCAGGCGGATCGCCTGGCCGCTGTCATTGAGCAGCGGTTGGCGATCCGGGTAGTTGAGCGGCAGGTAGGTCGAGGGCTTGGCCTCGAGGAACGAGTAGCGCACCTTGAGCTGCGCCGGCCCGCAGTCGCCCACGGCGCCGTCGTCGATGCCCGGATGAAAGAGCGCGTAGCAGGCGTCCAGGTCGGGCGTGCGGATCTCGCGGATCGTGAAGTCGAAGTACGACGGCGTCCAGATCGGGTGATCGGGATCGGGCGCGCCGCTCTGGCTGTCGTAGTCGTTCACCGGCGTGCGCGCCGTCGGCATGAAGAAGCCGGACGGCGACATCCCCGGCGGCTCGACGTCGACCAGGTTGACCGACCAGTCGACGCGCATGTAGTCGCGGTCGTACCAGGGGCGGTCGGTGGTGTTCTCGGAGATGACGTTGGTCTGCTCGCCGGTGCCGGGGTTGTACTCGCGCTTGACGTCGAAGTGCGAGAGGATCTTGAAGACCACGAGCGGCGTGTCCTGGTTGTTGCTGCCGCTGGCGAGCGGGCTGCTGGCGCTGGGGATGTAGTCGTAGGACCGGTAGCCGTAGAGGTAGTTCTGCTGGATGTCGAAGCGGACCTTGTCCAGGTTGCCCATCGTGCCTTCGAAGGCCCAGCTGCTGGTCACCGGCACCTCGACGTAGGTCTGCCGGTAATAGAAGACCTTGGGCGTCTTCCCGTCGGCCTGGAAGAACATCGACTTTGGGATCTTGTCGGGCTGCGAGCGATCGATGTCGCCCTGGCCGGCGCACCCCGCCAGGGATTGCGCGAGCGCGGCGGCCCCAAGAGCAAACGTGATCGACCTGAGCGACCGGTTCATGGGAATTCTCCTAGATCGTTCCATTCACGCTCGCGAAGACCTGCGTGTAGTTGTTGGCGTTCGTTCCCGAGAAATCGAAGAACGGGAAGCGGAGATACCGATAACGTGCGTCGAGCGCCGGTTGCTGGCTCGACAATCCGACCGCGAGCCCGACGTGCGGGCGGAGCTCGTAGCCCGAGCGAGAGGATGCCCCAGGTCACGTCCTCGCGGCCGAGCGGCGTGTTGGTCGACGAGAACGCGTCGACCGGCGCGGTGTAGCGGAAGTTGTTGATCACGTACAGGGTCACGCCCGCCGACCAGCGGCTGCGCGTGAGCGAGACGCCGCCCGCGCTCAGCACGCTGAAGCTGGTGTTGAGCGGTCCGCCGCACCGATCGGAGTTGGCGACGCCGGGCTCGGCGGCGTTGGCCTCCGTGGTCGCGGGCGGCGCCGTCATGCAGCCGTTGGTGTCACCGGGGCCGTTCCCGCGCAGCACGCTGGTGTTGAAGTTCTTCGAGACGACCGCGGCCAGCGTCAGCGCCAGGCCCCAGCGCTTGCCCTTGGCGTCGGGGCGGCCGAACTCCGATTCACGCGTCGCCGTTCCGCCGAGGCCGACGCCCGCGAACATGTGCTGGTAGCGGCTCTCGTAAGACAGCGGCACGATGACGCGCGCCTGGCCGCCGAAGCGGATGTGCGAGCGCGGCTCGGTGTACAGGTTCTTCGCCGAGAGCCAGAACCAGGGATCGAGCGGGTAGAACCGCCGCGCCTGCGGGTTGTCGGGCTGCGTGTACTCGACCTCGACGTAGAGGCGCGCGTTCAGCGTGAGATCGCGCTTGCTGGGCAGGTGATAGACCGGTCTCAAGTACAGCGCGTTCGAGACGTAGGGGTCGCTGTAGTGGCTATAGAACGTGCCGCTGCCGACGAAGGTGCTGAATTCGGCGTAGGTGCCGGCGAATTTCTTTTCGAACGGCGTCCTGGGCGGCTCGACGGGAGCCGCGGTCAGGGCGCCGGTCTCCTCATGGGCCGCTCCTTGTGCCCAGACGAGCGATCCAAAAATTGCCGCGGGCGGTCCGATCGAGACCGCGATCATCAGCCCGACCACGAACGCGAGCTGTTGCTTCACAGATCCTCCAGCGTCGCTTGAAGCGGGCAGTGTATCAAAAGCCGCGCGGGATTGCGTCGCCGTGCGTGTTTCCGGTCGTCGGATTCCGGGGCGAGTGACTGTTCGCACAAAATGACAAACGCCGAGGAGCGGAGCTCCCCGGCGTTTGCGCGCGACCGCTATGGGGCGGATTCGCTAGCGGATGCCCCGGCGACGGCGGCGCAGCAGGCCGACGGCGATCGCGCCGAAGATGCTGGCCCACGCCGCTGGCGCGTTGCCGGACGGAACGCTGCAGTCGCAGCCGCCCGTGACCCCGCCGTTGCCCTGCGGCGGCGCTGGTGCCGCCCGCGCCGGTGCCGGTGCTGCCGCCCGCGCCCGTGCCGGTGCTGCCGGCCGTGCCGGTGTTGCCGGCCGTGCCGGTGGACCCGCCGGCGCCCGGACCGGCGCTACCGCCGGAGCCGGTGGCGCCGGCGGTGCCGGTCATGCCGCCCGCTCCCGCGCCGCCCGTGCCCTTGGCGCCGCCCATGCCCGAGCCGCCCGTGCCGGTGCCGGTGCGCGCCACCCATGCCGCTGATGATCACGCCGCCGTCGGCGGTGTTGACCGGGCCACAGGTGGTCGGGCCGCGTGCCCGCCGGAGGCGTCGTGCCGTCGAGGCAGGTCGGCCGTCGTGCTGGTGTTGAGCGCGTTGCTCACCTGGCACGACCGCGCCGGTCGCGCTGATCGACATCAGCGTGATCGTCGGGCCGCCCGCCGGGTCGACGAAGGTCTGTCCCGCCGCGGTGAGGCCGGTGAACGCCGTGCCGGTCGGCGTCGTGTTGATGAGCTCGGTCCAGACGCTGCTCTGCTGGGTCATCGTGCCGGCGTTGCGGCCGGTCGTCGTCGTCGGATTGCGGACGTTGTCGCTGGTGTAGATGAACACCGTCGGGGCGGTGAAGGTGACGCCAGCGCCCTGTCCGCCGGTGCGACCGTAGGCGTCGAAGCTGCCGGCCGCGACGCGCAGGTCCAGGTAGTAGTTTCGAAGGTTGACGGTCGTACCGGTCGACTGTGCGGTCGCTGACCGCGAGCGCCGCCGGGAAGGGGATCTGCAGGGTCTGGATGCCACCGCCACAGGGGTTCTCGAGCGGCAGCAGGTTGAAGGTTCCGTTGCCGGGAACGTTGACCGCGTTGCAGCCGGCCATCCACTGCATGTACATGCGCTCGTAGCCGCTCAACGCCTTGCAGCCGCTGCCCATGGTGCTCATCGAGTTGGCGTACTCGGTGATCGTGCACGACGCGCCCGGCGTGGTGGAGAAGCTGCTGGTGCCGCACTTGATCTGGTTGGCGTGCATCAAGCCGAGGTTGTGTCCCGGTTCCTGCATCAGGACGACGCAGGCCAAGCGATCCGTTCATCCAGGTGTGCTTCGGCCGGTTTCAGCTGACGAGCCCTCTTCACCCAGGCCGCCGAACTGCGCACACATTGGTCTGGTTGAAGTACATGATGATGTGATTGAAGGTCGTGGGCACCAGCGCGTCGATCGCCTTTGCCATCGCCGAAGTGTCGGCGTTGGCGCAAGTCGTCAAGGTGAACGGGAAAGGACCGAACACCGTGCTCGACGGGTCGAGGTTGTACCTGCCGTAGGAGCTCTCGCTGTAGTACTGCCCGAACGACCCCGTGGTCCCGGTGCCGGTGCCGGTCAAACGGGCCTGCGCCTGCGCCGCCGTCATGTTGACGCCGGCGCCCAGGTCGACGAGCACGAGCGCATAGGTGTCGCTGACGGGCGCCGCGACCACGTCGGGGGTGTCGCCCTCGAGGGCGCTGGTGCGTCCGGCCAGCACGGGGCCGAGGTCGAACTGGCTCACGTGCATGGCCTGGTTCGCCATCGCTTCGCCGCGAACGAAGATGTGCGCCCCATTCTCGATCGAGGGCTCGACGTCGAAGTTGAGGCGCAGCTCCTGCCCGTCGGCCTGGCGCAGCGTGTGATAGCGATCGGACGGCCTGCCGTCGAAGAAGTCCGCGACATAGGTCTTGAACTCGCCGCTCAGCGCGCTGGGATCAGCCGCCAGTCCGACCGTGTCGGGCGTGGGGTGGTCTGTCTGGGGTGCACAGCCGGCCGCAACGCCAAGGGCGAAGAGGACGCGGAGCGCATCGGAAGACCGGGAGCGAGACGAGTGCAATTTCCTCATGAGTCCGTCCGTTCGTCAGGGGTTTCCGGGGACGCCAACCACCCGCCCGCCGCTTCGATAAGAGCCCGCCAAATGGGAAGTCGCAAGCAAAGTGGGGGGCGGCTCAGAAAAATCTCTGGCCCGTAAATGGCAAGGCAGGGGGCGGTAAAATCCGGGGTAAATCCGGAATCAGGTCAGACTCGGAGCCCTTTGGGGCCCGAGCTAGTTGATGCAGCCAATTGGTGCGCTGGATAACGCGACATCATCAAACCAGATCGTCATCGGCCCGCCGCCATAGCTGTTCCAGCCGAAATTGAAATCGCCGAACGCCGTATAGCGCATCAACGATGCGGTGCTGCCGACCCAGGCGTCGTCGATGTTGGGTGTGGCGACGCCGTCCTCGGTCAATCCCGCGATATCGTTGCCGTTGATCGAGACGTTCAGGTGCCCGTTGGTGTTGATCGTCAGCTCGAAACAGTACCAGGTATTGGGGGTGACGCCGACGCTGCTCGAGTCCCCCGGGCCAACGGTGGGGATGTTGGCCGCGTCGGAGTCGGTGTTCCAGTGAAACACCGCGTCCTGGCTGCCGAATCGGAGCTCGTTGTTCTGGCTGTACTGGTCGGGCGCCGCCGGGTTGTGGGTGACGACGATGGCGCCGTGCCCCATCGGCAGCGCGGTCATGAAGCGCGCGTAGAAGCGAGCGTGCACGACCGATCCGAGCGTGCCGATGACGGTGCTGTTTCGCAAGTAAAGGCGGTTCGGGCTGACGACTTTCAGCGAGTGCCCCGAGCCGTGCGCGCCGATGGTATCGATGGTGGCGGTGGTGTCGGAGCCGGGGCTGGTCGGGATCAGCGTCCAAAGAGCGGTGTTGAGTGTCCCGCTCGGCGCTTCGAAGTCGTCGCACAGCGGCAGCGAGGCGCAGCCGCCGGTCGCCCCGCCGGCGGCCCCGGGGGCGTCGCCGCCGTCCGAGAGGTGCCCGCCGCTGCCGGTCGCGCCGCCCGAGCCGTTGCCGCTGCCGCCGGTCGCGCCGCCCGAGCCGTTGCCGCTGCCACCGCTCCCGGTTGCGCTGCCGCCGTCCCCACCGCCCCCGTGCGACTCCGCGGTGGTGCAGGCCGCACCGGCCAGACAGGCGGTGAGCGCGAGCGAAAACAGCGGGAGAAAAGCGGCGTGGTTGAAGCGGGGGGCGTGTCGCATCTACGCCAATCTATATCAATTTCATGGATTCGCCCGGCGTGACCGGGTGCTCAAGCTGCACTGCATTTCATCCGATGGCCCCATCATGCCTGCCGGTCTGTTCGACATCTTGCTGGTACTCGTGGGGGCAACGTGCATGGCCGGGGGATTCTTCATTGGAGCGTGGCACCGCCGCGCCGCCGATCGCGCCGAGGTCGACGCCGCCGACTTCGAGTCGGACGAGCGCATGACGCGCATGATCCGCTCGCTGATCCATGACGACGTCACCGGCGACGAACGCCCGAACTGATCCTCCTAAGCCAGGCGCGCGGTCTTGAGGGCCGTGAGGATGACGCGGGTCGCGGGGCTCTGGTTCAGCGTGTAGAAGTGGATGCCGGGCGCTCCCTTGTGCAGCAGCTCCACGCATTGAGCCGTCGCCTGCGCGACGCCTAGCTGGGCGACCGCCTCGGCGTCGTCGCGGCGGCGATCGAGCTCGGCGAAGAGCGCGGCAGGGATCGTCGCGCCGCACAGCTTGGTGAAGCGTTCGATCTGCGCGACGTTGCGGATCGGCATGATGCCGGGGACGATCGGCACGGTGATGCCGGCGGCGCGCGCGCGCTTCACGAAGTCGAAGTAGAACGCGTTGTCGAAGAACAGCTGCGTGATGATGAAGTCGGCGCCGGCGTCGACCTTGGCGCGCAGGTGGCCCATCTCGCGGACCGCGTCGCGGGTCTCGAGGTGCATCTCGGGATAGGCGGCTCCGCCCACCGACAGCCGGTTGCCGTGGCGCTGCGCGGATGAAGCCGATCAGATCCGCGGCGTAGCCGAAGCCGTCGGTGGGGCGCTGGAACGACGTCTGGCCCTCGGGCGGGTCGCCCCGCAGCGCCATGATGTTCTCGATCCCCTCGTCGACCAGGCGATCGAGCACCGTGCCGATCTCGTTGCGGCCGGCGCCGACGCAGGTCAGGTGGGCCATCGCGCAGATGCCGCGCCTCGCGCTGGATGCGGCTCACGATCTCGACGGTGCGCTCGCGCGTCGAGCCGCCCGCGCCGTAGGTCACCGAGACGAACGACGGCGACAGCTCGCCGAGCTCGCGGATCGTGCGCTCGAGCGTGGCCACGCCGGCCTCGGTCTTGGGCGGGAAGAACTCGAACGAGAAGACGCGGCGGTTCGGGTCGCCGAAGAGATCGCGGATGCGCACGGACCTACCTCGACGCCCGCTGGCGCTCGGCGGCGCGCAGGTCGGAACCGTCGTCGTTGCGCTCGCGGTCGAGCGTGGGCGCTCGTTGCGGGCGGCGCCGTCGGCCAGGCGCTCCAGCCGCTCGAGCGCGAAGTCGGGCTCGATGATGATGGTCTCGCCCTTGCGCTCGGGCGCCTCGAACATGATGTCGTGGCAGATCTCCTCGATGAACGTGCGCAGGCTGCGCGCGCCGGTGCGGCGGCGGATGCAGAAGCGCGCGATCGCGTGCAGCGTCTCGTCGGAGAAGCGCAGATCGATGCCGTCCATCTTGAGCAGCGCCTGGTACTCGCGCACCACCGAGTCGGGCGGCGCGGTCATCACCAGGAACAGGTCGTCCTCCGACAGCGGGTCGAGCTCGACGCGCACGGGGAGGCGCCCCAGGAACTCGGCGAGCAGGCCGTAGTCGAGCAGCTCCTTCTCGGTGACGCGGCGGCTCTCGGCGTGCGCCGCCGTCGACCACGCCGCCGCGCCGCGGCGCCGAAGCCGACGGTCTTGGCCTCGTCGTGCGAGGCGCAGATCGGAGAACGTGCCGGCGGCGATGAACAGGATGTCCTGCGTGTCGACGACCACGAAGTCGTGCTTGTTCCAGTGCTGGGTGACGTTGAGCGGCACGAAGCTCTCGCGCCCCTCGAGGATCTTGAGCAGCGCTCTGCTGCACGCCCTCGCCGCCGATGTCGCGCGAGCCGGCGCCGTTGCGCGCGCCCTGGCAGCGGCGCGCGATCTTGTCGATCTCGTCGATGAAGACGATGCCGCGCTGGGCGAGCTCGACGTCCTGGTCGGCGTGGTGCAAGCAGCTCGCCGATCATGACCTCGACGTCCTTGCCGTAGTAGCCGGCCTCGGTGTACTCGGTGGCGTCGGCGACGACGAACGGCACCTCCAGGCAGCCGGCCAGCGTGCGCGCGATGTGCGTCTTGCCCGAGCCCGTCGGGCCGATCGAGCAGCACATTCGACTTCTTGATGCAGGCGCTTCTGGCCCGGCGGTCTTCTGCGCGCACCGCTTCAGGTGGTTGTAGGCCGCGATGGCGACGGTGCGCTTGGCGCGCTCCTGGCCGATGACGTAGCGGTCGAGGTAGTCGAAGATCTGGCGCGGCGTGGGGAGGGCGTGACGCTGCGCTCGACGCGGGGATTGGGTCTTCATCCGCGCGCAGTATCCCACCGGAGCTGGGGCTCCGCTAGCATTCGCGCCGACCTGTCGGTTCGCCCCTCTGTACAGAAGGCTTCGATCCTTGCTAGAAGCCGGGCATGAGATCAGCGTGCATCAAGCCATCATCGAGAGCGTCCAGGCCCGCGAGATCCTCGACTCGCGCGGCAACCCCACCATCGAGGTCGACGTCACGCTGGACTCGGGCATCACCGGCACCGCCGGCGGTGCCGTCGGGCGCGTCGACGGGCGAGCACGAGGCGCTCGAGCTGCGCGACGGCGACAAGGAGCGCTATCCAGGGCAAGGGCGTGCTCAAGGCCGTGCGAGAACGTGGCCAACGCTGCTCGGTCCCGTGGTCGTGCGGGCGCGACGCGCTCGATCAGGCCGGCCTCGACGCGGCGATGCTCGCGGTCGACGGCACGCCCAACAAGGGCAAGGTCGGCGCCAACGCGATGCTGGGCGTGTCGATGGCGGTCGGCGCGCGCGGCGGCCGAGCGAAGTCGGCGCTGCCGCTCTACAAGTACCTGGGCGGCCCGAACGCGCGCGTGCTGCCGGTGCCGCTGATGAACATCATCAACGGCGGCGCGCACGCCGACAACTCGCTCGACTTCCAGGAGTTCATGATCGTGCCGAAGGGCGCGCCCACGTTCGCCGAGGCGCTGCGCGCCGGCGCCGAGGTGTTCCACACGCTGAAGAAGCTGCTGCACGATCGCAAGGCGTCGACCGGCGTCGGCGACGAGGGCGGCTTCGCGCCCGATCTGCCGGGCGCGGCGGCGGCGCTGGCCGTGGTCGTCGAGGCCATCGAGAAGGCCGGCTACAAGCCGGGCAAGGACGTCGCGCTGGCGCTCGACGTCGCGTCGAGCGAGCTGTGGGACGCGAAGAAGAAGACCTACAACCTGGAAGGCGAGGGCAAGGAGCTCGACGGCAAGGGCATGGTCGATTTCTACGCCAAGCTGTGCGAGCAGTTCCCGATCGTGTCGATCGAGGACGGCATGGCCGAGAACGACTGGGACGGCTGGGTCGCGCTGACCAAGGCGCTCGGCGATCGCGTGCAGCTCGTCGGCGACGACCTGTTCGTCACCAACACCGAGCGCATCCGCACCGGCATCGAGAAGGGCGCCAGCAACAGCGTGCTCGTCAAGGTCAACCAGATCGGCACGCTCACCGAGACGCTGGAGTCGGTGGAGATGGCCCACCGCAACGGCTGGACGACGATCATCTCGCACCGCTCGGGCGAGACCGAGGACACCTTCATCGCCGACCTCGCGGTGGCGTGCCGCTCGGGCCAGATCAAGACCGGCTCGCTCGCGCGCTCCGAGCGCGTCGCCAAGTACAACCGCCTGCTGCGCATCGAGCAGGAGCTGGGCAGCGCGGCGATCTGGGGCGGCAGCCTGGGTCGGCTGTAGCGGCTAGCTAGTAGAAGCGCAAGAAGAAGTCACCGGCCTCGAAACCCTGGTCGAGGCCGATGTCGAGCTGGTACGTGCCGGCCGCGGCGAACGTGTAGTCGAGGCGCCAGCAGGTCTGGTCGGGTCCGGGGTCGGTCACGGTCGTTCCGACGGAGAGCGACGTGACGCCGTCGGCCGCGAGGAGCTGTGGGTGCACCTGCGCCGGTGATCGGTACTGGTTGTTGCAGGAATCGAGCTCGAGATGGCGCGGGATGCTCGGATCCGCGACGACAAGGAGCCGCTGCACGGTTTGCGGTGGAGAGGCGAAGACGCCGTTCCAGCAGATCGCGTCCGGGACGACCGACGGAGTGATCGGACCGGCGTCGGCAGGGCCGAGGAGGCCCTGTTTGGCGGACAGGCACGGCACTGCCTGCAGGAACGGGCTCAAGGATGCGAACGAAATCATTGGACCGGGCTGGTCACAGCCGCTGTCGAATTGCTCGGCCCTGTAGGTCGCGACGGTCCCGTCCGTCGCGGTGATCGCGACGGTGCATGCGGTCGTGTCCTCGTAGCACTGGTTGTTGGGCGAGGTCGTGACCAAGTTCGACAGGATGGCCAGCTGTTCAGCGGTCAGTTGATCGCGCGTGGCGCGAATGCGTTTCGAACCCTCGAAGAACGCGAAGCAGCCGACATCGATCGCGCGGCTCTGGTCGTTCCAGACCACGCCGGTCGTGACCAGATCAGACGACGCATCCGGGGCGCCGGCGTCCTGGCCGGCGCCGGATTTCTGAGAGCTGCAGGCGGACCCGAGCGCGACAAGGCAGCCCGTGATGCCCAGGAGGGCGATGGTCTCGAAGCGTCCGCGATTCAGCATGTGCGAGGACACAGCAATCCGGAGACCATCTTCTCGCCGGGCGTTGGCTCGCGCAAGGGCAAGCCTTGCGCGAGCTACCGCTCGCCCAGAATATTTCGCGCGATGACCATCCGCTGGATCTGGCTGGTCCCCTCGTAGATCTGCAGCAGCTTCGCGTCGCGCATCAGCTTCTCGACCGGGTACTCCTTGGTGTAGCCGTAGCCGCCGAAGACCTGCACGGCGTCGGTCGCGACGCGCATCGCCGCGTCGGCGCCGTAGGCCTTGGCGTAGCTCGAGACGATGCTGTCGGCGCCGCCCTCGTCGATCGTCCAGGCCGCCTTGTGGCACAGCAGGCGCGTCGACTCGTAGGCGATCGCCATCTCGGCGAGCATGAACTGGATCGCCTGGTGCTGCGCGATCGGCACGCCGAACGTCTTGCGCTCGAGCGCGTAGGCGCGCGACTCGTCGAGCGCGCGGCGGATGATGCCGGTCGCGCCCGCCGCGATCCACGGCCGCGTGCGGTCGAACGTCTTCATCGCGACCTTGAAGCCCTCGCCCTCGGCGCCGACGAGGTTCTTGCGCGGGACCTTGACGTCCTCGAAGATCACGTCGGTGGTGTTGGAGCAGCGCTGCCCCATCTTGTTCTCCTTCTTGCCGACGCTGCACGCCCGGCGTCTTGCGGTCGACGACGAAGCAGGTGATCCCCTTGTGCCGCTGCGTGCCCTCGGCGCGCGCGAAGACGGTGTAGAAGTCGGCGACGCCGCCGTTGGTGATCCAGCGCTTCTGCCCGTTGAGCACGTAGTCGTCGCCGACCTTGCGAAAGCTGGTCTTCATGCCGGCGACGTCGCTGCCCGGCGTCGGGCTCCGAGCAGCAGTACGCCGCGAAGATCGGCGCCGCCAGCAGCCGCCCGAAGTACTTCTTCTTCTGCTCCTCGGTGCCGGCGATGATGATCGGCATGACCCCCAGCGAGTTGCCCGCGAGCGTGGTGTTCACGCCGGTGCAGCCGTAGGAGATCTCCTCGAGCACCAGGCAGTGCGACAGGCACGTGAGGCCGAGCCCGCCGTAGGCCTCGGGGATCTCGCAGTTCATGAGGCCGGTCTCCCAGCCCTTCTGGCAGATCTCCTTGGGGAACGTCCCCTCTTCGTCGAGCTTTCCCGCGACCGGGACGATCTCCTGGCGCGCGAAGTCGCGGGCGGTCTGGATCAACTGCTGCTGCTCGTCGCTGAACGCGAAGCTCGGCATGGGGACCTCCGCCTTCAGTATATCGCCGCCAGCGGCGGCGCTCGCAAGGCCTGCCTCTCCCTGATGCTCTTCCCTAACCCTTGCGCAACCCTCTTCCGCAACCCTTTCCGCAGACGGGAGCGGGGATCGGACGTCTCAGGTCTGCTTGGAGTCGCTGCTCGCCGCCGCGCTGTCGGCGTTGCGTGCGGCGCGCTTGGCGGCCCGCTCGGCGCGCTCGGCCGCCTTCTTCTCTTCCAGCGCGAACGCGTCGCGCGTCGCCTTCGACCCCAGGATGAACCCGAGCACGATGCCGAGGATCAGCACCGTCGGAATGAAGATGAAGTGCGCCGACGACGGAACGCCCAGCGCCAGCGCCGCGATCACTTGCGCGCCGCCCCCGCGCCGTGGAGCGTCGTCTCGAGCGTCGTCTCGATCTTGCGCTTCAGCTCATCCAGCTCGCTGTTGACCCGTCCCAGCCCGCGCGCGACGGCGATCACGTAGATCAGCACCGCCAGCCAGATCACGCCGTAGGCAATGCCCACGAACGGAACCGCCGGGACGTTGTCGGCGAGCTTCTTGGTCTCGTCGACCTTCTGGAACTCCTGCGCCAGCGCCGCCGCCGGCGCGGCCAGCATGACCGCCGCCAGGGACGTCACTGAAAGAACCGTCAGGATCGGGATCGCAGCTTCTTCATCGACGTTGTGCCTCCAGCAGATCTTCGGCTTCCAGGCGCAGCTCGGCCAGCAGCGCGCGCGCCTTTTCCAGGCGCATGCGCAGCGCGAGCAGGATCCCGAACACCAGCGTCAGCAGCGTGAACGATGCCCAGAACGCCGGCCGCATGCCTGGGTCCAGCGTGCGCACGACGGTGGTTTGCGGGTGGATCGTGCGCCAGATGTCGACGCTCTTGTAGACCAGCGGCACGTTGACCGCCGCGAACAGCCCGAGCGCCGCCGCGAGCCGCCGCCCGCCCGGCCCGCCGTACTTGCGCGCCAGCAGGTAGGCGATCAGCGTCAGGAACAGCAGCAGCGACGTCGTCAGGCGCGCGTCCCACTGCCAGTAGACGCCCCAGGCCTTGCGCCCCCAGAGCGGACCGCTGATCGAGCACGCACACGCCGAACAGCACGCCGAGCTCGCCCGCCGCCGCCGCCAGCCGATCGCCGGCCTCCGAGCCCTTGAACAGATAGGCGATGCTGCCGCCCGCGCACACGAACGTGGCGACGAACAGCATGATCGCGCACGGTACGTGGAAGTAGAAGATCTTCTGCACCACGCCCATGACCGGCTCGAGCGGGGCCGACGTGATCAGCTGCGGCACGATCAGGAAGCCGGCGGCCGCGAGGAGCGTCGCGGCGACAAGTCCGCCACCGAGGGATTTCATACGCGACGTATACTACGACACAATTCGCATGAGCGACGACTCTCACGCTTCCGCATTTCGCGCCGGTCCCGCGCACCGGCGTCATCTACGTCACGACCGAGGCGGCGCGGCTCGGCTTTCGCAGCGGCGATCCGGACTGGTGCAACCTCGGCCAGGGCCAGCCCGAGACCGGCGCGCTGCCCGGCGCGCCCCCGCGCATCGAAGACGCTCACGATCGCGCGTCGACGATCAGGAGTACGCGCCGGTGCCGGGCCATCTGGGAGCTGCGCGAGGCGATCGCCGCGCTCTACAACCGGCTCTACCGGCGCGGCATGCCGTCGCAGTACATCGGCCGAGAACGTCTGCGTCTCGGGCGGCGGGCGCACGGCGCTCACGCGCGCGGCGGCCAGCCTCGGGCACGTCAACCTCGGCCACTTCCTGCCCGACTACACGGCGTACGAGGAGCTGCTCGACATCTTCAAGGCGTTCACGCCGATCCCGATCCTGCTCGAGGGCGAGCGCGGCTACGCCTTCTCCGCCGACGATCTGCGCCGCGAGATGCACGGCCGCGGCCTCTCGGCGCTGCTGCTGTCGAACCCGTGCAACCCGACCGGCAAGCTCGTGCAGGGCGAGGAGCTCGGCGCGCTGGGTCGACGTCGCGCGCGAGCTCGACTGCACGCTGCTCTTCGACGAGTTCTATTCGCACTACGTCTGGACCGGCCGGCCCGGCGCAGCTGCCGGTCGAGAGCGCCGCGCGCTACGTCGAGGACGTCGACCGCGATCCGGTCGTCATCTTCGACGGGCTCACCAAGAACTGGCGCTACCCGGGCTGGCGCGTGACCTGGACGGTCGGCCCGCGCAGCGTCGATCGACGCGGTCGCCAGCGCGGGCTCGTTCCTCGACGGCGGCGGCTCGCAGCCGCTGCAGCGCGCGGCGATCCCGCTGCTGCGAGGACGCGCACGTCATCGCCGAGACGAACGCCATCCAGGCCGCGTTCCGCGAGAAGCGCGACCGCCTGCTGCTCGCGGCTCGAGCGCCTCGGCGTGCGCACCGACCGCGCGCCCGACGGCACGTTCTACGTCTGGGGCAAGGTCGACGGGCTGCCGCCGCCGCTCAACGACGGCATGGGGTTCTTCCGCGCGGCGCTCGCGAAGAAGGTCATCACCGTGCCGGGCGAGTTCTTCGACGTCAACCCGGGCAAGCGCCGCCAGCCAGCGCGCGTCGCGCTTCCGCATCGCACGTGCGCTTCTCGTTCGGGCCGTCGATGGCGACGCTCGAGACCGCGCTCGCGCGGCTCGAGTCGCTGGTCGCCGAGACCGGCGGCCGCGCGCGGTGAAGCTCTCCATTTCGCCGCGCTTCATCCGCAGCGCGCTGACGTCGCTGCTCACGACCGCGTTCGACTTCGCCGTGCTCACCGGCGCCGTCGAGCTCTTGCACGTCAACTACGTGCTGGCGACCTGGTTCGGCACCGTCGTCGGCTCGCTGTCGAACTTCACCATCAACAAGCACTGGGCGTTCAAGGGATCGATCGTGCCGCTGCCGCACCAGCTCGGGCGCTTCGTGCTGGTGCAGGCGGGCTCGTCGGGCTGGAACACGCTGGGCGTGTGGCTCCTGACCCGTTACGGCGGATTGCCCTATCAGGTCTCGAAGCTGATCACCGCGGCCGTGGTCGCCGTCGCCTGGAACTACCCGATGAACCGCGGCCTGGTGTTTGCGCGCAAGGACCCGAACGAACCGTCAGGTCCCTAGCGCCGCGACCTTGTTCTTGAGCTGCGAGCGGATCTGCAGCAGGTTGTCGCGCACCTCGACGCGCGCGACGGTGCCCATGTTGGAGTAGGGCAGCGACGTGCTGAGCACGCAGTCGACGCCGCAGTTCTCCTCGCAGCCCTTCTTGCCGCGGTTGCCGGCGAGGATCTCGCGCGTCATGTCGGCGAACGGCATCTGCGGCGCGACGTGGAAGCAGTAGTGGAAGTTGCCGTCGGGCGAGACGTAGTAGCACTTGTTGCCGGCCTGGCAGGTCCACTCCATCGGCTGCCCCTCGAGCGCCTTCTCGTAGTAGTCGATGAGAAAGTAGTTGCGTCGAGATCGGCCGGCCCTGCAGCTTCTGCTCCTTGAGCCAGCGGACGCGGTCCAGGTACATCGGGTTGTTCAGGCTCTTGGTGAGCCGGCCGCGGTTGTGCACCACCGAGAAGTTCACCGGGACGCCGAGGCCCATGCAGAACTCGGCGACGTCCTCGACCTCGTCGACGGTCTGCTCGCAGATCACGGTGTTGACCCGGAACCAGATCGGATACTTCGCGACCATCTCGATCTTCTTGCGCAGCGTCTTCAGCGACTTCGGCGTCCCCGGCGTCGGATTGAGCGCGTCGAGCGAGATCTGGATGCGCCCCATGCCGGCGTCCATCAGCTCTTTGAGGCGGTCTTCGGTGAGCAGGAAGCCGTTGGTGGTCATGCCGGTCGTCATGCCGTGGCTGGTGACGTACTTCATGAGCCGCGGCAGATCCGGGTGCAGCATCGGCTCGCCGCCGATCATGTCGGTGTGCAGCGTGCCCAGCTCCTTGCACTTGTCGATGCGCCGGACGAGCTCGTCGTAGGGGACGTGGTCCTTGGAGTTGTCGTACTCGGTGCAGTAGACGCAGTCGAGGTTGCACTTCCAGGTGATGTTGAGCTGGGCCCAGATCGGCAGGTCGTCCCACGCGCGCGGCAGCGAGCGAAAGATGGCCGCCGGCGACGTCGGATCGTTGACGCGAGTCATGCGCGGAACCTAACCTCCCGGGGCCCAGGTGTCCACCGCAGCGATCGCTTGCGGGGAGCCCCGCAGCGTAGGCGTAGGCGTAGGCGTAGGCCGCCCCGCCGTCAGCGCGCGACCAGCGTCTGGAACAGGTGGCGCAGCGTGGCGGCGGGGTCCTCGGTGACGCCGCCGTGAACCGGCGAGATCTGGATCGCCGTGCTGCGCGGGGCGACCAGCCAGTGAAATCGCTCGGGCGGCGGCAGGCGCGCGATCGGCCCGGCGCCGGCGTCGCCCGCGCAGACGTCGCGCATCGCCTGCAAGTGCGCCGACAGCGTGGGGAGGTCGACGCCGAGCGGCGCCGCGCCGGCGAACGCGCGCACCCGCTCGGCGTCGAGCGCGATCTCGCAGCCGAGGAAGCCGGCGGCGCGCGCGAACAGAACGACGCCGGCGTTGAGGAATTCTTCACGCCCGACGTGGGGCACGACCCGGATCACGGCGTACTCAAACGCGTGGCGCGCGGGCACGGGTCGCCTCCTCGATCAGCGCCGGGATCGCGTCGCGTCGCGCGCGCACCCAGTCGGCGTAGGCGCGGCGTTGCGCGGCGGCGTCGGCGGCGCCTGGCAGCGGCGCCAGCCACTCGTCGGGGATCGCGTCGGCGATCCCGTCGACCAGATCGTCGGTGAACACGCGCGCCGCCAGCGCCCCCGCGGCGTCGAGCGCGCCGGCCCAGGGCAAGAGCACGTGGTCGCGCACCAGCGGGAAGCCGCGCTCGGGGCGCGCCGCCGCCACGCTTCCGTCCCAGTCGTGCTGCCAGTAGAGCGCGGCGCCGTGATCGATTGGCGCCAGCTCGCCTCGCCACCACAGCAGATTCGGGTTGCGGGCCGTGCGGTCGACGTTGGTGGTGAACGTGTCGAGCAACACCACGCGCGACGCCACATCGGCGTCGAGCGGCCGCCGCGCGCCCGGGTCGAAGGTCAGCGCGCCGTCGAGGTGGAGAAGGCCCAGGTTCACGCCGGCGCTCGCGCGCAGGATGTCTTGAATCTCCGTGTCCGGCTCGCTGCGCGCCAGCGCCGCGTCCAGGTCGACCAGCGCCAGCGCCGGCACGCGCAGGCCGAGCGCGTGCCCGAGACGCCCGGCGATCCACTCGGCGACCAGCACGCGCGCGCCCTGGCCGGCGCCGCGCAGCTTGACGACGTAGAGCCGGCCGTCGTCGGCCTCGACCAGCGCCGGCACCGAGCCGCCCTCGCGCAGCGGCGTGACGTAGCGAACCGCGGCGACGCGCGGGAGCGCCGCGGACATCGCCTCCGGGCCCGCGGGCTCGGTCATGTCCCGTCCCGCAGCATCTCCTCGACCAGCGCCCTCCACTCGGTGGCCAGCGAGGTGCTCGGGACCGCACGGCCCGCGCGCTGATACCAGTACCGTGCGTTGTCGAGGTCGCCTTCCTTGCGGTGCAGGTAGGCGTGAATGATCGCGCCCTGCGTCGACTCGATGTCCTGCGCGATCTCGTGCGCGCCGGTCCAGTCGCCCTTGCCGTCGCGCCACAGGGCGAAGAGCGGGCGCGGCGTCCCCGCGGGCGGCGTGTCGTCGCGCAGCGAAGCGGAGAATTCGTCGAACGTCATGACCGGGTCACCATCCTACCAGCACACATCGTGCGGCCAAGGGGCCTCGGGCGTCACGGATCAGAAAGGGCCTCGGCCTCGGGCCTCAGCCTTCGGACTCACGGGCCCAGATTGCTCCCGAGGTCCGTATCCGAGTCCGAGCCCGAATCCGAATCCGAAGCCCGAGGTCCGAGGCCCGAGAACCGAAAGCTTCACGACCTCTGCTGCCTGACGCCCGATTTCGATCTTCCCTCGCGCCGGGCCGACCTGTATACCGACGCCCGTGATTTACATTCTCGGGCTCCTCGCCAGGTCCGGGCACGGCAAGACCACCGTGGCTGAGCATCTGGCCGCGACCTACGGCGCCGAAGTCCGCTCGCTGGCGGGACCGATGAAGCGCGCGCTGCAGAATGTGTTCGGCTTCTCGACGGCGCAGCTGTGGGGCACGCAGGCCGACAAGGAGGCGACCGATCCACGCTACGGCTTCTCGCCGCGCTGGGTGCTGCAGCGCCTCGGCACCGAGGGGCTGCGCCACGAATTCGGCGAGGACGTGCACGTGCGCGCGCTCGCGCTCGCGCTGGCGCGCGAAGAGGCAAGGCGGCCCGCCGGCACGCCGCCGCGCCTGTACGTCGTCGACGACGTGCGCTTCGCCAACGACGCGCGCTTCATCGCCCGCGGCGGCGAGGGCCATGTCCATGTCGGCGCGGTCCTGAAGATCGTGCAGACCGACGTTCCACCCAAGGAGCACGGCGGACACGCATCGGAACGCGCGATCGACGAAGTCGCCGCCGGCGACGTCGCGGCGACCGTGGTGTCGTCGCGCGCGCAAGGGATCGCCCACATGCTGGGCGCCGTCGACCGCGCGCTGCGCTCCACGCCCAGCTTCGATCCGCTGCGCCCGGCGCTGCGCGCGCGAACCTGAGCCGGCGCGCCCCCGCGCGCGATTCCCCGCCTCGCGCCTGAGCCTGATAGAATCGCGCCTCTCAAGGAGTGGATGAAGCGATCACCGAGTCAGCGTTTCGTCGTGTGGGGTTTGTGGGCTTCACTGGTCATTGCAGCCAGCACGGTCCCTTCGTGCGGCGGCAAGAGCTCGCCGGCGCGCTGGCAGCTCGTGGCCAGCGAGCTGCCCGAGGCGGTGCTGTCGATCGCCGGGCGCAGCGATGGCGACGTCTGGGCTGTCGGCGCGGATCAAGGCAGCGGACCACTCGCGCTGCACTACGACGGCACCGCGTGGACCCGCATCGCCACCGGCAGCCGCGGCACGCTGTGGTGGACGCAGTCGTTCGCCGACGGCACCACGATGATGGCGGGCGCGCAGTCGACGATCCTGGTGACCACCGACGGCGCGACGTTCTCGCGCCAGCACACGCCGGGGCTGGCGAACGCCACCGTGTTCGGCCTCTGGGGCTCTGCTTCGAACAACGTCTACGCGGTCGGCGGCGTCGCCGGCCGCGACGGCTTCATCTGGCACTGGGACGGCGCCGTGTGGAGCGCGGTCGATCTCTCGAACGTCCTGCCGCCCAATGGGCTGCCGCACACCGACCTCGGCGACTGGCCCGGCTTCTTCAAAGTCTGGGGTGACCCCGTCGGGCGCGTGTACGTCGTCGGGGGCCGCGGCGTGCTCCTGCGCAGCGACAGCGGCGGCCCCTTCGTGCTCGTGCCGACCGCCGCGGACGACGCCACGCTGTTCACGGTGCACGGCACGGTGTTCGGCGCGGTGGCGGTCGGCGGCGGAGCCAATGGCCGCATGCTCGAAGCCACCGCCGCGGGTGTCGTCAAGGACGTCACGCCGCCGGGCGCGCCGCTGATCCAGGGCGTGGCGGTCGATCTCGACGGCCACGGCTTCGCGTCGGGCGCGATGGGCGCGATGTTCGAACGCGCGGTGGGCGGCGGCTGGCACGCGATCGACACGGGGCTGGCGCTACCGCCGATCGAATCGCTGCACGCGGTCTGGATCGACCCGGCGGGCGGCGTCTGGGCCGTCGGCGGCAATGTGGTCACGCCCGCGCTCGACCACGGCGCGATCTTGCACCTCGGCCGCCACGACGCCGCCACCTATCGTCCCCGCCGCCGCGCCCGGCAGCGATGGGGGCAGCGACGCCGGCCCCTCGCCCGCGATCTGTCCGCCCGCGCAGGTCGACCCCGCGCCGTCGGGCTCGATCGCGCGGCGCTGGAACGAGCAGGCGATCGGCGCGATCCGGCGCGACCTGCCGCGCCCGATCGTGCACGCGCGCAACCTCTTCCACGTGTCGGCCGCGATGTGGGACGCGTGGGCCGCGTACGACGATGTCGCCGACGGCGTCTTCACCAGCGAGCGCCAGACGGCAGGCGACGCCGCGGCCGCGCGCGCCGAGGCGATCAGCTACGCCGCGTACGGCGTGCTCATGCAGCGCTATCAGCACGCGAGCGGCGGCGCGACGTCAGTGGCCTGCTTCCGCGCGTTCATGACCGCGCTCGGCTACGACCCCGACGACGCCACGGCCACCGGCGACACGCCGCGCGCGCTCGGCAACCGCATCGCGCAGGCGGTCATCACCGCGACCATCGACGACGGCGCGAACGAGCCCAACGACTACGCCGACACCACGGGCTACGTCGCGGTCAACGCGCCGCTGATCGTCGACGAGCCGGGCGTGACGCTGGCCGATCCGAGCCACTGGCAGGAGCTGAACCTGGCGGTCGCCGAGACCCAGAACGGCATCGTCACGCCGGCCGGCGTTCAGGTTTACGTCGGCAGCAACTGGTCGCTGGTCGCGCCGTTCGCGATGGCGCGCCCCGCGCCCGACGCCGCCTATCACGACGCGGGCGCGCCGCCGGCCTGGGATCAGGCCGAGATGCAGGGGTGGATCGCCGACCTCTTGAACAAGTCGGCCGCGCTCGATCACACCGACGGCATGATGATCGACATCTCGCCGGGCGCGTACGGCAACAACACGCTGGGCGCCAACGACGGAGCCGGCCGCGCGCAGAACCCCGTGACCGGCGCGCCGTACGCGCCCGAGATCGTGCCGCGCGGCGACTTCGCGCGCGTGCTCGCCGAGTTCTGGGCCGACGGCCCGAAGAGCGAGACACCGCCCGGGCACTGGTTCGTGATCGCGAACGGCGTCGCCGACAACGCGGCGGCGACGCGGCAGCTCTTCGGCGCCGGCGATCCGCTCGATCCGCTGGCCTGGGACGTTCACGTCTACCTGGCGCTGGGCGGCGCTGTGCACGACGCGGCGATCACCGCCTGGGAGCAGAAGCGCCTCTTCACGCCGCTGCGTCCGATCTCGACGGTGCGCTACCTGGCGCAGCTCGGCCAGAGCAGCGAAGGCGACGCGCCCGATTACGACGCGCGCGGGCTGCCGCTCGTCCCCGGCGTCATCGAGCGCATCACCGCCGACAGCGCGCGCCGGGCGAGCGCCACGCGCACCTCGGCAGCTACGTCGGGCAACTGGCGGTGCGCAGCTGGCGCGGCGAGCCCGGCGATCGCGCCAGCGAGGTCGGTGGCGTCGGCTGGATCCGTGCCGTCGACTGGATCCCCTACCAGCGGCGTACCTTCGTGACGCCGGCGTTCCCCGGGTTCATCTCGGGCCACAGCACATTCAGCCGCGCGGCCGCCGAGGTGCTGGCGGCGCTGACCGGCTCGCCGTACTTCCCGGGCGGCCTCGGCGAGTTCGTGGCGACGGCCGGCTCCTACCTGGTGTTCGAGGACGGGCCCAGCGTCGACGTGCGGCTGCAGTGGGCGACCTACTTCGACGCTTCGGATCAGGCGGGGCAGTCGCGCATCTACGGCGGCATTCACCTGCAGCCCGACGACTTCCGCGGCCGCCTCGCCGGCAGCGCGGTCGGCGTCGACGCGGTGGAGCACGCGCGCGCCTACTTCGACGGGAGCGCGCGGCCGTAGACCCGGCCTTGGCCCGCGCCTTGGCGTCAGGGCTCGAGCGCCGAGTCGGGCACGACCGACATCGCGACGTATCCGTCGCTGCTTGGGTCGGCGGCGTGCACGTAGAACGTGACCGGGATCGTGACGCCGTCGATCCGGTGGTCGTACGACAACAACCCGAGCAACGCCGGCACGTGGTAGGTGGCGGCGGTGCCGTCGACGCGCGCTCCGAGCAAGCCTTCCATCAGTGACGTGATCGTCGCCGATCCGCCGGCGAGCATGGTGACGGCGAGGCAGGTCTTGTGCGCGCCGTCCTCGGGCAGCGCCGCCGGCGCGGTCACGTCGAACGCCGGCCGGATCATGAATCCGCCCTGGCCACCACCGACCATCGGGACGTGATCGCCGTCGTGCCAGGGCGTGGCGATCTGCTTTTGCGCGGCGTTCTCGGTGCCGACCACCACCACCAGCGCCGTCGGCGTCTCGGGGGCCGCCCCGTCGGGAAGAGCACTGACCGGCGCCGTGCAGGACGCCGGCGGCGATCCACCATCGACGCCGCCGGGCACGCGGCAGGCGCCGGCCGCCACACCGAGAGCGGCGATCAGAATCAAACCGTTCGGGCGCACCCCACGACCTTAACAGAATCGAAAACCGATCGCGCCGCGCGCCGCTCTTGCGAAGGCGCGTTTCGTGACCATCCTTGTTCCACCTCGACGGTAACAGTCTGCTAACGTCACCTCGCTTTTCGCCAACCCAACACCAAAGAGAGGATCGTTCAGCCATGCCGTTTTCATTGCCTCCGCTCCCGTGGGCCAAGGATGCCCTGGCCCCCGTCATCAGCGCCGAGACGCTCGACTACCACTACGGAAAGCATCACCAGGCGTACGTCACCAACCTGAACAAGCTGACCGAGGGCAAGCCCGAGGCGAATCAGACGCTGGAGCAGATCATCATGGCGGCGTCGGGCGGCCTGTTCAACAACGCCGCGCAGGTGTGGAACCACACGTTCTACTGGAATTCGATGAAGCCGAACGGCGGCGGCAAGCCGACTGGCCAGCTTCTCGAGCTCGTGAACCGTGACTTCGGTTCGGTCGACAACCTGCTACAGCAGCTGGGCGAAGCGGCGAAGACACAGTTCGGATCGGGCTGGGCCTGGCTGGTCCAGGACGGCGGCAAGCTCAAGGTCACGCAGACCGCGAACGCCGACCTGCCGATGAAGCACGGTCAGAACGCGCTGCTCACCTGCGACGTCTGGGAGCACGCCTACTACATCGACTACCGCAACGCGCGCCCGAGTTACGTCGACGCGTATCTCAAGAGCCTGATCAACTGGGACTTCGCCGCGAAGAATCTCAAGTAAAGCTCGGAGAGGAAAAAGGCCAGGACGCCAAGCTCCGGACTATCAGTGATCCGGATCCTGGCGTCTTGGCGTTCCTGGCGCTCACTCCCCGCCGGCCGCGACCGGCTCGAACGCCCACAGCCCGACGACGATGAAGATGGCGTCGAGCGTGGTCAGGAACTGCGTCCAGAAGAAAGCGCCGTCGAGATCGGGCGCCACGGGATCCAGCAGCTGGCTGGTGCCGCGCGCGCCCGCGATCACGATCGGCACGATGATGGGATAGAGCAGCGTCGACAGCAGCACGTCACGGCTGCGCGAGCGCAGCAGCGCCGCGGAGAAGACACAGCCGGCGGCGGCGAAGCCGATCGTGCCCAGGACCAGCAGCAGCGCGATCCGACCCGCCTGCGCGGCGATGCCGGCGGTGAAGAGAAAGCCGCACAGCGTGGCCAGCACCAGCTCGACCAGCAGCATCAGCGCCACGGTCGCCGCGAGCTTGCCGAGGTAGATCGCCGCACGCGGCGCCGGCGACAGCAGCAGCGAGCGGATCGGCTCGCCCTCGCGTTCGCGATCGAACGTGCGCCCGAGCCCGACGGTGCCCGAGACGATCACCGCGATCCAGAGGATGCCGGCGGTGACCGGCGGCGGCGGCTTGGCTTCGCCGACGACGAAGGCGAAGCTGAAGATCAGCACCACGACGACCGCCAGGAACGCCATCGTGTACAGGATCTCGCGGCTGCGCCATTCGATGCGCAGGTCCTTGGCGGCGATGCGCAGCACCTGCGCCAGAAACGATGGTGACGCCGACGGCCGGGGCGCGGCGGCGGGCGCGTCAGGCACGCGTGCGCTCCTCGTAGATCGCGCGCACCGCCGCGGCGTCGAAGCCGGCGGCGCGCGTCTCGTCGAAGCTGACGCGCCCGCGGCGCAGCACGATCAGGTGGTCGGTGATCGCGCCCGCCGCGTCGAGATCGTGGGTCACCAGCACCACGATGCGGCCGGCGGCGCGCTCGGTCGCGAGCTCGCTCGACAGCCAGGCCGCGCCGGCCGGATCCAGCGCCGAGCCCGGCTCGTCGAACAGCAGCAGCGACGGCTCGTGCAACAGCGCCCGCGCCAGCGCCAGCCGCTGCTGCATGCCGCGCGAGAACGTGCGCACGGCCGCGTCGGCCGGCACCTCGCCCAGGCCCACGCGCGCCAGCATCGCGGCCGCGCGCGCGCCCGGCCGGTCGAGGCCGTAGAGCTCGGCGAACAGGATCAGGTTCTGCGTGGCGCCGAGGTCGCCGTACATGCCCGGCTCGTGCCCGACGTAGCCGATCGCCGCGCGCGCCATCGAACCGCGCGTCAGCACCTCGGCGTCCCAGCGCAGCTCGCCGGTGGTCGGCGCCACCAGCGTCGACAGGATGCCGAGCAGCGTGCTCTTGCCGGCGCCGTTGGGGCCGACGATCGCCGTGACCTGCCCCGACGCCGAGCTCGGCGTTCACGTCGACGAGGGCGCGCCGTCCGCCGTAGGTCTTGCCGATGCTGCGCAGGCGCAGCGCGCTCATGGCGCGCGCGGCTCGTCGAGCGCGGCCAGATCGCGATAGACCGTCTCGAGCTTGGCGACGAGCTGGTTGCGCCGGTCCTTTGCGGCTTCGGCCAGGCCGGCGGCCTGCGTGCGGCGCTCGCGCTCGGCGTCGACCAGCTGATGGAACAGCGCCTCGCGCCGCTCCATCAATCGATCGCGATCGGCGACCGAGGCGTGGCCGCGCCCGCCGGCCGGCTTGCGCGCGAACACCACCGACGCGACGACCAGCAGCAGCGCCAGCGTGCCCGAGGCGATGCGCCCGGTGTTGTCGGTCGACGGCAGCCCCGTCACGAGAAAGGCCAGCTTCTGCCCGGGCGCGATCGCCTCGATCGGCATGACCCAGTACTTGCGGCCGCTCAGCTCGCGCGACTGGCGCGCGCCGATGCCCGGCCCCTCGACGCTCAGGTTGCCGAGTTGCTCGACGATCATGCGTCGTCGTGCCCAGGCCGTTCGGCCATGATCTGGTGAAAGTCGTGGGTGGAGCCGTGGTAGGGGACGGTGAACGCGAAGGTGATCTCGTTGCCGGCGCCGCTGGTTCCGCGCGTCGGCGCGATCGGCCCGTGCACGGCGATGCCGTAGTTCTTGCGGATCTCCAGCCGGCTGCGATCGGCCTCGCCGACCTCGGCGTTGACGAAGCCCTTGGGCAGCGGGATCTCGACGCCGCCCGGCCCCGGGTCGAAGAGCTTCTCGGTGCGGTTCTCGATCGGCAGCATCTCGAGGATCTGCAGCACCTCGTCGTGCATCTGCAGGACGACGCGCCCGCCCGAGCCGATGCTGATGATCGACGGATCGTTCGTGCGCTGGAGCGCGCGGATGTCGGCGCGTACGCCGCCGCTCGCCGGCATCGTGAACGGCTGCGTTCCCAGGCGAATGCCGTGATAGTCGACGACGGCGGCGTACCCGAAGGCGCTGCCCGTGCCGAGGCCGGTGAAGCGCGCCACGCCGGCGGCGTTGGTCACGGCGCGCGTGACCTGCAGCTTGCCGTCGCCGCCCTGCGCCGCCACGCCCAGCTGTACCGGCATGTTGGGCAGCGGGCGCCCGTTCTCGTCGAGCGCGCGGACCTCGAGCGTCTTCGCCGGCAGATCCGGCGCCGGCATCGCGGCCGCGGTCGCCGCGCCCAGGAAGTTCTCGGCGCTGGACGACGCGCCACCGCCCGCGGCCCCTTCGCCGGCCTCGCCGCTCTCGTCGTTGCCCTCTTGGCCCGCCGGAGCCGGACCGATGCCCGCGATCAGCATCGTGCGCACGCCGCCGGTGGGCGGCACCGCGAACGTGCTCGACTTGATGGTCTCGCCGTCGACCTTGACCTCGGCCTGGAACTGGTTGCCGGCGCCGACCGCCTCGAAGATCGCGCGCCCGCTCGCGTCGGTCGTCGCGGTGCGCTTCTTGGTCTCGCCGCCCGCGTTGGTGACCAGCGCCGTGACCTCGGTGCCGACGACGGCGTTGACCGGCATCTTGCGCGCGACGCGCACGCTGACCGTGCCCGCCGCCAGCCCCGGATCGGGCAGCGGCTTGCCGTTCATCAGGCGCAGGTCGGGCATGCCGCGCCCGCCGCCGGGCGTACCACCGGGCGTACCACCGAACATCGGCTGCGCGCGGGCCGGACGCTCCGCCGCCGGCAGCAGCACCGCCAGCGCCAGGAACCCCGCCAGCACGCCTCGAATCAAGCCGCGAGTCTCAGACCGCATTTCTTGCAGAACTGTGCGTCGTCATCGTTGGTGGTGCCACAGCCGCCGCAGGCGTTGCGCGCCGCCGCGTCGTTCGCCGGCTCCGACGCCGTCGCGCTCGCGGGCGCGGGTGCAGGCACCGATTGGGCGCCGGCCGCCGGCGCGAGCTTGTCACCCGCCAGGCGGTCCTTGAGCTCGCGCTCGATCAGCTCGCGGAAGTTGTCGCCGGCCTCGATCTCACTGATGAGCCGCATCGCCCGTATCCGGTAGCGGTCGATCATCTCGCGGTAGTCGCTGTCCGCGATCTTGCGCATCTGGTGGTCGAGCTCGATCTCCTTGATCGCCTTCAGCACCAGCTGCTTTTCCCGCTCGAGCTCGCGCGCGCGCCCGCGGCCCTGCGCCTCGCGCAGCAACGTCCCCTCGGGCCGCGTCAGCGGATCGATCACGCGCCACAGCGCCAGCCCGGACAGCGCCAGCGTCAGGCCGCCCAGCGCGACCATGATGAGCGGCGGTCCAAAGAACATCCGCTCGACGCCGACGCCGAATCCGACGCCCAGCGCCGCGCCGACGAGCGCGACGAGCCAGGCGCGCGCGCGCCGCGGCTGTGCAACAACCGGCGCGGCTTCGCCGTCCTCGCGGGCCAGATCGGCCCGCTGTTCCTTGGCGGCGGAGGTGGCGGTCTTCGGGGGCAAAGTTGCGTCCAGATTAGCTCACGCGCCGCGGATCCGCGAAACGAGCCTCACGAGAGCCCTAGTCGAGGTTGCGAAGCTCGTCCTCGAGCTTGTCTTGCAGATCCGGATCGGTCACCGCGACCGATGGGCCGCCGGCCGGCACCAGCGGCCCCGGTCTGTCGCGCCAGCCGATACGCGCCGTAGCCGAGCAGGCCCGCGGACACCGTCGCCAGGCCGTACGGCAGCAACCACGCGAGGCGGTTGAAGCCCTTGTCGATCGGCGACGCCAGCGCGACCTGGCTGCCGTACTTGGTGATGAAGTACTGAATGATGTCCTCGCGCGTCTTGCCCTGACCCAGGAGCTGGTGAATCTCTATGCGCTCCTTCGCCGCGTGCGCGCAGCCGTCCGACGCGCACTCGAGCAGGCTGTGCCGGCACGACCCGCACTGGCAGATGATGTTGCGCACCAGCCAGTTCTCCTCGGTCCCCTGCGGGCTCGGCGGCTCCATATCGGTGGTCGCCATCTCCGCGGCGGCCGACGGCGCCGTCGCTGGGGCCTGCGCATGCGCCACGCGCTCGCCCAGCCCCGGGAGCATTCCCGCGGCGGCCGCGCCGACCGCGAGCCACACGATGAGGCCCGCCAGGCTGTTGCCGCTCGCGCCAGCGCCCTCGCGCGCGGTCACGCGCATCGTCAGCCGGTCGAGCACCGTGTCGGGGATGAGAGCGATGGCCGTCCCGATCGCCAGCATCATGAAGCCGAACCAGATCCAGTCGACCACCGGGTTCACGACCACCTTGAGCGTCGCGTTCCCCTCGGCGAGATCGTAGCCGCCCAGCGTGATGTACAGATCCTCGGCCGGCGAGCGGCGGATCGCGACCTCGGTGGTCGGCTCGCTCTCGTGGTTGTGGAAGAACCACTTCGCCGGCCGCAGGTGATCGATCACCTTGCCGTCGACCAGCGCGGTGACCTCGCCGGTGACCATCTCCTTCTGGCGGTCTTCCTCGTGCGCGAGCCGCTCGAAGCGGACGGTGTACTTGCCGATCTTGGCCTCGGTGCCCGGCTCGACGCGCACCTCGCGCTCTTTCTGGTACGCGGTGCCGGCGAAGCCGACGAACATCAGCACGATGCCGACGTGCACGACGTAGCCGCCGTAGCGCCGGCGGCCGCGGATCACCATGCCCAGCAGCGCCGACACCGCGTCGGTGCCGGTGTTCTTCTTGCGGATGACGATGCCGCGCACGAACTCCTGCGTGATGGTTCCGACCACGAACGCGCAGAACGCGAAGCAGATCACCGCCGCCCACGACGTCTGGATGCCGGCCACGAAGCAGAGCACGACCGCGACCGCGGCCGCCGTGCCCGGATAGGCGAACTGATAGCGCAGGTGCGACGCGCTGGCCTTGCGCCAGGCGATGAGCGGCCCCACGCCGGTGAGGAACAGCAGGATGAGGCCGATCGGCACCATCCACTTGTTGAAGAAGGGCGGCCCGACGGTGATGCGCTCGCCGGTGATGGCGTCCGACAGCGTCGGGAACATCGTGGCGAACAGGATGAAGAACGCCGCGAACAGCAGCACCCAGTTGTTGACGGTGAACGCCGCCTCGCGCGACAGCCACGATTCGAACGTCGCGCGCGCGCGCAGCTCAGGCAGCCGCTTGATGACGAAGCCGAAGCTGACGATGAGCGTGATCGCCATGAAGATCGTGAAGATCCAGGCGAGCTGCGTGTCCTGCCCGAACGCGTGCACCGACTGCACGATCCCCGAGCGGGTCATGAACGTGCCGAAGATCGTCAGGAAGAACGTCAGGATGATGAGCGTGACGTTCCACACCTTCATCATCCCGCGCCGTTCCTGGATCATGATCGAGTGCAGGAACGCGGTCGCGGTCAGCCACGGCAGGAAGCCGGCGTTCTCGACCGGGTCCCAGCCCCAGAAGCCGCCCCAGCCGAGCTCCTCGTACGCCCAGAGCATGCCCAGCGTCAGGCCCATCGACAGGAAGAACCAGGCGCCCAGCGTCCACTTGCGCACCGACGCGATCCACGCGTCGTCGAGCTGGCCGGAGATCAGCGCCGCCAGGCCGAACGCGAACGGGATGCTCATGCCGACGAACCCGGTGTAGAGCGACGGCGGGTGCATCACCATGTACGCGTTCTGCAGCAGCGGATTCAGGCCCTTGCCCGCCGTGGGGATGTCGGTCAGGTAGGTGTCGAACGGGTTCTTGTGAAAGACGATGACGTAGAGGAAGAAGTCCGCGATCGCCATCAGCACCGTCACGACGTACGGCAGGAGCTCGCGGTGGCGGTTGCGGTTCGAGTAGACGGCGATGGCCGAGAAGACCGACAGCAGGAAGACCCACCACAGGATCGATCCGTCGAGCCCGCCCCAGTACGCGGTGATCTGATAGAAGAGCGGCGACGCCGCGTCCGAGTAGCGATGGACGTACTTGATGGAGTAGTCGTGGGTCACGAACGAGTAGACCAGCGCGACCGACGACATGCCCAGGATGCCGGCCAGCGCGTAGACGCCGGCGCGGCCCGACAGGATCAGCCGGCGGTTGCCGCGGCGCGCGCCGATGAGCGATGCGGTTCCCGCATAGGTCGCGACGACCAAGGCGATGAGCAGGGTGAGCGTTCCGAAAGCAGCCATGTGATCTCCTGCCGGCTTGTGCAGCCTCCGCCAGCCTTCCAAGCGGGTCGACAGCCTCTGGCGGCTAACGTAGCACAGATACGCAGGGCGGCGTGGCTGGCGCTGGCCGCGACCGCGGCGCTGCTGGCGGCCTGCGGTAGCGGCACGCGGGCGTCTGCCCCCGACGCGGGGCATGACACCACCAGCGCCGTGGATCGCGTCGACCCGCGGCTGGCGCTGTGCAGTCGCTATCAGGCGCAGATCGGCGCGGCGCCGTCCCCGCCCTTCGACGTCGTCCAGCAGATCTTCGATGACAACTGCACCGGGTGTCACAGTCCGGGGGCAGCGCTGGATCTCTCACGCGATACCAGCTACGCCCACATCGTCGACCATGCCGTCCCCGCGGTCGAGTCGTGCGGTGGCACGCTGGTGGTTCCCGGAGATCCAGCGTCGAGCTACCTCTATCAGAAGCTGACCGTCAGCCACCCCTGCGCCGGCGCGCAGATGCCACTCGACGAGCTCTTCACCTCGCAACCCTTGCCTGACTGCATGACGGCGATCGTGCGCGCCTGGATCGAGGCCGGCGCGCAGCCGTCGTCGGCCTCGACGTCCGACGGCGCTGCGCCGGGCGGCTGAGGTCAGCGCGCCACCCGCGGCGTCGTCGCGGGCGGGGGCGGCGGCGGCGGCACGCGCGGCAACGCGCCGAGCTTGGCCTTGATCACCGCCTTGAAATCGGCGGCGCCGGTGGCGTCGAGCGGCAGATCGATCCACAGCAGGGCCGGGCTTCCGTGCGCCAGGCGCTTCGCTTTCTGGCCGACGGGCGAGAGCCCGTTCCAGTCGACGGCGGCGGTGCCCGCGGGATCCAGCGCGACCACGCCCAGCAGCTGCGCGTCGTGGATCAGGATCGAGGCCACCGACTGCTGCGCGTCGCGCAGGTAGCGATAGGCCCACCCGGTCTTGGGCCCGAAGAAGTACAGGTCCTCGGCGACCCCCTTTTGCTTCTTCAAGAACGCGCGCAGCATCTCCAGCCGGCGGCCGCTCGCCAGCGGCAGGCGCGCGCTGAACTCCGCCTCTGTCGGCGGGGCGTTCTTCTTGGGGAAGGCGATGCGGGGGCGGCGCGCCTTTTGCGGCACTCGAGCCGTTTCGGCCGCCGCGGCCTTCACGTCCTTCTTCTTTGGCGGCGGGGGCGGCGTCTTCGCTTTCGGCTCGCTCAGGTGGCCACCGGAGGCGTCGAGGGTTTCTTGTTGCGGTTCGCGAGCCAGCTGATCGCCCCGGGCATCAGCGACACGGCGATGACCACGATGATGACCTTGTCGATCTGCTTGGTGATCGACGGGAACTGGCTGCCGAGCAGGTATCCGAGCATGGTCATGCTCAGGACCCAGCCGATGCCGCCGAAGACGTTGAACGACAGGAAGCGACGGTAGTTCATCTTGCCGACGCCGGCGACCACCGGCGCGAACGTGCGCACGATCGGCATGAAGCGCGCAATGATGATCGTCTTGCCGCCGTTGCGCTCGTAGAACTCCTGGGTGCGCAGCAGGTGCTTGCGCGAGAACAGCAGCGACTGCTCGCGCGTGAAGAGCGCGGGCCCGGCCTTGGCGCCGATCCAGTAGCCGACGGTGTCGCCGGCGATCGCGGCGGCGATGGCCAGCAGGTTGAGCCAAACGATGTTCAGCAGCGGCGCCTCGCCGGGGACGGCGCTGGTGCAGAACAGCCCCGCGGTCACCAGCAGCGAATCGCCGGGCAAGAAGAAGCCGACCAGCAGGCCGGTCTCGGAGAAGATCACCGCCGTGAGCGCGACCAGACCGCCCCAGCGGATCAACCCCTGGACGTTGTAAATTTTGTGAAAGAGATCGACTAGGTCGTGCATGGGCGCACGACTTTGGGCCAAGTGCGACTCTTTGTCACGTGCCGGACGCGTGTCGGCGCGGCGGGCATTGTTTGGGAAGTTGGGTAGAATTCGCGTGCCATGCTGGAGCTCATCGTTGGGGCGGTCTCGGTGTTCGCGGCAGTCTCGATCCTCACGGGCGTGCGGCTCCTGCAGGAGTACGAGCGCGCCGTGATCTTCCGCCTCGGGCGCGCGAAAAAGCAGCTCGCGCACCCGGGTATCAATTTCCTGCTGCCCTGGGGCATCGATCGCGCGCGCGTCGTCGATGTGCGCACCAAGGCGATCCAGATCCCCCCGCAAGATGTCATCACCCACGACAACATCTCGATCAGCGTCGACGCCGTCGTCTACGCGTCGGTCGCGTCGCCCAGCCACGCCATTCTCGAGGTCGAGCAGTTCATGCCGGCGACCCTGCAGCTGGCGGCCACCACGCTGCGCGCGGTGCTGGGCAAGATGGAGCTGGACGAGATCCTCGCGCACCGCGACCGCATCAACGCCGAGATCCGCACGATCCTCGACACGCGCACCGAGCAGTGGGGCGTGGAGATCTCCGCGGTCGAGATCAAGGACATCCAGCTGCCGCGCGAGATGCAGCGGGCGATGGCGCGCCAGGCCGAGGCCGAGCGCGAGCGGCGCGCGAAGGTGATCGGGGCCGAGGGCGAGGTCCAGGCGGCGGCCAAGCTCGCCGAGGCGGCGGCCATCATCGCGGGCCATCCCGGCGCGCTGCAGCTGCGCTTGTACCAGACGCTGGTCGAGGTCTCGGGCCAGGCGTCGTCGACGATCGTCTTTCCGGTGCCGATCGATCTGTCGGGTGGCGGCGTCGGCGCCTCGAGCACGCAGCACATCCAGGGCATGATGCAAAGCGCGGTCGCGCTGGCGGCGAGCGAGAAGGCGAAGCAGCTGGCGGCGGCGTCGGCGGATGAGCAGCTCGTCGGGGGCAAAAGGGGCGCGACCGCCGATGAGCAGTCGTCGGACGACCGATTGGTTCCGTCGCGGCGGCCCTGACGGGGGCGTCAGACGGGCGGTACCTCGACAGTCACGTCGCCGTCGCTGATCAGCTTCGCCTGACACGACAGCCGAACCTTGGTGATGAAGTAGACGTTGCCGAGATGCTTGCGCTCGTCGGCGTTGAACGCGGACAGGTGCGCCTCGCCCGCGAGCACTTTCACGCGGCAGAGGCCGCAGGTCGCCTTGCCGACGCACGCGGTGGCGATGGGGATCTGCGCGCGGCGCGCGGTCGCGAACACCGAGTCGCCGACGGCGCATTCGATCCGCCGTCCCGACGGCATGAAGGTCACCGACGGCAAGGTCAGCCGCCCGCTTCGTCCGCCGGCACGGGCAAAGGCACAGGCAAAGGCACAGGATAGTGCGAGAGGCCGACGCGGTTGCCCTCGGGATCGCGCACGTAGATCGTGTACGCCGTGCGGTGATAAACCGCCACGCCCGCGCGCGTGAAGCGCTCCTGCCAGGCGTCGCGATCGCCCGCGTCGATCCGCAGCGCGACCAGGTGCAGGCCGGCGGGGTAGGGCGGGGCGCCCGCGTCGCCGTCGGACGTGCGCGGCTGCCCGGTCGTGACCTCGAGCGCGAGAAACGCCCCGTCGCCGGTGTCGACCCAGATCGATCGCTCGCCGACGCCGCCGGCCGCGGGCCAGCGGCGCACCACGCGCAGGCCCAGGGTGTCGCAGTAGAACCGCTCGCTCGCCGCCAGGTCCCGCACCTGGATCGCCAGGTGGTGAACGCCGCGCGCCGCGATCAACGCTTCGTGCCCATGGCGACGATCGCCTTCCACTCGGCTGGCGTGACCGGCTGGACTGACAGGCGGCTGCCCTTGCGCAGCAGCACCATGTCGCGCAGCGCCGGCGTCTCGCGCAGCGCCGGCAGCGGCACGAACGTCGGGAAGGTCTGCGTGTGCTTGACGTCGACCATGAACCAGCGCGGCTCGTCGGGGTTGGTGTCGGGGTCGTGGTGGTTCGACTTGGCGTCGAACTGCGTCGGGTCGGGATAGCCGGCGCGCGCGACCTCGGCCGTGCCGGCGACGCCGGGCGGGTCGGCGCTGGAGTGATAGAAGAGCACGCCGTCGCCGACCTGGATCTCGTCGCGCAGCAGGTTGCGCGCCTGATAGTTGCGCACGCCGTCCCAGCCGGTGGTCTTCTTGGGCGCGCGAGCGAGATCCTCGATCGAGAAGGTCTCCGGTTCCGACTTCATCAGCCAAAAGCGTCGCGCCATGTCCGGCGCAGCTTCAGATCAGGCCAGGTCGAACACCAGCACTTCGCCGCCCTGGCCGGTGCCGGTCAGCGACAGGGCCGGCTGCGACACGATCGCGGCGCCGTCGCCTTCGGACAGCGGCCGGCCGTCGAGCTCGACGGTGCCGGAGGCGACTTGCACCCAGGCGCACCGCTCCTGCGCCAGGCGGTGCTCGACGCGCTCGCCGGCGCCGAGGAGCGTGGCATAGAGCGCGACGTCCTGATGGACCGTCACCGAGCCGTCGCGCCCGTCGTTGGAGCCGACCAGGCACAACCGCCCACGCTTGGCTGCCGGCTCGTACCGTTTCTGCTCGTAGCCCGGTTGCAGGCCGCGGCGTTCGGGGGTGATCCAGATTTGCAGGAAATGCACCGGCTCCTCGCGCGACGCGTTCTGCTCGCTGTGACGGACGCCGGTGCCCGCGCTCATGCGTTGCACGTCGCCGGGGCGAATCACCGACCCGGTGCCCATGCTGTCGCGGTGGGCGAGCCCGCCATCGAGCACGTAGCTGAGGATCTCCATGTCGGCGTGTCCGTGCGTCGGGAAGCCGCCGCCCGGCGCCACTCGATCGTCGTTGATGACCCGCAGGACGCGAAAGCCCATGTGGGTCTGATCGAAGTATTCGCCGAAAGAGAAGGAATGCCGGCTGTCCAGCCAACTCATCGAGGTGCGGCCCCTTTCGGCCGCAGGTCGTAGGGTGATCATGGTTAACGACTAACGATATCCTTTTTTCGACCGGCGTGCCTGCGCGTCAATCACGGGCCCGGTGTCACCGGTACGCGGAGTTGTTGTGGAGGCTGAGCGAGCTACAGTTCCCCTGCTGATCCCACATGATCACGAACAGGCTCGTGAACGAAGCGGTCCGCGGCCAGAGGGCGAGGACGTCCGGGTAGAGGCCGGGCGACACGTTGCAGCCGTAGTCGTGCCCGGCGACGTGGGCGCTGAACGACGCGGTCGTGGAGCTCTCGGTGTTGAAGCTCGCGTACGAGTTGGGATCCGCGTCTGAGCTGAAGCCCGCGAGCGTCCCATAGCAGAACGACTTTCCCGGAACGCTGTTGCAGTAGGCAAAGGCGCGGTGTGCGTCCGCGCGCGCCCGACCCGCGGCGCAGACCACCAGACCCGCCATCAGAACCCCGATACCAAAACGTGACACTCGATTTGTCATGGTCCTGACCTCCCCCCTGGTTGTGCCGGGCCGATCGCCCATGCGTCCGCGTCAGATTCCTCGGATCGACCCTTCGTCATTGCCAGTCTACGTCGGCGCGAGTTAGCATCAATCCCCTAGATCCCGCCCCTTTTAGAGGTAGCGCGCATGCTTAAGCCGAGGTTCTCTGTCGCCCGCTCGCTGTCGGTCTGTCTATGGCTCGGGTCGATCGCAGCGCTCGCGTTCTGGGGCTGTCAGGGGCCGGACACCTTCCTTCGTAAGCCCGCCGACGGCGCGAGCGGAGGCAGCAGGGGCTCGGGTGGCTCGTCCTCTGGCTCGGGCGGTCACCTCGGTTCGGGCGGCTCGTTCGGCTCGGGCGGCTCGTTCGGCTTGGGCGGCTCGTTCGGCACCGGCGGCTCGGGCGTCGGTGGGCACATCGGTGGCGGCGGCTCGCCCGCGGGCGGAGCTCCAGGCTCAGGCGGGGCCACCATCAGCGACGGTGGCGCCGGGGCCACCGGGGCCGGCGGCGCGGTGGTCGACGCCAACCCCGATCTCACCAGCAACGGCATGGGGCCGTGCATGGGCATCTGTGCGCCTGCGTCTGAATTCTTGTCGGCCCCGAACTACAATTCACCGACTTTCCTCGCTACGGTCGGCGTTTGCTACGAGACCATCTCCCCCCTGCAAGGCGGCGGTTGCAGCAACTGCACCGGGCGGACGGTTTCCGTCAATGGGTCGACACCGGCAGGCACCTGGCCCACGACGCTGCCCGCCGCGGTCCGCGGAGGCTACTGCATACAGGTCAGCGCGGGCGCGCCAGATGGTGGCGCGGTGGACTACGCGAGCTTCTACACGTTCGCTTTCCACTAGCTCGGCGCCGCAGCAATTCCGATTTGACGCCGCCGCCGCGGCGATTAGCCTTGATGCAAGCGTGAGGCATGTTGCCCACGCGGAAGCAGAACCCGCCGGGACGCTGAAGGCCCCGGCGAGAGGAGAGAAACATGCATCCGGGAATGATGTATTGGTGGAAGGCCCGCCAGGCGGGCGGCGATGGCTGCGCTACGAACGCGGGTTGCGGACCAGGGGGTGGCGAGGAGCGGCATGCTGGCCACGGCGGCTGGCGGCACGGTGGCGGTGGCGAGGAGCGGCACGCCGGTCACGGTGGTGACGGCGACGACTTCGGCGGTGGGGCTTTCGGAGTGCGGCGACCGCTGCGCTTCCTGGCCTACAAGCTGGAGCTGGACGACGGTCAGGTAGGTGAGCTGGCGCGGATCCTGGACGAGCTCAAGACCGAGCGCGCCCAGGCCGAGGTCGACCGCCGCCGCACCATGTCGGCGTTCGCCGACGCGGTCGCGGGTGAGGCCTTCGACGACGCAAAAGCCAAGGACGGGGCCGACCTGCGGGTCGCCAGCGCCCAGCGGTTGCGCGACGCCGTGACCAAGGCGCTCGGGCGGATCCACGGGTTGCTCGACAAGGAGCAGCGCGAGCAGCTCGCGTACCTGATCCGCACCGGCACCTTGCAGCTCTGATCGAAAGGAAGCCACCATGGACATGCAGACAGAAAGCTTGCTTTCGCATGATCCCGCCCCGGCCAATGCTGAGTCGGGAACCCTGGAAGGGTTCCCGGGCCCTCCCGCGCTGGACTCCGCTCGGCAAGCCGAGCTCCGTCCACGCGAAGTACGCACGGGCGTGCCCGCAGATGCGGCGCTGCTCGACGCGTACTCGGCGACCATCAGCGGGGTCGCGGAGCAGGTCAGTCCATCGGTGGTGAAGATCGACGTCCAGGGGGCGCCTCCGCCCCCTGGACGCCGGCGCCCGCGCGCGCCCGAAGAGGCGACCGGCAGCGGCTCCGGGTTCGTCTTCACGCCCGACGGCTTGGTGCTCACCAACAGCCACGTGGTGCACCAGGCGAAGAAGATCGACGTCTCGCTCTCCGACGGGAGGCGCTTGCCGGCGCACCTCATCGGCGAGGACCCCGACACCGACATCGCCGTGCTGCAGATCCACGACTCGGCGCTGGTGCCGGTGTCGTTCGGCAACAGCGGCAACCTGCGCGTCGGCCAGATCGCGATCGCCATCGGCAACCCCTACGGGTTCGACTGCACGGTGACCGCGGGCGTGGTCAGCGCGCTCGGACGCTCGCTGCGCACGAAGCACGGGCCGGCTCATCGACGACGTCATCCAGACCGACGCCGCGCTGAACCCGGGCAACTCGGGCGGGCCGCTCGTCGACGCGCAGCGGGCACGTCATCGGCGTCAACACGGCGATGATCATGCCGGCGCAGGGGATCTGCTTCGCCATCGCCATCAACACCGCCAGCTTCGTCATGGGGCGGCTGATGCGCGACGGGCGCATCCGGCGCAGCTACATCGGCCTCGCCGGCCAGAACGTGCCGCTGCACCGGCGCGTCGTGCGCTACCACGAGCTGACGGTCGAGACCGGCGTCTTCGTCGTCTCGCTCGAGCCCGACGGTCCCGCGGCGCGCGCCGGCATCCGCGACGGCGACCTCATCGTCGGCTTCGCGGGCAAGCCGATCGCGGGCATCGACGACCTGCACCGCCTGCTGACCGAGGAGCAGGCCGACGTTCCGGCCGAGGTGACCGTGATCCGCAACCAGCGGCAGAAGGAAACGCTGACGATCCGCCCCAATTTCCGTCATTAGGCGATCTACCTCGGAACCCTCAGAGGGTTCCGAACCTCCCGCCTACCTCGGAACCCTCAGAGGGTTCCGAACCTCCCGCGATGGGCTTCGGCGGCGGAGCCGCCTACGCCCGACGCGATCCGCCCATAAGCTGTCTTCATGGTGCGTCCCGCAGTCGTGCGATATCCTTCGGCGGCTGCGGGAAGGCCACCATGATCTCAACTCATCTGACGACGAATCGGAAACCCCGCCCCAAGGACACCGAGCTGGTGTTCGGGCGGACCTTCACGGACCACATGGCGTTGATCGACTACGACGCCGATCACGGGTGGTTCGATCCGCGCGTCGTCCCGTACGAACCGCTGGCGCTGGATCCGGCCGCGGCCGTGCTGCACTACGGCCAGGCTATGTTCGACGGGCTCAAGGCCTTTCGCGGCGCCGACGGCAAGGTGCGGCTGTTTCGCATCGACCGCCACTGCCGGCGCATGGCCGACGGCGCGGGCCGCCTGTGCATGCCGCCCGTCGACATCGAGCTGATGCGCGAGGCGATCCTGGCGCTGGTGCGCGTCGACAGCGTCTGGGTGCCGTCGTCGCCGGGGACGTCGCTTTACCTGCGGCCGACGCTGATCGCGACCGAGCCGTTCCTGGGCGTGCGCCCGTCCAAGCGCTACCTGTTCTTCGTCATCGCGTCGCCGGTCGGCCCGTACACCGGCGAGGCGTTCGCGCCGTCGCGCATCTGGGTCGAGGACAAGTACACGCGCGCGGCGCCGGGCGGCCTGGGCGGCGTCAAGGCGGGCGCGAACTACGTCGCCAGCCTCGCCGCCGCCGAGGAGGCGAAGAAGCGCGGCTACGCGCAGGTGCTGTGGACCGACGCCAACGAGCACCGCAGCCTGGAGGAGGTCGGCACCATGAACCTGGTGGTGCGCATCAAGGACGAGTTCGTGACCCCGCCGCTCGAGGGGACGATCCTGGGCGGCGTCACGCGCGATTCGATCATGACGCTGCTGCGCGAGTGGGGCTTCCCCGTCAGCGAGCGCACCATCGGCATGGAGGAGGTCATCTCGGCTCACCAGCGCGGCGACCTGCGCGAGATCTTCGGCTGCGGAACCGCCGCGGTGATCACGCCGGTCGGCGAGCTCGGCTGGAAGGGCGAGGCGCTGATCATCAACAACGGCGAGCCCGGCGAGGCTTCGCGCGCGGCTCTTCGACGCCATCACCGCGATCCAGTACGGCCGCGCCCCCGACCCGCACGGCTGGATGACGTCCGTCGACAGTTGAGGCACGCCGGTCCCCCCCCTCGCCCCGGTACTGTTTTCCGTGGGCGTCGGCGTGGGCGTCGCGTCGGCGAACCAACGGATCACGGATCGCCGATGCCGACGCCGCCGGTTCGGGTCAGCCCGCCAGCGCCTCGACGACCCGGTCGGTGAACGATGACGTCGTTCCCTGGCCGCCCAGATCGGGCGTCAGGTCGCGGCCTGCGGCGACCACTCGCCGGATCGCCGCCTCCAAGCGCACGCCCCGGTCACGCTGGCCCAGCCGCTCGAGCATCGCCGCGCCCGCGAGCATCGCCGCCGTCGGGTTGGCGATGCCGCGGCCGGCGATGTCGGGCGCCGTGCCGTGCACCGCCTCGAAGATCGCCGTCTCCTCGCCGATGTTGGCGCCGGCGACCAGCCCCAGCCCGCCGACCAACCCCGCCGTCAGATCACTCAGGATGTCGCCGAACAGGTTCGTGGTCACGATGATGTCGAACCGGCTCGGGTCGCGCACCAGCTGCATGGCGCAGTTGTCGACGATGATGTCGGTGAACTCGATGTCGCCGTAGCCGCGCGCGATCTCGCGCCCGACCTGCAGGAACAGCCCCGACGTCATCTTCAGGATGTTCGCCTTGTGCACCAGGGTGACTCGGCGCCGCCCGCGCGCGCGCGCCAGCTCGAACGCGAAGCGCACGATGCGATCGGACCCGAAGCGCGTGATGATCGAGATCGACTCGGCCGCGCTCTTGGTCGGATCGATGAAGTGCTCGATGCCCGAGTACTCGCCCTGCGTGTTCTCGCGCACGACGATCAGGTCGACGTTGTCGTACCGGTTGGGCAGGCCCGCGAACGTCCGCGCGGGGCGCACGTTGGCGTAGAGATCGAACTCCTGCCGGAGCGCGACGTTGACGCTGCGGTAGCCGCCGCCGATCGGCGTCGCCAGCGGCCCCTTGAGGCAGATGCGGTTGCGGCGGATCGACTCCAGCGTCGACTCCGGCAGCGGCGAGCCGTGCTGGGGAATCGCGCCGGCTCCGGCCGCCGCCTCTTCCCACTCGATGCTGGCCCCCGTTGCCTCCACGGCGCGGACGGCGCCGGCCACCACCTCGGGTCCAATCCCGTCTCCGCGGATCAACGTCACCCTCGTCGCCATCGCGACGCTATATTACGGCGACGATGACGACGGGGCTCGCGGGAAAGCAGATCGCAGTGACCGGTGGTGGCGGCGCGCTCGGCGGCGCGGTCGTCGAGGCGCTGTCGGCGGCGGGCGCGACCTGCCACGCGCCGTCGCGCGACGAGCTGGATCTCACCGACGAAGCGGCGGTGACCGCGTACTACGCGCGCCTGCCGGCGATCTGGGCGTCGGTGCAGGTGGCGGGCGGCTACGCGGGCGCGCCGTTCGTCGACACCAGCCTCGCGGAGCTGCGCCGCCAGCTCGACGTGAACCTCGCGACCTGTTTCCTCTGCTGCCGCGAGGCGGTGAGGAGCATGATGCGCAGGGCGCCGTCGAACGGTTCGAGCGCCGGCGGCCGCATCATCAATGTCGGATCGCGCGCGGCGCTGATCCCGGCGGGCGGCGCGATCGCCTACAGCCTGTCGAAGGCGGCCGTCGTGACCATGACCCAGTGCCTGGCCGACGAGGTCAAGGGATCCCGGATCCTCGTGAACGCAGTGATTCCGTCGACGATCGACACGCCGGCCAACCGCGCCGCCATGCCCAACGCGCATCACGAGCGCTGGCCCAAACCGGCAGAAATTGCGAGCGCGATTACCTGGCTGGCGAGCCCGGACAATCAGCTCGTTTCCGGCGCGTTACTACCCGTCTATGGAATGGCGTGACCTTGGCCGGACGCCCGTTCTCCGTCGGTGACGCTCCTCCGCGGGCGCGGCAAACAAAGACATTGAATTACAATTCGATGACAATTGCGGGCGTATTTTCCGCCTCATGGGAATTACCGGTCTGGTCGTAGGGACCTATCTCGTCATCCTGCTGGCGCTCGCGTTCTACGGCTTCCATCGCTCGTCGCTGGTCTTTCTTTACTATCGCAACCGCGACAAGCGACCGCGCCCGATCGGCACCTTCTCCGATCTGCCGGGCGTGACCGTGCAGCTGCCGCTGTTCAACGAGATGTACGTCGTCGAGCGCCTGCTCGACGCCGTCGCCGAGATCCGCTACCCGCGCGATCGCTTCCAGGTGCAGGTGCTCGACGACTCGACCGACGAGACGCAGGAGATCTGCAGGCGCAAGATCGCCGACCTGCGCGCGCGCTACGCCGACCTCGACATCGAGTACGTCCACCGCGTCGACCGCTCGGGCTTCAAGGCGGGCGCGCTCGAGAACGGCCTGCGCACCGCCAAGGGCGAGTTCATCCTGATCTTCGACGCCGACTTCCTGCCGCAGCCCGACGTGCTCGAGCGCAGCATCCACCACTTCCTCGACCCGCGCGTCGCCGTCGTGCAGTGCCGCTGGGATCACTTGAACCGCGACTTCTCGCCGCTGACCGAGGTGCAGGCGCTGATGCTCGACGGCCACTTCATCATGGAGCACGCCGGGCCGCAACCGCTCCGGCCGCTTCTTCAACTTCAACGGCACGGCCGGCATCTGGCGCCGCGCGGCGATCGCCGACGCGGGCGGCTGGCAGCACGACACGCTGACCGAGGACATGGACCTGTCGTACCGCGCGCAGCTGCGCGGCTGGCGCTTCGTCTACCTGCCGGAGATCGCCGCGCCCGCCGAGCTGCCCGTCGAGATGTCGTCGTTCAAGTCGCAGCAGTTCCGCTGGGCCAAGGGCTCGGTGCAGGTGGCGCTGAAGCTGCTGCCGACGATCCTGCGCTCGAAGACCGCGACCTTCGCGCAGAAGTCCGAGGCGTTCTTCCACCTGACCAACAACCTCGCCTACCCGCTGCTTGCTGGTGCTGTCGCTGCTGCTGCTGCCGAACCTGGCGCTGCGCCCGCACCACGGCTGGCGCGAGGTGCTGACGATCGATCTGCCGCTCTTCTTCGGCACGACGCTCAGCATCGCGTCCTTCTATCTGGCCTCGCAGCGCGAGATCGCGCTGCTGCGCGACGCCGGGCACGCCGGCTCGCAGCCAGTGGTCGGTGATCAAGCGGCTGCCGCTGGTGATGTCGATCGGCATCGGCCTGTGCGTGAACCAGACGCGCGCGGTGCTCGAGGCGCTGCTCGGCCGCGAGACCGAGTTCGTGCGCACGCCCAAGCACGGCATCCGCGGCAAGCTCGAGAGCCTGGTCGAGCAAGAAGTACCGCGCCGCGAAGTCGATCACGCCGTTCATCGAGCTCGGCATGGCGGCCTACTTCGCCGTCGCGCATGGTGGTCGCGCTCCAGCACGGCCACTACCTGTCGATGCCGTTCCTCGCGCTGTTCCTGTGCGGCTTCGGCTACGTCGGCTGGGTGTCGCTGTGGCAGGGCGGCGTCGGCGTCGCGATGCGCACGTTCGGCGCGCGCCTGATTCCGGCGCGCCGTCGCGCGGTGCCGAGCGTCGTGCCGAGCGTCGTGCCGAGCGTCGTGCCGAGCGTCGTGCCGATCTTGCCGCCGCCGGCCTTCCCGCTCCTCGGCTCCAAGCTCGCGGACCTCGGCCTCGACGCCGTCGGCAGCGACGTGCACGCGAACGAGAGCGGCGCCCGCCACATCGCGCGCGCCTGACGATTTTCCGAAGTCCGAGGCCCGAGGCCCTTCCGGCTACAGCGCCTTCTTGATCAGGTCTTCGATCTTCGCGCGCGGCGCGGAGCCGACGATCTGACCGACGACCTTGCCGTCCTTGAACACCATCAGGGTCGGGATGCTGCGCACGTCGTACTGGCTCGGCACGTTCGGGTTCGAATCGATGTCGCACTTGCCGACGCGGACCTTGCCCTCGTACTCCTTGGCGAGCGCTTCGACGTGCGGCGCGATCGCGCGGCACGGAGCGCACCAGACCGCCCAGAAATCGACCAGGGCCGGCACGGAAGAGTTGAGGATCTCGGACTGGAAGTTTGCGTCGGTCACTTCGACCATCTTGTCGCTCGCCATGCGGTTGGCTTAGCACGCCGGTTCGGCCCTGGCCAAGTGGGAACCCCCGCCATCGGCGACCGCGGGGCCGAGCCGTGCTAAAAAGTAACGTGGCGACCTTCACCGAGATCCAGATCGGCGTGTACGCGATCGCGTCGGCGCTCTATCTCGGATACCTGCTCGGATTCCGCGAGCGGTCGGCGCAGCTGGGGCGCCTGGTGCTGGCGCTCGGTGTGCTACTCCACTTCGCCGACATCGGCGCACGTTGTCTCCATCGTCAGAACCCGGTGTCGTCGACGCCCGAGGCGATGGGCTTCGTCGCGTTCCTGATCGGCACCGGCTTTCTGGCGGCCAGCTTCCGCTATCGCCTGGCGGCAGCCGGCGCGTTCGCCGTGCCGGCCGTGCTGGCGTTGCTGGTCCTGGCGCGCGTCGTGCCGGCCGAGCCGGGCACGCCGGCGATGGGGACGCTCGGACGCACCCACATCTTCCTCGCGACCGTCGGTGTGGCAGTCTTCACGCTGGCTGCCGTGCTGGCCGCGATGTACCTCATCGAGGATCGGCAGCTCAAACGAAAGCGCTTCGGCCTGCTGATTGACCGGGGCGCCGCGTCGCTGGAGACCCTGGACCGCCTGGCGGCGCGCTGTGTGTCGTTCGGGTTCCCGATCTTCACCGTGGCGCTGGTGACCGGCGCGCTGTGGATCGCGCGCCTCGGCCTGCTCTGGGGCACGGCGGCCATGCGGCCCGAGTACCTGCTGGCGCTCGCGACCTGGCTGGCGTTCGGCGTGCTGCTGGTGGCGCGCGTCGGCGCGGGCTGGCAGGGACGCCGCGCCGCGTGGCTCACGCTCGGGGGCTTCGGCGGGGCGATGCTGGTTCTGGTAGTCTATTTCCTCCGCCACGCAGCGTGAAAGATGGAGTCGCTGACTGACGTCATCGTGCTGGGAGTGTCCCACCGGACTGCCCCGGTCGCCGTTCGCGAGAAGCTGACCGTCGCCGAGGAGCAGGTCGAGGCGGCGCTGCGGCGGGTCGTGACGCTGCCGGGCATCCGCGAGGCGGCGCTCCTCTGCACCTGCAACCGCGTCGAGGTCTACGCCGTCGCCTCGGATCGCGAGGCGGCGCTGCGCGCGCTCGGCACCGACCTGGCGGTGCGCGCGTCGGTCGCCGCGGCCGAGCTCGAGCCGCACCTGTACGTACGCTCGGACTCGGAGGCGGTGCACCACCTGTTTCGCGTGGCTTCGAGCCTGGATTCGCTGGTCGTGGGCGAGCCGCAGATCCTGGGGCAGGTGAAGACCACATACGATCTCGCGCTGAAGTCGGGCACGGCGGGGCCGATCCTGAACCTGTGCTTCTCGCGCGCGTTCCGCGTCGCGCGGCGCGTGCGGCGCGAGACCGCGATCGCGCGCAACCCGGTGTCGGTGAGCTCGGTCGCGATCGATCTCGCACGCCAGGTCTTCGGCGGCTTTGACGGGCGGCGCGTGCTGATCGTGGGCGCCGGCAAGATGTCGGACCTGGCGGCGCGCGCGCTGCAGGGGCAGGGCGCGGCGCTGACCGTCACCAACCGCACGCCGGGCCGCGCGCAGGAGCTGGCGGCGCGCATGGGCGGCGACGTGCACCCGTTCGAGGATCTGGTCGGCGCGCTCGCCGCCGCCGACATCGTGCTGGCGTCGACGGGCGCGCGCGAGCCGGTGCTGACGCGCGCGCTGGTCGCCCGGGCGCAGAAGCTGCGGCGCGGGCGACCGCTGTTCCTGATCGACATCGCCGTCCCGCGCGACGTCGAGCCGTCGTGCGCCGAGCTCGAGGGGATCTACCTCGCCGACATCGATGATTTGCAGAAGGTCGCCAGCAGCCACCGCGACGGGCGGCGCGGCGAGGCCGAGCAGGCGGAGAGCATTGTCGAACAGGAGCTCGGCCGCTTCATCGAGAGCTTCCGCGGCCGCCAGGTCGGGCCGACCGTCGCCGCCCTGCGCGCGCGCGTGCTGGCGCTCGCGAAGACCGAGGCGGAGAAGCTGGTCGGCGGCATGCCTCACCTGGCCGAGCGCGACCGGCGCGCGATCCTCGACTTCGCCGAGTCGGTCGCGAAGAAGCTGCTGCATGCGCCGCAGATGGCGCTGAAGAAGGACACGTCGGGCGACGGCGTACCGCTGGTGACGGCGGTGCAGCGCCTGTTCGACCTGACTGTCGTCGAGAGCGTCGAGGATCCCGGCGCCGACGCGGTCGCCGGTGAAGCCGGTGAAGCGCCGTCGCCGATCGCCGCCAGCCAGAAGAAGGCTTCGGGTTAGTGCGCCGGTGAGCAGCGCGGGCAAGATCGTCATCGGCACGCGCGGCAGCGCGCTGGCGCGCTGGCAGGCGGACCACATCACCGCCGAGCTGCGACGCGTGCACCCGGGCCTGGTGGTCGAGCAGCAGATCGTCGTGACCGAAGGTGATCGCAAGCAGACCGGTCCCGTGATCGAGCTCGGCGGCAAAGGGGTCTGGGTCAAGGAGATCGAGGAGAAGCTGCTCGCGGGCGAGATCGATCTCGCCGTGCACAGCCTCAAGGACGTGCCCGCGCATCTGCCCGCGGGGCTGTCGCTGGTCGCGATCCCGCCGCGCGCCGACCCGCGCGACGCCGTGGTGAGCCGCACGGGCGCGACGCTGCACGAGCTGGCGCCGGGCAGCCGCGTCGGCACGTCGAGCCTGCGCCGCGTCTGTCAGCTCCGCGCGGCGCGCAGCGACCTGAACGTCGAGATCCTGCGCGGCAACGTCGACACGCGGCTGCGCAAGGTGGCGGACGGCACGGTCGACGCCGCGATCCTGGCGTGCGCCGGCCTCGACCGGCTCGGCTTCGCGGAGCGCATCAACGAGCGCCTGGCGACCACGCTGATGCTGCCGGCGATCGGCCAGGGGGCGCTGGCGCTGGAGGCGCGCCTGGCCGACGCGCGCGTGCTGTCGCTGGTGCGGCCGCTGTCGGACCCGGATGCGGAGACCACCGTTGCGGCCGAGCGCGCGCTGCTGGCCGCGCTGGGCGTCGGCTGCCGCACGCCGGTCGCCGGTCACGCCATCATCGAGGCCGGCCGCCTGATCGCGCGCGGCCTGGTGGGGCGTCCCGACGCGAGCGAGATCTTGCTCGAAGAGGTCTCGGGCCGCCCCGAGCAGGCGGCCGAGCTGGGCGCGGCGCTGGGCGCGCGGCTGATCGAGCGGGGCGCGGACCGGATCCTGGCGGAGCTGGAAGGGGTCTAAGCCAACGCCGGTCAGATAAGAGAAACGCCAGGACGCGGAGACGCCAGGGATCCGATCCGGACTATTGAGGTCCGAACCTGGCGTTCCTGGCGCCCTGGCGTTTATCTGAACCGCATCGGGTCGAAGGCGTCCGAGGCCCTCTCATCGAGGGTGATTGGGGACACGGCCCTGCAGTTTTTAGCGGATGTGCCGATGGAGGCTATGCCCCTCAGGGGCAGCCATGTCTCAACCACGGTCGTCTCTCTCGTTCTTCCGCTCCACGATTGCCAGCGCGTGGCTCCTGCCATTCGCGAGCTTTCTGACCCTCAGCTGCGCCACGACCACGGCGGCTCCTTCGCGCTCCGCCGAGCTCGACCGCAACATGGTCGAGCTGCGCGCGCAGAACGCGGGCTATCTGCGCCAGATCGATGAGCTGCAGAACCACATCTTCATCCTGGAAGACAAGCTGCAGACCCGCGTCGTCGCCGACAACCGGCGCACCGGGCCGATCTCGCGGCGCATTGGCGGCGACGAGCCGGCGGCGCCCGCGGTCGCGGCCCTGGCCCCCTCGGCCGTGGTCGAAGATCCCAACGTCCCCAGCGTCGAGTACGCCGGCGAAGCGGCGCTCCCGCTTCGTCGCGGCGGCGCGCGCCCGCTGCTGCGCCTGTCGGGCAGCGGCCGCCCGGTCATCACGAACGTCGCCGCGAACGAGCCGGCGCCGGAGCCGGCCCGCATGACGACGGCCGACGCCCGCGCGGCGGTGCGGCTCTATCGCGAGGCCCTGGTCTCGTTCCGCAGCGGCCACGACGCCGCCGCGATCGCGACCTTCCGCAAGTTCCTGAATAAGTACCCGCACCACCACTACGGCGACAACGCGCAGTTCGCGCTCGGCGAGTGCTACTACGACCTCAAGCAATATCGCGCGGCGGTGCGCGAGCTCCGCCTGGTGGGCGAGCGCTATCCCCACGGCAACAAGGTGCCGGATGCGATGCTCAAGCTGGGCGACGCGCAGCTGGCGCTCGGCGACAGGCGCGAGGCGCGCGAGGTGCTCGAGGCGTTGCAGCGCAGCTACCCGCACCACGCGGCGTCGCGGTTGGCGACCGACCGGCTGGGCAAGGTCGACGACAAGGTCTCTTCGACGGTCTCGCTGGAGATGAGCGGGCGATGACCGGCGCGCGCGCCAGCGCGTGGTCGCTGTTGCTGGTCGCGTCGCTCTCTCAGGTTGGTGCGGCTTCCGAACGGCCGTCCGAGGACAAGGACGCCGAACAGCGGCGCGCGCTGCGCGGCCTCGGCGAGAAGGACAACCGCCCGCCGCCCGGCGAGGAGCAGGAAGAGGGTGACGGCGACGACACCGAGACCCCGGGCGGGCCGGCCGCCAACGCGCCGGATCGTTACACGGTGCAGAAGGGCGACACGCTCTGGGGCATCTGCGACACCTACTTTCACGATCCCTGGCGCTGGCCCAAGGTCTGGGCGCTGAACCCCGACGTGACCAACCCGCACTGGATCTTCCCCGGTCAGACGCTGCACATCGGTGGCATCACGCAGTCGGCGCCGGGCTCGGATGAGGCGGCGCCTGCGGCCGTCTCCCGCGTGGTGGCGCCGGAGGCGCGCACGGCATCGCCGATGCCTCCGCGTCCGCCGGGCAGCGGCGCGCTTCGCGAGGTCGGCTTCGTCGATACGGAAGAGCTTGCGTTCGCCGGCACCATCAGTGGGTCGCGCGAAGAGAAGATCATGCTCGCGAGCGGCGACCAGACCTACGTCGAGTTCGCGCAGGACAAGATTCCGCGGCTCGGCCAGCGCTACACCATCTACCAGGTCGACTCCGATCACCCGGTGAAGGATCCGCAAGCGGGGAAGGTGCTCGGCTACCTGGTGCGTATCTTCGGCGAGGTCACGATCGAAGGGGTCACGGATCGCACGATCGCGACCGGGACGCTGCGCGACCTGGTGCAGCCGGTCGAGCGCGGTTACCGCGTCGGCCCGCTGTTTCGCCAGTTCAAGACCATCAAGCCGCGCCCGAGCACGGCGTCAGGCTCAGCGCGCGTCGTGGCGGCGGTGCAGCCCAATCTGCTGATCGCCGAGGGGATGCTCGTGGTGCTGAACCGCGGCCGCCACCAGGGCATCGAGGCCGGCAACCGACTGCGCATCCTGCGTCGGGGCGACGGGTACCGCCCGGTCATGGAGACCTGGGAGACCAACGACGAGCGATTTCCCGCCGATACCGTCGCCGAAGTCATCGCTGTCGACGTGCGTGACGAGTCCTCGATCGCCTGGGTTCTGGGGGGCAATCGACCCATCCGGATCGGGGACATTGCCGACATGAAAAAGGGCTATTAGGAACGACTGACGGGTGGCCCCCCGGGCTGGGGTAGGGTAACCAACGAATTTTACAGGGTCTTTGCCCAGGTTGCTTGACCGCGTCCCCGGCTGGCGCTATCTGCAACGGCTCGGCATGTTGCGTTTTTCGACATGGGAACCCTCGGACGGTTCCCAAACCTTCCCGCGATGGGCTGCGGCGGGGGACCGGCCTCCGCCCGCGCGTGAGGCTCACAACCCGGCTGGAGAAGTCCCGAAAACGACCGATATGTCCCAATCCATGAGCTTCGTCCTCGCCGTCGATCCTCATTTCCCCGCTCACCTGCGCCACCTGGCCAAGGTGCCGGCCGGTCTGTGGTGTCGCGGCCGATTGCCTGCGGCGCACGAGCGCGGCGTGGCGATCGTCGGTTCTCGCGCGACCAGCGCAGCGGGCGTGGCGCGCGCGGCGCGCATCGCGGCGACGCTGGCTCGCGCGGGCCATTTCATCGTTTCGGGCGGCGCGCTGGGGATCGACGCGGCCGCGCATCGCGGTGCGCTCGAGGCGGGCGGCGTGACCTTTGCCGTGCTCGGCTGTGGTGTCGACGTGGTCTATCCGGAGCGCCACGCGAGGCTCTTCGACGAGATCGCCGTCGCGGGCGGCTTGCTCTCCGAGCATCCGCCGGGTGCGCCTCCGAAGAAGGCACACTTCCCGGTGCGCAACCGCATCGTCGCGGCGTTGGCCGAGGCGGTGGTGGTGGTCGAGGCCCGGCGGTTGTCGGGCGCGCTCATCACCGCGCGCCTCGCGCACGCTGCGGGGCAGATGCTGATCGCGGTGCCGGGCAGCGCCGGGACCGACGAGCTGCTGGCGACAGGCGTTGCCAGCGCCGCCGAGAGCGGCGAGGAAATTTTGCGGCGAATGGCGGGCGAGGTGGTTCCCGAGCGGGGTGCGCCGGCGGAGCTGGCTCCGCTGCTGGCGGCCCTGGAAGATCGCTCGGACAGCGCGGTTGGGATCGCCCAACGCCTCGGCGTGTCTCTGCCGGCGGCGCTGGGCGTGCTGGCCGAAGCCGAGCTCTCCGGCTGGGTACGACGCCTGGCCGGCGGTCGATACGAGGTGCCCCATGTCAGTTAGCAAGGTGCCGGCAAAGGTGCCGGCAGCGAAGACGCCGGCCGACAAGGTCGCGGTCCCCAAGACGGTCGCTGAAAAAGCGCCGGCGAAGAAGAAGGCGGCGGCGGCCAAGACGAATCCCGCGCCTGGCGCCGAGGCGCGAGACCAAGACCGTGGCGCGCGCGAAGACGGCGGCAAAGCCGGCGGCCAAGGCCGCGACCAAGGCTGCAAAAACGAAAAGCGCCGCCGCCAAGGACGCTCCCGATGATGATGCGGCGGCCGCGACCGCAAAAAAGAAGCCGGCGGCGCCCCGGCGCGGCAACGACAACGCGCTCGTGATCGTCGAGTCGCCCGCGAAGGCGAAGACCATCAAGAAGTACCTCGGCTCGGGCTACACCGTGAAGGCGTCGGTCGGTCACGTCAAGGATCTGCCCAAGAAGAAGCTGGGCATCGACATCGAGAACGGCTTCCAGCCCGAGTACGTCGTCATCGACGGCAAGAAGAAGGTGCTCGCGGAGATCAAGGAAGCCGCCGAGACCGCGTCGCAGATCTTCCTGGCGCCCGACCCCGATCGCGAGGGCGAGGCGATCGCCTGGCACATCGCCGAGGAGATCCGGCCGTCGAACCCCAACATCCACCGCGTGCTGTTCAACGAGATCACCAAGAAGGCGATCCTCGAGGCGATCGGCAAGCCGATGGAGCTCGACAGCAAGAAGTTCGAATCGCAGCAGGCGCGCCGCGTGCTGGATCGCCTGGTCGGCTACCAGATCAGCCCGGTGCTGTGGACCAAGGTGCGGCGCGGCCTGTCGGCGGGGCGCGTGCAGTCGGTGGCGGTGCGCCTCATCTTCGAGCGCGAGGACGAGATCGCGGCGTTCAAGCCGCAGGAGTACTGGTCGGTCGAGGCGAACGTCGAGGGCAAGAACCCGCCGCCGTTCGTCGCGAAGGTGCTGCGCATCGACGGCAAGAAGGCCGAGCTGACGCACGAGGGCCAGGCGAGCGAGGCGGTCGACGCGATCCGCGGCGGCGACGCTGCGCGTGGCCAGCGTCGAGCGCAAGGAGCGCAAGAAGTATCCGCCGCCGCCGTTCATCACGTCGAAGCTGCAGCAGGAGGCGTCGAGCAAGCTGCGCTTCTCGCCCAAGCGGACGATGTCGCTGGCGCAGCGGCTGTACGAAGGCGTCGAGGTCGGCGACGACGGCCCGGTCGGTCTCATCACTTACATGCGTACCGATTCGACGCGTCTGTCCGACGACGCGGTCACCGAGGCGCGCGCGTACATCGCCGAGCGGTACGGCGCGGCGTCACTGCCGGCCGCGCCCATCGTCTACAAGACGAAGAAGAGCGCGCAGGACGCGCACGAGGCGATCCGCCCGACGTCGTTGAAGTACGAGCCGGAGAAGGTGCGCCAGGCGTGGTCCGGCGAGAAGGGCGGCGGGCGCGACGCCCGCGAGACCGAGGACCTGCTCAAGCTCTACACGCTGATCTGGAACCGCTTCGTCGGTTGCCAGATGGTGCCGGCGGTCTTCGACCAGACCAGCGTCGACATCGAGGCGGGCCGGGTCGGGCTGCGCGCGAGCGGGCAGGTGATGAAGGTGCCGGGCTTCCTCGAGGTCTACGCCGAGACGGTCGAGGAGGGGGCGGCGGGCGCCGAGGACGATCTCGCGGGCGCGCTGCCCGAGGTGCAGGAGGGCGAGGAGCTGCGCCTGCTCGACGTGACGCCGGAGCAGCACTTCACGCAGCCGCCGCCGCGCTTCTCCGAGGCGTCGCTGGTCAAGGAGCTGGAGGAGAAGGGCATCGGGCGGCCGTCGACGTATGCGGCGATCCTGTCGACGATCCAGGACCGCGGCTACGTCGAGAAGAAAGAGAACCGCCTCCATCCGACGGAGCTGGGCGTGATGGTGAACGGGCTGCTCGTGAAGAGCTTCCCCGACATCGTCAGCGCCGACTTCACCGCGCAGATGGAGGAGCAGCTCGACCAGGTCGAGGACGGCACCGCCGACTGGGTGAAGCTGCTGCAAGGCGTTCTACACGCCGTTCAAGCTCGACCTCGACAAGGCCAAGGTCGAGATGCGCGACGTGAAGCGCGAGGAGCAGAAGACCGACGAGGTCTGCGAGAAGTGCAGCAAGCCCATGGTCATCAAGTGGGGGCGCAACGGCCACTTCCTGGCGTGCTCCGGCTACCCCGACTGCCGCAACACCAAGGAGTACACGCGCAACTCCGACGGCAGCCTCGACGGTGCGGCCGACGACGCGCCCGTCGGATCAGCTGTGCCCGACGTGCACCTCGCCGATGGTGATCCGGCGCGGGCGCTTCGGCGAGTTCCTGGCGTGCTCGCGCTACCCCGACTGCAAGACCACCAGCCCGGTGTCGCTCGGCATCGCCTGCCCCAAGGAAGGGCTGCGGCGGATACCTCACGGAGAAGCGCTCGAAGCGCGGCAAGGTGTTCTTCGGCTGCTCGAACTACTCGAAGACCCAGTGCGACTTCGTGTCGTGGGATCGTCCGATCCCCAAGCCCTGTCCGACCTGCGGCGCGCCGTTCATCGTGCAGAAGGTCAGCAAGGCGGGCACGCGCTTGCGCTGCCTCAAGCCCGAGTGCGACTACACGGCGGACGCCGAGGCAGAGGCCGAGGGTGGCGGAGAGGGCAGCGGTGGCGCCGAGGCCCCGCCCGCGACCGCGCCGCAGGGTCCCGCATCGTCGGTCGGCTAGGAAGCCTTCCTCGACCGCTCGCGGCGGAGGGCAGGGCTTGCGTGAGTCTAAGCTTGCGGGTGGGCGGAACCCCCTCACCCGTACCCTCTCCCCCGCGGACGGGGGAGAGGGCAAATAGGTCCGCGCACCCCGTCCTTCTCCCTCTCCCGTCCGCGGGAGAGGGTCGGGGTGAGGGCAGACCTTGCGAGACGCGAGCCCCTTGCGAGAGGCGCCCGTGCTCGTAGTCGGCGGCGGCCTCGCCGGCTGCGAAGCTGCCTGGCAGCTCGCCGAGCGCGGCGTCGACGTCACGCTCCTCGAATCGAAGCCGGAGGTCATGTCCGCCGCGCACTCGACGCCGCTGCTCGCCGAGATCGTCTGCTCGAACTCGCTGCGCTCCGACTCCGTCGAATCGCCCGCCGGGCTGCTCAAGGCGGAGCTGCGCCGCGCCGGCTCGCTGATCCTCGCGTGCGCCGACGCGACCCGCGTCCCCGCCGGCGAGGCGCTCGCGGTCGATCGCTACGCCTTCGCGCGCCTGGTCACCTCGCGCATCGCGAACCACCCGCGCATCCGCCTCGAACGGCGCGTGGTCGACGAGCTGCCCGACGGCGACGCGATCATCGCCACCGGCCCGCTCACCGGCGGCCGTCTCGCGCGCCAGCTCGGCGAGCTGTGCGGCCGCCCGCTCTACTTCTACGACGCCATCGCGCCGATCGTCGACGCCGAGACCATCGATCGCACGATCGCCTTCCGCGCCTCGCGCTGGGGCCGCGACACGGCCGAAGCGGCAACCGCCGACGCCCACGCTGACGCCGACGCCGACGTCCAAGCCCCCGAACCGAGTCCGGCGACTACGTCAACTGCCCGCTCGACCGCGACGAGTACGCGGCGTTCGTCGCCGCCGTGCGCGCGGGCCGCAAGGTCACGCCGCACAGCTTCGAGGAGGCGCGCTACTTCGAGGGCTGCCTGCCGATCGAGGTCATGGCCGACCGCGGCCTCGACGTGCTCGCGTTCGGGCCGATGCGCCCGGTCGGGCTCGTCGACCCGCGCACCGGCAGGCGCCCGCACGCCGTCGTGCAGCTGCGGCCGGAGACGCGCCACCTGTCGGCGTACAACCTGGTCGGCTTCCAGACGCGCCTCGCCTACCCCGAGCAGCAGCGCATCTTCCGCATGATCCCCGGCCTCGGCGGCGCCGAGTTCCTGCGCTTCGGCTCGATCCACCGCAACTCGTACGTCGACTCGCCGCGCCTGCTCGGCGCCGAGCTCGAGCTGCGCAACCAGCCCGACGATTCGCCTCGCCGGCCAGATCACCGGCGTCGAGGGCTACATCGAGTCGACGGCGATGGGCCTGCTCGCCGGACGCTTCGCCGCCGCGCGCGCCCAGGGGACGGTCGCGCCGCCGCCGCCGCCCGAGTCGGCGATGGGCGCGCTCTACGTGCACGTCACGCGACCGCGCGCCGCGCGCGAGCCGTTCGAGCCGATGAACATCAACTTCGGCCTGCTGCCGCCGCTCGCGGGCCGCGCGCCCAAGCGCGAGCGCCGGCGCCTCTACGCGCAGCGCGCCGTCGCGGCCTTCGGAAGCTGGGTAGGCTAAGCTTGGCGGCATGTGGCCGTCGACCCCCGGCTCGTCGCGCCTGCTGCCCGCGCTGCCGTTTCGCACCCGCGCGGTGCGCTTCGACGAGCTGGCGTCGGGGCTGCGCCTGATCCGCCGCGCCATCGAGCAGGGCTGCAGCAATCGCTACGACGCCGTCCAGCGCGACGCCGTCTACGTCAGCTACGCGTCGACGCTGTTCGGCGACGCGCTGGCTCCCTACGAGACCATCGCCGTCGAGGGCGCGCGCGGCGAGATCGTCGCGCTCGCGCAGCTGGATCCGGCGAACGAGCGGCTCCGCGCGCTGTTCGTCGACGCCGATCGGCAGCAGCGCGGCCTGGGCAGCGCGCTGCTCGCCGACGTCGAGGCGCGCGCGCTCACGCGTGGCTGCCTCAGCCTGAACGGCGCCATGTCGCTGAACGCGGTCCCGTTCTACCAGCGCGCCGGCTTCCGTCCCTGCGCCGGTCCCGAGCGTTTGACCACGGCGGGCGTCCATGTTCCCGTCGTGCGCATGAAAAAGGATCTGCGTCGCTAATGGCCGGCGCTCGCGCCGGCCGCTGGGTCATCTCCGCCACCGCGTTCGCTCGTCTCCTGCTCGACCACGGCGACCGGACCGCGGGCGGTGGCCCCGAGCCCGGTGCCGGTCACGGCGCCGTCGCCGCCTCCGGTAGGTTCGCCGGCCGCCGCGCCGTCGCCGGCTCGAGCGGCGTTGATCGCGCGGCTCGCGCGCCTCAATCAATCGCAGCAATTCCTGTTCGGTCAGGAGAACGCGACGCTGTGGGGCATGTACCTCGACGGCGCGGTCGTCTCGACCAACACCTGGTTCGAGACCACGGCGCGCGCCGGCCGCTTCACCTCCGACAGCGCGGCGATCGTCGGCGACGATCCCGCGGTGCTGGGCGTGAGCCTGGGCATGCTGGCCTTCGAGCCGCCGGAATGGAACCGGCGCGCCGCGGTCGCCGCCGCGATCAAGCGCCAGATCGCCGACGGCGGCGTCGTGACCATGGACTGGCACGCGGCGAGCTGCACGGCGCACGCGCCCGCGGGCGAGGAGCTGGCCACCGTGAACGTCGGCGGCCGCGACATTCCGATCCATGCCGTCGCCGGCGGCACGCTGTTCTACGCCGAGGAGGAGTACACGCGGCCGATCACGTCGCGCGCCGACGTGCCCGAGGCGCTCAAGTGCCTGTGCGAGCTCGCCAACGACCGGCCGCTGGGCGCCGGCGCCGACGAGGGCGTGCCCGGCAAGAGCTGGCTCACGGCGCAGGCGAAGTACGCGGCGCAGGTGCTTCGCGAGGAGGGGCTCGCGGGGCTGCCGATCATCGTTCGTCCGTTTCACGAGCACACCGGGTCCTGGTTCTGGTGGGGGCAGCCCTACTGGAGCTGCGCGGCGCTGCTCGGCGAGCCAGGCGCGGTCTCGGGCCCCGACGCGTACAAGACGGTTGTGCGCACCTTCATCACCGCGCTGCGGAGCGAGCCCGGGATGGAGAGCCTGGTCTTCGCCTATTCGCCCGACCGGTTACTCGCGAAATCGGAGGAGGAGCCGTTCAGCGCCGCCGAGAAGAAGGTGATGGATCCGGTCGGGCGCGCGCGCGATCTGCTGCGCGAGCGCATCGTGCGCGAGCTCGAAGCCGCGGGCCTGGCCTACCTCAGCCCCGCGGAGCGGGCCACGACGCTGACGTCGGCCCAGGTGGGCACGGCGCCGGCGCGCGCCGATGCCTACGTCGCGCAGCGCCGGCCGCGCTACGCCGAGGCGTACGCCGGCGACGACCTCTTCGACCTGCTGGGGATCGACCTTTATCACCCGGTCGCGCGCGCGGCGAACCAGGCCGACCTGGATCGCTTTCGCCTGCAGCTGCGCGTGGTGGCCGAGGAAGCGCGCGCGCGCGGCAAACCCTGGGCGCTGACGGAGGCCGGGACGTATCGGTTGCACCTCGGCCAGCTCGCGGGCGCGACGCCGCCGGGCCAGTCGTTCACCGTCCACGGCGAGGCGACGGTCGCGGAGGCGCTGGCGCGGCTCTTCGATCCCGCCGATCGCGCGGCGCTGCTGCGGCACTTCGCGCTGGAAGCGCCCGGGCCGGTCACGCTGGACGCCGCGGAGCGTGCCGCGGTCGTGCCGCGCCCGTCGGAGGACTGGTACAACCAGCAGCTGCTTGTGCTGGCCCGGGAAGCGCACGTCGCCTACGCGCTCGTGTGGCAGACCTATCACGACGCCGCCGCCAAGGACCGTTACGTCTACTACTACGTCCCATTCCCCGGGCACCCCGACGCCGACAGCTTCCAGCGTTTCTACGCCGACCCGGCCACGTGCTTCCTGCGCGACAAGTGCGGCGCTGATCAGAACGTGAAGCGCGAGGCGAACGCCAAGTCGCCGTCGAAGTGATCGACTCCCGGGCCGGGATCGAAATCCTGGTCCTGGGAGCTGATGCCGCCGACCACGAACGACGTCTGATTGCTGGCGAGCGACGTCAACCTCACCAGGCTGGCCCCGATCGGAATCGTCCAGGCCGACGAGCCACTCGCGGTGAGACGCGTGACGAACCGGCCGCTCGCGTTTCCGGCGGCGATCACGCCCCCGTCGGGCGCCGGGGCCAAGGCGTCGATATCGGTTGCCGCGCTCAGGCTCCGGGCCCACTGATAGGTCCCGTCGGCCGCCAGCTTGAGCACGAAGCCGTTCAGCGAACCCAGCCATCGGCGCGCCACCCCCGGGCCGGGATCCATGTCCATCGCGCCCGAGCCGAGTCCGCCGATGTAGATCGCGCCGTCGCGGCTGGCGGCGATCGCGCTGCCGCCAAGGGTCAAGGAATCGCCGAGCGACCAGGTCGTGCGTGCGTCCCCGGCGGCGTCGACCTTGACGATGAGCACGCTCGCATACGGCCCTGCCACGGGGGTGAGCGCACAGGTCGTCGTCGGCGACACGCTGCCGGTGGCCCAGGCGCTGCCGTCGGTCCCGACCGCGACCGCCTGCAGATTCGATGCGCAACCCGGGTCGTCCATGATCTGCGACCAGGCGTGATCGCCGGTGCTCGTGAGCTTCACCAGGAACGCCGTCCCGTCCACGGCGGTACGGACGTCGCCGCCCGCGCCGGGGTCGAAATCCATGGTCCCGGAGAAAGATCCCACCACGTAGACCGCGCCATCGGTGCCCACCGCCATCCCCGCGGTCGCACCGCCCGAGCCGATCGACGTGCTGGAAAAGGTGCGTCCCCACACTTCTGATCCGTTGGCGGAGAGCTCGACGATGTAGGGGTTGCTGGATGAGGCGATGTCGGTGACGTGGATGTCGTGCGCCCCGCTCGGATCGAGATCGATCGTGTCCAGGTACGAGCCGGCCGCGACCACGCCGCCGGACGGCGTGACCGCCAGCGCCAGCAAGGTGAGTGATCCGGTCCCACCCAGCGTCGCCGTCCACGCGTAGCTGCCATCGGCGTTGAACTTGGTGATGAATCCGTCGGGGTCGTCCGCCGTGCGGAGGTCCGTTCCGGTCGGCGACGGATCGAAGTCGACCATGCCCTGGTAGGCGCCGCCGATGAAGAACGAGCCGTCGGGAGCGATCGCGACGGGCGTGAAGATCAGATTCTGCGTGGCGAGCGCAACCGTGCCGGCGTACTGCGGGAGACAGCCGCCGCTGGTGGGCGTGGTCGACTCGACGAGGGTCTCGCAGTCGGGGCTGCTGGTATCGCAGTTTGCGGTCCCGACCTCGCACACCGATGCGTTGCACCCGAGGCCGTCGCTGCAGGTGAACATGGTGTTCGCCACTGTGCAGGCGGGGTCATTGCAGCCGCCGCAGTTCGAGGGGTAGCCGAGCGAGGTCTCGCAACCGGGGTCGCTGGTGCAATCGGCAACCGTCGAGTCGGTGCACCCCAGCGTCACGCACTGGCCCTGCTGGCAGGCGACCCGCGAGCTGGAAACGTAGCAGGCGTTGCCGCAGGTCCCGCAATTGCCCGGGTCGTTCTGGAGATCCAAGCAGGCGAACCCGCACGCGTCGGGCGTGGGCGCCTGACAGGCCTGCCGGCAGTCGTAGAAGCCGTTGATGTTCCGGCAGACATCGTCGCCAGAGCACGGGTTACCGCAGATGCCGCAGTTGGGACTGTTCGTGAGGTCGGTCTCACAGCCGACGTTGGGGGCAAAGCTGCAATGGGCGAACCCGTCTTCGCAGGACCCATATCCGAGCACGCAAATGCCGTTCGCGCACGAGACCGGCACGCCGGCACGCACGTGCGGCAGCTGCGTGCAGTCGACCGGGCATCCGGCGACGTCGGGCATCTGGCTGAGATCGGCCAGGAGATCCGGGGCCCGCGCGTCGACGACGTCGAGCGCGGCGTCGAGCGTCGCCGGCGGACGGTCGGCGCCGGCGTCGATCCCCGGTTGTACCGGTGACCCGCCGCTGCCGCCCACGCCGGCGCTGGTGGCGTCGCCCGCATCGGACATCGGCGACGACGATCCGCCCGCGCCTGGATCGCCGTGCCTCAGGCTGCGGCCGCACGACAGCGCCAGCAAAGCCGTCAGCGCCGGAACCGCTCTCGACCACCGAGCCACGCTCGCCATCGCCACCCAATCTCGCAGATCAGAAATTGAAGCGCGAGACGAACGCGACGTCGCCGAACACCAGATCGATCGACGGGCCGGGATCGAAGTCCTGCGTCCCGGAGCTGATGCCTCCGACCGCGAATGACGTGCCGCTGCTGGCGAGCGCGGTCGCCGACACCGATTGATCGCCCACCGGGAACGTCCACACCGAGTCGCCGGCCGGGGTCAGGCGCGTGACGTACGCCTGGCTCGCGGATCCGGCGACGATGGCGCCGCCGTCGGGGGTGCTGGCCATCGCGACGATCGACGCCGAGCTCAAGACACGCGACCACTGGTATGTCCCGTCGGCGGCGAGCGCGAGCACGAACCCCGACCCCGAGTAGGCGCCGAGCCAGCGCCGCGCCACCCCCGAGCCGGGGTCCAGGTCGACGTCGCCCGTGGCGATGCCCCCGATGTAGACGCCGCCGTTGCGGCCCGCCGCGATGGCGACGGCGGCGTCGGGCTGGATGTCGCCGAGCGACCAGACCGTGCGCGCATCGCCGGCGCTGTTGAACTTCACGATGAGCGCGTCGTCGACCGGGTAGGTTCCACGCTCGGGACCGAGCACGCAGGTCGGACCCGCCGCCACCGTGCCGGTGGCCCAGACGTTGCCGTCGGTGGCGACGGCGACCGCCCGCAGCGTCGTCAGGCAGTCGGCATCGTCGATCGCGTGCGCCCACGCATGATTGCCGGCGCTGTCGAGCTTCGCGAGAAAGCCGCTGCCGTCGATCGCGGACGTCTGCGCGTCGGTGCCGGCGCCCGGGTCGAAATCGATCGAGCCGGAGAAATAACCCGCGACATAGACCGCTCCGGCGGCGTCGACGGCGAGGCCCGTGCTGGTGGCGTTCGTGTTGAACGCCGTGCTCGGAAAGGTGCGGCCCCAGACCTCGGCGCCGGCGCTGCTGAGCTCGACGACGAAGACGTCGGTCTCGAACGTGTCGCTGGTGACGCGGATGTCCTGCGCCGCGCTCGGATCGAGATCGATCGTGTCCTGGTAGGAGCCGGTCGCGACCACGCTGCCCGCGGGCGTGAGCGCGAGCGCTGTCAGCGTCAGTCCGCCGCGCCCGCCGAGAATGGCCGTCCAGGCATAGCTGCCGTCGGCCTTGAACTTGGTGATGTAGCCGTCGGGGTCGTTGGCGGTGCGCACGTCCTTGCCCGCCGACGACGGATCGAAGTCGACCGCCCCCTGGTAGGTGCCGGCGATGAAGAACGAGCCGTCGGAAGCGATGGCGGTCACCGTGGTGTTCAGGAGCTGGGTGGCGAGCCCGACCGTGCCGACGTACTGCGGGAGGCAGCCGGCGCCCGCCGGCGCCGGCGACGCGAACGCCGTCTCGCAGTCGGGGCTGGAGGTGTTGCAGTTGGCGTATCCGACGGCGCAGACCGAAGCCTTGCACCCGAGGCCGTCGCTGCAGGTGTACATGGTGTTGTCGAGCGCGCAGGCCGGGTCATTGCAGCCTCCGCAGTTGGGGTCGTTGCCCAGCATGGTTTCGCAGCCCGGGTCGCTGGTGCAGTCGGCGACCGTCGAGTCGGTGCACCCCAGCGCCACGCATTTACCCTGCTGGCAAGCCACCTGTTCGTTGGTTACGTAACAGCCGTTGCCGCAGGCGCCGCAGTTGGACGGGTCGTTTTGCAAGTCGACGCAGGAAAAGTCGCACGCGGTAGCCGCGGGCGCCTGACAGTCCTGCAGGCAATAGTTGTAGCCGTTGCTGATGGTGCGGCACGAATAGCCGCTGCTGCACTGGACTCCGCAGCCGCCGCAGTTCGGGCTCATCGACAGGTCGGTCTCGCAGCCGATGTTGGGCGTGCTGCTGCAATGAGCGAACTCCGGCTCGCACGTCCCGTAGTAGAGATTGCAGACGCCGTTGATGCAGGGCACGACCACGTCGGTGCGGACGTGCGGCAGTTGCGTGCAATCGACGGGGCAACCGCCGACATCGGGCGTCGGGCTGTGGTCGGGCGGCACATCCGGCGGTCCCGCGTCAGCGACATCTTTTCCGGCGTCGGGTATCTTCGGTTTGTCGGCGCCGCCGTCGGGTGGCACGACCGTGCCGCCCGCGCCGGTCGAGCCGCCGGTGCCGCTGCCCGCCGCGCCACTCGCGCCGCCCGCGCTGGTCGCATCTCCACCGTCGCTGGTCCCCGGCGACGACGAGCCGCCCGCGCCACCGTTCGACCCCGGCCGATCGTCGAGCGTGAGGCTGCGTCCGCACGACAGCGCCAGCAGCGCCGCCAGCGCGGGAGCCGCCACCTTCGATCGAATCACCATCGTCGTCATGATTCCTCCCGTCGCCATCCGGACTTGTACCTCGAAATGGGTGGCCGTTGGCCAACGATCCGGTCGGAGCAGCGCGTCTCGAGATCAGGGTTCCCGGCAGGCCGGTCGCCATCGCGTGTCCTCGTCAGAACGTGAATCGCGACACGAACGAGATATCGCCGAAGATCGGATCGATGGCGGGGCCGGGATCGAAGTCGGCGCTGCCCGAGCTGTTGCCGCCGATGAGGAATGTGTTTCCAGCCGTGCTGATCGAGAGCGGGTTGGTCACGTCTCCTCCGAACGAGAACGACCAGACCGACGCACCGGCCGCGGTGAAGCGGGTCACGAACGAGCCGCTACCCAAGCCGCTTCCCGCCGCGAGAACGCCGCCGTCGGTCGTCGCTGCGATCGAGGTGATGTACGGCCCGTTGACCGCACGGACCCAGTTCACGGTCCCGTTGGTGTTGAGCTTGAGCAGGAAGTTCCCGCCGCCGTTGTTGTTCAGCCACAGCTGCACCGATGGAGGCCCCGGGTCGAACACGGTCACGCCCGCTCCGGTGCCGGCCAGGTACACCGAGCCGTCCGGGCTCGCCGCGATGGCGTTCCCGAAGCTCTCGAACAAGTTGCCGATGTAGCGGAGCAGGAGCGTGCTGCCGGTCGCGGAGGTGAGCTTCACCAGAAGCACGTGGTCTTGAGAAAAATCCGACGGCGGCGGCGGCGCGATCGTGCAGCCGACCCCCGCCGCTACCTCCCCGATGGCCCAGACGGTTCCGTCCGTGGCGACGGCGACCGCGCTCAGGTTGTCGTCGCAGTTGCCGTTGCTGACCGCGCTCGCCCACACGAGATCGCCGCCGCTGGTCAGCTTGGCCACGAAGCCAGCGCCTGAGCTCGCCACCAGGTTGTCGGTGCTCGCGCCGGGATCGAAATCCACCGTGCCGTAGAACGAGCCGGCGACGTAGACCGCGCCCGCGCCGTCGACGGTGACACCCGCGCCCGAGGCCAGCGCCCCGGCGGCGCCTTCGAAGGTTCGGGCCCACGCCAGCGTTCCGTTCGCCGCCAGCTCGACGACGAAGGTGTCCCTTTGGTCGGCGGCGACCGTGAAGTGCAGGTCGGCGCCGGCGCCCGGATCGAGATCGACGGTGTCCTGATAGCTTCCGGAGGCGATCACGTTGCCCGCGGGTGTCACGGCGAGGCCGCCGATGCCGAAGTCGCCACGGCCGGCGAAGACCGCGGTCCAGGCGTAGCTGCCGTCGGTATTGAACTTGGTGACGTAGCCGTCGGCGTCGGTCGCGGTGCGGATGTCGCGGCCCGCCGAGGGATCGAAGTCGACCGCGCCCATGAACGTGCCGGCCAGGAAGAACGATCCGTCGGCCGCGATCGCGGTGACTGCTGATTGGAAGAGCTCGGTCGCGATGGGCAGCGTTCCCACGTAGTGGGGCAGGCAATCGCCTCCTCCCGCAGGCGGCGACGCCAGCGACGTTTCGCAGTCGGGGCTCGTGGTGTCGCAGTTGGCGAAGCCGGGCGCGCAGACCGCGCCGGCGCAACTGGCGCCAGAGGGGCAAGAGAACAGCGTGTTGGCGACCGTGCACGCCGGATCGCCGCACGAGCCGCAATCGGTGCTGGTGCCGAGGGGCGTTTCACAGCCGGGATCGCTGGTGCAGTCGGCATAGGTCGGGTCACTGCAACCGAGCGAGACGCACTTGCCGGCCTGGCATGCGAAGAACGCGTTGGGCAAATAGCACCCGTTGCCGCAGCTCCCGCAATTGTTGGGGTCGGTTTTGAGGTCGACGCACAGGCCGCCGCAGGAGTCGGGAAATTGCGCGCCGCAAGGATTCGCGCAGACGAAGCCGCCGGAGGTCAGCGGCCGGCAGCTCTGCGGGACCGTGCACTTGACGAAGCAGTCGCCACAATTGTTGCTGGCCGAGACGTCGGTCTCGCAACCGGTGTCGCCGTTGCCGCTGCAGTTGGCGAATCCGGTCAGGCAAGCGCCGACAGGCAAGACGCATTTGTTCTTCCCGCCGCACGTCGCACCGAAGTTGGGCTTGACGTTCGGCAGGTGCGAGCAGTCGACCGGGCACCCCGACGCATCCGGCGTCGGCGGCAGGCCGATGTCCTTGCCGGCGTCGGGCGATGGGGGGCGATCCGCGCCCGCGTCGACGCCGGTCGAACCGCCGCTACCGGCGCCGCCGGTGGTCGTAGAGCCGCCGTTGCCGGCGGCCCCAGTGGTCGTCGACCCGCCGTTGCCCCCGATGGACGATGCGCCGTCGCGCGACAGAGGATCGCCACCGTCGCGCGACGACGGTCCCCCGTGCATCAGGCTGCGCCCGCACGAGAGCGCCAGCAGCGCCGCCAGCGCCGGCGCGAGCGGCCCATGCGCCCGCGCCGCGGACGAACGCGCCGCCACCGGTTGCGCACGCCGCGCCGTCCTTTCCGCCGACAACGAGCTCATCATCCCCCCGGCTGCCTCGCACGAAAGTGGCGTCGTCGCTGGAAGACGGCTCAGGTCTTGCGAAGCGCGGCCGTCGAGCGCAGGCTGCGGCCGGTGTCGTCGTCCGGATCCCCGCTCGATTCCCCCCGCGTCGCCGAGATCGTCGCGCGCCTCGGCATGCAGCCGCACCCCGAACGCGGGTACTACGTCGAGACCTATCGCGCCGCGGCGACTGTCACCGCGCCGGCGAACGGCCAAACGCGAGCGGCGAGCACGGCGATCTACTTCCTGGTGACGCGCGCGCAGCCGACCACCTATCTGCATCGCCTGGTCTCCGACGAGATCTTCCATCTCTACGAGGGCGGCCCGCTCGACGTGCTTCGCCTGCGCGCGGACGCGGACGGTGGCCGCCAGGGCGAGGTGGTGCGGCTGGGCCTGGATCTCGCCGCCGGGGCGCGGCCGCAGGTGGTGATCCCCGCCGGCGCCTGGTTCGCCGCCGAGCTCGCGCCGGGCGTGAGCCACTGCCTCATCGGTTGCACCGTCGCGCCGGGGTTCGACTTCGCCGACTTCGAGCTCGCCGCCGGACCCGAGCTGGCGCAGCACTTTCCCGCGCACGCCGAGCGTATCGCGCGCATGACGCGCCCGCCGTCGCGTTGACGGGCGCGCTCACCGCCGCCGCGCCGGCGTCGCGATTCGCGCGCGCCGTCGGGGTGGGATACGATCCGCGCGCGAATGTCGATGCAGGCCGCGATCGAAACCTTTCAAAAATACCTGGTCTCGGAGAAGCGCGCGTCGGTCCACACCGTGCGCGCGTACCTGCACGACGTGCAGGAGCTCGCGGCCTTCGCGCGCGGCGCGCGCGGTGGCCGGGGCGACCAAGGTGGCGAGCAAGGTTGCGACGACGCCGGCGAGGGCGCTCCGCCGCCGCTCGCGGCGCTTGACGCCGTGCTCTGCCGTTCATACCTTGCCTCGCTTCATGGAAGGAACGACGCGGTGACGATCGGGCGCAAGATCTCGTCGCTGCGTGCGTTCTTCCGTCTGGCGGTGCGCCGCCGCCTGATCGCAGCCAGCCCGGTCGCCGGCCTGCGCAGCCCCAAGCGCGCGAAGAGGCTGCCGTCGTTCCTGGGCAAGGACGACGCCGGTCGGCTGCTCGATGTCGCGTCCGGCGGAGAGATCGCAGAAGCGGCGGACGGCGGTACCGACGCCGCGCTCTCCCGCGCTCTGTGCGAGGTGCTCTACGGCGCCGGGCTGCGCATCTCCGAGGCCTGCCAGCTGGATCTCGCCGACGTCGAGGGCGAGGGCAACGGCGCGCAGATCACCGTGCGCCAGGGCAAGGGTCGCAAGGATCGGATCGTGCCCCTCGGCTCCAAGGGATGGCAGGCGTTGCGCGACTACTTTCCCATCCGACAGCTGCGGCTCGCAGGCGAGGGGGCGGCGCTGTTCCTCACGCGGCGCGGGCGGCGTCTCGGCCCGCGCGTCGCGCGCCGGCTGCTCGGGCGACGCGAGGCGCTCGCCGGTGTGCCCGCGGTCTCACCGCACGCGCTCCGTCACAGCTTTGCGACGCACCTCCTCGGTGAGGGCGCAGATCTACGGGCCATCCAGGAATTGCTCGGACACGCGAGCCTACGGACAACCCAGCGCTATGCTCACGTCAACATCGATCACCTGATGGCCGTCTACGACAAGTCTCATCCCCGGAGCCACATCAAACCGTGAAGTCCGCTCGCTCGTCCGAATCGAATCCATTGCGACCGCGCATCCGTTCCACCACCGTGCTCGCCGTGCGGCGCGCGGACCGCGTCGTGATCGGCGGCGACGGTCAGGTCACCATGGGCAACACCGTGGTGAAGTCGACCGCGCGCAAGGTCCGGCGGTTGCACGACGGCAAGATCGTCGCCGGTTTCGCCGGCTCGGCCGCCGACGGCATCACGCTGTTCGAGAAGTTCGAGGGAAAGCTGAAGGAGTACAACGGAAATCTACTACGCGCGGCGGTGGAGCTGGCCAAGGACTGGCGCACCGATCGCGTGCTGCGCCGGCTCGAGGCGCTGCTGATCGTCGCCGACCGCGAGAAGATCCTGCTGCTGTCGGGCACCGGCGACGTGATCGAGCCCGACGGGGATGCGGCGGCGGTCGGCTCGGGCGGCCCGTACGCGCTGGCCGCGGCGCGCGCGCTTCTGGGCGCGACCGAGCTGCCGGCGCGCGAGATCGTCGACCGCGCGCTGGCGATCGCCGGCGAGATCTGCATCTACACCAACGCCAACCACGTGATCGAGGAGCTCTAGCCCCATGTTACCGCCGCTGAAACGCCCGCAGGACCTGACGCCCCGGGCGATCGTCGAGGAGCTGGATCGTTACATCGTGGGGCAGAAGGCGGCGAAGCGCGCGGTCGCGGTGGCGCTGCGCAACCGCTGGCGGCGGCAGCAAGTACAGCCGCCGATGCGCGACGAGATCGCGCCCAAGAACATCATGCTCATCGGGCCGACCGGCGTCGGCAAGACCGAGATCGCGCGGCGCCTGGCGCGGCTCGCGGGCGCGCCGTTCGTCAAGGTCGAGGCGTCGAAGTTCACCGAGGTCGGCTACGTCGGCCGCGACGTCGATTCGATGGTGCGCGATCTCGCCGAGACCGCGGTGTCGATGCTGCGCGACGAGGAGCGCGAGCGCCTGCGCCCGCGCGCACGGGAGAACGCCGAGGAGCGGCTGCTCGACGTGCTGCTGCCGCCGGCGCCGCGCCCGCGGCCGCCGGCCAGCGCCGGGGGCACGATGTCCACGACCGCGACGCCGCTGCCGCCCATCGGTCACAACCACGGCGCCGCGGGCGACGGAGCGGCGCCGCCCGCCCCCGACAACGCCACGCGTGAGAGCCTGCGCAAGCTGCTGCGCGAGGGGAAGCTCAACGATCGCATGGTCGAGATCGACACCGCGGACGCGCCGCAGTCGTTCATCGACGTCTTCTCGGGCACCGGCATGGAAGAGATGGTGCTGAACCTGCGCGACATGATGCCGCAGGGGGCGAAGCGCACGAAGCGGCGGCGCCTGCCGGTCAGCGAGGCGTTCGACGCGCTGACCGAGGAAGAGGCCGCCAAGCTGATCGACATGGAGCGCCTGACCAAGGACGCGATCCGCCGCGCGGAGCAGGCCGGGATCATCTTCATCGACGAGATCGACAAGGTGGCGGGCCGCGAGGGCGGCGGGGGCGGCGGCCCCGACGTGTCACGCGAGGGCGTGCAGCGCGATCTGCTGCCGATCGTCGAGGGCTCGACGGTGTCGACGAAGTACGGGCCGCTCAAGACCGATCACGTGCTGTTCATCGCGGCCGGCGCGTTCCACGTCGCGAAGCCCAAGGATCTGATCCCCGAGCTGCAGGGACGGTTCCCGATCCGCGTCGAGCTCGAGTCGCTGACCGACGACGACTTCGTCCGCATCCTCACCGAGCCGGAGAACGCGCTCACCAAGCAGTACACGGCGCTGCTCGCCACGGAGAAGGTCACGCTGGAGATCCGGCCCGACGCGGTCGCCGAGATCGCGCGCATCGCCACGCTGGTGAACTCGCGCATGGAGAACATCGGTGCGCGCCGCCTGCATACGATCATGGAGCGCGTGCTCGACGACCTGGCCTTCGAGGCGCCCGAGCTCGGGGAGACCACGATCCCGATCACCGCGGCCTACGTGCGCGAGCGGCTCGACGGCGTGCTCAAGGACGAGGATTTGTCGCAGTACATCCTCTGACAGGCGGCGCTCCTGGAGAGGCTTCCGGAAGGGCAGATCTACGGCTAGCGCCAATGCCGTTCACTTGAGCGCCAGGACGCCAGGAACGCCAAGTCCGGACTCAATAATCCGGATCCTGGCGTTCCCCGCGTCCTGGCGTTTTTCTTATCTGACCGGCTTGCGGCTAGCGCGGCTTTCCTCGCCTCGGCGCGCTCGACGGTGACTGCACGGGTGCGGGCGCGGGCCGGCCGGGGCCGGGGGCCGCGGTTCCGGGGCCGTTGCCACCGCCCATGCGACCAGCGGCTCCGCCGCCCGGTGGAGGCGTCGGCGCGCCACCACCCATGCGTCCAGCGGCTCCGCCTCCGGGCGGAGGTGACGAGCCGTAGGGTGACGAGCCGCTGCCCATGCGACCAGCGGCGCCACCGCCCGGGGCTGTTCCGCCGGGCGGCGTCCCGCCGTAAGTCGGTCCCCCCGTGGGTGCGGGCCCGCCGGCGCGCCAACCCGGCGCGGAGCCTGGCGACGACGCGGGCGCGCCTCCCGGCGCGAAGCCCGCGGGCCCGGGCGTGGTTCCACGCCAGCCGGGCGGAGCGGTCGGCGACGATGCGGGCGCGCCGCCTGGCGCCGTTCCCACGGGGCCCTGCGCGCCGCCGTGCCAGCCTGGCGCCGGTCCCGGGGCTCCGGTGGGTCCCGCTCCCGGGCCACCGCCCACGGGGCCCTGCGCGCCGCCGCGCCAGCCGGGCGCCGGTCCCGCGGGCGCTCCGGTCGGTCCCGCGCCACCCGACGGCGGCGCGGTGCCTCGCCAGCCGCCCGGCGGCGGTGATGTCGACGGTGGCGGCGCCCCGGCCCCGCGCCAGCCGGGTCCGCCGGAAGCGGTGGGCGGCGGCGGCGTGCCTCGCCAGGTCGACGGAGCCGTCTGTGCCGGCGCTGCGCGCATACCGCCGCCACCCGGCGGCGGCGCGCCTCGCCAGCCACCCGGCGGCGGGGTCCCGCGCATGTTCGCGTTGTAGTAGTAGTCGCGATGGCCGTAGCCGTCGTTCCAGTAGCCGCGATAGAGGACATATCGTCCGCCATCGAAGACATACCGAGGGGCGACGTAGACGTAGCCGGGCCGCGACGGCGACCAGAACCCGGCGTTCCACGACCAGTCGTAGCCGGTCCAATCCCAGTTGCCGTCGACCCAGTAGTAGCCGTATCCCGGCGGCGGCGGACGATACTCGGCCATGGGCGCCGGCGGCGGCACCGTCGGGTAGGCGGTCGCGTCAGCGACCTCGGTATTGACGGCGACCGGATCCGGGCTCGCACGGACCACGCAACCAGAAACCAACAGCCCGAACAGCGGTGCAGCCAACCACAGGGTGCGATTCATTCGCGATCTCCTTTGCCCCTAGGACGTTTCAAAGTACCTGCGAATTCTAGAGCCGGCAAGAACGCGCCGGGCCTACACGTGGTTGCGAACCGCAACGATCTCGATGTTGCCCCATGTTGATGTAAAACAATCCAGAAGATGGAAACGGTCTTTTCGGGCATTCAGCCGTCGGGCGCGCTTCACCTGGGCAATTACCTCGGCGCCGTGCGCACCTGGGTCGAGCTTCAGCAGAGTTATCGCTGCTTTTATTGCATCGTCGACTATCACGCGATCACTCAGTCATACGAGCCGGCGGAGATGTCGCTGCGTGTGCGAGAGATGGCGATCGATCTGCTGGCGTGCGGCATCGATCCGGAGCGCGCGACGCTGTTCGTGCAGTCGGCGGTGCCCGAGCACACCGAGCTGGCGTGGGCCCTGTCGTCGGTCGCCCCGTACGGCGAGCTCGGCCGCATGACCCAGTTCAAGGACAAGGCCGAGCATCAACCCGACAACATCAACGCCGGTATCTTCACCTACCCGATCCTGCAGACCGCGGACATCTTGCTCTACGGCGCGACCCGCGTGCCGGTCGGCGAGGACCAGCGCCAGCACCTCGAGCTGGCGCGCGAGATCGTGCGGCGCTGGAACGCGCGCTTCGGCGACACGTTCGCCGAGCCCCAGCCGCTGTTCTCGACCACGCCCAAGCTGCTGGGCCTCGACGGGCAGACGAAGATGTCGAAGAGCCGCGGCAACACCATCAGCCTGCGCGAGCCCGAGAAGGCGATCTGGGACAAGCTGCGCACGGCGGCGACCGACCCGGCGCGCGTGCGCCGCACCGACCCCGGCAACCCCGACGTGTGCAACATCTTCACGCTGCACAAGTTCTTCTCGAACGCCGAGCGACAGGAGGCAGGTGCGCGTCGGCTGCACGACCGCGGGCATCGGCTGCATCGACTGCAAGAAGATGCTGTTCGAGGGGCTGAAGGTCGACCTGGAGCGAATCGCGGCGCGTGCCGCCGAGCTGAGCGCGACGCCGGGCCGGGTCGACGAGATCCTGGCCGCGGGCGCATCGCGCGCGCGCACGGTGGCGCGCGCGACGCTGGAGCGCGTGCGCGAGCGCCTCGGCCTCACCACGCCGATCGCGCCATGACGACGCTGCGAACCGCGATCTTCATCGCGTGCGCCGCCGTCGTGACCGCGGGCGCCGCCTGCTCGACGCGCGACGACGGATCGTCGCCGGAGTCGGCGGTGCAGCTCCTGCTGGCTTCGGTGCGTGCCGGCGATCGCGAGGCGGTGTTCAACCGCTTCGGCCCGCGCACGCGCGCGCACATCGAGGAGCTGCTCGCGTCGGCGCACAAGACCGGCGGCACGCGCATGCTGCGGCCACAGGACCTGGTGACCGTTGGCTGGGTGCCGCCGGCGTGGGAGCCGGCCGGCCTGCGCACGCTGAGCCGCAACGGCGACGACGCCGAGGTCGAAGTCTACTCGGCGGCCGGCGATCGCCAGACGGTTCATCTGGTGCGCGAGGGGAAGACCTGGAAGGTCGAGCTGCCGCTGCGGTAAGAGCCTCGGGCCTCGGGCCTCAGGCTTCGGATTCGGACTCGGATGCGACTCCGGGAGCAATCTGGCCCGTGAGTCCGAAGCCCGAGGTCCGAGGCCCCAGGTCTGAGGCCCCTCCGGTCAGGTCCCCGAAGCCTTCCCCCGCACCGTCGTCTGCTCGATCACCTCGATGTCGTCGTCGAGCAACTCGATGATCACGTCGTCGAGCTCGTCGGGCGCCAGGTGGGCTCCCTGGTCGGCAGCCACGCCGACGCCTTCGCGCGGCGGCCCGCGCCGCTCGCCGACCCGGCGCTCACGCGGGAAGATGCGGCGGTCGAGCCCGTTGTCGCGCCGATCGCCGTCGCGCCGGTCGCGCTTCAACGCCTCGCGGACGCCGTCGATGGTCTCGGGGAGGTTCTCCATGCGCAGAATGCGCGCGCCGCAGCCGTGGCAGATCGGAACCGAGCGCGTGTGCAACTCCATGATCTTCAGCTGATCGCGCCGCTTCTCGAAGCAGATGAGGCACGCGGCGCCGCGGCCCACGGGCCGCGCGTCGACCCAGCGGGTGTAGCAGCCCCAGCATCGCCCGCGTCGCAGCTCGCTGACCTGCGCGCCGCAAACATTGCACGGAACGGTCGCTCGCTCGACTTCTACGCTCATGGTTCGAGTCAAACTCAACTTCGCCGCCGGAGCAAAAAAACCTCCTGCCGGCGAAAAGCTCCGTCGAGGCGCCGTGCTATGGTGACCGCCGAGCAGCCCGTCATGCGTCGCGTGCTGGTTGTGAACGAGGACGACGGCGCTCGCCAGGCGCTGCAGGTCAGGCTTCGCGGCGAAGGCTACGAGGCCGTCGGAGTCGCGTCGATTGACGGGGTCCGCCGCGCGCTGGCCGCCGAGCCCGGGCCGGCGCCCGTGATCGCGGTGCTGCCCGACGGCGCCGACGGCGCCGCGGGCCTGGCGGTGATCGCCGCCGGAGCGCACGACTTCGTGGTCGCGGGCGACGACCTGACCGCGGCCGCCGCGCTGGCGTTCGACAAGATCGAAGCGCGCGCGGGAACGTCCGATCGCCAGCGGCGCGCCGCCGTCACACCGGCACCGTCGATGATCGGCGAGAGCCTGCCCATGAAGGCGCTCGCGGGCATGATCCGCAAGGTCGCGCCGTACAAGGCGACGGTGCTGGTGCAGGGCGAGTCAGGCACGGGCAAGGAGCTGATCGCGCGCGCCGTCCACGATCAGTCGCCGCGCGCGGGCAGCGCGTTCGTCGCGGTGAACTGCGGCGCGATCCCGGCCGGCTTGATGGAGTCCGAGCTGTTCGGCCACGTCAAGGGCGCGTTCACCGACGCGCTCCGCGACCGCGTCGGGCTGCTCGAGCAGTCGTCGGGTGGCACGCTGTTCCTCGACGAGGTCGGCGAGCTGCCGCGCGGCCCTGCAGGTCAAGCTGCTGCGGGCGCTGCAGGAGGAGCGCGTGCGGCGGGTCGGCGACGCCGACGACCGGGCGATCGATCTGCGGCTGGTGGCGGCCACCGCCCGGGACCTCGAAGCCGAGGTGGCCGCGGGACGGTTCCGCGAGGACCTCTACCACCGGCTCAACGTGGTGTCGCTGCGCGTGCCCCCGCTGCGCGAGCGGGCCGGTGACATCCCGCTCCTGGCCGCCCACTTCGTGACTCGCGTCAACCAGCGCACGAGGCTGGAGATCACCGGCGTCTCGCGCGATGCCATGCGCCTGCTGGCGGCCCACGGCTGGCCCGGCAACGTGCGCGAGCTCGAGAACACCATCGAACGGGCGGCGGTCATGTGCGAGGGGCCCGAGATCGACGCCGCCAGTCTGCCCGACCGGATCCTCAATGGCTCCAATGGTTTCGGAGGCTCGGGCCCCCGCTTCGACCCGCCCTTCGGCGGCCCCCGCGGGCGCACCTGGCGGGGCCCCGGCCGACCTGTCGATCAAGCGAGCCGCCCGCCGCGTCGAGGAAGAGCTGATCCGTGAGGCGCTGGCCCGGACCGGGGGGAATCGGACCCGGGCGGCCGAGCTCCTGGAGATTAGCCACCGGGCTCTGCTCTATAAAATTAAGGAATATGGGGTGTCTCTGCCGATGACTTCTGGTGGACCTGCGGGACCACCGAAAAATGGCAAAGACTAACTCCCAAAATGACGGACTTCTGACGCGCACCGACCTGTCCCTGTCTCTGGCGGCCTTCGCCCGACGGCGGGTGGGGTAACCCGCATGGCGAGCAACTGCGTCGGCCTCGATATCGGCTCGAGCTCGATCAAGATGCTCCAGGTCAAGGTGTCGTCGAAGTCGATCCAGCTCCTGGATTTCGGCATCGAGCCGCTGCCGCCGCAGACGATCGTCGACGGATCGATCATGGACCAGGCGGCGGTGGTCGACGCCATCCGGCGCCTGCGCGCCACGCTGGGCATCCGCAACAAGCAGGTGGCGACGGCGATCTCCGGTCATTCGGTGATCATCAAGAAGATCCAGGTGCCGCAGATGGCGCCCGAGGAGCTGGGCGCGCAGCTGCAGATCGAGGCCGAGCAACACATCCCGTTCCGTGCCGACGAAGTCGAGATGGATCACCAGCTCGTCAACCCGCGCAACGCGCAGGGGATGATGGAGCTCCTGCTGGTGGCGGCGAAGAAGGAGGTCATCGCCGACTACACGCAGGTCATTCGCGACGCGAAGCTGCAGCCCGCGGTGATGGACGTGGCGGCGTTCACCGTACAGAACGCGTTCGAGGTCAGCTACGAGGCGACGGCCGGCGAGTCGGTGGCGCTGATCAACATCGGCGCCGCGATCGCGAACATCAACATCATCACCGACGGCGCCAGCATCTTCACCCGCGACGTCACGGTCGGCGGCGGCGCGTTCACCGAGGAGATCCAGAAGCGCATCCACGTCAGCCAGGAAGAGGCCGAGGCGTTCAAGATCGCGCTGTCCGCCGGCGTCGCCGACGGGATCCCGGACGGCGTCGAGGAGATCATGGAGGAGGTCGCCGAGAGCATGGCGGGCAAGCTGCAGCGCACGCTCGACTTCTTCCTGGCCTCGACCTCCGATCTGACGCTCTCGCGCATGTACCTGTGCGGCGGCTCGGCCAAGGTGCCGGCGCTGCAGCGGATCCTCGCCGAGCGGTCGCGCGTGCCCGTCGAGATCATCGACCCCTTCCGCCGCCTGACCATCGATCAGGCGCGCTTCGACATGGACTTCATCCGCGCGCACGCCGCCGAAGCGACCGTGGGCCTGGGCCTGGCGCTGCGCCGGCAAGGGGACCGCGCATGATTCGCATCAACCTGATCGCCGCGCGCAAGGTCAAGCGGCGCGACCCCGGCGAAAAGCAGCTGGCCTTCATGGGCCTGTCGGTGCTGGGCGCGATCGTCGCGATGGTGTTCACCTACCTCAGCAGCCAGGGCCGGCTCGACGAGATCACGCGCGACAACGACGCCGTGCGCGCCGACATCGACCGCATGAAGGCCGAGCTCGGCGACTACGACAAGGTCAAGGACCAGCGCCAGGATCTGCTGAAGCAGCAGAAGACCATCCTGGCGCTGCAGGCCGGTCGCACCGGGCCGCTCTTTCTCATGCGCGAGATGTCCGAGATCCTGACCGCGGGCAAGGGGCCGACCTTCGATCGCGCCAGCTACGAGGACCGGCTGCGTCGCGACCCCAACATCGGCTTCAACACCAGCTGGGACACGCGCCGGGTGTGGCTGGACAGCTTCGAGGAGACGCAGGGCAAGGTGCGCATCCGCGGCTCGGCCAAGACCAACGAGGACGTCGCCGAATTCTTGAAGCGGCTCCAGCTCTCGATCTTTTTCTCCGATGTCACTCCGGAGTCGACCACCCAGGTCAGCGAGAACACCCAGGGTGGCAACAACAACCTGTCCGTCAAGCACGTCACGTTCAACCTGACGGCCCGAGCCATCTACTGACATGAAAGAACTGCTCGCCAAGCTGCTGCGGCTGAAGACGCCCGGGAAGATCGGCGTCACCGTGGGCGCGATCGGCGTTCTCGCCCTGCTTTTCTATCAGGTGCTCTACTCCGACGTGCGCGACGACATCGGCCGCGCCGAAGCGCAGCGCTCCGATCTCGAGAACGAGAAGACGTCGTACGCCAAGCGCAAGCGCGAGTATCTGGCCTATCGCAGCGAGCTGCGGCTGCTGCAAGAGGAACAGCGCGAGCTTTTGCGCGCGCTGCCCAAGAAGGCGGAGATCCCGTCGTTCATCTCGAACGTGCAGGAGCAGGCGGAGCTGTCGGGGCTCGAGGTCTTGCACATCGACATCGACCCCGAGGCGCCGCAGGACCTGTACGTGAAGATCCCGGTGAAGATGGAGATCCGCGGCACCTACCACCAGGTCGCGAAGTTCTTCAAGAACACGAGCGAGCTGCGGCGCATCGTCAACGTCCAGGACCTGTCGCTGACGCCCGAGCGCAACGCGACGTCGGAGCAGATGAGCGCGCCGACGCGCATGCACGCGAAGTTCGTCGCGGCGACGTTCCGGTTCAAGGAGGCGCCGCCGGCCGCCGCGCCGGCCGGAACGTCGACATCGGCGTCGGCCTCGGGAGAGAACAAATGAGGCGGCCGCGCATGCCGGCGTCGCACTGGCGATGACGGGGCTGGGCGTCCTGGCGCTGTCGGTGCGCCCCGCGATCGGCGCCGACGCGCCCCCGGCGGCGGTGACGAGGCCTACGCCTACGCCTACGCCGACGCCGACGGCCGAAAAGAAGCCGGCCGCGGCGCCCGCGCCCGCGATCGATCCGGTGGCCGTCGCCGCCGAGCGGCTGGCGGCGCTGCGCAAGAAGATGCTCAAGGACGAGGACTTCGTCGAGAACGACGACGTCAACCGCGATCCGTTCCACTCGTACCTGCGGCTCTTCGTCGACAAGGGGACCACCAGCACGCGAAAGATCCCCGCCGTCTTCGAGAAGCTGGGCCTGGAAGAGCTGGCGTTGATCGCGATCGTCACCGGCGACTCGGCGCCGCGCGCGATGTTCCGCGATCCGACGGGGCTGGGAGAGACCGTGAAAAAGGGCGACTACATCTCGAAGTCGGGCGCGCGAGTGACCCGCATCCTCTCGGACCGCGTGGTGGTCGAGCAGATGGAGACCAACGCTAAAGGCGAGCCGCATCCCGTCGAGAGGGCGATTCTCGTGGATCCCGACGAGGGCATGAAATGACGAGACAAGCTTCGAAGACGCGGACATCCGCGTGCGTCCTGACCGTGTTGCTGGCCGCGCCGCCGGTGTTCGGGATGCAGGCCGGTCCGCCGGAGCGGCGCCGCCCGCGCCGGTGCTGTCGGTCCCGCCGACCGAGGCCGCCGCGCCCGCGGGTCGGCGGGGACCTGGGCGACGCCGTCCGCAGGCATGATCCCGAGCGGGCCACCGCCGCCGTCGCCGTCCGGCGGCAGCAGCGTGGTCGGCGGGGGCCTGATACTACCGCCGCGATCGGGACCTCGCCCAGGAAGCGCTACGTCGGGCGGCGCATCGATCTCGACTTCCGCGGCGCCGACATCCACAACATCCTGCGCCTGCTGTCCGACGTGGGGCAGGTGAACATCGTGACCTCCGACGACGTGAAGGGCGAGGTCACGATCAAGATGAAGAACGTGCCCTGGGATCAGGCGCTCGACGTGATCCTGCGCGCCAAGCTGCTCGGCCAGGTGCGCGAGGGCAACCTGATCCGCGTCGCGCCGCTCACCGTGCTCGAGAAGGAGGTCGAGGCCGACATCGCGCGCCAGCGCGCGCTCAACGACGTCGCGCCGACGGAGACGCGGCTCATCGCCGTGTCCTACGCCGAGGCCAAGCTGCTGCGCGATCGCATCAAGGACGTCCTGTCGCCGCGCGGGCGCGTCTCCGTCGACGAGCGCACCAACCAGCTCATCGTCTCGGACGTCACGCGCAACTTGCAGCTCATCGAGGACCTGGTGCGCAGCCTCGACACGCAGACCTCGCAGGTGGTGATCGAGGCGCGCATCGTCGAGGCGACGTCGAACTTCGTGCGCCAGATCGGCGTGCAGTGGGGCGGCTCGACCTTCCGCGACGCCAACCACGCCAACCCGACCGGCCTGGTGTTTCCGTACAACGTCGCGCTCGCGGGCGGCGCCACCGACAGCCACGACGCCGCTCGGCGGCCTCGCCGGCGCCGGCGCCGCCAGCCCCAACTTCGCGGTCAACCTGCCGGCGGCGGTCGGCACCGGCAGCGGCGGCGCGCTCGGCCTGATGCTCGGCTCGGTCAACGGCGCCTTCAACCTGAACCTGCGCCTGTCGGCGCTCGAGACCAGCGGCCAGGTGCGCATCCTGTCGTCGCCGCGCATCTCGACGCTCGACAACGTCGAGGCGTCGATCAACCAGGGCGTGTCGATCCCGATCTCGATCGTCAGCGCCACCGGCATCCAGACGGTGTTCGTCGAGGCGAACCTCGGCCTGACCGTGAAGCCGCACGTCACCCACGACGGCACGGTGGTGATGACGATCCACGTGACACGCAACGAGCCCGACTTCGTCAACACCGGCGCGCGCGGCGATCCGACGATCCTGCGCAAGGACGCCAAGACCGTGATGCTGGTGAACGACGGCGAGACGGCGGTCATCGGCGGCATCTACCAGCGCAACTCGGGCCTGTCGTTTTCGAAGGTGCCGTTCCTCGGCGACCTGCCCTTCATCGGGTTCTTCTTTCGCACCCGCAAGGAGAACGACGACCGGGCCGAGTTCCTGGTCTTCATCACCCCGCGCATCTCCAACTCGGTGAAGCGCCCGACGGCTTTTGCGCCATAGTGCAGTCCATGGTCAAAGAGCAGTCCCCCCGCGCGGCGCGCTTCGCGACGCCGCGCCGATATTCCTCATCGGGTTCATGGGCACGGGCAAGTCGACCGTCGGCCGGCTGCTGGCGGGCGAGATCGGCTTCGCGTTCGTCGATCTCGACGACGTCATCACGCGCGAGGCCGGGCAGACGGTGGCGCAGATCTTCGCGACCGAGGGCGAACCCGGTTTTCGCGCGCGCGAGGCGGCGGCGATCCGCACGGCGGCGGCGATGCGAGGCACGGTGATCGCCACCGGCGGCGGCGCGGCGTGCCGCGAGCCGAACCTGGCGGCGATGCTGGCGGCCGGCCCGGTGGTCGCGCTGTCGGCGACGCCGGCCGAGGTGATTCGCCGGACCGGCACCGGCCCCGGCCGGCCGCTGCTGCACGGCAAGGACGATCCCGAGGGCGTCGCGGCGGCGCTGCTCGCCGAGCGCGAGCCGTTCTACGCGCGCGCCCACCACCGCGTCGACACCGTGGGCCGCGCGCCCGCCGACGTCACGCGCGAGATCGTCGAGCGGTTGCTCGGCGCAGTGTCCGGCGCCTCGCGCGGAGGTGCCTCGTGATCTCCGTCGGGGTCGAGCTGGGCGCGCGCCGCTACGACGTGCGCATCGGGACCTTCGACGATCCGTTGGGCGCCGACGCTGCGGCTGACGTCCTCGTCGACCGCGCTCGGACCGGCGACCACGGGCGTGGCCCTGCTGATCGACGGCGATCTCGCGAAGCGCTCGCCGCGCGTCGACCCGCTGGTGGCGGCGATCGCGCGCCGGGTGCCGCGCGTGGCGCGCCGCAACCTGCCGGCCGGCGAGGCCAGCAAGACCATGGAGGAGATCGCCGGTACCAGTGAGTGGCTGGCATCGGAGGGCTTCGACCGCCGCGCGGCGGTCGTCGGCATCGGCGGCGGCGCCACCACCGACCACGCCGGCTTCGCGGCGGCGATCTACCTGCGCGGCGTCGCCTTCGCGGCCTTTCCCGACCACGCTGCTGGCGATGGTCGACGCGTCGGTGGGCGGCAAGACCGGCGTCGATCTGCGCGCCGGCAAGAACCTGGTCGGCGCGTTCCACCAGCCGAAGGCGGTGATCGCCGACCTGGCATTTCTCGAGACGCTGCCGGCACGCGAGCGCATCGCCGGCCTGGCCGAGGTCATCAAGTGCGGCTTCATCGCCGACGCGGCGTTGCTGGCCGAGATCGAAGGCTGGCCGCGCGACGCCAGCCAGGCGCCATACGCCGCCGAGCGCTACCTGAACCTGATCGCCGGCGCCGTGCGCGTGAAGGCGGACGTCGTCGCCGAGGACGAGCACGAGGGCGGCCGGCGCGCGATCCTGAACTTCGGCCACACCATCGGCCACGCGGTCGAGGCGGCGTCGGGCTACGACCTGCTCCACGGCGAGGCGGTGTCGCTGGGCATGATCGCCGCGCTGTCATTCGGCGCCTCGCGCGGCATCACGCCCGCGCCGCTCATCGATCGCGCGCGCCGCGTGCTGACGTCGGTCGGCCTGCCGATCGACGTGGAGCGCCGGCTGGACGCCTCCGTGCTCGCACGCGTCGGCGTCGACAAGAAGCGTCGCGGGGGAAAGATTCGCTTCGTTTTCTGTCCCGCGGTCGGGCAGACCCGGCTCGAGGACGTCACCGCCGACGAGCTCTCGTCCCACTTTCTGTCTTCGCCCGGCGGCGCGAAGACGATCGGATCCTCTGCATGAACTCTACGCGGGTCGTTCTTGGCGCGATGGTGTCCTTTTCGCTGGCCGCGGCCGGATGTGTCTCGAACTCGGGGTTGCTGGTGATCCTGCAGAACCAGCAACCGGTGCCGGACGAGACCACGCACATGTGCAGCGCGGGCTCGACGCCGAGCGCGACCGCCACCGGCACCGGCATTCTCGATCTCGAGACCAGCACGCCCCCCGCTGCCTACCCGGCGTACATCGCCTATCCGCTGGTGCAGAGCTCGCTGCCGGTCCAGGCGACGATGCCGGGCGCCGTCGAGCCCAACACCGTCTACATCGAGGGCGTGCGCGGCACGCTCATCCCGCCGCCCGGGCTGTCCATGACCTGGCCCGCCGGCTGTCCCGGCGACTTCTTCTGGCCCACCACGACCGCGCTCTTGCCCGGGGCGATGACCGGCTTGACCGCGCAGGTCATCAGCCCGTGTCAGGCGGCCACGATTCACGATCTCTTCGCGGCCGGAACGCTGCCGCCCGACCTCGGCCAGCTCGTGATCTTCAACATCGAGATGCGGGTCGTCGGCCAGCTCAACAGTGGAAGCGAGATCGATTCGGACAGGTTCCGCTTCGCAGTGCGCGTCTGCATCGGCTGTCTGCAGACCGGAATCAAGGATTGGTCGCAGTACAACTTCCCGGCGCGCCCGTCGTGCAGCACCGCCCCCAAGCCCAACCCCGACCAGGGCAACGCGTGCAACCCCGCGCAGGATTACGGCCCGATGCTCTGCTGCACCGGCGGGATGAACGAGATCGTCTGCCCCGCCCCGAACATGTGATCGCGCCCGCGAAGCAGCGCCGGTCGTCGCCAATCATCTCGTGACGAACGGGTCGGGTGTTGCGCTGATTTCGAATCGTGGCCAACGTCCAAGGTGTGGAGCGGCAGGCGCGGCGGTTTGCTGGTTTACTGGGGACGGGGCTGGCGTTCCTGTGGGCCGTCGGATGGTCGACCGGAGCAACCGGATGGCTCGTCTGGACCGATCTGGCGGCTGCGCTGGTCACGTTCGGTGGCCTGGGGCCAGCCTCAATCGAGGACTTCCCAGGCGTGGCCACGTGGCCGTGCGTGGGCCTGGTGCTCGTGGCTGCGTGGCTGTTCGGACTGGCCCTGCACGCGACCCCGTGGCTGCTCTGGCTGAACTTCGCCCTCGGTTGTGCCTACGTGATCCTCACCGGCGCATACCTGGTCGCCACGACCGGTCTGGTCCCGATGCACCACCGGCACAGTCGCCACGCTTGAGTCACGGCCCCCCCGGTAACTTGACACGTTCGAGACCGAGCGGGTACAAGCCGGGGCTGGCTTGGCGATGTTCCGCGACACCATCAAGAAGTTGGTCGACCGCCTCGATGGCGGGGTGGGAGGCGTGCTCATGGGGTTCGACGGGATCACCGTCGAGGCCTATGGCCGCGACGGCACGAATGCCCTGGCCGACATCCAGGCCATCGGCATCGAGTTCGCGCACCTGATCGCGCAGGCGCGGCGCACGGCGCAGGCGCTGAACATCGGCCTGCTGCGCGAGCTGACGTTCCGCACCGACAGGCTCACGGTGTTGGTGCAGATCCTCAACAAGGACTACTTCGTCGCCTGCGCGTTCCTGTCGTCAGGCGCCGCCGGCGACGCCGCCAACGGCACCGGCGAGAAGATGGGGCGCGCCCGCTACCTGATGCGCATCACGGCGCCCCGGATCGAGGCGGAGCTCTGAGTCGGCCGTCGATGGCGAAAGAGACCCCCAGTCGATCCGGTCGGGCGTCCGGCCGCGCCGCCAGCGATGACGCGCGCGTCACGCCGCGCGTGCTGGTGCTGCACGGGCCGAACCTGAACCTGCTCGGCGAGCGCGAGCCGCACATCTACGGCTCGACCACGCTGGCCGACATCGATGCCGAGCTGGCGACGCGCGGCCGCGCGGCCGGCGTCGAGGTGGTGAGCCTGCAGTCGAACCACGAGGGCGTGCTGGTCGATCGCGTGCAGCAGGCGCGCGCCGACGCCGACGCGATCATCATCAACGCCGGCGGCTTCACCCACACCAGCGTGGCGTTGCGCGACGCGATCTCCGCCACGAAGCTGCCGGTGATCGAGGTGCACCTGTCGAACCTGGCGGCGCGCGAGGACTTCCGCCACCGCTCCTACCTGACGGCGGTCTGCGTCGGGCAGATCGCCGGGTTTGGCGCGGCCAGCTATCGGTTGGCACTCGCCGCCGCAATCGATATCCTCGCCGCCCGGAAGAGCTCGGCGCTGGATTCGAGTTCGAAACAGAAAGGACGCTAGGCGCGATGAAGAAGGGCAGCGAAGCAAAGGGCAAGGCGGCGGCGAAGGTCGCGACGCCGCGCCCGTCCGAGACTGCGGCGCGCGCGGCCCGCTCGAGCGGCATCGACCTCGAGACCGTGCGCGAGCTGGCGCGCATCGCCACCGAGCTGAACCTGTCGGAGGTCGAGGCCGATCCGTCGGGCCGCATCCGCGTGCGCCGCCGCCTCGGCAGCCGCCGGCTCGTCGAGGCCAAGCACGACCATTCGTCGCGCCCGCCGATCACGCTGGCGCCGCCGCCGCCGGTCGAGGGAGCGCCCGAGCCGGGCACGTTCATCTCGTCCCCGTTCGTCGGCACGTTCTATCGCGCGCCGTCGCCCGAAGCGCCGTCCTTCGTCGAGGTCGGCGATACCGTTCGCAAGGGTCAGGTGGTTTGCATCGTCGAGGCCATGAAGCTGATGAACGAGATCGAGGCCGAGGCCGACGGCAAGGTCGTCGAGATCCTCGCTCGCAACGGCGAGCACGTCGAGTACGGTCAGTCGCTGATTCGCCTGGCGAAGTCCTAGCCGGGCCGCTCCGCTTTTCCCCCTTTCGCCGTCCAGTTCGCACCCGTGTTCAAGAAAGTCCTCATAGCCAACCGTGGCGAGATCGCGCTGCGGGTGATCCGCGCCTGCCGCGAGATGGGTATGCGCTCGGTCGCGGTCCACTCGACCGCCGACGCCGACGCGCTGCACGTACGCTTCGCCGACGAGAAGGTCTGCATCGGGCCGCCGCCGGCGCGGCAGAGCTACCTCAACATCCCGGCCATCATCAGCGCGGCCGAGATCTCGGGCGCCGACTCGGTGCACCCCGGCTACGGCTTCCTGGCCGAGAACGCGCACTTCGCCGAGGTCGTGCAGCGCTGCGGCCTGCTCTGGATCGGCCCGCAGCCCGAGGTGATGCGCAGCATGGGCGACAAGGTGTCGGCGCGGAAGCTCATGAGCGCCGCCGGCGTGCCGATCCTGCCCGGCACCGGCGTCATCGAGAACGATCGCGATGCCGAGGAGGCGATCGAGCGGATCGGCCTGCCGGTGATCATCAAGGCCTCGGCGGGCGGCGGCGGCCGCGGCATGAAGATCGTCGAGGACATCGATCGCCTGTCGACCGCTCCTCGCCCAGGCGCGCTCCGAGGCGCAGGCCGGCTTCGGCAACCCCGCGGTCTACATCGAGCGCTACATCAGCCGGCCGCGCCACGTCGAGGTGCAGGTGCTGGGCGACGGCACCAGGGCGGTGGCGCTCGGCGAGCGCGAGTGCTCGATCCAGCGCCGCCACCAGAAGCTGGTCGAGGAGGCGCCGTCAGTGGCGCTGGAGGACGCGCGCCGCGCCGAGTTGCTGGGCCTCGCGCGCAAGGCGACGCAGTCGATCGGCTACAAGACCGTCGGCACGCTCGAGTTCCTGCTCGACGAGGACAAGCGTTTCTACTTCATGGAGATGAACACCCGCATCCAGGTGGAGCACACCGTCACCGAGGAGGTGTTCGGCGTCGACCTGGTGCGGGAGCAGATGCGGCTGGCGGCAGGGGAGCCGCTGCGCATCGGCAATGACATCCGCCCGCGCGGCCACGCCATCGAGCTGCGTATCAACGCCGAGGATCCGGTCACCTTCGCGCCGTCGCCGGGCCGCATCACCGCGCTGAACCTGCCCGGCGGCCTCGGGGTGCGGGTCGACACCCACATCTACACCAACTACGTCGTGCCGCCGCACTACGACTCGCTGCTGGCCAAGCTCATCGTCCGCGCCGAGAACCGGCCGGCGGCGCTGGCGCGGCTGCGGCGCGCGCTGGCCGAGTTCGTCGTCGAGGGCTGCAAGACCAACCTCGACTTTCACCGTCGGTTACTGGCCAACGCCGACTTCGTCAGTGGTCGGATGGACACCCACCTGGTCGAACGCATGAGCGGGTAGGGCACCCCGGCATCGGCCAGGGTGGTCTACTTGCTCGATTTCTGGCCGCTTTACAGCCACGGTGTTAGCGGTAAGACTGGAAGGCGCTCGTGGTCACTAAAAAGGACAAGACCCTCGCCGCCGCCCAGAAGTTTCTGGAGCGAGGGCAGCTCGACAAGGCGCTCGCCGAATTCGCCAAGGTGGTGCAGGAGGACCCCAAGGACACGCGCACCTGGCTCAAGATGGCGGAACTGCATGCCAAGCGTGGCGCGGCCGACCAGGCGACCGAGATTTATCTCAAGACCGGCGAGCTTTACACCGAGCAGGGCTTTTTCCAGAAAGCGGTCGCGGTCTACAAGAACGTGCTCAAGCTGTCGCCGAGCTACGTGCAGGGGCACTTCAAGCTGGCGGAGGTCTTCAAGCGTCTGGGGCTGATCTCCGACGCGGTTCACCAGTACGAGCTGGCGGCGTTCGCCTACCAGAAGACCGCGCGCCCGACGGAGGCGCTGGGCGCGTTGCGCGCGATCGTCGAGCTCACGCCCGACAACGTCGTCTCGCGCATCAAGCTCGCCGAGCTGGCGTCGCAGGCCGGCGCCACCGACGAGGCGATCCAGGAGTTCGCGCGCGCCGCCGACCAGCTCAAGGTGCAGGGCCGCTACGAGGAGTACACGCGCGTCGCCGAGCGGCTGTTGTTCCACCAGCCCGACAACCTGACCGTCGCGCGCGAGCTGGCCGAGGCCTATATCGATCGAAACAATGCGCGGCTCGCGCTCGCCAAGCTGCAGGTCTGCCTGAAGGCGGAGCCGCGCGCGCCCGAGAACGTTTCGTTGCTCGCGCGCGCGTTCGAGCAGCTCGACATCCCCAAGGCGGTGTCGGTGCTCAAGGAGCTGGCCGAGATCAACCAGGAGCTGGGGCACACCGCCGAGCGTGACGTCGCCATCCGGCGCGCGCTGGCGCTGGAGCCGCGCGACGCCGAGCTGCTGGACACCGCGCGCCGCTACGGGATCAGCGTCACCGTCGGTGCGACGCCGCCGCCCCTCCCCGGGAGCTCGTCGCCGTTGCGCCCGCCGATGCCCGGCGGCAGCGGCTTCAGCCGGCCTCCGCCGCCTCCGCCGCCCGCGGCCCACTCGTTCGCGGTCAGCAGCGGCACCGACGGCTCCGGTGTGCGGCCGCCCGGCCAGGACGTGCCGCGCATCATCGCGGAGTCCGACGTCTTCGTGAAGTACGGCCTGCTCGATCGCGCGGTCGATCACCTGCGGCGCGCGTTCGAGATCCAGCCCGACTACCTGCCGGCGCGCGAGAAGCTGGCCGCGGTGCTGACCCAGCTCGGGCGTCGCGCCGAGGCGGCCGCCGAGCTCGAATACATGGCCGAGGCGCTGGCCGACACCGACCGCGCGCAGGCGATGAGGCTGGCGGAGCGCGCGCGCGTGCTGGATCCCAACGCGACGCGGGCGCTCGCGCGGCTCGAAGGAAGGGATGCGGGCTCGTTCGCGTCACCGCGCGCCGGCTTTCTCCACGGACCCAACACCGCGATCTCGGTGGCGGCGATCCCGGCGGTGCCGCCGCGGCGCGCGCCGCTGCCGCCCGCGCCGGACTTCGACGACACCGACGGCATCGAGTCGGCCGAGGAGCTGGCGGGCGAGGACCTGGAGCTGGATCTGGATGCCGACGATGCGGTCGACGCGGGCGACATCACCGGCCTGGATCTGATGACACCGGGCGACGACGCTCGCGCCGGCCTGCCGGGAGAAGAAGAGGTGCAGGGCGAGCTCGACCAGGTCGACTTCTTCCTCGCGCAGGCGATGCTGGACGAGGCGATGTCGATGCTCGCGGATCTGCAGTCGCGCTATCCCGGCAACGAGGCGGTCGCGCGCAAGATGGTCGAGGTCGAGCGCATGCAGGAGCCACCGTCGGAGGTGGCGCAGGAGTCGCCGTTCGCGCAGGGCGCGGGCGGCGCCACCGAGCTCGACCTGGGCGGTGACGACGACGACGATGTCGACGCCGGTGGCGGCGCGGCCTTCGCGCGCCCGAGCCGCCCGCTGCGTTCGCTCGACCCCGAGCCGCACGAGCCGTCGCCAGTCGCGGTGGTCGCCGGCGGTGAGAAGGTCGATCTGTCGACGCACGGCGATCTCGGCATCGCCTACAAGGAGATGGGGCTGCTCGACGCCGCGATCGGCGAGTTCAAGCTCTTGACCCAGGACCCGGCGCGCGAGGTCTTCGCGCTGACGATGATCGGCGAATGCTGTGAGGCCAAGGGCTCGCTCACCGACGCCATCATTCGCTACAAGGAAGGGCTCAATTGCCCGCAGATCACGCCCGAGGAGACGGTGCAGCTCTATTACTGCCTCGGCTCGACGTTCGAGCGGCTGGCGGATCAGAGCGAGGCGCTGTACTTCTACGAGAAGGTCGCCAAGCGCGATCCCAAGTTCCGCGACGTCGGCGAGAAGCTGGCCCACCTGCGGCCGCGCCCCGCGCATCCATGATGGTGGCGTCGCGAGCGAGCGGCGGAAGATGAGCGGAAGATGAGTGGAAGATGAGCCGCGGCGAGGCGGCTGCGAATTTTTTTCGCAGCCTGCAGGACGACATCGTCGCGGCGCTCGAGGGCGCCGACGGCGGCAAGTTTCGCCAGGACGAGTGGCAGCGCGCGGGCGGCGGCGGCGGGCGGTCGCGCGTGCTGGCCGACAGCGCGCTGTTCGAGAAGGCGGGCGTGAACTTCTCGGACGTGCACGGCGAGCTGCGGCCCGAGATGGCGGCGTCGCTGCCGGGCGACGGGCTGCGCTTTCGCGCGACCGGCGTGTCGCTGGTGCTGCACCCGCGCAACCCGCGCGTGCCCACCATGCACGCCAACGTTCGTCACCTGGAGCGCGGGTCGGCGTCGTGGTTCGGCGGCGGAACGGATCTGACTCCGTATTACGTCGTTCCTGAAGATGCTGTTCATTTTCATCGCACGTTGCGCGACGTTTGCGCCCAGTTCGACGCCGGCTTTTACCCGCGCTTCAAACGATGGTGCGATGACTATTTCTTCCTGCCCCACCGCGGGGAGCCGCGCGGGGTCGGCGGCATCTTCTTCGACTACCTGGGCGCGGGCGCCGAGGCGACCGCGAAGCAGCCGCTGGATCCGTCGCGAGATCCGTCGATCGCCGTCCCGGCGGCCGTGGAGGGCGACGCCGATCGCCGGTTTGCGTTCGTGCAGGCGCTGGGCGCGGCGATCATGCCCGCCTACTTGCCGATCGCCGAACGCCGCCGCAACGAGCCCTGGGGCGAGCGCGAGCGGCGCTGGCAGCTCGTGCGCCGCGGCCGCTACGTCGAGTTCAACCTGATCTACGACCGCGGGACCCTGTTCGGTCTCAAGACCGACGGGCGGATCGAGTCGATCCTGATGTCCCTGCCTCCCGAAGTTCGCTGGGAGTACGGGTTCACGCCCGAGCCGGGCAGCGCCGAAGCTGCGTCGCTGGCGGCGATCTGCGCCCGTCGCGACTGGATAATTTTTTAGCAGGCGCCCCCCGGCAGAGGTTCGGAGCCTCTCGCCCAGATTGCGTGATCCGGCCCTCGGCGTGCGTGCCCTTCAGATTTGTACCGCGCCGCCGATGTGCCCCCTCTGACGACTCCGGATTTCCAACCCGATCGTAGAGGGGACCTCAAGACGCCATGAAACGAGTCATCCTATTTTCAGCGTGCTTTGCCGCCGTCGCCGTGTCGTTTCCGTCGCGTCGGGCCGTCGCCCAGGAGTTCAGCGTCGGTGCCTATGGCAGCGTCGATTACCAGGCGATCCGCACCGTGCAGAGGATCGACAATCATGCCGACATCGACAACGGCTTCTCGATCCCGACGCTCGACATCTTCCTGCGCGGCAGCCTGGGTAACTGGTCCTTTCTTTCAGAGGTGCTGTTCGACATCGACCAGGGCAACGAGATCGTCGTCGACCTGGACCGATTTCAGGTTGGTTACGAAGTCGGCGACTGGTTGAAGATCACCGCCGGTCGCTTCCACACCTCGCTCGGCTACTACAACACCGCCTATCCGCAGGGCGGCGCGGTCTATCTGTTGCCGATCGATCGCCCCGCGGTCGTCGATCAACACGACAACGCGTCGATCGTTCCGACGTCGACCGTCGGCCTCAACTTCCACGGCCGCCTGCCCTTCGCGGGACAGCGCCTGTCCTATGACCTGGACGTCACCAACGGCCGGGGCGTCCAGGCGGACGATCTGGCCAACGGGGGCGACGCCAACAATCCGAAGATGCTCAACCTGCGCCTGCGCTACGAGGTCAACGGATTGATCCTCGGCGGCAACGCGCTGGTCGACTGGATCCCGCCGCGCACGGGCAACGCCGATCCCACCCTGGACCAACCCAATACGTTGCGCGAGCAGATCTTCGGCCTGCACCTCGCATACGTCGAGCACCCCTGGCACCTCATCGGCGAGGGGTATCTCATCCAGCACTTCGCGCCCACCGAGGTGCAGCGAACCTTCGCCGGCCTCGCCGAATTTGGATACACGATCGACAAGGTGACGCCCTACGCGCGTTACGAGTTCGCGCGCTTTCCGTCGGACCGGGATGTCTTCTGGTCGACGACACTTCAGCAGGAGCGCGGCAACTACAACGCGGTCAGCACCGGCATCAAGATCGTTCCGAACGAGAACTTCGCCGTGAAGATCGAGCTCGAGTGGAACCGGAGCGATCTCGACACCGAGTACCGCGCTGCAACGCAGGTGGCCTTTGGCTTCTGATGCGAGGTCGAGACATGTCGATGAACAACCGTCGTTCTCGGGCAGTCGATCAGGTCAGGAGGCCGTCGTGAGCCAGCATGGATGGAAGATCGGTATCGCCGCAACGCTAGCCCTGGCGCTGTTTGCCGGCGGGCGCGCGGCAGCGGGGGATTTCGTCTTCGTTCGCAACGCCGCCAATGACACCGCGCAGGCCGGCAAGGACGAGATGCGCGACCTGTTCACCGGCAAGAAGACCACCTGGAAAGGCGGCCAGAAGGTCGAGCTCGGTCTGTCTCCGAGCGGCAGCGGCGAGATCAAGTGGCTGGCGCAGGAGCTGATCGGCGCCAGCGAGGACATCTTGCTCGCGAAGATCAAGCAAGAGGTCTTCAAGGGCGACATGAAGAAGCCGACCCCGGTCGGCTCGGCGGCGGATTGCCTCGCGTTCGTGAAAAAGACAGCGGGAGGTGTGTGCGTGGTCGACGCTGACAGCGCGAAGAGCCTGCCGGATGGGGTCGCCGTCCTGAAATTCAACAAATAGAAGGGGATCAATGAAGCTCCGCGCGAAGCTGGTCATCTGGGGGCTCTTGCCGCTGCTGGCGGGGTTCGTGGTCGAAGCGACGTACGCGAACATTTCAGAGTCGCACGCTCTCTACCAGGGCATCGACAGCAAGGCCCGGTCGGTCGGCGCTTTGCTCGCCAACGTGCTGGCCGTCGACGTGGCGCTGAAGGACAACAAGGCGGCCGAGGAGATCCTCTCCTACCTCGAGCGCGACGTCGACTTCAGCTTCGGCGTCGCCTTCGACGAGAAGGGCGGCGTCGTCGGGCAGCGCGGTGATCTGAACGCGCTCCAGGCCAACAAGGCCAAGTTGCGTCTCGACGAAGAGCCGCGCATGCAGATGGACGGCGACCTGCTGCTCTCGTTCTTTCCCATCAAGGATCGCGGCAAGCTGATCGGCGGCGTCGGCGTCGGATTCTCGCTGCATCACATCGCGGCCGACGTCAGCTCGGCGCGCTGGCGCCTCCTGCTGATCGCGCTGCTGTTCGGCGCGCTCGGCGCCGTCGCGACCGCCGCCGCCGCCAATCGTACCGTCAAGCAGGTCGAGCTGGTGCTCGATCACGTCGAGCGCCTGGGCCGCGGCGACCTCCAGTCGCGCTGCGAGCTGACCACCGACGACGAGATCGGCCGCCTGGCCGCCGCCACCAACAAGACCGCCGAAGATCTGAAGACCGCACAGGACGCCGACCGCGCGCGCGCCGAGGCGCAGCTGGCGACCAGCGACGAGCTACGCCAGAAGGTCGACGTGCTGCTCGACGTGGTCCGCCGCGTGGGCCAGGGCGACCTCAGCCTGGACGTGCCGATCGTCGGCAGCGACGCGCCCGGGCAGCTGGGCGAGAGCCTGCAGCGCCTGATCCACGAGCTGAACCAGAACATGTTCGACATCACCCGCAACGCGCAGTCGCTGGCGGTGTCGTCGGAGGAGCTGAACGGAACCTCGCAGCAGATGGCGGCGATCTCCGAGGAGACATCGGTGCAGGCGGGGACGGTGTCGATCGCCGCGGAGCAGATCACCAAGAACGTGCAGAAGGTCTCGGGGAGCACCGAGGAGATGAGCGCGTCGATCAAGGAGATCTCGAAGAACGCGCACGATGCGGCCAAGGTGACCAGCGCCGCCGTGCGCGTCGCCGAGGAGACCAACCGCACGATCGCGCGCCTCGGCGACAGCTCGGCGGAGATCGGCAAGGTGGTCAAGGTGATCACGTCGATCGCCGAGCAGACCAACTTGCTGGCGCTGAACGCGACGATCGAGGCGGCGCGCGCCGGCGAGGCGGGCAAGGGCTTCGCGGTCGTCGCCAACGAGGTCAAGGAGCTGGCCAAGGAGACCGCGAAGGCGACCGAGGACATCGGTCGCAAGATCGACACGATCCAGGGCGACACCGCGGCGGCGGTGAAGGCGATCGAGGAGGTCGGCCGCATCATCGCGCAGGTCAACGACATCGCCACGGTGATCGCGGCCGCGGTCGAGGAGCAAACCAACACCACCAACGAGATCTCGCGCAACGTCACCGAGGCGGTGCAGGGGACCGCGAACATCGCGCAGAACATCGCCGGCGTCGCCGATGCGGCGCGCGAGTCGGCGTCGGGCGCGACGCGCAGCCAGCAGGCCGCCGCGGCGCTGAGCCAGATGGCTTCCGAGCTGCAGACGCTGGTGAGCCGATTCACCCTCAAGGACGCGAACGCGCGCGGTAGCGGCAGGCGAAGTGGCGCGCGCAATGAAGCGTCGTGGGGTCCGTCGACGCGCGTTTCCTGAGCACGAGCGCCCGCGCGTTCACGGCAGGCTGTTGATGTCCTTGACCGTGACGTAGGGGCGAAAGCCGTGGTCGGCCGACTCGGTCGCCGCCCACTGTGCGAGCGCGAGGTCGCCAACCGACGCGTACTCGATGGTGAAGACCGGCCGGCGCGCCACCGCCTGCGCGCGTTCGATCTGCGCCAGCTTCCAGGCGCGCTCGTTCTCGGTGGTGGGGCGATAGTCCCGCTGGCCGAAGTCGTAGGTCGCGAACAACCCTTCGACGACGTAGCCGTCGACGAACGGCGCCACGTCGGCCAGCGCCTCGGTGCCGTTGGCGAGCAGCACGATCGTCGGGTGGCGGCGGCGCAGCTCGGCGAGCCAGGCGCCGAGCGCGCGGCGCGCGCCCGCGAACCGGACCGGGTCGCGCCCTTCGAGAAACGGCGCGATGTCGATCGTGTCCAGCATCAGGCCCTGGAAGCCCCGCGCCAGCAGGTGCGGCACCTCTCGATCCAGCAGCAGTCCCTGCCACTCGGGAGACCGCAAGTCGACGCGCACGTTGTCGGGCCAGTTGGGGTCGACGTCGAGCAGGAAGGGGCGATCGCGGATGCTGGGCCAGTCGCTCCTTTGCCGGTCGGCCTCGCCCACGCTCAGGTAGCCGAGGCGGAGCGTTCCGGGCGGCAGCTCGCCGACGGGGATCCGGGGGTCGTCGCTGAGGATGACCATCTCGGCGTCGCGGGTCCGCGTCCGCCAGTCCAGCGCGTCGAAGGCGTTCGAGTGCCCGATGAGGATCCACCAGTTGCTGATGCGCGAGAGGTCGGTGCCGCTCGCGTGGCTCGACGGACGCGGCGTGCAGACGGCGCAGGCGGCGGCCAGCACGGCGGCCAGAGCGCCGGCGAGGCTGAGCGCGGTCGCCGCGCGCGCGAGGCCCGTGCCCGCCACGCGGCCGCCGCGCCGCTCCGGCTTTGCCGCGCTCACTGCGCCGGCGTCGTGTGCTTCGCGCTGCTCGAGGTCTTGCTCGCCTTGCTGTGCGCCGGCTTGTCGGCGTTATCAGCGCTGGCCGCGGTCTCCCACCCGAGCGCCGACATCACCTCGTCGGCCGAGCTGTACGTCCGATCGGGGAGGGTGTCCTCGAACCACTTCTTGTCGTCGGCCTTGATGCCTTTGACGTGGGCGACCACCTCGGCCTTGCTCGCCGGGTACTTCTGCTTGGTGATCTCGGAGCGCAGCTTGTTGTGCTCCTTGAGCTTGGCCTGATCTTCCTTCGACAGCCCGGCGCTGGAGTCCGAGCCGGCTTCGTCGGAGCTCTTGGCCGACTTCGCCATCGCGGACGGCGCCCCGAGCAACGACAGCGACAGCGCGAGGCCGAACGCAAACGCCGACCCCAGCGTCATCCATCCGATGAAACGTCTCTTCATTTTGATTTCTCCTCGATGTTTGAGTGAAACGCGCCGTGAGCGATTTCTGGTCGAGCCGGCGGATCGATTTTTTGCAAACTAAGATTGCGACCCTGGCTGTCAATCAGCAGTCTCGGTGGCGAAGAGCTCGACGGTGGCGAGCGCGTGCAACGTAACGACGAGGGAGACTTGGTTACGCGCGCGTGACGACTGCGATCAATTCGAGCGGCGTGTCCGGGGCACGTGGGTTGCACATGCGTCCGTCGGCATGCGGAGCTTCCCGGTCTGTTCTCTCCGTCCGGTGATTCGTGTAGTGGGCGTCCTGGTCATTGGGATCTCGCAAATTGCCGGCGAATCCACGGCGCAGGGAGAGACCGCGCCCGTCACCGCCGCCAACGAGCCCGACGCAGACATGACCGACATCTATGCGCCGCCTCCGCCCACGCCCGAGCAGCAAGCGCAGATCAAGGGCCTGCGCAGCGAAGCCGACGCGACGCTGTCGAGCGGCGACTTCGCTCACGCGCGCCGCGAGTTCGAGCAGATCTTGAGGATCGCGCCCAACGACGCCTCCGCGCAGCGCGACGCCGCGCGCGCCGCGCAGGCCGCGGGCGACTTCGAATACTCCGCCGAGGCGCTCGAGCGCGCGCACCACTTCGAGGGCCACAAGCGCGATCCCGAGCTGCACTACCTGCGCGGCGAGGCGCTGTTCGTGCTCAATCGAACCGACGAAGCACGGCGCGAGCACCGGATCGCCGAGCTCGAGATCGGCGACGTTCCGTCCGACCGCATGGAGAAGCTCTGGCTGGCGCGCATCTACGCGCGCCGCGGTTTCTACGTGAGGGCCGATCGCATCTACGATCCAATGTGGCCGGAGGCGCCCAGGTTCGACGCCGAGGTCGGGCTCAATCAGGCCGACGCCCACGTGATGAACGAAGACTGGGATGGCGCCATCCGCGTGCTCGGCCGCTACCTTTCGCGCGATCCCGGCAACATCCGCGCGCGCGAGATGCTGGCCTGGGCGCTCGAGGTCACGGGCAACCTCGACGCCGAGCTCGCCGTGCGCCAGGGCCTGTCCGTCGACGCGCCGACGTCGGCCAACCTCAACGATTACGGTCGCGCGCTCGAGCGGGCCGCCGACTATCCCGGCGCGCGCGACGAGTACACGGAAGCATTGCGCGCTGGCGCGAAGGATCCCCAGGGGACGCTCGCCGCGTCGGCGCTGCGCATGCGGCTGCGCATGACGCCCGAGCTGGCCGGCGCGTTCACGGTGCGCAGCGACTCGCAAGCGAACGCGCTGCGTTTGCAGGCCGGCGCGGCACTGCCGTTCGGACAGCGCCACCTGGTGTCGCTGATCGGCTGGCACGACGAATCGCGCGGCGGGTTTCCACCGGCGTCCGGTTCGGTGACCGGGCTCGGCGCGGCCGTCCAGCTCGCCACGCGCGACGGCACCTTGCTGGGCGTGGGCGGCGACGCGCGCTACGGCAGGGCCGACGTCTCGGGCAACGTCGCCGCGGGCGGCACCGTGCCGGCGAGCGATCGCCAGGTCTGGCGCGCCGGCGCCGAAGCCGAGATCGAGGCGCCGCTGGGCGCGCACGTGCAGATCAACGCGCACGGCGACTACGACGAGCAGTGGAGCGAGTCGCCGATCACCATCCAGGAGGGCGGGACCACCGACGGCGTGACCGCTCACTTCTTTCTGTTTCCGCGCGGCCGCCGGCTGCTGCTGGACGCCGGAACGCAGCTCCGGCACCTGACGCTGGCTCCGCGCATCGGAGACCTGCAACCGCACGCCAACCAGGCGCTGTTCTTCGCCGGCGGCGACGTCGTGCTGTGGAGCAACCCGCTGCGGCTGCTGCGCGGCGAGTTCGTCGACGAACGCATGCTCCGGCGCACCTATCTCAACGACGCCGGCATCCTCAGCTACCGGCACTACCAGCTCTATACCGATGCGGACCCGGCGTTCACGACGCGTATCGCGCTCGCGCCGCGCGCATCGATCGACAACCTGTCGCTGGTGATTCGCAAGGTGCTGGCGCGCGGGCGCGTCGGCATCGACCTGCGCGGCGGCGGCGGCTACGACAACGAGCGGGGGCGCACGCTGTCGCAGGCGGGTGCGTCGCTGCTGATCGCGCCGACCTGGTCCAGCCGCATCGGCCTCAGCTACGACATGTCGCACGAGACCGCGACCGGCCTCTCGGGGACGTTGCACACGGGGTGGGTGACCTATCATGCGGACCTCTGAAAACAGGGCGGCGTCTGGAACGTTGCCGGCGCGAACCATCGCGCTCGAAGCGCTGGCGGTGTCGGCGCTGGCGCTGGGCGTGTCGGCGTTGCTGGCTCCCGGCGACGTCGGAATGGGCGCGCACGCGTTGCGCCCGCATCCGATCTGGCTCGCGGTGGCGCTGATGGCGGCGCGCTACGGCACGCGCGGGTTGATCGCCGGGCTGCTCTGCGGCTGGGCGCTCACCGTCGCGGCGGCGTTGGCGCTACGCGTGCCGCTGGCGGTCGTCGAGGCGCGCGTCGCCTCGGGCTCGGACCTGGGCGCGCTGCTCGGGGTGATCCTCATCGGCTGGGTGGCGTCGACCCACGAGCGCCGCGCGCGCGAGCTGGGCATGGCGCTCGCCGCGCTCGAAGAGTGCAGCGCCTCCGACGCCGCGGCGCTGGCGGCGCTGCGTTCGACCACCGTGGTGCTGCGCGCGCGCGCCGACCGCCTGGATACGTCGCTGACGTTCCTGCGCGACGTGGCCACGCGTCTCGACGGCGGCGATTCGTCGGCGTCGGCGCAGGCGGCGCTCGACCTGGCCACCGCGCGCCTGGGCGCGCGCCTGGGATGGGTCGCGATCGCCGACGGCGAACGTTTGACGTCGGTCGCGTCGACCGGGCCGTGGGCCCCGCTGCCGTCGCCGAGGGGCGATCGCACCGTCGCTGCGGCGCTGCGCCTGCGCCGGCCCGCGCGCGCTCTCGACCTCAGCGACGGGACCGCGGGCGACAGCGATCTCGCCGCGCCGGTCCTGGCGGGCGACGAAGGCCGCCTGGTCGGTCTCATCATCCTGCGTGGCGTACCCCAGGGCGGGGCGAGCGCGGCAGCGCTCCACGATCTCGCTCTCATTGCCAGTTGGTGCGCGCGGTCGCTCGCCGCTCGCCGGTTCGCGGCTCCGCTGCACGCCGCGGCCGGCGCCGGCGTCGTCGACGCTGTCGGCTCCGCTCGCGCCGACGACGACTTCGAAGGCGAAAGCGAGCGGGACCGCGCGCCCTCCGACGGTACGGCGACAGCGTCGGAGACCGACGGCGCGACCGTATCGACCATGCGCGTTTCAAACGTTGAAGCGCAACCCTCCGTCCGAGCCCGCGTGCCATCATGACCCCGCTCCCCACATCTCCGCCGGCGACTGCGGCGACGGCGACGCCGCCGCCTTCGCAGCCGTCGCAGCCGTCACCATCCGGGCGCGCGGCGGCGAGCGCCGAGCACGAGGCGCAGAGCGCGGCGTGCGCGCTGGCTCTGGCGACGGCGCTCGACTTCGGCGCGCTCGCCTGGCTGGTGGCGCACCCCGGCGTGCCGCACCTTCTGCTGGCAGCGACCCTGCACGTCGCGGCGGTGGCGCTGGTGATCGCGCGCGGCGGCCCTCCGCGCAGCCAGCGCCTGCTCGCGGCGGCGCTGACGCTGACGCTGCCGCTCGCCGGCGCGCCGATCGCCGCGCTGATGCGTGGGACCGACGGGCGCGGCGAGATCGGCGACACCGGGCCCGCGGACGCGCCGCGGTCGCCGGCGCCGGCATCGCCCGCTGATCTGCGGCGCATGGCCGAGGGGCTATCGTGCTGCGAGGCGCTGCTGGTGGCCGACGCCGACGAGCGGCGCGCGATCCTGTCGACGCTGAGCCGCCACCCGGATCGCACCGCCGTCGACCTCCTGCGCTGGGCGCTGGCGTCGCCGCACCCCGACCTGGCGGTCGAGGCGGCGCTGGCGCTCGAGGACATCGGCGCCACGTTCGACGCGACGCTGGCCGCGAGCCGCGCGGCGCTGGAGAAGGCGCCGGCCTTCGCGGCCGCACTGGCCGTCGGCGACGTGATCGCCGACGCCGTCGAGGCCGGCGTCGCCGACGCGCCGCTGGTGCCGGCGCTCGCGCGCGAGGCGCGCCATTGCTACCAGCGCGCCGCCGAGCTCGATCCCGCGCGCCACGACGTCGTGGCGATCGGGCGCGCGCGCCTGGAGCTGGCGGTGCTGCGCCCCGACAGCGCGCTCGAGGCGATCGATCGCGCGCTGCCGTCGGCCAGCCCGGCGGCGCGCGAGCAGCTGACGGCCCTGCGGCAGGAAGCGGCGCTGGCGTCGCACAGCCTGCCCTGGGAGGGGCCGTCGGCGCTGGCGACCTACGGGCGCCCGCTGTCGCGCGGCGTGACCGCGCGGCGCCACACGCTGGTGCCGCTGCTGGGGACGGAGGTGACGCGTGGCTGAGAGAGTGCGCGTGCGACGCGGCCGCCGCGGCCGCCGGCACCGAAGCCGACGTCTGCCTGCTGGTCGAGGGGACCTATCCCTTCGTCGCGGGCGGCGTCTCGTCGTGGGTGCACGACATCATCCTCGGGCCACCCGGATCTGACGTTCTCGGTGGTCAACATCGGCTCGCATCCCGATGCCTACGGCGCGCCGCGATTCCAGATGCCGACGAACGCGGTCGCGCTGCATCGCGTGTTCTGCCAGGAGGCGCACGCGCCGGCGCTCGACGGCCGCGCGCGCGCCGAGCTGACCGAGCAGATCCGCCTCACGCGCGCGCGCGCCGACGCGCGCACGACCGAGTCGCGCATGCTGGCCGCGTTCCGGCGCATCCACCTCGGGCAGGAAGCGACGGGTGACGTGCTCGATCAGCTCGCGAGCGGCGATCTGACGATCGCCGAGCTCTTGCACGGGCGCGCGTCGTTCGCGCTCTTCTCCGAGCTGGCGGAGCAGCTGGCGCCCGACGCGCCCTTCCTCGATCTCTTCTGGCACCTGCGCGCGATGCACGTGCCGCTGCTGCGCGTACTGGCCACGCCGCCCGCGCGCGCCGCCGCTTACCACGCGGTCGCCACCGGCTACGCCGGCCTGCTGGCCGCGGTCTGGAGCCGTCGCACCGGACGGCCCCTCATGATCACCGAGCACGGCATCTACTCGCGCGAGCGCGACATGGAGCTGGCGCGAGCCGAGTGGATCGAGGATCATCGCCCCGGCGCCGTCGAGGACGCGGCGCGCACCTGGGCGCCGCAGGTGTCGCCGCTGCGGCGGGTCTGGTCGCGCTTCTTCCGCACGCTGTCGCGGCTGGCCTACGAGCAGGCCTGGCGCATCGTCACGCTCAGCGACGTGAACCGGCGCAAGCAACTGGCCGACGGCGCGCCCGCCGCCAAGATCGAGATCGTTCCCAACGGCGTGGTGCTGCGCGACGCCGCCGACGCGAGCGCCGCGGCCGGTGCGCCGCCGGGCAGCGATGACGGCGCGGCCGACGACGTCATTCCGCTGCCGCTGCGCCAGCCCAAGCTGCGCGTCGGCTTCGTGGGGCGCGTGGTCCCGATCAAGGACGTCGATCACCTTCGTCAAGGCGTGCGACCTGGCGCTGCGCACGGTCGATCTCGATGTGCGCATCATCGGTCCGGTCGACGAGGACCCGGGCTACGTCGGCGCGCTGCCGCGCGCTGGTCGAACGGCTCGGCCGCGGAGAGCAGATCCGCTTCGTGGGACCGAAGCCACCGTCGGAGATCTACGGCGAGCTGGATCTGGTCGCGCTGACCAGCTTCAGCGAGGGGCAGCCGCTGGTGATGCTGGAGGCCTACGCTTGCGGCGTGCCGGTGCTGGCCACCGACGTCGGCGCTTGCCGCGAGATGATCGAGGGACGCACCGCCGAGGACCGCGCGCTCGGCGCGAGCGGCATCGTCTGCCCCGTCGCCTCGCCGACGCGCACGGCGGAGGCGCTGGTGCTGCTGGCCCACGACGCGCGCCTGCGGCGGCGCATGGGCCACGCCGGCCGGCGGCGGGTGACGATCTACTACACGCGGCGCACCATGCTGGCCAGCTATCGCGCCCTCTACGGCGCGCTGGTGACGTCATAGCGGGCATCGGCTGGCGCTTGCAGCGCATGATCGACCACGGGTCGCTCACCGGGGCGATCGGCGCCTATCTGACCGGCGTCGCGGTGACGTCGGCGCCGTGGCTGCTCACGACCACCGTGCTCATGAGCTTGCGCGTGCTCGCGCGCCACCAGGGCGCGACGGCGTTTCGGTCGATCGAGCATCTCCTGACCATCATCTACGCGCTCACCGTCGTGCTGTCGGCGCCGGTGCACGTCGTGGTGTCGCGCTACACCGCCGATCGACTCTACGATCGGCGTCTGGGCAGCATCTCCGCGCCGCTGCGGCGCGCGCTGGCGGCGACGCTGGTCGGATTCGCCCTCGTCGGCGCGGTGACGATGCTGGTGCTTCGCGTGCCGCTGCTGGTGGCGACCGCCGGGACGGTGGTGACGGTCGTCGTCGGCGCGCAGTGGCTGATGCTCTCGGTCGGCGGCGGCATGACGTCGCCGGTGACCGTGCTGCACGCGTTCGGCTTTGGCGCGCCGCTGAGCCTGATCGCGCCCATCGCGTTCGGGCGCATCTTCCGTCCGGGGTTCGATACCGGCGCCGCCGGGTACCTGTTCGGCTTCGGCCTCGGCCAGCTGGTGACGCTGGTGATCCTCTTCCACGGCGTGCTGCGCGCGCTGCCCGCCGACGCCGACGAGAGCGCGCGCCTGTGGCCGGCGTTCGCCGAGTACAAGCTGCTCGCGGCGTCGGCGCTGGCCTACTACATGTCGATCTGGATCGACAAGGTCGTGGTCTACATCGTCATGGGCCACACGGCGGCCGCGCTCTACGCGGCGGTGTCGGCGCTGGCCTGGTTCTCGGTGATCCCGGCGTTCGGCTGGATCTACGTGCAGATCGAGACCGTGTTCTACCGGCGCTTCCGCGCGTTCTACGACGACCTCGAGGGTGGCGCGCCGCTGCGCCAGCTACGCGCGCGCGCCGATTCGATCACCGCCGAGACCGCGCGCATCCTGCGCGGCGCCGGCCTGGTGCAGGCGGCGGTCACGCTGGTGGCCCTGGTCGGCGCGCCGTTCCTGATGCGGCTCGCCGGGTTGTCGGCGGTGGCGGTGCTGCCGTTCCGGCTGGCGGTGGTGGGCGCCGCCCTGCAAGTCATCACCCTGCTCGAGATCCTGGTGCTCTACTACTTCGATCTGCGCCGCGATGCGTTCCTGATGTCCGCGGCGCTGTTCGTCGCTGAAGCGGGGTTGACCCTGACTTGCTGGGCGCTCGGGTGGCCGTCGGCGATCGGCTACACCGCCGCCTGTGGTCTCACCTGCGCCGTCGGTGTCGTGCTGGTGCGGCGGCGGTTGGGCACGCTGCTGGTCGATACCTTTCAGTCGCAGCCGTTTGCCGGCCGGCTCTGATCAGGAAGCGCGGTCGCGGGAATTTTCCCCAGGACTCGCGTATTCATTTCCAGACGAGACGACTAATGTTTCTGCCTGGATAATTGTTGGATTCGAGACGGTAAATTCGTCCGAACCCTATTGCGGTGAGCGCTCCGTCGGTTCAAACAATAAACCGTTCGACTTTTCTTAAACCTAATTCAAAGGAGCTACGACGTGAACGCGGGAATCGGTGGTGGCAACGAGGGGGTCGGCGGGAACGGGTGGGAACCGGAGCGGCCGTCGCTCTCGGAGATCTGGGAGGAGACGACGGTGGGCTGGACGGACGAGCGGGCGGAGCGGCTCTTTCAGGGCATCATGAGCAAGCTCGAGACTCGCCGCCGGCGCCGCAAAGCCGTACGGGTGGCGATCACCTGCGCGGGACTGGCGGTGACGGTGATGGTCGGTCTGGGGTTGGTCGGCTTCGGCGTGAACGGGCCCTTCGCGCACCTGTGGACGCGCGTGCACCAAGGTTGGTGGCCGACGACATAGTTGACTGGCTTCGGACCTCGGACATCCGGTCGGAGGAGTTTCCTCCCGAAGCCCGAGGCCCGGCCGTCTTCTAGTGTGACGTCGCGATCGCGGCGGGCGTGGCGAGCGCGCTGCCCTTGATCGTGCCCAGGTCGACGAAGGCGTCGTCCTGCATGATCACGAACGGCCGCTCGTCGAAGTGCAGCCCGCCGTGGCCGTCGTGCTCGATGATCTGCAGCTTGCCCATGCCGTAGCCCATCGGTCCGCGGCTGTAGTAGTGGGCCTGCAGCGTGTAGGGGAACGCGCGTCCCGCCGCCGGCCCGCGGATCGTGAAGCACTCCGGGCCGTAGCCGGTGGTGACGTCGGCGTAGAGCTCGCCGCCCGAGGGCAGCTGGCGCGAGGCGTAGTACGCGTGCCCGCCACGGCCGTCGTGGATGTGAAAGTCGACGTCGTTGGCGTCGGTCTCCCAGTTGAGGACGAAGCGCACCGACGGCGCGCTCTCGACGGTGCCGTGCGCGCGCTCGAGCTGCGCGCGGATCTCGCCGGCGCGCGCCGGCTCCGCGCGCATCCAGGCCGCGGCGAACAGGCCCAGGTCCTCGCGCAGGATGCGGTCGACGCCGGCGAAGCGCCCGTCGGGATAGCGGCGCGCGGCGCCGGCGGCGATCGCCTGGAACGCCTCGCGCGGGTGACCCTGCTTGAGCAGCGCGAAGGCGAGCAGGCGATGCGACGCGGGGTGGTCCGGTCGCTGCTCGACGGCCTTGCGATAGGTGTCGACCGCCAGCGCCAGCGCCGCCGCGCCGTGCACGCGCTCGAGGCGCTCGCCCGCGAAGCGGCGCATGTCGGCGCGCCCCGGGAAGAGATCGATGATCGATCCGTACGCGCGCGCCGCGAGCGTGAGATCGCTCGCCGCCTCGCCGCACTCGCCGAGCGCGACCAGCGCCAGCACGTCGCCGGGATCCTGTTCGCGCCAGGCGCGCGCCTTGGCGAGCGCGGCGCCCAGGTTGTGGCGGTGGAGCAGGTCCGTGACCTCGCGCAGCGCGCCGTCGATGGGCGGCGTCGACGGAACCCGCACCGCCTCCGCCATCGCGGGCTCGGCGAGCACGTTCGCGGCGGGCCGCGGCGGCGGTGTCGCCAGCCCGCGCGCGGGGCCGCCTTCGGACGCGATCCGTCCGCGCATCACCGGACGCGGGCGCGCGTCCGCCGAAGCGGTGCCGCCACCGCCGAGCAACCCCTCGAGCGGGTCGTCCCGGAGCGTGCGACGGCGCGCGTGCGCGGACACGGACGTGGGTGCGGGTGGCGGCGGCGCGGCGGCCGGCGCCGGCGCGGGCGACATGGCGATCCGGTCGCGGCGCGCGCTGCCGGCCTCCTCCTTCATCATGATCCGGTCCTCGGCGATCGCCGGCGGCGCGCGGTGGCTCACGGCCTTCTCCGCGACCGGAGCGGCCTTCTTGAGCTCGTTTCGGTCGGCCTTGTCCTTCATTCTCCCGACCCTGCCCACCAGCCGCGATTCCCCGGCTTCGGCCTCGTCGTCGATCTGCCCCTCGAGCGGCGACGTCGCGATCGCCGTTGCCGCGTCGGTGCGGTGCAGGAGCTCGATGCCGCCGGCGCCGACGGTGATCACGTCGGCCAGCGCGCGCCGCTCGATACCGAAGCGCGCGTAGTCCTGCTCGGTCTCGAGCACCAGCAGCGACGTATAGGGACAGAGCACGCGGTTCTTGATCGACAGCTCGATCGCCTGCTTCTTGAACACGTCCTTCATGTCGGGATCGGCGCCGCCGGTCTCGCCGCGATCGTGCAGGTCGAGCAGGCGCGCGATCCGCGCCTTGACCCACGCGCGCTCGAGCAGCGGCCGATCGACCGGCGCCAGCGTGCCGGCGAGCATCAGCGCCTGCCCGTTTGCCTTCACGCGCAGCGGCTTTCCCGCCGGCAGATCGGCATAGACCAGCACCTCGTCGCCCGGCTGCACGCCGTTCAGCGTGTTCGGCCAGATCCAGCCGGCGCCATCGACCTCCAGCTTGATGCCGGAGCGCGTGGCGTGCGTCAACCGGCGCGCGAGCGCCGCCGGCGGCTGGGTCGCGTCGAGCACGACGCCGTCGCGCGCGAGCCCCGCCGTCACGAGCTGGGTCAGGAGCGCGTCCTCGCGGATGCCGCCGACCGCCAGCACGTCGAGGCGCTCGACGCCCGCGCCCGCGAGCGCCTTCACGCGCTGGCGCAGCGGAGCGGCCCCGGTCTCGCCCGCGGTGGCTACGCCGTCGGTGACCAGCAGGACGCGCGTTCGCTTGCTCGCCGCCGCGCGTGCGCTGTCAGCCGCCCAGCGCAGCGCGCGGTCGAGATCGGATGCGCCCAGCGCGCGGCGCTCCGTGATGCGGCGGCGCACGACGTCGCCGAGCGCGCTCGCCCGCCCGGTGAAGATCGGCGCGACGTCCTGGTCGAACGCCGCGACCGTCAGCATCGGGTCGGCGCCGCCCTTGCGCAGCTCGGCGACCAAGGCTGTCCCAGGCCGCGATCTGATCGCCGAGCCCCAGCGCGCGCGAGGCGCTGGTGTCGATCAGCACCAGCAGCGACGGGACGTCGTCGCGGCGCTCGCCGTCGGCGAACGGCACGATGCGCGCCACGACCAGGTTCTGATCGCGCAGGCCCAGGCGGCCGTGATCACCGCTGTGCGCGACCTCGAAGTCGCGGTCGGGCCGGAAGTCACGCTTGCTCACCTCGACGATCTCGCGCTGCAGGCGCGCGCCGCCCAGGCTCGACGCGGGCGCGCCGCCGGGCGCGCTCACCGTCTTTCCCACCAGCGCGCGGATCGACAGGCTGCCGAGCCTGGGCAATCCGCGCAGCGGCAGGCGGTAGGGCTCGCTCGCGCGTGTCAGCTCCTGCGAATACGAGACGATGAGCTCCTTTGTCGACGCCGGTGGGATCGGGAAGACCCGCGCCGAGAACTCGTTGCCGGCCTCGGTCTCCAGCAGCGCCGGGTCCTGGCGCCGGTGCAGGAAGTCCTCGTACGCGATGCGCGCCGCCTGCTGCTCGACGACCTCGCCCTCTTGCCAGCGGTCGCCCACGCGCATCGCGAAGCGGCTGATGGTCGCGCCCGACGGCAGCGTGATGCGGAAGCGTCCCTCGCGCGTGCGGTTCTCGGGGTTGCGGAAGATGAGGTGCAGCTCGGTGAACGCCAGCGGATCGTCGACGACCGCCTGCGCCGAGAGCGACACCAGCTCCAGGCCCGAGCCGTCGGAGCCGGTCAGGCTCAACGGCGCCGCCGGCTCGGGCGCCGAGCGCGCCGGGTTTGGGCGCGAGCACCTGCGCCGGGCTCGGCGCGTGAGGCCAGGTGACGCCCAGCGAAACGCCGAGCGCCCCCAGCAGGATCGACCGCGCGCGGCGCGCGGTGCGCGTGCGCGGCCGGGATCGGTCAACGGAACGCGGGACGGATGTGCGAGCGAGGGTGGATGGGCTCATGCCCGCTCTACACGCACGAGCTGCCGAATGGATCTGCGGAACGCGCGTCGAAAACTGAAAATCAGCGCAGGTGGCGAGCCTGCGTGGCGGCCGCCAGGTGCGCCATGTAGGAGATCGCCGGCGCGAGCGACCGCGCACAAGCCGAGCGCGTCATCGCCGTCCCGTCCGGGCGCGCCGTCTCGATGGGCGGGCGCCGCGCCAGGTAGAGACCGAGCAACATGACAGCCACGCCCCAGCCCGGCGGCTCGCGCCGCCGCGGGTTTGGGCGTTCGTCACCGTCAGCGTCGGCGTCGCCTTGGGCCCGGCGCGCCGCCAGCTCCGCCTGCGCGCGATCCTCGATGGCGGTCCAGACACGCGGGCCGACCGGTCGTTCGGGCATCGCGCCCGCGAGCTGCGCGGCCAGCGCTCGCGCGTCGGCCTCCGCCTCCACGCAACCGTCGTGCGGTCCGCTCTCGGCGAGGTGCGCGGTACACGCGGCACGCTCCGGCTCGTCGAGGGCATCCAGCGCCAGAGCGGCCACAAGCTCTTTGAACGATCTGCAGTCCATGTCCGATCCTCGTCTAGTTCGGGTCGAGTTCGCGTCCGCGTCTAATTCTCGTCGGGTCCCAGCAACTTGGCCAGCTTCGCCATCGCCAGCTTCACGCGCATCTTCACCGTGCCGAGCGGGTTGCCGGTCCTCGCGGCGATCTCGCTCTGGCTCAGCCCCTCGAAGTAGGCGAGGGCGATCGTCTGCCGTTGCTCCGCGGGCAGCTGGTTCAGCGCCGCCGCCACGCGCACCTCGTCGCGCCGGCGCTCGACCTGCTCGCAGGGCAGCACCTCGGGCAGCGGCAGCAGCGCCCCCGACGCCGCCTCGACCGCGCGCGACGTCGTCCCCGTCGAGCGCAGGCGATCGATCGCGCGGCTGCGCGCGATGGTGACCACCCAGGCCGCGACGCCGCCCCGCTGGTCGTCGAACTGGTCCGCGCGCCGCCAGATCTCCAGGAACGCTTCCTGGACCACGTCCTCCGCCTCCGGTTCATTGCGCAGCACGCGCATCGCGATCGCCATCGCGCGCCCCGCGTGATCGTCGTAGAGCACGCGCAGCGCCGCCATGTCGCCGCAGGCGACGCGCGCGAGCAGGTCACGGTCCTGCTGCCGGTCCGTTACTTCTTGTGCACGAGACACGCCACTACGCGCGGACAACCAATTCAAGGCCGGCGGACTATGTTCTCGGGAGATCACCCCCGCAAGCTGGACCGAGGCAGTTAGCACCGATGGATATACGCTCGAGGCCAACAATCGGACGTATCGGCGCGCCGGTATCCCTGCTTGTGGTTCGTGGAACCATCGTTAAGTTTTCGGCGTGCGCCTTCCCGGCGGAGGTCAGCTCGCATTCAAGGCGTTCGCCAAGCGCGTCTACCATCAGTTCAAGGACCACGCGGTCTCGGACACGGCGGCGTCGCTCAGCTACTTCTTCATCTTCTCGCTGTTCCCGTTCCTTTTCTTCCTCGCGACGCTGGCCGCTTATCTGCCGCTGCGCAGCTCGGTCGACCAGATCCTGGAGCGCGTCCGTCCGGTGCTGCCGTCCGAGGCGAACGAACTGGTGCGGGAGCACCTGACCGCGCTCGTCGCGCAGCCGCGGCCGCGCTACGTGACCCTCAGCTTGCTGTTCACACTCTACAGCGCCTCGCGCGGCGTCAACGCGGTTCGCAAGGGATTGAACCTGGCGTACGACGTCACGGAGACACGCTCGTGGTGGCGCACCAAGCTGCTGGCGGTCGGCGCCACGATCGGCGGCGCCCTGCTGACGCTGATCGGTGTGGCCGCGCTGGTCGCCGGCGGTGACGCGGGCAACTGGATCGCGCGCCACCTGGGGATCGAGAGGGCCTATCTCCTGGTGTGGCACTGGCTGCGATGGCCGGTGACCGCGGCGGCGGTGATGTTGTGCGCGGCGATGAGCTACTACTTCCTGCCCAACGTCCGGCAGAAGTTCAAATACATCACGCCGGGCTCGGTGCTCGGGACCGTCACCTGGTTGCTCGCGTCCTACGCCTTCAGCGTCTACGTCGGCCACTTCGGGCGTTACAACGTCACCTACGGCTCGATCGGCGGCGTGATCATCCTCATGACCTGGTTCTTCATGTCGGGCTTCATCTTTCTCATGGGCGGCGAGATCAACGCCATCCTCGAGCACGCGTCCGAGAGCGGCAAGGCGCGGGGCGCGCACGCCGAGGGCGAGGCGCCGCCACCGCCCGACCAGCGTCCGAGCGCCATGCCGGTCGGCGCCGCCGAGAGCGCCTCGGCCGCCGAGCGCGCCAACGGCGGCGAGCCGGCGACGACCGGCGCCCGCTGAGCCACGCGCACAGCCGTCAGCGTCGCGAACCGGCGCATGAAGCTCGCGTTTCTTGACACGGCACATTTGTTCCGTACCATACGTCTGTTCAGTACAGGCGAAGGCGCCGCCGCAGACAGGAGACCAAGATGGGATCGCTGACGTTGATTCGAGATGAGCCGCAGGGGGTCCTCACCGACCGCCAGCGGGAGATTCTGGATTTCATCACACGGTCGATCCGCGAGCGTGGCTACCCGCCGACCCTGCGCGAGATCGGCCTGCACTTCGGCATCAAATCGACCAACGGCGTGAACGACCACCTGCGCGCGCTGGAGAAAAAGGGACACCTGCAGCGCGAAGATCTGAAATCGCGCGCGCTGCGGCCGGTCACCGCCGATGTCAGCCGCGGGCGCGGCGCCGACAAGCATGCGGCGACCTCGTCCGTCGACGTCGTCGAGGTTCCGATCGTCGGTCGCGTCGCCGCGGGCCTGCCGCTGCTCGCGGTCGAGAACGTCCAGGACACGGTGCACGTCGACCGCTTCTTCATCGGCCAGACGCGCGAGGTGTTCGCGCTGCGCGTGAAGGGCGACTCGATGATCGAGGACGGCATCCACGACGGCGACTACATCTTCGTGCGCAAGCAGCTGCAGGCGAACCGCGGCGACACGGTGGTGGCCATGATCGGCGACGAGGCGACGGTCAAGCGCTACTACCCCGAGGGCGACACCATCCGCTTCCAGCCGGCCAACTCGAACATGCAGCCGATCCTGGTCAAGAAGCGCGACTTCAAGAGCGTGAACCTGATCGGCGTGGTGGTCGGCGTCTATCGCAAGATGACCTGAGCGGGCCGTGACGCGGGTTCCGCGGCCTCCCGCCTGGGCATGCTAGGCTTTGGCCCGCAACATGGCGTTGGCCAAAGAGACTCGCCTGCGCGGGCATCTTGGCCGCGGGGTACTGATTGCGATCTGGCTGCACGCCCAGATCTTCGTGCCGCTGCTGATCATGATCTTCGTGTGGGCGGCGCGCGAGGAAGCGCAGCGCGCCGAGGAGGTCGACGTCGCGTTCCGCGACGTGAGCAGCGAGGAGCTGCCCGCCGATCTGCCGCCGGTCGATGACGTCGTCCCGCCTCCGCGCCCCATGCCCGAGACGCCGGAAGAGGTGCGCAAGCGCCAAGAGAAGGAGAAGCAAAAAAAGAAGAACAAGGACAAGCCGATCAAGCTGGCCGAGAAACAGCCCCAGCCGGAAAAGCAGAAGCCCGAGCCCGAGGTAAAGGTGCCGCCCCTGCCGCCGATGCCCAAGCCGCCGGACATCCCGAAGCCGCCGGAGCGGTCGCACCAGAAGATGGTCGATCTCGACAACGAGAAGGAGGTCGAGCCGCCGCCCGACGCGAAGTACCTCGCGCAGAAGAACAACCGCGCCGAGGTCGAGTCCCGCGCCACCGACACGAACTTGCAGAAGGCGCAGCAGGGCGCGCAGGGCTCGGAGTCGCCGTCGGACCGCCAGGACACCGAGATCGGCGACGAGAAGGCGAAGATCGCCCAGCTCGACGACGAGAAGTCGGCGCTGGGGCGCAAGGCGCCCGAGGTCACGCCCCACGCCGAACCCGAGCTGTCGCAGCCCGAGCCGACGCCGCAGAAGCCGAAGTCGTTGCTGGCGCTGCGCGATGCGCCCCGCCGCGAGCACGAGCTGACGCCGGAGACCGTCGACCCGTCGCTGCCGCGCACCGCCGACGGGACCATCGCCCTGCCGAACGACCGGAGCGTGCGCGGCCCGCACGAGGATGCCGACCACCTGCCGCGCGGCAAGAAGATGAAGCTGGCGCTGACCGGGAAGGACTACGAGTACCTGTTCGGCGCCGACGCCGCGGCAGAGCGGCGGCTGGCGCAGACCGAGCGATCGAAGAAGGTCGGCCGGTTCCAGCAGCGCATCGGGCGCGTGCAGTCGTCGCTGGAGAACTTCATCCCCGAGGTGAAGCCCGGCAACCAGACCGCGCTCAACACGCGGGCAGCGCCGTTCGCGGCGTACATCGCGCGCATGCACCGGAGCATCCACAACCTGTGGGGCTTCGGCATGCTCGAGGAGTGGGACGAGAAGTCGAGCACGCAACCCCTTCAACAACCCCAACCTGCTCACCGTGCTGGAGATGCGCTTGAACGCCGACGGCACGGTGGACAAGGTCACGGTGGTGAAGACGTCGGGCTACATGCCCTACGACGCCGCCGTGATCGACGTCGCCTTCAGCGCCGGCCCCTATCCCGATCCGCCGCGCGAGATCCGATCGAAGAACGGGAAGATCTACCTGCACTGGAGCTTCTATCGCGACGCGCGCCAGTGCGCGACGTCGGGGGTCGATCCATTCATCCTCGACAATCCGCCCGCCGACGGTGACACCGTGGCGGCGTCGGCGACCGAGCGCCCGCCCGCGCCGCCGCCCCGATCGGCGGCGGCGGCAGCGGCGGCCAGCCAGGGCCTGAACCTGGGCGACGGCCCGCGCCACCTGGAGCGGAACCCCGGGCGACGGCGAGCGCGCCCGCCATGTGCCGGTTCGCGCCGCCGTCGCCACCGAGGAGGCGCCGGCCGCTTCCGAGGCGCCGCCGGCACCGCCAAGCAATTTCCCGCCGCGCGCCGACAACGCCGAGGCGCGGCTGCTGGCACAGAGCTGGTTTGCGGCGTTCGGCCGCGGCGACGTCAGCGCGATGCTGGCCCCGGCGGTCGTCCCGTTTCGATCCAGCAACGGCAACGCCGCCAGCAAGCGCAGCGAGCTCAAGTCGATGCTGGGTGGGCTGGTCGACGAAAGCACCGCCGATTCGCGCGCGGTCAGCTCCGTGCAGCTGGTCACGGCCGCCGGGCTGCGCGGGATGATCGGGCGGCTGCCGCCGGGGCTCGACGACGGGTCGGGGGGGCTGTACGCGGTCGCGCGCGCCGGGAACGACACGCTGATCCTGATCCTGACCCACAAGCCCGAAGGCTGGAAGGTCGCCGGCCTCGCGCGGCGCTGAACGGGCTACCAGCGCCGCGAGCTAGTGTCCTGTCTCAGAAATCCGCCTGCATTCGGGCGCGACTGCGGCCCGCTCGCTTCGTTGCTCGTCGCTTACATACGTCCAGTATGCGCGCTGCTCGCGCCTCGCGATCGGGCCGCATTCACGCCCTCGGTGCCACGGCGGATTTCTGAGACAGGACACTAGCGCAGCTCGTACTGCGCGACGTGGCGCAGGTTCAGGAAGTTGATCGTGAAGTGCGCCACGACCGCGCCGGTCAGGTCACCGGTCCAGAGATAGAGCGCGCCGAAGACCAGCCCCGCGAAAAACGACGAGATCGTCCAGGGCAGGTGCCGCGCGTGCGGCCCGATGTGCAGCAGCGCGAAGACCGCGCTGGAACCGACCAGCCCCAGCACCGGGATCAGCGCCCCGCGGAAGAACATCTCCTCGCCGATGGACGAGGCGGCCGCCAGCACCACGATCTCGGGCGCGCCCAGCGGGCTCAGCAGCGCGCGAAAGTCCCGGTGCAGCGCGCGCGCCCATTCGAACCGGAAAAAGGCCAGACCGCGACGCGAACACCATCGCCAGCCCGAACGCCGCCCCGAGCGTGATGCCGGTGAACACCCAGGGGTCACTGCGCCCCGGAAGCTGCCACAGCGTCGTCTGCCCGCGCAGCGTCGTCCAGCCGAGCGCAGCCGCGCCGAGGCCGAGGTAGAGCACCATTACCAGCGCCGGGCGGGACCAGCTTGCGCCGCGCGAGATCATTCCGTTCGGCATACTACCTGCCCCTTCGGCAGCTGTTGGATGGATCTTGGTGGCGGTGCGTGTCTGACATGTAAGTGACCGATTCTAAAAGAATTTTTTGCACCCGGTTTTCAGAGGAATCCACCGGGCCGGCATGGTAAACGTCTGTCCGCGATGGCGGTCCCGGCGCTTCGAACCCGTCGTAGTATGTCGCGCAGCCCCCTCACCAGCAGCATGGAGCGTGAGGTTGGGCTGCAGAAGCTCCTCTCTACCCGCATCTGCGATCTCGACCTGCGGCCGGAGGGGACGCTGGCCGAATGCGTGGAGCAAGTCATCGGTGAGCTGCGCGCGCGCGGCATCACGTTCGTGCCCGCTTACTACCTGGGCGAGGACGATTTCTGGACCGCGGATCGCGCCGTCAGCGTCAACATCCCTTGGTACCTGGCCAACCCGACCTTGTGGCGGTTGGTGAACGATCACCTGTTCGAGTACTCGCGCGAGGAGGTGCTGATGTACCTCCGCCACGAGGCCGGCCACGCGATCAACTACGCGTTCGAGCTCTGGCGCCGGCGCGACTGGACCCAGACCTTCGGCGACTTCCGCCGCCAGTATCGCGACGTCTACAACCCCAACCCGTGGAGCCGCGACTACGTCCGCTACCTGCATCGCGCAGGTATGTACCACTACGCGCAAAAACACCCGGACGAAGACTGGGCCGAGACGTTCGCGGTGTGGCTGGACCACGACACGCACTGGCGGCGCCGCTACCGCGACTGGCAGGTGGCGTTCGCCAAGCTCGAATACGTCGACCGCATCGTCGAGCTGGAAGGCGCCTGTCGCGGCTCGCCGAGCAACGTCCGCCTGGGCCTGCGCGTGCCGTACACCGACATGCGCGAGACCGTCGCCGAGTACTTCGACATCGGCGACGTCGTCGACAAAGAGCTGCTCGAGTACCGCAAGGACCTGCAGGACATCTTCGTGCGCCGCCCGCCGCGCTCGCGCCGCGCCAGCGCCGCCACCCGCACCCACACCGCCAACGCGCAGTCGGCGGCGCGCTTCATCCAGCAGCACCAGCAGATCCTGGTCGACCGCCTCTCGCGCTGGATCGGCGACTCCGACAAGCGCGTGATCTTGCGCTTCCTGCGCCAGCTACAGGCCCTGTGCACCCACGAGCACCTCGTCGTCCCCGACAGCCGCCGCACCGAGAAGCTGGTCGAGCTCACCGTCGTCGCGACCTGGCACGTCGTCGACGGCATTCACCGACTGAGCTAGTCCGGATCTCGGTCACGCCTCATCGTTGACACCACAGCCGCCACCCCATATAAGACGCGGGTCTCATCGCGAGGATGGCGGAACTTGGTAGACGCACTAGCTTGAGGTGCTAGCGGTTAACAGCCATGGGGGTTCGAGTCCCCCTCCTCGCACAAGACAGTAATAATCGTTCAGGATTTCGTCGGGCGGGATCGGGTCGGTCGGGTAGGGTCGCTGTGGCCCTTGGCCAGAATTTGTGGACCACTATCCGGGGCCAGAATGCTGTGGATAACTGCGGCAGCACCTCGAGCGCGGCGTCCCGCTGCGGTCGCTGTAGCGGGCGGTGGTCGCCGGCTGCTTGTGCCCGAGCAGGTACATCACGCCCGGCAGGTTGTTGCTGGACGAGCGCCCGAGGTGCGTCGCCGCCGAGTGGCGGAAGTCGTAGTCCGAGATGCGCTCGGCGCGATAGGCGTCGATGCCGGCCTCCTTGGCGGCGCGGCGGAGCAGCATGATGCAGTCGTGGCTCGCCGAAGATGAGTCCCGCGTCCGGGCAGCACAGGCTGTCGAGGGCCACACGCGCGGCAGCGCTGAGCGGCAGCTCTCGGCCGAAGCGGTTCTTGTCGATCTCATCGCGGATGTGCAGCGTGTGGGCCCCGCGGCGATAGCGGTGGCACCTCCAGGACCATCGGTGCTGCCTTCCAGGCAGTCCGCCCGCCTTCCACTCGGCACGGCCGCCGCCCCAGAACGAGCTCTCGTTCTTTGACGGCGGCTTCGGATCCGACCCGCCGGCGGCCAACGGATTTTGTGCCCGACCTACCGGCGGACGATGACGATGCTGCCCGGAACAGCCGCCTCATGGCTGCCCGAGCCTTTCACTTTTCCGCCGTCGTCAGTCACTTGCTCCAGAGGGTCGCGTAGAGAGCCGTGCCATTGCCGCTGTCGCAGGCGCTCACAGCGCGCGTGAAGTAACCCTGCTGCAGTCGAAGCGTGTACTCCGCCTGAAACTGGGTAGCCGTCTGGCCGTGTTTCGCCACGTAGGAGCTCGAGGCCTTTTGCTCCCACAGTCCAAGCATCAAGGGATTGCCGCCATTCGAGATGGCGTTCAGCCCGGCGGGGTTGCGGCCCGCCTTGATGTTGGCGTCGGTCTGCGTCTGATAGTCCGCAAAGCCCAGCGCGCCCGACAGGATGAAGCCGCCGACGTCGCGCTGCTCGTACAGCGCGGAGTAAGTCAGCCCGGACGACGTTTCAACCGCCGAGACCGCCGTGGGCACATAGCCCTGCTTGGTCAACGAATCGAATTGCGCTTGGTGATCGGCGGCGGAGCGGCCATGATAGGCCGACCAGGCCGGGCCGGCTGATTGCACCCAGATCCCGGCGTAAAGGACGGTGCTGCCTTTCAGATACGTCTCCACGTGTAGCAAGCGGTAGCCCGCGTTCTTCCACTTGTCGAACTCGAGCTGAAACTTGTTCGCGTCCAGCCCGACCTCGGCTTGCCAGACGGTACCGTCGATCGGGCGGAAGATCATGTTGAAGAACGTCTGTCCGCCGACTTGGAATCCGTCGACCCACACCATCCGGTAGCCCGACCCGGTGACCTTGTTGAACTCGGTCTGGAAGCTCGCGTCCGAAATGCCGGTCCGGGTAATCTCGCCCCATCCCGGCGGATACCAGCTTGGTTTGGTGGGCCAGGGCCAGATGAGAGAGTTGAGAGCGGGCAGTCCCTGGTCCGCAGCGTCGACCCAGGGACCGGTGGGATCCGGCGGCAGCAGCACGGTGCTGTCGAGCACCCAGGTGTCTCGGAAGGGGAAAGGGCGCAATGGCCCGACCTCGGGTGCGACGCCCTTGATCGTGTGAATGTGCAGGTGCGGGTTGGTGGAGTTGCCGGCGTTGCCGGCCAAACCCAGGAATTGGCCGCGCTTCACCGTCGCTCCGGTGCTCAACAATGCTGGATTGAGGCTCCCGTTCTGCATGTGGGCGTAGAGCACGACGTGGTCGCCGTGTTGCAAATAGAAGTGATTGCCGCCACCAGGGTTCTTGAACTGCGGCTTGTTCCAGTAGTTGGCCGCTTGCGCGGCCATCTTGGCATCCAAGTCCGCCTGACTGGTCCAGTGCAGCGGTGCTGGGTTGTTCGGCACTTCATTCTCGAATTCGAGCACGGACCCGTCCGCCACCGCGTAGATCGGTTTTCCCCAGATGCGCCAGTCCTGATTGTTGGTGTTGTTCGTGCCAGGCATCAGAGTCGAAAACGCGTGCGACGACGGATCGAGCCCGACGACTTCCATGTCGTACGCGAAGAGCTGGCTGCCGCTCGCACCAGCGTCGTGGGTCAGGCTCTGGCCGCTCCAGTACTCACCGATGCGCAGGTCGCTGGCCTTGGCCGGAAAATTGAATCCTCCCGGGACCGGAGCGCCGGCCGCGGCGAGCGGCATGGTGACGACAAATGGCTGCGCGAAGTCCTGGCACATGAGGCTCAACGCGATCTGGCCCGGCGCAGGCACCGGCACGACCAGGTCGTTGGCGGTGGCGAAGCTCCACCCCACCGCGGTGTGCGCCGGGATCGTGAGATCCAAAGGAATCGCCACCGCGGGGACGGCAGGGGAGCCGGCGAACGAGACCGTCAACTGCTTAACATGGATGGGCGAAGACTCGTTGCTCTGGATGGCGAGAAAGAGGGCGATCTCTCCCTGCAGCGAAGCAGCCGCGTTTTTGGGCGCGAGGGGCAGGAACATCAGTGTTCCCGCGTTCGATGGTTCTACCGTGACGGTGAGGTTAGGAGTAGTCATGACGTCAATGGACCTCCGGCGGAGCGTTGCGGTTGGCAACATCTCATTGCTTGAGCGTTGCCAATCCTGTAACGCACGCTCACGAATAACTTCCCAATGTACCGTTAAGTAATCAACTGAAACGGGGCCGCTGTCAGCGCGCTTATCCTGCGCCCTCGGCCGTTACTTGCCGATGCCGTGCGCGACCAGGAACGCGAACAGTGTCGCCTCTGCGTCGGGCCACGCGCTGGCGGGAGTGGAAAAGCCGTGGCCGGCCCCTGCCACCAGATGGATCTGGGCGTCGGCGCCCGCTGCCTTCAGCAGTTGGTCCAGGTGCTGATTCTCGGGAATGGGAACCGTGGTGTCATTGGCGCCTTGCACGGTGATGAGGGGCGGGATGTCGCGACGAGCGTATGTGATGGGGCTGACCCGCAGAGCCAGCGCGGCTCGATTGGGCGTGCTGGCGGGTAGCCACTGCACCGCGAAGGAAACGCGGCGCGCGAGCAGATCCGTGACATCGGGCGGCCCATAGCCATTGACGATGGCCGCGATCTTGTAGTCAGCGGGGCTGGTCGGGCCGAGCTGCGCATCCGGAGTCGCCATGCCGACCATGAGCGCGAGATGTCCTCCCGCAGAAGCGCCGGTCACGACGTAGCGCGCTCGATCGACATGATAGTAGTCGAGATGGTCCCAGAACCATTTGGCGGCCAGGAGCGCGTCCTGGACAGCGGCGGGGGCGATCGCTCCGTCGGGCGTGCCATCGGCCAGGCGATACTCGACATTGCAAACGACAAAGCCATGCGCCAGAAAGCGGTTGAAGAAACTCGACATGCTCGCTTTGAGGGCGGCGGGCTTGTTGTCAATCCACCCGCCACCGTGAAACATGATGACCCCAGGTAGCGTCGTCGTTCCTTTGGGCCCCGCCCCGCTGGGATAGATGACGTCGAGTCGCTGCATTGTAAGGGGGCCGTAAGGAATATTGCCTTCGACGTGATAGCCGCCCCCGGCCGCGGAAATGCCGAGCTTCGAGCTTGGGTCAGAGATCGGGGGCGCGACGATGACGGGAGCAGCGTCGGAGGACGCGCCGGCGTCGGGAGCTCTCGCTCCGGCGCCTCCGCTCGAGCCACCGGATGCGCCCATTCCTCCCGCTCCGCTCGTCGGGCCCCCTCCTGGCGTGCCGCCGGGCGCCATCCCGCCGGAGCCACTCCCTGTGCTCGATCCATCATTCGCACCGCTTGATCCACCCATCCCGCCGCCGCCTCCGGTGCTCCCTGCGACACCTCCGCCACCGACGACACCCGTGGCTCCCGGCGACCCGCCGCTCGCAGCGGTGCTGGTCGCGCCGCCGCCCGCTGTTCCCTCTCCCGTGCCGGCTCCCACGCCGCTACAGCCAGCCAGAAGCGCGAAGACACAGAGACGCGCGCGTTGTCTCCGTGTGCTCCAAGCGGCACGGGGCGAGATCAGGGAGTCGTTCATGTCAGTTCTCCAGCGGTCAACTAACGGGGCCGCGCGATCATTTCAGATAGGCCGCCAGCGGGCTGCCGATACGTTGCAGTTCCTCGGCGACGAAGTTGGCCATTTGCGTGGCGCCCTGCTTCGTGAAGTGCGCTTTGTCGCCGGCCTTGTAGATCTGCGTCGCGGCGGTCTGCCCGATCTTATTCAGATACTCGAGGCTGCGCGCGTTCAGATCGTCGACGAGCACGTTCTTGACAGGGGCGAGGGCCTTCATCGCATCCACGTAGGGCTGCAAGCGCGCGTTGGTCTCGACGCCGCCCGACCAATACTGCAGCGCCGATGGCGTGACCATGATGAAGGTGGCTTGCTTGGCTTTGACTTGATCGGCCATTTGACCAAACAGCGCCTGAAAGGCAGCGGGCGTGACACCTCGACCCGCGACGCCCCCGCTGTCATTGATCCCGAAATCGGCCATGACAAAATCGCCCGGTTTCAACGCAGCCATGATGTTGTTCCACCGGCTGGTGTAGAACGTTTGCACGCTGGCGCCCCCAATCGCTTGATTGTCGATGGTGACCTTGTCGATCAGGAACTGTCCCAGCTCCTGGCCCCAGCCCTCATCAGCCGTGGCGGTCGGCACGAGGTAGGTCATCACCGTCGAGTCGCCTGCGAGGTGCAACGTCACTCGGGGGAGCGCGTTCTGATTCACGTCGGATCCCGCCTCCACGGCCCGGCCCGCGTCAGGCGGCTGTCGGTCGACGCCAGCGTCCACCGCGGGACCCGTCCCGGTCGCGCCTCCCGTCGCGGCGCGACCCCCGGTCCCAACGCCACCGGCTTCGCCTCCTGTCCCCAGGATGCCTCCAGCACCGACGCGGCCTCCCATTCCCGTGCCACCACCGATCCCCAGGGTGTCACCGCCGGCGCCCGACATCGTTCCGGTGTCTCGATCCGCTCCGGCGCAACCAAGACCAGAAGCGCTGGCGATCAACACTGCCGCGCCGGCGAACGTCAAATAGTTGCGCCACATGGGTTCGTTATTTGGAAAGGGGCGGCGGCGTTTGAACTTGGTGCATGTTCATTCGCCTGCACCAAAGCGGTCCGGCAGTGACCCTTGCTAGAACAGCGATGCCAACGGTGTGGCGACGCGACCGGTCCAGGCTGCGATTGATCCGGTGTCCGACCGGACCGTGGGCGCGTGCTAGCGGATGCTAAGCGGATGCTAGCGGTCGAGGGTTCCGGCGAACCGCTGGCCGTGGTTCCGTGTGCAGCGTCGACGCGGACCGAAGCACTGCCTGCCGGTCGTTGAGGCGTGCACGGCGAAGGAGACCTCGCTCAAGGGATCAGCGGGCAGATGAATTGTCCGTTGAGGCTCTGTACACCCGTGCAGACCGGTGGACATTGGGGGCCTCCATCGATGGGGGCCAACGCGCAGGGGGGACAGCACTTGAGGCCGCTGCCGCACGCGTCCTGCTTGGCGTTGCAGGTGGCCCCGGTGCTGAGGACGCCGCGCGCGCACTGGTGGTTGACGCAGCTGCAGCCGCCAGGGGGGATCGCGCACGCAACGCCGCCGCACCCCACGCCCGGCGGTATGGGTTGATCGGTGGTGGCCAGGCAGGAGCCGCAACAACTGTCGCTCCGTTGAAAGATGCAGTCGGCGTCGGCGTTGCAGAAGCCGCGCACGGACGCGTCGGGACCGGTCGTACACGCGCCTTGGTGGGCGATCGTGACACCCGCGCAGTTTGCCTCGCAGGAGTTTGCGTACGTCATTCCATCCGCGCCGCACACGGGTTGGAAGATCGCGGGGCAGATGCAGCCGCCAGCGTCACGCGCGCCTGCGCCGCCCACGCCGGCGCCGCCGATTCCCTTGCCGCCGGTGCCGCCCACGCCCGCGCCGCCGGTCCCGTTGCCGCCTGCGCCGCCCAGGCCCGCGCCGCCGGTCCCCTTGCCGCCGCCCGCGCCTGCGCCTTCGCCGCCGATCCCGTCGCCGCCGCTACCACCGGTCTGATCGCCGCCCGTTCCAGATCCTCCCGTGCCGTTGTGACCGCCGTCGCCTCCGATCGGGAGCGGGCTGATCGACCCGCATCCCAGCGCCAGGGTTCCAAGAGCCAGCGCGGTGATGGTGACTTCGACGCGTGACGGCAAGCAGCGGCTGCGCATCCCCACTGGCGTGTGCAACCCATGAGCCACCGAGTCAGTCCGCACCGGCCGCCTGGTTGGCACCGGCGTACTCTGACAGTCCCTTCATGTGGTCACGAATTTCTGAGGCGGTCGTCAGCCTCTTCCCAGGCGATCGGTGAGCACTGTCAGTGCCTGGCTGGCCCGGTCACGGCCGCGATTTGCGACGCGGTTTTGCGCTCGTGCACCAGGTCACTCGCTGTAAGCCGCTTGCGTTGATGTTCCGCGTACAGGGTCGCCCTGACAGCGCGGCTAGCCACCCGGGCGGAGGCTCTCGCAAGGCTCGCCCTCTCCCTACCCCGTCCCCGAGTCCCCGAGTAGCTAGGACGAGAGAGGTCCCGTGCTCTTGATTCGCCGAGCGGCACCTCTTGCACGCGGCTGGCGACGTTTCCTGAAGGTCGAGAGCTTTGGTAGTTTCTTGATCTGCGACTCGGTGAGCGTAGCGGTGACGTAGGCGATGAGCACCGTGGCCACGCAGGTCAGCATCGACAGGCGCGGGCCGCCGTTGCCCAACACCATCGCCACTGCGGTGAGGGGCAATCGGTAGCCACCGGTGAGGCCACCCGCGGCGCCGGCCGCACCGGCCAGATCGCCGCCCACACCCAGCCCCGGGGCGAACACCCGTCCCGCGAGGTCGCCGATGGCGAGGAACGGGACGAACACGCCACCGCAGCCACCCGCGGCAGCTAGCGCAGCGGTTGCCAGCGCGCGCAGAAGACAGACCATCAGCAGCGTCAGCGGCAACGCGCCGGCGTTCTCCGCCCACACGATCGCTCCGCCGCCCGGGCCCACCGCGGCCGACGGGGCCGCAATCTTCACCAGCATCAGCGCCGTCGCCAATCCGGCCAGCCCACCGAGTGCCAGCCGGACGATCGGCGAGGCTTTCCACTTCTTGGCGCGATAAACCGCCGCGCCTGCCAGGGAGGTGATCACGCCCGAGGCTGCTCCGATGAACACCGCGGTCATCACGACCTGCCTCAGGCTGTCCGGTGGCACCTTCGGCACCACCAGGCGGATGAGGTCGAGGTGGAAGACGACGTTGATCACCCATCCGACAAGCCCACCCACCAGGGCCGCCGTCGAGCGTTCGGCGGTGACGGGAGCCCGCGCGGGCGGGAGCTCGAGCATGTACCCCGCACCGACGAGAGCTATTCCCATCAGCGCGGCGACGCCGGCTGCGCCGCCCCCGACGGCAGCGGGACGGAGCAGACGGCGCCACCAGCGGCCGCGGTCCCCGAGGCAAGCGCCTGCCGCCACGCCCAGGTAAGCGGCGGGCGCCTCGGTGCCCATCGCCCCGCCCAGCCCGACGGTGGCGATGATCGCGGCGGCGCGAAGTGGCGCCAGGCGCCAGGGGAAGCGCTCTTCCTGGCCGGCGAAGCCCAGGATGTCGCCGCTGAGGTCGGCGCGGACCGCGCCACGCGGAAAGGTCCTCCAGGGATGCGCCCGTCGCGGGCCGCCCGCGCCCGTCTCGGCGTCCTCACTCAGGCCGAACCCGTGCAGCACCAGCACGGCCAGCGCCACACCAACCAAAGGCACCGCGATGAGCAGCCAGGTGTCCAGGCTGGATACGAACTCCAGCCCCGCCTTGAGAATCAGAGTCACCCCGACGACGAAGAATCCACCAACCAATCCTCCCACCAGGCCACCAAGGGCGGACGTGGCAACGCTAGACACCCGCGAGCGTGAAGTCGTCGTCATCAGCGAGCGCCCTGCGGCGACAACTCGGACAGGGCCAGCTCGGCGCGATCGAGCTGCGCCCGATGGCCGAGAACGATCAGGGTGTCACCGGCGACCAGGGCGTCGTCGTCACCGGGGTTGAAGGCCATCTGTCCGTCCGTGTGCTTGATGGCGACCAGGATCAGTCCCATCCGTGAACGGAGGCCGCTGGCCCCGATCGTCTTGCCGGCGAGCGCATGGCCCGGGCGCACCAGCTGCTCCTCGAGGCTGACGTCAGGGAGGTCCTTTCGAGTCGCCACGTCGATGAAGTCCAGCACGTTCGGGTGCAGCACCGCCTGGGCCATGCGTCCGCCACCGACGGCGTAGGGGGAGACGGTCTTGGTGGCCCCCGCCCGCAACAGCTTGGGCGTCGTCGACTCCTCCTCGGCGCGCGCCACGATCGGCAGCGTGGGTTGCAACAGCCGCGCGCTCATGGTGATGAGGACGTTGTCGGAGTCGGTGCCGGCGACCGCGATGAGGGCGCGGGCGCGCGCGATTCCTGCGCGACGGAGGATCGCGTCCGCGGTCGCATCGCCCGACACCGGATGCGCCCCGGCTTCGCGCGCCGCCGCGAGCTCGCTCTCCTTGCGATCGATCACCACGAAGGAGATTCCGGCGCTGAGGAGATCCGCGCAGACGTGGCGGCCGACGCGGCCATAGCCGCAAACGATGACGTGCTGCTCGAGATCCTCGATTCGCTTCTGCATGCGGCGCATCCCCCGGTAATCTCGCAATTCGCCCGTGACGATGGTGCGCAGGATCTCGGTCGCGGCGAGCGCGACGGTGAAGATCCCGCCGAGCGCCAGGGCGATCGTGAACGCGCGGCCTTGAATCGTGAGGGGCGAGATCTCGTAGCCGATCGAGGTCAGGGTGGTGACGGTCATGTAGAACGCGTCGAACCACGACCACTTTTCGATCAGGTGGTAGCCGACCGTGCCGACCGCGATAATGACCACCGGCACGCTGCCGAACACCAGCAGGCGCAGAGAAGGGCGGAGGTTCGGCGCCGGTGTGGCCACGAATCACAATCTGGACACGAACGCCGCTGCCCGAATCCGAACTGATCTCGAAGGACCGGTGAGGACCAAGGACGAGTGAGGACGACGGACCAGTGGGGACGGTGGAGCACCGAACCCGCGGACGAGCGTGTATTGATAGCTCTGTCTGCAAACACACGTTGCCACCCCGCAAACGGGGTACGTCTGCATTTGCTTCTTATTGGCAGCCGTGGCGGTTGAAGCCGACGTTATCTCTTGGGCGTATGCATGCACGATCCAGATGTCGGTATTGGATGCCAAAGATCTAATGATTGCTGCGATTGCCAGTGCGTACCGCTTACACGGTGCCGCGCTCGAGGGCCAAGTCGAAACTCTGATGCAGGCGTCGGGCGCATCCCGTGATACGCGAACGAGAGAGATAGCCAGTCTCCGCCGAATTGCTCGCCAGGCGTCCCAGATCTTCGCCCCGTCGACGGAGCGGGTACTGCGATGGTTTCCTGCGTGAAGGCAGCCATGCGTCTATTCCCGGCGCACTCCCGAGTTGGTGATATCAATCGCGGCTGCAGCCGGCAGGGAAGGGCCGCCGCAACGGCGGACTGACCCCCGTACTCCCACCAGGTGCGCAGCGCCAGACCCGATTTCGCATCCATATCCAGGTCGCCACGAATGCGGAAGCAGGCCTGCTCGCCGAGCGACCGGACCCGCCGTGCGGGTGGCGCGGGATCGGCCCCAGGTGTCAGCTTGCGGATGTCGTCGTCAAGCCCGTCGAGCGCCTGTCTCGCGGCGTCGTGCGCGGGTGTTCCAGGTCGGCAGGGGCGGATTACCTCGTCCGCGGCGGCTGGACCGGCGGCAGTGACGCAGTCCGTGATGATCGCCGCCGCGCGCGCCCCGCCGATCGCAGTTCCGCCCACGCCTGGAGGGACGACAGCTGCAAGCCGAGGTTCCACGCGTGGCCAAGGTCAGACCATCCTCACGCTGCACGCGGCGGACCGCATATTTCGACGCGCAAGCTTTTGCTGCGAGGGGCCGTCACTTAGCGCCGTAGCGCGCGGCGATGCTGGCTTGCAGCGCATCGTCGGAGGCGCTCGGCGGGCTGCCACTCGTGATGGCGCCCTGGTAGAGATCACTGCTCCGGCCGTTGCTTCCGTCGCCTCAGGTGTGGAGCGTTTGACTACCTTGCCGCCAGATCGGCGATACCTCCTTCGGCTAGCTGCGGCGCGCTTGGGAGGCGTCTGGCCGCACCGAAGCTGTGCATCCCGCACAGTAACGGCGGGTTGTCCCGTAACCGTATAGACTTGATTGTTTGGTTTGGCGACCTAACGACATCATGGTGACAGTACTGGTGTCAGGCACGAGGAGGGGGCGACGCGAGCACCTTCCTGGATTCTCGCGGCGGTCAGCGTGGTTGGCCGGCGCTTGCCTCCGAGCACGCGGCTGGCTGAGGACCGCGGTGGCTATGCTCCTGGTGAGCATCGCCGCGGGCTGCAGCCCGTCGGTGCTGCACGCGGTTAGCATCGATGGCGGCGCCGATGGCAAAGGCTCTGGCGGGAGCAGTGAGGGCGGCGCTGGTGCGTCCGGTGCGACGGGCACCGCGGGAATGACCGGCGCCGGGGGGACGACGGGAGCCGGTGGTTCGACGGGCGTCGGCGGAACGACGAACGTCGGCGGCATGTCGGGCGACGGCGGCGCGATTGACGCCGGCGGCATGTCGGGCGTCGGCGGAATGACGAACGTTGGAGGCATCGCGGGCGGCGCCGGTGCGATCGGCGCCGGCGGAATGGTCGGCGCCGGCGGCGGAATGACGAATGTCGGCGGCATGTCGGGCGACGGCGGTGCGATCGGCACCGGCGGAATGGTCGGCGCCGGCGGAATGATCGGCGTGGGTGGCGCACCGGGCGCCGGCGGAATGATCGGCGTCGGCGGAATGATCGACGTGGGTGGCGCACCGGGCGCCGGCGGGATGATCGGCGCCGGCGGAATGATCGGTGTGGGCGGCGGGAACAACAGCGACGGGGGCGTCGACAGTTCGGGCGGTGACAGTGACACTGACAGCGCGGCCGACGTCGGACCGGCGTGCCCCGCGCTGCCATCCCAGCCCCCGCCCGGTGGGCTGGCGGTCGCGTTCGTGTCTGACGCGGTGGTATCTACGTTCGCCGGTTCGGGCACACCCGGCGACGGCGAAGGGACCGGCGGAACGGTGGGCCTCGACAATCCCGTCAGCATTGCGGTCGCACCGGGCGGCGACGTCTTCGTCCTCGAATACGACGCCAGCCGCGTCCGCCGCTTCACGCCCGCGGGCTTGTCGTCGACGGTGATAGGCAACGGCGTTCTCGATCAGCCGTTCGGGCTGGTAGCGGCGACTGACGACATCCTCTTCGTCGACACCGATCGCGATCTCTCGGGGCAGAAGTCGTCGGTCACCGGGACCATCTGGCGCGTTGATGTGCCGACCCAAACCGTGACCCTAGTCAAGGCCGACGTCGGACGCCCGCGCGGTCTCAGCCGCCTACCCGACGGCCGACTGGTGCTGAGTGACTACCGCAACCATCGTGTGATGCTGCTCGATCCGCAGACCGGCGCGCTAACAACCCTGGCGGGGAACGGCTGCGCCGGTTTCGCCGATGGGCAGGGAACCGCGGCGCAGTTCAACGTTCCTTACGGCGTCGCCGTGCAGCCCGACGGCACCATCGTCGTGGCCGATTGGGGCAATCACCTGCTGCGTACGGTGGCGCTCGACGGGACAGTGGCTACCCTGGCCGGCGATGGCGCGAGCGGCATGGTCGACGGTCCAGCCGCGCAAGCGCGCTTCTACTTGCCCGAGGCGGTCGCGATTGACGCCGCCGGCGCCATCTACGTTTCCGATCAGGGCAACCACCGCATTCGACGCCTGGCGGCCGGCCGTGTGGAAACACTCGCGGGCGACGGGATGGCAGGCTTCGCCGACGGGCCAGGTGCCAGCGCCGAATTCTATGGTCAAGAGGGGCTGGCGGTGACCGCGGATGGCACCACGGTCTACGTCGCCGACGGCAGCGGGGGTGATTCGATGCCATATCATCGCGTGCGTAAGATCGCCGTCCCGGCTCCCTAGTCGGAGCGGCTTGCAGCGGACGGCCGCGAGCTTGGGGTTCGATCCCTTCGAGCGTCGCGAGGACGCGCAGCAGTTGAACCCGAAGATCGCGGACCGAGCCGCCGCCGCTCACCCAGCCCTCGAGCGCGCCTCGCAATCAGCTCTCGATACTCATCCACCTATCCGCATCAGTGCCTGGCTGGCCCGGTCACGACCGCGATTGCGACGCGTTTCGCGCTCGTGCGCCAGGTCACTCGCTCTCCTTGGCTTGGCTCGGCTCTCATCGTTGAGGGGGCCACTCAGCGACGCTGGCGCACTGCCAGACGCCAGCGATGCAGGCGCAATAACCCGCCTTTCCAGTGCCGCTGGAGTCCTGATACGAGTTGCCCGTCGCTGCTCCGCAAACCGGTCCACACGTGGCGCCGGCCGTATTGGTGCACGGCGTCGTGCCCGTGCGGACCAGTGCGCTACCCGCCGGGCAGGCAGAAATCGTCGCCGGGAGCTTGAAGCAAGTGGCATCAAAATCGGTCGGGTACATGCAAGGACCAGCATTGGTGCAATCCCAGGCGCTGGCCGCCGCGAGCGTGGTGCACGCGCAAGGCTTCTGGGCGCGGTTTAGGACGAGCGCCGAGACGTTGACGCCGCAGCTCTTTGTGCACGGCGACACTGCCGTGGTGGTGTCGCAAGTCGACTTGTCCACCGGCGGCGCGGGGCAAATCGGAGTTCCGCCGGTCCCGCCGTCCTGACCACCGCCGCTCGCGCCGCCCTGGCTGGTGGTAGTGCCGCCGCCGCCCCCGGACGCCGTTCCGCCGGTCCCGCCGCCCTGACCGCCGCCCGCCGAGCCACCTGTGCCGTGGCCGCTCGCGCCGCCCTGGCTGGTGGTGGTGCCACCGTCGCCCCCGGACGCCGTCTCTCCGCCCGAACCGGTCGGCACTGCTGGCAACGTCGTACAAGCGACGATGAAGAGCCCGCCACAACAGACGAGGAGCGCGAGCCCGCGTCCGTTCATCGCCGGGGCCTTCAAAAGCGCCTCTCGACTTTGACGGTCATCCCGGGGCTCATCGACATGGCGGCTCCATTTTCTACCGCGCCGGCCGACCCGGCGGGTGCGAGCCAGAGAAAGTACGTCCCGCTTGCGCCGAAAGCCGCCGCACCGAGATAGCCGACGATCCAGGCAACTTGAGCTGATTTGAATTGATTGTCCAACGACTGGCAATTGACCCCAATTGAAAGATCGTTGGTGCCGCAACCCGCTTTTCTGAAATCATCCGCTTTGCTGAAATAGCGGACGTACTCGACAAGGCCGAAGACTAGGCTGGCCGCTCCCACGGCCGCAAGGACGGCCCCGATCTTGTGCCGCTGCGTCCAGTACCCGCCGCCGATCACGGCAGCCGGCACGCGCTCCGAAACGCTCGGCATCGGCGGCGTGATGACGTTGGCAACTGTAACCGGCGGGGCGGTGACGACGACGGGTGGCGGGGGCAGCGCGACGGCCGGAGCCACGATCACCGGCGGCAAGCGCAGCCGCACGTTCGACGTGTCGCCGCCCTTGAGCGTGATCGTCTCGGCCGCCGCCGCACGTCCGTCTTTCTTAATCGCCAGCGTGTGCTTTCCGATGGCCAGCGCCAGCGGCGCTTCGGACGCTGGCTTGCCCAAGCCGACACCGTCGACGACGAGCTGGGCATCCGGAGGATCGATTGCAACCGACACCAGGCCGACCTTGCTTCTCAGCCGCTCGCGCTGGGTTTCGGCCGCAGCGCGCAACTCGGGGTTGGCGTCCTGCGCTTCGTTCAGGAATCGCGCCATCGCTTCGTAAGCTTGCGCTTCGTGTCCGGGAATCAGGCTCTGCGCCTGGCCGATGTTGTAGTGAAGCTTGGGACTGGGGAACAGCCGATAGGCGTCGGCGAATTTTTGCAGCGCCTCTGACGGTCGGCCCTGTTCCAGCAGCGTGTTGCCTTCGCGCAGGCTGGCCTGCGCTTGCGCCTTGGAGGGATCGGCGCTTTGCGCACCCGCGCTCGTCGGCGACAACGACAAGGCGAGCAGGATCACCAGGGCCTTTGCGGCGCGGTCGTTCGGGCTCACCGGTTCACAGATCCTCGTTCAATGGGCCGGGACGCGCTGCCGGTTTTTTAGCCGATGGGGGTTTAACAAGGCCTGTCGGCAAATCCCTGACCGGAGCCAGCCCGCCCACCGATTGTTTGGCCTTGGGCTTTCGAAACGCTGGGGTTTCCAACACCGTTGAAGACGGCTCCTTGGCCGCCACCGTTTTGGTCTTCGCAGACGTGGCGGCGACGGACGCAGTGACGTGCTCGCGCTGGCTCGCGGGCGGCTGAGCAAGAACGATGAGCCCGGGCTCCCGCGGTGGCGTGCGCGCCGCGGGCGTCAGGTCGTCCGGTGGCGGCTGGCGCACGATGGCCGGTTGCACCGGCTCCGGAGCGGCAATCGCCGCGACCGGCGCAACCGGCGGTGGTGCCAGCGCGGCAGCCGGGGCGCTCGCTGAAAGAGGCGAGACACCCGGCGGTGCCGCCGGCTGGCCCGCCGCGGGATTAGCGTGCCCACCACGCAGGACCGCGAAGGCCAGAACGCCCGCCGCCGCGACCACGCTACTCACGATCACGCCAATCGGTTTTCGTCGGGGCACCGGTGCTGCCGGGCTAGCCGCCGCTTCCTGCACCCGCGCAGAGTCCAAGGCGGTTGCAATCTGCCCGGCGCTGTTCCCGAGCGTGGTCGCGGTCGCCTGGTTCGGCAGAATCAGGGTTCCCCGCGCGATCGGCGCCGGCACCTTCCCCAGCACGGTCGGCGCCGGTCCGCTGGCGGCGGTCGACGAGCCCGGTTTCAGTGCCGCCGCGAACTCCATGACCGTAGCAAATCGATCGTTCGGCGATTTACTGAGCCCGCGCATGACAGCCGCCTCCACACCCGGCGGTGCGGTGACACCCAGCGAAGCAAAGCTGCGTGGCGCTTCGTTCACGACCTTGTAGATGACGTTCATCATGCCGTCGCCTTCGAAAGCCATGCACCCGGTCAGCAGCTCGTAGGCGATCGCCGCCAGCGAAAACTGATCGGCGCGCGCGTCCATCGCCGCCTTTCCGCCGGTCGCTTGCTCTGGCGCCATGTAGTACGGGGTGCCGATCACGCTGCGTGTATGCGTCAGCCGGCTCAGCCCGTCCATTGCCTTGGAAATCCCGAAGTCCAGGATCTTGACGGCGGTGCGCGACGTCCCCGGTAACGGTACGATGAAGATGTTCGCCGGCTTCAAATCGCGGTGGATGATCGATTGCCCGTGCGCAACGTGCAGCCCCATCGCGGTCTGCTCGATGATGTCGATGACGTCGCCGAGCGGCATCGCGCGTCCGGTAGCGGTCGTCAGATCGTGCCCCTCGAGAAACTCCATCACCAGGTACGGTCGCCCATCGGACAGCTTGTCGGCGTCACTGACCCGCACGATGTTCGGATGGTTGAGCGCGGACGTGACCTCAACTTCGCGCTGAAAGCGGCGCAGCACCTCTTCGTGGCGGCCCATCTCCGACAGCAGCACCTTCAGCGCGACGCGGCCCTTGGTGCGTTCGTGACGCGCCTCCCAGACCTCGCCCATTCCGCCGACGCCCAGCTGTCGTACCAGACGGTAGATGCCGTTGATCAGCGCGCCCGGCGCCACCTGGAACGACGGCGAGTTGCTGGGGGGACTCTGCCCTGAATCACTGTCTGATGAGGACATTTCCGCCAAGTGCTCGTCCTTCCCCGAGGCGCAGCTTCGTTGAATTTCGAGGCCGGCGCAAGCCGGCTGATCTGCCTGGGTTCTTCGGACCGAGCGAATCTAGAAAGCAGGCGCTCCTGATCCGCCTTTGACTCCTCCGACGGAGATCCGATCGCGCCCGGGGCGGAAATCTGACCTCAGGGGCGAAAGGTTCGCAGCCGCAGCGACTAAAGCGCCGGCATGGCGGAAGAATCAAGTCGTCACCCGTTTAGGGTCCGCAATCATAGCGTTCGCGCCCATGCCGCCATGTCATTGTTTCGGTTCCAACGGTTTCACATTGGTGGCTAGTGACTGCCCATCGCCACCAGCGCCCACGCAATTCCATTTGCCCACAGGTTCCATTGAGGAGGCGACAGAACGATAAGCTTACGAGGCCGAGGCGACGTAAACTTCTTTGGCGTTGCTCTGGATAGAGCCCCGTCGCATGGTGGCCCTGCGGAGATGCTCGCCCGACGTTCGATGATCCGTCTTCAAGACGGCACAGTCAGGGGACTTTCAGCAATTGGTGAGCGGCCTCCGGAGGGGCCGCTCGGTCTCCTCCGGGAGAGCATTGCAGTCCACAACATTTTACCCTGAGAGGGCGTGACGAATTGACGATCGCATACAGTTTTAGCTATCGCTGGAGATCCGCGATCCTGGGCGCTCTCGTTTCGGTTGCCTGCAACTCGACCAGCGCCGGCAACAAGGGAGATGCCGGCAATGGAATAGGAGACAGTGGCGTGACAGCCACCGGCGGCCCTGGAGCCGTCTGTCGCGGGGTCGACATGAGCAGCGACCCGGCCAACTGCGGCGCGTGCGGGAAAGTATGCGCATCGGTCGCGGTCGCCTCGGGACAGCCCTAATCCGCAGGGCATCGCCATCGACGCCACGAGCATCTACTGGGTGAGCCAAGACTTCAGCAACAACGCTGGCCCAGTCATGAAGGTGCCGCTCGGCGGGGGCACTCCCACTGAGATCGCCTCAGGCGAGCCCGGTGCGAACCGCATCGCTGTCGATGCCACGAGTGTCTACTGGACCACGGATGGATCCGTAATGAAAGCGCCGATTGGCGGGGGCGCACCGGACATCCTCTTCTCGAGCGGGGCGTATGCCATAGCCGTCGACAGCACAAGCGTCTACTGGACGAACGCGGACGACCAGGTGATGAAGGCGCCGTTGGCTGGGGGCACGCCGACTACGCTCGCCTCGGGGCAGAGCGGCGCCCAGGGAATAGCCATCGACGCCACGAGCGTCTACTGGACCAGCAGCTTCGACGGTACGGTGATGAAGGTGCCCCTTGGCGGAGGCATCTCGACAACCCTTGCCTCGGGCCAAAGCCTTCCGGGCCCTATTGCCGTCGATGCTACGAGCGTCTACTGGGCGAATGCCGGTGCGGTTATGAAAGTGCCGTACTCCGACCACGCTCGCCTCCGGCCAGTACAGTGGCGACGGCATAGTAGTCAACGGCACGAGCGTCTACTGGACTGACCCCCCCAGCGGCACGGTGAGGCGCGTCGGAATCTGCCAGGGCGGCGTGTGTAGGTAGATCGATGCTACAAATCTCTACTGAACGACGACACGCGAGCCTGCGGCCTAGAAATGAGTTCTATGGCAATGGAAGCAGCGACAGCGGCCTGCCGACAAGATAGTGCGGCGGGTTCTGCCAATCGGGGCTGTACCCGTAGACCAGTTTACCCTGCGTGTCCGAGCCCGCGTCCCACAAGATCGATCCCTCCCACGAGAGGCTGAGGCCTTGAGTGGCGACGCCGAAATCGCGGATGAGCGGTTGCTCCGGCGTCCGCCAGATGACTCCGTCGTCGGAGAATGCGGTGTAAAGGCCGCTGACGTTCGCGCGGGCCGGCGCCGTCCTCTCGTTCCACGCGTCGACGCCGTAAATCATGATGTACTTCTGCAGCGAGGCCGAATAGGTCACGTGGCCTTCGAGGGCGTTCGAATCCCCGGTCGGCGGCGAGACGACGGGAGAATCGAGGCCACCAATACCGTCGGTGGAGAACGTGCCTTCCGCGTATTTCATGAAGACATCATGCAGTGGCCCAGGCGTCGCGGGCATCGGCGGCGGCCATGCAGTGAGATCTGCGCGCGCCATGCAGATCAGCACGGGCCGATAGCCGCCCGACGCGTTCAGCCGCGAGTGCTCTGTGTAATAGAGATAGAGGTACCGGCCATCGGCAGACGCAACCGCGCCAGGTTCAGCCGCACCCTGGTCGTACTGGACAGAGACGCCGTCGGGCACGCGCTTCGGTGCGAAGCTCTCGATCACGTAGCCGCCCTTGGTCCATGTCGTTCCGTCCGCGGAGTACGCGATGCCGATGCGCGCATAGAAACCCGGGATCGAGGTTCCCGGGATTGTCCCGGTGCCCTCTTGATCCTCAGCGTGATAAAAACCGTAGTAGACGCCATCGGTGTGATGGTACACGGCGCTGATCCCAGCGTACCCGTTGTCGAACGTACCTGCGCCGCCCGGCGAAAGGATCTTCATCGCCGACGCGAGGTGCTGCAGCGGATCGGGGGAGTCAATGGCGGCCTCGACGACAAACGTCGACCTCGATAGTCCATCGGCCACCACGATCCTGAACGGCGAAGCGCCAAGCATCGCCGTCCCTTCGTCGGGAAAATAGTGGAGCCCAAGAGCACCGTCCGCCAACAAGGTCTCCTTCGCCCCCAGTTGAATCATAGGATCGATCGCAAACGCGCTCCCGGTGCCGTCCGCTCCGTCGGAGCCTGACAAAGAAGACGACGGCGAGGCCGCGCACGCCGAAAAAGTGCACATCATCGCCAGAACCGCGCGCCCAACCGCCGCCCCCAATAGGATACGCATCCGGCAACCTAACATTGTTTTTAGTTTCGCGGCAATCGGACAGGGTCGCGAGGTACCGGGCGGAGCTAGGATGTCGCGCCTGGACCGATCGTTTCGCTCTCGCCTCGCCGCTTGTCAAGGCTGCATCCAGCCGGGTGGTCCTCTGAAGGAGTTTACGAACTCGCGTTCACGTAAACGGATTTTACGTTGTGCCACAACTGCTCTCGACGTTTAATCCGCAGGTGCCACTGAAGCGCGCGGCGATCGAGCGCTGAAAGAGATTGGGAGGAGGGGGCATGAATAGTGGCAGGGTTCATTTGCTTGGGCGCGCCGAATCGCGTGGCGGGTGTGCTTTGGATTGCCGCGCTGGCGGCAGCGACGGCCGCAGCCGCATGGACTGCTCCGCGTGCCTTCACGCATGGAAGATCGCCCGGAGTCTTCGTTTAAATGTGGCCCACTCGCGCTAGCGCGTCTATTCCTCCACCAGAACGCACATCCACCGGCCGCCGACCGTCGTTCCCAGCATCCAGCCGATGTTCGGTGGAAATGGCCTCTGACCATGAAAGATTGGAAATCATGCGCAACCTCATCCTTCGCGTCGTGCTCGCGTCCGCGGCAACAGTCGTCATCATACTCACCGCGCCAGTCCGTTCTCACGCCGCGCCACCCGCGGTCGCCGACTGCGACCAGACCTATTACCCCCTGAGGCTGGGGCAAAAATACGTCTACGCGACGGCCGGGAGGAAGAGGGTCGCGGTCTTCACGAAAGTCGATCATACAAGCTTCACGTACGAAACGACTGAGCAAGCGGCTGGCGGCCCTCCCGGGAAGAAAACGATCTCCACTGGAACGTGCGTGGCAGACGGAATACAGCTCGACTCGGTCGGAATGGGCGCGACGGGCACCTTCAAGTTTCGGAACCGAACGGGCGTGGACTTCGGCAGGCCCGCCGCGATGAAGGTCGGCGGGACCTGGGTTTCCGGTGTGACGATGGAAATGACCATCGGTGGCCAAGCCAGGACGATTACGCTCGCGTCCAGGTACAAGGTCATCGCGGTGGAAAGAGTCAGGGTCCCGGCGGGTGAGTATGAAGCCCTCAGAATCGAGGCGAGTACCGAAATGAAAGGGGGGATGCTGCCCGCGGCCTCTGAAAAAGGGGCCAATCAGATCCCGACCCAAGCCCCTAGCCAGTCAACCACGACACTCTGGCTGGCGAAGGGAGTCGGCCCGATCAAGATGGAGATGAGGGCCAGTGCGGCGATTCCGGCCATCACCACTGAATTGCTCAACTACACGCGATAACATTGCGACCAAGTCCAAACGGTTCACGGTGCTGACTAGCCCTTGCCGAAGGATGGCCCTGGAACAACACCCGGAGTGCGTCCACTCGCAAAGGGCCGAGCAACCACTCGGTTCAATGAACCCCCTTCTGCTTTCGAGGTGGGATCCTACGACGCACCATACGAGATCGGTGACCAAACGAAAGCGAGGGAGAGCCATGACGACGGTCAAGTCGACTTATTGCGCGCGAAGCGTGATTCTGGGCGCGTCTATCTTTGTCGCCTGCAACGGGAGCACTGCCGCCAATACGGGAAGTGGCGGGAACGGAGCCGGGAACGGCATGGCGAATGCGGACGGCGCTACGGGCACGGGGGGCACCACTAGCACCGCGTGTGAGAACGCGTGCCCCCCGGCGGCGCTCGCCTTTGGTCAAGCTGGTCTAGCAAGCGTTACCGTCGATGCCACGACTGTTTATTGGACGAATTTCAGCAGCGGTACAAACGTCAAGGACGGCACGGTGAAGAAAGTGCCACTCACCGCAGCGAGCGAGTTTGGCGGCACCGCGACGACGCTTGCATCGGGCCAGGCCTCTCCGGAGAGTATCGTGGTCGACGCTACGAACGTTTATTGGGTTGAAAGCATCAGCGACGGCACAGTGATGAAAGTGCCGCTCGGCGGAGGCACTCCAACCGCGCTCGCAACGGGCCAGAGCACACCGTCTTGCGTGACCATCGATGCGGCGAACGTCTACTGGGTGAATAGAGGCGACGTCACCACCATCTTGAGCGGCGGCACGGTGATGAAAGTGCCACTCGCCGGGGGGACCCCCAGCGTGCTCGCTTCCGGTCAATCCTTGCCATTCGCTCTCGCCGTCGACGCCACGAGCGTCTATTGGACGAACACCGGCGACAGCATGATCACCAATAGTGGGGGTACGGTGATGAGAGTGCCACTCGCCGGAGGGGCCCCCACCACCCTCGCTTCGGGTCAGAACGGACCGGGCTACATTGCCGTCGACGCCACGAGCGTCTATTGGACGAACACCGGGGGCACTGTCATGAAGGTTCCGCTCGCCGGAGGCAGCCCGATAACGCTCGCCTCGGGCCAAACCTTTCCGGCTGCCATAGGGGTCGATGCCACGAGCGTCTACTGGGGGTCGTTCAGCGATACGGTGAAGAAAGTGGCGCTAGGCGGGGGCGCGGTGACTACGCTCGTCTCTGCCCAGAGCGAACCGGTCTACATTGCCATCGACGCCACAAGCGTCTACTGGACGGACGTTGGGTTCGATGTAGTGAGGCGTCTCGGAATGTGCCACGATGGCGTCTGCAACTGAGCTCCGAGCTTTCGAATGCCCAGCCCTTTCATGGGCTTCTTCAGATTCGTTCTCACCTAGTGTCCTGTCTCAGAAATCCGCCTGCATTCGGGCGCGACTGCGGCCCGCTCGCTTCGTTGCTCGTCGCTTACATACGTCCAGTGTGCGCGCTCCTCGCGCCTCGCGATCGGGCCGCATTCACGCCCTCGGTGCCACGGCGGATTTCTGAGACAGGACACTAGCGCCCGCCGCCAAACCCTCCCGGCGGCGACGCACCAGTTCGTCTCGGGACCGTACTCCCAGTTTTGCGGCGGCGCGTGCGAGCAGTACGCGCACCGTCGAGTGCGAAATGCCTAGATTGTAGGCAATCAGTTTGTTGTGATGGCCCATGGCCGCGAACGCCAGCACCTCCTGCTCTCGGTTCGTCAGGCCGTTCGGCCCGTGCGTGGGTGGGCTATTTCGGCGAGCGACCAGGTACCTGCGCCCATCCGTCTCGCAGACGTCGAGCAGTGTCCAGCGCGCGGCGATGAGACCCTTCCATTCATCGACGGCCTGCTCCGGATCGCGAGCGCGCAGCGTGCCGCGCGAGCGCCCGATGGCAAGCGCCGACTGCTTCAAACGCGAGAGCGCACTCTTCGACCGTGCTTCCCCTTCGGCGTTGTGAATCCTTCCGTCGTGATCGAGGACGGCCTCACCTATTTCCGCACGAGCCTCGTTGCTGGCCAGACGTTGCCGCAGTCTGAGCGCCGCCGCGAGATGACATGAGAGCTTGGTCAGGACGCTTCGCCGTCGAGCTGTCAACCTCAACTCCTTGCCGAGAGGTGCAGTGATAGCGCACCCGTGTCTACTCGGGTTCACGCCATTTATCGTGACAAAGTCGCGCACCCCGAGGTCCGGACCGGCCCTTTCGACGCCAGGTTGCTGTCGCCACCCAGCTGTATCACGGGATGTCCCGCATGGCAGCGACAAGAACGACCTGCGAACGTAGTCAGGGTCCAGCAGGGAGTTGCTGCCAGACATGAGGGCAGCCACTTCATCGGACACTCCCTCGGACGCGAATGTTTTGATGCGGAACGCGGCGGGATTGGAGGCATCGTAGGTGTACGCGACGGCTCCAAGACCGCCATCGACAGCCGATCTGGCTGCGCCAAGGATACCTCTCAGCCAGGCGTCCTCGCTCTGTTCGATTCGGTAGGCCGCTTCAATCACGCTCACGAGGTCCGTCTTCAAACCGATTCCCTTCGCCAAAACTGGCCACGACCGTAGAACAACTCGGACCGAACGCTGACGTCGAAGCGCGCGACTACAGGCAGGAAATTATCGCGCGCTGATTCACGAATCAAGGGAGGCCCCTGGGATGAGGCGCATCGCGACCAAAGCCTTGACCGTGAAGGTGTTGGCAGGCCGGAACGAGCATGGCCGCGCCGAGGCTCCATTGCAGGAATTCCCGCCGCGCGATGCCTCGCATCGACGCCGGCGCGGGAATGATCACGATCTCCTCGACACCCCCTGCCGAGCTCTCTGACATGTGAAACCTCCCGTTACCGATCTTTTACGGATCTTTACGCCGTCTCCCAACTACCAACAATGTCGCGAGCAAGATAGTGCAGACACCGGAAGCGATCCGTGACGATTCAGAGCCGCTTCGAGCGACGGCGCACGAGCTGCCGCCCGCGCTGAATCCGCTGACGTCGGCGGTGGGCGTAACCGTGTAATCTGTCATGGCCGTCTGGATGTGAAGAGGCCATGACTTCGCGCCATTTCCGCTGGTGGTCAGGCGCAACGTCCCCTTCATATTCGGGCCGACAGATGGACACGGCTGCGTGAGGGCCGTGCTGCCGCTCGAGGCGACACAAGAATTGAACGTGAAGTCGACGGCGTCGATCGCGCTCGAACAATTGTTGGTCATCGTCACCACCAACCCGCAATCGCATGTTTCTCCGGAGGCGGCAAACGTCGCGCAATCCAGGGCTGGAGTTATCGCCACAGAAGGCTGCGCGATCTGACAGACGTTGGGACAACCAGCCTTCGCCGAACGCGCGAACGGCGCCGCGGCCACCATGCAAAGGACCATCCATCCGGTACGCCGTGCTCGCAACGTCTCCCCCTCAGTGTGCGATGGCGCCGCTCGAGACGTCGCGGCAATACACTTCGTTCGCGGGCGCCGCAGGATCGAACAGCGACTGGTCGACGATCACGCCGTTGCAGAACAAGAAGGCGTCGAACTTCTGCGAGCCGATGGCCGTGCGTAACGCAGTACCGGCGTCGCCCCAAAAAGTAAGCGAAAAACAGCCGGCATTGGCCTCGCACGAGGTCGGCGTGGGCCCCTGGACGACGTCACACGCCACCGTCGGCGTGGAGGGCGGAACGATGTCCAGGTCCGGACAGTTGCCGGGGCCACCCGGCGAGCTCGCGAACTGATAGGAGGGTACCGACGCGAGCGTTCCGGCGTCGATCGTTCCACCGTCGGTACCGGCGGGGAAGATGTTCACGCGGCAGTTCTGGGCCTGCTGATTGAAGTGCAGGCGGACCAGGGCGGCATCCTGGCACTTCGCGGGAGAGGAACATCCCGCCCACAATGAAGCTGTCAACGCCGCCGCTGCCACACGCATCGCTACGCTTTTATACACTCGTTCGCGCGTGGCCAAGTACTAGCTTGGTGTCGATGTGTTCAATCGACGCCGCGACCGTGCGCCGCGGTACGCTTCGCGGTGAGATCAAGGGCTCGGCATCCCAGTTCGAACACGCCGGAGGTAGCCGGTCAATCGCGGCCTGACCCGAGATCCGCCGTGAAATTACCAGGATGACCACGGTAACCAGCACGGCGGTGCCGTGCGTGCGCCCGCAAGTTCGCTGGAGTGCATGAGAGTATGACCGGTGGTAGTATTCCGAGCATGGCACTCACGAAGAAAGCTCGCGCTCGCCGCCGGCGAACTCCGGCACGTGCCAAGAAGCTCGCGATTTCACTGGAATCCGGGCTCGCGGGTGAAGTGCAGCGTGCCGCGCGAAAGAGAGCGGGGGGAAACGTGTCCGCGTGGCTGTCCGAGGCGGCCAAGGCGCACCTCAGGCGGCAGGCGATGGACGCGGCCTTGGCCAGGTTCGAGGCGGAGCACGGAGCCATCACGAACGCCGAATTGGTCGCCGCGGAACGCAAGTGGCCGGCGACCTGACGCTCGACGCGGGCGCGCTCATCGCCGCGGAAAAGAATAGTCGGGAGTTCTGGGCGTTCTGGAAGTTGGCCATCCAGCGCGACGCGCGGATCACCATTCCCGCGGTCGTGCTGGCTCAGGCTTGGCGCGGCAACAGTTCCGCGATTGCCCGCCTTCTCCCCGCGTGCGTCGTTGAACCCGTGGACGAGTCGGGGGCCAAGCGTATTGGTGCGTTTCTCGGGCGGACCCGGCAAAACGATGTCGTCGACGCGGCGGTCGTGGTGGGTGCGCTGGCCCGGGGAGATGCGATCGTCACGTCCGACCCCGAGGATATTCGTCGGCTGCTCGGCACAGCCCGCGGCCGGGTTCGCATCGTGACCTTGTAGGGCCCGGTCGTGCTCATCCGAGGTGTCCGGACTCAGACCAACCCAACCCCATCCTCGAGCCAGAGAGCGACGCAGCCGGAGTCGGCCAGAAAGTCGGCCTTGCCGTCGGGGCCCGTCCAGAGGCCGTCGGCTTTGTCGCCGTACTGGTTGTACGGCGAGCGCACGACCGCGAAGCCATCCTGGTCGTAGCTGCCGGTGTGCTTGATCGTGGCGAGATGATAAAAGCGCTTGTTGGCACGTCCGGTGTCCAGGTTGATTGACTGCACGCCGCCGGCCGCGGTGTTGATGACGACGGCCAGGGCGCCGCGGGCGCCGGTGACGCCGCCCATCCGCACCCAACCGGCGACGGTTTTGCTGTCGTAGTAGCGCTCCTCGCCCAGCGCGAATTGCTTGCGCACCTTGATCAGCAGATCGAGATACTCCTTGCCCGGCGATTGCCCGCGGCCATCCAGCGCCTTGTCGATGCCGTAGTAGTCGCCATGGAAGAGGCACGGGTAGCCACCCGCGCGCAGCAAGATGAACGCGTAGGCGATGGGCTTGATCCATTCGCGCACGTGGGAGTCGAGCGCGCGGCCGTACTGGTAGTCGTGGTTCTCGACGAACGTGACGGCCTTCGCGGGCTGCTCCGCCATCATCGTGCCTCGGTTCAGGTCCCTGAGATCGTACTGGTCGCCCGCCCAGCTGGCGTTCCTGATCTTGAAACGCAGCGGAAAATCGAACACGGAGATGTCCTGCGGATAGTCGCCGGCGGCGGTGACTTGACCGAGATACGAGTGCAGCGGGGCGGTGTCGGCGGAGATGTATTCAGCAACGGCGAAGAGAGCTTGTCCCGTCTTGGCCCGCACGTGGCCCGTCCATTCGCGGGAATAGTTGGCCGTGTAGTGCTTGACGGCATCGAGGCGCAGCCCATCGGCGCCGATCTCGTCGGCGAGCCAAGCGCCCCAGTATTTCAATTCCTCGCGTACGTCGAAGCGTCCGAAATCGATGTCGGCGCCCGACAGAAACTCGAAGTTGCCCTTCTCCAGCGAGACCCAGGTGCCGAAGGATTTGTCCTGTGGATTGTAGCCGAGCTCGTTGTGAAGGTAGCGGTAGATGAACTTGTCGTCCCCGTCCGTGAAGGTGACATCGTTCTGGACGATCTTCACGACCGTATCGACGCTGTCGAAATGACGGGCGCGCCACTCGAATGTGGACAGGCTCCCACCGCGCGCTGGATATCGAAACCAGGTGTAGGCCTGGATGTCGATCTGCCCTCGTTGGTAGCCGGTCCCCCAGTACTCCTCGAGGCGATCGTCCGGGTTCACGCGGATCGCCTGCCAGAGATCCGGGTCGGGCTGGCCGCCAAACTTCTGGTTGAGGACGATGTCGACGTAGACCTGAAGGTAGCGGGCGCCGGCCACTTTCTGCAGCTGGCCGTTCTGAACGACGTAGCCGTGGAGCGCGTTGATCGCGTCTTGAAGCTCGCTCTTCGTTCCGTACTTCGTCGGAACGGTCCCGCATTGGTTGAAGGCACCCAGGTCGAAGTGATCGAAGACGTCGTAGCCGTTGCTGGCGGTGCCGCCCGAGCATTTCTGCGGAGGCGGGATCCAGATGGCGTCGATCCCCGCGGTGCGCAGGTTGTCGGCTTCCGCGCGCAGCGAGGTCCAGAGCGCCGGTGCCGACGGAAGAAACCAGTGAAAGAACTGGAACATCACGCCATTGATGTCGAGAGCCACGCACCTAAGACGGACGACGTCTGGAATATTCCCCCGTGTTTCCGCGACGATTCGAATCGGTCAACGCGGTTGCGGCGGTGGCCGCGCTGCTGGCGTTCCTGGCTTGCAAGGGCGAGCGCTGGCGCGCGGGTGGCGCCAGCGCTCGCTCGCGTTCAATTACAGACAGGCGATCTGACTGCAGGCGAAGCCTGGCGGCGTACAGATGCCGCAGCTCGCGTTGCAACACACCTGGCCGCTCGGGCAGGTGACGCTGCCGCAGGCCGCCGGGGCGTCGGGCACGCAGGCGCAAACTTGCGGTGTCGAGTCGAAGTGGAAGCCGCGGACGCAGAGCTGAGTCTGCACGCAGACGCAGATGCCTCCACAGTCCGCGCCGCCGTTGTTGGGATCGCAGTTGTCGCTGGGGTCGTCGACGCACTTGCCGGCTCCGGGGCAAGGAATGCCTGCGATGCCGCCGCAGGTTTGCGGCGCCGGGCACTGTCCGGTGCTGGCGATGTTCACACCCGCCGCGGAGGCGTTGCACGCGTTGGGGTAGGTCTTTCCATCGCAGCCGCACACGGGAATGAAGATGTCCGGGCAGATCTGCGGCTCAGCCGTGCAGGTGCCGGCGCCGCCGCACTGACCGACCGGTTGCTGGCAGAAGCTGCCGGCGGCGCAGTCGGCGTTCGACTGGCACGCTGGCGGCGCGCACGCGCCGGTGTGCGCCACCGAGGTGCCGGCGCGCGCGGCCTGGCACGTGTTGGGGTACGTCTTTCCGTCGCAGCCGCAGACGGGAATGAAGACATCGGGACAGATCTGCGGGCGCGCGCGGCAGACGCCGAACTGCCTGGGACCCGCGCAGCTGCCCTCGGGGGTCTGGCAATACGCTGACTTGTGACAGAGCAGGCCTCTTGGCCCGCCACAGATCGCGGCGGAGACGCTGAGTGCTTCGGACGTCTGCGCCGCTGGTTCATCTTCTCCGGGGGCGGGGCCCGTCATGCAGCCCAACAATCCCACGGCTCCCAACAACGACAACCAAACTGACCGCGAAGGTGAATGACACATCATGGATCTCCTCCTTCTTGACGACGATGACCGAGCAGGCGTCTCGAGCGCGAGGCGGAGACTCCCGCCTTCATCAATATGAGTCCGCGACCCGCGATGCCTCTCGGACGGCGCAACGCAAATGCGTCGCTTTTCTTCCCGTCACACGTCTTTCCATCAGACCTGTCACACGACGTCTTCGCGAACACCCTCAGTCTCTGTGAGACCGTGCGGGCGGGACGAGAGGAAGAGGCGGTCGCGCGCAGCGCACGTGGCTCGTCGTCGTCGTCGCGGCCGCCGGGATCCAGGGCTCGGTCCAATCGTCACACCCGCTCGTGAATGCGGCGTCTCGGCGAGGTGCCGCCGCGTAGCGCGGTCTCGTCGACCGAAGCGGTCGAATCCGTGCCCGGCGCGGCTCAGGGCTCCGATTCGAGCAAGTACTTCTTCATGAACGCGACCTGCGCATAGAACAGAAAGTCGGCGTTACGCTTCTTGACGAAGCCGTGACCCTCGTCGCGCGCCAGCAGGTACCACACCGGCGTGCCGCCCTTGCGCAGCGTCGTCACCATCTGCTCCGCCTCCGAGGCTGGCACGCGCGGATCGTTCTGTCCCTGCGCGATGAGGATGGGCTTCTTGATCTGGCCGGCGTTGTTGACCGGCGCGATCTTCTCCATGAACGCGCGCGTTGCCGGGTCGCGCTCGTCGCCGTACTCCACGCGGCGCAGATCGCGCCGATAGGCCTCGGTGTGTTCCAGGAAGGTGACGAAGCTCGAGATACCGACCACGTCGACGGAGCAGCGGATGCGGTCGGCGTAACGGGCCGACACCGCCAGGCTCATGTAGCCGCCGTAGCTGCCGCCGATCACCATCACGCGGCTCGCGTCCAGGTCGGGGCTGGCCGCGATCCAGTCGAGCAGCGCGCCGATGTCCTTGACCGAATCCTCGCGCAGCACGCCGTTGTCGAGCTTGGTGAAGGTCTTGCCGTAGCCGATCGAGCCGCGCACGTTCGGGTACAGGATCGCAACGCCCAGCTCGCGCAGGATGTAGTTGCTGCGGCCGGGGAAGCCGGGACGCGCCTGCCCCTCGGGACCGCCGTGTATGTTGATCATCACGGGCCGGCGGCCGGCGAAGCGCGCCGGCGGCCGGTAGAGCAGGCCGGACAGCGCGCGGCCGTCGAAGGCCTTCCAGCTCACCACCTGCGGTTCGGGCTGGTCGCGGAGGTCGACGCCGCCGAGCTCGCTCTCGGTCCAGCGTTCGACGCGCTTGCTGCGCGTATCGGCGACGAAGACGTCGGACTGCATGCGCGCCGACGCCATGGTCACCGCCAGCGTGCGCCCGTCATGGTGCCAGGCGACGCCGTAGACCGCGCCGGGCGGCAGCGCGGGTGCACGCCGTTCCTTGCCCGAGCGCGCGTCGAACAGGTGCACGCGCCCGACACCGTTCTCGTTGACCACGACGGCCAGGTTGCGTCCGTCGTCGGCGAGCTCGACCGCCTCGACGTCCCAATGAATGTGGTCGCTGAAGTAGCTGTGCTTTCCGCTTGCCAGCTCCACCTGTGCCAGGCGGAAGAACTCGTTGTCGCGATCGGTGGCCACGAACAGCGAGCGCCCGTCGTCGGCCCAGCGGGCCGAGCGGTACGAAACCTTTTCGCCGCCGGGGCGTGGGGTCAGCGGCGTGCGCTGGCCGGTCGCGACGTCGAACGACCAGAGGTAGCTCTCGTTGATCGAGATCTCCTCGCTGACCAGCAGGCGATCGTCGGTGGGGGACCAATCGACGACCTCCCAGCCGCCACCTTTCACCTCGGCCAGGCGGCGGTCGCTCTTGGGGTCGGCGGGGTCGACGATATAGAGATCGTTGTCGGCGCCGTTGCGGCGGGTCGATGTGTACGCCAGCCGGTGCCCGCGGCGCGAGAAGACGCCCAGCGTGTTGCGCGAGCGCCCGTCGGTCAGCAAGGTCACCGCGCTGGTCTCGAGGTCGAAGCGATAGATCTGCCAGAACTCGCTGCCGCCGGTGTCCTTGGCGAACACGAAGAACGGATGCTCGCCGAGCGGCGCGCGCGGATACGCGGCGCTCGACACCCGGTCGGGGAAGAACGTGAGTTGCGTCCGCGCTCCACCGGCGGCGGCCACGCGATGGATCTGAACGGTGTCGGCGAAACGCGTCCCGATCAGCATCTCGCGCCGCTCGGGATGAAACGACAGGAACGAGGCCCCGCGGTATTCGGTGTAAGGCCGCAACGCCGCCGCCAGCTCCGCCGGGATGACCGGTGCCCCGTCGACGACCAGGCTCTCGGGCGGCTTGATGGCCTCGGGAGCGGGAGGTTTGGGAGCGGCGGTGGCGGGTGGTGGCGGTGCGGCGGCGAGACCCGCCGCGAAGAGGAGAGGGAAAATCACCACGCTACTCTAAGCGATCGCTGGTCCTCGCGGTTCTGATCCGGCCACGGCGGGCCTGACGATTGTCAGAACCTCCCGTTTCGGCCCTCGCATCCGCAACCGCGGTCCTCGCCGCCTCCTTCGTAACGACTGATGACGACGTGCTGAACGGAACCACTGGGATTCGCAATCGGGAAGCCGGCGCTCGCCACGGCGATGTCGCCGTCATGCTCGAGTGCGATTGACGTGAGCTGCAGGGCCAGGCCGTCAATCGCGGTCACCACACGTCCGTCCACCCCAAACGCCGGATCGGGTGAGCCGTCGCGGTCGTACCGCAACAGCAGCGTGTCCTCGGTCGAGAGCGCGATCGAGCCCGCCGCTACGATGCGACCGCAACGGTCGATCTTGATTCCGTCGAGGCCGCTCTGGGTACCGGACGGCGCAACCGGGACGAAGACCAGACCGCCGGTGCCAAAGGTGGCGTCGGACGATCCGTCGGCATTGAAGCGCAGGACCATTCCCGTGTTCAACGGCGACTGCGGATCCGCGGTCCCACCGCCCCCAACGACGATGCGACCATCGTGCTGAACGGCCACCCCGCCGAGTCCGCTGACGTTGCCAAACTGGCGCAGGATCATCGCCCCGCCGGTGGCGAAGGTGGCGTCGATGCTGCCGTCTCGGTCGAAGCGCGCGACGGTTCCGTTGAACCCGGACGTGATCTGCTTGCTGTTCCCCACGGTCACGATCTTCCCGTCGTCGGCGATGGCGACCGCGTTGAGAATCTGTCCGATGGCCCCGCCGAAGTCGGCAAGGACACTTCCGCCCACGCCGAACGTCGCGTCGAGCGAGCCATTTGATTCGTAGCGCAGGAGCAAGTTGCGGCTTACCGTCCCGTCACCAGTGTTCGCCAGTCCGACGACGACGATGCGGCCGTCGGACTGGAGCGCGGCGCCAGTGGCGCGAGCGACCGTGCCGACGCCGAAGCTCGTGTAGACGAGGCCGTTCTCTCCAAAGGTCTCGTCGAGCTGACCGTCGCGTCGATAGCGGGCGAGTACGACCGTCTCGTCGTTGCCGGTTGGTCTCCCGATGGTGATGGTGCCCACGACCACGATCTTCCCGTCGCGTTCCTGGAGGAGTCCCGCCAAGAGAGGAACACGTTCCAGGATCGTCTCGCTCGTGCCGCCCACGCCGAAGGTCGGGTCCAGCGCTCCGTCGCGGCGATAACGAACCAGCGTCAAAGCGGCGGTTTCTGGCGTGACCGTCAAGCCGGCGACGACGATCTTTCCGTCCTCCTGAACCAGGAGGCTCTCGGTGCCCTCGGAAAAGTCCTGGACCGCAGTCAGGACGACGCCCCCGTTCCCGAACCCGGCGTCCAGACTTCCTGGCCTCTGGTCGTGCGGGTGCGCGCTCGCTACCCCAGCTGCCAGTCCCACCATGCCAACAACGATGCCGACATAGCCGATGACGCTGAGCGCGCCGGTTGTGGCTCTGCTCTTGGCCCTGCACCTGTTCGATCGTTCCGTCATGTTCCGCCCTCCCACCTTGGGCAAACGGACGGCGCGGCGGTTCTTCCGGCGTCGATCGCGATTCCATCATTCGGTCTTACGCGGTCTGCGCTCGCGGGGCCGCGAGCCGAGAAGACCGCGAGAAGCGACATATAAGCAAATGCTCAAGTCGTCACTGATCGTTCCGATGGGAGTCGCCGTGCTTCTGCTGAGTGCCGCTCCCGCGTGGGCACAGGACAGCGCGCCCCAGGGCGAGCCGACGACCACCGTCGATCCGACCACGCTCACCTACGACTATCTGGTCGATGGGACCTTGCTGCAGGACGATCCGGTCAACCGCGCCTTCAGCACCGTTCAGGCGGCCTACGACGCCGCTTCCGAAGGGACCCCCGACAAGCCGACGGTGATCGGCATCGCGCCAAACGTCTATCTGCTCCCGGGCGCGACCAGCGGACCCAGCCTGAACATCACCAAGAGCTACATCACGCTGCGCGGGCTGACGAACAACCGCCGCTCCGTGGTGCTGGCCGACAACCGCGGCAATGCACAGGGCGCCACCGACAACGGCTACGTCATCGTCGTGAACGCGACCGGCTTCACCGCGGAGAACCTCACCATCCTGAACTACTGCAACGTCGACTATGAATATCCCGGTGATCCGTCGAAGAACCTGACCGCGCGCTCGGCGGTCATCACCCAGGCGGTGGCGCTGCAGGCGTCCGGCGACAAGCACGCGTACAGGAACGTCGCGCTCCTCAGCCGGCTCGACACGATGTTCTTGCAGACCACGCGCTCTTACTTCAAGAGCGTGTTCATCGAAGGAACCGACGACTTCATCGGCGGCGGCACGGTCAGCGCGTGGGAAGACTGCGAGATCCAGTTTCCCACCGGCTCGGGCGTGATGTCGGCGGGCAACGTCGCGTTCATCAATTCGACGTTCACCTCTGCCGGCACCTTGGAGTTCTCCAAGTCGATGGGCCAGGGGGTGGCACTGATCAACTGTGTCATGGCGGCCCCCGCGGGCGGCGTCGCCTGGGTGCGAGGAGCCGCGCCTCCCCAGCCCAACCAGCTCTACGTCACCTATCACGTGAAGGACGGCGTGGGAAACGCGGCGGTCATCAGCGACGGCTCCACCGGCGCTGCCACGTTCGACTATTCCTGGGAGCTGTCCGACCAGCAAGCGCTGGCCTTCAATCCGTGGAATCTCCTGCGCGCCACGCCCACCGGCGACGCTGACGACTGGGACCCGAGCGGCGCGGGCGCGATGTACGAGAGCGCGGGGCAAGGGAGCGTGGTCTTTCGGATGGCCCTGTCGGGATCGCCTGCGACGGTGCGCACGGGCGCGATGGGAGCGACCATCGGCGCCACGGTCGCGCCGGTCCGCGCGCCCGATTCAACGATCACCTGGTCGACGACGTCTGCTTCGATCGTGCTCAGCAACACCACCGGTCCTACCGTCGGCGTGACCGGCAATGAGACCGCCATGCCGGAATATGTCCCCGTGGTCGCCACCGCCGCGAATGGCTTTCACACGACGGCCTGGGTCTACGTCGAGCCGGCGTACGTCGATCCTCCGATCCTGACGGGCGGTCCGACGCTGAGCGCGCCCGCGGGTGGCCAGATCGCGGTCGACTACGATTACGATCTCGGCGGCCACCAGGACCAGTCGGTGATCACCTGGTCAATCTGCGCCGACGCAGGCTGCAGCAACCCGCGCGACGTCGCCGTGAGCCGCGACAACCAACCCCTCAAGTCCCACACGCTCACTCCGGGCGACGTCGGGAGCTTCATTCGCGTCGCGGTCCAGCCCAAGCACGATCAGAGCGATCCTGGGCCTGCCGTGTACGCGACCTCGGACCGGCCCATCGCCGCGTGCGATCTGGCTTCGACCACGGTGTCGCCGAACTTTCGCAACTTCGTGGTCACGCCGAACACCGACTCCGTCAGCGGCCTCTGGACCGTCGCTGGCACCTGGACGGTTCAGGCCGGCGCCACGCTGGTCAACGGTTACGGCGCCCGCGCCGGATCGCAGGGCGCGGCGCTGCTCTATCAGGAGGACGCCGCGCGCGGCGACATGCAGGTCGCGCTGACGATGACGCCCGAAAAGACCTCGGGGTCGGGCTTCGGGAGCCCTGGCTCCGGCGCCGACGGCCTCGGCACTCAGAAGGCGGACGTCTACATCAAGTACGACCCGCGGACGAAGACGGGTTACGCGCTTCGCTTCTGGCGGACCACACAATCTACGTCGCAATGCATGTTTCAGCTCTATCGGATCGACAATGGCGTCGGCGCGCCGCTCAACGACACCCAGGTTCTGTCGGGCGTCTTCAGAGTCAACACGGTGCTGGTGATGAATGTCGCGGGTGACCAGCTGACGGTCGCCGCCCACAACACGGCGAACGGCGACACCCTGTCGCTCCAGGGCACGATCACTCCGAATGATTTCGGCGGCGCCGGCGTGGCGTGGTACGGCACGGTCCCGCGCGGCAACAGCAACGTCTACAGCCAGTTCGAGATCAGCTACCCGGGCACGACGGTGCCGGCGTGCCCGACCGTGCCTCCGCCGACGCCGAGGCCTCCGCTGACGCGGAAGGGGAGCAGCGGCTGCGGTTGCGCGATCGGAGCGTCGACAGACGGCGGCCTCCTTCCGGGCGCGCTGCCTTGGCTCTTACTCGGCACGCTCGCCGCTCGCCGGCGCCGGCGCGATCCGGATTGAGATCAGGGAACGGGCGTGATCCCTCCGCACCCGAACAGAGCTTCGACGTTGGTCGTGACTCCATTCATGACGTCCTGGCAATAGGTACCGGTCAGGGTGATGGATGTCATGGCCGCGCCGTACATCCATCCGTTGTCAGTCGGCAGCGCGTCTTTGGGGACGATGATGTTGCCGTCGCCCACGACGACGACGTTGTTGGGGTCCGGTGGCGTCGACGCGAGATTGAATGTGCACGACGCGACCTGCGTGCCGATGAGCTGAAGAGCGGCTACCAGCTCTGCCGTGTTGTTGACGACGTAGTAATTGGGCGTCCCGGTTCGGGGATGCATGCCGGCTACGGACATCTGGGTGAGCGTCGCGGTGGCCATCGCGTCGCTCGCCGTGGCAACGCCAATGACGAATGTTCCGTAGCCGCGTGCCGCCTGAGCCGCGACGGCGGCGATCGCGGCTGGCGAGTCGTCGCCGGTGCCGTTGCCGCCCGCGCACGTCGGCTGACCATCGGTCACCAGCACGATGAAGCGTGAATTCGGAGTCGTGAGGCTTGCGAGGTAGTCACCCGCGAGCGTCATTGCCATGGTCGTCGGCGTGCTTCCCGCAGGTCCGGCACCGCCCAGCGCGGCGGCGATCGCCGGCGCGGTGTTGAGGCCGATGTTGACCTGGACTCCGGGCGCGACCGTGCAGCCGTTCCCGTTGGTCGAGAAAAGCTTGAGGCCCCAACGAATCATCGCCTGCGAGCCCGCGACGGCGGTATTGACCGCCGCGGTGGCCTGATTCCACTTCGACGGGCAGGTCGCCGTCGGGGTGCAGTTTCGACCCGTCGCAGGGTCTGCGGACATTGAACCCGACCGATCGAAGACCAGGAGCAGGTCGGGCGGCACACGCGTGGTGGAATTCCGGGTAGAGCCGCAGTTGGCATCCACGGTGGGCGTCATCGGCCCGCTGTCGAAAGGGATGCCCGTGCCGCCAGCGCCGCCGTCGATCCTCCCGCCAGCGCCGCCAGCGGTTCCCGGGCTGCCGCCCGTGGCCTGCGGGCTGACATTTAGCGGTGGAGACCAGGTGCAGGCCGCAGCAAATCCGAGGCTGCCCAGGCCGAGAAGGCTCGCGATCGGAGCACACGCGCGGTTCATGGAGACTCCTTATCTGCGCTTCGAGATGAGTCCCCGAGCGCGACCGTATTGGAGTGCCCGCGACCGATCGCTTACCTCGCAACTTTCTTTCGACTGATTGCGAATGAGGACGAACACGCCGAGAGAAACCCTCACGACGCCGCGGAGTGGGCGGGCTCACTCACGCTCGGTGTTACGGGGAGTTGGACGGGTTCGCGGATCGCCGAGCTCAGCGATTGGCGTATCTGTCGCTCACGATCGATTCGGAAGGGAGCTCAGAACGGGAACTCCTCGTCGCCGCGATGGGGGGAAGGCTCGTCGTCGGTTGCGGAGTCCGGTCCGGCCTTGGAATCGAGCGAGCCGTCGGCGGGGACCACGTACCACTGGCGTCCCTGCTGCTGTCGTTTGAGCAGGCCGTCGGTCTCCATGGCCTCGAGCATGCGCGAGAACGTCGAGAAGCCGTGATCGCGCTCGTCGAAGTCGGGCTCCTTGCGGACGATGGTCTCCTTGATCAACGACGGGTTGACGGGCCCGGTCGCGCGCGAGAGCAAGCTGGACACGACCTCGCGGGCGATCTCCGGAATCACGCGGTTCTTCCTGCCGCCTCCGTCGCCGGAGATCACGGTGACCGACTTCTCTGACCGGCCTCTGGATGACGATCGCGCGCTGTCACGGAACTGATCGCGGCCGTCGCCACGATCCTGCCCGCGCAGGTAGAGGAACTCGTCACAGGCCTTCACGAAGAAGGGCGACGTCGCCTCTCTCACGGCGATTCCAATCACGTACCGGTCGTTCTCGCGCAGCTTGTAGGCGAGAGGGCAGAAGTCGCTGTCGCCCGACGCGATCACGAAGGTGTTGATGTGCTCGCGCGCGTAGCAGAGCTCGAGCGCGTCGATGACCAGCCGCATGTCGGCGCTGTTCTTTCCCGCCCGCGTCGACGGCGGCACGTCGACCAGCTCCACCCCGAACTCGTGCAGGTGCGCCTTGGCGTCGCTTGAAACGCGACCAGTCGCAGTAGGCGCGGCGGAAGATGACCTTGCCCTTCTCCAGCAAGCGATCGAGCGCCGGCTGCAGATTGAAGGTCGGCGCGGTGATCCCGGTGTTGGTCACCAGGTTCTCGAAATCGATGAAGAGGGCGATACGGCGCTCAGTACTTGAGGTCACGCGCGTCACCCTATCCCAGGTCCGCGCCGATCGGGCGACAGTTCGCTTGACCGCAATTCTGGCGATGACTGCGAGTCGTCACCCCGCTCGGCGCGCCCAGGCCTGCGTGCTAGAATCCGCGCATGGCGGGGCGATTCGGGGCTGTGGTCCTGGGGCTCTGTGTCGTTGGTTCCTGCGATGGCCGGCTGTTGCCCAGCGGCTTTCCGTCGAGCACGGCGGGCGCGGGCGGATCACCGGACATGGGCGCGGAGACCTCCCAGCGCGGCACCGGGGGCGCCACGGGAGCCGGGGGCGCGTTCGTCTCACGGCCGACTGGCGCGGGTGGCTCAGCCGGTCGCTCCGGTGGCGGAGGCGGCACGGGCGGAGAATCCGGATTGCCCGCGGATGCGGGCGCGCTCACCTGCGACGAGCTGGCGGCGCTCTACATCGCCGCGGTCGAGGAAGACAAATCCTGCGACCCGAGCTCGACCGCGCCGCAGTGCCAGCTGCGCGTCATTCCCGCGCTGTGCGCCGTGTGCCCAAATACGACCTACGTCAACGTGCGCACCGCCTCGACGGCCGCTCGTCTGCGCTGGGACGACGTGCGCTGTCCCGTCCCCACGAACTGCGACACGGAGTGCAGACCTCTTCCCACCAGCGCCCGATGTATGCCCACCGGCACCGGCGCCGGCCGTTGCGCGGACATCATTCCCTAGTGACATCCCCGCCGGGAATCCAGGCGCGGGTGGACGCACGCGCGGCGCGCCCACCCGACGCCCCGTGGATCACGGCGAGGTGTTGAGTAACGCTGACAGCACCGTGCCGTTCGCTCCCGCGACGATCAACGGAAAGCGGTTGCCGGGCGCGGGAACACCCGCGACCAGCGCGGTCGCCGGTGGCGGCCCGGCGAAGACCGAGGTCGCGGTGGTGAACATGCCGCCACCTGGGTTGCCGAACACGATCACCGACTGCGGGGTCACCGCCGCGATGTCGGGCAGGCCGTCCCGATTGAGGTCGAGGGCGACCACGCCCACCACCGGCGGCGGCGCGAGCGTGCGGGGCAAGAAGCCGCCCCGTCCGTCTCCAGTCAGGAGGACCACGCCGGCGGGCGTGGCCGCGGTGATGTCGCCGAAGCCGTCGCCGTTGAAGTCGGCGCTGTCGATCGCGCTCGCGGGCGCGGGCAGCGGCGTGATCGGGCCGCGCACCAGCACTCCTCCCGGCGCCTCGATGAACGAGGTCAGGAGGTTGCGGCTGTTGCTGAGCACGACGACATTGTGGGCGGCTCCCGGTGGTGTCTGGACCAGGACGATCTCGGTCACGTCGGGGATCCCCGGGATGGTCGACTGAAACGTGAGGGGCAGTCGCGCGGGCGCCACCAGCAGCGAGCCGGTGACAGTGCTGGCGACCAGGTCCACCACGCCGTCTCCGTCGACGTCGCCGGCCGCCAGCGCCGTGACGGGCGGCAGCCCGGGCAGCGGGGCTTGACCGAAGCCGCCTCCCGGCACCTGCAACAGCGCCAGCCCACCAGCCTGGCTGCCCGCGAACCCAAGCACCAGATCGAGCATGCCGTCTGCATTCAGATCGACGGCGACGAGGCCGGCCGGCGCCGTGATCACCCGTGCCAGCAGTCGGACGCTGGAGAGCATCGGGCCGTTGCTGACGGCACCGAAGATTCCGCCCGTGGGGCTGGCCCAGACCACATCGCCGACGCCGTCGCCGTTGATGTCGGCGCTGATCATCTGGGCGACCGGTTCGGGCAGTGGCAGCGTCAGCGGAGGACCGAACGTGATCGGCCCGCCGGTCGAACCACCGACGCCGGCGCCACCGATGCCCATCGCGCCGCCCACGCCCATCGCGCCGCCGACGCCCGTTGCGCCGCCCGTGCCGTCATCCTGAAAGTCGACACCGACGTTGGCGCGACCGTTGCGATGCAGGATCAACGTCACGTCGACCGGCGGGTTGTTGACGACGGTGGCGACGACCGGATCGCCGACCCACACCGCCACGTTCATCGGTGTCACCTGCGCGCACGCCACCGAGAAGGCCTCGCCGCTGAACGCGTCGTCGCCGAGCGCGAGCCCGGTCAGCATGAACACCGTCGACGCCCCCGGGGTCACGTCGATCGACGACGTGACGGTGCGGCTGCCCGCGACGGTCACGCGCACGCAGCGCGTGTCGGACGGTGCCTGGGTGATGGCGATCCGCGCGACACCGAGCTCCTCGGGCGCGGAGCTCGTGCTCCGGCCGCAACCTGCCGCCAGCGCGATCGCTGCTCCAATGCTGAGACTCCACGTTTGCGATCCCCACCACCTGCCGTTCGTGCTCATCATGGTCGGTCCTTTCTGGGATTGAACCCGCGGGGAACCGAATATCAGGATGAGCGGTGGTGTCGCAAGGCGGCGTCTACGGCCCACAATTCAACGACGGCGCCGGCGCGTTCGACGCGACCACGTCCGCGTCCGTCAGCGTGCGCAGGAAGCAGGTGAGGTCGTTCACCTGCTGCTCGGTCATGGGGGGCTTCGAGCCCGCAGCGCGGCCGTCGAGCGGCAGCTGGTTGTCGATGTTCTTGCGGTGGGCCGCCGGCAGGTCGTCGAACTTCTGCACCTTGCCGCCGACGTACTGCGCGGTGACGAGGCCGTAGGTCGGGAAGTCCGGATCGGGCTTGGCCTTCGCGCGGCCACCGGCAGTCGGATACCAGAGCTCGGGCCGCGTGTCGCGCGTGTTGTAGAAGCGGATCGCCTGTTCCAGTGAATGCATGATGCCGTTGTGAAAGAACGCGCGCCGCGCGGCGACGTTGCGCAGCGTCGGGGTCTTGAAGAGCCCGCAGTCTTCTTTGAGCTGCACGTGGTCGGTGCGCAGCGGACCACAAAGTCCGAGATCGACGTGCGCGCGGTCGCGGTTGGCCGGGATGTGCGGATTGCGCGGGACGCCGATGGCCTCGAACGAATAGTCGGTGAGCTCCGGAGGCGCGCCGTCGTCCTGGCTTGCGTCCGCCAGGTGGCAGCCGGAACAGTTGCCGGTCTTCTCGTCGTTGAACACCTTGAGACCACGCTCCTCGGCGGGCGTGAGCTCGCCGCCGGGCCGCCGGTAAAGGTGCAGGTCGTACTTGCTGCTGTACGGGTGAAAGCTGGGGTCTTCGATCTGGAACGATTGCAACGCCTGGCGAAGCTTGTCGTACGCGACGGCGACGTCGGCCAGCGCGGCGGCGCCGAACGCGCGCACGAACGCGGCCGCCGACGAAGAACGCCGCAGCCGAGCCACGACGTCAGCGGCGCCGGCGTTCGCCATCTCGAACGGCGACGTCAGCGGCGCCTGTGCCTGCTCGGCCAGCGAGTCCGCGCGCCCGTCCCACGCAAAGCCGCCGCCCGGGCCGGGGACGCTGAAGCCGTCGGGGTTGTCCTGCGTGTCGCGGTAGCCGGGCGTGAATTCCTTGTACCGAAGCGAGGGCACCGCGCGCAAACCGGGCGACGTGCCGCGCGGGCCTCCGAGCTGCACGGCCAGATCGTTGATCGGGCCGTAGGCGTGGGCGGGGTCGTGACAGGTCGCGCACGCCATCTCGCCCGAAGCCGATAAACCTTTGTCGAAGAACAGCTCCTTGCCGACCTGGGCCGCCGCGCTCAGTGGCCGCGGCAGGGGAGCGGCCGGACCCACCGGCGGCGTTCCGGCCGGCGCTGGCCCTTGCGCTGGCGACTGACGCACGTTCACTGAGCCGTCCGCCTTCGAACAGGCGGCAGCGGCGAGAAGGGTGGACAGCAGCACCGCGACGTTTGCTTTGCTCATTCGTTGGTCTTCCGAACATGCGAACCGGCGCCGCCGTTCGAAACGGCGGCGCCGGCTCCGGAACCGGGTCTACTAGTTGGTGAAGTCGAACATGTCCCAGAGATCGGTCAGCGCCGGCGAGTTCGTCGGCACGTACGCGTTGTCCGCGGTGGTCGTCGGGTTCGGCAGGTTGTCGCGGCTGCGGCCGGTGATCGGCTGCAGCTGCCAGTTACGCTCGATGAACTTCAGGATCGAGACGTGGTCAGCGTACCCGTGATTGATCTTGCCGCCCTTGGTGAAGGGCGAGACCGCGATCAGCGGGATGCGCGTGCCGTCTCCGAAGAAGTCGATCGGCTGGATGTAACCCGAGTCGTAGTAACCGCCGCCCTCGTCGAAGGTGACGATGACGACCGTGCTGGCCTCGAGCGCGGGGTTGGCGTGCAGCTTGGTGAGGATGTTCACCACGTACGCCTCGAACAGGTTCAGCTTCGACGACGACGGGTGACCGTCGAGCGTGCCGTCGGGGTGCGCGTACGACACCGCGGGAAGCGTGCCGTTCGCGATGTCCGTGAACATGTCCGTGGTGTCCTTGATGTGCTGGTTGCGAGTCGCCGCATCGGCCATGACCTGCGTCTGGTACTCGAACGGGTTGCAGATCTGGCAGTAACCACCGTGGCGGTTGAAGCCGCCGCCGTAGTTCTTCCAGGAGATGCCCTTCTCGCTGAGCGCGTCGCCGATCGACCGCTGGATGGTGGCCGGAACCACGTTGCCCGTCTGCTTGTTGCCGTACGGATCGAAAGTCGGATTCGTGTTGTTCAGGTAGTAGTACGTGTTGGGCGCGCAGTTCGGGTTCGGGTGATTGGGCAGCGAGGCGAGGTAGTCGAGGATCGGGCCCACGCCCGGCGCCGTCGGATCCGAGCAGTTGCTGAAGTTGCTGTCCATCGTGTACTGGTTGTTGCTGCCCGCGCGGGGCAGCGGGTTGGCGACCAGCGAGGCCGGCGGCGCGATCGGATTGCCGGCGCCGTCGGTCCAGGCCACTGCGTCGCCGAACATCGCCAGCGAGTGGTTGGCGCCCGTTCCGCCCATCACCGACTGGTGCATGTTGTCGCTCATCGCGTAGTTGTCCGCGAGCATCTTGAAGAAGGGCATGTCGCCGTTCTGCACGTTGGTCATGCCCATCGCGCTGCCGACGCCGTTGTCCGAGGTGGAGAACGTGATGGCAACGTACGGGAACAGGTCGTTGAGGCATCCGGCCGGGTTGGCGGCCGTCGCGTTCGCGACCGAGCAATCCGCTTGCTGCCACATCTGGTAGAAGCGGTGGATGATGTCGCCGGTGTACGAGTCGTACGGCAACGTCGGGCCGGTCAACTGGAACACGCCGTTCGGCAGGTTGGTGGCGTTCGGGATGCGCGTGTCGACCGTGCGCGCCGGCAGGCCGGTGGCGCCGGTCGTCATCAGGAAGGCCTGCGACGGGTCGATGTCGGTCTCGAACGACAGGTCAGCCGTCGGCACGAACGGCGCCGACGTGGTGCGCTGCGCGCTCGGCGCGCCCGAGGTGCTGGGCGGCGGCAGGGTCGCGTACGGCGACTTGGCGTCGGGGGCGACCCAGAACGTGCCCTGGGGCGTCGCCTGCGACTGCGCCGAGAGACCGAAGTTCGGGCCGGGCGTGCCGTCGGCGTTGATGATGCCCTTCGAAAGCAAGTTCGACACCGTCTGACCAGACTTGGGCACGTAGGTGCCGAACGCGTGGTCGAAGGAGCGGTTCTCGCCGAGGAGGACGATCACGTGCTTGATCGGCGAGACCGGCGACGGCTCCGAGCAGACGACGTCGACAGAGAAGTTCGACGAGCAGGCGGGATCGCCGTCGGAGGCGGCCAGCGTCACCGTCGCCATGCCGACCTGGGTGCAGGTCAGCGTCGGCGACGCCGTGTCGGCGCCCGCGAGCGTGCCCGACGTGCTGGTCCAGCCATAGGTGACCGCCGCAGGGCCGTGGTCGAGGTCGACGACCGTCCCCGAGAGCGCGATCGAGCCACCGAAGGCGACCTCGCCCGGGTTGGCCGCGACGCCGTCGATGCGCGGGCAGACATTGATCTGGCCGTTGACGGAGATGCTGCCGACGTTCGGCTGCACGTCGCAGGTCAGGTGCACGGGCACGGTCTTGGTGCCGGGGACGCTGACGTCGAACGTCGCCGAGCCCATGCAGACGGCGCGGCCGTCCGTGCTCGTGCCGCGCAGGCTGATCTGGTAGCCCATGCCGAACGGGATGCCGCTGATGACGGCGCTGATCGTCGAGCTCTGGCTGACGTCGATCGTCCCCATGCGGCTCCATCCGACGGGCCCCGTGATGGTGTAGCTGACCGTGTTCACGGTCAGGCCGCCGCCGAGCTGGAGGTCGAACTGGACCTCGCCGACCTGGTCGGTCTTCGTCTTCGTGGAGTCGGTCGGATCAGTGATACAGCCGCCGATCCATCCGCCCGCCGCCAGGCCTCCCAGCATGATGAAACCGAAAATCGGAATCTTCTTCGTCATGAAACCTTTCCTTTCCAGGTCCAGGAACTCGGACAAACATTCCCCTCGCGCCCGCGCTTGCAGCCGAGAGGTACTGCGCCGCCGATTTACGCCGTCGCACGCCTTACCGTCGTGACGATTGAGCACCGGCTTTGCGAGCGCGCGGTCACCGGCGTGTGTCGCGTCTCCGGCGTGAACGATTCGTAGAAAGCGCTCTACGTTTGGTGGGGGCGGCTGGTGCGGCGAGCGTCCAGCGCGGCGAGCGCCGCCCTTCGCGCGTGGCATGACCGGTGCTTTGTCTCCCTGGCGAAAGGAGACCGAATCCCATGCGCAATTCATCGATGACCCTGAAAGCCCTGGCCCTCTTGTCTGCGAGCATCGGCATCGCCGCCTGCAACGACCTCCCGAGGACGACGTCGAAGACGCCGCCGACACCGTCGGTGGTGGCGGAGGCGGCGAAGGCCCCCGAGGTGCCGGCGCCGGTGGCGAGCGCGCCGCCCGTCGCGCCCGAGGTGAAGAAGGAGGAACCGATCATCAAGAAGGCGGTCGTGTCCAAGGACGACGACGACAGCAACGCGATCGAGAACGGAACGTTGACCGAGCTCCTGTCGCGCACCCGCGAGGCGCTGTCGGCGGGCGAGACCGATCGGGCGCTCAAGCTGGCGGCGAGCGCCGTCAAGAAGGCGCCGAAGCGCTCCGCCGGATGGAACCTGCTCGGGCGCGCGCAGCTGCAGGCGGGCAAGCGCAAGCTCGCGCTGTCGTCGTTCGAGAAAGCCGTCGAGCTGAACCCGGGCAACTCGTACGCGCAGAACAACCTCGGCTTGACCCTGATTTACGCGGGTAAATACGACGACGCGGTCGACGCGCTCGAGGCGGCGACCGAGCACGAACCAGTCGAGGGCTTCATGTGGAACAACCTCGGCATCGCGTACGAGCACGCCGACCGCCTCGACGAGGCGCGCGAGGCGTTCCGCAAGGGCGCCGACATGGAGAACGACAACGCGCGCGAGAGCCTCGCGCGGCTGCAGGGCGTGAAGTCAGTGATCCAGACCGCCAAGGTCGACGAGACCGACGGCAAGAAGATCGACACGAAGACCGAGGAGAAACCTCCGGTCAGCGCAACGACGCAGTAGCGGGGTCGGGCGCAAGACCAGGCCGGCCGGCGCGGGGTGGGTACCGCGCCGGCCGGCCGCTCGTCGGTGCCTGGAAGTTGCGCGCCCGCTAGTCGACGCGGTTGTCGCCGCCGCCCGGCTGCAGCCAGCGCCAGTGATCGTCGGTCCAGAGGACGATGTTGCTCAAGGAGTGGCCCGTCCGCTGGATGCGGGGCGTGACGTTCGCAAATGTCCGAGGGATGGCCGCCAACGCGGAGGGGTTGAAGCTCTCGCCAACGAAGTAGTAACGAACGGTGGCGTCGTCGCTCCATTGAACGAAAACGCCGGCGTCGTTGGTGGGCTTGCGATTGGCGCCGCCGACGCCTGCAATGCCGGCGGCTCGGAAGCGGGCCAGCGCGGCGCCGAGGCTCCCAGCGAGAGGTGCCAGATCCGCCGCGTCGGCCAGATCGGTGTGGTGAAAGTAGACGGTGACGATCGGGGGCAGGATGCCTTCCTCGTAGATGTCGCGCTCGCCGACCGTGAAGACGCGCTCGACGGTGAAGCCGGACCGCCCGAGGTCTTCCACGAGAGGACCGAGCAGATCCACCGCGCGGCTGCCCGGGTCGAGGCAGCGCAACGCGACGGCGCGCGCGACGCGCGTCGGGGCAGCGGGCGGCGGAGGCTCCAGCATGCGCTGCGCGTCCTCCGCCATGAGCGAGGCGCTCGGGTGACCGAGGAGAGTGTAGAGCGCCGCGAGGTTGTTCAACGTCATCCCGACCTGGGGATGGGAATCGCCGTAGAGCTGCTTCTTCAGCGTCAGCGCCAGGGAGAGTGACTTCTCGGCCCGAAGGTAGTCGCCCTTCTGGAAATACAGCGCGCCCAGCTGATGGTGGGTTGCCGCGATCGACTCCTTGCGCGCGTTGAGCACGGTGTCGGAGAGCGACAGGCACTCGAGGAAGATCTTCTCCGCGCTGTCGTACTGCTCGAGGCCGAGGTGGGTGCTGGCGAGGTTGTTCATCGCCGAATACAGATCCTCGGTTCGGTCGGGGAAATGCGCCTTGAGGATCGCGATCGCCTCCGCGATCGACGCGAGACAATCGCGGTGGCGCCCGCACGCGGCATAGGTCGTCGCCAGCGCGTCCAGGGTCGCGAGCCTCTCCACCGACGGATGCTTCTCGATCACCTTCAAGATGGCGAGGACCCGTTCGTAGATGGGAACGGCCTTCGCGGGCAGGCGCAATTTGAGATACGTCTCGGCGGCTTTTCGGAAGGCCGCGACTTTCTCGGGTGCGTCGCCCGGGTACTGCTCGTAGACGCGCAGGAGCTCCTCGACCTTCTTCACCAGCTCCCTCGAGTCCGACATCCGTCTCGACTTTCGCCCGCGCGTCGAACCCGGTCAAGCCGCCGGCGACGGGGCTGGGGTCGGGAACGGGCGCTGGCGCAGCACGTCGACCACCCGAGGGGAGGGGCATTTTTCGCGAGCGAAACTGACAAGAAGGGGCCGCCTGCGGGTACTAAGACGACGATGAGACACGTTCGCCTGGCCCTGGCCCTGGGGATCCTCTGCGCAAGCTCTGCCGTCGCCCACGGTAGCCCGCGCGCCGTGCCGCAGCAGGTAGCGGCGCTCGATGACGAAGCCATCGCCGCCTACAGCGCCGGTGACTTCGACAAGATGAAGAAGGCGCTGACCAGAGCGCTGGCCGTGGGCGGCGCTGATGTCGCCGACCAGCCGGGCATGGCACGGGTCTACGTGCACCTCGGTGTCTTGTACGTGGACGGCTTGAATAACCGCGCGGCGGCCGTGAAATACTTCGCCAAGGCGCGCGCCATCCGCCCCGACATCGGGCTGCCATCGAACATGGCGACCAAGTCGGCGACCAGCGCATTCGCCGAATCCAGGCCCGCGCCCGCGCGCGGCAACGAGCCGCCGCCCGCCGCCGCGCCGGCCCGTCCCGCGGCCGCGGTCGGCAGTTCGAACCGATGCCCCGGCGAGCGCGAAGTGGCCGACGTCAAGCGGCAGGCACGCGACGAATTCGACCGGCTGGAAAAGGCGCTGGGGATGTCCAAGGACGCGCTGAGCAAGGAGCGCGCCGACAGCGAGAAGTTCCGGAAGGAGAAGATGGACCTCGAGCGCGCCGTGACCGAGCTCAAGCAGCGGGTCGGCCAGCTCGAAAAGGAGACCGTTCAGAAAGAGAAGCTCGCGACGGCGACCTCTCAGCGCGAACGGAAGGAACGCGAGGCCAAGGATGCGCTGACGAAGGAGAAGACCGAGCAGGACAGCTTGATCCTCGACACCGCGCAGCGGGTCCAGGATCTGGAAAAGGAGACGGCGACCAAGGACAAGCTGCTCGCGGCCAGCGTGCAACGCGAGAACAAGGAGCGGCAAGCGCGGGAGAAGCTCGAGCACGACCTGGCGACGGCCGTGGCGCGCGATCGCGAACGCCGGGCGTGGGAGGATCGGGTGCGTGCCGAGCGCGACAAGCTCGAGGCCGTGCCCCCGGTGCCAGCGCGCATTCCCGAGCCCCTGCATTGTCCCCTCCCCGAGGAGGTCCAGGCCGGCGCCGATCTCTTCGTCCGATGCGTCACGCAGCCGGGAATCAAGGCCCGGACCATCATCTTTTACTACCGTCCGCCCGAGGCGACGGTCTACAACGCCGTGGTCATGGATCCGACCAAGCGCGGGTGGTCACGCGCCGTGATCACCGCCAACAAGCTCAACGGCAAGGCGTTGCAGTATTACGTCGAGGCGCGCGACAGCCGAGATGCGGTGGCGGCCAGCAACGGCAGCGCCGGCTCGCCGAACGTCACCTCCATCGCCGCCGCCAGCAGCGCGAGCCGCTGACGCCTACTTACAGCAGTTGGCGTCGTAGGTGCCCGTCAAGAGCGCGGTGTCGAACGAGACGCCGGCGTTGTGACAGCCGGCCGAGCCGGCCTGCATCGGGTAGGAGAGATACCCGCTCGTGATCGCAGCACCCGTGACCGGCGGCAGATCCGCGACCCAGCTGAACGCGCACCACTCGGCGCCTGCCTGCCACGCAGCGGATACTTCGGCGAACGTGCAGAGCCGGCCGCCCTTGGCCTTGCAGGTGGCAGTCGCCGCGGCCCGGTTCTGACTGTACGTGCTGGCGGCCATGTCGTGCCAGATGCAGAAGCCGTACTTCCCTGGTGCCGTCGGATCAGGGCAGGTCAGGTTCGTTGCGGCGGTCGCGTTGTCCGCGTTGCTGGCGCTTGCGGCGTGGCTGGCTTCAACCGCGTAGGGGACCGCGCCGAGCTTGGTCCTTCCCAGCGATCCGCCGTCGACGAGCACATCGACCCAGGTATCGGCGTTGGCCTGAACGGCGGTCGTGCAGGCGTCGGGCAGGACCAGCGAGAACCGGCCAGCGTCGAGCGCGATCGACGTCGAGGTCGTCTGACAGAGCGGCGTCGTTCCGCCCGTCGCCATCGACCACAGCATCACCTGGATGTTGTGGCTGCCCGGCAAGGGTGCGCCGCTGGCGTCCTGCAAAAGCCCCGCGTAGGTGAGCGCGCCAGTCGCCGGGATTCCGCTGGCGAGCACACGACCGGTCAGGAACGCCACCGCGAGCGCCCCGATCATGCCCCCTCCGAAAAGCGCCCGTCTCGCCGTTATTTTCATGGCTTGATTCCTCCGGTCACACACACGTTGTTGCCCTGAACGACTCCGCACGACTTCCCGAGTCCGGCGAGGCTCTGTTCCACGAGCCGCACGCCCGCCGCCTTGGCCACGCTGCTCGCGACAGTCGTGATGCCGCCCTGCAGGCGCGTGCTCCCGCCACCGCCGGTACCCGCCGCGCCGCCCGCGCCGCCCGCGCCGGGGATGCCACCGGTGCCCGAAACACCGCCGGTTCCCGTCGCGCCGCCATCGCCCGATGCGCCGCCCCCACCCGAGATGCCGCCGCTCCCCGTCGCAGTCGCATCGGCTCCGCTGTCGGCGTTGCTCTTCTGTGCAACGGACCCGCACGAGACCGCGAGAAACGTCGCGCACAGGAGAGCAAAGGGAGCGAACCGGGCGCGCATCAGTCGGCTACTCTATATCGTCGGCCACGAGCCGGTGTCAACGACGCGCGCTCGCTGACCGCCTCCCGCACGCCGCGGCCGCCTACGGCACGCAGCCCGCCTGATAGTGGAAGTTGTCGAGCGTGACCGAGACCGGGTCGTTGCTCATGAGCTGTAGCTGCATCAGGATGTGCACGGCGCTGAGCGCGGCGCTGTTGGTGGTCGTGTAGATCATCGTGTCGTCGAGATAGCCGGTGATCGTCGAGCCGGTGCGCACGATGCGGAAGGTGCCGGACGTGACGTCGGTCGGCATCGAGCCGACGACGCGGCCGGTCCACACGTGGAGGTTGAAGCTGCCGGCGGAGTGCTCGTAGACGTCGAAGAACTCCGAGTTGTCGGCGAAGTTGGCGTGGAACTCGACCTGGTCGAGACCGCTCGGGCCGAGCATGGCGTCGCGGAGATCGAGCGCGAGCTCGAAGTCACCATCGGCAGGGCCGCCGTAGGCCGCGAGGTTGAACGTCACGGTGATGCTCTGAAGCGCGGTCGACGTGTTGGTGCCGGCCCGGGAGAGGCGCAGCTCGCCCTGGGTCGCGTCGGCGGCGAACAGATCGGGGGTGGTCTGCGTGACGGTCCAGAGGGTGTCGCCGAGACCGGCGCCGAAGTCGTCGCTGAACGCCGCGGTCGGCGTGCCGCCGTCGGCGCAGCTCGGCGCGGGCGACTGATTGTCGGGGGTGGCGTCGGGCGTGCTGGCGGGCGCGTCGCCCGGACCGGCGTCCGGCGTCGACTTGTTCGACGAGCTGCTGCAGCCTGCGGTCGCGGCGGCGACCAACATCCAGCCGGCGGCCACCAGCGAGGCGGCGCAAGGTCGGAACAATCGGAACAACTGGACGTCCGTAAACGAAGACCGAGAGCGACCCGAGCGACCGTCTGTCATGTCGTTTCTCCCCGGTCCTGCGTAACACAGGGACGGGGGATTTTGGAGCTCAGGATCCGCTTCGGAGCTAGGTCGTGCGGTGCAGGCGCCGGCGGGCGCGGCGCGCGCGCGCGAGGCGCTCGCGCTTCTCGGCCATCGCCAGGCTGTGCGAGATGGTGTGCTCCGGCGAGATCACGAACGCCGACAGGAAGCGCACCGGGTCGGCGAGCTCGCCGTCCTCGTGCACTTCGAAGTGCAGGTGGCTCGCCGACGCTTTCACGCCGGTCAGGCCGACGGTGCCGATGATGTCGCCGGCCTTGACCACCTGGCCGGCCTGCACGTTGTACGTGTGCAGATGAAAGTAGCCGGTGCGCACGCCGCCGTCGTGCACGACGCGCACGAAGAAGCCGCCCGGCCCCATCGTGCGGTAACGCCAGCGGCGTAACTGGCGCGGCGCCAGATCGCGCGCGGCCAGCGTGCCGGGCATGTCGGCGCCCGCGAACTGGACGACACCGTCGGCGACGGCGCGCACCGGCTCGCCCACGGCGGCGTCGACGTCGATTCCGCGGTGCTCGCGCCGGCCGCCGTCGCGATCGGCGCCCGGTCCGCTGATGCCCAGGCGCATGCCGCCGTCGAGCGGCGGGACGATCGTGAGGCCGAGAAACGACTGCGCGCTCGGCGCCGCCGCATTGGTATAGAGCTGCAGCAGGCGGCGGCGCGCGACCAGCACGCGGTCCTCGGCGGTCGCGCCCCACACGTGATCGCCCCAGAAGAGGTGCGCGGTCGCGGTGCGGTGGGGCGTGCTGCCGACGGCGGCGTCGATGGCGACGTGAGTCGCTTGCCACATCGCCAGCAGCGCGGCGCCGACGCGCAGGTTGTGAGCCGGCTCGAGCAGGCGCTCGCGTTCGAGATCCGCGCGCGGCACGGGCAGCTCGGCCAGCGGCCCGAACATCGACGGCTCGATCTGCAGCAGGCCGACGGCGTTCGTCGTCTCGAGGCCGGGCCGGCAGCGGCTCTGGCGGTAGACCAGCGCCGCCATCAGGAACGGATCGGTATGGGTCTCGACGCTGACCTCGCGCACCAGGCGCGCCACGCTGTCGAGCCCGTCGCGCGGCGCGACCTCGTCGCAGATCGCGACGACAGCAGCCTCGAAGCGCGCGGCGTCCAGCGCGGCGACGGGCACGTGCGGCTCGGTCGGCCAGTCGGCGGGATTGCGCAGCTCGTGCGTCTCGCGATGCTCGGGCTGCGCGCTGCGATGCTGGCGCGAAGCGGGACCTTCGGCGCAAGGAGCGGTGCTCGACACGGCGCTCGACACGGGCGTGGGCGCCGTGATCGAATCGGGCTCGCTGGCCACGTCGGCTTCGTCGGCCGTGTGGTCGAGGTTCGGGTCGGTGATGTCCCCGCCGAGCGTGGCCGCGGCGAGCAACAGAATGGGAAGCAGCGTGACCATCATGTTCGTTGGTGCTCAAGCGGACATCGGGCCCCGCGCGCGACATCTTTAATGCGGCGGGGCACACAAATCGAGCCCCGTTTTCGGCTGTCGGTGCCGCACTCAGGTCGGAGCCGGTCATCGCCGGTCTTGGTCGCCGGTCTTGGCCGAATTTCTTGCGCTCCGGCGCCGTCCCAACCATGTGCAAGCCGCGGCATTCTGGCTGGCGATCGCGCTCCCGCTGTCGGGTGGTGCAGCCGATGTCGGCGGCGCCATCACACCTCCGGTTGGCGCGCCGCCCGCGGCGTCACCGCCGGTGGTGGTCCCGGCGCCGCCGCCGGCCCCGTTGCGCGCGCGCGCTCGTCTCTGGTTTCCACGCGGCGAGGACGCACGCTACGACATCCGGTACGGCGCGCTCGGATCGATCGGCCAGCTCGAGCTGCGGACCGCCGGCGTCGCCGCGATCACCGACGGCCGCTCGATCGTGAAGCTCCGCGGGTCGGGGTCGGGTTCGATCCTCGGGTTCGGATCGATGGATCGCCGATTCGAGGCCGACTTCGACACGGTCGCGCTCGAATCTCGCCGCTGGGTCGACACGCGCCGCAGCGCCGGGCAGCGCGCCGACCAGGCGACCGTCGATCGCGGCGAGCACGGGCGGCCCGGTGAAACGCGATTGCGACGTCACAAGCCCGGCCGCGCCGACGAGACGCACGCGCTTGCGTCGCCGATCCCGACGATGGACGCGCTCGGCTTGCTCTCGCGATGGCGCCGCGCGCTGCCCGCGCTCGGTCACGAGGATGTCGTGCAGATCCTCGACGGGCTCGCGCTCTGGCGCGTGCGCGCGACGACGGTGTCGCTGCATGACGCCGTTCCCGAATCCGATCGGTTCGGGGTCCGGCTGGAAGCCGAGGCGACGCCGGTGCATTACGACGGCAGCGTCGACGGCGATCGCCCGGTGCGCCACCTGCGCGTCTGGTTCGATCCCGGCGCGCGCCACCTGCCGCTGCGCCTGGAGGTTCCCGTCGGCCCCGCCGACCTGGTCATGCGGCTCGTGACGGCGCGCGGCCGCATCTGAGCGTCTCGATCAATCAGGGTACCTACGGATAACCCCCACGCGTGGCGGGTGCCAGGTTGAATGTCGAGGGGCCGCCGTGGGCGGCGGCGGACCGCGATGGCAAGCAAGGGGAAATCGGGCGCGCGCGTGTGCGCGACGTTGGCGGCGGCGGCGGCGGCGCTCGCGATCCTGGCTCTGCCGGCGTGCAGCGGATCGTCGTCGTCGCCGGCGCTGGCTCCGCCCGCGGACGCTCACGCTGCCGGCAACGCGATCCGACAGGTGTTCGTCATCGCGATGGAGAACGCCGACGCCGACGCCGTCTACGGCGGCGGCGCGGACTGGACGTACGTGGGCGGCTCGTTGCTGCCGCGGGCGGCGCGCGCGCTGGCGTTCGCGGACGAGCTGCCGCTCGCGGTACCCAGTGAGCCGCACTACGTCTGGATGGAGGCGGGCACGAACGTCTTCGCGGATCACACGTTCACGACCGACGATCCGCCATCGGCGACGAACAGCACCGGCGACACGAACCACCTGGTCGCGCAGCTGGCGCGGGCCGAGAGCGGCGCCGACTGGATGTCCTATCAGGAGGGGCTCGACGCCGGCACCGGCGCGTGCCCGCTGGCCAGTGACGGGTTCTATCGCCCCAATCACGATCCGTTCGTGTTCTTTCGCGACGTCGCGGGCACGCCGCCGTCGAAGACGGCCGCGACCTGCGCGGCGCACCACCGGCCGCTGTCGGCGCTCGCGGGCGATCTCGCGGCCGGCAGCGTGAACGCCTACAACTTCATCACGCCGAACCTGTGCCACAGCGGGCACGGGCAGCCCGACTGTGCCAACGACAACGCCCCGCAAAGCGCCGATCAATGGCTGAGCGAGTCGTTGCCGTCATTGATCGAATTTGCCGATACGCACGACGCTGTGATCTTCCTGGTGTGGGACGAAGGGGCCGGCAGCGAGCTCATGCCGTTCATCGCCGTCGGCGCGCACGTCAAGCCCGGCTACGCCGGCAACGTCAGCTACGACCACAGCTCGTTGCTGAAGTCGCTCGAGGAGATCTTCGGGCTTCCCATCCTGCCGACGGTGACGCCGGCGAACGATCTCGCCGATCTCTTTGCGCCGGGCTTCTTCCCCTGACCGGTGCGCCGCCACCCGCCATCACTTCCAGAGCCCGGTCACGCCGATCAGCACCGGTGTCGGCGCCGCCGGATTGGCGGGCGTCGAGGCCGGCAGCGCGCCCAGCATCGGCGACCAGTCGGTGATCTCCGCCACCTGCTTCAGCGAGCGCGCGAGCTCGAGGCGGCTCCAGAGACCCTTGTGCCCGTCGCGCAGGATCTCGGCCGAGGTCACCACGTGAGCGGGCGCGCGCTCGACATCGGCGCTGGCGTCGAATCCCGGGGGCGCCGGCCGCCGCTCGAACCCGAAGCCGCGGAACGTGCGCTCGGGCAGCGAGCGCATGCTCAACAGGCGCGCGGAGCTGCCGCCCGGCGCCACCGACGCGGTCGGGCTCGAATGAGCGACCTTGCGCAGGCGCGGTAGCGCCAGACCGCCGGCGAGCATGCCCACGGTCGGGCCGATGGCGAGGCCGGCGAGGATCGGCGTCCGACTGCTCGGGGTCGAGAACGGTGCGCCGACGGCGGCGCCCGCGACCGTGCCGAGCGCACCGAACAGGCTCAGCCAGCCGAAGTCGCGCGCCTCGACGATGTCCAGCCTCTGGAGCCCGTAGCCGCTGAGAAAGCCGACGTTGGCGCCGACCAGCCCCCCGACCGCGATCTCGTGCGCGTCGACCTTGAAGAGCGAGCCCGCGAACGATCCGGTCCACGCGCCCCAGGCGGCGAAGCCGGCCGACGCGGGCGCGCCGCCGCCCGTGATGTAGGGCGAGGATTCGCTCGCGAGCCCGAGCATCGTGCCCAGGCCGCCGCCGACCAGCGCCGCGCCCCCGTACTGCGAGCCGGTGGTCCCGTGCCCCGCCCAGGCGAAGAGCAGCCCCTCCGATGCGCCCACCGTCGCGCCGAGCGCGCTCGCGCCCACCGGCGCCAACCCCTGTCCGTCGAGGTGCGGGCTCGCGAGCGCGCCGGCGATCAGACCGAGGCCGGTTCCGCCCAGCAAGACGCCGACTCTGGCGCGGCTGCCGAGCTGGTCGTCGAGCAGCGCGGTCCCGCCCGCGATCGACGCGCCGACCGCGCTGCCGAGCGCGCTCCAGCCCGCGGCCGCCGGCGTGATGTGCAGCGAACCGCTGGCCAGCGTGGCGAGCCCGGCGGCGCCGAGCGTCCCCGCGGCCAGCCCCTCCGCCACTTCGGTGCTGGTCACTTCACTGTGATCGTGCAGGAGGTACGGCACCCAGGCGCCGAACCACAGGCCTTCGCCGCTCGACAACGTGAGCAGCGGCGCGCTGTCGTCGAGATCGATCGACCGGTGCAGCGCACCGCCCAGCAGCAGCCCCGCGGTGCCGCCCGCGAGCAGGCCCCACACCGGCGCGTCGGCGCGCGTGCTGGCCAGCGCGCCGGCGCCGGCGCCCGCGCCGGTGAACAGAAGGTCCATCCCCACGGCGTTCTCGAGCAAGTCGTCGTCGAGCTGCAGTCGCGGCGTCATGAACGACGCGACGAACGACGAGAGCCCGGCGCCGGCGAGGAGCGCGCCTTTCATCTTGTCGCCGTCGACGTCGTCGCGCGTGGCGTGGCCCAGCACCGGCAGCCACAGCGCGGTCCATCCGCCCAGGGCCGTGCCCGCGCCGATGAGACCGCGATCGCCGGGGCCGAGCGTGACGCGCGGCCAGACGCTCGCGCCCACGGCGAGGCCGGCGGCGGTGCCGGCGATCGCGCCGACGCGCAGCGGGCGATCGGCGTCGCCATCGCGCGCGAGCATGCCGACGCCCAGGCCGGTCGCCAGACCGTCGGCGCCGCCGAGCGCGGTCAGGCCGACCGATTCCATGGACGCATCGCTCGCGCGGCGGATGGCCGCGCCGCCGAACACGCCCGCCGACAGCCCGACCAGCGCGCCGCCGGTGGTCATGCGATCGAAGCCGGTCCAGCTCGGCTGAGCCAGCCGCGGCGCCAGCGCGCCGACGACGCCGGCGAAGCTGCCGCCGACCAGCGCCGCGGTCGCGTCGGCCGGTTCCAGCGGCGCCGCGTGCTGGGCCGCCGCGGCGCCCGCGAGGCCGGCGAGCGATCCGCCGAGCGCGGCCAGCGTCTCGTCGCGCCCCGCGGTCGGATCGACCAGCATCACGGTCCCCGCGCCCAGCAGCCCGCCGAACAGCTTGCCCGACGTCGCCACCGTCGCGCCCGCGCCGTCGAGCGTGAACTGGCGCGAGAGCAGGAACCCGGTCGCGGTCTCCGCCGAGGCGCCCAGCAGCGCGCCGCCGGACAGTTGCCGGCCCCGTGTGTGCGCGACCAGCCCCGACGGATCGAGCGCGCCCGCCACCATCAACCCGTCGGCGACGCCGTACGCGGCGCCGAGCGCGACGAAGGGACGCGCGTTGGCGCCGTCGACTTCGGACAGGTGCAGGCGCGGCTCGGCGAGCACGCTCGCGCCGATCATCGCCAGCGGACCGACCACCGTGCCGATGCGCGCGCCGCGCAAGCTGTCGGTCGGCAGCATCAACCCCGCGCCGAGTCCGCCGGTGATGCCGAGCGCGCCGGCGAGGCTGGCGGTCGTGACCTGCGCCGACGACGCGTCGGTGGCGTGGGCCGCCATCGCGGCTGCGATGGCGCCCGCCGACAGGCCGACCAGCGCGCCGCCCTTGGCGTCTCGGCCGCCGTCCCAGCGGTCGTCGAACATCGTCGGCGCCAGCGTGCCGATCAGCGCGCCGTAGCCGGCGCCGATGAAGGCGGCGCCGATCTGGGGCGGCGCCAGCGTGAGCCGCCGCGACAGCGCCGCGCCGCCGATCATTCCCGACACCGATCCGATCATCGCGCCCAGCGTGTCGTGGCGGCCGGTCTGATCGAAGATCAGCTCCGGGATGCCGAGGCCCATCGCGCCGCCGAGCGCGCTCGAGGTGAAGGTGAATCCGATGTCGCCGGCGTCCGGCTCGAAGAAGCGCGACAGCACCAGCCCCGACGCCATCCCCGCCGACGCGCCCATGAGCGTGCCGCCGCCGATCTGCGTCCCCGGTGTGTCGGAGATCAGCCCCGATGGATCGAGCAACGCGGCGAGCATCAGCCCCCAGGCGCCACCGAAGGCGGCGCCCGAAGCCGCCATCGGCACCGCCTTTGGCCCGAGCCCGTCCGCGAGGTGCAGCCAGTGCTCGGCGCCGATCGCACCACCCATCGTCGCCAGCGGTCCGACGACAGCACCGATGCGCCTCGGCTGCGTTCCGTCGCCGGTCCAGAGCAGGCCGGCGCCGTAGCCCATGCCCAGGCCGAACAGCCCCGCGGTCGCCGGCACCGCGACGTCGCCGCCATCGGCCGACAGGGCGTGCGCCAGCGCCGCCGCGCCCGCCGCGCCGGCGCCCAGTCCCAGCCAGGTGCCGCCGATGGTCTTGCGACCGCCGTCCCAGGCTTCATCGCCCAGCGTCGGCGCCAGCGACCCGATGAGCGCTCCGTAACCCGCTCCCATGGCGGCGGCGCCAAAGTCGGGCGCGCGCAGCCGCGTGCTGCGATCCAGGAGCACACCGCCGGCAAAGCCGACGCCCGCTCCGGCCAGCACGCCGGCGGCGTCGGGCGTCCCCGCTGACGTGGTGGTCAGGCGCGCGATGCCCAGGCCCGCGGCGAGGCCGGCGCCGGTCGTGCCCAGCACGGTCACCTGGTCGAGCGCGTCCGGCGTGAACCAGCGCGACGCGACCAAGCCCGAGAGGCCGCCCGCGATCGAGCCCGCGAGCATCTGCCCATCCAGGTGCGCGGTGTCGACGTCGGTGACCGGCTGCCCGTGATCGGCGGCGCTCGCCGCCAGACGCCAGATGCCGCCGCCGTAGATCGCGCCCATCACCGTCATCGGCAGCGCCGACGAACCCGGGCGCAGGTACGGCTCGTACGCGTACCCGGCGGCGCCCAGCGCCAGCCCGCCGATTCCGGCGCCCAGCTTCCAGTGATTGCGATCGCCGTCGGTGAGCGCGGGCATCGCGCCCGGCCCGGCGACGCTGCCGGGCGTGGTCGCCATCTGCAGGCCCAGGCCCAGGAGGTTGCCGGCCAGCGTTCCCGCGCCCGTGAGGCCGATCCGCTGCGGCGGCACCTCGGTGAACGCGCCGGCCACCGCGGCGCCGAGGTAGCCGGCGCCCGCGCCGATGAGCAGGCCGCCCTGGCCCTCGTGGCTGTCGAACAGCGCCGTGCGCTCCGCACCCGACGCGAGCAGGCCGCCGGTCCACGCGCCGCCGAGCGCGCCGAAGCTCATGAGACGAAGGTCGTTGCCGGTCGGATTCATCTCGTGCGCCGCGACCGCCGACGCGACCATGACGATCGGCATGCCGATCGCGGTCGTCACCGTGGTCTGCGACGAGAGGCCGCGCAGCCGGTCGACGCCGAACCCCGTGAGCCCGGCGCCGATGAGCAGGCTGTCGGCGAGCACGGTTTGCTCCGGCGTCCACTTCCACCGGCGCGCGCTCCAGACGCCCAGGCTCATGCCAGCGGCCTCGCCGAGCACCAGCGATCCGTACTCGAGCTTGGCGCTGCTCGAGCCGCTCGCGCTCCAGGCGGTGAGCCCGACCAGCGTCCCCCACGCGGTGGCGTTCGCGTACCAGGCCGCCTGCCCCAGCGTCGGGCGCAGGCCGAAGCGCGCCAATCCCCAGGAGGTGCCGAAGCCGATGACCGCGCCCGCGCTGCCAATCAGAAGCTGGCCCGAGACATCGGAGATCCCCATCGAGCCGAGGTTGCGCATCAGGACCGCGCCGGCGGCCGTCGACGCGCCGATCGCCAGCGGCGTGCCGTCGACGGGGCCGCTGGGCACGGCGGGCGTGACGGGAGCGGCGGGCGCGGCCGCGACGGTGGCGGTCTCGGGCGGCGGCGGCGCGGCGGCGGCCGTGAGGTTGGGCGATCGCCGGGGCTTGCGGCGCGCTGGCGCGGCCGGGGACGGCGCGGCCGATTCGTCTTCGGACGCCGCGGACGCGGACGCGGACGCCGACGCCGACGCCGACGGGGGCGGGGACGGGGGCGCGACGACCGCAACCGCTGGTGGCGCTGTTTTGAAGGCCGGCGCCGTCTTCGGCGCTCGCTGTCGAACGATTGCGATCTCGTGGGCGGCGTCGGCGAGCACGGGGGGCGCGTGCGCCGCGAGACGGTCCAGCGCCTTGCTGTCGGGCGCGGCGCCCAGGCCGTCGAGCGCGCGCAGCGCCTGCGCCTGGACCTCGGGGGCCGGGTCGTGATCGAGCGCGGCGCCGAGCGCTCCCGCCGCGCGCGTCACGTGGCACGCGGCCAGGCGTTGCGCGGCCGCGGCGCGCGCCTTGTCGGACGCCGGTGGAAAGAGGTTCAGCAGCGCATCGTTGAGCGCCGAGGGCGAGCAGTCGACCGGCGCCGCCTCCCGCCACATGCCGAGCACCAGGCGCGCCTGCCCGCCCTCGCCGGCCAGCCAGAGCTGGATGGTCGCATCACCGTCCCGCCAGGACATCTCCAGCCGCGCGCGCTGCGAGATCAGGTCGGCCATCTTTCGCCGGTCGTCGACGGCGGGCGACACCCACCACGGCGGCAGCCGCGCGGGCACGGCCGGCTGGCCGAGGTGCTGCGTCACCCAGGACGCCAGCAATTCGAACGCGCGGTGGTGAACCGCGAAGCTGGCTCCGTCACCGACGTTGGCGACCAGGTAGATCCGCTCGACGGCGCCGTCGAGCAGCCAGAAGGTCTCCGCCGACGACACCGGCGCCACCGCGACCTGAGACGGGCAAACGATGCTGGCCTCGGTCGACCGGATGCAATTGACGCCCGCGCGCGCCGCGGCCGCGTCGACGTCGCGCGTGCCGGCGCCCAGGGAAACGCCGAAGACGGCGGCGGCGCCGGGTGCGGCCGCGCTCGGCGGCGCCGGGTCCGCGCGCGTCGGGTTGCGCGCGTCGAGAACCAGCAGGCCGAGCAGGCTCATCGCTCCGGTCAAGAAGGATCGCGACACCCGCCGCCGTTGCGTTTGCATCGGCGCGGGCAACAGCAACGGCTGTGCCGCTGTTCGCGGCGCCGGCAAATGGGCGGCCATGGGGGCTGGCGGGCGTGGAGGGCGTTTGTATTTCAACAGGCGCCGATGCAGGGCTGTCAAATCTCCGACCGGTGCAGGCCGAAGGGGTTCGAGAGCCTCATCCGCGTCGCCCGCGCCCTAGCACGGTGCGAGTATCAATCCGTCCGGTGGCGCGGTCAATGCGGGTCGGCTGGTCGAGGGCGCCCGCGCGCGCTTGCCTGGCTATTGTGCCCGCGCGGCTCGCGCTACGGAACCCGCCCGCAGGCCGCCTCCCGCAATCGAAACCAGTCCTCGCGCGTGAGCTGGATCGACATCGCCGCCAGGCTGGCTTCGATGCGGTCGATCTTGTTCGTTCCGAGAACGACCACGGGTTGCGACGGCAGCGCGAGGATCCAGGCGATGGCCAGCGCTTCGGGCGCGGCGTTGCCGTAGCGCGGGGCCAGGTCGGCGCAGGCGGCGCGCACGCGCGCCGCGGTCTCGTCGCCGGCGCGAAATAGCCGGCCGCCGCCGAGCGGCGACCAGGCCATCGGCTTGAGGCCCCGGCGCTCGTAGTGGCTGAGCGTGCCGTCGGTGAGCGGCGCCGTGTGAAGCAGCGACAGCTCGATCTGGTTCGTGACCAGCGGCTGGCGCAAGCAACTCTGCAGAGCGTCGAATTGCGCCACGTCGTAGTTGGAGACACCGACGCTGCGCACCTTGCCGGATTGGAGCAGGCGTTCGAAACCCGCGGCGGTCTCCGCGGCGGGTGTCAGCCAATCGGGACGGTGGATGAGCAGCACGTCCAGGTAGTCGGTGCCGAGGAGCTGCAACGACTTCTCGGCGCTCTTGACGATCCGGTCGGCCGTGGCGTTGTAATGCGCGACCTTGCGGTCCGGGTGGCGTGGCACCGGCACGTAGATGCCGCACTTGGTGACGATCTCCAGCTTCGAACGCAGCGCGGGGTCGAGGCGCAGCGCCGCGCCCACGCGTTCTTCGACCTCGTACGCGCCGTAGACCTCGGCGGTGTCGACGGTGGTGATTCCGCGTTCCACGCAGAGTTGCAGGCGCCGCAGCAGGCGCTCGGGCGCCGCGCCCTCGGCGTCGTCGAGCAGCCGCCAGGTGCCATAGACCAGCCGTGAAAGCTGAGGACCAGCGGGACCCATCGCGATGCGCATGGCGTTGGACACGCCTGGCACTCTAGACCATCCGTCCGCCGCCAAAGCTCCCTTTCGTTGCCGCACGCGCGGCCGCGCACGCAGCGGCGGTCACTTCGCAGCGCGCGAGCCATGGGATATCCACGACACCATGGACATCTTCCGCGCGACCGCGGCCTACGAGGGCTGGCTGGGCCGCTTCATGCCCATCGTGCGCGCCGATCTCGCCAAGAAGCATCTACTCATGCGGTCGGCGCCGTTTCCGTTCATGCGCGGCACGTTCTATCGCTGGTGCCAGCTCTGGCGCGAGATGGCGGGTGATGCCGCGCGCGCCACGCGCGTGCTTTCGGTCGGCGATCTGCACGTCGAGAACTTCGGCACCTGGCGCGACGCCGACGGCCGTCTCATCTGGGGCATCAACGACTTCGACGAGGCGACCCCGCTGCCCTGGACGCAGGATCTGGTGCGCCTGGCGGTCAGCGTCTCCCTGGCCATCGAGGGCGATCACCTGAAGATCGGGCGGCGCAGCGCTTGCGACGCGATCCTCGAGGGCTACAGCGACGCGCTGGCGTGTGGCGGGCGCCCGTTCGTGCTCGAGGAAGAGCACGGATGGCTGCGCAAGATCGCGACCGCCGAGCTGCGCGACCCGACGATGTTCTGGCGCAAGATGGGCGCGCTGCGCACCGTGCGCGCGATCGATCCCGTCGCCGCGCGGGCGATCACCGCGGCGATGCCGGCGCGCGCGCTGGCGATCCGCTTCGCACGGCGAGTCGCGGGGCTAGGCAGCCTGGGCCGTCCGCGTTTCGTGGGCCTCGCGCTGTGGGGCGGGGGGCTGGTCGCGCGCGAGGCGAAGGCGATGGCACCGTCGGCGGCGACGTGGGCGGCGGGCGCGGCCGGCGGCGCGCTCGCGTACAAACGCATCGTCGCGAGCGCGGTCCGCGTGCCCGATCCCAGCCTTCGCGTCGCCGACAAGTGGCTGGTGCGACGCCTGGCGCCGCACTGCACGCGCATCGAGCTCGCCGATCTGCCCAGCGGCAGCGACGAGGAGCGCCTGCTGCACGCGATGGGCTTCGAGACCGCCAACGTTCACCTGGGGACGAGCGGCGCGCGACGAGCGATCGCCAGGGAGTTGCGCTCGCGCGATCGCCGCTGGCTCGGCGACGCGGCGAGCGCGCTCGCGCGCGAGATCGAGAAGGACTGGAACCGCTGGAGCCACTCGCGCTGATTCGCGGGCGCGCGAGCAATGCCGTTCAGTCAAGCGCCAGGACGCCAGAAACGCCAAGTCCGGACCCTCTCAATAGTCCAGATCTTGGCGTCCCCGCGTTCCTGGCGTTTTCTTATCTGACCAGCATGTGCGGCCACCCGTGATGAGTCGGGTTAGTCGATGATCGGGGCCGAGCCACTGGGCGCCGGCGACGACGATGGCGGCGGCTGGAAGGGCGCGGGCTTCGTCGGCTCGCGGGGCGGTTGCGGCTCTTCCGCGGGCGTCCCGTCGAGCGACTGCGGGCGCGGAGCCTCGCGGGGCAGCGAGTCCTCGACGGTGGGCTCGGCCGGCACGATGGTGTGTTTCTCGGGAGACCAGACGTAGCCGCGCAACGGCGCATGTCGCCGCGCGTGAACGGGCTCGTCGGCGAGATCCCGATCGGGTTGGGCGGATTCGTGATGGACCGGCGCGCCCTGCGTGACTGGTCGGGGCTCGGTGACGGGCGCGGGCCGCGGGATCGGCGCCGGTTCCTTCACGGGCGCCGGCTGCGTGACTGGCTCCGGTTCGGTCGCGGGCGCCACCGACAGCGGAGCGGGCTGCGCCGCTGGGGACGACGTCGCCGGCGCAGGCATCGATTGCGCCGGCGGTGTCGCCTGCACCATTGCGCGCGACGCCGTTTCCACCGACGACCCCGGATCGGACAGCAAATGAAACCCCGGCCAGGTCAGGACGCCGATCCCGCCAAGCAACAGCGTCAACACCGCCACCCCGAGCCAGGCTCCGCGCCGGTGCGGGATCTTGTCGAACGACTCGAACTCCTGCACCGGCGGCGTCAGGATCGGATCGTCGGGGGCCAGGTTCTCGTACCCGGTCGCCTCCTGTTCCTCGCCACGCGCGAAGAAGCTCTGGGTCAGCGAGCTCGGCTTCTGCGGCGAGGGCGGGGAGATCGCCCTCCCGCGCACGGTGGCGGTCTTCCGGGGCGGCGGGCGCAAAACATAAGTGTCAGTCGACATGAGGGTTCCTCCTGAGCGCAAACCCGATGTAGCGAATGGCGTGCCAGGGGAAAATCGCCGCGCTTACGCCAGCAGCGGGGCTCGACCTTACTGAAGCGGATCGTGGCGACGCGCGAGTGGGTAGGTGCGGTAACGTTTTCGCCTCAAACATCCCGGATCTAGCACTGCTCGGGAAGATTCGCGGCGGGTCCCGTTCTTCAGCGGTCGGGAGGCGATGCGGATGGCTCATAGGGGGGAGGCGATGCGGATGGCTCATAGGGGGGATGCGGTGGCGAAGATCAATGCTCTACTCGATCGCGCGTCGTCGGGCCAGATCACGCCGGACGAGGTGGCGGCGCTGAAAGCGTATGCGCTCGACCCGCGCTGGATGACCACCGTCATGGAGGGCGTGAACCAACGTGGCCTCGACCAGGTCGCCAGCGAGCCGCTCGCTCCCATCGGCGATTACTACGTCGAGAAGCCGGGGCTGTTCGAACTGCATTGGGAGCTACCCTCGTCCTTGCCGTTGCCGGTTCCCTTCGGTGCGCTCGATCGAAAGACGCAGTTCTTCGTGCTGTTCGGCGAGTGGAGCCGGCGCGAGCTCGAGGGGATGGAGCACCTCCATCGTGGTGACCTCGTGGGGGCGACGACGATCCTCGGCGAGTGCCTGGCGCGAGCGGACGAGCTCGAGGTCGCCGAGTTGCGCGCGCGCAGCTACGAAGGACTCATGCGCGTCGCACAGCGCGCGGGCCAAAGCGCCGCGGCGCGGGAGCTGTCGCGCTCCGCGATGGCGGCGCGCGCGCGCAAGCCCTGAACGAGGTTCCTGCCGGGAGCCGACCGCGGGAGCGGGCGCCGTTCACACGCCCGTGATCCGGAACGCCCAGCGCTGGTGCTGGAAGCCCGAGAGCGGGCTGTCGAGCGGGCCGAAGGCGGCGATGCGATCGTTCGCGACGCCGGCCGCGTGCAGCAGGTCCCGTTGCTCGTCGCGCTCGTGGTCGGACTGATTGATGATGATCATCGCCCCGCGCGGCGACAGCAGCGACAGCACGTGCGCCAGCAACGCGGCCGGCTCGAAGAACCGTTGCGGCAGCCCCCAGGCCGCCAGCGGCGCTTCGAACACGAACGGCAGCGTCCAGGTGATCACGTCGAAGCGCGCGTCGTTCGCGCGCAGGTCGCGCACCGACCCGGCGATGTAGCGGCAGCCGGGGTGGGCGCGCGCGATCCGCTCGCCGCGCGAGCGTCGCGTGACCAGGTTCCAGTAGCGGCGGTGGCTGTCGATCTCGACCAGCGTCCACGGGCAGGGCGCCAGCGCGTGCAGCGCCGGTAGGTGCGTCGCGGTCTTGCTTCCGACGTCGAGCGCCGCGCGCGCGCCACCCTCGCCGGTCAGAGCGCGCGGCACGATCGCCGACAGCGTATCGAGCACGTAGAGAGCCTCCTGGACCTCGATCGGCTCCAGCCAGCGCGACCAGGTTGCGATCGCCGCATGCTCGTCGCCGAGCGCCTGGGCGCGCGCCCGCGCCGCCGCGCTCGACGCGCGCAGATCGCGCGCAACCGGGCGCAGCCGACGCGGCCAGGGTGGAGGCGCCCATCGCACGCGCGAGCGCGCTCGATAGGCCAGGTCCCGCCACCACGCCTCCAGTCGCACGCACGCCATTTTCGCACGCGGGCGCTCCTCGCGCGACGGCGGCGGCGCGCGCGCCGTCCCCGCGGCGGCGATCACGGCGCGTAGAACGTGACCAGGGCTGCGAAAAAATGAATCCATGTCACCCGAAGGTCACGACAACGTCATCGAGACGTTTCATCGGCCAAATTCGACGCGTGACACGTTGCCGCCCATGCCACAAACCACCCCAAAAACCATCCCATTGATGTCCGCCCTGATTCTCGGCTCGCTCTCGCTCTCGACCCCGCTCCTCGCCAAGGACCGAGGCGATCGCAACGACATCGACCACGTCCTGCTCATCAGCGTCGACGGGCTTCACGCCCTCGACGTCTCGCGCTACATCAAAGGCCACCCGCATTCGGCGATGGCCGAGCTGGCCGCGCACGGCACGACGTACACCAACGCGCGCACGCCCGCCAACAGCGACTCGTTCCCCGGTTTGCTGGCGCTGGTGACCGGCGGCTCGCCGATCAGCCACGGCGTCTTCTACGACGTCAGCTATGACCGCACGCTGTTCGACCCGACCAACGTCACCTGTGCGGGGCACGCCGGCAACATGACCGTCTTCGACGAGACCATCGACGTCTACGACGCCAACAACGTCTCGCAGAACGTGATTGACCCGAGCAAGCTACCGCGCGCCTGAATGCCCACGGCCAGTGCGTGCCGGTGTTCCCGCACGACTTCATCAAGTCGAACACCATCTTCGAGGTGGTGCGCGCCGCCGGCGGCCAGACCGCCTGGGCCGACAAGCACCCCGCCTACGACCTGGTCAACGGCCCATCGGGCCGCGGCGTCGTCGATCTGTTCACGCCCGAAATCACCAACAACAACGGCTTCGACGCCACCGCCAGCGTCGTGTGCACCGCCGAGAACGATCAGAAGAAGGTGGCGGCGATCCTCAACGAGATCCAGGGCCGCAATCACGACGGCACCCGCTCGCCGGGCGTTCCGTCGGTGTTCGGCATGAACTTCCAGGCGGTCAGCGTCGGCGAGAAGCTGGCCAAGGACAACTTCGACAGCAGCTGCACCGACGATACCGACCCCACGATCAACGGCCAGCCCGGCGGCTACACCGACGGTTCGGGCACGCCCAGCGCCGTGCTCGCCTACGGTCTCGACAAGACCGACCAGGCCCTGCGCAGCATGATCGACGGCCTCAAGCGCCAGGGGATCTACGACTCGACGCTGTTCATCGTCACCGCCAAGCATGGCCAGTCGCCGATCAACATCGCCAAGCTCAACAAGCCGGGCCACTTCGGCGACCTGGTCGGGTCGCTGCCGGGCGCGGCCAGCGACCCCGCCGCGCAGGCGATCGTCAGCGCCGCCAACTGCGCCACCGGCGCGTGCGGGTGGGTGATGGATGACGACGTCGCGCTCATCTGGTTGCAGGACCAGAGCCAGACCGCCGCCGTCGCGGCGTACCTGAACGCCAACGCCAAGGCGCTGTTCATCGACGAGGTCATGGCCGGCGACGAGCTGCGCTTGAAGTTCAACGACCCGGCGTTCGACAACCGCACGCCCGACATCATCGTGCAGCCGATCTACGGCACGATCTACACCACGTCCGGCAAGAAGGTCTCCGAGCATGGCGGCTTCAGCTTCGGCGACACCAACGTCGGCCTCATCGTCTCGAACCCGCACCTGCGCGGCCGCGTGCTGAAGACGCCGGTCGCCACGTCGCAGGTCGCGCCGACGATCCTGCGCGCGCTGGGCCTGGCCCCCGACGCGCTCGACGCGGTCCGCAACGAGGAGACCCCGTCGCTCCCGGGTCTCGGCGACTGAGATTCCCCAATCTCTCATCTCCCTCTCCCAGGCCGCTGGGGGAGGGTCGGGGAGGGGCCAGGTAACGCCGCGCCGTTCGGCTGACCCGCAGCGGCCTTGCGTGATAGCTTTCACAACCATGCCCCCCTTCACCAGGATGCAGGTCGGCGCTCTCGCGATGGTGGTGGCCGTTGGCGGCCTCGGCTGTGTCTCGGGCGCCGGAAGCCCCGGTGACGGAAGCGGCGGCTCGTCGACGGGAAGCGGGGGCAGCACCAGCGGCAGCGGCGGTTCCTCGACCGCGGGCGCCGGCGGCGCGTCAGGCGCGGGCGGCGTCACCGGCGCGGCGGGCGCGGGCGCCGGCGGCGCGCAGCAGGGCACCGGCGGTCGCGGCGCGGGCGGCAGCGGCGGCGCCGTGGTCGGGACCGGCGGCGCCGGACGGCGGGCACCGGCGGCCGCGGCGCGGGCGGGAGCGGCAGCGGCGGAGCCACGGGCGTCGGCGGCAGCAACACCGGCGGCTCGAGCGGAAGCGTTGTCGGAGGGCCGATTGGATTTGCGACGCTGAACGGTGGCACCACCGGCGGCGGCGCCGGCCAGACCGTGACCGCGTCGACCTACGCGCAATTGAAGATGTACGCCGAGAGCGCCACGCCCTACGTGATCCTGGTGCAAGGCACGATCTCCAACGGCGCCAACGGCGGCCAGATCAACGTCAAATCGGACAAGTCGATCGTTGGCGTCGGCACCACCGGCTTCTTGTTCGGCGTCGGCCTCAACATCAGCAGCGCCAACAACATCATCGTCCAGAACCTGCGCCTGTCGATGACCGGCGTGACCACGCGAGTCGACACGGCCGGCGTGTATTCGTCGACGGGCGACGAAGGCCTGCCGCAGATCCTGGTCAACGGCGGCGACGCGATCGGGATCCAGGGCACCAGCAAGAACATCTGGATCGATCACTGCGAGTTCTTCTCCGAAGATCCCGCCGTGCAGACCAACATCGATCTCTACGACGGCCTGGTCGACACCAAAGGCCAGACCGGCTTCATCACGATCTCGTGGAACTACTTCCACGACCATCACAAGGTCGGCCTGGTCGGCGCGTCCGACACCGACCTCTTCGCCGATCGCAAGATCACCTATCACCACAACTACTATCGCAACACGAAGCTGCGCATGCCCATGTACCGCGGCGCCACCGGCCACTTCTTCAACAACTACCTCGTCGGCGCCACCGACGCCTCCGAGATCCGCGCCGGCACCTGCCTGCGCATGGAGAAGAATTACTACGAGGCCCTGCACTTCTCGATCTACACGCCGTCGGATTCTCCCGGCATGACCGAGCGAATCGACAACATCGAGGTCAGCCGCACCGCGCGCGCGTATCCCGCGAACTGCGTCGCCGACATTCCGTACACCTACGCGACCGCGCTGACGGCAACGACCGCCGACGTGAAGACGGTCGTACCGGCGGGCGCGGGCGTGGGGAAGCTGTAGCCGGCGCGGGCCCTCACCGCGCCCAGATCCTTCCCAGATCCATCTCGACCGCCTCGAACGGCTCCGCCGCAATTCGCACCGCTCCAGCGACGCTGGTGACCAGTCGCCAGCTACCGCCGTCCAAGCGAAAGACCTCCAGCGTTTCGGGATGCGGATCGAGCAACCACAAATGGGAGACGCCGGCCCGCGCGTAGTGGAACATCTTGCGCGTGCGATCCAGGGCGACGGTGGCAGGCGAGAGAACTTCGCACAGCCAGTCGGGCGCGGTCTCGAGAAACGCTGTATCGGGCAGCGCGGGCATGCGCTCCTGACGCCAGCCCGCGATGTCGGGGACCAAGATCTGCCCGACGACATGCAGCTCGGGCTCGAAGAGGATGACCCACCCGCCCGGGGTTCCGCCGCCGCGTCGATCGAACGCTGCGGAGACAGCGCTCTGAAGCATCGAGGAGGCAGCGGCGTGCCGGACGGCAGGGCGGGGGCTGGTCACGAGCTCACCGTCGACGATCTCGCCGATCAGACCGTCAGGGACCGTCAACAGATCCTCGTATGTTGCCGGTCGTTTGAGGCCAGGCCCGGACATCGGTCGCACTCTAGCATCGGCTTGGCGCGGGCTCATCGAGGTCACCTCCGTCGATAGTCTTCGGCTGACGTGCCGCGACGTTGTGTCGGCGCGACGCCCGATTGTTCCCGATATCGTCGGGGGGGCGATGCTTCCTCGTCGCCACTCCAGGGTTTGTTCGCGCCGCTGGATCGTCTACGTTGCTCTCCAGTTCCATCGTCGAAGGAAACAGGAGTGTCGATGTCGAAGACCGGTGCCGTTTCGTCCTTGCTGCTCGCTCTCGCCACGTTTGCGTCGCGACCGCTCGCCGCCGCCGACGCGCCGCTGATCAAACCGCCCACCGCGCCCGGCCCGATGTCGCCGAAGCCCGGGCCGCACACGACGGCGGCGCCGAAAGCCCCGGCGGCGCCGTCGATCCCGACGATGCCGACGCCGTCGAAAGAGCTCGAGGTGTTCATGAAGGGCTTCGAGGGCAGCTGGAAGTGCGAGACCCAGTTCGCCGCCGGATCGACCGGCCCTGGATCACCGGAGGCCAAGGGGAAGGCGACGCTGAAGATCCGCAAAGAGTTCGGCGGATTCTCCTGGCACGGCGAGTACAACCTCGCCAAGAACGAGGTCCTGCCCGCGATGAGCGGCGTGTTCCAGGTCTCCTACGACCCGAGCTCGAAGCAAGCGACGTTCGTGAGCTACGACAGCATGGGCGCCGCGATGATGGGCGCCGGTCCCATCGCCGGCGACTCGGTCACCTTCGTCGAGCAGGGATACATGCTGGGAATCAAGGTCAAGGTGCACGAGACGATGACCCGGAAGAGCGCGAAGGAGCTCCTTCACAAGGTCGAGATCGATTCGGGCAAGACCTTCCAGCTCATGGCCGACGACACCTGCAAGAAATAGCGGGAGAAACCCGCCACCGCCGCGCGTTCGCGGTCAGGTATCAACTACGATCGGCGGCGACGGTTCCGTCCGAGGCGGAACCGGCCTCGATCCGCAGCGGCTCGCGCTCGCGCTGCCGCGGGCGCGCCGCGCTGGAGCAGGACCGCATCACCGCGCCGCCGAGCGCCGGCCAGACTTTGTGGCCGACGGTGCCGACGAGCTGCGGCGTCGCTCCTGAGAGCCTGGTGCTCGCGACGCGCTTTCCGCTCATTCCGCTGCGCAGGTGAATCACCGCGGTCTGGTTCGGGCCTTCGCCGCTGATCTCACCCTCGACGAACGCGGCCAGGTTGAGCGTGTAGGACATCTCGCGGAACTGCGCGGCGCTGTCCACGGGGCGCAGCGTCGCCGTGACGTTGAGTCCCTTCGCCCGCAGCAGCTTCACCACCGCCGCGCGCACCGGCTCGTAGACGTCGTCACCCTTGAACGCGAACACCGCGACCTTGCCCCGCGCGTGCGCGCCCGCCTTCTCGGGAAGGTCGTCCATCCAGGACTGATCCGGCGGCGTGGGGCGCGCGATCGGCGCCGGCTTCAGAAAAGGCACGACCCACGCAGCCTGCGCGGGTCGGGACATCGCACCGAGCGCCGCCAAGACCAGCACCCCGCAGAGGACGGTCACGAACGCCCTCCCGCGAGCGGGCGCCGGGCGCAAATCGAGGTGCGATGGACTGCCTGGCTGCGACATCCGCCGAATTCTTACCCGAAGTCGCCCCCGAGACCCACCTGATTAGTGCTCGAACGATGTTTTTCGTTGACCCGAACGTGGAGCCGAGACGCAGTGATCCAGGCCGCGCCTGAATGGAGATGCGTCGAAATCAGCGCGGAAATCAATCACGTCGTCGCCGCAGGCAACGCACCGCCCGGTGCGGGCGCCTCGGTGGTTCCCGCTAGCTGGCGGCCTTCCCATTCGCGGAACACGTCCAGCTCGAAGCGCACCTTGCGGAAAACCCAGCCCAGCACCAGCGCGTCGTCCAGAAACCCCAGCACCGGGATCGCGTCGATGATGGCGTCGATCGGGCTCAGCAGGTACAGCAGACCCGCGACGACCAGCACGATGGTGCTGCGCCTGACCCCGCGATAGTCGCGCCGGCTCCACGCGCGCGTCAGCCGCAGCGCGGTCTGCAGATCATCCCAGATCCGCGCCAGCGGCCCGCGCGCCTTCTGCGCTCGATCGCTTGCGCGCGTGGCTGCCAGCAGCACCGCCAGCGGGTTTTCCACCAATCGTTCGGCTCTTCTCTTTTCGCGTCGAAACCAGAATTGCCAACGCTTTTTCATCCACGGATCATAGCGCGCCGATCACGGTCCGTCGGCCGCGACGCGCCGCCTCGACCGTGGTGCCGGGCCGCCAGCGCCGGCCGCTTCAGCGGATGCGAACCACGGTTCCGTCGACGCGCGCGTCGCTGCCCAGGTCGCGGCTGAGATCGGAGATCAACTTCGCCAGCTCGCCGTCGTCGGCGGCGCGGGGCATCGCGCCCGCCAGGCCGGCGGCGAGCGGCACCGCCACGATGTCGTCGACGCTTCCGTCGGCGCCGAGCGCGAAGCGCAGCACCAGCGCATCCTTCTCGTCGGTGCAGCGGCAAGCGAACGCCAGGTTTCCCAGCGAGTAGGCGATCACACCGCGGCCGCGCCGCTCGATGCCGCGCACGACGTGCGGTCCGTGGCCCAGCACCGCCGACGCGCCCGCGTCGATCAACCGCTCCGCGAGCCGCCGTTCGGCGGGCGAGGGCAGCTCGGCCCCCTCGCGGCCGAAGTGCAGCGACACCAGCACGGCCGCGCCAACGCGTCGCGCGGCCGCGACGGCCGCCGCGAGCGCGTCCTGATCGGCGGGCGCGAGTCCCGGGCCGAGATCGCGCGCCACGACCCGCACGTTCACGCCGGCCAGCGCCAGCGCGGCGTCGTGTCCCGCGAACGCGGCGGCGACGCCGGCCGCTTGCAACGCGCGCTCGGTGTCGGCGCGGCCCGCTTCGCCCTGATCCAGCGCGTGGTTGTTGGCGAGCGAGACGACGTCCAGGCGCTGCCGCAGCAGCGCCGCGGTCGCGATCGGGGCTGCGAACCGGATCGGCCCGCCCGCCGCCGACGGGCGGCCGGTGGCGTCGAGCCCTGCCGGCTTGCCGCGCTCGGTGAGCGGCCCCTCGAGGTTGCCGAAACGCACGTCGCCGTCGAGCACCGCGGCGACGCCGTCGAGCTGCGTGGCGCTGCTGCTCTCGCCGAGCTGCAGATCTCCCCCGGCGGCGATCTGGATCCGCCCCGGTGGGTAGCAACTCCGGTCCAGCAGCTCGGGCCGATACTCGAAGTGCATGGTGTCGTAGTGAAACCAGCGCCCGCCCCAGATGAAGCCCTCGGCCTCGAATGCGCCGACGATCGCCTGCGGGATCTGGTTGCGCCAGCGCAGCGGCGCCGGCGGGCGCTGCCAGCGCCAGTACGCCGACACGCTGGTATCGAGGTCGATCGACACGCCGTACGAGTGCGCGCTCTGCCGGTTGGTGCCGGCGATCTTTCTCCACACGAACGTGCCCGCGAAGCGGCGCAGATAGGCGGCCAGCGCCGGATCGGCGTCGCGCAGGCGCTGCAGGCGCGCGGCCACGGCGCGGAAGGCGCCGGCGCGCTGGCGGTTGACCGAGAGCTTGCGTCCCAGGAAGTCGACCGGCACCACGTCGACCGCGGCGCTCGTCTGGCCGTACGTCGCCGCGAACATTTCTTCGACGCGGATGCGCCCGGGATCGTCGTCGGGCACCGTGACCGGACGGATCGCACCCGGCCGGTAGCGGATCGAGAACATGTCTTCGACGTCGGGCGTGTCGAGCTTCTCGTCGAAGGTCTTGGTTCGCCCGTCGTCGTAGGGCACGCGCGTTCCGTCGGGCAGGCGGCCGTACCAGTGGCCGTCCTGCTGCTCGGGCGTGATCGAATAATAGCGGGCCAGGCACGCGAGCGGCGCAGGCACGGCGGCGGGCGCGGCGGCGCCGGGCGTGGCCGCGATTGTCGCTGCAATCATCAATGGCGCAATCAACGCGCGCATCATTGCACTTCATGGCTGGCGAGCCGGATACAATCGGCGACCATGACGGGGACGTTGCGGTTTCTCGTGGGAACAATCGTGCTGGTGGCGGCGCGCCTGGCGGTGGCGGCCCCCTACGTGCCGCCCGCGGCGTCGGACGTGCCCGGCTACTTCGCCGAGGCTCTGCCGTGCTCCGTGACCATCGTGAAGCTCGACGACCGCCGATCGATCGGGGTCGATTGCACGGAAAAGCAGCTCGACGGCAAGACGCTGCGCGAGCTGGCCATCCTGCGCAACACGATCTACGCGCGCTACGGGTGGGATGGGTTTCGCAAGCAATGGCTGCGCGACTATTTTCACGCGCAGAAGTGGTTCAAGCCCAACCCCGCCTTCAGCTACAAGCTGATCAGCAAGGCGGATCGCGAGAACGCCCACATCATCGGCTCGATGGAGGCGTCGTTCAACGAGTCGACGCTCAGCTACCAGCGGGCCGAAATTTACGCCCGCCACGGCAAGGTCTGGAACGACGCGCTCGAGTGGACCTGGAAAAATGGCAAGAAGACCTTGGCCTGCAACCAGCCGGCTGGTTACGACGGCGTCGATCAACACGATGCGGACGACGACGACGGCGGACATTGGGACTGCGTCTTCCTGTTGGAGAAGTGGTACCGGCCCAACCCGAAGTTTTCCGAGAGCGACTTCACGCCGAACGAGCGGATCGAGCTCGGGCTCATCAGCCGCGCGCTCGGCGGCTTCTCGACCGACGGGAGCAGCGGCGTTCACGCGGAGCAGAGCCTGGACCACCTCCTGGCGCTCGCAGATCTGCGCACCTTGTCGATCCGCGACTTGCGCCTGCTGCGCAACGCGATCTACGCGCGCCGCGGCCGTCCGTTCAAATCGCCGATCCTGCGCGAGCATTTCCACGGCATGAAGTGGTACCGGGAGAACGCCGCCTACACCGACAAGCTGCTGTCGGAGACCGATCGCCGCAACGTGCGCTTGATCCGTTCCGTCGAGGAGGAGATGGGGGGCGCGCTCGGCGACGAGGACTGGCTGATAGAGCCGAGCATCGACGGTGCCTGATGACCTCGGGTTAGCCGCCCCGTGAGGGTGGCCAGATGAGTCGCCGGACGGTTCAGTCCGTGCGAGGCGCGCCCAGCCAGTCGAGCAGGCGCAGCGCTTCTTCGCGGCGGTAGCCGCCTGGCGGCGCCGCGGCGATGCGGCGGAGGGCGCGCGCGGCGTCGGTGCGGCGCTCGAGGCGCACCAGGCAGATCGCGCGGTTGTAGGCGGCCTCGGGCGCGAAGGCGCCGTGCGGGAACGCCGCGAGATAGGCGTCCCACGCGTCGAGAGCGCGCGCGGGCGCGTCCTCGGCGAAGTGCGCCTGGTGCGCACGGGCGTAGGCGCGCGCCTCGGCGCCGGTGCTCGACGTGATCGTCCGTGGTGACGGCGTCGTGGGTGGGAGCTCGAACGGGATGATCCGTACGGGGCCGGGGCGTCCGCGCCTCGCGATGTCCGCGGCCGCGTCGCGAGCGATCGCAGCATATCCGGGCGCGCGCCAGTGGTGGACCACCGCGAGCGCCGCCGAGACCGAGCCGCTCGCGATCAACGCGGCGGCGACGGGCACGGCGATGCGGCGCAGGCGGGTCCGGCGTGCGGCGGCATGGCCCGCGCCGGCGAGCACGCGCGCGCGCGTCGCCGCGCCGTCGGCCGCGACGTCGGTGAGATCGCGGAAGGCCCGGCGCATCGTCTCGTAGGGCTCGATCGATCCGACGCGCTTCATGGCGCACGCTCCGGATCCAGCAGATCGCGCAAGCGCCGGCGCGCGTGGAACAGGCGCGTGCGCACCGTCGCCTCGGGAACGCCGGCGATCGCGGAAGCCTGGGACGAGGTCAGCTCCTCGATCTCGCACAGCACGAAGGCGATGCGCTGGGGCAGCGGAAGCTGGTCCAGCGCGGCCGCCAGGCGCAGGCCCAGCTCGCGCCTGTAGGTCTCCTGTTCGGGGTCGCGCGGCGGCTCGCGCTCTTCCTTGGTCAGGCGCGCGAGCGCCCGCTGGCGGCGCGCGGCTCCGCGCCGGTGATGCCGCACGCGCTTGACCGCGATCGCGAGCAAGAACGTCTCGAGATCCACCTCGCCGCGGAAACGCCGCACGGCGTGCGGCAGGGCGGTGAACGCGTCTTGCACCACATCCTCTGCAGCGGCCGCGTCGGAGAGCAGTCGCCGCGCGAGCACGCGCACGCGCTGATGCCAGCGATCGAACGCGCGCGCGAGCGCGCCGAGATCCTGGCGGCGCAGCCCGTCGAGGATGCTCGTGTCGTCGACGACTTCGCTCGGCGCTGCCGCCGGCGCGAAGGGATGGAACCGTCCGCTCATGCGCTCACGGCAGCTTCAGTCGCAGCCCCACAGTTGTGCTGGCGAAGGCGTCCGACAGGCCGCTCGATGCCAGGTGCACACCGAACCGAGCCACGAAATCGAACGTGGGGTTGATGGGGATCCCGATCGTCCCGGCGGCGCGCGCGTAGAGCACCGGTTGCGCTTGCGTCGTGGTGGTGATTTCACGGCCTGTGCCGGAGGTCGATGAGCTGATGACGGTCTGGGTTGAAACGCCAACGCGCTCCACTTCGATGCCGGCCCCCAACATCGGCTCGAAGTACCAACGACCCCAGGACCGGCGCGTGCCAATCAATCCAGCGACGCCGACCAGATGGTTGTCTGGGCCCGCCTCGAGCGCGCCACCCAGAATCAGGCCGTCATCGGGGTTTCGGTGCTGCACCTCGATCTGATAGCTGCTGCCGAAGCTGAACGATGTGTACCGGGCCGTGCAGGTGAGCCCGGCGGGCGAGCTCACACGCAGACAGGTGTCGGTGACGGTCGCGCCGCCAGAGCCGGTGATCATCCAGCGCGCGTCATCGACGCTGCGTTTCGGGTTGGCCTTCGATACAGCCGCGTCGATCGCGGACGCCGGCGTGGTTGTTGCGGCTGGCGGCGGCTCGATGGCAGCCGCCGCGGTCGTCGCTAGCACGGTCGGCGTCCCCCCTGATCGCGCCGGTTCCGGCGTGGCCAGCGCGAGCTTCGGCAGCAGCGGCCCGACTTGATCGCGCGCCAGGTTGCCGGCGAGCCACGCGACCGCGCGCAGCCGCGCGGCGCGCTCGGCGACATCGGGGATGGCGCGTGACACACGCGTCGAGGTGCCCGTGCGCATCGAGATGCGAATGTCGTGCTCGTCGAGCGCGACGATGAGCACTTGCGACGCCCGCGGCGCGGCGGGATCGCTGGGTGAAACCACTCGTTGACCGAGCTCGCTGGCGATGCCCCGCCGCACGTCGGCGGCGTCGACGCCCAGGCCCGGTTGCGTTTCGACCACCACCAGCAGCGGATCGTCCGCAGCGCGCGCGGCGCGGCCCGCGCCGACCCCGACGACCATCGCGCCGATCAACCCGGCGGCCCACATCCCGCGTTTGTGCATGCCAGGATGTCGCCCCAACCCGGGGTTTTGTTCAAACGAATCTCGCTACGGCCCGCAGCGGTCGATCTTGGCCGACAGCGAATCGAAGTAGAACGGCAGCACGGTGTTGGCGGTGGCCGTCGTGCGCATCTGGAAGAGCACGGTCAGGCCCCGGAGCGGCGTGGCGTCGATCGTGGTCCCGAAAGCGGCCCAGGCGCCGTTTCCGTCGGCGTTGGTCCAGCCCTTGACGTTGATGACGTCGGGGTTGTGAACGATCTCGATGACGCCGCTGTTGCAGGCCACACAGACGGGCGGGGGCGAGAGCGGTATCTGAAAGAACCCCTGGATCGTGATGGTGTTCGCCCCCGGCGGCACCGTGATCGGTTGCGACAGGGTCTCCTGGCCGTTCGCAACGTTGCGTCCCAGCACGGCAGCGTAAGACGGCGAGGCCGGCGGGACACCGGCGAGCGCGGTGCTGCCGGCGGCGTAGATCATCTGGGTGTTCACGCTGGAGGTGGCGGTCCAGCCGAGGTTTCCGGAGTCGAAGGTGCCGTTGCCGAGCAGCTCCATCATGCACCCGCCGTTGCCGCCCTGGCCGCTGCCGCCCGCGCCCGAGCCACCCGCCGCCGAGCCGCCGGCTCCCGAACCGCCGCGCCCGCCGACGCCCGATCCGCCTGCGCCGCTCATGCCGCCCGCCCCGGCGCCGCCCGCGCCGGTTCCGCCCTTGCCGCCCTGGCCGCACCGCCCGCGCCGCTACCGCCCGCGCCACTGCCACCCACGCCGCTACCGCCCACGCCACTGCCCCCCGCGCCTCCGGTGCTGCCGCGCATGTCGGCGCCAGCGTCGCCGACGATCGGCCGGCACCGGAAGTCGCAGGCTCCGTTGGTGATGCGATCGCCGTCGTCGCAGCCCTCGCCGTCGTCGAGGTGGCCGTTGCCGCACAACGCCGCGCCCGCGGTGAGCGTGATGGTGACCTCGGCGGTGCCGCCGACGTTGATCGTGGTGAAGCCGGCACCGTTGGCGAGGATCTCGCCGTTCGCATCGAGCGCGTCCAGCGCGAGGTCGATCTCGCCGCTGCGCCCGCGCGGCAGCGTGATCGAGAACGCCGTCGGCAAGGCGATCGCCTGCGCGGGCGGCGTCAGAGGAAACATCTTGGAGTCGGACGTCCCGCCGTTCGATACGATGGCGTGAAGGCGAAAGATGCCTGGCAACGTCGCCGATCCATGGACGTCGACGACGACCGCGGAGTCGCTGTTCGAGCCGCACGACGCCGCGGCGGCGAGCGCTCCGGCGAGCATCAGGACATGTCGTGGGTGTGCTCTCATTGAAATGTCGGCTGGTTCCCGAGCGGCGTCGAGGGTGGCCCCTGGCTCTTGCCCGAGGCGAGCGCGAACGCGCCGACCGTGCCGGCGACGACCGCGGCGCCGATCGCCACGTAGAACCAGGGGCTCTTGTAGAACGGGCGCGACGTGTCGGCGCGCGGTGCCGGGGTCGCCTGCTCCCGCAGATCCACGGGCGAGGCAGCGGGCATTCCGGGCGCCGGCGCGGCCAGAGCGACGGCAACCGGGGCCGCGGGCGCCGGCGCGGAGGCTCGCGCTTCGGGCGCCGCTGCACCGGCAGGCGCGGGCGCTCCGGCCGGCCCGGATGCGGCACCGGGCGCGGGCGGCGCGTCGGCGGCCCCGCGCATCGCCGCCTGCAGCGCCGCGACCCGCTTCTCGACCGACGGGCGCGCCGGCGCGTTGGGCGGTGACAGCAGCAGGAAGCGACGGTAGAAGACCAGCGCCTCCTTGTTCTGGCCCATGTGCCGGTGACACTCGGCGATGTTGTAGAGGAACGCCGGATCGGGCTCCTCGACGTGGGCCGCTTTGAACTCCTCGATCGCCTTTCCGTACTCGTCGACCTCGAAGTAACGCTTGCCGAGGTCGAAGTGCGCGCGCGCGCGCGCCGGATCGGCGAACGCGGGCGGGGCGACCGGCCCCGCGATCGCGCCTGCCGCGACCACGGCGATCGCCGCGGCCAACCACCGGGCGCGCCCCTGACGACGAAGGTCGCTCATCGTTGCGACGTCCACGATATCACGATCGGAGGGGTGCTAGAAACCGCCGAGCGCACACGATAGGAAAGCTAGTCGAACACCTCATGCAGCCGGCGCCAGTTGTGGCGCCAGGCGAGGGGATTGAACGCGAAGCGCTTGCCGTCGACGACGGCGGCGGTGCCCATGCGATTCAGCGTGTGCAGGCCGGCGGGGTAGGGGCCGTCCGGGGCGGGCGCGATGCGCGCGACCGCGGTCTCTTCGAACTCCGTCGGTGACAGCCGGTCGACGCGGTTGATGACCACCGCCGCGCCGTAAGTCGCGGCGCAGTCCATGCTCGGGCGGTGAAGCTGACCGCCGGTGACGAACGGCGCGCCGGCGGGACGCGCCGACGTGATGTCGCACTTGAGCGGGTTGAGCGCGTGCGGCTGCCAGACGCCGTCGAGCGCCTCGGCGTGATAGCCGTGAAGCTTGAGGTTGCCGTAGGCGCCGTCGTCCTGCAGCGTGAACAGCAGCCAGTAGCGGCCGTCGTGCCGGAACAGCGTCGGGTCGACCACCGGCAGCCCGTCGACCAGGCGGCGCACGAATCGCCAGGCTCCGCTCTCACGCCGGTACAGCAGCGCGCCGCGGGCCTGGTACGACTCGGGTACGCAATAGAGCGCACCACCGTCGGCGAACAGGCAGGGGTACGAGAGATGGTGCGCGGTCTCGAGCGCGGGCGTCAGCTCCAGGCGCGCGTCGCCGCCGGGTGCGCCTGCCGGCGGGCGCAGCTCGCAGATCCGACCTTTTCCCGCCTGCGCGCCCGCGTGGTCGTAGTCCTCGACGAGCAGCCGTTGCGCGCCCGTGTCGTCGGTGTAGGCGAAGGGATCGGCGATGAAGCACCCGCGCGCGTGCGGCGGACTCCAGGTGACGGCGCGCGCGTCGAGCCTGCCGTCGCGCAGGATCTGCTCGACGCCGTGCTCGCCGCCGGTGACGCCCACGTTCCAGACTTCGAGGTGGGCCAGCAGCTCCCAGAGCTTGCGCGCGACGTGCGCGCCCATGCGGCCCCAGCAGCGCGCGACCTCCGCGTTGGTCGGCGCGTGCCGGATCGGCGCCGTCGTGGTGCTGGGCGCGCCGTCGAGCCGCTGGGTCTGGCCGGCGGCGATCTCGGCGCAGACGCGCGCGCACCAGTCGGCGGAGCCGAAGAAGGCGCGATCGATGTTGCGCGTCCAGCTGCCGGCGCAGGTGCCGAAGACGCCGCGATGGAGCACGACGCCGCCGTCGAGACGATCGGTGAGGCGCTGCAGGATCGCGCCGGTCGTGAGATCGCCGTTCGCGATCTCCCAGAAGCCGGGCGGGCCGCCGCGATAGCGGCGCTCGTCGTCGTGGTGGTACGACCAGACGCCGTGACGCGCAGCCTGCAGGATCTCGCCGCGGATGATGTTGAAGCCAAAGCGCAGGATGAAGTCCAGCTCGCGCGCCCGGATCGCGGCCACGTCGGCGGCGGCGAAGTGCTGCGAATACGCCGCGCGTGTGGTGGCGGCGCAGTCGATCGACGCGACGCCGGCGAGCTCCGCGGACAGATCCACCGGCTGCAGCGAGGCCAGCCGCGGCCGCACCCAGCTCTCGTCCCATAGGCGATGAAGCGCGGTGCGCGGCGACCAGGGCACGCGCGGTGCCGCGGGCGTGACGTCGCGGATCATCAGCGCCGGCTCGGCGTGGCCCGAGGCGATGAGCCGCCGGATGCAGTCGGCTTCCCACGCCGGGAAGCGGCGCGGGTCGCGGCACATGATCCCGAACCGCAGCTTCGATCTGGCCCCCATCGCCGTCGGAGAAGCTCAGTCGGCGGCGGCGGCGCCCGCGCCCGCCGCCGGCCGCTGGCGGATCATGATGAATGCCACCAGGAGCATGAACGCGATCGACGACGCGGCCAGCGACGCGTGGATCGATGCGATGCTGCCGGCGATGCCGACGGTCAGCCCGCTGAAGGTGCGCAGGCCCGACGACGACATGTTGAACAGGCCGAGCACGCGGCCGCGGATGGTTTCGGGCGCGTGGATCTGCACCAGCGTCTGCGCCATGCTGCTGAACGACAGCTCGAAGAAGCCGGCGAGAAACAGGAACGGCAGCGCGACGACGTACGTGCGCGCGAACGAGAACGCCAGCAGCGCCGCGCCCCACAGCAGCGCGATGCGCTCCGCCGAGCTGGCCCGCGTGCGCAGCCAGCCGCCACGGCTCTCGAGCAGGAAGCCGGCGCACAGCGCGCCCAGCGCGTCGGCGCCCAGCAGCAGCGAGTAGGCGATGCCGGGATCGCCGTGGCGCAGGTCGTGCGCGAAGCCGGGCATCTGCGCCTGGTAGCTGTTGCCGACGAAGAACGACGCCATGCCGGTGAGCAGCACCATGGCGCCGATCGCCGGTACGCCGCGGATGTCGCGCAGGGTCTGCACGACGTCGGCGAGGCCGCGGACCGCGCGCTTCGGTCCGGCGGCGTCGCCGCGGAAGTGCCGGCCGTAGGGGGCGCGGACGAGCCAGATCAGCAGTGGCAGATAGAACGCAGCGTTGACGAAGATGCCGCGCGTGGGCCCGAGCGCCAGCATGATTCCGTTGCCGACGACCGGACCGATGAAGATGGCCAGGTAGCGCGTCGTGGCGTTCAAGCGCACCGCGCTGGGCAGCGCCGCCGGCGCCGACGATGTCGTAGAGCAGCATCTGGCTCGACGTGTTCCACAGGACGCCGGCGCAGCCGTGCAGCACCAGCAGCACCATGGCGTGCCACATCTGCAGCGTGCCGGTGAGGAAGAAGTAGCCCCAGCCGATCGACACGCCCATGAACAGCGCGACGCCGATCTGGATGATGCGCCGCGAATCGAAGCGGTCGTTGAGCGCGCCGGCGGCGACCGAGAACAGGAGGTACGGCAGCCAGTGCGAGACGACCGCGAACCCGCCCAGCGCCGGCGAATGAAACTTCTGGTACACGACCCAGTAGCTGATCACGTGCTCGATGTTGTCGGCCATCATGGTCAGCATGAAGGTGACCAGGTAGGCGGTGAATCCGGGGACGCGCAGGGCTTCGAAGGCGCGGCGTTCAGGGGGCTGCATGGTTGTGGCTCGTCGAGGTAAACCACATTTCGCGAGCCCCGTACGATCTTTGAGCCGTGTGGGAGGCAGCGTGGAGCTTACAGCGTGTGGCGATCACCACGCCCGGCTGTTCCGTGCCCGAGATCGCACCGCGATCCCGTCCAAGCCATCCCTTCCCCACGAGAGAGGTATCGATGAAATCCAAGCTTTCCGCCGTCAGAACCGGTAGTTGCGCCATGCTCACCCTGGCGGGGCTCGCGTGTCTGGCCTCGGCCTGCAGCTCGAGCGGCGGCTCGGGGACCGGAGGCGCCACGGGCAGCGGCGGCGCGACCGCGGCCGGCGGTAGCGGCATGGGCGGCAGCAGCACCGGCGGCAGCGCGGCCGGCGGCAGCGGCATGGGCGGCAGCGGTGCGGGCGGGGCGACGGACGCGGGCGGCGGTGACCACCCGGCCGCGGTCGACAGCGGCGCGATGGACGCTGCCAAGGACGCCGTCGTCGTGCACGACGGCGCGACCACCGACGCGGGCCAGTACATCCGCACCGGCTGGACCGCCGTCGCCATGCCCGACCACGTGCCTCCCAACATGACGAACCCGGCCTCGAACGAGTCGCTCGCGAGTAGCAACGCTTTCGACGGCATGAACGGCACGCGCTGGGGCACCGGTGTTTTCCAGGACACGCTGACCTTCCCGCTCTTCTTCACCGTCAACATGCAGCAGGCGATGAACATCGGTCGCATCACGCTCTACGCCGGGAGCCAGGACACCGGCGACTACCCTGTGATGATGGACATCCTGGTGTCGACCGACGGCGTGAACTTCACCACGGCGGTCGCCGCGCACCGGCCGATGCCGCCCGGCACCGGCATCGACAACATCGTCATCAACCCGCCGGTCGTCGGCCAGTGGATCCAGCTCAAGGCGACGGCGGGCCAGCCCACGAGCAACCGGCGCTGGTGGGCCATCGGCGAGATGAACGTCTACCCGTAGCGGGCGGTCCGATCGGCGCGCGTCTGCAATCGTAGACAGATTTGCTTGACGCGCGCCTGCGCGAGTGGCACATAGACAGCGCATGACGACGGACTCGAGATTGCCTGCCCCGCGATGCTGTCGCGGGGCGGACTAGACGGCGCACGAAACCTCTCGGCGCCGGCGCAGATCCGACCCGCGGCCGTCGCTCCGCAGGCAGCAGGCAAAGTGTCTGTTATTGCGGACGACGATTCAGAGCCACGGGAGAATCGTCATGCAGAGACTTCGATCGTTCCGATACGCGACCCTCGCGCGCGCCGGGATCGCCGCCGCCGCGCTGTCCGCCCTGATTCTGGGCGCCACGCTCGCGCAAGCACACGGGGATGAATCGCCACGCGGCGTTCCCTTGCCGGCGTCGGCCGCCGACCTGACGCCGCCGCCGATCAGCGTGCTGACCGCGCACCGCGGGACGGCGCGCGGGCTGATCTTCGTCGCGCCCAAGACCGCTCCGACGTCGCCCGCGTCGCCCGCGGCGGTGCAGGGACCGGAGATCATCGACGAGCTCGGACGCCCGGTCTGGTTCCACGCCGTCGGCGGCGGCGATCAGGCGGCCGACTTCCGCGTCCAGCGCTACCGCGGCCAGCCGGTCTTGACCTGGTGGCAGGGCCAGAGCCACACCGGCGCCGGTCACGGAGAGGGCGTCGACTACATCGTCGATCGGTCGTACCGGGTGATCGCGACGGTCAGCGCCGGCAACGGGCTGGCCGCCGACACGCATGAATTTCGGCTGACGCCCGAGGGGACGGCGCTGATCGTCGTCTACCACGCGGTGCCCTACGATCTCTCGGCGGTCGGCGGGTCGGCCACGGGCTCGGTGTTCGACGGGATCGTGCAAGAGATCGACGTCGCCAGCGGTGCGGTGCTCTTCGAGTGGCACAGCCTGGACCACGTCGGGCTCGACGAGAGCCACGCGCCCGTGCCGGCGGCGGCGACCACGACGTACGACTACTTCCACATCAACGCCGTCAGCGTCGACGAGGACGGCAACCTGATCGTCGACGCGCGCAACACCTGGGCGTTCTACAAGGTGCACCGCCGGAGCGGACGCATCATCTGGCGTCTCGGCGGCACCAAGAGCGACTTCGCGCTCGGCCCGAACGCGGCGTTCGCCTGGCAGCACAACCCGGAGGCGGTCGATCGGGACACCGTGCGCCTGTTCGACAACGAGGCGGCGCCGGTGGTGCTGCCGCACTCACGCGTGATCTGGCTGCGGCGCGATCCGCGCAGCCACACCGCGACGCTGATCCGTTCGTTCGAGCACCCCGACGGTCTGTCGGCGGGCTCGCAGGGCGACGCGCAGGGACTGGACAACGGCAACACCTTCGTCGGCTGGGGGCAGACCGGGCGGTTCTCTGAATTCGATCCGTCGGGCAACCTGCTCTTCGACGCGAGCGTGCCCGCCGGCTACGACACCTATCGCGCGTTCCGCCACGTCTGGCACGCGCAGCCCGATGGCCCGCCCGTGGCGACGGCGGCGCGCAACGCCGACGGCACGGCGACGGTCCACGCGGTCTGGAACGGCGCGACCGAGGTCGCGCGCTGGGTCGTGGTCGGTGGGACGCACGCCCACGACCTGCGCCGTCTGGCGACCGCGAGCTGGAACGGCCTCGACACCGCTATCACCCTGCCCACGCGCGCCAGCCACCTCGCCGTCGTCGCCGAGGATGAAGCCGGCCGCGCGCTCGGCCAGTCGGTGGTCGTGAAGGTCGAGACCACCCCGTAGCCGCCGCGTCGCCGTGCGCCTCTGCGCCGGGTCTCCGCCCCTCTCCCGCTCCCGGCGGACGAGGGGGCGCGGGGGCCGTCCGCGGTCGGCGCTCGGCGGCCAGATCGAGCGACGCGCTGCCGCAGGCCGGACTCCCCCTCTTATCCGTCGTCCAAAAACCCGCCCATCAAGCGGCGTCTCGCGACCGAAGAGAATCAATCAAACAATTTTCGTCTCGTGGACGGTGAGCCCATTGCGCAAATGGCTCAAAAATTGTCACGCGATTCGTCGTTTTGTCGACGGTGGCGCCAGGACCTTGACGCGAGTAAGGCCGGATGCAGATTCACGGGCCTGCAGCGCGCCACGAACTGGAAAAAAGTGTTTCAAAGTGTGTCTGCCCGACTGATTGGAGGCTCTATCCGGTACTGTAATCTCGTGAAGCGCGTTAGCGCACACGCGAACCGGAACAGCACCTGTAATTCCGGATTTGCGGCGCTCCTCTCGATCGTCGTTGGACTGGGGGCCGTGGCTTGCCAGGGCTCCTCCCCGACGCCGGTGTCGTTCGTGAAAAACCCTGAGAAGCACACCTATTTCGACATCGTTCCGGGGACGGCCCACGCGCTCGGCGCCCCGATCGCTGAAGGCAAGATGGAGTGCGCGTCGTGCCATCCGCCAGACACCAGCGCCTTCACCGAGATCAAGTGCAACGGTTGCCACGGCCACGACGAATCGGTCACCGATCGACTGCACCTGACGGTGTCGGGATACGATTATCAGGACAGCACGGCCTGCTATTCCTGCCACACGACCGGCGGCCGCGTCGACTTCGATCACGCGGGCATCATGAACAACTGCTCCGCTTGCCACGACACCGGCAATCAGTTCGCGAAGCTGCCCAAGGCGAACTTCACCCACCCCGAGACCGGCGGCGTCGATTGCAGCGGCTGCCACAACACCACCGACTGGGCCGGCGCCACCGGCGCGCCGAACGCGCACAACGGCGCCAATGACGTCGTGCTGGCGGCGCTGCTGCCGACGTTCTCCGGCACGTCGATCGTCAGCCTCAGCGCGCAGAGCGAGACGCTGTCGATGACCATGAACCACGGCTCGACCGACGCGTCGGCCGCGGTGATGAGCGACTGTTCGGGGTGCCATCCCAATTCCAAGAAGAGCGGCTTCTTCCCGGGCAAGTTTCACGACTCGCTGTCGGACCTGGGGTTCAACCAGCCGACGTCGTGCGGCTCGTGTCACCTGGACGCGATGCCGAACGGCTTCGTCGGCCCGACGGCGACCAGCCCGGCGCGCACGCCACCGTCGGGCGAGATGCGGCACGACGCGGTCGCCTGGGTCAGCGACGGACCGACCAACGCGCGCATCGTCTCGACCGACTGCGGGATCTGTCATCGGGCCGCCGACAACAACCGGGTCACCTGGGCCACCGGCAAGGGCGGCGGCGCGGTCCAGTACCACGCCTCGCTCAACAACGCCGGGCAGGCGCAGCCTTCGTCGTGCCTCGACTGTCACGCCAGCTCTCGGCCGCAGGGCGTGCTGACCAAGACCAATGCGTCGCTGCCCGCGGGCCTGTCGTTCGACCACGCTGTGGCGATCGCATCGGGATCGGGGGACTGCGCGGCCTGCCACGCAGCGACGGCGGGGCCGTCGTTCTCGTCGTGGCGCCAGGGCGCGTTCCACACGATCGGCGCGCGCAATCCGCCGAGCTGTCTGCCGTGTCACGCCGGCGAACGCCCCACGTCGACCGATAGCTGGCAGAGCGCGACCTACAAGAATTCGCCGTTCGACTACGGGCCCAACCCCGCCGGGTCGACCCACGGCGACGGCCAGGATTGCGCGCTTTGCCACACGGGACCCGGCACCGGCGCGTGGGGTGGCACCCAGAACTGGGCGAGCGGCCACTTCGAGCACGGACCGACGACACCGTCGGCGCAAAGCTGCATCGTCTGCCACTCGACGCAGCGGCCGGATCTGCAGCCGGGAACGACCGCGGCGGCGGCCGCCGCCGCGCTGGGGTTCGACCACTCGACCAGCGGGTCCGGCGAGTGCCTCGGTTGCCACGCGGCGACCGTCACCGCGAATCGCTTCGTCAACTACACCAATCCGTCGACGCGCGCGTTGCCCGGCGGCGACTGGAAAGGCGCGGTCAGCTATCCCGGCTCTTCTTTCGCGGGATCGAACGACCAGTTCATCAACGTCACCGAGACGGCGCTGGTTCGCGACGGGACGACCGCCAACAACGTGCTGCGCACGACGACGATCACCGACACGATCTACAACGGGATGCTGCACACGTCGACGATCCTGCCGGCGCCGCTGTCGGCCGGACCGACCAACGCGCCCGACAACAGCAAGTGCTGGCACTGCCACACCAGCAACAACAGCACGGTGACGCAGTTCAACAACGGGAAGTATCACGACGCGCTCACCAACTTCCGCCCGACGCCGTCGGGCGCGGTCGCGGCGTACCCGCAGCCGGCCAGCCAGTGCACCGACTGCCACTCCTACATGATGCCCGACGGCATCGTCGAGCTGAACGGCGCCGACCTGTGGCCGATGGATCACAAGGCCGTGCTCGCCATGCCGATCACCGTCAACGGAGCGACGGTCGCGCGCGTCTCCGACCTCGATTGCGCGTTCTGCCACAAGAGCCCGGGCAAGACCTGGGCAGACGGCATCTTCCACGCCAACCTGCCGTCGACGGCGGTGGTCTCCGACTGCAACGGCTGCCACTACGTGCTCATGGCCGACACGGCGGTTTCAGACATGGCGAGCGGCACGGACTACGCGATGAAGCACCTGTCGGCCCAGGTGCCGGACCAGGGGTGCAAGCCCTGCCATGCGATGGGCGTGGCCAACCGAGCGCAGCTGCCGGCCGTGGCCACCCTGTTCAAGACGGGCATCTTTCACGGCTCGACGTCGGTGACCAAGCAACCCATGGGCTGCGTGGATTGCCACCTGGTCTCGCAGCCGCCCGCCAACGTCCCGACGCAGAGCACGGTCAGCTACGCGTTCAAGGCCGGTGGCACGCCGACCAACGGCGCGCAATGGATGAACCACGGATCGAGCGCGGTCGCCGGCAAGGACTGCGCGGACTGCCACCTCGCGGACGCGCAGGCGACCGGCAGCGTCTGGAGCCATTCGATCTCGCTGCACCGCACGGCGCCGCTGGCGCGCACGTGTCAGGAGTGCCACGGCCTGGTCAACGGTGGCGGCGGCAGCTCCGGCAGCAAGAACAACCTGCCGTCCGGTCTCACCAGCTCGACGGTCGCGACGTCGGCCAGCGCGGCCACTGGCATCGCCGCGGGGACGCTGGCGCAGATCACCCACGACGACGTCAACGTGGCCGGCCACGACTGCAGCTACTGCCACACGCAGGTCGGCGTCGCGTCGGCGCCGCCGATCCAGGGCAAGGAGTGGGCGCAGGCGCGGTTCCACGCAAGCTTCCCCGCCAGCACACCGCTGACCATGAACGGAACGACGGGCCGCTGCAGCAACTGCCACATGAACGACAACCCGAAGTCGACCTACGGCGTGTTCAGTCACAACAACTTCAATTCCTCCGACAGCACCGATTGCAGCAACTGCCACACGTATCCAGGCACCGGGACCATCGGGTCGCCCAACTGGCTCGGCGGCTCGACGAGCGGCGGCGGCGGCAACCGCTGACGGTGGCGCCGGCTCGAAGCGGGCTTGGAGCCAGTGCCGGTCGGATAAGAAAACGCCAGGACGCGGGGAACGCCAGGATCCGGATTATTGAGAGTCCGGACTTGGCGTTCCTGGCGTCCTGGCGCCTGAGTGACCGTATTGGGCTCAGAGCCGTCCCGGCCACGGGCCCGCAAAACATGAAACACCGCCCGCGAGGTCTCGCCTCGCGGGCGGTGCGGTGGAGGAGCGAAGCCCAGCTAGCAGCGACTAGTGGCGCGGGACGTCGAGCGGCTCGTGCTCGTCGTCGTCGTCGCGCTCCTCGAGCCCGGGCCGATCTGCGGTGCCGGCGTCATAGCGGCGAAAGCGCGGCCCCGACAGCCGCTCGTACCAGTCGCGCGTGACGCGGCCGGCGAGCTCGCGGTTGCCGAGCCCGAATGCCAGCGCGCCCGCGACGGCCATCGCCGAGATCGCCACCGTGAACGCCGTCGTGACGATCGCCGTCGCGATGCCGAGCTGCTGCAGCGCCATGAACCCGGCGACGGTCAGGATCGCGCCACGCACCAGGCGCGCCCACAACACCCGGCCCGCGGTGCGCGCCGCCGTCTCGCGGTAGAGGAAGTTGGCAGCGACGTAGCCCACCGCGACGACGGCGGCCGCGGCCAAGACGTTGGGCAGGTAGGCGACCACGCGCGCGTAGCCGGCGCTGAGCCACGCGAGATCGAGGGCATCGATCGCAACGCCGATCGTGATCAGCGCCGAGACCCAGTAGACGATCCGCCCGCCGGTTCTCGGCAAGCGCTCGAGCCCGGGCCTGGTCCCGAACAAGCGGCGCGCCATCGGACGTCGCTCGAGCCCGATCGCGGACAGCACGCGGCGCGTGATCCGCTCCAGCGCCATGGCGATCAGGAAGCCGACTGCCAGAATGACCAGCGCGGCGATGAGGTTGGGCAGAAACCCGACCACCCTGCTGAACGCATCCCCGAACGCGGTTGTGATTCGCATGGCGCCTCCGTCGATCTCAGTTGCTAATCCCAAATTGGGGCCAGGCCTGGTTCGGTCAAGTGCGCACCTCATGGCGCCCGCGGCGCGCCGCCTCGGGCATGCGCGGCGCTCAGGCGCTCGACGAGGCCGAGGCCGGTGCCGCGCGCACCGACTCGACCAGGCGGACCAGGCGATCGACGTCGACGGGCTTGACCAGGTGCTCGTGGAATCCGGCGTCGAGGCTGCGCCGCCGATCGTGCTCCTGGCCGTAGCCGGTGAGCGCGATGAGACGGCAATCGGCGGCCTCGGGCAGCGCGAGCAGGCGCGTCGCCAGCTCGTAACCGTCGATCACCGGCAGGCCGATGTCCAGGATGGCGACCTCGGGCGCGAAGCGCGCCGCGACGTCGAGCGCCGTGATCGGATCGGTCGCCATCTCGACCGCGTAGCCGCTCGCCTCCAGCGCGTGCTGCAGCAGCTCCGCGGCGTCGAGGTTGTCGTCGACGATCAGCACGCGGCCCGAGCGCGCGGGCGCCGGGGCCGCGCGCGGATGCGCCGCCGCGTCCGGGCTGAGCTGGCCGGGTGCCGCGGGCAGGCTCACCGTGAACGTGCTGCCGCCCCCGAGACCCTCGCTGTCCACCGACACCGTGCCGCCGTGCAGCCCGACCAGGTTTCTCACCAGCGACAGGCCGAGGCCGAGGCCGCCCTGGGCGCGATCGGCCGAGCGCGCCGCCTGCTCGAACAAGTTGAAGACCCGCGGCAGCATCTCGGCCGAGATGCCGATCCCGTTGTCCTTCACCGTGAGCACAACCTGCTTATCGCGCGCGACGACGTCGAGGCGGATGTCGCCGGCGGGATCGGTGTAGCGGGCGGCGTTGGTGAGCAGGTTCGCGATCACCTGCGCGAGGCGGATGGGATCGGCGTGGCAAAGGAAGCGGCCCCTCTCGCAGTGAATCGAGAGCCGGTGGTGCCGTTGCTCGAGCAGGTCGCTCGCCATCTCGACCGCCTTGGCGGTGACGTCCGCCAGATCGACGAGCTCGCGTCGCAGCTCGACCTTTCCACGCGCGATCTTGGCGACGTCGAGCAGATCGTCGACCAGCCGGGTCAGGTGGGTCACCTGCCGTTCGATGACCTGTTGCTCGCGTGTGACCGCGCCCTGGCTCTTGTGCCGCATGAGCCGCAGAGCCGTGATGATCGGCGACAGCGGATTGCGCAGCTCGTGGCCGAGCATCGCGAGGAATTCATCCTTGGCGCGGCTCGCTGATTGCAACTCTCCCAGCAGCTTTTCGCGTTCCGCGTCGGTCTGTTCGACCAGGCTCCGGCGTTCGAGATCGGTCGTGGCGCGATCCGCCGCCTGATCGACGCGCGTCATGGCCAGCTGCAGATGGCCGCTCACCTGCTCGAGAAAGCGGCGATACGGCTCGTCGATCGAAAGCCGCGGGCTCAGCCCCAGGACCAGGAACGACGGCTTCTCGCCGGTGCGCGACGGCAACGGCGCCACGTACAGGTCACGCACGGAGTCGTCGTCGGCGATGCCGGACGCCGGCGCTTGCGGATCGACCGACGACACCAGGAACGGCCCGGCGCCCGAGCGGTGCTCGAGCGCGGCGCGGACGCGCTCGCCGGCAGTGCGGGCGGCCGGCGCGTCCATTCTCACCGTGGCCGCGGGCGTGAACCCGGCGCTGTCGAGATCGCGTTCGTAGAACCCGGCGAACGGGATGTCGGCGGTCGCGCTGCCGATGGTCTCGAGCACCCTGGCAATCAGCGACGCGCGATCGCCGGCGACCGACGTCTGTCCGACCAGGGTGTGCATCGTATGGGCGCGCCGCTCGCCCAGCACGCGGTTGGTCGTTTCGGTGCAAATCACCAGCGTGCCTTCGACGGCGCCGGTCTCGCCGAAGACCGGCGAATAGGTGTACGTCCAGTAGACCTGCTCATTCCGTCCATTGCGCAGGATCGGGACCAGCGAGTCCTCGTTCCAGCTACCAATCCCGCGCTCCATCACGTCGTCGATCTGCGGTCCGATGATGGGCCAGATCTCGCGCCAGCATTCGCGGCCCGTCTGTCCCATCGCGCGCGGATGCTTGCCGCGTCCGAAGCTCGGCAGATAGGCGTCGTTGTAAAACTGGATCAGGTCTCGGCCCCACCACAGAAACATCGGCTGCCGCGCGCGAAACATCGTCGCCAGCGTGGTCTTCAACGTCGAAGGCCAGCCGTCGGGGTGCCCGAGCGGCGTCTCGTCCCAGCGCACCGCGCGCGCCGCCGCGCCCGAGATGCCGCCGCCCCGCAGGAACCAGGGCGTCTCGTCCAGCGACGCGGGCGCGGAGCTCTGTGGCTGGTGGGGCACCGGAGGCATCAGCACCGGAACATACGATAGGTGCGACGCGAGGCCAGTCGATTTTGCTGCCGTCGAGCCGACCACCGACGGAGAAACGTCGATCGTTGTCGCAACGGAGCGCGCCGTCGTTGTCGGGGGACCGCAACCGACTTCCGCGGCTGCAACCGGGTGATTAACTCCGACGGAGCAATCGATCGAAGAGGGGAGTGGAACGCGATGCGATCCGATCGGTCATTGGTCATTCTTGGCGGCGTCTGTTTGTCGGCCGTGGCGGCGTGTGGCGGCGGTGGGGGAACGGCCGTCGATCGAGATGGCGGCTCGCCAGACCACGGCGACGTCACCGACGGATCGACGACCATCATGGTCGACGCGCGCGGCGCGTTGCCCGGCAGCATCCGCATGGCGGTGCCGGCCTACTTCGCGCCCGGGCCGGAGTGGCAGCGCGTGATCGCCGCCGCGCCCACGGTGGGAATGGTCATCATCAACCCGGCGAGCGGGCCCGGCACCAGCACCGACCCGCAGTACACCCAGGCGATCGCGCAGGCGCGCGCGGCGGGGATCATCGTGCTCGGCTACGTCTCGACCAGCTACGGCCAGCGTCCCGAGGCTGACGTCACCGCCGACATCAACAGCTACTACGATCTCTATTCACTGTCGGGGATCTACCTGGCGGAGGGCCCGATGGAGGCCGACTGCATCCCGCTCGAGGCGCAGTATCACCGCGTGGCCGCCGCCGCGCAGGCGCGCGACACGCACGCTTACCTGGCGATCGGCACGCACTATTGCCCGACCTACGTCTATTTCTTCGATTTGATGGTCGAGTTCGCCATGAGCTGGCCTGACTACCAGTCCTATGTGGTGCCGACCTGGATGCCGGCCAATTCGCCCGAACGGTTCTGCCACTTCATCAGCGACGTGCCGCCCGGCGAGGCCGGCACGGCGATCTCGCGCGCGATCGCCAATGGCGCGGGCTGGGTCTTTGCGACCGATCAGACCGCGCCCAACCCGTGGGGACAGCTGCCGGTCTACTTCGACGCCGAGTTGCAGGCGATCCGCATGCTCTCGCCGTGAGCGTGCCTCAGCCCGCGCAGGCCGCGGCGCGCGCCAGCAGCTGCTCGCGCTGGCGCGCGTTCTGGGTCATCGCGGCGGCGCGCTGAAATTCGGCGCGCGCCTCGGCGAGGCGCCCCAGCTTCGCCAGCAGATCGCCGCGCGCGCTGGGCAAGAGGTGGTAGTCGCGCAGCGCCGGCTCGTCGCGCAGCGCATCGAGGATCGCGAGGCCAGCGGCCGGTCCGTCCGCCATCGCCGTCGCCACGGCGCGATTGAGGTGCACGATCGGCGAGGGGATCAGCCCCGCCAGCTCCTCGTAGAGCGTGACGACCCGCGACCAGTCGGTCTCTCCCGCCGTACGCGCGCGCGCGTGGCACGCCGAGATCTCGGCCTGGAGCTGATACGGCCCGGGAGCCGCGCCGCTCGCGCGCGCCGCCTCCAGCGCCGTGAGCCCGCGCCGAAGCAGGATCTGGTCCCAGCGCCCGCGATCCTGGTCGGGCAGCAGCACCGGCTCGCCCGACGGTCCGACGCGCGCGCCGGCGCGAGACGCGTGAAGCTCCATGAGCGCCACCAGCCCGTGTACCTCCGGCTCCTCGGGCGCGAGCCCGGCGAGGATGCGGCCCAGGCGCAGCGCCTCCTCGCACAGCGCCGGGCGCATGTGATCGTCACCGGCGCTCGCTGAATAACCCTCGTTGAAGATGAGGTAGATCACCTCGAGCACCGATGACAGCCGCGGCGCCCGCTCCGCGCCACGCGGCACCTGGAACGGCACGCGCGCCTGCGACAGCGTGCGCTTCGCGCGCACAATCCGCTGCGCGATCGTCGGCTCGCCGACCAGAAAGGCGCGCGCGATCTCGTCGGTGGTCAGGCCGCCCAGCAGGCGCAGCGTCAGCGCAACGCGCGCCTCGGGCGAGAGCACCGGATGGCAGGCCACGAAGATCAACCTCAAGAGGTCGTCGCCGACGTCGTCGTCGAGCCCGTCGATGATCCGCTCCACGGTCTCCGATCCTTCTCCCTCTTGCTCGGCGCCCCGCGCGTGCCCCAGCTCGCGGTGCTTGCGCGCCAGCAGGGCGCCGCGGCGCAGGTGATTGATCGCGTGGTGCTTGGCGGTCGCCATCAACCAGGCGCCCGGGTTGTCGGGCACGCCGGCCGACGGCCACTGCTCCAGCGCCGCGACCAGTGCGTCCTGGGCCAGCTCCTCGGCGACGCCGACGTCGCGCACCACGCGCGCCAGCCCGGCGATCAGGCGCGCCGATTCGATGCTCCAGACGGCGTGGATCGCGCGCTGGGTCTCGTCGTCAGCGGAGGGCGCCACCGCCGCCGATCAAAGCACGCCCTCCGGCGCGCGCAAGCGCGGGGGCGGCCACCGCCTGCGCTTGCGGCGCCGCCATCGGTCACGCGGCCGGCATATCGTGCAGCAGCCGGACCTCGCTCTCGCCTTCGCCGGCGACCGTCAGGAACCGCTTGGTCCACTCGATCGCCTCGGGCTTGGACTTCACTTGAAGAAGCGCGAAGCCGGCGATCAGCTCCTTGGTCTCCGGGAACGGCCCGTCGGTGACGCTGAACTTGCCGCCGCCGTCGAGCCGTACGCGCGACCCCTTCGAGCTCGGCAGGCAACCCTCGGCCGCCAGCAGCACGCCCGCCTTGTTCATGTCGCCGATCAGCTTGCCCATGGCTGCCATTTCTTCCTGAGTCGGCGGCGCGTCACTCTCCGGCTTGCTCGGGCGATAGATGCATAGGAATCTCATGTTCATCTCCTCTGGTTGGGTTCGGGAGCGGGGCCCCCAGCCGACCTCGGCTGGATTTCAACCTCGCTGCCAACCAAACGTCAAACGGCGACCCCGCAGATCGACATGGTGACCGTGCTTTTTTTTCGGCTCCGCGCTCTTTTGCAGCCGGGCCTGGTCGCGCTGCTGGTTGCCGCGCTCGCGGGCAGCGCCGGCGCGCAGGCCGGCGGGACGGATGCCCGGCTCGGCACCGTGCGGCAGCAGGTGCGCCGCGCCAAGAGCGAGCTCCAGAAGCAGGTGACGCTCGGCGACTACCATGCCAGCGCCTACCACCCGACCGCGATCGTCGAGCGCATCCACGCGCTGGAGAGCGCCGCCGCCTGGACCGAGCTCTGCGCCGCCTTCGCGGATCTCCCCGACGACGAGCTCGAGCTGTTCGAGGACGAGGTCCGCAAACCGGATCACGCCTCGCGTCTGCCGTGTGAGCCGGCGTTGCTCCGCCGCATCGAAGCCTACTGGCGCGCGGCCGCCGGTCGCCTGGCCGAGGCGCACCCGCTGCCGTCCGCGCCCGCGCGGCTGGAGAGCATCGCGGTTCCGGTCGACCTGGGCAACGGCGGCGTCTACACCGACGGCCAGCTCGGCGAGGGCCAGATCGCGATCACCTTCGACGACGGCCCGCACGCCACGCGCACGGCGCGCGTGCTGGAGATCCTGCGCGCGGCCGGCGTGCGCGCCGACTTCTTCGAGATCGGGCGCAACGCCGCCGCCCATCCCGAGATCTCGCGACAGGTGGTCGCGGCCGGCCACATCGTGGGCTCGCACACCTTCAGCCACGCCGATCTCGGCAAGCTGCCGGAGCGCCACGCCGAGACCGAGATCGAAGCGGGCGAGGCGAGCGTCTCGCTGGCGCTGGGACGCCCCACCGCCGAGGTCCCGTTCTTTCGCTTTCCCTATGGCGCGAAGACGGCGACCGAGCTGGTGTTCGTGCAGAAGCGCGGCAACACGACGTTCTTCTGGAACATGGATTCGCAGGACTGGAAGATCCGCAATCCGCACCAGCTGTTCCTGAACGTGCTCCAGGAGCTCGATCGCGCGCGCCGCGGGATCATCCTCTTTCACGACATCCACGAGCAGACGGTGATCGTGTTGCCCCACCTGCTCCAGGAGCTGCGCGTGCGCGGCTTCAAGACCGTGGTCTTCGTTCCCCACGGCAGCGTCAAGTACCGCGACTGAGCGGCGCCCCATTCTTTTGGTTCTTGATCTGGGTGAGTCGTTCCGCGCTTGCCCACGCCCCGACGGTTGGGCGTTAATGGATGGTGCACGAGACCGTTCAGGCAGGGAGGGAGATGCGCAATCCGTGGCTCGATATTCCGCTCGCTGACTACGAGGGGCACATGGCTTCGCCGGAGGTCGCGCAGGCGCCGATGATCGCTGGCGCGCTGGCGGAGCTCCTGCAAGCCCACCAGCCGCGTTCGCTGGCGGTGATTGGCTGCGCGGGCGGCAACGGTTTCGAGCAGATCGATCGCAGCGTCACGGCGCGCGTCGTGGGCGTCGACATCAACCAGGCCTACCTGGCCGAGGCGCGCCGCCGATACGACGGCGCCTTCGATGCGCTCGATCTGGTGTGCGCCGACGTCGCCGGTGAGGCGAACGCGCTCGCATTTGCGCCGGTCGACCTGATCTTCGCGGCGCTGATCTTCGAGTACGTCGACGCGCGCGTGGTGCTGCCGCGGCTCGTGGCGCGCTTGAACCCGGGCGGGCGGCTCGCGGTGCTGTTGCAGCTTCCGGCTCTCGGCGTGCCGGCGGTCACGCGAACCGCACACACGTCGCTGGCCATGCTGGCGCCGGTGTTGCGGCTGGTCGCGCCTGACGCCGTCGCCGCCGCCGCGCGCGCGGCCGGCCTGGCGCCAACGGGCATGAGGCGCATCGACCTGCCGACGGGAAAGAGCTTTGAGGTGTTGAGGTTCGCCGTCGGGTGAGGGGTAGTCAGTCCCCCTACGTCATTCCCGGCAATTGCGTGAAGCCGCCGGCGGGTCGCCCTCGCGGCGCTGGGCTACCGGGGGGTAACCAAATCGAGCGATCGGTTACCGGCTTGTAGCAGGGTCGCGCACCGGGTGCGCGAAATGACTCCATTTCCGGGCGTACGGCACGCTGGCACGAGACCTGAAGGATTGGCGCGGTCTCTCACAACGAGACCTCGGAGGTCCCATGCTCGATTCCATGCCCGATGGTGACGATCGCCGCACCGACGTGGCGGATTCCGGACCGGTGGTGGCGGAGAACGCGCGCAGCACCCCTGACGAGATCACGGTGCGCCGGCGCGCCCCGGAAACGCCGGCGGATTCCGCCGAGAGCGCGCGCGGCACGCCGCGCGTGAACGGCCTCGAGGGCGATGTGATCGTCATCGGCGCCGGCGTGACCGGTTTGACCGCGGCGCTGGCGCTCAAGCGTGCGTCCCGTCGGGTGATCGTGCTCGACGCGCGGGCGCTGCGAGAGAGCGAGAGCTGCCGCACGACCGCGCACCTCTCCGAGGTCCCCGACACGCGCCTGTCGGTGCTGCTGAAGCGGTTCGGGCTCGACGACACGCGCCTCTTGATCGAGGGCCAGCGGCTGGCGATCGCGCACATCGAACAGTGGGCGCAGGAGATCGGGACCGACTGTGGCTTCGAGCGCCTGCCGGGCTTCCTCTACGCAGAGGCGGGCGACCGCGCGCAGAAGCAGGCGCTCGACGCCGAAGCGGCGGCGGCCGAGGCGCTCGGCTACGGCGATCTCCGCACGACCGAGACGCCGGCGCCGTTCGCCATCGCGGGCGCGCTGCGGTTCGACAACCAGGCGCAGTTTCGTCCGGGGTCGTACGTCGCGGCGCTGGAGTCGCAGATCTACGGCCACGGCAGCGTGGTGGTGCGCGGCGTTCGCGTGCTCGAGGTCGAGACCGACCGCGCGTCGTCGCGGTGCCGGGTGTCGACCAACAGCGGCGACGTGTTCGCCGAGCGGGTCATCGTCGCCACCGACGTGCCGATCGGCGAGCGCTCGGCGATCCGCGCGCGGCTGACCGCCTATCGCTCGTACGCGGTCGCCGCACGCGCGCGCCGGCCGCTGGGCGCGCTGCTGTGGGACCTCGCCAGCCCGTACCATCACGCGCGCACCGCGCGCATCGGCAACCGCGAGTTCTTGATCGCGGGCGGTGGCGATCATCGCGTGGGCGAGGACATCGACACGCGTCAGGTCCTGGCGGAGCTCGACGAGTACGTGCGCGCTCACTTCGGTTCGCCGGAGGTCACGCACCACTGGTCGGGGCAGATCATCGAGACCGCGGACGGCTTGCCCTACGTCGGTCCCGAATCGGCCGACGACGCGCGCGTTCTGTTCGCGACCGGCCTTTCGGGCAACGGCATGACCAACGGAACGCTCGCCGGGTTGCTGCTCGCCGATCTGGTGCGCGGGCACGCCAACCCGTGGGCGCGGTTGCTGGCGCCGGATCGCGCGCGATCGCTCGCGTCCGTGGGCCGCAACGTCGGGCGCAATCTCGCGGCCGCCAAGCGCCGGCTGACCGGACGGATCAAAGAGCTGGTCACCGACGTGGACCATCTGCCGCCGTCGGCCGGCATGCTGCTGCGCCGCCAGGGCGAGCGGCTGGCGATCTACCGCAGCGCGACCGGCGGGTTGCGCGCGCTCGGCGCGGCGTGCCCGACCGGACGTGGCCACGTGCGCTGGAACCGCGCCGAGAAGAGCTGGGATTGCCCGGCGTGCGGCAGCCGCTTCGATCTCGCGGGCGCCGTGCTCAATGGACCCGCGGTGCGCGGTCTGGTCCCGCGGCCCTTCGTCGACGCCAGCGCGATCCCGGTGCCCGCATCGTCGCCGTCTTCAGCCCCCGTGGTGTCGGCCGCCCCGTAGGCCTCGGGCCTCAGGCTTCGGGCCTCGGATATTCGGGGAGTGTCCTCCGAAGCCCGAGGCTCTCGAGCTTGCCTAGCTCAGCTGACGCTGCGCCGCCGCCAGCCCAACCCCCGCCTCGAAGCGGTATCCGCTCGCCGCCAGCGCGCGCTCGAGAGCGCCGACCGCCGCCAGGATATCGGCGCCGGTCATCACGCCCATGTGCCCGACGCGGAAGTACTTGGTCTTCGCGTCGGGATGCAGGCCGCCCGCCATGATGATCCCCTCGGTGCGCACGCGCCCGACCAGCGCCGCGTCGACGCCGCTCGGATAGTAGAACGCGCTCAGCGTGTTGGCGGCGATGGCGTCGCGCGCCGGCAGCATCGACAGGCCGAGGGCGCGGCACGCAGCCCGGAACGCCGCGGCCTGGCGCGCGTGGCGGGCGAAGCGCGCCTCCATTCCCTCGGCGACGAGCTGGCCCAGGCTCACGTCGAGCGCCAGGATCAGATTCGTCGCCGGCGTCGCGAAGTACTGCGGCGCGCCTTTCTCGTACGACTCCATGATCGGCAGCCACTCGAGGAAGTCGAGGTATAGCGACGCCACCGGCGATCTTCTTCGCGCGCCGTGCGGCCAGCGCGCGCGGGCTGGCGACCACCAGCGCCAGGCCGGGAGGGGCGCCGAGCGCCTTCTGGCTCGCGGTCAGCGCGACGTCGATGCTCCACGCGTCCTGCCGCAGCTCCTCTCCGCCCACGGAGCAGACGCCGTCGACCACGGTCAGCGCGCCGTGCTCGCGCGCGATGCGCGCCACCTCTTCGACGGGGGCGCGCACACCGGTGGAGGTGTCGACGTGGGTGACCGCCACCAGCTTCGCGGGCGCGCCCGCGAGCGTGCGTTCGAGCGCGGCCAGGTCCGGCACCTCGCCGAGCGGCGCGCGCACCTCCTCGACGCGCGCGCCCTGGCGCTCGAGGATCGCGCGCATGCGATCGCCGAAGTAGCCGGTGTTGACCACCACGGCGCGCTCGCCGGGGTCGATGAGGTTCGCCGTCGCGATCTCCATGGCCAGCGTGCCGCTGCCGGCGATCACGAACGGCTGCGCGCTCGGCGCGAGAAAGACCTCCCGCGCGCGGCCGAGCGCGCGCCCGAACGCCTTCGCGAACGCGCCGTCCATGTGCCCGCGCTGCGGCTGGGCCAGCGCGCCCAGCACGTCGGCGTCGAGCTCGATGGGACCGGGGATCATCAATACGGTGCGATCAGCCATGATGCGGAGGATACCTCGAAGTGGGGATTGCCGGCGGTGGGCCTCGCGTGAGACATTCCGCTTGGTTGCCGGGACCTGGTCTCCGTCGGCAGTCGAATTTTCCGGTTGAATTGAGCGGTGCGCCAGTCGACTGGCGCGGGTCACGTCGAATCCGTACCCGTCCTTCACACCCAACCCTCGGGGAGGAGCGCGCATGTTCTACCAGAACTACAACCCCACCGGCAGCGTCTTCCTGTCGACGTTGCTGGCGGCGGTCCCGATCCTGGTGCTGCTGTACTTCATTGCGCTGCACCCGCGGCGCGACGCCACCGGCAAGCGGCACCTGGGCATCGCCGCGCCTTACGCCGCGTTCGCGGGTGTGCTGGCGGCGTTCCTGATCTCCTGCGTCGCGTTCCACATGCCGGTGGTCTCGGCGGTCTCGGCGTTCGCGCTCGGCACGCTATCGGGATTTCTCGGAATCATCTGGATCGTCGTCGGCGCGATGTTCCTCTACACGATCACGGTCATCACCGGGAAGTTCGAGATCGTCAAAGAGTCGATCACGCACATCTCGTTCGACCGGCGCATCCAGGTCATCCTGATCGCGTTCTCCTTCGGCGCGGTCATCGAAGGCACGTCGGGCTTCGGCACGCCGGTCGCAATCGCGGGCGCGGTCATGGTCGGCCTCGGCTTCTCGCCGTTCCAGGCCGCGGTGCTGAACTTGCTAGCCAACACCGCGCCGGTGGCGTGGGGCGCCATCGGCACGCCGATCGTCACGCTGGCGTCGGTGAGCGGGCTCGACCAGGTCACGCTGTCGGCGATGGCGGGCCGCCAGCTGCCGTTCGTGTCGGTGCTGGTTCCGTTCTGGCTCGTCGTGACCTTCGTGCGCATGGAGGGCGGCACCTGGAAAGAGGCGTTCGCGACCTGGCCGTGCGCGCTGTGCGCCGGCGCGTCGTTCGCGATCATGCAGTACTTCGCGTCGGGGACGAACGCGCTCCACCTGATCACCGACGTCATCTCGGGCGTCTTCTCGCTGATCTGCACGACGCTGTTCCTGCGCTTCGTCTGGCAGCCGAAGGATCGCTTCCTGCTGGCGTCTGAGCGCGCGGGCGGCGGCGTCTCCACGACCGACGCGTACAAGTACAGCGCGGGTCAAACCGCGTACGCGTGGCTGCCCTGGGCGATCCTGATCCTGTGCTGCGCCCTGTGGGGTGCGCCCGACTTCAAGAAGCTCTTGAACGGCCTCTTTTCGGCCGTGGTCATCAAGGGACACCTGCTGGGTTCGCCGTTCGGCGGGACGCTGTCGTTGCCGGTGTGGGAGATGCCGCACCTGCACAACCTGGTTCAGCGCGTGCCGCCGGCGGTGGCCGCAGGCGCCAAGCCGGAGGCGGCGAAGTTCACCATCAACTGGCTGTCGGCGGCCGGCACCGGCGTGGTGCTGGCGGCGATCTTGACCGGCCTCGTGCTGCGGCTGTCGGGGGCGCAGTGGAAGCAGGCGGTCGCGCGCACCGCCAGCCGCATGAAGATTCCGGTGCTGGTGATCGGCCAGGTGCTCGGCCTCGGCTACCTCACGCGCTACGCCGGCACCGACGCCGTGCTCGGCCTCGCGTTCACCAGCGCGGGCGCGCTCTATCCGTTCTTCTCGGCGTATCTGGGCTGGCTGGGCGTCTTCCTCACCGGCTCCGACACGGCGTCGAACGCGCTCTTCGGCAGCCTGCAGCGGATCACCGCGAACCAGCTCCACCTGAACGAGATCCTGATCGTCGCCACCAACTCGACGGGCGGCGTGATGGGCAAGATGATCGACGCGCAGTCGATCATGGTCGCGGGCGCCGCCTGCTACGACGTCCCCCAGGAGCGCGCGCACGCCGTCGGCCCGATCTTCCGCAAGCTCTGGTGGCACTCGGTCGCGGGCGCCGCGGTGATCGGCATCATCGCGCTCCTGCAGGCTTACGTCTTCTCGGGCATGATTCCGATTCCGCCCAAGCACTGAAGCGGCACGCCGCGGATGGCGGCGTCGAGGATCTCGATCGGGTGCGCGGCCGGCAGCGTCGCGCCGCGCGCCCGCAGCAGCTTCTGGATCTGCAGCGTGCAGCCGGCGTTGGCGGCGGCCAGCAGCTGCGCGCTCTGTCGAGAGCACGTTCTTCACCTTGCGCTCGCCGATCGCGTCGGCGGCCTCCGGCTGCGTCAGGTTGTAGGTCCCGGCGCTGCCGCAGCATTGATCGCCGTCGGGGATCTCGACCAGCTCCAGCCCGGGGATGCCGCGCAGGAGCGCGCGCGGCTGAGCGCGGATCCCCTGCGCGTGCGCCAGATGGCAAGCGTCGTGATAGGCGACGCGGGCGTGCACCGGGTGGCGCGTCGCGCGCGGCGGGAACGTCGCGAGCAGCTCGTTCACGTCCCGCACCTTGCGCGTGAAGGCGCGTGCGCGTTCGGCCCACGCCGGCTCGTCCGCCAGCAGCGTCGCATAGCTCTTGAGATGCGAGCCGCAGCCGGCGGCGTTGACCACGACGAAGTCGATCGGGAGGCGCTCGAATTCGTCGACAAAGGCGCGCGCCAGCGACTTCGCCTCGTGCTCGCGTCCCGCGTGCATCGAGAGCGCGCCGCAACAGCCCTGGCCGCCGGGCACGCTCACGTCGCAGCCCTCGGCGGCGAGCACGCGCACGGTCGCCTGGTTCACACGCGGAAAGAACACGCGCTGGACGCACCCGCTCAGCAGGCCCACGCGCGCGCGGCGCTCGCCCTGCGCCGGTGCATGCGCCGGCAGCTCGGCGAGCAGATCGCCGAATCGCAGCTCGGGCGCGAGCGCGTCGAGCTGCGCCAGGCGGGCCGGCAGCCGGCGCAGCAAACCGCTGCGGCGCACGAGACCCTGCAGACCGCTGCGCGCATAGAGCCAGAGCAGCACAGCGAGCGCTCGCAGTCGGTGCGGGTAGGGCAGGAGCGCGAAGAGCAGCCCGCGGAAGAGGCGATCGCGCCAGCCGCGCGGCCGAGCGGTTTCGAGCTGCGCGCGCGTTCGTTCGATGAGCGTGTCGTAGCGGACCCCCGACGGGCAGGCCGGCATGCACGCCATGCAGCCGAGGCACCGATCGAAGTGCTCCGCGACGCTGGCGCCGATCGGGCTCTTGGGCAGCTCGCCGTCGCGCAGCCCGCGCATCAGGTAGATGCGGCCGCGTGGGCTGTCCATCTCCTCGCCCCACAGACGATAGGTCGGGCAGTGCGGAAGGCAGAACCCGCAGTGCACGCAGTCGTCGATCGGATCGCGCGCGCGATCATGGGGCTCGGTGCTCATAGTCCCGCCACGAAGCGGCCGGGCGCCAGGCGCCGCTCGGGATCGAGCCGCTGCTTGAGATTGCGCATGAGCGGCACCGCCGACCGCGGGCCTTCGGCGACGCCCCAGACATCCAGACACGCGCGTACCGCCGCGGGCGCGTCGTGCACGACGACGCTGCCGCCGCTCGCGGCGAGCGCTTGCCGCGCCGTTGCGATCGCCCCGGCGAGCGCGTTCGGCTCGCCGGCGGCGCCGCTGACGAAGCCGAGGCCCAGCGTCGGATAGAAGACGGCGCGCGCGGCGCGCAGCGGCGCGGCGATGCGCGCGAAGAGCTCGCTCGCCGCCGGATCGGCCGGCAGGAGCGCGATCTTGATGCGGACGGTTGCGTCGGCCGCGCGTGCTTGCGCGTGCGCGTCCCAGAACGGCGTCTCGCCGTTCGCCTCGACCGCGATGACTTCTGAGCCGTCGCCGGCATCGACCCTGGCCGCGGCCTCGCGCAGGCGCGCGCTCTGATCGGCGACGCCGCGCACGAAGCCCGCGAAACGCACACCCAGGCGCCAGTGCGCGCCGCCCGGAGCGTCCGAAAGCGCGGCGACGGCTTCCGGCTCCAGGTGCGCGTCACGCGCCGCGCGCAGCAACCGCTGGACGGCGGCGAGCGCGACGCGCGGAAACACCACGGTCGTCGACGTCTCTGGCGCGGGGTGCAGGCGGAACGTCGCGGTGGCGATCAATCCCAGCGTCCCCAGCGATCCGGTGAGCAGCTTCGGAAGATCGAAGCCGGCGACGTTCTTCACGACCTTGCCGCCGCCGCGCACGCGCGCGCCGTCGGCGCGCACGAACGAGACGCCGATGATCAGATCGCGGATCGAGCCGTAGCGCGTGCGCAGCGCCCCGAACGCGTTGCTGGCGACCACGCCGCCGATGGTCGCGCGTTCGGGCCACGGCGGATCGATCGACAGCCGCTGCCCGTGCGCCGCCAGCGCGCGCTGGAGATCGCCGACGCGGACGCCGCACTCGACGGTGACGATCTGATCGAGCGGCGCGTGCTCGACGATGCGATCGAGCGCCGCCGTGCGCAGCACGACGTCGAGCCGCTCGGGCGCCGCGCCCAGCCCCAGCTCGGTGCCGCCGCCCACGAACGCCAGGTGGCGCCGCTCGCTCGCGCAGGCGGCCATGGCCTCCGTGGCCTCGTCGAGCGTCGCCGGCTCGATCACGCGCGACGGCACCACGCCGACGACAGCGTCGCTCGCCTGACCCGCGCGCGCCGCCGCGGTCATCCGCGGTCCGCTCTGCCGTCGCGCTCGGTCATGTGCGCGCGATAGGGTCCGGGGCGATCGCCACACAGGCGCGGCGTCGGGAAGACCTTGTTGGGGTTGCAGACGGTGTCGGGGTCGAATGCGCAGCGCACGCGCGCCATGGTCTCGAGATCGCCTTCGCTGAACATCTCCGCCATGTACGGCGCCTTGTCGGCGCCCACGCCGTGCTCGCCGGTGATCGAGCCGCCGTAGCGCAGGCAGATGCGCAGGATCTCCGCGGCCAGGTCCTCGGCCTTGCGCTCCTGCCCCGGCACGCGCGCGTCGTAGAGCACCAGCGGGTGCAGGTTGCCGTCGCCGGCGTGAAAGACGTTGGCGACGCGCAGGCCGGCGCCGCTCGCCAGTTGCTGGATCTCGGCGAGCACGCGCGCGATCTCGGTGCGCGGGATGACGCCGTCCTGCACGATGTAGTTCGACGCCAGCCGGCCCATCGCCGCGAACGCGCTCTTGCGCCCCTTCCACATGAGCAGGCGTTCGTCCTCGTCGGCGGGGACGCGCACCTCGATCGCGCCCGCGCGCGCCGCGATCGCCAGCGCCTCGCGCGCCGTGTGCTCGACCTCGGCGCGCGGGCCGTCGACGTCCATGAGCAGCGCGGCCCCGATGCCCGGCCATCGCTCGAGCCAGTCGACGCCGATCGCCGCGACCGCCGCCTCGATCGCCAGGCGGTCCATCATCTCGATCGCCGCCGGCACGATGCCGCCGCCGATGATCTCGGAGACGCAGCGGCCGGCTTCGTCCGTCGACGGAAACGCCGCCAGGAACGTGCGTGTCGCCTCGGGCCGGCGCAGGATGCGCAGCACGACCTCGGTGACCACGCCCAGCGTGCCCTCGCTGCCGACGAGCACGCCCAGCAGATCGTAGCCGGGCGCATCGAGGACGCCGCCCTCGCCGAGGTCGACGACGTCGCCGTCGGCCGTGACCAGCCGCGCGCCGCGCACGTGGTTGACGGTGAAACCGTACTTGAGGCAGTGCGCGCCGCCGGAGTTCTCGGCGACGTTGCCGCCGATGGTGCACACGCTCTGTGACGATGGATCCGGCGCGTAGTAGTAGCCCGCGGGTCCGAGGTGGCGGCTGACGTCGAGGTTGATCACGCCGGGCTGCACGCGCATGAGGCCGTTGTCGAAGTCGACGTCGAGGATCTTCGTCATGCGCGACAGCGCCAGCACCAGCGAGCCCGGCGTCGGCAACGCGCCGCCCGAGAGCCCGGTGCCGGCGCCGCGCGGGACCACCGGCATGCCGGCGGCGCGTGCCACCTTCATGACGGCCACGACCTCTTCGGTGCTGGCCGGCAGCACCACCAGGCTCGGGCGCGCGCGGAAGCTGGTGAGCGCATCGCACTCGTAGGTGCGCAGGTCCGCGGCGTCGGAGATCACGTTGTCGGCGCCGACAATCGCAGCCATGCGGGCGACAACGTCCGCGGGCGGCGGCGGCGCGGGAGCCGGCGCCGGCGTGGGAGACAGCAGCGACGGGTAGGACATCGACCTTACCGATACCGATGGCGAGCATGTTCCAGCGGGCCTGGAAAATCAAACCGGCGGGGCCCGGCCCCGGGGGCGTCGCGCAGCGTCGGCGCGGGCGCGAACCTCGACGGTAAAGTATCCGTCGGACCACGCCGATTCTGCCGGTATGAGGGCATCCAGCGCGGTGATCGCGATCGTCGCCGCGACCGTCGGTGTGTGCGGGTGTGACTACATCTCGGCCGGGTCGCCCTCGCATCGAGGGAACCCCGACGGTGCGCAGAACCTGTGCCCGGCGATCGACAGCGTCGCCGCCAATCCCGACACCGTGATGGTCGGGGGCACCCTCGAGCTCAGCGGCGCGGCTCATGACACCGACCGTGGCCCCTCGCCGCTGGCGTTGAAGTGGACGGCGATCTCCCTCACCGGTGGCGGAACGATCAGCAACGCCGCGACCGCCAACCCGACCTTCACGTGCACCGCCGCCGGGACAGTGTCCGCCACGTTGAACGCCAGCGACGGTGAATGCGCCGTGCATCAGGCGGTCACCGTCATGTGCGCGCCCGTGGTCGTGCAGCAGCCGATGGTCGTCATCAACGAGGTCGAGTCGAGCGGCGGTGTTCCCGGTGATTGGGTCGAGCTCTACAACGGGGGCGGCGCGCCGGCGGACCTGTCACTCTGGGTGTTCAAGGACAACGACGACACGCACGCGTACGTGTTGCCGAGCGGCACGACGCTGGCGGCGGGCGCCTTCTACATGCTCGAGGAGGCCGCCTTCGGCTTCGGGCTCGGCGCCAGCGACGCCGCTCGCCTCTACGATTCCACCGGCAAGCTGGTCGACTCGTATCTGTGGACCACCCACGCGCTCACGACCTACGGGCGCTGCCCCGACGGCTTCGGCGCGTTCACGACCACGGTCGCGCCGACCAAGGGGACCGCCAACGCCTGCGTGGCCCCAGACGGCGGCGCCGGCGGCAGTGGCGGGGGCAGCGGCGCCGACGGTGGTGGCGTCACGCTGTCGCCCTGGCCGGGCGCGGACACGGTGGTGCCCGTCGATCAGGTGGGGCAATTCAGCGGCAATCTCAGCGGTCTCAGCTACGACCCAGCGACGACGGCGGGCCCCGCCGTGCTATGGGGCGTACAGAACAGCCCATCCACGCTCTATCGCCTGCTGTGGAACGGGACCACCTGGGCGTCGGCGACGACCGCCGGCTGGAACGCGGGCAAGGTCCTGCGCTACCCCGACGGCACCGGCACGCCCGACTCCGAGGGCGTCACGCGCGCCGAGCGCGACACCCCGGCGATCTACGTCTCGACCGAGCGCAACGGCGACGCCGGCACGGTGAGCCGCCTCAGCGTGCTGCGCTTCGACACCAGCGGTTCGGGCGCGTCGCTGAGCGCGACCCACGAGTGGAACCTGACCGCGGATCTCCCGGTCTCCGACGCCAACCTGGGGCTGGAGGCGATCACCTGGATCCCCGATACCTTCCTGGTCGGCGCCGGCTTCGTCGACGAGAGCACCGGCCAGCTCTACGATCCTGCGCGCTACGCGAACCACGGCACCGGGATCTTCTTCGTCGGGCTCGAGTCGAACGGCGGTGTCTATGGATACGCGCTGGATCACGTCGCCGGCGCCTACCACCGCGTCGCCACGTTCCCCGGCGGCCAGGCGTCGATCATGGACCTGTCGTTCGATCGCGACGTCGGCGAGCTCTGGGGTTACTGCGACAACACCTGTGCGAACCGCGCCGCGGTGTTCGAGATCGACGGCGATCCCGCGTCACCGACCCGGGGACACTTCGTGCTGCGCCGCATGTTCGATCATCCGAGCACACTGCCCAACGCCAACAACGAAGGCATCGCCATTGCACCCGAGTCGGAGTGCGCGGGCGGCCAGAAGGCGTTCTACTGGGCCGACGACAGCGCGACCGGCGGCAACTCGATCCGGCGGGGCTCGATCCCCTGCGGCAGCTTGTAGATCCCCGGAGCGCGCCCTATGGGCAGGCCGGGTTTGTCACACCCGGCGAACCGTAGTCGGTCTCGATCGCGCCGTCCTCGACCAGCGTGCTATAGGCGGTGTTTCCCTCGCACCAGTTGGCGAGCGCGCCGTTGGCGACGGCGTCGTAGTGCTGCGGGCTCAGGCTCAACGAGTGCCCTTTCGGCACCGGCCAGGTCGTGAAGTCGACGACGTCGATCGTGACGCCGCGGCAGCGCAGGCCGGCGAGGTCGCCGGTGTTGCTGAACTTCACCGTGGAATAGACGTCGGTCGGGACGAACCCCAGGGTCGGGTCGACCGACCGCGCGAGCGTGATGAACCACCCCGGTCTCAAGATCACGTGGCGCGTGATCGTGTCGGTGTTGGCCGAGTCGTAGAGCTCGCAGTCGAAGAGATCGTACGTCGTCAGCGGGCTCGGGTTGTAGATCTCGACCCACTCGCCGACCTCGTCCTTGGCCGCCGTTGTGTCGACCATGATCTCTGTGAAGAGTAGCTGACCCGCCGCCGATGGCGTCGTCCCGCTGCCCGCGTCGACGATCGGGGCGCCGCCGGCGCCGGTCGCGCCGCCGCTGCCGGTCGCGCCGCCGATCGCCGTCGCGCCGCCCGTGCCGGTCGCGCCGCCGCTGCCGGTCGAGCCGCCCGCCGCTGGCGCGCCGCCGGCGCCGGTCGCGCCGCCGCTGCCGATGTGCGCGCCGCCCGCGCCCGCGTCGGGCGGGAGCTCGACCCTCTGGACGTCGGCGTGCAAGCAGCCGGGCGCCGTCGAGAGCGACATCCCGATCCAGAGCAGCGACGCGACGGCGCTAAAATACCAGGCTGATTTCACAGCTCACCCTCGCCGGCACGGGCAGGCACATGGCCGCGACGCCCGCCGTCGCATGGCCGTTGCTCTTGCTTCTCTCGGTCCATTTGACGGTCGCGATCGTGCCCAGCGCGAAAGCCCCCGCCGCGCTTCCGATCGCCGTCGCGAGCGCGATCCGATCGCGAAGGACCAGCCCGCTGCGGTTGTGGCAAACGTTACCATGAGCCAGCGCGTCGTCGCAGCCATCGACCTGGTTGCTCTGAAAGCGCCACCACAGCACCCCACCGACAGCTCCAGCGGCGAGCGTGCCGGCGCCCGCGAACCACCACGCGGCGTGCGACGGCTCCGTGGCGCCGGCCGCCGGTTCGCCGGCGCGGTGGATCTCCGCTGACGGCATCGGCGGCAGGTTGATGCTGATCTCGCGCCGCTCACCCCCGACGACGTTGATCTCGCGCGTCTCGGAGCGGCGAAGGGCGGCGACGGCGGTGAGCACGTGCCGTCCCGACTCCAGCATCAAGATGTCGCCGTCGTCGAGCGTGGTCGCCGCGTCATCGACGCGCAGCACCGCCTCCTTGGGCGAAAGACGGATCACGAAGTGTCCGACGAAGACGCGAGCGCGCGCCGCCAGCGTTTGCACCTGATCGCGCTCCGAGCTGGTCAGCGGCAATCGCGAGTCGACCAGCGAAGCTTCCAGCGCTCGCAGCGACTTCACGTAATCGCGCAGCTCGAAGGCCGCCATCCCGATGCCGCGCCAGGTGCGCGCGCTCGGCTCCAGCTGGTGCGCGCGCCGGAAGAGAGCGCGCGCCTCCTCGAAGTGGTGCGCGTCATACTCGGCGGAAGCATCGTCGATCAGCGCGCGATAGTTCTGCGTCTCGGGCTCTTGACGTTCGTGCGAGTCGGCCCGCGCGGCCGACACGTCGAACGAGAACGCGATCAGCGCCAGGAAGAGTGTCGCCTTTGCGAGCGGAGATGTCGGACGCATCGCTCTCGGTGCGAACGTTAGGAGATCGGAAGAGGAAAGTCATGCGCCGCGCGGAGGCGACGCCAGGTGTTTCAAGGCCGAGGTTCGGGAGCGCGTGAGCCGGGCGCCGCCGTGTAGGCGTTCGTCGCCGAAGTGCGTATGACGGTGCCGGGGTGACCGGCCGCGCGCGCCTCAACATCGCCGTCGCGCCCGCCGATACCCGGAGGACCCGCGATGGCCGCGAGTGTTGTCCAGCCACGTGACCGCGCCGAATCGCCGTTGCTTCAGCGCGGGGCCCCGATCGGGCGCTACCTGGTGATCGAGCTGGTCGGCCGCGGAGCGATGGGCGACGTCTACGCGGCCTACGATCCCGAGCTCGACCGCAAGGTCGCGGTGAAGCTCTTGCAGATCCCCGACGGCGGCAAAGGCGACATCGGCGAGCAGAAGGCGCGGCTGCTGCGCGAGGCGCAAGCGATCGCGCGCCTGTCGCACCCGAACGTGGTCGTCGTGCACGACGTCGGCAGCTTCGGCGAGCGCGTGTTCATCGCGATGGAGTTCGTCGACGGGCACACGCTGACCTACTGGTTGCACGCGGCCGCGCGGCGCTGGCGCGAGATCGTCGACGTGTTCGTCTCGGCGGGACGCGGGCTGGCGGCGGCGCACGCCGCCGATCTCGTGCACCGCGACTTCAAGGGCGAGAACGTCATGATCACCGGCACCGGACAGGTCCGCGTCATGGACTTCGGCCTGGCGCGCCAGGCGCCGAACCGCAAGGCTGGTAACAGCGTGCCGTCCCTGGCGACGCTCGCTCAGCTCGACACCAACGCCACGATCGAGGTCGCGCACCAGCGCGCGTGCGACGTCGGCGAGCGCCTCGACGGCCGCGCCTTGCCGCTCACGCCGCGCGGCACCGGTTCGTTCGAAGCGGCGGTGACCGAGACCGGCCTGCTGGTCGGCACGCCGGCATACATGGCGCCCGAGCAGTTCCGCGGACAGATCGCCGACGCGCAGAGCGACCAGTTCAGCTTCTGCGTCGCGCTCTACGAGGCGCTCTTCGGGCAGCGTCCGTTTGCCGGCACGACGATGTCCGAGCTGGCCGACAACGTCATTCACGGGCGCGTGCGCCCGGCGCCGCCCAGCCGCCGCGTGCCGAGCTGGGTCCGGCGCGCGCTGCTGCGCGGGCTGGCCGTCGATTCCAGCCAGCGCTGGCCGTCCATGGACGCGTTGCTGAACGCCCTGGCGCATAACCCCAACGCGCGCGGGTGGTGGTCCGCGCTGGGCGGCGTGGTCGTCGCGTCGGCGACCGCGGCCGCGCTGGCGGTCGGCATGGCGCCCGCGCCGCCGTCGATCTGCCAGGTTCGCGCCGATCGCTTCGCCGGGATCTGGGAGCGCGCCGGTGATGGGCGGCCCACGCGCCGCGCCGCGATCGCGGCGTCGATGGCGTCGGCCGACACGCGGCGCGCGCACGACTCGTTCGCCAATCTGTCGCGCCTCTTCGACGACTACGTGGGGCGCTGGTCGCGCATGTACACGGATACTTGCGAGGCGACCAACGTCCGCGGCGAGCAGTCGCACGAAGTTCTCGACCTCAAGATGAGCTGCCTGCGCGATCGCCTGAGCGAGCTTCGCGCCGTGTCGGACGTTCTCGTCGAGGGCGCCGCCGTCGCGACCAGCAACGCGCTCGGCGCCGCGACCGCGCTCACGCCGATCGAGGTCTGCGCCGAGATCAGCTCCGCAGCGGCGGCGATCGCGCCGCCCGGCGACGCGTCGACGCGCCAGCGCGTGGATGCGCTGCGCGGGCGGCTGGTCGAGGTCAAGGCGCTGCAGGACGCCGGCCGTTATCCGGCGGCGCTGGGCCTGGTCACCGCGATCGTCGCCGACGCCCGCAAGAGCGGCTACGAGCCGGTGATGGCCGAGGCGCTGAACCGGCTGGCGCTGCTGCAGGTCGACACCGGGCGCACGCGCGACGCGCACGCGACGATCGAGGAGGCCCTGTGGCTGGCCGAGGGCTCGCGTCACGACGAGCTGGTGGTCGAGCTGGCGACGGTCGAGATCTACGTCTCCGGCTACCTGGAGCACGACATGACCCGTGCGCGGCGCTGGATCAACCAGGCGCGCGTCTTCTTGCAGCGCATCGGCGGCCACGATCTGCTGCGCGCGTGGATGCTCAACAACATCGGCGTCGCGCTCGACGCGAACGGCGACAAGGTCGCGGCCGCCGACGAGCTGGCGAAATCGCTGCGCATCAAGGAGCAGATCCTGGGCAAGGATCACCCGGACGTCGCGTTCTCGCTCGGGAACCTGGCCGACACGCTGAACTCGATCGGGCGTTCCAAGGAGGCGCTGGAGCTGAGCAACCGCGGCGTCGAGATCTTGAGCCGCGCGCTGGGCGTGAACCATCCGCGGCTGGTTGCGCAGCTCGCGAACCGCGCCGAGATCCTGAACCGGCTCGGGCGGCACGAGGAGGCGCGGCACGACGCCGAGCGGGCGGTGGCGGTCCAGCGCAGCGAGGCTGGGCCCGAGGTCAACCTGATCTACGCGCTGGCGCCCCTCGGCGAGGCGGAGCTGGGACTCGGTCACCCGACGCGCGCGATCGCGCCGCTGCGCCAGGCGCTGCAGCTTGCCGAGGAGGCTCGTTTGGCCGAGGAGCTGCCGCGCCTGCGTTTCGCGCTGGCGCGGTCGCTGTGGGAGAGTGGACGCGACCGCAAGCAGGCGCGCGTGCTCGCCGCGGCGGCCGCCGGGCCGGTGGCGGGCGAAGCGACCGCCCTGAAGGCGCCGGCGCCACCGCCGGGGGGCGTCGCGGCGCCCGCGCTCGCCAAGGAGCCGATCGCTGGCCAGATACCCGCGAAGGAAACCCCCGACCCGAGCGCCGCCCCCGGTGCGGCAACCGCCCCGCCGGCGTCGGTTCAGCAACAGGCCGCCGCGTGGCTATCGGCGCACGGCGCACCGGCGGCGCCCGCGGCCGACTGAAGCGGCGCCCCGGCGCGGGCGCTGTCAGTCGCCGAGCTCGCAGATGCCGGCGCCGCAGAACGCGTGCTGCGAGCAGGACGGATCTTGCGACATCATCTCCATGCACTGGGTATCGGCGCAGCGCTTTTTCCGGTCTTTCTCGTAGCTGTCCTTTTGTTTCTTGGGGATCGCGCGCTGCTTGCCGCCCTGGTTGCAGGAACAGCAGTCGTCGGGCACCAGCACGCAATCCGCGTCGGTCTTGCAGTCGGCGGCGGTGGCGGGCGCGGCCTTGGATTTGTGGGCGCGCTTGGCTTCGGCGTCGAGACGCAGGCCCAGGATCAACACGATGATGAGCGCGACGGCGGAGCCGGCCAACGTCAGCGGGCGGCGCGCGCGGCGAAGGTTTGCCATGCACACAAATTATACACAGACCGAGCGTGGCCGCGATCTCGCCGCGCCGTTTCCCGCGGATTGTCGGCCAGGGGACCTTTCGCCGCCGGCGGCGTCGGTTTCTGGGTCGACGTCCTGCGGCGAGCGTGGTAGCCAGATCGTCGGGGACGTGTCATGCAGGGCCTCTCACCGTCGACGATCGCCCACAGCCTCCGCTGGCAGGACGCCGTCGACGTGCTGCTCCTGACGCTGCTGTTCTCGCGGCTCTACGCCTGGCTCAAGCACACGGTCGCCGTGCAGATCGCGTTCGGGCTGCTCACGCTGGTGCTGGCGTCATGGGTCGCCAACCACTTCGGGCTGATCCTGACGTCGTATCTGCTGTCGGCCATCGGGGCGGCGACGACGGTCGTCATCGCGATCGTGTTCCAGCACGAGATCCGCCAGGGCTTGAGCCGCGTCAGCCTCCTGCGCTGGTTCACCGAACGCCGCGAGGCGCGGCCCGCCGACAGCATGGGCGCGACCATCGCGCAGGCGGCGTTCTCGCTGGCGCGGCGGCGCAAGGGCGCGTTGATCGTCATCCCGCGCCGCGATTCGGTCGCCGAGCACCTGACGGCGGGCACCGCGATCGAGGGGCGCCTCACCCCGGCGCTCATCGAGGCGATCTTCACCTCGACGTCGCCGCTGCATGACGGCGCGATCGTCGTCGGACACAACCGGCTCGCGAGCGCCGGCGTGATCTTGCCGCTGGCGACCGAGAGCGCCGCCGCCGACCACGACGCGGAGCTGGGCACGCGGCACCGCGCGGCGCTGGGACTGACCGACAACTGCGACGCGCTGGTGGTGTGCGTGAGCGAGGAGCGCGGCTCGGTGTCGCTGGTCCACGGCGAGACGCTGGAGACGTTCGACGGCGAGGCGGCGCTGGTCGCGGCGCTGGCGCGACGTGGCGTCGGCGCGGGGTCGCCCGCCGATGGGCGCAGGGCGCGGCCCAGGCTCGGCCCGCGGCAAATCTGGCCGCAGATCGGGACCCACCTCGGCATCCTGGTGGTCGTGGTCGTCGGCTGGGCGGCGATCGCGCTCGATCGTTCGCACGCTGTGCCGCGCGTGGTACCGCTCGAGATCCGCAACGTCGGTGAGGGGGTCGCGTTCGATCCGCCGCGCTTCACCAGCGTCGCCGTCGAGCTGCGCAGCTCGCGTCGCGAGCTCGAGACCACGCCCGAGGAGGCAGTGTCCGCCTACGTCGACCTGTCGGGTGCGGCGCCGGGGCTGCGGGTCTTTCGCGTGCAGACCAACGCGCCGGCGGGGATCGAAGTGGTCAGCGCCAGCCCGGCGTTCATCCAGCTCCAGCTGCGCCCGCGCGGCGCGCCGCAACCGCGCGAGCCGCCCCCGGCCGCGCTGCCGACCTCGCCGCTGCGCGGGCGCTCGCCGCTTTCGCCCCATCATTGATCCGCAACGCCGCGGCGGACTGCGACGGCCGCCGCGGCGACTGTCGCCGAGACGTTGCCATTCCGTCACCGGCGTGTGCGAGACCTCGCGACGCGGTGGGCGTAAAGATCCGGCGATGGCGGCGTGGACGAGCGCGGGACCGACGGGCTCCGGCGGCGGGCGCCGCCCGGCGCTCGCCTACCTCCTGCGCGTCGCGCTGGCCATGGCGGTGCTCTACGCGCTCCTCTATTTCCCGTATCCGCCGGAGAGCCTGCCGGTACGCGCGATCTCGGCCTACCTGCGCGGCGTTGCCGCGGTGTCGGCCGCGTTCATCCGCCTCTACGACAGCGGTGCGCGCGCGCACGGCGATCTGATCGACGGACGCTTCTCGATGCGCATCGTGCTCGACTGCGCGGCGCTGGATGCGCATGCGCTGCTGGCGGCGGCGGTGCTGGTGTTTCCCGCGCGCTGGTCGTATCGGATCGCAGGCGTCGTCGCCGGCGCGCTGGTCGTCGCCGCCGTCAACATCGCCCGCATCGGCGTCCTCTACTTCGTCGGCGTGCGCTGGCCGTCGGCGTTCCCCGTGCTGCACGAGGAGGTGTTGCAGATCGCGATCATCCTGGCGACGTTCCTGGTCTTCGGCGCGTGGATCGCGGTCGTGCGGCGCGCGGATCTCGCGGTGCGGGCGCAGGTGGCCGCGCCGTGACCTGGACCCCTCGGCGCGTCGCGGTCTCGCTGGCGGTCTTCTTCGCCCTGCTGGTGGTCGGCGCCTGGCCCTGGCCGCCGATCCAGCGCGGATGGAGCGCGATCTATTGCCCGTTCGCGAACCTGATCATCGCGCCGCAGACGTTCGGGCAGGGTGGTCACGCGCGGTTGCGGCCGTTGCCGCGCATCGAACGCCATCCGACCGACAACGTCACCGCCGACGCCGCGCTCGCGCTGACCGTCGACGGCTTCGACGGCGATCTCGCGATCGGCATGAGCGTGCGGCGCGACGCCTATCTTCCGCTCTGGATCTCGATCGCCCTGCTGATCGCGGCGCCGCTGGGATTCGCGCGCCGTCTGAAAGCGCTGGCGATCGGGATTCCCGTCATGATGGCGCTCAACCTGGCGGCGCTCGAGTTGCTGGTGACCTGGACGTTCGCGTTCCAGCTGCGTGGGATCTATCCCGCCGACACCGTCACGGTCTGGACTCGTCTCGTCGACCTCGCGTACGGTGCTCTGCTGACGCCGCCGGGAAATCGCTTCATCGCGCCGCTCGGGGTTGGCGCGGCGTTGATCGTCTGGCTGCGCGGGCCGCGCGCCCGCCTGGGCCTGGAGTCGTCGCCATGATGTGACGAAGACGTCACCGCCGCGCGGGTGTGCAGCGTGCGATCTGATTTGGCTCACGCCACCTGCGGCGAGCGTCGCTGGACCGCGCTCAACCCGCCCTCACACACCCACGGAGGAGAACGACATGCGCGGACCGACTTCGACTGCCATTCTGTTTGGATTGGTTGGACTCGGAGTGCTCGCCTCGCCGTCGGCCCACGCGACGAGCTACGACGAAGCAGTGAACGGGGATCTGTCCGGCGATCGCGCGAACCCGACGCAGATTCCGGTCACGATCGGCTCGAACACCATCACCGCGACCTCGTCGGCGGGCGACGTCGAGTACTTCCACCTCGCGATCCCGACCGGGTTGCGCCTGACCAACATCAACGTCATCAGCAATACCAGCACCAGCCTGTCGTTCATCGGCGTTCAGCGCGGCACCACCTTCACCGAGCCGCCGACGGGGACGAACGTCGCCAACCTGCTCGGGTACTCGCACTTCGGGCCCGCGAACGGGACGATCGGCACCGACATCCTCGACGACATCGGACGCGGCGCGGGCGCGCAGGACTTCACGCCGCCGCTCGCGGCCGGCGACTACACGTTCTGGTCGCAGGAGACGTCGGGGACGCCGTCGACGTACACCCTGAGCTTCGTGGTCGCGGCGGTGCCGCCGGCGCCGATCCCGCGCAGCGCGATGGCCGCCATCGCGATCGGCCTGGCGCTGCTCGGCGCGCGTTACGTCCGACGGATGGCCCGGGCGCGCCGCCTGGACGGCACGGCGAGCGCCGGATTCTGAGATTGCGCGCGTGAGGTCATGCGTGCAGGATTTGCCGTCGTGAGGGGCAAGGCGCGCGGAAAGGTGGTTCCTTGGCCGGCGAAGGGGACGGGGCCGGGCGCGGCGGCGGCGGCGCTCATTGCCCCGACGAGCGGAACGCGCGCCAAGCCGGTGGCATCGCCGTCGCGTCCGCCGCTGACGTCGACGCTGGCTTCCGGTTACCGGCTGACATTGAGCTCGGAACGCGAGCCGGATCTGATCACGCTGACCGCTCCCGATGGCCGCGTCTGCCTCAGCGTCGCGTTGCGCCCCGAGGGACCGGTGGTCCAGGTCCAGGCGCAGTCGCTGTCGGTGGCGTCGGATGGCGTGCTCCGGCTCGCGTGCGATCGGCTGGAGATCCAGGCGCCGGGCGGCACCTCGTTGCGCACCGGTTCGCTGGAGCAAGAGATCGCGGGTGATCTGCGCACGCGCGCCGGCGGCATCATCGACTCCGAGGCGCACGCGCAGCGGCTGCATGCCCGCCGCGGCGACGTGGCGTTGTCGGCGAACGACGACGTCACGCTCGACGGCGAGCGGGTGCGGTTGAACTCGCCGCGCGAGGCGACGCTGGTCCGACCGGCGGCGCCGCCGCCCGCTGTCGTGAACGCCGTCGTCGGGCGCGAGCGAGCGGCGTCGAGGAAACGCTCGACCCCGCGGCGGTGATGGAGGGCCTGGTGGGACGGCTGACCGCGATCGCGCTGGTCGTGTTGATCCCGGCCGGGTTCCTGCTCACCCGGGTGCTCGGCCGGCGCATGGGCGATTTCCGCCGCGGTCACCTGGCGGAGATCAATCGCGTGCTGCGCAACCTGGCTGCCACCGCGGGCGGCGAGTTCGAAGCGGGGTCGCTGCTCACCAACCATCCGTTGCTGGGCGAGCTGCACCGCTACGGCACTGCCCGGCTGGCGGCGGGCGGGCTGGCGATCGAGGTCAGCGTGAGCTATCCCGGCGACGATCGCCGCGACGACCTCACCACGGTGCGCATCGGCACGCCGCCCGATCGGCGCTGGCGGCTGGAGACGCTGCACCTGCGCCGGCCGTGCAGCGCGACCAGCGATCCGGGGGCGATCGACGCCGAGATCGGCCGCTGCTTCGAGATCGCCGGCGCCTCGCCGGCGGGCTTGCCGCAGCCCGCGCGCGCGGCGCTGGTGCGGCTGGGTGCGCGCGCGTTCTCGATCGATGTGCACGACGGCGCGCTCGAGCTCGTCGCTGCTCCCGACGACGGCACGAGCTACGTCGCGCCGGTGGCGCGGCTGCGCACGCTGGTCGAGCAGGCGGTCGAGGCCGCCGAGGCGCTGCTCGTGCCGGCAAGCCCGCGGTGAACACCGGCCGTCAGGCGGTGGGCTCGACCTTGCGGCTGTCGACGAAGATGTCGACGCCGCCGAGATCCTTCATGCGCTTGGGGCACAGCCAGGCGCCGTGCCAGACGACGTAGACGCCCATCTCGTCGGGACTGACGAGGATGCGGTTGGCCACCGCCTGCACCTCGGTGAGCTTGCCCGCGGCGCGCACCGCGATGCGCGGCCGTCGGCCCGGCAGCCGCACGTCGAGCTCCCCCGAGGGCGTCATTCCCAGCAGGCGCACGGTCTCGTCGCCGTACAGAAACGGCAACACCATGCCGGGCGACGCTGCGTCGCTGAAGCCAGCATCGAAGAGATCGGCCATTCCCGCCTTGGCGAAGCGCGCGCGCTGGCCGCCGGCGACGTAGCCCAGCTTCACCTCTTCCATCTGGCTGTCGTCTTCGGGCAAGAGCTCGGGTACGCCGCCCAGGTGCGCCGATCGCGGGTACCAGCTGGCGTCGAACCAGTCGCAGCACCACGGCAGCGGCTGGCGCCACCAGTTCTCCGGCGCGCCCGAGACCAGACGCGCCGGCGTGAGCGCATCGCGCGGGTTCTCGATGTTGGGCAGCGCGAGCCCCTCGACGTGCTCGCGGTTGCCGGTGACGGCATAGCCGCGTCCCGCCGGGTTTCGCGGATAGATCCCCGGGTGCGGCAGCATCGCGTCGAGCAGGTTCGTCACCGGTGGCACCGGCGTCGTGGGATCGCAGCCGCCGTAGGCGCGCTCGTAGCGGAGCGGCATCACCTCGAACGGCTCGGCGTCGGTGAATCCGATCTGCCCGTCCGCGCGAAAGGTGCTGCGCCGGTCGCCCTGCACCAGCATGCGCCGCTGGAAGCCGCCGCAATCGATCCCGGCGATCATGCGCTTGGTCGGTTTGCCGGCGCGCGCGTAGGCGGACGCCATGACGATCAGATCCGTGGCCAGCTTGTGGGGAATGATGTCGAGCTCGGGAAAGACGCCGTCCTCGCCGTCGCCGCCGTCCGTCTGGGCCGCCTTCGCGCCCGCGTCACCGCTCGCCGGCGGCGCGGCCGGCTGCCCGCTCAGGAAAGGCATCTGTTCGTCGGCGACCCGGCATTCGCCGGTCGGCAGCAACTGGAACGTGCGCTTCACGTGAATGGAGACGATCAGGTTGCCCGTGCCGTCCGTCGCCAGCAGCACCGCCTGACGCGAGTCGGGCGCTGCCGCCTCGACGACGACCGGCTTGGGGACCTGGCGCGGGCGCGGCGTCGCGCGGGCGCGCGGAATCGCCGCGCGATTAGTTGAAGACATTGCCGCCGACCTTGAGCTTCGGGAAGAACGACACGTTGGCGCCGGCGCGCCCGATCGAGATCGACGGCAGCGACGTGCGCGGCAGGCCGGTGACCGGCTGCGCGAGCTGGAAGATGCTGCCCGAGACCAGCGGGCTCACGACCCAGCTCTTGGCCAGGTGGTCCACCAGCTTGGACAGCGACTGGCGGAGAATCAGCTTGGCCAGCGGCCCGGTCATGTTCTTGTTGAAGATCTTTTCCAGCATCGCCTTGTAGAACGGCGGGAACGCCTTGCCCGGCCCGAACTTTCCCCACTTGTCGCCCTTGACGATCAGCGACCAGACCGCGTCGATGATCATGTCGACGGCGATGAACGCGAACCCGAGCAGGATGTCGGTGAGCGACATGTCGGAGACCACCGTGCCCTGGATCTTGATGAGCACGCCGGTGGGCAGCGAGACCGGATTCGAGCAGATGAGGCCGAGGAAGATCAGCGGGAAGTAGGTGCCCATCGGCTTGCCCTCGATGAGCACCTTGGTGACGGGAAACATCACCTTGTGCTTCGAGACCAGCATGTTGATCCCCATCATCACGTTCAGCGGAATCGCGATGTGCGGGATCAGGTATCCGCAGTCGTGGCCCTGCTGGACCGCATTGTTCCCGTCGAACTTCGTCTTTCGCCCCACCTTGTGCGTGGTGTAGATGCCCGGCGCCCAGCCCATGAACGCCGGCCCTTCGATCAGGCCGGGGATGGCCTTGAGCGGGATCGGGGGCGGCACGAACTGATCGTGCATGTCGAAGATGGACATCCCGAACTGCAGATATCCCTGGTTGAGGCCGAAGCACTTCATGGGATCCTTCGAGTCGCGCGAGCTTCCAAATTGTCACCCCGACGCGCAAAGAGGGAGCGCTTCGACGAAATCGACCATGGGATCGGCGGCGCAGAAGACGTCGAGCGGAATCGGAAACGCCTTCGACACCGGCAGGCGGATCGGCAAGTCCGGATGGTTCGCCTCGCGCGCCTGGCGGATCGTCGTCGTCGTCGCCTCGGGCTCGGGGGCGACCACGCGATCCGGCTCCGCCACCGAGCAGATGCGCACGGTCCGCTTGCGCTCGGGCTTGAACTGATAGACGAACGCGCCGCGCGCCACGACCACGATGCGGCGTTCCTCCGCGCGCAGGTAGATCGTGTCGGGGGTGAGCGGCAGGCGATAGCGCGCGCCGCCGAGATCGATGCGGATCTCGTAACGAAACGTCGGCAGGCGAAAGCGCCAGGTCCCGTCGAACGAGACGCCGCCCAGCTCGCCCGCCTCGCCGTGCGGATACGACGGCAGGCACATGCGCGGGTGCGCCGAGCAAAAGGCGGCGGCGTCGATGCGAGTGAGCTGTTTCTCGAGATCGACGGTGATGCCGCGCTGGGCGCGCAGCACCGAGCTGCGCTCGAGCGGCGCGAACCCGGCGGGCAGCGGGCGATCCTGCCAGCCGCGCACCGGCTGATCGATCTCCTCGATGTTGGGCAGCGGCTTGCCAGCGACGTCTTCGCGCTGCACGACGTAGCCCCGGCCGTGCGGGTTGGCGAAGTAGCCGGCCTCGACGTCTTCCGCGTGGCGCGCGGTGCCGCCGTACGCGCGCTCGTAGGTCAGCGGCAGCTCGGTGAAGGGGCGCGGCTCCGACGGGCGCAGGCGCCCCAGCGCCCGCTCCCACACGCGATCGCCAGTCACCTGGACGGCGCGCGAGAACTTGCCGATGCGCAACGAGACCTGCATGCGCTTGATCGGGCGCCGCGGCGAGCGGCTGCGCGCATGGCCAAGCACCGCGAGATCGCACCAGGCCTTTGCCGGCACGACCTCGGTCTCGACCGTGCCGAAGTCGGTCGACGCGTCCTCGAGGTGCAGCGGGAGCTGCGTCTCCGCGAGACGTGGTTCTCCGGTCGGCAATGTGTCGTAGGTGGCTTTCATGACCACGACCGCCTGCAGCAGGTCGTCGTAGACGAGCTGCGCCCGCGCGAGAAAGCTGGGAAACGTGGTTTCGTTGAACAGCTCCAAGACAAAGCCAGCGTGCGCGCGTCGAGCCAGATCGCTTAACACGGTTGCTGGGCGCTCATTTGTGACAGTTCGTTGACGTTCTCACACGGCATACATCCACGAAGCATTGGTACGCGCGGCTTTCGCCACGCGCACACGCATTGCAAGAGAATCAGCGACAACCTTTTCGAGCGGGATGTGCAACCGTGACCGGTGTTGAGAATTCGACAGGACGATTGGATTCGAACCTGCGCCTCACCTGGCGCCGCCGCCTGACGGCGCACGACGCACGCGATTACGATGGGTTCGTCGACGTCGCGCCGTCGGGGCACTTCGCGCAGGCGCGGCAGTGGTCGCCGCTGGCGCGCGCCGGGCGGCCCTTTGTGTCGTCCTACGCGATCGTGCGCGACGCCACGGAACGCGTCGTCGGCAGCGCGCACATCCTGCGGGCGCAGTTCGCCGGCTTACCGCTGCCGTACGCGGTGATCGAGCGCGGTCCGGTGGTCGCCGACCCTGCGATGTTCGGGCCGGTGATGCGCCGCCTCTCGCGCGCGGCGCGCTGGCGCGGGATCGCGCGGCTGGCGGTGATGCCGTACTGGGATCTCACGTCGGGTGCGGGGGTGCGCGCGACCCTCGACGGGCTCGGGTGGCGGTCGGTGCAGAAGATGTCGGGCGCGCACGCGGCGACGCTGCGGCTCGCGCTCGGCGGGCGAAACGGTGATGCGGATCCCGGCGACTCGGCCGCGCTCGAGACGATCTTCGCCGGCAGTGACTTCCGCAAGCTGCGCCAGCAGTATCGCTCAGCCGAACGCGCCGGCGCGCGCGCCCGGCGCGGGATGGCCGCGGATCTGCCGTGCTTCGTGGCGCTCTATCGACAGGTCATGGACCAGCAGCGCCTGCACGCGAAATCGGACGCCTGGTTCGACGCACTGGCGGCGCTCGACTTCGGAGAGAACGGATCGGTGGGCTTGTTCTTCACCGAGCATGACGGCGAGACGGTGGGCAGCGCGCTCACCATCCGGCACGGCCGGCTGGTCACGCTCTATCTCGCGGCGTCGGGGCGGGCGCCGCGCAAGTTCTCGAAGATGGTGACCTGCCTGGTGGCCGCCGTCGCGTGGGCGCGGCGGACCGGCTGTGACTTCGATCTCGGCGGCGTGCCGATGACCGGCGACACCGACGAGAAACGGCTGTCGATCGCGCAGTTCAAGCGAGAGTTCTCGACGACGCGTTACGAGCTCATCGGCGAGCACGCGCGCTGGCTGTGGGGCGCGATTCCTTGAATCAGGGGTCAGGGAGACGGCAGGCCGCGGTAGATCTGTTCGTAGCTCTCGCGCATCTGCGCTTCGGTGAAGCGACGGCTGACCGCCGCGCGCGCGCGTTCGCCCCGGCGCGCCATCTCCGGGCGTCCGAGCGCCACGGCCGAGCGCAACGTCGCCGCCAGTGCGTCGACTGAGAGATCCTCTGCCAGCCAGCCGGTCGTGCCATTGGCGACGATCTCGGGCACGCCACCAACCGGCAGCGCGATCGCGGGTCGTCCCAGCGCCATCGCCTCGAGCAGTGCCACCGACAAGCCCTCGGTGCGCGAGCTGCACAGCACGGCGTCGACCTCGGAGATGATGGTCTCGGGATCGCTCCGGTATCCCCAGAAGCGCACGCGATCGCCGATGCCCAGCGCCGCCACCTGCCGCTCGAGCGCCGGGCGGGACGGTCCGTCGCCGACGATGTCCAGCCGCGGCCCGTCGACCATCGCCAGCGCGGCAATGGCCTGATCGATCCCCTTGCGCGGCTCGAGGCGCGCGATCACGCCGAGGCGCAGCGGCCCGTCGTGCGCCGCCAGGGGCGTCGCGGGCGCGTTCGCCAGCATGCTGGAGACACCGTTGCGGATGACGCTCACGCGCGCGGCGACGCCGGGCACGTGCGCGCAGATCTGCCGGCGCAGGAACTCGCTGACCGCGACGACCGCGGTCGCTCGCCGCAACGACCAGCGCGAGAACGGGCGGCACAGCCAGTGTTCGTAGACGCGCGTCGAGTGCTCGGTGCGGATCACCGGCACGCCAGCGCGCCGGGCCGCGCGCGTGCCCAGCACGTGCGAGGCGAAGGTATGAAGTTGCGCCGCGCGCGCGCCGCTGTCGCGCAGCAACCGGGCCAACCACTGGACGTCGCGGCCGCCGGTCGCGCCGCGCAGGACGTCGCGCTTCACGATGCCGCTGGCTTGCCGCGGCGGCGTGACCACCTCGACGCCCGCGTTCGTGAACAGCTCGCGCACGGCGGGCGCGTCGGTCCACAGCGCGATGATGTGGCGGCGCGCGGCGCTGCCGTCGCTACCCGTGGCGCCGCCGGGGCTTTGCGGCGGACGCGCCAGGCTCAGCACCATGCGCTCGGCGCCGCCGACCTCGCCGGCGACGACGACGTGAACCACCGGTCGCGCGTCCGCGCTGGTCCTCACGCGCGGCGCCTCCACAGGTCGGCGGCGCGCAGCCGGTGGCCGAGGCGCTCCCAGAACACCCAGGCAACGACGACGTTCACCGCCGACGTCGCCAGCGCGATCCCTTCCAGCCCCAGCCAGTGCGCAAACACCACGTTCAGGATCAGGTTGGCCGCGGCGTTGAGCGTGCCCATGCCGATGAGGATCCGGCTGTTGCCGAGCGATACGTGCGCGCGCGCGAGCACCAGCAAGATGCCGAACGGCACCAGGCCGACGAGGTGATAGGGCAGCAGATGCGCGATGCGCGCCAGCGCGGCTGCGTCCATGGCGCCGCGCCCGTACACCAGCGTCACCAGCGGGACGCGCAACGCACCGAGCGCGAGCGCGACCACGCCGAACAGCGCCGTGACGGTGAGGACCGAGCGCACAACCGTCCGGCGCAGCTCGAATCGCCGCCCCTCGGCGCCGGCGGCCGCGAGATGGCTCAGCAGCACCGACAGGAACGTCGAGCTCAGCAGCGTGGCCGGGAACCCCGACAGATCGCCCGACAGGCGCAGCATGGTGCCGCCGCCGACGATGCCCAGCGCGCGCGCCATCATCTGATCGACCAGCGGATTGACCCGCACCACGGCGGAGCCGCCGATCTCGGACGAGACCAGCCGCACGAAGCGCTTGAGCGCGCCCGGCCGCGCCAGCGTCAAGACGATGGGCAACCCCGAGCGGCGAAGCGCGATCAGCAGGGCGGCGGCCGCCACCAGCTCGCCGCCCGCGAGAGCGAACGGGATCAAACCCAACCCGCGGCCGCGCGCGAGCGCCGCGATGACCAGCGTGACGATCACGCCGCCGGCGCCGGCGAGGGCGTCGGGCAGGAATCGAAAGCGCGCGGCCAGCAGCGCCGCCGCCAGCGAGTGCAGCGCCAGAAAAGGCAGGTAGATCGAGAACCCGATGGCCATCGGGACGACCAGGGCCGCCGCGCTGCCGGTGACGTGCACGCGGAACCACAGCCAGACGCCGGTGCCCATCAGCAGCGCCAGGGCCGACGCGATCAGCGTGGTGTACGCGATCAGCGCGCCGACCAGCTTCGGCAGCTGCGCCGGATCGCGGCGCTGAACGTCGACGACGATCGGAACCAGCGCCGAATCCTGAAACGAAGCAAAGACCAGCGAGCCCGCGAGCGTGAACAGCGCAGCGAACAGGGTGTATAGGTCGGTCTCGGCCGAGCGCCCGAACCAGGCGGCGAGCAGCAGCGGGACCAGCGCGGTCAACCCGCGATACAGGACCTGCCAGGGCGCGACCCGCCCGACGGTGGCGGCCAGCGACGACGGGCGGCTCACGACAGCAGCCCCGGCAGATCCGCGAGACCGACCGACCGCGCGCCCGCCGCGCGCGCGAAACCCAGCAGCTGAGCCAGGCGGCGCAGGATCGCCTGCGCCTTGTCTTCGGTCGCCGAATACGGGCTCGCGCCCGCAACCACCTCGACGTTGTGAAACATGACGTTCCAGATCGGCGGTGCGACGCGTGCGGCGCCGGGTCGCGCCGGCTCTTCGTTCCAGACGTCGCGCGCCAGGTCGATGAGGGCCGCGGCCGATCCCCAGCTCGGCCTCAGCCAGCGTGGCCGCAGACGGCGCGCGAGAAAGCGACTCATGATCGGTAAGCGATGTGCAAACCGCGGGCGAATCGTCACCGGTATCTCCCACACCGGACCATTGCCGGCCACGGCGGGCGCGTGGGGGTCGGGGTGGTAAGGAATGAACGGTGCCTGTCGAAAATTCGGCGCTCCCGGCCCCGCGCCGCTCCAATCGACGAACGGCGTGACGCTGGAATCGACCGTGTAACCCAGGTCGGCGAGGATGCCGAGCGATGCGTCGCCGATGCCGAAGCGTCCGGCGCGAAACGAGCGCGGCCGTGTGCCGAACGTGTGAACGAAGAGCGACGTCAGCGCTTCGATCTTGGCGCGTTCGACCGCCGGCGCCAGCGCGGCTTGAAACGTCGAGCTCTCCGCCTCTTCATCGAGATCCGGGCCGACGTACTCCGCGTGCAAGTGGGTGCCGAGCTCGGCGCCACGCGCCGCCTGCGCGATGCACGTCGCCGCCGCGTCGTCGCGCATGACCTCCGGTGACAGCAAGTACGTCGGTTTGACGCCGTACTGACGAAAGAGAGGCGCGAGGCGCGCGCCGAGCCCTTCGTGAATCCCGTGGAATGTCGCTGGACGCCGCACGCGCCAGGACGGTCCCTTGTCGCGCTCGCAATCGATGGTCACGCACAGGACGGGCCTCCGGCGGTCCTCGCCGCCGCGCGCGTCCGCGCGAGTCGTGCTCACGCCGCCGCCTCGTGAATCAAGCGCTCGATGCGGGCTCCGTGGCTGCGCCCATCGAAGTCGCGCAGCACGCGCGCCCGCGCGGCGGTGCCCTGCTCCTGTCGCCGCTTCGGCTCGCGAAAACAGCGGAGCATCGCCGCGGCCAGGCCCTCGATGTCCGGAGGAGCGCCGCGCACCAGCGCGCCCTCGACACCGTCGTCGAGCATCTCGCTGATGCCACCCACGCCGAACGCGACGATCGGCTTGCCCAGCGCCATCCCCTCGATCACCGCGCGCGGCAGCGGATCGGGATAAACGCTGGGAACCACGACGACGTCGGCGTCGCCGATGTAAGGACGCACATCCGATCGAAAGCCCAGGAAGCGGACGCGATCCCCGATGCCCAGCCGTTCGGCCAGCGCGACGCACGCGGCGCGATGATCGTCGGCGAAGTCGGGCGGCGTATCGCCGATGATCGCGAAGCCGCAACGCTGCCGCTCTTCCATGCTCAATTCGTTCAGCATGAAGCGTGCCGCACGGATCATCTCCTCATATCCTTTGCGCCGCAAGATCCGGCCCGCGCTCGCGAAGATCACCGTTTCGGGTCCCCAGCCGAGCTCATCGCGCAGGCGCGGCGCGGTGGCGCCCGGCGTGAACGCCTCGAGGTCGAGGGCGTTGGGCACGACCTCGACCTTGCCCTCGACGCCGGGGAACAGCGCGGCGCTCGGCCGCGAGACGCACACGATGCGCCGTACGGTCGCGCTTCGCGCCAGGCGCTGGTGCAGCGCCGCCGCCAACCGTGGCACGCCGGTGTACCGCACGTGCCAGAGCACCGGCACCCCTGCGCGCGCCGCCGCACCGGCCGCGAGGAAGTTGGCCGCGGTTCCGTTGCCGTAGACCAGATCGTAGCCGCGCGCGCGCGCCGCCAATCGGTGCAGCAAGCGCGCGCCCTTGACGGCATTGCCGGCGGCGCGCAACGCGCGCGTGGCCAGCGGCGCCTGATGATCGGCGCGCTCCATCGGCCGCGACAGCGGCGCGACGATGTTTTCGATCCAGGCATCTTCGAAGACGATTTCGTCAGCCGCGGCATCGGAGCGCAACAGATCGGCAACGGGCCCGGGTCTTGGCAGCAACACGGTCCGGTGCACGCGCCGGCCATCCAGGTGGCGCAGGAGCACGTGCAGGCTGCGTCCAGGACCACCATCGCGCGAGGTGTCGTTGATGAACAGGACACGGAGAGTTTTGGCGTTTGTCATGTCGACGGCATCGAAGATGCAATTTCCGTGTTCAACGCATTCACGACTAACACGACCTCGACGCACTGAAACGACCGTCACAAAGATGTGACCGACGCCAGTTCGTCAATTTGGTTGAGTGCTTCGGAGAACCAACAATGTCCAATGCCGACGAATTGAATCGTTACAACGTCCAGATCGATCTGCACGTTCACTCGCGTTTTTCCAGCCGTCCCTACAGCTGGTTTCTGCGGTCGGCGCATTCGGCGGAGTGCTACACCGATCCGGCAACCGTCTACAAGACCGCGAAACTCAGGGGAATGAACCTGGTGACGCTGTCGGACCACGACACGATCGACGGCGCGCTGGAGCTGGCGGCCATGGGCCCCGACACGTTCATCAGCGAAGAGGTGTCGGCGCGTTTCCCCGAGGACGGGTGCATCGTGCATACGATCGCGCTCGACATCAGCGAAGAGCAGCACCGCGAGATCCAGCGGCTACGTGTCAATGTGTACGAGCTGGTGTCCTATCTTCACCACCAGGGTGTCGAATTTTTCCTCTGCCACCCGCTGTCGGAGGTGAACCGCCGCTTGCAGACGTCCCACCTGGAGCGCTGCTTGTTGATGTTTCGCAACCTGGAGATTCGCAACGGAACGCGCGACGCGGTCCACGAGGAGTGCCTGCGTCAAATCCTGGCCGGCCTGTCGCCCGCGGTCATCGCGCGCTACGCGGAGAAGCATCCCGGAACGCCGGTGCTGAACCCCGAGGGGCGCTACGGGCTGGTGGGTGGCAGCGACGACCACGCCGGGCTGTCGATTGCGCGCGCCTCGACGACGTTCGCGGGCGAGCGCTCCGGCCGCGGCGTCACTGCGGCGTTGCGCGAGCGCCGCACGGCTCCCGGCGGGTCACCCGGCACCGCGATCGTGCTCGAGCACAACGTGTACGGGGTGCTCGGGGGCTACTTTGCGAACTCGGGCGAGATCGGCGAGACCAGGCCCGACGGGTCGCCGTCATCGCTGAACGCGACGCTCGAGCACTACGCCACGCGCCTGGCCGAAGCGCAGGAGCGCGAGGAGAAGGACGAGGCCCACTGGGAGGCGGCGGAGCGTCACGAGCACACCCACGCGCGCAAGGTGGGCGGCCTCGGCGCACCCGCGCCGGCACCCGCGAATGACGTGGAACCCGAGGACGCGGCGCGCGACACCGGGCTCGCGAGCCTGCCCGCGCGCGGACACACCGACCAGTCGCAGGCGCACCTGTCGCGGTTGCTCGAGTCGGTGCTGGTGACGACGGGCCGCGACGCGTTCGGTCCGTTCATTCAGGCGCTGAGCGCGATGCGGCCGATCGAGCTCGCCGACAGCTTGCCGGCGCTGGTGAAGAACGTCGTCGCGGCGATGCCGGCCCTGCTGGGCGCGCGCTGGCACGCCCACGACATCCTGTCCGCGCGGCGGTACGGCGCCGAGCTGGGCGTCGCGGCGCCGGCCGTGGCATCACCGCGCGTGGCCGTGCTCAGCGACACCGTCGACGACGTCAACGGAGTCGCGCTCGGTTTGCGGCGCCTGCGCCGGGCGGCGCTGGCCGCGGGGCACGACATGCGCCTGGTGTGCTGGGGCGAGGGCGACCACGTATCGATCGACGACGACGGCATCGTGCGCGTGCCGGCGCTCGCGCGCCATCGGCTGGCCGACTACCCGGAGATGGAGTTCGGCCTGCCGCACTTGCCGAGCCTGCTCAACTACCTGATCGCGAACCGCATCGAGCTCGTGCAGTGCTCGACGCCCGGTCCGGTCGGCATCATGGGGCTGTTCGCGGCGCGTCTGGCCGGCATCCCGGTCGTCGGTCAGTACCACACCGACTTGCCGGAGTACTGCACGCGCATCACCGGTGATCCGATGACCGGGGCGCTGGTGAGCAAGGCAGTCGGCTGGTTCTACAACTCGATGGACCGCGTGTTCGTGCCGTCGCAGGCGGTCGCCACACGCGTCGTCGAGCTCGGCGTCGCGCCCGAGAAGGTGGCGCGCATGCCGCGCGGGATCGATCTGGATCTCTTCCGCGCCTCGCGCCGCGACCCGCACGCGTTCGCGCCCTTCGGCCTGAACGGCGAGCCCAAGGTGCTGTACGTAGGGCGTCTCTCGCGCGAGAAGAGCCTGGATGCGTTGCTCGACGCGTTCGCGCTGGCATCGCCGTCGGTCCCGGAGGCGCGCCTGGTGATCGTCGGCACCGGACCCTACGCGCAGCCGCTGGCCACGCGCGCCGCGGGTGACCGCGTGCTGTTCCTGGGCGCGCGCACCGGCGACGAGCTGGCGACGCTCATGGCGTCGAGCGACGTCTTCGTCTCGCCCAGCGAGACCGAGACGTTCGGCAACACCGTCGTCGAGGCGCAGGCGTCCGGGCTGCCGGTCGTCGTCGCCAACCGCGGCGCCGCGCGCGAAAACATGCTCGACCAGATCACCGGCCTGGTCGTGGACTCGCGCGAGCCGCAGGAGATGGCCGCCGCCATCTCGCGGCTCCTGACCGACAGGCGGCGGCGTGCGCTCATGGCCGAAGCGGCGACCGCGTTCGCGCGGCGCTACAGCATGGCTGCCGCCGCCGAGGGGACCTTCGGCGAATACCGGCGGTTCCTGGTCGAACGAGCGCGCGCGGCCACGCCACCGCCGGTCGCTCCGACGGTGGCGACGGCACACGAAGCCGCGGGAGCGGCGTCACCGAGCGCGGTTCAGGCCGTGGCCGGCGGCGCGGGCCGCGCGGCGGTGGCGCGATCGCGCAAGGACGCGGGAGGTGTGTCGTGAGGCTGGTCGACATCACCAGCTTCTTCCCCACGTCGTGCGGCGGGATCAAGCGCTACTACCGGGAGAAAGCGCGCGTGCTGCCGCCGCGCGGAGTCGACTGCCACTTCGTGGCGCCGGGCGCCGCGCTCGAGGAGCAGGAGCTGGGCGGCGGCACCCTGCACCTGTTGCCGGGGCCGCGCGTACCGTTCAGCCCGGAGTACCGGCTGTTCCGGCCCGGCGGCGGTCACCTGCGGCGGCTGCTGCAGCGGCTGGCGCCCGACGTCGTCGAGATCGGCAGCCACTACTTCCTGCCCGACATGGTGATGCGCGCGCTGGGATCGCAGCGCCCGGCGCTGGTCGGCTTCTTTCATACCGATTTCCCGCGGCAGCTGGTCGAGCCGCTGGCCAGGCGTTACTTGCCGGCGGGCGTGGATGAGAGGGCGGTGAGCCTGGCGTGGTCGTTCGCGCGCCGCCAGTTCGCGCGCTACGATGCCAGCCTGGTGGCGTCGCGCGAGATCGCCGGGTGGCTTCGCGGTCTGGGCTTCCCCGGGGTTCGCTGGGTCGGGCTGGGGGTGGACGTCGACGTGTTTCGTCCGATCGACGTACCGTCGCTCGCGCCGGCGGCGGCGGCCGTGTCGCCCACCGTATCGCCCACCGTGTCGTACGTGGGCCGCCTCTCGCCGGAGAAGGAGCTCGGCCTGTTGACCGAGATCTGGGACGACGTGCACGCGCGCACCGGCGCGCGCCTGCGGTTGATCGGAGCGGGCCCCTCGCGCGCCAGCTTCGAGCGTTTCGCCGAGACACGAGCCAGCGTCACCGTCGAGCCGTACCTGGATCGGCCGGCTGACGTCGCCAAGGTGCTGGCATCCAGCGACGTCGTCGTGCTGACCAGCGGGACCGAGACGTTCTCGCTCGCCACCGCCGAGGCGCTGGCGTGCGGCACGCCGGTCGTCGGTCCGGCGCGCGGCGCGGTCGGCGAGCTGGTCGTCGAGTCGGGCGGCGGCCTGGCGTTCACGGCCGGCTCGTCATCGGCGCTGGGTCACGCGTTGCGCACGCTGCTGGCGCTGGAGCCGGAGGCGCGGCGCGCCGTCGGCGCGAGCGGGCGTGCCCACATCCTGCGGCACTTCACCTGGGACCGCGTCGGCGCGCGACTCGCCGACGCCTACGGAGCGGTGCTGGAGGCGCGCGGGCGGCCCACGGGATTGACGGCGCCGCCGCGAGGCCCAGTCATCGACGGCGCGTTCGACCAACCCGCCGAGCAGCAGCTGCGGGCCTCCTGACGGAAGCGAGGCTTCACATGCGCACGAACGACGAACATCGTCCCGCGCGCCCGACGGTCGCACAACGATACCCGTGGCCCATCATCATCGCCGGGGCGATGATCGGTATCGTCGCTGTCGCGCTCGCGCTCCGCCTCAAGCTCCGCACGTCCTTCGCGGAGCTCTTGCCCAGTGGAGATCCGGCCGTGCAGGCGCTCAAGCGCACCGAAGGGCGCGTGGGTGACCTCAACCTGCTCACGGTCGGCATCCGCTCGCCGGATCGCGCGGCGAACCTCGCCTACGCCAAGATCCTGACCGAGGCGCTGCGCGCGCTGCCGCAGTCGCGCATCGGCCTCGTCGCCTACAATGTCCTCGACCTGCGGAAGTTCTTTCGCGACCATCGCTGGCTCTACGCATCGGAGGCGGATCTCGAAACGGCACGCGATCGCCTGCGCACGGAGATCACGCGGCGCAAGAACCCGATGTTCGTGCCGCTCGACGACGAGACCGACGGCGGCGGCGACACCGAGCTGCGCAACAAGCTGGAGCACAACCCGCTGGCGCAGCGCTTCCCCGACGGCTACTTCGTCAACGGCGACGTCGCGTGGGTGCTGGTGCTGCCCACCGGGGGGCTCTTCGACGAGAACGCGGGCGAGACGCTGGTGACCACGGTCAATGCCTTCGTCGCCGCGCATCCGCCGCAGTCGTTCAACCCGGCGATGCGCGTCGACAGCCTGGGCCCGGTCGTGGTCGGGCTCGAGAACCGGCACGCGATCGAGCAGGACATCAAGGGCGTCACGCTCTTCTGCACCGTGGTGATCGCGCTCTCGATCATCTTCTACTTCCGGGGCCTGAGCGCCATCATTCTGGTCGTCTTCCCGGCCGCCTGGGGCACGGCGATCGCGTTCGCGTGCGGCGAGCTGGTGTTCGGCTACCTCAACTCGTCGACGGCGTTCCTGGGGACGATCATCCTGGGGAACGGCATCAACCACGCGATCATCTTGCTGTCGCGCTATCGCGAAAACCGGGCGCGCGCCGACCGGCACGCGCCCGGCGACGCGCGCGTGCGCGACGACGCGCTCCCCGCGGCGATCGCGACGACCGCGCGCCCGACGCTGACGGCGGCGCTGGCGGCGTCGGCGTCGTACCTGGCGCTCGGGACCACCAGCTTTCGCGGGTTCTCGCAGTTCGGCGTGATGGCCGCCGTCGGCAGCCTGGCGTGCTGGCTGGCGACGTTCACGCTGCTGCCGGCGTGGCTGACGGTCTGGGCGGCGGCGCGCCATCGAACAGCGGCGGCGGTGCCGCTGTCGCTGCGGCCGGTCGCGGCGGCAATAGCGGGACGCCCGCGCACGTTGCTGATCGCGAGCGCGACGTTCACCGTCGCGGCCCTGTTCGGCTTTCAACACTTCGCGCGCGCGCCGTTCGAGTACGACTTCCGCAAGCTGCGCGCCGACATCGCGCGCGACCCCGAGCGCAAGCAGATGGACGACAACCTGAACCAGCTCCTCGGGCGCTGGCACAGCCCCACCGTCGTGCTCGCGGATCGCCTCGACCAGGTCGAGGAGATCCGCGATACGATCCGCGCGCGCGACGCCGGTCCGCGCCACCTGATCGGCAACATCCTGACCGTCTACGACGTCCTCCCCGGCGATCCGGCGGCGCAGCAACGCAAGCTGCAGTTGCTCGCCGAGATCCGCAAGCTGGCGCGCGATCCGGCGATCGAGCTCCTGCCTCCGAAAGAACGCGACGACGTGGCCCGGCTGACGCCGCCCGACGATCTGCGGCCGCTGGCGCCGCAGGATCTGCCGCCGCTGGCGCGCCGCCCGTTCACCGAGAACGACGGCACCATCGGCCGGCTGGTGCTGGTCTATCACGCCGAGAAGAACGTCTCGATGTGGGACGGGCACGATCTGCTGGCGATCGCGCGCGTGCTCGAGCGTCTGCCGCTGCCCGACGGAAGCACCATCGAGACCTCGGGCACGCCGATGGTCTTCGGCGCGATGCTGCGCTCGGTGCTGCACGACGGTCCGCGCGCGACGCTGATCTCGCTGCTGCTGGTGGCCGCGCTCATCACCGTGCTGGTGCGTCCGGCGCGCTCGGCGGCGATCGCCGTCGCGACCCTGTGCCTGGGCGTGCTGTGGATGGTCGGCGCCGCGGGGCTGGCGCGCGTGCACGTGACGTTCCTCAACTTCCTGGCGCTGCCGATCACTTTCGGCGTGGGCGGCGAGTACGCCATCAACGTCGTGGCCCGCTGGCGGCGCGAGGGCTCGGCGGTGCGCGCCGTGGAGTCGGTCGGGGGCGCGGTGTTGCTCTGCTCGTGGACCACCATCGTCGGCTACGGCTCGCTGCTCGCGGCGCACAGCCAGGCCTTGCGCGGCTTCGGCGCCATGGCCGTGCTCGGCGAGATCGCGTGTCTGCTGGCGGCGGTCGTGGCGATGCCGGTCTGCCTGTCGCTGTTCGTGCGGTCGGAACGGCCTTGATGCGCGTGCTCGCGCGCGCGTTCGGAGGCGGCGATCGCGCGCGCGCGGCGATTCGCATCGGCTTCCTCGCGCTGTCGCTGGCGGCGATCGCCTGGGACCTGCCGTCGTCGTTCAGCTGGGAGAACGACGGCGTCGCGCCGCGCGACATCTTCGCGGGCGTCGCCCAGAATCTGCATCCGGGTACAGCCTTTCGCTATCCGCTGCTGCACCCGTTGCTGCTGGGCGTGCTCTGCCTGCCGGTGCTCTTGCCGGCGGCCCTGCGCGCGCCGTCGTTTCGCCTCGTCGATCTGCAGCCGGCGATCCTGGCGACGCCGGTCATGACCGCGTGCGCGGTCATGGGCCGCGCGGTCTCGATCGCGGCGGCGCTGGTGGCGCTGGCGGCGCTGGGACGCATCGCGACCCGTCTCGCGGGGCGCCGGGCGGCGCTGTGGGCGGAGGCGTTCGCCGCCGCCAACTTCAGCTTCGCGTACTACGGCCGCGCCACCAACCTCGACGGGCCGGCGCTGATGTGGACGGCGCTGGCGGTCGAGCGCCTGCTACGCGCCGGCGAGGCCGGCGACGGGCGCGATCTGACCGCCGGTGCGATCTTCGCGGCGCTCGCGGTCGCGACCAAGGATCAATCCTATGCGACGTTCGTGTTCATTCTGCCGCTCGTTGCCGGCGCGTTCGCGCGCGCGCGGGGAGCCCGCGGCGGCGCGTGGGTCGTCGCGCTCGCGCGCGCTGCCGGCATTGCGACGCTGGTCTACGGCGCGGCGAGCGGCGCGCTGCTGAACCCGAGCGGCTTCGTCACGCGCGTGCGCACACTGGGCGGCCCGGCCAGCGGTGACTACCGCGCCTACACGCGCGACCTCGCCGGTGTCATGGCCAACCTGCGCGATCTCGCCGCCGATCCCGGGCGGCTCTGGTGGCCGTGGCCGGTCGTCGCGCTCGCCTGGATGGGCGTGGCGCTGGCGATCGCGCGCGCCGTGGTCGGGCGCCCCGGCGACGAGCCGCGCCGCCCGCCCATCTGGCTGCTCGGCCCGCTCGCAGCGGGCGCGGGCTGCCTGGTGGCGTTCACGCTCGCGGTCGGCCGCGCCGAGCACCGGTTCGTGCTGCCGCTGGGATTCTGGCTGTCGTTCTACGTCGGGCTCGCGCTCGAGGCGGCGCGCGCGCAGGCCGCCGACCAACCCGCGCCCTTTCGCAGCGCCGTCGCCGGGGCGGGCGCGTTGTTGCTGGCGCTGAGCGTGGTCGCGCCGCTCGAGCTGGTCGCCACGCAGTGGACCGACGGCCGGCGCACCGTGGAGCGGTGGCTCGAGGCGCGCTCGCCCGGCACAACCGTCGAGACCTATGGGCCGCTGGTCTATCAGCCGCGGTTCGTCGAGGCGGCCCGCCACGGAGTGCGCATCACGCGCGTCGGTCCCGAGCCGGTCGCCGGTCGCAATCCGCAGGCCGGCATGGACGAGCGTCAGGGGAGATTCGCCGACGTCGTGTCGCGTTCGCCGGACGTCGTGCTGCTGCCCGAGGGGTTCGCGAGCTCCTACCTGGACGAGGCTCCGGCCGGCGGCCGCGCCGGTCGAGTGCTGCCGGAGGTCGCGCGGCGCGAGCGCGCGGATCCCGCGACGACGTTCGGGGTGCGCGCTGCGATCGCGGGCGCGCTGCCGGGCTATCGGCTGTGCTTCGTGGCGGGGCCGCGCGTGCCGTTTCCGCTGGTGGCGCGGAAGATCCACGTCAGCGTCGGGCAGCGGACGTGGGTGCTGGCGCGGTCAACGGCTAGCGGAAACGCGTGCGCGGCGGGCGCCCCAGAGTCCGAGGGCGAGCGCTAGAGCCGCGAGGACAGTTCCGGATGTCGCCGGCACCGCGGGCGGCGGCGCGGTGACTTGAAGGACGAAGGTCTGGGTCGCGTCGGGCGCGGCGCCGTTGAATGCGCGTACCGTGATCGCGACGTTGCTGCCCGGGGCGCTTGCGATCCAGCGCAGCACGCCGGTCGTCGCGTCGACGGTCATGCCGGTGGGACCGCTCACCAGTGCGTAGGTCGGCGCCGGCGTTCCGTTGGCGTCGATGTCGTAAATGAACGTCGCGCCCGCGAGCACCGACGTCGCCGGCACGCTGGTGATCACCGGCGCGGTTCCAAAGTCGAAGCGCGCGACTGCCGGCTCGTGATCGCTGGCCTGGTCGGAGAACTCGGCGTTGACGTGCACGACGTCGAACGTCGCGCGCGACGCCAGCGCCGTGCTGGCCATGATGTGGTCGAGCACCTCGCTGTTGCCCTGGAAAACATAGGTGTAGCGCTCGTTGGCGGGCAGCGTCTCGATGAGGTCGGTGAGCCCTGTCGCCTTGAGCGCCAGCACCGGCGGCGAGGTCGAGAAGTCGTTGAAGTCGCCGAGCACGATCACCTGCGCCGCCGGATTGGATGCGTAGAGGCGCGACACGAACGCTCCGACCACGTTGGCCTGTGCGATCCGTTGCGTCTGGCTCGCCTGCGCCGGCGGCTGGAAGCGCCCGTAGAGCGGCTGATCGCCGAGCTTGGCGATCAGATGGTTGGCGATGATGAACAGCGCCTGACCGCCGAACGTCAGCTCCGCCGCCAGCGGCTTGCGGCTGGCCGTGAACGCGGTGTTGGTCGGATCGATCCGGCCGGGACTGAAGAGCAGATGCGGCGCGCCGGCCGTACCGGTGATGTCGTTCGGCGTGGTGGCGCTCGCCCCCGGACGGTCGACGAACGCCAGCCCGCGGTCACTGCGATACATGTAGACGACGCGGATGTTCCCGCCGGGCTGGCCGCCGTCCTGGTCATTCTGGGGATCGATCGCGCGATAGGCGTAGGTCGGCCCGCCCGCGACGGCGATGGCACCGACAAACGTGTTCAGCGTGGTGGTCGCGTCGACGACGCCGTCGTCGGTGGCGCCGTCGTTGTCCTGGATCTCCTCGACGGCCAGCAGGTCCGGCGCGCCCAGGTTCTGCACCACGATCGCCGCCAGCCGCGAGAACTTGGTCGCCGGGTCGGTGGCCGCCAGGTTCTCGACGTTGATGCTGGCCACCGTCAGGTGGCTCGGCGTCTGGTCGATGAGCGCGGTCGTCTCTTGCGCGATGCCGCCCGGCGCGACCGGCGGCAGCGGATCGCTGACCAGGATCTTGAAGTCGTCGAAGCTGTAGCTGACCACGCCGACGACGCTGCCGGCGAAGCCGTCGCCGACGTTGAGGATCGGGAACGACGGGACCAGCGTGTTGGCCAGGAAGATCCGCTCCGGATTGGGATCGTTCGGTTGCAGCAAGATCCCGCCGCGCGGCGTGCGCGGGCCGGCGTCGGCGCCGCCGCGCGCGAGCACGCCGATCTCGATGGAGCCGCCCGAGAACAGCCGCGAGGGATCGACGACCACCGGGTTGTCGATGCGCACGCGCATGCTCTCGAGGCTCTCGAAGAAGTCGATGCCGTCGCTGGCGGGATCGAAGACGCCGGACGTCTCGACGTTGCCGCCGGTCGCGTCGTCCTCGATGATCACCGCGGGCGGGCGCCGTTCGCCCGGCCCGCTGCCCAGCACGACCGGCGCGGGCAGGGCGCGGCCATGGCCGCGCACCGAGATCGAAGGCGCGTCGATCTCGGTCTGCGTCAGGTTGTTGAACGCGTCGTCGGCGGCGGTGCAGGGGGTGCAGCCGGGCCGGAACTCGGCGACCGTGCCGTGCACCACCACCTCGTCGCCGACGGCGACGGCCGGCTTCGCGTTGAGGAAGACCAAGATCCCTTCCGACGTGGCGTCGTCGCCGTCCGGCGATGGGTCCTGCATGTAGAAGCCGTTGCTGGTCAGCGCGGTGACCACCGCGGGGCCGACGTCGAGCGCCTGGCCGGCGAGCGGCGAGAGGTGCGCTGCGCCCTGCACGGTGTGGATCGGTGTCGGCGAGGTCGCCGACACCGTGAAGGTGAACGTGAAGTCGGCGGCGAGATTGTCGGGCGGGTCGGCGGTGTCGAGATCGCTCACGGCGGCCGCGAACACCGTGACGTGGCAGGTGGCGCCGGCTGGCAGCGCCGCCGCCGGCGTGAGCGTGAACGTCGTCGGGCCGCCGCTCACCGCCAGCGTGACCGGGCCGCCGCAGTCCATCGCGAACGCCGCCGGCGTGGCCGCGACCGGCTCGCTGAAGGTCACGCCGAGGATCGAGCTCGGGTCGACGTTGCTGGTCCCGTCGGTGGGCAGCGTGCTGGCGACGGTGGGCGCGGCGTCGCCGAGCGAGCAGTTGTTCGCGGCGGCCGCGCTGTTGCGCGGGGTCGGTGTCGCGACGGCGAAGTCGGCGGCGTTGTTGTTGGTGTCGGTGCAGCCGCCCGCCGCGCGCAGGGCCGCGCTGGTGTTGCTGAGCGTGCCCGTCGGCCCCGCGCCCTCGAAGAAGCTCGAGGTCGAGCCGAAGCCGACCAGATCGAGGATCTGTGCGCTGTCCGAGGCCGTGCACGCGGTGGTGCCGCCGTTGCACGCGAGCCCGTTCGAGCTCGACACCAGCACGACCTTGCCGGCGGTGGCGCTCAGGTTGATCCCGCCCGACACGTCCTGCGCCGGCAGGACTGCGCCGGTCGTGCCGCCCGCTTCGCGGACGAGATAGTAGTGTCCCGGCGCGAGTGTTCCCGCGAGCGGTGTTACATTCGCGGAAAACAGCCCGGTTCCGGTGGCGCTTGCATATTGAACGGACCATCCATCCACCGGAACCGGGCTGGAAGTTCGATTGAAGAGCTCGATGAAGTCGTTCTGAAACGATGCGCTGGCGTTGCCGCCGCCGCCGTAGAGCTGGCTGATGACCACCGCGGGGTTGGTGACGATCGCGCTTCGCGTGCGCGTGAGAGGCGTCGCGGCCGGATCCGCCGCGCATCCCAGCAAGGCGAGCGCCGCGAACGGAGTGAGGAGTCTCGCCCGCCTGAGGGACAGGCGCAGAGAGGCACTGACGGGGGGCGTCTCGAGCATGCGCACTCTATGCGCGCGGCGACGCCGCCCGACGGCAACGTGTTGGTGAAGAATCGGTGACGCGCTTTAACCGCCGAGACGCCGGCCGATCACGGGGTTCACCGGCGCGGCCTCCGCTTCGTCGGGTCCGAGCAACGGCTTCTCGACGCCGGTCTTCTCACCGATCTTCACGCGCTCCTGGACGTGGCGGCTGGCCGCCAGCACGGCGTCGCGCCCGTCGGTGAAGCTCTGCGCGCGCACGATCGCGCCGTACGCGCGATCGAGATCCAGCGCGCGCGCCGCGCTGGGCAGCAGCAACGCGCCCACGTCCTGGTGCAACTGCGCGAAGGCGTCGGGCCGCTGCGCGCCCGCGGCGTCGAAGAACCGCGCCTGCGCCTCGGTGTTCTCGCGCAGATCGTCGGCGCCGCCGTTGTTGGCCAGGTAGTAGCTGTACTCGAAGCGGCCGTCGCGGCGGCGCGGCTCGAGCAGGCCGCGCAATCCCTGCCCGCGCTGCGTGAAATGGAACCAGCCGCGCGCGGGCGCCGTGGCGTCCAGCTTGCGCGCGAACGCGAAGATACTGTCGGTGGTGGCGCCGATCTCTCCGTGGCAACCGACGCAGAACAGGCTCTCCTCGTAGGATTGCGGTCGCAGCACGCCGTTCGCGGCCTCGATGAAGCCCTGAAGCAGCCAGCCCTGCCCGTTGTAGATGCCGCGGTCGAATTGCCAGACGAACTCGATCGCGCCGTCGGGCGCTTCCGCCTGCTCGGTCGCCTCGGCGGCGGCGTGCGCGGCGAGATCCGCGGGAGAGAGCCAGCGCACCTTCTTCGTGTAGCGCAGCTCCTTCATGCGCGGCGCCATGGCCACCGCGCCGCTCGCGTCGACGTCGAGATAGCGCACGCTGTGTAGAAACTCGGTGTTGAGCGGAAACAGCCCCGGCTCGAGCAACAGCGTTCCGTCATCCTGCCGGGCGCGCGCGCGTCCGAGGTAGTGCATCGCCGGCTTCCCGCCCCGCGGCGGCCGGAAGGCGACGCGCGTGGCGATGCCGAGGCGCCCGTCGAGATCGATGTCGGCTCCGACCGCGCGCTCGTCGACCGGGGCGATCGCGACGTCCGCGCGGCGGATCAGCGCCTCGACCACCGCGAGGTTGAGCTCGTAGATCCGCTGGTCCCAGTGCCCGGCCACGTCCTGCTGCATCGCCGGATCCAGGCGGATCATCACGTCGTCCATCGAGCCGTTGGTCGGCATGAAGCCGCCGGGAAACGGTGTGTAGGCGAACGCCCGCCAGCCGGTGGCGCTGCCGTCGGCGTTGCGGTCGAATCCGCGCTCGTCGAAGTGGAAGCGCGCGTCGGGGACGTAGCCGTTCCAGCGGTGATCGCCCTCGCCATCCCACGCGGCCGGCAGCGCGCGCAGGCGGCGTGCCAGCGGGATCTGGCCCGCTCCGTCGAAGTAGTTGCTCTCGCGCACGCGCGCCAGCACTTGCTCATCGGTCTCGACCGGGGCCCGCGTCACCGGCGGAGCAAACAGGTTGTGCCAGCGGTTCTGCGCCGCGCCCGGCGGCAGGCGAAAGGAGAGCTGCAAGTCGCTGTCGTCGACGAAGTTCGGCGCGACCGGATGCAGATGGCACGCGTAGCAGGGGTTGTGAACCGCGCCACCCTCGCGATCGCGCGTCGCCGTGTAGCACTGGGGCGGAATGTACGCGAACCGGTTGCGCGGCATCCCGCCGCGCATCCCTCCCGGCACCGGCGGCGCGTCGTCATTGTCGATGCGCGTCGGTTCGACCGGCTTGCGACAGCCGGACGCAAGCGCCACGAGCGTCGCCAGCATCACCGCGAAACCGATCAGTCTGAATCGCGTGTCCATCGCCCGCGGCGCCGAGAGCTTAAACGAGCGGGCGGTCACGAACGCCGCGCCTGCGCGACGTTTCGGTGTCGGTTCCGTGACATCCGGAGAATGCGGTACCCGAAATCGTTGCCGCAACTTCGCTCGAGCTGCTTCCCCGTTCCGTTAGGTTGCCCACGCAAGAGTTCCCCCGGCTCTTTCCCGGCTCTTTGGCTCTCGCGCTCAATTTTTTGGAGGTCGAACGTGACTCAACTTCAGCGAAGGATGATCGGACTCGGGACGTTCCTGGCCCTCGGGACGCTGGCCGTCGGCGCGTTCCAGGGCTGCTCGGCGAATCCGCCGTCGCGCAACGGCGGCAACGAGACCATCGGCTCGATCGGGCTCGCGTTGCAGCTCGGCCCGGGCCAGACGCTGGACGCGGTGGCTTACACGATCACCGGCCCCAACAACTTCACCAAGACCGGCGCGCTCGACGTGTCGCACAGCACGACGGTGAGCGGCACGATCGGCGGCATCCCGGCGGGCAACGGTTACACGATCGCGCTGAACGGCACGACGTCGAACGGCGGCACCAGCTGCCTCGGCTCGGCGATGTTCAACATCGTCGCGGGCCAGACCACGATGGTCTCGGTGCACCTGACCTGTCATGAGGCGCCGACCACGGGCAGCGTCTCGATCAACGGAACGCTCAACATCTGCCCGCAGATCGACAGCCTGTCGGCGAGCCCGGCCGAGGTGATCGTCGGCAGCTCGATCGCGCTCACGGCGAGCGGACACGATACCGATGCGGCCCCCTCACCGCTCACCTACGCGTGGACCGCGACGTCGGGCACCTTCGCCAACGCCGCCGCGGCGTCGACCAGCTTCACCTGCACGACGGCGGGCGCGACCACGGTGACCCTGGCGCTCTCCGACGGAGACTCGGCCGCCAACTGTGCCGATCACATGACGCTCACCGTGACGTGCACCGCGAAGCCCGCGCTCTCGCAGCTCGGCCACGTCGTGGTCATCTATCTCGAGAACCACAGCTTCGACAACCTCTACGGCAGCTATCCCGGCGCCGAGGGTCTGTCCGCGCCGACGGCGACCATCCCGCAGATCGACAACACGACCGGGATGCCCTTCGTGACGTTGCCGCAGGTCGATCCGAACGTGCCGCTCGGCCTGCCGAACCACGTGTTCGACATCTCCCAGTTCGTGCCCGAGAACCAGCTCACCGTCGACCTGGTTCACCGCTACTACCAGGAGCAGCAGCAGATCGACGGCGGCAAGATGGACAAGTTCGTCACCGTCAGCGACGCCAAGGGTCTGAGCTTCGGCTACTACCCGACGGCGACGCTGCCGCTGGTGCAGCTCATCAACAGCATGCCCGATCAGGCGACCGTGCTCGATCACTTCTTCCACGGCGCGTTCGGCGGCTCGTTCCTGAACCACATGTGGCTGATCTCGGCGCAGACGCCGTCGTTCCCGAACGCGCCGACCGGGATCGTCGCCAAGGTCGGACGCGATGGGGAACCTGATCACCGATGGTCAGGTCACGCCGGACGGCTTCGTCGTCAACACGTCGTACTCGGTGAACCAGCCGCATCCGACGTCGGTTCCGGCGGCGAACCTGGTTCCGAACCAGACGTTCGCGACCATCGGCGATCGCCTGTCGGCGGCGGGCGTCGACTGGGCGTGGTACGCGGGCGGCTGGAACAACGCCCTCGCCGGCAGCCCCGACCCGCTCTACCAGTTCCACCACCAGCCGTTCGTCTACTTCCAGAACTTCGCCGACGGCACGGCGGCCAAGGCGGCCCACCTCAAGGACGAAACCGACTTCATGCGCCGCCGTCGCCGCGGGCAACCTGCCGCCGGTGTCGTTCGTGAAGCCGCTCGGCCCGAACAACGAGCACCCGGGCTACGCCGATCTGACGACCGGCGAGAACCACACGGTCGACGCTGATCAAGAGCATCATGGCCAGCCCGCTCTGGAAGGACACCGCGATCATCGTGACCTACGACGAGCACGGCGGCTTCTGGGATCACGTCCCGCCGCCGGTGGTCGACGTGTGGGGTCCGGGCTCGCGCGTGCCGGCGCTCGTCATCTCGCCGTTCGCGAAGTCGGGCGTCGACCACACCGCGTATGACACCACGGCGATCTTGACGATGATCGAGAAGCGCTGGGGTCTGGCGCCGCTGTCGTCGCGCGACGCCGCGCAGGCGGATCTCGCGACCAACGCGCTCAATTTCTCCAGCGCGGGCAGCTTCGGCGGCGCGACCGGCGCGGGTGGCGCGACCGGGTCGGGCGGCGCGACGGGTTCGGGCGGCGTGACCGGAGCGGGTGGCGCGGTCACCAGCACGGGCGGTGCGACCGGCTCGGGTGGCGCGACGGGTTCGGGCGGCGCGACCGGCATGGGCGGTGCGATGGCGACCGGTCCGACGACGGCTGACGTGCAAGCGCTGCTGAACGCCAACTGCACCATCTGCCACGCCGGTCCAGGCGCGCCTCGCGGCCTCGACTGGACCAACGTCCGCGCGTCCATCGGCGTGGCGGCCAGCGAGTGCCCGACGAAGCTGCGCATCGCCTCGGGCGACGCCGCGCACAGCTACGCGGTCGACAAGATCCTGGGCGCGGCGCAGGACGGCGGCTGCTTCGCCGGCGTGCGCATGCCGGCCGGCGGCGTGCCGCTGGCCGCCAGCGACATCGCGACCATCGTCTCGTGGATCAACAACGGGACGCCGTAGTCGAGTCAAACAGCCAAAGCGCGAGGGCGCGGCCCGGCACAAAGGTGCTGGTGCCGCGCCCTTCGTGTTTTGTCACGGCAGTTTGACAAAGATTCGGGAAGAAACCCGGCACAGTACTGACCGCCCCATGCTCGACAGCCTCTCCTCGGAAACAACGCGGCCGTCCGCGTTCCAGCCTCGCTATCAAACCATCGCGCCGATCGGGAGAGGCGGCATGGCCGAAGTCTTCCTCGCGGTGATGACCAGCGCGGGCGGCATCAGCAAGCTCTCCGTGCTCAAGCAGATCTGGCCCGAGCTCGCCAGCGATCCGCATTTCGTGGCGATGTTCCTCGACGAGGCGCGCCTGTCGGTGCGCATGAGCCATCCCAACCTGGTCCAGACCTACGAGGTGATCGACGACGGAGAGCGGCTGGCGATCGCGATGGAGTACCTGGACGGGCAGTCGCTGGCGCGCGTGCTCAACCGGCTGCGCGGGCCGGACGTGCTGGGTCTGCCGCTGCGCTTGCGCATCGTCACCAAGGTGCTGGCAGCGCTCGACTACGCGCACGAGCTGGCCGACTACGACGGGACGGCGCTGGCGGTGGTCCACCGCGACGTCAGCCCACACAACGTCTTCATCACCTACGACGGCAGCGTGAAGCTGGTCGACTTCGGCGTCGCCAAGAACCTGGCCAACGCCAGCCAGACCCGGCCCGGCGCGCTCAAGGGCAAGTTCTCGTACATGGCGCCGGAGCAGTTCCTGGGGCGCGCATCCGACCGGCGCGCCGACATCTTCGCGGCCGGCGTCATGCTCTGGGAGATGCTGGCGGGCCGCCGGTTCTGGAACGGCGCCTCTGACGGCGAGATCGCATCTCACCTCATCTCCGACCGTCCGCTGCCGGCGCTGCCGGCGGACCTGGGCCTGCCCGCGGGCGTGGAGGCAATCTGCACGCGCGCGCTGCAACGCGATCGCAACCGGCGCTACGCGACCGCGGCGGAGATGGAAGCCGATCTCGAGCAATCTCTGATTGGCGCCCACTACGCTTTCGAGCGCCCGCTGGCCAAGGCGGTGATGACGGCCTTCGCGCCCGAGCGCGCGCAGCGCCAGTTGCTGGTCGATCATCACCTGCGGCAGGTGCACAGCGGCAGCTTTTCGGGCTACACGATCGTCTCGGTCGAGCCGGCCTCGCCGACGGCGCCGAGCTCGCCGACACTGACGCGATCCGCGATGTCGAGCACGGTGGTCATGCCGCCGCCACCGCCGCCACCGCGGGCGCGCCCGCGCGTGCGCGTGCTTCCGTGGCGGCGAACGCTCAGCAGCGTCGTCGTGGGTGTGGCGATCGCGGCACCGGTGGCGGCGCTCATCGTCGCGATCGCGAGCCATGGTGGGGGCCTCTCAGCCCGAGCGACGAGCCCCTCGCCGCCGGCGCGCGCCTCGGCGGCCGCTCTGGAGCACCGGCTGCCCGCCCGTCCGTCGCTGGCGCTGACGAACGAGCCGATGGACGAGATTCGGTTCACCAGGCGAGCGAATCCCATCGAGCACGCGACGATCGTTCCGACCGTCGTGCAGCTGGCGCCACCACCACCACCGCGCGTCGCGCCGCCACCAGCGCCCGTGCGGCATTACCGCCGCGTCGTTGCCGCCGACTCGCGCGTCGATGAGCTGGCGTCAGGGACCTCGCTTTCGCTTCCCGCGCCGCCGCGCTCGCGCGGTGGTAACGCCAGCTCGACGTCGGCCCCACTCCGACCGCGCCCGATCGACGTCGTGAACCCCTTCTGGCTCCCTCGAACGGCAGGGGTCAGCGCCGGTTCCGCGCGGTGAGCTGCAGCCAGGCGATTGCGCGCTCCTCGGCCCAGTAGATCGGCCGCCAGGGCCACGGCCCGGCGACGAAGCCGGTGTGGCCGCCCCATTCGGTGATCTCGAAGGTCACGCTGGACGACGCGGCGGCGTGCGCGCGGGTCAGGGCATCCGCTGGAAAAAATGGATCGTCGGTGCTGCTGATGCAGAGCGTGGGGACGCTGATGCGCGGTAGATAGCCGATGGCGCACGCGTCCTCGTAGTAGCTCGCTGCGCTCGCGAATCCGTGCAGGGGCGCCGTCACCTGCTCGTCGAACTCGCCGAGCGTGCGCAACGATCGGATCCGCTGCGCGTCCAGGTGCGCGGTCTCGCGCGGAAACCGGATCAGCACGTCGATCGCCTTGGCGCGCAGGCGATTCATGAAGCGCGCTCCGTAGAAGCGCCCGACGCCGCGGTCGAGGAAGCGCGCCGACGCCGCCAGGTCGTAGGGTACAGAGATGGTCGCCGCCGCGCGCACGGCGCTGGCGGCGCCCGCCTGGCCCAGCCACTTGAGCAGCACGTTCCCGCCCAGCGAGAACCCGATCGCGTAGAGCGGCGTCTCCGGCTCGCGCGCGGCGAGCGTGCGGACCACGAACGCGAGATCGTCGATCTCGCCCGCGTGGTAAAGGCGCGGGCGCCGGTTGCGCAGCCGGCGGCGAATCCGCGCCGGATCGCGGGCACAGCTGCGAAAGTTGAGCACCGTGCCGCGCCAGCCGGCGCGCGCCACCAGCTGCGCCAACCCCTGCGTGTGCAATGAATGGGCACTGCCCTCGAGCCCGTGCAGCAAGAGCACGCGCGGCGTCCCCGCCGGGCCCGCGAGGTGATCGAGCACGAGGTCGTCGTCGTCCTCGGTGACCAGGATCTCGCGCGAGAAGGTCACCACGTGCCGCGAGCGCGCGATGCGCGCCCAGACGGTCTGCAGGTGGGCGCCCGGCAGCCACCAAGCCTCGCAAGGATAGTCGATAGCGGGACGCTCGACGACAGGACGCTCGATGACAGGACGCTCGATGACAGGACGCTCGATGACAGGAAGATCCGGCTGCACGCCGCTCATATTAGGCACGCTCCCGGGCGACGCTCCGGTCACGAGCGCGCGACAATTGCGAAAACTCGACGGGCATGGGGCGACCGGGACGCGCCCAACCTTTATTGTGGTGCCTGCCGCATCCATGAAGACGGTCACCGAGAGCGCGCGCGAAGTGTCGGTCATCGCCGAGGTCGATGTGCTGGTCGTGGGCAGCGGGCCGGGCGGCCTGTCGGCGGCGCTGGCCGCGGCGCGTGCCGGCGCGAGCACGATGCTGGTCGAACGGTTCGGTTGCCTGGGGGGCAACATCACCGTGGTCGGCGTCGAAAGCATCGCCTGGTACCGGCGCGAGAAGACCGTCGATTGCGAGGGCATCGGCATCGAGCTCGAGCAGCGCGCCAAGGACATGGGCGCGACCAACCCCGAGCCGCAATCGAAGAGCCAGGCGATCAACGCCGACATGTTCAAGTACGTCGCCGACACGCTGGTCGAGGAGTCGGGCGTGACGCCGCTGCTTCACGCGGTTGCCATCGACGTCGTGATGGACGGCGATGCCCTCCGCGGCGTCATCGTGCACAGCAAGTCGGGGCGCGGCGCGATCCTGGCCAAGCGGACCATCGACGCGTCGGGCGACGCCGACCTCGCGCACTTCAGCGGCGCGCCCTATCGAATGACGCCCAAGGAACAGATGCTTCCGGTGACGGTCAATTTCTCGGTGACCGGCGTCGATCGAAAGCGCTTCCTGGAGTACGTCGCGGAGAATCCCACGACATACCGGGACTGGGGTCTGGCCTGGGACACGCAAAAGGGCGGCAAGGAAGACGACCTCTTCAGCCCGTATCTGGAGAAGCCGTTCCAACGTGCGCGCGCCGATGGCGTGATCCCGCCCGGCCTCAAGAGCATCGGCGGCACCTGGAGCACGATCACCGACGCGGGCGAGGCGACGTACCTGAACATGATTCACCTGACCGGCTACGACGGCACCGACGTGCGCGACCTGACGCGCGCCGAGATCGAGGGCCGGCGCCAGGCGCTGCAGGCGATCAAGGCGCTGAATCACTACGCACCCGGCTTCGAGCACGCGAAGCTGCGAACCTACGGCATGACGCTGGGAGTGCGCGACACGCGCAAGATCATCGGGCGTTACGAGCTGACCGAGCACGACGTGCGCAACCAGGCGCGCTTCGACGATTCGATCGGAATCTTTCCCGAGTTCATCGACGGCTACGGCGTGCTGGTGCTGCCGACGACCGGCCGCTACTACCAGGTGCCCTACGGCGCGCTGGTTCCGCAGCGGATCGAGAATTTGCTGGTCGCGGGCCGCTGCATCGCGGGCGACGCGATCTCGCACGCGTCGATCCGCAGCATGATGTGCTGCGCGGTGATCGGTCAGGGCGCGGGCGTCGCGGCGGCGGTGTCGATCAAGGACGGCGTCTCCGTGCGCGACGTCAGCATCGCGAGCTTGCAGGCCGAGCTGCGCCGCCAGGGCGTCCGGCTGGCCTAGGCTGACGACGAGCATCGCCACGCCGTCACCGTTGGCACACGTCTGTCACCAGCGCCATCTCGCTGTCACGAGGACGGTGCCGCGTCGAGCGTTGCCGACGGAGCGTGTGCGCGAGTCGGCATCCACCGCGATCCAGAAATGTCGTCAAAGCAACGCGGAGAGTTCACGTAAACGAGACGGGGACGTGAATCGGGTCGTCTAGCATCGGTATCGTCAGTGAACAAACACAGGGACGTGCCAATGAACTTGATTGATGTCTCCCGCTCGTCGTTGCGCTCTCCCCTCACATCGTCTGTCACGAGCTGGGCGACGCTGCCCGAGCCGGAGATGCCCTTGCGGCGCCTGGTTCTGGTGACCGACGCATGGAAGCCGCAGACGAACGGCGTGGTCAACACGCTGGTGCGCCTGGTCGAGCACCTGGAATCGCAGGGAATCGAGGTTCTGGTGATCGCGCCCGATTCGCACCGCACGCTTCCGCTGCCGTCGTACCCGGAGATTCGCGTGGCCTGCGATCCGTGGAAGGCGATCCCGCGCATCCAGGCGTTCAAGCCCGACGCGATTCACGTCGCGACCGAAGGGCCGCTGGGCTTCTGGACCGTGGGCTGGCTGCGCCGGCAGGGCCTGCGCTTCACGACCAGCTTCCACACGCGCTACGCCGAGTACCTGAGCGCGCGCGTTCCGGTCGTGCCGCTCGAGTGGGGCTATCAGGTCGTCCGCTGGTTCCACGAGCGCGCCGAGCACACGCTGGTGAGCTCGAAGACGCTGCTCGAGGAGCTGCAGGAGCGGCGTGTGGCGCGCAAGCTGGTGCACTGGCCGCGCGGCGTCGACGCCAATCTGTTCCACCCCGACCGCAAGCGCCGGGACGTCTACCAGCAGTTGCCGCGGCCGATCTGGCTGTACGTCGGCCGCGTCGCCGTCGAGAAGACGCTCGACGACTTCCTCAAGCTGCCGCTCGAGGGCACCAAGGTCGTGGTCGGCGACGGCCCGTCGCGCGCCGAGCTGGAGGCGCGCTACCCCGACGTCGTGTGGCGCGGCTACCGCTACGGCGAGGACCTGGCGGCGCACTTCGCCAGCGCCGACTGCTTCGTCTTCCCGTCGCGCACCGAGACCTTCGGCAACGTGCTGCTCGAGGCGATGGCGTCGGGCGTTCCGGTGGCGTCGGTTCCCGCGCCCGGCCCGATCGATCTCGTCGAGGAGGGCGTGAACGGCGCCATCGACGACCAGCTCATACGCGCCTGCCTGCGCGCGCTGCGCTGCTCACGCGAGAAGGCGCGCGCCAGCATCCTCGGCCGTACGCTGCGCGCGGGCCACGAGGTCTTCCGCGCGCACCTGGTGCCGCTGCGCACCCAGCGGTCGGAGCGCTTCGCCCCGGCCGCTCATGCCGGCGTCCATATCGGCGACGCAGCGGGCATCGGCGGCGCGGTGGCGGCGCTCTGACCGCCCGAGCGTCATCGCGACGAGGGGAGCCGGAGCAGCGGTTGTCCCATCTGGATCGTCTGCCCATCGACGACGCCGTCGCACAGCGCGAACCCCTTGGGCGCGAACACGACGATCGTCGATCCCAGCTCGAACCAGCCCAGCTCCTCGCCCTTGTGGAAACGGGCGTCGCATTCGATGACGTTGGGCCCGCGATGCTTGAGGTGCAGGAGCACGTTCAGGAAGTGCAGCCGGATGCTGGCGACCAGGATCGACGCGACCGGCACCAGCGTGATCAGGTGGCCGCCGGCGTCGAGCCGCGTGCGCAGCACCACACGCTCGTTCTTGCAGAACAGGCGCTCGACGCGCTTGAGCGCGATCGGGTTGGTGTTCCAGGTGTCGCCCGAGACGTAGGTCACGTGCTCGACGCGGCCGTCGTGCGGCGCGTGGAAGCGGTGATACATGCTGGACGTGAGCCGCAGCGTGACGTATTGACCGTCGCGGTAGTGCTGAACCAGCTCGGGGTCGATCAGGAGATCTTGCACGGCGTAGGGGAAGCCCTTGGCCTGGATGATCTCCGCGCCGTCGATCGCGCCGCAGGCGCCGACGATGGCGTCGCAGGGGCTGACCATCACCGCCGGATCGGGATCGATCGGGCGGGCGCCGGGCTTGAGCTCGCGGATGAAGCAGTCGTGCAGGCTGGTGAAGTCGGTCTTGGCCGCTTCGTCCAGGTTCGGATCGGCGAAGAGGCGCCAGACGCCGATCGAGAGATCGCGTACGATCGGGTGGTCGATCTTGCTGAACCAGCCCATGAACTGCGTCGTGAGCTGGCGCGGGATGCGGTTGGTGAGCAGAAAATTGAGGTCTTCTTGCAAGGCAAAACGAGCGAGGACCGATCGAATGTTCATGGCAGTGTTCATGGCAACTTCATGGCGAGTGGCGATGGCGATGGCGATAGAACGATGAGACTCGCGTTTACGAGCCGAGCGCGATACCGGGCGCGATACCGGGCGCGATACGACGATGAGCTGGCCAGTCTACATTGCGGGGGCGGCGGCGCTGGCGGGCGCGCTGCCGAAAGTGAAAGCGCGTCTCGAGCTGTCGAAGGCGAAGCATCCGTCGTTGCGCGGGCACTCGCGCATGGGGCGCTTCGTCGCGACGCTGGTGCCGTTCTACGAGTACGACGAGACGCAGCTCTTTCGCTCCGACGACGCGCCCGACGAGGTCGCCGACCAGCGCCACGACGGCTTCATGCGGCTGGCGGCGCTGTATCGCGAGCGCTTCGCCAAGAGCGTGGCGATGACCGACGACGCCAAGGAGGCGATCTCCGACCTGCAGTTCACCGCCGCCTACCGCGTGCCGTTCCAGTACAGCCGCTACGTGCGGCAACACCTGCACGCCGGCTCGTTCGTGGCATCGTCGTCGGGGGTGCGGGTCACCGACCTCGACGGAAACAGCCTGTACGACCTGACCGGCTCGTACGGCGTCAACGTCTTCGGCTACGACTTCTACAAGGAGTGCATCGATCGCGGCGCCGAGCGGGTGCGCGAGCTCGGCCCGGTGCTGGGCGCCTACCACCCGGTGGTCGCCTCCAACGCCGGCGCCTGCGCGAGATCTCCGGGCTCGACGAGGTGTCGTTCCACATGTCGGGCACCGAGGCCGTGATGCAGGCCGTGCGCCTGGCGCGCTACCACACGCGGCGCACGCACCTGGTGCGCTTCTGCGGCGCCTACCACGGCTGGTGGGGCGACGTGCAGCCCGGCGTCGGCAACCCTTCGCGGCAGCGCGAGACCTACACGCTCAAGGAGATGGACGAGGACACGCTGCGCGTGCTGCGCACGCGCAAGGACATCGCCTGCGTGCTGGTGAATCCGCTGCAGGCGCTGCACCCCAACGCCAACGCGCCCGACCGACTCGACGCTGATCGATAGCGGGCGCAGCGCCGGCTACGATCGCGCAGCCTACACCGAGTGGCTCGAGCAGCTGCGCGCGGTCTGCACCGAGCGCGGCATCGTGCTGATCTTCGACGAGGTCTTCGTGGGCTTCCGCCTGGCGCCCGGCGGCGCGCAGGAGTACTTCGGCGTCAAGGCCGACATGGTCACCTACGGCAAGACGCTGGGCGGCGGGCTGCCGGTCGGCGCGCTGTGCGGCCGGCAAGAGCTGATGCGCCGCTTCCGCGACGAGCGCCCCGCCGACATCTGCTTCGCGCGCGGCACGTTCAACTCGCATCCCTACGTCATGGCGGCGATGCAGGAGTTCCTGCAGCGCATCGAGACGCCGGAGATCCGCGGCCTTTACCGCGATCTCGACCGGACCTGGAACGAACGCGCCGAGCGCCTCAATCAACGGCTGCGTCGACGAAGGGCTGCCGGTGCAGGTCGCCAACCTGTCGACCATCTGGACGGTCAGCTACACGCAGCCGTCTCGCTACAACTGGATGCTGCAGTATTATCTGCGCGCCGAGGGGCTGGCGTTGAGCTGGGTGGGGACCGGCCGCTTCATCTTCAGCCTCAACTACACCGACGCCGACTTCGAGGCCGTCGCCGACCGCTTCGTGACCGCCGCCCGCAACATGCAGCGCGACGGCTTCTGGTGGTCGAGCCCCGCGCTGACCAACAAGTCGATCAAGCGCCGGGTGCTGCGAGAGATGCTCGCTCATCGCTAGACGCGGCGGCGAGCGCCGCGATGAACGCGGGAGGGCCGTGCCCTCCAGCGCGCGCGAATGTCGCTGGTGCGCCGGCTCGATCATCTCGCCGCGGATCAGATACAGCGGCGCCTTGTGGTACAGCATGATGTCGTGGAACGGGTCGGTGAGGATCTTGGTGAACCACACCAGGCCGGTCAGCACGCTGCGCAGGAAGAACAGGTGAACCGTGCGGAACACCAGCGCGCCGCGCGGCCAGGCCGATCCAGAGCTTCGCCAGGTTGTCGAAGTAGCTGGAGACATCGTGCCAGGGCGTGAACAGGCCGAAGAACGACGGCACGAAGTAGAGCACGATCGGCGTCGCGCCCCAGATCGAGTGCAGGATCACCTTGCGGCGCAGGTTGTAGCCGACCTTGACCTTCTCCTTGTACTCGTGGGTCGCCTGGTTCTTCTCGTCGTAGCCCTTGGGCTCGAAGAAGAAGTGGCCGACCTGGCGGATGCACATCGAGAACGTCCAGCCAAACAAAGCCGCTACCACCGGGTGCGTGAACAGCAACGCGTACGTCGCCAGGAAGCTGATCGCGCTGATGAGGTGCAGCGTCTGGTTGATCCGGCTGTGGTGATAGAAGCGATGGTCGTCCCACCGTTGTTCCTTGAGCTCGCTGAGAAAATGGTTCATGGGCCCTCCCTGCCAAGAAACCCTATCACCATCGTGTAGACGCTCGTGGCACCGCCGTGCAACAGTCTCGCTTCAGTTTTGCGGCGAGAACAGCCGAGAACACACCGAGAACACATAACGCTGGGGGCGATGAGCTCGAGTTGGTGCCAACTCATTGGACAGCGCGCGACGATGCGCCTACGGTGTTCGGCCAAAAGGACGGACATTGACGCCAATTGAGGGACAGTCGACGGGTGTGATGGTCTGGTGGACCATCCTCACCGCCGCCAGCGCCGGGAACATCGTCTTCTGGATTGCGGTCGCGCGGCGCTTCATGGAGAGAGCGCCGTCGATGGAGCCCGGCGTGCGCCGCGGGCGGCAGTGGCAGCTCGCGCTGTCTGCGCTCTTCGTGCTCGGCTGCGCGTTCCGATCGCTGCTCCCGCGCGCCGAGGGCCAGCGCATCGTCCTTTACGACTCGTGGGTCTCCGCCGTCGTCATCAGTCGGGCCGTGGCGACCATCGCCGAGCTCTCGCTCGTGGCCCAGTGGACCATCTTCCTGCGCGAGTACGCCCGCGGCGTCAACGCGCGCCTCGGGATGACGCTCTCGCTGCTCTTCATCCCGCTCATCATGAACGCGGAGATCTTCTCCTGGTACACCACGCTGACGACCAACTTCATCGGCAGCTGCGTCGAGGAGTCGACCTGGGCGGTGACCGCGCTCCTGATCATCATCGGCTTCTCGACGCTGTGGAACCGCTACACCGGGGCGCGCCGCCGGATCATCGGTATCTGCATCGCCTCGCTCTCGGTCTACTTCATCTTCATGTGCTCGGTCGACGTGCCGATGTACCGGTCGCGCTGGAAGGCGGACCAGGCGCGCGGCAAACACTATCTCTCGGTGGCCGACGGGTGGAGCGACGCGAGCCATCGCCGGGTGCTGACGCGCGCCTGGGCGGACTGGCGCGACGAGATGCCGTGGATGTCGCTGTATTTCACCGCCGGGGTCTGGATCAGCATCTCGATGATCCGCGTGCGGCCGTTCCGTGACGCAGAGCTCGCTCGCGAGCGCGCGCAGGCGCGCGGCCATCAGGGCGGCGCGTCGTCCCCGATGGTCCATCGGTCACCAATCTGACACCGAGTCGTCAGTCGTTCGTTGCTTTTGCCTCCGGGGGTGTGGGGTAGGGTGCGGCGGGTTCCGAGAACACCGGAGGATCTTGTATGTCCACGACTGGCGCCACGCTCGAATCGAATGCACCAACCTCCAGACTCGACGCCAAGCTTGGAGCATCGGGTCCCGGGAAAATCGGGCTCGCGGTCTTTGGAACCGCGCTGGCCGTTGGTCTCGGGTATGCGGGCGTTCAGCTCCTCCGTGACCTATCGAACGTCCATGTCACGTCGATCTTTCCCTTCATCCTCCTCGCGATCGCGTTGCTGGTCGCGCTCGGGTTCGAGTTCGTCAACGGCTTCCACGACACCGCCAACGCCGTCGCCACCGTGATCTACACCCACTCGCTGGAGCCGCACGTCGCGGTGGTGTGGTCGGGCATCTGGAATTTCATCGGCGTATTGGTGTCCACCGGCGGCGTAGCCTTCGGCATCGTGTCGCTGCTGCCGGTCGAATTGATCCTGCAGGTCGGCAGCGGCGCCGGCTTCGCGATGGTCTTCGCGCTGCTGACCGCGGCCATCATCTGGAACCTGGGCACGTGGTACTTCGGGCTGCCGTCGTCGAGCTCGCATACGCTGATCGGTTCGGTCATCGGCGTCGGCCTCGCGAACCAGTTCATGGCGGTGAAGACCGCCACCAGCGGCGTCGACTGGAAGCAGGCCGCGAACATCGGCCGCTCGCTGCTGCTCTCGCCGCTTGATCGGCTGCGCGGTGGCGGCGTTGCTGCTGCTGTCGATGCGCAAGCTGGTGAAGAGCAAGCACCTCTACGAGGCGCCCGTCGGCACGCGCCCGCCGCCGTTCTGGATCCGCGGCCTGCTGGTGCTGACCTGCACCGGCGTCAGCTTCGCGCACGGCTCGAACGACGGACAAAAGGGCATGGGCCTCATCATGCTGATCCTCATCGGCACCGTGCCGACCGCCTACGCGCTGAATCATGCCGTCACGGCGCAGGACTCGCAGGACTTCATCGCGGTGTCGGTCGTCGCTTCGCAAGCGGTGAACAGGTACGCGACGCCGGGCGTGACCATCCCCGCCGACCCCCGCGAGGGTGTGACCGCCTATGTCCGCACCCGCACCATTGCGCCTGACACCATGGGCTCGATCGCGTCGCTGATGGACGGCGTGGGCCACGACATGGCGCGCTACAAGGAGCTGAAGGCCGTTCCCGCCGAGCAGACCCGCAACTTCCGCAACGACATGTACCTGGTCGGCGAGGCGCTGCGCTACATGGAGAAATCGGGCCAGCCGACGATCGCGCCGGCCGACGCCGAAGTCATCAAGAACTACAAGAAGCACATCGACAAATCGACGAAGTTCATTCCGTCGTGGGTCAAGGTCGCGGTCGCGATCGCGCTGGGCTTGGGCACGATGATCGGCTGGAAGCGCATCGTGGTCACCGTCGGTGAGCGCATCGGCAAGGATCACCTGACGTACGCGCAGGGCGCGGCCGCCGAGTTGACCGCGATGGCGACCATCGGCGCCGCCGACGCGTTCGGCCTGCCGGTGAGCACGACCCACGTGCTGTCGTCGGGCGTGGCCGGTACCATGTGGGCCAACAAGTCGGGCCTGCAGTGGAACACGGTGCGCAGCCTGCTCGCCGCGTGGGTGCTCACGCTGCCGGTCTCGATCCTGCTCTCCGGGACGCTCTTCTGGGCCTTCAGCCACATCGGCCGATAGGCCCGTCTCTCGGGTACGCTCGGCAATCCTCACCGTCGCGGTCATCGCGACGGTGAGTGCGGCGTTAGCTTCGTTGGGTGGTCGGCCGGGTTAGAGAAGGGTGGGGGTTGGCGGTGGCGATCACCTTCGCGTGCGTCGCTGCGGCGTGCTCCGGAGGCGGCGCGAACCCCGGTTCACTGATGGCGCCGGGAACCGACGCGGGCCGGGCGTCCGACGCGGGCGACGGCGGCGGCGGAGCGCGGGCTGACGGCGGTGTGCTTCCACCCGCCGACGCCAGCTATCCGCCACCCGCCGACGCCAGCCGTCCGCCGCCCGCCGACGCGGGCCCTCCGCCGCCCGTCGACGCGGGCCCCCCACCTCCGACCGACGGTGGTGCCCCCGACAGGTCCGACGCCGGTGGCGTGGCTCCGTCGGTGACGAAGCTCGACATCGACGCGCCGGATGCGGACGGCGCCGTGGCTCTGGAGCTCGCGGTGAGCGGCGGTCGTGGCGGGGCGCTCTCGGCGTCGGTGGAAGTCTCGCGCGGCGGCGGCGCGTTCGCGCCGGCAACGCTCGCCGGCCAGAGCGCCGACGCGGCGGGCGGCAAGCTGACCGTGATCTGGCGGCCCCTGGTTGACATCGGTTTTCGACCTGACGCCACGGTGATGTTGAAGATCTCGGTGTCGGACATCGCGGGCGCCGGCCCGGCCGCGACGTTCATGGTGCCGCCGTTCGCGAACCGGCACGGCGCCGCACGCCACGTCGATCACTACCTGGCGAACTACGGGAGCTGGACCGCGGCGGACGTCATGACCGCCCAGCGCTACCAGATGGTGATCGCGCATCCGGGGCAGGGCCAGCTCACGCGCGCCGCGGTGGCGACGTTACAAGCGGGCCAGAACACGAGCGATCCGCGCGACGACGTGCTGGTGCTCTGCTACATCTCGGTCGGCGAGGACCTGCGCACGAACAGCCTCACCGACGCTCAGATCCGCGCCGACCCGCGCTTCCACGGTGACGGGACCGGGCCGCGCATCGATCCGCGCGGCTGGATGGCCGACGGCATGTCCCTGGCCGGCATCGATCCCAGGGGCGCTCCGTCGACGGGCGGGACCGGCTTTGCCTCCTACTATCTCGACGACAACGACGTGCATGACAGCGCCACCCACGTCGGCGACGGCTTTCCCGACAGGAACCAGATCTTCGGCGGCCTCTTCGTCAACGCCGGCGACCCGAACTGGTTTGGCGTCGCCGACGGCATGACCCTGGACGGCGCCGACCGCCACGCGGGGCTGCGCGAGCTCTTGACGCCGAGCTACGGGCGCGGGCTCGACTGCGACGGCGTCTTCCTCGACACCATCGACACGGCGGCGCCGAACTCGTACACCAACGCCAGCAGCGCCAACCAGAGCGAGTTCGAATGGACGGCGCCCGGGTTCGGGGCGTTCATCGACCACGTGCACCAGGCCTATCCAGACCGCGTGGTGCTACAGAACCGCGGGCTGTTCTTCTTCGATCCGCGCCACACCCAATATCCATACAACGCGCGCGGGGCGATTGACTTCGTGCTGTTCGAGAGCTTCCGCCTGAACTCGAACACGTATGAGCAGTGGGATCCCGTCAACTATCCCGACAACCGTTACAACGTCGCGCCCAAGCTCATGGCCGAGGCCAACCGCCCCGACGGATTCAAGGTGCTGTCGCTCGGGTACGCCGAGGGTCCGCCCGACCAGATGTCGCCGCTGACGCTGGTCGGGCAGTCGACGCTGGGGCTGGATTCGCTGCTGGAGGACATCCAGGTGACGCAGGACCTGCAGGGCTTCCGCCACTACCTCACCGACGCGGCGGTCGGCCTGGTGAACGACTTCGTGCTCACGAACGCATCGCTCGACGACCACGATCCGCCCTGGTGGACCAGCACCTACAACGACCACTTCGTGTCGCCAGCGGTGGCTGCCACGCCGCGCGTCGGCATCCAGCAGGCGGTGGGCGGCGGTGGGCAGATCACCGTGCGCTGGGACGTGGCGCTGGACAAGACCGGCGTGCGTTACGCGCTCTACGCGCAAGCGGCGCCGTTCGACTTCGCCGGCGACCCGAAGCTGGCGAGGAGTCGGCGCGTCGCGCTCACGCCATCGGTGCCCCAGGCCTATCTCGGCGGCGTCGGACCCGGGCGTTTCCCGTACGAGGCGACCATCACCAGCCTGCCCCCGGGGCAGCTCGAGTACCTGGTGATCCGCGCCAGCGACGGCGCAGCGCCGCCCAACGAGGACAGCAACACCGTCGTGCTGACGGCGACGCCGTGATGCCTCGCCGGCGGGCACCCGCGTGCGCTATCCTGCGAGTGCGTGGTCGACCAGCCGACGGTGCGGACGGTCCGGACCCTGCGCGACGCCGGCGACGAGCCGGCGGCCGGCGCGCGCGAGCGCGATCTGGTCTACGTCGCGCTGTGCGGTGATCAGCCGCTGGCGGGGGGCGCCGCCGTCGAGGTCGCGCCCGGACAGGTCGTCGTCATCGCGCGCGGGCCCGCGCTGGCCGTCGAGGCGCGCGCGGGCGAAGGCGAAGTCTGGCTGCGCCTCCCCGACGCGCGCGTCTCCGAGCGGCACGCCGTCGTCGAGCGTCAAGGCGACGAGCTGCGCTTCGAGGATCTGGGCTCGCTCAACGGATCGTTTTTGGGCGGCGAGTCGATCCGTTCCTCCGCCGTCGCCGACGGACAGACGATCGTCGTCGGGCGCACCGTCCTGCTGTTCCGGCGCCGCGTCGCACGTCTGCCGACTCCCGACGGCGCCTTCGACGCCCTGGGCGCCCCGGAGCTGCGCACGCTGTCGCCCGAGACCGCGCGCATCCACGAGATCCTCGCGCGCGCGGCCGGCAGCCCGGTGGCCGTGTTGCTGCGCGGCGAGACCGGCGTCGGCAAGGAGGTCGCCGCGCGAGCGCTGCACGCGCTGTCGCGTCGCGCCGGCCAGTTCGTCGCGATCAACTGCGGCGCATTGCCCGAGAACCTGGTCGAAAGCGAGCTCTTTGGCTACCGGCGCGGCGCCTTTTCAGGCGCGACGCAGGACCGGGCGGGCGTGATCGCGGCGGCGGCCGGCGGGACGCTTCTGCTCGACGAGATCGGCGAGCTCCCGGCGGCGGCGCAGGTCAAGCTGCTGCGCGCCGTGCAGGAACGCGAGGTCGTGCCGCTGGGCGCGGCGCGCGGCGAAGCGACGCGCGTCGATTTTCGCCTGGTGTGCGCCACGCACGCCGATCTCGACGGGCTGGTTGCGCGCGGGCGATTTCGCGCCGACTTGCTGGCGCGCATCCGCGGCCTGGACGTCGAGCTGCCCGCGCTACGCGCGCGCCGCATGGACGTCGGCATCCTGATCGCGGCGCTGCTGGCGCGCCACGCGGGCGCGGACGCCGCGAGTTACCGCTTCGATCGCCGGTGCGCGCAAGCGCTGGTCGAGCACGACTACCCGCTCAACATCCGCGAGCTCGAGCAGGCGCTGCTGGCGTTGCTCGCGCTGGCCGGGCCGGATCGGCTGCTCCGCCGCGAGGCGCTGGCCGAGACGATGATCGGCCGCGGCGCGACGGTGCCGGCCGCGCGCGATCCCGAGCGCGTGCGCGTCGACTTGCTCGAACAGCTGGCGCACCACCAGGGCAACATCAGCGCCGTGGCGCGCGCGATGCGGTGCACCCGCATGCAGGTGCACCGCTGGCTCAAGCGCTGGCAGATCGACCCCGAACAGTTTCGCGGCGGCGGCGGCGCCGCTCGCTGACGGAGCGAAGGATCAGGGAACGATCGTCGGCGGCGGCTGCGGCTGCATGGGCGGCGGCGGCGCGCCGGCGTCGGGCTTGCTGGTCACGGGCGGGGTGCAGGTCGGGATGGCGCCGCCGTGGTTGATCGCCAGGACGCCCGCGTCGATGACATTCCTCGCGAACAGCGAGCCCCATACCACGGTCACGCCCGCGAGCGCGATGTCGGCGTTGGGCGCGTAGATCGATCCGAAGAACTCTTGCAGCCCGACGCCGACCGACAGGCGATCGCTGCCGCCCACGAACAGCCGGAACGACGACGGCGACGTGCGGCTGCCGACGGGCGTGAAGCCGACCAGGCGCACCGGCCCCGAGACGTACAGGTCCAGCGTCGCGCCGGTCTCGAGCTTGATCGCTTCGGCGCCGATCTCGTCGAGGCTGCCGTCGATGTAGATCGATACGTTGCCGCGAATGTCGAGCACACCAGCGCCGATGTTGTGGATGCCCTGGAAGTAGTAGCGGCCGGTGTCGAGCACCATGCGCTGCACCCCGATGTCGAGCTGCGCGCCTGCCGGGATGCCCGCGGCGGCGTTGTCGTTCATGGTGCGCGCCAACGCGACCGCGCCGACGACGTCGAACACCGTCGACGGATCGCAGCCGCACGGCGGTTGCGTCGGCGCATCGAACGCGGCGCGGCCGCCTGCCACCTGGCGAAAGCCCAGGAACACGTCGTTGCCACCGACGCGCAGCGCGCCGCCCACGGTGAGGAACCCGGCGCCGGTCAGGTTCTGCTTCACCGCCAGATCCTTTCCGACCCACACGGCGCCGGCGACCACCAGATCCGCTCCGCTGCGCAACGAGCCACCGATGTGCGCGCCCGTGCCCGCGGTCCACTGCTTCCAGGACACCCACGAGCCGGCGATCTGGCTGTCGTTGGCAACCGAGCTGAAGCCGTTGACCCCGACCGAGCCGTCGCCGGACGGGCCGGTGCCGACCTTGAGGAAGCCGACCTGGGTCAGGTCCTCGCAGGTGCACAGCGCGTAGCTGAACGCGGTGGGCGGAGGGCACAGGCCGGGGTTGGCGGTGCGTGTCGGCGCGCCGGGATCGTGGTTTGGTGGGCCCCCGGCGTCGGGTGCACCCGGCGGCGGCACGGCCGAGCAAGCGAGCGCGGACGAAAAGGCGAGGGCGAGCGTGGGCGCGAGAATGGAGCGGTTCATCGAGGACCTCCGGAATGAGTAGGCAATCGCGGGAAGAGCAAGACGCGCGCCGACGCTCGCGGCGAGTGAGCGCGCGGTGTCTCGCGATCCGTCTCGCGTCTTCGCCTGTATCAGGGGTGTATCGAGACGTCTCCGATACAGCGCGCGCCGCGCGAAATGCATGCGGCGCGGAGACGGACCGCGTGTGTGCCGTCGAGGATTTGGTATCTTGGTCAGCGGTGGCTCGACGACATGCGCGCGTCCGCGCTTCTCGGTTCTGGATTGCGACAGCCGCGCACACCGCTGCGCTGATCGCGCTGGCCGCGGTCTCGTGCGTCGATCTGTCCTGGAAGGAAGGCATCGCCTGCGACGCTGCCGGCCACTGTCCGGGCGGCATGCTCTGCTGCGAGGGCACGTGCCGGGACAAGTGCGACGCGCGCGACTCCGGCAACGCGAGCGACGGCCCGCCGGTGATCACCTGCCCCGTCGAGATCGGCGGCTGCTTCGCCTGCATGCCCGGCTGCCCGTGCACCTGCGGCACGGTTCACACGACCTGCTGCCTGCAGCTCGGCGTCGCGACGTGCGCGGGCTGCCCGTGACTCAGAACGTGAGCAGCACGCCGCCCGCGGTCGCCGCGACCACGCCCGCGCCGCCGCTGATCCAGCTCGCGAGCTGCAGGCCCTGCGCCTCGCTGCGCAGATTGCGCGCGCGATCGCTGTAGCCGTTGGTCTGTTGCTCCTGGTCGAATTGATGGGCGCGATCGCGCGCCAGCGCGTAGAGCACGCCGCCCGCGATCAACGCGGCCACACCGGCGACGAGCGGGACGTAGGCAACGCGGTGATATGAACGAGACGCTGGCGCGTTCGCTTGTGCACGCAGGTCGAGGGCTGCCGATCGAGTCGGCGCGGCTGTCGGTTCGACGACGGCCATGATCGCGTCCCGGTGCGCTTCGCTGGACGCGGCCGACGGCGGCCGTGACGTCGGCAATCCCAGTCGATGTTCGATCTCCTCGCGTCTCGAGCGCGCGCGGTCGCGCGTCGGGCCCGGCGGCGCCAGATCCTCCGCGCAGCGCGCGACGAGCAGCGCGCCACCGAGGTCACCCTGCTCGCGCAGGACCACGGCCAGGTTGCCGGCGGACTCCGGCGTCGGATCGCCCTCGACCAAGCAGCCGAACGCCTGGGCGGCACCCGCGAAATCACCGCGCGCGACGCGGCGCCGCCCGTCGGCGTCCAGCGCCTGGAGTGCTTCGCGCCGCACCCAGCCGTCGCGCGCCAGCGGCGCGCAACGCAACCCCGCGGGGACGCGCGGGCACACCGCGACGCCCGCGGTCGCCTGAGCGCGGGCGCGCGCCGGTACGGCGACCACGAGCGCGAAGCCGAGCACCAGGCCCACCAGCGAGGCCGGTGTGACGCGCCGGCCGATTCCCACCCGTGCCATCAGCGTCGCGCGTACGGGCTGGGCTCGAGCTCGTCGACGACCGCGCGCCGCGCTGCCGGCGCCGCCAGGTGATGGACGCGCCGCCGTGCGCTCGCCGGCGCGACGGCCGACACGGCGGGAGCGGGCGCCGCACGTGGGGGCGCGGGGGGCGGCGCAGCGATGGCCTGCGCCTCGGAGATCACCGGCACCGCGCGCACGGTCGTCGTCGTCGCCGTCGACAGCGGCGTGCGGTGCACCCAACCCACGACCAGCGCGAGTCCCGCGCCGGCCGCGAGCGCGAGCCCGGCCGCCCGACGGCGGCGGCGTCGCAGTTGCGTGCTCGCTGTGCTCCGCTCGGCTTGGTGGTGGACGCCGTTCATCGGCTCCGACACGGGCGTGAGCTCGAGCGCGGATGCGGGCGCCGCCGCTTCGGCCGCTGCGAGCGCCGCGCCAGACCGCTCGGTTGCTCCGCCGACGCGAGCGCCATCGGGCATGCCACCGACGGCGCGCCCCGTGACGATCGCCTGCCAGCGCGACTCCCGATCCGGGAACACCGCGTGCAAGTGCGCCGCCACCAGGCGTTCGGGCACTGGCGGGCGGCCGCCGACCGCGTCGAGCAGCGCCTCGGCGAACGCCTCGCCGTCGGGATAGCGGCGCTCGGGCAGGCGCGCCAGCGCGCGCGCCAGCACCAGCCCCAGGCGCGGCGCGCGCGGCAGCGGCGGGATCTCCGCCGCCAGCACCGACTGCAGCGTCGCGGCGTCGTTGTCGCACGCGAACAGCGGGCGTCCCGCGAGCCACTCGTGCAGCACGATCGCGAGCGAGAAGAGATCGGAGCGCCCGTCGAGCGGCCGCGCGCCCAGTTGCTCCGGTGACGCGTAGGCCAGCTTGCCGCGCACCGTGCCGCTGCGGGTCGCGTCCGAGAGCTGCGCGCAGCGCGCGACCCCGAAGTCGATCAACTTCGCCGCCCCGTCGAATCCCAGCAAGAGGTTCTGCGGGCTCACGTCGCGGTGGATCACCGGCAGCGGCGCGCCCGCCTCGCTGAGCGTGTGCGCGTGGTGCAGCGCCGACGCGATCTCCGCCCCCACCCACGCCACCACGCGCGGATCCGCGGCCACGCCCCGCTCGCGTTCCGAGAGTAGCAGGTGCGCCAGGGATTCCCCCGGTACCAGCTCCATCGCCAGGAACCAGGCGCCGTCCGCGCACCCGACCTCGACGACGCGCGCGATGGCGCGGTGGCGCAAGCGCAGCGAGATCATCGCTTCGCGCCGGAACAGCGACACGAACCGTTCGTCCTCCGCCAGGTGCGGCAGGATGCGCTTCAGCGCCACCAGCGACTGCATCCCGTCGAGCTCGCCGCAACGAGCGACGAAGACCTCGGCCATCCCGCCCACGCCGAGCCGCCCGAGCAGCTGATACCGCCCGAGAGCCTGGTTCGTAGGTCGCGTCAGCACGCGATCGAGGGCGAGGAGCGTCGGCATGACGGAGCTACCGCCGCCGATTTTGCCACATTTGCGTCGCCGATCCGGCTCTTCTATCGCGCCGCGGACATTCCCCTTCCCGGGCCGTCTCCGGCGGCGATACGGCGCAACGTCCGACGGGCGTTGCGGCGCGTCTCGAACTGACGGCGAGCTACTTCACTTCGCGCAGTCGGCCGCTCTTCACGTCGTAGACGAAGCCGCGCACCGGGACGTCCTGGCGCACCAGCGGCGACTTCTTGTACGCGGCCAGGTCGTCGCGCACCGACTGGTCGAGATCGTGAAAGGGCAGGAACGCCACGGCGTCGGCGTCGGCGCCGCGCTGCTCGCGGAGCTGCTTGCGGATGCTGTCGTCGGTGAACGTCAACATGCCGCAGTCGGTGTGGTGAATCACGGCCACCTCTTTCGTCGCCAGCAGTGTCTGGCTGATGGCCAGGCTGCGCAGCGCCTCGCTCACGCGCCCGCCCGCGTTGCGGATCACGTGCGCGTCGCCTTCGCCGAGCCCCAGCGCCCGGGCGGGGTCGATGCGCGCGTCCATGCAGACGACGACGGCCAGGTGACGGGCGGGCGGCAGGGGCAAGGCACCCTTGTTGAAATCGGCGGCGTACTTCGCGTTGGCTTGCAGGGTCTCATCGATGACCGACATGGTTCGTCCTTTCGTCGCGGGTTGGAACGGCAGCTGTGAAAGCGTCCGATGCAAGCGCGCCCCGGTTCGCGGCGTCGTCGTCGCGGAGCAGGCCCAGGCAGCGCCGCTTGATCGCGGCGAAACGGCTGGTGGTCGCGATCTCGGGCGCGCGCGGCCGCGGGAAGTCGACCGGCAGCACCTCGCGGATATGTCCCGGGCGCTGGCTCATCACCAGGATGCGGTCGCCGAGAAAGATCGCCTCGTCGATGTCGTGGGTCACGAAGACCACAGTGACGCCGACGCGGGCCCAGATCTCCAGAAGGAGCTCCTGCATCGCCAGGCGGGTCTGCGCGTCGAGCGACCCGAACGGCTCGTCCATCAACACGACGCGCGGTTGCGTGATGAGGACGCGCGCGATCTCCACCCGCTGCTGCATGCCGCCCGACAGCTGCGCGGGATAGGCGCGCGCGAAATCGCGCAAGCCGACCTGCGCGAGCAGCTCGCGCGCGGCCGCCCGCCGCTCCTTTCGCCGCCTCCCCGCGCATCTTCAGACCGAACGCGACGTTCTCCTCGACGGTCCTCCAGGGCAATAAGGTCTGTTGTTGAAAGACCATGCCGACGTCGGTGCGCGGGCGATCGCAGCGGACCCGGTTGCCGTCGATCGTGATCTCGCCGGCCGTGGGCGCGACGAAGCCGGCCAGCGCGCCGAGCAAGGTCGACTTCCCGCAACCCGAGGGCCCGAGGACGCAGGCGAGCTCACCCGGCTCGATGGCCGCGTCGAGGTCGCGGAGGGCGACAATCGGCGTCGGACCGTCGAGCGTGACGGTCAACCCGCGCACGTCGATGCCGGCCGCCACGCGGTCGCCGCTCACGCCGCTCACGCTGGTTTTGCCCGAGGTTGCGGCCGGTACCAGGGCATGAGCAGCGCCCCGCCGTGCTTGACCAGCGCGCTGCTCAGCAGCCCGAAGACCCCGATGAACACCATGCCGACGACGATCTCGGGATACTGCTGCAGGTTGTACGACTCCCAGGTGTAGTAGCCGATGCCGTACTGGCCGGCGATCATCTCGGCGGTCACCAGGCAGAACCAGGCGGTCCCCATCCCGATGCTGAGGCCGGTCATCACGCTCGGCAGCGCGCCCGGCAAGATCACCTCGCGAAACAGCGCCAGCGAGCGCGCGCCCAGGCTCCGCGACGCGATGATCAGCCTTGGGTCGATGGCTTCGACGCCGTGGATGGTGTTGAGCAGGATCGGAAACAGCGCGCCCATGAACGTGATGAAGACCATGCTCAGCTCCGACGAGGGGAACATCAGGATCGCGAGCGGGATCCAGGCGACGCCGGGGATCGGGCGCATGAGCTCGAGCGGCGGCAGCAACAGATCGCGGGCGCGGCGCACCCGGCCGATGACCAGACCCAGCGCGACGCCGATCAACGCCGCCGCGGCGAAGCCGCCGAGCACGCGGCCCAGGCTGTTGCGCACGTGAAAGAACAGCTTGGGCGACGCCAGCAGCGTCGCGGCCGCGCGGGCGACCTCGACGGGCGAGGGGACGTTGCGAAAGGTCACCAGGCCGAGGTCGGCGTGACGGACGGCGGCCCACTGCCAGAGCGCGACGGTGGCGACCACCGAGAAGGCTCGCAACGCGAGACGGTTCGCCGTCTCGCGCCCGCGCCAGGGCGTCGCGCGCGGCCGTGCCGCATCCTCGAGCCGCTCGCCGCCGCCGATCCTGGCGGCCGGCGCGGCCGGCATCGACGCGTCCGCGCTCACGGCTGCTCCGCCGCGGTCACGCGCGCGGGCGGCCGGACGCGGCCGTGGTTGGCGCCGGCCCAGGCTTGCGCGCGCTCCCGGGTCAGGAACGCAGCGACCACGACCGTGGCGTCGCGCGCGCCGCCGCGCTCGCTCTCGACGAAGAAGGCGCGGTCGGCGAGCAGCTTCACACCGGTCTCGCGATCGTGCACGAACGCGACGCGCACCGCGTGACCCTGCGCGCGCCAGTTCCTTGAGCGCGGCCAGCGTCGACTGGGGCGTGGCGTAGGCGCGGACCTTGGCCTCGCCCTCGACCCAGATCTGTCCCGCGAGCTTGGGTTCGCGGATCGGCTCGCCGGTGCGCGCGTCGTTCCCGCGCAGCGGCAAGCGGTCATAGCTCGCGAGCCGCGCGTCGTAGTCGAGCCCCTCGGCGCGCGCCGCCTGCCGGATGAAGCGGTCGTCGATCCAGGTTGCGAGGTCGAGCGTGGTGTCGGTCCTCTTCAGCAGCTTCAGCGTGTCGACAGCCGTCGCCAGCGCCCGCCTTATCTCCGGCTTGATGGTGTAGTCGCGCGTCTGGATGCCGAGCGGGCCCGTGAAACATGTAGTCCACCTCGGCCTCGACGCCGGTCACGGATTGAATCAGCTCGCTCAGCTTCTCGGGGTTGGCGGCGACCAGCCGGTCGGCTTCGAGCGCCGCGCGCAGGAACGCCACCACCAGCTCCGGGTACTTGTCGGCGAACGCGCCGGTCACCAGCACGCCGTGCTCGGTGGGCACGCCGACCGTCGCGCCGTCGTAGATCTTGCGCGCGAAGCCGCGGTAGGGAAAGAGCTCGGCGAACGGCACGAACTCGGCGTGCGCGTCGATCTTCCCGGTCTTGAGGAACGTGCCGCCGACCTCGGGCGCCTGGGACGTGATGATTACGTCGCGCTCGGGATCCCAGCCGAGATCGCGGATCGCGCGCAGGAGCATGCCGTGAGAGGTCGAGCCGAACGGTACCGAGATCTGCTTGCCCTTGAGCTCGCTCAGGCTCTGCACGGGCGAATCGAGGGGGACGAGGATGCCGTTGCCGCCGCCGGTCGACGCTGGCCGACAGCGCTGCGATGAAGACGCTGCGCTCGCCCTGCTTCTTGAAGGCGACCCCGTTCAGCACCGACGGGAAGTCGGCCATCGGCGCCGAAGTCGAGCTTGTGCGCGACCATCTCGCTGGTGAGCGGCGCGCCCGCGGTGAAGTTCTTCCAGCTGATGTCGTAGCGCGACGTCCTTGTACCGCCCGTCGTGGGGCAGGTATTTCTCGAGCAGCTTGAGCTCCCGGATGATGAGGCCGCCGGTGGCGCAGTTGATCGTGGTGTCCTGCGTCCCGATGGCGATGCGAATCGTTTCGGCGGCGACGGGGCCCGAAACCGCGCCGGCGGCGGCGAAGACGACGATGGAGAGTGCGCGAACCGACGTGAGTTTGTGCATGAACGGGCTCCTGCCTTTGTCCTAGCTGCCTTCGATGATCGAGAGCGCGCGCGCGCCGGCCTTGCGGACCTCGGCGTCGTGATCGCCGAGCAGCGCGCGCAGCGGATCCAGCGCCGCGCGCAGGCGCAGCTCGCCGAGCGCGCCGGCGGCGGCTCGCCGGACGTCGGCGACCGGATCGGCGAGGCGTTCGATCAGGGTCGCGCCGGCCGCCGCCGCGCGCGTCCGTCCGAGCGACGCGGCCACTTCCTTGCGGACCTGCCAGGCCGGATCTGCCGCCGCCTGCGCGAGCGCGCCGGCGGCGGCCTCCCCGCGCGCGCGGCCGAGGACGATCGCAGCCTCGACGCGCACCTGCCAGTCGTCGTCGGCGAGCGCCGCGATCAGCGCCGGCAGCAACGCCTGGCCGTGCTCGACGGCGAAGAGGTCGAGCGCACCCACGGCCAGTCGTCGGACCGATGCATCCTGATCGCGTAACCGCTCGCGCAACGCTTCCAGGGTTTCGGGTCGCTGCAAGTAGGCGAGCGAGACGACTGCCTCTCGCCGCACGCCGGCGTCCCCGTCCTCAAGCGCGGCGGTCAGCGGCAGCGCCGCCCGGGCGTCGCGCCGATCGCGCAGCGCGACGATCACCGCGCCGCGGACGGCCGCGTGCGGGTGTGCGACCGCCGCGATGAGCGCGCGCGTGGCCTCCTCGTCGCGCAACTCGCGCAGCGCTGTGGCGGCGGCGTCGCGGACCACCTCCTCTCGATCCTCGAGCGCCGCGATCAAGGTCGGCGCCGCGCGCCCGTCGCCCAGGTCCTCGAGCAGGCCGACGGCCAGGCGCCGTACGGTCGGATCGGCATCGCCTGCCGCGGCCAGCAGAGGGGACAGGTCGAGGTCGCCGTTCTCCTCGAGCGCGATCAGCGCGAGCTGGCGGCGCGCGGGATCGGGATCGTCGAGCCACGCCGGGCGCTGGTCGTTTGCCTCACGCTCGCTCTCGCCCTCGTCTTCCTCTTCCCGGCGTGCCGGCGCAATCGTGGTCGCGATCGTCATTGGATTGGTTGTCCGTGGTGTCAGCGAATGAGAAACGGAATCTTCACGGTGATGGCGTCCTTGGGGCAGTCGATCTCGCAGGCCAGGCAGTACCAGCACTCGTCGAACTTCATGTGCGCCTTGCGCGTCGCCAGGTTGACCGCGAGGCAATCGACCGGGCACGAGTCGATGCAGATGTGGCAGCCGGTGATGCAGAGGCTCTCGTCGACGACCACCGGCACGTCGAAGCGCTCGGTGGTCTGCGCGTTACCCGACCGTGTGCGCCGCCGCCGCCTTGAGCCGCTCGCGATCGATGATGGCGCTCACGATGGCAGCTCGGGCGCGCGCTGCGGCGCGGAGCTGGGCGTGCCGTTCGCCGGTACGCGGATATTGTAGTAGCTGCGCCGTTCGCGGTCGTCGAGCGGCACGACGTAGTCGGCCACGGGACGCTTGAACGCCTTCATCGTGCCGTCCGCCTCCTTGCGCAGGTTGACGTGCACGAACCAGCTCTCGTCGTCGAGCTCCGGGTAGTCGAGCCGATAGTGATAGAGCCCCCAGCGGCTCTCGCGGCGGAAGAGCGATGCGCGCGCCGCCATCTCCGCGCAGTCGCGGATGAAGCCGGCCTCGCAGAGGCGCATGAGGTCGTGCGGCTCGCGCGCGCCGCACCTCGTTCCAGCTCCGCCTCCGCGCGCAGGAAGTGGGCGAGACCGATGCTCCATGCGCGTGGCGGTCTTGGGCGGCTGGAGGTAGTCGTTTACGAAGCGGCGGACCTTGTACTCGATACTGGTGGTGCGGGATGCCGTCCGGGCGCGCGAGCGGCGCGTAGACGCGCGCCTGTTCGCGCGCGATCTGCTCGCGTTCGTCGCTGGCCGGCGGCGCGTCCGCCGAGATCGTCGAGCGCGCTCTCCGCGCAGATCTCGCCGTACGTCATCGCGCCGAGCAGGTAGTTGTGCGGCACGCAGGCCATGTCGCCCGCGGCGTAGAGCCCGGCGACGGTGGTGCGCCCGTGCTCGTCGACCCACACGCCCGAGCCGCTGTGCCCGCTGCACAGGCCGATCTCGGAGATGTGCATCTCCACCATGTCGTCGCCGTAGTCGTGCCCGCGGCCGGCGTGGAACCGCCCGCGGCTCGGCCGCTCGGTGCGATGCAGGACGTGTCTCGATCTCGGTGCGCGTCTCCGGCGCCAGGTGCGTGAGCTTGAGGTAGACAGGCCCCGATCGCCGACTGCAGCTCGCGATAGAACTCCAGCATCATCTGACCGCTCCAGTAGTCGCTCTCGATGAAGCGGTGCCCGCGCGCGTTGACGGTGTGGCCGCCGAACGGGCCGGTGACGTAGGCGCACGCCGGGCCGTTGTAGTCCTTGATGAGCGGGTTGATCTGGAAGCATTCGATGCCCGTCAGCTCGGCGCCCGCGTGGTAGGCGAGCGCGTAGCCGTCGCCGGCGTTGGCCGGGTTCTCGTAGGTGCCGTAGAGGTAGCCCGACGCCGGCAATCCCAGGCGGCCCGAGGCGCCGCAGCACAGGATCACGGAGCTTGCGCGCGGATCACCTCGAAGCTGCCGTCGCGCACGTTGAGCCCGAGGACGCCCGCGATGCGGCCGTCGTCGCCGGTGAGCAGGCGCGTCGCCATCACGCGGTTGCTCACCCGCACGCCGGCGCGGCGGATCATGCGCGTCAGGATCTTCTTGAGGTCGTAGCCCTCGGGCATCGGCAGCACGTAGCTGCCGTTGTGGTGCACCTTCTTGACGTCGAAGTCGCCGGACCGGGTCTTCTGAAACTTGACGCCCCAGCCATCGAGCTTGCGGATCATCTCGAAGCTGTCGGCGCGCGTATGCCAGCACCGCGCGCTGGTTCACGATGCCGTCGTTGGCCATCGTGATCTCCTTGACGTACTGCTCGGGCGTGGCGTGGCCCGGGATCACGGCGTTGTTGAGGCCGTCCATGCCGATCGCGATCGCGCCGCTGCGCTTGACGTGCGCCTTCTCGAGCAACAGCACCCGCCCCAGCGGCAGCGCCTGCTGCGCACGAATCGCCGCCGTGCTGCCGGCGCTGCCGCCGCCCACCACCACCACGTCGACCTCGGTCTCGTTCGTTCGGACGTTGGCTACCAATGCCACACCCGATCGAAGCGGCGGAACAGCGCCGGCAGGGCGGTCGTCTTCACGGCCTTGAGGCCGGGGATCACCTCGTCGGGCCGGATGCCGCGAATCGCGGCGTCGTCCTCGATGTAGAAGACCTCGCCGCCCTTGTCGATCAACGCCAGCAGGTCGCGGTCGATACGCGGCGGTTGGGTTTGCGCCCGCGCGCCGAAGCGCAGACCGCTCGCGTCCTGATCGCGCACGCCGTAGTTGACGGCGTTCCCGCGCAGCAGCAGGTGGGTCGCTCCTCCCGCCGCACGCAACGCGTGCGCGAGCCAGACGACCGGATCGTCCTGCTCCTCCAGCGTCGCGCGGTAGGCGCTCTCGACGATCGAAAGAATGCTCTCCGACATGGTGTTCTCCTTCGTTGCCGTCAGCGCGTGGGAATGACCAGCGTGCTGCGCGAGCTCTCGCTGAAGCGCAACAGGTCGGCGGGGCTCCCGCGCCGCGTTCCCGGGATCGCCTCGGCGACACCGCGTTCGTCGACGCAGAGGCCGCAGTTGACCCAATCGAGCTTGACCTGCCGCTCGGCCGCCTCGGCGAGCAGCGCGGCGACCCAGTCCTTGGTGTTGGGGTGGTCCTCGGCGGCGGCGTCGCGGCCGTGGACGGCGTTGGCGTGCGGCGCCTGGCGCGCGAACGGCAGCGCGACGGCGCCCTCGTACGCGAACACGTTGACGTCGAAGCCGCGGCGGAGCGCCGAGTCGATCAGGCGGAACGCCGTCGTGCTACGGGCGTTCTCGTAGGGCGGGTCGTTGAGCACGAACGTGATCGCCGGTCGGGGGTCGCTGTCGGCCATGGGTCGATCCTTTCGTTTGGTTCGCAGACACTAGTGCCACAGGGCGCGCGCGCCCGTGCCCAGCCGGTCGACGATCGCCTCGACGCCGGCCGGTTTGACGCCGTCGGTGAGGCGGGCCGTGGTGATGCCGCGCTCGCGCAGCGAGAAGTCGTCGGCCAGAACGCGGACGCCGGCCTTGCCGAGCTCGGCCAGGCTCAACCCGGGCGCCTCGCCCCCCGTGCGCGCCGCGAGGACGCCGTTTTGCACCAGGAACAGCGTGACGTCGTTCTCGGCGCGCGCGAGCGACGCGGCGAGCTCGTAGAAATGCCGCACGTCGTTCGACTCGAAGGGATCGCGTGATTCGATCAGCAGGTAGCTGGCCATGATGGATGTCCTCGTGTCTTTCGGGCCGTTTTGGGCTCGGGCGCCCCGTCGCAACGATAACGACCATATGTCTCTAATAACGGACACAGTCAAGGGCAAAGCGTAGTTGGCGCGTGCGGGGGCGGCTTGCCTCGCGCAGCACCGTCCACTATCGTAGACGGCGAAAGGTGAATCATGGATGTTCTCGTGCGCCAGTGTCCCTGGTACCTGGCCGGGCCCTTGCTGGCGGTCCTGGTGATCGGCCTGCGCTGGATCGGCAACCTGCACCTCGGCGCGCTCGGCAGCTTCGTCGCGACCGAGAGCTGGATCGCGCGGCCGCGGGGCCTGCCGAGCTGGCGCGCGTTCTTCTTCGTGGGGACGATCGGCGGCGGGTTGGCCTACGCGCTCGCGACCGGCACGCTTCATCCCACCGTGGCCAACGGCGCATTCGATCGCATGGGCCTCGTCGCCGGCGGCGGTCTGGCCGTGCGTGGCGCCGTGCTGCTGGCGGCGGGAGCGCTCATCGGATTCGGCGCGCGTACGGCTGGCGGCTGCACGTCGGGGCACGGGATCTGCGGCGTGGCGCAGCGCTCGCCCGCCAGCGTGGCGGCGACGGCGACCTTCGTGCTCGTCGCGGTCGTGGTCGCGCACCTGCTCCCCATCGCTTCGTTGGGTGCACCGTGAAGGCGCGCATCGCCGGCCTGCTCTTCGGCGTGGGATTCGGCTTCTGGCTTTGCTGGACGCGCTTCACCAGCTACGACGTGATTCTCGGTGGCCTGCGATTTCAGCAGCTCTACCTTTGGTTGATGTTCGGCGCCGCGGTGGTCAGCGCTGCGATCGGCCTGCAACTGCTGCGGTCCGCGGGCGCGCGCACCTGGATCGACGGCGCGCGCGTCGACTGGACGACCACACCCATCCGGCGCAGCCACCTTCTGGGCAGCGCGATGTTCGGCGTCGGCTGGGCCGTCGCGGGCACCTGCCCGGGCCCGGCGGCGGCCCAGATCGGTCAGGGCCACTGGGCGGGCCTGTTCACGGCGGCGGGGATCTTCGCCGGCGTGGCCCTTCAGGGCTGGCTGTCGCAGCGGCGCGCGCAAGCCACGCCCGCCGTCTCGCCGGGCGCGTGCGCGCAGGCCTGACGATCGAATCACCACGCGAGCCGGACGCTTCCTTCTCACATCGGGAAAAGCGCGTTTTTCTACCAGGTCTTTTCGTCCAAGAGTGGGCGGTGGATCGTTACCCAGGACTCTGACCGGTCCTGTGTTATGGGTAAGGGAAAATGGCTTTACTTACTGTGAGCTCGAAAGTTCGGAACGTCGTGAACCTGGGGTCGTGGCCACTGGCGGGCAGGCGCGCCAGCGTCATCGCCGGTCTCGCCGCCGGCGTCCTCTTCGCCGCGTCCTGCGGTAGCTCGGCGACCAAGCCGGGTTCAGGCGCAGCTGATCCCGCGGCGTTGAATCCGGTCGCGGTCCATGGCCAGCTCGCCGTCGTGGGCAACCAGCTCGTCGATCAAGCTGGCAAACCGGTCCAGCTCAAGGGCGTCAGCAGTCAGTGGCTGAACTTCGAGAGTCGTCCTTTCCCCGAGAGCAAGCCCGCGCTGGAGTACGCGCGCGATCACTGGAAGCTCTCGGTCATCCGTGCCGCGATGGGGACCGAGATGACGAGCGGCTACCTCACGAGCCCGGCGGCGAAGATGACGATGCAAAACAAGGTCGAGACCGTCGTCCAGAACGCGATCGACCTCGGCCTCTACGTCATCGTCGACTGGCACACGAGCGCTGCGGTGACCGCGACCACGACCCAGCAGGCGGATGCGGTCGCCTTCTTCACCGACATCGCGCAGAAGTACGGCTCTTCGCCCAACGTCATCTACGAGCCCTTCAACGAGCCGAGGCGCCTGACGTGGGCGCAGATCAAGCCCTATCATGAGGCGCTCGTCGCGGCGATACGGGCGGTCGATCCGGACAACCTCATCGTGCTCGGCACCCCGACCTTCTCGCAGGATGTCGACCTCGCGGCGCTCGATCCGGTCGCCGGCACGAACCTCCTTTACACGCTTCACTTCTATGCCTGCACGCACAAGCAGCCGCTGCGCGACAAGGGCAGCCTCGCGCTGTCGCGGGGCATCGCCTTGTTCATCACCGAGTTTGGCGCTACCCCCTCCGACGGAGGCACGCCCGGCAATGGCGACAACATTGTCTGCGAGGATGAGGCCGATAGCTGGTTCTCGTGGATGGCCGCGAACAACATCAGCGGCGCCGGCTGGAAGCTGGAGCAGTGCGCCGACACGAGCTGCATCCTGACCTTCAGTGCGCCCGTCGATGGCCCCTGGACCGACGACCTTCTGACCAGCGATGTCGGTGGAACGCCTGCCGACGGCGGCGGCGTCCTGGTCTCGGGTGGGCACGGCCTGTTCGTCGTCAACTGGATCCGTCGGTAGTCCCGTATCTCGCTCGGCCGTGAAGTGAGCTCGCCGATCAGCTAGCGGCTCGAGTCGTTCCCTAGATCGGCTGAAATCGCGCCCCCCCGCCGTCGTTCGGGGCCGCCGCCGGATCCAGAACCAATCGACCGGCGATGGCCGATGCTTCGCCGCGCGGTGACCACTTGGATTTGCGGGTCTTTCCCTTCTCGACGAGGTCGCGGAGCTGCGCGTCGCTCAGCCGGCGTCCCGCGACCTCGAACCAGATCACGAAGGCGCAGCCGTCGCGCCACCGCGTGCAGCCCCAACCTCGTCGCCCCGCCATCAACGTGCCCTGCTTGCAACGCGGGCACGGCAACGGATGCATGACGGGGGGGGCGGCGGGCGCAGGCGAAGCGGCTCGCGCTGGTGCCGGCGCTGGCGCTGCCACCGGCGCCGGCGCAGCCGCAGGCCCGGGCCGCGCGCCGCGGATCGCGTCGGTCGTCTCGCGCACGTAGCGCGCGATGTCGGCCATGAACCCGGCGCGGGTTTCCTGACCGCGCGAGATACGGGCCAGCCGCGCCTCCCACGCGCCGGTGAGCTCGGGCGACGCCAGCGTCGGCACGGGGAGCCGCTCGATGAGCGTGATCCCTGTCGGCGTGGCGATCAACAACTTGCCTTCGCGCGCGATGAACTTGCGCTTGAGCAACGTCTCGATCGTCGCGGCGCGGGTCGCCGGCGTCCCGAGGCCGGTGTCCTTCATGGCGGCGCGCAACGCTTCGTCCTCGATCTCGCGGCCCGCCGATTCCATCGCCCCCAGCAGCGTCGCCTCGGTGTGGCGCGGCGGCGGACGCGTCTGGCGGTCGAGGACGTCGAAGCGGCCGTCGAGGCGCTGCCCCTCCGCGAGGGGCGGCAACCGCGCCTGGTCGCCGGCGTCCGGGTCCTTCGCCTTGTCGCGCGCGCCGGCGCTGCCTCTGTTCTCGTCGAAGCCCGCGACGGCCTGCCACCCGGCCACCAGCAGAACTCGCCCGCGCGCCACGAAGCGATCCGGTGGCGACGGCAACGCCGTGATGAACGCATCTTCCGGGGTGCCGGTGCTCGCCGCCGAAGCTGCGCCCTCGGGCTCGCCCACGCGCACGACCACCTCGGTGAGCGCGAGCTCGGCGTCGGGATGAAACGCGCCCAGGAAGCGACGCGCGACCAGATCGAAGATGTGGCGCTCGTCCGGCGACAGCGCGTCGAGATGGGGCACCTTGCCCGTGGGGATGATGGCGTGGTGGTCGTGCACCTTGGACGCGTCGAAGATGCGCCGCGCGCGCGCGGGCACGACCGGCGCGGCCGCCAGCAGCGGCTCCGCGAACGGTGCGTAAAGCGGGAGCTTCGCCAGGCCCGCGAACAGCTTGGGCAGCTCGCCCGCCAGATCCTCCGGCAGGTGGCGAGAGTCGGTGCGCGGGTAGGTCAGGATCTTGTGACGCTCGTAGAGCGCCTGCGCCGCCTCGAGCGTGCGCGACGCGCTGAGCCCGTAGCGACGGTTGGCCGTGCGCTGCAACGACGTCAGATCGAAGAGCTGCGGCGGTGGCTCGCGCGACACCTTTTGTGTCACGCGCTCCACGATCGGCCCGGCCGGGTGCGTCGCCGCCGCCTGCGCGCGAACGCGCTCCGCCACCTGCTCGGCGAGCGGCCGCTCGCCAAAGCGGGTTGCGCTGCGCTTCCGCGCGTCGGCCGGCGCCATCCACTGCGCCGCGAACGTGCTGGCGCCGTCGGCAGACGCGGCCGCCGTCACGAACGTCCCGCGCAACTCCCAGTAGTCCCGCGGCTGGAACGCGCGGATCGCCTGCTCGCGCCTGACGATGATGGCCAGCGTCGGCGTCTGCACGCGACCGATGGAATAGACCGGAGGCTTCGCCTCGCGCGGCGCGCCCGCGCGGCGGAACGAGATCGTGACGGCGCGGGTCGCGTTCATCCCGACCAGCCAGTCCGCCTCGGAGCGGCAGCGGGCCGCGTCCGCGAGCGCGTCGTACTGGGCGCCCGGTCGCAGGCGCGCGAACCCATCGCGGATCGCCTCCTCCGTCAGCGACGAGATCCAGAGGCGCCGCACCGCGAGCCGGCTGCGCGCCAGCTCGTAGACATAGCGGAAGATGAGCTCGCCTTCGCGGCCCGCATCGCAGCCGTTCACGACTTCTGAGAAACGCCCGTCGCGCAGCAGCTCGCGCACCACGCGCAGCTGATCCCGCGTTCCCGGCACGGCCCGCAGCTTGAACCCGTCCGGGATCATCGGCAGCGTGTCGAGGCGCCAGGCCTTCCACCGCGCGTCGTAAGCCGCCGGCTCGTCGAGCTCGACCAGGTGGCCGATGCACCAGGTGATGACCCGCCCCGACCCCTCCCAGCTGTGCCGCCCCGTGGCCCGCACGCCCAGCACGCGTGCCAGGTCGCGCGCGACGGACGGTTTCTCGGCGATCACGAGCTGCATCGGGGTTGCCAGTCTACTGGGTTATCGGCGCGCCGTGGCGCGGGGTTGCGGGCGCCGCCCGTGCTACCTTCGAGGCATCGCACCGGTCGTCCCCCATCCGCGCCGCATCAAGGCCTTCGCGAACGAAACGGCGTTCGAGAGATGGCTCGCCGCGCATCACGAGGCCGAGCCTGAGGTCTGGATCAAGATCCACAAGAAGGCCTCGGGGCTCGCGTCGGTGACGCCCGCGCAAGCCCTGGACGTCGTGCTGTGCTGGGGCTGGATCGACGGCATCCGGAAGCCCTTCGACGAGCAGTCGTTTCTGCAGCGATATTCGCCGCGCGCGCGCAGGAGTCGATGGAGCGAGATCAACCGCGAGCACGTCGCGCGCCTGATCGCCGCCGGCCGCATGACACCGCACGGCCAGCGCCAGATCGACGCGGCGAAGGCCGACGGCCGCTGGGACGCGGCCTACGCGCCCATGCGGGCCACGGACGCGTCGACGATCCCCGATGATCTGCGCGCCGCCATCTGGGCCAACCCGCGCGCGAAGAAAACCTTCGGCACGCTCAGCCGCCGGGACCTGTTCTCGCTCACGTTCCGCACCAGCGCGATGAAGACGCCCGCAGGACGCGCCAGGAAGATCGCCGCGCTGGTCGCGACGCTGGCCCGCGGGGAGACGATCGCCCCCGACCCGCCGACGCGGACGAGGACATCGTCACACCGTTCGTAGAGGACCGCACCGACGTCAGCAGCACCGACCGCCCAGGCCGCTGTAGCGCGCGGCCTGGCGCTCGCGAAAGAAGGCGGCGTAGGTCGGGACGGAGCGGTCGGGGTGGTGCGCGCGCAGGTGTCGAACGTAGACGTCGTAGTCGGGCACGCCGCAACACAGGCGCGCGGTTTGGACCACGCGCCGCCAGATCGACCGTACCCGCGGCCACGCTGCGGTGGTCACGGGTGGGCTCCCGGGACGGCGACGGTGGTCAGCGCCACGTACGGCTCCTCGTGCGCGGTGGCTTGATTCGCGCGCCAGGCCTGGAGGACCGCGCGCAACGAGAACAGGACCATCGTGATCACCAGCAGCACGAAGATGGCGGTGAGCGCCATGTCGACGCGGTTGTTGGTGATGATGCGCTCCATCTCCGCCGTGGTCTTCGCGGGCGCGAGCAAGCGGCCCTCGTGCAGAGCGTTGGCGTATTTCTGCGCGGCGGCGGTGAAGCTGATCTTGTCGCTGAATAGCTTCTGCGCCCCGGCGGTGAGCGTGCAGATCACCAGCCAGGCCGCGGGGATGCCGGGCACCCAGAAGTAGCGCTGGCGCTTGAGCTTCACGGTCACGACCGTCGCCAGCAGCAACGCGATCGCCGCCAGCATTTGATTGGCGATGCCGAAGAGCGGCCACAACGTGTTGATGCCGCCGAGCGGATCGACCGCGCCCTGGTACAGGAAATAGCCCCAGAGGCCGACGCACACGACCGTGGCGATGACGTTGCTGGTCCAGGATTCGGTCCGCTTGAGCGGCGCGTGAATCAGGCCCGCGATCTCCTGGATCATGAAGCGCCCGACGCGCGTGCCGGCGTCGACGGTGGTCAGGATGAACAGCGCCTCGAACAGGATGGCGTAGTGGTACCAGAAGGCCATCATGCGCTCGCCGGGCAGGATGTTGTGCAGCAGCTGCGCCATGCCCACCGCCAGCGTCGGCGCGCCGCCCGCGCGGCTGAGCACGGTGCCCTCGCCGATCTTGCGCGCGGTGTCGCTCAGCTCGGCGGGCGTGATCATGAACCCCCAGCCGCTGATGGTCGCCGCCGCGTGCTCGACGGTGGTGCCGATGAGCGCGCTCGGCGAGTTCATCGCGAAGTACACGCCCGGGTGCAATGACGCCGCGGCGACCAGCGCCATGATGGCGACGAATGCCTCCATCAGCATGCCGCCGTAGCCGACCAGCCGAGCCTGGCCTTCGTTGGCGAGCAGCTTGGGCGTGGTGCCCGACGCGATGATCGAATGCCAGCCGGAGACCGCGCCGCACGCGATCGTGATGAACAGGAACGGAAAGAGATTGCCGGCGAACACCGGGCCGGTGCCGTCGATGAACTTCGTGATCGCCGGCATCTGCATGCGCGGCGCCGACAGGATGATCGCCAGCGCCAGCAGCGCGATGGTGCCGATCTTCAGGAAAGTCGAGAGATAGTCGCGCGGCGCCAGCAGCAGCCACACGGGCAGGACCGAGGCGAAGAAGCCGTAGCCGATCAGGAGCCAGGCGAGCTTCTTGGCGTCGCAGTCGAACCAGAAGGCCAGCGCCGGCGACGCGGCCACGTGCGCGCCGAACCAGATCGACGCCAGCAGCAGGACCACGCCGATGATCGACACCTCGAGGATGCGGCCCGGCCGCAGGTAGCGCAGGTAGACGCCCATCAGCAGAGCGATGGGGATGGTGCACGCGACGGTGAACGTGCCCCACGGGCTGTGCGTGAGCGCCTTGACCACGACCAGCGCCAGCACCGCGAGGACGATCATCATCAGCACCAGCACGCCGACCATCGCGATCACGCCGGGGACCTCGCCCAGCTCCTCGCGCAGCATCTGACCGAGCGAGCGTCCGTCGCGACGCAAGCGACAGGCCCAGGATCATGAAGTCCTGCACCGCGCCCGCGAACACCACGCCGACCAGGATCCACAGCGTGCCCGGCAAGTAGCCCATCTGTGCCGCGAGCACCGGACCGACCAGCGGACCCGCGCCCGCGATCGCGGCGAAGTGGTGGCCGAACACGACCCACTTGTGGGTGGGCACGTAGTCGAGGCCGTCGTTGCGCAGCACGGCCGGCGTCGCGCGGCTCGGGTCGAGCTCGAGCACCTTGTCGGCGATGAAGCGGCTGTAGAAGCGGTAGGCGATCAGGAACACGGCGATGGCTGCCGTGACGATCCAGATCGCGTTGACCGGCTCCCCCCGACGGAGGGCGACGACCCCCAGGCAAAACGCGCCGCCGATCGCGATCGCCGCCCACAGGAGCTTTCCGGCCAGGTTCGTCCTCGGAGCCGCTGTCGTTGTCGACGTGGCGTTTTCCATACGACCCTCCTCGTTGACATTGAAGGTCGGTCCTCGTGGCGGCGCGGTCAATGGCTGAGATTCGGGTCGTCTCGCCGGGCCGGCCGTTCAGCGGTCGCGCAGGGGCTGCATCGTGTCAGCCAGACATTCCGGACAGTAGGATTTGTCTTCACTGACGTGACCGCAGATGCGGCAGACGAAGCGGGGCGGATCGCCGCTCGGCTCGCGCTTCGGCTGCTCGCGCTCCTTGCGGAGCTCTTCCTCGCGCTCCCGCGCCTGAATCGGGTCGACCAGCTTCTTCAAACTCTCGACGATCGACACGAGAAAAAGGCTAGCACGCGTTGCGTGATTGGTCCCGAGGACGTCGATCGACGCCGGTGCGGCATGAGGTTTTACTCACCCTGCGATGACGGGTGCGGCTGAGTTGCGGTATCGTTGCAGGCGTCCCGGCAGGCGGTCCCAAACCCGAGCTCGGAGGCCCAACGATGCGACCGGCGATGCGACCCTCCCGACTGATCGGCGGCTTTGCGTGTTCGTGTGCGCTGGCGCTCGTGGCGTGCGCCGGCTCCACGTCCGGGGGCAATCACCCCGGAGACAGCGGCGTCACCGGCGCCGGCGGCGGATCGGGCGGGGCGACGAACAGTGGCGCGGGCGGTCAGGGCGGCAGCGCGACCGGTGCCGGCGGCGCCAAGACCGGCGGCAGCGGCGGCCAGGCCGGGAGCGCGACCGGCGCGGGGGGCGGGCCAGCGACCGGGACGGATGGGGGCACGGGCACGGCATGCACGGTCGGCGCGTGGCCTGCCGCCAATCCCGCGGTCACCGGTCCGTTTGCGACGACGACCGAGAACAACGTCGGCCCCGCCGCGGGTCAGGGCGCAGACGGTGGCGCGCCCGTGGCGTTCACGCTCTACCGGCCGACGGATCTCGCTCAGGGGGGGCTGTGCCACCCGGTGATCACCTGGGGCAACGGCACGGGGACCACGCCCAGCATTTACCGGGTGCTGCTCACGCACCTGGCGTCGCACGGGTTCGTCGTCATCGCGTCGAACAGCCCCAACGTCGCGCAGGGGACTCCGCCGCCGATGGTGGCGGGCGTGACCTGGGTGCTCGCGCAGAACGCCGATCCCACGAGCGTCATGTATCAGCGCATCGATACGACCCACGTCGGGGCGACCGGGCACTCGCAGGGCGGCTTCGCGACCACCACCGCGGGCACGGACTCGCACATCCTCACCATCGCGCCGATCGCCGGCGCCACCGCGACGAAGAACCTGCACGGGCCCGCGCTGCTCCTTTGCGGCGGAATGGACACGACTGTTCCGTGCAGCACCATCATGAATGCCTTCACCGGCATCACGAACCAGCCGGTCATGCTCGCCGACCAGCTGGCGGCGACCCACGCCGGCTGGATCAGCTTCCGCGCCGGAACGCTCAATCCCTACGAGGTCGCCGTCACCGCGTGGATGCGCGTCCAGCTCATGGGCGACACGGCGTTGCGTTCGATGTTCTACGGGCCGAGCTGCACGCTGTGCACGAACACCGCGGTCTGGCAGATCATGCAGAAGATGATGGACCAGTGACGGCGGGCCAGCGCCCGCTCACGCCAGTCGCGGCCGCGGCGCCGGAGCCTTGCGCGCGCCCTTGGCTGGGCGCCGCGCCGGCACGGCGTGCAATCCACTGCGCACGACGCGGTCCATGATCTGCTCCTGGGCGCTGCGCTTCAGCTCGTCGCCCTCGACGCCCTCGTGCGCGTAGACGCCGTGGGTATCCATGCAGTAGGCCTGCCGGTTCGGGTCGAGCGCCGGCTCCATCACCTCGTGCCGCAGCCGCTCGCGCAGCGTCTTGTCCTCGACGGGGAAGAGGATCTCGACGCGACGATAGAGGTTGCGCGGCATCCAGTCGGCCGACGACAGATAGAATTCTTCCTCGCCCGCGGGGCCGAACGCGAAGACGCGCTCGTGCTCCAGGAAGCGCCCGACGATCGAGATGACGCGAATGTTCTCGGACACGCCGGGCACACCCGGGCGCAGGCAGCACACGCCGCGCACGCACAGATCGATCGACACGCCCGCCATCGACGCGCGGTACAGCGCCTGGATCACGCGCATGTCGACCAGCGAGTTGAGCTTGGCGAAGATCTTCGCCGGCCGTCCGGCCTCGGCGCGCTTGGTCTGCTCGTCGATGTGCCCGAGGATCGCGTCGGCCAGTCCCAGCGGCGCGACCGCGATCTTGCGATAGCGTCCCTTCTTCGAGAAGCCCGACAGCGAGTTGAACAGGTCCGACACGTCCTCGCCGATCTGCGGATCGGCGGTGAACATGCCGAAGTCGGTGTAGAGCCGCGCGGTCGACGCGTTGTAGTTGCCGGTCGACATGTGGACGTAGCGCTTGAGGCCGTCGGTCTCTTGCCGCACGACCAGCACGAGCTTGGCGTGGGTCTTCGACGCCGCCTGGCCGAAGAAGACGTGCGCGCCCACGCGCTCGAGCGTGCGCGCCCAGGCGATGTTGTTCTCCTCGTCGAAGCGCGCCTTGATCTCGATCGAGACCGCGACCTGCTTGCCGTTCTCCGCCGCGTGCACCAGCGCGCGCACGGCGTCGGAGGTCGAGCCGGCGCGATACAGCGTCATCTTGATCGCGAGCACGTGCGGATCGTCGGCGGCGCGGCGCAGGAAATCGAGCACGGGCGCGAACGAATCGTACGGATGGTGCAGGATGATGTCGCGCTCGCGGATCGCCGCGAACGGATCCTCGCCTTCGGCGAACGCCGGGTGGATGCGCGGCAGGAACGGCGGGTCGCGCAGCTCGGGGCGGTTGAGCAGCGCGATCGACATGAGCGGCGCCCTGGCCGAGCGGCCCCGACGACTCGTAGACGTCCTCGGCGTCGATGCCGATCTTCTCCATCAAGAAGCTGCGGATGCGCTCGGGCGTGCCGCCCGCGACCTCGAGCCGCACGCACGCGCCGAAGCGGCGCTGGCGGATCTCGCGGTCGACGATCGACAGCAGATCGTGGGCCTCGTCCTCGAGGATCGCCATGTCCATGTCGCGCGTCACGCGGAACGGATGGCAGCCGAGGATCTCCATGCCGGGAAAGAGATCGCCGAGGTGCGCGGCGATGAGCTGCTCGAGCGGCAGGAGCTCCTGTACGTTCTCGGCGCTGCTCGACGCCCAGACTCGCGAACGGCACGAAGCGCGGCAGGCTCTCCGGCACCTTGACGCGCGCGAACTTCTTCTCGCCGGTGTCGGGGTCGCGCGTCTCCACCGCCAGCGACAGCGACAGGTTCGACAGGAACGGAAACGGGTGGCCGGGATCGACGCCGAGCGGGGTCAGCACCGGGAAGACCGAGCGCCGGAAATAGCGCTGGCCCAGCTTCTTGGTCTCGGCGTCCAGCGACTCCCAGTCGCGCAAGTGGATGCCCTGCGGCGGCCAGGCCCGGCAGCAGCTCCTCCGACAGCAACTTCGACGCCACCTCGAGCTGGCGCCGCAAGATATTGCCGATCTCCGCCAGCTGCTCGCCGGGGCTGAGCCCGTCGGGGCTGGTCTCGATGACGGCGGCTTCGAGCTGCTCGTGCAGGCCCGAGACCCGGATCATGAAAAATTCGTCCAGGTTCGAAGCGAAGATCGCTAGGAACTTGAGGCGCTCGAGCAGCGGCCAGCGTGGGCTCAACGCCTGTCTCAGCACCCGTTCATTGAAGGCGAGCCAGGAGATCTCGCGGTTGATGTACAGCGAACGATCGTCGAGCGCCGGCGCGCTCACCTGGGACGGCTCTCGCCGCGAACCTTCTTCGACGACTTCGGCGGCGGTCGCCGTGTCATCAACGGACGAAAGGATTTTGGGCATGGTCACCTACAAACCGCCACCTTACTTCGCCGTCCAGAGACGGCATGTCTCAGTTGAGCAACATTCCTCCCGGCCGGGCGCGGGTGCTTCTAGGCCGGGCGCGGCCGCGCGAGCAGCGCCGCCCGAAGCTCGGCCGCGGTCAGGCGGTGCCGGAATGCCGCGACCCCGTCGATCGTCACCACCGGGATGTCCAGGCCATAGGCCTCGATCAGCTTCCGGTTCTTCGAGATATCGCGCACGTCCAGCTCGAACGGCATCTCGCGGCGCACCTCCTCGAGCACGGCATGAACGTCATCACACAGGTGACAGCCGGGCTTGGAGTAGAGAACGACTTTCGCGCTCATGCGGGGGCTCGCAGACGCGAAATCTAGCCCAAAAACCGGCCGACGGGCCGGGCTTTACAGGCCGGCCGCTCTGTGGCTCGATGGCCGGCGCGGCAACCCCAGCGAGGCATTCATGACGAAACCCCAGTTGTTCCAGAGCAGGGCGCGGTTTCCTGGTTGGCGGCGGTGGCGGGGCGCGGCTCCCGTGGTCGCCGTGGCGACGCTGACAGCCTTGGTCTCCGTCGGCTGCTCGAGCACGCCGAGCGTAAACGGCGGCGACGCCGGTCCAGCGCCGGACACGGCGCCGAGCCGCGCCAGCCAGGTCGTCACCGACGGTCGCCTCACGGCGGGGCCGTGGTCCGGCGGCGGGTTCACCGCGACCGATCCCGGCGCGGCCACGATCTCGCCCAGTTGCTCGGCGTCGAGCTGCACGCCGGCGTTTTCGGGTAGCGAGTTCTGCATGCAGGGCACGGTCACGGGCCGCCCCGACTACACCGGCTTCGCGATGCTGGGCTGGAACGTCAACGAGCCGGCGGGCGGCACGGCCGGGACCTGGGCGGTTCCCGACAGCGGCGGGATCACGGTGACCGTCCTCGACCTTCCGAGCTCGGTCGCCCTGCGCGTGCAGCTGCAGGGCACGAACCCCCATGACAGCGCCGATCGCTGGTGCGCTGATCTGACGAGCGGCAGGCAGATCGCCTGGAGCGACTTCAAGACCAACTGCTGGGTGGGCGGCACGCCGCAGAACGCGCTGACGCCGGGCACGCCGATCCAGCAGGGCTCGATCATCGTTCCCGGGTTGCTGACCGATCTGCCCTTCGACGTCTGCCTGATCGACATCCAGTTTCAGCCCTAGTGTCCTGTCTCAGAAATCCGCTTGCATTCGGGCGCGCCTGCGGCCCGCTCGCGTCGTTGCTCGTCGCTTACATAGGATCGACTATGCGCGCTCCTCGCGCCTAGCGATCGGGCCGCATGCACGCCCTCGGTGCGACAGCGGATTTCTGAGACAGGACACTAGCGGCGATCCCGGTCAGAGCGCGGTTCGCGTGCCGCCGCGCGGGGCGCGCCCGCCGGCCAGCGCCTCGCGCACCGACGCGACGGCGGCGGCGCGGCAGCCGAGCCGGCTGGCGATGTCGCCGTCGCGCGCGCCGCCGGACAAGCGCGCGGCGATGCCGTCGACGAGATCGGCGCGGATCGCGCGCGCGCCGAACGCGGGGTAGCCGATCGACGTGTAGATCGCGGGCGGGAGATCCTCGTCGGTGGCCAGCGACGCCGCGCCCGGCCGCGGTATCGCGAGCCCGCGGCCGGGACCGCGGCCCGGGCCGAGCTGCGCGTTGCACAGCGCGACGCGCGCCGCGACGGCGTCCGCTCCCAGCAGCGCGGGCACGAACACCACGTGCCGGCCGACGCGCACGCCCAGCTTGCGAAGCGCGGCGCGGTCCTCGGCGCCGAGCTCGCGCAGCTGCGCCGCCGCGGGCGCGGTCTCGATCGTGCCCAGCCCCTGCTCGAGCTGATAGACGATCCCGCGCACGGCCGGCGAGACCGTGCCCGAATGCCCGTGATCGCCCGCGCGCAACGGCGCCAGCAGGTGGCTCACCAGATCGTGGCTCCAGGCCAGCAGTCGCCGCCCGAGGCGCAGCCGGGCGCCGGCGCCCAGCGGGCGCGCCGCGACGATCGCGATCTCGGGGTGCAGCAGATCGACGCCGCGCCCCAGGCGCGCGAGCCGTTCGCCGCCGGCGTTGATGTGGCCGTCGGCATCCAGCCGAAAGCGCGCGTGGCCGGCGTCGACGAGCTCGTCGACCCAGCGATCGGACGCGGCGGCGTCGTCGTCGTCGATCGCGCCGCGCGCGTCGCTGGCCAACGGGGCGCCGCCGCCCGCCGCGATCGTCGCGCCCACGTGCGCGCGCAGCAGCTCGGCGAAGCTCGACGGCGCCGCACCGCGCGCGCCCGGCGCCGTGGCTTCGGCGGCCGCGGCGTCGGCCGCCTTCTTCCGGCGCGCCGTGCGACGGCGCGCGGCGGCGTCGACGAACCGCTGCACCAGCCGCGCGTGCAGCGCATCCGAAAGCCGGTCCTCGGCGGCGCGCGTGCGTTCTTGCCAGTGCGACCGCATCGTCGACCCAGCCGGCCTGATGCGCGACGTACGTCCAGGTCCGGATCCCCGCCATGCGCGCGAGCAAGGTCTCGATGTCGCCGTCGGTGCTCTCGAGCGGCGTCACGTGGCGCGCGATCCAGTCGGCGGGGACGCGCGCGCGGGCGCCGGTCAGGTGCTGGAACAGCGCCGCCTGCAACTGCACGTGATCGTCGAGCTGCAGTTGCCGGTAGTCGGGCACCTGGCAGATCTGCCACAGCAACGCCACGCGTTCGGCGCTGTCGGCGCGCGCGGCGATCTCGTCGCGGCGCGCGAGCTTGTCCAGCGCCTGCTGATCCTCGGCGGTGTGCGGCGCCGCCAGCCAGCTCGCCGGCGGCGGCCGGCGCAGCGACGGCGCCGAGCGCCGCCAGCGATGCGAAGTCGAGCTCGTGGGCGCGCCAGTAGAGCCGCTCCTCGGGCGGGAAGCGGTGCTGCTCGATCGCGCGCACCGTCGACGCCGCCAGCGGCGGCAGCGGCGCCAGCGTCGCGAAGCGGCCGTCGCGCCGGTGGCGGCCGGCGCGGCCCGCGATCTGCGCCAGCTCGGCGTTCTCCAGCGCGCGCAGGCGCCGCCCGTCGAACTTCTGCACGTCGGCGAACGCGACGCAGTCGATGTCCATGTTCAGGCCCATGCCGATCGCGTCGGTCGCGACCAGGTAGTCGACCTCGCCCGACTGGTAGAGCGCGACCTGCGCGTTGCGCGCGCGCGGCGACAGCGCGCCGAGCACGATCGCGGCGCCGCCGCGGCGGGCGCGCAGCCGTTCGCCCAGCTCGAACACGCGCGCCGCCGAGAAGGCGACCACCGCGGTGCGCGGCGGCAGCGCGCCCAGCGCCAGGCTGCCGCGCTCCGCTCAGCGTCGAGAACCGCGGCTGCCCCTCGATGGTGGCCGACGGCACCAGCCGCTGCAGCAGCGGGCGCACGGTGTCGGCGCCGAGCAGCAGGGTCTCGCGCGCGCCGCGCGCGTGCAGGATGCGATCGGTGAAGACGTGGCCGCGCTCGGGGTGGCTCGCCAGCTGGATCTCGTCGACGGCGACCAGATCGACGGGGCGGGCCGCGCTCCCGGTTGATCGCCGAGCGGCATCGCCTCGACGGTGCAGACCCAGTAGCGCGGTCGCGCGGGGACGCGCTTCTCCTCGCCGGTGACCAGCGCCACCGCCGCCTCGCCGACGCGCGCGCTGACGCGGTCGTAGACCTCGCGCGCCAGCAGGCGCAGCGGCAGCCCGATGATGCCGGTCGCGTGCTCGAGCATGCGCTCGACGGCGCGGTGGGTCTTCCCGGTGTTGGTCGGTCCCAAAATCGCCGTGACCGTGTGAGCGGACGCGGTCGGCATCGGGCAAGCCTAGTGCACCGTCCCCCTTCACGCGAGCAGCGGCGCGCCGGGGATCGCGCCCGCGATTTCCCCGCTTGACGGCCCGATCCGGAAGGAGAGGATGACACCATGTCCTCCACGCGTCTTCTGGTGCTCGGCGTCGTGCGCATCTTCCAGCCAGTGCACGGCTACGACGTGCGGCGCGAGCTGCTCTCGTGGCGCGTCGATCAGTGGGCGAACGTCGCGCCGGGTCGATCTACAACGCGCTCAAGTCGATGACGCGCGACGCCCTGCTCGAGGTGGTGGGCACGGACCAGGTCGGCGGCCGCCCGGAGCGGACGACTTACCGCCTCACCAACGAAGGCGAGAGCGAGTTCCAGGCGCTGCTGCGGGAAGCGCTGTGGCGCGTGCGGCCGCCGGTCGACCCGCTGATGCCGGCGCTGTGCTTCATGCCGGTGCTGGAGCGCGATGAGCTGATCGCGGCGCTCAAGAACCGCATTCCGCAGATAAGCGGCCAGCTCGAGCACGTCGACTTCGCGCTCGCCCAGCTTCCCAACCCGAGCACGCCCGAGCACGTCAAGGAGCTCTACCGCCTGTCGGCGGCGCGCCTGGCGGCGGAGATCCCCTGGGCTGAAGCCTTGATCCAGCGGCTGGAGAAGGGCGAGTACGAGATCCCGCATCCGGCGGAGGTCGCGCGCACGCGGGAGCTGCGCGCGACGGCGGCGCGCCGTCCGCGTGCGCCTCGCCGCGCGGGCGCGCGCACGAACGGCGCGCGCAAGGCGTGATTCAGACCCGGTGCCTCTTCACTCGAGGGCCGGAGGCCCCGGAACCGAAAGCTTCACGACCCCGATGCCGTTCACTTGAATCAAGCGCCAGGACGCCAGGAACGCCAAGTCCGGACCCTCTCGAGAAATCCGGATCCTGGCGTTCCCCGCGTCCTGGCGTTTTCTTATCTGACCAGCACTCTTCACGACCCTGAGGCCTTCGATTCAGACCGCGGCGCTGGCGCCGCGGTCGAGCCAGCGGCCGATCTCGACCAGCTCGCGCGCGGTGGCGGGCGTCGGCGGTGAAGCGAGGTATTCGTCGCGCGCGCGCAGGGCCAGCGCCCGCGCGCGCTCCGGATCGCGGCGGGCGCCCGCCAGCGCCCGCGCGAGCGCGAAGTGAACCTCGGCGCGCGTCGCGGGCGCGCTGTCCTTGGCCTCGCGGATCCGCGCCGCGCGCTCCAGCGCCGGCACCGCCTCGTCGAAGCGTCCGAGCGCGATGCAGGCGAGCCCGAGCGTGCTGAGCGGGTAGGTGACGTAGGTTCCCTCGGGATCGGTCTCGCGTTCGAAGACGGCGAGCGCGCGTTCGGCCGGCTGCCGCGCGTCGTCGTAGCGGCCGAGGCGCACCAGCAGCTCGGCGTAGTTGGTGAGCGGGATGGCCGCCTTCGGGTGGTCGAGGCCGAGCGTGGCCTCCATGATGCGCACCGCGCGCGCGGCATAGTCGGCCGCCATCGCGATCTGGCCCAGCTCGTCGAGGTAGATCGCGGCGTTGCTCATCGAGAGGCTGACGTCGGGGTCCTCGGGTCCGAGCGCCTTTTCCTTGGCGGCGATCGCCAGGAGCTGATCGTCGACCGCCTCGTGCAGCCGTCCCTGCGTCGCGCGCATCGCGCCGCGGTTGTTGAGCAGCCACCCGCGGACCAGGTCGTGACCGCCCATGCGCGCCAGCGCGGTCTCGGCGTGCTGGCTCCAGATCTCGCCGGCTTCGAAGCGCGACTGCGCGTGTCCGGTGACGAAGACCAGGTTGGCGGCCGCCTCCGCCGCCAGCTCGTCGTGGCGGCAGAGCTCGGCGGTCCAGGTCGCGTCCTCGAGCACGCGTGCGGCTGCGGCGAAGTCGCCGACGTAGTGGTGCATCATGCCCAGCGTGAAGAGCACCTCGGCCAGCAGAGGTTTGTAGTCCAGCCGGCGCGCCTCGGCCTCCAGGCTCACGACCTCCCTGAGCCCGGCGGCCACCCGGCCGAGGTGGGCGAGCGCGCGCACGCCAGCCAGGAGCGCCTGCAGCTCGTCGACGCGCGCTCGCGTGACCGGATCGTCGGGCGGGCGCACGATCGCGCGCAGCAGGTCGACGTCGTTGCAGCGCTCGAGAGTACCGAGCGCGGTGGCGGCCTGCACGGCGTTCTCGACGGTGTCGGCGGTCGCGCGGCGCAGCTCGCCGCACACGGCGCGCAGGTTGCCCAGCGCCTCCCTGAGCGCGCCCATGCGCAGGTCGAGCACGTCGATCGGCTGCTCGCCGCGCACGTGCGTCGCCTCGCAGCAGTCGACGTAGATGTCGCTCCAGCGGCGCGTGAACCGATCGAGGATCTTGCACGTGGCGTCGAAGCTGGCCGCGGCGTAGGGCTTGCCCGTCGCGAGGAACGCGCGCTGGATCTCGGCCTTGATCGCGCTCGGCGGTGCGTCGGCGGGCTCGCCGCTGGGCGCGGGCGCCTCCCAGATGTCGGCCAGCTTGGCCGCGGCGTCGGCGGCGAAGCCTCGGACGCCCAGCTGGGTCGCCTCTCGCTCGAGCTCGGCGATGAGCGCGCGCATCGACGGAAAGCGCGCGCCCGCGTCGGGCAGCAGGCCGCGCGAAAGCGCGCGCCGGATCGACGCGGGCACGAGCGACCCGTCGATCGTCGGCCGGATGCGGCCGGAGACCACGTTCTCGGTGAGCATCTTCAGCGTCGAGCCGGAGAACGGGCGCAGGCGATAGAGCGCCTCGTAGAGCGAGACGCAGAAGCTGAACTGGTCGGTGCGCGCGTCGGCGCGCGCGCCCTGGAACTGCTCGGGGGACATGTACGCGGGCGTGCCGAGGATCGCGCCCTTCTGTGTGAGCGCGAGCGCCACCTCGCGCGAGCGCGTGAGCGGATCGGCCGTGGTCGCGCTCGCGGCGCCGGGGCGCGCGAAGGCGGCGCCGGCGTCGTCGCCACCGAAGCCAGCCAGGCCGAAGTCGACCACGCGCACCTGCCCGTCGTGGGTGACCATGACGTTGTCCGGCTTGAAGTCGCGATGGATCACGCCGCGCTCGTGCGCCGCCGCCAGGCCGCGCGCCGCCGCGAGGAAGATACGCAAGATCTCGCCCATCGAGCGAGGTTTGAGCTGCAGCCAGAACGCCAGCGTGTGTCCCTCGATGAGCTCCATGGCGATGAAGACGCGGCCGGCGAAGGTGCCGACGTCGTAGACCACGATGACGTTGGGATCGGAGATCTTGGCCGCCGCCTGCGCCTCGCGCAGGAAGCGCGACGCGGCCCCGGCGTCGGGGGCGTCGGCGGGATCGGTGCGGAGCAGCTTGATCGCGATCTTGCGTTCGAGCTCGGGATCGTGCGCGACGTACACTTCTCCCATCGCGCCTCGGCCGATCAGGCCGAGCACGACGAATCGCCCGATCTCGGTGCCTCGGCCCAGAGGACCGTCGGCCAGGGCCTGCGGATCCTGCTCGATCGGCTGCACGATCTGGTATCCCACCCATCGGTGGACGCGCGGTTTTCTTTACACCGTCGCGGGGGGCGCGCGCTCGAGGCGGCCCAGGCCGGGCCCCTCGACGACGCGCGCCGCGGCCGACGCCGCAGCGACCGCGGCATCCTGGGCCGTCGCGCCCCGCGCCGACGCCGCCGACGCCAGCCGCAAAGCAAAGACCACGCCGAAGACGTCGCCCGCGCCGGTGGGATCGACCTCGACCGCGGGCGCGGCCGGAATGTCGAGGCGGGTCTTGCCGTCCAGGATGGTCGCGCCGCGCGCGCCGCGGGTGATCGCGACCCGCGCGCCCGCGGCGGCGAAGCGCGCGCCGATCGCGGCCGCGTCGGGGTGGTCATCCTCCGACAGGATCGCGGCGTCGAGGCGGGGTGGGGCGAGGGCCTCGGGCGCGAGCGCGGGCTCGATTTCACCGGCGTCGGCAGGTTCGCCGTCGGGGCGCGCCCGGCGCAGCCAACCCTGCAGCCCCGCGGCGACGAAGCGCGCGCCCAGCGCGTCGAGCAGCGCGCGATCGCACTCGCCGGCGACCGGACCGACGTACGCGACGGCGGCCTCGCGCCAGCGCGGCGGGATGTCGTCGGCGCGCAGCGGGCGCGCTGCCCGGCGTAGCCAGAGCCGGCGTCGTGCGCCGGCGTACGTCAGCGCGAAGGTGGTCATCACGTCGCTCGGCACACAATGGAGCGCCAGCCGCGGCTCGGCACGCAGGGCCGCCAGCAGCGGATCGTCGGGCGGCGCGACGGTCACCAGCGCGGTCTCGACCCCGAGGCGCGCCGCCGCGAGCGCCGCGTAGCTGGCCGCGCCGCCCAGGCGCAGGCCGCCGTCGATCTCGTCGCGCGTGACGTGGCCGAGCACGAGGAGCTGCGGCGCGCCACGACTCATGAACGCGACGCTAGCACGGGTTATCATTCCTGGACGGAGGCGATCCCATGTGCCGGAGCATCAAGACCCTGTTCAACTTCGAGCCGCCCGCGACCGAGGACGAGGTCCGCGCGGCGTCGCTGCAGTTCGTCCGCAAGCTCAGCGGTTTCACCGCGCCGTCCAAGAGCAACGAAGACGAGTTCAACCGTGCCGTCGACGAGATCTTCGCGGTCGCGCATCGCCTGGTCCACGCGATGACCACCACGGCTTCGCCGCGCGATCGCGCCATCGAGGCGCGGAAAGCCAAGCAACGATCGCTGATGCGGTTCGGGCGCCCGCCCGCGCCGCGGAGCGCCTGAGCCCGTGAGCTCCCTGTCGAGCAACCTGTTCGCGCTGCTGACGCTGATCGTGGCGCCCGCGGTCCTGACCAACGCGTCGTCGGTGCTGGGGCTCAACACCGCGAACCGTTTCGGCCGCATCGTCGATCGCTCGCGCGAGCTGGTGGACGAGATGGAGCGCGCGCGCGGCGACGCCGAGCTGAACGCGATCCGCCTGCGCCAGGTCGGGCGGCTGCGCCGGCGCGCCGGCTTCCTGCTGCGCGCGCAGACCTGCTTCTACGCGGCGCTCGGGTTGTTCGTGATGACGGCGCTGGTGTCGGTGCTGGGCGCCGCGCTCGGCTCGTCGGGCCACCCGTTCGCGTATCACCTGGCGGCGTTCGCAGGCTTCATCATCGGCGCGACCGCGGGCGGCAGCCTGTGCTACGGCTGCGCCCTGCTGATCCGCGAGACGCGGATGGCGCTGCTCTCGCTCAGCGAGGAGACCGCGCTCCTCGAAGCCCGCGCGCGGCCCGCCCCGACCGCGAGCGGCGGCTGACACCGCTCGAGACGCCGCCTTACTTCTTCGACACCGGGTGCGCCGGCGCGCCGGCGCTCGCGCCCTGGCCGTCGAACGTGACGCCCTGGTTCGAGCCCGCGAGCTGCACGCAGGTGTCGAGCGCGCCGCCGCACGACTTGTTGAGAGCGACATTCTTCACGTTCTCGAGCGAGAACGGCGGCGGATCCTGCGCGGCGATGTGCATGCCGTCGAAGCGGACGTCCTGGGCGTCGACGCAGCGGACGCCGTGCTGGCTCGTGACGTCGACGTTGTCGAAGGTGACGTCCTCGATCGGCTGCTCGGGCAGACCGATGATGTCGATCGCCTTCTGCGCGCCGACCGCGGTGATGTCGCGGACGTGGACGTTGCGGATCGTCGGCGGCGTCTGCGTGTGCGGCACCAGCGTCGACGAGCCGTAGAACGTGGTCAGCTCGACGACCATCATGCGGATGTCCTCGTGGCGCACGCGCTCGTACCAGACGTTCTCGATCACGCCGCCGCGGCCGCGCATCGACTTGATTCGCAAGCCGCGGTCGGTGCCCTTGAACTCGCAGTCGTGCACCCAGACGTTGCGCACGCCGCCCGACATCTCGCTGCCGATGCCGACGCCGCCGTGGCCCATCGCGCCGCGCACGCGCCGCACGACGATGTTCTCGCTCGGCTTGCCGACGCGCCAGCCGTCCTCGTTGAGCCCCGACTTGATGATGATGCAATCGTCGCCCGTGCTGAAGTACGAGTCCTCGATCAGCACGTTCTTGCTCGAGTCGGGGTCGCAGCCGTCGTTGTTGGCGCCGCTGGTCACCACGTTGACGCCGTGGATGATCACGTTCTCCGAATAGACGGGATGGATCGTCCACATCGGTCCGTTGGTCACGGTGACGCCCTCGATGAGCACGTTCTTGCAGCCCACGGTCTGGATGAAGCTGGGGCGCAGCGCCGCCGCCTCGGTGCCGAAGACGCGATCCTTGACCGGGGTGCCGGCCAGCACCATCTCGTAGAGACGCTTCGCGGCCGCCTGCTGCCGCTTCTTCCAGGGCCACCAGGCGCTGCCCTGGCCGTCGAGCTTGCCGCCGCCGGTCACCGCGACGTCGGTGCAGTCGCGCGCGTAGATCAGCGGTGAATAGTTGTAGACCTCCATCCCCTCCCAGCGCGTGAACACCGGCGGCAGGTAGTCGGAGAACTGCTGGCTGAACAGGATCTCCGCGCCGGCCTGCACCTCCAGATTGACGTGGCTCTCGAGGTGAATCGGCCCCGTGAGCCAGCGCCCCGGCGGCACGACGACCCGCCCGCCGCCCGCGTGCGCGGCGGCGGCGATGGCCTTGGCGAACGCGTCGGTGTTCTTGGTCGTGCCGCCTTCGACCGCGCCGTACTGGCGCACGTCGAACGTCGCGGCGGGGAACTGCGGGCGCTGCAGATCGGGCATGGGGAACGGCGCGCCGATCGGGTCGATGGGCGCGAGCGCGGCGGCCGCCGCCGCGACCGGCGCGGATCCCGCGGCGGCGGGCGCGGGCGTCTGATGATTCGCAGTGCAGCCGCTGCTCGCGAGCAGCAGCCAGAAAATCGCGCCCGGCCGATGTGAATTGAACATGCGCATACGTCTCCGCCGCTGCTTGCGACGGCTCACGACGCCGACGATCCGCAGCGCGCGAAATCTACGCGGGCCGACCGTGGATCCCGTATTTCCCCGATTACGCGCAACCGCCGGATCTTGAGCCACCCGCCGTGCCGCGCGACACCCACAGACGTGATCCCTTACGCGAAATTCGTGATCGGCTCGACCGCGGGTGTGCTGGCGCTCGCACTTGCGGGCTGCGGCTCCAGCCACAACCAGAACGCCGGCGGCATCGGCGGCGCAAACGGCACCGGCGGTGATAACGGGATCGGCGGCAACCCCGCCGACGCGGGACCGACCGACGCCGCCCCGCCGACTGACGACGACGGCGCCGCCACGGATGCGCCGACCGGACCGTTCGTCATCATCCAGGAAGACCAGATCGGCTTCGACGCCGTCGACGGCAAGATCCTGCCCCGCCAGGGCAGCACCACCATCACCGGCTTCACCGGCACCGGCTTCGCCGACGGCGACACGGGCCTGGGCAAGACCATCAGCTGGAGCATCAACGTCGCCACCGCCGGGACCTATCCGCTGGCGTGGCGCTACGCGTTCGGCGGCGCCGCCGCGAACACGCGCGACGCGCGTCTCGTGGTGAACGGCGTCGCGCTCGACGACACCGTGACCTTCCCTTACACGACCGACTGGACCAACTGGCACGAATCCGCCGCGGTGCCGGTCGACCTGCCGGCCGGCCCGGTCTTCATTCAGTTGCAGGCGGTCGGGCCGAGCGGCCTCGCCAACATCGACTACTTCAAGGTCTACGGCGACGGCATCACGCCCGACGTGCCCAGCTTCTCGCTCTCGGTCGCGGCCAACGATCCCAGCGCCGGCACGGTGAGCTACGCGCCGGCGCAGCCGTTCTATCCCTACGGTGCGATGGTGACGGTGACCGCGACCGCCAACACCGGCTATTTCTTCCAGAGCTGGACCGGCACCGTGCCCGGCGCGACCGCGACCTACACCTTTGCGATCACCGGGAATACGCGTCTCGAAGCGCGTTTTCTTCCGCAGGGGGCGATGCAGGATCCAGGCGCAATTGGCTACGCGACGGTGCAGGACGACGCGGGCACGCCGTACCTGCTCACGGGCGGTTCGCTCGGTCCGTCGGTGAACGCCGCGACGCTCGACGACCTCAAGATGTACCTCGCCAGCCCCGACCCCTACGTGGTCAGCTTCTCGGGACTGATTCAGGGCGTCGATCTGATCCCGATCGCGTCCGACAAGACGCTGCTGGGCGTGGGCGACTCGGCGCACCTCGACGGCATCGAGCTCCAGATAAACGGCTCGCGCAACGTCATCATCCGCAACCTGACCGTGTCCAACGTCGTCGCCGACGGCACCGGCATCGCCAACGACGCCATCGAGATCACCGGCGGCGCGCGCAACGTCTGGATCGATCACTGCGAGCTCTACTCGGATCTCCTGCACGGCAAGGACTACTACGACGGGCTGCTCGACATCAAGAACGAGTCGTCGTTCATCACCGTCTCCTGGTCGAACATCCACGACCACTTCAAGGCGAGCCTCATCAGCTCGGGCGACGAGCAGGTCGGCGATACGGTGATCCGGGCGACCTATCACCACAACTATTTCCACGACTGCGGCTCGCGCCTGCCGAGCATCCGCTTCGGGCGCGCGCACGTGTTCGACAACTACTACTTCAACAACACGACCGGCTCGTGCGTCGACAGCCGCATGGGGGCGGTGGTCAGGGCCGAGGGCAACTACTTCTCGTCGTCGAAGAACACCATCGGCTGGTTCGAGGGTCCGGCGACCGGCTACTGGGACGTGGCCAACAACGTCTTCCTGAATTGCACCGGAGCTCAGCCGACGACGTCGACCGGCCAGCTCATGCCGCCTTACACCTACGTCGTCGACGATCCCAACGGCCTGCCGACGTCGATCGCCGCCGGCGCGGGCGTGGGTAAGATGTAGGCGGGACGGGAGGGGAATGCGTTCGCGACGATTTTTCTTCGCAGAAACGCCCCGGAAACAGGGGAGGCCTTAGGGTAGATCCAGATGCCGCCGGCGGACGATCGCGACCCGTCCATTTTCGTGCACGAGCCGGGCAACCAGAGCCTGGACGGCCTCTATCGCCTGATCGAGGTCGCGGGCAAGCAGCAGCCGCTCGACGACGTGCTCGCGACGATGTGCGCGGGCGTGGCCACCACGGCGAGCGCCGATGTCGTCAGCATCTACGTGCGCGAGGAGGCCGAGGGCGGTGACGTCTTCACCATGCGCGGGAACGTGGGCTTTCCGGCCGAGGCGGTCGGCCGGGTCCACCTGCGCGCCGGCGAGGGGATCATCGGCTTCGTCGCGGAGCGGCTGCGCCCGGTGTCGGTGGCGACCGCCGCCAACGACGAGCACTTCAAGTACATCCCCGGCCTGGGTGAGGAGCGTTTTCCGGCCATGCTCGCGGTGCCGGTCTTGCGCGGCAGCGCGGCGGCGGGCGTGCTGGTGCTGCAGCGCGGGCTGACGCGGGTCTTCACCAGCGACGAGGTGGTGCTGGCGACGGCGCTGGCGGCGGTGATCAGCCACGCGCTCGAGCGCGCCGCCGAGCACGAGCGCGAAGAGACGCGGCGGGCCGAGCGCGGCGTGGCGCGGCTGCGCGGTGTGTCGCTCGCGGGCGGCACCGCGATGGGGCGCGCCGAGGTCTTGCCGACGCTGGCGGCGCTCGTGCGCACGGCGCCGCCGCCGCGGCCGGCGCCTGGAGCTACGTCGCTGCCGTTCGAGAGCGTCGCGCGGCGGCTGCGAGCGGACCTCGACCGCGCAGCGCAGAACGCCACGCCGGCGGCGGCGCGCGAGCTCGCGAGCCTGGGCCTGATCCTCGACGACGTCCGCTTCTGCGAGCGCCTGGTGCGCGCGTCGGCGGCGGCCGAGCCGCTGAAGGCGCTGTCCGAGCTCGCGCGCGACTACGCCCGCGTGTCGTTGCAGACCAACTGGGGCGACGGCGTCACCGCCGAGCTCATGACGGAGCGCGCTGCCGAGATCGAGGATCTGTGCGTGCTGGTGCACGCCGCGCTGTCGGGGCGGCCGCTGGTGCGCAGCGGCGGGATCGTGGTGGCCGAGCGGTTGCGGACGTTCCAGGTGCTGTCGGCGATCGCGCGCGGCGCCTCGGGCTTCGTGGTCGAGGGCGACGTCCCCGAGGAGGGCACCGTCGCCGAGATCGTGCGCGCCGCGGGGTTGCCGCTGCTCAAGCTGGTGACCGGCATCTTCTCCTGGGTCCACCCCGACGATCTGGTCGTCGTCGACGCAGACGCCGGCAACGTGCGCATCAACCCCGGCGCCACCGCCGTCGCTCGCTTCCGCAGCACGCGCGCCTAGGCCGGCGTCTCGGCCGATGCTTGGCCGGCCGAATCGGTGCAAGAATTGCAATCGGACTGCGCCATGCGCAAATTTCCTTGCCTCCTTCTCATCGTGATTCCGGCCCTGACCAGCTACGCGCGGGCTGACGAGCCCGGCGCGCCACCGCCCACCGGGGCGAACCAACCGAACGCGGACGCCGCGAAAACTCTGGCTCCGCCCCCCCGTCAGGTCACGCTCTACATCGAGGACTGGGCGCACCTGGCGAAGGTCACCCGTCCCGATGCTCTGCTCTTCGACCGGGCAGATTCGTTGGCTTCCCGAGACACGGCCCGTGGTCAAATCGCCACAAGCGGCTTGCTGGTCGGGGGCAGCGCCGCCGTCGCCGGAACGATCGCGCGGCTCGGGACAGATCACTGGACCAGCCTCTCGAAGTGGGGCGTCGCTGGAGGTCTCAGCGTGGTGGTGGTTTCCCTGGTGACCGCGTGGCTCGTCGCGCCGGACCGGAGCGACCTGGTCTCCGTCGTCAACGAATGGAACCAGCGTCATCCCGATCACCCGCTGGCGCCTTGAATCGGCGCGGTGTCGATCCGTGAGCCGTCTCGACCGGCTAGTTCAACTAATGCGAAGATATCTCAGGCATGAGAGGTTGATAGATCTGCCATGAAGCGGTTTCTCGACGACGATTTCTTGCTCGATACACCGGTCGCGATCGATCTCTACGAAAAGTTCGCGCGGCCCCAGCCCATCATCGACTACCACTGCCACCTGCCGCCCGACCAGGTCGCCGATGATCACCGGTTCCAGACGCTGACCGAGATCTGGCTCAAGGGCGATCATTACAAGTGGCGCGCGATGCGCACCAACGGCGTACCCGAGCGCCTGATCACGGGCGAGTCGTCCGACTGGGACAAGTTCCAGGCCTGGGCCGGCACGGTCCCCGACACGCTCCGCAACCCGCTTTATCACTGGACGCATCTGGAATTGAAATTCCCGTTCGGCGTGAAGGACAAACGGCTCGGCCCCGACACCGCGCGCGAGATCTACGACCACTGCAACAGCCGCCTCGCCGAGGACGGCTTCACCACGCAGGGCTTGCTCAAGCAGTACGGCGTCGTCGTGGTGTGCAGCACGGACGATCCCGTCGACGATCTCGAGCCGCACCAGCGCCACGCGCGCAACCCGCGCGCGACGACCAAGCTGTTCCCGACCTGGCGCCCGGACAAGGCGCTCGGCGTCCACGACATCGCCGCCTGGAACATCTGGGTCGACAAGCTACAGGCGGCGTCGAGCCTGTCGATCGTCAGCTACGACTCGTTCATGGAGGCGCTCGGCAAGCGCCACGACTTCTTCCACGAGGCCGGCTGCCGCGCGTCGGACCACGGGCTCGATCGGATCTTCGCTTCCGAGTACACCGCGGGCGAGGTGCAGGCGATCTTCAACAAGGCGCGCACGCGCCGCCCGCTGACCGAGGAAGAGATCGACAAGCTGCGCTCGGCGATGCTCTACGACTTCGCCGTGATGGATCACGCGCGCGGCTGGGTGCAGCAGTTCCACCTCGGCGCCAGCCGCAACAACAGCAGCCGTGCCGTGCGCTCGCTCGGGCCCGACACCGGCTACGATTCGATCGGCGATCTGCCGCAGGGCGTGACGCTGGTGCGGTTCCTCGACCGGCTCGACGCCGCCGGCTGTCTGGCGAAGACGATCCTCTACAACCTCAATCCCGCCGACAACGAAGTGCTGGCCAGCGTGATCGGCAGCTTCCAGGACGGATCGGCGCCCGGCAAGATGCAGTTCGGCAGCGCCTGGTGGTTCCTCGACCAGCAGGACGGCATGGAGAAGCAGATGAACGCGCTCTCCAACCTCGGCTTGCTGGCCCGGTTCGTGGGCATGCTCACCGACTCGCGCAGCTTCCTGTCCTATTCGCGGCACGAGTATTTTCGGCGCCTGCTGTGCGCGATGCTGGGCCGCGACGTCGAGCGGGGCCTGGTCCCCCACGACATGGGGCTGCTGGGCAAGCTGGTGCAGAACGTCTGCTTCGGCAACGCCCGCGACTATTTCGCTTTCAAGGTGTAGGCCGACTCAAGGGCCTCGGGCCTCCCGCGTGAACCGTCGCGGGCGGCTCCGGACACTATCCGGCGAACGGGATGGTGTCCTGCATGAACTCCTCAGAGAGAACTGCGCGAGGCGTCGGGCTGGCGATCGCACTGACCTTCATGGCTTTCGGGTGCGTCCAGGGCGCGACTCACGAGGGCACGGGCGGGTCCAACGGCGGCGGGACCGGCGGCGGCAATGCGGGCACCACGGGTGGCGGCAGCACCGGCAGCAGCGGCGGCACGACCGGCAGCAGCGGGGGGATGACCGGCGGCGGCTCGGGCGGCACGACCACGTCGACGGGCGGCAAGGCCGGCACCGCCGGCAGCGGCGCCGGCGGCTCGACGAGCGGCTCGGGCGGCGCGCCGGGTAGCGGCGGACACGTGACGAACAGCGACGCCGGCACGCGCCCGGATCTCACCGGGCGAAAAGCGCTGTTCATCGTCGACAGCCCCAGCAGCCTGGATGACGGCGACGTCGTGGTCCAGCAGCTGCTCGAGATCCGCGGCATGACCGTGACCTACGGGGACGTCACAACGCCAGCGGCGACGGCCGGGACGTACAACTTGATCGTGATCTCGTCGGGCACCAGCGGCACGGAGATCGGGACCGTCTTCAATGCCCTTCCCGTGCCCACGGTGGTCTTCGGAAACACCTCCAACTACCAGCCGATGGGCTTCGTCGCCACCAACAACAGCTCCAGCCGCAGCAGTACCAGCGGTTCGCCACCGCTCACCGTCGTCGACACCTCGACTGCGCTGTCCAGCGACGTCGCGATGGGCTCGACGGTCAACGTCCTCAATCCCGGGGTCAACTCGAACTACACCTGGGCCATCCCGGCTGGCCAGGCCATCAAGGTGGCCGCCATCTCCGCGACGCCCACGGAGTTCGCCATCTTTGCGTACGAGAAGGGAGCCACGATGGCCGTGGGCACGGCGCCGGCCCGGCGAGTGGCGATCGGCTGGAAGACCGGCTCGGTCAAAGACTTGACCCTCGACGCCTTCAAGCTACAAGACGGCGCGTTCAGCTGGACCGCGGGGGCGCCGTGAGCTCGTCGCGTCGCCTGAGTGGCTTCGTCGCGACGGCTGCCTCCGCGGTGGCACCATTGCTGGCGCTGGCGCTCGCCGCGGCCTCACTGTCGTGCGCGCGCGTCGCGCCGTTGCCCATGTCCGGAGCGGGCGGCGGTGGAGGCGCGGGGAACGGCGCTGGCGGATCGAATCGGTTCGACGGCGGTGTGCGTCCCGACGCGCCGACGCCGGTCGATCTCGGCTGCACCAGCCATGTGTCGTGTACGCCGGCCGGCGGTCAGTATTGCGGCATCATCGGCGACGGCTGTCAGAGCACGATCGACTGCGGCACCTGTCCCGGCGATCAGATCTGCGCCAAAGGTCTGTGCATCGGCGGTCTCAGCTGCGTCGCCACTACCAGCTGCGCACCGGCCTCGGGCGGCAGCAACTACTGCGGCGACATCGGCAACGGGTGCGGCGGCAAGGTCTCGTGCGGCGACTGCGCGACCGGCGGCAGCTGCAATGGCGGCCTCTGCGTCGCCGCGAACTGCGTGCCGCTGACCTGCAACATCGCCAGCGGCGGCGGCAAGTACTGCGGCATGATCGGCGACGGCTGCGGCGGCACGCTCAACTGCAGCTGTGACGCGCCCCAGACTTGCGGCGGCACCGGCATCGATCACGTGTGCGGCGACCCGTCGTGCGTGCCGATCACTTGCAACCCGCCCGGCGGCGGCCAGTATTGCGGCGACATCGGCAACGGCTGCGGCAAGGCGCTGGCGTGTCCTGCGGCCTGCGCCAACGGGGTCGCTTGCCCGGCCGACCACGTCTGCCCGTCGATGGGGCCCGGTGTGTGCACAAATTTGCAGTGCAACGTCGACAAGTGCACCGCAGGCGGCAACACGACCATCAGCGGCACGGTCTACGATCCCGCGGGCACGAACCCGCTCTACAACGTCGTGGTCTACGTGCCCAACCAGCCGCTCGATCCCATCCAGTCGGGCGCAACATGCGATACCTGCGCGTCGCCGGTGTCGGGGCAGCCGGTCGCGGCCGCGCTCACCGATGCCACGGGCCACTTCGTGATGAAGAGCGCCCCGTCGCCGGCGGGCAAGATGATCCCGATCGTCGTGCAGATCGGCAAGTGGCGCCGGCAGATCATGATCGGCCCGATCAATCCCTGCGTCGACAACCCGGTGCCTGACAAGACGCTGCGCCTGCCGCGCAGCCAGAGCGAGGGCAACCTGCCCAAGATCGCGTTCTCCACCGGCCACTCGGATTCGCTCGACTGTCTGATGCGTCAGATCGGTATCGCCGACAGCGAGTTCACGCCCGACTCGGGCAACGGCCGCGTTCACATGTACGTGGGGCTCGACGCCGGCAACGGCACCGGGCCGGCCAGCCTGGCGTCGGGCGGGGCCTTCGCCTCGTCGTACAACACGTTGTTCAACAACTACGCGAAGCTCTCCGGCTACGACATCCTGATGTTGAACTGCGAGGGCGGGTCGCCGAGCCCCCTGCCTGCCGCGAGCTCTTTTGAAAACATCCGGAAGTACGCGGACAACGGCGGCCGGATCTTCGACGAGCATGTGCACGCGTACTGGATCCAGAAGGGCCTTCCGCCCTGGCCGAGCGTCGCGGTCTGGGACAATTCGGCCGTCGCCGTCACCGCCACCGCCAGCATCGACACGACGTTCCCCAAGGGCATGGCGTTGTCGACCTGGTTAGGCTCGGTCGGGGCGCTCACCGGAGGACAGATCAGCCTCACCGCCGTCGAGCACTCGGTCGATGCGGTGATCGCGCCGACGCAGCGCTGGATCTACACCGCTGATGGGCACACGCAGTACATGACCTTCAACACGCCTCTCGAAGCGCCGGCAGCCGCGCAGTGCGGGCGCGTGGTGTTCACCGACCTGCACGTCGGATCCGGGTCTGGCGCGCCCAACCTCCCCGCGGGCAACAAGCCGCCGTTCCCGACCGACTGCTCGCCGTCAACGACGCCGATGACACCCCAGCAAAAGGCGCTCGAGTTCACGTTCTTCGACCTGTCATCGTGCGTGCAGGTCGACACGACGACGCCGCAGACGCCGCCGATTCCGCCGCTGGGCGGCACGACGCCGCCGCCCAACGTCGTGCCTCAGCCGCCCGCGCCGCCGCCACCGCCGCCGCCGCCGCCGCCGCCCTCGATCCCCTAACCATCGCCTGGACGAATCGAGAGAAAGATCGAGCGATAACAAACGGAGCCCGCGACGGGTATAACCAGGATGATCCGGGCCTTTTCGCGGGCCTTTCGGAGCAAGACAAGAAGTCGAAGACGATGACGGGGAACAGGAAATGACGATCGCTGCAGGTGTTCGCGCGTTGTTCGATCTGGCCGGCAAGACGGTGGTTCTGACGGGGGGGACCGGGGTCCTGGGGAGCGAGATGGCACGCGCCATCGCATCGGCCGACGCCAATGTGGTGCTGCTGGCGCGCAAGGTCGACCGCGCGCAGGCGTTGATCCAGGAGCTGGGCGGCAAGGGCCGGCATCGTGCGCTGGCCGCCGACGTGGTCGATCGCGCCACGGTCGACGAGGCGGCGCACGTGGTCAAGAAGGAGTACGGCCGCGTCGATGCGCTGGTCAACGGCGCCGGCGGCAACGATCCCCGGGCGACCAGCACGCCCGAGAACCGCTTCTTCGACATTCCCGTCGAGGCGTTTCAGCACGTCCTGACGCTGAACTTGCTCGGCACGGTGATCCCGACGCAGGCGTTCGGCCGCCTGATGGCGGAGCAGAAAGAGGGCGTGATCCTCAACGTCTCGTCGGTGAACGCGTCGCGGCCGCTCACGCGCATCGCCGCGTACTCGGCGGCCAAGGCGGGCGTGACCAACCTGACCCAGTGGCTGGCGGTTCACATGGCGCAGGAGTACTCGCCGCACATCCGCGTGAACGCGATCATGCCGGGCTTCTTTCTCACCGAGCAGAACCGCTTCCTGCTCACCGACCAGAAGACCGGCGGCCTGACCGCGCGCGGGCAAAAGATCATGGACCACACGCCGATGAGCCGCTTCGGCACGCCCGACGATCTCTCGGGCGCGCTGCTGTGGTTGCTGTCGCCGGCGTCGAAGTTCGTCACCGGCATCGTCGTTCCCGTCGACGGCGGCTTCACCGCTTATTCGGGGGTGTAGCCGGTGATCGGCGTCGGGCAAAAAGGGCAGCGCCTCGACGAGGCCAAGGTGCGCGAGCTGTGCGCCGCGGAGATCGCGCGCTGGGACGTGCGCGGCCGGCGCGTGCTGATGATCGTTCCCGACCACACGCGCACGGCGCCGATCGACGTGATGTTCCGCGTTCTGCACGAGCTCATGGCCCGCGGAGAGAACGCGGCCAAGGCGTTCGACGTGCTTGATCGCGCTCGGCACGCACCCGGCGATGAGCGACGAGGCGATCAACCAGCGCCTGGGCATCACCGCGCAAGATCGCGCGGGCCGCTACGCCGGCGTGAAGATCTTCAACCACGACTGGGACAACCCGCAGCAGCTGGTATCGATCGGATCGATATCCGAAGACGAGGTCGCGGCCATCTCGGGCGGCCTCATGCGCGAGCACGTCGACGTCACCATGAACAAGCTCGCGCTCGAGTACGACCTGCTGCTCATCGTCGGGCCGACGTTCCCGCACGAGGTGGTCGGTTTCTCGGGCGGCAACAAGTACCTGTTCCCGGGGATCTCGGGCCGCGAGATCATCGACATGTTCCACTGGCTGGGCGCGCTCATCACCAACCCCGAGATCATCGGCACCAAGTACACGCCGGTGCGCGCCGTGGTCGACAAGGCAGCGTCGATGGTGCCGGTCGAGCGCAAGTGCGTGAGCCTGGTCGTCGAGGGCGGCGACCTGGCGGGTCTGTTCATCGGCACGCCCGAGGAGGCGTGGAGCGCGGCCGCCGATCTGTCGAACCAGATCCACGTCCTCTACAAGGACCGCTCCTATCGCAGCGTGCTCTCGTGCGCGCCCAAGATGTACGACGAGCTGTGGGTGGGCGGAAAGTGCGCGTACAAGCTGGAGCCGGTCGTCGCCGACGGCGGCGAGCTGATCATCTACGCGCCGCACATCCGCGAGATCTCGGTGGTGCACGGCAAGATCATCCGCGCGCTCGGCTACCACGTGCGCGACTACTTCCGGAAGCAGATGGAAAAGTTCGCCCACTACCCGCGCGGCGTGGTCGCGCACTCGACGCACGTCAAAGGCATCGGGACATTCGAAAATGGGGTCGAGCGCCCGCGCATCACGGTGACGCTGGCGACCGCGATCCCCGAGGACGAGTGCCGCGAGGTCAACCTCGGCTACCGCGACTGGCGCAGCATCAACGCCGACGACTGGCGCGACCGCGAGGACGACGGCCTCTTGTTGGTGCCCAAGGCGGGCGAAACTTTGTTCAGACCGAAACCAAAGAGCACCTGAGAAGAGAAAAGGAGACGCAATGAACGCCGGGCTGAAGATCCCCCCAAGTGGCGCGCTCGATTTCGTGAGCCTGGGCGCGCTCGTCCACCGTCTGGATACGGGGGTGATCCCCTTCCGCAAGGCCACTCACTGCGACATTCACGTGAGCGGCGGCGAGTTCAACGTCGCCGCCAACCTGGCCGACTGCTTCCGCATGAACACCGGCGTCGTCAGCGCGATGGTCGACTACCCGATCGGCGACCTCATCGCCGAGCGCGTGCGCGCGATGGGCGTGAAGCCGTTCTACAAGACGTTCGCTCACAACGGCGTCAACGGCCCCAACATGGCGACGGTCTACAGCGATCGCGGCCACGGCGTGCGCGCGCCCGTGGTGTTCTACAACCGCGCGAACGAGGCGGGGGCGCTGCTCAAGCCGGGCGACTTCGACTGGAGCAAGATCTTCGCTGGCGGCGTGCGCTGGTTCCACAGCGGCGGCATCTTCGCGTCGCTGTCGGCGACGACCGGCGAGCTGATCGTCGAGGGGATGAAGGCGGCCAAGGCGGCCGGCGCAGTCACCAGCTTCGATCTCAACTTCCGCCAGAAGCTGTGGAACATCTGGGGCGGCGAGCAGAAGGCCGTCGAGGTCATCGGCCGGATCGTCGAAAATGTCGACGTGCTGGTCGGCAACGAAGAGGATCTGCAAAAGGGCCTGGGCATCCCCGGCCCCGAGGTCGCGGGCCCCAAAAAGTCGGGCCTCGATCCGAAGACCTTCTTCGACATGATCGACAAGGTCGTCGCCAAGCACCCCAAGGTTCAGGCGGTGGCCACGACGCTGCGCGAGGTGCACACCACCAACCGCCACAGCTGGAGCGCGGTGGCCTGGATGAATACGACGTCTGGCGGCAAGACGTACACCGCCCCGATCGCCGAGCTGGACGTGCTCGATCGCGTCGGTGGCGGCGACGGCTTCGCCGCCGGCTTCATCTACGGCCTGCTCTCGGGTGAGGCGCCCGAGGACGCGGTCAAGCTCGGCTGGGCGCACGGGGCGTTGCTCACGACGTTCCCCGGCGATACAACCATGGCCACCATCGCTGACGTTCGCGCGTTCGCCAAGGGCGGTTCCGCTCGCATTCAGCGATAACAGATTTTCGAAACCCCACTCGGCTCGGAAAAGGAAACAGCAGAGATGACACAGCAGGCGGATATCGGACTCATCGGGTTGGCGGTCATGGGCGAGAACCTGGTCCTGAACATCGAGAGCCGCGGGTTCACGGTGGCGGTTCAGAACCGGACCTACGACAAGGTCGTGACCTTCCTCGAGGGACGCGCGCGCGGGAAGAAGATCGTCGGCACGAAGACGCTGCAGGAGCTGGTGAGCTCGCTGAAGACGCCGCGCCGGGTGATGATCATGGTCAAGGCCGGCAAGCCGGTCGACGATCTCATCGAGCAGCTCGCGCCGCTGCTGGAAAAGGGCGACATCATCATCGACGGCGGCAACACGCACTTTCCCGACAGCATCCGCCGCACCAAGGATCTCGAGGCGCAAGCGGCCTGCTCTACGTCGGCACCGGCGTCTCGGGCGGTGAAGAAGGCGCGCTCAAGGGACCGTCGATCATGCCGGGCGGCTCGCCGGCGGCGTGGCCGCACGTCAAGCCGATCTTCCAGGCGATCGCCGCCAAGGTCGAAGACGGCACGCCCTGCTGCGACTGGGTCGGCAGCGACGGCGCCGGTCACTTCGTGAAGATGGTGCACAACGGGATCGAGTACGGCGACATGCAGCTCATCTGCGAGTCGTACCAGATCATGAAAGAGCTCCTCGGCATGTCGGCCGACGAGATGCACGAGGTCTTCGCGGAGTGGAACAAGGGCGATCTCGACAGCTACCTCATCGAGATCACGCGCGACATCCTGGCGTTCAAGGACCAGGACGGAAAGCCGATCGTCGACAAGATCCTCGACACCGCCGGGCAGAAGGGCACCGGCAAGTGGACCAGCGTCACCGCGCTCGACCAGGGCATCCCGCTGACGCTGATCAGCGAGGCGGTCTACGCGCGCTGTCTGTCGGCGATGAAGGAGCAGCGGGTCGAGGCGTCGAAGCTGCTGAACGGTCCCAAGCCGTCGTTCACCGGCGACCGCAAGGCGTTCATCCACGACCTGTCGCGCGCGCTCTACGCGTCGAAGGTGGTGTCGTACGCGCAGGGCTACGAGCTGATGCGCTCCGCCGCGGGCGAGTTCAAGTGGGACCTGAACTACGGCGGCATCGCGCTTCTGTGGCGCGGCGGCTGCATCATCCGTTCGGCGTTCCTGGGCAAGATCAAAGAGGCCTACGACAAGAACCCCAAGCTCTCGAATTTGCTCTTGGCGCCGTACTTCCGCGAGCACATCGAGTCGTCGCAGGCGGCGTGGCGGCGCGTGGTCGCCACGGCGATCACCAACGGCATCTGGATCCCGGCCACGACGACGGCGCTCAACTTACTTCGACGGCTTCCGCAACGCACGGTTGCCGGCGAACTTGCTGCAGGCGCAGCGTGACTTCTTCGGCGCGCACCAGTACGAGCGCATCGACCAGCCACGCGGCCAGTTCTTCCACACCAACTGGACCGGGCGCGGCGGCACCACGGCGTCGACGGCGTACGTCGTTTAATGAGGGCGCAATGAACATCGAACGTTACTCCGTAGGCATCGGCGATCGCTTCGGCAAAGAGGGCAGCGCGCAGCTACGCGCGATGCAGAAGGCCGAGCAGGCCGGCGTGGTCATCGCGCCGGTCTGGAACAAGTCGTTCCGCGAGCACTCGCTCATCGGCACCAAGCCCGACGACGTGCGTGTCGAGGCCGACGCCGCCGTGAAGGCCGGCGGCTGGAAGCACAGCTACTACGTCGACGCCGACCACATCGGCCTCAAGACCGTCGACGGCTTCCTGGCCTCGAGCAACTTCTTCACCCACGACGTCGCCGACTTCATCGGCAAGGCGGCGACCGACGACGAGATCGCCGGGTTCGTGCGCGACATGGCGCCGTTCAAGGGCGTGCTGCGCATCCCCGGCGTCGAGCAAACGTTCGACGTCACCGACGCCGTGCTCGAGAAGATCGCGCGCAACTATCTTTACGCAGTCCAGGAGGCGGGCAAGATCTACCGCCACGTCGTCGCCGCCAAGGGCGAGGGCAACTTCGTTCCCGAGGTCTCGACCGACGAGGCCAACGACCCGCAGCAGCCGTTCGAGCTGTTCTTCATCCTGGCGGCGATCGCGCGCGAGAAGATCCCGGTGCAGACCATCGCGCCGAAGTTCTCCGGCAAGTTCCTGAAGGGCGTCGACTACGTCGGCGACATCCGCACGTTCGAGCGCGAGTTCGACGCCGATCTGGCCGTGGTGGCGCATGCGCAGAAGGTGTTCGGCTTGCCCGCGTCGCTGAAGATCAGCGTGCACACCGGCAGCGACAAGTTCTCGCTCTACCCGATCATGCACCAGGCCATCAAGAAGCACGGCGCCGGGCTGCACCTCAAGACGGCAGGCACCAACTGGCTCGAGGAAGTGATCGGTATCGCACAATCGGGCCCCAAGGGGCTGGCGATCGCCAAGCGCATCTACGCGCAGGCGGTGGCGCGCTTCGACGAGCTCTGCAAGCCGTACGCGACGGTCGTCGAGATCGACCGCATGTGGCTGCCGACGCCCGCCGAGGTCGAAGGTTGGAGCGCCGAGGCGTTCGTCAAGGCGCTGCGCCACGACCAGTCCTGCGCCGAGTATAACGTCCACCTGCGGCAACTGGTTCACGTGGCGTTCCGGGTCGCCGCCGAGATGGGCGCCGAGTTCACGTCGGCGCTCGACGGCGCGCGCGAGATCGCCGGCCGCTGCGTGACCGACAACCTGTTCGACCGCCACATCCGCCCGCTGTTCATCGGCGCCTAGCGGGCGCCCCGAAGACGGCTCAAAAATCAGCTCCCGGGCGCGTCCCGCCAGCCTTGTAGGCTCGGGACGCACCCGGTCATTTGCGTTTCATCACGTCTCTTGGGGCCGCCTCCGCCGGTCACGGGGTGAGCCGTCACGCGAACTGCCGGACACCCATGTTGGGGCAATGCTGTGTTTACCCCGACCAAAACTTTCCGGAGGTACGCGGTGACAAGAGCGCTGGTCTGGCTCGCGCTGGCAGGTTCCATGTCCATGCTGGCTTGCGCCGGGGTGAACGCTCCTCCCCCTCCGTCCAATACCGGCAGTGGCGGCGGCGGCGGGGCGCAGGTCACGGGGGCCGGTGGCCACGTCAGCACGGGTGCCGGCGGCACCGGCGTCTCGGTTGGTATCGGCGGCTCGATGTGCGGGCTGCAGACGTTCGACGTCAATCGCAAGCCGGTCGAGATCTTCATGGTGCTCGATCGCTCGGCTTCGATGGAGGACGGGCTCGACGACTCGACGTCGGTCAGCGCGACCAACCCGACGAAGTGGAGCCAGCTCATCCCGGCGCTGACCACGACGATCGGGCAGGCCGATCCGACGATCTCGTGGGGTCTGAAGGCCTTCCCCGAGAAGGGCAGCGGGTCGTGCGCCAACGACACCGTCACCAACAAGATCGACCTGCAAATCATGACCAGCAACGCCACCGCGCTGAAGACCGCGGTGATGGGCGTCGTCGACAATGGCGACGGCACGCCGACGGCGGCGGCGATCGGTATCGCGACCAATTATCTCAAGCAGCTCTCGATGACCGACGACAGCCGCAAGTACATCCTGCTCGCCACCGACGGCGAGCCGTCGTGCGCCGGGCAAGCCGGATCGCTGTCGTCGAACTCGACGACGGCGCGCACCGACGCGATTGCCGCGGTCACCGCGGCGGCCACCGCCGGTTTCCATACGTTCGTCGTCGGCGTCGCCACCACCAAACCCAACGACCAGTTGACGCTGAACCAGCTGGCGGTCGCCGGCCTCGAGCCCTCGTCCGACACGCGGCCGGGCGCGACGCGGTTTTTCCTGGCGGCCAACCAGGCGCAGCTGGTCACGACGCTGGAGAGCATCGTGAACCCGGTCGCCAGCAACTGCGTCTTTCCGCTCTCGTCGCCGCCGCCGGTGCCTGACAACATCGCGGTCAAGGTGAACGGCAACAAGGCGCCTCCGGACACCATGCACGTCGACGGCTGGGACTACACCGACCCGAGCTACACCGGGGTCCAGGTCTACGGGTCGTGGTGCGACATGATCAAGAACAACGGTAACAAGGTCGAGATCATCTACGGTTGCCCGGGCGTGGTCATTCCGTGAGGCAACCCGTCTGCGTCTCGGTTTCGGTTCTCGCCGCCGGCCTGGCGCTGGTGGGCGCGGCCTGCGTCAGCCCCGACGTCTTCTATCGCGACGGCGGCCCGGCGGGTGAGGGTGGGGCGCCGGGGCCCGGCGCCGGCGGCAGCTCGGTGAACGGCTCAGGTGGCAGCAACGGTGCCGCCGGAAGCACCGGCGCAGGCGGGAACGTCGTCACCGGCGCTGGCGGGCACGTCGTGACCGGCGCGGGCGGCACCATCGTCACCAGCGCGGGCGGACGCACCGGAACGGCGGGGGCAACCGGCGGCGTGCTCCTCATGGACGACTTCGAGACTGGCAACGTCGGGGATCGCTACTTCTGGGATGGGCCCGGCCTGACGAGGCTGAACCCCAGCGGCACGCCCTGCGGCGATTGGGCGGTCGTTGCCGACGGAACCACCACCAACCATATGTTCTCCCAGCGCGCGGTGTGCAGTGGACCAAGCTGGGCCGCGGGCGGCGACGGCGGCTGGACCGACATGCGGATTCAAGCCAAGGTTCAGTTTCCCGCCGGGGCGACCACGACCACACGGATCATGCTGGGCGTTCGCTTCGGCAGCGATCGCGATCAGTTCTATATCGAGTACACGAACGACGGAAAGCTCAAGATCAGGCAGAAGCTCTCGGCGGGCGGCGCACCATCGGACGTGAGTAACACCACGAAGGTGGCCGTGCCCTCAGGCCAGTGGGTCACGATTGGACTCTCCGTGAAGGGCAACACGATCAACGCCTATCTCGGTGCCGATCCCACGGCTCCGCCGGTGGTGACCACCACCGGGGTTTCGCTGGTCATGGGCGGAATCGCCTTCGGCACGACCGGTGGTCCCGCATCTTTCGACGACATCGTGGTGACCGCGCCGTAAGCTACCGCGATGACGAGCATGCGTCGGGCTGTCATTGCGCAGGCGCTGGGGCTCACTTTGAGCGCTTGCGCGGCGCCGATCGCGCGGACGGCTCCGCCGCCGTCCGCGCCCGCCGCTGTCGTGCTGGCGCCGGCAGTGCCTGCGACTCCGGCGCCCGTGCCCGCCGCGAAACCGCCCGCGCCGGTCCTGATGACGCCCGCCGACGTCGACAAGCTGACGGCGGCGTTGTGGCAAACGGCGGGCGTGACCGCGGCGTCAACCTCCGACGACGCCGAGCTCCTGCGCCGCACCAGCATCGATCTCATCGGCCGCATCCCCACGCTCGAAGAGGCGGAGCGATTCCTGGCCGACAAGTCGCCCGACAAGCGCGCGCACCTGGTCGATTCGTTGCTGGCCAGCCCCGAGTACGCGGAGCACTGGGCCGATGTGTCGCTGGATCTCTTCGTGGGGCAAGAGTTCCGCAAGCCCGGGCTGGAGAAGCGGCTCGAGCCGCGCGCGTACTATCTGGCGGCGTTCCGCGAGAACCGGCCCTACGACCGCATGGCGCGCGAGATGCTGACGTTCTCGGGCGAGATCGTGCCCAGCGGTCCCGGCGTGTTCGTCGCCTCGCACGTCAAGGGCGGCGGCGCCGAGACCATGGCGTCGGCGACGGCGCGGCTGTTCCTGGGCGTGCAGATCCAGTGCGCGCAGTGCCACGACCATCCCTACGACGATCGCTACAAGCAGGAGGACTTCTACGGGTTCGCCGCCTTCTTCGCGCGCACCAAGACCAAGCAGGAAAAGATCGCGGCGCTCGCGGCTCCGGCGGCCTCCGCCGGCGGCGCAGCGACGACGATGGCGGGCGCGACCGAGGTGGGCGGCGAGACCGGCGGCATGGACATGGCGGCGCTCGAGCGCGCCGCCAACAAGGACAACAAGGTCTACACCGTCTTCGACAAGCCCAACGGGCAGATGAAGTTCAAGAAGACCGGCGCCGACAAGGAGACGGTGGTGCAGCCGCGCTTCTTCGGCCGCAACATCGAGGCGCTGGCGGGCGAGGGGCGGCGCGACACGCTCGCGCGCGCTCTCGTCGGGTCGGATCTCTTCGCGAAGACGTTCGTCGATCGCACCTGGGAGCAGTTCTTCGGGCGCGGCATCGTCGAGCCGTGGGACGATCTCGGCGGCGAGCGCGATCCCAAGCACCCGCCGCTCTTGACCCGGCTCGCCGACGACTTCCGCGCCAGCGGCTATGACATCAAGCACCTCCTGCGCGTGCTGGTGCTCTCGCGCGCGTACGGGCTCACGTCGCGCGTCCCCGCGACCGCGGCGGGCCCGCCGCCCGCCGTCGCCTCCGCGGACACCGCGTCGGCGCCGCCACCGCCGGACCCGACGGTGTCGTTCGCGCGCGCCGCGGTCCGGCGCCTGACGCCCGAGGAGCTCTTTCGCTCGCTGATCGTCGCGACCGGCGTCGATCGCCTGGAGCAGCTCGACGCCGACAAGGTGCAAAAGCGCATCGAGCGCGCGCTGAAAGAGTACTCGTTCATCTTCGCCGACGATGAGATGGCCGAGGTCAACACCTTCAACGGCAACATTCCCCAGGCGTTGCTGCTGTTCAACGGCGAGCTCACCAACCAGGGCGCGAAGCCGCGCCCCGGCTCGAACCTGGCGCGCATCCTGGCGGCGTCGACCGATCCGGCGACGCGCCTGCGCCAGATGTTCCTGAGCACGTACACGCGGCCGCCGACGGCGGCCGAGCAGGCGAAGTTGTTGCCGCAGCTCGGTGGTGGCCCGGGCGCGCGCGGCGCGTACGAGGATCTGTTCTTTGCGCTTCTGACCTCGACGGAGATGCTGACCAATCATTGATGAGGCTCACGTTGAACGACTCGAGGAGGCATTCATGAGCACGCGCGATTCGATTCCCCGCCGCTGGTTTCTCGAGCTGGGCGTGGGCGCGGCGCTGTCGTTCGGCCTCGGCTTGCCGTTCGGCGGCGCGCGCAGCGCGTTCGCGAAGGGTGCGGCCAAGACCAAGACGCCGCGCGCGCGCGCCTGCATCCTGCTCTACATGGAGGGCGGCCCGAGCCAGCTCGACACGTTCGATCCCAAGCCGGGTCGCCCGACCGGCGGGCCGTTCAAGGCGATCGAGACCAGCGTCAAGGGCATCCGCATCTCCGAGCACCTGCCGCGCCTGGCCAAGCACATGAAGCGCATGGCCCTGATCCGCTCGCTCACGAGCAAGGAAGGCAACCACGATCGCGCGCGCCACCTGATGCACACCGGTTACCCGCCCCAGGGCGGCGTCGACCACCCCGCGTTCGGCTCGGTGGTCGCGCTCACGCGCGACTCGCGCCTGCTACCTGGCTACGTCGCCATCGGCGGGCCCGGCGAAGACGCCGGCTTTCTCGATGCGTCGTACTCGCCGTTCCCGGTGCTCGATCCGACCAAGCCGACGCGCAACCTCGGCTACGCCGGCGGCGTCGATCCGGCGCGCTTCGACATGCGCCTCGGCCTGTGGCGCACGTTGCAGGGCGACTTCGCCACCGATCACCCGGGCGTGCTCGCCAGCGGGCAGAGCTCGGTGGGCGAGCAGGCGGTCGCGCTCATGCGCTCGCCCCACGTGACCGCGTTCGACATCGCGTCGGAGCCGGATGCCGTGAAGCAGGCCTACGGCGCCTCGCCGTTCGGCGCCGGCTGCCTGATGGCGCGCCGGCTGGTCGCCGCCGGCATCCCCTTCGTCGAGGTGCTGCTCAAAGGCTGGGACACCCACGACAACAACTTCCCGCGCGTCACCGAGCTGTCGGCGACGCTGGATCAAGGGATGAGCGCGTTGCTCGACGATCTCGCGAAGAGCGGCCTCCTCGACAGCACGCTGGTGCTGTGGATGGGCGACTTCGGGCGCACGCCGGTGATCAACGATCGCGGTGGGCGCGACCACTTCCCGACCGCCAGCAACATCGTGCTCGCGGGCGGCGGCGTGAAGGGCGGCCAGGTCATCGGCGCCACCAACGACAACGGCGACGAGATCGTGAGCCGCCCGGTCAGCGTCCCCGACCTCTACCGCTCGGTCGCCTGGGCGATGCAGGTCGACGCCGACAAGACCCGCTTCGCGCCATCGGGACGGCCCGTCAAGACCGTCGACGGCGGCACGATCATGAGCGAGTTGTTTTAGCGCCCACGTTGTTGCGCTAGGCTCCCGCCATGCGTTGGCGTTGGCATGCGGGGTGTCCGATCCTTCCGGCGATCCTCACGATCGCTTTTGCAATCGCTTGTGCAAGCTGGGGCTGCGCCACGGCGCCGCCCTCGCGCGAGGTGATGGATCCGCGCTGCCCGCCGCCGCCACCGCCGATCTACTCGAACAACTGCGTGCTCAAGAAGGACGTCATCGAAGTCGCCGAGCGCATGCTCAACGAGAACGAGGCGGCGGCGCTCAAGCTTACGTCGTTGCAGAAGTCGGTCATGACGCTGGAGGAGGAGGTGGCGCGCGCGCTGAAGGCGTCGCTGAATACGGTCATGGACGATCAGGCCTCCGTCGCGATCGTCGGCGGGCGGGTCCGGGTCCGGCTGTCGAACGAGCTGCTGTTTCCTTCGGCAAGCGTGCAGATCAGCGAGAGCGGTCTCCACGCGCTGGCGCAGGTGACGGACGTCCTGCGCCGGACCCCGTCGCACCGCATCGAGATCGCCGGCCACACCGACGACCGGCCCGTGTCGCGCGGATGGCAGGACAACTGGCAGCTCTCGACGGAACGCGCGCGCCAGGTCGGCCTGTTTCTCATCGCCCACGGCATCGAGGGCAAGCGCATCTTCGTCGCCGGCTACGCCGACACCGATCCCGCCGACGGCGCCGACAGCGACAGCGCGCGCGCCCACAACCGCCGCGTCGAGCTCTTCATCGAGCCGACGAGCCCGAACTAGCCGCGCGTCGGCTTGGTAACTCGGGCGGGAGTTGGTCAGTCGCCCGCTTCCGGGGTGGGGTGTTCCTCTTGCGGGGGACGCGGCCCTTACGCCGCCGGTCGAAGGGCAACTCCCTCCCGGCCGGAGAGCCGGGGACTCGACCGAGGGCTCTTCGAACCATCAGCCGGCCGACGGCACGGGGGCCGCTCCGATCGTCGGCTGGCATCCTGCCTGCGGACAGGCAGGAGCGCCTCCTCAGGCCCCCGCAAGAGGAACACCCCACCCCTCGCGCGGGCTCCAACTCTTCGCCGATCGCTTGCTCGATGAGCGAGGACGGGGAGAACGCCAGGATCCGGATCCGGATTATCCAGAGGGTCCGGCCTTGGCGGTCCTGGCGTCCTGGCGCTTATTATCTGGACCGGCGTCGAGGCTAAGCGGCGCTGGGGCTGTCAGCCGGGCGGTCGATGATGTCGATCGGGTCGAAGCGCGGGGCCAGTACGTGGTTCACCACGAAGGCGATCACGTAGGCCGAGCCGCAGATCGCGAACAGGATCGCGTAACCGGCGGAGGCGTTGCCCTTGGCCTCGAACGCGTCGAGCAGCTTGCCGGTGTAGATCGGGAACATGATGCCGCCCAGCGAGCCGGCCATACCGCCCAGGCCGACGACCGACGCCAGCGCGCGCTTGGGGAACATGTCCGAGGCGCTGGTGAACAGGTTCGCCGACCAGGCCTGGTGGGCGGCGCCGGCGAATCCGATCAGGAAGACCGCGCCCCAGTCGCTGACCTTGGTGACGAAGACGATCGGAATCACGCAGATCGCGAACGCCAGCATGGCGAGCTTGCGCGCGCGGCTGATGGCCATCCCGCGCCGCGTGAGATAGCCCGGAACCCATCCGCCCATGATGCTGAGCACGGAGATGATTCCGTAGATCGTGGCGATGAGGAACCAGCTGTGCTTGATGTCGAGGTGGCGCGTCTTCTTGAAGAAGTCGGGCAGCCAGATCAGGAAGAACCACCAGACCGGGTCGGTCAGGAACTTGCGCGATGATGAACGACCAGGTCTGCCGATAGCGCAGCAGCGTGCGCCAGCGGGTCTTGCCCGCGCCGCCGAGGTCGGGCGGATCACTGCGGATGTGGTCGAGCTCGGCGCGCGTGAGGCCGGGGATCTTCTCCGGGACGTTGTAAAACGGGATCCAGAACAGGAGCCAGATCATGCCGGCGATGCCGGCCGCGACGAACGCCGACCGCCAGCCCCAGGTGAAGGCCAGCCAGGGGACGATCGCCGGCGCGATGATCGCGCCCACGTTGGTGCCCGAGTTGAAGATCGCCGTGGCGAAGCGCTCGCTCCCTCTTCGGGAACCAAAGCGCGACCGCCTTGATCGCCGACGGAAAATTGCCGCCCTCGCCCAGCCCCAGCGCGCCGCGCGCCATGAAGAACCCGCTGATGTTGCCGACCAGCGCATGAGACGCCGCCGCCACGCTCCAGGCGGCGATCGAGGTCGCGTAGCCGATCTTGGTGCCGAAACGGTCGATGAACGGCCCGAACAGCAGGAGGCCGATCGCGTACGACGCCTGGAACACCGCGTTCACTCGCCCGAACTGCTCGTTGGTCCAGTGCAGCTGCTCGATCGAGGGTCTGCTTGAGCAGCGAGAGGATCTGCCGGTCGATGTAGTTGACCGTCGTCGCGAAGAACAGCAGCGCGCAGATCACCCAGCGGTAGTGACCGATTACGCTTTCACGCGTTTCGTCGTTCATGGCATTGCCTCGTCGAAAAGGGCCGCGCGGCGCACGGCGAATGTGCATACAATTGATTTCGTGGGACGGGCCCCGGCCTCAGCGCGCGACCCCATGTTTCTCCTGCTGGTGATCTGCGGGGGGATGCTGTCCGTCTGTCTCGCGGGCTGCAAGGACAGCATCGCGTACCCGTTTCGACCGATATACACCGATGCGGGCACCGGTGGTACAGGGCGATCTGGACGCGGGTCCAGACGTCGCGCCCGTCTCCTGTTCGACGGCACTGGTTGGGTACGCAACCCTCGACGGTGGCACGACCGGCGGCGGCGACGGGCCGATGTACACCGCGGACACGCTCGCGCAGCTGCGAACCTACGCCGGCATGGCGGGGCCGGCGATCGTTCGCATCAACGGAACCATCGCTTTCCCGACCGACGCTGGGACCCCCGCGCAACCGGTCGAGGTGCAGTCCGACAAGACGATCATCCCGGTGCACGTGGGCGATGGCCTGGTCTACAACGGTCTCCGGGTCAAGGATGTACACAATGTAATCGTGCGAAACCTGACGATCGCGAAGGCACTGAATGGCTTTGACGGGATCACGATCCAGGTAGCGAGCAACGTCTGGGTCGACCACTGTGATATTTCGAGCGATCTGACCTCGCCCAAGGATACCTACGACGGGTTGGTCGACATCGTTCACGGATCGCACAACGTCACGGTCTCCTGGAACCGCTTTCACGACCACTACGGCCACGGCGTGAGCTTGGTCGGACACACGGATACTCCGAATCCGGCCACCGACGGAGACGAGGACCTTTCTCTCGCCGTCACGTTTCACCACAACCTCTATTCGCACATCGTGGAGGGGGCGCCGCGTGCCCGTTTCGGTCATGTTCACCTGTTCAACAACTTCTACGACACGGTCCAGATGCCATCGGATCCAACCGCGTCGTCGTATGCAATTGCGTCTACGGACGGGGCGACGCTGCTCATAGAGGGCAACGTCTTCGACCAGGTCGCCGTCCCGATCGTCACCTTTCTCGATGACCCGTCGGTGACGGCTGGCACAATCAACGACCCCAACAATCTCTACGGTACCGGGTCCAGCGCGTCGGCGAATTTGATCACGACGGCACGGAACAACTGGAAACCGCCGTATCAGTATTCGGTCAATTTCACCGACGATGTAAGGGCCATTGTCGGCACCTGCGCCGGTCCCGGCAACGTCCCCTAGAACCATCGCGCCTCGACGCCGCCGAGTGCGGCGGCGAAGGTGCGGTCCCACGCGGGGAGTCGGGGGGCTCCAGGCGTTTTCGTCTCCTGGAAGACCGCGCGCAGGAAGGTGACGCCTCCGAGCAGGTCCAAGCGCAGCGCCAGATTGCGCGCCAGCGCCAGTTCCGCACCCACGCGCACGTAGCCGGCCGCCGACACGGCGTCATCTGATTGTGGGTGCAGGGTGACTACGGCCGCGTCGCCGGTGGTCAGGACCCACGCCACGATGGCGCCAGCGCCGAGCTCGATGGCGGTGTGCTCGCTCGTCGGCTGCCGCAAGAATAGGCCACCGCCGCCGATCCAGGTCGATGCGTGCGTCGGCGCCTGGTCGAAATCGAGCCGCCCTTGCGATAGCGGTGCGAACCCCATCACCTCCGCGCCCAGGCGCGGGAGCAATCGGAACCGCCCGGCGATTCCGAACGTGAACTGCGTCGACAGGCCGCCCGGTGTGAAGATCGCGCCCGAATTCAGGGCCAGGCGCAGGCGCGACATCCCCGGTGCCTGAGACGCATTGAATGTTCCCGAAGGCGACGCTGCGATTCCCGCGTCGCCGGTCGCGGCGTCGCGCGCGGCGACGGCCTCACTCTCCTCTCTGCGCGGGCCGAGCAGCGTCGCGCGCACGAACTCGACGGTGCGCAGCGCCAGCACCGGCACCATCGCCGCGGTAGGCGGGCCCTCGAGCACCTGCTTCAGCGCGACGCGGTGGTTGCTCGGGTCGGCGATCGAGACCTCGGTCCGGCCGGCCTGCGCATCGATGCGCACGGCGGCGCGCGCGCCGTCGCGCAGCGCGCTCTCGACCTCGAGGTCGATGCCCGGCTCCTCGCCGGCGACGACGCGGAGCTCGATGGGGATGCCCAGCGCGCGCAGCTCGGCGGCGATGCGGCCGGTCAGCGGCTCGTCTTCGGCGGTGCCGAGCAACACCACCGGGCCGCTTCCGCCCGACGCGGCCATGGCTACGGCGGCGGCCGCCGCCGAAATCAGGCTGCCTATGAGTACGGCCAGTAGTCCTGGCCGTACTTTCACGGCCCGGCCAGTCGTCGCGCCAGGGCTTTGTGCGGGCCCGCCGGGTGGTCGCGCAGGTAGTTGCGCGCCGCCTCGCGCGCCCGCGTGGTCTCACCGGCCAGGTCCCACGCCTCGAGCAAGCGTCCCGCCGCCTCGGTGGCGAGCGGGCCGCTCGGATGATCGTGCAGGTAGCGCGAGAGCCAGGACGCAGCGTCGCGATAGTCGTGGCGCGACTCGAACGCCATCACGCCCAGCGCGAACGCCGGCCGATCCAGGTCGGGGAAGCGGCGCAGCGCCGCGCGGTAAGCCTGGTCGGCGCGCCGGAGATCGCCGCCGAGGCGCGCGACGTCGGCCAGCAGCACCAGGTCGTCGCCGCGCAGCTGGTCGCAGTCGCGGTCGAAGCCCTCGGCCAGCGCCAGCGTCAGCGCCTGGTGGTACTGCGCGCGGCGCGCGAGCGCGCGCCAGGTCGTGGCCATCGGCACGGGTGCGCCTGGCAGCGGAGCCATGGACGGGGCCGGCGCTCCGGACGGCGCCGGGGCCGTCGCGTGTGCGGGCACCATCTGAGGGGCGGCGTGTGAGCCCGCCGCCGCCCGCGACGTGACCCAGCGGTGCACGCGCGACGAAGATCCAACGACCGCGCCGACGACCGCGGGCGGGGCTTCCGGCGCGATCGGCGCCAGCGCCGGACCACCCGCGGGCTCGATGACCTCGGCCGGCGCGATCGCCGGCTCGGGAGACGTCGGAGCCTCGGGCTCGGCGGTGCGCGGGTCACCGATCGGCACCACCTGTGGCGCGGTCGCCTCGGGCTCGGCGAGCGCCAGAGTCGCGCCCTGCGCGTTCGCGTGCAGCACGTGGCCGGCGCGCACGCGCGCGCCCGACGCCGCCATGCCCGGGCCGGTCACGACGACCGAGCCCTCGTAGAGGCGCACGGTGAGCGCATGCTCACGCCGGCTCCACGCCGTGGAGAAATGCGTGCCGGTGACGCGGATGCGATAGTCACCGGCGCGCACCTCCCAGCGGGTCTGCGGGCGGTGAACGATGCTCGCGTCGAGATGCCCGTCGTCCAGGGTCACCGTGGCGCCGTTGGCGTCGACCGAGTCGATGCGGGCGTGGCTGCTGTCACCGACCACGACGCGCGAGCCGTCGGAGAAGACCGCCGCCATCGCCTGGCCGGCGGGAGGCGCGAGCAGATCGCCGGTCTGGCCGAAGCGGCCGGGCGCGTCGATCGTGAACGTCAGAAACGGATTGCGATTCAGCAACACCGCGACGAGCAGCACCGCCGCGACCGCGGCCGCCGCCGTGCCCAGCGAGACCCAGCGCCAGGTGCGCGTCTCGACCTGTGACTTCGCCTTCCCCTCCACCATCCGCGCCGCAACGAGGTGCTTCACCTCGGACTCGATGTCCATACGCCGCAGCTCGCTCTTCTGAGCCGCAGCAACCTCTTTCATAAGCTCTTCGACCCCAGTCATTTGGATGCCCACCTTCCTCTGTCCACCCGGTCCTTCAACACGGGAGATTCCTGCGCTGCCGCGAGAAACCTCGTCTCCGCCCGCGCTAGTCTTCGTTTGATAGTTGCTAGTGAAACGCGGCAAGCCGCCGCTACCTCGGTCAGCTCCATCTCGGCGATGAAGCGCATCGTGAAAGCCAGTCGCTCGTCAGTCGGCAGCGTTTCGAGCGCGCGATAGGTCGCGCGCACCGCCATGCGCGTGTCGCCGTCCGACTGCCGCACCGGGATGTCGGGCAGCGACTCGGGCGGCACGAACATGATCCAGCGCCAGCGGCGCTTGCGCCGGATGCGGCCGCGCGCCGTGAAGACCGCCAGGCTGGCGATCCAGCTCTGCAGCGCCGACGGATCCTTCAGCTTGTGGACGCCTTCGAGCACCGCGACGAAGACGTCCTGGACCACGTCGACCAGGTCCGACTCGACACCCATGGCGCCCGCGACCAGCCGCTGCACCAGCGGGAGGTAGCGTTCGACCAGGACCTCGCGCGCGCGCGGGTCGCCGGCGCGCAGCGCGGCGATGAACGCGCGGTTCGCCTCCTGGGGGTCCTCGGCCGCGGCGGGCGGCTTGAACTCCAGAATTGAACCGTGGGTTTTGGACAGCATCGTCGGCTCCACCGGTTTCGGGGTCTCTTGCCCCACCGGCACTGCATCAGTGTCCGCGCGCCGATCTTGCGGCTCAGAGCGGACCGGCGGCGCAGGAGCACCGAAGACCGGCGGAGACAGCGGCGGAGGAAGCGGGAGCCCCCGCCCGCGGAGTCGACGCATCCAGAGAGCTTACCGCCCTAGCCATCCCCCATCTACAACCAGGATGTGGCCATGGACGAAATCGCTGGCGCGGGCGCACAGGAACACCGCGGCACCCCCCAGGTCTTCGGGCTCGCCCCAGCGCCCGGCCGGGATCCGTTCCAGGATTTGCCGGCTGCGCGTTGCGTCTTGCTGCAGCTGGCTGGTGTTGTCGGTCCGGATGTAGCCCGGGGCGATGCCGTTGACGTTGATGCCCTTGGCCGCCCACTCGTTGGCCAGCGCCTTGGTGAGCTGAGCCACACCGCCCTTCGAGGCGGCGTAGGCCGGGACGGTCAGGCCGCCCTGGAACGAGAGGAGCGACGCGACATTGACGATCTTGCCCCGCCCGCGGGCCAGCATGTGGCGCCCCGCGGCGCGGCACATGCGAAAGACGCCGGACAGGTTGACGCCGACGACCAGGTCCCAGTCTTCGTCCTGGGTGTCCGCCGCGGGCGCGCGGCGGATCGTGCCGGCGTTGTTGATGAGAAGATCGACGCTGCCCAGGCCGCGCACCGCCGCGTCGACCAGCGCCGCCGGCGTCGCCGGGTCGCCCATGTCGCCGCGCAGGGCCAGGCCGCGGCGGCCGAGCTGCTGAATGCGGTCGCAGGTCTCGTCGGGCGCCTTGCTGTTGCCGTGGCAGGCGACGTCGGCGCCGGCGGCGGCCAGCGCATGCGCGATCGCCGCGCCGATGCCGCGCGACGCGCCCGTGACCAGCGCGTTCAACCCCTCGAGCGAAAACGGACCGGACGCCATCGGCTCGCGCGCTACTTGCGGCTGGCCTCCAGGCCCGAGCCCGTCTTGTCGAAGCCGGGCTGCACGTTGACGACGCCGAACTGGCGGTCCTCGACCTCGCGGTGGGCCGCCATCATCCAGATGAAGTTGATGCTGTGGCCTGGCGCGGCAACGTTGGGGTGATACCCGGCCGGCATCAGCACGGCGTCGCCGTCGCGAACGACCGCCGCCAGCTCCGGCTCGCCGGGCTGCGTGTAGACCATCTGGATCCCGAACGCCGGCGGCGGCATGTCGAAGTAGACGTAGACCTCTTCCAGCATCGCGCCGTGCTCGTGGGGCGGCCAGCTGGTCCAGTTCCCCGGTTGCGACCGCGTGAATCCGGCCAGGATCCGTCCCGCGCGCACGTTGTCGCCGATGACGATGTTCAGGTCGCGCGTCGTCGCGGCGCCGCCCGCCGTGAACTTCAGCTTTGGATCCTTGGCCAGGTCGCTGTAGCGAATGACCTGCAGCGGATAGTCGCCGCTGACCTCGGCGGCGACTTCGACCAGGTCGACCTCGCCGGTGGTGCTGACCTCGACGAACGATCCGCGCGGCACGTAGATCGCGTCGTGGAGCCCCAGGTCATAGGGCGTGCCGCCGACGCTGACGCGACACGCGCCGCGCATGCACAGCAGCGCGGTCTCGCGCCCGCCGGTCTCGAACGCGGTGCGGGGCAACGTGGCGTCCAGCCGGATCCGCCCGTAGCACAGGTGCCGCAGCACGCTGTTCTGCGGGCAGACCGCGACGGACCGCCCCTTCTGCGACGCGGTCCCCGTGAAAACCAGCTTCCTCGGATCGAGACGTTCTTGATTCAGCATCGGCGCCCGGGCTCCCTTCCGCCCTCAGGCTTAGAACGAAATGACCGAAGAGACAACGAAGAGATTGGGGTCGGGGCCTGCCTGGTACGTCGTGCTCATGGTGTACCCCGTGACCGGCGCCGTGTAGCTGGTGTAGCTCACTGCGGAGCCGTAGATGTAGCGGGAGTAGCTGAGGACCACGTACTCGCGGCTCAGCCAGTTGGTGTGGAAGATCAGGCGCGGCGAGATCACGGAGTACGCGATGTTGTTGGTCGGGCCGTCGGGCATGACCCGATCGAAGCGGAGCGCGATCGCCATGAACGACGTGGGGATCACGTCGAGGTCGGCACCGAACTTCATCCGGTCCTGATTGTTGCCGGGGGAGTTGATATGGTTGTACATACCGAAGACGCCCAGCGCGACGTCCGCGGCGTTGCGCGGGCGGCCCAGGAACGGCGACAGGTGCGTCGTGGCCTGGAACAGCACCGAGTCGACCTTGCCCGAATCGTTGCGCACCGCAGCCGGCATGCTCTGATAGTGGTTCACGAGCGGATCGATGGGGCCGAAGTAGTTCTCCTTGAAGCCGACACCGTCGATTCCGTGGAGGACCTCGATCGCGCCGGCGAGCGGGAACAACCCCACCGCGTCGATGTGCGAGTACCCGATGTAGCCGTTGGCCTTCGTCGTGTCGATGTGGACCTCGCCACCGTAGACCTGCATGTGACCCGGCTGGCTGTGGGCGCCCGCGATGCCACTCGTCGAGTACGACAGATCGTCGGGCGTGAACGAGTAAAGGTAGTGGCCCGAGAGCTGGAGCCAATCGTCGGCGAGCAGCGACACGTGCTCGTGGTGAAGGAACGTCGAGCCCTGGGGCACGGGACCCTGCACCGGCAGATAGGGGGCGAGCGGCGGCGGAGGGCTGTGATCGTACGCGACGTACGGAACCACCTCGAGCTTCGCGCCGAAGCCTTGCTCGAAGACCAGCTGCCAGTGGTCGTCGAGATCGACGTTGGCGGTCACCGCCTCGCCGGCGACGTGCGTGCGCCCGAAGAGGTAGGTCCCGTAGTAGCCGGTGCTCTCCTGCTTGGGCCCGGAGACGCCGTAGCGGTTCGAGAAGGCGCCGATCGTCGCGGCGATGCCACCGGCGTTGCCGAACAGATCGGGCCACTTCATCGTGACGTAGGCCTGCGCCACGCCGCCGATCTTGACGAGGTTGTCGTAGCTCGAGTCGTTGAGCGTGTCGGTCGTGATGATCATGTTGGCCGACACGTTCGGGTTGGCGACGTTGAGGTAGAGCGACCCGCCGGGGCTCGGCGTGAGGCCCGTGTATCGCCAGTCGGTGGCGTCCAGGCCGGGGATGTGCGCCGGGCTATGCCACTGCAGACCCGATTGACCGTCGCCGCGCGGTCCGATCCCGAGACGCAGCGGCGCTCTGAAGAAGCCGTGCATCGCGTACTTCCAGCCCTTGGTCTTGAGCCGCGGCACGCCGAGATCGACGGCGCCGAGAATGTCGGCCTCGGCACCGATGTCGTGCTGCACCGGGTCCATGCCGACGGTGGTCTCGAGATCCTTCTTCCGCTTCTCGACCGGCACCTTCTTCGGCGGCTCTGGCGCCGGTGTCGGCGGGATCGGGATCATGACCGGCGCCTCGGCGGCGGGCGGCGCTGGCGGCGGCGTCTCCGCCGCGGGCGGCGGAGGCGGCGGCAGCGCGCTCGGCGGGCGCTGCAGGCGGCGCGCCGGGCGGAGCGGCCTGCTGCGCGCGCGCGGTCGTGACCGCCCCGAGCAGCGACAGGGTGACCATCGTCGTCACGCCGACGCCGGCGCGCTTCGAGATTCCGTTCTGTTTGCGAGTGGTCATGGCCTTTTAGAATGAAAAGAGGAGGGTTATCGCCAGCATGTTGGGATCGGCCTTGAGGATCGTGCTGTAGGGCGATCCGACATACGCACGCGGCCCGAGGAAGTAGTGCGTGTAGTCCACGACGATGAGCTCCTTGCTTTTCCAATTGGTGTGGATGATGAGCCGCGGGGAGAGCGTCGTGAACGCGTCCGAGCCCGACGACATGCCGTGGACGATGTACGCCCAGTACGTCGGATCGCGGTCGAAGATCGATGGCTGGACGCGATCGACGCGGACGCCGACGTTCAGGTACTTGTGCGCCTGGACCTCTACCTCGACGCCGCCCTTGAACTTGTGCTCGTGAATGTTCTCGTCGTGCGTGGCGTCGGCGGGCGGGTTGTGCGGAGACGGGCTGTGAACGTAGTTGTACATGCCGTAGACGCCGAGCGTGGTCTCGCGGCCGAGCGGCGCGCGCCCGAAGACGCGCGACAGCCGGAAGATCCACTGGAACAGCACGGTGTCGACGGTCCCGGAGTCATTGACCGGCGTGATGTTCGAGGCGACGTCCTTGCGACCGAAGTAGACGCTTCGGAATCCCGTTCCCGACGTCCCGTGGATGACCTGCAGCGCCGGACCGAGGTCATTGCCGTGGTCGACGCTGACGTGCGAGTAGCCGATGTATCCGCTGCCGATATCGAGCCCGTCGAGGTGCAAGTCGCCGCCCATCGACGACATGTGGCCCGAGATGTTCGCCGACGGAGGAATGTTGAATGTGGGAGGCAGAGCCGGTTGCGGGACGTTGCCCGGTGACCAGCAATAGAGATAGTGCAGCCCGAGCCGCAACCAGTCGTCGTACGCGAGCGACGCGTGCGCGTGGTGAACGAAGGTGTCGCCCTCGGGGTTGGTCGCCGTCGGCAGGAACCCGTTCTTCTGCTGCAGGACGTTGAACGGGACGACTTCGAGCATGCCGCCGATGCCGTGCTCGAGCGTGAGCTCGAGGTGATCGTTGACATCGATGTCAGCGGTCAGATCCTCGCCGGTGGTGTGGAAGCGGCCGAAGAGATACGTGCCGTAGTAGCCGGAGCTCCGCTCGCCCGGGCCGGCGTTGCCGTAGCGCATGGAGAAGCTGCCGACGGTGGCCGCGATGCCGCCACGGTTGCCGAACACGTCGGGGAACTTGAGCGTCACGTACGCCTGGTTGATGCCGCCCAGCTGATCGAGGTCTTGAAAGCCGCTGTCCCAGATCTGGTTCGCGCTCATGATGACGTTCGCCGAGACGCGCGCGTTTCCGACGGTGACATAGAGGTTCACGTCGGGGTTCGACGCGAGCGCGAGATACGTCCAGTCGCCCGAGCCCTGGCCGGGCACGCGCGGTGGGCTGTGAAGCTCGAGGCCCGGCCGTCGATCGTCGTGCGGCCCGAGGCTGAGGCGCATCGGCGCGCGCACGTAACCTTTGAGCGAGTACCACCAGCCCTTGTTGACGTAGGCGGTCGAGTCACCCTCGGCGCCGTAGCCGCTGGTGTCGGAGCGCGCGCCGCCCGACGTGATGTCGGCCTCGCTGCCGAGATCGACCGCGGTCGGCGCGGCGCCGGTCGTGATGCGCAGCGAGCGCATGCGCTTCGGCGGCGGCGCGGCCACTGCGGGCGCTCCCGGCGTTTCGGGCAGCGCCGGCGGCGGCTCGAGCGCGGGGATCGCGTCAATTGCCGGCGGCGGCACTTCGGCCGGTGGCGGCGGCGGCGCTTCAGCCGGTGGCGCTGCGCCCGCCGGTGGCGCTGCGCCCGGTGCGGCGTCGCCTGGCGCGGGTGGAGGCGCAGGCGCGGCACCCGGGGGCGCCGCGCTCGGCGCGGGTGGAGCCGCAGGCGCGGCTGCCGGCGGTTTGGCTCCCGCCGGTTCTGCGGCAGCAGCCCTTCCAGCCAGCGGAGACGCCGTGATCAAGAACAGCGCCCATCCAAGGACGCGCCCTCTCCCACAGCGCATAGAGGTGAACCGACTCCGAGTCTGATCGTTTTCAGTCACTTGGAAGAACCGCTGCGGGTGCAGGGCCGTGATAGGTGTCCTCATGGTTTCAAAGCGGCTCACACTTTCCTTCACGTGTGTTCCGCACCCGACATATCATGGTTGCGAAGATATTGGTTGAGCCGCGCGCACAAGCGTCGGACACCCGAGAAAGCGCTCATGTACAAGGGAAAGCTCACCGCCGCTCTGTGCCTGATGGTGTTTTCGAGCGCGGCGTTCGCCGCACCCGCGGTCGAGAACGCTGTCTCAATTAAGGTCGCCAACACCTTACCTGTAGTTCGTCCATCGGAAACCATCGTTGTGAAGCTCGCTGACCTGCGCCGCCTCGCGGCTGGCCTCGAAGGGAGCCGCACGGTCGTCGTCGACGGTGGTGGTCATTTGATCGATTCGCAGCTCACGCGGTCCGAGGCGACGACGGACCAGCCGGATGAGCTGGTCTTTCAAAGCGACTTTCGTCCCAACGAGACGAAGACGTTCGTGGTGAAGAACGGCCAACGCCGCCCGCCCACCCGCTCGCAATTCAAGGTTTACGGCCGTTTCGTGCGCGAGCGCAACGACGATTTTGCGTGGGAGAACGATCGCATCGCGCATCGCATGTATGGGCCGGAGCTCGAGACCTGGAAGCAAGAGCCGCTCACGAGCAGCGGCATCGACGTCTGGACGAAGCGCGTTTCTCGCCTGGTCGTCAACGACTGGTACATGACCGACAACTATCATTTGGATAGCGGCGAAGGCGCGGACATGTACTCGGTCGGCAAGTCGCGTGGCTGCGGCGGCGTCGGCATCTGGGCCAACGACACGCTGCATGTGTCACGCAACTTCGTGCGCTCGCGCGTGCTGGCCGCCGGGCCGATCCGCCTGGTGTTCGAGCTCGACTACGAACCGTGGGACGTTGGTGGCGCCTTCGGCGGAATGAAGATCGCCGAGACCAAGCGCGTGACGCTGGACGCAGGCAGCAACTTCGATCGTTTCGAGAGCTTTTTCAAGGTCGAAGGCAAGACCGAGGGAAAGTCCGACGGAAAGTCGGTGCCGCTCGCCATCGGCATCGGCATCGGGAAGCACGAGGGCGGCGTGGCGCGCTTCGAGAAGAAGGGCGGATGGCTGAGGTCGTGGGAGCCGCTCAAGACCAAGGCGGGGCCGGGCGGGAACCTCGGCTGCGCGATCGTCGCGCCGCCGGGCGCCGTCGTCGACTACAAGCAGACCGACGCCGACCATCTGATGATCGTGAGCGGGCAGTCGAGCGCGCCGGTCGTCTATCACGCCGGCTTCGGCTGGGACGCGAGCGGCGACTTCCCCGACATCGCGGCATGGACGCGCCGGGTCGAGGCGGAGGCGCGCGACCTGGCGACACCGTTGCGCGTGACGCTGTCGGCGACGCAGGTCGCGTCGCTCGAGGGCAGCGCCATCCAGCCCTGGTCGGTGCGCACCTGCGATTCGATCATGAAGCGCGCCCCGGTGGTCAGCGATCGCTGGACCTATGACGCCGGGCTCGTGCTCAAGGGCTTCGAGCAGGTCTGGCTGGCGACCGGTGACCGGAAGTACTTCGACTACATCAAGGAGAACGTCGACCGTCTCATCGACGCCGACGGGAACATCAAGGGCTTCAACGTCGAGGACTACAACCTCGACAACATCAACATGGGCAAGGTGCTGTTCCCGCTGCTGGCCGAGGCGACCGACCCGCGCGACAAGGATCGCTATCGCCGCGCGCTGCAGTCGTTGCGCGCGCAGCTGCAGGCTCAGCCGCGCACGTCCGAGGGCGGCTTCTGGCACAAGAACATCTATCCCAACCAGATGTGGCTCGACGGCGTGTACATGGCGGCGCCGTTCCTGGCCGAGTACGCCGCGGTCTTTCACGAGCCGGCGACGTTCGATCAGGTCGCCGACGAGATCCTGCTCGCGGAGAAGCACCTGCGCGATCCCAATACCGGCCTGCTCTACCATGGCTGGGACGAGAGCCGCGCCCAGCGCTGGGCCAACCCGCGCACCGGGACGTCGGCGACGTTCTGGGCGCGCGGCATGGGCTGGTACTCGATGGCGCTGGTCGACGTGCTCGAGCAGCTGCCCAAGGACCATCCCAAGCGGCGCGCCGTGCTGGGCGTGCTGCGCCGGCTCGCGGCGGCCGTCACGGCGGTGCAGAGCAAGAGCACCGGCGTCTGGTGGCAGGTGCTGGATGCCGCAGGCCAGCCCAAGAACTATCCGGAGGCGTCGGCCTCGGCGATGTTCGTCTACTCGCTGTCCAAGGGCGTGCGCAACGGCTGGCTCGACCGCCGGCACTACGGGCCGGTGGCCCAGCGCGGGTACCAGGGCGTGCTCGACCAGTTCGTGCACGTGGACGACCGGGACCAGGTCAACCTCACCAGTATCTGCAAGGTCGCGGGGCTGGGCGGCGACCCGTACCGGGACGGCTCGTTCGACTACTATACGAGCACGGACATCGTGGCGAACGATCCCAAGGGGTTGGGCGCCTTCGTGCTGGCCAGCGTGGAGCACCGATGAGCGGGGCGGGTGGGTCCGGTGTGCCCCGTGCCTCCTTTTTGAGCCGTGGCTTACACCTCCGGACACCCATTGTTGGAACAGGTCTTTCTTCGAACGCCGGGACGGCACCGGCTTGGTCTCGTAGGGACCGATCATGCGATGTGCCGCCGAAACAAACAGCGAGGATTAGGGATGAACAATCAGGTCGGGAACCTTCTCAGGCGTCATCTTGGGTCTCTTCATCTTGGGTCTCTTCATCTTGGGTCCCTTGGGGTTGTGGCTCTGCTGGCGCAGAGCTTGGTGTTTTCCGCATGCTCTTCGGCGAGCAACGCCGGTACGGGTGGGGCGCCTGGGACGGCCGGCAGCGGCAGCGGCGGTATGACGTCCAGCGGGGCGGGCGGCAACGGCGGCATGAGCGCGGGCGCCGGCGGGTCCACGACGGTCTGCGCCACGCACCCCGGTAGCTGCACCTGCACCGCGGACAACCCGGACTCGATCGCAGGCGGGGCGTGCGCGTCCGACTGCCAGAGCGTGAGCTGCGGCCGGGTCTGCCAGCAGGATTGCTGCGTGTCCTGTGGCCTCGACGCTGCGGGCACCAAGACCTGCCTCTGTCCGATGGTGGGCCAGCCGTACTCGAACTGTACGTGCAATCCGCCGGCCGGTTTCCCGACCGGTCTCGTCGGCGGTCTTTGCAGCCCGCAGGGGTACGCGGCCACCACGCCCCCGGCGGGTGCGACGCTGCCGTCGATCAAGGGCGCGGCCTGCAACATCCTGAATGCCGTTTGCTTCACGCAGGAGTCGACGCCGTCCAGCGAGCGCGGCTGCATCTGCATGGCCGACAACACCTTGCACTGCGGCTCCGTGAACCACTGGTTCATGAACAACAACGATCCCGCCACTCCGTACAACCACTAGGCGGCGTCCGGTGTCGCGGCGACCTGTCGTGGTGAGCGACGGGTCGCCAACCTCGCTTGCCCGAGCCCTCGCGAGAGGGGTCGGGCCACTTTCATTCGACTAGCTTCCGTCTTCGCGACCCGACCGCACAGTGGAAAGGAGCCGGCGCGTATGTCCGCAGTGAGCCAACGGAAATCCTCGGTCATCGCGTCGGTAGTGGCTGTCACCGCTGGTGCGGCGCTGTTCGCGTTCTCGAGTTGCGCCGGAATCAAGTCGCAGACGCCGCTCGGCGGCGCAGGCGGCGGCGGCGGAAACGGCGGCGGCGGGCACAACACCGGCGTCGACGGCGGTGGTCCGCCCGGACGGCCCGATGGGCCCGTGGCGCTGCCCGACTCGGGCTCGTGCGTGAAGGTCGCGTGCACCCAGCCGACCGGGCAGTACTGCGGCATGATCGGCGACGGTTGCAACGGCGCTCAGGACTGCGGTACCTGCCCCGGCGCTCAGGTCTGCGAGAAGGGGGTGTGCGTGCAGAGCGCGTCGTCGTGCACGCCGGCCGCCTGCCCGACGACGGGGACGCTCTACTGCGGCAAGATCGGCGACGGCTGCGGCCGCGCGGTCGACTGCGGCGCTTGCGCCAACGGCCTGACCTGCAACGCGAACGGCGTCTGCGTCGATCCCTCGTGCGTGCCGATGACGTGCAATGGCGCGGGCGGCGTTCAGTACTGCGGGACGCTCGGCGACGGCTGCGGCGGCACCCTCAACTGTACCTGCAGCGCGGGCACCTGCGGCGCCGCTGGCACTCCCAACACCATCGCGAACGTTTGCAGCAATCCCGGCTGTCCGACGATGCTCCAGTGCAATCCGCTCGGCGGCGGCCAGTACTGCGGCACGATCGGCAACGGCTGCGGCGGCGTCTTGAGTTGCACCGCGCCCTGCCCCGGCGGCATGGCCTGTCCGGCGAACGGCGTCTGCCCGGGGTCGTCCAGCACGGTCTGCCAGAATCTTCAGTGCCAGATCCAGACGTGCACGCCGACGACGAAGACCAGCATCAGCGGCACGGTCTACGATCCGGCGGGCAAGAACCCGCTCTACAACGTGCAGGTCTACATCCCGAACACGATCATGGGAGCGCTCGATCCCGTGTCGGAGGGCGTGTCGTGCGACAAGTGCAGCGTGACCCTGTCGGGCTTCCCGGTCGCGAGCGCCCTGTCCGACACCACCGGTCACTTCACGATCACCAACGCGCCGTCGGGCGCCAACATCCCGCTGGTCTTCCAGGTCGGCAAGTGGCGTCGCGAGGTCTTTCTTGCGAACGTGAATCCCTGCGTCGACAACCCCGTCGCCGCCGATCTCTCGCGGCTGCCGCGCACCCAGGCGGAGGGGCACATCCCCAAGATCGCGCTCACCACCGGCGGTTCGGACGCGCTCGAGTGCTTCGTCCGCAAGACCGGCATCGCCGATTCGGAGTTCACGCTCGACACCGGCAACGGCCGCGTGAACCTGTACACCGGCGGCGTGGGGACGCCGGGCGGCGCGGGGCAGGGTAGCGCGAGCTTCGCCGCCGGCGGCACGTTCCCGTTCGCGTCGTCGATGTCGCTGTGGGGGAGCCCGACCAAGTTGCGGACGTACGACATCCTGATGATGTCGTGCGAGGGGAGCCAGTACCCCGACTCCAAGCTGCCCTACATCAACAACATCAAGGCGTACGCCGACGCTGGCGGCCGCATGTTCAACGGTCACCTTCACTTCTACTGGTTGCGCAACGGGCCGGTGCCGTGGCCGGGGACCGCGAACTACATCGGCGCTGGTCCGAAGCCAGTGAGCCCGATCATGGGCATCGTCAACACCGCCTTCCCCAAGGGCGCGGCGCTGGCGAGCTGGCTCCAGACCGTCGGGGCGACGACGACCGCGGGACAGATCCAGCTTTACGGCGCGCAGTACTCGGTCGCCGCGGTCACTCCGCCGACGACGTCCTGGATCACGCTCAACCAGTCGCCCGCCGCCGTCGAGTACCTCAGCTTCAATACCCCGGTCGAGGCTCTGCCCGACAATCAGTGCGGTCGCGTCGTGGAGACCGACATCCACGTGAAGGAAGTGATCTCGAGTCAGAACGGTAAGGACACGTCTGATTCGACGAAGCCGTTCCCGTCGGGCTGCCAGGCGACGGTCATGTCGCCGCAGGAGAAGGCGCTCGAGTTCCTGTTCTTCGATCTCGCCGCCTGCGTCCAGCCCGACACCCAGCAGCCGCAGCCGCCGCTGGTGCCGCCGCCGGGCGTCCCGACGTCGCCGCCCCCGTCGGCGCCGCCGCCGCCGCGCGTGCCGCCGCCGCCGCCGCCGCCGCCGCCGCCGATCATTCCCTAGGTCAGTGGCCTTTCCCTGATTGCCCGGGGCCGGCTCGTGCGACGCACGCGGCCGGCCGCGATCGGTGCCCGTGTGCGGCGGGACGCTCGCGTTCCGGCAATGTTTCCGGCAGACTGAGCAGCGGATCCTCTCCTCAGGGAGCACCGCTGAATGTCGAGTTTCCCCCGGTGTCGAACGATCGTGTGGCTCGGCGCCATCGGCTTGTCCGGTGGGTTCGGCTGCGCCAAGGTGAATTCCAACGCGGGTGGTGGCGCCGGTGGCAGCGCCGGCATGCCGGCCGGGCTCGGCGGGATCGCCGGTCACAACACCGGCCCCGGCGGGACCGGCGTACGGGTCGACGGCTCGGTGGTCGACGCGCCGCCGCCCATCACCGACTTTCCGCCCGGCCCGGTGCTGGGCACGCCGACCACGCCGACCAACGCGCCCACGCTGTTTGGCGGCACGCCGCGCAACAACGCGGCGCCGTGCGTGGTCTCGCCGCAGGACGGGACGCTGATGCCGCAGAACTGGCTGCGCCCGCGCTTCGAATGGAACGCGAACGCCGACCAGAACCTGACCGAGATCGTGCTGACCGTGGCGCGCTTCCCGACGCCGCTGAAGATCTACACCGACGGAAAAAACTACAGCCTCGACTCGGCGCTGTGGGACGACCTGCGCCGCTCGGTGAACGACGAGCCGATCACCGTCACGATCCGGACGATGACGCTGTCGACGACCGGCACCGTGCAGCAGCCGCCGTCGGCCGTGTCGACGGTGACGTTCACGATCGCGCCGGTCGAGGCGCCGGGCAAGATCGTCTACTGGTCGCTCGCCGGCGACGGCTCGCAAGGCGTCGGCATGTTGAAAGGCTTCGGCGTCGGCGAGGAAGGCGTGCGCGACGTGCTCACGCCGACGCAGGTCACCAATCGCAACGCCACCAACGACGGCTGCATCGGCTGCCACACGTCGGTGCCGGGCGGCGACAGCGTGCAGTTCGTGTTCGGGCCGCCGGCGCCCCTCATCAACATGGACACGTACTACAACAACGTCGCCGACATCCAGATGGGCACCGCCGGCACCTTGCCGACGTACGTGACGCCGGATGCGCTGGCGTTGCTCCAGACCCTGCGCGGGATCCCGGCGTTCTCGCGTAACCACTGGGCCGACGGCGATCGCATCGTGCTGCTGGCCGACGCGCACGAGCAGGGCACTCTCTTCTGGGTGCAGCTCGACTCGCCCGCGCCGGTGATGCAGGGGATGGTGGCGCGCACCGGCGATCCGGGCGGCGCGACCGAGCCGACGTTCAGCCACGACGGCTCCCGGATCGTCTACGTCTCGTCGTCGACCACCGACGGCAGCATCCACGACGGCCGCCTCAACACCGGGCCCGCCGATCTGTACCTGGTCCCGTACAACAATCGTGCGGGCGGCGCGGCGACGAAGCTGGGCGGCGCCGCCGATCCCGACTTCACCGAGTACTACCCGGCGTTCTCGCCCAACGACGATCTGGTCGCCTTCACGCGCATCGCCAGCCCCTCGACGCCGCAGCCCCAGCATCCGACGACGTACGGCAACTACAGCTCGGAGATCTACGTCGTGCAGACGACTGGCGGCGCGGCGATCCGCCTGGCCGCCAACGATCCGCCCGCCTGTCTGTTCAAGACCAGCCCGGGGCAGTTGAACGATTGGTCGAAGTGGTCACCCGAGGCGACGACGGCCGCCAACGGCAAGACCTACAACTGGCTGACGTTCTCGTCGGTGCGCAACGGGACGCCGCAGCTCTACGTCACCGCGATCGTCACCCAGCCCGGCACGGCGCCGCAGACCTTCCCGGCGCTTTACCTGTGGAACCAGCCGCCGACCGAGAGCAACCACACGCCGTCGTGGGACAACTTCAAGATCCCGCCGGTGACGATCATTCCCTGAGCGGACGGAAGGCCTCGGGCCTCGGGCTTTCGAGGAAGCGGATCGGAAGCCTGAAGTCCGACGGCTGAGGTCCCAGGCCTCCTGGCCACCTCACCCGCCCGCCGCCGCCGCTCTCTCCTCCAAGATCGCGCGCAGCAGATCCGCCATCTGCCCGCGCGCCCTCGCCGGCATTCTCGCCACCGCGGCCGGCGGCACGGCGGCGCGCGCGCACAGCCGCTCGCGCACCTCGCGTCCCTGGGGCGTCACCGCCAGCATCTTGATGCGGCGATCGTTCTCCGCGCCCTGGCGCACGATCAGTCCGCGCGACTCGAGCTTGTCGACGATCGCCGTGACGTTGGACGCGTCGCAGATCAACATGTCCGCGAGCACGCTCATCGGGCTCGGGCGATCGGGATCGAGCGAGCGCAGGGCGTGACCCTGCATCGGCGTCAGTCCGAGCTCGTCACAGATCCCGATCCACCAGCCGCGCAGGCTGAGCGCGAACTCGACGAGCACCGGCCAGAAGTCATCGTTCCGCTCGGTGCGTTCGGTTGGCTGTGGGCCGCTGTGCGCCGAAGCGCCGGGCCGCTTCCCGCTCGCGTCGAGCGATATCAGCGAACCACGTCGTCCTTTTCGGGGGTCGGGCCGCTTGTCATCCATGAACAAACAATTCTTTCACAAATCTTAACAATTCACTACTTCAACTATTATGACTCTCGACTATATTCCGGTCCATGAACTTTCACGATCAGTCCAGGCGCACAGGCGCCTCTCGCGACGCGTCTTCACTGGCGTCTCGTATTTCTTCGGGGCGCGGCGTCACGTTGGCCCTGGTTTCCCTGTCGATCGCGCTGGCCGGGGGCTGCCGCCGTTCCGAAGCCGAGTCGACTCCCGCGGCCGCCGCTGCGGCTTCCGCAGTCGAGACCGCTCCCGTCGCCGTGAAGCTGGTCACGTCGCGGCAGCTCACGGTCCCGCGCGTCCTGGCCTTGTCGGGCACGCTGATCGGCAGCGAGGAGTCCGACGTCGCGGCCGGCGCCGCTGGCAAGATCCTGGACACCTACGTCGAGCGCGGCTCCGTGGTGAAAAAGGGCGCGCTGCTCGTGAAGCTGGACTCGCGCTCGCTGAGCGCGCAGGCGCAGGAGGCGGAAGCGCAGCTCGGCTCGCTGAAGGCGCAGCAGGCGCAGGCGTTGCTCGACTGCGAGCGCAACGACAAGATGTTCAAGAAAGAGGCGATCTCCAAGGCCGACTACGACCGCTCGCACACCTCGTGCGAGACGTCGAAGTGGTCGGTGACGGCGGCCGAGGCGCGCAAGGCGCTGACCGCCGAGGCGCTGCGCGACACCGAGATTCGCGCGCCGTTCTCGGGCCTGGTCGTCGAGCGCAAGGTCAGCGCCGGCGAGTAGGTGCGCGTCGATTCGCAGGTGGTCACGCTGGTCGCCGTCGACAACCTGCGCGTCGAGCTGACCGTGCCCGAGGCCGACGTCGCCCAGGTGCGGCCGGGCATGACCGTGGACTTCCACACCGCGGCCGACACCGGCTCCACCACTCACCGCGGGCGCATCCGCTACATCGGCCCGTCGGTGCGCCGCCAGACGCGCGACGCGATCGTCGAGGCCGTCGTCGACAACGCCGGCCACGATCTGCGCCCCGGCATGTTCGTCACCGCGAAGCTGGCGCTGGGCGAGCAGTCGCTGCCCGCGGTGCCCGAGACCGCGGTGCGCGCCGACGGAACCCTGCGCCACGTGTTCGTCGCGCAGGGCGGCCGCCTCGAGGATCGCCTGGTGCAGGCCGCCGAGCCGCAGAACGGGCAGATGCCGATCCTGAGCGGCCTCAAGGCCGGCGAGCCGGTCGTCGCCGACCTGACCCCCGACGTGCGCGACGGCGCGCGGGTGAAGTGAGGACGCCATGCAGTGGCTGGCCAGCATCAGCGTCCGCCGTCCCATCTTCGCGACGGTGCTCATCCTGTTCGTCGTCGTCGTCGGCCTGGTCGGCTACGGCAAGCTGAACGTCGACCGCTTCCCCAACGTCGACCTGCCGATCGTCTCGATCATCACGACGCTGCCGGGCGCCGCGCCCGAGGAGATCGAGACCGAGCTCACCGACAAGATCGAGGAGGCGGTCAACACCATCAGCGGCATCGACGAGCTGCGCTCGATCTCGACCGAGGGCGTGTCGCAGGTCTTCGTGACGTTCCTGCTCGACAAGAACGTCGACATCGCGGCGCAGGAGGTGCGCGACCACCTGGCGACGGTGCTGCACGATCTGCCCGAGGGCACGGAGTCGCCGGTGGTCAGCAAGCTCGATCCCGACGCGGCGCCGGTCCTGTTCGTCACCGTCGAGTCGGACCGTTCGATCCGCGACATCACCGAGCTCGCCGACCACCAGATCCGGCAGTCGCTCGAGAGCATCTCAGGCGTCGGTCAGGTCACGATCATCGGCGGCCGCAAGCGCCAGGTGCAGGTGCTGCTCGATCCCAACAAGCTCAAGGCCAACGGCCTGACCGCCAGCGACGTGCGGCGCGCGATCGTCGCGCAGAACGTGACCACGCCGGGCGGCACCATCGACACCGGCCCGCAGCGTCTGACCTTCCGCGTGCGCGGGCGCGTCCCGACGGTCCCCGCGGTCGGCGACATCATCATCCGCCAGGTCGACAACCACCCGCTGCTGGTCAGCGACGTCGCGCGCGTCGTCGACGGCGAAGAGGAGGCCGAGACCGCGGCGGTGCTCGACGGCAAGCCCGCGGTCGTGCTCTCGATCCGCAAGCAGTCGGGCGAGAACAGCGTCGCCGTCGTCGATGCCTTGCGCGAGAGCATGAAGGACCTCGAGCGGATGCTGCCCGGCAAGACCAAGCTGTCGGTCATCCGCGACAACACGGAGACCACGCGCACCAGCGTCGACGCCGTGCGCGAGCACCTGGTGCTGGGCGCGCTGCTGGCGTCGCTGGTCGTGCTGCTGTTCCTGGGCAACTTCCGCAGCACGCTGATCGCGGCGCTGGCGATCCCGACGTCGATCATCGGCACGTTCATGGGGATGTGGCTCATGGGCTTCACGCTCAACATCATCACGCTGCTGGCGCTGGCGCTGGCGGTCGGCATCGTCATCGACGACGCGATCGTCGTGCTCGAGAACATCTTCCGCTACGTCGAGGAGAAGAAGGTGCGGCCGATGCCGGCGGCGATCTACGCCACGCGCGAGATCGGCCTCGCCGTGCTGGCGACGACGCTGTCGCTGCTGGCGGTCTTCATGCCGGTGGCGTTCATGGACGGCATCCCCGGGCGCTTCCTGCGCAGCTTCGGCCTGACCATGGGCTTCTCGATCGCGATCTCGCTGTTCGTCAGCTTCACGCTGACGCCCGATGCTCGCGTCGCGCTGGCTGCGCATGGATCCGCGCCCGGCTGGCGAGCGCAAGAAGTACCTGCTCGAGCGCGTCGTCGACGTCTTCTACCGCCCGATCGAGCGCATCTACATGCGGATCCTCGCGTACGTGATCGACCGCCGCTGGATCGTGCTGCTCGCCGCGGCGGCGACGCTCGGCACCTGCGTGCCGCTGGTCAAGAAGGTGCCCAAGGGCTTCCTGCCCAAGAACGACGAGGCGCAGTTCGAGATCACGCTGCGCACCACGGAAGGCACGAGCCTGGCGTCGACGGCGCTGGCCGCCGAGCGCATCGCGCGCGAGGTGCGCCTGTGGCCCGAGGTCACGGCGACGCTGATGACCATCGGCGACAACAACGAGAAGACGCCCAACCTGGCCAAGGTGTTCGTGCGCCTGGTGCCGCCCGACCGGCGCAAGCTGTCGCAGGATCAGCTGCAGGACAAGGTGCGCCAGGAGATCGTCGTCAAGCAGCCGCCCGACTACCGCATCAGCGTGCTCGCGGTCTCGGCGTTCAGCGGCGGCGGCTTCAGCAACGCCACCGTGCAGTACACGCTGACCGGGCCGGATCTCGCCAAGCTCACCGACTATTCGGCGGAGGTCGTGAAGAAGCTGAAGGCGATCCCCGGCGCCGTCGACTCCGACACCAGCCTGGTGACCGGCAACCCGGAGGTGGTCGCCGTCGTCAACCGGCGCAAGGCGGCCGATCTCGGCGTCAACGTCGCCGACGTCGCGACGGCGGCGCAGCTGCTGGTCGGCGGCGTCAAGGTGTCGCGCTACGAGGAGGAAGGGCGCGAGTACGACATCCTGGTGCGCGCCGACGAGGCGTTCCACACCAGCGCCGAGGCGCTGTCGCTGCTCAGCGTGCCGTCGTCGCGCCTGGGCGCGGTGCCCCTGCTCGACGTGGTCGACTTGTCGCACGCCGAGGGGCCGTCGCAGATCAACCGCTACGGGCGCCAGCGCCAGGTGACGTTCCTGGCCAACACCGCGCCCGGCGTCGGCGCGGGCGAGGTCGGCACCGCCCTCGAGAAGGTGGTCACGGCGATGAAGCTGCCCGCCGCCTATCGCTTCGTGCCGATGGGCCAGTCCAAGGAGATTGGGCGCACCGCGCGCAACTTCGGCATCGCGTTCGCACTGGCGTTCGTCTTCATGTACCTGATCCTCGCGGCGCAGTTCGAGTCGTGGCTGCACCCGGTGACGATCTTGCTCGCGCTGCCGCTCACCGTGCCGTTCGCGCTGATGTCGCTGCTGCTCTTCGGCCAGTCGCTCGACATCTTCACCATGCTCGGCGTCCTGGTGCTGTTCGGCGTCGTGAAGAAGAACTCGATCCTTCAGATCGACCACATCAACCAGCTGCGCGCCGAGGGCAAGTCGCGGCGCGATGCCATCCTGCTCGGCAACCGCGATCGGTTGCGGCCGATCTTGATGACGACCATGGCGTTCGTCGCCGGCATGCTGCCGCTGGTACTGTCGAAGGGCATCGGCGCCGAGTTCAACCGCGCGACCGCCGGCCCGGTGGTCGGCGGGCAGATCCTGTCGCTGCTGCTGACGCTGCTGGCGACGCCGGTCGCCTACTCGTTCTTCGACGATCTCTCGCACTGGGTGCGCCGCGTGTTACGTATCCGCGCGCGGTCGCCCGAGGAGACCGGCGCCGACGAGATCATGCCGCCCACCGCCCACAACGTGCCCCACGCCGTCGACGGACAGGCCCAGCGACGCCCGGAGGCCGCATCGTGAGGAGATCCCTGACCATGGTACGCGTTCGTTCCATTCTCGCTGTTTTCGCCACGTTCGTTGGTTCTTCGATCGGGTTCGGGGCTGCGGCGCCGGCCGCGCACGCGGCCGACGCGACGGCGGCGGCGCCGGCCGAGCTGACGCTCGACCAGGCGCTGGCGATGGCGCGCAATCGCAACCGCAGCCTGGTCGTCGAGCGCGCGCGGCTCGCGCAGGCGCAGACCAACATCGAGCAGGCGTGGGCGGCGCTGTTCCCGACCATCACGGCGCAGGGGAAGTACACGCACAACGACACCGAGGCGAAGTTCCCGTTCACGAATCCGGTGACGAACACGATGCAGGTCCTGACGCTGCAACCGCAGGAGCAGCTCGACGGTTCGGTCAATTTGAGCATGCCGCTCATCGCGCCGCCGGCGTATCCCGCGCTCGAGGCGGTGAAGGCCAACGTGCACGCCGCCGAAGCGAACTTCGAGGTGAGCGAGGATCAGGTGCTGTTCAGCGTCGCGCAGACGTTTTACGCGGGCGGCATCGCCGATGAGGTTCTGATCGCGCGGCGCTCGAGCGTCGACGTCGCGCGTGTCACGCTGGAGAACGCGCGCACGCGCAAGGAAGCGGGCACCGTGACCAAGGTCGACGTGGACCGCGCTGAACTGGCCCTGGTGCGCGCCGAGCAGCAAGAGCGCGAGGCGATCACCGCGCGCGAGCAGACCTATCGTGCGCTCGCGACGCTGATTCAGGCCGATAGGCCGTTTCACGTCTCGATTCCCCCGCAGGCAGCGGCCTATCGGGTCGACGACCAGTCGTTGAACATGGCCCTGCATCTGCGGCCAGAGTTCCGCGCATACGAGCAGACCGCGCTGTCCGCCGAGAAGCAGCGCCGCGCGTACTTCTGGCGCTGGGCGCCCACGCTGTCTGGATTCGGGCTCGCGCGACGGTTCAACTATCTCAATTTCGCTCAGCACGACTACGCCTGGGCGGCGGGGCTGCAGCTCGACTGGGTGATCTACGACGGCGGCACGCGGGACGCGCAGCGCCACCAGGCGGCGGCGCAGGCCGACGAGGCGCTGGCGCGCACCGAGGTCCTGCGTGACAGCATCAAGGACGATCTGGTCAACGGCTCTCGATCGCTGGTGACCAAGCAGAAGGCGGTCGAGACCGCGGAGCGATCGGTCGTGCTCGCGAACGAGACGCTGGAGCTGGTGCGCGCTCAGTACGAGGCCGGCGCCGTGACCCAGGTCGATCTGCTGCAGGCGCAGGACAGCCTGGTCGCCGTGCAGGAGTCGCTGGCGCAGGCGCATTACGACGTCGCGATCGCCGACCTGACCCTGCGGCGCGCGGTCGGGACGTTCCCCGGCAAGTAAGTCGGGAAATAGGGCAAACTCGCCCGGTCATTCGTAGGTCACGTCGCCGTCAACCAAGCTCGGCCGCGCTCGCGGCGCTGCTCGTCTGCGCGGCGTCGCCTCCGGCCGCCGCGCACCCGCTGCTGCAGGACGCCCTGCGGATCGACGTGGGGCGCGACCGTGTCACGCTGCAAGTGTCGGCGACGTGGGAAGAGATCCTGGTCGCCGCGACCGCCGCCGGCCGCGGCAGCGCGCCGCTGGATGAGCGCGTGCGCCGTCACGGCGAGTACCTGCTCTCGCGCCTCGGCGTCGCGGCCGACGGTCAGCCTCTGGCCGGCGCCGTGACCGTAACCCCCGCGACCGAAGCGCCCCCGCCTTTCACCTACACCCTCTCGTACCCCTTTTTCCCGTCCTCGTCGGCGTCCTCGCCGTCCTCGCCGTCCTCGCCGTCCCCGCCCCCCGCCGCATCACCCTCCGCAACGACGTCCTCCGCGAAGTCGGCCTCGCCCTGGGCGGCCCCTGGGAGGTGAGCTACCTCGCCACCGTCACCGAGCGGGGTCGCGCCGCCGGCGCGCCCCGCCTGCTCACCGCCGCGGAGCCGCTGACCATCGATGTCGACAGCGCGACCGCGGGCCCGCCCACCGGCGGCGCGCGCCTGGCCTGGGCCTACCTGCGCCAGGGCATCCTGCACATCCTGCGCGGCTACGACCACCTGCTCTTCGTCGCGGCGCTGGTCCTGGCGGCGGTGACGCTGCGCGATCTGATCAAGGTCGTGGTCGCGTTCACGCTCGCGCACGCCACGACGCTGACCCTGTGCGCGCTGCGCCTGATCTCGATCCGTGAGGCGATCGTCGAGCCGCTGATCGCCGCCAGCATCGTCGTGGTCGCGTTGCAAAACCTAGTGGCGCCGGCGTCCAGCCGGCGCGCACCACGCCTGGCGATCGCGTTCGCGTTCGGGCTGCTGCACGGCTGCGGCTTCGCCAGCGGCGCGCTGCAGGCGATGCGCGACCTGCCCGCGGCCGGCCTGGGTCTGGCGGTGGGCGCGTTCAGCCTGGGCGTCGAGCTCGGTCACCAGGCCGTGGTGATCCCGACCTTCATGCTGCTCGCCCGCGTGCGCGAACGCACGACCGCGATGACGATGAGCGCGATCCAGCGCACCGGCTCGGCGGCGATCGCCGTCGCGGGCGGCGCCTACCTCTGGCTGGCGTTGCACCGCTAGTGGCGCCCGCGGTTGCCCGCGCCGCGGCGCGCTGATACCGTGCTGGCGCAACCATGCCCGATCCGGCGCCACAGGCAGCGGCCGCGGGCGGCGCGAAGGTGCCGCCCGAACGCGAGCTGAGGCTCTGCCTGGTGATGTATGGCGGCGTCTCGCTCGCCGTCTACATGAACGGCGTCGCGCGCGAGTACTTCGATCTCGTGCGTGGCCGCGGCGTGTGGGGCATCTTCAAGCGGCTCGCCGACGTCGACGCGATCGTCGACGTGATCTCGGGCGCGTCGGCCGGCGGGCTCAACGGTCTGTTTCTCGCCTACGCGATCTGCGGCCACCGCGAGTTCGGCACCATGGTCGATCTCTGGCGCAACCGCGCCGGCATCGAGGCGCTGCTCGCGGATCCGGCGAGCCCCGAGCTGCGCTCGCTGCTCAAGAGCGAGTACATGGAGAACGAGCTCAAGAACGCGTTCGAGACCATGCCGCCGGTGGCGGCGGGGCGCGCCGACGAGCTCGCGGTGTCGGAGAGCCCCGACCTCGACTGCTTCATGGCGGCGACCAACTTCTACGGCCAGCGTGTGACCGTCGGCGATCCGACCGGCAGCCCGATCCCGACGCGCACGCATCGCTCGACGGTGCACTTCAAGCATCGGCTCGGGCGCAAGGAGCCGTTCGGCGCGCCAGCGGTGCCCGGCGTCGCCCGCGCCCAGCGCCGCCCTGGCCGCGGAGCGGGGGACGCTGGCCCCGGGCGTGCTGGCCAAGGTCGCGCGCGCGACGTCGGCGTTCCCGGCGGCGTTCCGGCCGATCGAGCTCACGGGCGACGAGCTGCACGGGCGCTTCGCCACCGACGACATGGACCTGCCGCCGGGAAAGGCCGCCTGGTACATCGACGGCGGCGTGCTCGACAACAAGCCCTTCACCTGCGCGCTGCCGATGATCTACCAGCGCCACGCCGACCGCCCGGTCGATCGCATGCTGTTCTTCGTCGAGCCCGACCCCGAGCCCGACGACAAGGTCACGCCCGCCGAGATGCGCGCCGCCGAGCCGAACTTCCTCGAGACCGCGCTGGCGTCGCTGAGCTCGCTGCCGAGCTACGAGAGCATCCTCGACGAGATCCGGTCGATCGACGGCCACAACCGCAAGATCGATCTCTTCGATTCGGTCTTCGGCCAGACCGAGGGGCTGGACCGCACCGAGCCGCCGCCGATGCAGTGGAACCTCTATCACCGCGCGCGCGTTCACTGTCTGATGGACGACGTCTCCGACGAGCTCTCGCCGGAGCAGGTGGCGGCGCTGCTCTCGGAGATGGACATGGCGGCGGGGCAGGGCGCCGACCGCGCGGTCAGCGTGCACTACTTCCGCCGGCTGTTCGAAGCCAAGTTCGCCGGCGCGGACACGCCCCGCTTGACCGTCACCGTCAAGCAACCGGCGGTCGAGGTCGACGCGCTCGACGTCGACTTCGTGAAGCGCGCGTTCTACTACTGGATTTACCGTCTCTACGATCGGCTGACCGCGCAGCCCGAGGACGCGAACCTGCGCCGCCTGATCTCGTTCCTGTCGGACCGCATCGACATGTTGCTGTTCCTCGACGCGCAGGTCGAGGTGGCGCTCGGAGGCCTCGGGCCGGCGCCGACCTTCGCCGCGGTCATCGGTGTGCTGACCGACGCGCTGTCGGGCCCGGCGGCGCTGGGCGAGGCGATCGCGGGTCAGGAGGACACCACGCGCATGCTCAGCGACCGCCGCAAGAGTGGCGGCGCCGACACCGCGCGCTTCATCGAGACCTACCGTTCGCCGGTCGCGACCGCGCCAGGCTCGGCCCCGCTGCCGCCCGCGGCGGCGCCCGCGTCGCGGCCGCTGCTGTTGCCGGCGTTCCTCGCGCTGCTCGACCAGACCATCGGCTCCGACGCCACCGACGCTTTCCGGCGCTTCGATGCCTGGCGCTTCCCTTCGGTCTACGCCGCCGACCTGGGCGAGGTCGATCGCATCGAGTACTACCGCGTGTCGCCGATCGAGGCGGCGGCGGTGCCGGGCGCCACGCCCGAGCTGGCGCGGTTCCGCGCCGATCCGATGCGCCGCCTCGCGGGCCGCCATCTGGCGCACTTCGGCGCGTTCCTCAACAAGGCCTGGCGTTCGAACGACGTCATGTGGGGCCGCATCGACTCCGCGAGCGTGATCTGGGACGTGCTGCTGCACCGCCGCGGCTATCGCCTGTCGCGCGCGCGCGCCGCTGCGTTGCTCGTCGAGCTCGACGCGCGCAAGTGGGCGGCGGGTCCCGCGCGCGAGCTGGCCGAGCTCTACCGGCTGGTCGCCGACTTCGCCGCCGGCAAGTCCGACGAGGCGGCGTTCGCCGCCGATCTCTTCGCCTGCCACCAGCGCGCGATCCTGGCCGAGGGCGTGCCCGAGGTGATCGCCGACGCCGCCGGGGAGCTGCAGCCGGATCCGGGCGCGAACCCCGCCGCCAGCGACGTGACCGCCGCGCGCCAGTTGCTGGCGACGTTCGAGGGCAACATCGCCGATCCGCTGCTGCGCGGCGCCGCCGAGGAGGCCGTGCACGCGCTGCTCAACGACAAGCCCGACGCCGTGCTCGGCTACGTGGCCTCGCGCTACGAGGTCGGCGCTGCCGGGCTGGCCGAGCTGGACAAGCAGCAGGTGTCGGTGACCGCCCTGCAGGCGGGGCGCGTGATCACCGACATGTTCCAGACGGTGTTGCCGCGCGACGGGCTCGCGGGCTCGCTGCAGCGGGTGGTGTCGCCGCTGGCGCTGGCGCTCAAGAGCCTGCACCTGCTGGCGCTGTCGGTGCGCGACGGCGTGTTCCCGATCATCTGGCTGTCGCTGCTGCTGGCGGCGATCGCGACCGGGGGCGCCGGAGCGATCGCGCTCAAGGGATCGGCCGGCTGGCAGGTGGTGCTGGCGTCGGCGCTGGTGCTGGGCGCGCTGCTGCTGGCGCCGCAGGTCTGGTTCGGGCGCGGGCGCGCGTTGCGCGTGCTGCGCTGGCCGCTGCTGTTCGCGCTGCCGCTGGGCGCGGGCGCGGGCATCTACTGGTTGCACCACCGGCCCGCGCCCGGGCCGCACGATCGCGCGGGCGTGGAACACTGGATGCGGAGTCTCGAGCTGATCGGCGCCGCCGAGCTGGTGTGGGGCGTGCTGCTGTTGTTCGGCGCGGTCGGCGTCTGGCTGTACGCGCGGCGCGTGCGCGCGCAGGCGCGTGCCTTCCGCGCCACGGTCGCGGCGCAGGGTCTGGCGGTGTCGGCGTCAGCAGCGATGATGCGCCCGCGCACGACCGCGGCGACGGCCGTGCCCGGTGAGACGTCGGACCCTCAGCGCGGCGCCGCCTGATTTCGCCGCGCCCCCTGGTGGGCGTATTCTCGCAGCATGGCAAATCTGGCGAACAAGACGCTGTTCATCACCGGGGCGAGCCGCGGCATCGGTCTGGCGATCGCGTTGCGCGCGGCGCGCGACGGCGCCAACGTCGCCATCGCCGCCAAGACCACCGACGCCCATCCCAAGCTGCCCGGCACGATCTACACCGCGGCCGGCGAGATCGAGGCCGCGGGTGGCCACGCGCTGGCCTTCGCCGTCGACGTGCGCGACGAGCGCCAGATCGAGGACGCGGTCGCGCGCACCGTCGACCGCTTCGGCGGCATCGACATCCTGGTCAACAACGCCAGCGCCATCAGCATCACCGGCACGCGCGACACGCCGATGAAGCGGTTCGATCTCATGCACCAGGTCAACGTGCGCGGCACGTTCGCCAGCACGCGCGCCTGCATCCCGTTTCTGGAGAAGGCGGCGAACCCACACGTGCTCATGCTCTCGCCGCCGCTGTCGCTCGACGCGCGCTGGTACGCGCCCCACCTGGCGTACACGATGTCGAAGATGGGGATGAGCCTGTGCGTGCTCGGATTGGCCGAGGAGCTGCGCGCCGCCGGTATCGCCGTGAACGCGCTGTGGCCGCGCACGATCATCGCGACGTCGGCGATCCGCAACCTGCTGGGCGGCGAGGACGCGATCCGCGGTTCGCGCACGCCGGAGATCGTCGCCGACGCCGCGCACGCCATCTTCGTTCGCCCCAGCCGCGAGGCGACCGGCCAGTTCTTCATCGACGACGAGGTGCTCGCCGCCGCGGGTGTCACCGATCTCGATCGCTATGCGGTTGCGCCGGGAGCGGCGTTGCTGCCGGATCTGTTCATCTGAAGGACGAGGACGGCGACGAGGACGAGGACGGGGAAGAATCAGGGATGGCAGATCAGCTTGATGCTGATCGAAAAGCAGCTGTCGAAGTTGGTGCGCGTGAAGCTGCCGTTCACGAAGTCGGCCGGCGTGAGCGGGCCGTTGATCTCGCACATGATCTCGCCGAACGGGCCGCTCGCCGTGTCGCTGTCGTCGTCGAACACCGTGATCACCCAGTTCTTGCCGCCCGCCATCAGATCGCTGGCGCGCACCGGAGATCCCGGATTCAGCAGCGCCGCCATCGGGGCCGTGAGCGCGCCCCAGTTGGGCAGCAGCGTGTCGACGATCGTGGCGGTGTGACCGATCTGAGTGATCGCGGTCGACAGCACGTCGAGCTCCACGAACGGGTCGGGCTTTGTGCTGCCGATCTCGCCGCTCGGCTGATCCCAGTTCGCCGGGTTGGGCGGACGCACGTTGGGATCGATCGGGTTCAGAGCCGCCGAGTCCGCCGCGAGGTCCCACAGCGACGCCGGATCCGGCTCGCAGGTATGGCTCGCCGTGCACCGCAGGCAAGGGCCGCACGCCGGAACGCAGACTGTCGCTCCACCGGCGCCGCCCAGGCCGGGAGCGCCACCCATGCCCATGCCGCCCGTGCCGGAGGTTCCACCGAGGCCTCCGGGATTGCCGCCGAGCCCACTGCCACCCATGCCCGCACCGCCGGTTCCCGCGTCGGTGCCACCGTCGGTGTTGCCGCCGCTGCCCGCGAGCATGCCGCCGCTGCCGGCGTTCATGCCGCCGCTCCCTGCGAGCATGCCGCCCATGCCTGCGAGCATTCCTCCCGCGCCGATCATGCCGCCGCATGCCGGTGTTCATGCCGCCCGCGCCGGTGAGCATGCCGCCCGCGCCCGTGAGCATGCCGCCCACGCCGGCGTTCATGCCGCCCACGCCGGCGAACGTGCCGCCGGTGCCCTCGACGACGGAGCCGCCGCCCATTCCCAGGTTGCCGCCCGCGCCACCGCTGCCGATGATCGCGCCGCCGCTTCCGCCGGCGCCAATAACCTGCCCGCCCGCGCCGCTGCCGATCTGGTCGCCAGCGGCGTCGCCGTTGCCGACGTTGGTTCCGCCGTCGGGCAGCCGCACCTGCTCCAGCCCCGTGCGATCGACGCCGCACCCGCCGAGCGCCATCGCCACCGCGCCGAGCGCGCACGTCGCCGGCCACGCTGCTAAGCAATGACGAAAACGGCGAGAAAAATCGGTGCTGCGAGCCATCGGGGACCTCGTCGAAAGCAGAAGCGACTACTCGGTGTCCAGGACCGGAGGACGACGTGTAGGCCTAAGTCGGAATGCAGCGGCATGATACGCCTCTTCCATAATCTGGCGAGTGAAACCGGGGTGCCGCCCGGGAAACGTTCTGCGGCCCGCGCCGCGTGATCTCGCGTGACGCTGACCGGGGTTGCCCTGATAGGCTTTGCGTTCGTCTTGGACGTCAACGTCACCTTGGAGATCGTCTTGGAGATCGCCGACCACGCGCCGCTCGCTCCGCTCACGACCCTGGAGCTGGGCGGCGCCGCGCGCCACCTCTGCACCGTCGCTGACGAAGCGAGCGCGCTCGAGGCCCTGCGCTGGGCCGCCGATCGCGATCTGCCGGTCTTCGTGCTCGGCGGGGGCTCCAACGTGGTCGCCGCCGACGCCGGATTTCCCGGTCTGGTGATCCGCGTCGCCCTGCGCGGGCTCTCATTCGCGAGCGCGGGGGACCGCGTGCATGCGCGCGTGGCTGCCGGCGAGCCCTGGGACGACGTGGTCGCCGAGACGGTGCGGCGCGGCCTCGCCGGTCTCGAGTGTCTTTCGGGAATTCCCGGCCTGACGGGCGCGACGCCGATCCAGAACGTCGGCGCGTACGGCCAGGACGTCGCGGAGACGATCGTCTCGGTGCGCGCCGTCGATCGTGGTGTGCGGGGGGCGCGGGGCGTGCGCAGCGTGCCCGAGACGTCGAACGTCGTCGAGCTCCCCGCGGCGGCGTGCGGGTTCGGCTACCGGGACAGCGCCTTCAAGCATTCGCCGGATCGCTGGCTGGTGCTGGGTGTGACCTTCGCGCTGCGCACCGACGGTGTTCCGAGCGTGCGCTACCCGGAGCTGGCGCACGCGCTGGCGGCTCGCCCCGGCGCGCCCACGCTCGCCGCCGTGCGCGACACCGTCATCGCGCTCCGGCGCGCGAAGTCGATGGTGATCGATCCCGCCGATCCCAACCGGCGCAGCGTCGGATCGTTCTTCATGAACCCCGTGGTCCCGACGGCCGAGGCCGATCGCGTGGTCGCCCAGGTCGTCGCCGAAGGCATCGTCGCCGACGCTGCAACCGTGCCCCGGTTCCCGGCCGGCGCGGGCCAGGTCAAGCTGTCGGCGGCCTGGCTGATCGAACGCGCGGGCCTGAACAAGGGCCTGCGCGCGGGCGCGGTCGGCATCTCGTCACGCCACACGCTGGCCCTCGTTCATCATGGCGGCGGCACGACCGCCGAGCTGCTGGCGTTCGCCGATCGCGTGCGCGACACCGTCGAGCGCCGCTTCGGCGTGCGCCTGCAGCGCGAGCCGGTGCTCATGTGATAAGAGATCGCCCATGGCCGAGAGCAAGATCGAGATCGGACAGAAGGCGCCCGCCTTCGCGCTCAAGAACCAGAACGACGAGACGGTGAAGCTGAGCGACGCCGCGCTCAAGGGGCACTGGGTCGTGCTCTACTTCTATCCGAAGGACGACACGCCGGGCTGCACGATCGAGGCGTGCGACTTCACGTCGGGCCTCAAGGACTTCGAGAAGCTCGACGCCGTGGTGCTCGGCTGCAGCCCCGACTCGACGGAGGCGCACCGCAAGTTCGTCGCCAAGCACAAGCTGAAGATCGAGCTCCTCTCCGATCCCGGCCACGAGACGCTCGAGCGCTACGGCGCCTGGGGCGAGAAGAACATGTACGGGAAGATCACGACGGGCGTGATCCGCTCGACGGTGATCATCGATCCCGCCGGCAAGGTCGCGCACCACTACCGCAAGGTCAGCGCCAAGGGCCACGCGGAGTCGGTGCGCGCCAAGCTCAAAGAGCTGCAGGCCTGATCGCCGCGAGCGCTCCCGGCGCCCCATAGACAGGTCCGCCGCGCGTGACCATGTTGCATGCGCAATGGATCTCGACAACGGACGAGTCGTCTTCGGCGAATCGGGCTCGGAAGCGCACGCCATGGTCAAGGACCCGGTGTGCGGGATGGAGTTCGAAAGAGCGAACGCCGCTGCCGCGACTGATTTTCACGGCAGCATTTATTACTTCTGTTCGGCGGGCTGCAAGCTCCACTTCCTCGCCGACCCGGAGCGCTACATCAGCGCCCCGGAGTCGCCTTGATCGACGCCGAGTTGATGCAATAGCGCAGGCCGCCGTCCTCGCGCGGGCCGTCGGGAAAGACGTGCCCGAGGTGGCCGCCGCAACGGCTGCAGTGCACCTCGGTCCGCACCATGCCGTGGCCTTCGTCGGTCTCGACCTCGACGTTCTCGGCCGCCGCCGGCGCGGTGAAGCTGGGCCAGCCCGAGCCCGAGTCGTACTTCTTCTCGGAGCCGAAGAGCTCCTGGCCACACCCGGCGCACACGTACATCGCGCTATCGTGCGAGGCGCAGTACTCGCCGGTGAACGCGCGCTCCGTCCCCTTCTCGCGCAGGACATGGAACTGCTGCGGGGTCAGGATCGCGCGCCATTCGTCATCGCTCTTCACGAGCTTCTCGCCGCTGTCGCTGACCTTGCTGTTGCTGGATCCTTTGTCGGCCATGTTGTTCTCCCCCGACAAAGTTAGCGCGGACAGGCTCACCGCGCGAGGTCGCGAGCGAGCTTCACCACCACCGCCAGGACCATGGCCAGCACGACCCATCGGACCAGCCGATCCCCGCGCCGGAGCGCGAGGCGTGCGCCGACGGCGGCGCCGATGGCGTTGGCCGCTGCCATCGGCAGCGCCACCGACCACAGGATCGTGCCTTGCCGCGCGAACAGCAGAAACGCCGCCAGGTTCGACGCCAGGTTCACGACCTTGGCGTTGCCCGACGCGCGCGTGAGCGAGTCGCCGAACACGAGCACGAACGACAGGATCAGCATCGAGCCGGTGCCAGGCCCGAAGAAGCCGTCGTAGGCGCCGAGCACGAGCGCGATCGCGGCGAGCGCGACGGTGCGGCCGGCGCCGGCCTCGGGCAGCCACGCGCGCGGTGCGCCCATCTGCCGGCCGCCCGCCAGCATCACCACGGTCGCGACGATGAGCAGCGCGATCACCACCGGCCGCAGCGGCTCGGGGCGCATCGCCATCAGCGCGAGCGCGCCGATGCACGAGCCGGCGAACCCTGCGGCGAAGCCGAGTGGCGCGCGCTGGCGATCGATGCCGCCGCGCCGCCAGAAGGAAGTGAAAGACGCGATCGCGCCGAAGATGGCCTGGCCCTTGTTGGTGCCGATCGCAGTCGCGGGCGGCAGCCCGGCCGCCAGCAGCGCCGGCAAGCTGATGAGCCCGCCGCCGCCGCCGATCGCGTCGACGAGCCCGGCGAGAAAAGCCGCGCCCGCCAGGAGCACTTCGATGAGGGGCGTCATGGGGTGGTCAGGTCGCCTGTGGTGTCGGGTGGGAGCGATTCCGCGGCGACGACCGTAGATCTTTTCGCCCTCTCGCGCGTCGAGAATCGGGAGGAGGTTCCCATGATGACCCTGCGCAACACGATGACCTGTCTTCTCGGACTCGGATCCCTGGTGGCCGCCGCCACGTCCTGCGCCGCGGCGCCGCTGCCCGCCGGCGCGCCGCTCCGTGACCGCGCCGGCGCCTACGAAGTCGAGGTCCTGGTCGACGGCAACGTGGCGCCGACGTACGGGCACGACGGCGAGACCTACGTCATGGGTCAGCTGGGCGCGCGCTACACGCTGCGCGTGCACAACCACTCGGGCTGGCGCGTCGAGGCGGTCATCTCCGTCGACGGGCGCGACGTCATCGACGGCAAGCCGGCCGAGCTGAGCGGGAAGCGCGGCTACCTGGTGCCGGCCTACGGCACCGTCGACATCGACGGCTGGCGCATCTCGCGCGCCGAGGCCGCGGCGTTCCGCTTCTCGACCGTGCCCGAATCGTACGCCGCGCGCACCGGCAGCGCGCGCGAGGTCGGCGTCATCGGCGTCGCGGTCTTCGCCGAGCGCTACGTGGCGCCGCCGCCGCCGCGCCACCGGCAGCCGATCTACCCGCGCTCCTACGACGACGGCGCGCCCCGCGACAGCTACGGTGGTGGCCTCGGCAGCTCGAGCGGCGCTCACGGCGGCGCCGAGTCGGAGTCGATGTCGGCCGAGCCTGCGCCTGCGCCGTCGAGCGCGCCGGCAGCGCGCTCGATGCAGGATGCGCCGATGGCCGGCGAGAGCGGGCGCGGCTACGACCGCGCGACGGAGAAGAAGAAGAGCGCGCGTTCGGGCCTGGGCACCGAGTACGGCGAGGCGGTGAGCTCGCGGACCTACGAGGTCGAGTTCGTGCGCGCGAACGCCTCGCGTCCGGCGGTGATCCTCGGCCTGCGCTACAACGACCGCGACGGCTTGATCGCCATGGGCATCGACGTCGACGGTCCCGACTACGCCTACTGGCGCGAGCAGGACCTGCGCCGCACCGCCGATCCGTTCCCGGCCGCCGACCGCCGCTATGCCGCGCCCCCTCCGGGATGGCGCGGGTCGTGCTGTTCGCGGTAGCCTGGAGGCGGTGCAAGGGGACGAGACCGACGAGGACTTGATGTCGGCCTACCAGGCGGGCGACGCGCGGGCCTTCGAGCGGCTCGTCTCCCGCCACGAGAAGCCGGTCTGGATGTTCCTCCGCCGTTTCACGCGCGACGCCGCGGCGGCGGAGGATCTGCTGCAAGAGGTCTTCCTGCGCGTCGTGAAGAGCGCGGGCGAGTGGAAGCGCACCGCGAAGTTCTCGACCTGGGTCTATGCCATCGCCCGCAACCTGTGCATCGACCAGTCGCGCCGCGCGGTCCACCGGCAAACGTCGTCGCTGGACGGTCCGGTGAAGGCGGGCGCCGATTCGACGGAGACGCTGCACGATCGCATCCCTGCCGCGCAGAGCGGGGCCGACCAGCAGCTCTCCGACCGGCAGGCGGCGGCGCGCATCGACGCTGCGATCGCGGAGCTGCCCGACGACCAGCGCGAAGTCTTTCTCATGCGTGAAGTGATGGAGATGTCGTTCGCCGAGATCGCGGCCGTGGTAGGGGCTTCGGAGCCGACGGTGAAGAGCCGCATGCGCTACGCTCTCGGCAAGCTGCGCGAGGCGCTGACCGACCTGCGCGACGCCACGGCTGAGCGGCCCGGCGTCGCTGGCCAGGCGGGGTCAGGATAAACGCGGATGACGATGACTCACGAACAGATCGACGAGCAGATGGTCGACTTCCTGTACGGGGAGCTGCCGGCCGACGCTCGCGCTGCGTTCGAGGCGCACGTCGCCGGCTGCGAGCGCTGCCGTCGCGAGGTCGAGTCGTTCGGTCAGGTCCGCGCCGTCGCGCGCACCGTGCTCGACGAGACGCCGCCCGCGCGCGTTCACGACGCGGTGATGCGCGCGGCGCGCGAGGCGGTGGCCGCGGCGCCGGCAAAGGCGGCGGCGCCACGAGAGGCGCAAAAAGAGGCAAAGAAGAAAGCCGAGCCGTCGCGCGCGTCGCTGTGGGATTGGTTGCGCGTGCGCTGGGCGTTCCCGGCGCTGGCCACGGTCGGCGCGCTGACGGTGTTCATCCTCGGCAGCCGCGTGTTCCTGAACCCGAACACCGTGCGCGAAATCGGCCGGCCCGCGCCCGTGTCCGAGCCGGCGGCGAGCAGCCCGGCGTCGCCGGCCGCGGAGTCCGCACCCGCCACGGGCGTCGCGCCGGCGCCCACCGCCACGCCCGAGCCCGAGGCCAAAGGCAACGCCAGCGCCGCCGCTGAAGCGAGACCCGAGGCGCAGAAGCGCAAGGAGATCTCTCGGCACTTCGCGCCTCCGCGAGCTCCCGGCGGCGGTGCCGGAGTGTTCGGGGCGGCGCCCAAAGACGATCCGCTCGATGGTCTCCTCGGCTCGGCCTCGGGCGCGCGTGAAAAGAACGTCAAGCGCGACGACTTGCTCGACGGGATCAAGGAAGGCGGCCGCGGCGGGAAGGGCGAAGGGGCCGCATCTTCATCCGCGCCCGCCAAGAAGAGCGCCGAGAAGAAGAGCGCTTTCCGCAACATCGACGAAATGGAAGAGGATCGGCTGCAGGCGCGCGAGCAGCCGGCGCGCGACAAGGGCGCCGGGGCGCAATCGCGCGCGTACGCGCCGCCGCCTCCTCCCGCCGCAGCGCCAGCGGCCGCGCCGAGCTACGCCGAGCCGCCTCCGCCGAAAGCAACGGTCGAGTCCGAGTCCTATGCCGCCGACGATTCGGCGGACCTGGCGAAGTCAGCGCCCCGGCGTGTGGAACGGCCGATGTCCCGCTCCTCGCGCGGCGGCGGACCGGCGACGCCCGCGCCCGCGCCACAGCCCGCGCCCGTTGCCGCACTGGCGTCCGCCGGCAAGAGCAAGCGGGCGCGCGTCGAGGCCGCCGAGGAGGCGGAGGCGGGCGACGTGGCCGTCCGCGAGACGCTCGTGCAGCGAGCCGACCGACTGTTCACGCAAGGCCGCTGGGCCGAGGCGGCGATCGCTTACCGCGATCTCCTGCGCCAGCAGCCGAATTCGCCCGACGCCGAACGCTGGCGCCGCCGCCTGGCCGCCGCGCGCGCCGCGATCACCACCGATCGCCCGCCACCCCCGTCACGCTGAAGCGTCACAGCTCGCGCGGCGCGGCCCGCCGCGCGCGTCAGCGGCTCAGGGCATCGCCTGCTTGGCCCACTCGATCGATTCCCGGTACAGGTCGGGCAGGTCGGCCTCGGGCATCGACAGCCCGTGCGCCATCGTGCTGACGTCGTCCCACAGCGCCGACTCGTACGACAGCACGAGCGCGCGCATCTTGCCGAGCGGCGTCTTCGAGTGGGTCAGCGCCTCCTCGATCTCGCGCGACACCGCGATCTCCTGCAGGATCTCGTTCATCGGCCGGCCGACCAGCGCGTCGATCGCCGACAGCATGCCGACCAGGAAGCCGTCGAGCTGCAGGCTGCTGCGCCCGGTGGCGCGGCACAGGCTCTCGCAGAAGTACGCGCGCGCCAGGCAGGTCACCGCCAGCTCGGCCGGGCCGTCGCCCATGATGCCGACGATCGCGATCAGCGACGCCCACTTGCGGAACGGGCGTTCGCCCAGCAGCACGAGCGCGCTCTTCAGCGACGTCACCTTGCTGCGCCAGTAGAACGCCGCCGAGTTGAGGTAGCGCAGGAGGCGCATCGACAGCGAGACGTCGCGCCGGATCACGCGTTCCAGGTTGTCGTAGTTGAGCTCGGGCTGCTGCAGCTCGCGCAGGAAGTCGAGGTAGGTCAGCTTGAACGTCGGGATGTCCTGGCGCGACACCATCTCGGGGCGCTGGAAGAAGTAGCCCTGAAAGTAGGCGTAGCCCTGGTCGCGCGCATCGCGGAAGGTCGCGGCATTCTCGACCTTCTCGGCCAGCAGCGCCGGCCGCCGCCGCCGCAGCCGATCACGCAGCGCGCGCCGCGCCTCGGGCGGCGTCGCCAGGAAGTCGACCTTGATCACGTCGGCCAGCGCCACCAGCGGATCCATCGCCGGCCGATCCACGTAGTCGTCCAGGGCCAGCTCGTAGCCCGCGCGTTTCAGGTCGCGGCACGCGGCGATGGTCTGCTCGTCGGGCTCGATCGACTCCAGCAACTCGACGACAGTGCGGCGCACCGGCAGCACCGCATACAGCTCCTCGCACAGGATCTTGCGTGTGACGTTGATGTAGACCTTGCGGCTCCCGACCAGCGACGACAGCCCGAACGTCATCAAGCTGTCGTTGATCACGCGCGACGACGCGACGTCCCCGTCGATGTTGGGGAAGAAGTTCTCCGGCCCCGAACGAAACAGCAGCTCGTAGGCGACCACCCGTTGCCGGGCGTCGAAGATCGGTTGTCGGGCGACGAAGACCTTCATGGCGCTTGGGTGCTACACCCATATCGGCAGGCGAGAAGTGGGCTGTAATTGAAGATGGGAACGACTAGACTGCCCACGCTTTGCCCGCACCAGACATACGACCAGCAGAGAGAGAAGATTCGAAGAACCGCGTGCTCGTGACCGTCACCGGGCCCGACCGCACCGGTGTGACCGCGACGCTGACAGGGATCCTGGCCGAGCAGGGTGCGATCCTGCACGACATCGAGCAGGTCGTGGTGCAGGGGCAGCTCACGCTGTGCCTGCTGGTAGGATTGCCTCACACCCGCGACGTGCTCAAGGAGCTGCTGTTCGCCGCCAAGGAGCTCAAGATGGAGCTCGATTTCCAGCCGGTCGAGGGCGACCCGCCGGCGCAGCCGACCGAGGCGGGGCGGCGCTACGTGATCACCGCGATCGGGCAGTCGCTCGGCGCGCGCCACCTACACGCCATCGCGTCGACGCTGGCGGCGGAGGGCGCCAACATCGAGAAGATCTCGCGCCTGTCGGAGTCGACGCTGGCGTCGGTCGAGCTTCACGTGCTGCTGCCGCCCGGTCGCGACACCGACGCGCTCAAGCGCACGTTGCTCACCGTCGCCACCAGCGTCGGCTTCGACGTGTCGCTTGCAGCGTGAGAGCCTGTACCGGCGCTCGAAGCGGCTGGTCGTGATGGACATGGACTCGACGCTGATCCGCATCGAGGTCATCGACGAGCTCGCGCGCGCCGCCGGCGTCTTCGACCGCGTATCGCGCATCACCGAGCGCGCCATGCAGGGCGAGATGGACTACGATCAGTCGCTGCGCGAGCGCGTCGAGCTGCTCAAGGGACTGGACGTCAAGGTGCTCGACCGCATCGCCTCCGAGCTGCCGCTGACCGAGGGCGCCGAGACGCTGATCCGCGTGCTCAAGCGCCTGGGCTTCAGCATCGCCATCATCAGCGGCGGTTTCTCGCGCGCCGCCGAGGCGCTCAAGCGCCGGCTGGGCATCGACTACGCCTACTCGAACAATCTCGAGATCGTCGACGGCAAGCTCACCGGGCGCGTCGTCGGCCCGATCGTCAATGCGCAACGCAAGGCCGAGCTGCTCGAGACCATCGCCCAGGCCGAGGGCGTGCTGCTGGACCAGGTCATCGCCGTCGGCGACGGCGCCAACGACGCCCTGATGCTCGAGCGCGCCGGCCTGGGCATCGCGTTCCACGCCAAGCCCAAGCTGCGCGAGTCCGCCGATACGTCGATCTCGGCGTCCGGGCTGGACGCGATCCTGTACCTGCTCGGCATCAGCGGACGCGAGCTGCACGAGATCGACTGAGCCGGCGCTTCTGTCATAGATTGCGCGAATGCGCGGGTTGGGATCGGGGAGCGGCATCGGGAGACTGGCCACGGTTCTGTTCGCGGCGACGGTGGTGTCGGCGGCAACCGGTTGCTCGGATCGGGCGGGCGGCGCGGGCTCGGACGCCGGAATCGACGTCCCCCGCGAAGCCAGCGACGGGCCGGGCCCGGATCTCACGTCTCATGCGCCCGTCGACGCGCACGGCTACGACGACGCTGGCCGTCCCGGAACGCTCGGCGATCCGCTGACCGCGCCCAACGACCAGCAATGGACCTGGGTGCCGTTCTCCGATGCGCACTGCCGCGACGGCACCCCGACGGGAATCGGATTCAACCCGAGCCGCGCCTCGAAGAACCTGGTGCTGTTCCTCGACCAGGGTGGCGCGTGCTTCGAGCCCTTCACTTGTGGTGGGAACGCGAGCCACTACGACATCGTCAACTTCGCGGACAACCTGCACAGCCGCACGTTCGACAGTGGGATCTTCAACCGCGCCGACCCGGACAACCCGGTGCGCGATTGGAGCTTCGTCGTCGTGCCCTACTGCACCGGCGACGTCCACGCCGGCACCGCCACCGCCGGCGCGGTCAGCGGCCTCGGTCCGCAGCAGTTCGTCGGCTACCGCAACCTCGACGTCTTCCTGGCGCGCATCGTGCCGTCATTCATCGATGCGCAGCAGGTGCTGTTCGCCGGCTCGAGCGCGGGCGGCTTCGGCGTGCTGCTCAACGCTGATCACGTCGCGCGCTGGTTCGCGCCGGTCCCCATCACCGTCCTCAGCGATTCGGGACCCCCCATGCCCAACGCCGTCGTGCCGCCCTGCCTGGAGCAGCAGTGGCTCGACACCTGGGGGTATGCCGCCGGCCCCATGCTCGACTGCGGCATCGACTGCCCCAGCACGTCCGACTACATGGTCGATCACGTCCTGCACTTCGGCTGGCGCTACCCCAGCTACCGCGGCGGGCTGATCTCGGCGACCGAGGACGCGACCATCCGGACCTTCTTCTCGTTCGGCGTCGACGACTGCCACCCCACCAGCAACACCGTCGGCCCCAACGCCGTCCCCGCCGACCTCTACCAGGCCGGTCTCGGCTATTTCCGCGATACGATGACCGCCCAGCACGCACCCTTCTCGACGTTCTTCCTGGGCGGCGAGTCGCGCCACATCTGGCTGATGGACGACGCCCGCTTCGCCACCACCGTGGGTGGCGTGTCGGTGAAGCAGTGGGTCGGCCAGTTGCTCGACGGCGACCCCGGCAACGTCGGCCCGTGACCACCGCCGAGGATGACGGCCCCCGGATGATCGGTTAGTCTCCCGTCGCCCCCGTCAGGGGAAAAGTCCTTGACCGTAACCCCCCGAGATCATAAGCATGCGCCCGTAGCTCAGCTGGATAGAGCAGCGGCCTTCTAAGCCGCGGGCCGCAGGTTCGACTCCTGCCGGGCGCGCCGCACAGTCCGAAAGAAAGTCCGAGGGCAGATTCGAAGCAGGAGACCGAGAACCGAAAACAGAACATCTGGTGGGCGTAGCTCAATCGGTAGAGCATCGGACTGTGGCTCCGAGGGTTGCGGGTTCAATCCCCGTCGCTCACCCAAACACTTCTAGCAGTTAGACCCGGTTTCGAGCTTTCTTGACGCCGGCTTGATCGAAAGTTGGCGCTCGAGGCCCGCACATGGAAAGGGCCCGGCCGAAACCGAGCCCTTTCTCGTACAAATGGCGAAGGCTCTAGAGACGGAACCCCCCGGCTGATACCGTCGGATTGCGGTCGCTACACTCCGCCATGCGGTCGAGGAGTTCGCCTCGCTCGTCGGCCGGCGCGCGCTCCAGGCGACGGCGCACACGATAGTTGGGCGCGCCCTTCGCCACGCTGCCGCGGTGGTACCGGTGACAGACGCCATGCGGGTTGTGCTCCGCTTGTGGCGCGGCAAAGTCCGGGGCGCACGCCATGCAGCGCTCCGCCTGCTCCCAGTGGTTGCAGTTGATATTCGGGCAGCGCCACCCGCCCATCAACCAATCCATCGGGGTCCCGCACTTCGGGCAGATCTTGGCCTTCGGCGGCGCGGTGTTGGCGATGCGTCGTCCTCGGTTCGGCTTCTTGGTACTCATTGGGTCAGGTCTCTTTCCTTTGGGGTCGTCGTCCGGGCTCGGTCACTCGCCTTGCCCACTTGATTGATAGACAACGCCCCTTCCAGAGATTGCCGCTCCGTTTCAAACCGCCTCAGACCGGCTGAACCTGCGACCAGCGGCCCGGAAGGCCGCGACCACGATCAGCCCACGCGCTCAAGGAGGTCGATCGCTGAACGCAGCGCTCCGGGCGCCAGGTGCATGTACCGGTTCGTGACGGCGATGCTCTGGTGTCCCGCCAGCTCCTGGATCGCCTTCGCGGGAGCGCCGTCAGGGTACCTCATGATGCGCTTGCCTCGGTGGGCGAGCCGGTCCAGTGAGACTGGTTCGTCAGCTCCCTGACGAGGAGCCAGCGCGCCGTCAGTTCAGAGCAGCCGCCTGTCGCACGATGTTTGGACCGACAGACAGCTGCGGTACGACTTGCGAATCTCGAGTGTTGCGCTACCTCCGCGCGCAAACGCAGCATGTGCCGACGAGCCGGCCCGGTCCGAATGCCGGAGTCGTGCTCGACGCGGCGACCCACTGGCCGTCAGAATCAGTTTTCCACCGCAAGCCCCGGAACCCTCCGGAAGTGGCGAACGTTGTTCGTCACTAGCGTGCACCGCAGCGCGACCGCGTGCGCGGCGATCAGCACGTGAAACTCGCCGATCGGTGTTCCCCGATCGGCCAGCATGCTGCCGATTCGCCCGAATTAGCGCGCGGCGTTCTCGTCGAACGGCGCGATCTCCACGGCGGCCACGAACGTGTCGATGAGCGCGTGCAGGTTCGGCGAACCTTTCGATCAGCCCCACAGCGAAGCTCGGCGACGGTGATCGAACTGATCGCTAGCTCGGAGGGTTTGTGCTCGCGGATGCGGTTGCCGAACTGCCCCTCGCCGCGAAGGCGTGGCTGACCCTGTCGGTGTCGAGGAGGTATCGCATCAGCGTGCGAAGCGACTTTTCTTGCTGCTGATTTCGTTCGCCCGCGGTCGCGGAATGTCTTCTTTCCAGGCGCCGAGGCACTCGAGGAACTCCTTGGGCCATTCATCGGTCGCTTCGAGGACCACTTGCTTGCCGACGCGGTAGACGATCACCTCGCCCTGGTCGTCGGGGAAACCGCAGGACTTCGGCAGGGGACGGCTTGGCTGCCACCATTACGGAAGAGCTTGGCGCGTTCACTCATAACGAGAGATAGAGTTACGTATATGCGCGCCGTTGGTCAGTCCTCGACCATTTCGAGCATCGCGAGCAGTCGAGCCAGTTGCACCCTCGCTTCACGCACTGGACAGCCTTTGGCCCACCGCTCGAGAACGTCGCGGATCGCCCGCGCCACTCTCGTCCGCGCCTCGCTCAACCTGTCGACAGAATTCTGGCCCAATTGGGCCAGAATGGGTCGTTCTGTGGCCAGAATTGACATTTCCTGACGCTCCAAGGTCGCGAAATCATTGGAGCGCATAACCGCTGGCCAGCTTGACGTTCTAGCGGTTACCGGCGATCGAAGCTCGAATCCGTTCCTCCGGATCCCTGTGGTGACCTGACCGCGGACGCCTGAGCATCGTTCACCAGACCGCCAAGAGCGCGGCTAGGCACGGCGCGCCGAGGTCGGCAGCGGCGAGAAGCGCGAGAGCGTTCAGCACGTCGGCGCGGCCGGCGGCCAACCGCAACCTCGGCGCCAGTGGGCCGGACCAGATCTCGCACTCGATCACTTCGCCGCCCCGATACGCGGCGTCGGGACTTCGACGGTGCTCGCGCACCACCACCAGCTCCTGCGGCAGTTCGCGGGCGTTCGGCACCTGCACCGACGTGCCGTCTGGCCAGCGTACCCAGCCGTCGCCGGTGTGCTCGCCTTCGCGGACGCCGCGCCACCGCGCGAGCTCGCCGGCCGCCGCCCGCAATAACGCGAGCGCAGCCAGCGCGCCGAGCAGTGGGAAGAGCAACCAGGATCGCGGGATATCGCCGACCACCCGCCGCGGGTCAAACGGATTGTCCCACGGGTGAGGCTCGCCCGATCGCGGGACCACCTCGACGCACGGCCCGCTCGCGGCCCCGCCCGAGCAGACGCGCCAGCTGTTGCCGGCGCGCCGTGCGGCCACCCAGGCGCGGCGGCCACGCAAGGGCTCGTACTGCCGAGTCGCCCCGCGCGCGAGCTCGACAATCACGACCGCTCCGCCCCCTTCCGGGCCCGGCTGCATCGACTCATAGTTCGCCGCGTCGACGACCACTTGGGAAAACGGGCATGGGCCGGAGGCGCCGGACGGATCGCAGAGCACCCGACGCATGGTCCAGCCGCCGCCCACGCTCACTGCCGCGCCCGACGAGGGAAGCTCGATCCAGCCGCCGCCCACAGCGCGCGCCACGATCGCCGCACTCGCGAGCGCGAGCCCGACAAGCAACAGATAGACTGCCCCGCGCCAGCGGGTCCCGTCGGAGGCGTAGCGCGCGAGCAGCCGGCCAAGCAGGGCGGTCACCAGCCAGACCGCGAAGAACCCGAACCCGATCGTCATCGAGACTCCTGTCACGACGCGGATCCGGATCGACAAAGTCTGGTATGCCAGCGAGCCGACCATGAGCCCGACCCCGACGGGGAGCACGGCCCATTTCAGAGCAAGGAAGGTTCTGCGCTCGACCAACAGAATGTCTGACGTTTGCGTAAAGCGGAGATCCAGCAGTCGCTTCAGCACCAGCAGGGCGGCGGGTAGCAGCAGGGTGAAAGGTGCGTTCCGGATCATGCTCGCGTCGAGGGCGATGCAAGAGGAGACCGCTATCCCGAGAGAGAGCGCCGCTATCGGGGCAGTCCTGAGGTTCATGCGCGCACCTGCGGGCTGCGAGCACAGGCTCGCTGAATTGCCAGGCGGGGGATGGCAGTATCCGGGACCATGTCGAAGATCATGTGACATCTCGGGTATCAAAGATCGGACCACGCCGGGCGGTGCGACGTCCAGGGGCGCCATCGAGGCCTTCAGCGCCAGGGCGCCGGTGCAAGCGATCGCGGCGGCGAGTGCGGTGGGTAAATGATCCTTTGCGCCGAGCCATAACGGCAGACGAGGCGTGCCGCGAGTGCCGAACTGGCGGGCCGCTCTTGGAAAAAACGGGAGATCTTGAGCTCGCAGCCCTGGCCCGAGTCGTGCTTCGTCTTCGGTCTGAAGACGGTACGCCTACCACCAAAGATCCTGATGACCGCCGCCGCCCTCGGTTGCGCGCATGCTCCGCGTCGCATCGCGGAGCCGACCGCAGGCCGTACGCGCGGCTGTTACCACGTGAGCGGAACGCGTTCGGCCAGCAACGCGTACGTCGCTGGATCGAAAGCGAGCAGATTACCGCTGTCCGTCAACGCGACGTAGGTGCCGTCACTGGCGCGCGCGGTGGCCGCAAGCGCGTTGCGGTCGAAGTGATAGGCCACTTCGGTGCCAGTCGCAGACGTGGCCGTGCCAAGCAGGATGCCAAAGGCGGCGAAGACCCACAAAATACAGAACGGCACCCGCTTCACGAAGATAAGGACACCCTCAGGAGCCACCGGTTCTCCTGTTCCTGTGATCGCGGCCGCGCTGTCGTTCGACTTCAACAGAAACGTCGGCGTTTCGACGCGAAATAAGTCGCGGGTCTCGCGTTCTGAGCTTGCTATGCCCTTGCGTCGAAATCTGGAGCCATCTCTTCCCTCCTCAAGATTTGGTGTGGGTGTATTTCAAAAGCTGGTGACCTCGCTCCGCCCCGTGGCGTGGCCAATCTTGTTGTCGTTCGCGGTAGCGGCCTGTGGATCCTCGAGCGGAACCCAGGGCCCGGACGCCGCGATGGGCGAAGACAGTCGCAGCGGCACGGGGGGCGCGTCGACGATGGGTACCGGTGGCGAAAGGATTGGCGGAGCCGGTGGAACCGCCGGCTCCGCGCCCGACGCCGGCATCGGGGGCGCCGGCGGCGCGGACTCTGGCGGAACCGGCGGCTCTGGATCGGGTGGAAGCGGCGCTGGCGGCGCGATGTCTGGCGGAACCGGCGGCTCGGCTTTGGGCGGAACCGGCGCCGGCGGCGCGATGTCCGGCGGAATCGGCGGCTCCGCGTCCGGCGGAACCGGTGCCGGCGGCGGCGGAATGGCGGGAGCCGCCGGGATGGGCACCGGCGGCGTCGCCCCCGATGGATGCGGCTCCCGAATCCTGGCCGACAGCACCAACAAATTGATCGATCTGTTCGTGACCAGCGCGGGAATCATCGTCGTTGACGTTTCGGGCGTGACGCTTATCGGACGCGACGGCACGGTTCTGAAGAACGTCCCCTTCTCACGCCAGATCACCGCGGCGGCCTTCGACGGGACCACACTGGTGGTGGCCGACGCGGCCGAGCTGACGGTCATGTCGCCGGCGCTCGACGTGGGTCCGACCGCATTCCTGACCGTGAGCTGCGCGGCGGCAGTCATGGTCGGGGGAAAACGCTTCGTATGCAGTTTCGAAAACGGCTTAGGTCGGTTCTTCACCACGTACGACGTCGGCGTGAATCCGCCGGTCCAGATCGCCATGTCGTCGCCCTTCGGCGACACGGGCGTTCCGATGGCACGCGTGCCGGGAACGAATTCGTTCGTCACAGTCACGCTCGACATCTCGCCGCCGAGCTTCTATCTGTTTCAGGTTGCGGACGACACGGGACAGGTGGTCGGCGAAGGTGGATCGCCCTTCGACGCTTACGCCGCGAATCAGATCTTCGCGTTCGATGGCACGCCGGCGACACACCTCGTTCAAACGCAGGGAGACATTCTGGACGTCACGGGGGCCGGTTGTAACGGCTCGCAGACCGGCGTCTATTCCTGCTTCATGCAAAGCGGGACGTTGGGAACGCTTCGGAGCGGCCAAGGATACCTGGGGCTTGGCGACGACGGAGCCGGTCACCTGGCGGCCCTGGTCAACCCATCCGTCTTCAGCTTCAATCCGTCCGTTTCTCCCTGCACGAACGGTTGCCCGGTGCAGATCGTCGACGTCGCCTCGCGGGCGATTTTGCAACAGACCAGCACCACGATCTCGGATTTCCAGAGCGCGGTTCGGACGACGCTCGACGCCGCTTGCGGCGACATCATCAGCGGTTACACGAAACTGGGCATGAACGGCATCGGTAGCAGCGGGTACCGCGTGCTGTCCATCGGGTTCAGTCAGAGCGCGCCGGACGCGGGAACGAGCGGCAACCCGGACGGCGGTATCGACAGCGGGACGGGCGGCATGGTGTCGGGTGGGTCGGGCGGCAGCGACGGCGGCACAGGAAACGGCGATGCGGCCGCAGACACCACCGTGGGAACAGGAGGCGCGGCGGGAGCCGGTGGCGTGGCAGGAGGCGGCGACGCGGGAACAGCGGGAGCATCCGGCTCCGGCGGCTCCGGCGGCTCCGGCGGCGTTGCGGCGTGCGGGACACGAACGCTCATCGATAGCTCCGACACATTGATCAACATGTTCGTCGTCGACGCAGGTGTGATCGTGGTCAACACATCGAGCGTGACGTTGTTCGGGCGCGACGCCAGCATCGTGAAGACCGTGCCGTTCCCGCGTCAGATCACCGCGGCCGCTTTCGATGGTGGTACGTTGGTGGTGGCCGACGAAGCCGAGCTCACAGTGATGTCGCCGGCGCTCGACGTCGACTCGAGCGCTTTCCTCACCGAGAGTTGCGGCTCGGCGGTCCTGCTCGGCGAGAAACACTTCGTCTGCGGCGCAGCGACCGATCAGCAGCGCCACTTCTACGTCTACGACGTCGGCGTCGACCCGCCCAATCCGATCGCGGTTTCGATGCTGTCGTATACCTACGACGGTATCCCGATGACGCGCGTGCCGGGGACCGATTCGTTCGTCACCTTCGCATCGGTGGGCGACGGGTACGAGCTGTTCCAAGTCGACGACACCGGACAAACGTCGCACGTGGGCGAGACTGGGTTCGGCACGGACGCGAGCCAAACCTTCGCGTTCGATGGAACTCCAGCCACGCGGCTCATTGACACGAGCGGCAACATGCTCGCGGTGACGGGGCCGGGGTGCGCGATTGTAAACAGCGCGTCTTGCTTTACGCAGGACGGAGTGCTGGGAACGGTTCAGGCCGGACAATTCTATATCGGGCTCGGCGACAACGGCGCCGGGCAGGTCGCCGCGCTCGTGAACCAGCCCGGCGGCAACAACTCCAGTCCGTTCGGCTCACCCTGCAGCAACGGCTGCCTGGTCCAGCTCATCGACATCGCATCACGGACCGTGAAGCAACAGACGACCTATCCCGCCACAAATCTCTCGGCCGTCGTTCGAATGACCGTCGACTCGGCGTGCGGAGACGTCATCGTCGGATACTCGAAAGTGACCGGAAACGGATTCAGCCCGCCGTTCAGCAGCGGCTATCGCGTGGACGCGGTCGGATTCTGACCACGCGATGACTCGGCCAGGTATTTCTCGCGAGGCGCATCGTCATTTGTAAAGTGCAGAATAGGCGTCTTGTCGACAGGTACCCCTCCTCTCTCTACGGCGCGCGGCCGGGCGTCGAACTCGGTCACTCGTGCGTGGTCGGCTCACGAGCGATCGGTAGCACTTGTCGCCCACCTGTCGCCCAGGCGACCCGGATTCATCGGATCTCACCAGCTCTCAACTGCCCTCTTCTGCGTTATCGCAAACTCGCCAAAGTGCCGTAATGACCGTGCAAGTCGGTGCGGCGCTTTGGTTTTTGGTCAATCGCCTGGCGGGTTCAATCCCCGTCGCTCACCCAAACACTTCTAGCAGTTAGGCTAGTTCTTCGGCGCTGTCGCCCACCTTTCGCCCAGCCTCGAGCAGCGCGATCGCGTTCCGCGCAGCACCGCCGGGCGCCAGGTGCATGTACCGATTCGTGACTGCGATGGACGCCCGGGGCATCACCTGCAGTATGAGCAGGCGCGGGAACTGCCACGACAACGCCGCGACGGAGAGCTGGTTCTCGACGGTTAAGGTCGAGCTCGGCGAACGATTCGACACCTACGCCGATGCCAAGGAGAGTCTCTTCGACTACGTCGAGGTCTTCTACAACCAGCAGCGCCGGCACGCCTCGCTGGACTACATCAGCCCCGCCGAGTACGAAAGGAACAAACGGGCACCACTCGCAGCGTAACCAAGCTGTCTACGGGAACGGATCAAGGCCGTTTCCTGACGTTGCAACGCCGCGAAATCAGTGGGGCGTGCCCCCCTGATCCGGTTTGAGGTGCTAGCGGACAAGCAGCCTAGGAGCCCAACCGGCGCGCGAGCTGCTCGCGGCCGCGGGCGTTGCGCTCGGCGATACTTGGTGAGGGCATACAACGTCTACGCTCCTCGGTGAGCCGTGGCGCCGCTTGCCACGGTGTCGCACGGCTTTCGAATCCCGAGTCACGCTGGCACGGCTCCCGTGGTCGACACTCCGTCAGACCCGCCCGGACTTGTTGCGGGCGGCGGTTCCTAACTGGTCCCGGCGTTGCACTTTCTGGCGGGAATAATGGACCATGCAGAGACGAGAGCGAGCGGCGTTCTCACGGTCCTTCTCCGCGTCGCTACAGCAGCCGCCTTGGTGCTCGGTGCCTGGGCCCTCTGGCTATGGTCCGGCGCGGTGCTGCGCATGCTGTGCGGCGCGGCGTGTCTGATCTTCACCGGCGGCGCAATCTCCTTCGCGCGCGGGCGCGGCGCCCGGACCCTCGTGCTGAGCGGCGTCGCGGTCTCCCTTTTGACGGTGTCGCCCATCGAGGTGTCGTGCACCACGCGGGATGGCTGGCCCGGTGTCGTTGCAGTCTTGCCCGGTCTGCCGAGTGCGCGCGGTCTCGAGCGCGCGAGGCGCGGCGAAGTCGTTCTCCTCGGCTGCATTGTCACCGGTCTGGAGCCGCGGTGGGTCGTCATTTGGTGAGACGGGCTCGCGTCGCTCCGACGTTCGCGGCGGCCGTGCTGCTCGTCGGGGCGGGATGGCTCGCCGTCGCGCAGGGACCAGCGTTCGTTGCTGACCGCCGCTTGCGCGATCAAGCGTGGATAGACTCTGCCTCGTCCGAGCAGCTACGTAACACCGCACATGAAGCGTTACGCCTCTGGGGCGGCGATCCCCACGATCCCTTCCTCATCTTGCTCCAGTACGGTGATGCCTCCTCGATTCCGTTGCTGCGCACGGCGCTCGCGCGCGCGCCGCAGGACGGTCCAGTCCGCTGTACCTGGCTGCACGGTCGCGACGCCCTGAATCGCCTCGAGTCGCGCTACGGCAGGAGCACGGCCCCGCGATGATTTCGGGGCACGGGCGCGTGTTCGGAGGTTTTCCAAGCAGGGTGCACGGCGAGTGGTCCAGAGGCGATGACGCTGCCATGGCGCCCGTTTCGGCGCCCACCGTCGCCGAAGGCGACTGATCCGGATTCGTCGGAACCGGGCAACTCTCCCTCAACGAAAATCGCGTTTCATTATCGACATTTTGTCGCCCACCTGTCGCCCAGACGACGCGGATTCAACGGATCTCACCAGTTCCCAACCGCCGCCCTCTCCCGCCCCGTCTCGAAAACGCCAAGCCCGTGTAATGACCGTGCAAGGTCGGTGCGGCACTTGGGTTTTCGATCATTCGCCGGGCAGGTTCGACTCTCGGCGCCTCTACAATTTGCGACGAGAATTAAGATAGTTACGGCGGCTGCCGGGTTTGTTGTCAGCCTGTTGTCAAACGAATCGATCTCCAGGAGACGAAAAGGGCCCGGGCGAGCGTCGCGTAGAGCATCGCTATCTCCACCGTTGAGTGGCTCAGCAGTTGCTGAACCGATCCGAGGATGAACAGCAGACTGCTCGAGAGCTCGGCTCAAGATCAGAGCCGGCGCGTCCCCCTCCACGATCGTGCTAGCGTCGAGGTGGTGGATCGGGTGTTGTTCGTCGCGGAGCTCGGAGGGGGGTTCGGGCATGTACGGCGGCTGCTAACTTCACCTGGCTCGAACGGCCCGCCGACATGAGGACAGCGCTCGATCGGGCGCGCCTCATCATTTACCACGGCAGCATGCTGACAGCGGAGGAGACGTTGCTGGCCGGGCGGCCGCAGGTCGTCGTCCCGCTCTACCTCGAGCACCTCCTGACGGCGCGTGCCCTCGAAGGTCTCGGCGTGGGCATGGCCGTCCCGGCGACCGCGTCGCCGAACGTCATTGAGGCTAAGGCTTGGCGCACGCGGCGCAGGCGTTCGCGCGTGCCGCGCGGCCGGAGACCGACCCCGGAGAGATGCTCGGAGCGGTGCTCCCATCCCGCTAGGCGAAGCGGCCCGATCCCGCGCCCTCCTCGTTTGGCAGACCCGGCGTCTGGTATCGTCTTCGGGATGGAATCGTCGCCCGGCTCGGAGATCGCACAGCTCGAGCGCCAGCTGAACGAACTGCGGGCCGGGGCAGCCAATGCCGGGGCCGAGGCTGAAACAGCGGAGGATGCGCTGCGCCTGCGCGCCGCCGTGACGGGAAGAATGGGACGAGGCTGGACGCCGGTTGCTGTCGGCATCGGCCTCGCAGTAGCCGCCGCCTTGGCCTTGCCTGTGGAGTCACTGTTCACGACCCCGCGAATGGCTCCCGACTGCCGGACTCCTGTGCCCCGCGCGAAAGCGATGCGTGCTTTCGACCGTGCGTTCCACAGTCCCGCGCCCGGTAGCCCCGAGCGATGAGCGCGATCAAGGATCCCATCGACGAAGCCGCGGAATCACTCGACCTTCGTCGCGCTATCGAGGAGGCCCGCGGTCGGCTGAAGGCCGCGAGCCGCCGCCGGGACCGGGCGATCGCCGCGCGCGCGCAGCGTGCGGTGCCTGCGCCCGTCCACGTCGTGACCACGGCGGCACTCACGGCTGCGTTTGCCCTTCCGGCGCTGGTGGTGGCCGTGGCCTACGTTGGTGCGCTCGGCATCCCGTGCCCGTCCTACGCTCGCGTGTGGGTGACTGCGACCTGGGCGCTGGTGAGCTGGATCGTGATCGCGCTCGTCTGGACCTGGCTCCGTTGGCGGCGCTCGGTGCGGACGGACGCCTGATCATCAACCTGGACACGCTCAACCTGGTCGTCACCAACTGTAAATCTCGTTGTGTTATTAAGGGTGAATGGCGCAACGCTCGAATCCGAGCCGGCTTTGCCTGGTCTCAACGCTGGCGATCGTTCTCGGCTGCGGCGGCACGTCGGGCTCGAAGGCCGGCGACGGCGCCGCCGGGGCGGCGGGCTCCAACGCCGGCGACGCGGCCGCCGGCGCGCCGGGCTCGAACGGCCTCCTGAGCTGCGACATCCGGCCCGAGTGCGGCGGCAGCAGCGCCGAGCGCGTCTGCATCGCCTCGACGGGATACGGGCAGATCGCCGGAGACTCGGCGGGGACGCTGAACAACTGCAACACCGCGAAGGGCATCCTCGGCTCGACCTGCGATCTGACGGGTGCGGTGGCCGGGTGCCAGGGCATGGGCGCCGGCGCGGGCGACTACATCACGTACACGTACTGGTACTACTCGGGGAGCGTCGCCGACGTGACGGCCAAGTGTCCGTCGCCGATGACGGTGGTCATGCCGCCCGCCGGGTCCGCGACCGACGGCGGCGCTGGCCAGGCGGCCGCCTGTCCCGACGCGGGCACCGGGTCCATGGGCGACGGCGGCGCCCTGCTCCGGAACCGCGGGCCGCTCTCCGGCGTCACCGCGATCGCCATCGGCGCCGGCGGCTCCTGCGCGGTCGTCGCCGGCGGAAGGGTGGCTTGCTGGGGCGGCTCGGGCGTGATCCTCGGCAATCTCGGGAGCACCGGCGCCATGGACGCCGTGGCCCAGCCGATCCTGATCCCCGGCATTTACGGGGCGACGCAAGTGGCGATGGGCAGCACCGACAGCTTCGCCTGCGCCCTGCTCCAGGACGGGACCGTCGCCTGCTGGGGCGAGAACAACAACGACGAGCTGGGCAGCGGTGCCACCAGTACCGCGGGGCAAGGCTATCCCCTGCCGATCTCGGGCCTGACCGGCGTGACCGCCATCAGCGCGGGCGACCGGTTCGTCTGCGCGCTGGCGGGCGGTGAGGTGTGGTGCTGGGGATTGAACGCGTTTGACGAGCTCGGCTACGCAGGGAACCCGGCGACCAACAGCATGCCCGCGCAGATCCCCGGCCTCTCCAACGTGACCGCCATCTCCGCGGGGAGCCAGCACGCCTGCGCGATCTCGGCCGGCGATGTCTTGTGCTGGGGCTCGAACGCGTCCGCCGAGAGCGGCGCCGCGAGCGCGACGCAGCGGATCGCGACGCCTACCCAGGTCGCGAACCTGAGCGGCGCGGTCTCGGTGACCGCCGGCCAGGCCGAGTCGTTCGCCGTGCTGTCGGACGGCAGCGTGTGGTGCTGGGGCGCTTGCACGATCAACACCATCACCGGCAACCCGGTCCCGGCGCAGATGACGGCGTTCTCGCACGCGCTCTCCCTCGCGGTCAGCGGCTCCCGGTCCTGCGCCCTGCAGACCGGCGGTACGGCGCAGTGTCCGAATGATGCCACGGCGGTGGCGGGGCTGACCGGGGTGAAGGTCATCGCGGTGGGCGCGGGCATCACCTGTGTCCTGGTCGGCGACGGTGCGCAGTGCTGGGGACAGAACAACAGCGGTCAGCTGGGCAACGGCACGGTGGCGATGAAGCTCCCAAACGGCACCACCATGAACACCGACACGCCGTCACCGGTGATCGACCTCGGACCCTGTTGCGGCGGCGGCGCCGGCACGTTCTCCAGCGGGCTGCCCGAGACGACGTCGGTCGCCGCCCTGACTGCGGGCCAGTTCCAGATGCTGTGCACGGGGGCCCGCGGGGACACCGTCGGGCTCGACGGGTACTGCAAGGTGCTGGGCATACTCGCTGCCTCGGCCCAGTCCACCGCCGCCTCCGACGCCATGCTGGCCACCGCCTGCCAGACTGAGTACACGTCGTGCGCCACAATCACGCCGCAGCTCTCGCCGTCGAGCTGCTCGGCGGTGACGACGTCGGCCGCATGCAACAACGTTCACGTCGACGAGGTCGAGGCCTGCCTCAACGAGACCACCGCCATCGGCGACGCCTACGGCCCCCTGATGCCGAGCTGCACCGCGCTCACCCGGTCGGCCCTGAACGCGGTGGACCCGAGCATCACCATCACCGCGCCGTCGTGTCAGGCCCCGGGCCTCGTCTCCTGCCAGCAGATCTTCGTGTCGCCCTGACGCTGCTAGCGCCCGCGGGTGGCGCAACGTCAGACGGCCCGGTTGCTGACTTGCACGACGCCGACGGAGGCTCCGGGCCAGACGGCGGGAAGAACGCGATCAGCTCGGCGTTGTGGTGGCCGAAGCCGGGGAGCACCTTGGCCGCCCAGCCGGCCGCCGACAGCACCAGCGCCGCCACCCACCCGCCGCGCCGCCAGCCTCGTGGCGCCGCGCATGCCGGCGACGACGCCCAGGCCCAGCCTCCCGCACAATGGACGCCTCGGGGAAGGAGCCGATCAAGACGACACCCTCGGACCCCGGAAAGGCAGCAGACCCCTAGTGCTCTGACCGACGCGTATCGATCACAGCCGCCGCCCGTCACGGCGCTGAGCGCGTGCGCGCCGTCAAGTAATGCGAGTCGGAACGTCGTCGGCGCGCTGGCTAGCGCAAAACTCCACGATCCGAAATTCCGCCAGCTGGTGCGCGTGAAATGGATCCTCTGCGACGATTGCGTCGAGCTCCGCGCGGGTCTTGCCGGTGGCCAGGATGATGCCGCCATCACGCGGAATCTTTCGACCCGAAATCAAAAACGTCCCCGCCGCATAATGTTTCTTCAAGTAGGCGGCGTGCGCGCTCGTGTGCGCGTCAATCTCGGTCAGGGGCGCGGTGTAGATGAGCTCGACGATGAACATGGCCCAGAGTATGCCGAAGCGCTGCCTGCGCGGCCATCGTGTTCGCGGACTCGGCACGCGCTTTCTGTGCTCGCGTCGCTCGACGGCATACCGCGCTCGAAGTCCGCGAGCTGCGCATGCTGAAAGTACTTGAGCTGCGGATCGAGGTTTGATCTATAGCGTAGGGTGAAGAGAAAAAACGCGGTTTGCTGGTCTGAAGCTCACGGCGAAGGATCGCTCGAAGCTGCAACAGATTCAGCGAGGTAGAGGTGAGCTGACAGCGCGGGTCTGGCGACGCGTCCGAGTGCTCCTGCTTTTGGACGACGGAGAGAGCGTTCGGGCGACGGCGGCGGCCGTCGGCGGGTACCCACGGGAGATTTCCCGCGTGGGTAAGCGGTACGTGCATGCCGGCCTTGAGCACGCCCTGACGGAAGACCCCAGACCGAAGCCCGAGCGCAAGCTCGACAGCGTTCAGGAAGCGGCGGTGGTCGCACTCGTGTCGCAAACTCGCCAAAGTGCCGTAATGACCGTGCAAGTCGGTGCGGCGCTTTGGTTTTTGGTCAATTGCCGGGCGGGTTCAATCCCCGTCGCTCACCCAAAAAAAGAAGCCGTCGACGTCGAGCGAAGACGATCTCCGACGATGAAGATCGCACGCTGCTTCACCGGGAGATAGAGCTCTCACGCGCCGAAGCGAGCAGCGGTGCTTCCGTTTCGTCCGAAGAGGCGCTCGCTGCCCTCCGCGCGCATCGATAGCGAGGTTCCGTTTGCGGGGACTCTTTACGAACGGCTCGCCGGCCGACGCGTACGACGTCTCCTGCTGGCCGAAACGCGTTCTGGATTGGTTTCGCTGGCGCGCGCGCACCGCCAGGTGACTTCAGAACGTGTGTCGCAGCCCGGCCTATGGTGACGATGCTTCGGCGAGAACAAGCGTCGCGGTCAAGAAGTAGCGCCACCAAGACCCACCCCTGGCCAGCCGGCCCGGCATCTCGATCAAGAACAACCCCTTCGGAGTGGTGGTGCTCGTGGCCCTGTCCGTCCATTCGCGCATTAGACTTTCGGAATGACGTCATCCATCGCGTTCTCGCGGCGATTGCGATCTCTAGGCTGGGCCGCGCTCTTCTGTCTCGCTGGATCTTGCTCCAGTTGTCGCCAAGGCCACAAGATCGTGGACCCGGGGGCCCGATTGCAGATCCTCGATCTGCTGAAACGCGGCAGACTGGAGGACGCAAGGCGGGCGATTGAGAACCTTGGAAATCCGTCTCTCCCGGACAACGCCGAGCTTTGGGCGAAATATCATCTCCAGGTCGTGATGCGCACGCCGCTCTCCCAAGCGTCGGTCGATGCCGCTCGATCGATACCATCAGGCCGAGCGGAATTCGGCACTGCGCAGCAGTTCATCCATAGGAGCATCGAGCTGAGTGTCGAGGCCGCCGGGGGAGCGTCGGCATTACCCACGTTGGGGACACAGATCGCGAGCGCGGAGTCATCTCTCTGGAGCGGCGACGGTGGACACGAGCTGAACGTCTTGCTATCGGCCGCGCGCGCGCAGAGATGTTCCCGCGAAGATGAGTGGCCGTGTGTCGAGGCCGAGTTGGGAACGCTGAGAAGCTTGGGAGCTGCCGCTCAAGCAGAACAAGTGCGGGCCTCCACGGAATCTCGTCTGCGCGGCCAAGCTCAGTCCGCCCAGCACTGCAAACCAGTCTGTGGCCCCTCTTGCTTTGATGGTGCCATCGAGCGTTGGACCCGCTGGGAACACTTCACCGGCGAGCATTCGCCCGAATTGCTCCGGATTAAACAAGAGCGCTGGAAAGCACTCCACCTCAGTCGCAGGCCGGGCCACCGAGCCCTCGATCGCTGTAACTAGCGGGCCGCAACAGAGATCGACAATTGCGGCGGAACGCGGCCGGCGGCGCCGGGGCATCGTGACCGGGCGAGTCCTCGGCGCCGCCGCTCGTTCGTCTCTTTGGCCGTGGTGAATGGACGCGCCATCGGCCTCAACTGGGCGGATCGTCTATTTGCTCTGCCCTCCGTCGGCAGGGACGGGGGCCGGCGATGTGCCAAGGAATCGGCACGCGCCGTAGTCGCACTGGCCGTTCACATCGTATGCGAAGCACGTCCATTCGTAGGAGGCTGGGTTTTGTGACTCGCACCATCCCTCCAAGAACGCGCACGACGATTCATCTGTGCAGTACGCGTCGTCGGCCTTACTTGATCTCGACAAACCAAAGAAGACACACCCCAATACAAAGAGCATGCTCATTACTCGCCTGCTTGAACGCATGGTTTGGCTCCCTTCTTTCCTGCGGCAGTTCTTGTGGACCGTCTCGGATCATGGACCGTAGAAGTCAACGCATACGACGCCGATCACATTCGCGTGCGAGCATCTCTCGACCCTGATCGCTCCCTATGTTGATCAACGCAGCTCGGCGAATATTGGTTGCAAGCCGCACCAGCCGTCCGTAGGTTGTTGCCACGTTGTTGCGGGCGGGGTGTTGGAGTGGTGTTCGACTTCGAGGATGTATATCGCCGCCATGTCCGAACGGTGCGACGCGCGGTTCTTGCTGTCCTTCGGAGAGCCTCCAACCTGTCATCCGAGGATCCAGAAGACGTAGTGCAGGGCGCATTTCTGAAAGCCCTCGAGCAAGCGCGACGACGCCTGTTGAGCGACGACTCGAGAATGGGCGCGTATCTCTGCGCGGTGGCGCGCAATGCCGCGCGCGATTTGATTCGGCGGCGTAAACGAGAGGTTGTTTGCGCGGCTTTCCCCGATTGTGCGTCGGAGCCGACCGACACCCAATTGGATCAGAACGAGCTAGACGTCATAAGTGAACGGGTATTAGGTCTGCCGCCAGGTCCACTTCGAACCCTGTACGCGCTGCGTTTCGAGAGAGGGCTCTCGCAGCTTGCCGCAGCTGGACTCCTGGGAGTCTCGCGCCAGCGACTACGAACACTCGAACGTCACCTATACCAGACGCTTTGGGTTGGCCTCGTAAGCACGCCACGAACGGAGCTGGGAGCGAGAAGGCGTTCCTGTCGGTGAAATTGGCAGCTTCCAACTCCCCTCCCGGGTTGATCTTCGACACCAGCAATCGATGATCAGCTATCCCGACCGTCGGCGGCGGAATTCATGCCGAAGGCTCTCCTTCGACCATCGGTCTTCTTCGCGTACCGACGTCGCGGGCCATCCAGGTCCGAAGATAGCTGCCACTCTGCCGTATCACCTCGAACTCGGACTCGCTCGGGTCCGGCCGGTCGTTCCTGGGCTCGGTGGAATATTCAAGCAGCGCCTGCTGCAATCTGAAGTAGGCGTCGCGCGTATCGTCGCTCAGATAGATTCCACCGTCGGCGAAGTACCAGTGACGGAGCTGGACCGACAACTGCGAGAGGGTCGCGCCGTTCACCGGACCCGGCCGCGAGTACTTGGCCAGTGGCTCCAGATGCGCCCAGAGGGTCTTGTACGCGATCAGTCGCCGTTCGCGCAGATCCTTGTCGTAGGCCGCCTCGAGATCCTTTCTCACCTTCCACAGCAGGCCCAGGTAACTTCCAACCGCCCCGAGCGCGAACGACAACAGTGCTTTGGCCAGATCATCCATCGCTCGGCTGCACACCACAAACGGCCAGCGCGCCAATCCTTCCCAGGGCGAATGCGAGTTCGAACTCCCGTCCCGCGAACTCCCCTCCCCTCCCGGGTTGATCTGCGATACCGGCAACCGATGATCCCGTCCGTCCGGACGACCACCGTCCCGATCTCGGACGGCCGGCGACGAGAAATCGCGTGGTTAGGCTGGTCCGTTTGTCCGTTTGCCGGGACACGATCCGTGCCAACTATCTCGGCGAGCTGGCTCGAAAATCAACCTGGGACGGGGGCGTGAAAATCAATCTGGGAGGGGCCCTGCGAGATCCTACTCCTGGAAGCTGACCCTCGCGGAAGACCCGGTCTCTCTATTCCTTGTCACGGGGAAGGGCGCCACATCCGTCCTCGTCGAGAGAATTGACGAGTGCTGGGGGAATGGCTCGCGTTCGCGGACTGACTGGTGCTGCGACGGGCGCGACGGGCTACATGCACTTGGGATCCGGCCGCGAAATCAGGACCGATATGTCGACGGCCAAGGGCACGCATCCGTGCGCTGTCGTCGGTCCACCTTCGACGGGGTCGCCGCAGATGAGATCGAACGGTGTCTGCGCAGGCAGGTGACATGAGAGACATGTGCCACGCGCGTTCGATACGCTCGTGCCTCCGCCGCGGTTGGCGATGGAGACGCCCGTCCCTCCGTCGGGGGGGCCGTTGAATAGAAATAATTCCCAGTCGTTGCTGGTTGCGTCGAAGCCCTGACCGCGCTTGACCATCGCCTCCAGTGGATTGAGCTGCACGATCGTACCAACGGGATAGGTGCCGCCCGAAGGCGATCTCGCCACTGCGAGCATTTCGGCGTCGTGCCCAAGCGTATTCTTGTAGCGGGCGATTCCGACCATCGTCCATTCGCTGTTTCGATTGCAGTCGAAGTCGCTGAGAGTGGCGACAAAATCCTCCCCGATCACATTGCCGTCGCTGGCCGAGCCATCCGCGGCAGGGCCGATCGTCGGCCCGCTGTCCGATGTTGCCGCGACATCAGTGAGCGATCCGTCGCTAGGGTTGGTCGAGACAGAAGCCTTTGGTGTGTCGGATGAGCGACAGGCCAGGCACGCGGTGGCGACAAACAGAAGAGCAATCTTCATCGAGATACCTCCGTCGGGAGCTGCGCCCGACATCGCGAACGGGTCATTCGTGTACGGGAACCCAACGCCTCTGCACTTAGGGGCGGGATAGTCGCTCACGCCGCGCTGCATTACAAGCGGAAGTGTGTCATGTGGCCCGTCGCCGTCTTCAACTCGACGCTGCAGACGTCGACGAAAGACTCCCATAGAGCCGACACAAGTCGTGCCTACAAGCTGATTTCTCTTCGGTCAGCGCAGACGGCGCGAGGTGCATGTACCGCTGCGTGACCGTAATGCCAGCGTGTCCGGCCGGCTCCTGGATCGCGCGCGGTGCCGCTCCTCGCATCGTGAGGTGAGGTGATCGAGGCCGCCGTTTGAGGCGCTGCTGGCGAGGACGGCGGGGGCGGCGGGGGATCGCTTAGCGGCTCCGTCATCATCACGCGGCCGGAGCCTAAGCCGATCGTCGCCGCGATCGGCGGCGGCGCATGACAACGAGGCTCGCCAGCAACAGTAACGCCGCGGGTATGCCGCGTCCGTTTGCAGAGGTGACGTCGCAGTTGCACCCGCTGCCGCTGCCGCTGGAGGGACCGGTCGCCCCGCTACTTCCCGAGCCTCCGCCGGCCGCCGCGCCGCCAGTCCCGGTCGCGCCGCCGCTCCCGGTCGCGCCGCCGCTTCCGCTCGCGCCGCCGCTTCCGCTCGCACCGCCGGCTCCAGTCGCACCGCCGGCTCCAGTTACCGCTCTACCGCCAGCTCCGGCGCTCGCGTCCGTCGTCGCACCACTGCCTCCGGCGCCGCCACTTCCTCCGGCGCGCGCGTCGCTTGCACGGGAATCAGCCGCGCCACCGTCGGTGGCCGCGAGCTCGGCGCAGGAGGAGGGGTCGCCGTTGTCGCAATCGAACTGCACGCCGTTGAACGGGACCACCAGGATCTTGCTCCCGCCATTACTGACACCGGTCGCGTTCTTGTTCACGTCGGTGACGGCAAAGGTGAAATGAGTGACGTGGCCGTTCTCCTGATAGACGTTCACCCGCTCCATGTTGTGCCATTGGTTGACCGTGCCGTCGGTGTACCGGAGCCAGCTCGAATTCGCGTTGGCCGGTGTTTGAGTGGCCTGGTAAGCGAGGCCCGTGCTCGTCCAGTTGGTCACGCCGTCCTTCGACATGATGTGATAGGCCCGCTGCACGGTGTAGTAGTTGTAGACGATGTGGAAATAGCCTCCGCTGTACCAGATGGTTTGATCTTCGGCCTGGCCGTTCATGTTGTTCTCGAGGTTGGGCAGGACGCTGTCGGTCTCGACTTGATAGGGGCCCAGGACCTGATCGCTGTCCATGATGCAGCCGGTTCGCGACGTGGCCCAGAATCGGTTGTTCGGACCCACGGTGAAAGTGAAGTTGGAGGACAAGTCACCGCAAGCGGTATGCCCATTGGTGTTGGTCTGGGTCAGTCCCAGCAGAGTCCACGGTCCGTTTGCGGAGCTGGCGCTGAACATCTGACCCGGCACGATCTCGCCCACGGACAGCGTGTACGGGCGCGCACCGGTGGGAGCCACGAGCGCCGTCACGTTGTGGCCCATGTTGTTGCCTTCTCGGTTGGTGGTATAGGCGTCCCCCTGTGTCACGTATGGCCCCATGACGTTGTCGCTGATGGCTTCCATGGGGATCGATCTCTCCCAGCCCGTCGTTCCGCCGGCCGGTGGGCCGAATCCATTGCTGTGGAGCCAGTGGCTGCAATAGAGATGATACTTCCCATCCTCGCCCTTGATGATCTTACCGTCCCAGTAGAAATTGGTTTCCTGCTGAGGCCCGACTCCGCCGGTGGCCCCGTTGTCTTCGAGTCCGTTGGCCGGATCCCGCGGACCAACGAGCGCCGCCCCCCACACGGTGGTCGACAACTTCCCCACGATGGGCATCGGCTGGAAGTAGTTGATCAGGGGCTGCGGAGCTGCCGCCGCGGGTGAGGTCAGGAGAACCAAAGCCGTCGCGACGAACGTTCTGTTGCAGGAAAGCTGCGTCATTGAGGACATCTCCACCCCTCCCGAGGGGACGCCGACGCAAAACTGGTACAACCGAAGAAAAAAACTGGGCGTCGACTACGATCGGCGGATCAGCTGGGGGCAGGGCGTGCATGTACCAACTCCCCTCCCAGGTTGATCTCGACACCAGCAACCGATGATCCCGTCCGTCCGGACGGCGACATCGGCAACCGATGATTCAGTACGGGAAGACGGCTGAGTGACCGACGAAGGCGACCGTCAGATTCAATGTCCAGAGCGGTGACACCAGCAGCGCGACGACCAGGAGTCCCTTGAGCCTGAATCGAGCCTTGGCGCCGAGCGAGCGCCAGCATCGAGAGATCCACCTTCGCGGCCATGCGCAAAGCGCCGCGCCTCGGACGCGCCAGCCCGGCGGCTGGAGCGGAGCCTGCGTGCCTTCTCCGCGCGAGCCCTTCTCGTTGCTGCGGCCGGCAAGGCGGAGCGGCATCGGTGACAGTCTAGCCCGTTGGCATTGCCGCGGCGTAGATCCCCGTCGATTGTGCCTACGCCGCGCCGGCCCGTTGCATCATGGGAATCGTCTCGACCTCACGGCCCCGGGTCGACCAGCGAGTGCCGGGTGACGGCGCCAGAGACGCTGGTTTCGCCGCTGGTGACGTAGAGCGTTCCTTCGGTGTGGACGAGCGTCCAGCGCGCGTTGCGGTCGGTCGCGGCGTCGAGCGCATCGAGCAGCTCGCCGCCGAGCGCGTAGACCTCGATCGCCTCCGCCTTGTGGATCGCCTTGGCGCGCGCGGCTTTCTTCAAGAGCTCGGGATCGTTCTGGGTGAACACGACGACGCGCGGCGACCCCTTGCTGGCCTTGTGCAGGCGCTCCGCCGTCGGCGTGCCGACCTCGATCCAGGCGCGCAGATCGCCGCGCGCGTCCTTGATCCAGACCGCCGGCTCGTCGGTGGTGAACAAGCCTTTCGAAAACGCGATGCCTTCTTCGTAGCAGAGGCAGTAGGCAACGACGCGCGTCAGCAGGTACCGCATGCTCTCCGATGGGTGGCGCGCGATCCGCAAGTCGATGGTCTGATAGACGCCGCGGTCGACGTCGGAGAGCTCGATCTGCAGTCGATACATCGTCGCGGTGATGGCCATGTCGCGCCAGTCTACTCGCGTGGACGCGCGGAGATCGCGCGCGCGAGCGATTCGCGCAGCCGCGCGAGCCGTGCGGTGGCTTCGCGATCGCCTTCCCGGCGCTCCAGCTCATTTTCCAGCGCGGAAATCGCCTCGACGCCGTAGATCTCGCGGATGGCGCGCGCGGCGCTGCGACCCGCGACGGGATGCGCGGCGGCTTTGAGCAGATCCGCGAGCATCTGCGGGTCGCCCCGACAGGTTGAATCGGCGCGGTAGGCCCGCTGGTACCGGTCCACTGCGTCGCTCAACCAGTCGAGCTGCGCATAGGCGCGTCCCAGCAGGAGCCACGGGCGCGGGTCGTCAGGATTCTGGTGCGCGAATTCATACGCGGGCAAAAGCGCGCGCTGGGACATCCGCGCGCCGCGACTGACCCGGTCCCGGATCGGCCGGAGGGTGCGGGGAACCGGCTCCAGCCACGGATCGCGCGCACCGGCTGCCGCCTTGGCTTCCGCCTCCGGTTGCGGTTCCGGTTGCTTCTGATCCTCCGCGGGCGCTTGCGCCACCGCCGGCGGAGTCGGAGCCGGCGTCGGTTCCGGCGCCGGCTGCGGAGGCACCGCTGGCGCAGGTGGCGGTGAGCTCGGCGCCGAAGTTGTCGGCGGAGGCGCCGGAGCCGGCGTCGCGCTCGCTGAAGCCTGCGGCAAAGGCGGCGCCGGCTCCGCGGGCACCGCCGGCCTGGGCGGCGGCGGCGCTGGCGAAGAGGCCGCCGGCTTGGGCGGCGGCGCCGCCGGGAGCGCCGTGGTCTCGCCCGGCTTCGCCGGTTCGTGCCGCAGCGATACTTTCACGGCCCCCACGATTCCCACGGCGAGCGTGACCAGCATGATGGCGCGGCGCCAGAAACGCGACCTCGACGGAGATGCGCCGCCCGCGCGGGGCGTCCGCTTCTTTCGCGCTTCGGCGCGTCCACCGCTCAGCGCCGCCGCGGGCACCCGGGTCGAGACGCCCTCCAGCGCCGCCAGCATCGCCGCCGCGTCGCTGAATCGCCCCGCCGGATTCTTGCTCATCGCCCGCGCGATCACCGCCTGAAACAACGCCGCGCGCGCAACCCGCGGCCGCACTTTCGCCAGCGACGGAACCGGCTGCGTGAGGTGCGCTCCGATGTAGCCCTCGGCGGTGTCGGAGACGAACGGACGCCGTCCGGCGAGGAGCTCGAAGAGCAGGACGCCGGCTGCGTAGACGTCGGTCCTGGCATCCGCCGGTCCGCCCTTCACCTGTTCGGGGGACATGTACGCGGGCGTTCCGATCACGGCCCCGGCGCGCGTCAGCTCGGCGTTGGTTCGCGAGCTCGACCCCTCGAGAAACTTCACCATTCCGAAGTCCAGAAGCCTCACGTGATCGTCCTGGTCCGACAGCGCCTGCAGGAACACGTTGGCGGGTTTCAGATCGCGGTGGACGATTCCCTGGCCGTGCGCGAAGGCGAGCCCGCGCAGTGTCTGGCGCGCGATGTTCAGCGCGCGCCCGAGCGGCAGCCGCCCTTCCTTGATCAGGTCCCCCAGCGTCTTGCCCTGCAAGAGCTCCATGACCAGAAACGGCACGCCGCGATCGATTCCGGAGTCCGTGACCGGAACGACGTTGGGATGGGCGAGCACCGACAGCGCCCGCGCCTCGCGCTCGAAGCGGCGGCGCCACTCCGCGCTGGCCGCCATCTCCTCATGCAGCACCTTGATGGCGACGAACCGGCCGAGCTGGACTTGCCGCCCGCGGTAGACGACGCCCGCACCGCCTTCGCCGAGGCGCTCCAACACCTCGTAGCGTCCGTCGAGCGTCCGTCCGATGAGCGGATCGGACGCGGCGTTGAGATCTCCGACCACGAACCGCGACTATATCGCGGAACGCCGCTCGGACGAGCCGCGCCGTGCTGAGGCGCCGTCAGCGCCCATCCTTTGCGCTGCAGGCCGCCAGCTGGTCCGCGTCGACCGGGGGGGGCGTCCTCAGATGTCGCATTGACTGCGTCCGCCTTCGTCACACGTTGAAAATCGAGGGGGAGGATCAATGATGATGACGGTATCGCTCGAGCGAAAATTCTTGTGGAGTTTGTGCGGGCTGGTGGCGCTCACGGGTGGGTCGAGCCTGGTGACTCGAGCTAGCGCCGCGCCCGCGTCACCCGGCGATGTGCCGCCCTCGGCGCTGGCGCCCGCGGACAGCCGCATCGTCAAGCGGCTGCACGCCATCCATCAGCTGGAGATCTCTGCCGGACAGATGGCTGAGGCCAACGGAGGCGCCCAGGCGGTGCGTGACTTCGGGGCGACGATCGTCAGCGATCATCAGGCCGCTGACCAGTCCCTGCTCGCGTACGCGACGAAAGCGGGCGTCGACGCGGACAAACTGCCACCCGACCTGGCGAAAGTGATGGCGGGGGAGACCGCGCAGATCGAACGCGTCCGCAAGCTGTCGGGGCAGAGCTTCGATCGAGAGTTCACCCGGGGGATTCGCGACGCGGACGGAAGGGTGCTCACCGTGGTCCAGACCGCGGTGCCCGACGTAGGGGATCCCTCGCTTCGCAAGCTGCTGCACGGGCTCCTGCCGACCCTGCGCGCGGAATACGAGACGGCAGCCAGGCTCGCCGCGTCGCCAGCCGCCGCTGTGCTGTCGCCCCAGGCGCCGAAACCCACCAGCACCGGTCAGTGACAGCCGACGCCCATCGCGCCTTGATTTCGAACGTCAGCGGAGTGCCCAGGCGAGCAATTCGTGCAGATCAGGGTCTTGCCAGCGCAGTCCCGCCCCCCAGTAACTGGCGCGTAGAGCGCTGGTCTGGAGATCCTGGACTCCCGCCTGGAGATAGAACCACCGCCACTGCACACTGCCGCCGGCACGCACGGTAGCCGATGTGCCGATCTGCCAGGTCAGCGAATTCATCGCGATGACCTCCAGCCTGAGCCGATCCTGCCAGCCGCGCAGCTCGGTTGCCAGCGCGGGGCGGCTGTCGACGAGGCCCGCGCTGATGACTCCGGGGCCGATGCGCTTGAATAGTCGTGCCGAGATCACGACACCGTCTTCGCTCGCGGTGAGGGTCCTCTGGACGTCACCGCTGGACGTCACCGTCTCCGTGAATGTGGTCGTCTGGGATCCGGATGCCACGCCCACGCCGTACCAGAAGTCCGAACGGGTGGCGATCTCGAGATTCAGGGCAACGCGATTCGTTCGCCGAGGGACCGTCGCCACGGCGCCGAGGTCCAGGCGAATCTCGACGTGCCGCGCGGGCTCGACCAGCGTCTTGATGTTCTCGCCGAGCTCGCTCGGCGAACCCTCACGCGGCGGATCGGCCGCGCGCGCCGCGCCTCCGACGACGAACCAAGTGACGCCCCCTACAGCAAGGATTGCGACGGCAACGCCCCGACCCACGGCGCTGACGGTAGCACACGTCGAGCGCGATTCTCTTCGGCCTCCACTCGGTCTATAGTGGGCTATGCGAAGTGTGCGCCGGTTGCTCGCGACCTGCCTGGCTGTCGGCGTCGTCGCCGGGCCGGCGACAGGCGAACGGCGCGCACTGGCGGCGCCCATGACCGAGGGGCAGCGCCTGCGATCCGCGCGACAGCACTACGAGCAGGCCGTTTCGCACTACAACCTCGACGAGTTCGAGGCGGCTCTGGCGGAGTTCCGCGAGGCCTACCGGGTCAAGCCGGATTCGTCGTTTCTGTTCAACATCGCTCAGTGCTACCGAAAGCTCGGGCTGCGGGACGCGGCGATCGACTTCTACCACAAGTATGTTCGCGCCTCCCCTGACGCGAACAATCGAGCCGAGGCCGAGCGCTGGATTGCGGAGCTGAAGGCGCGCGGCGGCGATGCGGCAGCGGCGGCCCGCGCCGACGGCGCGACGACCGGGGCGACATCCGCCGCGCCGGCGGCGTCAGCGCCGATCGACGTCGCGCCCCCCGCGCCCTTGGCGCTGTCCGCGCCGCCGGCGTCAGCGGCGCCTCTCTCGACGCCGCTGGCGCTCGGCGTTTCGTCGAGCGAGCACGCCGCGCCGTCCGCGCCCCCGGCGGTTTATCGTCGATGGTGGTTCTGGGCGGCGCTGGGCGCGGTGGCCGCGGGCGCGGCCGTCGTCGCCATCAGCCTGGGTTCGAAGGCTCCCTCTCCTTACGAGGGGAATATCGGTTCCGGCACCGTGCACGTCCCGACCAACTAACCCACCCAACCAAAACTTGGACGCGCGATTGCCGAATGCGAATCGATGGCTGGTGCTGGGCGCCCTCTGGCTGTGCGCGTCCGGTTGCCACGAGCCCGTGACCGAGATTCTGCTCGTCGTCGATTCGGACCTCACGGTCCCGACGGAGATCGACGGCTTCACGATCGAAGGCGCGGGCGCGCCGATCCAGGTGGATCTCAAAGCAGGCGGTGTCGTTCTCCCGGCGACGTTGGGTCTGTTGCCGACAGGAGATAGTCCGCCGCCCTTCACCGTGAGCGCGCAGGCCACGCGGCAGGGGCAGGTCGTCGCCAGCCGGCATGCGACCAACGTCCGGTTCGTTCACGGGCAGCGCCGCGTCCTGCTGCTGTCGCTGGTGCGCGCCTGTGCCTGCCCGACGCCACCGTGCGCCGCCAACACCGATGCGCTGTGTGCGGATCTCGACGATCCAGCGCTGCCGGCTCTCGATCCAGGCCACCTGCCGATGGTCTCGCGCACGGCAGTCGATGCAGGCGCCGACGCCAGCGCCGACGCCGGCGCCGACGTTTCGCGCGACGCCGCGCCCGATGTCCATGCGACCGACGCGCCGGTCGCGGACCGTGCCGCGGATCAGGCGGCGGCCGTCGAAGCGGGAGGCGCCGACCAATCTGCGTCGGACGCCGCGCTCGGGCGTCCCTGCGATCGCGGCGATCAGTGCGCCAGCGGCAGCTGCGCGGACGGCGTCTGCTGCACCGACGCATGCGCTTGCGGCCAGTGCAACGGAGCCACGCCCGGCACCTGCGTTCCAGTCGACGTCGACACCGATCCGAAAGGCAGCTGTGGCGCGTACACCTGTGACGGCGCCGGCCAATGCCACACCGGCTGCACCGCCGGGTTCGGATCCTGCTCGACGAGCTGCACAGCGGGCTACTACTGCGACGGCACGGCCTGCACGCTCGCCAACATCCAGGCTGGATTTTTCTGCGTGGCGGGCGGCTGCGCCTGTCAAGCTGGGTTGACCTGTCAGCAGCCCGACGCCGGCGGGGCCGGCGTCTGTCACTGAAGCGCCGCCAAAAGGTGAGCGCTTTCGCCCGGCGCTGGGGCACCTTGGAAGGGTGGGAGTGTCGATGGCACGGGCCGGCGGCGCGTTGGCGGTGTTGCTCGCGGGGCCCGTGCTGGTCCTCGTCCTGGCGCAGGTGAGCAGCTGTTGCGGCGGCTCGCCCACGCACGGCTGCAAGTTCGTCGAGACCCACGACGCGGCGTCGGACGTCGTCGTCAGCGACGCCGCGGTGAACTGCCCGTTCGCGCCCTGCGCAGCCGCCGAGCGCTGTTGTCGCGATCCCAACGACCCCACCAACCCGGTTCATTGCGTCCCGGCGGGCGGCATGTGCATGGGCACCACCGGCGGCTGCGGGAGCGATCAGGACTGCCTGCTGGGCTCCGGGATGCATTGTTGCGCCAACGTCGCCACTCTGTCGGCCCAGTGCCAGACCGGATGCTCGGGCCACACCGACACCGACCAGACCATCCGCATCTGCGCCAGCAGCGCCGAGTGTCCCGCCGATCTGCCGACCTGTACCGCCCTCATCGTCGGTGACCAGATGTTTTACGGCTGTGAGCCGTGATGAGTCGGCCGCCGGCTACGCCCACACGGCGTCGAGCGCCGTCACGAGCGCCGTCAGGTCGCGCAGCACCAGGTCGGCGCCGCCGGCCTCGAGCTGCGCGACGGTGTGGTGCCCGGTCGCCACGGCGACGGAGCGGCAGCCGTTCTTCTTGGCGCAATCGATGTCGCGCGGCGTGTCGCCGATGACGACGACCCGTCGCGGGTCCGGATCCGCCCCGCGCGCGCGCCATTGCTCCATGGCGAGGCGGACCAGATCGGGGCGGGTCGGCGCGTCGTCACCGAAGGCGCCGACGACGAATTGCGCCGGATCGATTCCTCCCGCGCGCAGCTTGAGCGGAACCGCGCGCGCGTAGTTGCCGCTGACCAGGCCGAGCGTGGCGGCCGGATCGTCGCGCAACGCGGCCAGGGCGGCGCCGACTCCCGGCAAGACCACGGTGCGCCGTTCGCCGTCCGCGAGCGCGAGCGCGAGCTCGACCAGGTACGCGTCGTGAAACGCCGGATGGAGGTGGCTCGGATCATCGTGCCCCAGTCGCTGCGCCGCCTGGCGAAAGATCCAGGGATCGAGCGCGCCGCCGAAGTCGATCCCCTCGAGCGTGAACGCGGGGCCGAGCAGGCGGCGCCCCACGCGCTCCATCGCCGCCGGGCCAACGCCCTGCGCTCGCAAGAGGGTGCCATCGATGTCGAACAACAGGAGACGCATGCGGGCGCAAAGATACCCCACCGGCAGGCTGCTGCTTTGAATGTTGCTCCCGGCTTCACGCGCGCGGGGACCGTCGCACCTTGGGAGAAAGTGGCAGGACCAATGCGTCGAGCTCAGGGGGGGCGATTGGCGGCGGCGGCGGTGGCCGTTGTTTTGGCGACGGCGCCATTCGTGGCCGGGTGCGGCGGAGACGGGGCCGCCGCTGGCGGCGGGGCGAACGACCAGTCGGTGCCGGCGACCATCAGCAACGGTGTCGTCTCGGTGCCGGTCTCGATCGAAGGCGCGATGACCCTGCCGTTCCTGGTCGACACCGGCGCGGTGCTCACCCGCCTCGACCCGAGCCGCTTCGGCACGCTGGCGCTCACGCCCGGTCTCGGGCAGGTGTCCACGCTCGACGTCGGGAACGTGCACCTCACCAACGTGGACGTCATTGCGGCCAGCCTGTGCGGCGCCGGGATGATGTGCCCGGACACGGGGCCCGCGGGGCTGCTGGGCGGCGCGGCGATGGATGAGCTCGCCGTGACCATCGACTATCACCGGAAGGCCGTCACCTTCGGCGCCTTCACGGTACCGGAGGGCACGCGCGCGCCGGTCGTGGTGCCGTTCTCTCTCGAAGGCGGTGGCGCGGGAACGGTCGGCGAAACCCCGGTGACGTTGCCGGCGACGCGTATCGCGGTCGACGTCACCATCGAAGGTAGGGTCGTTCCGATGTTCGTCGACACCGGCTCGAGCACGATGGTCCTCGAGCCCGATCTCTACGACGCGATCGTCGCCGACGGGCGGTCCCAGGGCACGACCAACCTGACCACCGTGACCGGAGCCCAGAGCGTTCCGTCGACGAAGCTGCACGCCGTGTCGCTGGGCGGCGCGGAGCAGGCCGACGTCGCGGCGGTCCGCTCGCCGCTGGACCCGGGCTTGCTGGCGGACGAGGTCGGCCATCCCGTCGAGGGGCTGGTGGGGGGCGCGTACCTCGACCACTACCTCACGACCATCGACTATCCCGCGCGCCAGCTCACCCTGCGGCCGTACTGACGCACAGCACGCCGAGGCCGACGGCGCGCAGGCTCAGCGCCCCACGACGAACAACGTCGCGTTGCTGATCGCGTAGACCGCGCCGTCGGCGCCGACCGCCGTCGGGGTGTACGCCTCGCCGAGGCCGCCGGTCAGGCGAAGCTGCTGGCTCAATCGATTGGTCGACAGATCCCAGCGGTAAAGAACGCCGTCCTCGCTGTTGACGAGAACGGAGCCGGTCGCGGGATCGACGGCGGCGGAGTTGATGCACCATTCCTTGACGCCGCCGGGGACGGCCGGGTCGGGCGTCGGGCCGAGCATGGTCACGACTTCTCGCATGACCGCGACGCCCGAATACGAATCGCCCTGGCTGGCGTTGGGGTCGAGGATCGCGACGCGGTTGGCGCCGTCGCCGCCGATGCCGTGGCTGCCGTAGTTGTTGTACTTGGTCATGAGCAGATACGGCGAGCTGCCGGTGTATGACGCGACCATCGCCGACGGAACGATCGACGGCGTGTCGTCCCAGCCGAACGAGCCGGGGATCTTCACGGTCGCCAGCGTGGAATCGAAGTGCAGCATCCATCCGCGGTCGTTGTGATCGCCGTTCTCGAGGACGCCGAAGTAGACGTCGCCGTCGGGCCCGACGGTCGGCGAGGCGGTGGAGTTGTCGGAGACCAGCGCGGGCGCCGCGCTGGCGGGATCGGTGAGCTGCACGCGGGCACGCACGGCGAGTGTCTGGCTGTCGAGCGCGAGCAGGTAGGCCGCATTGCCGGACGAGAAGTCGTCGCCGGTGTCGAGCGCGACGTAGAGTGTTTGCTCGTCGAGAGAGAGAGCCGGCGCGCTGTTGGTGGCGACCTTGTCCATCGCCGACTCGAGATCGCCGGCCAGCGCGGCGGCCGCGACCCAGGTGCCTGCGCCGTCGGCGCCGACGCGAGCCACGCCGCTGACTAGCTTGGCCGGGTTGTCTCCGGTCACCTGGAAGCCGAAGAACGCGTTTCGTTGCGAATCGATGGTGATCGGCGTGTTGATGATGACCGTGTCATCGAGCTTCGCCGTGGCCGCCGCGTAGGTCTCCTCGCCGTAAAAGACGGCGGCTTGCACGATACCCGCGCTCTCGTCGGGCGCGTCGCGCATCAAAAGCTTGCCGCCCGCGCCGGCGGCGTAGATCCGAGCCGGTGCCGATCCGTCGGGCGCGGGCGCGGCCAGCGACAGATAGTACGCGGGAATCCAGCTCGCGGGCGGCAAGCGATAGTCGGTGTCGAACGACCAGATGAGCGCGCCGTTGCCTCCCGAGCGCGCCTCGATCCGGAAGACGCCGTCGCTGCCCGCCTTGATTGGCAACACCACGGTGTTCTGATCGGTGATCACCGGCGAGCCATAGTGAACGAGGAGCTCGTCGCCGGAATAGGGCGGGTCGAGGTCGACCCGCTTGCGCCAGACGATCTGGCCCAGGTCCTGGGACGCGCCGGCGCTGATCGCGGTGTGCTGCGCATTGCCGGCGAAGCTCGCCCACGCGGGCCCGCTCACGGCGGGCGCGGGATCGACGGGGAACTTCTCCTCGACGACGTGGGAACCGCAGCCCGACAGGTACTCGAGCCCGACGAAGACAGCCAGGGCCCCGAGGTGTCTCCCGCTTTTGGTCCTCATCGCCTCATCGCCCCGCCGTCGATGCTGCTCTCATCGACGGGGGCGATCAAGGCGTTGCCGTCCAGCTCGGGTCAGGGCGTGGCGCCGAAGGCGGTGACCAGGTCGGAGAGGTTCCAGGTCGTCGCGGCGGGCGCGAACCCGGTCGGCGCGCCGGCGGCGGCGGTGACGACGCGGTTCAGGATGTGGTCGCGCGTGTCGTACTCGGTCGCCTGGCTGTTGATCGTCGCCGCGGTGCCGGCGGCGGTGGGGATCGTGTCGGCCATGAGCCCCGTGCATCCCGCCGCCTTCCAGCCGACGAAGCTGGGGTCAGTGAGAGACAGCGGTGGCGTGGTGATGTTCCACAGGCCGGCGCCCAGGGCGCCCGTCGCGGCGCCCGTCGCGCTCAAACCGCTGAACACGACGTTGATCAGCGCCACCTGGTCGTAGAAGGCGCCCGCGCCCGCGTCACGGCCGAAGAAAGCAGTGACGTTCGGGTCGACGCTGACCGTGCCGCCGAGCATGACGTAGCCCTTGCCGATCGTCGCGGCGCCGGTGGTGCCGGTGCGCGCCACGAACAGGCTGTAGCTGGTGGTGCCGCCGGCCGCGATGTCGTTGACGAAGTGCATGCTGCAATTCTCGAACAGCGCCGCGTCGCCGGTGCCCCAGATGAAGTCGACGTTGCCCTCGACGTGGCAGTTGTAGAACCAGCTACGGCCCGAGGTCTGGATGGTGTCCTGGTTGCTGAAGAACGAGCTGTTGTTGGCGGCCAGGGTTCCAGCGGTGCCGCTCGCGAAGTAAAGCGCCTCCGCCTGCGCCAGCATCGTCCGCACGGCCTTGTTGCGCAGCGTGATGTTCTGCAGGACGACGTTGGCGCCGGAGAAGTACACCGACGCGCGGCCCTGGGTGCTGCCGTTCATGCCGTTGCCGTTGACGTATTGAATGACGCAGGTGTCGCCCTGGTTGTTGCCGGCGGGACCGATGATGTTGATGGTCTGGGTCAATGGCGCCCCGCCCGGGCCGGTGTAGTGCACGAGCTCGTTGTAGGTGCCGGCGGCGACGTTGACGGTGACGGCGGTCGGGGCCGGCGTGATTCCGCCCAGCGCGGCCAGCGCGCCCTGCACGGTGCGGAAGTTGGCGGTGCTGGCTTGCGCACCGTCGACGGTGAGGTTGGTCGCGTCCAGCGTCGGCGCCGCGCGCGTGGTGAAGGTCCAGGTCGCGATCGAGCTCAGGTTCGAGAGCCCGGTGAACGCCACGCCGTTGAGCGTGGTGCCGGTGATGGAGGGCGTGGGGATGCCCACGTAGTAAGCGGTGCCGTAGGCCAGCTTGCCCAGGTGCGGTGTGAAGAAGACGGTGTTGCCGCTGACCCGCGCCAGCTGTGAGCCGACGTTGAGCACCGCGGTGTTCGTCCCGGTGACGAAGGTCTGGGTCTCGTTGGAGAAGCTGATGCTGTCGACCTGCGTTCCGTCGGACTTCTTGTAGATCTTGAGCGAGCCGCCCGGATTCACTGTTGGCGCCGCATCGAAGGTCAGCGCCAGCTCGCCGTCGGTGTAGGCGTTGGTGGCGCCGGGCGCCGGATACGCCGTCGTCAGCGGACCGTAGGAGTCGGTGGTGGGGAAATCATTGACCGTCACCGAGATCGTCTTGGTGTTGGTCGCGGGGTTGGAATCGCCCATGTTCGTGACGGTCACGTTGGTCGTGCCGCCCTGGAGCCCGGTGAGCGTGATGATCGAGTTGCTCGGGCCGTTGGCCACCGAGACACTGACGATCGACGTGTCCGTCGCCACGGCGCTCACCGACGAGACCGTGCCGCCGACGGAGACGGCCGTCGCCGTCACCTGCCCGGAGGCGTTCTTGGTGATCGCGATGCTGCTCGACGACAGCGTCAGCGACGCCGGGATGTAGTTCACCAGGATACCGCCGGCGGCCGAGTCGAACACCGTGGCGCCGGTCGCGTCCGTGACGACCAGGTTGGTGATGGTCGCGGCGACGTTGTTGAAGGTGATTGCGGGGTAGACCGCACCGGTGCCGAAAACGGTTCCATTGGTGAGGGTGCTGGTGGGGACCGGGGCGCCCGCGGTCGTCGCTCCTCCCATCGGCGTGACGGTGAACGTCACGTTGGTGCCACTGCGGCCGAAGGTGACCTGCGTAGGCGTATTGTTGGTGAACGTGGGCGAGAACGCGGTGGGGATCGAGAGCGCGGTCGCAGAGCTGACGTAGGCCTCATTGATCGTGCCGCCGCCGGTCGCGGGGTTGGAGTTGCGCATCAGCGTGTAGGCGTAGCTGTCGGTTCCCAGGAAGCCGGTGGTCATGCCGACGCCCAGGCCGCACGCGTTGTTGGCCTTGGGTTGAGCCGTGACGGTCACGGTGGCGCTGATGCTGAAATCGCCGGTCATCGGCGTCGGGAACGCGATGAAGCCGTTGCTCGACGTTCCGTAGTAGTTGGGCGACACGAACTTGAACGCGTTGCCCGACGCTCCATAGACGCTGTTCACCGAGAACGCCCCGCTGGCCAGCGTTGCGGTCGTCGTGGCCGTGCCGGTGGTCGGGGTTTGCGTCACGAAGTAGACGAACGGGATCGACACCGTGATGGTCAGCGTACCGGTGATGCCCGAACCGTCGGCCGCGGTCGCGGTGATGGTCGTCTGGCCGGCGGCGACCGCCGTCACCAATCCATTCGCGTCGACCGTCGCGACGGCAGGCGTCCCCGACGACCAGGTGACGCTCGGCATGGGCGCTCCTTCGGGTACGACGGTCGCGGTGAGCTGAAGCGTTCCGCCGACCGCGCCGATGCTGCTGGCGCCGCTCGCGCCGGTCACCGCGAAGCCGGTCGCCGTGATCGTGCCGGTTCCCGTGAGGTTGATCATGAATGACGGGATGTCGGTCGTGTTGTTGGCGATGCTGACGGTTCCCATCTTGTCGCCCGACACCCCCGGCGTGAGCGTGACGACGAACGTCGTCATGCCGCCCGCCGCGATGTTCAGGCTGGCCGGCGGCGTCTTGAGCGAGAAGTCGGCTCCCGTCAGGGTCGGATTGCCGGGCAGCACCAGCGCCGCGGTGCCGGGGTTGCGGATCGTGACGGTCAGGTCCTTCGCCGTGCCGACGGCGACCGATCCGAACGCCAGCGTACCGCCGCTGGCGATGTCGCCGGCGCTGCTCGACACGGCGATCGCCGGCTGCGGCGCGGCCGTGGCCGTGGCGCTGATCGTGAACGAGAAGCCGGCGCTGGCGTTGTTCGCGATGGCGACCGTCGCCGTGGCCGTGCCGACCGCGGTCGGGTTGAACGCAATGGTGAACGTCGTCGAGCCGCCGGCCGCCACGCTGGCGCCCGGCTGCGTGGTGAGCGACAGCACTCCGGACGGATTGACGGTCACGCCGCTGACAGTCAGCAAGGCATTCCCGGTGTTCCCAATCGTGAAGACCGTCGGCGCCGAGGCGCCCACGACGGCGCCGGCGACGGTCACGGTCGCGCCGGTCGTGACGGGGACGTTGCCTTGCGAGACGGCGAGCACCGGCGCCGGCGTCTGTCCCATGTCGGTCGCGTCGGCGTGGCCATCGACCTGACCGCCGCCGGAGCCCGTGTCGGGCCGCGCGTCGCCGGCATCTGGAGACGCGCCGCCGCTGCCCCCGCTGCCGCCCGCCCCCTTGGTGTCGGGCCCGGCGTCGATGATATTCGGGCTCCCCGATGAGGAGGCGCAGCCTACCGCCATCGAGGCGAGAGCCAGCATGACGATCGTTCGGAACCAGATCGGCGTGGTTTTCATGACTTCCTCGCGTGAGATGAGATGAGGGTGCCGGGGTGGTGCGTGGAGCCGGGCGGGCAGTGGGGACGCGCCCGGGGCCGGTCCTGGAGACCGTTCAAAGCGTAACGACGCGGACACGTCCTGGTCACTCTGATGAGCCACGCCCCGATCTGTCAACCATGGGGGGGCCTTTACGTCTTACGCGTCCTTCGTCCACGCGGGCGCGTCGCGTCGACGGTGGGCGGGGCAGAATGACCGCCGCGCGAGCGCCACCTGAACCGGGGCCTGACGTCCGGGCGCACCGTGGCGGCCGGCGATCGCCGTGCTCGCGCATCGCGTGAATGTCCGCCTCCAGATCCGGACGTGCGGCCGGCGATCTCGCGTGACGGAGGGTGATGCACTCCGAAAGTTGCGTCAATAGCGCTCGGTATTTTCAGATGCGCTGGTCTCGCTGAACCGCGCGCGGCATTGATTGGCGGGCGACACAACGACAATTGCCTCTGTTTCGTGACAATTTGTTTTGTCGTTGCGTCCATCGACCTAACTGAGTAACAGATGCGGTAAAGCGCGACGGCGCGGTGTGTGGTTGCTCGCTCCATTGGGTGTGGGAGGTGGTTGTGCGGCGGAGCTCATTTGATGTTCTTCGGGCTGACGAGATTTCGATCCCGGCAGCCTCGTTCTTGGAGCAGGCCTATCGCACGCAGGCCACGGGGCTCACGGCGTATCTGCGCCGACTCGCGCGCTCGGCGCACGCGCTGGAGCTGGCGCAAGAGAGTGTGGTCTCGGACATGTTGCAGGAGGTGTTCGCGCGCGCCCTCACGGTCTCGGCGCGCTCGCTGGAAAACCCCTGGCGGAATCGTGATGCCTATCTCACGACCATCGCCCGCAACTGCTTCGTGGACGCGCTCCGGGCCCGTAAACGAGAGATTCCGAACGCGCCGATCGAAGTGGGCCGCCGGTTGGCGAAGGTTGCGGCCGAGCCGGAAGTGATCGACGGCGATCGCGTTCTCCTTTTCGTCGAGGCCTACCTGCGGACGCTCGGCCCGGAGATGGGCGCGCTCTACAAGCAAAGGTTCGTGCTCGGATCGTCGCAGCAGCGGGCCAGCTCGGCGCTCGGATTGTCACGACGATCATTTCGCACCGCCGAAGCGCGCTTCAAACGCGGGTTGCGCATCGCACTTTTGAAGGCGGGGATCTCGCCGGACGGTACGAAGCGCTCGGTCGCGCGGCACGCGAAGATTTCGCGGCCAAAAGCGCCGGCGTCCCGTCGTCTATCTAAGGCGTAAGACTGCGCCGAGTGAACGTCGGGAAGGAGAGCTCCATGAGCCAACGAGAGATACGATGGAGTCCTAAACAGTGGTTCTACATATCGGGCGGCTCCGCAATCGTGTTTGTGAGCCTGCTCGTGTATGCGCACCGCCAGCAAGTGAGCCTGAGAACGCGCGAGGCGACGAACGCCGCAGCGCTCGTCGCCTCGGCGCCAGGGTCCGAGTCCGCGACCGGTCGGCCCGTCCGCCAGCGTTCGTCGACCTGGTACACCCATCCACCCACGGAGATGACGCCGCGGAACCGCGAGCTGGAAGATGTCGTGAGCACAGTCCGCGACGGGCACGCGTTCCGCTCGTTCGCGGATCGAGCAAAGCTCGGCGAGGAGCTGCAGACCAAGGTGGCGCAGATCCTCGCACGCGGTCGCCTGAACATGGACACCGCGGAGCGCACGCCGGACAAGCGCCTTCGGGATCTGCTGCCGGGCCGGATCGAAGGCGATACCAGGGTCCAGGTGCTGGCGAAGCTTTCGACGGACCAACGGCCGATGTTCGAGCAGGCGGGCCTGCTCGCCGAAGTCTTCTCGCAAGAACGTAGCGTCGTGCGCTGAGCGCCGCGCGGTCACGTATCAGTTGTCCAACGAACACGATTCAAGGAGCTTTACATGCCTAACCGAATGACATCACAGCGATGGTTGACGATATTGGTACTGGCGTCTCCGGCATTTGCGTGCGGCGGCGGCAGCGGTGGCGACAACTCTGGCGATCAGAGCAACCCCGACCTCGTCTATTGCAACGTCACCGCAATCGAATGCCTCGGCCCTTGGGCTTGCGTGGGCGCGGACGGCGTCACGATCTTGTCTGAAGCAGCGACGCCCGATGGCTGCTTTCCATTCGCTCCGGTGTGCGAGGTCGTGACCCAGTCGCCGGTTCAGATCACACCGGTGACCGGCGAGCCCGAGTGCTTCAGCGACGCCGCGCAGACGCCGGCCCAGGCGTGTCAGAACATCGGTTGCAGCCCGTTCAAACGCAGCGACGCCTTCACGCCGCACGCGTTCTTGAGTCTGTGTACGGGAACGGTGAACACCTTCGCCGGCAACCCGATTGCCGGAGCGCAGTTCCAGTCGAAGGGGTGCAACCCGGGCTTCGCGCGCGTCCTCACGCCCTTCGATTCGCCGAGCATCTTCAGCTTCGGGCTCGCCGGGTCGGGGACCGTTCAGCGACAGGGCACGGCCGACATCACGGTCAGCTCGGGCGTGGCGGACTTCGGCTCGTTCACGCCCCGCTGCGAAGATCCCAAGAGCTGCTTCGGCCAGCTGCGCAGCATGTATTTGATCGTGAACGACTTCAACCTGGACGGGCACACGATCTCGGGGTTGACGGTGAACATCCTCGACCCGATCGACACCAACGCGATCATTCCGGTCGGCAACGGTGAATTCGTGTTCCCGATTCCGGCGGGCTCGCCGTTTCACTCCTTCGGGATCGTCGACGGCACGCGACAGGGCGTCGACCTGACGAGCTCCGAAGAGCTCGCCGGCAGCTACAACGTCGACACCGGCACGTTCACGCTGCAGCTCGCGCTGTCGGGCACCGTCTTCGGGTCGGGGGTCCAGCTCAACGCCGCGGTGACGGCGTCGACGATCTTCGATCGCGCGCCGAAGCTGGGCGCGGTGACCGCAACCAACACCGTCGCCAGGGGCGGCTCGTGCTCGGCCAACGTGACACTCACGGTGGCCGCATCGGATCCTGACAACGATCCGGTCAGCGTGACCTGGACGGCGTCCAAGACGTTGCTGGGCACCGGGACGACGATCAACGCGACGCTGCCGGTCGGCACCACGAACCTGGTGCTGCAGGCCTCGGACGGGCGTGGCGCCTTCGCCACCTCGCCCGCGACCGTCGTGGTGACCGACGGCAACCCACCGGTCTTCGGTCCGGTCCCACCGACCGTCACTGTCTCCGGTTGTGGCGTCGGATCGCAGACGATTCAGTTGACGGTTCCGACGGCGACCAACGTGTGCGGCGAGACCACGGCCGTGCAGGTGACCGGGGTGCTCACCGATTGGAACGGCAAGACCGTGAACGTGCCGGTGTCGGCGGACGGCCACGTGACGGTTCCGGGCGCCGGCTCGGGACACGTTCGCTGGACCGCGGTCGGGGCGGGTGGCACCAGCACCGTCGTTCAGACGGTGACGCTGGATTCGGAGGCCACGCTCGACGGCACGCAATCGGTTCAGGTCGGCGACGGCTTCTCGGGCGCCAACGTCGTCATTCGTTCGCAGGGGACGGTCGCGCTGGGGACGGACAGCACGGTGGGCGAGGTGCGCGCGAACGGCGCTATCACCCAGGGCGACCGCACGACGATCGGCGTGGTCGAGCATCAGGCAGGCGCGTCGTCGGTTCCCGTGCCGCCGACCACGTTCGTCGGTGGAGCGAACGTCGACCTGGAACCCGGGCACACGCAGACGATTGGCCCGGGCAACTACGGCAACGTTGCGGTCAAGTCACGGGCGACGCTCACGCTGCAGGCCGGCACGTATCACTTCGAGCAGCTCGACCTCGAGCCGCAGGCGATCGTCGTGTTGCTTGGCCCTTCGACGACGACGATGTTCGTCCACACGTCGCTGATCTGGCGTGGTCGGACCGTGACCAGCAGCGGGGCCAGCGCGCCCGCGACCGTCGTCTACGTCGGCACGTCGTCGGTGTCACCGGATCTCGGGTTCGTCGGCACGCTGGCCGCGCCGAACGCCGAGATCGATCTCCCGTCGGCGCCAAATGTGATCGTCGGCGCATTCCGAGGCCTGCGAATCGTGGTTGGGCCGCACGCCCTGCTGACCAGCAAGCCGCCCGGGTGCAATTGATCGACGGCTGAGTCGCGTCAGCAAGACCAGCAGCAAGAACAGCAAGAACAGCAAGAGGGGGAGGCCGCGCGCAGCGTGGCCTCCTCCTTTTGTGATATAGGATGGCCTGGCAGGAGAACGCGCGGGCGTGCGATGAGAAGGTCGGTGTCGGCGATGCTCGGGCTGCTCGCATGCTGGTGCCAGGCCTGCCACTCGCAAGCCGGTGGCACCTGGACGAAGACTTCGTCGGCGCATTTCGACTATTCGGCACGGCCCGGCGACTCGATCTGTCCCACCGCTCTCAGCGAGGCCGAGCGGCACTACACCTGGGCTCACGCGTATCTCGGTGTCGACAGCACCGATCGCGTCTCCTACTACAAGTACCAGGACGCCGCGGATTTCGCCGCCAATTCACCGTGTAGCGAGCTGCTGGGTCCGAACGCGAGCGGTTGCGCGAGCGCCGGTGTCGCGCGGGCGTACGTTCCGCTGCACGAGCACGAGCTCATGCACGCGTACACGCTGTCGCACTGGCGAATGCCGCGCATGCTCAACGAGGGCCTCGCCGTGGCCGCGAGCTGCCCGTTCGACCTTCCACCCCCGGCCACGACCGCGCGCTGGCAGGATCTCGCCGGAATGGACGCGCTGTCTCCGCAGCAAGCCTTCAGCCTCTATTACCCGGCGGGACAGTTCGTTGCGGCGTTGCTGCGGCAGAGCGGTGCGGATGCGCTGGGCCGACTGGTGGCCGCCTATCCATTTGCCGATCCCGCGTCTCAGTTGCCGGGCGTGTTCAGCGACGTCACGGGACTAGACCTCGACAGCTTCTGGAACCAGGTCGTCCAGGCCGGACCAAACGCAGCCCCGTGCGAACCAACCTGGCAGTGCGCGTTGCCGCTGGATCCGGGCGGCGGGACCTGGACCGACGAGTGCTCTCCCTACTTGACGCTGCCCACCAGCTCCGCCGACGGCCTGCACCTGACCGCGTCGGGCAGCAGCTTCACCACGGTCGCCTGCGGATCAGGCATCCGCGACGGCCTCGTGTTGCCGGTCCCCGCGACGGGTATTTCCAGCGAGCACTGGGTGATGGGCGGTGGGGCAGACGTCGCCGCGCGCCCCAGCCCGCTGGGCTTGGCTGGATCAAATGCGAGTGGCACCCTGGCCGCCGACACGCTCAGCGCGCCCTGGGCCACTGCGGCCTGTGGCGGCGGCGCCGTCGTGCCGCTGGCTGCCGATCACGCGGTCTATCTGCACGTCTTGGCGGGGGCCGGTCCGCTGTATGTCAGCGTCGAGGCCCCCGATGCCGGGACGTCGTTTGCCGTCGCCACCGCCGCCACCGGCACCGTCACTCTCGACCTCTGCGCGTCATGTGACGCCGGCGCTCTCGCCGCCTGCCATTCCATCGACGCCGGCGCCAGCGCCAGCGTGACTCTGCAAGGCGCGATGGTGCTGCGGATCGGCCTCGTGCTCCCGAGCGCGCGCGGAGCCTGGCTGCCGATCGGCTTTTCTCCGGGCTAGGCCCGCGCTTTCCGCGGGAGCGGGCCCGACGGCCCCCCACAACTCGTCGAGAAGTTACCAGGTCTTGGTTCGCCCGAAACCTGACGACCGCCAGAATACCGGCAGATACCGACGTTCCCCCGGGCGCCGGCAACGTGGGCATGGAGGTCGAGCATGGATAAAAGAGCTTCGGACGGCGCGGCGCGCGGCTACTGGATCGATGACTGGAACCCGGATGACGAACCGTTCTGGAAGACCAGCGGAAAGGGCATCGCGCGTCGCAACCTGATCTGGTCGATTCTCGCCGAGCACATCGGGTTCTCGGTCTGGCTGGTGTGGAGCGTCGTGGCGACGCGCCTGCCCAAGGTCGGCTTCCCTTACACCACCGACCAGCTCTTTTCGCTGGTCGCCATCCCGGGGCTGATTGGCGCGCTCATGCGCTTTCCCTACACGTTCGCCGTGCCGAGGTTCGGTGGCCGCAACTGGACGATCGTCAGCGCCGCGCTGCTGCTGATCCCGACGACGCTGGTGGCGGTGCTGGTGACCCGGCCGACGACGCCGTTCTGGTTGATGGCGCTGGCCGCGGGGACGGCGGGCCTCGGCGGCGGCAACTTCGCGTCCAGCATGGCCAACATCTCGTTCTTCTATCCCGATCGGGAGAAGGGGTTCGCTCTGGGCCTGAACGCCGCGGGCGGCAACATCGGCGTCAGCACGCGTGCAGCTGTTGATCCCGATCGTGCTCGGCTTGCCGATCTTCAATCTCTACCTGGCCAAGCCGCAGGGCCCGACGCACATCTTTCTGCAAAACGCCGGGTTGTTCTGGTACCCGCTGATCGCGATCGCGATCTTCGGCGCCGCCCGCTACATGAACAACCTCACGTCGGCGCGCTCGAACTTCCGGGACCAGCTGGTGATTGCGCGCCACAAGGACACCTGGATCATGGCCTGGCTCTACATCGGCACGTTCGGCTCGTTCATTGGCTATTCGGCTGCATTTCCATTGCTGCTGAAGACTCAGTTCCCCGAGGTGACGATGAACCTGGCGTTCCTCGGCGCGCTGGTCGGCTCGGTGGCGCGGCCGCTCGGCGGCAAGCTGGCCGATCGTGTCGGCGGCGCGCGCGTGACGCTGTGGAACTTCGTTGCGATGGGCCTGGCGACCTTCGGCGTGATTCATTTCGTGCACGAGCATTCGTTCGGCGGCTTCCTCGCGATGTTCCTGGCGCTGTTCGTGACCACCGGTCTCGGGAACGGATCGACCTTCCGCATGATCCCGGTGATCTTCCGCCGCCAGCATCTGGCCGCCGCTCACGGCCAGGGCCCCGAGGCCGAGCGCACCGCGCTGCTGACGGCGCGGCGCCAGTCGGCCGCCGTGCTCGGGTTCACCTCGGCGATCGGCGCGTGCGGCGGCTTTCTGATCCCGCGCTCGTTCGGCGCGTCGATCAAGGCCACCGGCAGCGCCGAGGCGGCGCTGATGGTCTTCCTGCTCTTCTACGTGACCTGCGTGGCGTTGACCTGGTGGTTCTACGCCCGGCGTGCGGCGTCGTCAGCCCCCGACATGGTGCACAGCATGGCCCAGAGTCGGGTCTGAGGTCGGAGCCGACGCGCCCCCGCCCGCGCTCTGCGACAACAAATCATCCGCGTGACGCCGCAGCGTTCGATTTTCGCCCGCTCGAGCGGCCGCCAGGGCCGTGACCTCGCGCCGATCCAGCCCCAATCGGGCTGTGGCCGGCGCTGGATCGACTCTTGCGTGAGTCAGCAGCGATGGACGGTACGTCGGTCTCGAGCTTCCGTCGGAGGGTGGGCCGCCTTGGCCTCACCACCACGGTGAGTGCCGCTCTCGGCCTGGTGGCGGGCTGCGGCCATGGACAGCTTTTGCCCGCGGATTCCGCCAACCGGGTGCCGGGCGCCCCCGACTCGGCTTTCGCCGAGGAAGGCGGAGTCCGCGTGGCGGTCAACGGCGACAACTGGAGAGGCGACCCCAAGGATCTCGGCGACCACCTGACGCCGGTGAAGGTGCGGGTGGTCAATCGCAGCGGGCACCCGATCCAGATCCTCTACGAGCGCTTTGCGCTGGTGGGCGCCGGCGGTCATACCTATCGGCCGCTGCCGGTGGTGCCGCTCGACCATGAAGGCAGCGGCGCGCGCTTGTTGCCGTTCTTCGCGACCGCGAACTTCTTCGTCGGGCCGCGCTACCGCGACGTCTACCCGTCGCTGGATGCGTGGCCGGAGCCGCTGCCGCGCGACGACTCGTTCTACCAGCGCCAGTACCGGCGCTGGGGGGATCTGCACCCGACGGCGCAAATGCTGCGCTCGGCGCTGCCCGAGGGCGTGCTCGGCGACGGTGGCGAGATGTCCGGCTATCTCTACTTCGAGAACGCGACCCGGCACGAGGACCGCGTGAAGTTCAAGGTCGAGCTCGACGAGGGACACGGCGGCGATGTGGTCGCCAGCGTCGACGTTCCGCTGCGCGTCGACTGACGCGCGGGGCGCACGCTAGCTCGTGCAGGCGTTGCGGGGCAGCTTGCGGATGGCGCGGATCTCGCGCCTCGCATCGCGTACCGGCGGAGACTTCGGGTAGCGCTTGACCAGGTCGGTGAGCAGCGCGCGCGCATCGGTGCAGAAGTGCAGCCGCACGAACGCCAGCGAGAGTTGCCACATCGCTTCCGGCACCTCCGGCGAGCGCGGATAGCTGTCGAGCACGCTCTGGAACTGCGCGGCCGCGCGCGGGTATTGCTGCTCGAGCGCGAACGACAACCCGATCTCCAGCGTCGCGCGCGAGGCGCGCGGATCCTGGGGAAAGCGGCGGATGAACGTACGGTAGAAGCGGCGGCCTTCTTCGGTCTCGGCCTCTTTCATCCGTTCGCCCGCCTGCTGCCAGAGTTGCTCCTTGTCGTCGGGCAGCACCGGGTCGACGCGCGCCATGATGTTGGCCTGCGATCGCTCGAGCGCCGCGACACGCGTCTCCAGTCGATCGAGATCGGCGGCGTCCTGCGCGCGGCTCTGCTGCAGGGCCTCGTTGAGGTCGTCGACACGCGCCTGCATCGCGGCGATGTCGGCCTCGACCTGGTTTTCGCGTGTGACGACGTCGGCGTCGTTCGAAGCCAAGAGCGCGCTCGCCTGGTCCAGCACCTTGCGCAGCCCCGCCACTTGCGCGTCGTGCTCCTTGCCGAACCGCTCGATCTCGCCGACCGAGCGCGCGCAGCTCGCCAGCTTGGCGCGCAGCAGATCGCCCTGCCGGATGGTCAGGCACGCGGGCAGCGCCAGCAGCGCGATGAGCGCCGGCAACAGCGCGGTCGCGCACGCGTGCGGCGCGCGGCTGTCAGAGATAGTAACGGACCCCGATCGCGCCATCGGCGTAGACGGTGTAGCGGCCCTGCGCCGGCGCCCCCGAGCTGCGCACCGTGAACTCGGGCGCGATCTCGAAGAAGAGCTCGACGGGGTTGTTGCGCACCAGGATCGACATCCCCAGCGGCGCGCGCACGCCGACCTCGGTGCTCGCCGGTCGTGCGTCGCTGGCGAAGCCGTGGCCGAGCACGCCGCCCGCGCCGAAGTAGAACGGCAGCGCCGTACTGCCCGTCGGCCGAGCGCCACAGATACGGCGCATAGGTGAGATCGACGTTGAGGCGCAGCGCGTTCCCCTCGGGACGCGCGCCCAGCGCAGCCTGCACGGCCATCTTCGACGTGGCCCACATCTTCGCGGTCACGCCGGTTTCGATGTTGCCCAGGTTCAAGCCAACGCCGGCCCATCCCGGACGGTTCACGAACTCGCTCGGCGCCTGCGCGGTCAGATCGACCGCGCGCGCGGGCGACGACACGGCCGCGACGCACGCGACCGAGGTCACCAGGAGCAGCGCTGTCCCGGTACGTGATGTTCGTCGCCGTCTGTTCATGATGGTCGTCGATACAAGATTCGATCCAACGTTGATTCGGTGCCGCCCTCGGTGCCGCCGTCGCGGGCGGCTGCGCCAGGCGGGACGATCACGACGATCGCGCGGATCGCGACCGACAAAAAAATGTCCAGATCGACCGCAAGCTGGTCGCTTTTCGAGCGGTGTCAATCGGCGGGACCGCTGTCGAGAAGGTGATCCGCGGCCAGCACCAGGAACATGAAATGCGACGCGCCGCCGCCGATCACGTACTCGCCCTGCTGCCAGAGAAAGGGGAAGTCTTTGAGCTCCGGAAAGTCCGGGCGGATCAGGTTGGTGCCCGAGACCACACCGCCGGGAATGTAGCTCGCAGTCGGCGCGGTTCCAGCCGTAGGCCATCGTCATCGATCGCGCGCCCACGCCCGATGCGAACGACGCCGTGTTTGCCCCCGGGTGCACGCCGAGAACGAAATCGAGCGCCGCGAGCGCGCCGTCGGCGCCGACCACGTCGGGGAACGCCTGGTGCAGGAAGTACTGGCGCACCCCCAGATCCTGAATGCCCCAGCCCGCGCCCCAGATCACCGGACGGTAGGGGATGCCGAACGGCGTCTCCTTCACCTCGCGCTGCCACTGCTCGTCGTACGCGCGCACGGCGCCGTGCACCTGGTCGTCGAGGCGCCGATCGCCGATCGCCGGCAGCGCGCGCCCGATGATCCATCCCAGCTTGTCGACGTGGGCGGTGATGACGGCGGCACCGTCGATCAGCGCGCGGCGGTACTCGTCCTTGCCGGTGCCGAGGTAGAGCTCGGTCGCCGCGTGCAGGCGCGCGATGACCGCGTCGTCGCCTGCGCGCGCCGCGGCGCCGCCCTCGGCGCGCCAGGTCTCCTCGGCGGCGCGCAGCGCATCGGCCGCCAGCGCGTCGTCGAAGCCGCGCATCGCGCGCGCGCCCGCGGCGACGTAGGCCGCGGCGGTGAGCGCGCGCGCCGGGTTCTGCTCGGTGAACACCAGGCGATCGTCGCGTAGCCCCGACCGCGTCGCGGTGCGGTCGCTCTCCTTCAGCTTGGGATCGTAGACCAGGTTATCGGTCTGGTTCGCGATGTCTCCGATCATCCGGTACTGCGGCAGCGTCGGAACGATCACGCCGCGCGGAAATCGTCCGAGGGCCTTCCACGCGCCGATCACGCCCAGCAACCCGTGCTGGATCTGCTGCAGGATGTCCGGCTTGCCGTCGGGCTGGCGGATCTCGACCAGGTGGCGCTGCTCGTCGATGGTGGTGTCGTCGTCGGCAACGCCGAACGCCTCGTGCGCGAGCGCGAGCACGTAGACCTCGCCTGCCTGCGATTCCACGCGCAGGTCGTCGTCGCCCGCGTCGTGCCAGCCGCCGACCGCCAGGCCGGTCACCGGCTCCAGCGGCTTCCACCTCGTCAGCGTCGACGGTCCCTGCACGTATCCGTCGAAGTGGTTGTATGCGACCGGCGCCATCAGCGCGTCGTCCATGTGACACAGGCCGTGCCACACGCGGTACTTCTCGACCACGCGCATGTGGCACATCTGCACTGGCAGAAATGTCTCCAGCGTCGGCTGCCAGACGTCGCGCTTGTAGACGTCGCGCGCGATGCGAAACGGCTCGGTGCGCACGGAGCCGAATTCGATCTCATAGACCCCGTCGCGGCGCACGCTGGAGAAGTCGAATTGCAGATACCGGTAGCGCAGGAAGCGGCCCCACACCCGGGGCGCCGTGGCCAGAACCATCTCGCGCCGGCCGTCCTCGCCGATGCGCACCAGCGTCGCGCGCCGCGCCCGGGTGTCGGCGGGATCGGTCTCGATGACCGCGACCTTGCGTTGCGCCGGGTGATAGCCGATCTGCGACACGTGCACGACCGGCGGCGAGCGCCAGCCCGGCAGCGCGTGGGGCGTGATGAGCCAGTCGACCGCGCGCGCCGTCGCGCCCGCGGGGATCAGCGCGCGCACCACGAACCAGCCGTTGGGGTGATTGGTGCGCCCGTCGAGCAGCGCCAGCGTCTCGCGCGCGCTCTCGATCACCAGGCGTTGCGCGGGTTCCTCGGGCGCCACGATCAAGCGGTGGCCGGTCGCCAGCGGCTCGGGCTGCACCTGGCGGCCGGTGTCGATGCGCACCGGGCCGTTCGGCTGCCGCGGGAACAGGCCGGCACGCGCGCCCGGTCCCACGTCGCGCGCCTCGTCGCTGGCGTAGAACGTGCGGCCGAAGAGCGCCGCCGGGAAGAGCTCGAGGTTGAAGCCGACCCGGCCGATCCAGGCCGCGGGCAGGGGCTCGGCGAGATCGACGGTGACGCGCACGCCGGCGCCCTCCGCGCGCACGCGCACCTTGTAGCTGAAACGCAGGTCGGGGTAGTCGATCGGGTTGAAGCCCTTCCGATCTTTGTCGGGGTCCGGGTAGGCGAGGGTGGTGACGATCTCGCCGGCCGCGCGGTCGACGGCGCGGTCCTTTTGCACCGGCACCGGCGCCCACTGGCCGGGCGCCGGTTCCAGCCGCAGATCGCCGTTGGTGGCGACGCGAACGCCGTTTTGAATGATGCCGACGCCGCCCTGGTGTCCCTCGGGATAGACGTCCTGGAACGCCATCACGTCGGCGCCCGGCGCCGAGAAATAGCCTTGCTGGTTGAGCCGCAGCTTTGCCGGGGGCGAACCGTCCCCGGCACGCGCCGGAGCCGGCAACAATGCGACAACCAGCGCCAGGCTGGCGACGCGCGCGAGGCGTGCAACATCCGATTGCGTCGGCATGCGCCGACAATAACGCACCCTCGGGCGCGATCAGAGGCTCAGAAACGCTGGCCGATCCAGAGCGCGATGTCGAGCACCGACAGGGCGTGCGCCGCCGGATGCTCGAAGATCTTGTGGCCGGTGAAGTGTAGCAGCGTGAAGTGCACGTCGGGCGACGACGAAAACAGCGCGGAGTCGTCGAGCGGAATGAAGATCGCGTCGTGGTCCGCCTGCATCAGCAGCACCGGCGCGGTCACCTGCCCCCGGAAGGGCGCCGCCAGGTTGCCGAGCGCGCTCTGGATCTCGGCGCGCGGCACCAGCGACCGCGTGGCGTTGTCGAGATCGATCAGAAACGGCAGCGCGAACGGCGCCGCGTAGAAGAACTGCGTGCGGAAGTCGACGCCGAAGTCGAAGTAGTCGCCCTGCGCGAACCACGCGTCGACGTCGACCAGGAACAGCGCGGGCTGTAGCTGCGACGTGTTCGAGCACACGATCAACCCGTCGACGTCGTGATAGGTGCCGGCCTCGACGATCGCGATGTCGGCGCCCGCCGAAGGACCGAGCAGGATGATCGCCGACGGCACGTCGCCGAGCGCGCCGCCGCGCACCTGCTGGATCACCTCGTGAAGGTAGCCGGCGCTGGTCGTGTAGTTCAGCGTGTCGCCGTTGGGGTGGCTGCTGGCGCCGTAGCCGACGCGGTCGAGCGTCAGCACCGGCAAGCCCAGCGCCGCCAGCTCGGGCGCGGCGCGGAAGCCCGGGAAGAAGTCGAAGACGGTGTGCGTGTCGGACGCGCCGTGGATCATGATCAGCAGCGGCCCGCCGTGGCGCGCGTGCGGCGGGTCGTAACGGAAGCCGACGGTAGTATTTCCGTCTTGCAGGTTGAACTGCACCTCGGCGGGCGCGGCGCCCGCGGCTGCCGGCAGACCGCACCAGGCGGCGACCAAAATCCCAAACGCAAAGATCCGTGCCCTGAGCTTTCCCATCCCGTCCTCCTGCTGTCTAGGTTGACGATCCGAACCGTTCAGTTCGGGAACAACAACGACAGAACTCCCTCCAGGTCGCGGCGGCGAAACGGCTTCTGCAAGACCTTGTCGCAGAAGGTCACGCGCGGATCGGCGCCGACGGCCTCGCCGTCCCAGCCTGTCATGAGGATGATCTTCGACGAGATCCCCTCGCCGCGCATCGCGCGCACGACCTCGAGGCCGTTGCGCCGCGGCAGGCCCAGGTCCATCAGGATCACGTCGAAGTGCTCGTGCGCGACCTTGCTCAGCGCATCGTCGCCGTTGTCGGCGCCGACGACGTCGTGGCCGCCCTGCAGCAGACGTCTCGCGCACGACGGCGACGAACTCCGGCTCGTCGTCGACGACCAGGATGCGCAGCCGCTTGGCCTGGGGCGCCTCGACCTCGGTCGGTCCCGGCGCTGCGCTCCAGCGACGCCGATGAACGTCAACCGGAAGCAGGCGCCGCGCCCGCCGGGCGGATCGACGATCTCGACGCGGCCGCCGAAGTGCTTCATCGAGCTCTGCACGGTCGCCAACCCCAGCCCCGCGTGCCCCTCCTTGGTGGTGACGAACGGGTGAAAGATCTTCTTCGAGCAGCTCGCGCGGCACGCCCGGCCCCTGGTCTGTCACCTCGAGCTGCACTTCACCGCCCGCGAGCATGATCGAGATGTCGATCACGCGCCGTTCGGGTGCCACCGACCTTGACGGCGTCGCGGGCGTTGAGCACGACGTTCATGGCCGCTTGCCGCACCATCGTCTGGTCGCCCAGAACGATGACCGGCTCGTTGGGCGCCGACAGTGACAGGCGGATTCCGTCTTCGCGACAGATGGGACGGATCAGCACCACGATGTCGTCCAGCAGTTGCCGCAGATCGACGGCGCCCGACTTGGGGTCGCTGCCGCTGCGCGCGATCCGTTGCAGGCGGCGCGACAGCTCACCGATCGCCTGGTTGGCGCGCTCGGCGCGCGAGATCGTCTGCTGGTTCTGGACATCGATGCCGTTCACAGCGCCGAGCGCCATCACGACGATGCCCGACAGGTTGTTGAGATCGTGCGCGACCGCCGACGCCAGCTCACCCACGGCGCGCATGCGCGACTCCTGGACCAGGAGATTTTGCGTGCGTACGAGATCGCTGTTCAGGTGCTCGAGGCGCTGCAGAAAGCGGGCGCGCTCCATGGCGATGCCCAGGTGGCTCATGAACGCGCGCAACAGACCGTCTTCGAACAGCTCGTCTGGCAATGGCTGGCAGCCGCGGTACGAGCTCAGTCCCAGCGCGCCCACCGGTTGATTGCGGCTGCCCAGCAAAGGACCACAAGCAAACGGGTGACCACGCAGGTGCTCGAAGATGACGCGCGGCAAGGCCATCTCGTTCGGGCGGGATGCCCTTGCGGTGATCTTCGATGATCAGCAACGACTCCGGTTGCTGTATGTTGATCATCCGCCCTTCGCGAAAGCCGTGCCCGATCGGTTGGCGCATGTCCAGGATCGAGATGCGCGGCATCTCGTGGGTGGTGTCACGGCCGTCGATGAGCTCGCGCACCGTGACCAGGTTGCCGGTCGGCTCGTCGAGCACCGCGATCCAGATCGCGCCGAATCCCAGGGCCGCGATCTCGTCGGACACCAGGGTCGCGATGTCGTCCAGATCGGCCATCGACGCCAATCGGGACGTCATCTTCGCCAACAAACGGAACGCCTCGCTCCCCTGCTCCCCCGCAATCACCATAGTGGCCTGCGGAATACTAAGCACGCAATCAATCGTTTGTATAGTAGTTGTCAGTCGAGACAAATCAGCCCGTATTGCTTATTACATGGTGAGTTTCCGTTAATTGAGCGCGGTCCGGGTCAATTGACGCCCAGGCGACGGCGGGGAATTTCGCGCGCCGGCTCCGTTCTCCACTGCCGTCGCGCGCGCTGCCGTCCTCCGCTGCCGTCCTCCGCTGCCGTCCTCCACTGCCGTTCTCCGCTGCCGTTCTCCGCTGCCGCGACGCGGTCGAGCTGACTCACCCCGTTTGCGGGCGCGCGGCGCGCTGGTTGTCGGTGCGGCCGGCGCGCGCAGGCGTTGATAGCGGTCCGCGTCGCGCACGTCGGCGACTGCAGACCCTAGGGTGCGTTCTGGATGGTCTTCCTCGATGCGAGGCGAGAACTCTAGTAGTCTTGCGCGCGCCATGCGCGTTGCCCTCATCTATCCGCCGACCTGCGATCCGACGGCGCCGTATCTGGCGGTGCCGACGCTGACCGGATTTCTCCGCGCCCACGGCGTCGAGGTGCTGCCGATCGACGCCAACGTCGAGGCGTTCGATCGCCTGCTGCGGCCCGAGCCGCTGGCGGAGCTGGCGGCGCGCGTCGAGCAGCGCTTGCGCGAGCTGGACGACCGCGCGTCGCTCGGGCACGCGGAGCAGCTCGCGTACGCGGCGCTCTTGCGGGCGCTGCGGCGACGCGCGCGCCGTCCCGGGCGGCATCGCCGAGGCGGTCGCGATCCTGCGCGATCCCGACGCGCTTCTTCGACGCGGAGCTCTACGCGCGCGCCGTCGACACGATCGACGCGGCGCTGCGGGTGATCTCGGCCGCGTACCTCCGCTGCGGCTCGACTTCACGGCGTACCGCACGCCGTTCGCGCTCTCGACGCCCGAGGAGATCGCGCACGACGCCGCGCCCGAGCGCGATCCGTTCGACGGCTACGTGATGCAACGATGCTGGTGCCGCGCCTGCGCGCGGCGCGCGCCCGACGTGATCGGCATCGTCGGTCTGCTTTCCCGGGCAGCTGCAGCCGGCGTACGCGTTCGGGCTCAAGCTCAAGCAGGCGCTGCCCGAGGCGCACCTCACCATCGGCGGCCCGGCGATCACGCAGCTGCTGATTCGCCTGCGCGGGCCACGACCTGGCGCGTGCGCTCGGGCCGTTCGACTCGGCGGTCGTGTTCGAGGGCGAGCACACGCTGCTGGCGCTGGTGCGCGCGCTCGAGCAGGCGAGCGCGCGCGGAGGGCAGGCCGCTAGCGCGCAGCGGCGCAAGGACGACCTCGGGCGCGTCCTCGCCGGCGTCGCCAACGTCGTTCATCGCGATCGCCTGCTGGGCGCGAAGTTCCTGCCCGGGCGACTCGAGCGAGGACATGCGCGCGCTGCCGGCGCCCGACTTCGACGGGCTGCCGCTCGACAAGTACTTCTCGCCCGGCCTGGTGCTGCCGTACGATCCGACGCGCGGCTGCTACTGGGGCAAGTGCACCTTCTGCCACTACGGTCTGGCCGAGGTCGGCACGGCGAGCTACCGCGAGCGCGGCGTCGAGCACGGTGGTCGCGCATCTGCGCGCGCTGTCGCAGCGCTACGGCACGCGCCACTTCTATTTGTCGCAGGACTCGGTCGCGCCCAAGACGCTTGCTCAAGCTCAGCAGCGCGCTCGCCGACGCCGGCCTCGACCTGCGCGTGGGCGACCGATCTCAAGCCCGAGAAGTACCTGACGGCCGAGCGCGCCGAGGTCGCTGCGGCGCGGCGGCGCCGTCGCCTGCGCGCTGGGCGTCGAGTCGGCCAGCCCGCGCGTGCTCGACGCTCATCGACAAGGGCGCGCCGGTCGAGGTCGTCGGCGACGTCATCGATCAGGCTCGGACGCCGCCGGCATCGCGGTCGAGGCGATGTGCTTCACCGGCTTTCCCACCGAGACCGCCGACGAGGCGTTGCAGACGGTGAGCTTCCTCGACGACCGGCGCGAGCGCGGTGGCGGCGTTCATCGTCGGCGAGTTCGATCTCACGCACGGCGCGCTCGTGGCGCAGAGCCCGGAGCGCTTCGGCATCGACCAGGTCTGGCAGGTCGAGGGCGACCAGCTCGGCACCGGGCTGTTCTACGAGGAGGCGGTGCCGTCGAAGACGCGGCGACGATCCAGAGCGCGCTCGACGGCGCGCTCGACGAGCTGTCGTCGGGGTGGCTGCTGCGCCGCTATCCCGTGGGCCGGCTCGCTGTCGACGGCGCACACGGTCTTTTATTACGAACGCTACGGCAAGGGCGTGCTGCGCTCGCTCGCGCGGCGTGTCGCCGGCGGCGTGATCGGCGCGCGCGCGGCGACGGTGGCGGCGCGTTTCGATCTGGCGGCGGCCGCGCGGCGCCGAGGCGGCGAGGCCGGCATCTGGCACGAGCTGGTGCGCGTGCGTCGCGCGGTCTCGCGCGCGGCCTATCTGGAATTGGCCGCAGAGCTCCCGTCGCTGCGCCCGCGCGCCCGTCGCTATCGCCTGCGCGCCGGGGTCTTGCCGACCGCGGTCGCGCCCGCGCGGCGCGCCGCGCGCGGCGCGCCCGCGCGAGGCCGGCGCTCGTCCAATCGCATGAGCGACATGAGATAGGGAAAGCGCCAGAAACGCCAGGATCCGGACTATTCATTCATCCGGATCCGGACTTGGCGTCCTGGCGTTTTTCTTATCTGACCGGCATTGCTAGGGCGACGCCACGACGTTGAAGCCGCGCACCAGCGCGTGGCCCTCGGTCGCGGATCGCGGCGTCGGTTGAGGCACGCCGCTCACGGGGGCGCCCTGCGCCCAGGTGCCGGTCGCGAGATCAGTGGCGACCGGCGCGCCGAGCCCGAACAGGATGGTCGCCGGGCAGATCGGCGGGCGTCGCCGGCTGGCCGCTGATCGCGCCGGCGCGGACGTTGGGGCCGAGCAAGATCAGCGGCACGTGGCGCGACGTGCCGGCGCCGTAAGCGTCGGCCATCGGATCGTCGATCGCCGTCGCGCCGCGGCTGGTGATCGCGACCAGCGCGCCGCCGGCGGCGCGCGCGATCGCCGCGACCGCGCTCGCCAGTGTGTCCAGGCTGGCCGTCGCGCTGGGAGCATGACGATCGCCGCTGCGCGCGTCACCGAGCGCGACGACGACCAGCGCGTGCGGGTGCTGCGCGAGCAGGTCGCCCACGGCCGCGGCCGCGCCCGCGACGTCGGTCGGCATGGTGACGTCGACCGCGCCGCCGCCGAGGTGGAGCGTGTGGAAGTCGGGCTGCCCGACCAGCGCCGTGGTCATGCCCAGAGCGTGGGCCGCGTCGAAGATCGAGTCGCCGCCGAACGCCGCCGCCTGGCGCCAGGCATCGTAGGCAGGGCGGTTGGCGATGAAGGCGGCGGCCACCGGCATCTGCAGCAGGCCGGCGCCCGGCGGCAGCGTCTGCGTCGGATCGTCCTCGGCCGCGGCGAAGAACGGCGTCGCCGCCGGGTAGCCGCCGGCGAGCAGCTGGTACTCGGTGACCGGCCAGTCGCGGCTGCGGCACCAGGCGTCGCTGAAGCGCGTGCCGGTCGCCGCCAGGTCGCGCAGCGGTTGCGCCGCCGCGGCGAGCGCGTCGTCGGAGAAGATCTCCTCGTCGTAGAGGCCGGCGACGTCGATGATCACCGCGGCGGTCGCCGGCGGCGAAGCCAGCGCCGGTCGCGCGCCGAAGCCCGACGCGTCGAGCACCATCGCGCGCGCCGTGGTCATGTCGGCGGGCTGCGGCCAGACCTCGGTCGGATCGCTCGGCGAGCACGGCGCGGATCGGGCCGCGCGCGGCTGTCGCCAGACGCGGCTTCCCCAGCGCCGCGACCGCGGTCGCCCCGACGTCGGGGTGCTCGATCGGGTGCGGGACCAGCGCGCCCTGCTTGAACGCCGGCCCGGCCATGATGAGCGGCACGTAGAGCTCGTCGTCGGAGAAGCCGCCGTGCCGGCCGTAGGGAAACTGCGCGTGGTCGACGAACGGCCCGGGCTGGGTGTTGGTGGCGTCGACCTGGTTCAGCGTCCAGTCGTCGATCGGAAAGACGACGATGTCGGCCTGATTCGGGCTGCTGCCGCGGAAGTCGTGGAAGGTCCGGGTCCCCAGGGCGCCGTCGGCGGTCATGGTGCGCGTGACGTCGAGGCCCATGATCTGCCCCGACTGGATCAGCGCCAGCAGCGCGTGCGTGACCTCTGCCTGGCGCGCGGCGCCCGCGTCGGTGCCGGCGCCGGGCACGCGCGCGTAGATCAGCGCGTCGCCGTCCTCGTTCAGGATCGCGTAGTCGGCGGGCGTGATGCCGGCGGTCGCGCCCTGCGCCGCGACCAGCGCGCCGAGCTGGCCGTCCGCGAGCGTCGTCACGCCGGTCGTGTCGGTGCTCTCTCCGCGGCTGCCGAGCACGACCTGGTTGTGAGTGTCGACCTTGCCGTGGTCGAGCGTGAACAGGATGTTGGTCGTGTCGAGCAGCGACTTTTCCTGCAGCGCCGCCAGCACGTCGCCGAGCGCGGCGTCGTACTCCTCGATCGACCTGGACGATGGCGTTGCCGTCGGCGCCGTACGACGACGTCGGATCGTCGTCGATGGCGATGAAGTCCCAGATGAACATGTAGTCCGGCATGGGCGCCTGCGCCGACGTCGCGCGGATGAACGCGGCGGCGTTGCGCAACGTGAACTGCAAGTACGACTCACCCGCGGGCGGCGGGCCGTCGAGGTGGTAGCCGGCGACGACCGGCGGGGGGTAGTGCAGAATGTCGGTCAGCAGACCCATCGCGAACGGCGCGGTGATGGTCGCCGTGCCGAACGTCGCGCCGATGATCGACAGGTGAACCTCGTCGGCGCCGGCCTCGAACGGCGGCAGCTGGCCGAAGTAGGCGGTGCGGCCGCCCGCGCGCTCGACTGCGTGGTAGACGCTGTCGCCGCGCGTGAGCAGCGGGTTGCGGCCGTAGTCGGTGTAGTCGCCGATGGAGACGCCGGGCAGGTTGATGGGCGGCCCGAAGTTCTGGGCGCGCGACAGCCAGGCATTCGCCGGCACGTTGTCGCCGTCGGGGTACTGCCCGGTGATGAGCGCCATGTTGTTCTGGTTGCTGTGCGTCGGCACGACCACGCGCGAGAACGCGAACGTGCCGCGCGCGATCAGCCCCTTGAGGTTGGGCGCGTTCGCCATCCACAGTCCGGCCAGGCCGTGGTCGTCGATGTCGATCTCGATCGTGCGCGAGGGGAACAGCGCTGGAGGGGGCGTGGAACCGCCGCCTTTGCTGCCACCGCAGGCGGAGGTCAGGAGTGACGACAGCGCACAGGCGATCAGAAGACGGTGCACGAGGGGGAGCCTAGCACCCGAAGGCGTAGGCGAAGGCGTCGGCGTAGGCGATCCGGCATCCGGTCCGTTCGAGACGCCTACGCGCTACGCCTACGCCTACGCCTACGCCTACGGGGGAATGGAGGTCGGGGGAACGGAGGTCAGGGCACAGGGAGCTTGATGAACTTGCCGGTGCAGGGGTTGGGCGGGGCCGGCTTGTTGACCTTGTTGTCGACGGTCACGTGATCTCCGCTGGCGGTGAAGCTGACCGGGCCCGGCCCGAGCGCGACCTTGGCGAATGCCGCCTTGACCTGCGGCGCCTTCGCCCCGTCGATGACCACGTTGTTCAGGCTCACGGCCGAAAGGTTCTCCGCGTCGAATCCCATCAACGTCACCGTCGGTTCGACGGTCTTGCCCGCCGAGAACATCGCGCGGACGTTGTTGAGCATGATGTTCTTGAACTCGGGGATCGACGTCCCGTCTTCCTTGCTGTAGTGCGGAGTGATGATGATCGGGTTCGGCAGATCGCGCATGCAGACGTCGGTGTACATGATCGTCTGAACGAGCCCGCCGCGGCTGGGATCCGACTTGATGCGGATGCCGTTCAGGTCCGAGCGCGGTGCGTTCCCGGTGTCGATGCTGCCGTCGATCGACAGGTCGAAGACGTTGATGCGGCTGACGCCGCTGTTGGTCTCGCTGCCGATCGACATGCCGTGGCCGGTGCCGAAGTGGTTGTGCGCGATCAACAAATTCGTGGTGCCGCCCTGGCTGCCGCCCTTGATCGCGATCTGGTCGTCACCGACGCTGATGATGCTGTAGCCGATGAAGCCGTTCGACGCGCCCGTCGGATCGATGCCGTCGGTGTTGCGCGCGTAGTGCGCCGACAGTGGGCGGCCGACGCTGTTGGTCTTGCGCGACGGCGTGATCACCTTGACGCCCCAGACGGTGAAGCCGTCGGCGCCCAGCCCGACGTGGAACTTCGGCGAGTTGAACAGGCTGATCTTGTACATCGTGAAGTTGCGCGCTTTCTTCACGTCGATGAGCCGCGGGTTGCTGTGCTTGAGGTCCGGGCCCTTCGCGTGTTGCGCGACGTCCCACCATGTCTCCTTGCTGCCGATCATCGGCTCGCCGCCGCGGCCGTCGATCACGCCTTCGCCGACGATGCCGACATCGGAGACCTTGTCGACCAGGATCAGCGGCTTACAGCCGTTGCTGTCGTTGAACCGATCGGTGCCGCACGTGGCCTCGCCGCCGCCGGTGTCGTAGTCGCGCGGGTTGCGCGACGCGAACAGCGTGGTCTTGGCGTCGACCCACAGGGTCACGCCGCTGGCCATCTTCAGCGGCCCGGTCAGGAACGCGTTCTTGGCGCCGTCGCTGGTCAGCTTGACCGCCTGGCCCGACGGACAGGCCTTGATCGCCTCCTGGATGCGCGTGGTGTCGGGCAGGTTCTCGTCGGCGGCCACCAGCGTGTCGTTGACCGCCGCCTTGGTCGCCAAGAGCGTCGCGCACGGCGCCGGATACTTCGGCTCGGGCGGGACGCCCATCGCCTTGGGCAGCGGCGCCTGGGCGGCCGCGCGTGACGACGTCGTCGCGGCGCCGGCGAGCGCGAGCACGACGAAGAGCGAACGGAGCTTCGAGCGGGTCACATGCGACATGGCATTCACACCTTCGGTGGCATTCCGAGCGCCGCTAGGTGGCTCGGCATCGTTGGATAGTCGGGCCGGCCGATGCTGGGGACCAGATCGGCGATCTTGGTGGTCTGTCCGGTGAGGAAGCAGTGGTTGGCGGCGATTCCCGTGAGGATCGAGTACGCGCCGCTGCGCTCGTCGGCGGCGCGCAGGCACGGGTCGGCGGGGCGATTGGGCGCGAAGAGATCCGCGAGCATCACCTCGTCGCCGCCGCCGTGTCCGCCCTCGCTGGTGCGCGCGGTAACCTGATAGGCCGGCTTGCGCATCGGGTAGACGCGGATGTACGTGCCGTCGCCCTTCAGCGTCGAGCCGCTGGGCGTCTTGACGTCGGCGCCGAGCGTGACCGCCTCTTCCATCTTGTGCTCGAGGCGGCCCTTGGTGCCGTTGAACACGATGACGTAGCCTTCCCAGCCGGTGAACGCGTTCAGCGAGTACGACATCGACACGTCGTTGTCGTAGGTGACCGCCAGGTTCATCGTGTCCTCGATGTCGATGTCGGGCCGGAAGACGCAGCGATCGCGGAAGTAGCCGTCGTACTGCTCGTTGTCGAGGTACAGCCTCTTCAGCTCCTCGACCTTGGAGATGTCGAGCTCGAAGGCGCACTTGCTCTTCTCGGGGCAGGTGCGGCAGCGCTCGTGCGCGCCGCTCAGGCCCAGGCGCTTGGCCATCGCCGGCGTGTAGAAGTCGCGCTTGCCGGCGGCGCGCACGCTGACCGGGACCGCGGACAGCCACCAGTTGACCAGATCGAAGTGGTGCGTCGCCTTGTGCACCATGAGGCCGCCCGAGAACTTCTTCTGGCTGTGCCAGCGCCGGAAGTAGTCGGCGCCGTGGTGCGTGTCGAGCATCCAGTGAAAGTCGACCGACAGCACGTCGCCGATGACGCCGCTCATCAGCAGCTCTTTCACCTGCGTGCGCACCGGCGTGTAGCGGTAGTTGAACGCCACGCGCAGCCGCCGCCCCGTCGAGCGGCGCGTGTCGAGGATCTGCCGGCACTTCTCGGCGTCGATCGTCAGCGGCTTTTCGGTGATCACGTCACAGCCGAGCGTCATCGCGCGGCAGATGTACTCGTGGTGAAATCCGTCGATGGTCGTGACGATGACGACCTCGGGCTTGGTCTCCGCGACCAGCTTGTCGAAGTCGTGCGCGAGATAGGTCTTGGGCGGCTCACGCCCGTGCTTGCGCGCGAACTCCGCCGCGACGTGGAGGCGGCCGGCGTTCGTGTCGGCGGCCGCGACCAGCTCCAGATGGTCGGCGTAGGTCTTCTGGATCGCCGTCTGGTAGAGGCCCGAGCGGTGCCCGACGCCGACGATGGCGAACCGGCGCGGGCGCGTTTCGGGGGCGGCGTCCGCCCCGCGCGAGGCGGTCACCCCCGCCGCCAGCAGCAAGCTGGCCGACCCCTTGCCGAAGTCGCGGCGGGAGAGCGTATCTGGAGAGTCGCTCGGCACGTGGCTGCGATCAGTGTCCATCGCCACAGTCTGCGGCTCACATGGCGGTCTCGGTCTTACCCGCACCGCGCGCCGTTTGCCCCAGCCAACACCCGTCCGTCCGACCTTCCGCGAAGCTGGTTTTTATCCGGCTGAGGCGCCGGTCAGAACGCGGCCGACAAGCCGGCCCGATGGCGCGGCCGAGCCGAGCACCAGAGCGGAGCATAGTTTTGCTCCATGTGAGCACCGGAGCGCAGGCTCGGCATAGCCAGCGGGTCGGATCGTCGGCCGTCGCTGGCTAGAAAACTAGTACCACGGATTGACACAGTCCCAGACCGTGTTGGCGGTCTGGAGCGTGCCGGGCTTGTACACGCAGACGCAGTCCTGCGTGCCGTTGATGCACCAGTTCCACTCCGTCGGGCACGACGAGTTGCTGGCCACGCTGCAGGTCGGCGCCCCAGTGACATTGGTCGGCGCGAGGCCGCTCTTTGCCGGATCCATCGACGGGCCCGCGCAGTGCTTGCACGAGTACTGCCCGTTCACGCAGTCGCACTCCTTGAGCCCGTAGTCGCCGGGCGCGCAGTACTTGATACAGGCGGGCAGATCCGGCAGGCAGGCCGTGCCGGCAGCCGTCGAGCTCGACGACTTGAAGTACGACGGGCACTCCGCGGCGGTCGCGAATGGCGGTACCCCGGGCACCGCGTAGTTGATCATGACCTGAACGTCGTTCCAGGCGTACTTGCAGGTGGTGCCGTCGTTGCCGTCGGTCGCCAGCTTGTTGTCGCTGCTGTCGTAGGGCTGGCAGATGACCGGCGTCTGGATGACGCACAGCTTCGAGATCGTCGCGGTATCGCGGCCCGAGGTGATGCCGACGACCTCGCTCACGCCGATCACGGTGGTGTTGGTGAGCGTCAGGTTGCCCTTGGTCGTTCCGCACGCGCCGCCGACGCCGCACGCGCGGTACAGCTTGCCGAGCTTCTGGCCGTAGAACGAATCGATGATGAACTTGCCGTGGCTGTTGTCCTGGAACAGCTTGTCGTGCGCGCCGATCGCGCCGCCGCCCGAGACGGTGACGGTGCCCGACGAGCCCTCGGCTGCCGTGACCGCGTCATCGCATACGGCCTGCCACCACACGTTCTTGATCGTGCAGGTTCCGTCGCAGTGAATGCCGTCGGCGCCGTGGTTGCCGATGATGACGTTCTGGATCGTCGCGCCGTTGGCCAGCTCGAAGAGCGCGTTGGTCGTGCCCTGCGCGCCGGTGCCGGCCGCGGTGCAGTCTTTCGCGAAGTCGCCGCTACCCGTGCCGTTGTGCAGCGCCATCTTGCCGTCGTAGGTGCCGCTGATCTTCATCGTCGCCGAGATGCTCACCGGGTTTCCCGTCGGCGTCGGAAAGGTCGGAATGTTACACGGGAAGGGAGGCACGAACGGCGGCGCGCCGCCCACGCCGGTGACCGCGCCGCCCGCGCCGGTGACCGTCGAACCGCCCGCGCCGGTGACCGTCGAACCGCCCGCGCCGGTCTTCCCGCCGCCGCCGGTGACCGTTGATCCGCCCGCGCCGGTGACCGTCGAACCGCCCGCGCCGGTGACGGTGGAGCCGCCGCTGCCGCCGCCGGTGGTGCTGCCGCCGCTGCCGCCGCCGGTCGTCGAGCCGCCGCTGCCGCCGCCGGTGGTGCTGCCGCCGGTGCCTTCGTTACCGCCGCCGGGCGAGCCCGCCACGCAGGCGAGCCCCGACAGCGCGAGGGCGAAGGACAGGGGAACAACCAACAGTGACCGGGGGGCGGGCGACGGCGATGGTCTACGCATGCCTACACTGGTGTCCGCTTGAGCCGGCCGCGGCTCACTGCAGCTCGACATTTTGCGTAGGGGAATGGCGCGGTGCTCGAAATTGCTATCGGGTCATACCGAGCCCTCGGTCATCAATCGATTGACGTCCCCCGTCGGTAACGTGTCTTCCAGGTAGTGGCACGTGCCCTGATCGTGAATCTCGCGCGCGGCGGCGAGCAGGCCGGTCATCGCGGCGCGGTACAGCGACGTGGCCAAGCTCACACGCTTGACGCCGGCAGCGGCGAGCTCCGCGACCGAGAACGATCGCCCGCGGATCGCGATCATGAAGTTCACGGGCCGCGAAACCGCATCGCAAACCGCCCGCACGGCGTCGAGATCCGGCAGTCCCGGCGCGAACAAGACGTCGGCGCCCGCGCGCTCGAAGGCCTGCAGCCGTGCGATCACGTCGTCGAGATCGGGGCGGCCGTGCAAGAAACTCTCGGCGCGCGCCGTCAGCGTGAACGGAAAGGGCAGGGCGCGCGCTGCCTCGGCGGCGGCGGCGATGCGTTCGACCGCGAGCGCGAGATCCAGGATCGAGACGACGCCCGGTCGCTGGGAATCGCGGGTCGCATCTTCGATCGAGCCGCCGACCGCGCCCGCGGCCGCGCAGCGCCGGATCGTCTCGGCGACGGTGGCCGGGTCGGAGCCGAACCCGTTCTCGAGATCCGCGGATACCGGCAGGCTGGTGGCTGCCGTGATGGCAGCTACGTGGTGCATCGCCTCGTCGCGCGAGATCTGGCCGTCGCGGCGCCCGAGCACCGCCGCCGCCGCGCCGCTCGACGTCGCCAGCGCCGGAAAGCCGAGGGCGGCCAGCAGGCGCGCCGAGCCCGCGTCCCATGGGTTGGGAATCACAAAGGTGCCTGGATCGGCGTGCAGCGCGCGAAACCGCGCCGCCTTTTCATTCTGCGTGATGGTCATGCGCGCCCTCCAACGACAACGACATCGACGAATCAGGTGTAATGAACGACGCGCGACAGGTTAGCCGAATTCGTCCAGAATGAGCCGCCGCCAGACATGAACACTCAGAGTCGAATTCGAATCGTCGGTCTTTTAATGGTCGTCGCAGCGCCGGGGATCGCGGCATGCGCGAGCGCTCCCAGGCCGGCGGGCGGATCGGTCGCGACGCCCGCGGGCGGCGCGGGGGTGGCGCCCGCTGCCGCTGTCGCGCCAGTGGCCGCGGGCGCGAACGCGAACGCGAACGGGCCGATCGGCTGGGCCGCCGTCGAGGCCATGGACCTGAAAGGCACGACGGGCGGCGGGGATCTGCCCGTCGAAGAGGTCACCAGCGACGGGCAGCTCTGGGAGCTCGCGCGCAGCGACCAGCCCCACGTCATCCGCATCATGAGCTCGATGAGCGGGTCGCTCGAGATCGCGTCGAACAAGACCATCGAGGGCGCGCCCGGCGTGGTCTTCACCGGCCACGTCGAGCTCAACGGAGCGGCCAACGTCATCCTGCGCCACCTCAAGATCGTCGGCTACAACTGCACCGATCGCTCGCCGTGCAAGAAGGGCGAGGACGCGATGACGATCTCCGACGGCGCGCACCACATCTGGCTCGATCACTGCGACATCTCCGACGGGTCCGACGGCAACCTCGACATCACCGACGGCGCCGACTACATCACGATCTCCTGGACCAAGTTTTCGTACTCGGCGCCGCGCCCGTCGGGCCACCGCTTCTGCAACCTCATCGGCAACGACGACGTGATGGCCACCGACGCCGGCCACCTGCGCATCACCTTTCACCACGACTGGTGGGCCGAGAACGTCTCGCAACGCATGCCGCGCGTGCGCTTCGGGCAGGTGCACGTGTTCAACAGCCTGTACTCGTCGCGCGGCAACGATTATTGCGTGGGGCTCGGCACCGACGCGAACATCCTGCTCGAGAACAACGCCTTCATCGGCGTGAAGAACCCCACCGAGTCGAACAAGTACGCCAGCCCCTCCAGCGTGCTGGTCGCGCGCGGCAACATCTTCGAGCAGACCATCGGCACCGCGGTCGATCGCGGCACCGCGGTCTTCACGCCGCCGTATCCTTACAAGCTCGATCCCGCGACCGCCGTGCAGGCCGAAGTGACGAACGGCGCCGGCGCGCGCTAGTGTCCTGTCTCAGAAATTCGCCGTGGCACCGCAGTCGCGCCCGAATGCAGGCGGATTTCTGAGACAGGACACTAGAGATCCGCTACCGCGCCAGCGCCTTGGTGAGCTGCGCGCGCGCGGTGTCGAGCTTCAGCTGGGCCTGCAGCTTCTGGAAGGCGGCGGTGGTGGAGGCGAGCTGCGCGTCGCTGAGCTCGATGATGCTGCCCACGCCCGTGCGGTAGCGGAGCTCGGCCAGGTCCAGGCGGGCGCGCGCGTTGGTGAGCGAGCGGTCGGCCGCGCCCAGCGACGCCTTGGTGGCGGCGACCGCCAGGCGCGCCTGCTCGACGTCGACGCGGATCTGCAAGCGGATGCTGTCGATCTGCGCGGCCAGCACGGCGACATTGGCGTCGCCTTCGCGCAGCGTGGCGCGGGTCTGCCCGCCGTCGTAGAGCGTCCATGACAGGCCGAGCCCGGCGCTCACCAGCCAGGTCAGGCGATCGAGGTCGAGTCCGGAGTAGGTACCGCTCGCCTGCGCCTGCAAGCTCGGCCAGTAGCGCCCGTAGACCGACTTGTTGGTCATCGTCTGCGCGCGCAGCTGCTGCTGCAGCGACGCGATCTCGGGACGCGCCTTGAGCGCTTCGTCGAGGAGCGTATCCAGCGTCGAGGTCTCGCCCGGCACCGGCGCGCTGATCGTCGGTTCGACGTCGTAGCCGATGTCCGCTTCGACGCCCATCGCCTGGTTCAGGACCGCGCGCGCCGTCGCATAGTCGTTCTGCGCGTTGATGAGCAGAACTTCGGCGTTGGCCTGGTCGACGCGCGCTTGCAGCAGATCGATCGTCGGGTTTCGGCCGAGATCGACGAACGACTGGATCTGCTCGAGGTGCTTGTTCTGGTTGGACAAGGTCTCGCGCGCGACGTCGACGGCCGAGCGCGCGGTGCTGGCGGTGTAGAACGCGGAGCGCAGATTCAAGTCGATCGTGAGCGCCTCGGCTCTTTCAGTGTCGAGCACGGCGTCGGCGCTGGCCTGTGCCGCGTCGCGCTTGCGCGAAGTCTGTCCGAAGTCCCAGATGAGCTGGCTGGCGTTCGCGGACGCCCGATAGACGTTCGTCGTTCGGGTCGTGGTGACCAGCGCGCCCGGCGCGGATCCGGTGCCGGGCACGGTCGTCACCTGGGTGCCGGCCTGGCGACCGAAGGAGGCGTTGCCGTTGAGCTGCGGCAACAGGTTGGAGAACTGCTCATCGACGCGCGGCATTGGCGGCGGCGGTGTTGAAGTGCGCGGCGCGCAGATCCGGCTGGTGCTTGCGCGCCAGCGCGAGCGCGTCGTCGAGCGACAGCACCGCCGGCAAACGCTCCGGGGCCGCGGCCGCCGCCGGGCGCGGGGCCGCCGCGACGACGATGGACAGCACGACCAGCCCCATCGCGCACGAACGCCCGCTCATTCGAACCTCAGCGCCTCGATCGGGTCCAGCTGCGAGGCCTTGCGCGCCGGGTAGAGGCCGAAGCCGACGCCGACGAGGCCGCTGAACACGACGGCGATGATGATGACCTGCGGGCGTACCAGCAGCGGCCAGGCGAACTTCGCCGCCAGCTCCTCGGCGGTGGCGAGCCCGGTCGCGATGCCGATGATGCCTCCCGCCACCGACAGCGTCAGCGACTCGACCAGGAATTGATAGAGGATGTCGGAGCGCCGCGCGCCGACCGCCATGCGCAGGCCGATCTCGCGCGTGCGCTCGGTGACGCTGACCAGCATGATGTTCATGATCCCGACGCCGCCCACCAGCAGCGAGACGGCGGCGATGCTCGCCAGCAGCGTGGTCAGCGTGCGCGTGCCTTCCTGCTGGGCGTTGGCGAGCTCGCTCAGGTTGCGGATCGAGAAATCGTCGTCGGAGCCTTGCGCAGGTGGTGGCGCTCGCGCAGCAGCGACGTGATCTGCCGCTCGGCGCGCGCCGTCGTGTCGGTGCTGGTGGCGTTGGCGAGGATCACGCCCGACAGATACTGCTTCAAGCCGCCCTGAACCTTGGCCTGGAACGTCGACGACGGGATGAACACGCCGTCGTCGTAGTCCTGGCCGCTGGCCGACTGGCCCTTGCGCTCGAGCACGCCGATCACCTGGAACGGCACGTTCTTGATGCGCACGCTCTGGCCCACGATGGCGTTCGGATCGACGTTGGGCCCGTAGAGCTTGTCGACCACGGTCTGGCCCAGCACCACCGTCTTGGTCGCGCCGTCGACGTCGGCGGTCGAGATCAGCGCGCCCGCCGACGCGGTCCAGCTGCGGATCAAGAAGTACTCGGGCGTGGTGCCGGTGACGCTGGTGGTCCAGTTCTGCTCTTCGTTGATGATCTGCGCGGTCGTGCGCAGCTGCGGCGCCGTGTACTTCACCGACGTGACCTCGCGCTGGATCGCCGCCATGTCGTCCCACGACAGCGTCGGCTGCGATCCGAAGCCGCCGTGCGCGCCGCCCGACGACGTCGTGCCCGACATGATGATCAGCAGATTCGATCCCATCGCCGCGAACGACTGCTCGACCATCGCCTTGGCGCCGTCGCCGATCGCCACCGTCGCGATCACCGCGCCGACGCCGATGATGATGCCGAGCGCGGTCAGGAACGACCGCAGCTTGTTGCGCATGAGCGCACGCCCAGCGATGCGCACCGTCTGCAACGACGTCATCCGGCCTCCTCGCGCGCGGCTGCGTCCGCGTGCTCGCCCTGCTCCTGCTCGTGCTCGTGCTGGCGCTGCGCCACCGCGGCGGCCAGCGCCTCGCGCGCGTTGCGCGCCTCCTGGCGGCGATCGCTCTTCACGCGCCCGTCCTTCATGTTGACCACGCGGCCCGCGAACGCGGCCACGTCGGGCTCGTGGGTCACGAGCACGATCGTGATGCCGGCGCGCCACAGCTCCTGGAACAACGTCATCACTTCGACGCTGGTCTCCGAGTCGAGGTTGCCCGTCGGCTCGTCGGCCAGGATCACCTTGGGCCGCGTCACCAGCGCGCGCGCGATCGCGACCCGCTGCTGCTGGCCGCCCGACATCTGGTTCGGGTGGTGCTCCATGCGGTCGGCGAGGCCGACCTGGGTCAGCGCCTCGCTGGCGCGGTGGTGGCGCTCGCGCGCCGGCACGTCGGCGTAGAGCAGCGGCAGCTCGACGTTCTCGCGCGCCGACGTGCGCGACAGCAGGTTGAAGCTCTGGAACACGAAGCCGAGCGTGCGGTTGCGGATGCGCGCCAGGCCGTCGGAGTCGAGCCGCGAGATCGGCTCGCCGTCGAGCCGGTACTCGCCGACCGTCGGATAGTCGAGCCCGCCCAGGATGTTCATCAGCGTCGATTTGCCCGAGCCCGACGCGCCCATGACCGCGACGAACTCGCCGCGGTCGATCTTGAGATCGACGCCGCGCAGCGCGTGCACGGTGACGTCGCCGGTCTGGTAGACCTTGGTCACCTTCTCGATGTCGATGACCGTGTTGCCCGGGGACACGGCTGCCGGGAGCGAGCTCGCCGTCGTCGCCATGGGATCAAAACATCCGGCGCATGGCGTTGCCGCCGGGCGGTTGCTTCTTGTCGTCGCCGACGCCCTCGACGTCGGTGACGATCTGGTCGCCTTCGTGGAGGTTGCGCGCGTCGATCTCGGTGAAGATGCCGTCGGTGATGCCGATGCGCACGCCGACCGGCGAGATCGCGCCGTCGCGCAGCGTCCACAGCGTGCGCTGATCCGACACCGGTCCCGTCGCGCCGCACGCGCCCGCCGGGCCGGACGCCGCCCGCGAGCTCGGCCGTGCGATCGCCGCCGCCCGCGCCGCCGCGGCGGCCGCCGCCTTCACCCTCGGCGCGCGCGCCGCCGTCGGGGCGGTTGCCGCGTCGCGGCGGCCGCGCGCCGGCGCTGGCCGCCAGCTCGGGCGGCGGCTGGAAGCGCAGGGCGGCGTTGGCGACGCGCAGCGCGCTGTCGCGCTGGTCGTAGACGAAGGTGACGTTGGCGGTCATGCCCGGCCGCAGCTCGAGGTTGGGGTTCGAGACGTCGATGACCGCGTCGTAGGTGACGACGTTCTGCACGGTCTGCGGCGCGTTGCGGATCTGGCGGATCGTGCCCTTGAAGACCTTGGTCGGGTAGGCGTCGACGGTGAACTGCGCCGACATGCCGGCCTTGAGCTTGCCGATGTCGGCCTCGCTGACGCTGGTGTCGACCTGCATCTTGGTCAGGTCTTCGGCGATCAGGAACAGCGTGGGCGCCGCCAGCGACGCGGCGACGGTCTGCCCGACGTCGACGCTGCGCGAGATGACGGTGCCGGTCGTCGGCGAGATGATCGTCGGTGTACGCCAGGTTGACCTGCGCCTGGTGCAGCGACGCCTTGGCCTGCTCGAGGTTGCCCTGCGCCGCCACCAGATCGCCGTCGGCGGCGCGCGAGTTGGCGCGCGCGGTGTCGAGATCCTGCTGCGCGATCGCCTTGCGCTCGAACAGCGCCTTGGCGCGGTCGTACTGCAGCTTGGCGTCGTCGGCCTTGGCCTGCAGCTTGATGACGTTGCCCTCGCCGGCGGCGTAGTTCGCCTTGGCCTGCTCCAGCGACGCCTGGAAGAGCAGCGGATCGATCTTCGCGATCACCTGCCCCTTCTTCACGGTCGAGTTGAAGTCGACCATGATCTTCTCGACGCGGCCCGAGACCTGCGTGCCGACCTGGACCGTCACCAGCGCCGACAGCGTTCCGGTCGCGGTGACCTTGGCGGTGATCGGTCCGCGATCGACGACGGTCGTCTCGAACTTCGGACCCTGCTGGCCCGCCATCCGCTTGCGCCAGTAGAACCCGCCGCCGCCCAGCACGACCAATCCGGCGACAATCCAAATCCAGCGGCGGCTGCTCTGCTTGGTCATCGGACGGCTACTCACCAAGCTACTGGTACTGCATGTCCCGGTCGATTGCCCACATGTAAAGTTTGGTGAAGCCAGCGGGCTCAACCACCGCCGAGGGCCTTCGTCGAGGCGCCGTCGCCGTCGCGTGGGGCGACCGGGCGCGCCATGACTCGGCGGCGCCCCGTATGGATCGCAGCGCTGCGGCGCTTACTGCGCGAAGGGATCGACCCAGCCTGCTGCCGGGTGCGCCGGACGAGCGGCCGGCGCCGGCGCTCGTCGCTCGTCGACCGAGCGGTCTCGGTCGCGTCGCTCGCGGCCTCCGTGCGCCGGCGAGCCGCTGCGCGGGACCGATCGCATCTTGCCACGCGCGCGCGTCTGGCCACGTGCCTGCGCGGTCGCGCCGCTTCGCGTGCGCAGCGTCGCCGGGTGGCCGCGAGCTCCAGGCGGGCCGCATCGGCGCGCGCGATGTCGGTCGCGGCGGTCTTCGCCGCGGCCGTCTCTGCCGCCGGCGCGGGCACGTCTGCGACCGGGAGCGTGCGAGCCGCCGCCGGCGCTGCCGCCGAGCGGAGGCAGGCGCAGGTGCGGGCGCTGCCGGCGCGGAGGCTGCCGCCGCGCCGTTGTCGGTCTCGCGCTGGCCGCCTGCGCAGTCGGCCCGAGGCGCGCTGGCGCCGCGAGCATGTGCGCGCCGGCCGAGGCCAGCAGGCCGGCGCAGAACGCCAGCGCAGCCCCAGCCGATCAGGCGCGGGCGCGAGAACGACAGTCGGCCTGCGCCCGGCCACCACGAGCTCGGTCGTTGGCTCGATGCCGGTCGGCATCGCGTGCGGGAAAGAAGCCACGTCGGCGATGAGCGTGCGCGGCGGCGGGGGTGCGTCGCGCCCGGAGATCTCGACGCCGGTGTTCTCCGCGATCGTGGCGAACTCGGTCAGATCCAGCTCGGGTGTGTACGGGCTCTCTCGGTCCTTCACCTGGCTCTCGTCGACGAGAGTCCTGTGTCGGAGATAGGGCGGCTCGATATCCTCACCGGCGCCGTGCGCCGCGTCGACGCCGAGATCCAGCGTGGCCTGTACGGGCGCGATCGGACCGACGATCTCGTCAGCGGTGAACGGGAGCCGGCTCCATGCGAAACGAAGCGCGCCCAATATAGATGACGTTATTTTCGCGAGACTCTGCAGACCCGCCCCGCCGTTGCACCGCCCATTCGTTATTCGACAAAACGCTCTCCTTTGGATGTACCTAATCTGTGTTCAACTGTGAGTGACGGGGCACTTTAGCGCGGTCCGCGTAAACGGCATGTATCGTTTCGACGAAAACGACGTTAAATCTTCCGGGAAATGTCCGTCGACAAACGACTTTTTTTGAGTCAGCCGGTTCGCGAAACTGGCGCGAATGATAGCCCCAGCCCAGGGGACGTCGAGGCTTCGTCGAGGGCTTCGTCGAGGGCTTCGTCGGGGGCCTCGTCGACCGTGATTTGGCGGTCTTCTGGCATCCCTGTAGCCAGATGCGGGATTACCAGGATTTCGCGCCGATCGAGGTCGTGGCGGCATCGGGCTGCCACCTGACCCTGGCCGATGGCCGCACCGTGCTCGACGCGATCTCCAGCTGGTGGTGCAAGTCACTCGGTCACGGCCATCCCGCACCTGCGCGCGGCGATCGTCGACCAGCTCGATCGCTTCGAGCATGTGATCGTCGCCAACACCACCAACACGGGCCTCGTGCGGCTCTGCGAACGGCTGCTCGCGGCCGCGAACGGCGCGCCCGGCGTCGGCTTTCGCCGCGGGCGCGCCGCCCGGCCGTCGCGCCGGTCACTTCGGCAAGGTGTTCCTGGCCGACAACGGATCGACCGCCGTCGAGATCGCGCTCAAGATGGCGATCCAGGCGCAGGCGCAGCGCGGGCAGCCGGCGCGCACGCAGTTCGCGTCGCTGCGCAACGGCTATCACGGCGAGACGCTGGCGACGTTGTCGGTCGGCGACTGCGGTCTCTACGCCGCACCCTACGAGGCGCTGCTGTTCCCGGTGGCGAAGCTCGATGGTCTTCCCTACCGGAGCGGTCCCGACGACCCGCGCTGGCTCGACGCCGCGGCGGAGTGGCCGGCGATCGAGGCGGCGCTCGCGCCCCGTGCGCGCTCGCTCGCGGCGATCGTTTACGAACCGGTGTTGCAGGCGGCGGGGCAGATGCAGCTCTACAGCCCCGATCTGCTACGCCGGTTGCGCGACTGGTCGCGCGCGCACGGGGTCTACCTGATCGCCGACGAGATCGCCGCCGGCATGGGCCGCTGCGGTCCGATGCTGGCCAGTCACCTCGCGGCTCCGTCGGCTGCCACCGCGACCGCGCGCGCGCCGGCCACGGCGCCGACGAGGACCTGGCGCGGGTGCTGCCGGACTTCGCGACGCTGTCCAAGGGGCTCACCGGCGGGTTCCTGCCGCTGTCGGCGGTGCTGACCACCGATGAGATCGCGGGGCTCTTCGACGCCGACTACGGCGCGGGCCGCGCGTTCTTGCACTCGAACACGTACACGGGCAACGCGCTCGGCGTCGCCGCCGCCAACGCGGCGCTCGACGTCTACGCCGGCGACGGCATCCTCGAGCGCGTCGCGGCGAACGGTCCCGGGCTGCGGCGCGCGCTGGCGGCGCTGGCCGAGCGCCGGCCGTACCTGCGCGACGTGCGCGGCTGCGGCATGATGGCGGCGGTCGACATCCGGGGTCGCGACGGCGCGCCGCTGGATGCGAAGCGACGCACCGGCTACCGCGTCTACCGCGAGGCCGTGCGCCGGGGCGCGCTGCTGCGGCCGATCGGCGACACGCTCTATCTTTTCCCGCCGCTGACCACCGCGCCGTCCGAGATCGCCGAGATGGCGGCGATCATGGGCGACAGCCTGGACGCCGTGCTCGGCGCAGGACCCTAGTGTCCTGTCTCAGAAATCCGCCTGCATTCGGGCGCGACTGCGGCCCGCTCGCTTCGTTGCTCGTCGCTTACATACGTCCAGTATGCGCGCTCCTCGCGCCTCGCGATCGGGCCGCATTCACGCCCTCGGTGCCACGGCGGATTTCTGAGACAGGACACTAGTGTCGCGTCCTGCGGCGAACGGCGAAAGCCAAGAGCCACGCGACCGACACGACGGCGACCGCCGGCGCATCGGACCCCGGGGCGGCGCTGCAGGAGCAACCGCCGCTCGCGCCCGCACCGGGCCCGCCTGTACCGGAGCCGCCTCCCGCTGGGCCGCCTGCGTCGACCAGAGGCCGGCCACCGGCACCGGGCGAACCACCGCCACCGCTGACTCCCCCGGTTCCGCTCGCGCCGCCTGCCCCGACGCCGCCTGACCCGGTCGTGCGATCCGCGCTGGCGTCGGAGCTCCGGTCGGCCGGTCCTCCGTCGGTGACGTTGCCATTGCCGTTACCACCTGCGCCGCCGCCGCTCCGCCCGTCGCCCGCCGCATCGGGGACCCTGCCGCTGTCCGCGATTCCGCCGTCCTTTCCGGCGGTCACCTTGCCGTAGACCAGGGTGTAGTTGTTGCCGGACGCCATGCCGGCAAAGCCGCAGTCCCGGGGAACCTCGGCATTGACACCCTGTAGGGTCAGCAAGTTGTACTTGGGCGCCTGCACGGCCCCGTTGGGACCGACGAGGTTGTTGTTCGCGAAGGTCGTCGCGCCGCCCCCCGGGAACATGTCGCACGACGACACGTCGTAGGTTTCGAGGGCGCCCGGAGTGACGCCGTTCGGGACGCCGTTGGGCGCGGTCGTGTTCAACGTGGTCGACTTGCCCGTCGTCACGTCGGTGGTCGTCACCGTCCAGCTCTGGCAGACGCCGGTGGTGTCGCAGCCAGTGCCCGTGACGATGCCCCGGACCAGGTCACCCGGCGCGACGGTGACAGGCGTGGTTTGCATGTCGTTGCCCGACAGGCAACAGTGCTCGCTCTCGATCGACCACCTGCCGCTGTTGAAGTCCAGCACGGGCTGAAGGATGTCTCCGCCCCCGGCCGACGTGACGATGTCGTTGAAGAACGCGATGTCCTGAGTGCCCACGTTGGCCGGCGCGGGTGGCACGATCCAATCGGTGGTCAGCGTCGAGCCCGGCGTGATGGCGCCGTTCGACGCGTAGTAGACGATGTAGCCGTCGTAGACCGACGCGGCGGGTAGCGGCGCCGCCAGTGCTGGCGTTGCGCCTCCCTGGGTGTCGGGGGCCACAGCGACTCTGCGGCCCCGCCGGTCGTAGCGTTCCCGCGCGCAGGGCGCGAGCGCGGCGTGCGCGGTTCCGTCCATTCCTCGGATCACCAGATCCGCGCCGACCATCTCGTCGGAGCCGACGTTCACGACGCACGACGGGTGAAACCATCCGTGATGGGTGAGGACATAGTCAGCGGGAACGCCGGCGGGCCTCGATCCCACGGTGAGATGGTGACCATGCCGGTCGGTTGCGGGATCGCCGGCCGAGGCGCGCGCCACGCCTGCGATCGAAAGAACACAGATCACTGCGACGGCGCTGGTCGAGCAGCCGGACTTCGAGCACGAGCCATGCATCATCGAGGTGCCAGCCTCCGATGGTAAGTGACAGGCCGGGGCGACCACGGTTCACGTAATCTTCCGCGTGCTGCTCTCGTCAGGCGCGCAACCGCAGCGGACGCCGCGCCGAACACTGGCGGTGCTTCTCGCTCTCTGGTGCGCTTCGTTCGCGATCGGGATCGCCGGCGGGGTGCGCGGCGGCGCAACGCCGGCGGCGGGCGTCGCGATCGGCGGCGCGCTCGCGATGGCCGGCCTCTGGTGGCTCGCGCGCCGAGGGCGGCGCGTCGCCGGCGGCGGCCTGATCTGGCTGGGGCTGGGCGCGGGCGCGGGCGCGTTCGCGGGCGCGCCGGCGCGGCTGCCGGCGACGGTCACGTCGGTCATCGATGCGCAGGAGCCCGTCTCGATCGACGCGCGCATCGTGCGCGGACCCGAGGAGGCGACGCGCGGCGCCCGGCTGGTGCTCGACGTCGAGCGCATCGGCGGCGTCGCGTCTGCGGAGCGCCTCTCGCTGGCGGTGGTCGCGGGCTGGCCCGACGTCGCGCCCGGTGAGCGGATCCGTCTCTCGTCGCGCCTCCGGGCCGTCCGTGGCCTCAGTAATCCCGGGCTGCCCGACCCGACCTTCGCGCTGCGCGCCGCGGGCGTCGATCTACTGGCCGGCGTGAGCGATCCATCGGCGCTCCAGCACCTGCCGTCCACCGACGCGTCGATCGTCGCGCACGCACGCGCGGCGGCCTTTCGCGCGCGCCGCGCGATGCGGGCCGCGATCGATCGCGCGCTGTCCGTTGGCGCGGCGGCCTTCCTGCAGACCGCGGTGCTCGGCGAGCGGCGCGGCGTCGACGCCGACGTCGAGGCCGGCTTTCGCGCGGCGGGGGCGACCCACGTCCTTTCGGTGTCGGGCCTGCATCTGGCGGCGGTCGCGGTGATCTTCATCGTGGGCCTGCGCTGGCTGCTGGGCTGGGTCCCGCGCCTGGCGCTCTACGTCGATCCGCGCGCGGTCGCCGCCGCGGCGGCGTTGCCGGCGGTGGCCTTCTTCGTGCTGCTCACCGGCGAAGCGGTCGCCACGATGCGCGCGGCGCTCATGCTCGGCGTGGCGCTCGGCGCGGCGCTGGTCAACCGGCCCCCGTCGGCGGCGGCCACGGTCGGCGCCGCCGGGTTGGTGCTGCTCCTCGGTTCGCCGCTGCTGCTCTTCGACGTGTCGCTGCAGCTGTCGCTGGCGTCGGTCGCCGGCATCGCGCTGCTGGCCCGGGCAGTCGGGCCGCGCGGGCGCCGCCGCGACGTGCGCGGCGGCGTCGCCGTGGCCTGGTTGTGGCGCTTCGGGGCGGCGACGCTGTCGGCGACGGCGGTCACCGCGCCGCTGGGCGCGCACCACTTCGGCGAGGTCGCGCCGGCGTCGCCGATCGGAAATCTACTGCTGGTGCCGCTCGTCGAGATGGTGGTGGTGCCGTTCGGGCTCGCCGGAGCGGCGCTGGCCACCGTGGCGCCGGTGGTCGGCCGGTTGCCGCTGTCGATCGCGGGGTTCGCCGCGAACCTCGCGCTGGCGGTGGCGCGGTTCTTTCACGCGCACGCGCCGATCTGGCTGTGTCGCGCGCCCAGCGTGTTCGAGACCCTGATGTTGATCGCGGCGTCGGTGCTGGCGCTGGCCGGCGCGGCGGATCGCGGTGTGCGCCGCCGTCGCTTGCTGCTGGGCGCGGCGCTGGCGCTGGGCGCGGCGGCGATCAGCCTGGGCGCGCGCGAGGTCGCGCGCCGCACCGATCCCGATCTGCGCATCACGTTCGTCGACGTCGGCCAGGGCGATGCCGCGCTGGTCGAGGCGCCGGGCGGGCACACGCTTCTCATCGACGGCGGCGGCAGCTTCGACGGGTCGTTCGATCCCGGCGAACGGGTCATCGAGCCGCTGCTCCGCGCGCGTGGCATTGACCGGCTCGACCTGGTGGCGTTGTCCCATCCGCACCCGGATCACCTGAACGGGCTGCACCGCGTGCTCGAGCGCTTCGCAGTCGCTGGCCTGTGGACCAGCGGCGACGACGGGCGCAACCCCGACTACGCGCGCCTGCTGGCGACGGCGCGGCGTCGCGGTGTCGACTTGCCGGTCCCGGCGCCGCTCGTGCTCGGCGGCGTCGCGCGTGACGCCGCTCGGCCCATGGCTCGACGATCGCATCGGTGCGCCCGCCGGCCTGAGCGTCAACGACGCGTCGCTGGTGCTGCGCCTCGACTTCGCGGGCCGCGGCGCGATCTTCGCCGGCGATCTCGAGGCCGACGGCGAGGGCGAGCTGGTCGGGCGGCGCGCGCTGGGCGCCGCCGTCGCCGCCGACGTGCTCAAGGTTCCGCACCACGGCAGCAAGACGTCGTCGACGCCCGAGCTGGTGGCGGCTGTCGCGCCGTCGCTGGCGGTGATCTCGCTCGGCTGGCAGAACCGCTTTCACTTCCCCGACGCCGGTGTCGTCGCGCGCTACGCGGAGCGCGGGACGCGCGTGCTGCGCACCGATCGAGACGGCGCCATCACCGTCACCATCACGCCCGCGGGACGGATGAACGTCGCGTGCAACCGCGGATGTGCGAGGTAAACGCCAAGGCGCCGGCAGATGCCCGGTCCGGACCCTCGACAGCTCGGATCTCGATGGTCCGGATCTGTTGGTCCGGATCTGTTGGTCCGGATCTGGCGACCTCGGCGCCTTGGCGGTTTCCCTGCTAGATTCGCCGCCGACTCGACATGGCCGTCAAGCTGCGCGTCCTGGCTGGCCCGGCGGGCGACGAGCCGGTTCCGTCGGAGGAGCGCGCCGTCGAGCTCGACGAGCATCTGCCCGAGATCCGCCTTGGGCGGCGCGCGGGCCTCGAAGTGGAGCTGCCGTTTCCCGCGCTGGCGCCGATCCACGCGCGGCTCGTGCGCCGCGAAGGTGGCTGGACCATCGAGGACCTGGGCAGCGCGCGCGGCACCACCGTCGACGGGGTCGCGCTGGAATCGGGTGAGGGGCGTGCGATCACGGCGGGCGGCGTGATCGGGCTCGGGCCGATCTCGGTCGTCTTCGACGGCGTGGGCACGGCGCCCCGGCTGGGCGAGAGCACGACCACCATCGCGCGCCGCCTGGTGAGCGATCTCTTCGGCGCGCGCGCCGGCGGCGAGGTCGCGCGCCTGATCCCGACGGCGGGGTGGCCGCCGGATCGCGCGCCACCCGAGCCGCTGCGGCTCGCGGTCCCCGATCGCGCCTATCTGATCGGCCGCGGCGAGACCTGCGATCTCGTGCTGCCGACCGACGATGTCTCGCGCGAGCACGCGGTGATCGTGCGCCGCTGGACCGGCGTGCAGATCCGCGATCTGAGCTCGAAGAACGGCCTGCGTGTCACGGGCCAGCCGATCGCCGGCGAGCACCGCCTGCGCGACGGCGACCTCGTCGAGATCGCGTCGTTCGAGCTCCGCCTCGACGATCCCGAGGATCGGTATTTGCGCGAGCTCGAAGCGCCGGTGGCCTCGCCCCCGCCGCCCGCCCAGAACCCCCCGGTGGGGCAGTCGGTGGGACCGCCGGTCGAACGCCCGCCCGCGGTTCTTCCCTCGGTCCGGATCTCGATCGTGGTCGCGAGCCTCGTCCTGCTCGCGGTCGCGGCCGTGATCGTCTTGCTTGCGACGAAGTAGCTCCCGACGCTGGGTTGTGGCTTTACAGGCACCGGACCGCCGACTAGCCTACCAACCGCCCCTGCAACTTGGTCGCCCCCCCCGCATGACGACGCAGCCCATCCTGTTCAACGACTTCCAGCGCCAGTGGGCGGAGACCGAGCCGGCCGTGATGTCCGCGGTCGGGCGCGTGGGCGCAAGCGGATGGTACATCCTCGGCGAGTCCGTGACCCGGTTCGAGGGCGCGCTCGCCTCCATGCTGGGGCTCGGTTTCACGGCCGGCTGCGCGAGCGGGCTGGACGCCATCGAGATCGCGCTGCGCGCTCTCGAGCTGCCTCCGGGAGGGCGTGTCCTGACGACACCGCTCAGCGCGTTTGCGACCACGCTCGCCATCGTGCGCGCCCAGGGCGTGCCCGTCTTCGTCGATGTCGACGCGCGCGGCAACCTGGATTCTCGATCTCTGCGAGCGCGTCCTCGAGCGTCGGCGCGACATATCGTTCCTGGTCCCGGTGCATCTCTACGGGCACCCGCTCGACCTCGCGCAGCTCGAACGCCTCAAGCATCGCTTCGGCCTGCGCGTGGTCGAGGACTGCGCGCAGGCGATTTCCGCCGCGTCGGGAGATCGCATCGCCGGCCAGGTGGGCGATCTCGCGGCGTTCAGCTTCTATCCGACGAAGAATCTGGGCGCCCTCGGCGACGGCGGCGCCATCGGTGGGCGCGACCTCGCGCTGCGCGACGCTTGTACGTCGCTGCGCAACTACGGTCAGTCGGCGCGTTACGTGCACGACAGGCTCGGGCTCAACAGCCGCCTCGACGAGCTGCAGGCGGCGATCATGGAGGGGGCTTTTTTGCCGCGGCTGGCGGACTGGACGGCGCGCCGGCGCGCCGTCGCCGCTCGATACCAGGCGGGTGTGTCCCATCCCGACGTGCGCCTGCCGACGGTGGCTTCCGGCGCGCAGCCCGTGTGGCACCTCTTCCCGATCGTCGTGCCGCCGGTGCGGCGAACGCAGCTCGAGGCGCATCTTCGTCAGGCCGGCATCCAGACGGTCGTGCACTACCCCACGCTCATCCCCGATCAGCCAGCGCTCCGCGCGACGCCTTTCGAGGTCGAAGGCGAGCTCACTCGGGCCGCGGCCTTCGCCGGCGGCGAGCTGTCGCTGCCCATTCACCCTCACCTCACCGACGCAGAGGTCGACCGCGTGATCGAGGCCCTCAATCGATGGCCTCGCGCATGATCTCGCTCGTCGTTCCCGTCTACCGCAACGCTGAAAATATCGGTCCCCTGCTGGCGGCGCTCGGCGATGTGGCGAAGCAACTCGACGAGCTCGAAGTCGTATTCGTGGTCGACGGGAGCCCGGATGACTCCTATGCGCGCCTGGCGCTGGCGCTCCCGGCGTTCCCCGTGCCCACGCAGCTGCTGCTGCTGTCACGGAACTTTGGCTCGTTCGCCGCCATTCGCGCCGGGCTCTTCGCGGGGCGTGGAGACATGTTCGCCGTGCTCGCCGCGGATCTGCAGGAGCCGCCCGAGCTGTTGCTCGAGTTCAACCGACTGATGAGCGCGGGCGACTGCGACATCGTGATCGGGGAGCGGGTCAAGCGGGCTGACCCGTTCGTGTCGCGCCTGACCTCCGGTGCATTCTGGGCCGCCTATCGACGATGGGTGCAACCCGAGATCCCCCGGGGCGGCGTTGACGTATTCGGGTGCACGCGCCGCGTGCGCGACGAGATCCTCGCGCTCGAGGAGGTCAACAGCTCGCTGGTCGGCCTGCTGTTCTGGGTCGGTTTCAGGCGGGCGTTCGTCCCGTACGAACGGCGCGCGCGGCAAATCGGTCGCTCCGCCTGGACGTTCACCAAGAAGCTCCGGTACCTCTCCGACAGCGTTTTCAGCTTCACGGACATCCCCGTGAGGTTCCTGTTCCGAATCGGCGCGCTCGGGATGCTCGCGAGCGGCATCGCGGCGGCGGTGGTCCTGGCCGCCAAGCTCACGCGCCGGATCACCGTCCCCGGCTACACCGCGACCGTGTTGCTCGTGATCTTCTTTGGTGCGCTGAATTGCCTCGGCCTCGGGATCGTCGGCGGCTACGCTTGGCGTACGCTCGAGAACACGAAGAGACGGCCCAACTACCTGGTCGCGAGGCACACGACCTTCGGTCCGGAGAAGAAGACCGCATGAGCTTCTTTCAGCACCCGCAGGCGATTGTAGAGACCGTCCGCGTCGGGGACGGGACGCGCATCTGGGCCTTTGCTCATCTGCTGCCCGGCGCGAGCATCGGAGGCGACTGCAACGTCTGCGATCACGTCTTCATCGAGAACGACGTCACCGTGGGCGATCGCGTGACGATCAAGTGTGGCGTTCAGCTCTGGGACGGCATCACCGTCGAAGACGACGTCTTCATCGGCCCCAACGTCACGTTTGCCAACGATCCGTTTCCGCGCAGCGGCCAGCACCTGCCGAGCTATCCGAGGACGTTGCTCCGCAAGGGTGCCTCCATCGGGGCCAACGCGACGATCTTGCCCGGTCTGACCGTCGGTGTCTGCGCCATGGTTGGCGCGGGCGCCGTCGTGACGCGGTCCGTGCCACCGCACGCCGTCGTCGTGGGAAACCCGGCTCGGATCGTCCGCTACGTGACCGAGCCGCCGACGGTCACTCCCGCGCAGCCCGCGCCGGCCGCGACCGCGGGTTCCGTCGCCCTCGACGTCGAGGGCGTTCAGGTTCTGCGCGTCCCCCTGATCAAGGACATGCGCGGCAACCTCATCGCGCGCGAGATCGGCAAGGGCCTACCCTTCGTGCCGCAACGGTGCTTCGTGATCCTCGACGTTCCGACCAAGGAGGTCCGCGGGGAGCACGCCCACCGAAAGTGCAGCCAGTTCCTGGTGTGCATGACCGGATCGGTGGTCGCCGTCGCGGACGACGGCAGGCACCGCCGCGAGGTCACGCTGGACGATCCGACCATGGGGCTCCTCATGCCGCCCATGGTGTGGGGCACCCAGTACAAGTACACCAAGGACGCGCTGTTGATGGTCTTCGCGTCGCGCCCCTACGAGCCCGACGACTACATCCGGAGCTACGACGAGTTCCTGACGGAGAGGGAGGCGTTCGAAACCACACGATCCGGGTCTGGCTCTCCCCTGGCGGGCTGAAACGCGGGGAGAGGCAGAGGTTTCGTTTCGAGGTAGGCCTTCGCGGTTCCGATGAGCAAGACGGAGAGGAACATCACCGCGACGGTGTTTCGATCGAAGATCAGCGTCTCGTAGCTGTTGAGGCGGAAATAGAGAAAGCACTTCTCTAAATTCAGGAACACGGCCACCGAGACCGCGATGTAGAGGAAATAGTTTCCGCTCAGCACCGCGTAGATCCCGAACAGCAGGACGAGGGAATGGCTGTACCGCTCATGCATTCCCGTCATGAAGAAGAAGAACGCCAGACCGTGAAGCGCGCTTGCCAGGAACATGTTGGCGTCGCTCACCCTTCGCTTCTGGACCAAGGTGACCCTGACGAGGGGCAGCAGCACGATCGCCGACGCGACGAAGAACATCAGCGTGCCCCAGGTCTTCATCGTGAGGCCATGAAAGATGGTCGCGGAGGGTCGTACCGTTCGCTCCTGGAACGTGAGTTGCCAGTAGTTGTAGGCGCTGGGCGACAAGGTCGAAGACCCCTGTATCTGGGCCCGGTTGGCGGCCACCATGCCGGTCAGGCCGCGCACATTGAGGAAGGGCAAGAGGATCACGAGCTGCGCCGCGAGGCAGATGACGACAGCGCGCACCAGCGCCTTCTTGTCCTTCAGCATGCTGGGCGCGTTGATCACCAAGATCAGCGGGACAAACGCGAGCGCGAACAGCTTGAAATTGACCGCCAGGAGGCCGCTCAACAGCGAGAGCTCGAGCTTTTCGCGGGCGGCGAAGAAGATCGAGAGCGCGACGAAGAAGGTGAAGATCGAATCGACCTGCCCCCAGAGCATGGTGTTGTAGAGGTAGGCGATGTTGAACAGCAGCAAGGCGGCGAGCGCGATGTTGCGGCCGTTGAGACGCAGCAGGACGGCGGCGAGGACCACTCCGGCGAAGTCGAACGCGAGGACGAACAGCTTGAAGGTGAAGAACCCCGATTGAATGCGGTCGGTCGTTCCCTGGACCTTGGCGAAACCCGACAGGAACTCGAGGAACAGCGGGTTGTAGTCCAGATGAGGCAGCTCATACGCGTGCCTCAAGCCGTGCTCGTGGATGAACACCGTCCAATCTCGAAAGCAACCGACGTCGTATCCGTGGGCCGAAGTGGAGATGAAGATCCAGAAAAGCACGTACGCGAGCCCGACCAACAGGGCGAAGTTCCTGGTCTTCATCTTCCTCTCTCCTGCGCCAATTCCCGACGAGCCCCTAACATAAATGCGCCCAACCGTCGCTGTCCACCCCCGGCAAACCAGGGCTCCCGGCGTCCCTCGCGCGCGAGGCGTCAGCGGCGCTGGCGGCCCTTCTTGCGCGCCTTTCGCGCGTCCTTGCGCTTGCGCTTCTCCTTCGCCTTGTCGACGTTGCGCTTCGGCGCCTGGAAATGGCCGCGCTCCGGCGACGGCGTGTTCATCATGCCGGCCAGCTGATTCACGTCGATGCCGGCGAACTTCTTCATCTGCGCCAGCTGCTTGAACCCGGGGATCTTGCCGAGCAGGCCGGTCGACGCGCCGATCTGCATCATCAGCTGGCGCATCATCGCGAAGCGGTTGAGCAGGTCGGCGACCTCGTTCTCCTTGTGCCCCGAGCCGCGCGCCACGCGCTTCAGGCGGCCCTGGTCATAGAACGCGCTGCGCTTCTTCTTGCGCTTGCCGCCGTCGATCACCTCTTCCCAGCTCGTGACCACGAACCGCTCGGGGTGGCGGCGCTCGTCCTCGGTCATCGACGAGATCATCGATCCGATGCGCACCAGCTCGCGGTCGTCGACCTTGACGCCCTCGGGCATCGCCTCGGCGACGCCGGGGATCTTCTCGACCATCTCCGACAGCGAGCCCATCTTCTTGAGCACGCCGATCTGCTCGAGGAAGTCGTTCATGTCGAACTTCCCCTTGAGCATGCGGACCGCGTCCTGCTCCGCCTTCTCCTCGTCGACGACCTCCTCGAACTGCTGGATCAGGCCGACGACGTCGCCGCGGCCCAGGATGCGGCTCGCCATGCCGTCGGGGCGGAACTCCTCGAGGCGCTTCGACGACTCGCCCATACCGACGAACTTGATCGGCTTGCCGGTGACCTCCTTGACCGACAGCGCGGCGCCGCCGCGCGCGTCGCCGTCGAGCTTGGTCAGGATCACGCCGTCGAGGTCGAGCCGATCGTTGAACGCCTTGGCCGTGCCGACCGCGTCCTGACCGATCATGGCGTCGACGATGAGCAGGATGTTGCCGGGCCGCGCGCGCCGGTTGATCTCCTCGAGCTCCTTCATCAGCGGCTCGTCGATCGCGAGGCGGCCGGCGGTGTCGAACAGGATCACGTCGCGCCCGCGCTCGGCGGCGAAGCGCACGGCGCTCTCGCAGATCGCCGGCGGGTCCCCGCTGTCGTCGGAGTAGACCGGGATGTCCAGGCGCTGGCCGATCACCTTGAGCTGCTCGATCGCGGCCGGGCGGTACACGTCGGCCGCGACCAGCAGCGGGCGCTTGTGCTTCTTCTCGAGGTAGCAGGCCAGCTTGCCGATGGTCGTCGTCTTGCCCGAGCCCTGCAGGCCCACGATCATGACGCCGGTCGGGCCCTTCTTCGCGAACTTCAGGCTCGAATCGACCGGGCCCATCAGGTCGACCAGCTCGTCGTGACAGAGCTTGACGAAGTGGTCCTCGGGGCTGACGCGGCGGACCTTCTCCTTCGACGACGCCTTGACCTTGACGATCACGCCGACGGCCTTCTCGCGCACGCGCTTGCAGAAGTCCTGGACCACGTCGAACCCGACGTCGGCCTCGAGCAGCGCGGTCCGCACGTCCTTGAGCGCCTCGTCGACGGTTGCCTCGTCGAGCTCCGCCACGCCCTGGAACTTTTGCTTGGCGGTCCGGAACCCCTTCGTCAGTGTCTCGAACATCAGGCGCGGAATCTAGCCTGTCTTCCGCCGCAGAGCCAAGCGGCGTCGCCGGGAATCGCAGATAGCGGTCGCCGCTACGGCGTGTGGCGATGGTTCAACCACCAGTTTCGCCAGCGATCCCGCGCCTCGTCGCGTTCCCGCTTGGGCGATTCGTGGTGGTAGCCGAAGTACTCGCCGGTGATCTTCCACAGCTCCTCTGACGATGCGAAGCGGATCTCGGGCACGCGGTGGCCGAGCCCGGCGAACAGCCACTCGACGCGGGCCTCCTCGCCGTGCGCGGCCAGCCAGTTTCGCCAGCGGCGCCGCCGCCCGCCGAAGTCCTGCTTGGTGATCTCGATGAGCGCCTGGCGGGCGCCGTCGGCCAGGTCGGCGTCCTTGGACTCGACCAGCGCGATCAGCGCCGGCACCGCCAGCCGATCGCGCAGCTCGGTGATGCCGACGACCGCGGCCAGCGCCCGCTCGGGCGAGCCGTCGACCGCGTCGGCGCGGAAGCGGGCCGCCAGCTCGCGCACGCGCGGATGCTCCAGCCGATCGCGCAGCTCGTGGAGCGCCGCGATCCGACCCCCGGCGTGGATGTCGGCGGCCAGCCGGCAGAGGGCCTCGGTCTGATCCGGGGAGGGCGCGGTCACCACCAGCGCGGTCTCGCTGGTGCCGGCCCCCGGGACGAGCGCGAGCGCGTTCACGTTGGCGGGCGCATGCGTATGCGCCTGCGCCCAGCGGCGCGCCGACTCGGGGCCGAGCACGCGCCCCAGCAGGCGGACGAAGCGCGGCGGCACCGGCTGCCCGTAGACGATCTGGCGCGCCATCTTGAGCCGTACCTCGGGCACGACGTAGAGCTCGAGATCGACGGCGAGCTCGGCGCTCACTTCGCGCAGGGCCTCACGCTCGATCGGATCGCCGCACAAGAGCTGCAGGCGGCCGCCGCGGCGGCCGACGGGCACCGCGCGGCAGCGCTCGGACCGAACCACGTCGAACTGCGCGCTCGCCGCCGCATTCGACGCGTGCACGAGATCGGGATCCGGGATCGGCAGTCCACTCGCGTGCGACAGCTCGTGCCAGATGGTCGCCTCGGCGAGCGCATCCATCTCGAGCAGCGCCGTATCGAGCGCGCCCCCATAGACGATCTGCCTTGCCACTGCCACGCGAACCGTCTCGACTGGGAGCGCGCCGTCGTGGACCAGGAAGTCGGATAACCTGACTGCCATCCCCTCCATAAAGATACGGGGATCCCCCCGATCCTTCCAGGGTCGGGTGGCGTTTACACGCTAGTCCTTATCGACAATCAGATACGTGCCGGCGAGGTGATCGTGCAGCGCGCGATGCTCGCGGTCGAAGAGCGCCCAGATCCAGCCGAGGCCCGCCGGCAAGACGCTGGGCGCCAGCGCCAGGAGGCGCACCATTCCCCGGCTCGGACCCGGCGGGGTACCGCGCTGCGAGATGAGACGAATTCCCATCGCCTTCATGCCCAGCGTCTGGCCGGAAATCCCCGCGAAATAGAGCTGGTAGAGGCCGGTCATCCCCAAGAACAGGCCGACGGCGCCGACCGCCATCGGGTTGCGATCCAGGATTCCGGCGACCAGCAGGTCGGGCCCGACCTCGCGCCAGCCGGGCATCGGGACGCCGAGCAGCAGCGCCGCCAGCAATGTGACGGCGGCGCTGAGCCCGACCAGCAGCGCCAGATCGATGGCGCCTGCCGCTGCGCGGCGCCCGAAGCTGGTCACGCGCACGCGCAGCACCCGCTCGTCGCGGGGGCGGGAAGGGCGGAGCTCTCGTCCTGACATCGGCGCGGCTGCCACGGTCACGGCCCCATTCTGCGAACCGCCCGGCGATTCGGCAAGAAAATGCGCGGGGTGCCGCTCAATCCAGGGCACCGGTCGCGAATTGCACCAGCGCGACGGCGACGACGGCGGCGGTTTCGACGCGCAGGATGCGCGGCCCGATGCCGACGATCTCGAAGCCGGCTCGCGCCGCCGCGGCGATCTCCTCCTCGGCGAATCCCCCCTCGGGGCCGACGAGCAAGCTCACCGTCGCGGGCGGGGACGCAGGCGAGCGTTCTGTCAGCGCGGCGCGCAGCGGGCGCCCGCGCGAGCCTTCCCAGAGCGCGAGGCGCAGGTGATCGCGTTCGCCGACGCCGACGCCGGCGGCGACGACCGCCTCGGCGAACGGGCGGGGCTCCGCGATCGCGGGCACGTCGGCGCGGCCGCACTGGCGCGCGGCTTCCTGCGCGATCTTCAGCCAGCGCGCGCGGCGTGGGCCGGCTTCGGCGGCGGACAGGCGCGCGACCGAGCGGCCCGCGGCGATGGGGACGATCTCGTGAACCCCGAGCTCGGTCGTCTTCTGGACGATCCAGTCCATCTTCTCGCCGCGCGCCAGGCTCTGCAGCAACACCACGCGCGGGCCCACGGGGACGGCGACCTGGCGGCGCGCGCCCAGCGACAGCGTGGTGCGGTCGCGCTCGATCGCCAGCACCTCGGCGTCGACCTCGCCGCCGCGCCCGTCGAACAGCGTCAGCTTGTCGCCGGGCCGCGCGCGCAGCACGCGCGACAGGTGGCGGTGCGGCTCACCTTGTACGACCGCGCGCGCCTCGATCCACTTTTCGGCCTCGAGAAAGAGCCGCCGCATCACCGCGCCTACCCGGCCGGCGCCGCGCGCGTGAGCAGCAAGCCGGTCCACTCGTCCTCGTCGCGGGACTCGACCAGCCGGAACCCGTGCGCCTGGTACGCGGCGGCGACGTCCGGCGCATGGTCGGTGAGCAGGCCCGACAGGATCAGCGACGCGCCCGGGCTCGCGTGGCTGGGCATGGCCGGGGCCAGCGCGGTCAGCACGTCGGCCTGGATGTTGGCGAGGATGAGGTCGTGCGGGGCCCCCGCGTCGTCGAGCGTGCCGGTCACGACGCGAACGCGCGCGATGCGGTTGCGGTCGAGGTTCTCCTGCGCGCACGCCGTGGCCTCGGGATCGTTGTCGATGGCCAGCCCGTCGGCGTCGGGCCAGAGCAGCGCCGCCGCGATCGCCAGGATCCCCGACCCACACCCGAGGTCGAGAAAACGGCCGACCGGGCGCGCCGGCGCCGGCGTCACACTGCGTTCCGCGAGCGCGATCGCGAGCCGCGTCGAGGCGTGCCCGCCGGTCCCGAACGCGCGCCCCGGGTCGAGGTCGATGATGCGATCGGACGGCTCGAGCGGGATCGATTCCAGGTCCCAGCTCGGCCGCACGATGAAGCTGCGGCCGACGCGCGTCGAGCGAAAGTACTTCTTCCAGACGTCGCGCCACTCGTCCTCGTGCGCCTCGCGCTGGCGCACCACCACCGGGTCGACCGGCAGCTCGGCGGCGCGCGCGCGCGTGCAGACCGCGTCGAGCTCCGCCAGCAGCTCGGCGAGCCGCTCCGGCGCGCACAGCGCCACGATCGCCGCGCGTCCCGCCTCCGCGCGAATCAGCGTGCCGCTGTCCCGGACCTCGACCCCACCCGCGATCTCCCCGACCGCATCCGCCACCAGCTCCGCCGCCTCGAGGGCGACCTCAATCTCGACCTCTGTCCAAACCGAAGCCGCCATCGCAGCGCGCGGAAGCGAGCGCTAGCGGATGACGCGGCGCTTGGCTTCGCGACGGCGGCGCTTGCGTGCCTCGCGCATCTTGCGCTTCCGCTTCACGGAGGGCTTCTCGTAGTACCGACGCCGCTTGATCTCCTGGAGGATCCCCTCCTTGGACATCTTCTGCTTCAATATCTTGAGGGCCTTATCGACGGAATCTCTGACTTCGACTTCGAGCGGGCGGCCGAGCAGTGTCTCCAAGCGGATCTCCTTCAGGACGTGGCTACGGAAAGCGGGGATTCAACACCGTGTCAGGAGCATCGTCAAGGGTGCGCGATATGAATTTCCCACGCCACCGGGAAGCACGCCCAAAAGAAACCGTTCCGATAGTTTGGGAATAATTAGCACCGAGATCGTTCGGGGCTCCTTTACACTGGCTTTGGGATCAGGGTATGTAAACATCGAGAAAAAGATCCCAGAAGCGCTGCTCCGGATGTTCGCGCAAAAAGGAGTTCCAGATGGTAATGGGGGCCAAGGTCTTCACAGCTACGAAGGCCAAAGATCGCGAGGAGTTGGGCGAGGTTTTGACGCGGTGGATCCGTGACAATCCACGAGCTCGGATTCTCGACAAGATCGTGACCCAGAGCTCCGATAGCGAGTTTCACTGCCTGACGATCACCATCTTCTACGAGATGCAGCCACAGTAGTACCATCGCGAGCCATGCGATTCGGCTTTCTGCTCAAGCGCGGCAAGCCCGAAGCGCGGGAGATCGCGGCGGAGCTCGGCGCAGATTCTGCGGCAACAGGGTTGCCGCCTGTTCGCGCTGGATGAAGACGTCGACGCCCTCCCGGAGGGCGCGGCGGCCGTGAGTCCCGACCAGCTCGGGTCGTCGATCGACGCCCTCGCGGTGCTGGGGGGCGATGGAACGTTCCTGTACGGCGCGGGTCTCGTGGCCGACCACGGCGTGCCGCTCTTCGGCGTCAACCTCGGCAGCCTGGGCTTCATGACCCAGTTCGGCCGCTCGGAGGCGGTGGCCGCCATCCAGGCCGCCAGCCAGGGGCGATTGCCGATCGAGGAGCGGATGCGCCTGTCGGTGACCATCCGCGCGGCCAGCGGCGCCGCGGGCGAGACGCGCCACGCCGTCAACGACGCGGTGATCGCGCAGCGCTCGATCGCCCGCCTGCTCGACCTGGAGGCGCGGCTCGACGGCACGCCGATCGCGACCTACAAGGCCGACGGCGTCATCGTCTCGACGCCGACCGGCTCGACCGCCTACACGCTGGCGGCGGGCGGCCCGATCCTGACGCCCGACCTGGAGGCGATCGTGCTGACGCCGATCTGCCCGCACACGCTGACCAACCGCCCGCTCGTGGTGCGCGCCGACTCGCGCCTGTCGGTCACCAACGTGTCCGAGAGCAGCGTGACCCTGACCATCGACGGCCAGTGGGGGCGGACGCTCGAGATCCACGAGTCGATCGAGGTCCGAAAGACCAGCCGGCCCCTGCGCCTCTACCGCCCGAGCACCTCGTTCTTCGGCGTGCTGCGCCAGAAGCTGTCGTGGGGCGAGCGTCTGGGCGAGCGCGAGGAGACGCGCTCCCGGTCGACGTCGACGTCGACGCCGGGAAAGTCATGAGCGCGCCCGCGCAACCGCGGGGCGCGCCCCGCCGATGATGATCGGGTAGGGGCATAACGCGGGACATGAAACGGTGGTAAGGGTGAGCTCGTGCTGAGCGTCTTGCGCATCTCCGGGTTCGCGTTGATCGACGAGCTCGAGCTGGAGCTCGGGCCCGGCCTGACCGTGATCACCGGCGAGACCGGCGCCGGCAAGAGCATCATCGTCGAGGCGTTGGGCCTGCTGCGCGGTGGCCGCGCCAGCGCCGACCTGATCCGCGCCGGCCGCGACGAGGCGCGCGTCGAGGCGATCATCGACCTGCCGCCCGCGAGCGCGACCGAGCTGCGCGCGCGGCTCGAGGCCGAGGGACGCGACGTGCCGGCGCGGGGGCAAGAGGATCATGAACCGGGGCTCCTGGTGCGGCGCACGGTGTCGCGGACCGGGCGCGGCCGCATCCACCTGGCGGGCGGCCTCGCGACCGCGGGCGATCTCACCAGCACGGTCGCGGGCCTCATCGACATCGCCTCCCAGCACGACCAGCAGTCGCTGACCGACGCCGAGAGCCAGATGGCGATCCTCGACGCGTTCGCCGAGAACGAGCGCCTGCGCGCCGAGATGGCGGCGGCGCACCGGACGCTGGTCGAGACCACGGCGGCGCTGGCGTCGTTCAACGCCGACGCGCGCACGCGCGCCGAGCGTGAGGACCTGCTCAAGTTCCAGCTCGCCGAGCTCGAAGCGGCGTCGCTGCAGCCGGGAGAGGACGAGCAGCTCCGGGTCGAGCGCGAGCGGCTCAAGGGCGCGGAGAAGTTCTTCGGCGCGGCGTCGCGCGGCGAAGAGGTGCTCTACGCGCAGGAGAGCGCGGTCGTGGGCCTGATCGCGGCCGTGGCGCGCGAGCTCGCGCCGCTGGCGGCGCTCGACCCGACGCTGGCCTCCGCGGTCGAGCGGCTCGCGGGTGCGCAGGCGACGGTCGAGGACGTGGCGCGCGACCTCGGCCGGTACGCGTCGCACGTGCGCTCGGACCCCGCGCGCCTCGCCGAGGTCGAGGAGCGGCTCTTTCTGCTCAGTCGCCTGTGCCGCAAGCATGGCGCCACGTTGTCCGAGGTGATCGAGCGGCGAGAGACAATCGCGCGCGCCCTCGCCGAGATGGGCTCCTTCGAGGAGGGGCTCGCCGAGCGGCGCGATGCGCAGGCGCGCGCCGACGCCGCCGCTCATGCCGCGGCCGAGGCGCTGTCGAAGTCGCGGCGCAAGGCGGCGAGCGGCCTGGAGAAGAAGATCGCCGAGACGCTGCGCGATCTCGGGCTCGGTCACGCGCGCCTGCCGGTCGTCGTCGAGCCACGCGCGGCGGCGGCGGCCGACGCGGCGGGTGAGGTCACGATCGGCGCGTCGGGCGCCGACCGCGTGCGGTTTCTGTTCGCGCCCAACCCGGGCGAGGAGGCGCGGCCGCTGGCGCGGATCGCGTCGGGCGGCGAGCTGTCGCGCGTGATGCTGGCAGTGAAGCAGGCGCTGGCCAAGACGGACCGCGTGCTGACCTACATCTTCGACGAGGTCGACAGCGGCGTCGGCGGCGGCACCGCCGAGACGATCGGGCGCAAGCTCAAAAAGATCGCCGCCGAGCGCCAGGTCATCGCCATCACGCACCTGCCGCAGATCGCCGCCTTCGCCGACGCCCACATCCGGGTGACCAAGACGTCGGGGCAGGGGCGCACGCGCGTCGCGGTCGAGCCGGTGTCGGGCAAGGAGAGGACGCGGGAGATCGCGCGCATGCTGGGCGGCGCCACGCCGTCGGCCGAGGCGACCGCGCACGCGGACGAGATGCTGCGGCGCGCGGCCGGCTCGGTCAATTGATCGCAATCTGACCAGGAAATCGACCAGCAAATTGACCAGGAACTACGCCTGTGTTACCGAAAAAGACGGCTTTTTCTCACCCCGCAAGCCCCGCGGCCGCCGATCCGGGAGCGCTCTCCGACTTGCCACGCAAACGACGTAAAAAACGCTCGGCCGAGCTCCGCAACTCGCTGCGCCTGGGCTTGGTGCTGGCCGGTCTGGTCGGCATCAACGTCTACATCTTCTTCTTCAACCGCGGCACGGCGCCGCGCGAAGTGCTGAAGCCCGCCTCGACGGTCAAGTCGGCCGATGCTCAGAGAGACGAGATCCTCCGGCAGTCGGCCGACGTGGTCCGGCGCCCCGCGCCCAACACGCTCGCGCTGGCGGCCACGGCGGCGCCGGCGCGCGGTGTGGCGGGACGCGCGGCTGCGACGCGCGTCCGGCCGGCGGGTCCCGCGGTTGTGGCCGCCACGTCATCCGGCGCGGCGGCTCCCACGGCGCAGGTCGCGCCGGGCGCCTCGGTCCCGCGGCCGGTGGTCCAGATTCCGTTCGCGCCGCCCGAGGACGACACCGCCGAGGACAGGCGGATCGGGCCGTCGGACACCCTCGGGCAGCTGCTGGCGCGCGAGGGGTTCGGCAGCTCGACGAGCGCGGTGGTGGCGGCGTTGAGCCGCCTTTGCGATCCCAAGCTGATCCGCGGCGGGCAGATCTATCGCGTGCAGCTCGACGACGACGGGATACCGGCGCTGTTCGAGTACCAGCCGACGCCCATCCTGCGCTACGTCGTCGAGAAGGACGGCGGCATCTGGAAGGCGCGCAAGCTGGAGCAGGCGGTCGACGTCAAGACCGTCGAGGCGACCGGTCTCGTCGATTCATCGCTCTACGAGTCGGTGCAGAAGAGCGGCGAATCGACGGTGCTGGTGAGCCTGCTGGTCGAGCTGTTCGCCTGGGACGTGAACTTCTACGTCGACACTCACCCTGGCGATCACTGGAAGGTCGTGCTCGAGAAGCAGTTCCTGGGCGGGCAGTTCTACAAGTACGGCCGGATCCTCGCGGCCGAGTACGGCGGGCGCGCCGGCACGTTCCGGGCCTTCTTCTGGAAGGCGCCGGGGGCCAAGAGTGACGGCCGCTACTATGACGAGCACGGGCAGGCGATCACCAAGACCATGCTCAAGACGCCGCTGCGCTTCGTGCGCATCAGCTCGAAGTTCGACCGCAAGCGGTTTCACCCCATCCTGCACGTCGAGAAGGCACACCTGGGCATCGACTACGCCGCGCCGGTCGGCACGCCGGTCTGGGCGTCGGCGAGCGGTCGTGTCGTCGAGTGCGAGATGAAGCGCGGCTCGGGGAACACGGTGGTGATCGCGCACGCGAACGGCCTCGCGACGCGCTACTACCACCTGTCGCGGTTCGCGCGCGGGCTGCATCCCGGCCAGGCGGTCAAGCAAAAGGACGTGATCGGCTTCGTGGGGACGACCGGCCTCTCGACGGGACCACACCTGCATTTCAGCGTGACCAAGAACGGCGCGTTCGTCGATCCCAGCAAGCTGCAGGTCAGCCGCGAGCCGCCGGTCGCCGAGCGCGTCGCGTTCCTGGACGCGATTCGCCCGCGGATCGCGGCCCTCAAGAGCCTGCAGCCCGCCGCGCTCGCGAAGAATTGAGCCGGCGCACGCGTACGCCTATCTTTCAGGCTTGCCGGACGTGCTGCGAGCGCCTGCTATACTGCTTTTGATGCTGCGACTCGTGCTTGGCATTCTCAAGGGGGCCGTCGTCGGAGCGGCGGTCGGTCTCGGTGCCGCGAAGGTGGGCATCGGCGGCGGAGCGCTCGGCTACGTGGTCTCGGGCGTGGTCGGGGCGCTGGTGGGCGTGGTGTGTGGCAAGGCGATCTGGCGCCAGGAGACGCTGTTCACGCCGTTGCTGAAGGCGATCTTCGGCTTCGGCATCGGGGCGCTGCTGTACTACGGCGCGCACAAGATCCTCGGCGGAGCGCACCTGGCGTTCGCCACCGGCCTGGGCGCGCCCGATCGTCCGCTCCTCGAGGTGCCGTTCCTGTTCGGTCCGCTCGTCGGGATCATCTGGGGCGCGTTCATCGAGGTCGACGACAGCGGCAGCGGCAAGGCCGGCGCCGCCAAGGCGGCCGGCGGCAAGCCCGCGGGCTCCTCGACCAAGGCTTAGCTCGCCGGCGCCGGCTCAGGCGCGCTTCGGCTGCCCGACCTGTCCGGGCGCCGGAGCTTCTTTTTCCTGCTCTTGTTGTATTTGCCGAGCGGCCGGCGCGCCCTCGGGCGGCTCTGATGCCGGCTCCGCATCCTCTTCGGTCGGATCGAACGCGCCCAGCTCGCGCAGCACCTCGTCGTCGGGCGGCGGCGCGTCTTCCTCGACCGGCGCGATGTTGGAGATGTTGGCCGTCGCCGACATCGGCGCCGTGCTGGCCGCCCGCCGCGCGAGGTGGCGCTCGACCAGGCTGCGCTTGATGAAGATGACCGTCTCGGTGAGGCCGAGCACGATGTACGCGGTGATGAGCAGCAGGAAGATGAACGCGTTGTCGACGCCGTTCACGTGGACCGCGATGGCGCAGCCGGCGGCGAGCAGAAACGCGCCCACGGTCCTGCGGTTGAACGACAGGTCCTTGAACGACCGGAAGCGGATGCGCGAGACCATCAGGTACGAGAGCACGAGCACGATGCCGGCGACGAAGCCCTCGCTGATGCCGCGGTACTGGCCGGCGTTGTGCGAGACGATGACCATCAGCACGAGCACGCTGGCGGCGGCGGGGATGCTGAGGCCCAGGGTATACTTGCCGGGCTTCTTGTGGCCGGCGGCCTCCTCGCGTCGCGACAGCACGTTGAATCGCGCCAGCCTCATCGCGCCCGCGCACACGAACAGCCCGGCCACGAAGATGCCAACGCGGCCGAAGTCGGTGAGACCCCACTTGTAGACCAGCATCGCCGGCGCGACGCCGAACGTGACCAGATCCGACAGCGAATCGAGGTCGCGGCCGAGGTCGGTCTGGGTCTTGGTCAGGCGCGCGACGCGTCCGTCGGCGGTGTCGAAGAAAAAGCCGAAACAAATGGCCAGCGCGGCCTGGTAAAGATCGGAGCCGCCCTCACCGGACGACGCCGACAGCGATATCGAAATGAAACCGCAGAAGACACTGGAAAGGGTGAAGAGATTCGGAAGAATGTAGTAGGTCTTCCGGAAGTCCACGCGCCGAAGATAGCATGACTCAAATAGACGGAACCCCCTCGATTCCAAATTGATGCGCGCAGTTTTCAATACGCTTGCTTTCGTGGTCATCACGCTCCTGCTGGCGTCGGTGGCGATCGTCAGCTTCATTGCTGATCGCAGCGGTGACGCCGTGCTGCGGCTGGCGCGCTTCTGGTCGCGCGCGGTTCTCACCGCGGCCGGGGTCAAGTTGACCGTCAACACCCACACGCCGCTCGACCCCAAGCGACCATACGTGTTCATGTGCAACCACTCCAGCACGTCGGACATCTGGTCGCTGTTCGTGGCGATTCCCTTCCCGGTGCGGATGATCGCGAAGAAGCAGCTCGGCCGGATCCCGTTCTTCGGCTGGGCCATGCACGCGGGCCGCTTCATCTTCATCGATCGGCAGAACCCGATCGCCGCCCGGCGCAGCATCGACGAGGCGGCGCGCCGCATTCAGCGCGGTCATTCGGTGCTGATCTTCCCCGAGGGGACGCGCACGCGCGACGGCAACCTGGGGCCGTTCAAGAAGGGCGGCTTTCACCTGGCGATCGCGTCGGGCGCGACCATCGTGCCGTGCGGCATCCGCGGCAGCCGCGCGGTCATGAAACGCGGGAGCGCCCTCATCCATTCGGGCGCGATCCACGTCGAGGTCGGCGAGCCGATCTCGACCGCCGGGCTGACCGACGACGACCGCGATGCGCTACTCGAGAGAGTGCGCGCGCAGATCCTGACGATGACCGGCGGCGCGCCGCCGGCGCCTGCCCCTCAGTCTCAGTAGATGACCCGGACCATCGTCAGGCCCTGCGGCGGCGCGGTCACGCCGCCGGCGGCGCGGTCGCCGGTGGCCAGCATGCGCGCGATGGCGTCCGCGCCGATCCGCCCGCGGCCGAGGTCGATCAGCGTGCCGACCAGGATGCGCACCATGTTCTTGAGGAACGCCGTCGCCTCGACCTCGATGGTCAGCATCGCGCCCTGGCGATCGACCTCGAGGCGGCGCACCACGCGGACCGTCGTGCGTCGCTCGCAGTCAGACGCGCGGAAGGCGCGAAAGTCGTGCTCGCCGCACAGCATCTGCGCCGCCGCGCGCATGGCCGCCAGGTCCAGCACCGAGCGCACGTGCCAGCTCGCGCGCGCGTGCAACGGCGAGCGCACCAGGTGGTTCCAGACCTGGTAGCGATAGACCTTGCCGCGCGCGGAGAACCGCGCGTCGAGCTCCGCCGGCACCTCGTCTACCTCGAGGATGGCGATGTCGGGCGGCAAGAACGAGTTGAGGCCGCGCAGCAGGCCCGCCTCGGGGATCGACGCGCCGAGCGTGAACGTCGCGACCTGTCCGCCGGCGTGCACGCCAGCGTCGGTGCGCCCGGCGCCGCGGATCGACACCGTCTCGCCGGTCATCGTGCGCACCGCCTCTTCCAGGCAGCCCTGCACGGTGCGCAGCCCGGGCTGCTGCTGCCAGCCGTGAAAGTCGGTGCCGTCGTACTCGAGGAGCAGCCGGAGGTTCCTCATGGCGACCGCGGTCGCGCCGGCCGTCGTCCGGCCCAGTCGCTAGAACTCAAATAGCAGACCGAGCGTCCAGGTCGTGTCGCCGAGGTGCAGGCGGTTCGATTCGCCCAGCCCCGAGACGTCGTAGTGCGCGTACTCGAACACCAGCGCGCTGTGGTTCACGCCCATCTCGGTGTCGAAGTCCTTCGCCGCCTCGGGATCCAGCTTGTCGATCACGATCGCCAGCCCGAGCGCCGCGTGCCAGCCCAGCGTGCCGCCGCGCGCGCGCCCGCCCATCGAATCGATCGCGATCTCGCCGTTACCGTCGGTGATCTGCCAGTAGTCCCAGTCGAGCCCGACCTTGGCGTGGGGCACGATCGGAAAGTCGTCGCGCACCAGGTAGTAGTCGAAGCGGTAGATCGCCGACAGCGACACGGGAACCACCATCAGCGTCGACTTGTCGCCCGAAGGCAGACCGCTGTGGTCGGCGATGGGGGACGGCCCGGAGACGCTGAAATACCCGACGCTGAGCCCGAGCGAAACCGTCCCGATCTTCTGATAGAGCTCGTAGGCCGTCTCGAGCTGCATCATGAGGTGCCGGTCGTTTCCGAAGTAGTTGGCGTAGGGCGTGCGGCCCGTGTTGAACTCCGAATCGACGTCGGGGCGATAGGGGCCGAACGTCAGCGCCACCGTGACGTACTTCGGCGAGTGGTAGTGGGTCCCCGGCTGCGCGTTGATCTCCGCGCCGAAGTCGTCGGTCATCGAGAACTGCGCGTGGGCGCTCGGCGCCAGCATCACCCCGGCGCAGAGCGCGGCGCCGGCGACGATTCGTTGCCCGAGGGTCACGGCCGTGGCCTCCGCCGGCGTCGGCGCGCGCCGAACGCCAGCCCGCCGACGAGCGCGAGCGCCGTGAGACCGGCGGCGCCCGCCGTGGCGCTGGTGGTGCCGGACACCGCGCAGTAGCCGCCGTTGGCGCGGCCGGGCTCGGGCTGCTGGCCCGGCTTGGTATTGCTCTCGTCGCCGTTGCGGTAGACGTCGTAGAAGCTGAGCGTCTTGACAGGCGCCACCCACTGCACCGCCGGCGCGCTGGCGTTGTAGTGCGTGTCGATCGCCACCACGCTGGCGCCGTAGAAGATGCCGTTCTGCAGGATCTTCACGCGATACGAGCTGGCCGTCGTCGTCAGCAGCGGCGAGCAGGCGAAGGCCTCATCGAGGCCGAGGATATGGGACGAGATGTCCGACGGGATCGGCGTCGACGCGCAGGTCCTGAATCCGGGGCCGAACGTCCCGTTCCTGAACACCTGAAACTCGCCGGCGCGGTCGCACAGCACCTGATAGCCGAGGAGGTCGCTGTTCACGGAGGTGTCGAGGTCGGTCCAGTTGACGATCAGGGCCTCGTTGCCGGGGTTGACGGTCACCGGCGGCGGTGGCGGTGGAGGCGGCGCCATGTCGATGCTGACCGCCAGGGTCGCGGCCACGTCGTAGGGCGCGTCGCCGGTGAAGGTGACCAGCGCCCAGATCGTCTGGCTGAACGCGACGCCGCTGGCGCACGTGCCGTTGACGTTGGTGCCGCCGTCGCCGATGACCACGCCGCCGTCCGTGATCGTGGTCGTTCCACTCACCGCCGGCTGGCCGAAGTTCTGACTCAGCGTCTGCGTATCGGTCGTGATGACGACCCCGCTGTTGGCGCCGAACGTCGTCAGCATCAGCGTGTCGCCGAGCTTCTGGCAGTTGCGCACGGTCACGTTGTTGCAGTTGAGGCCGGTCCAGAACTCGATGCTGCCTTCGGGCAGCGTCGGCTTCTTGGCGAACCCGCTCTGGCTGAACGTGAAGTAGAGGTAGACCGGCGTGTTGCAGTTGCAGTTCGCGATGTTGAAGAACCGCTGCAGGTCGAAGTCGGGCAAGGCGACGCCCGGAGTCTGTTGCACGACGATCAAGAGATCGTCGGCGGTCAGAGAGGTCGTCGTCGTGCCGATCGCGCCACCGAGGCCGGTCTGAGCCGACGCCATGCGGGTCAGGCCCGAGGCCAGCAAGAGGATCCCCAGCGCGAGCCGGACGGGTGTGATGCGCGTGATCAAGCGGTCGTAAGCAGACTGCAAAGGTGGTGCCTCAAGGGAAATCGGCCGGGATCGGCCGTGCGAGCTGGGATTTGACCGCCTGGCGACGCCGCTTGCGGCGGAGTGCCATTTTGGCAGCTGATATCTCTCTCGATGAGCCTCTCGATGAGCCTCGATGCCGCTCATCATGGGCCCCGGCTCCCGCACGATCAAGATCGGGGCGAAGATCGGGACGACGATGCGCCGGTCACAGTCGCCGTCGCCGTGGGGGACGGCCGCCCGAGCTCCGACAGCCGCGCGGCCAGCTCACGTAGCGGCTCGCCGTCGACCGCGCGCTGGCCGAACCGCGCGCCGGTGTAAAGGTCGGTCAGGCGATCGAGCACGTCGCTGCCGCGGACGCCGCTGGCGGCGACGCGTGCCGCGAACTCGCGCGGCGTCTCCGACCGGCGGCGCGACAACCCGCGGCGCGCCAGGTGGCGCAGCGCCTTTTCGTAGAGGCGCGCCACCGGCGTGCTCCCGCCGCGCGTGGCGGCGGCCCGGCGTTCCATCCCGGGCGTCAGCCCGCGCCTGAAAAACCACCGCCGGACGAGCGACCACAGCGCCGCCGCGCCCGCCAGCGCCGCGAGCGTCTTCCTCCACGGGAACTTCGCGGGATGGGGATCACCCTCGTCGGACGCGCCGCCGAGCTGGTGGCCCAGTTTCCGCGCGAGCTCGATCTGGCGGCCGAGGTCGTAGCCCACGACCCAGCGGCCCCAGAAGAAATCGATCGAGTCGAAGATCTGGCGCAGGCGGCCCATGCGGAAGAGGCCGCGGTTGGGCGGCGTGGCGTCGACGCGCATCCAGCCGAGCTCACCCATGTACGCCTCGGCCCAGGAGTGAGCGCGGTTCTCGCGCACGGCGACGTAGTGGCCGATCTCGTTCCACTCGCCGCCGAGGAACCCGTTGACGTAGCGGCTGGGTACGCCGGCAGCGCGCAGCAGCACCGCGGTCGCCGACGCGAAGTACTCGCAGTGGCCGGCCTTCTGCTCGAACAGGAAGTCCTCGAGCGGATCGGCGATCGCCGGGTTTCTCTGCAGATTCGTCGTGTAGTCGTGCGTGGTGCGCAGCCAGTCGATGATCGCCAGCAGCTTGGCGGGCGCGTTGGTGCGGCCCGCGGTGATCTTCTTCGCCAGCTCGATCACCCGCGGCGACAGCGACGGCGGCAGCGCCAGGAACGGCGCCACCGCGGCCGGGTCGATGTCGTGCAGCGGCTTGCCCGCGCCGGCGCGCACCATCGACATGGCGTCGCGCGAGTAGGCGATGTAGTGCGTGCCGGCGTAGGCGTGCACGTCGTCGCCGTCGGCGCCGATGTCGAGCGGCGAGATGCGCAGCGCGACCTCGCCCGACCAGCGCGGCGCCAGGCGCAGCTCGGTGAGCGTGCCGATCTTGGCCGACGGCAGCTCGAAGGCGATCGGGTGATCGAGCGCGAAGGCGACCGGCACCGACAGGCCGACGACGTCGATCTCCTGGCGCAGCACCCCGTGCGGGCCGCGCCCCACGCCCGCTGCGTCGACCGGGGCGGCCGCCGTCGCGGCGGGACCTCCGACGGTGGCGTGAGCTTCGGCGGCGCCGTCGGCCGGCGGCGCCGCGGCGACGGTCGTGCCGGGGGCGGCGGCGGCGGCGCTGTCGGCCAGCGCGGCGTGCGGATTCGGCCCGGCCATCGCGTCATGCGCCGCGTGCGGATTCTGCGGCGACTCGAAGCGCGGCTCGCGGATCAGGTAGCGCGTGCCCCGCTGTTCGAGGTGCGTGCGCAGCACCGGCTGCCGCGAGCGGACCCAGTGGCCGCTGTCGTAGGTGTCGTAGACCGTGCCGCGCCAGTAGAGCCGTTCGATCTCGTGGTCGCGCCGATCGCCGGGCAGCGCGGCGATCGCGGGGATGGTCGCGCGCAGCGCCACGACCTGGTTGTCGGTCGACAGGAGGCCGTACTGGCCCAGCGCCACCTCGTCGGAGAAGCCGACCATGTTGCGCGTGGTGCGCGGGTTGCCGAGCACGAACCCGGCGCCGATGCGCGGCACCAGCGCGAACGTCGCCACCGAGCCGCCGAACACGAACAGCGCGACCACCCCGGTGGCGGCCAGGAACGAGCCACCGACCACGCGCCGCGAATTGAGGATGCGGTTGACGCCGACCTTCTGGCTCGGCGCCTGGCTCGAGTGCTTGATGAGGTAGTTCTCTTCCATCTCGCGGCGCAGGTGAAAGAGGATCAGCGTCCAGGTGGCCAGCACCACGTAGAGCGCGAACGCGAACGCGAACACAAAGCTCTGCGCCATCGCCGCCGCCGCGAGCACGATGAGGAACGACAGGATGTAGACGTGGAGGAAGTCGCGGTTGGCGCGCCGGTGAAACAGCTTGTACGCCAGCAGGAACATCACGAGATTCAGCACCGGCGTCAGATCGGGATCGGGCAGCCGGCGCCAGACCTGCCACGCCGACAGCAAGAAGACCGCGACCACGGCCGCGCGCAGCGGCAGCGCGAGGCGATCGACGAAGCGCGCGGGCGCGCTGCCGGCGTCGCTGAACCACGACAGCCCGGCGACCGCGAGGAAGGCGAGCGCGGGCAGCGCCGACAGCGCGTCGGAGCTGGCCAGCGTGGCGAGCGCGCTCAGCACCAGCAGATACGACATCAGCTTGTGCGTCGCCTGGAACCTCATGCGCTCCTCCGGCGCGGCTTCGGCGCGGGCGCGGGCGCGTCGCTGGCACCGACGCCGGCGCTGCTCGGGGGCGCGGCGTGACGGCCGGATCCCGGCTCGACCACCGGAGCCAGCCCGGCGCGGATCTGGATGCGCGCGCCCCGGCGGCCGCCGCCCTGGATCGTCGTGCCCGGCCTGGCCGGCTCGCAGAGCGCGAGGAAGCCGAGGATGCGGCTGCGCTGCGCCGGTCCGCCGTCGGGAGGGATGTCGACGTCGCGCGCGCCGAAGGCGACGCGGTAGCCGCGCTGGATCAGCACCGTCGCCACCGAGGCCGCCAGCGACACCGCCTCCTCGAACGCGTCCATGCCGACCCCGTCCGCGAGCCGGTTGTCGAACAGGATCGTCGCTTCCAGCCCCTCGTCGTCCTCGCTCTCGCGCATCAGCGTCACGCCCCGCCGCGCGCTCGAGCGCCAGTGGATGTCGCGCGGATCGTCGCCGGGGCGGAAGTCGCGCAGGCCGGCGAACTCGCCGCTGCGCGATCGCCACTTGTGCCTGCCGAGGCCGTACGTCGCCGGGAACCCGCGCAGCACCGCCTCGGGCACCCGCACCAGCGCCGGATAGATCAGCAGCTCGCGCGCGTCCGCGACGTCGCGCGACTTCTGGATGAGCCCGAAGGGAAACTTCGTCGACAGGCGGAAGCCGGTCAATTGATGGCGCCCGCGCCGCGAGAGCTGGTGGCGATAGGCGGTCTCCTGCGTGCGCCCCGCGGGCAGCTTCAAGAAGTAGCAGCGCTTGTCGAGCGGCTTGCCCGCGACCAGATCCTCGACCTCGACGGAGAACGACGGCAGCCGCCGCTTGCGGTTCGACAGCGAGATCCCCATCAGGTACGGGCTGCCGGCGTGGATCGCCGACGGCACCTTGCGCGAGACCGCGAGGTGGCGCAGGCACAGCTCCGAGAGCACGCCGCTGGCCAGCACCAGGAACAGCATCATTCCCCAGACGAGAAAGAGTAGGTTCAGCCCGGCGTTGATCGCCGCCAGCCCCAGCAGCAGGGTCGCGATCAGGAACCACCAGCCCTCGCGCGTCGGGGGAAACCGCCGCCGTGGCGTCAGCCACCGGAGGACCTGCCTGGCCGCCGCCGCGAAGCTCAAGCAGCTACCCCGGCGAGGGAACGCGGTCGAGGATGTCGAGCAGGATCCGCTCCGCGTCCTGGCGCGTGCGCCCGAGCGAATCGCTCTCGCCGGCGACCACCAGCCGGTGCGCGAGCGCCGGCAGCACCAGCGATTTGAGGTCGTCGGGGAGCACGTAGTCGCGCCCCTCGCAGAGCGCGGCGGCGCGGGCGGCGTTGCGCCAGGCGAGCTGCCCGCGCGGCGACACGCCCAGCGTCAGGTGCGCCGAACGCCGGGTCTCGCGCGCGATCGCGACCACGTAGTCGGCCAGCTCGGGCTCGAAGTGAACCCGGTCGGCGGCCTCCTGCAGCGCGCGCACGTCGGTCACGCGCAGCACGGCCGAGATCGCGTTCAGCGTGTCGGACGCCCGCCCCGGCGACTCCAGCAGGATGCGGCGCTCGTCCTCGGGCGACGGGTAGTCGATGCGGATGCGCAGCAGGAAGCGATCCATCTGCGACTCCGGCAGCGGGTAGGTGCCGTAGTGCTCCTCGGGGTTCTGGGTCGCGACCACCATGAACGGGCTCTCGAGCGCGTGCGTGCGGCCGTCGACCGAGACCTGACCGTCGTTCATCGCCTCGAGGAGCGCGCTCTGGGTGCGCGGGGTCGTGCGGTTGATCTCGTCGGCAAGGACGAGGTTCGCGAAGATCGCGCCCGGGTGGAACTCGAAGCGCCCGGTCTTGGCGTCGAGCACGGAGACGCCCACGATGTCCGACGGCAAGAGGTCGCTGGTGAACTGGATGCGGTGGAACGTGCCGCCGATGGATGTCGCCAGCGCGCGCGCGAGCGTGGTCTTGCCGACGCCGGGCACGTCCTCGATCAGCAGGTGCCCGCGCGCGATGAGCGCAACGACAGCGTGGCGGATCGCGGTTGGTTTTCCGCGAATCACCCGCGCGACGTTGGCTTCGAGCGCCGCTATCGGATCAGCCGGTCGGTCAGCCGCCGATCGGTCAGCCGAGGCGTCAACCACGGCGTCAACGACGATGTCGCCTCTCTCCCGCGGCATGGCCGTGCTCATCTGGCTCCAAATATATCACCCGCCCCCCGATGACGATACGCCGGGCCGGGCGCGGCGCCAGTCGGTGCCGCGCTTCAGCCTTGGCTCCGTGCGTGAAAATTCTGGCCAGGGCCGCCGGGAGTCAGATAAGGTCGTCGGGCGGATCCCTAGATTCTCCGACATTTCAGCGGATCGGCGGAACCGCCGAGAGGCCACAGGCGAGGGGGCAAGCCAGGTACATGAGACGTCGCATGACGGGAATACGCACGGATTCAAACACCAATCGACCTGACGAACACCGGTACGAGATCGCACACACTGGCCGGGGATCGCTGAAGTCGTTACAATGTCCCGCGCGTGAAGATGTGGGCTCGTTCGAATTGGTTCCACCTGGAATTCCTGTCACCGGCTCTGACCTGTTTCGGAGGAGAGATCTGATGCTCAAGCTTAGTCAGCTGGGTCGCGGCAGCCTGGCGGCTGTCGTTGCGACTGCGATCGCGGCGGGCGCGCTCATGGGATGCGGCGACAACAAGCCGAAGCAGCGCCCGACCAGCGACGGCGGCGACGCCGCCATGATTTGCTCCGGCTCGTTCGTCTCACCGGTCAACAACGCGACGTTGACGGTCGCCGACGACCTCACCCGGTCGTGCGCGGGATCGCTCCACACCAACGTCAGCCTGGCGACCAGCGCCGACGACGGCAGCACCGTCGATCTGTACATCGGCACGACCAGGGTCGACTCGCAGAAGGTGAGCGGCGCCGAGGTTCACTTCATGAACGTGCAGCTGCCCCAGGGCACCGACGTGCTGCAGGCGGTGTTCAGCGCGAGCTGCACCATCACCGAGACGGTGACGGTCAACTGCAACCTGCCCATGTGCACGATCACCGCGCCCACGCTCAGCGCCACGCACGTGGCTTTGAACGGCGTCCCCGCCACCAACGGCGGCGATCGGGTCAGCGCCGCCGGCTCGCCCTACCAGGTCGAGTTCGACGTCTCGACCGACATCGAGGACGGCCAGAAGGTTCAGCTCAAGGTCACCCCGATGGGCAGCACCACCAACACGATCGTCGAGGGGACGGCCGTCAAGGGCAAGGTCGTCTTCGGCGGCGTCACGCTCGCGCCCGACGGCAACTACACCGTCGAGGCCGACTGCACCAACAAGGCGGGCGTGGTCGGTCAGTCGACGCTGGCGATGTACCCGGTCGATTCGACATCGCCGGCGCTGACCATCTCCTCGCCGGCCAACAACAAGTTCTTCGGGCCGACGGAGCTGACGAACGGCGCCTTCCAGGTGTGCGCGCAGACGCCTGACAAGGACGCCGCCGCGCTGCCCGCCGCGCTGGGCATGGCGGTCAAGAACCTGTCGGTCGCCGTGGGCACGGGCTCACCCGATTCGACCAACGGCTACGTCGCCGTGACCGCGACCAACACCGACACCTGCGTCAACGTCGCCTGCACCAGCAGCACGCCGGTCGATCTCACCGTGACCCTGAAGGACGCGGCAGGCAACGCGACCACGAAGACCATCTCGCAGATCTCCTGCGCGACGGCGCTGCCCGGCGTGCAGATCGTCTCGCCCGGCAGCGATTCCATGCCGTTCGGCGATCCGACCAAGCACCTGCTGGCGTCGTCGTCGACGAACACCCTGCGCGACCAGGACTCGGTCACGCCGGGCGCCCAGTGGACCGTCGTCGCCTGCGCCGACAAGGCCGGAATGGCGACGCTGTTCGGCGGCGCGATGGGCGGAACGCTGACCAGCCTCGCCGGTCCCGTCGGGACCATCGCCGCGGTCCCGGGCGACAACTGCCCGAACGGCTACTCGCAGGCCGCGCACTTCCCCAGCGCCAACCTTCCCGACAGCGCGGAAGACACCGACGGCTCGTTGCTGGTCGCGACCGAGCTGCGCGTCGACGTGGTGACCGCGACGTCGGCGACGGGCTCGAGCCCGGTGGTTGACCTCTGGGTCGACTCGTCGGCGCCGAACGTGCAGCAGTCGATTCCGAATCCGCTGTGCGGGTTGGTTCAGCAGGGGACGACGGATTGGACGACGGCGATCCGCCTCTTGTCGACGACGCCGACAGTGACGCTGACGGTGACGTCGTCGGGGTCCTCGGTCGACTATCCGCCCACGACCTGGATGAACGGGTTCGCGAGCTTCTCGGCGGTGACCTTCCCGCTGGGCATCGACCAGGTGACGGCGACTGGGACCGATCCGGCAGGCAATGCGGGCGCGCTGTTGTCGCCTTGCACGGTGACCGTCGGGACGCCGCCCATCGTCACCTTCGTGACTCCATTGTCGACGAATACACTCTGCGCGTCCGGCTCGACCTCGGGGAACTGCGTTCCGGACGCCGACGGCACAACGGCCGGCTGGCAGGGCAACCTGGACGTCTCGGTGAGCGTCACCGGCGTTCCCAACCCCTCGGGTACCGTCGATTTCACCGCCGGGACGACGGATCTCGGAACGGCAACCATCGACGGCACGGGGCACGCCCGCTTGAACAACATCACCATCCCCGACGGGAAGTCGGTGGTCCTCACGGCCGCGACGACCGACATCTCCGGCCACGGCATCGGCACGAGCAGCGAGACACTGATCGTCGACACGATCAAGCCCGATGCGGTGGGGACGGTGTCCGCGATGGTGAAGGATCGACGCCAGACGAGCTTCCACCTGTCATGGACCGCGCCCGCTGACTCGGGCCAGCCCCTGTTCTCGTACATCGTGAAGACGTCGAAGAACGCCATCACGGCCGTGAACTTCGATGCGGCGACGACTGTCTCCTACACCGGGTCTCCGGCGGCGCCCAACGCGATGGACGGCATCGATGTCACCGGCCTGCTCATCGAGACCAACTACTACTTCGCGGTTGCGTCGGTCGACGCCGCCGGGAACCGCGGCGCGGTCTCCGCGGCGGGCCCGTCGATCGCGAATTTCCACAGGAACATCCTCGTGCCGCCGTCGGGCGGGCCCACGAACGAGCGTTTCGGCTTCTCGATGGACGGCGTCGCCGATCTCAACGGCGACGGAAAGTCCGACATCCTGGTCGGCACCGTCTCGGGCCAGAGGGTCTACATCTACAATGGCTCGGCCAGCTTCGATACCGTGACCGCGCCGACGACCATGATCACCGGTCAGGCGTCGGTCGGGTTCGGCCGCTCGTTCATCGACGTCGGCGACATCGACGCCGACGGCAAGGACGACTACGCGATCTCCGCGCCGTTGCTCGGCAATGGCCGCATCTACATCTTCAAGGGTCGTGCGGCGTGGAACCCCAGCTACAACGCCGACTCCGACGCCGACTACATTCTGGATCTCGGCTCGTCCTATGCTGCCACGCAGTTCGGCGGCGCGATGGCACGGTTGGGTGACTTCAACGGCGACGGCGTCGACGACTTCGCCATCGGCGCTGTCGGCTACAACGGCGGTCGCGGCCGCGTGGTCGTGGTGCTGGGGCGCTCCGGATTCTCCGCGGCCAACCTCAACGTCATGACCATCGACGGCGACATCAGCTATCCGGCGGTCGGAACCACGTTCGCCGGCGGTGCATTCGGCGGTTCGATCCTGGGCCTTGGGCGGCTCTACCCCAACACCTCGGGAACCACGCTGGTGGCCGGCGCGGTCGGCGCCGGCGCCAACTCGTCGGGCCGCGTCTACGCCTTCCACGGCATCCCCGGCACCACGGCGGCGATCAACGTCATCAACGCCGACAATTTCGTCGAGGGGCCAGCCGCCCTGGGGAACTATGGCGGCGCGCTGAGCCTGATCGGCGCGCTCGCAGGGGTTCCCGGCGTCGCCATCGGGACGTCGCACAACACGACCATTGCCAATGGCTTCGTCGACATCAACTTCGGGTCGACGATTGCCGGGCCGTTCAGCCCCAGTCCCTTGCGGTTCACCGATTCGCTGGCGACCGCGGCGACCGATCTCTTCGGCCGCGTGCTGGGTGGCTGCGCGTTCTCGGGCACGTCGATCACCGTCTCGCTGATTGGCGACGGCAAGCCGGACTTGCTGCTGGCGCCGTTCACCGAGTCGTCGGGCGGTCCCTCGCGCCTCTACCTGGTCGACGGCGCGCGGCTGTTCGCTATCACAAGCCCGGCGGACATCGTGACTAGCGCCGACGTCATCATCCCGCTGCCGTCTGATTGGAAGGGGCTACCGCCGCAGAAGAATTCGATGATTCGCGACCTGGATGGCGACGGCTACGGCGACTTCGCGATCGGCGAGTTCGTCAACGCGGGCCGGCTCGCGGTCTTCTGGTAGCGGTTCGCGGGCTGTCGCTGGTGGCGCGCGGATAGTGTCGCTGCTCGCTGCAGTCGCCGATTGGCAGGATCCGGCACCATCGCTCGAGGATCTCGGGCGTCTGCTGTCGGCTCTGCCCCAGCGGACGCCGGACGGGCGGCGCTTCATGCGCGCGCCTCACGTCCTGCTCGGCGTGGGTCTGCGCGTGGTGCGCGCGTCGGAGCGCGGGCCCGACAACCCCTACGGTGACGATCGCCGGCGCATCTACGCTGCCGGCGACGTGCGCCTCGACAACCGCAACGACCTGAAAGCGTCGTTGTCGGCCTCGGATCGCGCGCTCGACTGCGACCTGGCGATCGTCGTGGCCGCCTACGAGCGCTGGGGGCTTGATGCCGCCGCGCACTTGATTGGCGACTTCGCCTTCGTGCTCTGGGACGGCGCCCGGCGCGAGCTCTACGCCGTACGCGATCCGTTCGGCGTGCGCTCGCTGGTCTACCACCGCAGGGCCGACCGGTTGATCTTGGCGACGGAGCCTGCCCAGATGCTGGCGCTGCCCGACTTCGATCGCTCGCCCAGCTCGCAGATGGTCGTCGATCTTCTGTCCTGGAGCTATGCGCACTACGGCCAGACGTTTTTCAGCGCGGCGCGGAGCATTCGTCCCGGACACTACCTTTGTGCGAACAGCGACTCCGTCCGGGAGGTGGAGTACTTCCATCCACCCGCGCGCACGCGCGGCCGCGCGCACGCGGGCGACTATCGCGACGAGTTTCGCGCGTTGCTCCGGCGCGCCGTCGACGATCGACTCGACTCCCAGTTTCCAATCGTCGCGCACCTGAGCGGCGGGCTCGACTCCTCGTCGATCGTCGGTATGGCGGGCGCGATCTATCGCGACGCCGGGACGCGCCCTCCGTTCCACCTGGTATCGGCAATCTTTCCCGGCCAGCCACATGATGAGAGTTCCTATATCGAGCAAGTGGCGAAATCCGTCGGCTTCGATGCGCATCGTTGGGACGGAAACCAACCGAGCTTTCGGGAATTCACCGATCCGCCGCTGAGCATCCCCGGCTCGAGCGCGCTGTTCAACGGCGGCTCGATAGGAGACATCGAGATCGCGCGCCGCCTGGGCGCTCGCGTGGTTTTTTCCGGCGATCCCGGCGATTCGGTCACGGGGGAACACGGGCTCTTCAACGAGCTCCTCCGCCGCGGTCGCTGGCTCGCTCTCGCCCGGCAGATCGCGAGCGGCGGCTCGGGCGACGAGCGACGCCTGCGTCTGAAATTGCTCAAATACGCGATTCGCGAAGAGTCGCCCGATTCGTTGCTGCGCGTCTGGCGCGCGTTGAATTGGCGGAGGCGCCCTGTCGCCGCCCCGGATTGGCTTCGACGCGAATGGACGGCAGGCTTCATTGGGCCGGAGTTCCGCTGGGCCCCGTCGCTGGGAATTGGCGCCAATCGTCTGCAACAACGAATCTGGGATCACCTGCGCTGGACGCGATTGGCGTGGTCGACCGATTTGATGGGGACCTATGCCGCCGGTGGCGGCCTGGAGGTCCGGTATCCATTGCTGGACGTGCGCCTGGTACGATTCATCCTCTCGGTACCGGTCGAGCATCGCCAGCTCGGAAAAGTTCGGAGAATGTTGCACCGCGAAGCCGCAGCCGGCACCGTCCCCGACGGGATCGCATGGCGTTCCAGCAAACCTGGCTTTGGCGCCGCGGTTGTCCAGTGGGGACACCGTTGCCAGCACGTGATTCGCCAGATTCTGGAAGAGCCGCAATGGCATGCGGAGCCATTCGTCGATCGCGGCCGCGCGCGCGCGGCCTTTCAGGCCCTGGTGCTGCGACCACCCGATGGCGCCGATCGTGAAGGCTGGCTCGGGATACGGGCCATCGTGAACCTTGAGACTTGGCTTCGTGCCGTTTTTCGGTATCCTCGTACGCAGGAGATTCTATCTATGTCTGAGATTAGACCAGCTCGCGAGCGGAAGGGCGAGGTTGTCGGCGCTGCCGAGGACCTCGCTGAGGTCTCGCACGACTCGTACGTGCCCCCGACCCTGACTCCTGTCGGGAACGTGCGCGATCTCCTCGCAGGGTCTCCCGGAAGCACCATCGACAGCATCGACAGCTCGATCGGTCTTGGATAGGAGCACGCGTTTTTATGCTGGCCAGGCTCGTCGAGGTCGCGCGTGTCCTGGCCGCGCTCCCGAGGGTCGAGCTGGCGCGACGGATGGAAGGGCCGGGACCGCTGGTGAGCCGGTTGCGCGCCGAGGGTAGCCGCCACGCTGTGCGAAGCGAGGCGCAACGGCGCCACCTGCGCGTGATGATCGAGATCGTCGACGCACACCTGCCGGACGGCGGGAATTGCTACCGGCGGGCACTGCTGGAGATCGCGCTCGACCGCGACGCGGCCGCGGAACCGCTTTTCATGGGGTTTGCCGCCTCGGGCGGACGTAGATCCGGCCACGCGTGGCTGGGTGCCGAGACCGGACCGCAGCGGACCTACGACGCGATCGTCGCTTTGTAGGGTCGCGCCGCGCGCGCCTGAAGAAACGCGGTCACCGCGGTGTCGAGCACCGACAAGCGTGCGGGCATGGTCACGCGCGAGGTCGCGGCCACACCAGCGAGATCCCGCAATGGCACGAAACGCGCGCGCCAGTGCCGCGCGTCGGGCGAGGCGAAGTAGGCGCTCTCGATCAGCGCGACCAGCGCGTCCGGGCTCGCCAGAGCCTCGAGCTCGATGCGCTCCCCGGCGCGGCGGCCGGCGTCGATGAGCAGGATCTGGGCGATGGGCAAGCGCGGGCCCTCCGCGCAGTGGGCAAGCGGTTCGCAGCTCACCGCCTGTTCCGGCGCGCTCGCGAGCCGGGCCGCGTGCTCGAAGATCCAGGCGAGGATCGCGGCCTCGCCACCGATGACCGCCTGAGGGCCGACCGGCGAGGGAACGAGCACCAGCAGATCTTCGCTCGCGAGCCGCGCGCCGGTGCGCGCGAACGCGCGCGCGGAGGTGGTCTTGCCCGCACCACTACGCCCCGAGAAAACCAGCAGCGCGCCGTCGATCTCGACTGCAGACGCGTGAAGGATGAACACATCTCGCAACGCCAGGATCTTGGGCGCCACCGACTTGAGATAGCCGCGCGCCTCGGCCTCGGTGGGCCGCGCGCCGTCGGCCAGCCACAGCGACGCCCCGGTGCTGTCGATCTCGCACACGAGGCGCTCGCCTTCGAAGAACCCGTAGCCGTGCGCGGTGACGGCCCAGTGAAAGGGATCGATGATTGGCTTGGGCGGCAGATCTGGGACCTCCTGCAGCACCGCTCGCGTGTCACGCTCCGCCTGTTGCTCGTCGAGCCCGAAGCGCCGGGAAAGGTGGCGGCTGATCTCGACGATGGTTTTGCCCGCGGTCAGCGCTGCCCAGATCTCGCACGCCGTCCGGTTGAGGCGGAAGACGCCGCCGCTTTCACGGTCGATGAGGAGCCCTTCTCCGTCAATCGCGATGACATCGAACCGCGCGCGCAGCGCCTCTTCGGTGAGCACGGCTCATAGTACAATTCGTCGTTCATGGTTGAAACCACCGCGCGGTTCCGCGCATCGCCCGACGTCGCCGCCCGCGATATTCCCGATGGGGCGATGCTCGTGAACCTGCAGACCGGAGCGGCGTTCAAGCTGAACCAGGTCGGCGCGGCGGTGTGGAAGCGACTCGACGGCGTCGCGGATCTGCTCACGATTGTGGCAGACCTGGAAAGTCACTACCGCGTTGCGCGCGAGGTCTTGCTCCGCGACGTCGAAGCCCTGCTTCGCGAGCTCGAGAAGCAGGGACTGATCTCCTCGGTCACCCCTCCGTGATGGAGTCAGGATCGACGGGCGGGCCGCGTGACTCGAGCCCAGTTGCGGTTCGGGGGCGTCGGCCTGACCCGATCACGGAGCGCTCCGAGCAGCGCGCGCGAGAGTGAGGGCGCCATGGCGAGCCCAGCCACGCGGCGGCCGACGGTTCCGGGCGCTTGAAGTCGGGTCAGCGCTCGAATCGCTCCCGCGACGAGCCGCGCGTGCGGGTCTCTGCTGAGGTGCCCGAGGATCTCGGGAACGAAGGTCCCGTGTGTCTCGGCCGCGAGCATCGGCAACATCAGCAGCGCGTGCGGTGCCATCCGCAGCTCCGCCAGGTGGCGCGCGCATCGACGCGGGTCCATCGCTCGCGCTGTCGGCAATGCCTCGAAGTCTTCTGGGCGATGCAGTGTCCCGACGTTCAGCCATTGCAATGTCGCGTGCAACAGCAGATGGGCGAAGAGATCGTCGTCGCTGGGTACGACGATCGGTGCACCGAAGAGTCGCGTGTCACGGGAGCCTCGCGCGAACATGCCCGCCGCCGTGAGCCCAGAACGACTGGTGCGGGTCAGATCGCGATGCAGATCAATCCCGAGCGGGACCGCGCCCGCCTTCGTCAAGGTCACCTGCCACTCGCCCCGTTCCCACCGCTCACGGTTGAACCCGCTCGCGCGCAGGAGCGCGATCGCCTCGAAGAAACGGGCCTCCGGCACAAGCAGGTCGACGTCCGCGATGGGACGGAAGGATCGGTCGCCGTAGGCGATTTTTTGAAGCAGGACGCCCTTGAGCGGCATCACTGGAATTCCATTTGGCGCGAGAATCCTCGCGACGGTCTTGACGATCTCGGGTCCTGCGCTGACCAGAAACATCTCCGCAACGAGGCGCAGGTCACGCGAGGAATCGCTCGGAGAGCTCACGGCGTGATCATGCGCGTCGGTCGTCATTTCGTCCGAGACAGAAATGGTTCCATAAAAAATCAAACGTCCGCAAAACTCGCCTGACGGTGATCGCGGTTCGATGACACTAAGAGGGCAGCAGGGGGAGAGGCAGCAGGGGATGCGAAAACTGGTTGAGAGATCCTGGATCGGTCTTCAAATGAAGCCTCGTCAGCTTGACACATGAGGATAGAGTCCATAAAGTGTGCGCCGGTGGCGGCGTAAAGGGACCGGAAGTGCTCACCTAGGCCCTGGAGGAGATCCGAGTTCATGGACGGAAAATTCATGGTGCACTTCGTTCCGGTCCCCACTTCAGAAGAACGACGCGCGTGCCGATGATGGGGGCCACATCGATGTTTCGGGCGTACGAGGAGGGGCGTGTGTGGAGGGGAGGCGGGCTTTTCCGAGCCTCCATGATTGACGTCGCACCGAATGAAGATGGTCCGCCTTTTTCGCTAGTATGGTCAGCTCATCAGTGCGATAAGTTTCGGGCCTATGCAGCAGCGGTTGATCTATCGCTGACGCCTTCATAATGACCCTTCGAATCCCACTCTACGTGAGCCTGACTTGCCTCCTGACGGCGGGGGCGGCGTGGGGACAGACGCAGTCATCCGCTTCTGGACCAGATGTTCAGGTGGGTGTCGGGTACCAGGGGCTTCCGGCTCGGACCCCTGGCCCTACGCGGGGCGGGGTTCAGATCGGCGAGGGATCGATTTTGCATGTCGGTATCGGCGCGGAAGCCGGTTATGACAGCAACGTCTTCTATGGCGCGACCGACGCCAAGGGCTCGGCGATCCTCCGGATCTTGCCGTACGCCGAAGTGACGAATACGGCTCGAAATGGAGCGGTTCCATCGGAGCTCTTTTTCGATCTCGGCGCCGCGCTGACCTATCGCGAGTACCTCTCGAGCGATCCGTTGATCAAAGAACAGCGGGCGTTCATGCCGAGCGTCTACGGCAATCTGGAGTTCGGCAAGCTCCAGACGTTGGGCTTGGGGGTCACTGAAAGCTTCAACCGAAGCGAGGATCCTCCCTACCTCAGCGTTCCGAGTACCCAGCCGATCATTCGCGACATCAATCAGGCTACGGTGGGCGTTCGCTGGGCTCCCGGCGGTGGCCGCCTCGCCGGCGTCCTCCTTTATACGAACACGATCGACGCCTTCGAGACGGACAACCTTCGAATCGCCAACTCGATGGGGCATCTCTTGACCCTGGACATGACGTGGAAATGGCTGCCCAAGACCGCGTTGGTGCTCCAGGTGTCGCAGGGATACATCTCGTACTTCAATAACGCCGCGAATGGGGCCTCGAAGGCGACCTCTTTCCCGTTTCATGCGATGGTTGGTCTTCGAGGTCTCATCACTTCGAAATTGACCGCGAACATTCTGGTCGGGTACGCGAACGGCTTCTACGACACCACCCGCCCGGGCCCCTCTGGGTTCCGCGGCAACTTCACCGCTGGCGTGGACCTCAACTATCGCCCCTCCCTCCTCACGACGATCGCGCTTGGATATCGGCGTGACTTCGTGAATGCGGTGCTGGGAGACTTTTACTATCTCGACTCGGTCTATCTCAACGCCGGACAGGCAATCGCCGGGCGTGTCGGGGCTGGGCTTTCGCTCCGCTATGACAGCCGTTCGGTCCAGAACATACCGCTCGCGAATGGTGGCTTCACCAGTCGCCACGACAACTACTGGCAGGTCGGGGCCAACATCGACTACCACATCCAGGACTGGACCTACGTCGGTGTCGCCTACACCCTGATGGACAACAGCAGCGACTACAACCAGTTTTCCGCCTTGGACCCCGGTCGGGTCAACTATCTAAAACAGCTGGTCTTTGCAAGGCTCGGCGTCACGTACTAGACTGCCACCCGATGTTGCCATCATCCCCGGGTTTCGGGAAGAAAGCCCGTGCTTGTTCGTTGGGCGTCGCTGGCGTCGCGCTTCTGGTGACAGCGCTCGGCTGCGCCCGGAATTCGAGCACGCTCCCATCCGCGATTCCGCTCACTCAAGAGAGCCACGACGATCGGCTCGGGGTCGACGACGGGTTCGCGGTCCGGGTGTATGGCGAGCCCGACCTGTCCGGTAACTACCGGGTGGCTACTGATGGCACGATCGATTTTCCTCTGGCGGGGCGGATTCCTGTCAAAGGGCTGAACATCGGAGAGGTCCAGCAGGAGATCGTCAGGCGTCTCAAGTCTGGGTACCTGCTCAACCCGCAGGTCACCGTGATGATCACGGAGTGGAACAGCCGGAAGGTGTCGGTGCTGGGTCAAGTCGTGCGCCCGGGCGCCGTTTCGTATTTCCCCAACATGACCATCGTGGACGCCATCGCATCGGCGGGCGGATTCACCGGCGTTGCGGCCAAGAACTCCGTCAACCTGCGGCGCGAAGTGATCGGGAAAGTAGAGACTCACACCTTTCCGGTAGCCGACATCAGTGAAGGCCGTTCGCCGAACGTGATGATCCTTCCGGGGGACGTTCTGGTAGTCGAGGAGCGTCTCTTCTAGCCAGGCCCCGCCGGGGGACACGGAAAACGTGGAGCGCCTGATCCCGGCTGTGAGCTTTCGTTCGGGGCCGGGGTCGCGGAAGGTTCATTCCGGCCTCGAAGCTTCGATCGGTCCGACCGGCGTGGTCATTTCTTGCCTGGTCGTCTTCGCCGCGCCTCTGCTGGTTGGTTCGGTGCACCGTCCGGCGGTGTTGCTGGTGTCGGTGGGCGCGGGATTGGGGGCCGCGCTCGTCCTGCTGGGGGAGCTCGCTCGCAGGCGCATGGTTCGCGTCACGCCCGCCGTGCTGCTGCCTCTGTGCTTGTTGCTCATTCCGGTGCTTCAGAGCGTTCCATTGCCGACGGCTCTCGCCAGGCGAATCGATCCGGCGGGCGATGCGCTGCTCGCCGACAGCCCGGCCGCGGAGGCGCGCTTGCGACCCCTCAGCCTGGACCCGCCCGAGACCCGGGCCATCATCGCTCGGGCCGGCGCGGCGCTCGCTGTGTTCTTGACCGCCTTTCACGTGGCGTCGGGTCGTTCGCGCCGGCGCCAGCTCTTGTTGCGCGTCGTCGCCGCGAGCTGCGTGACCGCCATCGCGATCGGGCTCGGCCACCGGATTCTCGGAGAACCCCATATCTTTGGGCATTTCTCCGAAAGTCGCGGCCTTCTCAACGGCCCCTTCATCAACTCCAATCACATGGCCGAGTTCCTGGAGCTCGGAGCATTCGTCTGTGTCGCGTGCGCTCTGGGAGGCGCGTCCGCCCTCAACCAGATCGGCTGGTTGGCCGCTGCGCTCATGGCGGGCGCGTGCGCGCTCGGCACGCTGTCGCGTGGGGCCGTCCTGAGCCTGGCCGTGGGGACGGTCGTCTTCGTCTGGCTCCGACAGTCAGCCACCTCCTCGGAGATCCAAGAAACGGGCGCTCGCCCATCCCGAAGCATGCTTTGGGTGACGGTAATGCTGGTTCTGATGGGCGCGCTGGCGCTCGGGCTGGGCGCCGATCAGGTCGTGGCGAGAGTTCGCGACACCCAGGTGACGCAGGAGATGCGATTCGCCCTCTGGAAGAACAGCCTGGGCGTCCTCGCGGCCCATCCGTTCGGCATCGGGCGCGGCGCTTTCGAGCGTGTCTTTCCCGTCTATCGAACGGTCGAGGTCCCCGTCCAGGTTCGCTTCTCATTCCTCGAGAACGAGCCCCTGCAATACCTCGTGGATGCGGGCTGGCTGGGCTTTCTCTGCGTCGCCGCCGCCCTGACTCTCGTCGTGAAAGAATGGCTCGCGGCGCGGCGACGCGACCAGATCGAGGCGGCCCTGGCCGCTGCCGTCGTCGCTGTCCTGGTGCACAACGTCGTCGACTTCGGCCTGGAGACGCTCGGCATTCAGCTTCCTTTCGCGGCCACTCTGGGAACCCTCCTGGGACGGACGCGGGACGTCGCCGAGCGTACGATCTCTCGCGCCCCCAGCGTCGGCGTTTGGGCCTTCGCCTTGTTCGCAATCGGGATCGGGGGAGCATCGATCGTGCCCCGCAGCGCTGGGGACTTCGATCGTGCGCTGCGAGAGACACCTCCCGGCGCCGCCAGGCATGAGATCGCGTTGCGCGCTCAGGCTGCGCATCCTGTCGACTACTTCTACGTCCTGGCACAGGCGGGCACCGAGCCAGTGCCTCCCGACGCCTCGGGTCGATCTCCTCGTCTCCACGCGCTCAACCATGCGCTCCTGCTCTGTCCGCACTGTCCCGACGTCCATGCTGCGGTGGCCGAGACCCTTTGGGCTCTCGGGAAGAGATCCCAGGCCGTCGATGAATGGCACGCGGCCGTTCAGACCCGCCCGATTGTCTTTGATTCGATCTTGCCCAGAGTGTGGGCGGCCGGAGCGCGCCCCCAGGAGATCGCGGTCATCAGCGGCGCCGATCCCGGGCGCTTGCTCAGGGCGGCGTCATTTCTGGCGTCTCGGGGCCAAACCGCCGGGGCGCGCGCGCTGCTGCCGCTTGCCGGCAGCGCTGGTGCTCCGGTCGAGCAAGTGTTGCTGATTCAGGCCGGCCTCGATATCGCCACCGGGGCGACGGAAGAAGCCTTGAAATCTCTCGGTACTGCGAGGAAGCTCTCTCCCCAAAACCCCCGTGTCTTCCTGTTGCTCAGCGACGCGCATGTGCGGGCAGGGCGAATCGAGGAGGCGCTTCAGGATCTGGACGCTGGTATCGGCATGAATCCGCACGATCTCTCTCTGCTGCGAAGCCGTCTCGGCATCATCATGAACCACCAGAAGTGGTTTCTCGCCAAAGGCGCGCTCGAAGCGCTGGAGATCGGGCTCGCGGAGGCCCAGTTGCCGACCACCGAGGTCCACCTTGCCTCTGCGCGGTACTACAAGGGTCTGCGCGACTACGGCAAGGCCATCTCCGAGTACAACGTGGCGCTCGCTCAGGATCCCGGGAATGGCGGCGCGTGGGCCGAGATGGCAGGCCTGTGGGAGACTACGGGGCGAATGGTCCCCGCTCTCGAGGCCTATCGTCAGTCGAATGTCGTCAATCCCGGTAACGCCGAAATCCTCGCGGCGATCGAGCGTCTGACCGCACGAATTCGGACGATCCGGTCCGGCTCGGAGCTTCTGCCGTGAGCGCCTCCCTCCCTCTGACCGGCTCGGCTCTGACTGTCGTCACCCATCGTCCGCCGCCGGGTGTCGAGCTCGCGCGTGAAGCGTCGTCGCTCACACCGGTCAAACAATGGCTGCGCTCGTTGTGGTTTGCGTGTCTCCTGGCCTCGATATGCCTCGAGGGGCTCGGGCGACGGTATCTCCCCGGGATTCCGTCGGCGTTCTTCTACTTCTTGAAGGATCTGGTGCTGGTCGCGGGGTTGATTCGATTTCGCCTCAACCGAGATGTGAAGGCGGTCTTCAGCTCGCTCTACGGCAAATACACTGCGTTCCTGAAGCTTGCGATCCTGTGGACCTTCGCCGAGATCATCAATCCGGATCAGCAGTCCTTCCTTCTAGGTCTGCTCGGGGTTCGCGCCTACTGGTTCTGGTGGATCGCGCCGTTGCTGGTTGCCAGCGTGCTCCTCGACCCCGTCGTGCGACGGAAGGTCGTCCACATCCAGGCAGCCGTGACCATGATCGTGGCGATCCTCGCGATGTTCCAGTTTGGTGCACCCGTCAATGATTCTTTGAACACGTACTCGGTCGTCGACGGGGAGCAGTCGCTGGCGGTCGGTGTCGAGACGACGGGGAGAGCACGCGTCTCGTCGACGTTCTCGTTCATCTCGGGCTTCGGCGACTTCGCCGTCCTCGTCCCCGTGCTGCTGCTCTCGATTGGCCTTGGTGAGCGGGATCGCAGGGCGCAGCTCAGCGCTCTCATCGCCACGCTCTTCGCGGCGGCAGCGCTCCCGATGTCAGGCTCGCGAGGCCCTTTCGTGATCAGTTTGGGCCTCTGTTCGATGGTGGTCTGGCGAGCAGGCCTGATCTTCACTCGAACAGGTCGTCGCATCATCCTGGTCGCCGTGGCCGCAGGGTTCACGTCCGTGCTCGCATTTCCGGACGCCCTTCAGGGGGTCATGGACCGTCTCGATGGCGGAGACGCCGAGGAGCGCGTGGAGGAAGTCTTCACCATCCTGCCGCCCGTGGCGCTGGTGAAGTACGACTATTCCCTCTTCGGCATCGGCACCGGCATGATGCAGAACTTCCGCCAGCAGCTCGGCGTCACCGACGAGATCTACGGCGCCGAGGGCGAAGTGGGCCGCTATCTCGTGGAGCTCGGCCCCGGCGGATACATCCTGGTTTGGGCGGCGAAGTTTGGTCTCGGTGTGGTCCTCTGGAAATCGTCGAAGATTTTGAAGAAGGCCGGGCGCCGCGCCGCTTCGGCGGGTGCCCTGGCGTACGCGGTCCTCGCGTTCTATGGGAGCCTGGCGTTCGACCACATCTACGCGTCCCTTTTCTTCGTGGGCTTTGGCTTCATCCTCCAGGAGGTCGTCCAGGTCAAAATCAATGAGAGGAACGAGGCCGAACGGCGCGCCAAGCTCGAAGCTCGATCAGGAGCGCACTCGAACGGTGTGCTCCTCGAGCCGGTGACATGAACCTGCGCGGAAGGACACCCACCGTCATCCTCACCGTCTGGATCCTGGCCTGTGTCCTGATTTATTTTCGACAGTTCGCCACGCCTGCGCTGCTCTATTTCTCTCGAATCGCAGGACATCGTTGATCGAATGATGGCCTTGGGCTGGCTCCTGCTGATCGCTGCGGCAGCTCACGGATACGGTATCGGCGTCGCCCGCCTTTTGAAGTTGGATCTTCCGACCCGGCTCGAGCGGACCGTGCTCACGATTGGACTCGGTGTCGGCTGTCTGATCGTCACCGGCTTCGTGCTGGGACTCTTGCATCGGGTGGGACGAGGCTCATCGTTGCTGTTGATTCTACCGGCAGCCGCCTTCGGGGCGTGGCAGCTCGTGACGTCGCCCGAGCGAGAGCCGGCTCCCACGGACGAGCCGCGCTGGATACGGTTGGCGCTCCTGTCCGCGCTTGGCGCCTGCGTGTTGGCCAACGTCGTGGCGACTCTCGCCCCGCCGAGCTTCATAGACGCGCTCGTCTACCATCTCTACATCGCCCGCACGTACGCGCGCGCCGGCGGGATCGTCGAGCTCCCGGCGATCTGGCAGTCGTATCAGCCGCTCGGCGTCGAGATGCTGTTCACTCTGGGCTTCTCGCTGCAGGGGGCGACGCTGGCGGCGTTGATGCACATGGGCCTCGGGATTCTGGCCGCCGGCGCCACCTTCGTGCTCGGTCGGAGAATCGCGGGCTCGCTGGCCGGGCTGCTGGCCGCCGCCATCTTCTATTGCACGGCCATGATCGCCTGGGAGTCGACGTCCTGTTTCGTCGAGCTCGGGATCACCACCTTCAACACGCTCGGCTTTTGCGCTCTCCTTCACTGGAGCGACGACGAGAATCCTCGTTGGCTCGTCACTGTGGCGTTGCTCATGGGCCTTGCCGGGACCTGCAAGCTCACCGCTATCCAGTTCTCCTTTGTCGCCGCTGCCCTGGTGGGCTGGATTTCGTGGCGCCGCGGGCGCGGCCTGGTCGTCGCCCTGGGGAGGGCCGCCACTCTCGTCGGGATATCCCTGGGCCTCTGCCTGCCCTGGTACATCCACTCCTATCTCTGGACCGGGAACCCGGTCTACCCGTTCGCAGCCGGCGTCTTCGGAGAGAACGTCGATCATGAGGGCGTCTGGGTGATTCTCAGTCACTACGGCCCGGGCCACGGTTTCAAAGACCTCTTGCTGGCTCCCTGGCGCCTGTTCTCGAGCGGCGCGCTCTTCGAATGCGCCCAGTACCTCAGCCCCCTGCCGTTCGTGCTGGGGCCGCTGATGTTGCTTCGCCTCAGGCGCGCCGACGGTGATGGCTCCCCGGCGCCGTCGACGCGCTATCGCCAGATCGTGTTCGCTGCCGTGGTGATCGCCTTTGTCCTCTGGCTCAAGAGCGCGCACATCGCGCGCTACCTGGTGCCGCTGCAACCGCTCCTGGCTGTCCTGGCGGCAGACGCCCTGTGCTGGGCGGCCGAGGGCAGCCGCTATCGGTTTCGGCTGATGGTTGTGACCGCTGCTCTCTTCATCGGGTTCGGAACGGCCAGCACCGTTCTCGGCCTGAGGAGCGTGGCGCCGGTGGTGTTGGGACGCGAGAGCGTCGACTCGTACCTCACGCGGACCGCCGTTTCCTATACGACCTATCGCATGGTCATGGCGGACGTCCCCGAAAGCGGCCTCATCCTCACGAACCAGGCCGCGACCTTCTATCTCGATCGGCCGCACATGCGCGTGCACGACGCCGAATTTCTCCACGGCGCCGCCCCGCTCTCGAAGGTGCTCGCGACCCGACCACTTTACCCACATCTTGGTTCAGGGGCCGGTTGCGATGGAGGATTCGGTCGCGGCGTTGGGCCCTCGGGTAAAGTTGCTCTGGCATCGCGAGGTCGATACGCCGGTCAGTCGGACCTTCGGAGGAACCGTGAAAACACCCGCGGCTCTCTTCGAGATCGTTCGTTGAATGCCCCGCAATGAAGGTGCTGCTCTACTCGCAGGAGCTTTTTCCCAGCTCTGGGGGGCATCGAATCCGTTTCAATGTCGCTCGCCGAGCGAATCACGGACGCCGGTCATTCCTGCGTCGTCGTGACGGAGACCAAGGACGGAGGCGGCTTCGAGCGGCTCCGCTTCGCTGTCGAGAGAGCTCCCAGCGCGCGACGGCGCCTGGCGCTGGTCAGGTCGGTCGACATCGTCCACTCGAACGGTGCCAGCCTGGCGCTCTTCTTCCACGCCAAGCTGATGCGGAAGCCCTTCTTGTGGACCCACGCAGGGTACCAAATGGTGTCGGTGGATGGGCTCGGATGGATGAACGGGAGCCCGGCACCGCTGACACCCCTGGCGTCGGTGCTCTTTCACGCCCGTCATCGGGGTCGTCGCGTCGCGGTCGTGGAGGCGTTGAAGCTCGGGATCCGCCGCGCCGCCGGCCAGTGGGTCGACAAGAATGTCGCTGTGACTCAGTGGGTGGCGAATCGTCAGCCGCTTCCGCGGCAGGTCGTGATCTACAATCCGTTCACACTATCGACCTTCAGCCGTGCAGCGCCCGCCGCTGAATCTCCACGATATGATTTTCTCTTTGTCGGTCGGCTGGTCTCGGAGAAGGGCGTCGGCACCTTGCTTCGAGCGCTCGCTCTCCTCCACCGCGAACGCCCGCAGCGCCGTCCCGCCACGTTGCTGATCGTGGGCGACGGCGCGGAGCGCGCGGCCCTGCAACAGCTAGCCCTCACCCTGGACCTCGGCGCCGCTGCGCATTTCGTCGGCAGGAAGCAGGGTCAGGAGCTCGTCGACACGATCGTCCAGGCGACCGTGGCCGTCGTGCCGTCGGAATGGGAGGAGGCGATGGGCGGCGTGGCTCTGGAGCTCCTCGCGGCGGGTTTGCCCCTGATTGTCTCGGAGCGCGGCGGCTTGTCCGAATGCGTGGGAGACGCGGCCTGGACTTTTCCCAATGGCGACCATCGGGCGTTGGCGACATTGATGGCCGCTCTGCTCGACGACGGTTCGCTGCGCCGCTCGAAGATTCAAGCCGCGCAGCGAACGTTGGCGCGCTTCGACGAGCGCCTCCTCGGACAGAAATATCTGGATCTGTACGCGGAGATCCTGTCTGAACGGGCTCGAGGCGGGTAAAATCCCGCGGAATGGAACGGGGTTGGATTGATCGATTCAAGAACGTGATGCTGCGAAATCGTCCCAGCCAGAAGCCGCAGCTCTGGGAGGATCTTCCGCTCGCCGTGCTCCGTCGGATCGAGATCGAGGTGTTCCAGCGCACGCGCTCCGGCTGGATGGACACACCGCACGTCGTGGACCTCAGTCTCGTCGGGATGGGGCCCATGGAGCCGCCGATCCGGATGTCCCTGCTGTTGCGCGATGCGATCGCCAAGGCTCTGTTCCTGTACGGGACCTATGAGATCTGCGGGACGCGCCTCATGCAGGCGTTCCTTCGGCCGGGCATGACGTTCGTCGACGTCGGGGCCAACATCGGCTACTACACGCTGCTCGCGGTGCGCGCCATTCGCGATGCGACCGCGGTCTACGCGTTCGAGCCGAACGCCGGGGTTCGAACGCGCCTGGAAGAGAATCTCCGTCTCAATGGCGTCTTCGGTCGGGTTCAGGTGCGACGCCAGGCCGTGGCACGCGCGTCGGGAGAGATCGCCTTTTACAAAAGCACCGCTTCCGACAACAGCGGCCTTTCGTCGATCCTGCCCGGATCGGGCCGTTCCGATGAAGCTGAGGTCGTCCCGAGCGTGAGCCTGGACGACTTCGCGACGACGTTGCCGGCAGGGCGGTCGATTGACTTGATCAAGATCGATGTCGAGGGCGCGGAGCTGGAAGTTCTCGCCGGGGGCGCCGGCCTGCTCGCCCGCGCCGACGGCCCCGCGCTCGTCTTCGAGTCGATGGACATCGCGGCCTCGTCCGCCGTGCTGGCCGCGCACGGGTACGCCATCCGACGCTTGCACTACACGCTGGGCGGAGGCCTCGAGCTCGTCGAGCTGGGAGCGCCATTTCACGGCATCTTCGACGCCTATGAGCCGCCGAACTACTTCGCGGTCAAGGACCCAGCTCTGTTTGCCGCCGTCGTCAAACGGGCGAACGCCCGGCATTCGCCGGCCTTGCGTGCGCTCGGGCGATTGTAGTGGAAGATCCAGGTGCGCCCGCTCGAGGCGCCTCATCGCCGGAGGCCGGAATCGGCCGCGCAGGGCTCCTTCGTCCGGCGTTCGTGGTTGCGTTGGCGTCGCTCGTCTATCTGGCGGTTGCAGCTTTTGTCGGCCGCTTTCCTGTCACCGACGAGGTCTTCTTCAAGGCCGCGGGCCGGAACTGGGCATCGGGGCGCGGTTTTGGCGCTCCCGAGCTGGAGGGCGCGCTCGGCAACGTCTCGCCGCCGGTGACCGAGGTCTTCTTTCTGCACCCGCCTCTCTATCCATTCGCGTTCGGAATCTGGACGCGCCTTGCGGGTTTCGGTGCCCGGCAGTGCATTCTGTTCGACGCCGGGATTCACGTGCTCTTGACCGCCTTGATCTTTGTCCTCGCGTGGCGGGTCCTCGCGTGGCGGGCCTTTGCGTCGGTTGGGCGGGGGCGGCCATGGCTGGCAATGGGTGCGGCGATCGCCGTTTTGCCGATTGGGACGGCCGGGAGGCCGGACGAGCTGGCCATGGCGTTCGGTTCCATCTGCCTGATCCTGCTCCTGGCTCCGAACGTCCGGATCATTCACAGCGTACTGGCTGGAGTTGCGCTCGGCTTCTCCCTGGGCACCAGCTCGGGCGCCGCCATCGCGGCCGGTCTCGTCGCGCTCACCCTTCTTCTCCAGGCGGGTGACGGCACGATCGCAGCGGCGATCCGGCGGAGTCTTTTCGTGGCCGCGGGAACGGCCGTCGGCGTCGCAATCGCGGTTGGCCCTCTGCTCGCGGCCCACCCGAGGGCGCTCAACCAGTACCTGGCCCACGCCAGCTTTCTCTTCAAGCACGTGGTGCCCACCTCTCGTCCGTGGGCCGACGTGGGCCCGCAGACCGTCAAGTACTACAGTTTCCTGCTCGCGACGTTTCTATCGGGACTGATGGCGGCGGCTCTGGCCGGCACGCGCAGGGCTCTGCGCCTGTGGGCCAGTTATGGCGCGGGCGCGTGTCTCTACCTGATCTTCTTGGGGGCGTTCCTCGCGCTTCGATACAGATACACCTGGTTCATCGGCCCCTGGCTGTTCGTTGCGGCTCTGCATCTGATCTATTCGCTGGCGATCTCGCCTGGAAGAGGGCGGCGCGCCATTCTTCCGGCCGCGTTGCTCTTGGCGGGTTACGTGAGCTTTGCCGTGCATTTCGTGAAGGAGACGATCGTCATTGCGACGTTGCCCGCCGCTCAGAGGATCGACGTCGCTTCTTCACGACTCAAGAGCGTCATCCCCGAGGGGGCGACCGTCCTGACGAAAGATCTCTGGTGGTTCATCGCCGAGCGCAATCGAACCTACGAGCCAATGTTTTCTCATCCTCCCGAGGGCGCCATCGATTTCGTTGCGCTGACTGGCAACGGAAGCGGCGTTCCCGGGCTGCCGACCCCGCTTGATCCGAACGCCTGGGGCGCTTCGTTCACCAATCGGATGGTCGAAGTCGCCAACGATCTACCCAGGCGTCCGACCCGGTTCTTGGGCGTACGCATCACGAACAGCGCCTATGGCTTCGGGGCGATTGTCTATCGCCTCACGCCCGAGCGTCCCTAGCGTCCAGCTCCGAAAGCTCGCGGCGCGCGCCAACGTAGAGCATGCCGACCGCGGAAACCGTCAATCCGCCCCAGAGAAGCATCAACAAGCCGCCTCCGCGGTTGAGACGCCGAGCGAAGACTGGTCCCCAGGAGTTCGGAACGTAGCGCTCCCACATCACGGTCAGCAGCGTCCGGCACCACTCCGCGCTGCCACCATCGGGCGGGCCGGCCCGCATGACCCACCGAACGACGTTACGAGCCCGCCGCTCCAGTTGCCCGTTGATCGGGCTGGTCAGCAGAGCATCGGTGCCGCCGTCCTGACAGGTCGCCTGGACGTATTCGAAGTGCTGCGTCGTGAATATCGACAGGCCTTGAATCGCGACGCTCAAGACGGCCACGCCGATCGCCACGCGCCGCCACGAGGTCGCCGAGGCCATTCGTTGCAATCCCAGCGTGAGGGGAAGGGCAAAGATTGGCAACAGATGGCACTGATACCTCGTCCCCCAGGCAACGCCGCCACTGTACGAGTCATGCCAGGCGGAAAAAAACAGGTAGCAAGACGCGAGCGCGACGATCATTCCAATCGCGTACCAGCGATCCCGCCTCCACAGCAGCCGCAGCCCCCACAGCGAGAGCAGCAGGATCGGCGACAGGACGAAGAGACCGACCCCGGGACCTAGCAGCAACTCCCCGAGGATCCGGGGCGATCGTCGGTCGAGCGCGATCTTCGACAGGTGTCCGAGGCGATCGTACCCGATCGTGAACGGATTGCCGAATCGGACCAAGTTGTATCCAAACATGAGCGACAACGATGTCAGGAACGACCCGCCGGCCGCGGCGAGGAACCGAACGCGATCTCGCGCTGCATCTCTGGCTCCTTGGGTGGACGACAGCAGCAAGGCCGGGACGATCATCAGCGCGAACACGGCGATCGGTCGGGTGACCACGCAGGCTCCGCCGAACGCGCCCGCCAGCAGAGCATTTCGCACCGTCGGAGCCGAGCGTAGCCGCAAGGCGAACAGCATGGACAACGCCAGGAAGAACCCCACCAGCGTCTCCTCCTGAGCCTGACCGAAATAGTGAAACGCGATGGTCCCGAACGTCATCGCCAGCGACCCGATGAGCGACCACCTGGGCGACACTCCCCACGCCTCGAGCAGTTTTCGAACCGCAAGCCACCATCCGAGACCGAGGAGTGGCAGCAAGCCGAGCCCGATGGGCAACCACGCGAGCTGCTCTCGCCACGCTCCCGGGCCGAAGCGCTCGAGGATCGCCCCCAGGAAATCGAACGGAATGAAAACCACGCTCTGCCCGATGCCGTACGGAGCCGCCCAGCGTCCAGGCCCAGCAGGAATCCAGGCGAGCTGGCTCTCCCTGGCCGGAATCGAGGTGATGGTGACGCTGCCCGCGCTCCACATCCTGCGCGCGATCGTCTGCCGCATTCCGACATCGACGACTTCATTGCGACCAGGATTGGTCACGAAGAGGGCAAGCCAAACGCCGAGCACGAGCAGGCGTCGGTTCCAGGCACTTCCCATGTCAGGATCGCCGCTCAGCTTTGCCTGGCCACCGGATGGAGTCAACTGGAAAGGTGGGAGCCTGACGGCTTGACCATCGCCGCGCGCGCATGCTCTCCTCGCGCCCCGGATGAGACTGTCGATCGTGATCCCTGTTTACAATGAAATGGCGACGCTGCGAGAGGCGATCCAGAGGGTGACGGCTGTCGATCTCGACAAGGAGATCATCATCGTTGACGACGGCTCGACGGACGGCAGCCGCGAGTTGCTCGTCGAATTGAACGAGAAAGGACTCGGCGCGTGGCTGCCGCGGCCCGATTCTCAAAAAGGTCGGAACGAGGTCCGGGTTCAACTGCAGCCGCACAACCAAGGCAAGGGCGCAGCGCTCCGCACCGGATTCTCTCTCGCCACCGGCGACATCGTCGTGATCCAGGACGCGGACCTCGAGTACGATCCGCGTGATCTCCTGCCCCTCATTCAGCCCATCGTCGACGGCGACGCCGACGTCGTGTTCGGCTCGCGGTTCATCGGTACGCCGCACCGGGTGCTGTATTTCTGGCACATGGTGATGAACCGCGGTCTGACCCTCGTCTCCAACATGCTCAACGATCTCAACCTCACCGATATGGAGACCTGCTACAAGGCCTTCCGGGCCGAGGTCATCCATGCTCTGAAGATCGAGGAGGATCGGTTCGGCATCGAGCCCGAGCTCACGGCCAAGGTTGCGAAGATGAAGCTTCGAATCTACGAGGTCTCGGTCAGCTATCGCGGGCGCACCTACGCCGAGGGAAAGAAGATCGGCTGGAAGGACGGACTGCGCGCCATGTACTGCATCGTCAAGTACGGCGTGCGACGTCGGTCCTGAGGAATCTCCTCCTGATCAGGTCTTGCGCCGGAAGCTCGAAGAATCTGTAGATACCGACCGCCAGCAGCAGCGTGAGCCCGATGTAACCGAGAAAGAACCTCCAGTCGTACATCGGAGCCCGAATCCCGGCGTAGCTGCAGCCGAGCATCACGATGAGCTGCAACGGAAAATGTAGCAGGTAGCTCGAATAGGTCGTATTGCCCGCGATCTCGACCAGTCGGCGGACACCGGCGGTCAGTCGCAAATGCCTGGTCAGCAAGAACATCGCGGCCGGCGTGCAAACGAGGAGCAGGTGGTAGGGATTGCGTGCGCGAGGCACCAGGAGGACGACGATCCCGCTCGCGACGATTCCCAGGACGGCCAGCACGCTGGCGACCGCGGCCGCTTTCGGGCTGCGCCCCGTCAGCTTGAAGGCGAACGCCGTGAGTCCGCCCGCGTAGAAGAACATGAGGCACTGGGAGAGGCCGTCGACGTCGAGGCCCGCCTCTTGTGCCGAGAACGCCAGGATCGCGACGACGGCCGTGGCGGCCAGTGAGCCGCTGACGTATCGGACAGAGAAGTAGAAGAATACGTAGACGAGCACCTCGATCGAGATGCTCCACACCGGACCGTTGAAGCTGTAGCCGGTTTGAAAGCCCCAGTTGCTGGCCATGAACAGGTGTGAGGCGAAGTGCCGAACGTCGTTCAATTGATATACGAAGTAGTGGCCATGCTCCTTCAGATACAGCCATTGCAGTCCCGCGACGGCCAGAAGCGTGACGAAGTGCAACGGATAAAGTCGCGAAAACCGCAGCACGAAGAATCGACGACCGTCGATCTTGCGCTCCCGAATCAGCTCATTGTACTTCCAGAAGAAGATGAAGCCGCTGATGCACCAGAAGACGTCGACGCCCAACCATCCAAAGCGGTAGGCAGGCGCCAGCAACATGTAAAACGGCTGCCGAGCCGTCGTGAATCCGATGGGCATCTCACCGACAAATGAAAAATGTTGGTAGTGCCAGACCAGAACGGAAAGCGCGCTGAGGAATCGAAGGAGCTCGAGTCCGGCGAGCTTGGCGCCGGCACCTCGTTCCGTCCTGCCCTGTGCCGGCTCCGTTTGAACGCCAGCCGCGCCGATCTGGGGGGAGATCATTGAACGTGCGGCGGCTGGACGACTCCGTCACGTTGAAGGAGCACGAACCCATCCAGCACGGAGACCCGATGGTAGCCCTCGTAAGCCACCGAATCACAGGGATCTCTGTCCACGACGCCAGCGGCAAACGTTCGATAGGAGTTGCCGTGCGTCGCGCACAGCAGGACCGGAGGCCGCGGACCATTCTTCACGATCCAGGTCGTCTTTCCGGGAAAAAGCAGCCCCGCTTTGGAAGAGGCGTAGGTCAGCCCGAGCTCGTTGCTGCCCACCTGCTGCGCCAGAGCGGTGGCCGCCTGTCGAGCCTCCTGCATGGGCTGCTGCCACAGGTGGTGCCGCGAGCCGATCTTGAACGCGACGACGGCGGGGGCGACCACCAGGAGCAACTTGGCGACCGCGGTCAGGTGCAGCCGGGCCGCGAGCCGAGACAACCCTGCCGCGTACCCGATCATGAGGAACGTCACGATCGGCAAGATCAGCCGTTCGGACATGACGACCGATTCGCTCCAGGTCGGAGCCCAGTCGACCCAGACGTAGAAGGACATCAGCGCGCCGAAGCTCGCGATGACGAACAGCGGTGCCACGAGCCCGCGGCGCCACAGGGGGTAGAGGCCCAGCAGCAGGAGCGGCGGATTGAGCAAGATCGCGCGCAGGTAGGCGGGCGCGGTCCTGAGGATGTAGCTGGGCCGAAACGACGGAATACCCGGGCGAAAATTGTAGCCGAACCAGACGGTTCCCGTCGCGAGCGCGTTCGACGTCAAGACCAGGGCCAGGCCGAGCGCGAATCCGACGATGCCGGTCTTCACCTGCGAGGTCACTGCGAACGGCGTCGGCGAACGCCGTCCGGCGTCGAACAGCTCGCCGGCGATGATGGCCGCCGCGATGGGGACGCCCGTCGGCCTCGCGGCCATCGTGGCGGCGATGAGCAGAATGGCGAAGACGCGGCGATGGTTCCTCAGCGACCACCAAGCCCCGAGCGCAAGAGCGGCCAGCAGCAGATCGGACATCGCCGTTCTCGCGAGGATCACGACGGTCGGGTGCGCGAGGAAAATCAGCGCCCAGCACGAGCTCGTGCCCCACGATTTCAGAACTCGACCCGCCGTCCACGCGAGGCCGATGGCCGGTAACGCGCCGATCAGGAAGATGGCCCGAGGCGAGATCGCGAAGAGGGGAACCAGGAGGAGTGGGACGAGCAATGGGTACTGCGCGACGTTCCCGTTCGGCGTCGGATTCCAGATCCCCGGCGACCACGGCGTCGAACGGATCCGCCCCTCCAGAAAGAGCCGAGCTTGACCGACGTACCCGATCTCGTCGCTGAAGCTGAGGCCGGCCGGCCATTTCAGGAGCAACGCCACCAGCCACGCTGCGGCTCCCAGGGCGAACAGAAACTCCCCGCTCTCGTACCAGCGTTGTGAGTTGAGGTTCGTCCCCGCCGGGTTCACTCCAGTCTCCAAAAGCGGCGAGCCGGAGTCTGAACGACGAGTTCGTTTTGTCAACTCCGTCGGGCCGGCCCCATTCTCGCTGATGGCTTGCTCGCTGATGGCTTGACCTCGGGCGCGCGCGCGTGGTCTCCTCGACGCCGAGGATCGTTGTGCGAACGCTGTGCCTCTCGTGAGCTACTGAGGTGACGCCGCAAGACGTTCTTTGGTGGGCCCGCATCGCGCTTTACACGCGGGGTCTGCGCCACCTGCCGCGCCGGCTGCGCCGGATCGGCTACTACCGGCTGCTTCGTCTGCACCACTATCGTGGTCCGCGACGCGTGCGTGGCTCGACGATCTGGGGCGACGTCATGTGGCTCAAGCCCGGAGACTACGTCGACGACTACATTCTTTGTGACGGCGTGTGGGAACCGCACGTCTTCCACGAGCTCGAGGAAGAGCTCGGCGGTCAGGGCTGGTTCTTCGACGTCGGCGCTCACATCGGAAGCTGCACCCTGGCCGCTTCGAAGATCCTCGGCGATCGGGGTCGCGTCGTGGCATTCGAGCCGACGTCGACCACGTTCTCGTGGCTTGCCGAAAACGTGAAGCTCAACGGTCTCGGCAACGTGACCCTGGTGAACATGGCGGTCGGTCCCACGCCCGGGGTGGTCAAGCTCGACGGGGGCGAACACCAGAACAGCGGGCGTAGCCGGATCTCCACGGTCGCCGGGCAACCGTGCGCCATGACGACGCTGGACGCGTTCTGGGCGTCCGTGGGCAAGCCACTCGTTCAGCTCGTGAAGATCGACGTGGAGGGATTCGAGCTCGACGTCCTCCTGGGCGCGCGCGAGCTGCTGGCCACCGGGCCGAGCCTGCTGCTCGAGCTGACCCCGACCGGCGGATCGGCCGCTGTCGAGCGCTCACGTGAGCTGCTTCGCCTCGTTGCCTCTGCCGGATACGAGGTGCAGCGCTGGGTCGAGCCGCGTGGCTGGGTTGGCGGTGACGTCCCGTTCGATCGACAATGGGATCTCAAGATGACCGTGCGCGGCGGCAAGCTTGGCCAGACGGTAAAGCGTAAAGTCGCGCAGTGACCACCATGATGACGAACGTCGCAAAGACCGCATTTCGGAAGGCGCTCGGGTTTCCCGACGAAGGCGCCGACATATTTCGCTACACCATGTACCAGACCCTGGCGCCGCTGCTGACGCGCCTCGCTGCCGGCCTTCCCTTGCCCGGCCGGTTGCTCGCGGTGAGCGGCGGCGGCCTGCTGGCGGAGCCATTTCGTGAGCGAGGGCTCGAGGTCGTCGAGACGCGCTTTCCCGATGAGGATTGGCAGAATCTGCCGTTCGCCGACGCGTCCTTCGACGTGGTGTTGTCCGACCAGGTCCTCGAGCACGTCGCGGATCCCTTCCGCTGCGCCGCCGAGGGGCGTCGCGTGCTGCGCCCCGGAGGGCTTCAGATCCACACGACCTGCTTCGTGAACCCGATCCACGACGCCCCTGGCGACAACTATCGTTTCACGCCGGACGGGCTGCGGCTGGTCTTCGAGAAAGAAGAGGAGATCGAGGTTGGGGGCTGGGGAAATCCGCTCGTTCCGCTGCTGTGGCTGCTGCCGCGCATCGCTTTCAGACCGGTGCCGGTCGCGCGCCGAAACCCGCTGTCCTGGCTGGCGAGATGGAATCAGGACCGCTGGCCGATCGTCACCTGGTATGTCGGGCGAACCCCGTCAGCGGCATAGGCCACGGGCCAAGTTTTCGTCTGGGCCCACGCCGCCGAGCCCGTATACTGGTGGTCGTTCAGTGGAGTCGCCAAGGCCATGAGTGAAGCTCTCGAGACTGCCGCCCGCAGTCGACCGCGCGCCAGCGTCGTGATTCCGACCTACCGGCGTACCGACGAGTTGAAGGCTTTGCTGGACAGCCTGATTCCCGAGATTGGCCCCGACAGCAACATCGAGGTCGTCGTCTCGGATGACGGATCGGGCCCCGAGGTGGAGGAGGTCGTCAGCGGGTACAAATCCCGCTTCCCGACCCTGAGGTACATCACGGGCAAGAACGGCGGACCGGGCGTCGCGCGCAACCGGGGGGTCGGCGCGGCGGCGGCGGACGTGCTGCTCTTCGTCGACAGCGATTGTCTGGTTCACCCCGGGTGGGCCCGCGCGCTGGCCGGCGCGATCGAGGCGGGGGCCTCCATTGCTTTCGGCCCCACGCGCAGCTCGGTTCCGTGGCTGGAGCCGTTCGTCCACTCCATCTATTTCGAGGACGAGCTCCTGGGGGCAACGAACGTCGCCTTTCAGCGCCGGACGTTCGAGGCGCTGGGCGGATTTCGAACGGACCTGAGCCACATCGCGGAGGATCGTGATCTCTTTGCTCGGGCGCGGGCCGCCGGTATCGTCCCGCTTCGGGTCACGGAGGCTGTCGTGGATCATCCGCCGCGGCTCAAGAAGATCCGGCTGCCTCTGATCTTCGGAGACCCACGGCACTTCCGCGATTTGCGGGCGTTCTATGAGTCGCATCCGGATATTCGAGCCCAGGACGTGCGTGTCAATCGCACGCTGTTCGCCAAGGGGGCCGTCAAATTGATGCTGGGCATGACGCCCTTCGGCCTACCGGCGTTCGTGGCGCACTCTCTTTTGAAGAGGCGCCAGGTGAATCGCCACCTCGCGGCCGCCGACGTCGACTTCCGCGTCGCCGTTGGTGACGCGGTCAAGTATGGGCTCCTGCAGCCGGTGAATGATCTTCTGCGCTGGGGCATTCAGAGCGTTCAGATGAACGCACTCTAGAGGGTGCGCTAGCCTTTGGCCCCCATGCCGAGCTCGCGGCGGTTTGCGATTGTTTGCCCGAATTTCTACCCGCGGATTTGCGGGATCGGGGACCATTCAGCGCGGCTTGGGGCCGAGTTGCAGCGCCGCGGTCACGCCGTCGCCGTGTACTCGCGGGAACCGCTGGAACGCCATCCCGAAGACCCGGGCGTCGAGGTTCACGGCGTCGCCGGCACCTTCCCGCTCGCGATTGCGCAGAAGATCGCCCCGCTGGTCATTGATTGGCGTCCGACGGACGTCATCCTTCAATACACCTCCCAAATGTGGGATGCGTGGCGTTTTGGCAGCCCCGCGCTGGGCTTGCTGGCGGCGCAGGTCAAGCGTGCGGGCGCGCGAGTCACCCTCATCGCGCACGAGCCTTTCGTTCCCTGGTATCGGCGACCCGATCTGCTGCTTGCGGCCGTCATGCAGAGGCTGCATTTCGCGGCTTTGCTGAAGAGCTGCGACCATGTGTTCGTGACCACCGAAACACGCCTGCGCCATGTGGCGCCCTATTGCAGTGCCATGCAGGTCGCGGCGCCAGGCGTGGTCCGCGTCGGCGCGAACGCCTTGCCGGTCGCGCGAGTCGCCCGGCCGCAAGGGTTGGCCGGAGGTCGGGCCGGGCCCCGGATCGGCCTCTTCTCGACGGCGGCGCTCGGCAAGCGGTTCGACGTCGTGCTCGATACGTTCGCGCGGGTCGTTCGCGAGCTGCCCGCGGCGGAGCTGGTGCTGCTCGGCGACCTTGGTCCCGCGCACAAACCCTCTGTCAGAGCGGTCAAGGATGTCCTGGCCCGCCACCCGGCGCGTGACCGGATCCGGGTGACCGGAAGGTTGCCGCTCTCGATGATCGCCGCCGCGATGGCCGAGCTCGACGTCTATCTGTTTCCCATGAACACGGGCGCGAACACGAGGAGCGGGACGTTACCCGTCGCGCTCGGCTCCGGTCTGCCCGTTGTTGCGGTCTTCGGCAGCGAGACCGACGCCAGCATCTTTCAGGATGGCGAAAACATCGTCTTCGCGCGCGAGCTCAGCGGCCCGGCGTTCGCCGACGCGACGCTTCGACTGCTTCACGACCCGCAGCTCCTGGCCCGCGTCTCGGCGGGAGCACGCCAGGTCTATGACGAACACTTGAGCTGGCAGCGCATCGCCGATGACCTGCTCGCGGTTGCGTGACGCGTGGTCTGTCAGATCGGCGGCGTCACCGCTCGATCGTAGCGAATGACACCGATCCCGAGGCCGTCCTGCGTCGGCGAGGTGACGAACTCGTACGACTCGTACTTCGGCTTGAGCATGCGCCACAGCCGCGGAACATCACCCGTCCAGTGTGGGGTTTTGATGCCTGTGCGCGTGAAACTGTCTTCGACGATGTCGTGGAACGCAATGAGCCCGCCGTCTCTGACCAGCTCGCGGTAGCTCTGAAAGTCGCGCACCACTCCATCGAAGCTGTGGTCTCCGTCGATGAACAGCAGATCCAGCGGCCGGCCCCGCAGCCCTTTTCGGACCTGGTCCAGTGTTTGTGGCGCTGCGGAGTCCCCGTCGAGAAGGAGCACGGTCTGGTCCGGGCGGGCGAAGTACCGCAGGCGCGGCCGCCGGCGGATGAAGAGGTCGACGCCGATCATTATCTCGGCCGTGGTGAGCGCCTGGCCGAGCAGGAACGTCGTGCCGCCGTTGGCGGTTCCCACCTCGCACACCGTGCGCGGGGACTCTTTGGCGGCCAGCTGCAAGAAGCCGGTGATCTCGGGCTCGAGTTGATGGGGCCCAAACACGCGCTGGGAAAAGTCGAAAAATTCAGCCAGCGTGCGGCAGCGCGCGTATTCCTCGCGCAGGCGCGCCCGCCGCTGAACCGCGAGCTGGAATTGAACAGCTTCGATTCGTTCCTTGGCCTGCGCCATCGGGGAAGACAGAACCTCGATCTGCGCCAAGCGTCTCCAGACCCGCCTGGGAAGGGTCGTCATCGGTATCATGGCGGCAGCACGCTACCACACCGAGATTCCGATCGCCTCGATGACCGGCGACGAGTGGCTGCTGGACAGTTCCAGAAGGGGCGGCCATCCTGTTCGTCGAGCTCATGACCGCCCCGGCCGTCGTCGTCGTCGTCGTTTGCTGGAACTGCCGCGGCGACATCGAGCGCTGCATCGGCTGCCTCGAGGGGAACACGGCGTATCCGAATCGGCGCATCGTGGTCGTCGACAACGCCAGCAGCGACGGCACCCGCGAGTGGTTGTCCGCCGCAGCGCCCGGGCGTTTCGAGCTGGTCCTTGCTGACCACAACCTCGGCTGGGTCGGCGCGCTCAATCTGGCCCTGCGTCAGTACGAGACCGACTATTTCTTTTTCCTCAACCCGGACGCGTTCGTCGAGCCAGGGTGGCTTCCACCGCTGGTGGCGGCTCTCGAGGAGGATCCGTCCGCGGGCTTCGCCTCGCCGAAGTTCCGGTATCTCGATGGGAGCATCCACTACGCCGGCGCGTACCTGGCGCCGACGGGAGGCGTCAGAGTCTATCGTCACGGCGAGCCCGACGTTCCGGCCCACGAACGCGGGCGGGAGGTCCCCTTCGCCCACGGCCAGTGCCTGGTGCGAGCGGCGATGGCGCGCGACGTCGGTTCCTTCGACGAAGGGTTCGGCATGGGCTACTACGAAGAGGTCGACTATCAGCTGCGGGCGCGCCGCAAGGGGTGGCGCGCTCTCTTCGTTCCCGACAGCGTGATCGTCCACGCGACGGCGCAGGCGTTCAATCTGCATCCGGGAGGATTCAAGGAAGAGCTCATGATCCGCAACTGGCTCCGCGTCATGACGCTGCACTGGCCGTTGTCATGGCTGACGTGGCGTCTGCCGCTCGAGCTTCTTCGCCCGCTGCGCGCCCTGCGGGATGGCACCGATCTTCAGCCGATGCTGCGTGCGTGGGGCGGATGGATCCGGATGATGCCGGAGATGGTCGCCCGACGATCGGCGATCGCCCGCGAGGGTGGGGCGGTCGATTTCGCGTCGCTTCAGCGTCCGATCTGATCGGTTTCGATCGCACGGACGAACGCGGCGCCGGCCTCGATCCAGCTCCACCGCTCGGCCCGCGCCCGCGCCGCCTGTCCCATGTCGAAGAGCTGCTCGCGGTTGGCGGCCGCTTCACGGAACCGGTCGACCAGCGCGTCGATGTCTCGCGGGGGCACGATCCAGCCGTCGACGCCGTCGGTGATGCATTCAGGACCGCCGCCACAGGGCGTGGTGATCACCGGGGTGCCGCAGCACATGGATTCCTGCATCACGAGCCCGAACCCATCGCCCAGGGTCGGAAAGGCGCACAGGTCCGCGGCCGAGTAGCGCGCGGGAAGATGGCTCTTCGGCAGGTGCGGCCAGTGCCGGAAGATCCCGGCGTAGTTGTCGAGGAATGACTTGCCCAGCTTGAGGGGGCCGACCAGGTGCAGCTCCGCATGCGGAATGGCGGCGCGCTTCCACGCCTCGAGCAGGTACGGCGTTCCCTTTCTGAGATCGTGCGTTCCGACGGCGAGGACCGTGAACGGACCCGAGGGCCGCTGTTCGCGACGCGCGAAGGCTTCGACCGGAAAGCCGTACGACGCGACCACGACCGGCACCTGGATTTCGAGGCCCTCCAATGACTGCTTCGTGAATTTCGAGGCGACCGACACCTTCGTTGCCAGGGCCAGCTCTCCGTCCTTGCGGCGTTGCTTCCAGGCAGGCTCCTTGTGCGGTGGCCCCGTGGCCGCGCCCGGCCAGCGGCGGAATTCGTCGTGCAAGATGCGCTCGATGGTCCGGTAGTGGGGGAGGGGTAAATCCCAGATCCGGGCCAGCCCGTGCCGGCGCGCCCGGCGAAACGTCCACAAAGCGGCGTCTTCGTAGGCGTAGACCGCCGTCGTCTCGCGGGGCCAAGGCACGGCAGCGACGGCGGCGTCGTGACTGGCGAAGACCGCGTCATAGGGCTTGTCGACCAGATGGACACGGCTGAGCATCTTCGCCGCCACGCGGGCCCCGAGCTCGACCGCTGCGAGACTGCGGAGCCGGCCTCTCGGTATGTCCGCCACGATCCGATTCCGGACGACGGATCGCTGGCTTACCAGGGCGGCCGTCAATCGCCCGGACCAGCTCGCGTCACGAAAGGCGACACCGGTGACGAATCCTGCGAGCTTTCCCGCGCGCGCGAGCCCCTGGGACACACCCGTCGAAACGGCTGCGACGTGGGGGTGACTGACCAGGATGGCGCTCACGATCGTGCAGGAGGTTGGCGCGCGATACTCGAGGTCCACGATAGCGAGGCCCACCAGGATTCGCAACGCTGATACGCGACGCTGATCCGCAACCTCCCGATCCGTCGTGCGAGGCTGCGTGCGGGGCTGCGTGCGGGGCTGATCGCTCAAATTCCCTGTGCTACCGTGCGGCCTCGGAGGCTCAGCGGTTTGCTCTTCAACAGCCTGGTGTTTCTATACGCGTTCCTGCCCATCGCGTACCTGGTGTTCTGGCGGCTCAAGACGCGGAACCAGCGATACGTCTGGCTCACCATCAGCGGCTACGTCTTCTACGGCTTCTGGGACTACCGCTTCTGCGCCCTCATGGCGTTCTCGACGGTGGTGAGCTATCTCGCCGGTCTCGGGTTGTTGAAGTGGGACAAGGACGATCGGCGCCGGCGTCTCTGTCTCGTGATTCCGGTCGTCACCGATCTCGCGTTGCTGGCCTTCTTCAAGTACACGGGCATGTTGCTCGACACCGCGGCCTCGGTGTCGCACCGACTGGGGATCCCCGTGAACGTGCCCGTCTTCCGGGTGGTGCTGCCGGTCGGCATCTCGTTTTATACGTTCCACACCATCAGCTACATCGTCGATTCGTACCGCCGGGTCATCACGCCGACCCGTCGGTTCTTCGAGTTCTCCTGCTACGTGTCGCTGTTCTGCCAGCTCGTGGCCGGTCCCATCGTGAGGTTCCGTCAGATAGAAGGCGATCTCGAGAACATCGACCACACCGACCGCAGGCTCTACTGGAACCGGGGATGGTCGTTCTTCACGCTGGGAATGATCAAGAAGGTGCTCATCGCCGATACCATCGCCGCCGTCATCGATCCGGGCCTCGTGCACTACCAGGGTCTGTCCACCGGCGGTGCGTGGTTGATGATGCTCGGGTACACCTACCAGATCTACTTCGACTTCTCCGGCTACAGCGACATGGCGGTGGGCCTCGGCTGCCTGTTCGGACTCCGTATTCCGCAGAACTTCAACTCTCCCTACAAGGCGACCGATCCTTCCGATTTTTGGCGACGGTGGCACATCTCCCTGTCGACCTGCTTGCGCGACTATCTCTACATCCCGCTCGGAGGGAACCGCCGCTCCGCCTATCGCAACCTGGTCGTCACGATGCTGCTCGGTGGCCTCTGGCACGGCGCCAACTGGACGTTCGTCATCTGGGGCGCCTATCACGGCATTCTTCTCGCCGCTTACAAGCGCTTCGGCCGCCATTGGGATCGCCTGTCGGTCACCCTTCGGCGCGCCGTCACATTCGTGCTCGTGGTCGTCGGCTGGGTGTTCTTTCGCGCGACGTCCATCGATATGGCGAGCCAGTTGTTGCGCAAGATGTTTTGGAGGGTCCCCGGCGTGATCGGGCCGGGTGCGATGACGTTGCTCGTGGCGATCGCGATCTGCACCGCGGTCACCCAGCTCTTTCTCAACACGTTTGAGCTGTCACACCGCTGGAAGACTCGGGAGGCGCTGGCATTGACCGTCTGCTTCGGGCTCACGCTGGCGATGACCTACGGTTTCCGGATGTCACCGTTCCTTTACTTCCAGTTCTGACAAGCCATGAAGTCTTTGACTCTAGGAGTTGCGGTGCCGGCGGTCCTGGTCGTGGCCCTGATTGCGGACCTCGGCAGCCGCTTCGTGCCCTACGACCGCGTCTCATTTCGAGCGTTCGAGGCGCTGACGCGCGATGGGGGCGAAGGATTGGGCGGCCCGTTCGCGCGCAACACGAGGTACTCGACTTCGACGTCGTATGGGGATCTGTCGGCCATGGGGAACGCCAAGAGCTTGCGACAGTATCGGACGGAGGTCGTGACCACCGATGATCTGGGCTATCGAAACGCCCCGGCTCGAGCCCAGGATGACCTCGGCGCTGTCTTGTTTGGATCGTCGTTCGCGGCGGGCTCCGGCCTGAGCGACGACCAGACCTTGAGCGCCCGGCTGGAAGCGATCATGGGCGCTCCGGTATACAACGCGGCGGACTCCGACTTCGGACGGGAGCACGATCTCGATCGCTTGCTCTCATCGCTGCACTTCCGCAGGAAGCTGGCCATCGTCGAGCACATGGAGGGTGTGCCCCGCCCCGTGTGGTCGGCGAACGGGTCGTCGGTTGCGCAGCGCCTCGAGCACGGGCTCGGCGCCGCCTACCGGCCCCTGCGACTGAGATACGCGCACGTCAAAGGCTGGCTGCGTGAGTCGCCGCTGAAGCTGGTGCTGTTCAAAGCCTTCAAGGACATTCAGGACGACGTCATCCTCCCGAACTCATTCTCGGAGCGGGTCGTCCGGGACGACTTGTCGAACGGCGATCCGATTCTCTTCTTGCCCGGGCAGGTGACAATGCCGAAAGATCCGTCGCGGGTTCCCGACGCGCTGGTCTTCTGGCGGCGGCTGGCCCAGTTTTTTCGGGAGCGGAGCTTCGAGCTGGTCGTCGTCCTGGTTCCGAGCCAGTACCGAGTCTACGGTCCGCTCGTCGAGCAGCCGCGACCGGCCCTCGCCCAGGACACGTACATCGATGACCTCGCGCGAGCGCTGAAGGACGCTGGCATCGAGGTCGTGAACCTCCGAGAGCCTCTGGCGCGTGCCGCTCGCGAAGGCTTGCCCGATCACCGGTATGTGTACTGGCGCGACGACACGCACTGGAACGCCGCCGGTGTGGAGATCTCGGCGCAGGAGATCGCCTCTCAGATCAGCGCTGGCTTCCGCTAGACGGCAGGCCGCGCTCGAACTCCGCCGCCAGCGTCGCGGCCGCGCCCGAGACGGGAGCGGACGGTTCGTCCAGCAATCTCCTGCGCGCCTCCGCACGCGAAAACACCTCCAGGAACAGGTCGCGCGGCGTGGTAACCCCTGGACCGGCGTCGACTCCCTGTACGGCAAGGTTGTCGAAGAGCTCGGCGAGCTCTGTCTCGTCCTGGCTGGTCGTCGTCGGACCGAGGCGCCAGTGGCGGACGGCGCGGGCCGCGTCGGAGTCCTGCGGTCCGATCAGGAGAATCGGGCGGCGCGTGGAGACGTATTCGGGCAGGCGACCGGGGAGATAGCCGAGCGAGGTCTGCGACGTGTCGTCGACGTTCGTCGCGATGAGGAGCACGGCCGCCTGGGTTTGCAGGATGGAGATCTCTTCGGAGGTGCACAGTCGAGACTCGACGCAGTCGCTCACGTCGGCAGGGGCTCCCAGCGAGTCCGCAAAGCCGGCGGAGTGCCCCGTGACGATGAGCTTCTCGATCACCTTGCAGCGGCGAATGCTTCGCGCGACGGCCCGAAGGGCGGCGACATTGAACGGCTTGACCGCTCCCGTGAAGAGCACGAACGGTCTCGTCTCCGAGTGGATGCGGGCTCGTTCCACGGGGAGGGGACCTGGGTTCGGGATCCAGGTGACGTCGCGAAACCCGAAGGCCCTTCGATAGTGGTCGCCGAGTGCCGGGGAAACGGCCGCCAATCGTGACCGCGGCATTCGCGCCGCATGCCGCAGAGCCCAGCGGATGAACGCGCGCTCGACCGGCCCCGTGGCTCCCTCTTCCCAGGCATCGAGGATATAAAAGGTGTGGGCTATCCCGAGCCGACGAGCCGCGAGCAAGCCCAGCAGCGCGAACGGACCTTGGTGCGGGATCGAGACGACATGGTCCACGGCCTGCGCTCGGAGAAAGCGGGTGACTCGCATGAGCGCCCTCGTGAGCCACACGCTCGATAGCGCGCCGAGAACGGGCGCCAGGCCATATCGATATCCACGCAGCCTCGGGTACGGCAGGTAAAGCGTGGGCACATTCAGAGCGGAGCAGGCTTCGGCCGAATCCCCATTCGAGGACAGGGCGTTCTCGCTCACACCGGAGACGACGACGAGATTCGGGTCGCCCTGAAAGAGCCGCCAGACGAGCATCTGGGTGCCCCCGACCAAAGGGGGGAGCAGGGCCGTGACTAGACCGACGCGAGGCACTTCAGCGCCCTGAAGATCACTTGATGGTCTCCCATCGGTGATCCTGCGCCACCATCGAGCGGGGAGCGCGCGGTGGGAAACCGGACTGGAAGATGTCCCGCGCCTCCACTTCGAACACGACCTCTTGCGTCCGGACGAGCCACTCCGCGCCGGTGATCGCCAGAGCGGCGCTGATCAGGTACTTGCCTGCCGAGAGCATGAAGCGCGGGAAGACCAGGTCAATCTGACCTGCGCCCTCCGTGAGCTCGATCTTGACGGTGTTGTCGGGTTGGGTCGCGCAGAACGTGAGGAACGCGCCCCCGAGGGTCGAGAACATGACCACGACGGCGCCGCCCAACCGGATCGTCCGCGGACACTCGAAGAACACCCGAAACCGCACCGCGTCCCAGGTGCCGAGGCTGGGCTTGGGCTGCCCGTCGAGGGTGAGGACCTCGATGCGATCGATCTTGAATCCGTTGCGATTGGCGCCGAACCGAATGCCGCCGCCGTCGTGGTCGGCCCGCAGACCCTCCTCGTAGCCCGCGATGATCTCCGCGGCGGGTCCTTTCGCCTTCAGTCGGCCCTGCTCGATGTGCACGGCGCTGGTGCACAGCTTGCGGATGCTATCCATGTTGTGGCTGACGAAGACGACCGTGCGCCCACTCCCGCTGATGTCGTGCATCTTGCCGAGGCACTTCTCCTGGAACGAGGCATCCCCGACGGCCAGCACCTCGTCGACGAGGAGGATCTCCGGCTGCAGGTGGGCGACGACGGAGAAGGCGAGCCGCATGAACATCCCGCTCGAATAGTGCTTCACCTGCGTGTCGAGGAACTTCTCGACCTCGGAGAACTCGACGATCTCGTCGAATTTGGCCTGGATCTCGGCCCTGTGCATGCCCAGGATCGCCGCGCTCAGGTAGATGTTCTCGCGCCCGGTGAGCTCGGGGTGGAAGCCGGTTCCGACCTCCAGCAGCGATCCGACGCGGCCACGCATCTCCGCGAAGCCTTCCGTGGGCTCCGTGATTCGTGACAGGATCTTGAGGAGGGTGCTCTTGCCCGCCCCATTTCGACCAATGAGACCGAGGACCTCGCCGGGCTGCACGTCGAACGAGATGTCCTTGAGGGCCCAGAACGTCTCGCTCGACTTGGACCGCCGGGTGAACATTCCGGCGATCACGTCACGCAATGATGCGTAGCGTTCTTTCTGGCCGATTCGGTATTCCTTGGCGAGGCCTTGTACGTGGATCGCGCCGTCGTTCATGGAGCACTCAAACGAGATCGGCGAAGTACTTCTCGGTCCGCCGGAAGTAAGCCAGGCCGGTCAGGAAGAGGACAACGACGGCGACCGCCGAGCCAATCATCACCGACCCGATGTTGGTGTGGGTGCCGAGCACCGCCCACCGAAACCCCTCGACCACGCCCGCCATGGGATTCAGGCCATACACGGCACGATAGGCGGGAGGCACCAGGTCGCTCGAATACGCGATGGGTGTCGCGAACAGCCAGAACTGGTTCAGGAACGGAATCAGGTAGCGGAAGTCTCGGTACTTGACGTTGAGCGCCGAAAGCCAGAGCCCGGCGGACAGCGCCGTGAGCACGACGAATGTCACGAGCAGCGGCACGATGAGCAAGCGCGCCGTCGGCGCGATCCGGTAGTAGACCATCATGCCCAGCAGCACGACGAAGGCGATGCAGAAGTCCACGAGCGCCGCGAAGACGCCGGCGCAGGGGATGACGACGCGCGGAAAGTAGATCTTGGTGATCAAGGACTTGTTGTTCACCAGGCTGTTCGACGATTCCGTGAGCGCCAGCGAGAAGAACTGCCACGGGACCAGGCCGGCGTAAGCGAAGATGGGGTAGGGCACTCCAGCCGAGGGCATCTTCGCCAGGTGCCCGAAGAAGATGCTGAAGATGATCATCGCCATCAGCGGCTGGAGGACGGCCCATGCCGCCCCGAGCACCGTCTGCTTGTAGCGGACCTTGACGTCGCGCCACACGAGGAAATAGAGCAGCCCGCGCGCAGTCCAGATCTCGCGCAGCCGGAGCGACACCCAGCCCTTGGTGGCTTCGATCCGAATGGTCGTCAAATTCGCCGGCGGTGCGCTCCCCGCGGCGGGAGGGCCCTCCGCTCCCTCGGGCAGCGCCGGCGGGTCGAGGAGAACTGCCGCTGCTTTTGTGTCCGCTTCCACTCCGTGGCTCCGTCTTCGGCGCTATCGCCGGGCCTCGAGATTCAAGCTCAGGGGATGTTTCCATGTGCCGAGCTGGGCCGGGCGTCCGGACCAATCGTCGAAGGTGGTGAGACTATCCGATCCCGGTGTCCACTCGCGCACGTCGTGAAGGCCCGCCTGCTCCAGAAGCGCGGTCAGCGAACGGCGGTTGAAGACGACCTGATGGAAGTCGAACGCATCGCGCTGGCCGCCCATCAGGAAGTGAGTGATCGATTCGATCTCGTGGTTCTGCTGCTCGTAGATTTCGAGGATCCGATCGAAGTCGGGCACGGACAGACGAAGGATCCCGCTCGGCCGGAGCACGCGGCGCCACTCGGCGAGCACGCGGGGCACGGCGCGCCGCGGGAAGTGCTCGAGGCAATGGCACGCGTAGACGAGCGCCGCGCTCCCGTCCGCGAACGGTGACAGATCGTCGATGGGACGCACGTAGTGCACGTGCGCGAGCGGGAAGCCATCGACGTTGACGAACTGAGGGTGGTTCACGGGACCGCAGCCGAGGTGCAAATAGAGCTCCGGCGCCTGCGGATGGGGGCGCTTGAACACCGCGCGCGATGCTCGACCGGCGGCGATCCGGATCGGAAGGCGGTAACGCGCCGGGATCACCCTCTTCAATAGCTCAAGCCCGACCATCCTGCCTCGGTCTGGACCTCACACCTCAGGATCCGGTCGGCGGACTGGAAGAGCATTCGCGTCGGGCAACATCTCTTGAACGCGACCATGCTAGCTGACAGTCCTTGGGCGTGCAAGACGCGTGCAGGAGATGCGCGGTGGACGCTGCGCGGCGGCCGCCGCGCGCGAGCGGGACGTCATCGGAGGGATACGCCTCGGCGGAGCGCCCGGTCGATGTCGACCGTCGCGAAGACATTCGGCTGCCCGGCGGGCGCCGAGATATCGCCCGCGGGCGACAGAAACGGCACGCCGGACGCGTCGCTCCCGGTCCTGAAGAAAGCGTACCCGCGCTGCGAGAGCAGGTCGGCGATGGCCTTCGGCGACGTGCCCATCCGGCGCAGATGCGCCTCCTCGATCTCGAGGAGGAGATCCGGCCTGCGCTCGTCGAGGATCGCCGCGGCGCCCATCAACGCGTGATGCTCCGCGCCCTCCAGATCCAGCTTGATGAGCGCGAGGCGAGTGAGATCTCTCGGAATCAGCATCGCGTCGAGCGTCGTGAGGGCCACCGTCTCGATCCCGCCGCCTTCCTCTTTGTTCTCGCCGGGCGACAGATGGTTGAGGCCGGCTCCGCCGGCGTCGAACACCCGGAAGGAGGCCTGGCCGGCGGCCGACGAGAGTGCGAACGGAATCACTTCCACCTGCGAGAGCCCGTTCAGAACGACGTTCTCGAGGAGGCGGAGCCTGACCGTGCGGCCTGGCTCGAAGGCGACGACCTTGCCGGTGGGACCCACGCGGTCCGCCGCCACCAGAGTGAAGAGTCCGACGTTGGCGCCTCCGTCGACGAAAACGTCGCCGGGCGCCAGCAATCGAGCGACGAGGTCGAGGTCGGCGTCGCGGTGCCCGTAGCGATAGAGCATCAGTCCCATCGGCGTGCGTAGATCCGCATGGATCGACGACCGTCCGCCGTCATAGGGAACGACGGCACGGCTCAGCTGGGGTACCACCCTGCGCGCCAGGCTCTTGGCGACGCGCAATCCCGTCCGAAGGGGCGTCGCTCGCCAGGCGGGGTTGTCGAAGTTCACGGCGCGATACTACCAGCGAGCCGGCGATCCCGGGAGGCGCCAAGGGGCAGCCCGACGATGGATTCACGCGAGCTGTGGAATCGGCTACTCTTTGGCGCTGGGAGAAGCTGAGACCGTCGGTGCCCCGATACCCGTACCATAGTGCGCCGCCAGCGCGCCCCCCCTCGGGCCGGACGACCGGTCGAGTTTGATCTCCGCCTGGAGGGATCCCTTGGAAGCCGTCGCGATCAAGCCACAAAGGGAGGAGTGGGTGGATTGCTGCAGGGGCATCTGCATCGTGCTCGTGGTCTTTGGGCACATCGCCGGTGGTCTGGAGACGACCGGGGTCCTCGATGCCTCGTCGCCGTTCATTGCGTTGCGCGACTGGGTTTACCTGTTTCACATTTCGGCGTTCTTCTTCCTGTCTGGTCTCTTTGCCGGCCGCGCCAACGAAAAGCCCTTCGTTCCCTTCTTGCCCTTCCTGCGGGGGCGAGTGAGGGTTCTCTTTTATCCGTACCTCGTCTGGACGGCGATCTTCTTCTTGTCTCAGGTCGCGATGGCGCGATTCGTGAACACGCCTCCGAACCTCTCCCGGGCGCTGAGATGCCTCTGGGAACCTTACGGAGTCGGATTGTGGTTTCTCTACACGCTGTTCTTGGTCTCGATCTTTTTCTTCTGTTTGCGGCGCTGGCGAATTCCCACGATCCCGACCTTGGGCATCGGTTTGGCCGGCTACTTCGCCTCCTATTACAATGTGTTTGGCTTCTGGTACGTCCTCAACGCTTCAATGAGCTATCTCGTCTTCTTCATGATCGGCGGTTGCTATCCCGGAATCGTCACCACGCCGTTCCGGAACGCGCGATTGCCGTGGCTGGTCCTGGCGGGCGCCGGTCTGTTCGCGCTCATGACCCTGTCCTGGACCGTGCCCTTCGATAGAGCCGGCTCCTTGGGAGCCGGCGCCTTGACGCTCGTGAGAGCGCTGCTCGGGATCTGCGGTGTGGTGTGCGTGGCGCTGGTGCTGGCGCGCACGCGGGCCGCAGGCCTGGCTGGGCTGCTGGGGATCTACTCGCTGGAAATTTATCTGGCGCACCCGCTCTGGGGCACAGCTTCGCGCGCCTTGCTGCTTCGCTACGGCGTCCGTGCGCCGCTGGCCTACGTGCTCTGCGGGGTATCGCTCGGAATCATCGGATCGCTCGCGATGGCAATGCTGTGCAGGCGCCTCAAGTTTCCCTACCTCTTCCGCTGGCCGACCGGACGAGCCGCAACCGGCGAACGTCGGCCAGCGATCGGGTCCCAAAATTGAAATGCCGCTCAGCGCGGCGGGCATCGCTACCTTGACCGTGCGATGCCTCCCAAGGTATCAATGTGAGCCAAGAAGCGGGCTTCTTTACGAGCTTTTCAAGGAGATCGATGGCGTTCAAGGCTAAGGTTCTTGTGACGGGAGCGGGTGGCTTCATCGGTCACCATCTCACGGGGTACTTGGTCGACCGGGGCTATTGGGTGCGCGGCGTGGACGTGAAGCTTCCCGAATATGAGGCGACCAGGGCCCACGAGTTCGAGATCCTGGATCTCGTGCGCTGGGACAACTGCCTGCAGGCCACCCGCGGCGTCGACGAGGTCTACGGCCTGGCTGCCAACATGGGCGGCATCGGATTCATCGAGAGCAACAAGGCTGTCATCGTTCGCGACAACACCCTGATGAACATGCACACGCTGGAGGCGGCGCGGATCAACGGAATCAAGCGTTACCTCTACACGTCGAGTGCCTGCATCTACCCGGGTTACAAGCAGACGTCGCCTGACGTGACGCCGCTCAAAGAGGAGGACGCCTATCCGGCGGACGCCGAGGACGGCTATGGCTGGGAGAAGCTCTACATGGAGCGCAACTGCCGGCACTACTACGAGGACTTCGGGCTCGAGACGCGGGTCGTGCGGTTTCACAACATCTTCGGACAGCTCGGCACGTACGACGGTGGTCGCGAGAAATCTCCCGCCGCCATCTGCCGAAAGGTTGCGCTGGCCGCGAATGGCGCGGAAATCGAGGTTTGGGGCGACGGTTTGCAGACGCGCTCCTATTGCTACATCGACGACTGCGTCGAAGGCATCTATCGGCTCATGCGTTCGAGCTTTCGTGAGCCGCTCAATCTCGGTCAGGATCGGATGGTCTCGATCAATCAACTGGTCGACATTGTCTCAGGCATTGCCGGCAAGACGGTCAAGCGCCGCCACGATCTGACCAAACCGCAGGGCGTGCGGGGCCGCAACAGCGACAATACCAAGCTCCGCAGGGTGCTCGAATGGGAGCCCGGCGTCTCGCTGGAGGATGGCCTGCGCAAGACCTATAAGTGGATCTTCAGCGCGCTCGCCAACGAAGGTCGCAACCCGATCTGACCAACTCCCGGGGGACGCGCTCTCGCGAGCGGTTCGGAAGCGGTTCGGAAGAGGTTCAGATGATGGCCGGCGATGACACGGACCCGAGCGTGCCACGGCTGCTCCTTTGCTATCACTTCTTCCATCCCGACGATGTGGTCAGCGCGCGCCATTTTGGCGATCTCGCCGAAGAGCAGCAGCGGCGTGGTTGGAAGGTCACGGTGCTCACCAGCAACCGATCGTGCCGGCAGCGCGGGCGGTCCTTCGCGCCACACGAGACATGGAACGGCATCGAGATCTACCGCGTGTTTCGGCCGGACTGGGATCAATCGAAGCCGCTGCCACGCCTGCTGAACAGCGCCTGGATGATCGCCGCCTGGTTCGTGCGAGCGCTGGGGCTCCGTAACTTCGACGCCGTCGTCGTCGGATCGGACCCCGCATTTTCGCCGGCGCTGGCGCTGGCGTTGCGCCTGGTCTATCCGCGCGCGGCCCTCGTCCATTGGTGCTTCGATCTCTACCCCGAAGCGATCGAGGCCGAGGGGGACAGCGCGACCGTTCGCTCGCTCGCCCCCTGGGCGCGCCGCCTGATGGCGCTTTCGTATCGAGCCTACGACGGCCTCGTCGATCTTGGCTCACGAATGCAGGAGCGATTGGCGGCCTACCACTCGGGCGCCGTCCAGGAAACGCTGGTTCCGTGGGCGCTCGCCGAGGGAAGACCAGCCGCCGCGCCTGACCCCAACGTACGCGCGGAGCTATTCGGTGGCGCGCGCCTCGGCCTGCTTTACTCGGGGAACATCGGGCGTGCTCACGAGTTCGAGGCGTTCCTGCGCCTCGCGCGTGTCTGTCGAGCTCGCTCGGGTGATGCGATCTCTTTTGCCTTCGCGGCCCGCGGCTACCGCGAGGGCGAGCTGCGAAGCGCGCTGGCGCCGTCGGACAGCAACGTCAGGTTGGTGCCATTCGCCGACGAGGACGGGCTCCTGCCGCGCTTGCAGGCCGCCGACCTGCACCTGCTCAGCCTGCGCCCTGAATGGTCCGGCATCGTCGTGCCTTCCAAGTTCTTCGGCTCGCTGGCCGCGGGACGGCCGGTCCTCTACGCGGGCCCTGCGGACTCCGAAGTGGCGGTCTGGATCGCGCAGCACGATGTGGGCCTACGGATCGCGGACGATGACGTGACCGCCGCCGCCGATCGCCTGCACGCGCTTCTCGCGGATCCCTCCGACGTCGCCCGCTGGCAGGCGAACGCATTCGCCGTCTATGAGCGCGAGTTCTCGAAGCGGGCGGTCAATGACCGCTGGGACGTGCTCCTGCGCCGGCTCGTGGCGCGGCGGCGGCTCCTGCAGAACGGCGCCTCGTGAAGAACCGGTCGCCTTGACACTCCGAATCGATCCGCCTAAGAAGAGGACGATGAGCGGTGGCTCGCGCTGCGCCCTCGGTCGGCTTTCGCCATCATGAATATTCTAGGGATCTCAGCCTTTTATCACGACAGCGCCGCATGCCTTCTCCAGGACGGGCGCATCGTCGCCGCCAGCCAGGAGGAGCGCTTCAGTCGCCGGCGGCACGACCACAACTGGCCCGCGAATGCGGTCGAGGAGTGCTTGCGGTCGGCGGATTTGCGCCCAGCCGATCTCGACCTGGTGGCCTTCTACGACAAGCCGCTCATGAAGTTCGAGCGGCTGCTCGAGACCTACGTCAGCTACGCGCCGTCTGGGTTTCTTTCGTTTCTGAAGGCGATGCCCCTGTGGCTTCGCGAGAAGCTCTGGATCCCGGACACCATTCGCAAGCATCTGCCGGGATACGAAAAGGAGATCCTCTTCTCCGAGCACCACGAGTCGCACGCCGCCAGCGCCTTCTTTCCTTCGCCATTCGAACGCGCCGCCGTCCTGACCATCGACGGTGTCGGCGAGTGGACGACCACCAGCATCGGCATCGGCGAAGGTAACCGCCTTCGGCTGCGGAACGAGATTCGCTTTCCGCACTCCCTGGGCCTGCTCTACTCGGCGTTCACGTATTACACCGGGTTTCGCGTCAACTCCGGGGAATACAAAGTGATGGGATTGGCTCCTTATGGAGAGCCGCGGTTTGCCGACCTCATCCTCGAAAAGCTCATGGACCTGCGGGAGGACGGTTCCTTCCGATTGGCCATGGAGTATTTCGACTTCTGTGCGGGTCTCACCATGACCAATCACCGCTTCCACGCCTTGTTTGGCGGTCCGCCCCGCGCGCCGGAATCGCGCCTCACGCAGCGCGAGATGGATCTGGCGGCGTCGGTCCAGCTCGTGTGTGAAAAGGTGATGGTTCAGCTGGCTCGACGGGCATACGAGCTGACGGGCTGCGATGATCTTTGCCTGGCCGGCGGCGTCGCGCTCAACTGCGTCGGCAACTACAAGATTCTTCGGGACGGCCCCTTCAAGCGAGTCTGGATCCAGCCCGCCGCGGGCGATGCGGGAGGAGCGCTCGGCGCGGCGTACGTGGCCTGGCATCACGCGCTCGGCAAGCCGCGCGAGCTCCGCTCGACCAACGGCACGCGGGACGAGATGCAGGGTGCGCTGCTAGGCCCCGACTTCTCGGACGAAGCGATCGAATCCTTCTTGCACGCGAGTGGGGCTCCCTTTCACGCCCTGTCGTGGAGCGAGATGCCCGAAAAAGTGGCCGGACTGCTGGCAGACGAGAAGGTCGTCGGGTGGTTCCAGGGGCGGATGGAGTTCGGTCCCCGCGCCCTCGGCGCCCGCAGTATTCTCGGCGATCCGCGCTCGGAGCGCATGCAGTCGACGATGAACCTCAAGATCAAGTTCAGGGAATCGTTCCGGCCGTTCGCGCCCAGCATCCTTCGCGAGCGGCTGAATGACTGGTTCGATCTCGACTGCGATTCCCCGTACATGTTGCTGATCGCGCCCGTCAAGCAGCAACGCCGGCGCGAGATCACGGACGCCGAGAACGCGCTGTTCGGCATCGACAGGCTGAACGTTCCGCGATCCTCGATTCCCGCGGTGACCCACGTCGATTACTCGGCGCGCGTACAGACCGTGCACCGTGACACCCAGCCCGTCTATCACGAGCTGCTGTCCGCGTTCGAGCGGAAGACCGGCTGCCCGGTGTTGACCAACACCTCGTTCAACGTGCGGGGCGAGCCGATCGTCTGTACGCCCGAGGATGCCTACCGATGCTTCATGCGCACGAAGATGGATCACCTGGTCCTCGGCCGCTATCTGCTCGATCGGAGCGCCCAACCCGAAGCCGTCGATGACAAGGGCTGGCAGAAGCAGTTTGCGTTGGACTGATGGCGTCTACGAAAAAGGAGCTCAGGAAGTTCGGCTTGCTCGTGGGCGCGATCTTCGTCGCGTGGGCGGGCCTGTCGGTTTGGCGGCGGGGTGGCCATCCTTCGGCATACGTTGCAGGGGGCGGCGGGTCCGTGCTGCTCCTGCTGGGCGCCCTCGCGCCACGGTTGCTCGCTCCGATCTACGTTGCGTGGATGCGGCTGGCCGGCGTGCTCGGGTGGATCAACACCCGCATCTTGCTCGGCGTGATGTTCTTTGTCGTCGTGACACCCATCGCGCTGCTTGGCCGCCTTTTCGGCCACGACCCCCTCGCCCGTCGCGGGCGCAAGGGGGCCTCTCGCGACGCAAAGGGAGTATCGTACTGGATCGAGCACGAGGACCGATCGGATCCAGAACGCTACAAGCGGCAGTTCTGACTCAGGAGGTGGCGAAAATGGCGAAGCTGAGTATCGTCCGTGAATTCTGGCTCTTCTTCAGGAGCCGAAAGAAGATGTGGCTCGCGCCCCTCATCGTCCTCTTGGTGGTCGTCGGGACCGTCATCTTCTTTGCCGAGTCGTCGGTGATCGCGCCGTTCATTTACACGCTGTTTTGAGCCACCCCATGGACCCATCCAAGGATTTGCCGCGAATTACGCTCGGGAAGAAAGTCCTCTTTGCCATCGTCACGGTGGTGGGGATTCCGCTGGCCCTGATCGCCGTGGCCGAGCTGGGCGGACGCGCCGTCTTCCACTTCAAATATGGGCATCCGGGGAAGACGTACGGGATCTACATGGCCGACCCGGAGCTGGGGGCCACCCACCGCCCGAATTCCTACAACGCGAACAGCGTCATCAACAACCGGGGTTTTCGCAATCTCGAGGATGTCAGCGACGTCAAGGCGCCGGGGTCGACGCGCGTCTATTGCTCCGGGGGATCGACGACCTTTTGTTACAACCTATCGACCGAGCAGGCGTGGCCCACGCTGCTGCAGGAGCAGCTCCGGCAGCGCGCCGGGCATGAACGGGACGAGGTCATGAACGCGGGCCAGATCTGCTTTCCGGTGGCCTCCGAGCTCACGCTGGCCCGCCGGGTCGTCCCGCAGCTGAAGCCCGACGTGGTGGTCGTCTTCACGGCCGTCAACGAATGGCTTGCCGCCGGCATCATCGGTGGGGCCGACGGTAAGGACTTCGACCAGCTGCTCGGCACCCAGCAGTGGGGTGTGGTGCCAAGGCACATGGATCAGGAGCGGTTTCTCAAGCGCGAGAGCATCCTGGTCCGCTTCCTGGACTACAAGTTCAAGAAGTGGTTCGAGCCCAAGTTGACCCATGAGTTCCGCGCGGCGGACGCCAAGCCCCAGCCGCCCCATCCGTGGGTCATGGCGAACTTCGAGCACACGCTCCGCACCTACCTCGACTTCCTGCGCAAAGAGGGGGTCGGCCGGGTGATCGTCGTGCGCTGGGGCGACAGCGGCGCCGACAACTGGTTCATGAAGGAAGAGCGCCGGTTCCGCGAACGCGGCGTCGAGATCGCGAATGAGTCGGGCGCGGAGGTGTTCGACTTTTCGACCATCGTGGATGCCTATCCGCAACGTCAAGGCTTGTTCATCGAGTCTGGCATCCACCTGACAGAGCAGGGCGCCCACCTGTTTTCAGAGAAGCTCGGGGCGTTCATCGTCGAGGGCCGGCACCCGGCGACGGCCGCCAACGTGGCCGCTCCGAACTGACGGCGCCGCCGACCAAACCTGAGCGTCCACGCCGGCGGTTCCGACCCCGAACGTCTCTGTCCGCGCGTTTGTCGACGGACGCGCGCTTTACGCGACCGGAGCGATTGAGTAGAGTCGCCCAATGGATCGGCGCGTTCTCGTCGTCACTACCGATGCTGGGGTAGGTGAGGACGGCACGTATCGGCCTGGCGGCCTGCAGCTCTTCTCGCGGCTGGTCGTTCGGGCGCTGGCGGAATCGGCGCACATCGACCAGCTGGGGGTGTTGTCCCTCCTCGACAGTCAGAAGGCGATGGAGGCGACGCTGAATCCGCTTCTCACCTCGGCGAAGGCTCCCGGGGTCAAGCTCAGGATGCACGGATGTGGCGGGAGCCGCGCGCAACTCGGGCTCATCTACCTGCAGCAGCGACGGCGGTACGACCTGGCCCTCTTTCTCCACATCAATGTCGCGCGCCTCGCCATGCTGACGCCGCTGTCGCGACTGTCGCTCTGGCTGGTGGGGATCGAGGTTCGGCGGCGGCTCCGTCCCCACGAAAGGTTCGTCGTCCGCCGGGCCGACCCGCTGCTCAGCATCTCGGACTTCTCGACCAAGGAGATGCTCCGGTTCAACCCCGGGCTCGCCGAAGCGCAGACCGTGCACCTGTCGGTCGAGCCCGACGAGCCCTGGCTGGCAGACCACAGCGGGAACGGCGTGGCCCGGCGGCCCGACTACCACGCCGCCAGGCGCGATCGCGCCGTGCTGGTGGTCGCGCGCCTCGCGGTCGCCAACCGCTACAAGGGCCACGACCAGCTGGTCGACGCGTGGCCGCGCGTGGTCGCCAAGCAGCCGGACGCGATGCTCTGGATCGTCGGCGAGGGCGACGACGCCAATCGCCTGCGCGAGCGCATCAGCGTGCTGCCGGAGCCGGCCCGCAACCAGGTGCACCTGTTGGGCCGGCTCGATCACGCCGCGCTGCTCGATCGCTACGCGCGCGCGCGCGTCTTCGCGATGCCCAGTACCGGCGAGGGCTTCGGGCTGGTGTTCGTCGAGGCGATGCGCGCCGGCTTGCCGTGCATCGCCAGCCTCGACTCGGCGGCCGAGATCGTGCGCGACAACGAGACCGGCTTCGTCGTCGAGCAGGAGTCCGATGCGCTGGCCGACGCTTGCCTCAAGCTGCTCGGCGACGACGACATGGCCGACCGATTCTCGGTGGCTGGGCGCGCGCGCTACGAGACGCAGTTCACCTACCCCGCGTTCCGGGATCGCTTCCTGCAATCGGTGGATCTGGCGTGAGTAACGCCGACGGAAAGATCGCGCTCATCTGCGGGATCTCGGGCCAGGACGCGGCGTACCTCGCGCGCCTGCTGCTCGACCACGGCTACCGGGTCGTCGGGACCTCGCGGGACGCGGCGATGGCGTCGTTCACGAACCTGACGCGTCTCGGGATCCGCGACCGCGTCAAGGTGATGTCGTCGTCGCTCACCGACTTCCGCAGCCTGATTCGCGTGCTGCTCGAGGTCGAGCCGCACGAGATCTACAACCTGTCTGGTCAGACCTCGGTCGGTCTGTCGTTCGAACAGCCGGCCGAGGCGCTGGAGAGCATCGCCTACGGGACGCTCAACCTGCTCGAGGCGATCCGCCTGCTCAAGCGGCCGGTGCGGTTCTACAACGCCTGCTCGAGCGAGTGTTTCGGCGACACCAACGGGATCCCCGCCGACGAGAGCACACCGTTCCGGCCGCGCAGCCCCTACGCCGTGGCCAAGGCGGCGGCGTTCTGGCAGGTCAGCAGCTACCGAGAGGCGTACAACCTGCACGCCTGCTCCGGGATCCTGTTCAACCACGAGTCGCCGCTGCGGCCCGAGCGGTTCGTGACCCAGAAGGTGGTCGCCGCCGCCTGCCGCATCGCCGCCGGCAGCCGGGAACGCCTGCGCCTGGGCGATCTCGAGGTCGAGCGCGACTGGGGCTGGGCGCCCGAGTACGTCGATGCGATGTGGCGCATGGTGCAGGAGAGCGAGCCGTCCGACTACGTGATCTGCACGGGCGAGACCCAGCCGCTATCGGCGTTCGTCGACGAGGTCTTCGCCGCGGTAGGCCTCGCCGCCAAAGACTATCTCGAGGAGGACCGCTCGCTGTTTCGGCCCAGCGACATTCGCAGCAGCGTGGGCACGGCGGCGCGCGCCCGCGAGCGCCTGGGCTGGAACGCGCAGCTCCACATGCGCGACATCGCGCGCGCGATGGTCGCCGCCGCGCGCGGCGCGCCGCTGCGCTGAAGACCGGCGGCGGCTTCAGCAGAAGCGCGCGGCCCAGAGATCCAGCGTCGCCAGCGCGAACAGCTTGCGCCCGAGGTCCTCGCCCGCGAGGTGCCGATCGACGAACGTCGCCAGCGTCGTCGCCGACAGGCCCAGCGTGCTGACCAGGCCGCCGGCGACGATGCGGTCGCGCACGCCCTGGCTCGACGGGTCGCGGAACCAGGCGTCGACGGGGATCTCGAAGCCGCGCTTGGGGCGGTTCGTGATCGCGGCCGGCAGCTCGGCGCGCAGCACCTCGCGCAGCAGCGCCTTGTTCCGTCGCAGGCCGGCCTTGGCCCGCGCCGGCAGCGCCAGCCCCAGCTCGACCAGGCGGCGATCGAGGAACGGCACCCGCACCTCGAGGCCGTGCGCCATCGACAGCTTGTCGGCCTTCATGAGCAGGTTGTCGAGCAGCATGGTGTGGAAGTCGACGTACTGCAGCTTCTGGACACCGTCGAGCTCCATCTCGTTCGCGCGCTTGAACAGCGTCTCGGCGGTGGCGGCCGGCTCGGTCGCTTCCGAGCCGCAGAGCGCGCGCTGCTCGCTGGGCGTGAAGATCTCGAACCAGCTCACGTAGCGCAGGCTCTCCGGGAAGTTCACCGAGTGCGCGAGCTTGCCGGCGCGGCGCATGACAGTTGAGCACGCCCAGCGTGCGCGTGGGCAGGCGATCGGCCAGCTGGCCCACGGCGTGTGACCAGCCGATCGCCGAATGGCTCAATCGATCGGCGACGCCGGCCCAGAAGTAGCGCGCGTAGCCGCCGAGGGTCTCGTCGCCGCCCTCGCCCGAAAGCGCGACCTTGACGTAGCTGCTCGTGCCCTTGCACAGGTGCCAGAGCGGCAGCACGGCGCTGTCGGACAGCGGCTCCTCGAGGCTGCTCACGATCTGGTCCAGGCTCTTGAGCGCGAACGGCGCCAGGTTGAAGCGGACGTTGGCGCTGCCCAGTGTCTCGGCGACCTTGGCGGCGTAGCCGATCTCGTCGCCTCGGTCCGACGAGGAGAACCCCATGGAGAACGTCGCCAGCGGGCGGTTGCGCCGGTTGGCGAACATGGTGATCGCGCTGGAGTCGAGGCCGCCCGACAGGAAGATCCCCATCGGGACGTCGGCGATCAGGTGGCGCGCGACCGCCTGGTCGAGGCATTCGCGGAGCGTCCCCGCCAGCTGCTCGTCGGAGCTCTTGTCGATGCTCGGCGGGGCGCAGCTCGTAGTACTGGGTCTCGGTCTCCCGACCGGTGCCGAGGTCGATCTCCATCACCGTCGCCGGGCGCAGCTTGACGATGTCGCGGAAGGCGGTCCGGGGCGAGGGGACGTAGCCCAGCGACAGGAACGACGGTACGAACGACGGGTCGACCCCGGGGCGGCCGAGGCCGTCGTGCGAGAACGCGCGGATCTCCGACGAGAACGACAGCTGCCCCGGGCCGCGGCGCAGGTAGAGCGGCTTGATGCCGAACGGGCCGCGCACCAGCGTCAGCTTGTGCGCGCGCCGATCCAGCACGACGAAGGCAAACATGCCTTCGAGTCGCTTGGCGAGCTCGACCGCGCCGAAGTGCTCGTAGCCGTGCACCAGGACCTCGGTGTCGGTCGCGCTGCGGAACGTGTGCCCCTCCTCGATGAGCCGCTTTCGCAGCTCGAGGAAGTTGTAGATCTCGCCGTTGTAGACGACCTGGACCTGACCGTCTTCGTTGGCCATCGGCTGGTGGCCGAGCGGGCTGAGGTCGATGATCGACAGGCGGCGCATACCCACGCCGACGCCGTTCTCGACGAACGTGCCGCTGGCGTCGGGGCCGCGATGGCGCATGCTCGCCGCCATCGCCTCGATTTCTTCAGTCTTGACTGAGACGTTGTTCCAGCGAGCTATTCCTGCGATGCCGCACACGAGCCGTGGAAACTTATACCATTGCTCGTCGCCAGGACATATTTGGCGACGATTTCACCAGCGTGCGATAGGTCTCCATCACGCGCTCGGCGCAGGCGACGGCGTCGAAATCGCGTGCGCGCGATCGCGCCGCGGCTCCGAAAGCCGCGCGCAGCGCGGGGGCGTCGATGAGCTGCCCGATCTTGGCGCCAAAATCCTGGGCGTCGGTCGCGGCGGCGCACAGGCCGCTCGTGCCCTCGGTCACCAGCTCGGGCAGCGCGCCCTCGCGCGTGACCACCGCCGGGATGCCGGCCGCCATGGCCTCGGCGACGACGCGGCCGAAGCCTTCGTGGCGCGACGACAGCACGAAGACGTCCAGCGCCTGGAACACCGCCGGCATGTCGCGGCGGGCGCCGGCGAAGAGCAGCCGATCGCCCATGCCCAGCGAGGCCGCGGTCGCGCGCAGCCGGCCGAGGTACGCTTCCTCTGCGGCGCCTTCAGGGGCGCCAATCACCACGAAGCGCGCGCGCGGTCGATCGCGGCCCGCGATCGCGGCCGCCCGCACGAACGTCTCGAGATCCTTGCGCGGATGGATGCGGCCCACGGTGCCGACCAGGATCTCGCCCTCGCCGGCGCCCAGCGATGCGCGCACCGCGGCCGACCGCGTCGCGCCCGTGAACGCCGGGATGTCGATCGGGTTGTAAAGGGTCTCGACCTTTGCGCCGCGGTCGCGCTTGGTGAAGATCGTCGCGGTCGCATCCGAAATGCAGAAGACGCGCGACGACAGCGCCGTCCAGATCCAGGTGAGCACGTCGAAGACCGCGGCCGGCTGGTCCAGGCTGTTGCCACGATAGTGCAGCACGTGAGGCAAGCCCAGCCATCGCGCGGCGAGAGCGCCGTCGAGCACCACTTCCATGTTCGTATGGATGAGGTCGGCGCCGATGCGGCGCGCGATCGCGGCGACGGCGGTGGCGCCGCGCAAGAGGTTGGGGGCGAAGAGCGCGATCTCCGCCGGTGACAGCTGCCGCCGCAAGATCGAGATCGGCGCGTAGTGCAGGCGCACGCCGGTCTCCTCGTAACGCCCGACCTGCGGTCCGGGGCGCGGCAGCACCAGGTGCGGCTCGACGCCGAGCGGGATCAGCGGCCGCAGCAGCCCGCGCAGGCTCTCATCCGGACCGCTCACCTCTTGCGAAAACGGGTTGACGTAGAGGACGCGCAGGGTTCGCTTTTATACCACCGCGCATCGGCGCGCGTGGAGTTTGGATGGCGCGGACATCTCCTATACTCTCGGATCGCATGAACATCCTGGGGATCAATGCCTTCCACGGCGACGCCTCGGCTGCGCTGGTCAAGGACGGCCGCCTGGTGTCCGCCATCGAGGAAGAGCGGCTGAACCGGCGCAAGCACTGCGCGGGCTTTCCGGCCCTGGCGATCCGCGCCGTGCTCGAGAGCGGCGGCGTCAAGCCGGGCGAGATCGACCACGTGGCGATCTCGCGCGACCCCAAGGCGAACCTGCACAAGAAGATCCTGTTCACGCTGCAGAAGCGGCCGTCGTTCACCAAGCTGGTCAAGAACCGGCTGGCCAACGTCGCCAAGGTCCGCGGCATCGAGGACGCGCTGGCCGCCGCGCTGGGCGCGCAGCGCGGTGACCTGCGCGCCAAGCTTCACAACGTCGAGCACCACAAGTCGCACGTGTCGAGCGCGTTCTTCGTATCGGGATTCGAAGAGGCGGCGTGCCTTTCGATCGACGGCTTCGGCGACTTCGTGTCGACGATGCGCGCCGTCGGGCGCGATCGCGATCTCGAGATCCTCGATCGCATCGAGTTTCCGCACTCCGCCGGGCTGTTCTACACGGCGATCACGCAGTACCTCGGGTTCCTGAGGTACGGCGAGGAGTGGAAGATGATGGGGCTCGCGCCGTACGGAAAGCCGGCGTTCGTCGACAAGCTCGAGCGGGTGATCCACCCGGTGACCGGCGGGCGCTTCGAGATGGACCTGCAGTACTTCCGGCACCACAGCGAGGGTGTCGAGATGACCTGGGACGACGGCGTGCCCGAGCTCGGCAAGGTCTACTCCGACCGGCTCGTCGACCTGCTCGGGCCGGCGCGCGACCCCGACGACCCGGAGTTCTTCGGCAAGTGGGCCGACATCGCGCACAGCGCGCAGATCGTCTACGAGCGGATCTTCTTTCACGTGCTCGCCGATCTGCACGAGCGCACCGGGATGACCCGGCTGGCGATGGCGGGCGGCTGCGCGCTCAACTCGGTCGCCAACGGCAAGATCTTCGAGAGGACGCCGTTCAAGGAGGTCTTCATCCAGCCGGCGGCGGGTGACGACGGCACCAGCATCGGCGCGGCGTTCTACGTCGAGCACGCCGTGCTGCGCGGCGCGCGCCACTTCGTGATGGAGCACGCCTATACCGGCCCCACCGTTCTCCGACGCCGAGATCCAGTCGGCGATCGAGCGCGCGCGCGGCGCGGGGTGGGATCCGAGCATCGACGTCGTCCGGCTCGAGGACGGCGCGCTTTTCCACGACGTCGCCAAGGCCATCGCCGACGGGCGCGTGGTCGGCTGGTTCCAGGGCGGAATGGAGTTCGGCCCGCGCGCGCTCGGCGATCGCTCGATCGTCGCCGATCCGCGGCGCGCCGACATGAAAGAGATTCTGAACACGCGCATCAAGCACCGCGAGACCTACCGGCCGTTCGCGCCCAGCGTGCTCGAGGAGAAGGCCGGCGAGGTGTTCGAGCGCAGCGAGCCCTCGCCGTTCATGATGATGGTCTACAAGGTGCGCGAGGCGATGCGCGCGAAGATCCCGGCGGTCACCCACGTCGATGACACCGGCCGCCTGCAGACGGTGAACGCGCGCAGCAGCCCGCGCTATCACGCGCTCATCAGCGAGTTCTTCCGCCAGACCGGCGTGCCGCTGGTGCTGAACACCAGCTTCAACGAGCACGAGCCGATCGTGGCCACGCCCGCTGACGCCATCGCCTGCTACTTGAAGACGCGGATGGATTTGCTGGCGCTCGGAAACTGGGTGCTCACGCGGCGTGGGGCGTGACTTCCGGGCGGCGTTCTTCACACGAGACGTGGGGGTTTTCGGAAACCCGCCCGAAACGATTTGTGATCGAGACGCGGAAGAACGAGTCGTCGACGGTTGCCCTGGCAAACGGCCGCGGTTGAGAATAAAATGTCGGCCTTGCGAGCCGTGTTCTCTTTCATAGTGACGGACTTAGCTTCAGCCCATGCGTAGCGCCGCCGTAGCTTTTTTCCTATCGATACTCTGTGCCGCGGTCCTCACGCCCCTCGTGCGCCGCTTGGCCCATCGCTTTGGCGCGCTGGATCATGCGCTCTCGGCGCGCAAGATCCATGGCCAGGCGGTTCCACGACTGGGTGGTGTCGCGATCGTCATCGCCTTTTACGTGCCCCTGCTGGGACTTCTGCTCGCTCAAAGCGGCGTCGGCGAGGGGTTGAAGCACGAGGAGCACTTCGCGCTCGGCCTGTTCCTGGGTGGGATTCTGATCGCCGGTCTCGGCGTCTACGACGATCTGCGCGGTGCGGGCGCGAAGAAGAAGTTCATCGTCCAGTTCGCCGTCGCCGGAATGATGTACTTCCTCGGATTTCGGGTCGATGCGATCGCGAATCCATTCGGCAGCGCCATCACCCTCGGTTGGGCCGCGCTCCCCTTCACGCTGGTCTGGGTCGTGGGGGTGATCAACGCAATGAATTTGATCGACGGGCTCGACGGGCTCGCCGGAGGAGTCGCGCTGGTCGCCGTCTCCACGATCTTCCTGGTGTCACTCCAGAACGGCCAGCCGCTCATGATCCTCTTCTCCGCGTCGCTCGCGGGGGCCATCCTGGGTTTCCTGTTTTATAATTTCAACCCCGCATCCATTTTCATGGGCGACACCGGGAGCATGTTTCTCGGCTTCATCCTGGCGACGAGCTCGATTCGCACGAACCAGAAGGCTTCGACGACGGTCGCGGTCTTGATCCCGATCATCACGCTGGGGCTGCCGATCCTCGACACCTTGCTCGCCATGAGCCGCCGCGCCGTCAGGGGGCGACCGCTGTTTCGCGCCGACAAGGAGCATATCCACCATCGCCTGCTCGGGCTCGGGCTGACGCATCGACAGGCGGTCCTGGTGCTCTACGGGATGTGCCTGCTCCTGGGCGCCGTCGCGCTGGTGCTGACCTACACCAACAGCGCCGTCATAACCGTGACGCTTCTCGCGGTCCTGGCCGGCTCATTGTTCGCTTTCCTGCGCCGGCTCGGCTACATCCGCTTCGAGCTCAACCACCTGCTTTCTGACCAACGCCGGCGCAATCGCGCGCTCCGTGCCGCGGTACGACCGTTCACGGATCGCCTCCGGCGCGCGTCCGACCACGAGGAGATCTGGGAGGTCGTGAGGGAGGTCGTTCCCGTCTTCGAGGCGAGCTTCGTCAGCCTCGAGCTCTGTGGTCCCACCGATCCTCACGGCGACCGGCCGGCGACGACCTTTTCGACGAGCCCGCCTCTCGGCCAGGAGGAGACGCCGACGCCTACCCCTACCGGTGGCTCATTCCGTGCTCGATTCAGCCTGGTCGGCATTCGTCACGACGAGGGGCACATCGAGCTCGGGTGGTCCGACGCTCGAGTCGCTCTGGACCGCGATATCGAGATCGCGATCGAGCTCTTCTGCGACTACGTCGTCGATGCCTTCGAGAGGGTCCGGTTGCGTGCGCGCCCGCGCGCCGCAGACCACCGCTCGCGCGATCCGAAGCCGACCGGTCTCGACCTTCCCCAGAACTGAGCGCCAGAACTGAGCGGGAAGGAGCGGGCTCCTCCCGCGCTCTGGCCGGTGTGGTCAGAGCGCGCGGTTGCCAGAGCAGAGCTCCTTAGAGCATCAGGCGGTCGGACCTTCGGGCGTCGGACCGCTTCCGTAGGTGTAACCGTAGCGCGAGTACTTGCGGTAGTAGTAGTAGTGGTATCCGTAGCCCGGGTTCGAGAAATCGATCTCGTTCACGATGACCCCGAGCAGCCGGCATTTGGCGGCAATGAGCTGCCGCCGGGCATGGGCCGCCGCTTCGCGGGTCGTGCTTGCGCCTTTGACGATCAGAATCACGCCATCGGCCAGGTTCCCCAGAACCGCTGGATCGGTCACGGCCGATGTGGGCGGTGAATCCAGGATGATGCGCTCATAGCGCGACTTGCAGTCCTTGAGGACCTGCGCGAAGCGCTTCGTGTGGAGCAGCTCCGAGGGGTTGGGTGGAATGGGACCGCAGGGCAGCACATCCAGATTGGGAATGTCAGTGTGCTTGATCGCGTCGTCGATGCTGGTGTTGCCCAAGATGAGCGTCGAGACACCGACCTGATTTGGGACCGCGAAGGATCGATGCAGTCGGGGCCGACGCATGTCGGTGTCGACCAGCAACACCCGGCCCCCGGCCTCGGCCATGGCGATCGCGAGATTGATCGCCGTCGTGGTCTTGCCCTCCTGGGGGCTGGGACTCGTGATGACCATCGTCTGGATTGGATGGTCGGGCGACATGAACAGGATGTTGGTCCGGATGGATCGGCAGCATTCGGCCGCCATCGACCGTGGCTCACGGAAGACCCCGAGATCGCGGTCCCGCACCTGATCGTCCCGCTTGCCATCCTTGTCCTTGCCCTTGATGTCGAGCTTGCCCTGGCCGATGATCGGGATCAGCCCAAGGACCGGGACACCGAGGAAGGTCTCGACGTCGACCTGGGTCTTGAGAGTGTTATCGAGCGTCTCGATTGCGAACGCCAGCACGATTCCAAGTCCCAGGCCGCAAACCAGTGCGATCATGAGGTTCTGCATTGGCTTGGGGCTCGCGGGACTGCCGGGCACAATGGCACGCTCGAGCATTCGTACGTTGTTGGACCTGAGAAGCGCCGTCAGATCGATCTCTTTCTGGCGCTTCGCAATGAGCTCGTACACCTTCGCGTTTTCTTCGGCGGTGCGCTCGAAAGGCCGATATTCGACCCCCAGCTTCGAGAGCTCGATCGCGTTCAGCTTCTCGTGATCCATCATGCTCATCAGCGACTTTTCAGTCGAGACGAGGGCCTGATAGCTATTCTCGAAGGTCTTGAGATTGGTGTCGATCTCGTGCTCGTACGCCGCGCTCACCGCTTCCATCTGCGCATCGATGATCTTGATGCGCGGGTGCTCCGGCCCGTACTTCCCTGACAACTCTGCTTTGTTCTTTGCGAACTCGAGGAAGCTCTCGCGCATGTGCTTGAGCGACTCCGAACCTTCCACCGCGGGAACGGTCTCCTTGTCCGCCTGATCGCGGGCCGCTTCGACCAGCCGGCGCGTCGATTCCAGCTCGAGCCGCCTCATCCGAATCTCTGCGAGCTTCTCGTTCAAGCTTCGCAGGATCTGCTCGCTCATGTTTTGCTTCTGACCGAGATCGATGTCCAGCAGACCGCGATCACTCTTGAATTTGAAGAGGGCGACCTCGGAGTCCTCCAGCTTCTTGCGCAGCTCCACCTCTTGTTCGCTGAGCCATGCATTGGCGGTCCGCGACCCTTCGAGTTTGTAGTCGAGGTTGGACTCGATATACGTCTCCGCGAACGTATTCGCGAGGAGCGACGCGCGTTCGGGTTTGCTGTCCCGGACGACGACCATGGAGATCCGTGTGTCCTTCACGGGTTTGACGGACACCTGACGACTGAGCGCGCGGGCCAGGTTCAACCCGTCGCCGCCCGGCCCCCTCACGCTCAGGGCGGCGTAGTCCGGGTCGTGAGAAAGCCCAAGCTTGTCGGCGACCCTCTGCGCGACCGCGGTCGACTGGATGATTCGATACTGAGTCTCGAAGAACTCCTTCGGCGCGAACAGCGTGCCGGTCCCCAGCTCGACCGCGTCCTTGACCTGGAGGACCTGCGGCGCGTTGGTCTCGATCAGGATCTGGCAGTTCGCCTCGTAAATCTTCGGCTGCCGATAGGTATAAACGAACGCGCCCGCGACCCCGAGGATTGTCGACAATGCCACGAACGGCCACCGCTTCCGGATGACCCGCCAGTAGGCGCGAAGGTCGATCTTGGTCTCGAGTGCCTCTGGGCCGCTCGGTGAGTCCGTTCCCGATCCGTCAAGCGATGAATCCACGGCCACACAATAGGTCAGCGAGGCCATTCTCGCAACCCGCGGCAGTGCATGGAGACCCCTGGTTTCTGCGCACCGTCAGCCGTTTGACGGACGCCCGGAAAGCGCGATTGCGGCGATCGCCACCTCCCCGGGGGCTTCGATGGGCACGAGGTGACCCACGCCCTCCAGCGTCCGACATTCCCCGGGGCGCGCCGAGCGGTCGCCCACAATTCGATCGTCTGCGCCGTCAATCCAAAGGACCGGACACCGAAGGTCACCGAGACGGGCACTCAAATCCACCCCGTCGATCGCGGCGAAATCAGCGCGTGTCACTGCTTGAGGTGCGACGACGCCGGCGGCGACGAACGCGCGGCGCAGCGCAGGTTTCGCGGACGCCGACAACGCGCGCTCGGCGAGCCACGCGGGGAAGCGCGCGTAGTCGTCGTCGATCGCCTTCATCAAATCGCGGCTGACCGGCAATCGCGGTGCTGCGGCGCACAGCACCAGGCCCGCGACCTTGTCGGGCCAGGCCAGCGCCGCCTCGATCGCGACCAGCGCGCCCATCGAATGTCCGACCAGCACCGATCGCCCGAGGCCGGTGAGCGCCGCGAGCTCGCCCGCGGCCTGGGCATAGTCGGCGAGCGTGGGGCGCGGCTTGTCCTCGAACGCCGGGCTCGGCCCGTGCCCGGGCAGGTCGATCGCGACCGCGCGGCCGACGCGGCCGAGCCGCGCCATCACCATCATCCAGATCGCCGACGAGGCGCCCGCGCCGTGAATCAGCAGGAACGGCCAGCTCGCCGCGCGGCTCTCGCCGCGCTCGGAGTAGTGCACGCGGCCCGCGCCGTGGCAGCGCGCGAAGGGCACGGTCGGCTACCCGGCCGACTTCAGCTTCTTGACCTCGGCGATCAGCGCCGGGATCGCCGCTTCCCACGTGGCGACCAGGCCGTAGTCCGCGACCTGGAAGATCGGCGCCTCGGGGTCCTTGTTGATCGCGACGATCACCTTGGAGCCCTTCATGCCGGCCAGGTGCTGGATCGCGCCCGAGATCGCGACGGCGATGTAGAGCTCGGGCGCGACGACCTTGCCGGTCTGCCCGACCTGCAGGTCGTTGGGGACCATGCCGGCGTCGCACGCCGCGCGGCTCGCGCCGAGCGCGCCGCCGAGCAGATCGGTGAGCTGCTCGAGGATCTTGAAGTTCTCGCCGGCCTTCATGCCGCGGCCGCCCGAGACCACGACCTTGGCCTCGCCGAGATCCGGGCGCGCGCTCTGGGTTGCGTGCAGCGCGACGACCTCGGCGCCGAGCGCGTCGACGTTGCCCGCCGGCGCATTCTCGACGGCGCCGGGCGCGCTGGCCGGGGCCGCGTGCGGAAACTCGGTCTGGCGCACGCTCGCCACGAGCACGGGCCCACTCACCTCGACCTCTTCGATGGCGTTGCCGGCGTAGGCGGGGCGGCGGAATCGGTTGGCGCCGGTGACACCGATGATGTCGGACACCATGCCCGCGTCCAGCAGCGCCGCCGCGCGCGGCAAGATGTCCTTGCCGCTCGACGTGGCGGTGCCGATCAATGCCGCCGCGCCCGCGCGCTTGACGGCGTCGACCAGCAACGGCGCGACGGTCTCGGCCAGCGGGGCCTTGGTCCCGAGCTTCGGATCGTCGTACGCGATCACCTTGGCCGCGTAGCGCGCGGCATCCTGCGCGGCCGCGCCGACACCGGAGCCGACGACCACGGCGACGACCGATCCCTTGAGCTGCTCGGCGAGCCGCGCGCCCGCGCTCAGCGCCGGCAGCGACGCCGCGCGGATCCCGGTCTCGGTGGTTTCGCAGAAGACGACGACCGACGCCATCAGATCACCTTCGCTTCGTTGTGGAGCTTCTGCACCAGCTCCTCGACACCGCCGACCTTGACGCCGGCCTTGCGCGCCGGCGGCGCCTCGTAAGAAAGCACCTTCATCACGGCCGACGGCGACACACCGAGCTCGGCGAGCGCGAGCTCTTTGATCTCCTTTTTCTTCGCCGCCATGATCCCCTTCAGCGAGGCGTATCGCTGCGTCTCGTCCCACTCGGCGTCGGCGCCGGCGAGCGCGTCGTTGCGTACGGCCTTCTTGCCGATGATGCGCAGGTCGACGGTGACCACGGCGGGCAGGCGCACCCGCTTCTCCTCGACGCCGGCGTCGACCTCGCGCGTGACCGTCGCGCTCTTGCCGTCGGCGGCCAGCACGCAGCTGGCCAGGAACGTCGCCTGCGGCCAGCCGAGCAGTCCGGCCAGGATCTGTCCGACCTGGTTCGAGTCGCCGTCGACGGTCTGCTTGCCGAGCACGACCAGGTCGGGCTTCTCGCGCTCGACGACCGCGCGCAGGATGCGCGCCACGGCGTCGGCGTCGAGCGCCGCGTCCTCGCTGCCGACCAGGATCCCGCGGTCCGCGCCCATCGCCAGCACACCGCGCAGCTGCTGCGAGACGTCCTTGGGGCCGATCGACACGACGACGACCTCGCCCGATCGCTCGCCGCCCTTGCCCTTTTCGGTGAGCCGCAGCGCCGTCTCGACGGCGTACTCGTCGAAGGTGTTGATCTGCCAGCTTGCGCCCGAGAGGTCGATCTTCCCGGCGCCGATCTTGAGCTTTTGTTCGGGGTTGGGGACGCGCTTGCAGGTGACCAGGATCTTCATCGACGCGAGGTTATCCCACGGCGAGCCGCAGCGCTTCTTCCAAACAAAACAGAATCTCGTCGTCGATATCGACCAAGTACACTGTCGATGGCTTGGGCTGCCGATGCGCGCGCAGCTCGTCGACGATGGCGCGCGCGGCATCGGCGGGATCGACGCCGCCGAGACCCGTGCCCATGCCCGGCAGCGCGATCACCTCGAAGCCGTGGCGCGCGGCCGCGAGCAGCGCCGCGCGCGTCGCGCGTCGCACGTTCTCGACGCCGACCTTCGTGCCCGGCTGTTCCATCGTCGGCGCGTGGATGACGTGCTTGGCCCAGAGCTGACCGGCGTTGGTCACGACCGCGGCGCCGACCGCGATCGGGGCCAACGACATCGCCTCGCGCTGGATGGACGGGCCCCCTTTTCGGGACAGGGCGGCAGAGACGCCGCCGCCCATGATTCCCAAAGAATTGGCGGGGTTGACCACCGCGTCGACCGGCATCGCGGTGATGTCGCTTTTCGCTAGGTGTATCTGCATGGCGGGCCGCGGGGGGGCCCGAGGAAAGTTAACACTTTTCGCACTTCGGCGCGCCAAAAATGGCCCCCAAGCCTCAACCGTACGGCGGGAGGCCTGGAACGGCGGGAGGTCTGGAACCCGTCTGAGGGTTCCAGGTTAAGCGGGAGGTCTGGAACCCGTCCGAGGGTTCCAGATTAAGAAGCAGGTCTGGAACCCGTCCGAGGGGTTCCAGATACGCCAATCAGGCGATCAACTTCTCCAGCTCCTGCTCCACGTTGCGCTCATCCGACGAGCGCGCGACCGAAAGCTCCTGCACGATGAGACCGCGCGCCGTGTCCAGCATGCGACGCTCCCCGAAGGACAGTGGCTTCAGCCCCTTGAGCCGGTAGAGGTCGCGAAACACCTCGGCGACCTCGAAGAGCGAACCCGACTTGATCTTCTCCATGAAACCGCGGTAGCGGCGGTTCCAGGTCTGCCGGTCGATGTGGATCTCCTTGTCCCGGAGAATCGCCAGCACTTCCTGAATCTCGTCCTTGCCGGCGACGCGGCGCAGGCCGACTTGCTCGGCCTTGTCGACGGGAACCAGTATGCGTAGGCCGCTGTCGAGCGCGCGCAACACATAGAACTGCTGAATCTTACCGAAGATCTCCTTCTTCTCGATCCCGACGATCTCGGCTACACCCTGGGACGGATAGACGGCCTTATCACCAATTGAGAATTCGGCTGACACGGCGTGACCTCCTTGGCGTCCTGTATTTCTGGAAACGCACCCCGCGCAGGCTCTGTGACGCCCACCTTTTCACCCACCACCGAATCGCAACCTGCTGAAAACACTGCACTAGCAACGGATGGCAACGCTGCCACTTACGTTCTCCCACAACGCTATCCTTGTCGGATATAGGCTGTCAATCACTTTCATTGTATTTCCTCGTACAACCACAGGTGCGTCGTCTGCCGTGATGCGTCTATGTCATGCGTCTATGTCATGCGTCTGGGTGGTCGTCTCTTCGCGTCGGTCTTGCCGGTGCTTTTGCGCTTTTTGCCGTTTCGCATTGCCCGATCTTTTCTGAGATAGTGGTCGCCATCCGATGGCGCGCCACGACGCTCTCGACGAACCGATGGCCGGTGTGCCCGCCCCGCGTATTTCGAGCGGACCGATCCTGCTGTCGTCAACGACCAGCATGTCGCGCATCGGTTGGCGCCAGCTCGGCTGGCTAGCGGTCGCCGCCGTCGGCGTTGGTTTCGCGGCCTACATCTATCTGTTTCCGTATCGTCAGTTGACGGGCACGCTCGAGAGTCGATCGCGCGAGCTGCGCCAGGAGCGCAGCGATGGGCACGAGGTCGCCGCCGTGCGCGATCGGCTGAAGACCACCGTCGACAAGGTCGAAGCCGCCGAACACGACAAAGCGGTGGAGGCGGGCAAGCACCGAGAGATCCTCGAGGCGATGGCGGCGCAGCTGAAGCCGCCGCTGCAGGAGCTGGGCGTGAAGCTGTCAGTCGGCGACGGCCGCCTGCTGGTGAGCCTGGCGCCCGACAAGGCGATCGATCGCAACGGCATCGACGTCTCGGGCGAGGGCACCGCCGCGCTGAAGATCCTCGCCGGCGCGATGAAGCGCAACGGCACCGTCGCGCGCATCAAGGCGCCTTTCGGGGCCGCGCCCGCGCCCAAGCAGCTGCGCAGCCTGTTCGGCACCGTCGGTGAAGTAGCGGCGGTGCGCGCCGCGCGCGTGATGTCGGCGCTGGAGAGCGCCGGCGTCGCGCCCGATCACCTGACCATCGTCGGAGAGCCCGAGGCTGCTGCGAAAGACACGCCCAAGGCGCCGCCGACGCGCGGCCGCAGCCGCCGCCAGCGCGCCGCGATGGCCGCGGCCGCTGCGGCCACTGCATCATCATCGAACGAGCGGCTGGACATCGAAGTCGAGCCTGGTTAATTGGCGTGCGGTGGTTGCTCGCCGGCGCGATCGCCTCGTCGCTGGCGGTTTCGTCTCCGGTGTGGGCGTATGATTTCTCCGTCGACGTTCGCACGATCGGGCAGGGCTACCAGGTGCGCGGCTACGCGCCGAACGGCGGCAATCAGCTGCTCACGCGCCGCCGGCTCACGCAGTACCTGAACCTGAACGTCTTCGACATCGAGCCCGAACGCTGGAAGGATCCCGACGGCGGACGCAACAACCTGTTCGTCGACGTGTCGCTGCGCTTCGACACCGACTTCGGCGGCTATCTCCTCGGCCGTCCCACGGGCGTCGACGCGATCCGCGAGCTGCAGCAAAACCAGGTCGACATCCTCTACGCGTTCGTCGGCGGGCGCGACATCGGCGGGCGGCTCGACTTTCAGCTCGGGCGCCAGGTTCATTTCGACATGGTCGACTTCTACTCGTTCGACGGCGCCGACGTCGTGCTGCGCGTGCGCCGGCCGCTGGTCGTCGAGGCGTTCGCCGGCACCGAAGTGCGCGGCGAGATGCCGCTGTCTTCGCCGGTGTTCGAGCTCGACGGCACCAGCGCGGGGTCGCGCGATCCGGCGACGCGCCCCGATCAGGCCAGCGAGCTCCGCCCGCTCGCGGGCGCCGCGCTCGCGTTCGATCCGGGTGGCGCGCTCGGGATGCGCGTCGCCTACCGGCGCGTCTGGTCGGCCACCGCCGATCGCTTGCCGGGCGAGCCGTCGTCGGGCGTGAACGACGAGAAGCTGTCGCTGACCGGCAGCGCCGGCTGGCGCGATCGCGTCTACGCGACGTTCGGCGTGCGCTACAACTTGATGCTCGCCGTGTTCGACGATCAGCAGATCGGCCTGCGCGTGCGGTTGACGGCGCGCCAGTGGCTGACGGCGGAGCAGGCGTACCTGGCGCCGACCTTCGACGGCGATTCGATCTGGAACGTCTTCTCGACGGGCGCCTACCGTGATTTCCGCGCGACGTACGAGCTGCAGGTCGCGCCCGGCGTGAAGGCGAACGCGCGCGGCTTCGTGCGCATCTTCAGCACGACGCCGGGCGAGACCGTCGCGGGCCAGGACCTGGGCGCGCAGGCGCCGGGCGGACGCCTCGCCGGCGGCGGGACCCTCGGCGTCGAGGCGCGGCGCGCGCGCTCGTTTCTGCGCGTCGACGGCTACTACGACGACGGCTACGGCGGGCGAAAGGTCGGCGCGGACCTCTCGGCGCGCTACGCGCTCTACCCGGGGCAGTGGGAGGTCGAGGGGCGCCTCACCGGCTACGGCTGGCGCTCGGACCTCCAGCCGCAATCGAACCGCGGCATGGTGTTCGGCGCGCAGGCCGGCAGCCGCTATCGGCTGGGTCCGGGGATGCGCGTGCACTTCCTGGCCGAGGACAACGCCGGTACGCTCTACCGATCGCAGTTTCGCGGGCTGGCGCTCATCGACGTGGATGCTTCGCTGTGAAGAGCGTGGTGCAAAGGGTGCAAGAGATGCAAAGCGTCCTGCGGTGGTCGGGCGCGATCGCGCTGCTCACGGCCGTCGCCGTGACGACGCTGGCGCCGGGGACGACGTGGGGCGACGCGGCGGCTCGCGGTCCGTCGCCGCTGATCTATCCCCGGCAGGCGCTGCCGCTGCAGTTCGATCACGCCGCGCACAGCAAGCGCGGAGCGACCTGCCAGAGCTGTCACGCCGCCGCTACGCTGTCGACGGCGTCGAGCGACGACTTGATGCCGGCCGAGGCGGCGTGTCGCGGCTGCCACGCCATCGATCGCACCAGGCCCGCCAAGGTGACCGCGCCGCCGCAGCCGCCCGTGCGCTGCGACGCCTGTCATCGCGGCTGGACCGGCGACAACACCGCGCCCGCCGAGCCGCCGCGTCTGGTCGTGCCGTTCCCCAACATCAAGTTCAACCACCACCTGCACGCGAGCCGCGGCATCGCGTGCGAGACCTGCCACGCGCAGGTCGCGAAGCAGGCGCTTGCGACCGAGGCTGATCTGCCGCGCATGGCGGTCTGCCTGGACTGCCACACCGGCGGCAAGCAGCAACCGACCGCGCGATGTGGCGCCTGCCACCTGACGCTGCCCGACGGCCGGCTCAAGGTGAACCTCGCGATCGGTGGCGCGCTCGCGACCGCGCAGAGCGGCACGCTCGTGCCCTCGGGCTCGCTGCGCGGGTTCGATGCGCACACGCCGGACTTCCGCACCAATCACAAGGCCGCCGGGCGCGACATGAGCTATTGCCTCAATTGTCACCGCCAGAGCGAATGCCTCGACTGCCACAACGGCGTGGTGCGCCCGCTCGACATCCACCCGTCGGACTACGTCACGCTCCACGCCGCCGACGCGCGCCGCAACACGCCCGACTGCTCGTCGTGTCACCGCAACCAGACCTTCTGCATCGGCTGCCACCAGCGCACCGGCGTCGCCTCGGATCCCTCGGGTGGGCTGCCTGGCCACGCGGTGCGAAATCCGTTCGGGACCGGCACCGGGCTCAAGAGCTTTCACCCGCCCGGCTGGGCGCGCGACGCCGCCGGCGAAGTCATCGCGACGCCGCGGCCGAGCAGCCATTCATTCCAGGCCAAGCGCAACATTCGCAGCTGCGTGTCCTGCCACCGCGAGGAGACCTGCCTCGAATGCCACTCCGCCGATCCGGCGCGCGGCGTGAAGATGCCGAACGGCGCCGGCTTCAGCCCTCACGGTGCCGGCTTCGCCGAGTCGAGCCGCTGCCGCGCGCTGGCCTCGCGCAACCGGCGCGCGTGTTTGAAGTGCCACGCGGTCGATGCCGCCCAGCTCGACTGCCGATAGGCGAACGCAATCTAAGACTACCAATGCCGTTCAGATAAACGCCAGGACGCCAGGAACGCCAAGTCCGGACCTCAATATTCCGGATCCCTGGCGTCCCCGTTTCCTGGCGCTTTTCTTATCTGACCCGGCGTTGGACCTACGAGCCCGTCCAGTATCGGATCCGGCCCGTGTCGCTGTGCACGAACTGCGAGTGCGGGTAGTAGCCGACGCCGCCCACGTGCAGCGAGCGCACGTAGTGGAGCACGGTCTTCGTCGGCACGCCGCGCACGCGGAAGTCGACGGCGTTGCCCTCCATGTGCTGGCTGTGGCGCGCCACCGCGTGCCCCTTCTTGCGCAACATCAAATTATACTTCGGCGAGCGGTAGCCCGAGACGATCTCGATCCGCTTGGCGGAGAACTTGTTGGCGACGCTGGTGAGCACGTCGACCAGCTTGGGATCCATGTGCGTCGGCTGGTTGGTGAAGTGGTCGCGCAGGAACTCGTGGAAGCGATCCTCGATCGACTCCCCGGGCAGGATCGGCAGCGATTCGTGCGTCCAGATGTTGTAGAGCGTGGTCACCGGCTCCAGCGTCTCGCCCGAGTGGATCGTGGAGTGGGTCGACATCGACGCCGGCAGCGTCGTTCGCCGCGCCGACGACGTCCGCTTCGCGGTCAGGGCCACGCCGCGCATCAGGTCGGCGTCGCTGGTGTGGAAGTCCGGGCGCAAGGCCTTCTCGCGCATCCACACTTCTCTCTTGGACAGCTCGCGCGCCGCGCCGGGCGTGAAGCAAAGGCCGCGCGCGGCGACCGGATCGAAGATAGCCGCGGGCATGCCGCGCGAAGATGTGCCCAAAGCTATGTCGGTCTCGGACAGCGGCCGCTCCTGCGAGATCGAAACGACAGTGTACGAATCGAGCGGAATCGCCAGGACGGCGAGTAAGTGAATCACACACCCAGTATAAACGCGTTGAGCGCGCGCTGCTCGGTGTGTCGCGCTGCTCGCGCAGAAATTCAAGCCCGCTATGAGCGGGCGCGTCGTGTACCGATCGCGATCAGGCGATTGAGCGAGCCCGACTGAAACCCGCCGAGGTCGAGAGCGACGAAGGCGAACCCTTGAGCTTTGCCCAGCGCGACGATCGCCTCGCGCACGCCCGGCTCGAGCGCGCGCGTCATCGCCGCCGTCTCGAGCTCGAGACGCGCGACGTCGCCGTGGTAGCGGACGCGCAATTGCCGGAAACCGAGCGCGCGCAGTCCGTCCTCGAAGCTGTCGACGCGCCGCAGGCGCTCCGGCGTGATCTCGGTGCCGTAGGGGAAGCGCGACGACAGGCACGCGAGCTGCGGCTTGTCCCAGGTCGGCAGCCCCAGCTCCCGCGACAGCGCGCGCACGTCGGGCTTGGTCAGGCCGGCCGCCACCATCGGGTGCTGCGCGCCGCGCTCGTCGGCGGCGGTCAGGCCCGGCCGGTGGTCTCCGAGATCGTCGAGGTTGGTGCCGAGCAGCACGGCCTTGAGCCCCAAGGCGTCGGCGCGCGGGCGCGCGATGTCGAGCAGCTCAGCCTTGCAATGGTAGCAGCGGTCGGTGGGGTTCTGCGCGAAGCCCGGCCGTTCCAGCTCGTGCGACTCGACGACCTCGAGTCGGGCGCCGATCAGCGCCGCCAGCTCGCGCGCCGCGGTGCGCTCGCTCTCGGCCATGGTCACCGACACCGCGGTGAGCGCGACGCAGCGATCGCCGAGCACGTCGCGCGCGACCCGCAGCAGCAGCGTCGAGTCGACGCCGCCGGAAAAGCAGACCAGGGCCGAGCCCGCGCCCGCGATCTCGGCGCGCAGCCGTTCGTGCTTGGCGGTGAGCCCAGCGTCAGCCGGAGCGCCGTCGGGTCGAGCGAGGATCGGATCGGCCATCTTGGGGTGCCTGGGCAAAAGTATAGACGACCGTTACGTCGCGAGCGGGATCGACTCCGACGCGGCGACCGCGCTGGCCACCAGGCCGGCGATGTCGAGCTTGGCCTCGGCGCGCTCCGCGTCGGCGACGCGCGCGGCGGTCGCGGGGTGGGGCGGCACGAACAGCGAGCAGCAATCCTCGAACGGCAGGATCGACGTCTCGTAGGTGCCGATGCGGCGCGCCAGCGCCGTGGTCTCGACCTTGTCGTAGGTGGAGAGCGGGCGCAGCACCAGCCGCCGCGCCGCGGCCTCGATCGTGCTCAGGTTCTGGATGGTCTGGCTCGCGACCTGGCCCAGGTTCTCACCCGTGACCAGGGCGTCGGCCTGCAGCCGGTCACCGATGGCGTCGGCGACGCGCATCATCATGCGGCGGTACAGCACCACCGCCAGCTCGGGCGGCCCCGCGTCGCGCAGCTGCTTCTGCGCGTCGGTGAAGGGGATGACGATCATCGACCGCAGCACCTGCCAGCGCGCGAGGATCTTGCCCAGAGCCAGGACCTTGTCCTTGGACCGCTCGCCGATGAACGGCGGCGAATGGAAGTAGATCGCGTCCTGAGCTCAGGCCGCGCTTCGCCGCCAGCCAACCCGCGACCGGCGAGTCGATGCCGCCCGAGAGCAGCAGCAGGCCGCGACCCGCGGTCCCGACCGGCAGCCCCCCGGGCGCCGCGCGCGCGCCGGCGTACACGAACACGGTGTCGGCGGCGACCTCGACGCCGATGGTGAGCGCCGGGCGGTGCACGTCGACGCGCAGTCCGGTCGCCTCGACGACGCGCGCGCCGACGACCGCCGAGATCTCCGGCGAGCGCATCGCGAAGCGCTTGTCCGAGCGGCGGCTCTCGACCTTGAAGCTGGGCGGCGGCACGGGCGCGTCGAGCGCCGCGCGCGCGCAGGCGACCGCGGCCGCGCCGATGGCCTCGATGTCGTGGGGCACGCGCGTGGCCACCGACAGCGACACCAGGCCGAACACGCGCTCGAGCCGCGCGCAGGCCTCCGCGACGACGCCGGCGTCGGCATGGGCGACGATGCGGCCGTGCGGCGTATCGATGCCGATGCCGGGCAGATCGCGGACCGCGCGCGCGACGTTCTCGGCCAGCGTGCGCTCGAAACGGCGCCGGTTGCCGCTCTTGAGAAAGAGCTCGCCGTAACGACAGAGGATCGCGCTGCGCATGAGGGGTGACGTTCTACCGTCGCGCGCGCGTCTTGACCATGGGGGCGATCTCGATGATGGCCTCACGCAGCGCGGCCACGGCGCCGTCGACGTCGGCCGGCGTGGTCTCCCGGCTCAGCGAGAAGCGCAGCACCGCCGCGTCTTCGTCGGCGCCGATCGCCTCGAGCACGTGGTTGGGCCCGCGCGTGCGTGACGCGCAGGCCGAGCCCGCCGACGCGTAGACCCCGCGCGCCTCGAGCGCGTGCAGCACCGGCTCGGCGGGCAGCCCGGAGAACGCCAGCGAGCTGATGTGAGGCGACGCGCGGCGCGCCCGTGACCGTCGGCTGCGGCTCGGTGATGCCGCCGAGGTCGGCGAGCGACGCCAGCACCTCGCGCTCCAGCCGATCCCGCTCGTCGCGCACGCGATCCGCCACGTGGGAGTCTCGCTGGGCGGCGACCAGCTCGGCGGCGACGCCCAGGCCGACCCATCCCGGCAAGTTCTCGGTCCCCGACCGCAGCCCGCGTTCTTGCCGGCCACCGTCCCACAGCGGCGCCAGTCGCACGCCCGGCCGCACCCACAGCGCGCCCGTGCCCTTCGGCCCGTGAAACTTGTGGCCCGAGAGCGCCAGCGTGTCGGCGCCCAGGGTCGCCATGCGCAGCGGGAGAAACCCGACCGCCTGCACGCCGTCGACGTGCAGGTGGGGGCGGTGCGGGTGCTCGGGCGCCACGCGCGCCAGCCCCTGCGCGATCTCGGCGATCGGCTGGATCGTTCCGAGCTCGTTGTTGACCAGCATGACCGCGACGACCGCGGTGTCGGGGCGCACCGCCGCGACGACGTCGGCGGCGGTGACCACGCCCGAGCGGCCGGGCGGCACCACGGTCAGCTCGTAGCCCTGGCCGACGAGCAGCTCGGCGGTCCGCAACACCGCGGGGTGCTCGATCGCGGTGACCACCAGGTGGCGGCCGCGCGCGCGCGTCGCCGCGCCGACCAGTCCCAGCGCGTCGGCCTCGGTGCCGCCGCTGGTGAACACGATCTCCGCTGCCGACGCCGCGCCCAGCAGCTGCGCGACCCGCTCGCGCGCCTCCTCGATGGCGCGCGCCGCCGCCGCGCCCAGCGCGTGCGCCGACGACGGGTTGGCGAACAGGTCGCGCGCCGCCCGCGTCATTGCCTCCAGTACTTCGGGCGCGGGCTGCGTCGAGGCGGCGTTGTCTAGATAAATCATCCCTCTCATATATATAGCCCGCCCGCGGCTTCGTCCTGGCGCCCGCGGTTAGGGCCCACTGTGCGCAAGTCGCGCTGGGCCGTCCGCCCCATGGCCGACGGGGGGTTTTTGCGGTAATCAGAAAGGGTGGATATCGGCGGCCGTGCCAAGAAGATCCTGCACGCGGTCGTGTCGGAGTACCTCGCGACGGGCGAGGCGGTCGGCTCGCAGACCGTGACGCGCCGGTACGGACTGGACGTGTCGGCGGCGACCGTCCGCAACGTCATGGGCGATCTGGAGGAGATCGGCCTGCTCCGCCACGCGCACACCTCGGGCGGGCGCATCCCGACCGATCGCGGCCTGCGCTACTACGTCGACACGCTGCTGCGCGTGCGCAGCCTGAGCACCGGCGAGAAGGAAGAGATCCGCGAGCGCTTCGGCGCCACCCGCACCGACATGCCCGAGATGATGCAGCGGACGTCGCGCCTGCTGCGCGAGCTCAGCCACCTGACCGTGGTGGTGCAGGCGCCGCGCCCCGACAGCGACGTCGTCGAGCACATCGAGTTCGTGCGCCTGCGCGACGACCAGCTGCTGGCGGTGATCGCCAGCTCGAGCGGGCAGATCCAGAACAAGCTGGTCCCGCTCGACGTGCCGCTGCCGCCCGCGCGAGCTCGACCGGATCAACAACTACCTCAACAGCCTGGTCAGCGGCCTGACGCTCGATCAGGTGCGCGCGCGGCTGTCGTCGGAGATCGAGAGCGACCGCGCCGCGCACGATCAGCTCGCAGCGCGCGCGCTGCAACTGGCGACGGCGGCCGTGCCCGGCGAGACCGACGCCGAGGTATTGGTCGACGGCCAGTCGAACTTGCTGTCCGGGCAGACCGACCTCGAGCGCGCCAAGACCCTGCTGCGGACGCTCGAGGAGAAGGATCTGATCGTGCGCCTGCTCGATCGCACGCTGAGCGCGCCCGGGATCTGCGTCTTCATCGGCGCCGAGGCGAATCTCGCCGACCTGACCGACATCTCAGTCGTGGCCGCACCCTACGGTGGTGACGGCAAGCCGCTCGGGACGATCGGCGTGATCGGGCCGTCGCGCATGAACTACTCGCGCGTCATCCCGCTCGTCGACTTCACCTCGGAGATGATCAGCGACGTCCTGACACCAAGACTTGATCGGATCGCGGTTTTATAGTTGATGCGGGAAGCGAGTCATGACTGACACTCAGAACCAGAACCCCGAGAGCAATGGGACCGGCAGCGGAGCCGGCGAACAGGCGGCCACCGAACCCTCGCCCGAGCTGCAGGTGCCCGCGGCGACGGCGGAAGAGCGGGTCGCGGCGCTGCAGGCCGAGCGCGACGAGGTCAAGGACCGCATGCTGCGCATCGCGGCCGACTTCGAGAACTGGAAGAAACGGTCGCGCAAGGAGCAGATCGACGCCGAGGCGCGCGTGCGCGAGTCGGTGCTGAAAGACATGCTCGAAGTCGTCGACAACCTCGAACGCGCGACCTCGGCCTACGTCGAGAACGGCGCCGTCGACGGCGCGTCGGTGCTGAAGGGCGTGAACCTGGTGCTGCGCCTGTTCCAGAGCAAGCTCGAGCGCTACAGCGTGAAGCCGTTCGAGGCCAAGGGGCAGCCGTTCGACCCGCGCGTGCACGAGGCCATCTCGCAGGTGCCGACGGCCGACGTGGCGCCCGGCACGGTGGCGAACGAGCTGCAAAAGGGCTACCGCATCGGCGACAAGCTGCTGCGTCCGGCGATCGTCGCGGTGGCGACGGCTCCCGCATCCGGCAAGCCCAAGGAGTCAAAGGCGCCGAGCGGGCCGGACGAGGCCGACGAGGAGGAAGGGTAGAGCCCCTGCCTCGCGACTACTACGAGACCCTCGAGGTCAGCCGCGACTCGACGGGCGCCGAGATCAAGGCAGCCTATCGACGGCTCGCGCTCAAGTGGCACCCGGACCGCAACCCCGACGACAAGGCGGCGGAGGATCGGTTCAAGGAGCTGTCGTCTGCATACGCCGTGCTCTCCGACGAGGAGCAGCGCCAGCGTTACGACAGCTACGGCTTCGTCGACGGTGCCGCGCCCTTCGCCGGCGCCGCCGACATCGCCAAGGCGGCCGAGTTCTTCGACGCGATCTTCGGCGACCTGTTCGGCCTGGCCAAGCGGCGCGCGACGGCGGGACGCGACCTGCGCTACACGCTGGAGGTCGACTTCGCCGAGGCGGCGCTCGGCTGCGAGAAGGTGATCTCGTTCGAGCGCGCCGAGGACTGCGTCGCCTGCCGCGGCACCGGCGCCGAGGGCGCGACGTCGGGGCTGATGCCGTGCTCGCGCTGCAACGGCGAGGGGTTCATCCGCAAGCGGACGGGGTTCTTGACCGGGCGCCGCGAGTGCCTGGGCTGCGGCGGCACCGGCGAGGTGCCGCGCGTGCGGTGCCGCGTCTGCGAGGGGGCGGGGCTGGTCGACAAGCAGCGCGAGTACCGCGTGCGCATCCCCGCCGGCTCGACCGGCGGCACCACCCAGCGGGTTGCGCGCGAGGGCTCACCCGGACGTCGCGGCGGCTCGGCCGGCGACCTGCACGTGATCGTGCGCGTCCGGCCGCATCCGCTCTTCGGTCGCGACGGCGACGTGCTGACCTGCGACGTCACGATCTCGGCGGTCGAGGCGGCGCTGGGCACCGACCTCGACGTGCCGTTGCTCGACGGTGAGGTGCGCATGAAGATCCCGCCGGGGACGCAGTCGGGTTCGGTGTTCCGGCTGCGCGGCCGCGGTTTTCCGCCGGCGCCCGGGCTGCCGCGCGGCGACGCCCACGTACGCATCGCCGTCGAGACACCGGTCAGCCTGCCCGGCGAGGCGCGGGCGTTGATGGAGACCCTCGGCGGTTTGCTCGGCGACGAAGCGCTGCCGCGGCGGCGCGCCTACCGCGAGGCCGCCCGCGCCGCCGCGCCGGGGGCGCCGGGATCGGGCAGCGCTTCGGGAGAGCAGACGTGAGCCAGCTGCCGGCGACGTCGTCCCCTTCATCGCGGCCGCCGCGGCTCTTCCTGCACGTCGCGCTCTTCCTGGCGACGTTCCTGACCACGACCGCGGCCGGCGCGATGTACGTGCACGGCGACGATGGCGATGATCCCGATCGCCGACGGCCTGACGTACTCGGTGCCGCTGCTTGCTGATCCTCGTCTGCCACGAGCTCGGCCACTATTTCGTGGCGCGCGCCCACGGCGTCGACGCGTCGCTGCCGTACTTCATCCCGCTGCCGCCCTGGCTGGGGCTGGGAACGATGGGCGCGGTGATCGGGATGCGCGACGTGACGTCGGATCGAAAGAAGCTGATCGACATCGGCGCCGCTGGTCCGCTCGCCGGCATCATCGTGGCGATCCCGGTGATTCTCTACGGGCTGGCGCAGTCCAAGGTCACGGTCATCACCGGCGACGGCTTGCAAGAGGGGAACTCGCTCCTCTATGCGCTGCTCAAGCACGCCAGCAAGGGCGAGTGGCTGCCGCAGGGCCGGCGCGACGTGGCGCTGCACCCGACGGCGTGGGCCGGCTGGGCCGGCTTGCTGGTCACGATGATCAACCTGCTGCCGATCGGCCAGCTCGACGGCGGCCACATCGCGACCGCCTACTTCGGCAACCGCTACAACCGGGTCGCGCGTGCCCTGCACCGCGCGCTTCCGGTCATGGCGATCGGCGTCTTCGCCTGGGTGATGCGCGCCGTGCGCGTCGAGGCGGGCGCGCGCTGGGACTGGCGCCTCGGCGCGTACATCGCCGGCAACGCCGCGCTGTTCTGGCTGGTCTGGTACGTGTTGCTCACGATCCTCGGCCGGCTCTCGGGCGGCGGGCTCGCGCATCCGGCCGTCGATGACCAGCCGCTGCCCGTGAGCCGGCGCGCGCTGTTCTGGCTGGTGCTAGTGGTCTTCGTGGCGATCTTCATGCCGGTGCCGCTGCGGGTGGCGCTGGGGGCGGGTGTGACGCCGTGAGCGGGTCGCAGCCGGGCGCGGGCGCGAATATCGGCGCCGCTATCCCGCCGCTCGATCCGACGGCGACCGCGCTCTGGGCCGCGTGCGAGGCGGCGTGGGACGACGAGCTCCGCCACGACAAGTTCGTGAAGTACTGCTCGGCGTCGGGGTTGCTGGCGACGGCGGCGCGGCAGTACCGGATGCGCCGCGAGCAGAACCCCGACGATCCGATGGCGACCCGGATGCAGCAGCGGATCGTCACCATGGCCAGCTTCCTGCTGACCACGCACCAGCCGCCGCCCGAGCCGCTCACGCGGTCGCGCTGGTTCCTGGTTTTGGTGGGCGTGGCCGCGCTCGCCGGCCTGCTGGCGGCCCTGCTCTACGGCCGATGAAGGTCCCGTCGTTCGACCTGCCGCTCGAGGAGATCCGGCGCAGCCTCGCCGGCCTGCGCCGCCCGCTGAGCATCGCGATCCAGCGCGCGCGCAACCCGTTCAACGTCGGCGCCATCATCCGCGTCGCGCACTCGTTCCTCGCGCGCGAGATCGTGCTCATCGGCAGCGAGCCCTATTACGAGCGCGCGTCGATGGGCATGGAGCGCTTCGAGAACATCGTGACCGTTCCCAGCGAGGCCGAGTTCCTGGCGCGGCCACGCCCGCACGGCCAGAAGCTGGTCGTCTTCGAGAAGGAGGAGGCCAAGGTCGACCTCTGGCGCGCGGAGCTGCCCGAGGATTGCCTGATGGTCTTCGGCAGCGAGGTCAGCGGCGTGTCGCGCGACATCGTCGACGCCGCCGACCTGGTCGTCGGCATCCCGATGTACGGCATCAACCATTCGTTCCCGGTGACCGTCGCCGCCGGCATCGCCATGGCCGAATGGACCCGGCGCTACCATCCCGGACCCTGAAGGGCCTCGGGCCTCGTCTGAGGCCCTTTCAAGGAGCCGTGCAGGTGACCTGGCTCAGCGACGGCACCGGGTCGCCGCTCACCGTCTCGCTCGCCGTGAAGTAGCTGCGCCCGTCGAGCGCCCAGGTCACGGCTTCGCCCTGCGGTTCGGCGGCGACCGGCACGCGCAGCGGCGTCGAGCCGAACACCGACGGCACGGTCCCGCCCGTGAGGCGCGTCAGCTGGAACAGGCCGGTCGCGCCGGTGGTGCGGATCAGCGCGCGATCGCCGCACGGGTGAAAGGCGCCGTCGGTCACCAGGCCCTCCGCGGGCGGGATCGCCAGCGTCGCGACCTGCTGCAGGGTGACCTGCACGTCTTTTTGCAGCGGCAGCGGCATCTCGTAGACCGCAGCCGGCGTGCCGGTCTCCTTGAGCACGATGAAGACCCGCCCGGTCTGCGGGTGGACCATCAGCGTCTCCGCGTTGTGCGGCCCGTCGGGGTAGACGAAGGGAAACGACTCGTAGCTGGTCACGGTCACGACGCTGCCGTCGGTGGGCAGCGTCGCCGGCTCGGTCACGCGGTGGATCACGTACTGCGTACGATCGGCCTTGTTGTCCCCGGTGTCGCCGACGTAGACGCAGCTGCCGGCGGGGCAGGGGCCGACCGAGATGTCTTCCCAGTCGGTGGCGGTCGCGCCGCTCAGGTGGAACTCCGCGGCGACCTGCGCCTGCTGGGTGATCGCGAAGAAGCGCGCGCTGTCGCCCGAGTCATTGTGCGTGTAGAAGAAGCCGGGGTGCGCGTGGCTCGCCGCGAGCCCTGAGAGCTCGACCAAGACAGAAGGCGAGGGCCCGAGCGCCTGAGGCGTGCCGTACGTGGTGCACGTCGTACAAACCGGAGTGACGTCGGTGGAGCTGCCGGCGTCGACGCGCGCATCGTTGCCGGCGTCGCCGCGCGTGTCGGCCGTGGAGTCGGCACGCAGATCGGCGCCAGCGGCGTCGCCAGTATCGCTGCGCGCGACACCGTCCGCGGCATCGGGAACGACCGCGTGCCCGCCAACCGAGCCGTCGGGCGCTCCCGCTTCGCTACTGCCGCCGCGGCCGCCTCCGGCCGAGTCGGTAGTGGACGAATCCCGGCCATCGATTTTCGGTGAGCTGTCACTCGCGGCGTCGACGCCGGGCTGCAGTGTTGCCACGCTGCATGCTCCGGTTTCGAACGCGGCCGCGGTCAACCCCAGTAACGCAAGTACCCGACAATGCTTCGCCAACTGATACAGCAAGGGGCATCGATTTACATATGGCCGCTATAGCAATGCAAGGAAGACTACTGTCCATGGGAGACTATTGGGTGGAAGTAGACGGAAAAAACCTACCTGGGCCCTGACACAGCGTGTTTTCAGTACAGTAATCCAGCAAACTTATTTGCACCTCGGGCTTGCCCCGTAGGTTGATGTGCGCTTCAATGCATGCCGTGCTTGGCACGACGATACCTGGGACCGGTGGAGGCGGGAGCTCCGACGGTGGACCGAAGCCCGGAGATCTCATCGCCGATCGCTACCAGATCGAGCGCTTCATCGGTCGGGGCGGGATGGCGGAGGTTTTCGCCGGGCTCAACGTTCGCACGGGCAAGCGCGTCGCGCTCAAGTGGATCCGTCCGGCGCTCGCGACGACCACGGAGGCGCTCGCGCGTTTCCGACGCGAGGCGGTCGCGGCCGGCCGCATTCACCATCCCAACGTCGTCACCGTGTTCGACGTCGTTGAGCACAAGACGGCGACCTGGCTGGTGATGGAGTTGCTCGAGGGCGAGACGCTCTCGGAGATCCTGAATCGCGTGGAACGCATGGATGCCGAGGACGCGGTGACGCTGCTCATCCCGGCGATGCGCGGCGTGGCCGCGGCGCACGCCCACGGCGTGGTCCACCGCGACCTCAAACCCGACAACATTTTCATCTGCCGATCCTCGGACGGCCAGCGCCGCGAGGCGAAGGTGCTCGACTTCGGTGTCTCGAAGCTGTCCGACGAAGCCGGTGGCGAGCAGGTCAGCATCACCGTGACCGGCAATCTGGTCGGGACCCCCACATACATGGCGCCCGAACAGGTGCGTGGCAACAAGGTCGTCGATCCGCGCTCGGACGTTTATTCGCTCGGTGTCGTGCTCTATCAGATGCTCGCCGGCCGGCCGCCCTTTCAGGGCCAGGTCTACTCGGCGCTGATGATCGAGATCGCGACGATGGATCCGCCGCGGTTGCGCAGCTTTCGCCCCGATCTGTCGGCGGAGCTCGAGGCGATCGTGCACAAGGCGATGGCGCGCGAGCTCGATCGCCGCTATCCCGACGTCACCACCCTGGTCCACGCGCTCGAGAACCTCATCGGCCTCGACTCCGGGCAGGTCGTCGCGCGCATGCAGGCGCTGCACAGCGAGCCGATCGACCTTCATCCCGAGGTCGCGCATGCGTCGGGGCCAGGCGCGAGGGCGGGGCTGCCGAAGGACGAGACGCACACTCTCGAGATGGCGCGCCAGCGAGGGCGCCGGATCCGGATCATCGCGATCTCGGTGGGGGCGGCGATTCTCATCGCGTTCGGCATCAAGGTCATCGTGACGTCGCACTCACACCGCCCGGTCGAGGCGGTGGAAACCGACCTCCCGCGCCGGCCGGCGGTGGCCGCGCCCGCGCCCGTGGTGGCGCCGTCCAACGTTCGCCCGACCGAGGTTCCGGTCCCGGCGGCAGCGGCGGCGGCAGGCGCGGCGGTGGTTCAGGGCGCTCCAGAAAATGCGGCCGGTCACGCACGGCGATCGCCGGCCGAGCCCGCGGAAGCGGCTGCGACCTTGAACGCGCGCCAGCGCGGGCACGTGAAGCTCACGACCTCCAAGCTCGATCGCCCGGCCGAGCGCTCGCCGGAGAAACCCGCCGAGAAGCCCACCGCCACCGCGGCACCCGCACCGGTGGCGGAGCCGCCGCGACCGCCGCAGCCACCAGCTCCCACCTCGCCCGCGGCGCCGGCATCGCGAGCGGGTAAGATCTCGATCGATGACTTTTGAAGCGTAATACCGTAACGTAATTAGCCTTCACAGATGAGCACGAAGGCCTGGACGAGTCGGCTGGCGTTGTGTGTGTCGGTACTGGCAACCGCCAACCAGGCATTCGCCGCTCCTGCTCCCGCAGCGCAGGACCCGGGAGAGACGACCCAGTACCGCGCGATGCTGGAAGAGGCCGTCTCCGAGTACGACGCCCATCGCTACGAGGAAGCGCGTGCTCTGTTCCGGCGCGCGAACGAGATCTCGCCCAACGCGCGCACGCTGCGCGGGATCGGCATGGCGTCGTTCGAGCTGCGCGAGTACATCGAGGCGCTGCGATCACTCGAGGCGTCGCTGGTCGACAAGCGGCGCGCGCTGACGGCCACGCAGCGGCAGCAGGTCGAGGTGTTGATCGATCGGACGCGCGCGTTCGTGGGGCGCTTCTTCCTGAAGGTGTCGCCCAAGGAGACGCTCGTGCGCGTCGACGGCACGCCCGCGGTGATCGAGGCCGACGGCAGCCTGCTCCTGAGCTTTGGACGGCACGCGCTGACCGCCGAGGCGCCGGCGTCGATCTCCGAGAATCGCGAGGTCAACGTCATCGGCGGCGAACGGCAGGAGCTGGCATTCCAGCTGCGCCCCGAACCGACGCCGGCGGTTGCAGCGAAGCCCGCGTCCGGCGGCGGAGGCTCGGCGCGCGGCGGTGAAGGAGCTTCGTCGTCCGGCGCAGCCTACTGGTTCGGCGGCGCCGGCGCGCTCGCGGCCGGCGCCGTCGGTGGCGTCCTCTGGTCGAGCCACGAGGGCAGCCAGCTGAGCCAGTGTGATCAGAGCAACGCGGCGTCGGGAACGACGGGCGTGGGTTGCAAGAACCGCGCGGGGATCTCAACCAACAAGCGCGTGGCGCTGGGGGTGGCGATCGGCTCCGGCGTCGCGGCGCTCGCGCTCGGCATCATCGGAACGGTCGTCTGGTCGACCAACAGCAAGCCGGAGTCGGGGACGGCGCTTGCCTGCCTTCCGACGCCGGGGGCGGTGAATTGTGAGCTCCAGCTTCACTTCTAATCGATCCCATGTGAACCGACGCGGCGGCATCCCGCTCGTCGCCGCGCCGATGTGGCTCTCGGCAGCGCTGGTCTTCGCGGCCGGCGCGTGCGTGAACGCGCAGATCGGCCCCATCGACGCCGCCAGCGGCGGTCACGGCGGCGAGGGTCTGACCGGCGCCGGCGGAGGAGTCGACTCCACCGGGGGCGCCGGCGGCGACACCGGTGCGGGCGGCAGCGCCACCGGCGGTTCCGGGATGGGCGGCGCGGGAACGGGCGGCAACGGGAGCGGCGGCGCGATCGTCGACGCGGGCGCAGGAGGCGCGAACGTCGACGCGCCTTACGACGGTCCGACGGGAACTATGCCGTTCGCCGCTGGCCAGCTGATCATCACCGAGATCATGGCCGATAGCAACGACGTCCCAGACGAGTCCGGCGAGTGGTTCGAGCTCTACAATCCGAGTACGACGGTTACGTATGATCTATTTGGATGCGATCTCTCCGACAGCGGAAATCACGACACCGTAGCCAATCATGTTCTTGTGCCGCCGATGTCGTACGTGACCATGGCGCGGTTTGGAACCACCGCAGGCGGTTTTCCTCCAAGTTACAACTACCACACCACTTTGAAGACGGATGGGTCGGGCATGATCGACCCAAACGCCGACGTCAAGTTCAGTAACAATGGCGACAGCGTTCACGTGGCTTGCGGTCTCGCGATGATCGATGGTGTCGATTTCCACACTTGGCTCGGCACTAACGCAATGGTTCCCAACGGAAGATCCTACAGTTTGGACCCGGCTCACTACTCAGATACAGAAAACAACATCGAAGGAAACTGGTGCGTCGGCACGAACGTTTACCACAACAGCGACCGTGGCACGCCTAATCAGGCCAATCAGCCCTGTTCCTGCATGGACGGTGCGGTGGACGGCGGCGGATGCGTATTCTTGTAGCCCGAGAATAGAGAATCGCTCGTCAGCCGCGGCCATTTATCGCGGTTGGCTCACCTGATCGGCGTTGAGTCCTAGGTCGCGAGACAAACGGCCTCCGTCCGTCAATTCGACTGACGATGGAGATTCCGAACTCGTCGTCGACGTCGGGCCCGGTCAAGATGATCGGTTGCTGCGTGGTCGTGAATCCGGGAGCGCTCCCCAGATAGATATAGACCCGGCCCAAACAATCCATGTACCCGTCATAGCCAGTGGCGACGTCGGCGTAGCCATCACCGTTGACGTCGCCGACCCCAGCGGCTCGGCCGCCCGCGTTGTCGGGATTGGTCAGGGTGATGGATCGAGCGCTCGAGACGCCCGCCGGGCTTCCCTGGAAGACCGTGTTGCCGGCTATGATGTCCGCATATCCATCGCCATTGATGTCGCCGGCGCCTGACACTTCGACGCTCGCTCCGAGAACCGTCGGTTGCTGCGTGGACGTGATCCCGGGAGCGCCTCCGAGATAGACGTAGGCGTGTCCAATGTTCGCGGCGACGATCAGGTCCGCGTAGCCGTCCCCGTTGACGTCTCCGGCGTTGGTCACTCTCCCGAAGAAGCCGTTGGGCCCATCAGGACCGGTCAAGACAGTCGTCGCGGGTTCATTGACCGAAACGCCCGAGGGGCCGCCGAGGTAAAGATAGGCTCGTCCGGTGTACGTTTGAAAATTGGACGCTCCGATGACGAAGTCCGCATAGCCATCTCCGTTGACGTCGCCAGCGGAGGCCACGGAGCTCCCGAAAAGCCCACCATCGGGACTGGCCAGATCAATCCGAGACGTCGAGAAGAGCCCCGACGGTCCACCGAAGTAGATGTGTGCTCGGCCGGTTGGGAGAGTCTGGCCTCCGCTGACACCTAGAGCGCCGACGAGGACGTCGGCATAGCCGTCTCCGTTGAGGTCCCCGGCGCTTGCGATGGTCTCGCCGAAGTTACTGTTCTGTCCGTCAGGGCCGGCGATTGTGATTGGCTGTGACGACGCGGAGATTCCAGAGGCGCTCCCCAGGTACAGAGAAACGCTTCCCACGGTGCTCAGGTCGCCGAATGCGCCGACGATCAGGTCGGCGTAGCCATCGCCGTTCACGTCCCCCGCGCTCGCCACGGAGTAACCGAATCGACTGCTGAGGGCCCCGATCAGCTTGATCGGCTGCTGCGCCGAGGTGATTCCCGCGGCGCTGCCCATGTAGATGTAAGCGCGGCTGACCTGGTCGCCTCCGACGACGACGTCGGCGTAGCCGTCGCCGTTCAGGTCCAGCGTCGTGCCCCACGACGTGTTCACCGGCGCGGAGCGGGCGCCGACGTTGAATTGCCAGGTCGGCGTGGACGTCGTGCCCGTGTTTCCGCTCGCGCGGCCGAACGCGTGCCAGAAGACTACGCCGGTCGGCAGATCGGCAGCCGGGGAGCCGACGGCTCCGGTGGTGTCGAAGGCGACGATCGGGCTCGTGCAGGCGCGGTCGTGGCAGATCTCGACGTGGGCGCCGTCGGTGCCGTTCGGCAGCACCCAGTGCAGCAGGGGGCGGCGCGAGGTCACGGTCGCCGTCGAGAGGGGGGCGATCAGGCGGGGCGGCGCGATCTTGCTCAGATCCGGCCCCGTGTCTCCCATGGCGTCGGTGACCGTGTCGCGAGGCGCGTCCGCGGCCGCGTCGGGCGTGGGACTCACGTCTGCGGCGGCATCGACTCCTCCTCCGCCTCCTCCGCCTGCTCCGTCCCCGCCGGTGCCCACGTCGGGCGGCGCATCGCTCGCTGCGCCGACGTCGTTCGCGAGATCGCTGCCTCCATCGTCGAGGACCGCCCTGTACGTCTTGCAGCCCGCCGCCGCCAGCGCCACAGCGAGGCCCAACCGCGCCAAGCTCGCTCGCTGCGCGGCCTTGCCCACCAGGCGTCCTCCACCGGGATTGCTCATTGGAGCTGGATGCTCGGCTGCCGGCCAGGCTTTGGTCAAGCGGTGCACGCTTCCTTATCGTTCACAGCGATCAGAAGTTGCGCCTCCGAACCCGAACCGCGACCGGCCCCTGGGCATCAGTGCGCCACGGAACGTAAGCCTTCTCACCTGTGGGCAGCGTTGTGATACGGTGCTGCTCCCCATGGCCTTGTCTGGCGGACGGACCGGAAAGGAGCTTCGCATGCGCGCGCGTCTTCTCCTCTGCGCCGGGGCGATCTGCGCCCTGGCAGCTCACGGTTGCGGTGGTGGATCGAGCACGCCTCCGCCCCCGCCGCCGCCCGACGCGCGCGACGCTCCCCGCGGCGACGGCGCCGTCGACCGCGGATCGGATCAGCACGCCGACGCGGCCGCGGAGCGCGCCGACGCCGCGGATGGCGGCCCCTCCGACGCCGCCCGCGACGGAGCGAGCGATGGCCCCCGCGACGCCACCGACGCGCGCGGCGACGGCGGGCCTGACACGGCGGCGCCCACCTGTTCCGATCACATCAAGAACAGCGACGAGACCGACATCGACTGTGGCGGCCACTGCGGCAAGTGCGCCGCTTCGAAGACCTGTCTCGTGGGCGCGGATTGCGCGTTCGGCGTCTGCCGGACGGACCACACCTGCGGCGAATGCAACCTGGCCGCGGACTGCCCCGGCACGGAGACCGAGTGCGTGCACCGCGCCTGCACGGCGGGCGTCTGCGGCACCTCGCTCGCCGCGGCAGGCACGGTGCTGGCGCAGCAGGCGGTCGGCGACTGCCAGAGCCGGCAGTGCGCCGCCGACGGAACGGTGAAGATGGTCGCCGACAATAGCGACGTCCACGACGATCGGAACCCGTGCACCACCGACACCTGCACGGGCGGCATGCCGATGAACTCGATGCTGCCGGTCAACAGCTCGTGCGGTGGGCAGAACCGATGTAACACCAGCGGCCAGTGCGTTGGTTGCCTGACCGGGACCGACTGTCCCGGTTCGGACACCGTTTGCCAGACCCGGACGTGTACGCAGGGCGTGTGCGGCTTCAACTTCAAGCCGTTGGGCACGGCACTGACCGATGGGACCGCCGGTGACTGCAAGGGCCTGCATTGCGACGGCGCGGGCAACTCGGTTTCGTTCACCACCAACACAGATGTGCCGGTCGACGGCAACCCGTGCACGACCGACGAGTGCACCGCGGGTACGCCCTCGCACCGTCCGGTGGCGTCGGGGACGGCGTGCGGAACCGGGCTGGTGTGCGACGGCGCCAACAACTGCGTCGCCTGTCTGACGGCGTCGACATGCCCCGGGAACGACACCGAGTGCCACACGCGTACGTGCATCAACGGCGCGTGCGGCGTCAGGAACACCGCTGCAGGGACCGCGACGACGGCGCAGGCGCCCCGCGACTGCAAGCGCGTCGAGTGCGACGGCGCCGGCGCGACGTTCACCGTCCCCGATGTCAGCGATCTGCCAGTCGACGGCAACCCCTGTACCAGCGACGTCTGCAACGGCGACTTGGCCTCGAACCCGCCGATCATGGCGGGTACGAGCTGCGGCGCCAATCTGATGTGCGACGGCACTGGCCAGTGCGTCGGCTGCATCACCGTCGCCGACTGTCCGGGAATGGACACAGCTTGCCAGACGCGCGGTTGCACGGCCGGAAAGTGCGTCGTCACCAACGTCCAGCCCGGGACGGTCGTCGGCGCCCAGGTCGCCGGCGATTGCCAGCGCACCCAGTGCGACACCATGGGCAACGTCGCGCCCGCCGCCGACCCGACCGATCTCCCCAACGACGGCGACAGCTGCACGATCGACACCTGCATGGGCGGTACGCCGACGTTCACGCCAGTGATGGTGGGAACACTCTGCGGCGACAACGGTGGCTCCGTGTGTAACGCGACCGGGGCGTGCGTCGGCTGCAACGTCGCCAGTGATTGCCCGGGCGGCCCCGACACCGATTGCCACAAGCGCGTCTGTAACGCGGGTGTGTGTAGCGTGATGTTCGTCAGCGACGGAACCGCGGTCGCGTCGCAGCCCCCCGGTGATTGCCATCAGAACGTCTGTGACGGCCAGGGCGGCGTTCGAGCCGCGCTCGACGATAGCGACGTCAACGTCGACGGCAACCAGTGCACGCAGGACCTGTGCTCGAATGGCACGCCCTCCAATCCGATCACGACCGGCACGACGTGCAGCCAGAACGGCGGCTTGCTCTGCGACGCTGCGGGCATCTGCGTGCAGTGCTTGTCCGACGCCAACTGCGACAGCAGCCACGACACCACGTGCAACAAGAACCACTGCGTCGCCGGCGCGTGCCGGTTCGTGCCCGAGTCGGCGAACACGGTGGTCGCCGACAAGACGCCGGGTGATTGCCACAGCAACGTGTGCGACGGCCTGGGCGCGGTGGCACCGATGGTCAACGACAACGACGTTCCCGCGACCAGCTCGGAGTGCGTGGTCACGAGCTGCCTGGGCGGCGTTCCGTCGACGATCATCCGCCCCCATGGCTACTCGTGCAGCCAGAATGGCGGACGCACCTGTGACGGCATCAGCGCCTGCTTGTTGACCGTCAGCATGGTGAAGATCGGCGCGGGCGCGGTGGCGCTCGGCAACAACGCGACGGCGACCTTCATCGAAGAGCGCCAGCTCGACGGAACCCTCGTCAGCACGGTGACGCTTCCGTCGGCCGAGGGACCGAGTCACGCGTTCGGGTTGTCCGGGACCGCGACTTCCGAGGGCGGATTGTCATTGTCGGCCGACGGGCGCTACTTGATTGTCGCCGGGTACAACCGGGCCGCGACCGTGACCGGCAACGTGGTCAATACGACCTCCCTCGCCGTGAGCCGCATGATTGCGCGCATCGACGCCAGCGGAGCCGTCGACACGTCCACGCTGCTTGGTGCGAACCCGTTCATCATGAACAACGTGCGTGGCGCGACCTCGAACGACGGTCAGGAATTCTGGGTCGGAGGCGCGGGCGGCACCTCGGCCGGGGTCTGGTACATCACCTTCGGGCAGACCACGCCGGCTCCGGTACAGGTCTATGCGGCCAATGCGGTGCGCTGGCTGCATGTCTTCGATGGTCAGCTCTACGTGACCGCCAACCAGGACACGATCTCGAGCGTGTCGCCGGTCGGGACGGGGCTACCCACGACCACGCTGGCGACGCCCCTCGCGCCGCTCACAGGCCTTCCGGCGGCGACCGGCCCGAGCCCGTTCTCGTTCGTGATGCTCGATCGAGACGCGACGGTTCCGGGCGTCGACACGCTCTACATCGCCGATGATTCGACGGCCGCGCCCAACCAGGGCATCCAGAAGTGGACGCTGTCCGCCGGAACCTGGACCAAGGCGGCCACCTTCTCGGCCGTCAGCTCGGGCACGACCCCGACCGGGTTCCGCGGCCTGGCCGGTCTCGTCACCGGCGCATCGAACGAGAACGTCACGCTCGTCGCCACCAGCGGCGAGACGAACGGCACCGCGGATCGGCTGGTCGTGTTCGTCGACGGCCCGAGCGCCAGCACGACCGGAACCGTCGTGCTGACATCGCCCACGAACACGGCCTATCGAGGCGTCGCGCTCTCGCCGCACTTGTAGCGCGCGAGACTCGGCTTTTGCGCTACGGCGCGATGTCGCCGTACAGGATCCCGCGCCCGTTGGTGCCGAGGTAGACGCGGCCGTAGACGCGCGGGTCGCCGGTGATCGAGCCGGCCGTCGCCCACAGATGCTGCGGGTCGTCGACGCGCGTCCAGGTCGCGCCGGTGTCGTCGGAGCGATAGACGCCGACCGCGCCGCCGACGGTGCCGAGCAAGTAGAGCGCCGGGTAGGTCTTGCCGGCCGGCGCCTGGCCGTAGCCGAGCGCGAGCGGCGTCGTCGCGGTCGTCACCGCGGTGAAGGTCGCGCCCGAGTCGGTGGAGTGCCGCAGGCCGGTCGAGGTCACGAGCCAGATGTCGCCCTCGATGCCGGCGACGGCGCGCTGGCGCGTGTTCACGCCGCGCGGCAGGCCGGTCGCCGCCGTGGCCGCGAACGTGGCGCCCGCGTCGGCGCTGACGTAGAAGCGCGGCGCATTGCCCGCGGTGTCGAACACGTAGAACTTGCTCGGGTTCACGCGATCCGCGAAGACCGGCCGCAACGCGCCGATGCCCGTGCTCGCCGTCCAGGTGGCGCCGTGATCGCGCGAGACGTAGGGGCCGCCCGCGACCGGCGGGGTCGCGCGCGTGTTGGCGGGGATGTCCCAGACCAGCGTCGCGCCGTCGGCCGAGACCGCGATGTTGGTGACCGCGCCGGCCCCGATCGGCGGCAACGTGGCGAACGGCGCCCAGGTGGTGCCGCCGTCGGTCGACAGCGCGCCGGTCGTCGTCGTCGTCGTGACGTTGTTGGTGGTGGTGCTGATGCGCCCCGCGCGCGCGACGATCGTCGGCGCCAGCTCGGCGAAGTCGATGCTGTCGGTGTTGGTCAGCACCGGGTTGTTGAACATGCCGCCGGCCGGCGTGGCGTCGACGTCATCGTGGCGGAAGCCGCCGATGTCGCCCACCGCGCTCCACAACGACGGCCCCGAGGGCGGGCTCGCGAGATCCAGCACGGCGGTCTCCTCGATGCCGATCGATCGGAAGTCCCAGTGCATCGGCATGCTGGCGTCGAGCGCGCTCATGTCGTCGGAGCCCCAGATGCCTTGCCCGGTCACGTAGAGGATGCGCGACGGGTTGAAAGGATCGATCTCGACGTCGGCCATCCAGCCGGTGTAGTTGGGCTGGCCGGCGTGGAACGTCACCCACGGCACGGTCTGGACGTCGTGCGGCGCGTGCGCGGCGTTGAGCGGCGTCCAGGTGGCGCCCGCGTCGGTGCTGCGGAAGATCTCGTCGCCGATGCTCCAGCGATCGAGCGTGCTGACCACCAGGGTGCTGGGGCTGGTGCCGTCGATGCTGACGCCGGCGTAGCCGAACGTGACCAGGGCCCCGGGCGCGCTCGGCGTGATGTCGGTCCAGGTGCCGCTGGCGATGTCCAGCCGCTCCACGGCGCCGGTGATGACGTTGTTGGGGCCGTCGCCGTTGTTCCCGGTCCCGCCGCCGTAGGTGACGTAGAGCTTGCCGGTGGTGCTGACCGCCGCGTGGCTGGGCAGCATGGTCGTCGGCTGGCCGGCGAGCGCGGCCCAGGTGGTGCCGCCGTCGCTCGAGCGGTAGAGCGAGGTGCCCGTGGCGCCGAGCCCGACGTAAACCGTGGTCTGCCCGCCGGACCCGCACGACAGCGGGTCGAGCACGACGAACGCGATGCCGACGGTGTTGGGGGTCGTCGCCGAGCCGGGAAACGACGTCAGGTGCGTCCAGGTGGCAGCCGAGTCGGTGCTCTTCCAGAGCCCCTGCGTGCGCGAGCCGAAGTAGAGAGTGCTGGGATGGTTGGGATCGACGATCAGGCGCTCACCGACGGAGCGGCCGTCGGCGTTGCCGCCCATCGGGACCGTCATCGTCGCCGCCGTGAAGGTGCGCCCCTGGTCGGTCGAGCGCAGGATCGCGGTGTTGTTCGAGCTCAGGTAGGTGCCGGCGGCGACGTAGACCTTGTTGGCGTCGAGCGGATCGACGGCGATGCTCTCGACGCCGCCCCAGTTGGAGTTGGCGCGCGTGACCCAGTCGAGCAGCGGCACCCAGCGCTTGGCCGCCGGGTTCCAGCGGTACGCGCCGCCGATGTCGGTGCGCGCGTAGACCACGTCCTTTTGCGCCGGGCTGAAGATGATGCCGCTCACGAAGCCGCCGGCCGTGATGTTGACGTTCTTCCACACGTACGGCCCGGTCGCGGCCGGTGGCGTCGCGGTGTCGGCGGGCGCCGGTGTGACCGCGGGCGGCGGCGTGCAGGTGCTGGTCACGACGGTCGCGTCGGGCGTGCCGCCCGTGGTCGTGTCGGTTGCGGCGTCAGGCAGGTTCGTGCCGCCGCCGGCGCCACCGACGGACGGTCCGGCATCGCCCGCTTGAATCGACGAGCTCTTTCCGCACCCGGGGCCCGACAAGGCGATCGCACCCATGACAGCGAACAACCGGACGAGCGCGGCGGCGCGCTGCGTGAAATCAAGCACTCGAGGTACCTCCCAGGGGATGAGTCGGACCATACTACGCGGTCGCTACGAGACAGTGACTTCTCGTCGAAAAACCAGGCCATTCCGGAGGCGGATTCAGCGCGCCGCCGGCTGGAATTCCACGACGGCCAGCACCTCGATGTGCGGCGTGTGGGGCAGCATGTCGAACGGCGCCAGCGAGCGCGTGACGAAGCCGCGCGCCGCCAGCCAGCCGAGATCGCGCGCCAGCGTCGTCGGATCGCAGCTGAGGTAGAGGACCGTTCGCGGCGCGAGCCGTGCGACCTCCGCGAGCACCGCCGGGGCGCAGCCCTTGCGCGGCGGGTTGAGCACGACCACGTCGGCGCGCAGGCCGGCCTGCGCCAGCTCGGCCAGGCGCGGCGCGACGTCGCCGGAGACGAAGCGCGCATGCGTCACGCCGTTCAGCGCCGCCGACGCCGTGGCGTCGTCGACGGCCGCGTCGTTCTCCTCGATGCCGATGACCGCGAACGCGCGCGGCGCCAGCGTCAGCGCGATGCCGCCGACGCCGGCGTAGGCGTCGACGACGGTCTCGCTGCCGGTCAGGCGCGCGGCGCCGGCGATCGCGCGATAGGCGAGCGCGGCGACGTCGCGGTTCGCCTGCAAGAACGCGCGTGGCGACAGGCGCAGGCGGACGCCCTCGATCTCGTCTTCCAGGGTCGGCGCGCCCGACAAGAGCAGATCCTCGGCGCCGTAGATCGCGTTGCCGCGCGACGGGTTGACGTTCTGGACCACGCCGATGACCTCGGGGCGCGCGGCGCGCAGGGCGGCGGCGACCGCGGGGCCCTCGGCCCAGGCGCGGCGCGCGGTCACCAGCGCCACCAGCACCTCGCCACGGTGGTTCACGCGCAGCACCGCGTGGCGCAGGTCGCCGGTGAACGTGCGCTCGTCATAGGGCACGACGCCGCCGCGCGCGAGCACGTCGCGCAGCGCGACCGCGACGTCGTCGAGCGGCGGCTCGGCGATGCGGCAGCCGCCCACGAGATCGACGACCGTGTGCGAGCGCGGCGCGTATGCGCCCAGCACCAGCGTGCCGTCACGCTCGCGCGCGCACGCCAGCTTGGTTCGATTGCGGTAGCCGAGCGGGCGCGGCGCCGCGACGCAGTCGGCGACGGGAACGTCGCGCAGCGCCGGCTCGGCGCCCGCGATCGCGCCCACGCGCGCGGTCTTCCAGCGCAGCTGCTCCTCGTAGGCGAGGTGCTCGAGCACGCACCCGCCGCACGGGCCGAAGGCGCGGCAGGCGGGCGCGCGGCGGTGCGGTGACGGCGCGACGATCTCGCGCAGCGAGGCCCAGGCTTCCGGCCGATGCGGCGATCGGTGGTCGATCGTCGCGACCACGGTCTCGCCGGGCAGCGCGCCCGCGACGTGCACGCGTAACGAGGCGCCGTCGCCCTCGCCGCCGACGACGTCGCCGGTCGCCGCGCCCTCGTCGTCGAGGTCGTCGCAGGTGACGCTGACCGTCGCGCTGGGCGCCGGGGTCGGCGGGCGGCGCCGGGCGACTCAGGTTGCCCCCAGCGCCGCCGCCATCTTCGGCAGCGACACGTCGTAGCGGTAGTTGATCGAGCGGTGGCCGTCGTCGAACTCCTGGTGCTCGAATGGCACGCGCAGCGCGGTCAGGCGGCTCGCCAGCACGCGCGCGCCCAGGTCCAGGCTCCACTCGTCGCGCGTGCCGGCGTCGATGAACAGCAGCTTGAGCGCGCGCAGCGCGCTCGGCGTGCGCCGCCACCATCTCCACCGGATCCCACGCCTTCCAGCGGCGCCAGACCTGCCAGTCGATCTCGCCGGTCTCCAGGTCGAACGGCAGCGCGATCCCCAGCGGCCGCGACGCAGTCGGGCGAGTAGCAGGCGCCGAGCGCGAGCATCATCATGGTCGTGATGTCGTCGGAGCGCTTGGCCTCGGTCGCGGCGAAGTAGCGCACGAAGCCCTCGATCGCCGCCGTGCCGGCGCAGCGTGCGCACCGTCTTGGGGATGTCGGGGATCACCGACAGCTCGAAGTAGGCGTCGCCCGAATGGCAGGCGACCGCCGAGAAGAGCGCCTCGTGGCGCATCGCCAGCACCAGCGCGCCGAAGCCGCCCGACGACTTGCCGCCGATGCCACGCGCGGCGCGCGTGGCGTGCGTGCGGAAGCGTGCGATCAATCGCCGGGATCACCTCGCTCACGATGTGCGTCTCGTACGCGCCCGACGACGGGGAGTCGAGGTACTGCCCGCCGCCGAGGCGCGTGAATCCGTCGGGCGCGACGACGATCGCTTCGCCCATCGCTCGCTGCGCGACCAGGCGGTCGAGCCGCTCGCCCAGCCCCGGCTGCCAGGGACTGCCCTGGAACATCATCTCGCCGGTGCCGGTGTAACCCGCCAGCCAGTAGATCACCGGATAGCGCCGCTGCGGCGACGATTCGTACGAGGGCGGCAGCCAGACCGCCACGCGGCGGGCCGCCGGATCGCCGAGCGGGTTCGCGCGCAGCGCCGCGCTCTCGATCGTCTCGATCCTCAGCGTACCGGGCATGCCTCGATTTTATGCTCTCGCGCGGGGTGTGTCATAGTTGCCCGCCGCATGCTCACGCCATCGCGCTGGTCCACCCGCAGCCTGTCCCGATCCGGCCGCCGCTGGCGGCTCGCGTTTCCCTTGGCGCTCGCGCTCGCAGCGGCGTCGCCGCCCGGGATTGCCGTCGGCGCGAACGCGAAGGCCGCGACCAAGGCGAGCGCGGCCAAGCGACCCCCAAGGTCGACGTCAAGTCGTGGGAGCTGCCGAACGGGCTCAAGGTGCTGTTCCTCGCCGACCACAAGGCGCCGATCGCGACGGTGCAGGTCTTCTATCACGTCGGCTCCAAGGACGAGCACGTCGGCATCCGCGGCGTCGCCCACATGTTCGAGCACATGATGTTCAAGGGCACCGAGCACGTGCCGCCCGAGGAGCACGCGCGCTTGCTCAAGGAGGTCGGCGGCCAGGTCAACGCCTTCACCACCGAGGACGTGACCGCCTATCACGACACCGTGCCGCCGTCGTACGTCGAGTTCGCGATGCAGCTCGAGGCCGAGCGCATGCGCTCCCTCAAGCTGTTCCCGGCGATGATCGACTCGGAGCGCAAGGTCGTCGAGGAAGAGAAGCGCCTGCGCATCGACAACAACCCCATCGGCAAGGCCATCGAGCGCTTCCGCGCGCTGGCCTACACGAAGCACCCGTACAACTGGACCGCGATCGGGACGATCGAGGACCTCGACAAGGTGACGCCCGAGGACTGCCAGAAGTTCTACGACACCTACTACCAGCCCAACAACGCGACGCTGATCGTGGTCGGCGACGTCGCAGGAGGCGAGGTGCGCAGCCTGGCCGACAAGTACTTCGGCCCGATCCCGCGCGGCGCCGAGCCGCCGCGCACAGTACGTCGAGGAGCCGCCGCAGACGGCGATGCGCTCCGAGAACATGGCGATCGAGGTGCAGGTGCCGGTCGTCGTCGGCGGCTACCACATCCCGCGCGACGCCGATCCCGACACGCGCGCCGCTCGAGGTGCTGGCGGCGATCCTGTCGGGCGGCGAGTCGTCGCGCCTGCACCAGCGCCTGGTGCGCAAGGACCACCTGGCGATCGCGGCCGGCGGCGCTCACCGAGAGCATGGAGTACCCCGGGCTCTTCATCGTGTTCGCGGCGCACCTGCCCGACCGCGACCAGAGCAAGGTGAAGGAGGCATTGCTCGACGAGATCCGGCGCGTGCGCACCGAGCCCGTGACCGCGCACGAGCTGGAGCAGGCGAAGAACCAGCTCGCGGCCGGCTACATCTTCGGCCTGCAGACCGTCGACGGCATCGCGCAGCAGCTGGGCCAGTACCAGTACGTGTACGGCGACTGGCGCGAGTTCCTCAAGGGCGCGAGCCGCTACCTGGCGGTCGACGCCGCCGACGTCAAGCGCGTCGCCGCGCAAGTATCTGGTCGACACCAACCTCACGCTGGTGACGTTGCAGCCGGTCGGCCGCCGGCGCCGCGCCCGGCGCCCGACGAAGGGAAGTGCGCGATGACGCGGACCATGGTCTTCGCGATGTCGGCGCTGGCGCTCGCCGGCTGCGCGAGCGCGCCGCCCGCGAACAAGCCGGCGGGCAACCCGTCGGCGATCGACGTGCAGTACGAGCCAGCCGAGAAGTCGCCGGCGCCGGGCGCGTCACCGGCCGTCGCGAAGGCGCCGGGCGCGGCCGCGCCGACGCCCGACTTCTGGAAGAACCGCACCGATCTCATCAAGGCGCCGCCGCCGCCCGCGCCCGCGGAGCTGAGCCTGCCCAAGGTCGATCGCTGGCAGCTCAAGAACGGGCTCGAGGTGCTGGTCATCGCGCGCCACGACCTGCCGGTCGCCAGCTTCAGCATCGCGGTCAAGGCGGGCGGCTACGACGAGGAGAAGGGCAAGACGCTGGGCGTGGCCGACTTCACGGCCAGCATGCTGCGCAAGGGGACCAAGGCGCGCAGCGCCGACCAGATCGCCGGCGCGATCGACTTCGTGGGCGGCCAGCTCGATACGCAGTCGAGCTCGGAGAGCTCGCTCGGCGGCGTGCTCGGCGCTGTCGAAGGACGCGCGCCTGTGCATCGACCTGCTGTCCGACATCCTGCTGCGGCCCGACGTTCCCCGAGGCCGAGATGGGCGAGGTGCGCGACCAGGTGATGGCGGCGCTGGCGGGGCGCTACGACAACCCGCACGAGCTGGCGAGCGAGCACTTCGACAACCTCCTGTTCGGCGAGAAGAACCCTGACGGCTGGGTGCTGATGCCCGAGGACGTGCAGAAGATCAGCCGCGCCGACCTGATGGCGTTCTGGAAGACCTACTACCGTCCCAACAACGCGATCCTCGCGATCGCCGGCGACGTCGATCCGGCGAAGCTGCGCGGCGAGCTGGAGAAGGCGTTCGGCGGCTGGGAGAAGGCCGACGTGCCCGCGCGCGCCGAGCCCAAGGTGCCCGCGCTCAAGGCGACGCGCATCCTGCTGATCGATCGCCCCGACCTGACGCAGGCGACGCTGTTCTTCGGCCACCCCGGCATCAAGCACGCCGACCCCGACTGGTACGCGGTCACGCTGATGAACTACGTGCTCGGCGGCTCCGACTTCTCGTCGCGCCTGATGACCGAGGTGCGCTCCAAGCGCGGGCTGACCTACGGCATCGGCTCGTCGTTCGGCGCGTCGCTGTACCAGGGCGCGTTCCGCGTGTCGGCGTCGACCAAGAACAGCAGCGCGTGGGACGCGCTGGTGGCGTCGGTCGGCGAGATGCGGCGCATGAAGGCCGAGGGTCCGTCGGAAGAGGAGATCGCCAAGGCCAAGGGCTACTACGCCGGCAGCTACCCGTTCAAGCTGCAGGGCGCGGGCGAGATCGCCGGCAGCATCGTCGCCGCCGAGCTGCATGGGCTCGATGTCTCATACGTGAAGGACTTCCCGTTGCGCCTCGGCGCGGTCAGCACGGCGTCGGCCAAGGCGGCGGCGGGGAAGTGGCTCGAGCCCGACGCGCTGTGGGTGGTGATCGTCGGGCGCGCCGCCGACATCGAGCCGCAGATCGCCAAGAGCGGCCTGCCCTATGAGCGCATCGACTTCAAGGCGCCGATCAGCTACGCGGCCCGCGCGCGGCTGCGGCGCCAGCAGGAGCGCGAAGCTCACCCGGTCTTGCCGGCGCCCAGGTGATCGACTTCGCCATCTGCGCCGCGATCGCCGGCCTCGCGGTCGCTCTCGATCGCCAGCGCGGCCGGCGCCGGCGCCGGTAGCCCGCGAAGCGCGAAGGCGCGCGCGACGAACGCGAGCGCGTAGCCCGAGATCACGTCGGCGATGAAGTGCTGCTTGGTGGTCAGCGTCGACAGCGCCAGGATCGCCGCGATGACGATCGTGAACGCGCCCAGGCGCGGGCGATCGCGATAGAGGATGAACGCCAGCGTCGACGTCTGCGCGACGTGCAGCGACGGGAAGACGTTGCCGGGCCGGTCGATCCGCTGCACCAGCGCCATGAACGCCGTCGACACGTCGGGGTAGGGCGGGTGCAGCACCGGGCGCGGATACTCGGCGCCGATGGTCAGATGGCAGACCGCGCCCACGAACATCACCAGCGCGACGGACTTGAGCGCGCGGTTGAAGAGCTCGCGCGAGCGAAAGCCCGCGATGGCGATGATGAAGATCGCCGCGTAGAACGGCAGGTAGCACCACGACGTCCAGGTCCAGAACGGGATCGCGTCGTCGAGGCGCGTGCGCAGCAGCTCGGTCGAGCGGTGCAGGTCCAGGTGGCCGATGCCGAAGTAGAGCGAGCGACTGCACCGCGGCGGCCGCCAGGCCCAGCGTCCACTTGTAACGCGCTGCTCGGCGACCCGATCGCTGCTCACGATTGCAGGCGGCAATCATAACCTGCCGACCGCGAACTTGAGGTAGTCGCCCTCGGGAAAAAACGGCGCGACGGATGGTCGGCGGCGGCGCCGCGCATCTCGGTCCAGCTCCCAGCGGCGGCCGGCGTCGCGCGGCGCCCTCGACGATCGTCCGTCGAACGCGTCGGCGCCGACGTGGCTCGAGCACGAGGCGGCGCACAAGATGCCGCCCGGCGCCGTCACCGTCGCGCACAGCCGGTGCAGGCGGCGGTAGGCGCGCAGCGCGGCCGGCAGCGCCTTGCGGCTGGGCGCGAAGCTCGGCGGGTCGGAGATCACCAGGTCGTACGAAATCCGGTCACCGATTGCGCGCTCGAGGAACGCGAACGCGTCGTCGGCGTGGAGCTCGCGCCGCATCGAGCGGCAGGCGGTTGCGCTCGAAGTTGCGGCGCGCTGCTTGGATCGCCTCGCGCGCGACGTCGACGGTCGTGGTGTGCGCGGCGCCGCCCGCCGCGGCGTAGATCGAGAAGCCGCCGGTGTAGCCGAACAGGTTGAGCACGCGCCGCCCGCGCGCGAGCGTCCGCACCAGCGCGCGGTTGTCGCGCTGGTCGAGGAACAGCCCGCCCTTCTGCCCGTGCGCGAGGTCGACGCCGAAGCGCAGGTCGTTCTCGCGCACCTCGATCTCGCCGGCGGGCAGCGCACCGGCGAGCGCGCGCGCGACCTCACCGTCACCGCGCTTGCCGCGCTCGATCACCGACGTCACCGCGAACCCGCGCGCGCGCGCGACGGTGCCCAGCGCCGCGGGCAGCGCCGCGCGCTCGAGGTAGAACGCGCGCGCGCCGCCGCCGTCGAAGCGCAGCGAGATCGCCTCGCCGTAGAGATCGGCGTGGACACCCGGCAGGCGGTCGGCCTCGCCGTGGATCAGGCGGAAGGCGTCGGTGTGGCGGCGATCGATGAACGCGAGCCTGCGATCGACCGCCTCGGCGACGCGCGCCTCGACGACGTCGACGACGTCGCCGGCGTCGTCGATGTGGCCGGCATCGGCGCCGCGCTCGCCGCTGGCCGCGACCTCGAGCACGCGCACCGCGATCGCCGAGCGCGTGTCCCAGAACCCGCGCGCCAGCGGCCGTCCGTCGGGCGCGGTCACCGTGACCAGCTCGCCGTCGGCCAGCGTCGGGCGGCGTGCGGAGCGCGTCGCGGAAGATCCAGGGGTGACCGCGCCGGATCGAGCGCGCCAGGTTCTTCGCCAGCACGACCCGCGCCGATGGCGCGCGGCTCACCGCGCCTCGCGCCAACGCCGGTGGCCGCGTCCGGTCGCGCTCACGCCTGCGATTTCGGCGGGCGATCGGAGATCGGCACGTTGGTGACGACGGCCGGCCGCTCCAGCGTCGACACCGCCTTGGCGCACGCGAGCACGCGCATGCCGGCGGGGAAGGCGATCTCGATCTTGCCGGGCCCCGGCGTCCCGGTGACCACGCCGGTACCGAACGCCGGATGGGTCAGCCGCTCGCCGGCGCTGAAGCCCTCCTTGGCCGTGTAGGGGCGCGGGCGGCTTCGACGGATCGAACGGCGGGATCACCATCTGCGGCGTTTCGACCTCGCGGCGCGCGTAGCGGCGCGGCGACGATCGTTTCCCGTCGCGGCTCGCCGCCGGCGCCGTCGCCGCCTCCGGGCCGTCGACCTTCTCGGTGCGATACCCGTGGTGCCCGCCGCAGCGCTTGCACACGACCTTGGCGATGCGTTCGCCCATCTTGGCCATCACGACGTGCCAGACCTGGCCGCAACGGCCACACAGGGCCTCGATGTCCTCGCCCACTGCCGGAGTCGCCATCAATTTCGCCTTTCATACATAGCCGGGATCTCGGTACTCGCCGAACCGCTCGCGGAAGACCTGGCAAATCTCGCCGAGCGTCGCCTCTTTCTTCACCGCTTCCAGCACGGCGTCCATGACGTTGTCGTTGCCGTCACAGGCGCGTCGCACGCCGTCGAGCGCGGCGCGTGCCGCCGGCTCGGCGCGCCGCGCGCGCAACGCGCGGATGCGCTGCACCTGCTCGCGCTCGGGCTCGATGATCGATCTTCAGCGTCGGGACGGGCTCTCCTGCTCGTCGGTCGACGTGGCGGTTGACGCCGACGATCGACGCGCTCGCCGCTGTCGACCTGGCGCTGGAACGCGTAGGCCGACGCGCGCGATCTCGCGCTGCGGATAGCCCTCCTCGACCGCGCGCACGATGCCGCCCATGCTCGTCGATCTTCTCGATGTATCGCCAGCGCCTCGGCCTCCATGCGATCGGTCAGCGATCTCGACGAAGTAGCTGCCGCCGAGCGGATCGGCGACCGCCGGGACGCCCGACTCCTCGGCGATGATCTGCTGCGTGCGCAGCGCGAGCGTCGCCGCGTCCTCGGTCGGCAGCGCGTAGGTCTCGTCGAAGCTGTTGGTGTGCAGCGACTGCGTGCCGCCGAGCACCGCCGCCAGCGCCTGCATCGTCGTGCGCACGACGTTGTTGAGCGGCTGCTGCGCCATCAGCGAGACGCCCGCGGTCTGCGCGTGCGTGCGCAGCAGCCACGAGCGCGGGTTCTTCGCGCCGAAGCGCTCGCGCATGATGCGCGCCCACATGCGGCGCGCCGGCGCGGAACTTCGCGATCTCCTCGAAGAAGTCGTTGTGGACGTCCAAGAAGAACGACAGCCGCGGCGCGAACTCGTCGACGTCGAGCCCCGCCTCGAGCCCGAGCTGCGACGTAGCCGATGCCGTCGGCGAGCGTGAACGCCAGCTCCTGCACCGCGGTCGCGCCGGCCTCGCGGATGTGATAGCCGCTGATGCTGATGGTGTTCCACCGCGGCATGTCGCGCGTGCAGTAGCACGAGCATGTCGCGGATGATGCGCATGTGCGGCGCGGATGCCGCAGATCCACTCCTTCTGCGCGATGAACTCCTTGAGCATGTCGTTCTGGATCGTGCCGCGCCAGCTGCGTCGGGCGGCGACGCCGCGCTGCTCGGCGACGGCGACGTAGAACGCGAGCAGCACGACCGCCGGCGCGTTGATCGTCATCGACGTCGTCACCTGGTCGAGCGGGATGCCGTCGAAGAGGCGCTCCATGTCGTCGAGCGAGGCGACCGACGACGCCCTCGCGGCCGACCTCGCCGAGCGAGCGCGGGTGGTCGGGGTCGTAGCCCATGAGCGTCGGCATGTCGAACGCGGTCGACAGGCCGGTCTGGCCGTGCTCGAGCAGGAACTTGAAGCGCTGGTTGGTGTCCTCGGGCGTGCCGAAGCCGGCGAACATGCGCATCGTCCACGGCTTGCCGCGGTACATCGTCGCGTGCGGGCCGCGCGTGAACGGGAAGCGCCCCGGGTCGCCGAGCCGCTCCTCGTACGTCCACCCGGCGCCGAGATCCGACGGCCCGTAGACCCCGGCCAGGGGTAATCCCGACATGGTTTCGCGCAGCCGATCGCCCGCGACGTGGCGGCGATGCGCCCCGGTGTCCGTCGCGGCGGGCGGACGCCGATCGTTCTTTTTAGCCGCGGACGACATGGGCGTTCGAACCCGAAAGTTTACTCCGAATGGCGCGCCGGTCGGCTCGAATCTTCTGCCGTTGTCGAGTAGCTTGGCGCCGGATGGCGCCGTTCAGTCTCGTGTTCAGCCTCGTGATCTTCGATCTCGACGGCACCGTGGTCGATTCGCTGCCCGACATCGCCGCGGCGCTCAACCGGACGCTGCATGGCGCCGGGCGCGAGCCGTTGCCGCTGGCCCAGGTCGGGTCGTACGTGGGCGACGGCGCCGCCCGGTTGGTGCAGCGCGCGCTGCCGGATGGGTTTCCCGCGGATGCGTTCGAGCGCCTCGTCGCGGATTTTCGGATTCAGTACGCCGCGGGCCTGTGCGTCGAGACGCGTCCGTATCCGGGGATCGAATCGGTGCTGGAGCGGTTCGCGGCGGAGATGCCGCTCGCGATCTTCACCAACAAGCCGAGCGACCTGGCGCGCCCGCTGCTGCGGCAACTGCACCTCGACCGTTACTTCGCGCACGTCATCGGCGACGGCGATGGCTATGCGCGGAAGCCGGCCCCCGACGCCGGCCGCTGGCTGGTGGAGCGCCACGGTGGCGACGCGCGTCGCGTTCTGGTCGTGGGGGACGGTGTGCCCGACATGCTCTTCGCCCGTGCGCTGGGGGCTCCTGCGGCGGCCGTCTGCTGGGGCTACAGCGCGCGGGATCGGCTGGCCGCCGAGAATCCGACGTGGACCATCGATCGGCCCGCCGATCTGGTCGACATCGTGCTCGCTTCGGCGCTCGACCGGTGACATAGAATCGGCCCGTGTCAGGTGCGGTGTTCGGTAGGGCGGTCTCGCGGGCCGGCCGGTGGTTGCTCTTGATCTCGTTGCTCGCCATCGCGAGCACGAGCGGTGCGCACGCGCAGCAACGCGACCAGCGCGAGGTCCACGCGCAGGAGCTGTTCGCGCTGGGACGATACCCCGAGGCGCTGGAGATCTACGGCAAGCTCTACGCCGAGACCAGCCACCCGACCTATCTGCGCAACATCGGGCGCTGCTACCAGAACATGGGCGAGCCCGACAAGGCGATCGCCAGCTTCCGCGAGTACCTGCGCCACGCGAAGCGCCTGGCAGCGGATCAGCGCGCGCTCATCGACGGCTACGTCCGCGAGATGCAGGACCTGAAGGCGAAGCGTCAGGCAGACGCGCAGAAGGAGGCAGAGAAAGAGGCGGACCCGGAGCCGCCACCGCCCGTGAAACCGATCCCGCGCGCGCCGGCGCCGCCTCCGCCGCGAGAGGCGGAGGCACCCATCGTGCGCCGCGTGACCGCGCGCGACGAGGGCGCGGCGAGGGCGATGGCGGGGGCCGGCGGATCGCGGCCTATGTCGTCGCCGGCGCGAGCCTTGTTTCGCTGGGCGCCGGAACGTTCTTCGGCGTCCAGGCGATCCGCAACGAGCGCGACAGCCAGAAGCGCTGCCCGGGCAATGATCCTTGCTCCGGCGCCGGGCTGTCGTTGGATCACACAGCGCGCACCGACGCGCGCGTCGCCGACTTCACCATCGGCGCGGGGCTGGTTGGCGCGGGCGTAGCGACCTACCTGCTCCTGACGTCGGGCGCGTCCACCGGTAAGGCGGCGGAGAGCGCGGCGCGCCGCCCGCGCGTGGCGCCACTCGTCGCGGGCGATGGCTTCGGGCTGGCGGCGAGCGGGTCATGGTGAAGGCGGCGCGCATCGCGGCCAGCGCGCTGGTGGTGCCGATTGCGGCGGTTCTCGCGATGTCGTCATGCGAGATCATCGCCGGCATTCACGACCACACGGCGTTGCCGCCCGATGACGGCGCGGGGGGCTCGATCGACGCCGGCGCGGGGGGCGCCCACGACGCAGGCAGCGGCGGCGCGCCGGTCGGCGGCGCCGGCGGCCCGGGCCAGGGCGGCGGCGCCGGTTCGGCGGGCGCGGGTGCCGGTGGCACGGGTCTCGGAGGTCACATCGGCACCGGCGGCACCGGCGCAGGCGGCGCAGGCAGCGGCGGCGTCAACGGCACGGGCGGCAGCGGCGCCGGCGGAACCGGCGGGAGCGGCACCGGCGGCGTGATCGGGACGGGCGGGAAGAGCGGGACCGGCGGCACGAGTGGGACCGGCGGCATGATCGGAGCCGGCGGCAAGCTCGGCACCGGTGGCATGACCGGCGCGGGCGGCGTGACCGGTGCGGGCGGCTCCCCGTGCGTGACCTCGTTCGCGGGGCGGTTGCTCTACAGCTTCGACCCCGGTGCCGGCACGCAGGGGTGGATCCCGGCTTCAGCCCCCGCGATCAGCGGGGAGACCGCAATCCAGACACTGGGGGATGGACACGTTTGTCCGGGCGCGCTCCTCAAGACCAATCCGTTCACCGCTTACGGTCAGCTTGGAGAGGCCGGCGTCGGCACCGGGACGCTGGACCTGACCGGACGAACGGCGCTCCACGCCTGGATCAAGGTACCGGTGCCCGCGGCCGGCCAGCTGGGGTACTCGGTTCTGAGCGGGGTCACCTTGCTCATTCAGTCGGGAAACTTCACCACCTTCGACAATCAGTTCTACGGGATCGCCACGTTCAGCGACGGAAACTGGCACGAGCTCGTCTTGAGCTTCGCTACTGCGTCGCCCCCCATCACGCTGAACAACGTCAATGGCATCGATGTCTCGCTCGCGACGGTCGCGACGCAACCGGCTGGCGCCGGCGCAACGCCCGGCACCATCGTTTTTCTGATCGACGACGTCTGGGTCGAGTAGGCGCGGATGACGGCGACCATGGTCGGCGAGAGCGTCGGTAACTACCGGATCACCGGCCTGCTCGGTGAAGGCGGCATGGGTGCGGTCTATGTGGCCGAGCATCCCGGCATCGGCCGTCGCGTCGCGGTCAAGGTGCTGTTGCCGGAGCTGGCGAAAGACCAGGAGATGATCACGCGCTTCTTCAACGAAGCGCGCGCCGCCAACACGATTCGCCATCCGGGCATCGTCGAGGTGCTCGACTTCGGCAGGCTGGCGTCGGCGCGTCGTACATCGTGATGGAGCTGCTCGAGGGCGAGAGCCTGGCGGCACGCATCGGCCGCGGCGGTCGTCTCGAGGTCGAAGCGGCCGTCGAGCTGGCGGTCCAGGCGGCGCATGCGCTCGGCGCGGCGCACGCCAAGGGGATCGTCCACCGCGATCTCAAGCCCGACAATCTCTTCCTGGTGGCGGACGTGCAGCGCCCCGCGCGCGAGCGGATCAAGATCCTCGACTTCGGCATCGCCAAGCTCGCGGGCGCAGTGCACGCGGGCCCCGCGTCGGTGAAGACCCGCACCGGCGTCGATCATGGGGACGCCTATCTACATGTCGCCCGAGCAGTGCCGCGGCACGCGTGCCATCGACCACCGTTCGGATCTGTACGCGCTGGGCGTGATCCTGTTCGAGATGGTGTGCGGCGCGCCGCCGTTCGTCTCGGAGGGGCAGGGCGAGCTCATTCACATGCACATCGCCGAGGCGCCGCCCTCTCCGCGGCACTTCAATCCGGAGGTGTCCGAGGCGCTGGAGGCGACCATCCTGCGCGCGCTGGCCAAGGATCCGGCGGAGCGCTTCCAGAGCATGCAGGAGCTGGCCGAGGCGCTGCGCAACCCGCCCGCGCGCGATCCCAACGCCCCGCGCGTCGAGCGAGGGGCGTCAACGCTGCTCGAGCAGCCAATGCAGCGGACGCAGGCGGCACCGTCGACGGCGCCGGTGTCGACGCCAGGACGGACGCTCGTGCTCCCCGATGCGGATCCAGAGCCCGCGCCGCGGCTGCGCGCGCCGTCGCCAAGCGCGAGCGCGAACGCGAGCCGGAGACCGAGCGCGAGCGAGACTGGTCGCCCGCCGGTGACCACGCTCTCCGCGAGCGCGGGCGCGGCGTCGCCGCCACCGCGCCAATCCCGCGCGTTGCCGGTCGCAGTCGGCGCGCTGCTTCTCGCCGGTGCCGGCGGCGCGGTCGCGCTCGTCGTGAAGCCCTGGGTGCCGGCGCGTGCTCCCGTCGAGGCTCCGGCATCGCCCGCGCCATCGGCATTGCCGGAGCCAGCGCGTCCCGCGCCGATCGCGCGGACGGTCTCGGTGCGCGTGACCTCGAAGCCGACGGGCGCGCGGCTCACGCGCGAGTCCGATGGCAAGCTCCTGGGTGTGACGCCGTTCGCGCGTTCGGCGCCTGCGCGCGCCGGCGCCGAACGAGTGAGAGTGGACCTCGCCGGCTACACCGAGGAGGTGCTGGCGCTGCCCCTCGACGAGGACGTCGACTTGACGCTATCACTCAAGCCGAGCGCCGCGCCCGTCACCGAAGCGGCCAAGAAGAAGCGCGTGCATGCCCGCGTCGCTCGCCCGGAGGCGCACTCGCCGACCGAGCCGGCCCAACCGCCGACCGCCGAGCCGGTCCCCCTCTAAGCAGCCCCCGTGCCCGTGCCCGTCCGAGTGGCCGGGCACGTGATCCTGGCGGTGCACGTGCACGGGAACGGCCACGCGGCCACGGACGAAGGGGAAGAGAGGGCCTACGCCCGCGCCGTGACTTCGGAGCCGGCCGGCTCGCCCGGACCCGGCACGACCACCGGCGCTTCCTCGAGCGCCAGCTCCAGCACCTCGTCGATCTTCTTCACGAACGAGATCTCGAGATCCTGGCGGACGGTCTCGGGGATGTCGACGATGTCCTTGCGGTTGCGCTCGGGCAGCAGCACGCGCTTGATGCCGGCGCGGTGAGCCGCCAGCACCTTCTCCTTGATCCCGCCGACCGGCAGCACGGTCCCGCGCAGCGTGATCTCGCCGGTCATCGCCACGTCGCCGCGCACGCGCCGCCCGGTCAGCAGCGAGACCAGCGCCAGCGTGATGGCGACGCCCGCCGACGGGCCGTCCTTGGACACGCCGCCCGCGGGAACGTGCAGGTGGATGTCGGTCTTCTCGAAGTCGGTGGTGATGCCCAGCTCCTCGACGTGCGTGCGCACCCAGCTCAAGCCCGCGCGCGCCGACTCCTTCATCACGTCGCCGAGCTGGCCGGTGAGGATCAAGGTCCCCTTGCCGGACATGCCCGACGCCTCGATGAAGAGGATGTCGCCGCCGGCCGGGGTCCAGGCCAGGCCCGTCGCCACGCCCGGGATCTCCGTGCGCTCCGCCGCCTCCGAGTAGTACTTCTGCGGGCCGAGCAGGTCGGCGACGCTCTCGGCGGTGACGTTGATGTCGTACGGCGTCGCCTCGGCGATCTTCACCGCGACGCCGCGGATCACGTTCGCGATCTCGCGCTCGAGGTTGCGGACGCCGGCCTCGCGCGTGTACTGCTCGATGATCGTCGTCAGCGCCTCGTTGGTCAGCACGATCTGCTGGTCGGTCAGGCCGTGCTCGGCGATCTGCTTCGGCACGAGGTGGCGCCGCGCGATCTCCAGCTTCTCCTCGCGGGTGTAGCCGGGGATCTCCAGCACCTCCATGCGGTCGAGCAGCGCCGGCGGGATCGGGTCGAGCATGTTCGCCGTCGCGATGAAGATGACGTTCGAGAGATCGAACGTGACCTCGAGGTAGTGGTCGGAGAACGTCGAGTTCTGCTCGGGATCGAGCACCTCGAGCAGCGCCGCCGACGGGTCGCCGCGGAAGTCGGCGCCCAGCTTGTCGATCTCGTCGAGCATGAAGACCGGGTTCTTGGTGCCGACCCGGCGCATGCCCTGGATGATGCGTCCCGGCAGCGCGCCGATGTACGTGCGCCGGTGGCCGCGGATCTCGGCCTCGTCGCGCACGCCGCCCAGCGAGATGCGGATGAACTCGCGCCCGAGCGAGCGCGCGATCGACTTGCCCAGCGACGTCTTGCCGACGCCGGGCGGGCCGGCGAGGCACAGGATCGGCCCCTTCTTGCCCGGCGCGAGCTTGCGCACGGCCAGGTACTCGAGGATGCGCTTCTTGACCTTCTTCAGATCGTAGTGGTCCGCGTCGAGGATCCCGCGCGCCTGCTCGAGATCGAGGCGGTCCTCGGTCTGCTTGTTCCACGGCAGCTCGACGAGCCACTCGAGGTACGTGCGCTGCACGGTGTACTCGGCCGACGACTGCGCCATCTGCTTCAGGCGCTCGAGCTGCTTGCGCGCGGTCTTCGCGACCTCTTCGGGCATCTGCGCGGCCTTGATCTTCTCCTCGAACGCGTCGAGGTCGCTCGCGTCCTCGCCCTCGCCGAGCTCGTCCTGGATCGCCTTCAGCTTCTGGCGCAGCACCGCCTCGCGCTGGTGCTTCGAGAACTCCTCGCGCACCTGCGAGTCGATCTTCTGCTTCACCTTGATGAGCTCGACTTTGCGCTGCAGCAGCACCAGCAGGCGGCGCAGCCGCTCGGCGACGTCGATCTCGACCAGCAGCGACGCGCGCTCCTCGGGCGACAGGTCGACGGTCGCGGCGACGATGTCGCCGAGGCGCGCCGGATCCTTGTGCTGGTCCAGCACCTGCGCCGTCTCGTCCGGGATGTCCGGCGAGATCGCGATGAGCTGCTTCGACACGTCGTAGACCGCCATGCCGAGCCCGTCGATCTCGATCGCGTCCTTGCGCGCCTCGATCAGCGGCTCGTACGACGCGACCAGGTACGGCTTCTCCTGCACGAACCCGTTCACGCGCCGGCGCTCGAGGCCGCGCAGCACCGCGGTCACGCGGTTCTCGGCCGCCTTGACGATGCGGACGACCTCGCCCTCGACGCAAACGGTGTAGAGGTCGTTGCCGGCGGGCTCTTCCACGTCGGCGTCCTTCTGCGTCCCGACCAGGACGTGCGCTCCCTTGCCGCCCAGCGCCTCGATCAATCGCAGCGAGCTCGGACGTCCGATCTCGACCGGCATGACCGCGCCCGGAAACAGCACCAAATTGCGAAGCGACAAAAGCGGCAGGGCCTTGGAATTGTCTGGCGTTGTCATTGGCTCCTCACGTTGCCCTAGATTTGATGCCGGGCCCACTCAAAAGGTAAGCGGAAAAGTGCGCTTTCGCCCGCATCAGAAGCTCCTCACGGACGTGCCGGCGGTGCGCCGACCGATCTCCTCGAAAAGCTTTCGGATTTCTCCGTCGTCCGGCCCCAGGCGCGGAACCACGACCTCGACGCGGCAGAATTGATCGCCGCGCGTACCGTCGGATTTCTTTACTCCACGCCCGCGCAGGCGCAAGCGCGCGCCGCTCGACGTCCCCGGCGGGACGCTCAGCGTGACGCGTCCCTCGACGGTGGGGACGTCGACCTTGGCGCCCAGCGCCGCCTCGGCGACGCTGACTGGCAGGTCGAGCTCGATGTCGCCGCCGTTGCGGCGCAGGAAGCGATCCGGCGACGACGGTGATGTCCAGGAAGAGATCGCCGGGCGCCCCGTTCTTCTGGCGGGGCGGCCGCGCCCTGGCCGGGCACGCGCAGACGGCCGCCGGTCTCGACGCCGGCGGGGATCTGCACGTCGACCTCGCCGCCGGAGCCGGTCGGCACCGTCCGGCGCGTCCCCAGCGCTGCCTCGTTGAAGCTCACGTCGAGCGACCCCAACATGTCCGAACCGCGGCTGGGACGCGTTCGGGTCTGCGAGAACGGATCGCCCGCGCCCGCGCGCCCACCGCGCGCGCGCGCCTGCTCGCCGAAGAGACTGGAGAAGATGTCGCCGAGATCAACGAAATCTCCGGAATATTGCGCCCCACCCCGCGCCCCCCGCGCTCCGAAGCCACCTCCGAACGTTCTGGCGAAGGCATCGGGATCGAAGCCCTCGGGCATTCCATCGGGCCTTACCGGGGCGTGCTTGAGCCGGTCGTATTCGATCCGCTTTTGCTTGTCACCGAGGACGCCGTAGGCCTCGTTGATCTCCTTGAACCGTTCGGTCTTCTTCTTGTCGCCGCCGGTGACGTCGGGATGGAACTCCTTCGCGAGCTTCCGGTAGGTCTTCTTGATGGTGGCGTCGTCGGCGTCCTCGGCGACACCGAGCGTTTTGTAGAGGTCCTTCATTGGATGGGGATGGGCGGAATCGCCGTCGAGTCGATCATGTCACGAGACCGCCGCGACCGCCGAGGCGATTTTCTTCTTGAACGTCAGTGCCGCTTCGTCGCTGCGGTCGCCACCCAACCTGCTTGCCCCGTCGTCGTCGGCGACGTCGACGAGGATGGTGTCGTGCGGCGCGAACTCGCCGCGCAGCAGGCGCTTGGCCAGCGGGTCCTGGATGTAGCGCATGATGGCGCGCTTGAGCGGCCGCGCGCCGTAGGTCGGGTCGTAGCCGCGCTCGGCGAGGAACGCCGCCGCCTCGGGGGTGAGCTCGATCGCCAGGTCGCGGTCCTGCAGCAGCTTGCGCAGGCGCCCGAGCTGCAGCTCGACGATGCGGCCGATCTCCTCGCGTCCCAGCTTGTGGAAGAGCACGATGTCGTCGACGCGGTTCAGGAACTCGGGCCGGAACGTGCGGCGCAGCTCGTCCATCACGCGCTTGCGCGTCTCGTCGTCGTCCCAGCTCGACGCGTCGCTGACCAGGTGGCTGCCGACGTTCGACGTCATGATGATGACGGTGTTCCGGAAGTCGACCGTGCGGCCGTGGCCGTCGGTGAGGCGGCCGTCGTCCAGCAGCTGCAGCAGCGTGTTGAACACGTCGGGGTGCGCCTTTTCGATCTCGTCGAACAGCACGACCGAGTAGGGTCGCCGCCGCACCGCCTCGGTGAGCTGGCCGCCCTCGTCGTAGCCGACGTAGCCCGGAGGCGCGCCGATGAGCCGCGAGACGGCGTGCTTCTCCATGTATTCGGACATGTCGATGCGCACCATGTGGGTCTCGTCGTCGAACAGGAACTCGGCCAGCGCGCGCGCCAGCTCGGTCTTGCCGACGCCGGTCGGGCCCAGGAAGATGAACGAGCCGATGGGGCGGTTCGGATCCTGCAGCCCGGCGCGCGAGCGGCGGACGGCGTTCGCGATCGCGGTCACGGCCTCGTTCTGGCCGATGACTCGCTCGTGCAGGCGGTCGTCGAGGTGGATGAGGCGCTCCTGCTCGCCCTCGAGCATCTTGTCGACCGGGATGCCGGTCCACTTCGAGACGACGCCGGCGATGTCCTCCTCGGTCACCTCCTCGCGCAGGAACGACCCGTGCTTCTGCGCCGCCTTGAGGTCGGCGTTCTTCTGCGCCGCCTGCTTCTCGAGCTCGGGCACGCGGCCGAAGCGCAGCTCGGCGGCGCGATTCAGGTCGCCCTTGCGCTGCGCCAGCTCGGCCTCGGTCTTGGCGGCGTCGACCGCCTTCGTTGATCTTGCGCAGGTCGGTGATGAGCTGCTTTTCGCGCTGCCAGACGCTCTTCATCGCGTCGACGCGCTCGCGCGTCTCGGCGATCTCCTCCTCCACGGCGTCGAGCCGCCGCGCCGACGCCTCGTCCTTTTCGCGGCCGAGCGCCGACTTCTCGATCGCCAGCGAGGTCAGGCGGCGCTCCAGCTGATCGATCGGCTCGGGCAGCGAGTCGATCTGCATCTTGAGGCGGCTCGCCGCCTCGTCGACCAGGTCGATCGCCTTGTCGGGCAGCTGCCGGCCCGAGATGTAGCGGTCGGACAGCCGCACCGCCGCGACCAGCGCGCCGTCGCGGATGCGGATGCCGTGGTGAACCTCGTAGCGCTCCTTGAGGCCGCGCAGGATCGCGACCGCGTCCTCCAGCGACGGCTCGCCGACGAAGACCGGCTGAAAGCGGCGCTCGAGCGCCTTGTCCTTCTCGATGTGCTTGCGGTACTCGTCCAGCGTGGTCGCGCCGATGCAGCGCAGATCGCCGCGCGCCAGCGCCGGCTTCAGCATGTTGGCCGCGTCGACGGCGCCCTCGGCGGCGCCCGCGCCGACCAGCGTGTGCAGCTCGTCGATGAACAGGATGATCCCGCCCTCGGCGGCGCCGACCTCCTTCAGCACCGACTTCAGGCGCTCCTCGAACTCGCCGCGGAACTTGGTGCCCGCGATCAGCGCGCCCAGGTCCAGCGCCAGGATCTTCTTGTCCTTCAGCGACTCGGGCACGTCGCCGGCGGCGATGCGCAGCGCGATGCCCTCGACGATCGCGGTCTTGCCGACGCCGGGGTCGCCGATCAGCACCGGATTGTTCTTGGTGCGGCGCGACAGCACCTGCATCGCGCGCCGGATCTCCTCGTCGCGGCCGATGACCGGGTCGAGCTTGCCCGAGCGTGCCAGCTCGGTCAGATCGCGCGTGTACTTGGCCAGCGCCTGGTACTTCCCCTCGGCCTCCTGGTCGGTGACGCGCTGGTTGCCGCGCACCTCGGCCAAGGCGCGGAGCAGCACATCCTTATTGGCGCCCGCCTCGCGCAGCGCGCGCGACGCCGCGCCGTGGTCCTTGTCGACGAGCGCCAGCAGGATGTGCTCGCTCGAGACGTACTCGTCCTTGAACTCCTTCGACTGCCGCGTGGCGTCCTCGACCACGTCCTTGACCCGGTTGCCCACGTAGACGTCGGCGCGCGAGCCGCGGACCTTGGGGAGCTCTTCCAGCCTGCGTTCGACCTGGGTCGCCAGCGCCTCGGGGTCGATGCCGAGCTTGCGCAGGATCGCGCCCGTGACCCCCTGTTCCTGCTGCAGGAGCGCCAGCAGCAGGTGCTCGGGCGTCATCTCCTGGTTGTGGCGTTGCTCGGCGAGATCGTGGGCCGCCTGCAGCGCCTCTTGAGCCTTGATCGTGAACTTGTCCAATCGCATCGGAAACCTTCCCGCCGGCCATCGTAAGCACCCGGACCCCAGGGACAAGCGCGGATGCCGCGGCGAGTTTTTAGGGGGCCGCGAGCGGTGGTTCGCAGTAGATTCCCCCCATGGCGTACCTGGTCCTCGCGCGCAAGTACCGGCCCCAGCGGTTCGACGAGCTGGTCGGCCAGGAGCACATCGCGCGCACGCTGACCAACGCCATCGCTCAGCAGCGGGTGCATCACGCATTTCTGTTCACCGGCGCGCGCGGCGTCGGCAAGACCAGCGCGGCCCGCATCCTGGCCAAGTCGCTGTGCTGCGCCGAGGGGCCGACCGCGAACCCCTGCGGCAAGTGCGACTTCTGCCGCGAGATCGCCGAAGGGCGGTCGGTCGACGTCATGGAGATCGACGGCGCGTCCAACACCGGCGTCGACGACGTGCGCACGCTGCGCGAGGGCGCGCGCTACATGCCGACCAAGGGGCAGCGCAAGATCTACATCATCGACGAGGTTCACATGCTCTCGACCAGCGCGTTCAATGCGCTGCTCAAGACGCTGGAGGAGCCGCCGCCTCACGTCATCTTCATCTTCGCGACCACCGAGGCGCACAAGATCCCGACCACGATCCTGTCGCGCTGCCAGCGCTACGACTTCAAGCTGATCCCGACGGTGCGGCTCACCGAGCACCTCGAGACCATCCTGCGCAACGAATCGATCGCGGCCGAGCCCGAGGCGGTGCGTCTGATCGCGCGCCAGGCGGGCGGCTCGGTGCGCGACGCCCTGTCGCTGCTCGATCAGGTGATCGCCTACGTCGGCGCCGAGACGCTCACGCGCGCCATCGTCGCCGAGGTGCTGGGCGTCGCCGACCGGCGCGTGCTGGTCGAGCTCGCGGGCGCGGTGCTGGATCGCGACGCGGGCGCGGCGCTGCGGATCCTCGCGCGCTCGGCCGACGTCGGCGTCGACCTGGGCCAGCTCGCGCGCGCGTTTCTCGGCTTCCTGCGCGATCTGGAGGTCGTCGGGCGCGTGGCCGACGCCGCCGACCTGGTCGACGCGACCCCCGACGAGCTCGAGGAGGCGCGCGCGCTGGCGCGCAAGGCGACGGCGGCGGCCGGTGGCCCCGGGTTGCTGGGCGTGCTCTTCGATCGCTGGGCCCGCGCGATCGACGAGGCCGCGAAGTCGCAGAGCCCGCGGCTGCTCTTCGAGATGGCGCTGGTCGATCTCTGTCAGTCCGAGCCCCTGGAGCCGCTCGGCGATCTGCTGGAGCGGCTCGAGGGGCTCGAGGGGCGGCTCGGCGGTGGTGCGCAGCCAGCGCCCGCTCGCGTGCAGCCGCGCTCGACCCCGTCGGCGTCGGGACGCTTGCCGTCGGCCTCGGTGGATCTCCGTCGGCGTCGGCGTCGGCGTCGGCGTCCCCTCCGGCTTCCGGGGCGCCCGCCAGGCCCGCCGCGCTTTCGCCGACGCCTACGCCTACGCCTACGCCTACGGCAAGTGTCCCGGCGGGGCCCATGCTCGCGGGCGCGCCACCCGCGCCACCCGCGGGCACCGAATCGCCCGCGGAGATCTGGCACCGGATCCGCGCCGCTTTCGAGCAGAAGCGACCCCGGCTGGCGGCGCTGCTCGCGCACGCCGAGATCGGCGAGCTCGCCGCCGGGCGCATGAACCTGGTCTTCCGCACCCGCGCCGACGCCGACGCCGGCGAGAAGGTGCGCGCCGAGATCGAGCAGGCGGTCGCCGCCGGGTTCGGGCACGTGGTGCGCCTCGTGATCAGCGGGCGCGACGCCGCCCCTGCCGCCGGGCCGGCCGCGGTGCGCTCCGAGGTCGCCGTCGAGGAAGAGGCGCAGACCGTCGACCGCAAGAATCGGGAGGCGGAGGCGCGCCAGCACCCGATGATCAAGAAGGCGCAGAACCTGTTCGGCGTCTCGCTCAAGGAGATCAAGACCTGATGTCGATCCCCGACCTCAAAGGACTCATCGAAACCGCTCAGCGTATCCAGGCCGAGGTCGCGCGCGTGCGCGACGACCTGGCAGGCAAGACCGTGGAGGGCGAGACCGGCGGCGGGCTCGTCCGCTGCGTCGCCAACGGCAAGGGCGACATCGTCTCGGTCACGATCGACCCGACCGTGGCCAGCGGCGCTGAGCCCGCGAGCTTGAAGATGATCGAGGACCTGGTGGTCGGCGCCGTCAACGTCGCGCTCGAGCGCGCGCGCGAGCTGGCCCAGAGCGAGCTCTCCAAGGCGACCGGCGGGCCTGCCGTTGCCGCCCGGGATGTTCGGAAGCTGATCGCGGATGTACGCGTCGCCGATCGCGCGTCTGGTTCAGCAGCTGGGCAAGCTTCCGGGTATCGGGGAGAAGACGGCGGCCCGGCTGGCCTTTCACATCCTGCGGGCGAGCCCCGAGGACGCGGCGGCGCTGGCGGCGGCGATCACCGACGTGAAGCAGAAGATCCGGTTCTGCGCGATCTGCTGCAACCTGACCGAGACTGACCCGTGCGCGATCTGCCAGGACACCCGGCGCGACGCCGGCACCGTCTGCGTCGTCGCCAACCCGCAAGACGTGGCCGCGATCGACCGTTCGGGCGGCTATCGCGGGCGATTTCATGTCCTACATGGCGTACTTTCACCGCTGGATGGCATCGGTCCCGACGATCTGCGAACCGCAGAGCTCATAAGGCGGTGCTCATCCGCCGATAGTCCGGTTCGGGAAGTGATCCTGGCGACCAGTCCGAACGTCGAGGGTGAGGCGACCGCGGTCTACATCGCCAAGCTGTTGCGCCCGCTGGCCGTACGGGCCACGCGCATCGCCACCGGGGTGCCGATCGGCGGTGAGCTCGAGTATGCGGACCAGCTGACCCTGGCGCGCGCGATAGACGGCAGGCGAGAGATTTGAGACGGCGGCGAGACATTTGAGAGCGAATCGAGCCCCGTCGCTGAAGTTGTTCGCGAAGGCGCCGAAGGATCCAAAAGGGGGAGCCGAAAGGAAATCTATTTCGTCATGCGGGGATCCACGCGGAGGCTGCGGGGAGCGCGAAGCTTGAATCCCCTCGATTCGGATGATAATTGTGATTCTCCAGGGCGAAGCGTGATGTTCATCGTACAAGGAGCGCAATGAGCGGCCCCGAAGTGATGTTCCCCGAAGAGCAGCAGCAGATCTCCATGCTCTGCCAGCGCTTGCAACGGGACGCCAATGCCAAAGCGATTCTGCTCATCGGCCGCGACGGTCAACCCATCGCCGAGGCGGGCGACGTCGACGAGCTCGACGTGACGTCGCTGTCTTCGCTGACAGCCGGCAATGTCGCGGCGACCGGTGGGATTTCCAAGATTCTGCGCGAGAAGGACTTCACCAGTCAGTTTCACGAAGGCGAGAAGATTCACGTCCACATCACCCTCGTGGGCGGTCGGGCGATCCTTCTGGTGCTGTTCGACGAGCGGTCGTCACTGGGTCTCGTGCGGCTGCGCGTGAAGAAGTCCTCGGACGAGATGGCGCGCCTGTTCGATCAGGTGGCGAAGAAGGCGGCGGCGAAGAGCCAGCCGTCGATCCTCACCGAGATCACCGACAGCGACATCGACAACCTTTTCAATGACTAATCCGCGCCAGCGCACACCCCGCCCATGAGCTTCATCAACTACTCGTCCCGCGAGATCAACTGCAAGCTGGTCTACTACGGCCCGGGTCTGTGCGGGAAGACGACGAACCTCCAGTACATCTACGCGAAGACCAGCCCCGACGCGAAGGGGCGCATGATCTCGCTCGCGACCGAGACCGAGCGGACGCTGTTCTTCGACTTCCTGCCGCTGTCGCTGGGTGAGATCCGCGGGTTCAAGACGCGCTTCCACCTCTACACCGTGCCCGGCCAGGTGTTCTACGACGCCAGCCGCAAGCTGATCTTGAAGGGCGTCGACGGCGTGGTGTTCGTGGCCGACTCGCAGATCGAGCGCATGGAGGCGAACATCGAGTCGCTCGAGAACCTGCGCCTCAACCTGACCGAGCAGGGCTACGACCTCGACAAGCTGCCGTACGTGGTCCAGTACAACAAGCGCGACCTACCGAACGCCGCGCCGATGGACCAGCTACAGAACGTGCTGAACCCGACCAAGGCCGCCGAGTTCGAGGCCTGCGCCACCAGCGGCGTCGGCGTGTTCGACACGCTCAAGGCGGTCGCCAAGGCCGTCCTGACCGAGCTGAAGCGCGGCAGCTCGTAGCGCGAACGCCGCTTTTACTATCCCTTCCGGATGACCGCTGTGGCGAACACGCCGGCGATCCCAGCCTGCGCCAGCAGCCAGAAGCGGTCGAGGAAGTCCGGCACGTAGCGGACGTCGACGGTGTTCGACACGGCGGCGAAGAGCAGGGTGCCGGCGATGCCGAAGCCGAAGCCGGCCAGCGCGGGGCGCAGGCGGGGCTGGCCGTAGAACAGGACGGTCAGCGCGATCGGGATGAGCGCGCTCCACAGCAGCGGGTTGCCGTAAGCCCAGGGCCCAACGGCGTTGGCGACGTCGGCGGTGAAGCCTGACGACAGCAGCGCCACCGCCGGATGCGCCGACGAGACGAGGTACGGCAGCGCGAACAGGCCCGACGAGCCGGCGAGCAGCGCGGCCAGGAAGCCACCACCGAGGCCAATCGTCCCGCGTCCGCGCCGGCGAATCAGCAGCGCGCCCAGCAGCGCGATGCCGCCGCCGAGGCCCAGCTCGCCCGCGCCGCGGCCGACCTGGATCTTGCGCAGCGCCGCCGCCGCGTCGACGACGCCGGCGCCGTAGTGGTCGTCGATGCGCGCCGCCGTCAGCTCCTCGCCGCCGCCGACGCGCGGCTTGGGCGCGCGCGCCGTGCCGAGCAGGATCTCCTCGACGGCGTCGGGCTTGCGCACGCCCGCGCCGACGATCAGCGCGGCCACGCCCGCGACGTGCGGCGACGCCATCGACGTGCCCATGAACCACAGGTAGTCGGTCTGCGACGTGTTGCCCGGGACGATCGTGTGCTGCAGGACGCCGTCGGGCTTGCCGTCGCCGTTCTGGTCGACGCGCATGTTGCCGCCCGGCGCGGCGATGTCGATCTGCGGGCCCCAGTTCGAGTAGAACGTGGTCGTCTCGTCGAACTGCGTCGCGGCGACCGCGATGACGCCCGGGTAGCGCGCCGGGTAGCTCGACCTTGCCGCGGCCGTCGTTGCCGGCCGCGGCGACGACGGTGACGCCCTTGTCGTGCGCGTACTTCACGGCGTTCGCGATCGTGCCGACCGGCCATCGGGCCGCCGAGGCTCATGTTGATGACGTTCGCGCCGTGGTCGGCCGCCCAGCGGATGCCTTGCGCGATGCCGGCCATCGAGCCCGAGCCGCGCGCCGACAGCACCTTGATCGGCATGATCGAGACCTTGGAGCGCGACGCCCGCGACGCCGAGCTTGTTGTTGGTCGACTGCGCGATCGTGCCGGCGACGTGCGTGCCGTGGCCGTGGTCGTCGGTGGCGTTGTCGTTGTTGCCGACGAAGTTGTAGCCGGGGACGAACTTGGTGTCCGCCAGATCGCCGACGCTGGCTGACGCCGGTGTCGATGACCGCGACGACCACGCCCTTGCCCTGACCGAGCTTCCACGCCTCGGGCATGCCGATCTGGCGCAGGTGCCACTGGTAGCGGAAGCAGGTGTCGTTGGGGAAGTCCGACGGCTTGGCCGCCTCGGCGGCGCACTCGGCCTCCATCGACGACGCGCTCGCCAGCGATTCATCCGCGGCCTCGTCGGGCGGGATCGCCGCCTGGCTGTCGTAGTCGACGCTCTCGACCTCGGGATCGCTGCGCCAGCTTGGCCGCCGCGGCCGCCGCTTCGTCGGCGTTCGCGAAGTCGATGCGATAGAGCTTGTCGGTCGCCGAGTAGGCGCTGACCGGCACCTCGACGTACGGCTCGGCCGCCAGCGCTTGCGCCGAGATGTCGTCCTTGAAGTCGACGATGAGCCGGGTCGGGTTCAGGCCGGCCGCCTCGGCGCGATCGGCGCTGATCGGCTCCGTCTCTGTACCGATCTTGGTCCGCGGCGCGCGCGCGCCGACGTGGTGCCACATGAACCCGGTGCTCGCTACCCCGGCCGCGAACACGCTCCAGAGAACGACTTTGGGCATAGCCATGGTGGAATTATACGACCCCAAACGCCTTTCGTATGTTTGGTGGCACGATTCGGCGCGTTGACAGCCTGCGCCGTAGCGGCTCGACCGCGCACGACCGTGGGGCGTTCGTTGATTTCCCCGGCGGGCTCGCTTAGAGTGTCGGCTACTTTTTCAATTAGTTTTCCGCTGTTGCGAGGAGATTCCACGACGATGCCGACGGCCCCGCTCCTTCGCCACCCTCCCGCGAGAGGGCCGGCGTCTCCCCGGGTCCTGCTCGTTGCCGTCGCCGTCGCCGTCGCCGCGGTATGCGGGACGGGCCGGATGGCGCTCGCCCAGGCCAACAAGGATGACCTGGCCGCCACGGTGGCCAAGCTCAACAAGAAGGCCCTGGACGAGTACGACAACCTGAACTTCGAGGAGGCGCGCAAGATCCTCAAGGACGCCCTCGACTTCTGCAAAGAGGCCGGCCTGGACCAGCATCCGATCACCGCGCGCACCAACCTGCACCTGGGGGTGGTTCTGCTGACCGGGTTCAAGCAGCGCGATGCCGCCGCGAAGTACTTCCGCAAGGCGCTGGAGATCCAGCCCGACATCAAGATGACCAAGAGCCTGGCCAACCCGGAGATCCAGGCCGCCTTCGACGAGGTCGTCGCGTCGCTGGGCAAATCGGGCGGAGGCGGCGGGACGGCGACCGCGATCCGCAGCGGCGCCGATTCGGGGATCTCGCACGAGCCAGTGACGCGCGCGTCGCGCGGGCAGGGGATTCCCATCAACGTCACGCTCGATCCCGCGCTGACCGCCGACAAGGTAGTCCTGTCGTTCCGGGGAGCCGGCAGCGCCGACTTCGCGACGCGCGACATGCGCGAGGCGACGCCGGGCAACTTCATCGCCGAGATACCCGCCACCGCCACCGGTGGGACTCAGGTCTCCTACTTCATCGAAGCTCAAAAGGGTGGTCAGCCGATCGCGACGCTGGGCACGAAGGTGAGCCCGCTCGCCACGTCGCTGGTGGCGGCCGGGCCGGTTGCCGGCGCCATCCAGACCCCGCGCGGCAAGGAACCGTCCTCGCCGCCGGCGGCGGACGGCGCGGAGGCGTCGAAGTTCTTCGTCGGCCTGGGTGTCGGCAGCGGCGTGGGCTGGGCGACCGGCTCGGGCGAGATCAGCTCGTCGCACGTCGCGAACCCGCCGGGGTTCGCGGCGGCTCAGATCGTTCACCTGACGCCGGAGCTCGGGTACTTTCTCAGCCCCGACTTGTTGCTGTCGGTGCAGGCGCGGATTCAGTTTCTGTCGGGCCTGACCAGCTGCCCGGCGCCGACCTGCGCGTCGCCGCCGTCGACCGCGATCGCCGCGTTCGCCAAGCTGACCTGGCTCTTCGGCTCGGACAAGCTGCGGCCGTACGTGTCGGCCAGCGCCGGCGGCGGGCGCATCCGCCACGTCGCCGACTTCTCGTGGTTCAAGCAGTGCGGCTCGACGGGGATGAGTGGCTGCGTCGACAGCATCCCTGCGGGCTCGGTGCTGCTCGGTCCGGGCGCGGGGATCATCTACGGCGTGTCGCCCAACTTCGGTTTGGTGGCCGGCCTCAACACCCAGTTCGGCTTCCCGGACTTCACGTTCAACGTCGATCTGAACCTGGGCGTGGCCGCGCAGTTTTAGGCCCGACGGATGTCATAAGCGCCAGAACGCCAGGTTCCGGATCCGGACTATTGTCCGGATCCTGGCGTTCCTGGCGTTCCTGGCGTCCTGGCGTTTTCTCGTCAGGTCTTCTCGGGCTCCCAGAGCGGCTCGGGCTCGCCGTAGATGCGCGAGGCATGGCGGCTCATCACGAAGAGCGCGTCTGAGAGGCGATTGAGATAGGGCACCACCTGGTCGCCGATGGTCTCGGTCGCGGCCAGGCGAACGGCGAGGCGCTCGGCGCGCCGGCACACCGTGCGGGCGAGGTGCAGGTACGACGCGACCCATCCGCCGCCGGGCAGGATGAAGCTGCGCAGCTCGCCGAGGTGCTCGTTCCAGCCGTCGATCTCGTGCTCGAGCGCGGTGACGTGCCGCGCTTCGATCACCGGCTGCCGAGGATGGCGATCTTCCACCAGCGTCGCCAGATCGCTGCCCAGGTTGAAGAGCTCGTTCTGGATGCGGCGCAGGACCGCGGCCAGCGCTGGCGCCTCGGCGGGCGCGCCCGCCTGTTCGAGCGCGGTGCGCGCGAGGCCGATGCACGCCGACAGCTCGTCGACGGTGCCGTAGGAGTCGATGCGCAGTGAATCCTTCGCGACCTTCTGCCCGCCGACGAGGCGCGTCTGTCCCCCGTCGCCGGTCTTGGTGTAGATGCGGTTGAGTCGGACCATCGGTCTCGATCTCTACTTCAGGATCAGCTCTTCGACCAGGCCACGCCCCTTGGGGTCGCTGTTCACCGCGCGCCGCGCGCCCACTTTGATGCGGTGGAACCCGTCGCGATAGAGCTTCTGGATGAACGGCGAGCTCGAGTTGGAGAGCACCACTGCAACGCCGCGGTTCTTCAGCTCCTGGGCCACGTCGCGCAGCCGCACCTGGTCGTCGTCACCGAAACCCTCGCTGGTGTAGTCGGTGAACTTCGCGGTCGCGGTGAGCGGCCGGTAGGGCGGATCGAAGTACACGAAGTCCCCAGGGCGCGCGCGCTCGAGCACCGACTCGAACCCGGTCGGGTCCAGCTCGGCACCCGCCAATGCCTTCGAGCACGCACGCAGGTTGTTTTCGTCGCAGATGTTTGGGTTCACGTACTTGCCGAAGGGCACGTTGAAGACGTTGCTACTGTTGACTCGGTAGAGGCCGTTGTAGCCGGTGCGATTGAGATAGATCATCCACGCCGCGACCTCGATGGCAGTCGCGCTGTCGATGTCGCGCTGCTCGCGCATCTGCTGGAAGTAAGGCTTGCTGTGACAGCGTTGGTGCTCCAGCAGCAGCGCGATCACGCCCTCGACATCCTGCTGCACCCCGCGGTAAGCGCGAATCAAGCGACGGTTCGAGTCGGTGAGAAACGCGGGACACCGCGACGTCTTGCGAAGATGAAAGAAGACCGCTCCTCCGCCAATGAAGGGCTCGTGGTAGCGGGCGAACAACGCGGGCGCGTGCCGGAAGATCTCGCCCAGGAGCTGCCGCTTGCCGCCGACCCACTTCAGGAAAGGCTTTGCCTGGGCAGATGAGGAGACTCCAGGCAGGGCCGCGACAGTCACGCCGTCCTTTTCGATCGAGGCGCCCTCCGGCGTCAAGAGATAGCGTCGGCCTCCGTCGACGACGTTGGGATTTTCCCAGCGCGGCGGCTTGTGCCCGGCCGCGCGATGCCTATGTTCCATTTCAAGGGGACGCGGGCAGGGCGAGCGGGAGCGCGGCGGCGGGGGGTCGGTCAGGCACGTCCTGACACGTCGAGGGCCGAAGGTGCAAGACACCTTGGGCCCTCGGCGGCTATTTCGGGTCGCGGAACTTCTGCTATCCTCGCGGCCCCATGTCGAAGCTCGTCCCGGCTACCTTGTTTTTGTCCCTCGCGGTGCTCACCAGTGCCTGCCAGAAGGACAAACCCGCGCCCGCGAGCGAGACCGCGTCGACGGGCGCCGCCCCTGCGTCGGCTCCGGCACCCGCGCCGGCCGCCAGGCCCGCGGCGCCTGCCGGTGGCCTCGTGGTCGAGGAGGTCAAGGTCGGCGACGGCCCGGTCGCCACGGCCGGCAAGGTCGTGTCGGTCAACTACACCGGGAAGCTCACCGACGGCACCAAGTTCGACAGCTCGTACGACCACGGCCAGCCCATCGAGTTCCCGCTGGGCGCCGGGCGGGTCATCAAGGGCTGGGATCAGGGGCTCGAGGGCATGAAGGTCGGGGGCAAGCGCAAACTGACGATTCCGCCGCAGCTGGGCTACGGTGAACGCGGAATGGGGCCGATACCCCCCAACGCGACGTTGGTCTTCGACGTCGAGCTGATGGGAGTTCGCTGAAAAGCCACCAGGAAGTCACGCGAGGTAGCGCTGGAAAAACGCGCAGTTTTGGTTAGACTACCGCGCTTTTGGTAGCCGGGAGCGCCGCGGGGCGTTCCCACCTGTTTTTGTAAAAGCACCAGACGCAACGGCAAGCACGCAACGGGATCAAGTAACGGAAGGTGAGCTCGTAATGGCTTCGATCGAAAAGGTTCGCAACATCGGCATCTCGGCCCACATCGACTCGGGCAAGACCACGCTCTCGGAGCGCATCCTCTTCTACACCGGCAAGATCCACAGAATCGAGGAGGTCCGCGGTAAGTCCGGCGTGGGCGCCAAGATGGACTCGATGGACCTGGAGCGCGAGAAGGGCATCACCATCCAGTCGGCCGCGACCTATTGCGAGTGGGACGGCTTCAACATCAACCTCATCGACACCCCCGGCCACGTCGACTTCACCATCGAGGTCGAGCGCGCGCTGCGCGTCCTCGACGGCGCCGTGCTGGTGCTGTGCGGGACCTCGGGCGTGCAGTCGCAGTCGTACACCGTCGACCGCCAGATGCGCCGCTACAACGTGCCGCGCCTGGCCTTCATCAACAAGCTCGATCGCGCGGGCGCCGACCCGGCGCGCGTGACCGGCCAGCTCAAGGACAAGCTGCGCCACAACACCATCACGATGCAGCTGCCGATCGGCGCCGAGGCCGACTTCGAGGGCATCATCGATCTCATCAAGATGAAGGCCTACCACTTCGACGGCGACAACGGCGAGGACATCCGCGAGGAAGAGATCCCCGCCGACCGTGTCGAGGAGGCCAAGACCGCGCGCCACGACATGATCGCGTCGATCGCCGATCACGACGACATCATCGCCGACAAGTTCCTGAGCGAGCAGGAGGTCAACGTCGACGAGCTGCGGGCCGCCATCCGGCGCGTCACCATCGCGCTCAAGATGACCCCGGTGTTCATCGGCTCGGCCTACAAGAACAAGGGCGTCCAGCTCTTGCTCGACGGCGTCAACCTGTACCTGCCCAACCCGACCGAGGTCACCAACATCGCGCTCGACCAGAACAACAAAGAGGAGAAGGTCATCCTCCTGTCCGAGCCCAAGAAGCCGTTCGTGGGCCTGGCGTTCAAGCTCGAGGACGGGCGCTACGGGCAGCTCACCTACATGCGCATCTACCAGGGGTCGCTCAACAAGGGCGACTTCATCGTCAACAACTCGTCCAACCGCAAGCGGGTCAAGGTGCCGCGGCTGGTGCGCATGCACTCGAACGAGATGAACGACATCGATTCGGTGACCGCGGGCGACATCGTCGCGCTGTTCGGCGTCGAGTGCTCGTCGGGCGACACGTTCACCGACGAGGCCATCAACTACACCATGACCTCGATGCACGTGCCCGAGGCCGTGATCTCGCTGGCGGTCGCGCCCAAGGACAAGGGCACGAGCGCCAACTTCTCCAAGGCGCTCAATCGGTTCACCAAGGAAGATCCGACCTTCCGCGTGAAGCGCGACGAGGAATCGGCGCAGACCATCATCAGCGGCATGGGCGAGCTGCACCTCGAGATTTACATCGAGCGCATGAAGCGCGAGTACGCCACCGAGGTCATCTCGGGCAAGCCGCAGGTCGCGTACCGCGAGACCATCGGCCAGAAGGCCGAGTACAGCTACACCCACAAGAAGCAGACCGGCGGCTCGGGCCAGTACGGCAAGGTGGCCGGCTACATCGAGCCCTTGCCCGCCGACCACCCGACCGGCTTCGAGTTCGAGGACGACATCGTCGGCGGCTCGATCCCGCGCGAGTTCATCCCGGCCTGCGAGAAGGGCTTCCGCGAGGCGATCAAGAAGGGTCCGCTCATCGGCTTCCCGATCGTCGGCGTGAAGTGCGTCGTCAACGACGGCGCCTCGCACCCGGTCGACTCGTCGGAGATCGCGTTCCGCACGGCGTCGCTCATGGGCTTCCGCGAAGCCTATGCGCTGGCCAAGCCGACCATCCTCGAGCCGATCATGCGGGTCGAGGTGCAGTTCCCCGAGGAGTTCCAGGGCGCGGTGCTGGGTCAGATCAACCAGCGACGCGGCACCATCATCTCGACCGAGAAGCTCGAGGGCTTCGTGCAGGCAATGGCCGAGGTGCCGCTGAACGACATGTTCGGCTACTCGACCGACCTGCGCTCGGCGACCCAGGGCAAGGGCGAGTTCACGATGGAGTTCCAGAAGTACGCCGAGGTGCCCAAGCAGCAGCGCGAAGTGATGATGGCCGAGTTCCGGAACAAGAAGGAAAAGGAAGCCGGCGCCGCGCGATAGCGCGCGCTGGGCGGTCCCCCTTCATTCTGCCTGTCCTCCCCCTTCATTCTCCCTCTCTCGACGTCTGCGTGGAGGAGAGCTTTAAGACTCCTCGCTCTCCCCCTTCGCCGTGGCGTCGAGATACCACCGCGAGATATCCGCCTCGTCGAGGTGGCCCACCAACCGCCCCTCCGCATCCACCACCGCGATCTGTCGCAGGCTGTGCGCGAGCAGCGCCTCGGCCGCCGCGCGCAGGTCGTGGTCGGCGCGGATCGACACCGGGGGCGCCGCGGCGATCGTCGGCCCCGACGGGTCGACGGTCTCGCTCGCTGCACCATCGTCGCCAGCCGGGGCCTCCTCGCGCTCGGGCGGCGCGAGCGGCCGCATCACCTCGCCGACCTGCGCCGAGCGCAGCAAGTCCGGCACCTCGGCGACCTGGTGCACCGGCGAATCGCGCTGGGTCGGCACCTGCGCGTGGTAGAGCGTGCGCTTGCGCAGCGCCACGAACGCGATCCCTTCGGCGAGCATCAGCGGCACCAGCAGGTCGTAGCTGCCGGCGAGCTCGCACACCAGCACCAGCGCCGACAGCGGCGTGTGCGCGATGCCGCCGTAGAGCGTGCCCATGCCGACCAGCGCGAACGCGCCCGCGTCGATGCGCGGGTCGCCCGACAGCAGCTGCGCCGCGCGCCCGAACGCGCCGCCGAAGAGCCCGCCGATCGCCAGCACCGGCGCGAAGTCGCCCGCGCTGCCGCCGCTGCCGATCGTGAGCGACGACGCGCAGATCTTGGCCAGGCACAGCAGCAGCAGCAGCCCCGCGCCCGCCCACCCCACCGGGAGCCAGGGCGACCCGCTGATGGCGATCTGCACCGCGCCGTAGCCGCCGCCGAAGAGGCCCAGGCCCTGTCCCGGCTGATGCACCCGCCAGCCGAGGAAGAGGATGATCGGCACGCAGAAGAGCCCCATCGCCAGACCGCCCAGCCCGGGCTTGGCCCACTCGGGCAGCTCGAGCCGCCGCGACACCGACTGCACGGAACGCAGCGTACGCCAGGAACAGGTTGGCGACCACGGTGATCAGGAGCGCGAGCAGGCCGTAGAGCCAGAGGTGCCCCAGGATGAATGGGAAGCGGTTGGGGTGCGAAAACAGCGTCGATTCGCCGAAGATCGAGATGACCACCGAGTAGGCGATGACGCTGGCGAGGACGGCCGGGATCAGCGCGTCGGACTCGAAGTCGTCGCGGTAGAGGACCTCGACCGCCAGCAGCGCGGCGCCGAGCGGCGTGCGGAACACGGCGGCGATGCCGGCCGCGACGCCGGCGACCATCAGGATGCGGCGCTCTTGCGCCGATACGCGCAACAGCGCCGCGACCAGCGAGCCGAGCGCGCCGCCGATCTGCATGGTCGGGCCTTCGCGTCCGCCGGCGCCGCCGGTGCCCAGCGTGAACAGCGACGCCAGCGTCTTGACCCAGGCGACGCGCTTGCGCACGCGGCCGCCCTGCTGGTGAAACGCGGTGATCATCGCGTCGCCGCCGCCGCCCCGCGTCTCGGGCGCGAGCTGGGACACGATGCCGCCGGCGAGCGCGCCGACCGCGGGCAGCACCACCAGCAGCCAGGGCCGGAACAGGTGCCCCTCCGCAGCCTCGTGCAGGAACGTCTCGCCGTGAGCGCGCAGCGTGTGGTACCCGCCCAGGTCCTCCAGCAGCAGGCGCTGCACGAACTCCAGCCCCGCGAAGAACGCCGCGCCCATGAGGCCGGCGACCGCGCCGACCAGCGCGGCATGGAGCAGCGTGCGGCCCACGATGCGCAGGTCGACCGGTGCGGCATCCCGCAGGATGGTCGCCAGGAACTCGCGTTTCACGACCCTACGGAACAGCAATGCTCCGAGGATAGCCTTTCGGAATGCCGAAGGAACAGGTTCCGGTGCCGGTTGTCCCGGAGCCTCGGACCTCCGGCCTCCGACCTCGGGATGCGGATCGTTCCGTGACCCCGAAGCCCGAAGCCCGAGGCCCGGACCACCCGCGACCGGCGCCCTTCCCGAACTTTCGTGGTATAGGGTCGCGTCTCGAACCGCCATGGCAGCCGCCGCCTTTTACGACCTGGACGGGACCCTGGTCCGAACGAACCTGGTCCACGCCTTTGCGTACAACGCAAAGAACCAGCAGGGCCTGCTCCGCAGCGTGACCAAGACCCTGGCCACGCTCGCCAGCGTGCCGCTGTTCATGGCCGCCGACTTCTACAATCGCCGCCTGTTCAACGACATCTTCTTCGTGCGCTATCGCGGCGAATCCGAAGATCGCCTGCGCTACCTGGCCGACGAGCTGTTCGAGAGCGCGATCCGTCCGTCGATCTTCCCGGGCGCCTACGAGCTCATCGACAAATCGCGTCAGCTCGGGCTGCGCCAGGTGCTGGTGACCGGCGCGCTCGACCTGACGGTGCGGCCGCTCGCCAAGCACCTCAAAATCGACGACTATGTCACGAACCGTCTGGAGTTCGTCGACGGCTACGCCACCGGGCGCCTCCTGCCCCCGGTGATGGCCGCCGCGACGAAGGCTAGCTGGATGCGCATCTACGCGGAGAAGGAGCGATTGAACCTGTCCGACTGCTACGGTTACTCCGACAGCATGAGCGACTTGCCGATGCTTTCGGTGGTGGGGCACCCGACGGCGGTGAACCCCGACATGCGGCTGCGCAACACTGCCTTGCAGCACGACTGGCCGATCTTGGATCTGCGATGACCGCGAGGATCACATGAGAGAACGGCAACCGAAGACGTTGCGGGGACCGGTGCCTCGTAACAAGGAAGACGACCAGGTCGTCTACATCGACAACGACTCGGCGCCGCGCATCCTGTTCTCGGGCGAGGACCTGCTCCTCGAGGACCTGCCGGTCGGCACGCGCGTGATCTACCCGAAGCCGCCGATCGAGGGGCTGGCCAACCCGGGCGCGGCGATCCGCTACGCGCTGAACCATCCGCTCGACACGCGAGCCGCTGTACGCGCAGCTGATGCCGGGCATGAAGGTCACCATCGCGATCGACGACATCTCCCTGCCGCTGCCGCCGATGGGCACGCCCGACGTGCGCGAGATGATCCTCGAGATCGTGCTCGAGCTGCTCGCCGACCACGGCGTCGACGACGTGCACATCATCATCGCCAACTCGCTGCACCGCCGGATGAGCGACGGCCGAGATGAAGCGCATGGTCGGCGCCAAGATCTACAACGCGTACTACCCCGACCGCTACTACAACCACGACGCCGAGGATCCCGACGGGATGGTGCACCTCGGCACCACCGACCACGGCGAGGTGGTCAAGATCAACCGCCGCGCCGTCGAGAGCGACCTCGTCATCTACGTGAACATCAACCTCGTCCCGATGGACGGCGGCCACAAGTCGGTCACCGTCGGCCTCTGCGGCTACGAGAGCCTGCGCGCGCACCACGAGCCCGAGACGATCCGCGCGTCGGACAGCTACATGGATCCGAAGAAGTCCGCGCTGTCGACCAAGGTCGAGCGCATGGGCGCGCTCGTCGACAAGCACATGAACGTCTTTCACATCGAGACGGCGATCAACAACCGCATGTTCGCCGGCCCGACCGCGTTCCTGTCCAAGAACGAGGACGACTTCACCGAGATCGATCGCCTGAAGTTCGAGGGGCTGAAGTGGACGCTCAGCAAGCTGCCGGCGGCCGCGAAGCGCAAGGTCTTCCAGTCGATCCCGTCGCCGTACCAGCTCATCGCCTGCTTCGCCGGCAAGACCGAGCCGGTGCACGAGAAGACGCTCGCGCGCTGCTACGAGCAGTACGCGGTCAACGTGCGCGGGCAGGCCGACATCCTGATCTGCGGCATCCCGTACATCTCGCCGTACAACGTGAACTCGATCCTGAACCCGCTGCTCGTGCAGGTGATGGCGCTCGGCTACTTCTACAACATGTACCGGGGCAAGCCGCTCCTGAAGAAGGGCGGGGTGATGATCCTCACGCACCCGTGCTCCGACGAGTTCGATCACGAGCACCACCCGAGCTACATCGAGTTCTTCAATCGCCTGCTGCCCGAGACGCGCGACGCGATGAAGCTGCGCCACAAGTACGAGGACGAGTTCGCGCACAACCCGAGCTACATCGAGATGTACCGGCGCGGGAACGCGTACCACGGCGCGCACCCGTTCTTCATGTGGTACTGGGGCGAGAACGGGCGCCAGCACATCGGCAAGGTGATCGTCGCCGGCGCGGACAACGCGCACGTGCCGGCGATGCTCGGCTGGGACCGCGCCGAGTCGCTGACCGAGGCGATCGCGATGGCGCGCAGCTTCGTCGGCCCGTCGCCGGAGATCACGATGATGCACCACCCGCCGATCGTCATGGCGGACATGGAATAGAAGGCGCGCGGGGCGCCTTGGCTCCGCTTCCGATGATGATCAAGTGGAAGATCCCGGGGCGGGGGGGACAGTTCTCGGTGGCACGCGGGATCACCGAGACGGTGCAGCGCCTGCTGTTCGCGGGGGGCTGGCCGGCGCGGTTGCTCGATCGGGTGCCGGCGGCGACGCGCGTGCAGCTCATCGAGCACGAGCTCGAGCTGTCGGACGGTGCCTCCGCGGGCCTGGCGCCGCTGCGGCTGGCCTTCATCTCGGATCTGCACATCGGGCCGCTCACGCCGCGCCGGCTGCTCGACAACGCGTTCCAGCTGCTGGCCTCGCTCGCGCCCGACGTGCTGGTGCTCGGCGGCGACTACGTGTTCCTGGAGGTGAACCACGCCATGGCGCGCGAGCTCGAGGAGCGCGTGGCGGCGGTGCCGGCGCGCACCAAGCTCGCGGTGCTCGGTAATCACGACCTGTGGACGCACCACCCCCTCATCGAGCGCGCGCTGGAACGCGCCGGCTGCCGCGTGCTGGTCAACGACGCGCACCGGCTGCCGCCGCCGCACGACCGCTTCGCGATCGTCGGCATCGACGAGCCGTGGACCGGACGCGCCGACGGCGCGCGCGCCTTCGCCGCCAGTGACGCGCCGATCAAGATCGCGGTCTCGCACGCGCCCGAGGGCTTGCCGTTCGTCGAAGGGCGCGGCGCCAAGCTCTTGCTTTGCGGTCACACCCACGGTGGCCAGATCGCGTTGCCCCGCGGCCCGGTCATCGTTCACGGCCCGCTCGGGCGTCGGTGGCCGTCGGGCCTGCACCACCTGGCCGGCATGCACCTGTTCGTGTCGCGCGGGATCGGCATGGTCGACGTTCCGCTGCGGGCCTACGCGCCGTCCGACGTGTCCCTGTTCACGCTGCGGTAAAGGGAGTGTCGCGCACGGGGGTTTCTTGGCATACTCAGCGGCCGAGGTGGAGTTCCACCCAACCCTTGGGAATGCGTTGAAAACCCTTAAACTGCCGCTCCCGCTCAACACCATCGCCGTCGTTTCGTTGTTCGTGTCGCTCGCGTGCGTGAACCGCGGGTCGCACACCGACATCACCACGCCGGGAGGAGATAGCGGCGCTGGCGGTCACATCGTGCCCATGGGCGACGCCGCCCTGGATCAAGAGCCGATGCAGGACAGCGGGGTCGACACCGTCGTCGTCGACAGCTGCGAGGTCGACGGCGGCAGCGTCGATGCGGGCGACGCCGGTCCGCCGTCGTCGTGCACGGCGATGTTCAACTTCGAGAGCCCCGGCGGCTGCGGGCTCTACGGCGCGGTATTGGGGGTCAGCGACAACCCCCCCGCGACCGCCGGGTTCACCAACCTGCGCCACTCGCCGGTTGCTGTCTGCGGCCGCGGCGCAATGGCGGTCGACGTCGATTTCGATCTGAGCGCTCGACTTGGTGGAGAGATCATCATCCCTGTCAGCTCGGACGGGAGCGCGAGCTATAGCGGCAAGACCCTCACCATCTCGGTCATGGGCAGCGTCGACGGCGGCGCCATGCGGTTTTACGTCTACTTGATTGCTGGCACGTTCCAGCCCGTGTTGATCACGCCGATCACTACCAGCTGGCAAACCTTCTCGATCCCGCTGCCGACGCCGGACGCGAGTGCTGACAACGTCATGTCGATCTCGCTGGAAGCGTTCGGTCGCGGCAGCGCATACAAGGGGACGCTCTACATCGACGAGATAGACGTCCGAAAGCCCTTGCCCGACGCTGGTTCCGGCGACGGCCCGTCCGACGTACCCGCGATGGATGCGCGCGACGGGGGTGCGGGCGACGTTCGTGACGCGCCCGCTGGCTCCTGATTTCCTGGTTCCCAGTCTTTCTTTGTTTTCGCGTTCCCGCGCGCTTTGTGTTTCGCGTTCCCGCGTGCTCTGGTTTCTCGTTCCCGCGCGCGATTGTTTCGCGTTCGCGCGTGATTGGGTTTCCGCGCTCGCGCCGTGGCTCACAGCGCCCCAATCCTGCCGGTGAGTTAGGGCCGCGCTGAGCCATGAGAGCGGACCCGTGACACTAACGGGTGCGCTCCGGCCTTGCAGGCCGGATCGTCAAATTTCTGTCTCGCGTCGGCAAGGGTTGGTGGGCGCGTTGCAGACAACCTCGAGCGCTCGACGATGACGAAATGCGAGACGAATATCGGCAATGAAAGCGACGCACTGCTCATTGGTGCGTTCGTGCTTCATTGCGCGTCGCGCGCGCGTAGAATCCACCCGCTCGTTCGAGTCGTTTCGCATCGTGCGGGCGAAACATGACTGACTCCTTCCCCGATCGATCTCGTCGTCGCGCTCTCCGGGGCGCGTGGGCGGTGGTCGCGCTGGTCCTCGGCGCGGGGGGCGGGCTCTCGTGTGGATCGTCCTCGCCGCTGATCCTCGATGGCGGCGCCGGCAAGACCGGCTCCGATGCGCGCGTCGATCGCACGGTGTCGGGCAGCGGCGGCACGGTCGGCTCCGACGGACCGACCGCGACGGATGCGGCGATCGACCTCGGCCGCGACCAGCAGCTCGCCGGCATTGGCGCGACCTGCTCGGTCAGCGGTGACTGCGCCGGCGGCCACTGCTTCGACGGCGTTTGCTGCCAGCAGGATTGCTCGGGCGCCTGCCACACGTGTGCGCTGGCGGGCAGCATCGGCACCTGCATGCTGGCCGACGTCGGCACCGACCCGCGCGACGACTGTGACGACGAAGGCAGCGCCAGCTGCGGGTTCGACGGAACCTGCGACGGCAGCGGCGCGTGCCGCAAGTACCCGACCGGCATCGTTTGCAAGCAACCGTCGTGCAGCGCCTCGACGCTGACGCTGGCGTTCCGCTGCACGGGCGGCGTCTGCACGGCGACCTCGGGCCAGCCCTGCGATCCTTACGTCTGCAGCACCGGGACGACGTGCGCGAACACCTGCACGACCAACGCCGATTGCACGCCGCCCAACATCTGCAACAACGGCAGCTGCGGCAAGCGTCCGCTCGGCGGCACCTGCGCCACCAGCGACGACTGCAACTCGGGCATCTGCCAGCAGGGCGTCTGTTGCAGCACCGCGTGCACCGGCACGTGCCGGTCGTGCGCGCTGCCCGGCAGCGAGGGCGCCTGCACCAACGTGCCCGAGCGGCAGGATCCACTCAACCAGTGCTCCGACACCGGCACCGCGAGCTGCGGCACCGACGGCACCTGCGACGGAGCGGGCGCGTGCCGCTTCTACGCCAAGGGCACGACCTGCCGCGCGGTCGCCGGCGCCTGCGACGTCGCCGAGACCTGCGCGGGCGGCGGCGCGCCCTGTCCCGCCGACGGATTCCTGAGCGGCAACGTCTGCCGTGCGGCGGGCGGGATCTGCGATTTCGCCGAGACCTGCAGCGGCACCAGCGCCGCCTGTCCGCCCGACGCGCTCGTTCCCGCGGGCACGGTGTGCCGCCAGCTCGCGGGGCTCTGCGACGTCGCCGAGACCTGCACCGGTACCAGCGTCGCCTGTCCGCCCGAGGCCTTTGCGCCCGCGACCATGGTCTGCCGCGCCGCCGCCGGCATCTGCGACGTCGCCGAGACCTGCACCGGCAACGCCGCGGCGTGCCCCACCGACCAGTTCGCCAACGGCACTGTCTGCCGTGGGGTTGCTGGCGACTGCGATACACCCGAGACCTGCAACGGTACGGCGGCCGCCTGTCCCGCCGACGCCTTCCTGGCCCTGGGAACGGTGTGCCGAATGGCTGCCGGCGTATGCGATGTCGCCGAGACCTGCAGCGGAACGAACCCCGCGTGCCCGCCCGATGGGTTGCGGCCGATGGGCACCGTGTGCCGCGGCGCCGCGGACGTATGCGACGTCGCCGAGAGCTGCAGCGGAACGACCCCCGCGTGCCCGCCCGACGGATTCGCGAGCGCGGCTACGGTCTGTCGGGTCGCTGCGAGCGTGTGCGATGTCGCCGAGAACTGCACCGGTTCGACGCCGGGCTGCCCGACCGACGCGGTCGTCGCCGTTGGCTCGGTCGTGTGTCGCGCCGCCGCCGGTGGTTGCGACGTCGCCGAGAGCTGTGACGGCGTCGCCAACATCTGCCCGATCGACGTCATGGCGCCGACCCCGACCGCACCGACGAACCTGGCCGCCGCGCGTGGCAACAACCAGGCGACGCTGACCTGGACCGCGGTCAGCGGCGCCACCAGCTACACCATCGGGCGCAGCACCGTCTCGGGCGGGCCCTACACCACCGTGGGAACCGCGACGGCGCCGCTGTTCGCCGCCACCGGGCTCACCAACGGGACCACGTTCTTCTTCGTGGTGTCGGCGACGACCGTCGGCCCCGGCTGCGTTTCGCCGAACTCGGCGCAGGCGGCGGTGATCCCCAGCGCGTGCCTCGGCGTCTACTGCGACGACTTCGAGGCCGACACCGTGGGCACGCAGGCTAGCGGCTGGGCGCGCGTCGGCGGCAGCGCCGGCGACTGGCAGGTCACGGCGGCGGGGACCAAGTTCTTCTCGCAGGTCGGGGCGAACAGCTCGACGTTCCGCGCGGCGTTCTCGAGCGGCGCGCCGGGCGCGCCCTGGAGCGGCGCGACCAGCGTCTCGGCCGACGTCCAGCTCAACCTGCTGGGGATCAGCGGCCAGGCGGCGCTGCTGTGCGTGCGGTTCGTCGACATCAGCAACTTCTACTGCGCCGCGCTCAGCCCCGCCGGCATCCAGATCCAGACCAAGGTCAACGGCAACGCCGTCAACAGCGCGATCTTCGCGCAGTCGATCAACACCGGCTCGATCCAGCAGGTGAAGCTGAGCCTGAGCGCTGCCGGCGTCCTCACCGTCACGCTCAACAACTCGGTGGGCGGCTCGCTGACGCCGACCGCGCTGGCGAACGGGTTCGTCGCCGTGGCGACGACCAGCGTTGAAGCGTCCTTCGATACGATCGTCGTGACGCAGCCTTAGTGAGGGCGGCTCCCTCCGCCAGCCTTCTGGCTCCCCCGCGAGCCCTCTCACTCCCCGAGCCCTCGGGTTGGCAAATCGCCGCCGGGTACGATATCTAAAGCCCTTCGTCGATGCACAAGCACCCGCCCCAACCAACGCCCCCGAGCCTGCCGCCGGCGCCGCCGCCGCTGTCCGCCACGGAGATCTTCCGCGGGCGGAAGCTGTTCATCCTCGGCAGCACGGGCTTCGTCGGCAAGGTGCTGCTGAGCATGCTGCTCGACCGCTTTCCCGAGGTCGGGCGCGCCTATGTCATGGTGCGCCGCGGCTCGGGCACCGACAGCGAGGCGCGGTTCTGGCAGAGCGTGGTCACGTCGCCGGCGTTCGATCCGCTGCGCGCGCGCCACGGCGGGCGCGACGGGCTGGCCGAGTTTCTGCGCACCAAGGTGCGCGTCGTCGACGGCGACATCACCGAGAAGAACCTGGGCCTGTCCGAAGAGGAGGCCGAGCGCGTCGCGAAGGACATCGACGTGCTCATCAACTCGTCGGGGCGCGTGACGTTCAACCCGCCGCTCGAGTCGGCGCTCAAGACCAACGTCGAGGGCACCAAGAACGTCATCGCGTTCGCCAAGCGCATGAAGCGCCCGGCGCTGATCCACACCAGCACCTGCTTCGTCGCCGGCGTTCGCTCGGGTGAGGTCTGGGAGAGCGAGGAGCTGGTCGGCTACTTCCCGCGCCAAAGGCGATCTGTCGGGCACGCACTTCTCCGTCGAGCAGGAGCTGGCCGACAGCGAGCGCGGCGCGGCGCGCATCCGCGAGCTGGCCGACGACGCCCAGGTGCTGGCGCGCCTGCGCCAGCAGGCCCGCGATCGCCTGCGCGAGGAGAACCGCGACCCCGACGACGAGGGCGCGCTGCGCCTGGCGGTCGCGCGCGCGCGCAAGGAGTGGATCCGCGCGGAGCTCACCAGACAGGGCATCGAGCGCGCCGCCGAGTGGGGCTGGCCCAACATCTACACGTACACCAAGAGCATGGGCGACCAGCTCGTCGCGCGCGAGACCGGTATCTTCCGCTCGATCGTGCGGCCCGCGATCGTCGAGAGCGCGGTCGAGTTCCCGTTCCGCGGCTGGAACGAAGGCTTCACCACCTCGGCGCCGCTGGTCTACCTGGCGCTCAAGGGCCAGAACGTCCTGCCGGTCAACGACAAGCTGATCCTCGACGTGGTGCCGGTCGACCACGTCGCCGCCGGCATGCTCATGGTCGCGGCGCAGGCCTGCGTCGAGCAGCCGGAGCTGGTGCACCAGCTGTCGAGCGGCGATCTCAATCCGCTGCGCATCAACCGCGTGGTGACGCTGACCGGCCTCTACAAGCGCAAGCGCTTCCAGGACAAGGAGACCGGCAACCGCTTCGTCAACGAGCTGGCGGCGCGCATGGAGTTCCGCCCGGTCTCGCAGGAGGAGTACGACGCGTGGTCGCTGCCGCTCGTGAACCGCGTCGCGCAAAAGGCGGCGACGGCGCTGGCGCGCATCCGCCCGCGCTGGGGCGGCGGCCGCTTCACCGAGGTCATCGACCGCCTCAAGAAGAACGTCGACGAGGTCAGCCGCGTCACCGACGAGGCGCAGAAGAACATCGAGCTCTTCCGCCCGTTCATCTTCGACAACCAGTACGTCTTCCGCGCCGACCACATCCGCGCGCTGCGCGACCGCTTCACCGCCGACGACCAGAACCGGCTGCGCTGGGGGCCGGAAGCCCTCGACTGGTACGACTACTGGATGAACATCCACTTCCCCGGCCTGCAGCGCTGGGTCCTGCCCGAGCTCGACGAGACCTACGCCGCGCGCCCGAAGCAGATCTACAGCTACCACGACCTGCTGGAGCTGTTCGACACCACGACCAAGCTGCACGCGACGCGCGTCGCCGCTGCGCATCGAGCGCGGCAAGCGCGAGGAGATCTACACCTACGCCGACCTGCAGGAGCTGGCGAGCCGCGTGGGCGGCTTCCTGATCGGCGAGTCGGTGACGGCGGGCGACCGCGTGATCCTGTACGCCAAGAACGCGCCCGAGTGGGCCATGGCGTACTTCGGCATCATCAAGGCGGGCGCGACCGCGGTGCCGATCGGCTTCGAGTCGACGGTGGCCGAGCTCGTCAACATCGCGCGCGCGTCGTCGGCGACCGGCATCCTCATCGACGACAGCCTCTGGGAAAAGCGCAGCACGCTCACGCGCGCGCTCAACGAGGCCGGGCTGGGCACCAAGGTGTGGCCGTTCCACAAGGTGTTCGAGCTGCCGGACCTCGACGTCGAGCAGGAGCGCGCGAAGTCGCTGCACCGGAAGCTCAGCCCCGACTCGGTGGCGTCGCTGCTCTTCACGTCGGGCACGACCGGCAAGCCCAAGGGGGTGATGCTGACGCCACCGCAACCTCACCTTCATGGTGTCCGAGCTGTCCAAGGTGTTCGAGTTCGGCGTCAACGACGGCATGCTGTCGCTGCTGCCGCTGCACCACACCTTCGAGTTCTCGCCCGGCCTGCTGGTGCCGCTGGCTCACGGCGCGCAGATCACCTACGTGACCGAGCTGACCGGCGACGCCATCGCCGCGGCGCTGAAGAAGGGACACGTCACGGCGATCGTCGGCGTGCCCGCGCTCTGGGAGCTGATGAAGCGGCGCGTGCTGCAGCGGTTCTCGGACAAGTCCCCGATCATCGACATCGCCATGCGCGGCCTCATCGCCGCGAACTACGAGCTGCGGTCGCGCACGCAGCTCGACCTCGGCATGCTGTTCTTCCTGCCCATCCACGAAGGCTTCGGCGGGCGGATCCGCTACCTCATCAGCGGCGGCTCGGCGCTGCCGGCCGACGTGCTGAAGACGTTCTACGGCATGGGCTTCTCGTTCTTCGAAGGCTACGGCCTGACCGAGACCGCGCCGGTGCTGACCGTGACCTCGCCCAAGGAGAAGCCGATCCCCGGCTCGGTCGGCCGGTCGCTGCCGGGCCTGGAGGTGAAGATCGCCGTCGCCCGACGGCAGCGGCGTCGGCGAGGTGATCGCGCGCGGCCGCAACGTCATGGCCGGCTACTGGGAGGACGAGGAGGCGACCGCCGCCACGATCAAGGACGGCTGGTTCCACACCGGCGATCTCGGGCGCATCGACGAGAAGGGCAACCTGTACCTGGTCGGGCGGTCGAAGGACGTGATCGTCGACTCCAACGGCAAGAACGTCTATCCCGACGAGATCGAGGATCTCTATCGCGACTCGCCGTACGTCAAGGACCTGTCGGTCGTCGGGCTGCCCGACGGCTCGGCGGAGCAGGTGGCATGCGCGATCATGCCCGCGTACGACCAGGACGTGACGTCGTCGCGCGCGGAGGTCGAGGCGCGCATCCAGGAGCACTTCCGCAAGGTGTCGGCGGAGCTGCCGTTCTGGAAGCGGGTCAAGATCGTGCACATCTGGGACGGCGAGCTGCCGCGCACGGCGAAGCGCTCGGTGAAGCGGCGCGAGATCGTCACCGAGCTCGAGCGGCTGCGCCGCAAGGAGAGCGAGGGCGGTGCGCTGGCGGCGGCGTCGTCGCGCGACGAGCGCGGTATCGGGCTGGCTGCTGGATCTGGTCGCGAACGTGTCGGGCAAGCCGCACGGCGACGTGCACCTCGCGAGCCGGCTCGGCGACCTGGGCTTCGACAGCCTGATGTACGCGGAGCTGGCGAGCGCGCTCGAGAACGACGGGATCGCGCTGCCCGAGGACGCCGATCTGACCGCCGTCGCGGACGTCGCGCAGCTGCACGACTTGATCGTGCACGGCCGCAACGCCGCCGGTGGCGTCCAGCGCCTGGCGCGGCGTCACGGCAGCGACGATGGCGCGGGCGCGCGCACCGACAGCGACATCCACGTCCCGTCGGCGGTCGCCAGCGCCGGCAAGCGCGGCCTGGCGCTGGCGCAGCGGCTGCTCTACCGGAAGCGTGCTCGACACGCGCATCACCGGCGCCAACCACGTGCCGCATCACACCCACTTCATCGTCGCGGCCAATCACTGCTCGCACCTCGACATGGGGCTCATCAAGGTGGCGCTCGGCGACGCCGGCCGCGATCTCACGTCGCTGGCGGCGGCGGATTACTTCTTTCGCAACAAGTACCGGCGCGCCTATTTCAAGCACTTCACCAACCTGGTGCCGATGGAGCGCACCGGATCGATCCGCAAGTCGATGGACACGGCCGAGAAGGTGCTGCGGCGCGGGCGCAGCATGGTGGTGTTCCCCGAGGGGACGCGGTCGATGACGGGCCAGATGGCCGACTTCCTGCCCAGCCTCGGCTACCTGGCGTTGCGCGCCGAGGTGGGCCTCTTGCCGGCGCACATCTCGGGCACCTACGAGTCGCTGCCCAAGGGCGCGGCGCTGCCGAAGGCACGCGGTCTCGGGGTGGCGTTCGGGCCGTTCATCTCGCACGAGCGGCTCCGCGAGCTCACCGACGGGTTGCCGCAGCAGGAGGCGTGGCGCCTGGTCGCGGCCTACGCGCAGCGGATCATCGAGAACCTGCGCGACGGCGTCCCCCACGCGCTCGACCTCGCGGGCGCGCGCGCCGCGTGGGACGGGCACAAGCTCGGCGAGATCGCGGACCGGCGCGCACGGACGGCGGCGGACGCGTCTGCCGACGGCGACGCCAAGAAGCGAACCGCTCGCGGCCGCAGGCTGAGGTCGGTGCCATGATTCGCGCGGCGCACGCGGGCACGAAGGCTCTGGCGAAGACCGGCCCGACCCAGGTGGCGGCCTCGGCGGCGACGACGCTGATCACCGGCGCCACCGGCTTTCTCGGCGCGCATCTCATGCGCGTGCTGGCGGGCGCAGAGGCGGTCGTCGGCGCGGGCGGCGGTGCCGAGGCCGGCGCGTCGAAACCGGTGCGGCTGCGCGTGCTCACGCAGGCAGCGGCCGCCCCGCGCTGGCTCACCGAGATGGGCGTCGAGGTCGTGACCGGCTCGGTCACCGACGCCGACGCCGTCGCGCGCGCCATCGAAGGCGTGGACCGCGTCTATCACCTCGCGGGGCTGGTTTCGTCGAAGCCCGGCGACGCGCACCGCATGCACGACGTGCACGTCCACGGCACGCGGCAGCTGTGCGAGGCCGCGTCGCGCGCCGGCGTCACGCGCATCGTGATGTCGTCGACCAGCGGCACCGTCGCGGTCTCGCGCCGCGCCGACGAGATGCCCGACGAGACCTCGCCGACGCCGATGGAGATCGTCGCGCGCTGGCCGTACTACGCCAGCAAGGTCTATCAGGAGGAGGCGGCGCGCCGCGCGTGCGGCGATCGCGTCGAGCTGGTGATGCTGAACCCGAGCTTGCTGCTCGGGCCGGGCGACGATCGTCTGAGCTCGACGCGGCCGGTGCTGCAGTTCCTGGCGCGCGAGATCGCGCTGGTGCCGCCGGGTGGCCTCAACTTCGTCGACGTGCGCGACGTCGCGGCGCTGCTGCCGGTGGCGATGGAGCGCGGCACGCCGGGCGAGCGCTACCTCGTCGGCGCGTACAACTGGACGTTCGCCGAGTTCCTCGGGCCGGCTCGAGCGGCTGACCAAGGTGGCGGGCCCCGTGCTCAAGGCGCGCGGCAAGCTGCCGCTGCTGGCGACGCGCGCGCAGGCGGCGATGTACCGCCACTGGGGCCGCACGCCGCCGCTCGAGCCGCAGAGCGTGGAGATGTCGGAGTACTTCTGGTACTTCGATTCGGGCAAGGCGGCGCGCGAGCTGGGCTTCACCGCGCGCGACGCGACCGACACCTTGTTCGACACGGTGACGTACATCCGCCAGAACTTCCTCGGCAACGGCGCGCTCGGCAAGAAGGCCGGCTAGGTAACGGGGCCGTCTCCCCGCCTCCCCGCCTCCCCGTCGGCGTCGGCGTGGGCGTGGGCGACCTCGAACGGAAGCATCTCGGATCGCCGACGCCGACGGGAAAACGACGCCGACGGGAAAACGGCGCCGGACGGGAAAACGGCGCCGGACGGCGTCTCTAGAACCGCACGCGCAACGCCGCGGGCACGACCTCGAACTTCGCCGGCAGGCGCCCCGGCGTCTCGCCGTCGAGCTCGATGGGCACGATCGCCTCGGTGTCGACTGCCGCGACCTCGAGCGTGCGCACCGTGGCGGTGCTGACCTCCTCGAGCGTCAGGTGGTCGCCGTTGTAGACCCGGCTGATCTGCGTCACCACGCGCATGCGCGTGAAGTCACCGAGAATCACCAGATCGAGCGTGCCGCTGTCGAGCTTGGCTGCGGGGCAGATCTTCATGCCGCCGCCGAAGAAGCGCCCGTTGCCGATCGCGGCCATCAGCACGCGGTGGCGCTGCGGCTCGCCGCCGTCGAGCGTGAGCCAGACGTCGGTGTTGTCGTAGGTGACCAGCGAGCGCATCGTCGCCGAGAAGAACGCCATCCGGCCGCCGAGCTTCTTCGACGACGCGTTGGCGCGGCTCGCGACCGCGCTCGAGAAACCGAACGACGCCACGTTGACGAAGTGCCGCGTCGCGGTCGCGCCCGTCGTGGTCGACGAAGGTGGCCCGCCCGGCGTCGACGACGCGCGCCGGCGCCTCGCGGATGTGCCGCGCCGCCTCGCGCAGGTCCGCCGGCACCTCGAGCGATCGCCGGAAGTCGCCGCCGGTGCCGCGCGGGATGAGGCCGATGTCGGTCGTCTGACCCGCGCCGGCCTGCAGGACGCCGTCGGCGACCTCGGACATCGTGCCGTCGCCGCCGAACGCGACGATCAGCGGGCGCCCGTCGCCCGCCGCTTCGCGCGCCAGGCGGGTGGCGTCGCGCGGCGCGGTCGTGAAGACGCTGTCGAACTCGCCCAGGCCCTCGGTCAGCGGCCCGACCAGCTTGGCCCACGCCGACTCGCTGAGACCCCCGCCCGAGCGGGGGTTGACGATGACGATCGGGCGGCGCACGTCCACCGCGCTCACTCATATCATACCGGCGCGCCTCGAAAACCGCGCTACGCTCGCGCATGCTCGGGGGGCCGCTCTCCGTCGGAATCCTGCTCGCGTTCGGCACCAGCGTCTGCTGGGCGCTGACCAACGTCGCCGTGGCGCGCAGCGGGCGCCTGGTCGGCCCCGTTCGCGGGTTGCTGTGGGCGGAGGTCTTCGGCGGCGCGCTGGCGGCCGTCGCCAGCTGGGCGGTCGACGAACGCACCCAGGCGTTCACGCGTCGGGACCACCGGCTGGCTGCTGGTCGCCGGCGTCTCGTCGCTGGTCGGATACCTGTGCATGTTCTACGCGCTCTCGCGCAGCCGGCTCTCGATCGCCGTGCCGATCATGTCGAGCTGGGCCGTGATCTCGACGCTGCTGTCGGTGCTGGTGCTGGGCGAGTCGGTGCGCCCCGCGCAGCTCGCCGGCTCGGGGCTGGTCGTGGCCGGCGTCGCGCTGGTGTCGCGGCATGCGCGCTCGGCCGACGCCGCCGACGCCGCCTCCTCCTTGGCCGGGGCCGCATCCGCAACGCTGCCGGGCGCTGATCGCGCCGGCGCCGTTCCGCGCTGGGTCTGGGCGTCGCTGGGCGCAGCGCTCGGCTTCGGTGTGCTGATCCCGGCCGTCGTGCGCATCGCGCCCGCGACCGGCCGCCTGGGGTCGGTGGCGGCGGTGTTCGGCGCCGACATCCTGCTGGGGCTGCCGCTCGCGGCCTGGTTTCGCATCGACCTGCGGCCGCCACCGCGCGCCGCGTTGCCGTCGGTCGCGCTGGCCGGCCTGCTCGAAGCGGCGGGCTTCGTTTGCATCGCGCTCGCCAGCGCGCGCGCCGCGCTGGCCGTGGTGTCGCCGCTGGCGAGCCTGTCGTCGGCGCTGACCGTGATCTACGCCTGGGTCGTGCTGCGCGAGCGCCCGCATCCGGTCGCGCTGGCCGGGGCAGCGCTGGCCTGCGCCGGCGTCATCGCCGTCGCGGCGTGAAGTCGCGCGCCCGCGCGCCGGAAGCGGTGAAGCTGCGCCGCCCATGCGCTACACTCCCGGCGCCATGGCCCACCAATACATCTTCACGATGCAGAATCTCCGTCGGGTCCACCCGCCCAACAAGGAGGTCCTGAAGGGGATCTACCTGTCGTTCTATCCCGGCGCGAAGATCGGCGTGCTCGGCTCGAACGGCGCCGGGCAAGTCGACGCTGCTGCGCATCATGGCCGGCGTCGACACCGACTTCTTCGGCGAGGCCAAGCCGGCCGACGGCACGAAGATCGGCTACCTGCCCCAGGAGCCGGCGCTCGACCCGACCAAGGACGTGCTCGGCAACGTCGAGGAGGCGGTCGCCGGCGTCAAGGGGCTGCTCAAGCGCTTCGACGAGGTGAACCTGCGCCTCGGCGAAGACCTGAAGCCCGCAGGAGATGGAGAAGCTGCTCGAGGAGCAGGGCAAGCTGCAGGACGCGATCGAGGCGGCCAACGGCTGGGACATCGACCGCACGCTGGAGATCGCGATGGACGCGCTCCGCCTGCCGCCGCCCAACGCCGACGTGACCAAGCTGTCGGGCGGCGAGCGCCGCCGCGTCGCGCTCTGCAAGATGCTGCTGCAGCGGCCGGACCTGCTGCTGCTCGACGAGCCCACCAACCACCTCGACGCCGAGAGCGTCGCCTGGCTCGAGCACCACCTGCACGAGTACCCGGGCACGATCGTCGCGGTGACCCACGATCGCTACTTCCTCGACAACGTCGCCGGCTGGATCCTCGAGCTCGATCGCGGCGCCGGCATTCCCTGGCAGGGCAACTACTCGTCGTGGCTCGACCAGAAGCAGAAGCGGCTCGCGCAGGAAGAAAAGGCCGAGTCGTCGCGCCAGCGCACGCTCGCGCGCGAGCTCGAGTGGGTGCGCGCCTCGCCGCGCGCGCGGCAGGCGAAGTCGAAGGCGCGCCTGGCGGCCTACGAGCAGCTGCTGACCGAGGAGCAGCAGAAGCGCGAGGAGACCGTCGAGATCTCGATCCCGCCCGGCCCGCGCCTGGGCGACGTCGTGGTCAAGGCCGAGCACCTGTCCAAGGCCTACGGCGATCGCGTGCTGATCGAGGACCTGACCTTCAACCTCCCGCGCGGCGGCATCGTCGGCGTGATCGGCGCCAACGGCGCCGGCAAGACCACGCTGTTCCGGATGATCACCGGCCAGGAGAAGCCCGACGGCGGCGTGCTGCGCGTCGGCGAGACCGTCAAGCTGGCCTACGTCGATCAGAGCCGCGACACGCTGTCCGGCGACAAGACCGTCTTCGACGAGATCGCGCAGGGCGCCGAGTTCCTCGAGATCGGCAAGCGCAAGATTCCCGCGCGCGCCTATGTCTCCGGGTTCAACTTCAAGGGCGCCGACCAGCAGAAGCGCGTGAAGGATCTGTCGGGCGGCGAGCGCAACCGCGTGCACCTGGCCAAGGTTCTGCGCAGCGGCGGCAACGTGCTGCTGCTCGACGAGCCGACCAACGACCTCGACGTCGACACGCTGCGCGCGCTCGAGGACGCGCTGCTGGCCTTCGCCGGCTGCGTGGTGGTCATCAGCCACGATCGCTGGTTCCTCGACCGCATCGCCACGCACATCCTGGCGTTCGAGGGCGACAGCCAGGTGGTCTGGTTCGAGGGCAACTACCAGGACTACGAGGCCGACCGCCACCGCCGCCTCGGCGCTGCCGCCGACCAGCCGCACCGGATCCACTACAAGAAGCTGGTTCACTAGGAGGGGGCCTCGGGCTTCCGGGACGGGGACGTCCGAGGTCTGAGGCCCGAGGTCTGAGGCCCTGAGCAACCGGTGTGCAGCTAGCCCGCGCTTTTTCTCGTGCTTTGCGATAAGCTGAGCTTCGGATGATTCCCTACGCAGACCTCGAGCGGGCGCTGGCCCGATGGAAGTCTCGGTCACGCTCTGGCGCCACCGAGGTCGGCGGCCACGACATCGTGCACTCGACCGACGACGTCGGCAGCCGCCCCGCCTCTCTGCAGAACGGAACCACCGGCGAGATCGACGCCAACGAGCTCGTCGAGACCTACGAAGACTAGGTCCTGCGCTCGGAACCGGGCGCTCCGCTGGCCCTCCGAACGCGTCTAGAAGTAGAAGCGGACGCCGAGGCCGCCCTCGAACGTCAAGCCGTTGTAGATGTAGAACGCGGGGTCGATCTCGAAGAAGACCTCGAGGAAGTTCGGGTTGCGTGAACATCAGCGCCAGCCCGACGGGCATGCGAGCGCCGAGGTTGAAGCCGCGGCCGCCGAACAGGACGACGCGGCCACCGGCGCCGATGTACCAGTCGAGCTGGGCCGTGCTGCGGATGATGTTCGACTGCCAGAGGTAGTCGATGTTGATGCTGGTGTCGAAGTAGCCCTGGCAGTGCTGTCACGTTGTTGCTGTCGGCGAAGCACTGGGCGCCGACGCCGGCGCCGTAGTTGGTGAAGCCCAGCGCGAAGTCGAACGCGTTGGTCGGGCCGACCCAGTACTTGCCCGACAGGCCCGTCGGATCGCCGAGAATGAAGCCCGAGCCCGATCTTGCGGCCGTACCCGACCTCGGTCGCGCTGGCCGAGCGAGCGCCCGCAACCAGGAGGAAAACCGCGAGAAAGGTGGTTACGACAGTGTATTTCATGACGGGCATAGTACGGTGAAACCATGATGGCCGAGAAGTTTTCCGCCGCATTGTGGTCTGTCAATTGGGTATTGGTTTTAACCACGGATGAGCCGACGAGAAGGGTCCCGTCAGGTGAGCCGCGCAGATTTTCTCGACGGAGCTCTGCCGGCGGAGCCGCCGCCGCGCTTGCTGGTTGGTCTGCTCGGTGTGATGGCCTGTCGTCGTGACACCGCGACGGCGCGCGCACCACGGCGCCGACATCGTTGTCGCCGACATCGTCCTCGGCTGCGCGTGTGGTCGCGCCGTCGCCGCATCCCGCGCCCCGGCGGCCGCGCGGCCCTGACGCCGATGCGCTGCCGCCCGCGGCCGGCCTGCCGCCCGAGCGGCGCGCGCTGCAGGTCGTCGACGGGCAGGATCGGATCGTCGACGCCGACGTCGCGCGTGCGCGCGGGCTGACGCTGGTCGATCTCTCCGACGGCTGGGCGCCGCGCATCTTCGCCGACGGCGCGGCCGACGGCGCGGTGCTGCCGAATCGCTACCGCACGATCTTCGTCGGCCTCGCCGGCAACAAGACCGACGGCGACGGCCAGCCGCTGTCGCCCGGCGAGCAAAACTACCTCGAGCTCTACGGCATCCCGCCCACGCTGTCGGTGCTGCGCGAGCGCTTCCTCTCGGACGCGACGCCGGCCGCGCGCGCGCTTGCGATCCGACGTTCGACGTCAGCAAGCTGCTGGCGGTCGACTCGATCGAGACCTGGGGCGCGACGTCGGAGCAGAAGGAGCTGGCCAAGTTCCACGCGCGCGAGCAGCGGCTGGAGGCGGCGCGCGTGAAGGCGAGCGCGCCCAACCTCGAAGCGCTGGCCGAGGTCGGACCGACGCTACGCCAAGGACGTGAAGCTGCAGCTGCGCGCCGAGGCCGAGCACGCCGCGTTCGCCGAGATCGAGAAGCGCCTCGCCTGCGAGGGCCTGATGGATCCGGCCAAGCACGCCGCCGGCCACTACGACACGGTGATGCGCAAGGCGGTCGTCGATTTTCAGCAGAAGCACACGCTCATCGATCAGGCCGACATCAAGCGCTCGACGCTGGAGGCGCTGTCGCGCCCGCTGCTGGAGAACGACTTCGCGGCGCTGCAGCGCGTGCTGGCCGAGCGCGCCGCGCACGCGGGCGGCATCCTCGAGGACGGATCGATCCCGCCGACGACGACGTATCCCGGCAGCGACGGCTTTCGCCATCCGATTCCCGATCTGGTCGGCGCCGCGACGACCGCGCTGCTCGCGCGGCTCGACATCGCCACGCCCGAGGACGCGCTGGCGTTCTTTCGCCGGCGCACGCCGGCCGACATGCGCTGGCTGCGCGTCGCCGTGCGCTTTCCGCCGCTGCCCGAATATTACGGCCCGCCCGGCAGCGCCATGGACCTGACCGCCGAGATCGACCGCGGCGACGTCTGGTACGACTTCCCGTTCGACGCCGCGGGCGTGCGGCAGCCGCAGCCGCGCGAGCGCTTCCCGTCGTTCACGCTGTTCGTGAAGTGGCGCGGCGAGCGCGTGCCGCTGGTGAACTGGCGCACGACCGTCGGCGGCTGGCGCTCCGAGCTGGCGTCGGACGGTCAGGAGTATTTTCGCTACAAGGGCTCGGACGTCGGCCCGCACGTCTGGCGCCACATCGTCGCGGCGCCGGTCTGGATCCCGCCGCCGTCGTCGCCGCTCGGCTCGATGGTCAAGGAGAAGAAGGTCAACGGCGCGTTCGTCAAGGTGACCAACTACGACGAGACCGGGCCGGGCTATCTCTCGGCCTACGGCCTGGCCGCGGCGATTCACGTGCAGATGCACAAGGGCGCGTCGGGCTACACCTACTTCGACAACGGCATCCGCACGCACGGATCGTTCGACTACACGTCGCTGCGCGGGCGCTTCTCGCACGGGTGCCACCGCCTCTACAACAACCAGGCGGTGCGCATGTTCTCGTTCGTGCTCGCGCACCGGCGCGCGAAGACGCTGGGCTCGATCGCGCTCGGGTTTCGCCGCACGTTCTGGTCGAAGGGCGAGGTCTACGAGATGCGCCTGCCGAGCCGCGGCTTCTACTACGAGCTGGATCCGCCGCTGCCGGTCGAGACGCTCGAGGGACACGTCAAGGGCGTGCGGCAAAAGCCGTTCGCCGGCTATCTGCGCAAGCCGGGCGTGAAGTACTCGAGCGATCGCTTGCCGTCGCTCTCCGAGTCGCCCGAGAGCAAGGCGGGCGGCGAGGAGCCGCCATGACCGCGACCGCACGAGCGGCGGTCCCGCTGGCGCTCGCGGTCTACGTCCTCGCCTGCGAAGGAAAGCGACCGGCGTCGGACGCCGTCGCCGCGGCGGAGCACGTGCAGATCAGTAGGTCTACCCACACGCTCGCACCTCGACCGTACGACGCCGCGGCGACGCCGGCCGGCGCCGAGAGCAAGCGGATCGAGCGACGCTGCCGCGGCAGCGGCCGCCGCCGCCGACGACGAAGAATCGTTGGTCGGTGAGGAGCGCGAGCGCGATCCGCGCTCGGACACGCGTGAAGATCAAGGTGATCGTCGATGCGCGCCGGCAGGCGCACGTCACCTGGGGCCGCAAGGACTTCGGTGTCGCGCCGCTCGAGATCGAGCGCCCGCGCAACAGCGGCCCGTTGGATCTCGTCGTGGTGGCGCCTGGTTACCTGCCGCTGCACGCGCGCGCGCTCACCGACCGCGACGAGGTGCTCAGCTTGCGTCTCTACTCGGCCGCGGAAGCGCCGCAGCTGCTGGGATATCGACCCGAGGCGGCGCTCGCGCCCGAGAGCGGATCAGCCTCAGTCACCGATTTCGCCACAAAACAAGGCAGAAAATCGTCACGCACGAGGCAGCCCACCCACGAGCACGGCGAGCACCGCGAAGCCGCGTTGCGAAGCCGACTGCGAAAAACCAGCCCAAATAGAGGGCAAAATCGACACGCGTGCACCTACAGAGACCGCATCAAACCTCTGAGAAAGCAAAAATCAGCCAAAAAACCGCGTTTTTCTCTTCCATGTTCACTTCATCTCCCGTAGATTCCCGGGCCAACTTTTGAATACCGGCAGTTTCGCCGGGAAAGAGGAGAAGGCATGGCCAAACTGATGTCGAAGTCGGAGCTCATTCAGAAACTCGCGGACGAGCACTCGGAGAAGCTCACTCGTAAAGACGTCAAGGGCGTTCTCGAGTCGCTTGCTCAGGTCGGCTACAAGGAGCTCAAGAAGACCGGCACCTTCCTGGTCCCTGGCTTCGCCAAGTTCGTGGTGATCAAGAAGCCGGCCACCAAGGCCCGCAAGGGGATCAACCCCTTCACGAAGGAGCCGACGATCTTCAAGGCCAAGCCGGCGCGCAAGGTGATCAAGGCCCGCCCGGTCAAGGCCGCCAAAGACGCCGTGATGTAGTGACGTAGTCGTCGGCGTTTCAGCCGTCAAAATAGCCGGCTGACGCCGTCGAGCAAAGGAAAGGGAGGCCCATGGGCTTCCCCTTTTTTTGTGCGCCTATATTTCGTGCATGGTGAACCTGGCCGACGGTTCAGCGCGATTCGCCGGGCGACAGAGGACCTGGCGCGGCCGCTCAGCGCCGAGGACTGCGGTGTGCAGTCGATGCCGGAGGCGAGCCCGACCAAGTGGCACCTCGCCCACACCTCCTGGTTCTTCGAGACGTTCGTGCTGGCCGAGGCGCTCGGGCTACCGGCCGTTCCACCCGGCGTTCCGCGCGCTCTTCAACTCGTACTACAACGCGGTCGGCGACTCGTCACGCGCGGCCGGCGCGCGGGCTGCTCTCGCGCCCGTCGCTCGACGAGGTTCGCGCCTATCGCCGCCACGTCGACGAGGCGATGCTGCGCCATCTCGACCGCGCGGACACCGCGCTCGTCGTGCTCGGCCTGCATCACGAGCAGCAGCATCAGGAGCTGATCCTCACCGACATCAAGCACGCGTTCTGGATGAATCCGCTGCGCCCGGCCTACGCGCCGGCGCCCGCGGAGCGAGTCATCGGCGCCGCCGCCGCTCCGCCGTTCGCCTGGCGCGAGCGCGCGGGAGGCAGCGTGGAGATCGGCGCGCCGACCCGGGACACGCCGCCGGCGAGCCGTTCGCGTTCGACAACGAATGCCCGCGCCACGCGCAGTTGCTGCGGCCGCACGCGCTGGCGTCGCGCCTGGTGACCTGCGGCGAGTACCGCGCCTTCATCGCCGACGGCGGCTACCGGCGCCCCGAGCTCTGGCTCTCCGACGGCTGGGACGCCGTGCAGGCCGGCGGCTGGGACGCGCCGCTCTACTGGGAGCAGCGCGACGGCGAGTGGTGGTCGCTGACCTTCGCCGGCATGCAGCCGGTGCGCCCGGCGGAGCCGGTCAGCCACGTGAGCTACTACGAAGCCGACGCCTACGCGCGCTGGGCCGAGGCGCGCCTGCCGACCGAAGCCGAGTGGGAGGCCGCCGCGGCGCCGGACGCGGCCGCACGCCGCAGCGCCGGCGAATCCAACCTGCTGGAGACCGGCTGGCTGCGCCCGATCCCGGCCGACCCGCGCCGCGGCCGGCGACGGCATCGCGCAGCTCTTCGGCGATGTCTGGGAGTGGACGCAGAGCCCGTACACGCCCTATCCCGGATTTCGCGCCGCCGCCGGCGCCGTCGGCGAGTACAACGGCAAGTTCATGTGCAACCAGATGGTGCTGCGCGGCGGATCCTGTCTCGACGCCACGCACGCACGTGCGCGCGAGCTACCGCAACTTCTTCGCGCCCGCCGCGCGCTGGCAGATGTCGGGCATCCGGCTCGCGCAGGACCGGTGACCTCGGCTGTACGTTTCCTCCGGCGCGCCCTCTTATCGGTCGTGACGGGCGTCCCGAAGGCCATCTGAAGGTCCCCGTACCGATGTCAGCGTCTGCATTCCGTCGCTCCCCTCGGGCTGGCGATCCGTTCTTGACCGGCGAGACGTTGCTCCGCGAGCTTCTCGACGAACAAGCCGGCTTGCTGCAGCAGGTGAGCCAGCTGCGTTCGTCGCAGCCGCCGAGCGACTACGACGACCTGACCGGGCTCGGCACGCGGCGCTACTTCGAGGCGCGCGTGCTCGAGGAGCTGTCGCGCGCCGAGCGCAACCCCTCCTATACCGGGTCGATGTTGCTGCTCGACGTCGACGAGCTGGCGGCATCGCGCGCGCGGTACGGCTCGACGGTGGGCGACCGCGCGCTGCGCTGGGTCGCCAAGGTTCTGAAGGAGTCCCTGCGCATGGGCGACGTGGCTTGCCGCGGCGGCGGCGACCGGTTCATGGCGGTGCTCTGCGATACGCCGTCGTTCGACGCCGGCGAGGTGATATCGCGCTTGCGCGGCCATATCACGCGCGTGCACGGCCACCGCTGGTCGGCGGAGGCGATCAGCATCGGGACGGCGGCCTGGCCCGACGACGCGTTCACGCTGCCGGCGCTCACAGCCATCGCCGCCGTGCGTCTGCTCGAGGACCGGCAGCGCCGCCACGCCCAGTCGCGCCCGCAGCTGATCCTGCTGCCGTAGGGACGGCGCTCAACCGCCCACAACGGGACGCGTCCGCACGCGCCTTTTTGGGCGCCGGCTGCTCGATTTGCCCCTTGCGCTAGGCGAGATCGGTCGAATGTTGCAGTATTCCCCAGCGGGCCCGATTCTCGGCTCAGGGACACGCATGCAGGCGAAGGCCAACCAGATGTCCCCAGCGGCGGTCGAGATTCTCGACGAGGCCAGCGGCCTCCTCGCCTCGACGTCCGCCGGGCCGGTCGACGCCGCACGCGGCCCGATCCAGGCCTGGGCCGAACGTCTGGTGCCGTCGCTGGTCGACTATTGCACCGTCGACCTGCGCGTCGGACCCCGGCGTGTGGTGCGCCTGGCGACCGCGCATCGCGATCGCGAGCGCCAGGCGATCGCCGAGGAGATCGCGGCCCGCCGCCCGGTCGATCTCGGCGCGCGGCAGGCGCGGGCGCGGTGCTGCGAAGCGGACAGCCGGAGCTTCACGCCGACCTCACGCCGGCCGCCGCCGCGCGGTGGGATGCCGGGCAGCGTGCGGCGATCGAACGCCTGTCGCTGGCCGCGGTGACCGTGGCACCGATCGTCGCCGGCGGCCGCACCATCGGCGCGCTCACGCTGGCGACGGCGCAGGGGCGCTTGCCGGCCGCCGGGGTCGTCGTCGACGTGGCGCTGGCGGAGGAGCTGGCGAGGCGAGCTTCCCTCGGCGTCGAGAATGCGCGGTTGCGGGTCGAATCGCAGGATCTGCCTGCGATCGCGCGAGGAGATGCTGTCGATCGTCTCGCACGACGTGCGCAACCCGCTGGGCGTCGTGCTCACCGGCAGCGCGCTTCTGCTGCGCGGGTCGCTGCCGCCCGACAAGGGCGACCGCGCGCGCCGCCAGGTCGAGGCGATCCAGCGCGCCGGCCACCGCATCAACGCACTGATTCGCGATCTCCTCGACTTCTCGAGCATCGAAGGGGGTGAGCTGCCGCTCACACGCCGGCCCCACGACGTGGGCGGGCTGCTGTCCGAGGCCCTGGACGCCTTGCGACCGACGGCGGCGACCAAGTCACAGGAGCTGGCAAGCGCGCCGCTGGGCGAGGCGATGACCGTGAGCTGCGATCGCGATCGGGTCGTCCAGGTCTTCGCGAACGTCGTGGGGAACAGCATCAAGTTCTGCCCCGCCGGCGGCCACATCCGCGTCGACGCCGTCGCGGACGGTTCGGTCGTGCGCTTCACCGTCACCGACGACGGTCCGGGCATGGAGGCGGAGGAGCTGGCCAACCTGTTCGACCGCTCCTGGCAGGCCCAACGCAAGAACCGCGACGGGGTAGGGCTGGGCCTGGCGATCGTTCGGGGCATCGTCGAGGCTCACGGCGGCCGGATCTGGGCCGAGAGCGCCCTGGGTGAGGGGACGAGGGTCCACTTCACATTGGCCGGCGCCTGAGATCCGTCCCGTCCGTGAGGAGGCGTCGGACCTCGGGTCTCTGGCATCGTCTCCTCCTGAGGCCCGAAGCCCGAAGCCTCCGACGACATGTGGGAGCCGTAATTCCAGGTTCGTGCGCGACGGCCGATAGGTGTCGTAAAAACCTTCGGGATTCGACCCGTCACGTAGAATAGGCTCTGCCAACTTCCTCCAAGAGAGACCGAGCAGGACCATGAAGATGATCGAACCGCAGCAGACGAATGGATCGGGAAACGGACACGCCGCCGCCGCCAGGACCGCCGTCGCCGTCAACGCAGAGCTCGTCAACCCAGAGAATCTGGCGTTCGTCGAGGACCTCTACTACCAGTGGCGCACCGATTCGTCGTCGGTCGATCCGGCCTGGCGCAGCTACTTCGAATCGCTCGACGCCGCGGGTGAGCCTGCGATCGCGCCGCCCGCGACGTTCAAGCGCAGCATCTTCGCCGGCGCGACCGTGGTCCCGTTGCGGCCCAAGGCCGCGGGCAGCACCTCGGTTGCGTCCGAGCGCGTGCATCACCTGGTCGAGGCCTATCGCGAGCACGGGCACCTCTCGGCGGATCTCGATCCGCTGGGGCTGATCAAGCGCGCGGGCGCGCAGCTCGCGCTCGAGGACTACGGCCTCTCCGACGCGGATCTCGACACGGTGTTCAGCACCGAGAACGTCGCCGGGCCCGACCGCACCACGCTGAACGGCCTGGTCGCGCTGCTGCGCGAGACCTACTGCCGCCACATCGGCGTCGAGCTCGCCCACATCGCACGACGTCGAGCTGCGCGGCTGGCTGCAGAACCGCATGGAGAGCACGCGCAACCGCCTGGCGCTCGAGCCACGACGAGCGCCGGCGCCTGCTCGAGAAGGTCACCGAGGCCGAGGTGTTCGAGCAGTTCCTCGCCAAGAAGTTCGTCAACGCCAAGCGCTTCTCGCTCGAGGGCGCCGAGAGCCTGATCCCGCTGCTCGACCGCATGATCGAGCGCGCGGCGCGCGCGAACGTCGTCGGAGATCGTGATCGGCATGGCGCACCGCGGGCGCCTCAACGTGCTCGCCAACGTGATGGAGAAGCCGGCGTCGCAGATCTTCGCCGAGTTCATCGACAAGGAGGGCGCGCCCGACGAGGCCGGCGGCGGCGACGTGAAGTACCACCTCGGCTATTCGATCGATCGCGTGTTCGGCTCCGACGGCGACGCCAAGCGCGTGCACCTGTCGCTGACGTTCAACCCCAGCCACCTCGAGTGGGTCAACACCGTCGTGCAGGGGCGCGTGCGCGCCAAGCAGGACCGCGTGGGCGACACCGGGCGCTCGCGCTGCCTGCCGCTGCTGATCCACGGCGACGCCGCGTTCGCCGGCCAGGGCATCGTCGCCGAGGCGTTCAACATGTCGGAGCTCGACGGCTACCGCGTGGGCGGCACCGTGCACGTCGTCGTCAACAACCAGATCGGCTTCACGACGTCGCCGCGCAACGGCGTACTCGACGACCTACTGCACCGACGTCGCGCGCATGCTGCAGATCCCGATCTTCCACGTCAACGGCGAGGATCCGGAGGCGGTCGCGCAGGTGGTCGATCTCGCGGTCGACTTCCGGCAGCGCTTCCATCGCGACGCGCTCATCGACCTGTGGTGCTACCGCAAGCACGGGCACAACGAGGCCGACGAGCCGTCGTACACCCAGCCGCAGATGTACCGCGCGATCGCGGCCAAGCCGTCGATCCGGACGTCGTACGTCGACGCGTTCGCGGCGACGCCGGGGTCGGACGCGCAGCCGGCGATCACCACGGCCGACGCCGAGGCGATCGCGGGCGAGAAGCGCGAGGAGCTCGAAGCGGAGCTCGAGGTCGCGGGCAAGCTGGAGAAGGCGCCGCGGCCGAGCACGTTCGCGGGCGCGTGGGCGCGCGTGCGCGGCGGCGCCGAGACCAAGGTGCCGCTGGTGCCGACGGCGGTGACGCCGGAGATCATCAAGCTGGTCGGGCACGCGCTCAGCGACGTGCCGCCCGGGTTCCAGCGTGCACCCGCGCCTCAAGATCGTCAAGGACCGCGCGGCGATGGCCGCGGGCGAGAAGCCGCTCGACTGGGGCATGGGCGAGGCGCTGGCGTTCGGCACGCTGCTGAACCTGGGCATCCGCGTGCGCCTGTCGGGACAGGACGTGCGCCGCGGCACGTTCAGCCACCGCCACAGCGTGCTCTTCGACTACGAGACCGGCGCCGAGTACACGCCGCTCGCGCACATCCGCGACAAGCAGGGCACGTTCGAGGTGCACGACAGCCCGCTGTCCGAGGCGGGCGTGCTCGGCTTCGAGTACGGCTACAGCCTCGACATGCCCGAGGGGCTGACGATCTGGGAGGCGCAGTTCGGCGACTTCGTGAACGCGGCGCAGGTGATCATCGATCAGTTCCTCGTGCTCGTCGGAGGCGAAGTGGAACCGCGTGAGCGGCCTCGTCATGCTGCTGCCGCACGGCATGGAGGGGCAGGGGCCCGAGCACTCGAGCGCGCGGCTCGAGCGCTTCCTGAACATGTGCGTGAACGACAACATGCAGGTCTGCAACCTGACGACGCCGGCGCAGTACTTCCACGTGCTGCGGCGCCAGGTGCTGCGACCGTATCGCAAGCCGCTCGTGATCATGTCGCCGAAGAGCCTGCTGCGGCACCCGGCGGCGTCGTCGGCGCTTTCCGACTTCACCGACGGGGGATTCCAGCGCATCATCCCCGACCAGATGAACGTCGACCCGTCGACGGTGAAGCGCGTGTTGCTGTGCACCGGCAAGGTCTATTACGACCTGCTGGCGTCGCGCGAGGAGAAGCACTACGACGACGTCGCGATCATCCGCATCGAGCAGCTCTACCCGATGCACAAAGACGAGCTGCTCGACGTGCTGAGCGTCTATCCGGACGGGACGCCGGTGGTGTGGGTGCAGGAGGAAGCGCGCAACATGGGAGCCTGGGCGTACATGAATCGTGAGCTGCCGAGCCTGCTGGCCGGTATCTTCCCCTGGTCGTGCGTGAGCCGCCCGCTGTCGGCGAGCCCGGCGACCGGATCGATGACGCGCCACAAGCGCGAGCAGGCGCGCTTGATCTCGGACGCGTTCGGCAAGGGGAGCGCGTAGCGATGCCGCTGTCGTTGAAGGTGCCGACGATCGGCGAGTCGATCAGCGAGGCGACGCTGGGCGCGTGGAAGCACGCCGAGGGCGACTACGTCAACGTCGACGAGCCGCTGGTCGAGGTCGAGAGCGAGAAGGCGACGTTCGAGGTGCCGTCGCCGGGCGCCGGGATCCTGCGCAAGATCCTGCGCAAGGCGGGCGACACCGTGACGGTGGGCGAGGTGATCGCCGAGATCGAGCCGGTGTCGCGCGAAGCGGCGGCGGCGCCGGTCGCGGCGGCGACTGCCGCGCCGGCGAACGGGAACGGGCGCCCGGCGGTCGCGGCCAGCGCGACGGCGGCTCCGGCGGCGGTTGCGCCGGCGTCGCCGACCGACGGCGGCGCGTTGCGTGCGCCGCCCTCGGCGCGCCGGATGCTGGCCGAGACCGGCATCGCGCCGTCGGAGGTCAAGGGCACCGGCCGCGGCGGCCGCATCTCGACCCAGGACGTGGTGCGCGCGCTCGAGGAGCGCGAGCACCGCGACGCGGTCGTGGAGACGCGCGCGCCGGCGCCGACTCCCGCGTCATTGCCAGCGCCGTCGCCGGTCACCGTGCTCGACGGCGCGCGCGAGCGCGTGGTGCCGATGTCGCCGCTGCGCCGAACCGTCGCCAAGCGTCTCGTCGAGGCGCAGACGACGGCGGCGATTCTGACGACCTTCAACGAGGTCGACATGAGCAAGGTGCTCGCGCTGCGCGAGCGCTATCAGGAGCGCTTTCTCAAGCAGCACGGCGTGAAGCTCGGCTTCATGTCGTTCTTCGTGAAGGCGGCGATCGACGCGCTTGCGCGCGTTCCCGGCCGTCAACGCCGAGATCCGCGGCACCGACGTGATCTACAAGGACCACTACGACATCGGCGTCGCCGTCGGCGGCGGCAAGGGGCTGGTCGTGCCGGTGGTGCGCGACGCCGATCGCCTGTCGTTCGCCGAGCTGGAGAAGACCATCGGCGATCTGGCCGTGCGCGCGCGCGACAACAAGCTGATGATGAAGGATCTCGAGGGCGGGACCTTCACGATCTCGAACGGCGGCGTCTACGGCTCGATGCTGTCGACGCCGATTCTGAACCCGCCGCAGAGCGGGATCCTGGGCCTGCACGCGATCCAGAAGCGCCCGGTCGCGGCCGGCGATCAGATCGTGCTGCGATCGATGATGTACCTGGCGCTGTCGTACGATCATCGCCTGGTCGACGGTCGCGAGGCGGTGCAGTTCCTGGTGCGCATCAAGGAGTGCGTCGAGGAGCCCGATCGCATCCTTCTCGAGATTTGATCGTTTTCAAACGCGGTCGCGGAGGCCGGAGACGCCGCTCTCCGCGGCGCAGTGGGCGCAGCAGAACATCTGGCCCGACTGCTCGACGCCGTGGCCGATCACGCGGCATCCGCAGTGGGCGCAGATCGGGGCCAGCGCCTGGATCGCGCACTCGAAGCTGTCGAAGACGTGCGACACCGAATGGATTCTGATCTCGAAGGCCTTGTCGTAGTGGTTTCCGCAGACTTCGCAAAGCGTCCGGTCCATGCTGATGAAGCTGGCCACGATTTGCGACGGTGCCAAGTCGCGGTGCCGAGCGCGCTGCTCATACGCACAGTTGTTTCCGGGCCGCGCGGATTCAGCGGTTGACAGCGCGCGTCTCGTCGATTACGAAGCCTGCATGGGTTCCTTGCGCACCGAACCTTCGGCTCCGATGCTGGGGTATCCACCTCGGCGCCGTTTCACGCTCGACGTGCTCATCGACGAGGACGACCGTCTGGAGTTGCTGCGCGCCGAGGCGCGTCGCGGCCTGACCCGCGCGGCCGAAGGAGCTGCCGCCCAAGTGGTTCTACGATCAGCGCGGCTCGGCGCTGTTCGACGCGATCACCAGCCTGCCCGAATACTACCTCACGCGCCGCGAGCGGGCGATCCTGCGCGTGCACGCCGCGGAGATCGCGGCGATCACCGGCGCGCGCACGCTCGTCGAGCTCGGCTCCGGGACGTCCGACAAGACGCGGCTGGATCATCGACGCGCTCGACGCCGCCGGGACGCTGGAGGTTTTCGTGCCGTTCGACGTGTGTCGGCCGGCGCTGGAGGCGGCGGGGGCGGCGCTGCTCGACGAGTACCCGCGCCTGGCGGTCCACGCCGTGGTCGGTGACTTCGATCTGCACCTGGGCGCGATCCCACACGAGGGACGCACGCTGGTGGCGTTCCTGGGCAGCACCATCGGGAACTTCCCTGCGGCAGCTCGCGCCGAGCTGCTCGGCGAGCTGCGCCGCTTGCTGGGGGCGGGCGGCTTCTTCCTGGTCGGCACCGACCTGGTCAAGGATCGCGCGCGGCTCGACGCCGCGTACAACGACTCGCGCGGCATAACGGCGGCGTTCAACCGCAACGTCCTGCGCGTGCTCAATCGAGATCTGGACGCCGATTTCGTCGAGGATCGCTTCGAGCACGTCGCCGCCTTCGACCCCGACCTCGAGCTGGTCGACATCCGCCTGCGCTCGCGCATCGCGCAGACCGTGCACGTGTCGGCGCTGGATTTGAATGTCCACTTCGACGCCGGCGAGGAGATGCGCACCGAGATCAGCACCAAGTTCCGGCGGGTGCGACTGGAACGCGAGCTGGGCGCGAGCGGCTTCGAGCCGGCCGGCTGGTGGACCGATCGCGCCGGCGACTTCGCGCTCTCGCTCTGGCGTGTGAGCTGAGCAGCGGCCTGGGCGGGGGCCTCCTCACCCCGACGCCTCCTCCACGTCCGCGTGGAGGAGGTATGGGTGAGGAGGTCCGGATCTAAGCGCGCTCGCGCGCCGCGACTGGCACCACGAACTTGTCGGCGGTGCGCTCGTCCGAGAACGCCGCCACCTTCACATCCTTCAGCCCTGCTGTGCGCCCCGCGCTGCGCACGTCGCCCTCGCCGGCCGCCGCGCCTGCGCCCTTTCGCCGCAGCGTCCAGAGCGCGCCGCCCGCGCGGAGCGCCGCGGCCAGCTCCGCGATCTTCGCCAGATCCTCGCGCGCCTCGACGACCAGAAACACCACCAGATCCATCTCGTTCCCCGTCGGCGCGCCTCTCAGGATCTTCGCGCCGCGCGCCTCGATCTCGCAGACGAACGCGCGCAGCTCCTCGCCCGCGAACGCGCGCTTGCCCCCCGCGAGCACGACCGTCGACGTCGCTTTGACGCCGAGCTTGTCGAGCCGGCTCGGCGGGTTGCGGATCCGCTCCGCCCACTTGCGCGCGTCGCCGCCCAGCTCCAGCACCAGCGTCTGCTTCCTGCTTGCCCCAGGTCACCGTCAGAGCCGACGCATCGGCCGCGACGGTCGTGATCTCCTTCAGCGGAACCACGACACGAAAATCACCGCGGAAGACCAGCTCGCTGGTCTCGAGCAGCGCCTTACCGCGCGCGCTCTGGCCGTCGAAGCGAGCCAGACAGGCCGGCTTCTCGTCCCATCCCGCGGTCGCCGTTCGCGTGCCGGTCTCGGGCGCGCCGCCGCTACGCCGACGGGACCAGGCGGCCCGCCGACGCCTTCTCGGCCGGCGACATCCCCGACGCCGCGATCACCTTCGCCGCCTTCTGGCGGCGCTTGTCGACGTACATCGCCTCGTCCGCGGTCGCGATCAGCGCCTCGGCCGCCGTGCCCTCCTCGGGCCAGCTCGCCGTGCCCAGGCTCAGCGCGACCGGGATGTCGCGTGCGGCGTTCGCCGTCTGCAGCTGATCGCGCAGGCGGGTGACGATGCGACCGCAGTCCTCCGACGAGAGATCCGGCAGCAGCACCGTGAACTCGTCACCGCCGGTGCGGCAGGGAACGTCGTGCGTGCGCAGGTGATCGGTCAGGAAGACGCCGACCCACTTGAGCAGGCGATCACCCATCTGGTGCCCGTGGGTGTCGTTGATCTCCTTGAAGTCGTTGATGTCGACCACCAGCACCGAGAACTTGCGGCTGCTCCCCGCGCGCTGCGATCGGCTGATCTCTTCCTTGAGGCGCTCTTCGAAGTAGCGGCGGTTCCAGAGCCCCGTCAGCGGGTCGCGATACGCCATCGCGCGATACGCCTGCAGGCGCGCGATCTCCTTTCGCAGGACCGCGTTCTGGCGAGACATCCGCACGAGCTGCCCCTCGAGATCGTCGTCTGGTCGCTGTCTCGATCCGGTCTTTTTCGCAGTCGCAAGTTTCATGGATGCCTTGTCCACTCTTCAGGAGGTCCGTAAAGCAAGCCACATGCCGGGCAAAACTAGCGGGCTTCAGGCTAGCATCTTCGAGACGGCCGCGACAAAAAAATGTCACACGCCACGAGATCGGCGGTTCCGGGGCCGTTTTCCGCCGCCTTTTTTCTGACTTCCTTCGCCGAGGCGCTACGCGCCAATTTGCTGGCGCGCGCCGTATGCCTTCGCGCACTCCCGATCACCTTGGCCGTCGGGAGTCGGCCCGTCCCTCTTGACCTTACATCCTGCGACCCCAATTTCGGTTCAGAGTCAGTGCAGTCACACCGCGAAACCGGAAGGGGGACCCCATGCACATTCTTTGGGCTTTGATCATCGGCCTCATCGTCGGCGCGATAGCCAAGCTCTTGATGCCGGGGAAGGATCCCGGCGGCGTCGTGATCACCATGCTGCTCGGCGTGGCTGGATCGCTGGTGGCGGGCTTCCTCGGCCGCGCGTTCGGCTGGTACCGCTCGGGGGCGAGTGGCCCGGGGATCATCGCCTCGATCATCGGCGCGATGCTTCTGCTAGGCATTTATCGCCTGGCGCTGGGCCGCAAGCGGACGGCTTGAAGCCCGACCGACCCGCGTCCGGCGCGAATGTCCAGAGATCGCGATCCTCCGCGGAGGGTGCGATCTCTGGACACTCGTCTTCAAACGGGAGACGCTCGTCCGTGGGGATAAATGAAGATCTCGATCATCACGCCCACCTACGGGCGCGAGCGATATCTCCCCAGCCTCTACCGCAATTTCGCGGAACAGACCTACGCCGACCGAGAGCTGCTGATCCATGACGACAGCCCGTTGCCGTCTCCCTTCTTCACGGGGCTGCACGATCCACGGGTGAGCTACGAGCACACCGGCGAGCGCGCCACCATCGGGCGAAAAGCGCAACCGCTTGATCGAACGCGCCGCCGGTGAGCTGATCGCGTTCTTCGACGACGACGACTTCTACGCCCCTGGCTACCTGGCCGCGATGGCGGCGGCGCTGGGCGATGCCGATCTCGTGAAGCTCAGCGGCTGGTTCGCGCTGTCGGTCCCTGACGACGCCTTCTTTTACTGGGATACGGCCCAGCACCTGCCGCTGCACTACAAGGTGGGCGACGGCGCGATCACCTTCGTGACCAGCGGGCAGTTCAAGCCGGACTTCGCCGCGAAGAACGTCGACGGCTACGGCTTTTCGTACCTCTTCCGCCGCCGCGCCTTCGGCGGCGCCGCGCGCTTCCCCGACAAGAGCTTCGGCGAGGATCTACCCTTCGTGCAGGCGTTGCGCGCCGGCGGCAGCGCCGTGCGGCACGTGCAGGACGACGCCGGCTTGGTCGTGCACCTGCTGCACGACCGCAACAGCTCGGTGATCTTCCCTCAGTACCGCCTGCCGCGCGCCCTGGCCCCGCGGCTCTTCCCGGGACTGCGGGGCTACCTCGCGTCGGTTGGTTGAGCCACGTGAGCCCACCCCGCGGCCGCCAGCATCCGCGCCACGCGCGCGTTGATGTCGTGCCGCGCCCGCACCGCCTCCATCCCGCGCAGGGCGATCGCGCGCGCCGCCTCCGGATGCGCCAGATAGTGGGCGACCTTGGCCTCGAGCTCGTCCGCCGAGGCGTAGCAGTCGACCTCGGCGCCGATCTCGAACAGCTCTTCCAGCGCCGGTGAGCGCTCGGCCAGCACGAAGCCGCCGCAGGCGAGCACGTCGAAGACGCGCATCGTGACGATGTCGTCTTGGTACAGGCGGCCGATGTCGACGTTGATCAGCGACGCGCAGTAGATCTTGGTCAGCTCCAGGCCGTGGGCGGCGGGGCCGCGATAATGGCAGCTCAAGCCAGCGGACTGTGCGGCGCGCCAGCCCTCGTCGCCCCAGACGTGGACGCCGAAGCGGCCGAGGCGGCCGACGTAGGCCAGGCGTTTCTCGGCGGCGGCGATCTCGCCGGCCCAGCGTGCGAGCTGGGCGAGCGTCTCCGGATGGGCGCGTTCGAGCTCGCGATCCCGGCGCGCGAGCGCTGCGGGGACGACGAATCGACTGAAATCGAGGCGCTGCTCGGCGAGCACCTCGTCGAGCAGCGCGGCGCCCTCGGCCACGGCGCCCGCGGCGGGCCGGGCGGTCTGGTACGCCGTCACGAAGCTCTGGCGAAAGCCGTCGATCTGCGGCTGCAAGCTCGAACCGACGAAGCTGACGGGCGTGCCGTAGCGCGCGCGCTCGCCGGCGGTCAGCGGCACGGGCGCTCGGCGCTCGGTGTCGGCGGCGAGCGGCAGGTACTCGACGTGCGTGAAGCCGCCGGCGCGCAGCTCGGCGACCTGCGCGCGACGGTACGTGAACAGGAACGCGCGCTCGGCAGCGCGCGGATCCCGGCAGCGCGGCGGCGCGCTGGTGGTCGGATCGATCTGCCAGCAGATCAGCGTGCAGGCATGCGCGCCGGCGAACTCGGCCAGACCGTCGGTGTAGTTGATGGCGGCGATCAGCGCTGGACGCAGCCGGCGCACGCTGCGGTCCAGCTCATCTTGCGACAGGCGATGGATGTCGATGGTGTACGGGGCAAAGCCCGCGTGCGCGAGCCCGGCCGCGAGATCGTCGACGAAGAGCCCACCCGCACACAGCAACACCAGCGGCCGATCGAGCGCCGCCGCCTCCAGCCAGGCCCGCTCGTGGCGGTACACCGACCCGAGGAACGGATGAAACGCGGTCAGCACCGGCGCTCCCCGCGCGCGCATCGCCGCCGCGTGCTCGACCAGGTCGGAGCCGAGCAGCAGGCGCAGGCGCCCCGACGCCAGCGCCGCCGACCAGTCGTTCTGGCCGAGCGCCAGGCGCAAGATCCAGGGATCGCGCTCCCACGCGACGACACCGACGTCGTCGCGCGCCGACAGCAGCGCGTCGACGATCTCGCCGAGCCCGACGCCGAACACGAAGACCTCCGCGTTCGCGGGCGCCTCGGCCGGCAGCGCGCGCGCGACCACGTCGTCGGCCAGCGACAGCCGGTAGCGCGACTGCTGCAGCCGGTAGTGCACCTCGCCGCTCTCGTCGATCACGACGTGATCGCTCTCGACTGGCCAGCCGATCCGCTGAACCAGCTCGGGATCGCGCCGCGCGAGGGCTTCGAGGTTCTGGCGCAGCATCAGTGGGTATGCTTGAGGTGCGCGAGGTAGCGCCCGTCGCCGTCGGCGTCGAGGAACACCGGGTTGGTGAGCGCCAGCGGATACACGGTGAAGCGCTTGCCGTCGCCCACCACCGGCGTCAGCGGCTTGCCGCCGTCGACGCGCACCACGACGTAGCCGTCGCCCTGCGACGTGACCTCGACCTTCTCGTGAAAGCGCACCACCTGCGTGCTCTCGGCGACCGGCCAGCGCTTGGCCTCGCGCCCGTTCACGTACAGCGTCACGCGCTCGACGGACACCCACGGCGCGGCCTGCACCTCGATGTCGGCGACGGCGCTGCCGCCGGGCGCCGCCACCAGGTCGCCGATCGTGCCCGTGCCGACGCTGAGGCGCACGAACGGCCCGGTCGTGAAGAACGTGTGGTGGTTGCGCACGGCGGTCGCGACCTGCTTGGCCGTGACCCACTGCGGGCGGTCGTCCTGCACGCGCACGTAGTTCCGCGGATAGCCGCCGATGTTGTACGTCAGGTGGTGCGTGTCGGAGTTGCCGGTCGCGGTCACCATGTGCCCGTGGTTCAGCAGCGCGAACCAGTCGTCGATGATCTTGTCGACGCTCTTGCGCACCGGGTCCTGGTAGCCGTTCATGACCTCGATCGCGTCGAAGTCCCAGGAGAAGCCGGGGCGCGCCGCGCGATCGGCGCGCGCGTCGAAGTGCCCGAGATCGAAGTAGCCGATCTCGTTGTCGATGCGCGGGTGGTGCACGTCGATGATCGCGTCGGGCGCGCTGTTGCGCACGTCGCGGAAGAAGTCGTTCGGGTTGCGGCCGTGCACCAGCGTCGCGCCCTGGCCGGGCCGCTCCAGCTCGCGCGGCAGCGGGAACGCGCCGAAGTGCCCCCAGCTGCCGGTGGTCATCTCGTCGCCGACGGCGCTGGCGATGAAGCGGCCGGCGTCGAGCTCGCGGATGATCGGCTCGTAGTCGGAGATGACGTTGTGATCGGTCGAGACGATCATCTGCACGTCGTCGGCGACGAACTCGTAGATGCGGTCGTGCATCGGCACGCGCGAGTCGGGCGACGGCGACGCGTGCACGTGAAAGTCGGCCGATACCCAGCCGTCGCTGTCGACGACGTGCGCGAGGCGCGCCACCACGAACGCGCCCTTGGGCGTGATCTTGAGCTTGCGCACGACGTTGATCTCCCACTCGGGCCCGCGGCTGACGGTCACGTCGTAGGTGCCGAGCGGCACGTGCACCACGCCGATGCCGTTCATCGACAGGATGCGGTTGTACGCGGTCAGCGAGTCGCCTTCCTGGCGGCCGATGTCGATGCGCGTGAACTCCGGATCGGGCGTGCCGTCGACGCCGACCAGCGTGAGCTTGCACGGCATGGCGTCGCCGGTCGTGGCGTCGCGCACGTCGAACGAAAGGCCGGCCTCGGGTTTGAGCATCAGCCGGATCGGCTGCGGTTTGGGCGCGGTCGCCGAGTGCGCGGCCCAGCGCAGGAGCAGCACCGCGGCGGCGACGGCGATCGAGGTCGTGATGAGGGGCAGGCGGCGGCGCAGGCGGGACATGGTGACGGCGATTATCGCAGCGCCTTGCCCCAGCGCGCCAGAATCCAGGCGGTGGCGTTGTCCCGCCGCGAGTAGACCGAGTAGCCGTCGTTGTCGAGGCGCCCCGAGGGCGAGAGCTGCCACATCAGCCCCAGCTGTCCGCCGCTGCCCGCGAAGAGCTGGTTGAGCCAGGCGTCGTAGTTGCTCGCGCGCTCGGCGTCGGCGGCCACGTAGCCGCACTCTCCCAGGTAGGCGACCTTGCCGGTGGTGAGCGCGATCGCCTGGTGGCGCTCGATCCAGATCTGCGTGTCCTTCGCCGTCGCGAACCCGTAGTTGTTGGGATAGAGGTGGTAGCTGAGCATGTCGAGCTCGTCGATGTCGGCCATGCGCGTGAAGCTGGCGCCCTCGTCGCCGCGCACGGCGTAGAAGTTGGTCAGGCCGACGTAGGCCTGCGGGTTGTCGTCGAAGCCGTCGCCGCCGTCGCTGATGAGCTGGTTGGGCGCGATCTGGCGCAGGAACGACGCCAGCTCGCGCACGGCGTCGGGCAGCTTGCTGGTGCCGCGGCAGCTCGAGCAGCGCAGCTCGTTGCCGATCTCCCACGCCAGGATCGCGGGCTCGTCCTTGTAGGCGACGCCGGTGAAGGTGTTCACGCGGTTGGCGAGCATGAACGCGTAGTCCTTCCACCACTGCTTCATCTGCGCGCTCGTGAAGAAGTCGTCGTGCGCCAGCGCGACGCCCGCCTCCTTCGAGGCCCAGGCCGCGTACGCCGGCAGCCCGCCGTACTCGGCCCAGTTGTTGACCAGCGGGATGATGAGGCGGATGCCGCGCCGCTTGGCCTCGAACACTGCCTGGTCCAGCCCGCGCAGGCCCGCCTCGCGAAAGCCCTCCTGCGGGCTGTGCCGGATCGCCGACGTGTCGTTGGGCGAATCGTTGAATCCCCAGATGCGCGCGACCGGCAGGGACAGGCAGACCAGGTCGTCGAGGATCTCCTCGACGGTGCGCAACGCCGTCGCGTCCTGGTCCTGCTGCGCGTACGACAGCAGCTGCTGCAGGTAGTAGAGGTTCGTGCCCGTCGCGCGGTAGGGCGTGATCCGGTCGAACAGCAGCGCGCCGTCGTCGCGCCCGACGAAGCCCGAGATCGGCGGCAGCGGCGGGCAGCCGGTCGCTTCCAGCTCGTCGGCGGAGTGGTGCGCCGCCAGCTCGGGCGGGGCTGGGCGCGGGGCTCGATCGCAGCCGGCCAGGCCGGCGCCCAGCGCCAGCGCGAGCGGCAGCGCGCGCGTCAGAGCAACGTCCCCCGCAGGATCATCGCCGCCATCGTGAAGTAAATCACCAGGCCGCTGACGTCGACCAGCGTCGCCACGAACGGCGCGGACGCGCTGGCGGGGTCGAAGCCGAGCCGGCGCAAGATGAACGGCAGCATCGAGCCGGCCATCGTGCCCCACAGGACGACGCCGACCAGGCTGGACGCGACGGTGGCCGCGACTCCCAGGTAGTGGTCGCCGTAGGTGTGGAACAGGTGCTCCCAGGTCACGATGCGCAGAAAGCCGATGACCGCCAGCACGGCGCCGAGACCGATGCCGGCGATGAACTCGCGCCGGATCACGCGCCACCAGTCGCGCAGCCGCACCTCGCCCAGCGCCATCGCGCGGATGACCAGCGTCGTCGCTTGCGAGCCGGAGTTGCCGCCGCTCGAGATGATGAGCGGGATGAACAGCGCCAGCACGACCGCGCGCGCGATCTCCTTCTCGAAGAAGCCCATCGCGCTGGCGGTCAGCATCTCGCCCAGGAACAGCGCCGACAGCCAGCCGACCCGCTTGCGGATCATCTGCGGCATGCTGATCTGCAGATAGGGCGCGTCGAAGGCGGCGACACCGCCGACCTTCTGCATGTCCTCGGTCGCCTCTTCCTGCACGACCTCGACCACGTCGTCGACGGTGACGATACCCTTCATGTGCCCGTCGGCGTCGACGACCGGCAGCGCCACCATGTGCTTCTGCGCGAAGATGTGGCTGACCGCCTCCTGGTCCATGTTCTCCGGGATGACGAGCGGGTTCTCGCGCATGATGTCGCGGATGCGCTCCGTCGGCGGCGCGGTGAAGAGCTGGCGGAACGACACCACGCCCAGCAGCCGTTGCTCGGCGTCGAGCACGTAGGCGTAATAGATCGTGCGCGGCTGATCGGTCATCTGCTTGCGCAGGTAGCGGATCGCCTCGTCGACGGTGGCGTCGGGGCGCAGGCGCGCGAAGCGCGGGTTCATGAGCCCGCCCGCGTCGTCCTCGGCGTAAGCCAGCAGCGCCAGCACCTCGCGCCGGGTCGGCTCGTCGAGCAGCCCGAGCAGCGCATCGCGGTTCTCGGTCGGCGCCTCCTGGACGACGTCGGCGGCGTCGTCGGGCGGCAGGAGGCGCATCCACGACCGCTGCTCGCGCGTCGGCAGGCCCAGGATCACCGCCGCCTGGTCGCGCGTGTTCATGCCGAAGAACAGCTCTTCGGCCTCGTCGCGCTGCAGGAGCGCGAACGCCTCGACGCGGTCGGGGCGAGAAAGCAGCGGCCAGATCTCACGGATCTCGTCGAGCGAGAGGGGCTCCTTCTCTTCCTGCGCGTTGCTTTCTGGCGTCATGACAACCGAAGGTCGAGGTCGTTAGAGATCGGCCTCGGGGCGATATTCGCACGCGTCGTAGAACTGGCGTCCGAATGAGGTGACGAAGAGATACTTGTATTGGACGTCGGCCACCAGCGGATCGCTGCCATTCCGGCCGTCGGTCACCGGGGGTCGGTTGACGATCTGCGCCATCAGGCTCGTGACCTCGGCATGGCGCTCGAGCGGTTTGAACATGCGCGTGTCCTCGGACAGGCGCGTCGGCCGCATCTCGGTGAGCCCGAGACGGCAGAGGTTGTCGAGGTACATCGGGGCGCGCCGGGGGTGCTCGCAGCCCGCTTCTTCACCGAGCAGGCTGAAGTGGCGCAGCTCGGTGCGCCGGCTGCCGCCGTGCTTGGGGTGCGACTGGATCGAGAGCACGGGATAGGGGCCGTCGATCTCGAACCGGCTGAAGATGCGCGTCTCGTCGGCCGTCAACTGGCGCAGCACGGCCAGGAAACCGGGATGGACCTGCCCCGCGGTCGCGCGGTCCATCGACGCCGCGAGCAGGTTCAGGTAGCGCGTGCGCAGGATGTCGTCGCTGGTCAGGCCGCCTCTGAGCGCGCCCAGCGCCAGCGCCGGGTTGGGAATCACGCGCCGCGCGGCCGGGATCCCGCGGCGCCGTTCGCCGAGCTCGCGCAGCAAGAGAGGCACGCGCGCCGCGGTCTCCGGCAAGAACCGCAACGGCGCCGACGCGAGCTTGACCAGCACTTGCAAACCGCTGCCGAGATCGGCGTCGGCCATCGGATCGGTGCTCCGCGGGCGCACGACCAGATCCCGAATCACGCGCGCGACTCTTCGTCGTTCCTTCCCGAACAGCATTTGCTGCGGGAGGTTACCCCATTCGGCCGCGCGCCGACGCGGATTTACGTCGGGATCCGGCGTCTTTAATGCACGTCGAAGATGACGTTGCCGAGGGCGTTCGCCTGGCCGGCGGCGACCGCGACCGGCATGGTCGGCGTGAGGGAAAGGACGGTCCCGGTCGCGTCGAGCAGCTTGATCGTCACGCTGTAGGTCGCGGGCGGCAGCGATCGGGTCGCCGCCTTGCCGTCGGTGCACGGCCACTGGAACGTCTGGTCGCCGGCGTCGAGCTCGACGGTCGCCGCCTGCGCGTCCGCGCAGCTGAGGAAAGCCCGGGTCGACGGCCGATCGATCGACCACGAGAGCGCGATGTACTGGTCGGGCGTGACCACCGGCGAGGCGAACGTCGCGAGCCCGAGATCGGTCGTGCAGCTTGCGGTGATGGCGAACATCCCGGTCGCGATCTGCTCGGAGAGATTGACGCCGTTCGCGTCGTAGAGGCGCAGGGCCGCGGTGTAGTTGCCGGGCTCCAGCGTCGCCCCGGTGCCGGCCATCGCGTCGCAGGGGAAGGTGTCGTGAGTCGCGACCGACGTCGCCAGGTCGAGGACGTCGAGATCGACGGTGGCGCCGCCGACCGCGGTGCAGGTGGTCGCGTGGTGCGCGGTGTCCTCGAGCGTCCACTCGACGGCGAATGCGGTCGCCGCCGTCGGTGAACAGATCGTGGTCACCCCGGAGTCGCCGCCCGCGCCCGAGCCGGCGCCCGAGCCTCCTTGGCCGCCGCCGCTGGAACCCGCCTGGCCTTGGGTGATCTGGCCCCCGCGCCACCCCGGGTGGAAGTCTCTCGGGTTGCCGTAGCAGCCCGCCGCGCCCAGCCCTGAAACCGCGACGCTGGCAAGTGCGATTCCCAGAATGCGAGCGCGCAATGCTTCCTTCATGGGAGAAGCATGGAAACCCGGACCCACCTCCGTCAAGTGACCCCTCCCACAAACCACTGGGATGACCCCGTGGAGTCGATTTTTCCGCGCTTTTTTGGGGTTCGCGCGCGGTCCGCGCGGTGTGGGCGTGCGCCCTCCGTCAGCCGATTGAGCGCAGAGACGGCTCTTCGCGCGCCGGATTGAGGTCGCCTTCGGGGCGCGCCGCCGGGACGGGACCGGGCGCCGGGCTGGGCGCCGGTAGCGCGACGGGCCGCGGGTTCGGCTCCGCCACGCCCCCGGCGACGACGGCCAGGCACGGCTGGCGCGCGCCGGGGATACGTGGCCACAGCGCGAGGAGCGTCACCGGCAGGAAGTAGACGAACTCGAGGACGGCATCGAGAAACCCGTGCCAGGAGATGAACTCGAGACCGCGGGGCGCGTCGGGCAGGAACTGCCAGGGCGCGCGAAACCGGTGGTCGCTGAGCGGCCAGAAGAGCGGGATGGCCCGCCCGCCGTCGCCCAGCGCATCCAGCAGGCCGTGGCTGCCGATCGCCAGCATGACCGCCACCATCGTGCGCAACCCGTTCCACCCGTAGCGGCGCGCGAGCAGACCGGTCGCGATGGCGAGGATGGCCGCCATCAGCAGTGAGTGCGATGCGCCCCGGTGCCCGGCGACGATACTGTCGTGCGAGCCGAGCTGCGTGATGAACACGTCTGCGTCGGGCAGCATCGCCAGCAAGCTGAAGCCGACGAACGTGGCTATCTTGCTGCCCGGCCGCGCTTGCGGCATGCGTCCATCGTTCTGAACACGTCCAGCCAGGAGGCCGACGGCGAGATGCCCGACGCTCGCCACACTAAAACTCTGGACTCGCTCGTCGGTGCGGCGCCAGGACAAATCCCGCCGCGCGATCGGAATCCGACGCGGACCGGCGCGTCTACTACCGATGCGCACTCGGGCCCACAACCTAGGGCAAAGGATCGGCCGCCATCTGGCCCCGCCTGCGCCGCTTGGCGCCGGCGGCGGGAGTCAGCGCGGCGCGCCGGCGTGCTCCCGCGTGCGCGCCCCGCGCCGCGAGCGTTGGCCATCACGGCGACGGGTGATACGCTGTGTCGATGTCGAGCCCTACCGAGCCGTGGCAACCGCTGCTTGACGGGCTGGACCGGATGCGCGAGGCGTGGCCGGGCGGCGGTTGGTCCTGGGACCCGCGTTTCAAATGTGTGACGTCGTCATTCGGCAAGGAGACCGCCGATCGCGCGCGCCAGGCCATGGCGGGCGTGCTCGACGCCGAGTGGTCGGCGGCCAGCATCAACCAGGCACCCGACGAGATCCGCACGCTGTCGGCGCGCTTCGGCGGCGTGCGCGATGGGCAGCTTCTTTTCACGGGCGAGGCTCTTGGTGTTTTGGGCGGGCGCATGCACCTGTTCGCGCTGTGGTGGCCGTGGGGCGACGGCGCGACGGTATCGCTGCGGGTCGGCGTGGCGAACTGCGATCGGCCGACCGAGCTCTATCCGCAGATTCGCGCTCTGTTCAAGATTGCCTGAGGCGTACTCATGGTGGATGGTTCAATGGGGACGACAACATGATTGATCTCGTTCTCACGCTCATCGGATCCGACCGCCCGGGGCTGGTCGAGGCGGTCGCGCAGACCGTCGCCGATCGCGGCGGCAACTGGCTCGAGAGCCGCATGATTCACCTGGCCGGCACCTTCGCCGGCATCCTGCGCGTCGAGGTTCCGCCGGGGCAGGCCGACGCGCTCGCGCGCGCTCTCGAGGCCCTGGGCGCGACCGGCTTGCGCGTCACGGCCACCAGCACCGAGCGCGCTCAGGCGGTCGCGGCGCCGGGAACGGCGGGCGCGGGGCGCGTGATGGACCTCGAGCTCATCGGGCTCGATCGCCCCGGCCTCGTGCGCGAGATCTCGCAGCTCCTGGCCACCCACGAGGTCAACGTCGAGGAGCTGACCACCGACCGCACGAGCGCGCCGATGTCGGGCGAGATGCTCTTTCGCGCCAACGCGCGCGTCAACGTGCCGGCTCACGTCGATGCCGCTCGCCTGCGGACCAGCCTCGAGCGGCTGGCGAGCGATCTCACGGTCGAGATCCGGCTCGAGTAGCGACGCGGACGCGGCGGCCGACGATCAGCGCGCGGGCGGCGCCGGCGCGGGCGTCGTGGTGATGGCCGCGCGCATCAGGGCCGCGACCTCGACGATGCCCAGGCGGTAGGGCACGATCGTGAGCGGCGCCAGCGTGCGTTCGAGGAACCGCGCTTGCTCGGCGTCGTCGATGTCGGCGAACAGCAGCGCGGGCAGCCGCACGCCGCGCGCGCGCAGCTGGCGCAGGATCAGGATGCCCTGCGTCTCCGCGAGCCGGCGCCGCGAGCCCGCGTCGAGCTCCGGTGGCGCGGCGCCGCGCTCGTCGACCAGACGCTCGGGCGGCGTGCGGCGGAAGTCGAGGTCGAGCAGCACGCCGCGCGCGCCGGCGGTCGCGGCCAGCGCGGTCTCGAAGTCGCTCGCCGGCGAGAACGAGAACGCGTCGCCGAGGAAGCGCTCGAACCGCTCGAGATACTCGGTGCCGTCCTCGCAGACGACGAAGCGCGGCCGCGCCGCCGTCAGATCGGGAAGCATGCACCGACCTGCTTGCTGAAGGGAGCCGCCTCGGCGCGCACGATCAGATGACCGCGCCACTGGCGCACCAGATCGCGCACGATGGCCAGCCCCCGGCCGCTCTCGCGCGCGTCGATCGCCTCGAGCGTGAGCGAGGCGGCGGCCGAGTCACCGATCAGCAGCCGCACGACCTGGCGCCCGGTCACGTCGCGCTCACGATCGATGCGCACGATGATGCGCGCGTCGTCCTGGCCGGCGACCGCTGCCTGGGCGTTGCGCAGCAGGTTGGCGAAGATCGCGCTCAGCGCGCCGCGCTCGACGGGAAAGTCGACCGCCAGCTCGCCGAGCATGAGCGCAGGCGCGGCCCAGTCGCTGCCGGCCTGGCGGGTCGCCGCCTCGACCGCGCCGATCCACGCGCCGACCTCGCCGGCGTCGAGGCGCGTGCGCGGGCCGAGCTGCAAGAGCGCGTCCAGCCGATCGGCGTGCGCGCCGCGCAGGCGGGCGTCGATCGCCAGCAGGGCGGCGTTGTCCGCGTGGGTCGTCGTGCTGCCGGTGCCCGGGCGCAGCAGCAGCGATTCCGCGCGCGCCAGATCCTGCGCCAGCGGGCCGAACGTCGGCTCGCGGCCGAGCGGCCGCAGTGTGATGCCCAGGCCGCGTGCTACCTGCACCACCCGATCGTACACCGACGCGACGGCCTCGGACGTCGGCTGCGGCTCGGTCAGCGCGCGGCGAATGTCGTCGCGCGCCGCGTCCGGGTCGGCCACCAGGCCCAGCACGCCGGCGCGATGCTTGAGCACGTCGTGGCGGACGTCGCCGACCGCGCGCGCGACCTCGGGAAACAGCGATGGCGAGCGGCGCAGCGCCGCGGCGACGGTGCGGCCGTGCAGGTGGCGCCGGGCGACGAGCGCGATCAGCAGCGCTACCAGCAGCGCAGCCGCGGCGGTGAGCCGGCGGCGGCGCTCGCGCTCGTCGCGCTCCTCGGCCTGGCGCGCGGCGGCCCATCCGTCGCGCGCGGCGCGAGCGGCGGGCAGCCACGTCGCGTCCTGGGCGGCGTCGTCGTCGATGCCCGGCCGCGCGCCGTTTGCTTGGTTGCCCGCGGCGCGCGCCGCCAGCGCCAGCGCCCGATCGGCGCGCGACAGCGCCGCGGTCGAGTCACCACCGGCCGCGTCGAGCCGCGCGAGCGCCCAGAACGCGGCCGGGAACTCGCGCCCGGCCGCGCGTTCCAGCGTGCCGCGGTCGGCGGTGCGCAGATCCGCGTCGGGCAGGCGCGCGTCGAGGAGCGCGAGGCGCGCCAGCGACGTGAGGTCGCCCGCCGCGCTCGCCAGCTCGTAGCACCGCCGCGCGGCCGCATGGGCGTCGGCGTATTCGTGGACCATGCCGATCGCGCGCAGCCGCTCGGGCGGCAGATCGGCGGTGCAGCCACCGCCCAGCGCGCCGAGCGCCGCATCCGGATGCCCCTCGAGCAGGCGGATGCGCGCGAGACGCTCGGGCGACGGACGCGCCTCGCCCCCCGCCAGGCCGGCCCGCAGCGCGCGTGCCTCGGCCAGGTGCGCCGGCCGCGGCTCGCGCGCGACATAGGCCACCAGATCCGCCAGCGCGCCCGCGCGATCGCCGGTGGCTGCGTGCGACAGCGCCCGCGCGAAGCGTGCCTCCTGGACGTCGAGCGCGACCGCCCGGTCGATCCAGGTCGGAACCGCCGGATCCGCGAGCGTGCCCCGGGCCAGCGGGCGGATCCCCGACGCCAGCGCCCACAGCGCCGGGCCGTCGTCCCAGAGCGCGGCGATCGTCTCGGGCGGTACGCGTCCGGTCAGCGCGTAGGCGCTCACGGCCGCCTCGACGTAGCCTGGCGATTCGGCGAGCGCTTGCTCGACGAGATCGCGCCCGAGCCCGCCCGGGTCGCCGACCTCGATCCACTCCTCCGCCTCGTGGTAGAGGGTGCGCGCGTGCTCGCTGGGAGCGGCGGCGCGCGGCGCGGCCGGCGACGGCGCCAGCGCCGAGCGGCGGCGCGCGAGCTGCGCTCTGAGGCCGCGCAGGTCGGTCCAGGACGGCTCGAGCGCCAGCGCGTGCTGCAGCGCCTCGTCGGCACGATCGGCTTCGAGCGCGCCGCCATGGATCGCGAGCAGCCGGCCGAGGGCGCGCCACCCGCCCGCGTTCGAGGGCGCGAGGTTGACCGCGATCTCGAGGTCGCGCACCGCCTCGTCGACGCGGCCGAGCGCTTCCAGCGCCCGCGCGCGCAGGAAGCGCGCCCGCGGCCAGCTCGGTGCCTGCTGCACGAGCCGGTCGAGCCGCGCGTACGCTTCGTCGCTGTTGCCGGCGTCGAGCGCGCTGCCGGCGCCGGCCGCTTCTACTTGCTGCGCCGCCGTCGGCGCCGGCGTGGGCCAGTCTTCCAGCGCCTGCGCGCGCTCGTCGAGCGCGATGGCGTCGAGCAGGTCGAGCACGCGCTTGCGCTGTGCGCGCGTGAGCGGCGCGGAGCCGTCGGACGTCAACGTCAACAGGGGCTCGAGCCGCGCGCGCGCGGCGGCGGTGCGCCCGACGACCCGCTCGAAGTTCGCGAGGCGCAGCCGCAGCAGGAGCCGCCCCTTGGCGTCGTCCTTGAGCGCGTCGAGTCCCTTCTCGAAGTAGGCGACGACCTGATCGCGCCGCTCCCAGCGCGAGGGATCGCCGGCCAGCAGATCGGCGAGGTTGACGTAGGCGTAGAAGCGCCGCGGATCCTTCGCGATCGCCGCCCGCAGCGTCGCCTCGGCCTCGTCGCGCCGACCGAGCTTGCCGAGCACGAACCCGAGGTCGGTCGAGATCACGACGTTCTCGGGATCCTTTTCCAGCGCGCGAGAAAACAGGCGCGCCGCTTCTTCGGGATCGCCCGCCTTGAGCCGCGCGAGGCCCTGCGCGTGCACCGTGCGCGCGGCGGCGCGGCCCGCGGGCCCGCTGCCGATGGTCGGCGGCGCGATTGGGTTCGCGCTGGTGGGCGGTGGAGGCGCGGTGGCGCTCGCGTCCGGGACGACCGCGCCGACGGGCGTGTTCATCGCGAGCGCGAGCAAGATGACGAGAGACGGGACATATCCTCGCGCCCCCCTCCCCCTGAGCCTCTCCTGCCGCAGACGGGGGGAGAGGGGACATGCCTGATTCTCGGTGCCCTGCAACCGGCGGTGGGAGAGAGGACGTGTCCTGTTCTCCCTCTCCTGCCGCAGACGGAGGGAGAGGGGACATGTCCCATTCTCCCTCTCCTCCACGTCCGCGTGGAGGAGAGGGTCGGGGTGAGGAGGCCCGAGGTTTGGAGCGCGCCTCACGACGCCTCGCCGCGCAGGTCGCGCAAGCGCAACCCGAGCTGATTGAGCCGCAAGTGCACCTGTCGCGCCGAGCCCCGCGGCCCCAGCAGCTCGTGCGCCATGCGCGACAGGTCGCCGTCGCACGCCTGAAACAGCGCGCGCAGGTACTGCTTCTCGACCTCGGCCGAGACGCGCGCGAAGCTGCCCGCCGACGCGAGCTGGATCTCGATGCGCCGCGCCCCGGCGCGCCCGCGCGTGCCATTCGCCGCCGTCGCGGCCGCCCGGCCGCCTGGTACCGCCGCGAGCAGCTGCTCGATCAGCCGATCGGGCACGTCGAGGATCGCGGGGGCACGCGCCGCCCCCTTCGTCTCTGCGCCGCCCGGACCCGTGTCCGCGTCGACGTGCTGGGTCAGGCAGAACACCAGCGTGTTGGTCGCGAGCAACCGCAGCTCGCGGTGGTTCCCCGGCCACCCGTGCGCGGTCAGGCGCGCCAGCGCCTCGCGGCTGACGAACACCGAAAAGGCATCGCGGCGCGCGGCCGCGGCGCGTGGCCGGCCGAAGACCACGGTGTTCGCGCTCTCGTCGAGATCCTCGGGCGTGGGGAAGCGCGCCAGGAACGCGCGCACCAATGGGCGCAGCGGCTCGGCGCGCAGCGCTTCGAGAAACGCGAAGCGCACCAGCTCGGGCAGGTCAGGGAGCCGCTCGCGCAGCGGCGGCAGGCGCAGCCGCGTCGCCGGGTTGAGGCGCATGAAGAGATCGGCGCGGAACCGCCCCTCGCGCACCAGCGACTCGACGTCCTCATGGGTGGCCGCCACCAGCTTGGGCGCCGCCGGCCGCGGCCGCGAGTCGCCGAGCCGCATCACAGTCCCGCGCTCGAGCACCAGCAGGAGCTGCCGTTGCAGCTCGAGATCCAGGTTGGCGATCTCGTCGAGAAACAGCGTGCCGCCGTGCGCTTGCTCGAACACGCCCGCGTGGTCCTCGACGGCGCCCGTGTACGCGCCCCGCCGGGCGCCGAACAGGTGCGACGGCAGCAGCGCCGGCGGGATCGTGCTCAGGTCCGTCACGACGAGCGGCCCCTTGGCGCCCGAGCGCGGGTGAATCACGTGCTCGGCCAGGAAGCTCTTGCCGGTCCCGGTCTCGCCCTCGACCAGCACCGGCAGCGGCGAGCGCGCGAGCACCTCCATCTGCCGGCGCAGCGCCGCCATCGCGGGCGTCCGTCCCCAGAAGATGCGGCCCTCGCCCTCCTGCGCGTGGTGGTGCAGCGCCAGCGCGCGCGAGATCTCGGCGGCCAGGCTGCGGCTGTCGACGATCTCGTTCTCGCACAGGTAGACCAGCGGATCGCTTGGACGCGCGGCGCCCAGGTCCGAGCCCGTCGTCGTCAGCATCACCACCGGGAGCGTCGGATAGCTCTGGCGCAGGCGCTCGAGGATCAGCAGGCCCTGGCGGCGGCGCAGCCCCTCGAGCGCCGCGCGCCGCGCCTTGGGCTCCTCGGGCAGCGCCGACTTGTCCTCGGGCAGCAGGCGTTCCTCGGGGAGCGCGAAGTGCAGGTCGAGCACCACCAGATCCGGCAGCGCCGACAGCCGTCCGAGCGCATCGGACGCCTCCTGCCAGTCGTGCGCGCATTTGAGCGGGCACGCGCGGTCGCGCTCCTCGCAGACCGAACACGGGATGCGCCGATCGCAGCGCGTGATCGTGTCGAACTGGGGCAGCTGGCGCTGCACCATCTCCACGGTCTGGTCGCGGTCGTCGACTACCAGCAGGCGCGGCACTGGATGGTTCCTCGTCTCACTCTCTATCCAAGGATCGGGCCAGCCGGCGCGCGGCCGCCGCGAGCTCGTCGAACGCCGGTTCCAGCGCCAGCACGCCGGCCACATCGCCGGCCGACGCCGCCGCGCCGGCGCGCGCGAGCGCGGTCGCGAACGCGCCGAGATCGAGGCCGCCGGGCGCGTCGGCAGCCAGCGCCGCCCACAACGTGGCGGCCGTCGCGGGCCGGCCTTCGTCGTCGATGAGCCGCGGCACGAGCTCGCCCGGCGCCGGGTCGCCGCCCGCGTCGCGCCGGTCGCGCGCGGGCCAGACCAGCCGCTTGATCAGATCGTGACGCAGGCGCGCGAGCCAGGCGTCGATCTCGGCGGCGCTGGGCGCGGCGTCAGCGGGCGCGGGGGCCATCGGTAGATTCTATCGAAATCATCTACGAAAGATAGATCGAGCGCCAAGTCCGCGCGTAATGCGGGCTTGGTCGGTCAATCCGGGGCGGCATGGCGACTGCAAAGAGGGTCGCCGTCGTCTTCATCGACCCCGAACAAGGAGCCCGCGATGTTTCTGATGACCGGCCTCGAATTCATTCTCGGCGCGCGCGCCTTCACCGGCTCGCCGGCCGCGCGCCCCGAGACGATCACCGTGGGCCGCCGCATCGTCGACCGGCAGGTGGTCGGCGGCGAGAGCCCCGACAGCCCCTTCCGCGCGGGCGAGACGATCCATGCCCACAGCTCGGTCGCGGGTCAGCGCGGTGGCTTCGTCGAGCACGTCTGGACGCGCGACGGAGTCGAGGTCGCGCGCCACTACCTGCCGATAGGCCCGAGCCGCCGCTGGCGAACCTGGTCGCGCCACCGGCTCGAGGCCGGCGACTACGTCGTCGAGGTCTTCGCGCCCGACGGCACGCGTCTCGCCCGCCACGCCTTCACGTGCTTTCCGAGCGCGCGCGCCGCCCGCCGCGCCTGAACGTCACCGCCCTTCGCCAGACCCACCACCAACCAGGAGACAGCAGCCATGGAACGGATCAAGCTCATCGGTCGCAAGTGTTACGTCTTCGTGCGCGCCGGCGCCGCCGCCGTCGTGCTCGGGCTCATCGAGACCTTCGGCAGCCCGCGCGGGCGCCGCCTGCTGGCCGCCGGGGCGTTGATCGGCGGCGTGCTGCTGCTGGTGCTGCGCCCGCCGCTGCAGGTCGTGCCCGCAGGCGAGGTCGGCGTGCGTATCAACCGCCTCACGGGCGGCGCCGTCGTGTGCAGCGAGGGGCCGGCGCTGACGCTGCCGTTCATCCACGAGCTGCGGCGCTATCCGCTGCGCGACCAGATCTACCGCCCGTCGGGCAGCACGACGGCCGACGGCGCGACACCCTTCCAGACCGTCGAGGGGCTGTCGGTCGGCATCTCGATCACCGTGCGCTATGCGCTGGACCCCAATCACGTCGCGGACATCGCGCGGCGGCTGCCCGCCGACGTCGGCAAGGATCTGATCGAACCGATCGTCGACGGCGTCCTGCACCGCGCGCTGTCGAAGCACACGGTGCGCGAGGTCTTCACCGACAAGCGCATCGAGATCCAGGACGACATCGAGCAGGAGCTGCGCGGCTTGCTCGCGCGCGACGGCATCGTCGTGCGCTCGCTCTTCCTGGGCCACGTCGATCTGCCGCGCGCAGTACCGCACCGGGCCTCGAGTCGATGCTGTCCGAGGAGCTGGCGACCGAGAAGATGCGCTACACGCTGCAGCTCAAGGAGAAGCGCGTGCAGGAGACCGCGCTCGAGGGTGACGCCGCGAAGGTCCAGCGCGAGAAGGCGGCCGAGGCCGCCGCGTCCGAGGAGATCATCGCCGCCAAGGCGCGCGAGGAGGCGATGAAGCACGTGCTGCCGCTCAAGGAGAAGGAGATCGAGCAGCGCCGCCTCGAGGCCGAGGCGCGCAAGGTGCAGCGCATGAAGGACGCCGAGGGCGACGCGGAGGCGCGCAAGATCGAGACCGCCGCCGAGGCCGACTCGCGCCGCAAGCTCTCCGACGCCGACGCGTACCGCATCGAGGTGACCGGCAAGGCCAACGCCGCGCAGATGGAACGCGACTCGCGTGCTGATCGCCAAGAACCCGCTGCTTGATCCAGAAGACGCTGGCCGACAAGCTGTCGGACAAGATCCAGGTCATCGTGGCGCCGCCGTCCGCGGGCGGCTTCTTCGCGGGCGGCCTGCTCGGCATGCAGGCAACGGCGCGTGCCACGACGCCGTCGGCGTTCGACTTCGACCGCGGGCAACGGCAACGCCAGCGCGGAGGCGGAGTAATCATGACCGCCGCGATTCTGCTGGTCGCGATCGTCGCCGAGGATCCCGCGGTGATGCGCAACGCCCCGCGCGACGACGCCGCCCCGCAGGCGACGCTCTGGCGCGGGGACTGGCTCGAGGTGCGGGGCGAGAAGGCCGGCTTTCTTCAAGTCTACGACCACCGGCACGAACGCCCCGGCTTCATCCGCCCCTCGATCGTGCGCGTGCACCGGCTCGACGAGGCGTCGGCGCCCGAGCTGCGCGCGGTGGTGCGCTTCCTGCGCGACGCCAGCGGCAGCGAATCGCTGGGCATCGGCTACGCCGCGCTCTACCTGCGCGCGGCTCCGGCGGGCGCCGACGCCAGCGAGGTCATGGCCGCGATCGGCACCATGGCGTCGCGGCTGGCGCGGCGGGCGTCGGCGCGTCGGGCCGACGGTCGCGACCTGCCGCTGCCGGGCGTCTCGCCGGCGGCGTCGACGGTCGCCTCGCAGATCGAGGTCGCCGAGAGCTACGGTGTCCACTTTCACAGCGTCGATCCGCTGCTGGCCGGTGGGCGCGTGCGGCTCTGCTACGACGGCGACGCGTGGGAGCGCGTGCTGAGCGCGCCGGCGGCGCCGCCGCTGGAGCGCGCGCGGGCGGCGCTGTTCTTCGCGGGCGGCGAGTGTCTGGACCCGGCGGTGCCGGCCGCCGAGCGGCGCGCCTGGAACGATCGTCGCGTCCAGGCGCTCGAGTCGGTCGATCCGGCGGCGGCGCCGGCAGTTCCACCGTATCTGGGCGCGCGCGTGCGCTTGCGGCACGCCGAGGCGCTGGCCTGGCGCGCGTTCGACGAGGCGCGACGGAGCGGGGCCGGCGAGGCCGCGGCGCGCGGCGAAGCGGCGGCGATCCGCGAGCTGGCGCTGGTCGATCGCGGCGTGCTCGCGCCCGAGGACCTCGAGACCTACGACGACGTCGCCGTGCGCGTCGCCGCCTCGCGCTGGGCGAGCGAGGTGGCGCCGAAACCGTCGCCGTCGCGCCGCACGTCGATCGCGGTCGCCGCGCGCGGCGACGGTGAGACGTGCGTGCGCGCCGTCGAGGGCAGCGGCGCTCAAGCGCGCGTGCTCGCCGAGCGCTGTACCTACGGCGTCGTGTGGCAGAGCTCCGTGCGCTGGTCGCCGTCCGGCAACGTCGCCACGATCGCCGTGCAGCCGCTGCCGGCCTGGACCGAGCTGTGGGTGATCGGGCGCGACGCCGCGCCGGCAAACACGAACTGGTCGATCGAGCCGCTGGTGCCCGCGACCGTCGAGCCCGAGGCGGGCTACGTCGAGGCGGCCGGCTTCTCGCCCGACGGCGCGCACCTGCTGGTCGTGCGCGAGGCGCGCGGTATCGGGCACCCGCCGCGGCGCTTTCAGGTGCTGTCGGTCCCCGCGCTCACCGTCGAGAAGCAGGCCAACACCACCGACAAGCTGCTGTCGTTCAAGCGCTGGAGCGCCGCCTCGTGGCGAGCCGGTACGCTGGCGTTGCGCTAGGTGCTGGTCCGATGAGAAAACGCCATTGGCGCTAGTCGTGGTGCTTGCGCTTCTTCGGCTCGAACAGGTCGGGATCCTTCTTTGCCATCTGCTCGCGCAGTCCGCGGATCTCCTTGGTCGCTTCCTTGCCCAGCTCCTTGAGGTGGTCGATCCACGCCGCTCGATACGGGCGCAGCGCCAGCACCAGGCGCTCGAGGATCGCCAGGTTGCGAAACCACTTCTTGTCGGCCGGCACCAGATACCACGGGGCCTCGGGCGTGCCGCACCGTCGCAGCACGTCCTCGTACGCCTCGGTCACCTGGTCCCAGAGCGGCAGCTCGCGCCAGTCGCCGGGGTTCAGCTTCCACGCCGTGCGCGGGTCCTTCTCGCGATCCAGCAGGCGCTCGACCTGCTCCTCGCGGCTGACGTTCAGGAAGAACTTCAGCACGATCACGTCGCTGGCGGTGAGCAGGCGCTCGAAGTCGTTGATCTGGGCGAACCGCGCCTTCCAGACGCGCGCGGGCACCAGCTGGTGGACGCGCGCGGCGATCACGTCTTCGTAGTGCGAGCGGTTGAAGAGCGCGATCTGGCCGCGCGCCGGCGTCACGCGGTGGGCGCGCCAGAGGAAGTCGTGCGCGCTCTCCTCGGCGGTCGGCACCTTGAACGGATGCACGTACGCGCTCTGGATGTTCGAGAACTCGAGGATCTTGCGGATCGCGCCGTCCTTGCCGGCGGCGTCGCGCCCCTGCAGCACGATCAGCAGGGCGTGCGTACCGGCATAGGTCAGTAAATTTCCGAGCTCGGCGAACTCCTGGCCCAGCTTGTCGAGCTCCGCCTCGCTGTCAGCCTTTTCGGCCTTGCCGGTGTCGGCGGGATCGTAGTCGTCGAGCCGGACCTTGTTGCCGCTGTCGATGGGGGCGAGATACGGATGTCGCGACACCGACGGAGCCTAGCGCGCGCGCGGGCCGCGAGCTACTTCTCGAGCGGTGTGCCGCCGTTCGCGGCTTCGTTTTCCCAGACCAGGATCGTGTCGCGCTGATACGAGGTGAGCCCGGGCGCGGGAGGCGGTGGCATCTCCAACGGAGTCCCAGCGTACATGACCAGGAACGTCGAGAATTTCCCCGTCATCGCCTCGTAGGCCGCACCGTGGACGCAGGCTGCTCCTCCGGCGTCGGTGGCGCAATTCGTGTCCGCGAAAACGTCGAAACGAACGGTGCCGGGCGCGGTCGGGGATGGCTGCGGCCCCTGATCGGAGAGGCCCGGAGACCCGTGGCAACGGATGCAGCGGGACATGAAGATCGGCCGCACGTCGGCCTCGTACGTCGGCTTGCTGACCGCGCTCGGCTCCAGGTTGCAGCCGGCCCCCATCGCCGCCGTTGCGACAGCGATCACGCCGATTGCGAGCGCTCTGAATTTCGCCGCCGTCATAGGTAGTAGTGAAATTGAAGCATACCCAGGGTCGCGCGCGATCCGTCGCCATTTTGCTGCACGCGACCGAGCCCCAGCACCTCGATGTGCGCCCAGGGGAAGAAGTTGATCTCCAGATCGTACGCGTTGTGCGCGGTGTTCTTGATGTTCAGGTTTTCCTGGAAGCGTTCGTAGGCCAGCGTGGACATCAGCCCGCGGATCGGAAAATAGGTCAGCCCGGCGAACGACACGAACTGCGTCTGGCCGATGCTGCCCTTGATCTGCTGGCGGATCACGTCGGCCTGGCCGAGGAGCATCACCTTCGCCGCGTCGAACCAGACCTTGGCGTCGGCGCCGCCCTGATAGCGCGCCTCCTCGTCGGCGATGCCGACGCGCGCCTGCAGCGCCAGCGCCGCCATGCCGGCGAAGCGTTTCTCACCGTACGCCGTGCCACCCGATTCTCCGTAACCGATGGCCTGGAAGAAATCGGGAAACGACGTCGGCACCGCGGTGAAGCCGGTGACGTGCACCTCCCAGTCGTCGGCAATGTAGCCGCCCGACAGCGCGTAGGGCTCTTCGTAGAGGGCGTTGCCGGTGAAGCGACGCACGTAGAAGATGTGCTCGACCAGGCGCAGGCCGTAGGGCGCGTAGAAACGCCCGAGGCGCGCGTAGGGTCCGGTCGCGCTCGGCCGCCACATCAAATAGTGCTCGCGCGTGATGAAGCGATCGGTCGCCGAGCCGATGCGCCCGCCGATCGAGTCGTCGGTCGGCCGGGTGATGCCGCGATCACCGACGGTCAGGTTCAGCGAGAACCCCGCGGGGAACACGAAGTGGGCGTAAGCGTCGGCCTGCATCGGGAACGTCACCAGCTCGGGCGACTCCGGCCCGCCAGTGGCGTTCGCCAGCGACGCCAGGCGGAAGTCGCCGCCCAGCGCGACCCACGACGGTGGCGTCCACAGGCCGTGCAGGAAGGCGCCGTCGCCGCCGCGGCTGATGGTGTCGCCCGCCTCGCCACGCCCCCAGTCGTTGATGAGGCCGGTGCCGGCCGGCGCGAAGTGACACTGCCCGCAGCGGGTGGTCCCCGAGCTGAACTGAAATTGCGGATACGCAGCCGCGTCACGCGACGCGAGCAGCGCGAACGCCAGCACCGCGAACGCCGCCAGGCCGGAGAGTCCTTGCGCCACGGTCGCGCGCTGAGATCCTCGCGCGCGCATCAGTCGTTCAGGGCCCCGGCGCGGATCCAGCTTGCGACCAGCTGAATGTCAGTCTCGGGCAGCGGCATGTCGGGCGGCATGCGCAGGTTTCCCTGGGCGTGCATCAGGTTGATGATCTGCGAGCGCTCGACGCGCTGGTCGTCGGTCACCGGCGCGCCGCCATCCGGGACGTTGGCGACGTCCGCGGGCGTGATCACGAACCGGCGATCGATCAGGCTGTGGTAGCCGGCGGCGCGCGTCGACAGGTCGACGGACGCACGCTGCGCGATCGCCGAGTGGCAGTTCGCGGTCGCGCAGTTCGGTTCGAGGATCGCCGTCGAGACGTACGACCACGTCGCGGGACGATCGTCCGTCGTCTTGCCGCAACCAGCGGCGCTGCTCGCGAGACCGACGAGCGTGAGCGAGAAAACGATCCTGAGCGTGAGGACGACCCGGTCGGCGCGCGAGCGCGAGGCGGGCGTCCCAGACGTCATGGTTCGTAGCAGTAGCACTAACGCTGATCGGGCTCAATACGAATATCCGACAGCCAGACGGTGCTGGAGCCCTCGGTCTCGGCGCGTAGATCGAGACGCAGCCGTCCCGCTCCGTGATCGACGACGCCGTCGACGGCTCGAATCGCCTCGCCGGGCTCGGCCGCCGGCCAATCGACCGTCGCGACGGTCTTGCCGTCGACGGTCAGTTGCAGGCGGGCCGCAGCCGGCGGCAAGCGATCGGCGCGCGCGGTGATGTGATAGCGGCCGGGCGGCAGCTCGATCTCGGTCGCCGCCGTTTCCGGCGATCCAGCGGGCAGGCGCAGGCCGACGCCGTTCCAGACGCCGTGGACCGGGGAGACCGCAGCGTCTCCCCGCGCGGTCGCGCGCCAGTTGCACAGCGTCGTCTTCGCGCCGGCGCCACAGACGCAGACCGCCCAGCGGTGGCGATCGCGCAGGCCGCCGCCGGCGCGGATCAACGCCGGCCATCCCAGTAACAGCGCGGCGACCGCGAGCGTGACCGCGCCCGCCTCGAGCAGCCGCGCGCGCGCCGGCCGCAGCGTCGCCGCCCACGCCAGCGCAGCCGCGGCGTAGGGGAACATGAAGATCGCGATCGCCAGGTGATAGCGGACCTCGGAGAAGAACGTCGCGTAGAGCGCGATCAGCGCGAGCGGGAAGGGCAGCAGCACCAGCGCGCGCCAGTGACGCCGGGCCGCCGCGACGACGATCCCCGCGACGGACGCCGCCGCCAGGAAATACCAGAAGCCATCGACGAGCTCTTCGATGCCGGCGCGGTAGCGAGCGAAGAACGCGCGCGGCGGATCCGGGAGCACGCTCTCGCGATAGAGCGGCCAGTACAGCAGCGGGCGCTCGTTGGTGAGCAGCCGATCGGCCTTGGCGGCGACCAACCCGACGGCGTACGCCGGTTCGAACCGCGCCCACGACTTCGCCAGCGCGTAGGCGGCGCGATCCGCCTCGCGCGGTCTGGGATCGAAGAGTCGATAGCCGGTTCCCAGCCAGAACATCTGGTTCAGCGACCGCGAGTACACGCCTTCGGTGTCGGGGTTGGCGCCCACGAGCGCCGTGTGGCCGCCGTGGCTGTCGGTGATGAAGAGCTCGCCGTAGCGCAGCTGGTTGCGGATGCCCCACGGCAGCAGCACCACCGCCGCCACGCCGCAGCCGAGCGCCGTGCGTGCCACGGCGGCCTTGAGCCCGGCGCGGGTCGGCGCCGTCGCCACCCAGTAGGGAAACGCGAGCAGCGCCAGCGGCAGCGCGACCGCGCGCACGTACGCCGCCAGCCCCAGCATCACGCCAAAGCCGATCGCGGCGCGCCACGGACGCGCGCGCGCCTCCTGCCGCACCAGCACCGCGACCGCCGCCGCGAGCAGCGCGGCCGCCGGCATGTCGGTGCCGGTCACGCTGGCGACGGCGATGCCGGCGGGCCATATCGCGAAGAGCAGTCCGGCGACGAGCGCGGTCGCGCGTCCCCAGAGGCGGTCCGCGATCTCGAACGACCGCCCACGCGCCCAGGCCGCCCGCAGCGACGCCGAGCAGCTTCGCAGCCAGGAGCCCGCCGTGGAGCGCCTGCACGCCCGCGACCAGCAGCACGTACCCCGGCATGTAGATGAACTCGCTGTCGAAGGCGTGGTGCGCCAGCAGATGCGCCGCCGACTCGAGGTAGAGAGCGAAGTCGCCCACGGGCCGCGTCGGCACCAGCAGCACCCACAGCAGGCGCAGCGCGACGGCGAGCGCGACGACGGCGAGGGACGTCCGGCGTGAAGACACCTCGCGCATTCTAGCCAGCTCGCAGCGCGCGCGGCGTCGAGCCGCGCGCCACCTGGACGATGAGGTCGCGCAGCCAGGCCTGGGCCGGCGAGGCGTGCGTGCTCTCGTGCCAGACCAGGCTGACCTTACCCTCGGGGAGCTGCAGCGGCGGCGGCAGCAACTGCAGCGGCCAGGTCTTGGCGAACGGCCGCGCCACGAACTCGCTCAGCGCGGCGACGTAGTCGGTGGCGGCGATGATCGCCGGCACCAGCAGGAAGTGCGACACGCGCAGCACCACCGTGCGCGTCAGTCCCTGGCGCGCGAGCGCGTCGTCGACGACGCCGCGTCCGTCGGGCTGATGCGACACCAGCACGTGCGGCAGCTTGACGTAGGTCGCGAGCGAGAGCTTGCCGCGCACGCGCGCGTGTCCGCGGCGCACCACGCACACGAAGCGGTCCTCGAACAGAGGCGTCTCGCGGTGGCCGGCGGGCAGCGTGCGGTAGAGCCCGAGCATCAGGTCGGCCTCGCCGCGCTCGAGATCGCCGGGCACGTAGTGCTCTTGCCAGGCGCGGACCTGAAGTCGCACGCCGGGCGCCTCGCGCTCCAGGCGCGCCAGCAGCTTGGGCAGCACGGCGAAGGCGACGAAGTCGTTGGTGATGATCGTGAAGCGCCGGTCCGACGTGCGCGAGTCGAACGGCGCATGCGTGCCCAGCCCCTGCTCGAGCTGCGCGAGCGCCGCACGCAGCGGTGCCGCCAGCGCCAGCGCCCGCTCCGTCGGCACCATGCCGCGCGCGCCCCGCACCAGCAGCGGATCGCCCAGCAGCGCGCGCAGCTGCGCCAGCGCGTTGCTGACCGCTGGCTGCGACAGGCCCAGCCGCGTGCCCGCGCGTGTGACGCTCCTCTCGGACAGCAGCGCGTCCAGCACCGGCAACAGGTTCATGTTGAGGCCGGCGATATTCACGGAATGGATTTAGTCCATCACGAGCATCGATTTGTCAAATGATGGGCCCGGCGCCATCTTGCGTGGACGTGTCCGGCGTGGTTCCCTTTCCGCGGGACCGCGCGACCAACACCGAGAGGAGTCCGTCATGAGCTCAACCACCGCTTCCGGCTACGCACCCGTTGCTTCGGATTCGACCGCACCGTCCGCCGCCCAGGCGTGGGACATCGACGCGTCGCACTCCAGCGCCCACTTCAAGGTGCGCCACCTCATGGTCTCGCACGTGCGCGGCGAGCTCGGCCCGATCGCGGGCGCCGTCTGGATCGACGACCAGGACGTCACGCGTTCGCGCGTCGACGTCTCGATCGACGCGCGCCAGATCGCGACCCGCGACGACAAGCGCGACGAGCACCTGCGCAGCGCCGACTTCCTCGACGTCGCCAACCACCCGACCGTCACGTTCAAGTCGACGCGCGTCGAGCGCGCCGGCGGCGACGAGCTGCGCGTGACCGGCGACCTCACGATCCACGGCACGACCCGCCCGGTGACGCTGACCGTCGAGTCGCTGACGCCCGCCGTCGCCGACCCGTGGGGCAACACCAAGCGCGGCGCGACCGCGCGCACCAAGATCCACCGCAAGGACTGCGGCCTGCAGTGGAACGTCGGCCTCGAGGCCGGCGGCGTCCTGGTCGGCGAAGAGGTCGCCATCGAGCTCGAGGTCGAGCTGCTCAAGCGCAAGTAGCTCGACGTGGAGGGCGCCCCGCTCGCCGGTCTGCGGTAAAATGGGCGCATGCAGTCGGACGCGCCAGCGCCGCCGGACCTCGATGCTCTCGTTGCGAAGGTGCAACAGGAGCAGGGACGACTGGCGCCGCTTCTGCCTGACATCGATCCTGGCGATCTGAGCTCGATCCTGGTCGCCGTCTTTCGCCCGTGGGGCATGGGCCGGCGGTTCTTCATTCGCCGATTGCCCTCGGGGGCGAATGTCTTCTGACGAGGCATTCGTGCTGGAGGTGCTGGCGGCCCTTCGCGAGAGCGGGGTCGAAGCGATCGTCGTCGGGAGTGTCGCGGCGCTCTTGCAAGGGGCACCGGTGACCACCGACGACATGGATGTGCTCATCCGCGACACACCGGCGAATCGGGCGAAGCTACAAGATCTCGAGCAGCGCCTCGGAGGCAAGGCTGTTGCCCTGTCACCGCCGTCCTCGGCGCTGCGAATCACCACCCGGCAAGCGAATCTCGATATCCTTTTCGACGAGCTTCCGGGCGGACTGGGCTTTCAAGGGTTGCGAGCTCGAAGCGCGCAGCTCGACCTTGGCGACGTTGTGGCGGTCGTCGCGTCGCTCGAAGACATCATCGCGTCCAAAGAGGCCGCGGGTCGTCCGAAAGACATCGCGCAGCTTCCGATCCTCAAAGACACGCTGCAGGTGCTGCAAGCGCTGAAACGGCCATGACCCGGCAGCGTGCCGCGCGCCGCTACGGCGCCTGGAGCAACCGCCAGCGGCCGAACGTCAATGTCGTGCCCGCGGGCCAGTCGTTCGCGAAGCGAGGGAACCAGGTGCCGACCGGGACCGTCGTAGACGGCGAGCCACTTCGTCCCGGTCGTGGCCAGCGTCGCGCGAGCGTGGACTCGGCGTGGCGGGTGATCGACAGGCTCACGGTCAGCGGCGCGGGGACGCGGGCGGCGTGGGCGATCACGATGTCGGCGAAGTCGAGCGGCTCGATGAGCACGCGATCGCCGGGCTGGCGGTGCGCGCGCAGGTAGGCGGCGAGCGCGCGATCCTCGCCGTCGAGACGCGTGATCGGCGCGAAGGATTCGGCACCCGACCAGACGCGCGCGCGGCCGGTCCAGGCGACCGCGAGCACGACCACGCTGAAGATCGCGGCGCTGGCGACGACCGCGGCGCGGCAGGCGCGCGCCGACCAGCGGGTCGCGGCGGCTTCGGCGGCCATGCGGCAACAGCAGCGCGCCCGGGATCAGCGCGAAGCGGGGCAGGGGCTCGAAGCTGAGCAGCAGCAGGCCCTTGGCCAGGTAGAGCGCCGGCGGCGCCAGCGCGGCGACCGCGACGATCTTCGCCGCGGCCGACAGCGGTGGCTGCCCGTGCGTCCCGGCAGCCAGCGACCGCAGCGCGATCAGCGCGCCCGCGAGCAGCGGCAGGCTCATCGTCGCCGGCGAACGCCAGCGACCAGATCCCGACCTGCCGCAATCGCGCGCCCAGCGCGCCCCAGCGCGCGGTCATCGCCGCCGCGAGCTGCGCGTGGTCGTTGCTGATGTAGTGCGCGAAGAAGAACGGATCGTGGGTCGATCGCGCGCTCCAGGCGATCCAGGCGAGCGGCAGCGCCGCCGTCGCCGCCGCGAAGATCAGCAGCCCGCGCCAGCGGCCGCGGAACCGAACGCGCGCTCCAGAGCCAGGCGGCGGCGACGACGATCGGGAAAGTCGATCCAGGCGTCATAGCGGGTCACCGCCGCCAGCGACGCCAGCAGCCCCGCGAGCGCGAACGTCGCGGCCGATCCGTCGTCGAGCGCAGCGAGCAGCCGTTCGAGACACGTCACCATCAGCAGCAGATACAGCGCCTCGCTGGACGCCGTGATCGACGCCTGGATGTGCAGCGGCGATACCGCGAGCGCGAGCGCCGCCAGCGGCGCGAACCGCGGCGGCGCCAGCCGGCGCGCGAGGCGCAGGAACGGAAAGAACACCGCGATGCCGGCGAGCAGCGACAGGTAGCGCGACGAGCGCGGCGCATCCGGGTCCAGCGCCAGGAACGGGCGCATCAGCGTGGTGTGCAGCGGCCCGAACTGGCAGTAGGTGCGCGGGTCGGCGGCGGCGTGCGGATCCAGGTTCATCCACTCGGCGATGAGCGCGCGCATCGGCGCGTCGCCGTGCTTGTTCTCGGCGAGCGGGAACAGGCCCACGCGCAGCACGCAGCGCCAGCGCGATGACGGCGAGCGCGCCACGCCCCAGCGCCGGTCGCCGTCGCGCCGCCCGGCGATGATGCAGGCGCCCGCCACTCAGCGCACGGCCAGCGCGGCGCGCACGCGCGGCAGCGCGGCGTCGATCTCGTCGAGCGAGACCGCGCCGACCGAGATGCGGAACCACCCGCTGTCCTCCTTGAGCCCGAAGGCCTGAAAGGGAACCAGCGCGAAGCCGGCGGCGTCGAGCAGGTGCTTGCGGATCTGCTCGTTGGTCTTGCCCGGCATCACCACGCGCACGGACAGATAGATCGCGCCCTGCGGCGCGATGACCTCGACCGGCAGGCCGTCGCGGCGCATCTCGCCGAAGCCGTCGGCCAGGCGATCGAGCCGCGCCTGCACCGCCGTGCGCATGACGGCGTGGTACTCGGCGATCGCGCGCTCGTCGTCGAGCAGCGACGCCATCGCCACCTGCTCGGCCTTGGGCGCCCAGGCGCCGACGTGGCCGAGGATGTCGGCCATGCGCTGGCGCGCCGCCGGCGGCATCACCGCCCAGCCGACGCGCATGCCGGTGGCCGCGAAGGTCTTCGACGCGGCGTCGAGCATGATGGTGTAGGGCGCGACGTCGGGACAGACCTCGGGCGGCGTCGCGTGGCGCGCCTGCATGGCCGCCGAGCCGCCGTACACGAGCTGGAAGTAGACCTGGTCGTAGCAGAGCCACAGCGCCTTGCGCGCGTCGCCGCCGGCCTTGGCGCGCCGCCGGTTCTCCTCGACGACCAGCTCGCAGATGTCCTGCAGCACCTCGGGATCGATCACCGTGCCGGTCGGGTTGAGCGGCGAGTTGATGAGCAGCAGGCGCGCCTCGGCCATGAGCGGGCGCAGCTGCTCCGGCGTCGGGAAGAAGTTCTGCTCGGCGCCGACCGGCAGCTCGGCGGCGCGCGCGCCGCACAGATAGGCGTAGTGGTTGTTGTTCCACGACGGCACCGGGTAGACGACCAGGTCGCCCGGGATCGAGCACCGTCCGGTACGATCCATAGAGCAGCGGCCGCGCGCCGCCGGTGATCAGCACCGACTCGACGGGATACTTCAGGCCCAGGCTGCGATCGTAGTAGCGCGCAACGGCCTCGCGCAGCGCGAGCACGCCGTCCGACGGCGGGTAGTTGGTGTGCCCGGCGGCCAGCGCCGCGCGCACGCCCTCGAGCAGCGAGGCCGGCACGGGGAACTGCGCCGGGTCGAAGTCGCCGACGGTGAGGTTGCAGATCGTGGCGCCCTTGGCCTTGAGCGCGCGGATCTCGGCGGCGATGCGCAAGATCTCCGACCCGACGACACCGCGCGCGAGCACCGACAGCGAAGCGTCGACTTGAGCCGGGTTTCCGAGCCGCTGCGAGAGATCCATGACGCGCATCCTAGCAGAGGCAAGGCGGGCGCCGCGGCTGGCAAGGCCTGCCCTCTCCCTGACCCCCGCGGACGCCGCGGACGGGACAGGGGATCGGACAGCCGAGCGGGCTCAGCGACGACGACTACGACCGTTCGAGGTACGTGTACCCCGCGAGCCCCTCTTCGTACATGCGCAGCATCGACCGCGTCTCTTCGAGACTCATGCGGTTCGCCCGCACCGCCAGCTCCGCGAATCGCCGCACGCGCGCAACCAGGTCCTCCCGCGCGTAGCTCACGTACTTGAGCACGTCGGTGACCGTGTCGCCGGTGACGACGTGCTCGATCTGGTAGCCGCCGCCGTTCGCCAGCGAGACGTGCACGGTGTTGGTGTTGCCGAACAGGTTGTGCAGGTCGCCCAGGATCTCCTGGTACGCGCCGATCAGGAACACGCCCAGGAAGTAGTCCTGGCCGTTGACCGGGTGCAGCTCCAGCACCTGCTTGACGTCGCGCCGATCGATGAAGTGATCGATCTTGCCGTCGGAGTCGCAGGTGATGTCGGCCAGCACCGCCCGCCGCGTCGGCTCCTCGCCCAGGCGGTGGATCGGCATGATCGGGAACAGTTGATCGATGGCCCAGATGTCGGGCAGCGACTGGAACATCGAGAAGTTGCAGAAGTACGTGTCGGACAGCGCGCGCTCGAGCCCCTCGAGCTCCTCGGGCACGTCGCGCAGCTCGCGCACGATCTTGCGGATCTTCTGGCAGATCGCCCAGAAGATGTCCTCGGCGATCACGCGCTCCGACAGCGACAGGTTGCCGAGATTGAAGAGCTGCATCGTCTGGTCCTTGTACTCGAGCGCGTCGTGGTACGCCTCGAGCACGTTCTTGCGCGAGATGTCGCGGAACGTCTCGAACAGGTTGTGCACCATGCGCGACGCCGTCGCCGGCACCTGCTCGGGCGCCTTGCCGACGTCGAACTCGCCCACGCCCAGGATGTCGATGACCAGCATCGAGTGGTGGGCGACGATCGCGCGCCCCGACTCGGTGACGATGGTCGGGTGCGGCACCTGGGCCGCGTCGCAGATCTCCTCGAGCGCGAACACGATGTCGTTCGCGTACTCCTGCATGGTGTAGTTCATCGACGACGCGAAGTTCGTCTGCGACCCGTCGTAGTCGACGCCCAGTCCGCCGCCCGCGTCGAAGTACTTGAGCGGCGCGCCCAGCTTCACGACCTCGACGTAGAAGCGGCCCGCCTCGCTGAGCGCGTTCTTGACCGCCTTGATGGCCGAGATCTGGCTGCCGAGGTGGAAGTGCAGGAGCTCGAAGCAGCTCAGCAGGTCGTTCTGCGCGCAGGAAGTTGATCGCCTCGACCACCTCGCGCGTCGACAGGCCGAACTTCGAGCGGTCGCCGCCCGACGCCTCCCAGCGCCCCGAGCCCTTGGCCGCCAGCTTGACGCGGATGCCGATGCGCGGCCGCACGCCCACCTTCTTCGCCGTCTCGGCGATGAGCGGCAGCTCGGAGAACTTCTCGACGACGATCAGCACCGTGCGCCCCAGCTTCGACGCCATGAGCGCGGTCTCGATGTACTCCTCGTCCTTGTAGCCGTTGCAGATGATCAGCGCTTCTTCGTCGTCGAGCATGCCCATGACCGCCAGCAGCTCCGGCTTCGACCCGGCCTCGAGCCCGTAGTGGTACGGCCGGCCGAACTGGACGATCTCCTCGACGACGTAGCGGTGCTGGTTGACCTTGATCGGGTAGACGCCCTTGTACTCGCCCTTGTAGCCGTACTCGGCGATGGCGCGGCGGAAGGCTTCGTTCAGCTCGACGATGCGGCTCTTGAGGACGTCGGAGAAGCGGATCAGCAGCGGCAAGCCGATGCCGCGCCTCGACACCTCGTCGACGAGCTCCTTGAGGTCGATCTTGCCGTTCTCGATGCCGCCGGGGTGGGCCTGGACGTTCCCCGCGTCGTTGATGGAGAAGTAGTTGTTACCCCAAGACTTGATGCCATAGGTCTCCGACGAATCGGCGACCGTCCACTTCGTGGGGATCCCTCCCGAGCTGCTCATAGGCGCGTACGTTGTAGAAAATCCGCGCGGGACGCCAGAGGAAATTTTTACGTCGCCCCGCGGCCCGGCGGGGAGGATCGGCTCTCGTGAGATCGCCTTTCGGGCGGCGCCGCTAGAACTTGAAGCTGAGTCCGCCGGTGCCGTAGTAGAGCGGGTCGTGCTCGAACATCGTCGAGTTGAACTTGTCCTCGTACGCCAGGCGCGGTTGCGGAAACGTCACAATTCCGGCACCGGGTAGGAAGTCGAGCCGCAGGAACGCCGACGTGCGTCGGTCGATCGCGAACACGACCGTCATGCCGGAGTAGAGGCGCGTGCCGCTGAAGCGCTTGCCGGCCGGGTCGTTGCCGTGGAACTCGTTCGCGTACGTCGTGCTCCACTGGTTCATGTTCTCGGACTTGCAGTAGTCGTTTTGCGACACGCCGTTCGCCACCTGGTCCGACGACGGGCAGAACTGGTCCGTCCAGCCCGACAGGCGCAGGTCGAGCGAGAACACCGCCACGTCGGCGAAGGCCAGCGACGCGACCGCCGCCAGGTCGAAGAATGCGGTGTTCGTGCCGTTGCTGCCGGCGCCGCCGCCGAAGTCGGCGCGCACGGCGACCGCGAGCGGCCCGGCGGCCGCCAGCTGCATGCGCCCGTGCAGCGCCAGCGTGTTCATCTGGACGAAGCTCTGGAACTCGACGCCCAGGTCCAGGCCGGCCGGCTTCAGCGCGAACGCGCCGACGGTGAGGCGCGCGAAGAAGAAGTACGGATAGCCGAGGCCGAAGTCGGCGACGAACGCGCCCTGCGGCAGCGTGTTGGCGCCCCACGACGACATCGCTGTCCTCTGGCGTACGACCTGGTCCGGCGACGGCCCGGTCGGCAGCTGCTTCAGGTCGGCCTGGACGATGCGTTCCTTGCCGCCCTCGACCTTGATGGTCTGCCGGGTGTCGAAGTAACCCGCGAGCTTGAACTCGACGACGTGCTCGCCCGCCGAGACGTCAGGCCGCTGCGTCGGCGTGGCGCCGATCGGCTCGCCGTCGACGCTCACGGTCGCGCCGCGCGGAGTCGACAGGAAGCGCAGGCCGGCGATCGCGCGCAGGTCGGCGGCGAAGGCCAGCGGCACGTTCTCGACCAGCATGATCTCGCGCTTGTACTCGGCGTACCCGTCCTTGCGCACGGTGATGTAGTGCTTGCCCGGCTCCAGGTCGCGGCGCTCGACCGGCGCGCGGCCCAGGCTCGACCCGTCGAGGAAGACCTCGGCGTCGGGCACCAGCGACTGGATCTTGAGGATGCCGCGCGGCCGGTCGTCGGGCAGCGGCTCCATCTTCAGGCGGATCAGCGTCTGCTCGCCGCCGGCGAGCTGGATGGCCTGCTCCTGTGTGCGGTGGAGCGGCTTGCGCCCCTCGACGATGTGCTGTCCGGCCTTGAGGTCGCGGATGTCGACGGGGGCCTTGCCCTTGCTCTCGCCGTCGACGAAGACCTCGACGTCGACGTCGCTGGCGATGACCCGCAGCGAGCCGACCGACGCGGTCTGCGCCATGGTGGCGGCGACCTTGGTCTGCTGGCCCGCGACGACCGTCACGGACTGTCGCCACGGGGGCGCGCCGACCAGGCGGACCTCGACGATGTGATCGCCGGCGGGCAGCCCGTTCGACGATCGCGGGCGCGGTGTCGCGCTTGGTGCCGTCGACGTAGACGTCGCCGCCCACGTCCGAGGTCACGAGCAGCGAGCCGGCCGGCGCCTCCGCGCGCTCGAGGCTGAGGTCGCGCGTGCGGTGCTCGTCCTCGCCGATGTCCACCCATTCCGAAAATGACTTGAAGCCGGCCTTGCGCACCTCCATCTGATGGTGGCCCGCGAAAAGCTCGAACGTGTTGGGGACCGTGCCCCTCACCACGCCGTCGATCGCCACCTCGGCGCCGGCGGCGCTGCCGTCGCCGCCCGCGCGCAAGTCGAGCCTGCCGGGCAGCGGGGCGCGTTCGAGCGTCGCCTCGATCGTGGCCGACTTGCGAACGTCGATATCGCGCTCCTGGGTCTTGAAGCCGCGCAGCTCGATGATGACCTTGGCCGCGCCTTTGGGCAGCTTGAGATCGATGGGCGTGTAGCCGGCGATCCCGAAATCCCGTGGCGCCGGCGTCGGTCCCACGTCCCAGTAGACGACCGCCTGTTGCGGCGAGCTGTCGATGTGGATCTTGTATGTGCGCCCCTTGATCCGGGGGCGCGGCTTGGGGGTCGAAGCGGCGGCGGCCTGCGCCGCGGCCGTCGCTTCGCCGGGCCCGACGACGCCGAGCAGCCATGCGAAACCGACCAACAGGGCGACCCGCGCGAGCAAAGGCGAACGCATCATGGTGCAGCGAGGGTAACGGCGGATCGACGGACGCGTCAACTTGACGCCGCTCGACCGCGCAATGTCCCGTCGCGACGAGCCACGCACATGTCACCGTTAATTTCTGGAATACAGGCGTTTTTCGTGGTCGGCGGGGACACGGACCTTTAGAGTAATTCCTCAAGCTCACCGACCTGGAGGTCAGGATGGTTCGACTCCATGTGCGGCGGCCGGAGCGGTTGTCGGTCCGGCGCGAGGCTCGCAGCGATGTGCTCGTGACGGCGACGGCGGCCTTGCTGGTGTCGCTGATCGCGGCGCTCGGCGCCTGCACCGGTCAGATCAGCGGTCCGAAAGACAGCCCTGTCGGGAACACCAGCTCGCTGTGTAGCAGCGCGCCGCCCAGCCCCGGGCCGTCCTACATCCGGCGCGTGAATCGTCTCGAGTACAACAACACCGTTCACGATCTGCTCGGCGACACGTCCGCGCCCGCCGACAACTTCCCCGCGGAAGAGGTGAGCCTGGGCTTCGACAACAACGCGCAGGCGCTGAGCGTGTCGCCGGTGCTCGCCGAGCAGTACCTGGACGCCGCGGAGTCGGTGGCGACCACCGCGGTCAACACCAGCTGGGCCAAGCTCGCGACCTGCGCGCCGACGACCACCGACGCCGCCGCCGTCGACGCCTGCGGGCAGGCGTTCATCATGTCGTTCGGCCAGCGCGCCTACCGGCGTCCGCCGGACGCCGACGACGTCGCGGCGCTGACCGCGGCGTTCGACGCCGGCAAGGCGACCGACGTCGTCACCGGCGTGCGCCTGGTGATCGAGGCCGCGCTGCAGTCGCCTCGCTTTCTCTACCGCGTCGAGCTCGGGGGCACGCCGCCGGGCGGCGCGCCGGTGGTGAAGCTCGACGACTGGGAGATGGCTTCGCGCCTGTCCTATCTGCTGTGGCACAGCATGCCCGACGACGCGCTCTTCGCGGCGGCCGCCGCCGGCAAGCTCGACGCGCCCGCCGACATCGAGGTCGCAGGTGCAGCGCATGATCGCCGACCCCAAGGCGCGCGGCGTGGTCGCCGACTTCCACGCGCAGTGGCTGCGCGTCGACGAGATCGCCGGCGTCGAGAAGGACGCGACGATCTTCCCCGCGTTCACGCCGGCCATCGCGCAGCTCATGCAGCAGGAGACGGCGAAGTTCCTCGACTTCGTGACGTGGGACGGCCCGGGCGACCTGGCGTCGATCCTGACGGCGCCCTTCACGTTCGTGAACGGGCCGCTGGCCCAGTACTACGGGCTCACCGGCGTCACCGGCAGCGCGTTCGTGAAGACGCCGCTCGCCGGCACGCACCGCGCCGGCGTGCTCGCGCAGGGCGGAGTGCTGAGCCTGCTCGCCAAGGCCAACCAGACCTCGCCGGTCCATCGCGGCAAGTTCGTGCGCGAGCAGCTGCTGTGCATGCAGCTGCCGCCGCCGCCCGCGAACCTCATGATCAAGCCGCCCGAGCTGAGCTCGACGCTGACGACGCGCCAGCGGTTCACCCAGCATTCGATCGATCCCGCGTGCACCACCTGCCATCACCTGATGGATCCGATCGGCCTCGGGTTCGAGGACTTCGACGGCGCCGGCGTCTTCCGCGCCCTCGAGAACGGCCAGCCGATCGACGACAGCGGCGAGGTCGAGGACAGCGACGTCACCGGCACGTTCCACGGCGTCGGGGAGCTGGCGGCCAAGCTGGCGGCGAGCACAGAGGTGCGCACCTGCGTCGCCACGCGGTGGTTCCGCTACGGCTACGGGCGCGGCGAGACCACCGCCGACGCCTGCAGCCTGAGCACGCTGCAGAGCCAGTTCGCGGCCGGCGGGTTCAAGATCCGCGACCTGCTCATCGCGCTCACGCGCACCGACGCGTTCCGCTACCGCCAGGTCACGCCGCCCGCGGGAGGTGTCTGATGAAGCGCTGGAGTGTGCGTCCTTTCGGGCTCAGCCGGCGCGCCATGCTGCGCGGCGCGGGCGGCGTCGCCATCGGCCTGCCGTTTCTCGAGGCGATGCGCCCCTTCGGCATGCGGCGCAGTCAGGCGGCGGCGAACACGCCGCCCAAGCGTTTCATCGTCTTCTTCAGCCCCGACGGCAACATCCGCGAGAACTGGATGCCGACCGGCACCGAGACGTCGTTCACGCTGTCGCGGATCCTGGCGCCCCTCGCCGAGAACCAGCAGAGCCTGGTCGTGCTCGACGGCATCGAGAACCAGGTCGGCGGCTACGCGGCGCACCCCGGCGACGACCACATGAAGGGGATGGGCACGATGCTGACCGGCATCGGCCTTCTGCCCGGCAACACCCAGGGCGGCGCCGGCGATCCGGCCGGGCTCGCGGGTGGTATCTCCGTCGACCAGCAGATCGCCGCGACGATCGGCGCCAGCACCAAGTTCCGCTCGCTGGAGCTGGGCGTGCAGGCGGGCAGCGCCGGCACCGTGTGGGGCTACACCGCCTACGCGGGCGCGAACCAGCCGCTGCCGCCCGACGACAACCCAGCGTCGGTGTGGAACCGCGTCTTCTCGGCGTTCGGCGGCGCCGACCCCGCGCTGCTGCGCCAGCAGGCCGAGCGCAAGTCGGTGCTCGACGCCGTGATGCAGAGCTACGGCAAGCTCAACCCGCGGCTGGGCGCGCTCGACAAGGCCAAGCTCGACGAGCACCTCGGCAACATCCGCGATCTCGAGCAGCGGCTGACCGCGACCGGCACGACCGGCGGCGCGTGCATGAAGCCGGCGATGCCGGGCACGATCGACTACAAGGCCAACGCCAACTTCCCCGCCGTGGGCAAGCTGCAGATGGACCTGCTCGTGATGGCGATGGCGTGCGACCTCACGCGCGTCGGCACCATCCAGTGGGAGCAGTCGGTCGGCGACATCCGCTTCACCTGGGTCGACCCGGCGATCACGCGCGGGCACCACGACATGTCGCACGACGGCGACACCGCGACCGACACGCTGGAGATGCTCACCAAGATCAACGTCTGGTACGCGCAGCAGCTCAACTACCTGCTCAACGCCCTCAAGAACAACAAAGAGGCCGACGGCAGCAGCATGCTCGACAACACGCTGGTGATCTGGTGCAACGAGCTCTCGCGCGGCAACGTGCACTCGCACGACCACATGCCGTTCGTGCTCGCGGGCGGCGCGGGCGGCGCGCTGCGCACCGGACGCTTCCTCAGCTACGGCAAGAGCGTCTCGCACAACAATTTACTCGTGTCGTGCATGAACCTGATGGGCGTGTCCGGCACGACCTTCGGCGACCCCGCGTTTTGCAGCGGCCCGCTCGCGAATCTGTGAGGAGTCGCTGACGAGGCGATCGAGCTCTTCATCCCGGGCGTGGGCAGCATCGTGGGGGCCGCCGCTCAGCGTCCGGTTCTGAGGTCGCCGAACATCGAGACGCCGACCCACTCGCCGGCGGGGACCTGCTCGCGCGCGGCGTCGACGCGCACCATGCCGTCGGCGTAGACCAGGTTGGAGATCGCCGACGAGCCACCGGGCAGCGGCTCGGCCCAGGTCTCGCCGTCGCGCTCGGTCAGCCGCACACGCACGTAGTCCTCGCGCCCGGCGGTGGACGAAACCGGGCGCGCGAGCCGCGCGCGCACGGGGCAGGGCCAGGGGTCGCGGCCGAGCTCGCCGCCCATGCGCCACAGCAGCGGGCGCACGAACGCGTCGAACACCACCATCGACGACGTGGGAAAGCCCGGCATTCCGATCACGGGCTTGCTGCCGACGCGCGCGAAGATGGTGGGCTTGCCGGGCCGGATGTCGATGCCGTGGAACAGAACGCCGGGCGGGTCGAGGCGCTCCATCACCGCGCCCGACACGTCCTTGACGCCGACGGACGACCCACCCGCGAGGATCACGGCGTCGTGGTCGGGCAGGAGGCGCGCGATCGTCGACGCCAGCGCCGCCTCGTCGTCGCGCACCACGCCGCCGTAGGTCGCGACGCCACCCGCGAGCGCGACCTGCGCACCCAGCACCCACTCGTTGACGTCGCGCACCTGCCCCGGCGCCGGCGTCTCGTCGACGGCGCACAGCTCGTTGCCGGTCGAGAGCACGGCGATGCGCGGCCGCCGATGCACGGTGATCGACGCTGCGCCGAAGGTCGCCAGCGCCGCGATATCCTGCGGCCGCAGCCGCCGCCCCGCCGGGATCAACGCCGCGCCGGCCGTCACGTCGTCGCCGCGCTGGATGACGTTGGTCCCGGGCGCCACCGCGCGCAATATCTCGACGGCGCTCGCGCCCGCGGCGTCGCCGCGAACGTGCGTGTGCTCGATCATCACCACCGCGTCGGCGCCGTCGGGCATAAAGCCGCCGGTCGAGATGCCGACCGCCTCGCCGGCGCCAACCGTGCCCGAGAACGTCGCGCCCATCGGCACGACGCCCGCGACGCGCAGGAGCGCCGTCGCGTGGTCGGCCGCCGCGGCGACGTCGGCGGCGCGCACGGCGTAGCCGTCCATGACCGAGCGCGCGTGAGTCGGCAGATCCTCGGGCGCGGCGAACGGCGCGGCCAGCACGCGGCCGTTCGCCTCGTGCAGCGCGACGACCTCGGTGCCGACGGGCGAGCGTCTCCAGCATGATCCGCCGCGCCTCGACGGCGGGGATCAGCTTCAGCGAAGGTGGCGCGTGCGCCACGGCTACACCGGCAGCACGGCGCGGCGCCGCGGGTAGCCGCCGACGCTCTTCGACTCCAGCGACGCCAGCCGGCGCGAGAGCTCGCCGCGCAGATCGTCGCCCGGCACGATGGCGTCGACGTGCAGGTTCGACGGCGAGCTTGAGGATGTCGATGTCCTCGCGGTACTGCTCGCGCAGCTTCTCGACGAACGCGGCCCGCTCGGCCTCGGGGCGCTCGGCGATCTTGTTGTAGTAGACCGCGTTGACCGCGGCCTCCGGCGCCCATGACCGCGATCGACGCCTGCGGCAGCGCGATGGACGCGTCGGGCTCGAAGCCGGGGCCGCACATCGCGTACAGGCCCGGCGCCGTAGGCCTTGCGCACGACCACGCTGATCTTGGGCACGGTCGCGTCGGTGACCGCCGCGATCATCTTCGCGCCGTGGCGGATGATGCCCTGGCGCTCGACCTTCTTGCCGATCATGAAGCCGGGCACGTCGGCCAGGAAGAGCAGCGGCACGTCGAACGCGTCGCACAGCCAGATGAAGCGCGCCGCCTTGTCGGCCGAGTCGACGAACGAGCACGCCGCCCTTCCACTTCGGCTGGTTGGCGACGATGCCGACCGCGCGCCCGTCGATGCGCGCGAAGCCGGTGACGATCTCGCGCGCGAAGAGCTTCTTGATCTCGAAGAAGCTGCCCTCGTCGATGAGCGCCTCGATGACCGCGGCGATGTCGAACGCCTGGTTCTGGTTCGCGGGCATGATCTCGTCGATGCGCTTGCTGCCGGCGCGCGGCGCGCGCGCCGCGATCGTCTCGGGCCGCTCGCCCGCGCGCTGCGGCAGGTAGGCGAGGTAGCCGCGCGCAGAGGCGATGCACGTCGTCTCGTCTTCGCGAGCAGATCGCCGCAGCCCGAGACCTCGCAGTGCATGCGCGCGCCGCCCATCTCCTCGAGCGTCACCTTCTCGCCGATCACCATCTCGGCCATGCGCGGCGAGCCGAGGTACATGGACGCGTTCTTGTCGACCATGACGACGACGTCGCAGAACGCCGGGATGTACGCGCCGCCGGCCGCCGACGGGCCGAACAGCAGGCAGATCTGCGGGATCGCGCCCGAGAGCTGCACCTGGTTGTAGAAGATGCGCCCCGCGTCCGCGCCGCCCGGGGAACATGTCGATCTGGTCGGTGATGCGCGCGCCCGCCGAGTCGACGAGGTAGAAGAGCGGGACGCGCAGCCGCCCGGCGGTCTCCTGGATGCGGAGGATCTTCTCGACGGTGCGCGCGCCCCACGAGCCCGGCCTTCACCGTCGAGTCGTTGGCCATGATCGCGACCGGCCGCCCGTGAACGCGGCCGACGCCGGTGACGACGCCGTCGGCCGGCAGGTCGCGCCCGGCGCCGTGGCGTTGGCGAGAGCCCGTCCTCGACGAAGTCCTGCCCGCCGTCGTCGCACAGCAGCGCGATGCGCTCGCGGCAGAACAGCTTGCCGGCGTCGGCGTTCCTCTGGTGGTACTTGGGCGCGCCGCCCTGCTTGATCTTCTCGGCCAGCGCGGCCAGCTCGTCGGTTCGTCCCATTTCTAGTGCACGCTCACTTCCCTTTGGTCATTTCCCTTGGGTCATTTCCCTTGGGTCATTTCCCTGTGGTCATTTTCCTTGGAACTTGGGCCGCCGCTTCTCGGCGAACGCCGCCAGCCCCTCGTTGCGGTCCTCGCTGGTCAAGATCGTCTCGTAGCGCGCGCGTTCGACCGCCAGCGCGTCGCCGATCGCCAGCGGCGCGCCGTCGTCGATCGCGCGCTTGGCCGCCGCCACCGCGAGCGGCGCGCATTCGGCGACCTCGGCGGCCAGCCGCTCGGCCGCGGCCGCCAGCTCCTCCGGCGCCACGACGCGCGTGACGATGCCGAGCTCGGCGGCGCGCGCCGCGGGGATGCGCCGCCCGGTGAAGATCAGCTCCTTGGCGACGGCCGCGCCGGCGACGCGCGCCAGCCGCTGCGTGCCGCCGGCGCCGGGGATGATCCCGAGGCGCACTTCGAGCAGTCCCATCTCGACGCCGTCGGCGCAGAGGCGCAGGTCGCAGGCCAGCGCCAGCTCCAGCCCGCCGCCGAACGCCACGCCGTTCATCGCCGCGATCACCGGCGCGGGAAATCGCGCCAGCTCCTCGAGCGCGGCGCCAAGATCGGTGAGGAACGCGCGCGTGTCGTCGAGCGACATGGTCCGGCGCTCCTTGAGATCGGCGCCCGCGCAGAACGCCTTCGCGCCCGCTCCCGTGAGCACGATCGTGCGCACCCAGGGCTCGCCGCGCAGCGCGCGCACCGCCGCGCGCAGCTCGGCGACCAGCGCGCGCGAGAGCGCGTTCATCGCCGCGGGCCGATTGAGCGTGACCCACGCGGCTTCCGCGCGGCGCTCGACGGTGATCGCCATGTCGATGTCCACCATGAGAAAGTTGGTCTAGACGCTAAAGGCAGCGCGCACTTGGCGCAAGCCCGCTCTCAGACGGGAGAAATGTTTTCCCAGGAACGAAAGTCTCATTTAAGATGCACCCGGGCTCGGGTGTCTGGCCCGGATGTCGTCACCTCAGGGGGGGAGCTCGCAGCAGGAGACAGGCCAGGGAATGACAAGCCAAATCGCCGCAGGTCACACCGAAGGACCGAACGACGCGCTCGCTCTCGAGCGCGCTGCGGAACGCGTGGCAACCATCGCGCGGCTCGAGCACCGCGAGCTGACCGAGCTCATCGTCCACGACCTCAAGGCGCCGCTGTCGATCGTGCGCGCCGGTCTCGAGTGGGTGGGCGGCCATCTGCGGCCCGATCAGCACGACGTCGCCGACGCGGTGGCCGACGCTTCTGCCGCCGCCCACCGCCTGAGCGGAATGATCGGCGATCTGCTCACGGTCTCGCAGCTCGACGGCGGCCGCATGCCGCTCAGCCGCCAGCGGGTCAACCTGCCCGGCCTGTTCGAGAGGCTGGTCCACGCTTACGCACGCCGCGCCCGCGAGACCGGCATCGTGCTCGGGACCGATCTCGCCGGCGGCGATCCGGGTGCGCCGGGAGCGGCGCTCGAGGTGCAGGCCGACCCGGCCTTGCTCCAGCGCGTGCTGGAGAACATCGTCGAGAACGCCTTCCGCTACACGCCGCCCGCGGGGCACATCGTGCTGTCGGCGCACGCCGCCGGCCGGATCGAGATCGCGATCTCGAACGACGGGCCCGCGATCCCCATCGGCGATCGCGTGCGTATCTTCAACAAGTTCGCGCGCGGCGAATCCGAGCCGGCGCGTTCGGGCAGCGCCGGGCTCGGCCTCTACTTCTGCAAGTGCGTCGTCGAGGCGCACGGCGGCGACATCGCCGTCGTCGACAGCGACCGCTGGCCGACGTCGTTCCGGATCACCCTGCCCGCGAGCTGACCGTCAGCCCTGGCCGCGCGCGCGCGTCGCCGCGGACGGGCCGCCAACCAGGCCCGAGCCGACGTAGGCGCGGTAGAACTTCGACGGCATCTCGTGGCCGACCAGCGTCGACGCCAGCCGCGATGCCGCGACCAGCTTGTCGACGTCGACGCCGGTGCGGATGCCCATGCCCTCGAGCATGTAGACCACGTCCTCGGTGGCGACGTTGCCGGACGCGCCGGGCGCGTACGGGCAGCCGCCCAGGCCGCCCAGCGCCGAGTCGATGGTGGTGATGCCCATCTCGACCGCGACCAGGATGTTGGCGAGCGCGGTGCCGCGCGTGTCGTGAAAGTGGACCGCGACCTCTTCGCGCGGGATCTCGGCCAGCACGCGCGACAGCACGTCGCGCACCTGGCGCGGCGTCGCCACGCCGATGGTGTCGCCCAGCGACACCTGGTAGCAGCCGAGCGCGCGCAGCTGGCGGCAGAGCTCGACCGCCTGGCCGGGGTCGACCGCGCCTTCGTAGGGGCAGCCGTAGACCGTCGAGACGTAGGCGCGCACGCGCAGGCCCGCCGCCAGGGCCGGCGGCACGGTGTCCTGAAACGCCGCCAGCGTCGCCGCGATGGTCTTGTTGACGTTCTTCTTGTTGTGCGTCTCCGACGCCGACATGAAGACCGCGACCTCGCGCATGCCGGCGGCGATCGCCGCGTCCAGCCCCTGGCGGTTGGGCACCAGCGCCGAGTAGACGATGCCGGGGCGCCGCACGATCCGGCGCGAGACCTCGGCGCCGTCAGCGAGCTGAGGGATCCAGCGCGGGTTGACGAAGCTGGTGATCTCGATGGCCGGCAGGCCGGTGTCGGACAGCGCGTCGATGAACGCGATCTTGTCGTCGGTCGGGATCATCCGCGCCTCGTTTTGTAGGCCATCCCGAGGTCCGACCTCGTAGATGGTCACGCTGGCTGGCAGATGCTCGAACACGCAGGACCATTTTACCATGGCGGTCCAGCGGGCTCTGGCCGCGCTCGTCGTGTGCGCCGGTGTCGGTCGCGCTAGGCGACCAGGCGCGCGCACAGCTCGTCGGTGACGTCGTCGAGCGTGTCGACCACGACGTCGGCGGCCGTGAGGTCGTAGCCGGCGAAGTTGCCGGCGCGCACGCCGATGACGCGCGCGCCCGCCGCTCGAGCCGACAGGATGCCGGGCGTCGCGTCCTCGATGGCCACGCAGGCCGCCGCCCGCACACCCAGGCGATCGATTGCCAGCGCGAACGAGTCGGGCGCCGGCTTGCCGCGCGCGTAGTCCTCGGCCCCCAACCACAGCCGCATCGCCGCGATGACGCCGATGCTGGTCAGCGCGTCCTCGACCTCGGCGCGGCTCGCACCCGAGACGACCGCCAGCGCGGACCGCGCGCCCAGCCGCTGCACGGCCGCGTGCACGCCCGGCAGCACGCGGTAGCCGGTCGCCGCGAGCAGCTCGCGCTTCTCCTCGACCGCCGAGGCGATGAGCTCGGCCATCGATACGGTGAGGCCGTGGTTGCGCGCGATCAGGGCGTGGATCTCGTTCCAGGAGTGCCCGATGACGAAGGCGCGCTCGTCGGCCGACAGCTCGGCGCCGAGCCGGCGGGTCGCCAGAACCACCGACTCGACGTTTTCACGTTCGGAATCGACGAGCGTTCCGTCCAGGTCGAAGAGGATGGCGTCCGGGCTCACCGGGCATTCTTACCGTAGGCCCCGACGCGGCACCAGATGATGGAGTTTCCAGGATTCTGGGTTTGCCCCGGCTGGAAGTCCGGACGCGCTGACCCGGCGACGATTTCGACTTCAGCTGCCGAGGCCTCCTGCCGTTGGAAGGATTTCGAGGGGATGGCCGAGCCCGTGGGGACCCAGAGAATCGCCGGTCAGTGGTCGCCCATGGATGTCCCCGGAGATACCAAGATCGAAGTCGACGGAATGTCTCTCCACGCCCTGCTGGGGCGCGTCGGCGCCGGCGCACGGGAGATGGTCACGGCCGCGACGCAGGCAGTGGTCAAACGGTTCGGTGACCGCGGCTCGTGCATCCTGGTGGGGCAGGGGGCGCGGGTGGTCTTCTCGACCGAGAACGCGACGCTGGCGGATTTGCCGATCGATCTCGCGCGCTACCCGGAGATCGCCGCCGCCTTCGAACGGCGCGAGGTGGTCGTGATCGAGGACGTGCACGCTTCAGCGCTGCTGGAGCCGGTCGCCTCGAAGCTGCCGGCGCACGTGGGCGCGGTCGCGGTCGTGCCGCTGGTCGCGGGCGAGACCTGCCTGGGCGTGATCCTGGTGCAGTCGCGCGAACGGCGCACCATGACGGCCGACGACGTGCGCGCCGCCGGGCTCGAGGGCCGTCTGGCCGGCACGCTCTTGCAGCTGCAGTTCGGCAGCGAGCTCGGCAGCGATCTGCGGCGGTCGGCCGCGCCGCTGTCGGTGCCGTTGCCGCTGCCGGGGTCGACGCCGACGGAGGTGTCCGACGTGACGCCGATGCGCGCCGCCGGCGCGGCAATGATGATGGCGCCCACGGAGTTCCGGCGGACGCATCCGTCGCGCGGCCGCGTGCTGATCGCCGAGGACGACCGCGAGCAGGCGCTGGCCCTGCGCAGCATCCTCGTCGACGAGGACTACGACGTCGCGCTGGCCACCGACGGCGCCCAGGTGGTGCGGCTGGCGCAGAAGCTGCTCCCCGACCTCATCTTGCTCGACGTGCACATGCCGGTGCTCGACGGGTTCGACGCGCTCGAGGAGCTGGTCGGCGACACGCGCACGCGCGACCTGCCGATCCTGATCGTGTCGGGCGCCGACGACCTCCTGCCGCGCGTGCGCGAGCTCAAGCTCGACACCGTCGACTTCCTGCGCAAACCGTTCTCGCTGCTCGAGCTCCTGGCGCGCGTCGACCGCTCGTTGAACCAGGCGGCGGCGCGCGAGCACCTGCGCAACGAGGCGAGCATCGACGACCTGACCGGCCTCGGCAACCCGCGCTACCTGCGCGAACGCCTGGGCCTGGAGCAGTCGCGCATCGCGCGCTACGGCACGCACTCGGCGATCGTGATGGTCGACGTCGACAAGCTGAAGCAGATCAACGATCTTCACGGCCACGTCGTCGGCAGCCGCATCCTGCGCGCGATCGGGCAGACGCTGCGCCGCGAGGTCCGCGACACCGACCTGGCCGCGCGCTACGGCGGCGACGAGTTCGTGGTGCTGCTGCCGCACACCACCGCGCCCGAGGCCTGCGCGTTCGCCGAGCGCGTGCTTGCCCATCTCGGCCGCCTGCGCCCCGAGGGGATCGACGTCTCGATGAGCATGGGCGTCGCCGCGCTCGAGGGGTCGGGCGGGCAATCGATCGATCTCGTGTTCGCGCAGGCCGACGCCGCCGCCTACCGCGCCAAGCGCTCGGGCGGCAGCCGCGTCTGCGTGTACGATCCCGCGGTCGACCTGGTGATGCCGACGCGCGCGGATCAGGCGCCCGAAAAGGTCGACCCCCAGTCGCGCCGCCGCGGCGGCCCCGATCGAGACGAGACCGGTGAGTTTTTTGGCAAACCCCCGCGGCGACTCTAGTCTCGAAGATCCGTGTATCGCATCCGCATCGGCTGCCACCTCAGCTACCTGACCCCGGCGTCGACTCCGGCGGTCTTCGTCGTGCAACCGGCGCCGCACCCCCGGCAGGCGCTGGAACGCGAGCGCCTGCACCTGTCGGGCGCGGTCGCGACCGGCGAATACCTCGACGCCTTCGGCAACCGGTGCCAGCGGCTGACGCTGGCGCCGGGCGAGAGCCAGCTGCGGTACGACGCGACGGCCGAGGTGCCGGCGACGGCCGATGAGATCCGCGCCGACGCGCGCGCCGTGCCGCTCGAGCGCTTGCCGGCGTCCCTTCTGCGCTTCACCTTGCCGAGCCGCTACGCCGAGACCGACAAGCTGCTCGGCTTCGCCTGGGAACGCTTCGCGCAGGTGCCGGCCGGGTGGCAGCGTGCGCGCGCGATCTGCGAGTGGGTCCATCGCAACATCCAGTACAAGGCCGGCAGCAGCCAGCCCCACTGGTCGGCGGCCGACGCGATCGCGCGCCGCGAAGGCGTCTGCCGCGATCGCGCGCACGTCGTGGTGGCGCTGTGCCGCGCGTTCAACATGCCGGCGCGCTACGCGGTGGCGTACTTGCCCGACATCGACGTCCCCGACGACGGCATCGCCATGGACTTTCACGCCTACGCCGAGGTCTGGCTCGACGGCGGATGGCAGGTCTTCGATCCGCACGATCTCGCGCCGCGCAAGGGGCGCGTGTACATCGCGGGCGGCCTCGACGCAGCGGACGCGGCGTTCGCGACGCTGTACGGCGGCGCGCGGCTCACGCGCTTCGAAGTGTGGGCCGATCGTGTCGTCGAGGCCGCGCCGCCGGTGGATGCGGTGCGTGGCACGCCAGCGCTCGAGCCGACCTGGGTCGCGCCCGCTCGCTCCGGCGAACCGCCGCGGGTCGAGGCCGCGACCGCCGCCGCGCCCTGAGCGCCCTCCACCGGGATTCCGCGGACGGCGGGCGTTCACTGCCTGTATGATTCGCTCAATGCCGATGTCGCTGCCGACGAGGACGACGGCCCGCCCCCTCGCCTGCGCCGCTCTCTTGTGGCTGATCGGATCGATCGCGCCGGGGGCGTCGCCGTTGCGCGAGGGCGCCGCGTACGCGGCGTCGGGCGAAGAGAACGCCGCGATCGGGAAGATCACGCTGCTCAACCGCGAGGCCATCGAAGAATACCGCAAGCTGAACTTCGATGAAGCGCAGCGCCTGCTCGATCAGGCGCTGGATCTCGCGGCCAACGCCGGGCTGACCCAGCATCCGCTGCGCGCGCGCACCTACGTCACGCTGGGCGTGGTCACGGCGGGCGGCCTCAAGCGGCGCGACGTCGCCGTGCGGTTGTTTCGAAAGGCGTTGCAGATCCAGCCCGAGATCCAGCTCTCGCCCGAGCTGGCGACGCCCGACGTCCAGGCGGCGTTCGACGAGGCGGTGCGCGGCCTCGGCAACGAGCCCCGGGTCGAGCGCCTGCCCGGCGAGCTCCTGGTGCACGAGCCGGTGGTCGCGGGGACGCGCGGCGATCCGATCACCATCGCGGTCACGCCCGACGAGGGCCTGCACGCCGAGCGCGTGATGCTGGCGTACCGCGCCGCCGGATCGTCGGCGTTCTCGAAGGTCAAGATGCAGCGCCAGAGCGACGGCGTGTTCGAAGCGATCATCCCCGCGCCCGCGACCGCCGGCAGCGACGTCGCGTACTACATCGAAGCGCGCGATCTCGACGACAAGCTGGTGGCCGCGCGCGGGTCGCCCATCGCGCCGATGATGATCGCGCTCGCGCCGCGCCCGCCAGGTGCGAGCCCCGCGCCGGTCGACACCGCACCGTCGGACGCGGCCACCGAGAGCTCGGCTGCGAGCGCCGCGCCCGAAGCCGGCCCGGCCGTCGCCGTGTCGCGAGCCGCGGCGTCGCCGGCGCGCGCCGAGCCGCGATTCCTGGTCGCGCTGCTCGCCGGCTCGGGCGGCGGCTGGGCAAGCGGCACCGCCGAGGCCAGCGGCTATCCGCTCCGCGGCACCAAGCTCGGCTGGTCGACGCTGGGGCAGCTCGTGCCTCAGGTCGGCTATCTGGTTTCGTCGCGCTTCATGGTCTCGGCGTGGGGACGCTTTCAGCTGGTGCGCGGCGCCGGCGACTACCGCACGCCGGCGGGATCGGCCCAGTGTGGCGGCGACGGCACGTGCAGCGCCGCGCGCGGTGCGTTCGCCGGCTTCGTGAGCGCGACCTGGTTCTCGGGCGGGGGCGGAGACGCGTTTCGCCCGTACCTGTCGCTGTCGGCTGGCGGCGGCCGGATCCGGCAGGTCGTTCACGTCGCCAGCGGCAACGGCGACTGCGGCGCCGATCGGCAGCAGGCGACCTGTACCGACACCGCGGCGCTCGGACCGTTCCTCGCCGGTCCCGGCATCGGCTTCCACGTGCGCCTCGCGCGCGCGGCACGGCTGATCGTCACCGTGCAGTCGATCTTCGGCGCGCCGCGCTTCGCGGCCGACATCGACGCCGACGCCGGCATCGCGATCGTGTTCTGATCGATCCTGATCTAGGGCGACGCGATCTCGTACTGCAGCACGTAGCAAAACGGCACGGCGCGCCCGTCGACCAGCAGCGGTTTGTAGCGCCACCTGCCGAGGACGGCGGGGATCTGCGGGTCGATCGCGGGGTCGGCTGACTTGAGCAGCTTGACGTCGGCGACCTTGCCGTCGGCGGACACGCACATCTTCACCACCGCCGACAGCTTCATCTCGGCGCGCGCCAGCGACGGCGGCAGCTTCACGCGGTATTCGTCGGCGTTCGAGTCGATCGCCAGCTGCGCCTTCGCGAGCCGGCCCGAGATCGTGCGCGCGCCGGTGACCTCCGCCGGGGGCGGGCCGCTCCTCTCGAGTGGCGCTGTCCTCACGGCGTTTGCGGCCCCGGGGGCGCTTCCGCTCGACGACGACTCGGTCCTGGCCGCGGCGTTCGGCAGCGTCGGCGCCGCCTCAGGGGCCGGTGCCGCCGGCGCGGCGGCGGTCGCGATGGCCAGCGTGGGCGGGTCGCCATCGTCTGGTTGCATGGCGGCGGCGATCGCGACGGCGCGCGCGTTGGCGCGGGCCGTGGACGCCGCGTCCAGGCGCGTGAGCGAGCGCGACATCGACGATCGCGGGGCTGTGGCTGCGCCCGGCGGCGCGCGTCTCGCGCCCGGGTGAGCACCGCCGGCCGGCTCGGGAACGATCGCCATCGGGTTGGCGCTGGGGGCGGCCGGCGCGAGCGCGATCGACAGCACGACCTCCTGGCCCGCGTGCAGATCGATCGTGCGATCGTCGCGCTGGAAGCCGTCGCGTGTCACCGAGATCGTGTACCGGCCCGGCGGTTTCTCGAACGCCACCGGCGCGTGGTGGGGCGCGGCATCGCCGCCGAGCATGACCGCCGCGCCCGACGGCGTCGTCGAGATCTCGATGCGCCCGGCGCGAGCCGACCACCACTGCTTCCAGGCGATCGCGCCGCCGCCGGCCAGCACGACCGCCGCCAGAGCGGCATAGAGCGCGATGCGCGAGCGCTGCACCGGCGACCACGCGGTCCAGGCGTCGGGCTTCGGCGCCAGCAACGGACCCGAGCTCGGCGCCAGCGGAACCAGATCGACGATTGCGCGCGCCGAGCCGCCGGCGGGCGTCGGCGGCCGCCGCTCGCGCGGGATCGGGATGCCGGCCGAGAGCGTGGCCGTCGGGCGCAGCAACGGAAACGCGCCGCTGCCGAGGGCGGGCAGGCCCGCGGGCGGCGTCGGCCCGACGATCTCCGGCCTGGCTCCGGGCGCCGTCGAGGGCGCAGCGGGCTGCGTGGCCGTCGCGCGCGGGGGGCGGGCCAGCGGGCGGATGAAGGGAGCCGAGCCGGGAATCGCGCCGCCGCCGAGGGCGGGGAGACCGGCGGGCGGCGTCGGTCCCAGGATCTCCGGCCTCGCCGTCGGCGATGCGGGCGCGAGGATCGAAGCGAGCGGCCGTGAGAGCGGCGGCGGCGCCAGCGTCTTTCCGGTCGGGCGCGGCTTTGCGGCGGCGCCGGTCGTCGACGCTACCGCGGCCATGGTCGTCGCGGCGTTGGCGGCCGCCGTCTTGGCGTCGCTCGGCTTCGCCGCCACCGGCATCGTCGCGCGCGCCGGCACGACCGGCTTCGGGGCGGCCGGCGATTTCGCGGCGGCGGCAGCGGTGGGGACAGCCGCGGTTGGACCCGCCTTTGCGGTCGTGACGACCGGCGCCGGTGTCGGTGGCCCGTCATCCTCAGCGCGGCCGAGCGGGAACGGCTTGGCGGCCGGTACCATCTTGCTCTCGCGGATCAACCCCGGCGGCGGCGCTTTCACCGCCGTCACGTCCTCGGTGTCGTTCACAAGACTGATGCGGTCGTTCGTGGTCGGCATCTTCTGGTGCCCGGTACCCTCTCGCCGGTCGCTGACCCTCCGCAGCGTCCCCCCCTTCCCGCCAAAACTCCCCATGAGAATACCATCTCTCACCCCCCGCCAATCCGAGATTCGTGGAAGCAGCGCGGCGTTCATCGCCCCATTTTCTGCGGGGGCGGCCCTCGGTTTTCTGCGGTTGCGGCGAGTCCGCGCGCGCATCGCGAGGTCGTCGACGTTCTTCGGTGCGAGCGACATTGTCGATCCCGATCCTCATCGCCGCCGCGAGGCGAGGAGTGGCGCCGACACGCCACGGGAGTTGTATTTCTATCGGAACCTCATGCACAGCCCGGTCGCGTCCGTTGCGATCGCGGCGTTGGTGAAAACGTGGAGCGCGGGCGGAGCAGGCCACGCGCCTCCTTGTATTATTTCTGGCCGGTAAATTCGGCTCGCCTCGTGCGATCGGGAGAGGAAGAAACGGCGTGATCCTCGTAACTGAAGTGTTGGCTCCCGCGCCGACCTCATTTAAGATGCTCCGAATTTCGTATTCCCACCGAGCACAGAGAGGCCGCCATGATGGATAGATTCCGAGGTTGTTCTTCCCTTCTAGCGCTGGCGATCGCGTCAGTCGGTGCGCTCTCCGCTTGCGAGCAGAGCCAGCCGCAAGAGCAGCTCGCGCAGGTTACGAGTGCTCTCTCGACCCTGCACACGGGCGACGTCGCCGTGACTTGTATGTTCACCACGAACGACGCCCTGCAAGTCACCACGCTCGCGCCAATGGATGTGCTAACCGACCTAAGGTACACGGACCGGGAGGCGAATGCGGCGGGTCAGTTCAATACGGGCGAAAATGTCGACGTGCTCATTCCTATCACGTCGGCGAATGATGCTTCGACCACGGTTCCGGCTGGCACGTCGTTCCTCTACCCGGAAGCCGGCCTCGGTGATGGCACCGAGCAGGTCTTCCTCTATCAAGGGCTGGTCGCTCCAACGGATGGCGCTGCTCCGGGCTACCAGCTCATCTGGGGCTTCCAGGTTTCTCCGGCTCCTGCTGACGGTGGCACCCAGGCCGACCCAGGGTGGGTTGCCGTCCGGGACGATGCAAACAGCTTGTCGGAGCGGCCGACCACACTGGTTGGTTTCTCGGCCGGACTGTATTCCGGGACCTCGACCAACTATGCGTACGATTCCAGCAAGGGACTGTCGGGGACGAAGGCTCAGCTGCAGGCGTTGATTTCAAACCCCGCCAACTGGATTCAAGGCACTGTGGCGGCGCCCGTCACCTGCCCCACCGGTTTCACCGTGATTCCCGACGCGACCGATGCGGGTGGGAACGACAGCGCGACCGATGCTCCGACGGGGACCGGCGGCGCTGACGGCGGCGCGGCCGGGATGACCGGTACGACCGACGCGGGCACCGGCGGCGCGACCGGCAACGACGCCGCGCCTGACACCGCCACGGGCTCGGGCGGCGCCGGCGGGGCGACCGTGGTCGACAGCGGCACCGACGTCAAGGCCGACACCGGCAGCAGCGCGACCGACGCGAAGGCCGACACGGGCACCACGACCGACGCGAAGGTCGACACCGGCTCGACCGGCGGCACCGACGCCAAGGTCGACACGGGCAGCACCAAGGTCGACGGGGGCAACGACGCCGGCTCCAAGTCGAACGGCAGCAGCGGCTGCGGATGCTCGACGGCGTCGAACAGCGCGAACATCAGCGCGGGCGCCTGGATGCTGGCACTGGCCGGCATCGTGATGACGGCTCGCCGCCGTCGCCGCCGCTAACCGCGGTTCCGCACACCAGTCAAAACAAAGGGCCGCCGCGAGATTTCGCGGCGGCTTTTTTTTGTCGGGGTCCGAACCGGTACGTTCCTTTCGTGCGAGAACTACATTCGTGCGTCGGCCGTTTCCCTTCCGTGCGCCTGGAATTCTATGACCCGCGTTGGCAAGACGAGGGCTTGACAGGGACCGCGCCACTGCAGGATGTTTCGCGCGCAGGCCAACCGGGTGAGTGGGGGGATGCGCGACGAAATTCGCGCCAGGGACGCAACCCCAGCGCATGGGGACCGAAAACGGAGGGAGCCCCGACGGGCATGAGGTATCTGGTGGCAAATTCGTCTCAAGCGCATCGGCGGCACTGGATAGTCTTCCAGGCCGAACGCATCCCCTGGGTGCTGGCGTTGACATTGGTGCTGAGCAACTCGTCGGCGTGCAAGACGTACCGAGTCGCGCCCAGCGATGGCGGAGGCGGCGACGCGCTCGTGACCGACAGCACCTCCCCAGGTGGTTCCGGCGGCTCGAGCGGAACCGGCGGTGTGCAGGACGCGGGAACCGATACGATCCACGACGCGCCCGTCGATACACCCACGGGCACGGGGGGCGCGATCGGGAACGGAGGACTAACCGGCGCGCTTGGCGGCACGACGGGGAGTGGGGGGCACGACGGCGGAGCAGACGCGAACACCGCGACGGACGGCGGCTCGAGTGCGGACGGAGATGCCGGTACAGTGGGAACCTGGACCCCGATGGACAGCGGAACGACTCAACCGTTGCGCAGCCCGTGGGGCAGCGGATCGAATGCCGTCTGGGTCATTGTCGCCACTACCACCACCATCGCCAGCAATTTCCTGTACTGGAACGGCACGTTTTGGTCGATGGTCACGCCTGGCTCGAACCAAGGTCTGATGGGTCTCTGGGGAAGTGGCGCCGACGATATCTGGGCCGTGGGACTCGGTGGGGTCATTCTCCATTGGAACGGCTCCACGTGGTCGCCAGTCGCAAGCGGTACAACGATGGAGCTCGACGGTGTCTGGGGAAGCGGGCCGAATGACGTCTGGGCCTCGGGCACTCAAGGAACAATTCTCCACTGGAATGGATCATTCTGGGCGTCAGTTCCGAGCTCCACGACACAGGATCTTTCCGGTGGGGTCTGGGGAACCGGGCCTTCAGACGTTTGGGCGGGCGGAGACGCTCTCGTTCACTGGACGGGAACTTCGTGGTCTGTGGTCGACTACGGTCTCGGTACCTCACTGAATGGGATGGGTGGAAGCGGACCGCATGATATTTGGGCAGTCAGTCCGAGCGGTTCGACCACAATCCAGCACTGGAACGGAGCGGTCTGGTCAAGTGTACCGCTCGGCGGGTCGTACAGCGTCATTGCCTTGTGGGCAAGCGGGCCGAGCGACGCCTGGGCAATGGGTAGCAACCAATTTGGGAGTGTGATGTTGCACTGGAACGGTAAAATCTGGTCGGCCACCAGCCCCGGCCTGCCCAATAGCGGCAGCCTTTGGGGCCTAGACGCCGGAGACATTTGGGCGGTCGGTGTAGCAGGGCAGATCCTGCACTACTCCATACAGAACTAGCGCAGACATACCAAAAAGAAGGGCCGCCGCGAATCCGCAGCGGCCCCTTCCCTTTCTAAGCGATGGTTGAGGCGTTAGCTGTTTCTAAACATTCAGCTCGGCGACGCGTCAGCGCTGCGCGATACCTTCAGCGCCTTGCCGGCCTGGGCGGCGTCGGGGAGCACGATGTTGATCTCCAGCACCTCGCAGCCGCCGGAGCTGTCGATGCGGACGCCGACTTCCTGCAGGTCGATCTTCTCGTAGCGCGCGATGACTGCCAGCAGCTCTTGCTGCAGCTGCGGCAGGTAGTCGGGCGCGCCGCGCGTCGATGCGCGCTCGCGCGCGACGATGATCGACAGCCGGTCCTTGGCCAGGCTGGCGGTCTTCTGGGTGCGGCGGAAATAATCAAAGAACGACATGTTCACCTCCCGGAGTGGGCCCGCGTTTCAGCCGAAAAGGCGACCGAAGAAGCTGCGCTTCTCCTCTTCGATGAACCGGTGCTCGCGTTCCTCACCCAAGAATCGATAGACGACGTCCAGGTACGCTTGCGCGACGTCGGTGGTCTCGTCGAGGATCGCCGGCATGCCCTTGTTCGACGACTGCAGCACGGCCTTGGACTCGGGGATCACGCCCAGCAGCGGGATGCCCAGCAGCTCGAGCACGTCGCCCACGCTCAGCATCTCGCCTTTCTTCACCTGCAGCGGCGCGTAGCGCGTCAGCAGGAGGTGGGTCTTGATCGGCGGCCCGCCGATCTCGGCGCGGCTGGTCTTGGCGGCCAGCAGGCCGAGGACGCGGTCGGAGTCCCGCACCGACGAGACCTCGGGGTTGGTGACGACGATCGCCTCGTCGGCGAAGTACATCGCCATCTGCGCGCCCTTCTCGATGCCGGCGGGCGAATCGCAGATGATGTACTCGAAGCCCATCGTCTTCAGCTCCTCGATCACACGGCCCACCCCTTCGGGATCCAGCGCCTCCTTGTCGCGCGTCTGCGACGCCGGAAGGATGTAGAGGTGCTCGAGCCGCTTGTCGCGGATCAGCGCCTGCGCCAGCTTCGCCTCGTTCTTGATGACGTTGACGAAGTCGTAGACCACGCGCCGCTCGCACCCCATGACCAGGTCGAGGTTGCGCAAGCCGACGTCGAAGTCGATCGCGACCGATCTTCTTCCCCTTGAGCGCGAGGCCGGCGGCGACGTTTGCGCTGGTCGTCGTCTTACCGACCCCACCCTTGCCCGATGTGATGACGATGACTTTAGACACGTGGGACCTCCATTTTCGTCTGGCGATTGAGGGACAAATCCAAAGCGGCGCCCGGGCGCCGCGTGACAGCTACAGTGCGGCGATCCGGCATTCGCCCGCCTCGAAGTGAATCTGAGCCGGGCGCCCGCGGCGCGCCTCGGGGATGTCGTCGGCGGTCAGGTAGGCGCCGGAGATGGCGACCAGCTCCGCCTCGAGCCGCTGGCAGAAGATGCGCGCACCCAGCAGTCCCTGCACACCGGCGACGGCGCGTCCGCGCAGCGGCGCGTAGATATGGATGTGGCCGTCCGCGATCACCTGCGCGCCCGGGTTGACCGGCGCCAGCACCACCAGGTCGGCGTTCTGCGCGTAGACCACCTGGCCGCTGCGCACCGGCTGGGTGATCACCATGGGGCCGGCGTGGCCGCTCGCGGGCGCCGCGGGCGCGAGACCGCCGGCGCGGGGTGCCACGGTCGAGCTTGATGGGGCGGGCGTCGTTCCGGTCGTCGTTCCGGTCATCGTTCCGGTCATGGGGGTTGCGTCGCCGAGCTCGGCGGCGGCGACGGCAGCTCGGTCCTCGCCGCGCGGCGGGCGTGCCGGAGCCGGCTGCATGATGCCGAGGCCGGCGGCGACCGCGCGCTCGCGCAGCTCCTCGGCCAGGTTGGCGATGGCGACCGGCACCAGCTTGCACGAGCGCAGCGACCGGACCAGCTCCTCGATCGCCAGCCCCGCGCCCTGGCCCGCGAGCGCTCCCGCGTCGACGAGCACCGGCGCGTTCAGGAACAGGTGAGGAAGCTGGGCGATCTTGATGCGCAGGTGACGCTCGACGATGGTCAGATCCAGGCTCCGCAGCCGCAGCACGGTCAGCGGCGCCATCGTGCCCTTGAGGTCGAAAGGGACGGGGCGGCGCGCGCCGCCGGCGGGGGTGCCCCGGGGGGCCTGGTCGTCGACAGACGCGTCAAATGAGGTCATGGGGCTCCGATCCGATGAGCCCATTGTCGGACCACGCCACCGGCGGTCAAATTTCTGAGTCAATTTGGCTTCGGAAATCCCCGGCGGGCTCCATCGCGACGCTCTTACGCTTGGCGTGGCCGCAGAAGGCTGCTTAAATCAGCGGGTCGGAAAGCCGGCGCGGTTCGGTAGGCAGTCACTCCGGTCGGTCCCGTGAACACAGAGATAACGCTCAGAGGCGCGCGCGATGCCGGCGGCAGCGCGGGACGCGGACTGCACCTGCTGGTGATGTCGACCGACGCGTTCTTCTCGCAGCCGCTGCCCGAGCGCGGCGTGGTCAAGGTGGGCCGCTCGTCGAAGTGCGAGGTGCGCGTCGACGACCCGCTGGCGTCGCGCGAGCACGCCCACCTCCAGATCGAGGCTGTCGGCGACGGCGCACCGGTGCTGTCGATCAGCGACGCGGGCAGCGCCAACGGCACGCGGCTGCGCGACACGACGCTGGTTCCCGGCGAGTGGGCCCTGGTCCGACCCGGCGAGACGATCACCATCGGCTCGACGATGGTCGTCGTGCTCGAGGACCGGCCGCCCATGGGGCCGCGCCGACTCTGGTCGCACGACAACTTCGAGGACCGGCTGCAGGAGGAGTGCGAGCGCGCCGTCGAGAGCGGCGTTCCCTTCGCGCTGGCGCGGGTGCGCTTCCCCGGCGCCGCGCCCTGGACGGCGATCCTGCCGATCCTCGCCCGCGATCTGCCGCCGCCGCACGTGTTCGCGGGCTACGGACCGCGCGACTACGAGATCCTGCTGCTCGAGCCCAATCCAAAGGAGGCGCAGCGGCTGCTCGACAGCGTGCTCGAGGTGTGCCGCAGCGCCGGCATCGAGGGCAGCGCCGCGCTCGCCTGGTATCCGCGCGACGGGCGCTCGGTCGATGCGCTGGTCGCGCGCGCCAACGCGCTGGTGAAGCTGGAGTCGGGCCGCACCGGGGCCGACGGCAGCGCGCTGGAGCTGGCGGGGATGGAGCGCGTGCGCGGCATGGCGGTGCGCGCCGCCTCATCGGGGATCAACGTGATGATCCTGGGCGAGACGGGCGTCGGCAAGGAGGTGCTGGCGCGCCTCATCCACCAGCTGTCGCCGCGCGCCGACAAGCCGTTCCTGGCGCTCAATTGCGCCGGGCTGTCGCAGACGCTGATCGAGAGCGAGCTCTTCGGGCACGAGCGCGGCGCGTTCACCGGCGCCGTCGGCGCCAAGATCGGCCTGCTCGAGTCGGCCAACGGCGGCACGGTGTTCCTGGACGAGATCGGCGAGATGCCCCTCAGCATGCAGGCCAAGCTGCTGCGGGTCATCGAGGCGCGCGAGGTCCTGCCGGTCGGAGCGCTCCGATCCCGCGCCATAAATGTCAGGTTCGTGTCGGCCACCAACCGCGACCTGGAGGTCGCCCTGACGCGCGGCGAGTTCCGGTCGGACCTGCTCTTTCGGCTCAACGTGATCTCGCTGGCGGTGCCGCCGCTGCGCGAGCGGGTCGACGAGATCCCGGCGCTGATCGACACGTTCATGGCCCAGATGCGCCGCGAATCGGGGCGGCCTCGGCGCCGCGCGTGGGCGACGAGGCGATGAGCTGTCTGCTCGGCTACTCGCTGGCCGGGCAACATCCGCGAGCTCAAGAACGTGATGGAGCGCGCATTCGTGCTGTGCGACGGCGTCGAGATCGGGACGAACCACCTGCCGCTCGAGAAGATGCGCCGCTCCGCCGACGAGACGACCTCCGTGGGCGTGACATCCGCGCCTGTCCTCCGCATCGTCGGCGAGCTCCCGCCGCTCGACGATCCCAAGAAGGCGGCCGAGCGGCAGCGCATGCTCGACGCGCTGGCGGCGTGCAACGGTAACCAGACGCGCGCGGCCGAATTGCTGGGAATGCCGCGCCGAACGTTCGTTTACAAGCTCGAGTCCTACGGGATTCCGCGCCCGCAAAAGGGCTCGACGCGCGACAAGGACTGACTTGCGCCGGGGATACGTGCGCGTTGCAATGTCATATGCTCGAATTGAGCAAGAATGACGCCGGCTATGGCGTTCATTTGCTCATTCTGAGCAACTCGCCAGCGTGTAGGCATACCCGGGAGTGTTGCCGGGGCCGAAGGAACCCGATCTCCAGGAGGTTCCGGCGTAGGCACACGGTTTGCTGTGTAAGAGGCACTATGTCTGTCGCGCCTCTGCCTTCCGACTTCCTCCGCGGCCCATCACGAGTACGACTCTCCGAGCGCCGCCCGAAATCGTCCGCCAGAGCGTCCCTTTGCGGCCGGCGCAAACGATGTTTCGGCCGCGCCGGCCGAGCAGGACTTCATGTGGCGCCTGGTCGAGGCCCTGTCCGATCTGCGCGGCTACGCCCGCCGCCTGACCGGTGAGCTCAGCGACGCCAACGATCTGGTGCAGGAGGCCTGCCGCCGCGCCATCGAGTCCCGCAGCTTTTCATCGCCGGTTCCGACATGCGCGCCTGGCTGTGCTGCATCGTGCGCAATCTCTACCGTGACCGCCTGCGCCGGCTGTCGCGCGAAGTGCTGGTCGCCGACTACGATCAGTCGCCGGCGTGGGCGCCCGAGCCACGCCCGGCGTGGGCGCTGGTCTCCGACGACGACGTGGCGCTGGCGCTGTCGTCGTTGCAGCCGCAGTACCAGGAGACCTACGTGCTTTACGCCGTCGGCGGCCAGTCGTACCAGCAGATCGCCCGCACGCTGCAAGTCCCGAGCAGCACCGTCGGCACGCGCATCCTGCGCGCGCGACTTCTGCTGCGCGAGTTCCTGGCGAAACGGATCGACGCGCAGTCGCCTCACGCGCCGGCGCGCGCGCGGCCCGTCAGCTGGGAAGCGACCCGCTGAGCGGCCGCGCCGCACCGGTCGTCGTGGTCGCGCCCGGCACCGGCGATCTCGACGAGGAGGCGGCCAGCAGCTCGTCGGCGGCGTCGCGCGCATCGGCGGCGAGCCAGGTGTCGATCTGCGCGAGCCAGTGCTGGTTCGATTCGTTGCGCGCGTCGCTCGCGTACTCGGCGCGCGCCGCCAGCGCCAGCGCGCGGGCGCGCGGCGCTTCGCGTCCCGCCTGCTTCAGCGCGCGCGCGAGCGCGAAGTGGACCTCGCCCAGGCTCGCGGGGTGCTTCTCCTTGCGGTCGCGGATCGCCACCGCTCGCTCGAGCGGCGGCAGCGCCTCGTCGACCATTCCCTCGCCCAGGTAGCCGACCCCCAGCGCCGTCAGCGGGTACGACAGCACCACGCCGTCGAACGACGACTCGCGCTCGAAGATCGCGAGCGCCCGGCGCGCCATCTCGCGCGCCTCGGCGAAGCGACCCAGCTGGTTCAAGATCTCGGCGTAGTTCGACAGCAGCACGGCGACGCGGGGGTGGTCGGGCCCGGCGCCGGCCTCGACGGCGCTCACCCCGCGCTGCATGTACGTCAGCGCGTTGCCGAGCTCGCCGCTCGCCGCCATGTACATCGCGATGTTGCTCAGCGACATGCCGACCTCGGAGCTGTCCGGGCCGTGGAATTTCTCCTTGGCGGCGACGGCGCGGCGCGCGTCGTCGATCGCTTCCTGCAGGCGCCCCTGGCGGTCGCGCATCGCGCCGCGGTTGTTGTACAGCCAGCCCCAGAGATCCTCGCGGCCGCCCATGCGGCGCAGGCGCGTCTCGGCGAGGCGCGCCCAGATCTCGGCCTCTTCGAAGCGCACCTGCTGCTCGCCGATGGCGTACACGAGCTGCGCGGCGGCCATGGCGACGACCTCGTCGTGCCGGCACAGCTCGGCGGTCCACAGCGCCTCCTCCAGGAACTGCGCGCCGAGCACGGCCGTGCGCTGCTCCACATGCAGGTTGCCGAGCTCGAACAACGTCTCCGCCAGCAGCGGCCCGTAGTCGGTGCGGCGGACCTCGTCGACGAGCGGCCCGATCGCTTCGAGCCCTTCGTTGAGGCGGCCGACGTTGTGGAGCACGCGCACCTCGGCCAGCTGCGTGCGCAGGCGATCGACGGCCGCGCGCGCGCCCGGGTCCTCGGGCGGCCGGACCACCGCGCGCAGCAGCTCGACGTCGGCGCAGCGATCGATCCGGCTGAGCGCGTTCGCCGCGGTCACCGCGTTCTCGATCACTTCGGCGTTGGCCTGGCGAAACGCCTGCGACAGCGCGCGCAGCCCGTCGAGGCACTCGTCGAGGGCGGCGACGCGCAGGTCGAGCACGTCGGCCGATTGCTCGCCACGCACGTGGGTCGCCTCGCACGCGTCGACGTACATCTCGGCCCACGCTTGCGCGTACCGATCGAGGATGGCGCGGACCTTGTCGAAGGTGGCCGCCGCATAAGCTTTGCCGGTCGCGAGAAAAGCGCGCCGCACCTCGGCTTTGACCGGCGTGTCGCCCGACCGTCCGCGTCCGGGCGCCTCCCAGATGCCGGCGAGCTTGGCCGTCGCGCCCGAGGTGAAGCGGCGCCGGGGCGCGCCGCGCCGGCTCTTCGCGAGCTCGCCGAGCAGCGCGGTCATCGACGGCCAGCGGTCGCGCGGATCGACGCGGAGCCCGCGCAGCACGAGCTTGCGCACCCACGACGGCACCTTGGTGCCGGCGGGCGCCGGGCGCACCGTCCCGTCGAGCACGCCGGCCATGAGATCGATGAGCGTCGTTCCGGTGAACGGACGCTCGCCGTAGAGCGCCTCGTACAGCGCCACGCAGAAGCTGAACTGATCCGAGCGCGCGTCGATGGCGTGGCCCTGGAACTGCTCGGGCGACATGTACGCGGGCGTTCCCAGCACGGCGCCCGCCTGCGTGAGCTCGAGGCTGAGGGCTTCGCTCGCGCTGTCGGCGAGGACGGTCGCGGGCAGTGGCGACCCTCCCAGCACGCGCGTCGAGTCCAGATCCACGACGCCGCTCGATGGCGCCGTCGTGTGCCGGGCGCGCGCCGCGGGTGGGATCGGCGCGGCGGGCGGCCCCGCCACCGGCTTGCGATCGCGATCCAGCGCCGCGCGCGCGAGGCCGAAGTCCATGACGCGCACGTGCCCGTCGCCCACCATCACGTTGTCGGGCTTGAAGTCGCGGTGGACCAGATCCTTTTCGTGCGCCGCCGCCAGGCCGCGGCCGGCGTCGGCGAACATCTTAACGACCTCCGACCAGGCGCGCGCCTGCGCGAGCACCCAGTAGCGCAGCGTGTGTCCGTCGACGAACTGCATCGCGATGAAGACGTCGTCTTCGAACGTGCCCACGTCGTAGACCGTGACCACGTTCGGGTGCGACAGCTTGGCGATCGCCTGCGCCTCGCGCATCAGGCGGATGCGTCCTTCGGTGGCGGCGCCTTCCTCGCGCGCGCCCACGCGCAGCAGCTTGATCGCGATCTTGCGATCCAGCTCCGGGTCGTAGGCGGCGTAGACCTCGCCCATCGCGCCCTTGCCCACGATGCCCAGCACGGTGTAGCGGCCGAGCGTCACGCCCGGCGTCAGCGCATCGGTGCGGCCGCGAGACCGGACGGGCGGTGGCGAATCGGAGCGCGATGAATCGAAATCAGACGGCGGACACACTTTTGCGAAGCGGGGTCATCGGCACTCCCGGGCAAGTCATTGAGCGCGAGGCCCCGCGGCGCCTGGCGGCCGCTGTCCCGCGTCGTCGCCGCCGCGGGGACCCGCGTCGATCTCGGGTGGGAGACCCCGGTCGAATGTGCGGATCACGCGCCGAACATCCTTCTCCTCGACCGACGCGATCAACCGGAACGAGGCGTTGCGCAGCCGGTCCTGTTCGATCGCGCTGCACAGCGACGCGATCTCGTGCGCGCGGCGGTCGATGAGCGCGCCGCGGGCAGCGTCGTCGCGCGCGCCCGCGAGCGTGGCCGCGAACCGCCACGCCAGCTCGCGCGCCTCGATGAGACCGAAGTCGATGAACCAGGTCGCGAGCGCCGGGCTGAGCCCGCGAACGATGCGCAGGATCGGCGAGACGTGCGCGATCTCTCTTTCTACCTCGGCGACCACCGACTCGAGCACGGCGTTCACACGCTCGAAGTCGGCGCGCGCGTTCCAGAGATCCTGCGCGCCCAGGCTCTCGAACGCCGCCATGCCCAGGTCGAAGTTGATGTGCGCGTTCATGGCCAGCGCCATGTGCTGCACGATGCTGAGGTCGCGGCGGTCGGTGGCGCCGAGCGCGACCGCCCAGGGCGGCGAGATCGCCGCGTCGCCGCGGCGGTACTGGTCGATCGCCGTGAGATAGCGGCGCGCGAACGCCAGGTCCAGCATCACCACCGCGGCGCCGTCGTCGAAGGTGCCGCAGGCGATCGCACGGCGTACGGCGACCGTGATGCGGGTGTAGAGGGACGCGAAGTAGCCGATGCGGCTGCCGTCGTGCTTCGCCTCCTCGACCACGGACTGGAGCTGGCGGATCAGCGCATCCACGGGAGCGACGTCGATGGGGCTCATGATGAGGTCTCCGATCTCCGATCCGGCAGGGGGTGAGCTATCCGTTGCTGCGCTGGCCGTCCTCTCCGTTTCGAGCTTCGAGGTGCGGGTCCGGAATACCGATCTCGGCGAAAAGCGCGCGCGCCTGGACGGCGCGGCGCGCGATCTCGGCGGCGGGGCCGTGCGCGGCCAGGGCGCGCGCGGCCCGCGCCTGCTCGTAGGGCATTGCCAGCCGCTCGGCGGCCGACAGCGCGGCCTGCCAGCGCTTGATCGCCAGCTTTCCGCGGCCGGCGAGCCAGGCGAGGCGGCCCTGGTGAACGCCGACGATCGGCGCCACGATCGGAAAGACGCGCGCGAAGCGGCGCAGGGCGGCGCAGGCGTCGCGCGCCGCCCGGCGCAGCGAGCTCGTCGGCCGTCCCCTGCGAAGCGGCGCTCCACAGGCCGAGATAGACGTCGCACAGCGCCGACAGGTGCGGGATCAGCATGTTCATGACCGGCGGCAGGCTCCACAGCGACGCGGCAGCGCGGTCGGCCGCGGCGCGCGCCGTCCCGGCGTCGCCCGAAGCGAGCGCGACCAGCGCCTCGGTCGCGTGCAGCTGGCCGAGCACGGTGGCGTCGACCTTCGACGGGACGATCGCCGCCGCGCGCGCGCACCCCTCGCGCGCGACGTCCAGGTTGCCGAGCCGCGCGTGGATGTGCGCCAGCAGGATCCAGGCGTGTTGCTCGGCGTTGTGGTTCCCCTTCTGGCCGGAGTCGCGCATCCCCTCGAACGTCCCGCGCGCGGCCTCGAAGCGACCGCTGATGATCCGGGTCAGCCCGACGCCGAGCTGCGATTCCTCCCAGCGCCGCCGGTTGCCGACGGCCAGCGCCGCGCGCGCCGCCTGGTCGCCCGCCTCCTCGGCGCGTGACCAGGCGCCGACGCCCATCCAGTAGAACGTCGCCAGCTGATGGACCCAGGTCTCCGACGACGCGTCGGGCGTCGATTGCAGCATGTGCGTCGCGCGCGTCAGGTACGACCGCGCCAGCGCGTGCAGCCCCATCACGCCCGCGGTGCCGAAGATGCCGGCGTACGCGCGCGCCAGCGCCGGCGACGGTCCGGAGAGCTCGCACAGGTTGAGGAGGCGCACGGCGCCGTAGAGGATCGGGCCCGGGCTCGACGCCATGTAGAAGATCTGCAGCAGCGTCTCGTAGATGCGCGCGCCCTCGGCCAGCGTCTCGGCGCGCGCGCCCGCCGCGCCCACGAAGCGCGACGGCCACAGGCGGTGCGCCACCTGGGTCGCGATCTGTTCGAGCACGCCGTAGACCAGCCGCCCCTTCGAGCGCGGGAACGAAAGCTCGATGTCGTCGAGCGCGCGCAGCAGGCTCTCGCGGCTCTCGTCGAGCGACGTGAGCGCGAACTTCGCCTCGCCGATCTGGCGCTCCCAGGTCGCGCGGCGGATGGCGCTGGCCTCCGCGCCGACCGCCTCGGTCGGGGCCGCCTCGGCATCGAGCGCGAGCGCGGCGCGAAAACGCTGGATCGATTCGCGGTTCGCCGAGCTCGCCAGCGCCTGCTGGCCCGCCTTCTCGAGGTAGTCGATCGCGCGCCGCGTGTCGCCGCCGACGGTGAAGTGGTGCGCCAGCTCCGACGACAGCAGCTCGATGTCGGCAGTGCCGCGATGGCGCGCCTCGAGCGCGTGGCCCGCGCGCAGGTGGTTGCGCCGCCGCTGGTCGGCGGCGATGCCCTGGTAGGTGACCTCGCGCATCTTGTCGTGCACGAACCGCAGCCGGCCGGTGCCCAGGTCTTCCAGGATCTCGCGCGTGCACAGCTCGGCGCGCGCCGCGAGAAAAGACGGCTCGTCGAGGTCCGCGACGCTCTCGAGCAGCGCGCTGTCGAGCTGGCGTCCGAGCACGGCCGCCATCTGCACGAGATCGCGCGCGCCCGGCGAGAGCCGGCGCAGCCGGCGCTGCACGAGCTCTTGCAGCGAGCCGGGCAGCGCCAGGGATTCGAAGGCGCGCGCGTCGCCACCCTCGAGAGGCGCGATCCGCCAGTGGCCGCGCTCGCGGAAGAGCAGGCTTTCGCCGACGGCGGCGCGCAGGTACTCGGCGACGAAGAACGGATTGCCTTCGGTCTGGCGCGACAGAAAGCTCACCAGCGACGGCGGCGCCTCCTTCATTCCCAGCATGCCCCCGACCAGCGAGGTCACGGCGCCCTCGTCGAGCATCGGCAGGCGCAGCGAACGCACGTCGGGCCGCGCGACCAGCGCGCGCACGTCGTCGGTCATCTCCTCCGACCGGCAAGTGGCGATGACCAAGATCTTCTGGTCGGCGAGCCAGCCGACCGGCAGCGACGCGAGCAGCGCCATCGACAGATCGTCGGCCCACTGCAGATCGTCGAGGATCAGGCACAGCGGCTGGCCGCGCGCGCACGCCGCCAGCACCTCCATGAGCGCGTCGATCGCGCGGCGCCGTGTCGCTTCGGCGGGGATCTCCGCGAGCGGCGAGCGGCGATCTGTTCCGCGCAGCACCGCGAGCGACGGCTCGTACGGCGCCAGGATCGCGGCGCGCTCGCCGAGCAGCTCCTCGAAGAGCGTGTCGTCGGGCGCCTCGCGGCAGAGATCGGCCACGGTCTGCAAGAGCGGCCGGAACAGGTGGAACGGCGGACCGTGAATCGGGGCGCCGGCGGCCTCGCCGTCGCCGCGGCCGTCAGTGGGAGCGATCGCGAGCGCGTCGCCCGCCACCACGCGCAGCCGCCGGAGGTGCGCGCGCCGCCCGGCTTCCGCGGCCAGGAACGTCTTGCCGACGCCGCTCTCGCCGGCGATCACCATGAGCGAGCCGGCGCCGTCCGCCGCGCGAGCGGTCGCCTCCTCGAGCGCGGCGAGCGCATCGCCGCGCCCGACCAGCTCGGGCCGGTAGAGATAGCCGGCGCCGTGCGCGCCGCGCGGCGCAAGGCTGGCGCTGGCCCCGCCGCCGGCTCCAGGTCCAGATCCCGGCGCGCGCTCCGCGACGTCGAACAGGATCTCGGCGACGTCATCGGCGTGGCCGATGCGATCCGACGGGTTCTTTTCCAGCAGCTGCAGCACCAGCCGCTCGAGCGGCGCCGGCACGCCGCGCGCCAGCTCCGACGGCGACAGCGGCCACTGGTAGAGGTGCTTCTTCGCGGTCTCGTCGGGGGTGCTCGACGAGAACGGGACCTGGCCGGTGAGCGCCTCATACAGCATGCACCCGAGGGCATAGAGATCGGTGCGCGCGTCGACCGGCTCCGCGCGCACCTGCTCGGGCGCCATGTATGGAACGGTGCCCATGAGCTCGCCGCCGATCTCCAGCCGCGCGCGCCCGATCGCGTCGCGCGACGACGACGCCAGGCCGAAATCGACCAGCACCGGGCTGCCGTCGTCGCGCACGAAGACGTTGGCCGGCTTGAGGTCACGGTGAACGATCCCCTCGCCGTGAATGAACGCCAGCGAGCTGCAGATCCCGCCGAACAGACGCAGCATCTCGTCGAGGCGGCCGTTGGCGGCGCTGGATCGCGGCGCGCCCGACGGCGTCGCGCGCGACGGCACCCCGGCGGCCCCGTTGACTCGCGGCGTCTCGATCGCGGTCTCGGCGGTCGGCACCGGTCCTGCGATCGCCCGGGGCGACTCTGGCCAGGTGCGGTCGATCCAGTCGCGCAACGTCGTCCCCTCGAGCAGCTCCATCGCATACCAGGGCAGCCCTTCGGCGATGCCCTGGTCGAGGATGCGGACCACGCCCGGATTCTCGAGGCGGCGGAGCGCGTGGATCTCGGTGCGGATGCTCGACAGGTGCGCGCGGTTGGACGAGCGCACGGTTTTGACCGCGGCGGCGCGCCCGTTTTCGACGTGAACCGCGCGGTAAATGACGCCCATTCCCCCGCCGCCGAGCCGACTCACAATCCGGTAGGGGCCGATGGCGCCGTCAGGTGGACGGTCCAAGGCTCACCCGCTTCCTGGCCCGCAGGCCACCCCCTTCAGACTTCGCGGTCATTCTTCCTGTCGACCCAGACTTCACGACATAGTTACCAGACGCGACGGAAACAGGTCAAACAACGTTCGTTCCGTGCTGAATATGCGGATTCCGCGGGATCGGCGCGGGCGGAGGATCGTCGTCGGGGAATGTCGGTGTCGCCGGCGTCTCCGCCATGAGCAACTGAGTCGCCGGGGGCCCTGACAATCAGCCCGGAGCTGCTCAGCGCGCGCGGGCTTTCGGCTCCTTCGACTTTTTCGGCTTCGCGACGCGCAGCGCCTCGATCGTCCTGGCGATGCGGCGCCCGCGTGTCTCCGCCTGCTTGGCTTCGAGCACGTGCTTGACGTGCTCGCGCTTGTGCGCGGGCGAGAGATCGCGCCAGGCCGCGCCGAGCTTCGCGTCGCCGGCGATGGCACGCGCGAGATCGTCGGGGACGACGTCGGTCGGCAACGGCTGGTCGTCGAGCTCGATCGCGACGTCGACGCGATCGCCACCCTTGGCGTGCGCGGCAGCCAGCGTTGCCTTGTGCACGCCCATGTGAAAGATGCCGCTGTACTTCATCAACGAGCTGCGAAATGGCGCTCCGTTGACCGTTCCCCGCACGCGTGCGCCGTATTTGAGGCCGGCGGCCTCGGCTTGCTCCGGCGGAACAACAACGAAATGACCGCCGTGGGGCACGGGCTCCAACGTGGCTTTGAAACGTTCCATCAGTCAGGTCTCCTCTCCCACAATTCACGCCAAATCGTCGCGCGCGCCACCATTGCGGCGGTTTTGCCAAGCGCTGCTCGGATGTTCCATGATATTTGATGAGATGGACGCATGGCTGAGCCAAGGCGGACGAGGGTGGTGGTGCTGGGGGGCGGCCAGGCGGCGTTGACCGCGGCCTTTCAATTGACCGATCCCGCCAATCCGCGGCATCGAGAATTCGACGTCACCGTTTATCAAATCGGTTGGCGGCTGGGGGGAAAAGGCGCGACCGGCCGCAACACCGACCCCGGTTTCCACGGCCGCATCGAGGAGCACGGGTTCCACAACTGGTTTGGCTTTTACGACAACAGCTTCCGTCAAATCCAGGATTGTTATGCCGAGCTGGGCCGCCCACCCGGGACGCCGCTCGCGACCTGGCAAGAGGCGTTCGTCCCCGGCCACGAGTTCGTTTTCATCGAGAGCTTCAACGGCCGCCAGAGCGAGTGGTTGTTGCGCGCGCCATCCAACGACGAGACGCCCGGCGTGGGGCGCGGTCTCTTGCCGCTCTGGGAGTACGTGCTCATGCTCGTCGAGGCGCTGTACGACCACTTTCACGCGCCGGCACCCGACGGCGCCGCCGGCACGGCGCGCGCGCCCGTCTCCGCGCGCGCTGCACCTGACGGTCGCGCGGCACCTGGCGCGCATGATGAGCCGCCAGCCAGTCCACGAGCGCGCGCGTCCGTCACGGCATTTCGCCCGCTCGCCCGCTCGCGGCGCTGGAGAAGCTGCCGCAAGCGGTGCGCCACCTGATCCCGAGCGGCCTCGTTCGCTGGGGCGAGGACACAGTCGGCCGGCTGCTGGTGCGCACCCTGCGGCTGTTCGCGGCGGCGCTGTGGCCGCACGTGAAGGCGCACGTCGACGACGACGATGTGCGCCGAGGCTGGATCCTCGGCAATTTCGCCTATGGTTGCATCATCGGGATCGATCACCGACGATCTGATTCATCGCGGCCTCGACGCGATCAACGATCAAGACTTTCGCCCCTGGCTCGCCAAGTACGCGTTTCCCGACGGCGACCTGATGATGAATTCGCCGGTCGTGCGTTCGGTCTACGACTCGTCGTTCTCGTACGAGAACGGCGATACGACGATCCCGCCCGGAGCGACGTTCCCGCCCGCGGCCAAGTACGAGGCGGGCACGGTGTTGCGCGGGATCATTCGCGGCCTGTTCACCTATCGAGGCTCGCTGACCTATCGCTTCGCCGCCGGCACCGGCGACAGCTGCTACGTGCCGATGTACCAGGTGCTCAAGCGGCGCGGCGTGAAGTTCAAGTTCTTCCACCGCGTCGAGGAGCTGCGTCCCGGCGTGGGGCCGGGCCGCCCGATCGATCGCATCACCATCGCGCGCCAGGTCGATCTGCGCGCCGCGCCGGCGGGGCCGGCCGCGGAGTACGATCCGTTGATCGTCATCAAGGGGTTGCCGTGCTGGCCGCACCGCCCGCGCTTCGAGCAGCTCGTGGGCGGCGATGAGCTCGCGCGCGACTGGAAGGATCTGGAAGACCCGCCGGCCGACTTTCGCGACGCCGGCCGCGAGGAGCTGCAGCTGGGGCGCGACTTCGACGTGGTCGTGCTGGGCATCCCCGTCGGCGCGCATCACGCGATCTGCGCGCCGCTCGTGGCGCAGAGCGGGCACTGGCGCCAGATGATCGAGCGCGTGAAGACGGTGCGCACGCAGGCGCTGCAGACCTGGGCCGAATGCTCGGCGGCCGGGCTCGGCTGGGCGCTGCCCGGGCAAGACATCGCGTCGGTGCTGTGGGAGTACGATCGCGAGAGCCTGCTCAACGTCTGGGGCGATCTGACCGAGGTCGCGAAGTGGGAAGGTTGGCCGAGCGGGCGAGGCGCCGGGCAACATCGCCTACTTCTGCGGGCCGATGCGCGACGATCCGCCGCCGGCCGCCGGCGATGCGCCGCGCGCGCGCGCGACGGCGGCCAGCGAGCGGGACAAGGTGCGGCAGGCGGTGCTGAACTTGCTGTCGAACGGCGTCGACGTCATGTGGAAGAACGCGTGCCAGCAGGTCGCGGGCCAGCGCGCGTTTCGCTGGGAGCTGCTGGTCGACCGCCGCCCCGACGCGCCGCCCGCCGGCGAGGCGCGCGTCGACGCGCAGTACTTCCGCGCCAACGTGTCGGACAGCGAGCGGTTCGTGCTGTCGGTGCCGGGCAGCAGCCAGTACCGGTTGCCGGCGAATGATCCGACCGAGTTCTCGAACCTGTACCTCGCGGGCGACTGGACCCAGTGCACGATCAACGCCGGTTGCATGGAGGCGGCGACGATCTCGGGCATGCTGTGCAGCGAGGCGCTCTCGGGATACCCGCTGCGCCACCAGATCTCGGGCGTGGATTTCTGGCGAGGACGGGATCAGTCAGCGCTCGTTGGCCTCCAGCACGCGCAACACGTTACCGCCCAGGATCTTCTCGACGTCGTCCGGGGAGAAGCCGCGCGCGCGCAACGCCGCGGTGATCGCCGGCAGCTTGCCGACGTTCTCGAGGCCGACGGGCAGCGCGGGCATGCCGTCGAAGTCGCTGCCCAGGCAGACGTGGTCGACGCCGGCGACCTTGACCATATGCTCGATGTGGTCGATGAGGCGCGACAGCGGCACGCGCGGCGTGAGGCGCGCGCCGTCGGCGCGAACCTGGCGCCAGGCGGCGAGCCGATCCGCGGGGCGCGGCCGCGCCCAGATCGCCGACTCGCGCTCGTGAAAGGCTTCGTCCAGGAACGACGCGCCGAAGTTCACGCACGCGGCGCCGCCGTTCTGCGCGACCGCCTTGAGCATGGCGTCGGTCATGTTGCGCGGGATGTTGGTCAGCGCGCGCGACGACGAGTGCGAGGCCAGCACCGGCTTGCGCGTGGCGCGGATGGCGTCCCAGAACGTCGGATCGGAGACGTGCGAGAGATCGACGATCACGCCGAGGCGGTTCATCTGGACGATGACGTCGCGCCCGAACGGCGTCAGGCCCCGCACGTCGCTGTCGTCGCTCGACGAGCCGCCGATGTCGTTGCCGTTCGACCAGGTCAGTGTCATGTAGCGCGCGCCGCGGTCCGCGAGCGCGCGCAGGCGATCGAGCTGCGTCGCGGGATCCCCGGGGCCGAGAACGTGACCGCCCTCGACGCCGATGAGCGCGCTGAAGATACCCGCGGCGGCGTTGGCGCGCACCTCGGCGGCCGTGCGCGCCACGCGCATGCGCTGCGGGTTGGCGCGCGCGACGCGCTCGACCGCGTCGATCTGGCGCAGCGCCTCGCCGTAGAACTCGGCCGGCTTGAACGCCTTGGGGAAGACGAAGATCGAGAAGAACTCGGCGTCGAGCCCGCCGGCGGCGACCTTGGGCAGATCGAGGTCGAGATCCGGCTGCGGACGCGCGATGTCCATGCCGAAGTAGGTGAACGCCTGCGTGGTGTCGGCGTGGGTATCGATGACGATCGCGCGCCGGTGCAGGTCGGCGTCGCTGACTGCAGGTGGCGCTCCCGCGGCCGACGTCGGCGTCGGCGTCGGCGTCGCAGTAGCACCCGCCGCACCCGGCGCGGCCGGCGCGGGCGCGGCGGCCAGCAGCAGCGCAGCCGCCAGCAGCGTGCGCATCCAGGTGGTCGGCGACTTCTGACGGGAGCGCGAGTTGATCATGAGCGCGTCGAAGGTATCGCAGCCTGCGCGGATTTGCGCGCTTTCGCCGCCGGTCGTACAAACGTCGTCATGAAGCTGCAACGAAGAGGTTTTCTTTCGGGCACGCTCGCGGTCACCGGTACGGCGCTCGGGTTGCGCGGCCGTGCGCTCGCGGCCAACCCAGCGGCTGTCGCGGCGCCAGCGCCCGCCGCGCGCGCCACCGATCTGTCGTCCTGGAAAGACGGTGCGCGATCAGTTTCCGCTCACGCGCGAGCGGATCAACCTGGCGCTGATGCTGCTGACGTCGCACCCGCGCCCGGTGCGCGAGGCGATCGATCGCCATCGCCACGGCTTCGACGACGATCCGGTCACCTATTTTCACGAGAACGTCGAGCGCAGCGAGCGCGCGCTGCGCGAGTCGGCGGCGGCGTACCTGGGCACGCGCGCCGACGAGGTCGCGATCACCGGCAACACCACCACCGGCCTGGCGATGCTGTACGGGGGCCTGCCGCTCGCGCGCGGGCAGGAGATCGTCACCAGCACCCACGATCACTACGTCACGTACGAGTCGCTGCGCCTGCGCTCGGTGCACACCGGCGCGCCGTACCGCAAGGTCACGCTCTACGCCGCGCCCGAGACCGCCACCGAGGACGAGATCGTCTCGAACCTGGTCAAGGCGATCGGCCCGCGCACGCGCGCGGTCGCCGTCACCTGGGTTCATTCGTCGACCGGCGTGAAGCTGCCGATCCGGCACATGGCCGACGCGCTCGCCGGCGTGAACAAGCACCGCGCCGAGGCCGACCGCGTGCTCCTGTGCGTCGACGGCGTGCACGGGTTCGGCGTCGAGAGCGAGACCATGGCCGATCTGGGCTGCGACTTCTTCGTCGCCGGGTGCCACAAGTGGATCTTCGGCCCGCGCGGCACCGGCCTCGTCTGGGGCCGTCCCGAGGCGTGGAAAGGGCACGCCGGGTTGATCCCGACGTTCGACTGGGGTGCGTTCGAGCTCTGGATGAAGGGCCAGCCGCCGGACTCGCTGCCGCCCGGGCCGCGCACGACCCCCGGCGGGTTTCAGGCGTTCGAGCACCGGTGGGCGCTGCCGGAGGCGTTCGCGTTTCACCAGCAGCTCGGCCGCGCGCGCGTCACCGCGCGCATCCACGAGCTGGCGAGCCGGTGCAAGGAGGGCCTGGCGGCGATCCCGTCGGTCAAGCTGCGCACGCCGCGCGCCGAGGCGCTGTCGGCCGGCCTCGTCTGCTTCGAGGTCGCGGGCAAGCAGCCGCAGGCGGTCGTCGACTATCTGGCGACGCGCAAGATCGTCGCGAGCACGACGCCCTACGCGACGTCGTTCGCGCGCTTCTCGCCGAGCCTGCTCAACACGCCCGAGGAGGTCGACCGCGCCGTCGCCGAGGTGCGCACGCTGGCCGGTTGATTCGAGAGCGGAGACGCCGTCAGATCGTGCCGCGCAGGCCCGACCACCAGTAGCCGATCCACTCGTGCAGCGCGTAGTCGGCGCGCAAGAAGCCCTCGGCGCGCGGCAGCAGATCGCCGGCGCTCCACTCGACGCTGGCGCGCGTGAAATCGGTCGCCGCCGCGATCGGGTTCAGCCCCTGCTTGCGGCACAGGGCCAGCGAGCGGCGCATGTGCGCCGCCGACGTCACCAGCAAAAAGGGCTCCTTGCCGAGCAGCGGCGGCAGCAACGCCGCCTCGTCGGAGGTGTCGCCGGAGCGGGCCTCCAGCGTGATGCGCTCGCGCGGCACGCCCATGATCATCGCGGTCTGCGCCAGCGATTCGCCCTGGCCAACGCCGTCCGAAACGATGAGGCGCGCCGCCGGCAGCATTCGCGCCAGCCGGATCGCCTCGGTCAGCCGCACGATGCCGTTGGCGCTGAGCCGATCGTTGGGCGGCAGCGTCGTGTCGGTGCGAAAGCCCGAGCCCAGCACCACGATCGCGACCGGCGCCGGCGTCATCGCCGCCACGTCGCCGGCGCTGAGCGGCGAGTACGGGCGCTCGAGCGGCAGGATCAGCGGCCCGGAGAAGACGTCGTAACCGCCGAGCAGCAGCATCAGCACCGACACCGACGACAGGATGCGCCCCAGACGCTGCCGCTGCGTGAACCAGAGCAGCAGCAGACCACAGATCAGTAACGCAATCGCGATGGGGTAGGGGAGCAGGCAGGCCGAGATCAGCTTCTTCAGCGCCATGCGCCCATTCTATTCGGACGGCGGGGCTGGCAGCGGCGCTTTCTCGGGGGCGTCCCCCTTGACCATCCGGTCGATGAAGTAGAGCAAGACCACGGTGATCGCGATCGACGTGATCACGACGTAGCCGAGGGAGTCGTAGCGCTCCAGCACGCCGCTCTCGGTCCTGACGACGATCAGACCGGCGACCGCCGCGGCGATCCCGCCCGCGATCGACTGGAGAGATGAGTTCACCGCCATGAACGCGCCGCGGTGAGCGGCGTCGGGGACCGCCGACATCAGCGCGCTCGCCGAGATCATGCGCGCCGTGATGCCGACGAACAGCACCGCGTTCACGGCGATCACGGTCGGGAGCGGGGTCACCCCGAGGTGCGTGTAGATGTAGATGAGGACGATCGCGATGACCGAGCCCCCGCAGAACAGCGGAAATTTGCCGATGGTGTCGCTGAGCTTGCCGGCGAGCGGACCGGCGACCACCGCGCACAGGCCGGTGAAGAGATAGATGATCTTGAGGTTCTGCGTCGGGATGCCGATGTTGTTCACCGTGAAGGCGCTGCCGAACGGCATCAGCATGAAGCCGCCGGTCACCAGCAGCGTCGTGGTCGCGAACGCGCGCAGGTATCGGGTCTTGGACACGGTCCTGAGGAGGTGTCCGATCGCGCCGCCCTCCGGGCGCTGCAGCTTGAGGTGCGCGTCGATGGGCTTCATGTAGAGCGCGATGAGGACGCCGGCGACCGTCGAGAACGACACGATCATCAAGAACGGAGCGTGCCAGCCCCAGAGGTCGGAGAGGTAGAGCCCGAGGGGAAGGCCCATGACCTGGCTCGCGGCGAACGAGGTCTGCACGACGCCCATGACCCGGCCGCGCTGATTGAAGGGGAACAGGTCGGCGATGATCGCGAACGAGATCGAGCCGATCACGCCGCCGAAGAGACCGGTGACCATGCGCGCGAAGAGCAGGAACTTGTAAGTGGGGGCGAGGCCGCAGAGCAGGGTGCCGACGAGAAACCCGCTGTAGAAGAACATCAGCAGCTTCTTCCGATCGAAGCGATCGGCGAACCCGGCCGCGAGGAAGCCCGAGAGGCCGGCGCTGAACGCATACACCGACACGACCAGCCCGAAGCGCGACGCCGAGATGTGCAGGTCGCGCATCAGGACCGCGCCCAGCGGCGAGAGGATCATGAAGTCGAGGACGATGGTGAATTGAAGGAAGGCGAGGATCGCGATGATTATTTTCTGATACGGCGTGAACGCCGGCACGGCGGCGGCGGGCGACGGCGCTGCGGCCGGAGCCGCGGCGAGGGGCGGCGTGGCCGCCGGTGAGGACGATGCAGGGACGGTGGTGGTGCTGGTGCTGGACATGGAATTGCCTTGCTTCACTAAGGTGCGAGCGCCTTGAGCACCAAGCCCAGGGTGCGGTTGAGAATCTTGTCGTCGAGCGCGAACGGCCCGGTCCCGGGCAGGCCGCGCCCGTGCATGTGGAACTTCACGAGCTGGTAGAGCGGCGCGAACGCGAGCGCCCAGTAGACCTCGACCGGCATGCGGGTAAGCTCACCGCGACGGATGCAGTTGTCGACGAATGTGCTCATGGTGGCGATGAACGGGTTGCGGCGCGCGCTCTCGCGCGCATAGAACGGGGAATAGCGGATCTGCTCCATGAAGTGCATCCGCTTGGGATTGGCCAGGCAGTAGCGCGCGCGGTTGAACCACTGCAGGCGCAGGCCCTCGGCGAACGACATCGCGGGATCGAAGCCCGCGAGCGTGAGCTGCGCCATCTTGCTCTGCTCGTCGCGAAACAGGCTGACGATCAGATCGTCGCGGTTCTTGAAGTAGATGTAGATGGTCGCGGGCGACACGCCCGCCGCCTTGGCGAGCTTCTGCATGCTGAGCCCGTCGAAGCCGTGCGCCACGATCATGTCGAGCGCTTGCTCGCGGATGGCGTGCTCCTTGTCGGGATCGCGGACTCGCATGGTCGAGCTCTATAAATAAACGAACGTTCACTTTCGGGCAAGTGACAACTTCGAAAACCCGCGCGCATGCTTGCTCAGAAGCTGAAGCGCGACAGGAACGCGACGTCCCCGCCCGAGATGATGTCCGTGTTCGGGCCCGGGTCGAAGTCGGCGGCGACGAGGGAGTGGCCTCCGACCAAGGCGAAGGCGTGGCCGCGCGCCGCGATGCCGGCGGGACTGGTCCAGTCGTTGCCGCTCACGAACGACCACGCACCGGACCCGTCGCCGTTGACCTTGGTCACGAATGACCCGGGCCAAGGGCCGAGGCCCAGCACGCCACCGTCGGCCGTGCTCGCGATCGAAAACAGGTTCCCCGCAACGATGGTGTGCGCCCACAGCAAGCTGGCGTCGCCGGCCAGCTTCAGGATGAACCCACCGTTCGGTCCGCCGACCAGGTGCATCGCAACCTTGGGACCGGGGTCGAGGTCAACGACGTTCGACGCGGTTCCGCTCACGTAGATCGCGCCATTGGCGGCGGCGGCGACGCCGCCGCCGTCCGCGCCACCTGCGTCGCCGTCGAGCCCGCCCACTGTCCACGTCCCGCGCAGGTTGCCCGCCGGCTCGAACGCAGCGATGAGCGCGGCGCTCGACGACGTGGGCGCGTTCGAATGCACGCAGCCGGGCCCGCTGATGACCATTCCCACCGTCCAGAGCGCGCCGTCGCTGGCGATGGCGATCTTCCTGAGGATCGCGAGGCAATTCATGTCGTCGAGCGCCGCCGCCCAGGAAAAGGCGCCGGCGCTGGTCAGCTTCACGACCATCCCGGTTCCTTGCGCCGAGGTGTGCAGCGCCGTGGCGGCGCTCGGATCGAAGTCGACGGTGCCCTGGTACCCGCCCACCGCGTAGACAGAGTCGTTCGCGTCGAGCGCGACTCCCTTCGCATCGTCGCTGCTGGTGGGATCCGCGGCCGCGAAGGTGCGGCCCCACACGAACGAGCCATCCGCCGCCAGCTTCACGACGTAGCCGTCGGATGTGGACTGCGTGGCGGTCTCGTGGAAATCGACGCCGGTACCCGGGTCGAGGTCGATCGAGTCGCCATAGCCGCCGACCGCAACGATCGCCCCGTCGGAGGCGCCCGCCAGCCCGTTGACCGTGGCGATCCCGCGCCCGGCCAGCGTGCGCGTCCACGCGTAGCTGCCGTCGGCGTTCAGCTTGGTGATGTACGCGTCCTGATCATCCGCCGCCGTGTGAAGGTCGACGCCGTCCGTGGGATCGAAATCGACCGTGTTCGCGAATTCGCCCCCCATGAAGTACGAACCGTCCGCGCCGATCGCGACCGCCAGGTTGAAGAAGCTCGACGACGAGGCGATCGAGCTCGTTCCGAGATAGGTCGGCAGGCACGCGCCCCCCGAATCGAACGACGTCTCGCAGTCGGGAGCGCTGGGATCGCAGTTGCCGAACCCCGGAGCGCACAACGCCGTGGCGCATGAGGCGGAGCTGCTGCAGCTGAAAAGAGCGTTGGCGATCGAGCACGCCTTGTCCCCGCAACCCGCGCAGCTGTCGATCGTACCGAGCGTGGTCTCACAACCCGGGTCGGACGTGCAGTCCGCCCTGTCGGCATTGCACTTACCAACGGTGCACTGGCCGAGCACGCAGTTCGGAAGCGCGTTCGGAACGTAGCAGGATACGCCGCACCCCCCGCAGCTGTTGACGTCGTTCTGAAAGTCCACGCACTCCGAGTCACAGCTGTCGGGAAGCGGCGCGACGCACACCCGGCTGCACACGTACGTGTCATTGTTGGGCTCGCACGCCGAATACGGCGAGAAGCAGCGCGTGGTGCACGAGCCGCAGCTCAGCGGGCTGGAGAGCGCGGCCTCGCACCCGTCGTTGGGATCGTTCGAGCAATGGGCGAACCCGTCCTCGCAAGGTTGTCCCAGGAAAGCGCAATGACCGTTGCTGCACAGCGCGGTCCCCGGCTTCACGTGGGGCAAGTGTTCGCAATCGACCGGGCAGGACGTTCCCGGGACGTCGACACCCGCCTCGCGGATCGGCGACTGGTCGGGTGTGGTGTCGGTTGGACCGTCGGCGCTGTCCACGGCGGTTGTGGTCGAATCCGGGACCGCGTCCAGGACGGCATCGACGCCGGCGGCATCGACGACTGAATCGACGCCGGCCCCCGAGTCAGGCGGGCGCGATGTCTCCGGCGCCACCTCGGAGAGGCCGGAGTCCGGCAACACGACCGCGGTATCCCCCGCGTCCCGCCCCGGCTTCAGCGCCGAGCCGCCGCACGCGACAGAGACCACCGCCCAGCCAACGAGAGCCGTCGCCCCTATGAACCGCGCCACCATGCCGCCTTCGTACCTCGAGACGGGGGCTCAATGCTAGAGCGGCGGCGAGGCTGGGCGCTGCCCCGCGTCGTCGCGCGCGCGCGGCGTTTTCAGCGCTAGCCCGCACTCGGCTGATCGCGTTCGGGATCTACGTTGCATGAGGGCCGCTCTCGACGGGAGACCAACCTGAGGCACACGTGGGAAATCTTCGACGCCGGCGCACCGTCCGCGGCACCCGCGGCCAGTGTGTCCCGCGGGTTACGTCGCCTCGAGGTCTTTCTCGACGTCATCTACGCCCTGCTGGCGCTCCACATGTTGAGCTACTTGCCGCCGGTGCGCGACATGAGCTGGGCCGGCAAGCCGCTGGGGCTGCTCGGCGCGCTCGCCAGCAGCCGACGCGAGCTGTGGCGCGCGATCATGGGCATGGGCGTGACCGTGATCGCGTGGTACGTCAGCGCCGCGCGGCTCGCCCGCCTGCGCCTGACCGACGGCGTGCACACGACGATCACCCTGGTCCAGACCGGTCTGCTCTGCTTTTTCGTGTACTTCGCCATCTGCGACCCGACGCTGACCGGCGGTCCTTCGTCGCGCGCGCTCCAGTGCGGCAGCGTCGCGCTGGCGGGGGCCGTGGGCCATCTCGGCTGGGTCTATGCGCGCTGGCGCGGCTTCGTCGATGCCGCCACCCAGCCCCGGCAAATCGAGGCCATCGAGCGCAGCGCGCGCACCGAGATCGCGACGGCGGTCCTGAACACGCCGCTGTCCTGGATCGGACCCACGGCGTGGACGCTCGGGTGGGTGATCATTCCGCTCCTCGTGCGCGGCTGGTTCTCCCCACGGCGCGACCCAGCTCCCGATCGCACCGACAGCCCGACCTGACAGACCTCCGTCATACGGTCTGTCGTGTGGCGCGACAGAATGTAGCGGTCTGTCTGGTCGCTCCGCGCGGAAAGGCGCAGCGATTCTGACTGCTTGGGGTGGCCCGTCGCTTGCTGATGAGTGGTGCCATGTCTTCAAGCTCAACGGACGGAAGCCCCGTCGCGGACACGTTTTGGGGGGAGCTGCTCACCTTGATTCCGACCCTGTCGACGACAGCCCGTCGGATCACGCGCGATGAAGCGCTCGCTGCTGACTTGGTGCAGGAGACTTGCCGGCGTGCGGTCGAAGCACGCGGAAGGTTCATGGCGCGCTCGAACATGCGCGCCTGGTTGATGTGTATCCTCCGCAACTTGGCCTTTGACCACTTCCGCCACGCACGGCTCGAGGTCGTGGCGCACCACGGCTCGCTCGAGGTCGTGGCGCCCGAGGCCGAGGAGCCGGCTCTGTGGCGCCGCATCTCACCCAAGCAGCTTGCGGACGCTGTCGTTCGGCTGCCCCAGAGGCTGCGAGAAGTACACGTTCTGTACTGGAACGCTGGACTCTCCTACGAACAGATCTCGGCACAGCTCGGCCTTCTGCCCTCGACGGTCGGGTCGAGGCTCAAACGCGCCCGGGACCGCCTGCGCGTTCTCCTGCTGGCTGCGATGAGCGACGTGATCGCGATCGACCCTCGTCGAGCGCGCGCGGAGCGTCCGGCGAAGGCGCCAGCGGCGTTTCCCGGCTCTTTCGGGGCCGAGGACGTGGAATTTGATATTGCTGGAGCTTCGAGATGAGCGTGCTTCGCGCAATGCCGAGAGTCCGCGCGACGTGGGTCTGATTTCCGCCGGTCTCCCCAAGCAATCGCACGATGCGCTCCCGCTCGCTCTCGGCCTGCGGTGGGAGGCCCGCCGTGCTCCGGGGGGACGACGGAGCGCCAGGCGGTCGCAGCATTGCCAGACTGGGCGCCTCGACGACCTCGAGCGGCAGGTGCTCGGCTGTCACCTCCGGCCCGCACAGAAGCACGGCGCGCTCGATGACGTTCCGCAGCTCGCGAATGTTGCCGGGCCAGGTATGACGAACGAGGAGATCGGCGGCCGCCTGGTCGAGACGCGGAATCGGGCGACTCATCTGCGCGGAAAACTGCACGAGAAACATCTTCGAGAGCGGGATGATCTCGCTGAGTCGTTCGCGCAACGGAGGCACGCACAGCGCGATGCCATTGAGCCGGAAATATAGGTCGCGCCGGAATCGCCCGGCCTCGACCTCGCCGCGGAGATCGCGGTTTGTCGCCGCGATGAACCTCACGTCGATGGGCCGGGTCTTGACGCCGCCGACGCGCATGACCGCTCGCTCCTCGATCACACGCAGGAGCTTGGCCTGCAACGAGAGGGGCATCTCTCCGATTTCGTCGAGGAAGATGGTTCCACCCGGAGCCATTTCCAGCAGCCCCGGCTTTTCCTTGCCAGCACCCGTGAATGCGTCTCGCTCGTGACCGAAAAGCTCGTTCTCGAGCAACGTCTCTGCGAAGGCCGCGCAATTGAAGCGCAGGAACGTCGCGCCATGGCGGTTCGACCCCCGGTGGAGGGCTTCGGCGACCAACTCCTTGCCGGTTCCGGTTTCGCCCGCGATGAGCACGCTGATTGTCCCGATCGCCACGCGCTCGACGACCTGGAACAGTTGCCGCATCGCAGGATCGAGGACCACGACCTTGCCGTCGAAAGGAGAGACGCCGCTTCCGCCTCGCGTGCGGACGCGTCCGCACGCCACGCCCAGCAGCTCCTCAGGGACTTGTCCGTCGCTGGGATAGCAGGCGAGCCCCGTTCGTACATCGAGCCCTCGAGCTTTCATTTGCAGCTCGAGATCGTGTGCGATCACCGCCGCCATTTCGGCCGTGGTCGCGGACAGGAGCAATTCGTATTCACCGGGGCCGTACAGCCCCAGGACCGCCAGCGGGCACGTCGAGGCGATCACGTCCGCCAGGTGGACTCCATTCATTGCGCCGTCGACGTGCAGCCTGAGGACGCCGAATGGGGTCCGGCGGGTCTCTCTCGCGCGCGCGCACTCCTCTTCGAGTCGGGCCTCGAAGTAACTGTGTGGCCAGACGCGCCGGGGCCGCTGGGCGAGGGCGATCTCTTGTACGATCAGCAGCGTCGAGCCGATGGAGATGACGGTGCCGGGGGCGAGTAACGTGGGCCGATGGGGATCGAGCGTGACCCCTTGCACACGGGTCCCGTTGGCGCTCCCGAGATCTTCGAGCTCGAAACCACGTTCGGAAACCGCGAGGCGGGCATGACGGCGGGACGCCAGCGGATCACCGAGAGACACTTGGGCCGAATCGGCTCGACCAATTATGATGGCGCCCCTCAGCGGCAAAGGAACCGTCGAGCCGCCGTCCTGACCGAGGATTAGCAGTGAGGGGCTCCGCGGGCCCGGTTGCCCGACTGTGTCGACCACCGTCTTTATGTGCGACATCGCAGGCCCGTGCTCTCTCGAGCCGAGATGCTCTCTCGCGCGAGGGCACATTGTCAACTGGCAGGCTGCGCGAGCCGTCGCCGAACAGATTGCGGCACAACTGCGACGATCTGTCGGACGAATTGTCTGATTTGAGATCGGCTGGACTCCAAGGAGGACGTTTTCCGGTACGGAAGGCCGTGGCTCGGCGATTGCTAAGACATCGGTGAGGTCCACGCGTGCTCATCGAAGACATCGCTCCGACCAGCCGCTGTGCTTTCAAGATCCAGGGGCGGCGTGTTACTTTTCGCGCCAATGGCACAGGACGAGGAGGTGAGCTTCCGCGCAACCGTGCTTTCTCTCGAACAGGCCGGTATCCGCCCCGGACACTTTGCCGTCAGCCCGACCCAGATCCTCGCCCGTCTCGGATTGGAGATGGATCCTGGACTCGATGCCTTGGCAACAATGAAACGGACTGGACTCACGCCCGTTACAAAGCGGGACCCCGCACCCGCGACCGGCGCTGTTCTGGGGCGACATGTGATCCAGGGCGAGCTCGGCGAGGGGGGGATGGGCCGCGTGTTGACGGCGCGGGACCCGGAGCTGGGTCGGCTCGTTGCGCTGAAAGTGATGAATATTGCTGGCGCGATCAATGAGCCATTGGTCGCGCAGTTCATCTCCGAGGCTCGGATTGCAAGCCAGCTCGAGCACCCCAACATCGTCCCGGTTCACGAGCTCTCGGCCACCGAGGACGGTCAGGTCTTCTTCACGATGAAGAAGATCGAGGGCCGTTCATTGCAAGAGTTGTTGCAACAGCTGGTCTCGAATGCCGAGTTGCGCGCGCACTGGACGCAGCGGCGCTTGCTCACCGTATTCGTGCAGGTTTGCAATGCGCTGGGCTATGCTCACTCACGGGGGTTCATTCACCGGGACATCAAACCCGCCAACGTGATGTGCGGCGAGTTTGGCGACGTCTACCTCGTCGATTGGGGGCTCGCCCGGCAGGCGGTGCCCCTGGCGGTAGGCGAGTCACAGCGGGACAGGCTCGGCCCCGATCGTTCGTTGATGTCGGGAACGCCGGGGTTCATGAGCCCCGAGCAGCTGGCCGGTTCTCCTGCCTCGCTCGGCCCGCGCAGCGACGTCTTCTCGCTGGGGGCGGTCCTTTACGAATTGTTGACGCTCAAGCCCGCGTTCGCGGCGCAGTCGTTGGAGGAGATGAGATCGGCGGAAACGCTGGGGCCGCCCCCCGATCCGCGACGAGGGACCCGTGAAATCATCGCGGACGAGATCGCCGATGTGTGCCTGAAGGCCATGGCCTGGGGTCCGAATGACCGATTCGCGGACGCTCGTGTGTTGGCTGACGCCGTCGAGCAGTTTCTGGCCGGCAGCCATCGCCGCGAGCAGGCCGTCGCGTCGCTGGATCGCGCGGTGTCGTTCCTGCACTCCGCCGACGAACGACGTGCCCGCGCCCGCACGCTCCGCGAGGAAGCGGCGGCGAAGTTGCAGGACGTCAAGCCTCACGACAGCGAGGCAGTCAAGGCGGCCGGCTGGGCGCAGCAAGACGAGGGCGCGCAGCTCGAAGACCTGGCGGCCGTCGACGAAGAGCGCTTTCTTCACGGGGCGCACGGCGCGCTAGAGCACGATCCCACACTGGGACGCGCTCACGAGGTCCTCGCGGACTTCTATCGAGCACAGCACGCGCGCAGCGAAGCGGCTGGCGACGTCCGCTCCGCCCAGCGCTACGAGTTCTTGCTGCGGAGCCACGACCACGGCCGCCACGTGGAGTACCTGGATGGCAGTGGAACGTTCAGCCTGCGCACGGATCCCGAGGGCGCCACCGTGCGGTTGGCGGTTTACGTTTCGCACAACCGCCGGCTCGTACTCGCGGATCGAGGAGAGCTCGGTGTCACTCCTCTTTCGCGGGTACGCCTCCCGCGCGGCAGCTACTTGCTGACTATCAGCGCTCCCGGCCGGGCCGAGGTTCTGTACCCGATAGCTGTCGATCGCGAATCACACTCGGAATCGGTTCCACCTGGCACGTCGGACGCCCATGCGGTCCCCCTGCCGCAGGCGGATGCGCTCGGTCCCGACGATGTCTATGTCCCCGCCGGATTCGCTTCCGTGGGCGGCGATCCGGCCGCGGCCGGCGCGCTCCCCGCCCGAAGAATCTGGATCGACGGATTCATCATCCAGCGATACCCGGTGACCCATGAACAGTATCTGGCGTTCGTCAACGATCTCCTCGCCCGAGGCCAGGGGGCCGAGGCTGCGTTGCGCGCCCCTCGCGAAGGAGAGCGGCAGGAGATCATCTACGGCATGGATGGCGACGGCCGCTACGAACTCAAGGGCCCACGCACGACCTGGCCGCCGGATGGGGCGGTGACGCTGATCGATTGGGACGATGCGCGAGCCTATGCACGCTGGTACGCGGAGACCACGGGCCGATCCTGGCGGCTTCCCGGCGAGCTGGAGTGGGAAAAGGCTGCCCGCGGCGTCGACGGTCGCTGCTTTCCCTGGGGCGATTTTCACGATCCGAGCTGGTCGCTCAATCTCGAGACGCACGTGGGCCCTGCCACTCCCGGTCGGGTCGGTTCTCATCCAATCGATCGGAGCCCCTACGGCGTCTGCTGGCTGGCGGGTGGGGTGCGCAACTGGTGCGCCGAAGTATTTTCGCCGGACGGGCCGCCCATCTCGCAGGAGGGAAGGCTAGCGTCGGTGGTCCTGGATGACGGGCCGCCTCCCGCGGCGGCGTCCCACGTCGCGAGGGGCGGCGCGTGGGCGTTGCCTGGATGGGTGGGCCGCGCTGCCGTCCGTGGATATCACCCGCCCATTCGACTGGCTGACCTGGGTTTCCGTCTTTGCCGATCTACAGGGGGAGAGTGAATGGATCCGACGCACTGGCTCTTGATGTGGCAACAAATGTGGACCCGCGCCGCGCCGATGATGGGCGGGGGAATGCCGCCGTTTGGCGCTCAATCACCTGCCGCGCAACGCTGGGCGATCGAGGGTCAGATTTCGATGCTCACGGCCTACCAGGCGCTGCTTCGGTCGATGCTGAGTGCCCCGACCGAGGATCTATTGAAGAGCGTCGAGGCAGCCGCAAAGGCTCTTTCGGACGTAGGGCTCGCGCAACAGCGAGCGCTCGTCGAGGCACAGCTCACCGGCGTGGGCCAGTACCTCGACCGTCTGAAGGAGATGGCGCGTGAGCAAGAGAGCGACTGACTCGAGTCGCGTCGAATCGATCAGCTCTCCAGACCCGCTGCTGGAGCGCCTCGAGTCGTTCGGAGCTCGATCCGCGCTGGCGGGCGCCTCATCAGCGTCCTTTGCCGATCTGCTGGCGCGCGTCGCCTGGTGGCGCGCCGATCTCGTGCGACGCCGGCTTTCGAGGACGACGCCGGTGGTCGTCTGTGGCGACTTCTCTCCCGAGGCGTGTGCGTTGCTACTGGCCTTGCGGGCCGAAGGCAACATCGCGGTGCCGTTGCCCGCGGGTTCGCCCGATCCGGATTTGCTCAGGCGAGTGAATGCAGGACTGGTATTCAGCGCAACGACGGGCGAGATGACCGCAATCTCGCACCCGGATCGCGAGACGCACCCGCTCTACCGGGAGCTCGAGCACCGGCGATCGTCTGGTCTCGTGCTGTTCACATCCGGTTCGACCGGCCGGAGCAAAGCCGCTCTGCTCGATTTTACGAGACTCTGGTCGCGTCTGCCCGATCCCAAGCGGGGCCGGCGCACGCTGGCCTTCTTGCTCTTCGATCACATCGGCGGGATGAATACGATGTTCCAGACGCTGGCGGGAGGTGGGTGCCTGGTGACGGCGCCCGCCCGCGCGCCGGACGTCGTCGGTGCGGCCATCGAGCGGTACGGCGTCGAGGTCCTTCCGACCACGCCTACATTCTTGCGCATGTTGCTCGTATCGCGGGCTCACGAGCGATACGACCTTTCGTCCTTGCGGCTCGTCACCTATGGCGCCGAGCCGATGCCGGCCGTCACTCTGCGACACCTTTGCAATGTCTTCCCCAGCCAGCGCTTCAAACAGACGTACGGCATGTCCGAGCTCGGCATCCTTCCCAGCCGCTCGCGGGATTCCGGCTCGGTCTGGATCCAGACGGGTGGCGACGGATTCGACGTGAAGGTCGTGGACGGCCGCCTCTTCCTGCGCGCAGACACCGCGATGCTCGGCTACCTCGAGGGCTCGTCGCCCTTCGACCGTGACGGTTGGCTGGATACGGGTGACGCCGTCGAGGTCGACGGGAGCTGGATCCGCATCCTTGGGAGAGTCACCGACTCCATCAACGTGGGCGGCCAGAAGGTTCATCCCGCCGACGTCGAGAGCGTTCTGCTGGACATGGACAACGTCGTCGACGTTCTCGTGCGTGCCGTACCCAACGTGGTCACGGGGCAGATCGTGGGCGCGACCCTGGTCCTGCGGGATCCGGAAGAGCCTGCGGCCTTGCGCAGTCGCATCCGACACTTCTGCACGGGGCGCCTCGCTCGTCACCAGATCCCGGCGGTCGTCGACATTGCCCCGGCTCTTCCGGCCGGGCATCGCTTGAAACGAGAGCGCGCGGTGTTGCAGCCGTGAGACCGGTTGCTCTGGTGAGCGGCGGCAGCCGCGGTCTCGGGGCCGCGCTGGCGGGTGCGTTTCTCGCGGCGGGCTACGACGTCGCGTCGTTCGCGCGCACGGAGAGCGCGCATGTGCACGAGCTGCGTGAACGTCATGGCACCCGCTGGCTGTTCGACGTCGTCGATGCCTTGGAGCCCTCCGCGATGAGAAGGTTCACGGCGCGCGTGCTGGAACAATTCGGCGGGCGCATCGATGTGCTGGTCAACAACGCCGCGGTGGCGGCGCAGGGTGTGCTCGCGCTTGCGGCGGACGAGGACATCGAGCGCACCGTAGGAATCAATCTGGTCGCGCCCCTCCATCTCGTGCGCGCCGTGTCGCGCGCGATGCTGCGGCAGGGCGGGGGCGCCATCGTGAACGTATCATCGGTGAACGCCCTTCGCGGACACGCGGGCGTCGCGGTCTACAGCGCCACCAAGGCCGGGCTCGACGCGCTCACGCGCAGCCTGGCGCGAGAGCTGGGATCGAAAGGCATCCGGGTCAATTCCATCGCGCCCGGGTACTTCGACGGGGGAATGGCCACCGAGCTCGGCGACGCCGCGCGGGACAAGATCCTGCGCCGTACGCCGCTCGGACGACTGGCGACGCTGCCGGATCTCTGCGAAGCCGTCCTGTTTCTGTGCTCGGATCGAGCGGCTTTCATCACCGGCCAGACGCTCGTCGTCGATGGAGGGCTCACATGTTGACGACCGATTGGCAGACCTTGGTGTTGCGCCGGATCGCCGAGGTGATGAGCGACGGCGAGCCCGGGGTTCTTCCGGTCGCGGTCGCCATGGAGGCGACGCTGACCGGTGATCTCGGCCTGCAATCGATCCAGCTGGCGGAGCTGGTCGCGATCCTCGAGCAGGATCTAAAGGTAGATCCGTTCGCGGCCCTGGTGCCGATCACCAGCGTGCGCACGGTGGGCGATCTCTGCGAAGCCTATCGTCGGGGGTTGGCTGGAGAGCAACCGAGCACCGAGGCCGACGCGGATGTGATGGCGGCGCGCCAGCGCGCGCAAGCCCGTCGCCGACAGCGAGGTTAGACTCGTGGCGGGAGAGATCGCGATCGTCGGTCTGGCGTGTCGGTTTCCCGGGGCACGCGATGCACGTGCTTTCTGGCGCAACCTGCGCGACGGCGTCGAGTCGATCCGCTTCTTCTCGCGCGCCGAGCTCATCGACGCCGGCGTCGATCCCGCCGAGCTCGATCACCCCGACTACGTCAGGGCGGCGCCGGTGCTCGAGGACGTCGAGCACTTCGACGCCGCGCACTTTGGATACTCGCCGCGGGAGGCGCGCCTTCTGGATCCCCAGCACCGCCTGTTCCTCGAGGTCTGCTGGGAGGCTCTGGAGGACGCCGGCTACTCACCCGACGCCCATTCCGGCCACACCGGGGTCTTTGCCGGCGCTGGCGGCGTGATGACCAGCTGGTTGCTCGCCAACGCAGGCTCACACCCCGAGGTGATCGGGTCGACCGGATCATTGCAGCACATCTGCAACGACAAGGACTTCCTCGCCACGCGCGTCAGCTACAAGTTGAACCTCAAAGGGCCGAGTCTCACCGTGCAGACGGCGTGCTCGACGTCGCTGGTCGCGGTGCATCTCGCCTGTCGCTCGTTGGCCGATGGCGAGTGCGACATGGCGCTCGCCGGTGCGGCGACCGTCCGGTTTCCACATTTCGCGGGCTATCGCCGTCAGAAGGGAGACATCCTCTCGCCGGACGGGCACTGCCGAGCGTTCGACGCCCAGGCGGAAGGGACGATTTTTGGCAGCGGCGCCGGCGCGGTGCTGCTCAAAACGCTCGAGCGCGCGCTCGCCGACGGCGATCATGTCTACGCAGTCATCCGATCCACGGCCGTCGGCAACGACGGAGCCGAGAAGACGAGCTACACCTCGTCGAGCGTCGCCGGTCAGGCACGGACCATTGCCGAAGCGCTCACGCTGGCCGGCGTGCCCCCCGGATCGGTGGACTTCGTGGAGTGTCACGGCACCGGCACGTTCGTGGGTGATCCTCTCGAGCTGCAAGCTCTCGCGCGCGCCTTCGGGCCGCTGTCTGAGCGGGCGCGGCCCTGTCGCATAGGCTCGGTCAAGACGAATATCGGTCACATCGAGCAGGCTGCCGGAGTCGCCGGTCTCATCAAGGCCGCGTTGTCGTTGGAGCGAGGTGTGTTGCCCGCGAGCCTTTGGTGCCGAGATCCCAACCCGCGCTTCGACTGGGTGCAGAACGGTTTCTTCGTCGGCACGTCGGCTGCCGAGTGGCCTCGGGGCCCTTGTCCTCGCCGTGCGGGTGTGAATGCGCTCGGTCTGGGTGGCACCAATGCATTCGTCATTCTCGAGGAGGCGCCGCTGCGGGCGAGACCAGCCAGCGCGGAAGAGCCTGCTGGGCCGCACGTGTTTGCCCTGTCGGGGCGCACCGAAACGGCGGTCGCGCGCTATGCCTCGATCCTGGCCGACGAGCTGCGCGCGCGCCCTGAGCTCGACCTCGCTGACGTCGCGTTCACGCTCGGCGCCAGCCGCTCGCGCGGATCCGTGCGCCGAGCCGTCGTGGCCAGCAGTACGGGCGAGCTGCTGGCGCACCTCGATCGGTTGGAGATCCCACCAACGCCTTCCGGTCCGATCGCGTTTCTGTTTCCAGGCCAAGGCTCCCAGTCCTGGAACATGGCGCGGTCTCTCTACGATCGGCAGCCCACGTTTCGTGCGGCGCTGGACCGCTGCGCCGAGGCGCTGGACCTCCATCTCTCCGTCGGGGTTCGCGATGCCCTTTTTGGACGGGATCCCGACCTCATCAACGACACGGCGCTGACGCAGCCTTGCTTGTTCGCCGTCGAGGTCGCGCTGTCGGAGCTCTGGCGATCCTTCGGCGTCGTTCCTCAGGCGGTGCTCGGCCACTCGGTCGGGGAGATCGCTGCCGCCCACGTGAGCGGAGCGTTGCAGCTCGAGGAAGCGTGCCGCTTCGTCGCCCGGCGCGGAGTCTTGATGGGATCTCTTCGCGAGCCGGGTGCCATGGCCAGCGTATTTGCGTCGCCCGCGGACGTCGAGAAGTTGCTCGCGGCCACGAAGGATCGGTTGTCGATCGCCGCCGTCAATGGTCCGAGCAGCGTGGTGGTCTCCGGGCCGACCGGCGCGATGGATGCGCTGGTGGCAGAGGCCGAGCGGCGAAACGTGATCGTGCGGCGACTGCGCGTCTCGCACGCGTTCCATTCCGCGCTGATGGATCCCGTGCTGGACGCGCTGGAAGACGAGGCCGCGCGACTACAACCCCGCGCTCCCGGGCTGGCGCTGGTTGCGAACCTGACCGGCGATACCGTGACCCAGCCGATTCCGGCGCGCGACTGGCGGGAGCAGGCCCGTCGTCCAGTGCGATTCGCCGATGGCGTGGCGACCCTCGCTCGACTGGGCATCCGCACGTTGATCGAGGTCGGACCCGGCCACACGTTGCAGGCGCTGGGAAAGGCCGCCTGGACGGAAGGACCCGCCACGTGGTGCGGTTCGCTGGACGGTGGGGCAAACGGCGCAGGCGACGAGAAGGCGTTTGCGACCGCGTTGCGGGCGGCATGCCTGGCGGGGGCCGATCTCGACTGGGCCGCCATCGAGGCGCGCGCGGCTCCGCGGCGCGTTTCGCTTCCGGCGCGCCCATTCGAGCGGCAGCCGTTTGCGTTGCCCGCGCCGCGCGTGGCGCCGCGGGCGCCGAAGGTCTTCGAGATTCCGATGCTGGGGCGCATGCTGGCGTCGCCGCTCGACGACCTGCAGTTCGAAGCGGCGTACAGCCCCGACACGCTGTCCTGGGTCGCCGACCACCGCATTCACGGGATGGTCGTCTTGCCGACGGCCGGCGCGCTCGAGGCCGCACGCTCGGCGGCCGAGCGGTTGTTCGAAACCGACCAGGTCATCCTCGAGGAGGTCAATTACCGCGAGGCGCTGGTGCTGCCCGAGGACGGCGAGCTCGTGGTGCAGTTGCTGATCGGGCGCGACGGCGGCTTCAGATTGATGAGCCGCCCCAACGATCGGACCGGTGCTCCATGGCGCCTGCACGTGATCGGCCGCGCGCGTCGCGCCGCGAGCGAGGCCCCTCCGACCGACCTGACGGCGGTGCGCGCGCGTTGCACTCGGTCCATCGAACCGGCGATCTTCTACGAACGCGCACGCAAGGGCGGTCTCGAGTATGGCCCCCAGTTTCAAGGTATCCGCGAGTTGCGGCTCGGCGACGGCGAGGCCTGGACACACGTTTCGCTCCCGGCGGGCGTCGGCGACGGATTCGGCATCCATCCAGCGCTGCTCGACGCATCACTGCATGTATACGCGGCGCTCGATCCCGACGACGGCGCGCTCGCCTACCTGCCTATCCGCGTCGAGCGTTTCCGCCTGGACCGCAAGGGCATGAGCGAGGTCTTCGTGCATGCGCAGCGGCGGAGTGTCGGCGGCGAGCACGTCGTCGACATCGCGATGTACGGCCTGGACGGTAGCGTCGTGGGACGGCTCCACGGTCTGACGCTGCGCCGCCTTCCCCGTGAAGCGATCGCGCCACGCGGACTGGCCGAAGACTGGCTCTATCGCGTCGAGTGGCGCGCCATCCAGCCGCGCGGCCAGTCGGACCGGCCGGACGAGCGCTGGCTGATCCTGGCAGACGAAGGAGGCCTGGGCGCCGATCTCGCGCGCCGGCTCGCGGCGCGCGGGGAGACGGTACAGCTGCGCCGGCGCGCGGAGGGGCTCGACGGTCTGGCGCGCGCGGACCGCGTCGTGTTTCTGTGGGGCCTCGACGATCCACGGCGCGCGGGGATCGTCGAAGCGATGGCGTTGCTCCGTCTAGTCCCGGAGTTGGGTGCGCGCATACACCTGGTAACTGCGGCCGCGTGGTCGATCGGCGATGTCATAGCCGATCCACGGCAGGCGCAGCTCTGGGGTCTGGGCCGCTCGGCGGCCCACGAGCTCGGGCGTGCCTGGGGTGGTCTCATCGACGTCATCCCCCAACAGGGAGCCGCTGGGTTGGTCGATGCGCTGGCATTTCGCGCCGAGCCCGAGTTGGTCGTGCGCCGTGATTCGTGGTTCGCGCCGCGGCTCCGGCCCGCGCCGCGCGCGGCGGCGACCGCACCACCCATCCGCGCCGACGCGACCTATCTCGTGACCGGCGGTCACGGCGCTCTCGGGACCCTGATCGTCCGCCGACTGGTCGCGGCCGGTGCGCGCCACGTGGCGGTGTTCTCGCGGTCGGGCGCTCCCGTGCCCGACCTGGCGACCGAGCTCGGGCACGAGGTGGAGATCCGTCCGATGGCGTGTGACGTGGCGGACGTCGCTCGTCTCGGTGAAAGCCTCGAAGCCGTCGCCAGGCGGATGCCCTCACTCGCAGGTGTGTTCCACTGTGCCGGCCTCCTCGACGACGCCACGATCCACCGGATGTCCGCGGAGCAGCTGGAACGGGTGCTGCGTCCCAAGGTCGACGGCGGCTGGAATTTGCACGAACAGACGCGCGAGCTGCCGCTCGAGCACTTCGTGCTCTTCTCGTCGATCCTGTCGATCATTGGCTCGGCCGGTCAGGCGAACTACACGGCGGCCAACGCGTGCCTCGATGCCCTGGCTCTCAGCCGCCGTGCACAGGGGCTGCCAGCCATGTCAATCAACTGGGGCCCGTGGGCCGAAACCGGATTGGCCGTGCGCTCCGGGCAGCGCGGCGAGGACATCTGGCGGGCGCGCGGCACCCGCTACATTTCACCCGATCAGGGGCGCGACGCATTCGACATGCTGTTGCGACGAGCCGACGACCAGTTGGCCGTGACGATCACCGATTGGCGAGTTCTGCTCGGGACCTTCGACCAGCCCCCACCGATCTACAGTGAGCTCGGCGTCAAGGCCGAGCCTGTTCGTCGCAATTCGACGGATCGCGAAGTGGCCGCGCTGGTGGAGCGCGTGCGGCAAGCGAGCGGGTCCGAACGCCGAGCGGTGGCCACGGAGGTGATCGAACGTTGCGCGCGCGAAATTCTCGAGCGAGAAACCCCGATCGATCCCAGCCAACCGCTGGCTGACCTGGGAATGGATTCGTTGATGGCGGTTTCGCTCGCCAACCGGCTGATGTCTCTGCTGGGCGCCGAGCTTCCAGTGCGCCTGCTGCTGGAAGGGCCGAGCGTTGCGAGCATTGTCGATCGCCTCTACCCCGAGGACGCTGCGACGGCGGCGCCGCCGATCGCCGATGAGGGCGCGGGTGCCGTCAGTCCAGCACCGACGGCGCCCGGAAGCTGGGTGATCCGGTCGATGCCGAACGACGCGGCCGCCCACCGACTGCTCTGCTTCCCGTTCGCGGGTGGTGGCTCGGCGGTGTTCCACGATTGGTCGGCACGGCTGGGGCCGACGGTCGATGTCTGCGCGATCGAGCCTCCGGGGCGACTACGGCGCATTCGCGAGGCCCCGGTGACCCGGATGGCGGATTTCGTGAAGGGTGCCGTCGAAGGGCTGACGCCACTGACCGATCGCCCGTACGCGTGCTTCGGTCATTGCCTGGGCGGACTGACGATGTTCGAGGTGCTTCGTGAGTTGCGCGCGGCAGGGAAGCCTCTGCCGACACACGTCTTCGTGGCGGGTGCACGGCCTCCGCACCGACTGGCGCGCCAAGGGACCTTCGAACTCGATTTGATGCAGCGGTTGAGCGGGCGGCCGGAGTTTCAGGCGAGCGTGCCGCTGCACGAGCAGCCGGTTCCCATCTTTGCCGAGGTGATGCGCGCCTTCCGGATCGAAGAGACCGATCAGTTGCTGAGCGATCCATCCCTGAGAGATCTCATGATGCCGGCCCTGCGCGCCGAGTTCGGAATGGCCAGTCGCTACATTCCGAAGCCGTCGAAGCCGTTCGGTTTTCCGTTGACGATTTTTCAGGGGAACGACGACCCCTACGTGTCGCGCGAGGACGCGCTGGCCTGGGGAGATCTCACTTCCGGTGACGTCGTGCTCCACACGCGTCCGGGAGCGCACTTTCTGCTCAAGAACGATGCGGGGTTCTTGTTGGAAACGATGAGCCGGACACTCGCGCCCGGCCAAAGGGGGATGACATGAATGATCGTTTCGCGCCTTCGTCTGAGGTGAGCGCCGAGTCCGATGGCAAGAAGACCGCTGAACCGCCGAAGCTCGAAGTGGTGCTCTGCCTCCAAGGTGGCGGCGCACGTGCCGCATTCCAGGTGGGCGTGTACCAGGCCCTGTTGGAATGCAAGCTCGACGTCGACTGGGTCATCGGCGTCTCATCGGGCGCCGTGAACGCCGCGGTCATCGCCGGCAATCGCAAGGAGCATCGGCTGGAACGGCTCGAGTTGCTCTGGAAGAAGATCTGGCGTGCCCCCGGTGACATGTCGAAGCACGCGAAGACGCTGGACGAGTTGCGGTTCTGGAAGGGCGCTGAGGCGATGATGACCGTTTTCGGAAAGCCGAACTTCTATTCGCTCAACTCCGGAAGCGCGTTCCTGAATCCGTTCGCGTCGACCAGTTTTTACGACCAGTCCGAGTTGCGCACGGCTCTGAGTCGCGTCGTCGACTTCAAGGTCATCAACGAAACGTCCTCTCCGCGTATGTCTGCCGGTACGACCGACATCTGCAACTCGGAGCTATGCTTCTTCGACAACCGACGAAATATCGTGTTCAGCCCTGCCGATGCGGCATTGCATTGGGGGGACGTGACGGTCATCGACCCCGGCGGGCAATCGGGGACGTTGGTCGGAGAGGAGGATCCGCCGGAAGGAACCGCCCTGACGGCGGACCACATCTTGGCGGCGGCCGCTTATCCTCCCGGAGCGCAGGCGGTTGTCCTGGGCGACCGTCTCTGCTGGGATGCGGGCGTGGTTGCCAACAGTCCCCTCGACGCCGTGATGGAAGACGTTCGAAAGGACGGACCGCGCAACATCTTGCTCTTGCTGATCGATCTATGGAACCCGATCGCTCCTCCGCCGTCGAACATCATCGAGACGATCTGGCGCAAGATGGAGATCGAGCACGTCAGCCACATCCCGGCGGCGCTGCAGCGCATGCAGCTCAATTTTCCGAACCAGAGCCGGGCCGACGTTTTGCACCTCACGTATGTGTACGACAAGCAGGTCACCGGAATCGATACACTCGATTTCTCGCTGGCCAGCGTCGAGGATCGCATCCAGCTCGGCCGCGTCCAGACCCGAGCCGCGATCGAGAATTGGCAACTCGGGCTACAAGCTCCGGAGCGCGCAGCGACGGGCGTGGAGATTCGACACTACCATCAGGGGCAGCTCCGCCGCGTGTATCCGGCGAAGCGAGTCGCGAAACCGCGGCAGCGCCCCGACAGCACAGTGCCCGAACCGCGACGTCGCACCGGCGCGCGCTCCACTCCGCGGGCCTGAGCTCGGTCTCCGCCTCACCAGCCGAGGACCGCGACCGGGATCAGCGAACGGGCGGTGCCACCATCGCCCAGCTCGCCGACGTCGTCGGCCCCCCAGCAACGGGCCGAATGGTCGGCGACCAGCGCGCACGAGACCTCTTGGCCGGCGGTGATGCCCAGCAGTCCCTGCAATCCGGTGACGACCACCGGCGTGGGCGAGCTGGTCAGGCTGTTGTTGCCGAGCTGGCCGTTGTCGTTCAAGCCCCAGCAGCGCGCGGTCCCGTCGGTGAGGAGAACGCAGGTGTTGCCGACGCCCACCGCGAGTGTCTGGACATTGGCCAGGCCCGTCACCGTGACCGGCGAGGAGGTCGGGATGGTCGCGCCAGTCTTGCCGTCGCCGAGCTCGCCGTTGAAGTCGTTGCCCCAGCAGCGAACCGTCTTGTCCGCCAGGAGCGCGCAGGCGTTGTTGCCGCCGGCGCTGATCGCGGTCGCGGTCGTGATGCCGGAGACCGTCACCGGGACCAATGACTGCGCGAAGCTCCCGTTGCCCAGCGACCCGCCGGCGCCGCTGCCCCAGCATCGGATCGTGCCGTCGGTCAGCAGCGCGCAAGCATAGAACGCTCCCACCGAGACCGCCGCCGCGTTGCTGATCCCGGTGACCGTGACCGGCGTCGGGGTCGCGGCGTTGGGATCGGTGGTGTTGGTCCCGTTGCCGAGCTCTCCGTTGAGGTTGTCGCCCCAGCAGCGCACCGTGTTGTTGGAGAGGCGCGCGCACGTCGAATACGCGCCGGCCGCGACCGCGACCGCGGTGGTGATGCCGCCGACCGCGACCGGGACATTCGAGGCGGTGGTGGTCCCGTCGCCGAGCTGTCCGTTGGTGTTCGTCCCCCAGCACATGACCCGCCCGCCGCTCACCAGCGCGCAGGTATGAAAGAACCCCGCGCTGATCGCAGTCGCGCCGCTGAGACCAGTGACCACCCGTGGGAAGGCGAAGCCCGCCGAGGGTCCGGCGCCGCTCTCACCGAAGTAGTTCGTGCCCCAGCAGCGCACGGTGCCGTCGGAGACCAGCACGCAGATGTGCTGGTTGCCGGCGGCGATCTGCGTCGCCGTCGCGTGGCAGGTGGTGGCGGCGCAGAAGTTGTTGGCGACGCAATCGCTGCTGGTCGCGCAGATGGCCCGGCAGCTGGTCGACGCCGGGACGCAGGTCAGCGATCCGGCGCAAGCCTGCGGCTGGGAGATCGAGCAGGTGCCGAAGCCGTCGCACGTCGACGCCTGCGTCTGGGTCGCGCCGGAGCAGGTCGCCGGCATGCAGGCGAAGCCGCGGAGCGCCTTGCGGCAGCCGCCGTTGCCGTCGCAGAAACCGTCGAGCCCGCAGACGTTGACCGGGTCCTTGGTGCACTCGTTGCCGGGGTCGCTTCCATCCAGGATCGGCGCGCAGACACCGCTGGCCTGGCCGGTGGCGGTGGCCACGCAGGACAGGCAGGTTCCGACGCAGCCGCCGTTGCAGCAGACACCGTCGACGCAGTTGCCGGAGACGCATTCGTTGCCGCCACCGCAGGTGGTGCCGTCGATCTTCTTGGGCGCGCAGGCGTGCTGCACCAGATCGCAAAACACGTTGCCCAGGCACTGGTTGTCGGCCGTGCAGGTTTGCATGCAGCCAGCCGCGGGCGTGCACTGATAAGGCGTGCAATTGACCGAGGTCGTCGTCGGGCAGCTCCCCTTGCCGTCGCAGGTGGCCGCCGGTCGGAATACCGACGCCGAGCACGACGCCGCGAGGCAGACCTTGGTCGTACCGTATTTTCGGCAGGCGCCGAGCCCGTCGCAGGTCCCGTCGTTGCCGCATGGATTGACCGCGTCGGCCACACACTCGTTCACGCGGCCGGTTGCGCCCGCGTGCGTCGCGCCGCAGGTTCCGTCGGGCGTCCCGGTGAACTGCTGCAGGCACGAGTTGCAGAGACCCGCGCAGGTCGTGTCGCAGCAGACGCCGTCGACACAGTGCCCGAGCGCGCAGTCCCCGTTGATGGCGCACAGGTGACCGTTCGTGAACGGTGCCGGCTTGCCGCCGGTTCCGCCCACGCTGACACCGCCCGCGCCGCCGGGTCCCGTGCCGCCCGCGCCGTTCCCGCCGATGCCGCCCGCTCCGACGCCGCCCACGCCGGTGCCGCCCGCGCCCTTTCCAGCGACGCCGGCGATGCCGCCGCTACCCGCATCGTGCGCGCCCGCGTCGGCGATCGCGCCACCGTGCCCGCCGCTGGCGCCGCTCGTGCCGCCACTCGGCTCCGCCGCGCCGCCCGAGCCCGCGTCAGAGTCGGACGTCGTCGGCCGTCCGCCGAGGCAGCCCGACGCCGCCGAGACCGTCACCATCGCCAACGAGATCAGAGCCGAGAGAGATGTTCGCATCGCCATGTGAGTCGAGGTTGTGGCGGCATCGGCCGCGCGAGAAAAAAGGGACGTAACGACAACGCCCAAATTCCCGCGTATTCCAGCCCGATCGACGAATCAGTGATTCGCTCGACGCCCGGCGCCGGCGTAGCTGGAAACCCCGCGCGTTGGCGTGGCTCAGGACGCCATGAGGTGCTCGAGTCGCAGGAGCCGGAATATCGCCAGCGGCTGACCCTTCAATCCCTGCACGCTGACGCGCCCGCCTTGCGCGAGAACCCGCTTGTAGAGCGAGACAACCGCCCCCACTCCCGAGCTGTCGATCGAACGCAGGGCTGACATGTCGATCGCGACCGGCGATCGCTGGTCGTTCACGACTGCGTCGAGCACAGGTCGCGCCGCTGGGGTGGAGAGGGCGTCGAAGGATCCTTCGAGCCGCACGAGAGTCTTGGTTCCCGTGTCTTCGCGGGTGAATCCGGCGAGGTTGACCGTGGCACGATAGAGGTCAGTCAAGCTGGGAGAGGCGCTGGATACTGAAGCGGTCGCGGAGGTCATGATTGAATGGCTTTCTGGTCTCTCTTTTGAGGTCGGAGACTGTGGTGTTCGCCCAGAGTGTGAGCATCATTGAGGCTGGCTAGCAGGCCGTCAGGCCGCCGCGCGGCAGGGTTCGACGGCGTCACCCAGCTCGACTCTCAGATTGTCGCGGCTCCGGTCCTCGAGGCTAAAGCACTTAACGTGCCATGCGACAGCTCGGCCGTTCCGGCGGCGGCGCACCCATCCCCCATCAAAATGGGAGGAGACCATCCCTCATTTTGATTGAGTGAGGCGAGGCATCGGCGCGCCGTCGGCCTTGCTCTCGGCGTCGCCTCCCGCCTTGTCGCCGCTCTTCACGCCGATCCTGCCGTAGCTCTTGAGCTTGCGGTACAGCGTCGCCGAGCCGATCTGGAGCTGCACGGCCGTCTGGGTCTGGTTTCCGTGGTTCAACTCCAGCACCGCGAGAATGTAGTCGCGCTCGATCTCCTCGAGCGGTCGCACCGTGCCCGGGGTTGCCACCGGTTTTGGGAACGCCTGCCGGACCTCCTCGGGCAGATCCTCCAGCTCCACGCGGCTGCCGCGCGCGAGCGCAACCGCGCGCTCCATGGCGTTCTCGAGCTCGCGCACATTGCCGGGCCATTCGTAGCGCAGCAGCTGATCGGCGGCAGCGGGCGCGATACCCGAGATCTTGCGCTTCATTCGCAGCGCCGCCTCGGACAGCAGCACGCGCGCCAGCGGCAAGACATCGTCTCTGCGCTCGCGCAGCGGCGGCACGTGCAGCTCGACGACCTTCAGCCGGTAGTAAAGGTCTTGCCGAAAGTCGCCGCTCGCGACCTGGAGGGCCAGGTCGCGGTTGGTCGCCGCCACCACGCGCACGTCGATCCGGCGGCTCTTGTTCTCGCCGACACGCCGGATCTCCCGCTCTTGCAGGGCGCGCAGCAGCTTGACCTGCATGCCCGGCGAAACCTCGCCGACCTCGTCCAGCAGCAACGTGCCGCTGTTAGCCGCCTCGAACAGGCCTGGTCGGTCCTGCGTCGCCCCGGTGAACGCGCCGCGCGCGTGCCCGAAGAGCTCACTCTCGAGCAGCGTCTCCGTGATCGCGCCACAGTTCACCGCGATGAACGGCCTCGCCGCACGCGATGACTCCTCGTGAAGCAGGCGGGCGATCCGCTCCTTGCCCGATCCGCTCTCGCCGGTGATGAGGACGGTGGAGTCGACCTTCGCCACCCGCCGCGCCAGGTCGACGATCTTTCGCATCGCGGGGCTCTTGGCGATGATCCCCAGCGGCTCCTCGACGTCGGGCGCCACGCGCACCAGCGCACGACGTCGCTCCTGCAGCTTGCGCTCGGCCGCCTTCAACGTCTCGGTGACGCGATGAAGGGAGACATCGAGAGACTCCTTGAGGCGGATCGGTTCGAAGAATCGCAGCTCGTCCGCGCGGTCGTCACCCCACTCCGCGCGCGTGCGCCCGAGCAGACGGCAGGTGACGTCGCCCTTGCCGAGGCATCGGTCCTCGAGCACGTAGATCTCCTTGCCCGTGCTGCGGCTGATATAGCCGCTGGTCAGGCCGGAGATCGTCCAGCACGCCGGCTCGTCGGAGCGGCCGAAGTGCAACAGATGCTGCTCTGCCTCGTAGGAGGCGTCCAGGATCACCCCCTCTTGTGACAGGGGATCTTTGGTCTCGGGATCGACGCGGAAGAGGCCCTGCAGGGCGTGGATGCGCATGCCGGCGCGGCACCACTCGTCGTTGCTGTCCCACTTGAACTCGGCCTGCATCGCTTCCGCCATGCGCCAACCGTGGGCGAACCCGAACTGGGTGAGCACGGTGCGGGCGGCGGTGAGACCGAAATTCTCCACGAGATACTTCCGCAGCAGCCCCATGGCGACCGCGTCGAGGAGCAAGGCGCGCTGGCCCGCAAAGCGGATCAGTCCCCCCTCGGGGTCCAGCTCCAGCAGCTCCTCGTGATCCAGCTCGGCGGCGCGCATCGCGATCTCCTTCGAATTGATGGGCAGGGTGCATCAGTTTGGTCGAAAGGACAGACCCCACCTGACGCCGCTCGCGCAACTACCTGAAGTTGATTGGATCTTATTCGCGGCACGGAACGTGCTGTGGCCGGGATTCGCCCGGAGGGGCGCGAATGGGAACCAAGATCTACAAGACCGTGACAGTCGGCGCCGGAGCGGTGCTGCTGGGGCTGACGGCGGTCGCGGCGGCTGGCTCGTCGAATGTATCCAGATCGATCGACGCCGGTCCGCTGCTGGTGGCCCCCGGGGCCACGCTGGAGCTCGACGGAGATTCGACGCTGCATCGCTACAGCGCAAAGGCGCAGGGAGTCGCGGTCGGCATCCGCGTCGATGCCGCACGCCTCGCCCTGATTCCGCTGCCCGCCAACGTGGAGGCTCTGGTCCGCGGGTATTCGATCAAGAGCCTGGAGCTGACCGTACCGGTCGACAAGCTCAGCTCCGGCGAGCGCGGCCTCGACAAGAACATGCGCAATGCGCTGAAGAGCGACCGGTATCGAGATATTCACTTCTTCGCCGACTCGTACGACCTTCTGGCGGCGTCGACGGCTGGCACCGTGTTCGTGGTCATGCTCCACGGTCGCCTCGACCTGGCAGGGGTCGAGCGGCCGATCGACGTTCGCGCTACCGGCACTCGGGTCGGCGACGGCATCCGGTTCAAGGGAACCAAAGAGCTGTTGATGTCGGACTACCAGATCAAGCCGCCCACGATGATGCTCGGGACGATCAAGACGGCGGACCTCATCACCGTGAAGTTCGACGCGACGTTGCTGACCGCGAGCAACAAATGACCACCCGAGCCGTGGTGGCCGTCATGGCACTCAGCGCGGCGCTGGGCCCACGCGCGTTCGGCGAGATCGCGGTCGTGAAGACCACCGACGCCGAGGTCGACGTCGGCGGGATGGTGCAGATGCTCGGGTTTGCTCAGCGGCTCGACGATCCCTACAAGGACGACAACCGACTCTATCTCTTCATGAACCGCGCGCGACTGCGGTTCTCGGGGCACTACGACGAGATCTCGTTCTACACCGAGCTCGGACTCGGCGGCGAAGCCTCAATCGTTGCCCAGACGGCGGTCTCCTTGAGTCTGCTCGATTTCTACTTCAACGTTCCGTTGGCCGGCGGCCGCACGACTTACCTCAAGGTCGGTCAGTTCAAGGTCCCTTACGGCCGGGAGCAGTTGACGTACGAAGGCAATTTGGCGTTTGCCGATCGATCGATCAACAACCTCGGCTTCGTCGTGGGTCGCGACGTCGGCGCAGCGCTGGTCTCGCATCCGGGGCTGCTGACGTTGATCGGCGGCGTCTTCACCGGGGGCGGGCGGGACGTGCCCCCGAACCATTATCTGCCGGAGAAACTGGGGATTCCCCTGCTGGTGGCGCGCGTCGGCGTCGGCAACGTCGACGGTGATCCCTTCATTCTGAGGCAGGACGACCAAGGGGTCGTCGTCGAGCGACGGCTGAGGGGCGCCGTCTTCGTCAACGCTCTTTATACGAAGGACTCGCTCATCGGACATTCCACGGTGCTCAATGTGAAGTTGGCGGACGTGCCACTCACCGGCTCGCAGGCGATTCAAGAGCTGACGCCCGGCGCGACCTGGTTCATCAGAGGACAGCGGCTGAAGCTGCTGGCGGATCTGCCCATCATTCTCCACGACCCGGTCTTCACCGAGACCAACGTCGGCAGCTACGCGGCGACGGATCTGCCGGACCAGGCGACCGTCCTCGCGGCGGCCGGCGCGCCGACCGGAAACACCGTCGGCCGACAAAACGTCATCGAGGCGCGGCTGTCGTTGCAGGCCCAGGTTTGAAAACCAGAATCCAAATGCATTGGGAGAGATAAATGAATCGATCGTTGAACACTAGTCTGAAGAGTTTCGCCTTGTCCCTTCTGCTGGTCGTCGTGCCGGCGTGCGGATCGAGCTCGACCAAGCCCGCAAATCCGGATGGAGCGGACGTCCACAGCCCCGACGCCGGGCTCGCCGATACGGGCGCGGGCGGCGGCGCGGGACATGCCGATACGGGCGCGGGCGGCGGCGCGGGACATGCCGATACGGGCGCGGGCGGCGGCGCGGGACATGCCGACGCCGGAACGGCCGACGCCGTCGCGCATGACGCCGTCGCGACCGACGTGGGGGCGCCCGATACTGGCGGCGCTGTCGATACTGGAGGGCACGACGCCGCGGCCGATGTGAATTCGGCCTGCGCTCAGGCGCCGGTGGCGCTGGGCGGTGCGGCGGCCTTCGCTGTGCTCGCTGGCTCGACCGTGACCAACACCGGCCTCACCACGGTGACCGGCGACCTTGGCCTGAGCCCGGGAACCGCGGTGACCGGGTTTGGAGCCGGGACCGGGACGCTGGTCGGGGTTCAGCACGCCGGCGACCCGACGGCGGCGCAGGCCGAGGCCGACCTCACGACGGCGTACAACGACGCCGCCGGCCGCACGCTCTGCCCGGTCAGTGTCGCGGGCAACCTCGGCGGACAGACTCTGACGCCGGGGCTCTACAAGTCGACCTCTTCACTGGAGATCTCTTCGGGCGATCTCACCCTCGACGCGCGCGGCGACGCGAACGCGGTCTTCATCTTTCAGATGGCGTCCACGTTGACCACCAGCTCCGGGCGTCAGGTCGTTCTCAGCGGTGGCGCGAAGTCGACCAACGTCTTCTGGCAGGTCGGCACCTCGGCGGTCTTCGGGTCGACGACGTCCTTCCAGGGAACGGTGATGGCGGACCAGGCCATCACGTTCAGCACCGGCGCAACGCTCAACGGACGCGCATTGGCGCGGATCGCCGCGGTGACCTTGGACACCAACACCATTATCAAACCAACCCCGTAACCCGTCCGCTCGAGGCTGTCTTGATCCCAAACACATTCACAGGGGACTTGCCGGCGACCGCCGAGCTCACATTGACTGACGACCCCACATCGCTGGCGCCGGCCCGCACGCCACGGCGTGCGCGGCCGGCCTTTTACTGGTTGGCGACCGTGGTCTTGATAGTGGTCGTCCTCGCGCGCGCGGAGGCGATCCTGGTTCCGCTGGCGCTAGCGGTCGTGGTGGCGTTCGCGCTCAGCCCGACGGTGACGCGCCTCGAACGGGTTCTGCGCCGCGGCGGCGCGGTGGCCGTCGTGGTCCTGGTGTCGCTGGGCGTGGTCGCGGGCGTCGGCTATCTGCTCGAACGCCAGCTGGTCGATCTCTCGTCGCAGATGACCAAGTATTCCGATTCGATCCACCGCAAGGTGCTCTCCCTGCAAGGGAGCGCCAGCACCGGCCTGGCAGGCTTCTCGAAGAGCGTCGATCGCGTCGTGCACGATCTGGATCAGCGCGTGGCGGCCGATGAAGGCGCGCGTCCCGTGCGCCTGGTCCCGGCGGCGACGCCGGTCATGGAGCGGGTCGAGACCGCCTTGACGCCGGTCATAGCGCCGGTCGCGCGCGCACTGGTGGTCCTGGTGCTGGTGATCTTCTTCCTGTTCAAGCGCGAAGACCTCAGGGATCGCGTCATTCGCCTGATGGGCCGAGGCAACTTGACCCTGACCACGCGCGCGCTCGACGAGGCGGGTGACCGGATCAGCCGCTTTTTGACCCATCAATCGGCGATCAACGCAGGTGTCGGGCTGGTCGTGGGCGTCGGTCTGTTCTTGATCGGCATTCCGTACGCTCCCCTGTGGGGATTCCTTGCCGCGATCCTTCGATTCGTACCGGTCGCCGGGATCCTGATGGCGATGGTGATGCCCGCGGCGCTGGCCTTCGCGCAGTTCCCCGGCTGGGGACCGCTGATGGCGACGCTTGGGCTGTTCCTGGGCCTGGACATTCTCGCCGGCTACGTCGTCGAGCCGGTGGTCATCGGATCCAAGACCGGGGTGTCGTCGATGGCGATGGTGGTGTCGGCGATCTTCTGGTCCTGGTTGTGGGGGCCGGTGGGCCTGGTCCTCTCGACGCCGCTGACCGTTTGCCTGGCTGTCCTGGGAAAGCACGTGTCGCGCCTGTCGTACCTGGAGGTTCTGCTGGGCGACGAGCCGGCGCTGGGGGACGACCTGATGCTGTACCAGCGCCTGCTGTCAGGAGACGAGGACGAGGCGCACGAGATCCTCGACCGGCGTTTTCGGACGATGCCGCGCGGACGAGTCTTTGACGAGGTGGTCGTTCCCGCGCTGCTGCTGGCCGAGGCCGCGCGCGCCCGCAATGAAATCAGCGATGCCGATCATCAGCACGTTCTTCGTGCCATTCGATTGTTGGTGGCCGCCGTTCCGGCGGCCGCTTCCCACGACGAGGTGTCGCCGCTTCCACGACGGATCGTTGGCGTATCGGCCCGGACGATGACCGACGAAACCATCTGGGAGATGTGGGGGCAGCTGTTCGAATCGCAAAAGGTCGAGGTGGAGTCAGTGGGGTCGGCGTACCTGTCTTCCGATATCTCTTCCGCCGATCTCGTCTGCGTGAACTCGATCCCGCCCGGCGGCCTCGCCCAGGCTCGCTACATCTGCCGGCGCCTGCGCGCGAAGCTGCCCAAAGCGGCCATCCTGGTCATCCGGCCCGGGGTGCAAGCGAACGAGAAGGAGAGCGCCCAACGGCTGGTCGAAGATGGCGCGAGCATGGTTTGCACGTCGCTGGGAGAAGCGCGAATCGCCGCCGAGCACTTGTTGGTAAAGAGTCAGAACACCTTCGCGAACGCATTGGAGCGTCATACAACGACGGTTGCCGAAGCCGACCGAAGTGAAGTGGTCGGTTCATCAGTTTGATTGAAGGAATCCCCGCCGTGAGACGCAGCGCCATATGGAGCGCGGCCTTCGTTGCTGGCCCAAAGGTTGCTTAGATCGCTGCTGAGATGAGTGCTGAGATGGCGGGGCCCGATGTGGATGTGTCGAGGCTCCGGTCTTCAGTCTCGCCACACGACACAGAAAAGAGAGTCGCAACCATGTTTAGACCAAGATTGGGTTTGTTCCTGTCGCTCGTTTCATTGGCCGCGGCAGCGGCCGGTTGCGGAAGCTCGAGTGCGGACACCCCGACTGACGGTGGGATGACCCCGGGCGACGCGTCGGCGTCGCGGCTAGCGGTGAACCTGGGGACGGCGGGAGACTTCGTGATTCTCGCGAAGAGCGCCGTTTCGACGGTACCGACCTCTGCCGTCACCGGAAACGTCGGCGTCAGTCCGGCGGCCGCGTCATTCCTGACCGGGTTCTCGCTGACCGCCGACGCCACCAACGTGTTCGCGACGTCACCCCAGGTGACTGGAAAGGCCTATGCGTCCGACTACGCGCCGCCCACGCCTTCCAACCTGACCACGGCGATCGGCGACATGCAGCTCGCATTCACCGACGCCGCGGGGCGGGCGCCCGGCGTCACCGAGCTGGGCGCTGGAAGCATCGGTGGGATGACCATCGCTGCCGGCGTCTACAAGTGGGGCACGAGCGTGCTCATCGCGAGCGACGTCACCCTCAACGGTGGGGCGACCGATGTCTGGATCTTCCAGGTCGCGCAGGATCTGACCATGAGCAGCGCCACGAAGATCATCCTCACCGGCGGGGCCCAGGCCAAGAACGTCTTCTGGCAAGTCGCCGGCCTCGTCGATCTCGGCACCACGGCCCACGCTGAAGGCGTGATCCTGAGTCAGACCGCGATCACCTTGCGGACCGGCGCGTCGATCAACGGCCGCCTGCTGGCGCAGACCGCGGTCACGATCGACGGCAGCACCGTCACCGAATCCGCGCGCTGACGAACCCGACGCTCGACGGCAGGAGGAGGGCAAAGAGGTCGATGATCACGCTCCGCAAGTCCGAGGAGCGCCGTCACGAGCGACGTCGCGAGCACGAGGCGTGGCTCACCTTCTCGTCGCGGGATCGCGAGGACCCGCTGGCCGACGGCTTCGGGAGCCTGCAGCTGCTCAACGAAGATAGCCTGCCCCCCGGCACCGGCCTCACCCCCCGCCATCTCGACGCCGAGACGGTGACCTACGTCCGCGAGGGCACGCTCGCGTACGAAGACTCGATGGGCCGCGCGGGCATGATCCGCGCGGGCGAGTTCCGGCGGCTGACCACCGGGCAGGGCCTGCGGCACACCGAGACCAACGCGTCGCGGACCGACTGGGCCCATGTTTTCCAGATCTGGGTGCGCCCCGCGGAACCCAGCCTGGAGTCGAGCCACGAGCAAAAACGATTCAGCGCCGCCGAACGCCGAGGCGTGCTGTGCGTCGTCGCCTCCCGAGACGGACGAAGAGGCTCGCTGCGCATTCACCAGGACGCCGTTGTCTATTCCGCCATGGTCGAGCCCGGCCAGCACATCATCCACGAGCTGTCAGCCGGCCGCAGCGCCTGGCTCCACGTCGTGCAGGGAGAGGCAACCCTCGGCGACGTCGTCCTCAACACCGGCGACGGCGTCGGCTTCACTGAAGAACGCGCCGTCTCGTGCACCGCCCGCGGCCCGACGGAGCTCCTGCTCCTCGACCTCGGCCCGGCGCCGTGATCAGTGCCTCGCCGAGGGTGATCTCGTCGCCGACCAGCATGTTTCGCAGTATGTTCGCGGCCATGGCAGCACGGTGGAAGGTGGCGGTGACGATGGGATTGGCCGCGGTGGCCTGCAGCTCACAGGAGCAACCCGGAGCCGGTGGAACCTCCGGGGCCGGCGGCACGGGCGGTCGAATGTCCGTCATCAGCGACGGTGGCCTCGATCGTGCGGCAGCGGTGGCGTCCGATGCGTTGCTGTCGACGCGGGGATGTGCCGCCCCGATGCCGCCGTCGGCGCTCATCGCCGACTTCTCGGACGCGAACGATCAGGCATTCGGCGCACCCGGCGTCGATCGCGTGTTCGGGCAGACCTTCGCCGATCCGTTCCTGATCGAGGACTTCGCCGGACTCGACTGGCACATCGGCGGTTTGGTTCACACCGCGGGAGCGCGCTTCGGCCTCGAATGGTTCTGCGCCGGCGAGACGGGACCCACGACGGGCGACTGCGTTCTCGACGTGTCCGCCTATGCAGGCATCCAGTTCACGATCCGCGGCGACGCCGGCCCTGATCACGCGATCGACCTGCTCCTCGGACAACCCGTGGATGAATCAGCCATCAGCAATCCAGGCTGCGGAGCCTGCTCAGCGTCCGCGGCGTGCGTCGATCCGCAAGTGACCATCGACCTCGGAAGCGACGGCTCGCCGATGACCGTTGCCCTGCGCTGGGGCGACATCGCGCGCGGTGCTCCGAGCGCGGTCTTCGATGGGCAGCTGCTGAGCAGCTTTGCCTGGCACCTGCACGGCTCGCCGGCCGATGCGAGCGTGCCGGTCGGCGGGACCCCCTCCGCGGGCCTCGGGGCCTATGCGGTCGATCTGACCATCGACGACGTTCGCTTCATTCCGCTGGGCGCGCGCTGACGCTCGCAGCCAAACGGCTATTCTTGTCGTCCGGCCTTGCCACCGACGACACCTTGGGCCGTCGTGAAAAGATCCGCCGAACTGCGAGGACCGAGAATTCCGTCGGCGGCCTGACCCGACTTCGCTTGAAACGCTTTGACGGCCAGGGCGGTCGAGTATCCGAAAACGCCATCCGGTTGTTCGGGCAAGTATCCGAGCTTGTGCAGCGCCTCTTGCGCCCGCAAGACGTTAGGTCCGCTCGATCCCATATGGAGCGCATCGCCTCCAATGCCGTACGGGACGTCCTCCAGCTTCGCTTGCGCGATCTGTTGGTGCGGATCCTGGAGCAGTCCGACGCTGACCATGAATCGAAGGCTCTTTAGGGCTTCTTCCGGAGACGGAGACGCCAGCGCCTTCAAAATCAGCGTCGACCGAAATTTCTCCGCCTCGAGCTTCAAGTTGGCGTTGGCTTGGAGGTAATGACCAAGCCCCGTGCCCCCCAATCCGATTATGGCGACGACAACTCCGACATCGAGAAGTGACCGGCCCGACCGACTGGGTTTCGCGGCTTGACTGCTTTCGCTATTCACTTGTTCGTCGCTCATCATCGATCACGTATTGGATCAATATCTCCCGAGCGTCGAAGCGTCCGCCTGGATCTAGGGTGCTGTCAACCCTCCGTCGGAACCGGGGTCCACGTTCCTTCGCGACGTCCCGGTCGACCCCGGGCCCCCGGGGACTTCCGTCGGTGGCTGACGGTGCGTGACCGGTCGAATGGACGCGTTTGGACACCAAACGGCTACCGGAATGGCTACCGGGCGCGGAAGGTTCATCGTTCTTGTTGGTGCTCAGAGTCGCACCTCGAGATGCAGCCCCGCCAGCGTCCAGGCGCGGTTCGTGAAACCCGAACGCACGTGCACGCCCACCGCGACCGGAAGACGTACGAAATCGAACCCCGCCATCCCCTCCAGCCCGAAGCGCGACGTGGTCTCGCTGTTGTATCCGCCGCCCGAGTCGATCACGCCCAGCGCGCCCGCTTGGACGAACGGGTCGAACCACTTGCCGACCACCGGACGCCAGGTGGCGGAGGCCTCGATCGCGTCGAGCTCGAAGGGCGTGTCATTTTCGTTGTTGCCGGCGCTCAGTCGGAAGTACGAAAGCCCGATGCCCAGCCATGGCCGCAGCTGTACGCGCCCTCCGACCTCGTAGATTCCGCCGAGATCGCCCCACCCGGCGGTGCCGCCGGCAAGGCCGCCGTTGATCGCCAGCCGGTATGCGGGCGCCGGAGCCGCGGGCGTCACCGGTGGTGACAGCGGCTGTGCGAAAGCTACCGGCTGCGCCAGCCCCAGCCCCAATCCCAGCGCGACCAGCGTGGAACTTTTGACACGAGCGCACCTCAAAGCCGTAAAGCAGTTCACGGTGGGAGGGAGACAGCAGCAAACGTGCCATTCCGCCATCGTTCCAGGAGGCCGAGGCGGACAAGCTGTCGTCGCAGGTTCAAGCTGGACTTGGCCAGGTGGCGACGCTCGATGCGAAGTTGGGCTAGACGCGCCAGACTTAGGACTCGCCCGAGGGGGGCACGGGGTGGCCTTGATCCGCTTTCGTAGACGCCAAATGACCTGGAAAACCGCTCCCAGGTTGATCTCCGTGGTGTCGATCCGGCGTGCCTTGTCCGTCGAGCCGGCTACCGTCCGAAATTCGGACAGCCGGCGCCGAGAGATCAACAACTTAGCCGCGCTCGACCGCGAGTCCCAGCGGACACGATCCGTGCCAGATGGCCGGGCGACTGGAGGCGAAAATCAACCTAGGTGAGGGTGATGCGTTCAATCGGACCACGGATTGCGGGCGGAATGATGTGCGCGACTCTTCTAACCTGTTCCGTCTCGGCGCACGCGAGCCTCGTGCTCATATGCGGCTTCATGCCGACAGAGGATTGCGACGTCGACCAGGATTGCGGTCTGCTTTACGAGGAGCGACCGTCGTCTTGTGATCCCTACCCGGAAAACTGCCCCTTCAACCCCATCGCCTGCAATGCGGCGACACTGCGCTGTACGACCACCAACAACTACAGCTGCTCGTATCAGGATGTCGTGGCGACACCGACGACGATCTATCGCTCGTTCAACGGCAGCAAGCACGCGTACACCGCCAGCCTGGTGCCGCCGTCGGGCTACGAGCTGGATGGCGTCGCGTTCAACATGGCGAACGACAGCTACGGAGGCGCGCTGCCATTTTCGGCGGACAGCGGTACGGTCTATTACTATCCACCCGACGATACCAGCGCGCTGGCGGCGGATCCGGATCTGGTCCCCCTCTATCGCTTCTACAACCCGACGTACGGCGACATGATGCTCACGACCGATCCGAACGAAGCGCAGTACTACCCGTGCACCAGCGGTTATTGCGCCTTCTACGCGCCCAACGGCCCCTGCGTCGCGCCCGTGCCGCCCAACTGTTACTTTCAGATGGAACCGGTCTACGGCTACGGCGGATGAGGCAGCGCCAGGAAGGCGACGAGGGCTCGGCGGAGTGGGCAGGCGGGGAGCACGCCGAGGTGTCGGTCGGGGCCGCGCCGCGGTTCGCGATAGCCTGGGGTGGTACGAATCGACCCGCCACACGATGGCGTCGCAGTGGGTGTTGGCTAACCGATGGGCCGACGATTACCCGTGTGGGGGACTTGATTGGATAGGTTTGTGTTTTTGGGTAGTTCGAGGGCAGACTAACGGCAGTCGAACAGATGAGCGACGCAACGTCTGATAGCCCTGCCGCGCTCAAGGACCCGGATGCTCAACATCCCATCGCTGGCGCGTGGCGCCCGATGCTGCGCGAAGTAGTGCGGCGGCTGGCCGCGGGGGACTACGGCCTCGCCGATGGCGTTCCAGGCGTCGAGTCTGTTTCCCCGGCGGCGGCTGAACAAATTCACCATTACCTCGCCGACTACCCCGCGACCTTGGTTGAGTTGCCAGACGACACTTGGCGGACGTCGGTTGCGCAGTGGATGGGGACACATTGGGATGTGCTGATAGACCTCTGGACTGCCGAGGAAGGGCCGAGTGACCTGGTGCTTGGAGGCAAGGTTGTCGAGACGGGGATGGGGCCTCGTTTCACGGTCGATATGGTCTATGTGCCGTAATCCACACCAAGGCGCTGTGGTGGTACGAATGCACTCGGCACACGAAGGCTAGCCAGTGGGTCATGAGCGGCGGGTCGCTGGAGACGCTCCAGCGCATCCTGGGCCACAGCACCGTCTCGCAGCGGACTTCGGGTCCGAGTCGGCGCAATTAGGTTTCAACGGGTCTGAAGGGACGAGTTAGAAGCGACTTAAATCGGTGTAACTAAATCAAAACGCCGGGGCGGCGAAACGGTAAACGCGGCGGACTTAAAATCCTGTAACCGTGTCCAGTGCTGGGTATCGAAACGGACGCAATCCCAGGAGCCGTGAGGATTTCCGACGGTATCGTGACGGGTCGTGACCGGGCGAATGTCCAGGTTTGGACAGCAAATGGCTACCGGAACGGCTACCGGTGAAGGGCCGGCGCCCGACGGATTCCGCGGGGCGGCTGGAGGGGCTGCGCAGGCTGGGGTTAGGGTAGCGGGTCGCTTTACGTGGCCGATAGTGCGGTCACGGCAATCTCGGTGGTTGACCTCGCGAGCCGCAAGGAGTTGCGGAGGATCAACGTGCCGGCGAGGCATGCGCCCCCAGTCCTCTCGATCCAATGGAACGCACCTGCCTCACCGACGCTCTTTGCGATCTCAACACCAACGTCTGCCCGCCGATCGTCGCCCCCAGCGCCAGCTGCAACGCGATCGGCGCGTTCGCCGATCGGCTGCGGCACTATCGGACGCTCATGATAGTGCCATTTTGGCGACTTCCACGGCTCTCCGACGTCGCGCGAAATCGTGGTCGCCACGCTCGATTGGTGCACCGACAGCTGGAACGACCAGATCGTTCGCTTTCGGCCGTGATGTAGGATGCGCATCGATGCTGATCGAAAGATTGAACGCGGCGGCGGGGCCCATCGCCGTGGTCATGGCGTTGCTCGCGGGTGGGTGCTCGGTCTACGCGAGCGGCTTGCGGCAAGATGACCGGCCCAACACGTCGCTCGCCTTCGTTTATGGCCGCTTCGAGATGGCAGACGTCGGCCACACCACCAATGTCATGGGCTTCGTGCTCGCGTGTACCCAGGGCGACAAGTACGAGACCTACAACATCGGATTTTCGCGCCAGAGGCCGGTCCAGGTTTTCGAGATCCTTCCCGGGAGCTGTCAGATCGATCAGATCATCTACACCGAGCAGAGCTTCAAGATCGCCGGGATCAAAGACAAGCCGCTCAGGGCCCTTCGAAACCGGCAGCTCTCGCCCGGCGTCAGCTATTACCTGGGGGACTTCCTCGCGGTGGCGACCGCGGGCTGGCAGACGACTTCGGCCTCCGGGACGAAATTCCTTGAGACCTGGGGCATCCGGGACATCCGGAGCGAGTACAGCCGGACCACGGCAGAGATGAAGAGCGCCTTTCCCCGGCTCGCGTCACTGCCGACCGAAGACGCCTCGATGCACCTCTAGCAGAGGGGCCGCGCCATGCTCGCGGGAATTAGTTACTCGATGACGGTGGCGCTCATGTACCCCATCCACCGCTCCATCCGCGAGCGCACGGCGCGCGCGGCGGCGGCGGCGGCGCCGCCGGCCGGCGCCGGCGGCGGGGTCAGCGCGACGGCGTGACCTGGTGGCCGGGCGCTGAGGGTCAGGCCGCGCTCAGGTTGCGCGCCAGGGCCTCGACCAGCCCGCGCACGTCGTCGAGGGTCTGGTGCACGGTGAGCGTGATGCGCACGCCGCCGTGGCCGCGCGACACCGCCGGATAGAGGGCGGTGTTGGTGTAGAAGCCCTCCTTCATGAGCTCGGTCGCCACCCGGTAGGTCGTCGCGGCTTCGCCGGTCTTGACGAAACGGATCGGCGTCGCCTCCGTGGTGGCCAGCGGCAGGCCGTGCTCCCCGGCCAGATCGTTGAAGAGTCGGATGCGCTCGGAGAGCTTGGCCTGGCGCTCGTGAATCTCGTTCGAGAGGTGGACGCGCGCCGAGGCGATGGCGGCGCCCAGGACGGGCGGTTGCAGGGGGCCAGAGAAGATCAACGTGCTGCCGCAGGTGCGGACCAGGCGCGCCCACTCCTGGTCCGGAAACACCAGCACGCCCCCGCTCGCGGCGAACGACTTCGCCATGGACAGGGCCACCACCATCCGTGGGTGGATGGGGGTCGCGCCGAGCACGTGGCCGCGGCCGTGCCGGCCCGACCAGCTCACGCCGTGCGCGTCGTCCATGTAAAGGTGCAGGCGCTCGTGGCGGTCGAGGAGCGCGCGCAAGGCGCCCATGGGGGCGGAGTCGCCGTGCATGCTGTAGATGCCGTCGGCCAGGTACCAGACCCGCGCGTGGCGGCGGGAGAGGGTCGCCACCGCGTGGTCCAGGCGATCCATCCGGTTGTGCCGCACCAGGCTGCAGGTGGCGCCCGCGGCGGCCAGGATGGGGAGCACGGTCTGCACGCTGCTGTGAACGAGCTGATCGCAGATGACCGCGTCGTGCTTGCCGATGAGGACCGGCAGCGCCGCCAGGTGCGCGAGCGTCGTCGTCGGTGCCACCACCAGCGGCGCCTCGAAGATCGCGCCCAGCAACTGCTCCAGCTCGCGGTAGGGCGGCGCCGAGACGTAAGCCCGCGACGTCGAGAACTGCACGCCGAAGCGGGCCACGGCGTCGCAGGCGGCGTCCTTGAGCCGCAGGTCGGTCTCGAGGCCGAGGTAGGAGCACGAGCCGAAGTTGACGTGCTTGCGGCCGTGGAGGGTGACGACGCGGCCATTGAGCTCCTCGTCCTCGGCGGTCAGGTGCGCGAGCCCGTTCGCGATGGCCGCGCTGAAGGAGCTGTCGACGTCAGCGAGCCGCTGGTCGAGGGATTGGCCGTGCCCGTCCGATTCATCCGTCAGCCCGGCCGGGGACAGGTGGCCAGGGTCAAACTTGGGTCGAGGTACGCTCAAACTCGTGCATCATGAGCGAGCCTGAGGCGTTGCGCCCGTTCGTTGTTGAGTCTTTGATCTCCTTTTTCAGGCGGGCGGAGGTGGCGGTGGCCCCATGGTCGAGCTTGCGGCCGGGGCGGGCGGGGGCACACAGGGGAGGTCGACCACGAAGCGCGACCCTTGCCCCGGCCGGCTCTCGACGTCGATCCTCCCGCCGTGCTCGTCGACGATCATCCTGACCACGTAGAGGCCGAGGCCGAGGCCCGGGATGGGCTCCTCGGCGGAGACCGCGCGCTGGAACGGCTCGAAGATCTTCTGGGTCATGCGTGGGTCGATGCCCGAGCCGTGGTCGATGACCTCCAGGCGGGCGACGTCCGCCGCGCCGTCGCGGCCCACGCGCACCTCAATCGGTTTGCCAGCGCCGTATTTGATGGCGTTGGAGAGCAGGTTGGTGACGAGCTGCTCGAAGCGCAACGAATCGAGCCGCGCGGTCACCGGCCCCTGGGCCTTCACCTCGATCTGCTGTGACCCCGCCGGGCAGTTGGCCTCGAGGTCGCTCACGATCCGGCGCACCGCCTGCGCGACGTCCATCTCGTGAACGGCCAGCTTCACCTTGCCGTCGTGGATCTGCGCCACGTCGAGCAGCGTGTGAATGAGCTCGCCCATGCGGGCGGCGGAGGTCTCGCAACGATCGAGCTGCGCTCTCAGCGAGCAGCACTCCGGGGCCTCCTTGTCGAGGCGCCGGCCCAGCGTCTTGAGGTTCAGCAGCAGCGCGGTGAGCGGGGTCTTGAGCTCGTGGGAGGCGACCGAGTTGAAGAGGTCGCGCAGGCGCAGGGCCTCCTGGCTCTCGCGCAGCATGGCGTTCTGGGCCTCGACGCTCTTCTGGGCGGTGAGGTCGAGCACGAACCCCACCACCTCGTCCTCGCCGTCGTCGAGCTGGGCCACGCCCACCAGCACCGGGACGGCGGCGCCGTCCTTGCGGTGAAACGTCCGCTCGTAGACCGAGGTTGTGCCGCGGCTCGGTTGCTCGCCGGGGGCGCGGGCGCAGTTGAAGTCGCGCGGGTCGAGGGGCGCGATGGTCTTGAGATCGACGGAGCCCGTCGCCAGCTCGAGGCGCGAGTAGCCGAGCAGGCTGAGGAACGTGTCGTTGGCCTCCTCGATGCAGCCCGAGAGCCTGCCGCGCACGACGCCGATCAGGTTCGAGTCGATCACGCGTTTGAGCTTCTCGCGGCCCATCCGCTCCAGCGAGGCCTCGGCCCTGAGGTTCGAGCGATAGAAGAAGAACGGCACCACGAAGGCCACCGCGAACGCCGAGACGACGTTGGCGGCGAACCACCAGGAGGGCGCCGGCAGCGGCCGGATCCCGAGCAGCCAGTTGGCCGCCCCGGTTTCACAGGCGACGAACAGGAGGATCGGGAGGGCCACCCCCGCCACCACCATCCGCCTTTCGTTCGGGCCGAACAGCAGGAGCGGCAGGGCGGCGAGCGCGAAGAAGGGGAGCGTGCCCCCCGCCTTCTTGTCGAACAGCAGCGCCCCCGCCAGCACGCAGCCGTTGGCGATGGCGATGAGCAGGAGGCGCGCGGCGCGATGGGCGCGGGCGGCGTTGAGGCTCAGCACCGCGAGGAAGCCGACCAGGGAGGCGATCTCCGACGGCAGGTCGCGCACCTCGCCGAACAGCAACTCGACGGCGACCCACGGCCCCATGATCGCCGTCCCCCACAGCGCCAGCACGTTGCAGAGCCGGACGCGCTTCCGGATGTCGACGGGGAGCGCGCCAAAAAGGCCGATCTGCACCATCCTGTCGACGGCACGCCGGATCCACGCCAGGAGGCCGGCGGACGCGTCCCCGGGCAGAGTGCCCTCAGACTGCGGCTGCCGCCGTCGCGCCGCCCGCCTCATCCTTCGAGAAACGGGGTCTCCCCGACGAAGACGCAGGGGGTGCGCGCCAGGGCTCGAGCTCACCATCGCCGACCACCTCGTTACCGGGTAGCACCCGCTGCCCCTCAGATCAAACCCTTTCTGCGCCGCGCACCGACGGTTGTCTCGCTCGAGCCGCGCGCGCGCCGCCGTCGGCGCATCTATGCCCGACGTCGTCACCGATACCGAACTCCACCACCTCGTCGACGTCCACAACAGCTCCCCTTGTTCAGGTCGGCGGCGCCGAGCTGCAGCAGGCGTTCGAACTTGGCGATTCCGGTCTTCGCGGGCGCGGCCACGGGCGACGAACCGCCCGTGGCCGTCACGTCAGTTGGCTCTCACGGAGGAGGATTCGCCACACAGTGGCCCATGCAATTGTTCATGCATGCGTTGACGCAGGTCGGATAGCCTGGCCCGCTGGAGCAACTCGTCTGGCAGGACGCACACACCATGTTTGCGCAGTACTGATAGGGGTCCTGGCAGACCGTGATGTAGTCGTACTCTGGTGTGCAGGTGGGCGGTCCCGGCCCGTAGACCGGATCGTAATCGCCAAAATAATCACAAGACTCGCCGGTCTGAGTGTAAACCTGCGTGCATCGCGGAGTTAAAGCGGAGCTCTTCTCGACGGTCGTTTCTCCTTCGTCTGCTTCTCCCGGGCCGCCGCAGCCCGAAGCTGTCAGGCCAACCGCGGCGCTGAGGCAAGCCACCAAAAAGAACCGGTACGGTGCCTTCGTGTTCGCAACGTCCATGTTCACCCTCCCCATGCTTTGCAAGCTTCTCCTCGAAATGAGGACGCGCAAAGCAACGCAACGTGCCTCCGGCGTTGATTTCTGTCGAGTGACGAACGCTACGATTTTCTGCAGGCAGCAGACATTTGATTGCTGCAATGAAACGCCAGGTTGTACACAGTGTGCGATCCGCGCGGGCGGTCGCGTTCAGTGTTGGGTGCCAATGGTTCGAGGCAACGCGGAAAGTTCTCGATCAGACCAGGCGATCGGGTGGCGGTGACGCCTGACCTGCAGGCCAGGTGATGAAGCTGGCGGCCAAGTCGATAAGCGTGAGCGGGACAACCAAGAGCGCCCCGACCTTGAGGTCGACGACACCGAGAACCGTCACGCTCGTGGCTAGCTCGAGGAGGAGGTGAAGGGGGATCTTGAGCTTGAGCTCGCCGCGTCCGCAGACCCTCCCTGCCCGAAGCGCCCCGCCATCCCAGAAGGAGTACACGTAGGGCCGTCCCGTTTGCAGTGCGGAGATCGTCTTCCACGTGATCGCCAGCGACCAGGCGAGCGTCAGCATGAAAAGGACGATCGCGATCGGAAACGGCGCGCCCGGTGGGCCCATCACGTGCAAGAGCACCGCGCCGCGAACGATCGCCTGCGGCGTGCCGTCCGGGCCGACCAGACCGAGTTTCGCCGTGAAGAGCGCGCTGTCGAGGGATTCCGGGCCGTCACAGGCGCGGCTCTTCGCGCACGCCAGCAGCGCCCGGAGCACCGTCTTCCGATCCGCCGACCCATCCGGCGAGCGCCGCTCCAGGGCCCGCACGGCCGCGTCGAGGGCCGCCATGTGGCTGCCGAAGCTCTCGTCGGCGCCCTGCGACCACATGAGGTCGTTCACCTCGGGCGTCGAGAAACCCAGCGACGCTATCCGCGAACGGAGCGGCGATTGAAACCTGTCATTGCTCGCCAGGGTCGTCCACTGCGATTCCGGGACACGCGCCTCGTGGATGTAGAGCCGGCCGAGGAGCTCCCGGGCCGTGACCCACCGGCGGCCGCGCTGTGGATCGAGGATCTCTACGCGATCGCCGTCTCGTCGCCAGATGACGTCGAACTGCGTCCTGCCGTCGTCGTCGACTGTGACGACTAGCGACGGCATCGCCGACGTTCCTGGGACCAGCAGGTGCTCGGCGGGCATCAGCAACCGCGCGGCGCGCAAGCCGTGCTTCCGGGCGACCCGTTCCAGCTGGTCGAGGGTGGCCCCGTGCTGATCGACCTGGCACTCCCGATCCAGCTCCGCCCGATCGACGACGATGCCGTACCCCATTAAGAGAGCCTGCAGGCCCGCCGTGGCCGGGTTGCCGGCCACGTCCGGTACGTCCAGCGAAGGCTCGCTGGACGACCCGCGTCCCCGCGGCTGGCAAGCGAGTCCTCCGGCGCCCACGACCGCGGCCACCAGCGTCCATCGCCACCCTCGTCCGATCGATATCGAAGCCACGGCTTCCTAGCCTAAACGAAGACGCCCCTCGATGGAGCAGTTGATGCGAGCCACCGCGGCTTCGAGCTCGAGGTCGCGGTGACTGTTGGCTGGACGAGAACGACACCGGCGAAGTCCTGTCGGAGGGCGGGTAGCGTGCGCCTGAACAGCTTTCAGGCTCGACCGACTCTGGAGTGAGAAGAACCGGGTACGATCCACGTCCAGGTGCAGGCTGGCGTCGAGGGCGCGCAGACGCTGAAGGACGGCGAGTCTCGGATCGTGCCGATACAACCGTCCTTGGCCCCTGTCCTTGCGTCCTGGCGCAAGATCGAGGGAGGGGAGGGGGTGGTGGTCAAGCCGCTGCGCCAGGGCGGGAGGCGCTTCCTGGACGACCACACCATGGGCAAGTTCTTGCGCGAAGTCGTGAAGGAACTGCACCTCGAAATGAAGTGCTCGTGTTGTGGCACCGCCGCCGCGTGGTACGAGTACACGAGGCCCGGGTACGCTTGTCACTTCATCATGGCTGGCGGGAGTATCGAGGAGCTGTCTCGGACGATGGGACACAGCACGACGGCGATCACCGAGAAGCACTACGTCCACCTCCGGCCCGGGTACTACACGTTGACGGCTCGGAATCGCATTACAGCGGACTTTGGGTCCGATTCGGTGCAAACGGCTACCGAAGGGATACCGGCGAAGGCCAGAAAGAAGGCTAAGGCAGCATAATTAAGTAACTAAGCCGGGGTGGCGAAACGGTAAACGCGGCGGACTTAAAATCCGCTGCCGCGAAAGCGGCTTACGGGTTCAAGCCCCGTCCCCGGCACGGAGCGTGGTCAGCTACTCGAGATAGTCCTGATACGAGAGTCTGTCGTCGCGCAGGACGGTGCAGTAGTTCCAGAGCTTCTGGACGATGCCGTTGCCCTCGGCGCCCATCACGCGCCTCCCTTGCGGAGCGCTTCCACCGGCAGGCGGTGGGCCGACAGCAGCTCGGCGACCGTGACGCCGCTCCGCTGCGCGATCTTCTCGAGATAGTCGCCGACCTCGTCGTGGTTCTTCTGCACCATTCGCAGGTTCCAGATCTGAGCGCGGCCGGGCCGGGTGTGGTGGCAGACGAAGGGGATGTGACAGAGCAACGTTCCCACCGCCCGAATTGGGTTTTCACCCTCGCCCTTCGCGACCACCAGTGTCAATCCGGTCTGCGAGAGAATGGTCATCTCTCTCGGCAAGGCCAGCATGTGGTGGTCATTGGTAATCAGCCCGTCCCACGGCCGATCGTGCCGGTGCAGCGCCACCAGCAGCTCCCAGTCGTCCAGCCGTGCCCACGCCGGATCGACGGCCGGGACGGGAACCAACTCCCCATCGGTAGCACCGCCGCGAACGCCGACAACACGGGCTCGGGGAAGTTGTGGTCCAGCGCGAACAGTCGGCGCGTCACGGCCGCGGCCGCCTCACGCCGCGCGTTTCAGATTGTCGGCGAGCTGCGCTTCCAGGTCCAGCGCCTGCTCGATGTGCTCGATCGCTACGTAGGGGTACAGACTGTGGATCGCCGCGAGGTCGAACCCGTCCGCTGTCAGCGCGGCGAGCGCCCGCGTCTCCAGGCGCGTGTCGGCGATGTGCGGCGAGCCGCTGACCTTACCAGGGACGATCCGGAGGTCAGGGCGAGGCTTCACGAGATCGGGTCCGGACGTCCCCTCCGCCGTCGCGAAAGGCGCGATCAGGTCCAGGACGTCCCCGTAGGCGAGCTGCCCCGCTGTCGTCGCCAGTCCCTCGGGTCGGTTGACGTAGATCGTTCCAGACCCGTCAACGAAGAGCGTCGGTCCCTTCGCATGCCAGAGCGGTAGATCCAGCGCGCGCAGCGCTTCGATGGCTCGCCGAACCGCCGGCATGCTGGTGCCCGGGATGTCGACGCCGCCATCGGTCGTCTTCCCGCGCCGAAGCCAGTAGATGACTCTCAGTCCCATCAGATCCGCGTATGACCAGAGGCGCACCCGGACCGCCGACACCGTCGGCTCGAGGATTCCTTGACGCGCCCACCAATGGATGGTCGACCTCGGCACTCCCGAGAGAGCTGCCGCGCGATCTGCTGTGTACGCTCCCAGCGCGTCCATCAGGATTAGCGTATCACGCGGCCTTGTCCCTGGCTCCCGACCCGATCGCGTCTGCAATGAGCCGCTGTTTTCCGCGGAATCGCCCGCGGCCTTTGATGTGCGCCAGTAGAGCGGCGGCGGGGTCCTGGTCGACGAGCTTTCCTTGGAAGGCCCTCGATGGCCGGCAGGTCTCAGGTGCGCTCACCCTCAGTGAAACTCGATCCTGACGACGCGGCCCTTGTCGGGATTCTTGTCGCTGAACCAGCCGGTGTTCTTCCCGATCGCGATGTCATTCCCGATGACTTTGAGCTGACCGTCCCAGCGGTCGCCGAGGGAGATCTCGCCGAGCTTGCGGATCAGTGTCCGTTGCTTCTTGAACGTCAGGGTCTCGATCTTGTTGCCGCCGTCGTCCAGCGAGCCGCCGCCGGCGTCGCGCTCCAGGCGGACGATCAGCAGATTTTCGAACCGGCCCGATCCGCCGGTCCACGATGAGGTGCGCAGGACGTCGACGCCCGACGTGGTCCGGCCGACGTACTCGTAACCGAACTCCGTTCCGTCGCCGCCGTCTTCGCCTTTGAGCTGGAAGCGAACGTAGGGGTTTCTGCCGGGCTTCTTCACGACCTCGGTCTCCTCGCCGTAACGATTGGATCCCTGCGCGTCGGTGAGGTTGATGGCGACGATCTGATCACCCTGATCGGCGATCGAGGTCGAGAGATCTTCGATGATCTGCGGGCTGATGAAGGGGGCCTGTGCGAAGGAGTAGGCGACCTCCTTCGCGCCCGCGCGGCCCGCCTTTCCGCTGTCCGTCCTCGCGCCACCCGCGGCGTCGATGGTGTTCAGACGTTGCTGGTATGCCTGCTCGAGGCACGGGACGTCGGCGCACTTGCTTCTCTCGGTCGCCAGCCAGGTCCGCTGCGCCGCCTTCAACCCCGTCGGATCGGCGGCGGAATCGACGGCACGCCGGTACGACCGTGCCAGGCGGGCGTCGAGCTCGGAGAGCTGTCCGTCGGAGCAGATCATCTTCTCGACGGGCGCGCGGGCTCTTCGGCAATCGAAGCTGGCCGCCGGTGCGCGCGAGCCCAGACCCATCACCGCCGCCAGAACGACGGCCGTCCCGCAAACGATTCTCATGACCTGGCCCACGATGCGCGTGATGACCGAGCCAACGACGACGTCCCGTCCACGTCGCGCAACATAAATGTAACGCTCGAGCGGCGTCAATCGCGCGCAGCCTCCGGGTATAGTGGCGCCTCCGAGGGAGGGAACTTCGATGAGGAGGAACATTTCGGTCACGTGCCTGTTCGCATGTTGTGCGGCACTGGCTGTCGCGTCTTGCAGCTCGACGCCGCTCATGCCTCCGGGAGTCGATGACGGATCGGGGGGCGCGGGGGGAACGCAGGCTGGGTCGGGTGGGAGCGCCGGGTCGATAGGAACGGGCGGTGGGTTCGGCGACGGCGGCGCGTCGGGGAGCGCGGGGACGAGCGGCGCCGGCGGACAGGGCTCGGGTGGGATCAGCGGGACTGGTGGACGAGGCACCGGCGGTGTCGTGGACGCCGGCGGCGTCGTGGACGCCGGGAACACGCTCGGTACCGGTGGTATGGGCGGCGCGGCGGCCGGTGTGGGAGGACAAGCGGGGGCGAGGCCGTGTTCAGGCCTTTGCGCGCCCGCAGTCGCGTTCACGGTCACAGCCCCATACGTGTCCGGCAGCCTCGGAACCGAGGCGACCTGTCACGAGACGACATCGATGATCAGCGGCGGCGGCTGCAGCAATATCGCAGCACCGAGAACGTTCAGTGTGAACGGTACGGCGGAGTCTTGCGGCGGCGTCTGGAGCCTGCCGGCAACGCGAAACGGGGGCTACTGCTTTCAAGCCTCGGCAGGCGGCGTCTCGTACGCGACCTTCTTTCTCTTCTGATCTACCCAAGGGGGAGTCACCGGTACCCCGAGCGCCCTCCGGAAGATCTCGCCCGGCGGGCGTTTCTATTTACAATGGCACCCATCGACGGAGAGTCTTTCGATTCCAAGCCAGCGCTGGTCGGACCGATCGCCGATCTCTCGGCCGCGGCGCGGGCGCTGGTGGCTCAACCGACGGTGGCGCTGGTAACGATTGGTCTCTGGTGGTTCCCGATCCTGGTGGCCGGCGGCCCCTCGGGGTCGCCGTACCGAAATTTAGCTTTGGGGATCGCGGACCTTGCGGTGGTTTTGGTCTTCTGTGGCTGGGTTGGCGCGGAGCGAATTTTTTTCCTTCGTCACTTCGCGGGCAAGCCGGTCACGCTGAGGCATCTTCTGTCTCTCGTGGAGCCTTTCATGGGCCGGTTTCTCGCGCTCGGTTTGCTCGCTGGGATTGCGCCGCTCGTTTTGCTGGTGCCCCTGACGCTCCTCTGGGGCGGCGGCGTGAAGGCTTTGGTGCCCCGAGCCCGAATCGGAACGATCGCCTTCGCCCTCGCCCTCGATTTTGCCCTCACCTTCGTTCCCCCCGCCCTGGCGTTCACCACGAGGTCGGTCCGACGCGCGTTGCGAATTGGATTCGCGCTGATCCGGCAGACTTGGCCTCGTTGTGCGCTCTATGTTCTTTGCCCGCCGCTGGCTCTCAATCTGAACAACCTCGTCTTCCGCCCGGGCGATCTGCCGATGCTGCGGTTGCTGGGGGCCGCTTTTCTCGCGATTGTCGCCCTGCTAGCCAAGGGAGCCACGGTCGCCTTCTACCTCCGGCAGCAGCCGGTCGACAACGACGACGGCGCCGCCCATATCGCCGCGACCGTGCCGTAGACAGCGGCCCAGGGTTGCTCTAGCCTTCGATGAATGTCGGGTGAGGGGAAGAAGAGCGTGGGTCGGAAGCTCTTGATTGCTTCGATCGGAGTGGCTTCGGTGACCTACGGGGCGTGCAGCAGCGAAGCTCCGAGGACCGATGCGGCGATCGACGTCGCGCGAGCGAACGATGCCGGTGCGCGCCCGGACGGCGGGATTGATCGCGGTGGACCCGTGGGCCCAACGGACGCTTCCGTGGATCGGCAATTCATGGGCAACATCGTTTAGCGATGACCACGAACGCCGGCGAGCTCTTCGAGCTCGAGCTGTTCGGACACCGGATAGAGGGCCGCTATCGCAAGATGCGCCCCGAGGTCGATGCGATGCCGTGGGGCACGATGGACCTCGCGCGACTTCCTGAGCCTGTCCGGATCCGCGCCAGGAAGAGGTGGACGGGCGCCGCATTCCAGGAGCACCGCACCGGAATCGCATGTTGCACGGCGCTGAGGGCGCTGTACGAATGTCGGGCGCCGGTGGACCTCATCGCGCTCGCCACGCGCTTTCCCCTGGACGAGCTGGTCCACGTCGAGCTGTGCGCCCGCATGGCGATGGAGATGGGAGGCGGCACGGAGATTCGCCACGATCCCGACGCGATGATCGTCGATCCCGCGCCGGAGCTTCGTCCGTTGTTGCGAGCGGCGGACGCGATCGTTCGCTTCTTTTGCGTGGGTGAAGCGGTGTCGATTCCTCTCCTGCGCGGTGCCTGGCACGCATGCCCGCACCCGCTGCCGCGCGCCATCCTGGGCCGGATCGTCCGTGACGAGGCGGCTCACGGGACGTTCGGCTTCACCTTTCTCGACTGGGCGATGCCTCAGATGACGCCCGAGGAGCGCGCGCATCTCGGCCGCGCCGCTGACATCGCGATCCGCGCCGTACATCGAGTCTGGCAGCGAGTGGCGCACTCCGACGATGGCGATGCCGAGCTCGCCGGGAACCCGTTGGCGTGGATGGGTTCGCCCCGTTACATGCAAGTCGCGCAGCAAGCAATGGAGCGGCGAGTTCGAGCGCCTCTCCGAGCGCGGGGGATACCCTTGGTGACGTGAGGCGTGGCTACGGACTATCGGCGGCCGAGGCGGATCCTTGAGGATTTGTTCGCCGTGCGCGGGGCCCGGCCGCCACGTCGCGAGTGGTGATACGATGGGCCGTGAGCCAAGAGTTGTTCTCCTCTGCGGAGTCTCCCGATCCATTCATCGGGCGGATCCTCGAGGGGCGGTACGAGGTGCTCGAGCGTCTGGGCACAGGGAGCGAGGGGGTGGTCTACCGGGGAAGGCAGGTTCAGCTCGGCCGGTTCGTGGCCATCAAGATGCTGCAGCCGGCGGCGCACCAGGACGGGCGCAGGCGCTTCCAGCGCGAGGCCAAGGCGCTGTCGGAGCTGGCCCATCCCAATATCGTGAGCGTCACCGACTCCGGCATCGACCGCGACGTGCCCTATCTGGTGATGGAGCTGCTGGAAGGGAAGACTCTCGCCGATCTGCTCGCGCAGGGGTGCCTGCCGTTCGCGCGCGGTCTCGGTATCGCGCAGCAGTTGCTGCGCGGTCTGGCATTCGCGCACGGCAAGGGGATCGTGCACCGCGATCTCACGCCGGCCAACGTGTTCCTGCAGGAGCTGCCCGACCACCTTGACCACGTGCGGCTCTTGGACTTCGGCGTGGCGAAGTTTCTCGGCAGCTCCCGCTCGCCGACGCTGGTCGGGAAGCTCACCCATATCGGGGTCGTGGTCGGCACGCCGGCGTACATGTCACCCGAACAAGCGCGCGAGGAGCCCGTGGACGCGCGCACCGACGTTTACGCGGCCGGCGTGGCACTGTTCCAGCTGTTCGCCGGGCGCCTGCCGTTTGCGGGGCCGACGCGCGACGAAATGCAGAAGGCCCATGCCACCGAGCCGGTCCCCTCGCTGGCCGAGGCCCGGCCCGATCTCGCGGCCGCGCCCTTTCTGCAGCCCATCATCGAGCGCGCCATGGCCAAGAACCGGGCCGGGCGATTCCCCGACGCGGCGTCGATGCTGGCGGCGCTGGAGGCCACAGCCGCCGTATCGCGCGTCGCCGCGGCGGCGATGGTGAGCCCGCGTGTCACGCCTCCGAATTTCGAGGGGCAGCGGTTCGGCAGGCTGCGCCGGGCCTGGAGCTTCATTTCCGGGTCGTGGAAGTCGGTGGTGACCGTGGTGTCGGTGGCGGCCGGGTTGACCAGCGTGGTCTCGTTCGTCCGGCGCGACGTCGTGCAGAGCCCCGGCGCGACGCCGAGCCTGTCGCTCGCGGCCGCGTCGTCGCGCCACTCACAGGCGCCGCTCGAGCGCGTGCCGAAGCCCGCCGCGCGCGATCCGTGGCGCGACACCGCTCCACCCGCGCTGCAGCCGATCCGCGACAAGCTCGACCACCAGACGCGCCTGTCGGAGGCCGCGCTTCGCCCCGCTTACGCCTTCGCCCGCCAGAATCCCGGCGACGCGCGGCCCTGGTTGCTGGTCGCGCGTGCGTACGCGCAGCTCGATTGGTGGAGTGATTCGGTCGACCGCTACCTGCGCGCGTACCGCCTGGATGCGAGCTGCCGCGGCGACCCCCAGATGCTGGCCGACTTGCTGAAAGCGGTGGCGCACCCCGTGGCAGGGCGCAGCGCCGCGCGCGCGATCCACGACGTCTACGGCGCCGAGGCGCTGCCCGCGATCGAGGACGAACGGAAGCGGCGCGCCGGCGATCGCGACGCCATCGCGCGGCTCGACCGCCTGGCCGACGAGCTCGCGCACTGAGCGGCGGGCGGGCGCAGGCAGGGCCAGCTGCTGCAGGCGGTCCGGAGCCTCAATGCAGTGACAGGGTGAAGGCCGCCGAGCCACGGGCGTTTGCTCGCGGCGTGGACCACCCGCTCGCGGCCGCGTGGCTGGGCGTCTGGATCGCGACCAGCTCGGCGCGGGGATCGTGCCCGAGGGCAGGTGGTGCGCCGCCGGCCAGGAACAGCGTCCCCCGGTCGTCGAGCGTCGCCGTCGCCGGGCAACCGATGCCGAGATTGACCACGGGCGCGGGAGTCAACTTTGGTCCGAACGACTGCACCGCCGTGGTGTTCCCGCTGCAACCGACGACATAGCCGACGGCGTCGCTTCCGATCAGCACCGCAACGACGGTCAGGTCGGTGTGGAAGCTTCCCGCCTGCTTTCCGTCGGCCGACCAGGCCTCGATGAGCGTCCCCGGCTCGGTTCCAGCCGCATCCTGCGAGCTCGTGACCAGCTGGCCGAGAGGCGTCACGGCCCGAACACCTTCGTGCCGCCCCCGCTCGAGGGTCCATCGTCGCCGTCCTTGCCCGTCGAGCGACACGACGCGAGTGGCCCCGCGCTTGGACTTGGTCTCGACATAGCTGGTCGCGACGATCCCCAGCGGGCCACCCGCCACCAGTCCGGAGACATCGATGCCGAGGGGCACGTGAAACCGGATCCGTCCCGGCCCGTCCTGCAGCTCGACGCCGACGAGCTGCGGGGGATCCGCGTGCGACGGCCGGGTGTCCAGCAGCAGGAGACCGGGCATGACCCCGACCGCGATCGCCGGCTTGCCTTCGCCGTAGCGTCCGACCGGCGCATGCCACAGCCCTTTGCCAGTCCGATCGATCGCGTGCACCTCGCCGTCCGCGCCCACCGCCAGGATGGTGCGGTCGGGCGTGACGACGGGAGCGCGGCTCGCGATGTACTCCGGGGAGAGAGCCGATTTACCGAAGGGATAGCGCCAGACCTCGCGCCCGCCCCGGTTGACGGCGTACACGCAGCGGCTGTCCGCCGCCACGGCGAAGTCATCGTCGACGGCGGTGGGCGGCGACAATCGTTCGAGATACGGATCCCGAAACTCTCCCAGCTTGCGGCCGGAATGAGGATCGAAGACCGACAGCCCCGAGTCGGTGCTGACGTAGACGCCGTTCCGCGCGACCGCGATGTTGAGCTCCAGGCCACGCGCCGGGACCGTACCGCGCCACAGGATGTGGAACGGGACGCTCTTGATGGGGGCGCTCCACGCCTGGGACGAGCCCACGACTCCGATGAGCCAGACGATTGTGAGCCCAGCCCCGGCGCGCCCCCTAGGGAAGCGACGGCGGCAGAACGCCATTGGGGAAGCTGCCCCCGTCGAGGCAGAGCGCCGCGCGCAGGGCGCCCGTGAGATACGGATAGTCATTCAGGTCGCTGACGCTGGCGTTGAAGATGCCATCCACCACCGGCGAGAACCAGCCGTTGGTTTGCGTGCCGCTCGGATGGGTGGAGACGCCGCGAAGGTTCGCGTCGCGGTTGAGATCGTCGACGAGACCAATTCCGCCCGGCATCCCCGGATCGCTGAACAGCGCCGGTCTCAGCCACTGCAGCCGCTGCGTCGAACCGGACGACTTGTTCCCCTCGGTCATGAGCATCATCGATTGACAGGGCGCCGCACCATACACGCCCGTGCAGCTGGCCTGATTGAACGCCATGTAGAACCGCCCGACGGAGTTCGCCTGGCCTGACCGGCGCTGATACGCGATCCCGGGCCGGCCCGACGCCACCGGCTGGGAGACCATCGTCCAGGCGGCGAGCTTGGTCCATCGTCCAGTCGTCTCCTGCCGAGCGAGCTCGATGTTGCCCGACGTTCCGACCGTGGTCGAGATCGCCGCGTACACCTTGCTGGTCGAAGAGCCGTCCTGGAATCCGATCGTGGCGCCGATGCCGAACTTGGGCGAGACGAACGTCGCGTCGGCCCACTGTTGATCGGTCGGACCCGTCCAGGCGCTGTTCTGGAACTTCCACTGTTTGAGCCGGACCGGATTGCCACCCGGCGCCCAGACCGTGACCACCCCCGAACCCGTCGACAGCGCCGTCACGTCGCCCTTGGCGGCGATGGCGCCCGGCAACACGACGTCGGCTCCGTAAGTAACGGCGCCGCTGCTGCTGTTGATGGTGAGCAGGTTGGAGGTGAGCGTGCCGGTGGTCCGTTGCGAAACCACCAGGATCTTTCCACTGACCTCGGCAGCGCCCGGACCGAAGGTCAGCAGCTTGTTGCCGGGAACGTCAGTCGTCGCCCCCGCGAGGCCGGCGCAGTCGGTGGCCGGGTTGTCGCTGTCGAGCGCGGTGAACGATCCGCAACCATTGTTGAGCGCCGTCTTGGAAATGCGCGCGTACTGGAGCACGTTGCCGGGCGAGCTGCGCCCGAACATCCAGAGCTGATCGCCCACCGTCCCACCGACGCTCACCCACGTGACTGACGGGTCGTTGAGCTTGCTCGCAAACTCCGAGCGCGCGTACTGGCTGTAGTCGACGACGGACACAGCCCCCTGCACTTTGGTCGTGCTCGGCGAGATGATGCCGTCGCGATTCCAGTCGACGGACCCGGTCGTCAAGTTGACGCACGTTCCGCCCGGACACCAGTTGTTCTGCAGCGATGTCAGCACGGTCTGATCGCTCGCGCCGAGACCGAGGGTCTCGTCGAGCGACGTTGGCTTCAGCACCGGGACTGGAGATGTCCCGTGCGAGAAGCTGGGTGCCGTCCATTGGTAGAGGTAGTTCATGTAGCTCTCGTACTGGGGCTTGTAGTTGAGCGATATCTTGAACGGGCGGCCGCCGTGCCGGAGCCCGAGCGTGTGGCCGGTCTCGTGCGAGATCACGCGCGCCGGAGTGACCGTGTCGGTGTTGCTCCCCTCGTCGTTTGTGACGACCATGCACGACCCAGGCAGCGTCCAGACGTGGCCCCCGTAGGGGGCGAAGCTCACTGCAAAGTGAAACAGGTTCTGTCGCTCGGGGGAGGCGCCTTCGCACCCCTCCGTGTTGCCGCCGGACGCGTCCTCGGTGCCGTTCGTATAGTCCCCTCGGCTCGCCCCTCCCCAGTTGCCCCACGTGTACCAGGTCGTCGAATCCGTATTGGTGATTCCGATGTCCATGTGGACCTTGAGCGGCGCCAGATCGCTCTCGACCTGGGCCGCGATCCCCTGCGCATAGGGGACGATATTGCCGGCTATGGGCGTCCACCCGACCTGACCGAGGTCGATGTTCCCGTTACAAGTCGGATCCGTGCACTGGTTCCAGTCGATCTCGATGAAGAGATCCTGCTGGGTCGGGCTCGCGCCCATGAGCGGGAACTTGACCGGCGTTGCCAGATCCGCTCCCAGCAGCTCGTAACCGTCGTTGATGCCGTCCTGATCGGTGTCGGCAATGTTCGGGTTGGTGCCGATCGCCGCCTCCAGGTTCTGGCCGAGCCCGTCGCCGTCGAAGTCGGTCGCGTCGGCGTTCTGGTCCCAGACGATCGTCGTGTTGACCGCCTCTACGTCACCGAAGTTCGCCACGATCGCGAGGCACGAGGTGCAGGCCTCGTCGAGGTGAATCCAGGACATGAGATCGACCCCGTCGTCGTCGTCGAACCCGGCGACGTGTGAGGCATCGCCGGAGACCACCAGCAGCACCGTGTCGTTGGACCCGCCCCGGCGCTCGGCGGTCGTTACATGGGTCCCCGCCGCCAGATCGCCAAGGTTGATGCCAATCCCCCCGAAAAACGTGTTGTTGAAGACGCTGGCCGTACCGTTCGAAGGGGTGGCGGTAAAGGTGCACGTCCCCTGGCTGTCCGTGTCGAAGGAACGAACAATCACCGCGAGCGTCCGCGTGGTCGCGGCAGGCGGCACCACGACGAGCGAGGCGAGCCCATTCCCACCGCCGTCGTCATTCCCCGCCACGAACCCGCCCTGCGGATCGTCAGCGTTCTGAACGTTGATGACCGTGTCGGCGCCCGCGCTGAGGTTGGTCGTCTGGAACGTCCAAGTGACCCCGGGCGCCTGCGTCTCGTAGATGATGAAGAATGGATTGATCGGGGTGACGAAATTCAACGCCTCCGTTCCGCCGAGCGATGCCTCGGCGCGCGGGGTGACGACAGCGATCAGAGCGAGAGCCGCGAACGCAGCAATGGTGGTTTTCATGATCAGTTTCCCAGCACGGATTTTTTGAGAGCGGCGCGCCGCGTGTCGCGTTCCTCTTGCGACAGGGCAGCCAAGCTCGGCTCCATCTGTTGCCACTGCTGGAGATAGCTGCTCTGTTTGGCGATCTTCTCGGCTGAGACGACCGGCGGGCTCGCAGATGCGGAGGCTGCGACGGCCGCACTGGCGGGTGTCGCGGCCCCTGCCGTCGACATCCCCGGCGTCTTGTTCATCCCCTTGTTGGAGAAGTGGCCGGGGTGCTGCCCCGCCGCGAGCTGGGGCGCGTTCTGCACCCGCGCCACCCCCTTGAAGCCAACCGGCCTGCCAGGCTCGAAGAGCGCGGAGCGGCCAGCGCGCGCCGGCGCGGACGGGCCCGCCGTGAGCGCTTCAGTGGTCTTCACGGTCGACTCGGCGGCTGGATCCGACCCGGTTGGATCCGAGGTTCCGGCGGTGCACCCGAGTCCCGCAGCGGCAACGACTGCGATGCTGGCGACCGTGATGAACGTGAGGCGAGAAATCCTGCGCTGAGACTTGGTTTGAGAACGCATTCTTGTCTCCGGTTGAGGGACGGAATCCAACAAGCTGGTCATATGTCTCGGCAGAGCACGAACCCTGGCTTTGTTGATGCGGTGAGTGTCGTCGACGGCAAACGGCGGCTCAATAAATCAGACCCCGCATCATCGAGCATGTGCCATTGACCACCACACACTCCGCCGGCGTTGACGTGATTGAATCGGGCACACGAGATCGACGGTGAGGTGATGGAGGCGATTGCATGTCGGCCTTGTACGAGTTGAACGTTGAAACATCCAATCATTCCCGAATGGCGGAAACGATTTGCCGAAAGGCTGGAGGTCGGCGACGTCAAGGTAGCGAATCTCTTCGCTCGCCGCCGTTCCGGGTCCTCTCTCCAATGGAGTTTGGGCGGTCGTGCAATTCGCGCCCGACGCCAACCCGAACATCACGCTGACGCTCGCCGAGCGATGGACGGTGGTTCCGGTCGACGCGCCCGCAGACGCTGACGGGCGTCAGGGCCGTGAACGACGACGAGACGCCCCGATCTTGAAGTGCCTGTGACGTCGCACACAGATGGTGTCGATTGTCGAGCCGCCCGCCTGGCGAGCCGTGACTTGGAGTGAGGGCACGTTGCCTGCGTGAGGGTCATCTGTGAAAAAGATTCGTTTGCTGGCCTGCGGTTTCCTCTGGACCTTGATTCTGGCTTTACCGGCGGCGCAAGCCAGGGCGGCGGACGGCTGGGGCGCGAGCTGGAGCTTCGGGCCGACGACGTCGCGTATCATCTACGCCAAGACCACGATTGTGCCGGGTCGCTTGCCACCGATCACATCGACCACGGGCCCGTTGTTCCTGTGGCCGGGCATGTCGAACCCCACGAGCGATCTGATCCAGACCACGATGGATGCGTGGCCGGACAACAAGGGTTATTGCGGCGCCGCGACCGGCCAGTGGTGCGTAGAAGCGTCGGTCTTCGGCAGCTTCGGCCAGAGAAACGGTCCGACCGTTCCCATCGACCCTGACGACCACGTCACCATCGAGTACAAGCTGGGGGCGGACGGCAACACGTGGACGCAGACCGTGACGTCGCAAAAGCTGGCGAAAGTCGTGTCGACGCTGCAGAGCGCCAGCGGGCAGATGCCGAAGGGCGGCTTCGGATTCGCCACGGAGGCCGACGCTGATTCGTTCACCATCGACACCCAGTACTACCTGTGCACCGAGTTGCACTTCGCGGAGGCTGACCCGCACTTCAGCGCCACTGGCGTGGGTGGTGTCGGCGCGCAGCACGGCGCAACTGGCAGGGGCTCCGGCACCGGTACCGCCAAGAACATCCACACTCCAGACGGCGGTCTGACGTGGCTGGTGGATCTCATCACGCTGCCCGCAATGAACCCGCAAGGTACGCAGACCCCGCCGCCGACCTTCAATTGCTCCAGCACCGGCGGGGGCACGGGCGGCGCCGGCGGCACGGGCAGTGGCGGCAGCACTGGCAGCGGCGGCAGCATCGGGATCGGCGGCAGCACCGGCAGCACTGGAAAAGGCGGCAGCATGGGCAGCACCGGCAGCACCGGAAAAGGCGGCAGCACCGGCAGCGGCGGCAACTCTGGCACCGGCGGCCTCGCGGGTACGGGTGGTGCCAATCAGGGATCTGGCGGAAGCGCAGGCACGTCGGGGGGCAGCAGCATAGGCGGTGCTACCGGAACACCTGCGACCGGCGGATCAGCCGGTATCACGACCGACTCGTCGGGCTGTAGCTGCGTCGTTGGCGCGCGATCCCTACGCGGCGGAGTGCCTGGTTTCTTGCTGTTGGGAACGCTCGCTCTGCTCGCACGACGGCGCCGACGCCGTTGAGATCCCGCGGCCGCGAAAGCTAAGGAGGGGCGTTTGCCGCCCACTTGATGGCGGCCACGGTCAGCTTGTAGGAGGCCACGTTCAGAAGCGGGAAGGTGGTGGTCTTCCACCCGAGGGCCACCCGGCGCTGGGCCGCGGTCCCCACCGCCGTGGGGGACCCTTTCTCGAACGCGAACGCGACGGCCTGGTTCGGGGCGTCCGAGACGGCGGCCACGCGAATCGCCGAGCCGCCGGGCGTCCCCCAGCTCACCGATGTCATCGCTCGCGCAGGATCGATCGCGGCGAAGGCGGTGCCGGTCGCGAGATCTGCCACCAACGGTGTCCCCGCACCGACGACGGTGAACAGCGTCGTGCTCGGGACCGATCCGGTGTTGCCGGTCCCTGACGCCACCATGCCCAGGGGAACGTCGTAGGCGTTGCCGAACACCAGAATCGGTATCGTCGCATCCTCGAACGTCGTCGCGAACACGTCCGGAGCAGCGGTCGACGATCCGATGATCAGATCCTGCCCGGCGGCCAGCCCCGCCGATCCGTCGACGGTGGCCAGGGTCACCGTCATCCCGCGGCTCTCGAGATCGCTCTTCAATGCGCTGTCGCCGTCGGCGAGCGCGCTCGGCACGTCGACCACGAGCAACGCCTTCTTGCCAGTGAGCACGTCAGGCTCCGGGCCTCCGCCTCCACTCCCCGGCGCGACCGCGGGGGCGGTGTCGGATTGCACGCAGGCGGCGGCGTCGAAGAACATGAACTCCATCGCCCGTTGCTCGGGCGTCGGGTTGCCGGAGCCGGAGCAACTGGTCGGAAAGGGCGTGTCGGGATTGGAGACGCCCGTCCCCAGCGCGGCGTGCAGATCGACGAACGCCACGCGCCCGCACTGATTCGCGAGCGGGGCTTCGACCGGCGTGTTGAAGGTCAAAATCTCGGTCGGAGAAGCCGTGGAAGAAGACGCCGGGGAAGACGTCGAGTCGATCCAGCGCTGCGTTGGGGCGACGACCCCGTCGACGGAATGCTCGGCCGACGTCAAGGCAAGCTGACCGGGGGTGGTCGAGGGATCCACGGCCGTGAGCCAGTCGCCGAGAGCCGCTCCGCGTGGAAACGTCGTATCAATGGCGGCGGTGATCGTCGTCGGAAAGGCCGCGTCGATCGATTGCAGCCACTGCGCGGTGGCCGGCCAGGGTGTCGCGCCGTGCGAGATCCAATAAGACTGAAGATGCTCGGCGACCACCCGTCCCCCGCGGTCGGCGTAGCTCTTGATGTTCTCGACGTACGGTAACTTGGACGGCGCGATCGTCGAACCCTCGCACGCGAGCAGCAGGATGTCGTAGCTTGCCAGCTTCTGCGGGCTGGGGAAGAGCGCCGTGTAGGCGCTGGAAAAAACCGCGCCGCTGGCGAGCTGGGTGGCCCCCTGCGATGTCGCGTCGACGCCGCCCGCGTACACATGAACGCGCCCCGTCCCGCCGTCATTGGTGAACTCCGAGTCGGCGACACCAATGCGGCGCAGGAGGCACTCCAGCGGATCGGAGTGACCGGTGACGAGGGCGATCTGGGGCAGGTGTCCTTCGGCGGAGCTGCGTGGCAGCCGGGTCAAATTGATGTCGGTGATCGAGTTGTCGACGCACGCGACGACGTTCGGAATCGACACCTGGCGCCGCCACTTTCCAAGCTGGATGACCAGCGGAACGTTGTTGCCGGGCGGGACGGCCTCCAGCCGGAACGTGCCGTCGGCGGCGCTCAGCGCGACGGCAACCGGTTGGCCGGATAGCGAGCCTCCACAGCGGTCGCAGGAAACGCCGTCGGCGATCGGCAGCACCGCGCCGCCTGGGACATAGACGATGACGTTGTAGATGGGAACGAGGCCCGCCGGATCCATCACGGTTCCGCTGACGGACGTGCGACATCCTCCCGTTCCGCCCGCGCCTCCTGCGTTTGCGCCACTTCCCCCAGTTCCCGCCGTCGTGGAACCACCGGCGCCGGAGGCTCCGCCGCCGCCGCTTCCGATTCCGCCGGTGCCCGCGCCGCCACCCCCCACGCCGACGCGACCGTCGACCTCCCCGGTGACTCGATCGACCGCGCCATCGCTCGATCCGTCGGTGCCCTCGCCACCCGTTCCTCCGCTCGTCCCCTTCGGCAGCGACGAGTGGCACGCCGGTACCGCTGCCAAGGCGACGAGCGCGAGAAGGGGCGCGGCGGACCTCACGATGCGACGTCGCGGAATCATGCCCGCACTCTATCCGAGTTGCCGCGGCAGTTCAGCCCAAGCGGTTCGGTCTCATCTGTCGCTGACCGCGTGGCGTCGCTCGCTTCGCCGATCCGCGCGCGCAATAGCCTCCAACGTCCGGGAAGAACTCGCTCGCAACCCGTTGTAGCTCCATCTGGCCCTGGTCGAGCTCGGCGTGAGTCTCCGAAACCGTGACGACGGCGGACAGAAGAAAAGTGTCGACGGAAGCTTTGTGTTCGTGTGATCACGGTCGCGCGCTCGATCAACCAATGACCGGTGAAGGGGCCTACATGCAAAGACGGGAGCTGATGTCGGGGCGCGCTGTGGCGCGTGTGGCGACGGGGATCTTGATGGCGATGGCCGTGACGGTGGCTGTCGCCGGCTTTGGTTGTTCGGACGCGCACGTCGCGGAGAGCACCGGTCGAGTCTCGTCGGCGCTGGGCATCGGGAAGAAGGGGCTGATGTTTGGGCAGCTCATACAGCCGAAGGGTGCGTCGCCCCTCTTGAAGCCGACACCGAAGTCGGCTCCCTTCGGCGCGCACCTCAACTATTTTGGCGGCCGGGTCGTCTCGAACGTCCAGGTCGTGCAGGTGATCTACGGCGGCGGCAGCTACATTCCCCAGGTCACCAGCACCGCCAGCCCCAGCGTGGCGACATTTTATCAAGGGGTACTCAATAGTCCCTATGTCGACTGGCTCCGTGAATACAACACCACCAACCAGCCCGGAATAGCCACCAATCAAGTCATCGGGCGCGGCAGCTTCGCCAGCCAGGTGACGATCATTCCTGCGCCGCAGAACAATGGACCGGTCATCGACGACAGCAACATTCAGGCAGAGCTGGCGGCCCAGATTCAAGCCGGCAACATCCCTGCGCCGGCTCACGATGCGCTGGGCAACAACAACACCTATTACGCGGTCTTCTTTCCCCACGGCAAGGTGGTCACCATCCAGGGCTCGGCCTCGTGCCAGATCTTCTGCGCGTACCACGGAACGGTGGCCAACGTTCCAGGTTTTGGAGAGATCTATTACGGCGTTCACCCGGACTTCCAGCCTGGATCCGGGTGCGAATTCGGCTGCGGTGCTGCCTCGACGGTGTTTGGCAACTACACGCAGGTCGCGTCACACGAGCTCGTCGAGACCGTGACCGACCCCGAGGTTGGTCTGGCGCAGACGTTCGGTCCCCCGCTTGCTTGGTACGACCAGGGCTTCAACGAGGAGATCGGCGACCTGTGCAACGATCAGAATGCTCAGGTCCGCGGCGGCGACGGCGTTACGTATGACGTCCAAACGGAGTTTTCCAACAGCCAGAACGACTGCATCGTCTCGGCGCCTGGCCTCAACCCGCTGATCGTCGAATCCGGAGGCCAGACCTGCGGCACCGGTCCGACCACCGCCCAGGTCACGGCGCTCGGGGGTCCCACGGGCTTTCCGGGCGATGTGACGCTGAGCCTGACCAGCGTGACGCCGCCGCAGCCGCCCGGCGGAGAGATCAGTGTCAGCTTCGACCCGAACCCGATCCCGGCGCCCGCTATCGAGGGTGGATTTTCGACGATGCGGATCCAGGCGACCCCGGCGACGCCGCCCGGTACTTATACCCTCACCGTCCAGGGGACCAGCGGCGAAACGACCGCGACGGCGACCACGACATTGGTGGTCGTCGCGGCTCCGCCCGCCGCGCCCACGCTCCTGTCTCCGCCCAACGGGACAGACGGCGCTTCGACGACGCCGACGTTCAGCTGGTCCTCGGTCGGCTCGAGCGTGTCCTACACTCTCGAGGTCCTGGCGGGCAGCGATTGCACCGGAGCGGTCGTGCGATCGTACGACACGGCCAACACGTCTTTCACCGTTCCAACCGGAGACGCGCTGGGTGTTTTCCAGCCTTTGTCCTGGCGGGTGACGGTTGCCAACGCGTGCACTAACGGCGGCCTGACCTCTGCCTGCTTCAACTTCGTGACCGAATCCTGCATCGGTGGCGAGGGGGTGAGAAATGGCGGCTTCGAGGATGGCCTCACCGCCTGGTCGATCGATGCGACCATCCCGACGCCTTCAGTCTCGACCCGGCAGCCGCACAGCGGATCGAACGCGGTCCTGCTCGGAACCGTCGACCCTGGCTTCGGACCTTTCGGCGACTCGGCGATCTCGCAGGTGGTGACGCTGGGTCCAGGAGCTCCGATGCTCGACTTCTGGATGTGGGGCCTCTCGATCGACTCGGTCGCCTTCGACCAGCAATACGTCAGGGTCACACCGATCGACCCGCCCGGTCCGATGGTCGAGTTGATGCGGGAGGCCGACCGCCTGCAGACCTATGAGCAGCGCGAGATCAGCCTGGCGCAGTTCGCCAACCAGACGATTCAGCTCACCTTTGGCGTCCATCAGGACAGCGCGGGCGACATCACGGGGATGTTCGTCGACGACATCAGCATCAGCTCGGCCAACTGTGGGCCGCCCGACTTCGCGGTTCACGTCGCGCCGGTCGCCGCGGGCGGTACCTGCGCAGGCTCGGCTCTCGACTACACGGTCAGCGTGGACTCCATTCACGGTCCGAATTTCACCTCGCCGGTGCTGCTGACCGCGACCAACTTGCCGCCGGGCGCGCGCGCCACCTTCGCGCGCAATCCGATCGCGCCCGGGGAGACGACGACGCTGACGCTGCTGACGGCGCGACCGACGCCGCGAGACACTTACACGTTCGTCGTGTCGGGCACCGCGGTGACGCCGCCTCCGGACGGCGCGCGCACGGCGCAGGCCACCGTCGCGATCGACGACGCGGCCCCGACCGCACCCCAGACCATCAGTCCCCAGGACGGCGACGTCAATCTGCCTCGCCGGCCGACGCTGGCGTGGACGGCTCCGTTCGTGCCGGATGCCGCGCGCGCCGCGGTCCTGGCCAGCCCTCAGTTCCTGTGGCAGCTCGCCGCGACGACACCACCGAAGGCGTCGAACGCCGGCGGCGGCTCTCTCGTCGCCACGTCTTTTGGCGCGGCCCAGTATCACCTGCAGGTGGCGCGCGATGCCGCCTTCACCCAGCTTGTCGTCGACACGGACGCGACCGACACATCGTTCACGCTGACCACCGACCTGGACGTCGGGCGCCAGTACTTCTGGCGGGTGAATGCCACCAACCTGTGTGGAACCAGCGTGTACTCCGCCGCCGCGAGCTTCCTGGTGGGTGCCTGCTCCGAAGGCTGGACCACGGCGACGCCGGCGCCGATCCCCAACGGCATCGTACAGTCGACCGCGGTCGCGGCCGGCAGTGGCGATCTCTATCTCATCGGCGGTGGCACCGGCTTCGGTCCCGATGTCCGGATCGACCAGGTCTGGGCGTTCGATCCCTTGGCCAACGGCTGGAGTCGCAAGTCCGACGTTCCTTCGCCCGGCGTGGGCACGAACTTCGGATCAGCGGCGGCGCTGGGCGGCCGGATCTACGTGTTCGGCGGGATGAACAGCCCGCAGGGATTCCCTGTCGCGCATCGCGCGTTGTGGATCTACGACGTCGCCACCGACACGTGGAGCCGGGGCAGCGACCTGCCGATCGAGAACTTTGGCGCGGCCGTTGCCGCGATCGACGGCAAGATCTACCTCGCGTACGGTTCGGGGTTCTTCACGCAGACGTGGCAGTACGATCCGGCGACCGATACGTATACCCGACGGGCGGATGCGCCGTTCGTCCCGCAGACGTCCCGCCTCCACGGTGTGGCGCTGAACGGCGAGATGCACGCCTTCGCGGGCGGATTCGGCGGCACCGCGCACGTCATATACAACCCCGGAGCCGACCAGTGGCGGGTCGGCCCCGACATGCCGGTCGGCGTCACCGACCCGGCGGTCGGCGTGCTCGGCGGCAAGGCGGTCCTGGTTGGCGGCCAGCCCCAGGCGGTGACGCAGATCTTCGATCCGACCACAAACCAGTGGAGCCAGGGCGCACCGATCCTCGGCGCGACCAACGGCGTCGACAACACGACTGGCGCGGTGCTCGGCAAGACGTTCCACGTCGTGGGTGGGTTCAGCCAGGGCTCCCCGACCGACGCGCATTGGCAGCTTCACGTGTGCAATGCCGGCGAGCTGTCGTCGGCGGGCTTCTTGCCTTTCGTCGTTGACGGTGACGGAACGGTCAAGGGCGTCAGCAACGAGCGGACCGCGCTCCTGGTCGACAACCTGGGCGGCTCCAGCATGACGGCGACTTGCGTCCTTTACAACGCCAACGGCAACATCGATAGCTCGCTCACGTTCAACGTCGCCGCGAACGAGGTCCACACCGTGACGGACATCGTCCGCGCCGTCCGCGGAACGACGACCGTCCAGAACGTCGCCGGCAGCCTGGCGATCTTCGGGAGCGAGGTCTTCCAGGCCACCGCCTCGTTGCTGGCGAACGACACGTCCGACGCCGCGCTGGAAGACGGCCAACCGCTGGCGGGCAGCACCGCCGGCTTCGTGCCCTTGATCCAGTCGCAGGCCTACAAGACGCAGACTGTGTTCTCCAACCTGTCGAGCAATACTGCCCTGCTGCAGCTGGTCGTCTACCCGTCCGCGGGTGGGACCGCGCCGCTCGCGGCCAGCCTGGTCACATTGAGTCCCCATCAAACGGTCAGTTACGTCGACGTCGCCAGCCAGCTGCGCCTGCCTCGCAATGCGTCCGGGCAATTGAGCTGGAGCGCCAATCAACCGATCGGCGTCACCGTGCGCGATCACCTGCCCAACAAGAGCTTCAGCGGCTTCCAGCCGGTCCGTCATCTCGGCGACGCGGCTTCGCGGGTCATGGTCCCCTTTGTCGAAGACACCACGGTCTTCAGCAGCGCGCTCGAGATCAACAATCCCGGCACGATCCCCGCGAACGTCACCGTACGGTTCACCGATGGGGCGACCGGCACCGTCACCAGCCGAGATCTGGTCGTGGCGACCAACAGCGCCACGCCGATCGCCGACGTCATACGCTGGGCGCTGGGGAGCTCGAGCACGGCTCCGTCTGGCAAGCGGGGCTTCATCGTGGTCGAGACGCCGCAGGCGGTGACCGCCCAGGGCCGCCTCATCGCCAAGGCCAACGGCGATCCGGCCGTGCCGGATCAGCTGACCGCTCTCGCCAGCGCGTTCTCGCCGATCTTGTTGCAGGTCTCGCCGTTCTCGGCGCTGTCCGCCGACAGCGCGCTTTCTGGCCCGGCGAGCGCGGCGGCCGGCAAGGCGACCTCGACGACCACCGGGTCCCGGTTTGCCGTCTCGAATCCCGGCGACGCCGCGGCGATCGTCGAGATCGGTGCTCTGAACGCGAGCGGTTCCGCCGCCGCTCCGCCGCTGGTGGTGAACCTGGCACCCCATCAGCAGTTCTTCAGTGAGAACCTCGCGGCCAACATCGGGTTGCCGCCGATCTTCCTCGGCTCGGTGACCGTGCGCTCCAGCGCGCCCGTGCTGATCTACAACCACCGACGCAGCGGTGCGGTCGGCGCCACCGTTCCGGTGCACGGGCTCTGAGCCCAGCGCCCTCAGGAAAACCCGAGCACCCGCCGATACGTAGTTGGGCCAGGGCGTCGACCCTGGCCTCCCTGCGTGCCGAACTTGTCGCTCCTCACCCTACGTTCGCGATTGTTGCTGGGGCTGATGATCCCGGTCGCGTGCGCGCATGCGGACGTGGGGGTGGACGTCGGTCCAGCGCCCCCGTCCGCGGCCAGCGCGGTGCTGGGCGCGCCGATGCCGGCCTTCAAGCGGCCGAGCGTCCAGGGGCCGATGTTCGACACGGCGGCCACCGCCGGCCGCGTGGTGGTGGTCGATTTCTTCGCAGCCTATTGCGCGCCCTGTCAGCGGGCGCTGCCGGCGGTCGAGCGGCTGGCGCGCCAGCGGCGCGACGTGGTGTTCGTCGGCGTATCGCTGGATGACGACGCCGGGCTGGCGATGCGCCAGGTGGCGCGCCACCGGCTGACCTTTCCCGTGGTGCACGACGCGGGCAACGCGCTGGCGGGGCGATTTCGCGTGACCAATCTGCCGGCGACCTTCGTGATCGACGGCGCGGGCCGCATCGCCTGGGCGTCGGGGCCTGGCCAATCGGAGGGGGCGCTGGACCGCGCCGTGGCGGCGGTGTCAGCCAAGGCTGCGAGCGAAGGAGAGGGACGAAGGAGAGGATGATGACGAGATACGCGCCGTGGCTGGCCGAGTTGGCGTTGCTGGTGGTGGTGCCGGGATGCGCGACCGGGTTTGCTGGCGCGCGCGAGGTGTTGCCGCGCGCGCCCGTGGAGCTGGGCCGCTGCCGCGTGGCCGCCAGCCAGTCGAGCCCGCTCGTGACCGAGTGGCCAGCCTCGGAGAAGGCGAACCTGGAGGCGCTGCTGCACGCGGGCGCGGTCGCGGTGGCCTACTCGGGGTGCAGCATGCGCTTGCTGCCTGATTGCCACGTGCGCGGCTCCTACCGGTGGATGCGCACCACGCCGGCGACCGATTCCCTCGAGATCAACGACACCGACGACCTGTACGCCAAGCTGCCGCTCGGCGCCGCCTCGCTGGAAGGAGAGCTCAAGCGAACCGGCCAGCTCACCGTCAAGACGGTGGTCGCGGGCCAGCTCCAGCTCGACGGCGCGGGGGTCAACGACGTTCCCGGCGACGGTGCCTGCGCGCAGGCCACGCACATCATGACCGCGCTCTCGATCGGCGCGTTCGCGCTGACGGCCGCCGGCGGGCGCACCCGCGAGGTCGGCGTCAACGTGTCGCTGGGTGCCGCCAAGATCGAGAGCGATCGCGCGGCGTCGCTGCTGCGCTCGGCCGGCGATTTCGATAGCTGCAACAGCAGCACGGCCGAGAATCCCAACGGCAACTGTGCTTCGCCGGTGCAGGTCTTCCTGGCGCCGCTGCCCGGTCGCGCCGCCGACGAGGGGCCGCCGGGAACGGTCAAGGTCGACTTCGTCTCGGGCAATCCAGCCGCTCGCTGGGATGTCTACTCCGATGACCAGGTCATCTGCACGACGCCGTGCGCGCGCTTCGTCCATCCGTCGCGTCCGCTCATGCTGCGCGCGCGCGAGGACGGCTGGATGACCGTCCCCGACAAGGTGCATGTGCCCAGCCTGCTGGACGCCGGCGCCGGTGCGCACCTGCAACTGCGGGCGCAGCCGACGGCGCGCGGCGAGCTGGTGACGGGCATGACCTTCACGGCATTCTCGGGCATGGCGGTGCTCACCGGCATCACGCTGGGATCGCTGGGCTGCCTGGCCGGCCACTCCGACACCATGTGCACGGCGGGCCTCATCTCGCTGGGCGCCGGTGGCCTGGCGCTGGCGGGCAGCATCTGGATGATCCTGGACGCGCAGCCGCGCGCCGACGTCATGCCCGAGGACGGTGGCGCGATGCTGGCGCGCGCGCGCCCGCGCCGTCTTCTGCTGGGGCCGGGCGTGATCGCCGGGACGTTCTGACGTTCTACTGGACCGGCGCGGGCTCGGCCGGATAGCGCGCGAGCCCTTTTTCGCCGCGGATGACGATGCCCAGGTGGTCGTAAACGACCCGCCGGCCGTCCTCCCGATCGTAGTCGTGCCAGCGCTCGATGAACTGATCACGCGACAGGTAGCCGTATCCCGCGCGGATCGACGGGTCCATCACGTAGACGCGACCGGCGTCGAGCCCGACGAGCACGACGTAGTGCCCGTCTTCCCAGTCCGTTCGCCAGCTCTTCACCGGGCTCGTCGCCCAGGCCTGCAGCGCGACGATCACGACGCCGCCGCGCGAGAGCTCGCGATCGAGATCGGCCAGCGTCAGGCCCGTGCGCGGCTCCGCCGATAGCCCGAAGCGCCGGGCCTCGGCGACGATGTTGATGACGCGCGTGCCGTCATCGGGGGTGGCCTGCAGCTCCTCGTCGAGCTGCGACTCCGGTCCGTCGAACACGCCGAAGTACAGCAACGTCGACATCAAGGCCGCGCCGCCGCAGGTCCACGGCCAGGCCTGTGACACCAGCGGCACCGGCAAGAGGTTGGGCGCGGGCGCGCCGGTCCCCGAGCGTTCGGCCGCGGACGGAACATCCGCGGATGGACGGAAGAAGAAGGTCGGCAGCACGAAGAGGGCGATCCCCGCCGCGGTCGCGGCGACCTTGGCGGTGACCCTGCTGGCGCGCCCGTGAAATGGCATGTCCAGCCGTTCAAGGTGTGTCCGGCGCGCGCGTGGCCAAGTGATCTGGCTCTCAGTTCGGGCGCGCACGAGCCGTGCCGCGTGGGGGCTTCCGCACCGCCAGCGTCCGCGACTCACATTTTGCGCGTTTGTAGGTGCATAGGTTCACCTCGGGTCGTCTCCTGCTTATCAAGAGCACCACGGCCGAACAGTCGGCTGGCGTCCGATCTGAAAGGAAGGGACCCCGAATGCGCGAGAAGGTGGTCATTGTCGGCGGAGGCATCAGCGGCCTCACCGCCGCGCACGAGCTGGTCGAGCGCGGGTTCGAGGTCCACCTCTACGAGCGCCGCACGTTCCTCGGTGGCAAGGCCGCGAGCACCCAGATCAAGGTTGGACCGGATGAAAACCTGCCGGCCGAGCACGGGTATCGCTTCTTTCCCGGATGGTATCGGCACCTCCCGGACACGCTTCAACGCATCCCTTACCGCGGCAAACAGAAGACCAACGCCAAGTCGACCGTCTACGACAACCTGATCTCGATCGACAAGAATCAGCTCGACTGGAGCAATCGGCCGCCGATCAACCTCCCGCTCCGCGTGCCGCGCAGCCTCGATGATCTGGGCACGCTCGCAGCTACATGGATGTCCATCAAGGGCATCGGGTTGACCAGCGACGAGGTCGCGCTGTTCGCGGGCAAGCTCTCTCACGTTGCCATGATGACCGACGAACAGCGTCTCGCGGAGCTGGAAGGCCTGACCTGGTGGGACTACCTCGAGTGCGACTCGAACAAGACGGAGGCCTATCGCTCGCTGGTGCAAGCGACCACGCGCACGTCGATCGCCGCCAAGGCGACGGAGGTCAGCGCGTATACCATTGGCCGGCTGGCCATTCGCTCCCTCACCGACGCGCTCGCCGGCGTCGACCGGGTTCTGAATGGCCCCACCAGCGAGGTGTGGCTGGATCCCTGGCGGCGGTTCCTCGAAGGCTGCGGTGTGACGTTTCATTGCGGCTACGACCTGGATGCCATCACGTTCTCGGGCGACAGGCCGGAGATCGAGTCCATCGATTTCGTGCCGGTAGAGTTGAGTCTGCTCCGCCGCCTGCGCCGAATTCTGGCCCGTCGTCTCGAGCACGGCAGCAGTCACTCAGCCAAGAAGAAGGACGAAGAAGACGTCGAGACCCTGACCAAGATCAGAGCTCAGCTCCTGAAGAGCGACCTCGAGGATCCCGCCCTCGCCGGGATCTCGCCGCTCCTGAGCGCGCTCGACTCCTGGCCGCCCAGGACCGAAGCAGAGACGAGCCAGGTGAAGAGCCTCGTCGGCGCGATCCGCGAGCTCGAACACACCCGAGCGCTGCGCACCGTGCGGGGCGAGGGCGTCCACTTCATCTTCGCGCTTCCGCTCGAGCAGCTCGCCTACTTCGTCGCGCGCTCGCCGATGGCCATCACGATCGATCCGGAGCTCGGGAATCTGGTGAAGCTCTCGGCCAATCTGGACTGGATGGCGGGGATTCAGTTCTATCTCAAGACACCGGCACGGCTCCCCATCGGTCACATCGTCGGTGTCAAGACGCCGTGGGCGCTGACGGCGATCGAACAAACCCAGCACTGGAAGGACGTGAAGCTCCCCGACGACGTTCAGAGCATCATCTCGGTCGACATCTCGATGTGGAAGGAGAAGGGCGAGTACGTGAAGAAGGAGGCTTTCAATTGCCTCGACCGGGAGCTCGCCATCGAGGTGTGGGAGCAGTTGAAGGCGCTGGTGAACCGGAACGAAGGGCCGAAGATCCTGCGCGACGAGATGCTTCGCGGCCGGCCGTCGCTCACGGCGAACGTCAACTTCCGCGTCGACGACAACATCATCGACCTCCTCGATCGAAAGAAGCAAGCCGCCTACGAGCGGGTCCGCGCTCTCGCGTTCTCTGAGGCCGACGTCCTGGGGAGCGGAGACTTCGCGGACTCCTATATGTGGGGACCGCGGGCCCGGTTCAACGCGGAGCCGCTGCTCATCAACCGACCCGGAACGGCGAGCCTTCGCCCGGCGGCGACCACGGAGGTGCGGAACATGTTCATCGCCGGCGACTTCGTGAAAACGGAGAGCGATCTCGCCTGCATGGAGGGCGCGAACGAGGCGGGCCGTCGGGCGGTCAACGCCTTCCTGGACGCGGTCGGCGCCAAGGACGAACGGTGCCGGCTGTGGGGGTTCTCGATCTCGCAGGACGCCTGGGACGCTCTCGCGCGGCAGACGTCGGTCAGCGTGGCCGTCGCGGCGGTGGCGGCGACGCGCGGCGCGCTCGCGTCAATGAAGGACCGCGTGTTCGGGTCGATTGGAAAGGCCATTGTCGAGCAACGGAGTCGGAGATTGCCGTGAACGCCCAACTGACGAAGGGAACCCATCGTGGCTGACATCAACCAGACACTGTTCACATTGACCCTCGTGGTCAGAACCCATGTCGTGGGGCCGGTGCCGGGCGGGAACAAGATCGATCTCGAATACGTTCCGGAGCGGTCGAGCGTCACCGGGGGAAGGAAACCTGGGCTCGATGACGGCAGGGTCGTGAGCGGTCAGGACTGGGTCACGATCAATGACAACGGCGTCGCCGACTTCAGCGGACGTCTCACCCTGGGGTTTGGAGACATCCTCGTGGGGGCTCATCTCAATGGCCGTGCCGACCTGGCGATGGCAAGCGCCCCATCCAGGACCACGCAACAAACGGGCGCCCAGACGGCGAGCCAGCTCCTCACGAACCTCGGTTCCCAGGCGTATCAGAGCTGGAAATCGGGTTTTGCGTCGAACAGCACGCTCAAGATCGCCATCGCGATCACCTTCGAAGTCGCCGAAGGCGACGCCACGAAAATCCAGGGGCTCGACCGGGCGGTCTATCTGGGAATCGGTACCGTGACGTTCGAAAACAAGCCCTTCAGTCCGATGGAGAAGATTGTGCTCGACGTGCGAGAGATCGCGCTCGGCTAGAGCACGAGGATGAACGCCATGTCGATTCCTCAAATTGCTCCTCAGATTGTTCCTGAGATCAAACCCAGGCGAGCGCTGCACGACTGGTCGCTGCTGTATCTGTTCAGCTACGACTTCGAGCTGGGGCTCGACCGGGAGGTCATTGGTCAGATCTCCTCCGGCGTGCGCATGAATCTGTTCGCGCGCTCGGGGCAGTCCACCGTGTACCACGTGGCCAGGAACGCCAGCATCGCCGGCGGCGGCCTCCATGCCATCACGGGGCGGATGGAGTGGGGTGGAGATCAACTGCTCCTGCGCGACGACGATGTGGCGATCGCCAACATCCGCTTGACGGTCCGGACCGACGACGATGCGACGCTGCACATGTGGTACTCCTCGGTCGCACCGCTGGGGCCAGGCGGAACACGGCGGATCGTGTCGGCCAAGGGGCGTGATCGCCTTGGGAAAGAATCCCGGCCCGTGGATGCGCCGGTCGCGATCTCGCCGCGCTTTCAGACCTCGGCCAAGCAGTACCGCTGGTTGAATGAACATCAGGGGGTCGGGTTTGGCCGCGTGGAGATCATCAATAGCCAATTCAGGCGAACAACCATCGACGTCTATGTGCTGACATGAATGACAACCTCAAGCGGCAACCCCCGGTGGCGAGCTGGGGCGACCGCCGCGCCTTGCTCGCGAAGCGGATGGCCTACGCCATGTCCTTTGACGTCGAGCTTCGGGTCGAAGCCGCGGGGACGAAGCTGGCGTTGCTGAGCGCCAGCGCCAGCGCCAGCGCCAAGGAGGGCGGACGCACAATCGGGTCGCTCTATCACATCTTTGGTCAATCATCGGTCGTCATCGCCGACACCTCCGTTCGCGAGGTGCCCGAGTCCTTGCGCGTGGTCTACGGGGATGCCGAGCTGACCGCGGACATAGGCGCCGAGGCCAACTCGATCGCCGGCTCGATCGTGTTCAAGGGCGAGGGCGACATGGTCATGTCGATGGGTTACAGCGGCACGCTGACGTCGAGCCGGGGCTCGTCCAACCCTCTCGGCAAGGACGCGCGGGGGACCGTCTTCATCGCCACGAGACAAGACTCCTCCGTGCCGAGCCTGCGCTGGCTGGCGCAGCGGCAATTGTTTGGTGTCGGGCGGATGACCGCCAAAGGGATCCGATCGGGACGAGCCGATCAGGCGGAATACCTCGAAATGTCCTTTGATATGTACACCGCGGCGTGAGGCGGGCGCTGCACGACTGGTTGCCGCTGTATCTGTTCAGCTTCGACGTCGAGCTGCGGATCGCGACCGAGCGCATCGGCCAGATGGCCGCGGGGTTTCGGATGAACCTGCACGCGCGAGCAGAGACGTCGCGCGTGTATGACGTGGCGAGGGCCGCGTCGGCGGCCGGGCGGAGCCGCTCGACCATCTCCGGCCGACTGCGGTGGGCAAGCGAGGAGCTCTTGCTCAGGAACGACGACGTCGGCGTCTCTCAGATTCGCGCCTCGATCGTCACGGACGCCGGCACTCTCATTGACCTCACCTATGCGGTCGTCACTCCCCTGGGCCCGGGTGTCGCGCGGCGAATCATCGGTGGACCACGCCGCGACCTCGTGGGCACGGAGGACCGGCCGGTCGAAGCGCCGGTCACGATCTTCCCGCGTTTCCTGGTCGCCGATCCGGCCCTGTCGTGGTTGAACGAGTGTCAGGGGATCGGCTTTGGTCGCCTGCAGATCGTGCGCAGCGAACCGAGACATCTGACCTGCGACATTTACGCCCTGTCGTAGGGGGCCGGACGATCGAGCGTTCCCGACGCCAGCGGCGACGAGGACGGCAAGGACGGTAATGACTCTCGCGCCGCGCCCTCCAGGGCCAGCGTGAGCTTCGCGGCGATCGACTCGTGCACGGCGCGCGCGCGCTGCGTGGCCGGGAGCACGCCGGCGAGCGCGGTGTGCAGCCGGGCTTCGTGGTAGGGCAGGTGCATGGCGCGCGTGGGACGGATCGCGGTCAGCCACGTCTTGGCGGCGCGCTCGGGTTTGTGTCTCGCCTTGAGAAGGGTCCCCTGGTGAAGGGCGAACATGGGGCGGGCGACCGGAAAGATGCGGGACGCCAGATCCAGGGTCTTGCACGCGGCGCGCATGGCGCGGGCGGCGCGCGCGTCTCCGGGCTCGCGCTCGAACAGCGCCACGGCGATCTCGGTGACGCGCCCGTAGGCGCTCATGCAATACAGGTGAACCGGGCGTCCGGCCGACGCATGGTCATTCGCGACGTCGATGTGCTCGAGCGCGCCGCGCGCGTCACCGGCCTGCCAGGCGACATGGGCTTCGACGCTGGCGATCCACGCCTGCTCCGGACGGGCGAGCTCGTTCTTCAGTCCCCGCACGCGCGAGAGCATCGCCGCCGGTACGTCGCGACGTTGCATGATGAGGCTGTCGATCTGGAGCAGCAGCGCCCACGCCAGCATCTGCGGATCGTTCCGTCGAGCTGACTGCTCCTCCATCTCCCGGAGGATCGGCACCGCTGCCGAATGGTGGCCAGCCAGGATGTCGAGGTTGGCGCGCGCGCTGCGTGTCTCGTCCATCCGGCGGAAGTAGCGCAGCTCCTTGGTGAGCTCGATGGTCCGATCGAGCATCGATCGGGCCTTGTCGCGCTGGCCGCGGCCGAGATAATAGACGCCGGCCTGCATCCGAAACCACGACTCGGCGGCGTCGTCGGGAGTCCGCGAAAGGATCTTCTCCGCCAGCGAAAAATAGTGCTCGGCCAGCCTGGGCGCCGGCAGCACCGCCGCCATGATGGCGGCGCTGGCGTAAGTCGACGCCAGCTCGTGGTCGGCTGGAACCAGCTCCGCCAGGTTCAGCGCCAGCACGATCGACAGCCCGGCGTCTCGCTCCTTGCCCAGGAAGTAAGAGACTTGAAGCAGCCGATCGAACACCCGCGCCGACTCCCGCAGCGCCGGGACGTCCGCTTCGGGCGCTCCCAGCAATCGCTGTGGCCAGCGCCGATGCGCGAACTGGCGCACCACCTCGCGCAGCAGCGTCGCCGAGAAAGAGACCAGTCGACGCGGCAGCGGGCGCTGCAGCAACCCCGCGGCGCGGTGGAGCGCCTCCGCGCTCTCGGCCATCGCGCCCAGGCCGAACAGGGAATCGGCGCGCCAGCGCTCCCAGCGGGCGCGCCGCAGCGGCGGCACGCGATCGGCGAACGACGCCTCCAGCTCCAGCGCTTCCTGAAAGAAGCGCTGAGCATCGGCATTCGCCGCCATCTCCAGCGCCTGCTGCCCGGCTTTCTCGAGATAGTCGACCGCCCTCGGGAAGTCGCCGCCCTCGCGGAAATGGTGGGCGATCGTCCCGTGGTCGTCCTCGAGCGACGGGTTCAAGCTTCGTCGGTCCGCCAGGGCCCGCGCGACGGAAAGATGCAGGTGCGCTCGGTCGGCTTCCTTCACGCTCGCATACAGAGCCTCTCGCAGCTTGTCGTGCGCGAACCGATACTCCTGCGTGCCCGGCTTGACGATCTGGCGCGACACCGACGGGAGCAGCCCCTGTTCCACCTGTTCGACGGGCCGATCGAGCACGGCGGACAGCAACGACGTCGTGAACGTGCGCCCCGCGACCGCCGCAGCCTGGGCGACGACCAGAGACTCCTCTTCGAGCTGTCCGATGCGATGCTTGATGAGATCCCCGAGGCTGGCCGGCAACGATGTCGAAATCTCGTCCGGGCGGAAGGCTTGATCCTGGCTCAGCGACCAGGTTCCCTGCTTTCGCACCAGGACCCCGTCATCGACGAGCGCGCGCAGGTACTCGGCCGCGAAGAAGGGAATGCCCTCCGAGTGCCCATGCACGAACCGGATCATCGCTGCCGGCGGGTCGCGCATGCCCAGCATGCCGGCGATCATCTCGCCCACCTCCGAGCGTCCCAGGCGCTCGAGCCGGCACGACACCACGCCGGATCTCTTCTCGAGCGCCGCGACCGCGGGGGTGATCTCGTCGCTGCGGTAGATGCCGAGGACGATGGCCGGGGTGTTCCGAAAGTAGCTTTCGTCCAGGTGCTGGAGAACCGCCAGTGACAGATCGTCGGCCCACTGCAGATCGTCGATCGCGATCAGCAGGCGCCGGTCGCGCGAGAACGTCGCGATGACATCGGCGACCGCGCCGATCAAGCGCTCGCGTGCCGCCATGCTGGGCAGGGGGGACGGCGTCGGCGGCGGTCCCAGCTGGGACAGCGCCGGGAAATACGTCGCCAGCAGGCCCAGGTGCGAGCCGAGCAGGCGTTCCGTCTCCTTGGGACCGCCCTCACGACAGCGGTCGCGGATGGCCTCGAAGAGCCGGCGAAAGGGTTGCAGCGGGGGGCTTCCGGTCGACGCGGGGGCGCCCGTGCTCGGCGAGCGCGGATTGCACTCACCGACCACGACCCGCATGCCGGCCAGGTACGCGCGCTGGGACAGCTCGGCGGCCAGAAAGGTCTTGCCGATCCCGCTTTCGCCGGTGATGACGATCATGCCGCCCCGATGGGCGTCGACCTCCGAGACGTGCTTGATGAGCAGGGACATCTCGGACGCGCGTCCCACCATCAATGGCCTGAAAAGATGGGTGCGAGAGAACGCTTTGTCGGTGCGCGCCGACGAACGACGCGACGACGGATCGATCTCGGCCAGGATGTCGGCCAGCCAGACGCCGATGTCGACGGCGTGGCCGATGCGATCGGCCTGGGTCTTTGCCAGCGCGCGCGCCAGCAGGGCGTCGAGCGCTGGCGGAACGCCGCTCACCCGACGGGACGCCGGCGTCGGCGTCATGGACAGGTGCATCTCCATGAGCTCCTCCGAGTCGTTCGAGACGAACGGAGGATGTCCCGTCACGCTCTCGTAGAGCATGCATCCGAGCGCATAGACGTCGGCGCGCGCATCGGGGATCTGGCCGCGGATCGACTCGGGTGCGATGTAAGGGATGGTCCCGCGCTTCCGGCCGCTCACCCCCAAGGCTTCTCGGCCCACGCTGCCGCTGGCGCGAGTGACCAGGCCGAAGTCCATCAGAACGGGCTGATGGCCGTGTCTCAGGAACACGTTGGCCGGCTTGAGGTCGCAGTGAACGATGCCCGCGTCGTGAACGAACGCCAGCGGTTCGCACAGGGCCGCGTAGAGTCGAAGAACCGCAGGCAATTGCCCGGCGCCCGCCTCGCTGCCGTGAGCGCCGTGGGGGAGCCAGACCTCGCGGTTCCAGTCCCCGAGGGTGTTCCCCTCGAGGAGCTCCATCGCGTACCAGGGATCGCCGGCCGACAGGTCATAGTCGAGCACCTCGACGACCCCGGGGTGGCGAGCCTCGCGCAGAAATTCGATCTCCTGCCGAAGGCCGGCAAACGACGCCAGTCTCAGCGCCTTGACCGCCTTGAGCGCCACCGCCCGGCCCGTATCCGCGTGGCGGGCTCGATAGACCACGCCCATGCCCCCTTTCCCGAGCAGGCCGGTGATCAGATACGGGCCGATCTTCGGGGCAAAGGGCTGACCTGAAACGTCTCCGATATCGGTGGGCCCCGCGCTGGACAACAGGAAGCCCACTCGCGATCCCGGCGCAGCGCTGCGTCCCAGGGACTGCCGGACCGCCTCGGGAGCTAGCGCCAGGGCCTTGGCGACGAGCGCGAAACACTCCTCGCAGCGTTCGAGGTGGATCTCCAGCCCCAGGACGCCCTCCGGCGGCAGCTGCCCGGCGGTGAATGCCTCGATGAATTCACTCTCACGGCACGCCATCGGCCCCCCCGGATGGGCCGCACTGTACTGCCCTTTCCGAACAGGTTACAAGAACTTGGAGGGCGGTGGCGGCGGAGGCTCGGGATCGCGCTCCGACCCTCGCCGAAAACATTTTTCGTATATCTCGGGGCATGACTGTCTCCTGTTTCTGGAGGCTCCTTCTCGGTGGTGGGATGGCGTTTCAGCGAGGGAAAGCAGTCGGTGATGAACAGGACGCCTGAGGAAGAGTCGTTGATGGCAATGGCCCTACTTGCAAGCCGCGAGGCCTGGAACGACCTGAACGTTCCGGCAGAAACCTTCGCGCGGTTTCTCAGCGAGCGGCGTATCGATCTGAACGTCGTCACGACCCAGATCGTTCAGGATCTCTACCTCGCATGTGCTTGCGCACACGGAATCAAGGGGGCGATCTCATCGTTTTCAGCGCGGTTTCGACCGTTGATCGTCACCATCGCCCGGCGGTTCGACGAATCGCCGGCTTTTGCGGACGAGGTCCAGCAGCACATGAACGAAACGCTCTTCGTTGCGACCGAAGGGCACGAGCGGAAGATCGGCCAGTACACCGGGGACGGGCCATTGACGGGTTTCGTGGGCACCTCCGCCCGCAGGACCGCCATGCGCATGGCTGCGTCCGCGTCGCGATTCCAGGGCGAGGACGCTTTGGCCCGTCAGTTCTCCGCGGTGCACGATCAGGAAACGGAGATGTTGAAGGCGCACTACGGCGACCTGTTCAACGGCGCGATCTCCATTGCTCTCCGCAAGTTGGCGCCTCGGGACCGACTGATCCTCAGGTTGAATCTCATCGAGCGGGTCAGCACGACCAAGCTGGCGACGACCTATGGCGTCAGTCAGCCAACCGTCTCCCGCTGGATTCAACGAGCCGCCGACCAGATCTTTTCGACCGTGAAAGAAATGTTGTGCGACGAACTGAAAATCGACACGAATGACCTTCATTCGTTGCTGGCCCTCGTGAGGAGTCAGATCGATTTCACCCTGTCGAAGAGCGGTACCGATGACGATGCCGCCGGGGGGTGACCTGCGCCCGAGATCCTGGTTGCACGCATAGATCGCGACTGGCCCGTATCTACCGAGTGTGGAGAGCACACTCGGTCACCATCAGGCCGGCGCGGGCTGCCGGCTGGAAGAGGCCGCGAACGGTCCCGGCGGTGAGCCGGGCGGCGGCGATCCCCGTGCGTTCGCCGCGAGCCTGCCGGCCGTGCGGCGTGAGCTATACCGCTGGGCGCGCTTCCTGAGCCAGGATCACGCCGCCGCCGACGATCTCGTGCAGGCCGCGCTGGAGTGCGCCTGGCTGGCTCGCGATCGATTTCCGCCCGGCAACAACCTGGTGGCCTGGCTGAAATCCATCATCCGGAACCGATTCATCGACGATCGGCGCCACGCCGCCGTCTGTCAGCGCTGGCTGGAGATGGACGAGTCCCCGGCGCCCGAGCCTCTCGGTCCGCTCGACGTCCTGGGTCTCGACGACGTGGTTGCGGCGATGGGGCGCCTCGGGAACGCCGAACGCGAGCTGATCGAGCTCGCTTACTTCAAGCGAATCTCCCATCGGGAGATCTCGGCCCAACTCGGGGCACCCATGAGCACGACCGGGACGAGGCTATTTCGCGCCAAGGCCAAGCTGCGACGGACTCTGCAGGAAGTCTACGACGATCGCCGCGCGCGCCCCCGACCCTCGGTTCACGAGACCGCGCCGCCGCCCCCGCCGGATCCGCCGTGAGCGAACGTCGCTGACGTGCCGACGCCTCTGTATCGACGCTGACGGTCGGGAAATCTGGGAATAACGGACGGTGCGGTCGTTGCCAATACGGACTCGAGGCGACGATGGTGGAACTGGCGTTCGACGGCGAGAAAGCTTCGTGAGTCGGTCGGCGCGCGACTGGACGGCGCCTGCTCTGGTGGGGCCGGTGAAGGCCGCGCGCGCGCTCGCGCAGCGGACGGACGGGATCGTGCTGGCGTTGGGAGCGCTCGACACCGTCCTCGAGCTCATCGACTCGCCGGTGTTCATCGTCGATCTCGATGGCGGGGTCATCCATGCCAACACCGTCGGCCACCGGCTCATCGAACGAGACGAAGCCGCCATCCGAACGTCGGTCGCGCGCATGGTCGCGACTGGCTCGGTGCGCAGCCCGTGGGAGCTGGTGCCGCTGCCCGCGCCGGACGAATGTCTCGGATACCTGGCGATATTTCGGTCGCCGCGCCCGAAACCGCCGGGGAACTCTCTGTCCGAGGCGACGCGGCGGTGGAACCTGACCGCTCGCCAGCGTGACGTCCTGAATCTGGTCGCGCTCGGCATCACCAACGCGGACGTGAGCAACGCGCTGGGGATCGAGGTGTGCACCGTCGAGTTCCATCTCTCGGCGATCTTCGACAAGGCGGGCGTCGACAACCGGACGACTCTGATCGCGCGCTTGCTCGATCTCTAGATTCGTTGCCAATTCGTCGCACAAACGAAATGCGCGTGGCGGATCGATCACGTCCCCTCATGCCTTCACCTGACGACAACGCGCCCTCGGGTTTTCCCTAGTACCGCGACGAGGTGCGGCCACCTAGTCTGACGATGATCCGAAGTTTGGATCGGAGAGGCTACGGAGATGGCGGCTGCGAACCCGTATTTCATCTACATCGACCTCTTTCTCGCCGACGGAGTGACTCGCCCCAGTCCGAATCAGATCGCGCGAGTCCACGCCTTCGACGTGAATGGGACGACGATCACCGACGAGGGACAGAGCGGCTTCGATCCGTCGACGGGCGGCTGGATGCCGGTGTTCATGCAGAACATCGCGGCGTTCTCGCCGCCGCGCGACCAGCCGAACTTGAAGTTCCAGGTCGAGGACACGACCAACGCGATCGCCTACACGACGCAGGTCTTCAATGCGATCCCCAGCGGGTCGACGGTGAAGATCGTCATCGGCGTCAGCGCCACGCTCGTGGGACCCGGTGGCTTCGTGGTCACGGGTCACGTGCGAAGCGCCAACGGGACGCCCGTCACCTCGGGGACGGTCACGGCGACCGACGTGACGAACGGCGTGACCGCCACGCTGGGCGTCACGGCCCTCGCGTCGGATGGCTCGTACTCGATCTCGTTTCAAGCCTCGCAGTTCACCAACAACGGCGCTCCGCATGCGTTGCCCAACCTCCAGGTGACGGCGCTCGACAGCGCGGCGCAGTTCCTGGCGCAGTCGCCGATCGTGATCGGCGCGGGCAACAACTCCGTGATCGATCTGACCGTGGCGGAGCCGCCGGAGACCGGCGCGAACCAGGTGTTCGGCGCGATCACCAACTCGCTCGGGCTGCCGGTGGCCGGGGTCTCCGTGCAGGCCTTCGACGTGGTCTGGACCACGGCCGGCATCCAGGAGATCTCGCTCGGTGCGCCGGTGAAGAGCGATGGGGGCGGAAACTACCTCATCGTCTATGCCGCCCCCGTCGTGCCGGGCTCCCAGACGTCGTGTGGGCCGCCCACGAATCAGATCAACCTGCTGGTCCGCGTCTTCACCCAGGACACCGCCACCCCGCCCAACGTCACGCAGCTCGGCGCTTCGCCCATCGTCGTGAACGCGTCCTCCGACCAGGAGGTCGACCTGGTCGTGAACAGCGTCGCGGTCAGCGCGACGTCGGAGTACACGCAGCTCAACGCCGAGCTCTCGCCCTGCCTGGGGAGCACCGACGCGGCCCGATTCGCCACGCTGAACCAGCTCAATCTGCGCCCGGACTATCTGGCGTTCGTGGCCCAGACCATCAACCAGCCGCAGCCTCTGGTGCTCGCGTATGTGCGCGCCTGGCTGATCGCCGGCGAGATCAACAGCAAGGTCGGCTCCCCGCCGCTGGTCCATCCGATGTCGCCCGAGGTGATCTACGGGCTCGTGCGATCCGGGCTCGGGACGACGCTGACCGCCCTCATCACGGTGATGCCGGACCAGTTCTTCGACGCGCTCATCACCACGATCCACGAGGGCATCATCTCGGCCAGCATCGAGGCGAGCCTGCGGCCGAGCGCTCCCGGGTTGCACGACTCGCTGCTCGACGACTGGAAGACGGTGCTCTCGGTGATGATGACCCGGACTCCTCAGTCGGGGGAGACCGTTCCGTTTCAGCAGCCGCTCTTGACCCTCGTGTTCCCCGATACGGTGGTCAGCCCGCAGGTCACCTCGGTGACGCCGGCTCAGTTCGGCCCGCAGACGACCGCGCACGCCGTCGTGCTGCCGGCGGGGATCGCCGCCGGCGACCTGCTCCTGATCTTCTTCACCAACGACGGCGCGGCGACGGTCACGGCGCCGGCGGGCTGGACGCAGCTGTGGTCGACGCCCACCACCGGCGCGACGCCGATCCGGTTCAGCGGATACGGCAAGGTGGCGGTCGTGGCCGACTCGGGCGCGAGCGTGGCGTTCACCACGTCGGCGGTCGAAGCGGCCGTCGCGCAGGTCTATCGCATCGCGAAGGCGAGCTGGAGCGGGATCACGACCGTCCTCGGCGACGGCGTCGCGGCGGGCACGCCGGCGATCGGCAACAGCACCACGATCAACCCGCCGGCGCTGACCCCGTCCTGGGGCGCGGCCGCCGACCTCTGGATCGCGTGCGCGGGGCACGACGTCGCCATCGCGCAGACGGGCGGGGCGCCCGCCAACTACACCGGCAACACGCGGACGACGTCCAACTCGAGCCCGGCTACCAACAGTGTCACGATGCTCTCGGCGGTCCGCGTGAACGCCGCGATCACCGAGGATCCCGGCAACTTCACGATCGCCACGCTGGACGACTGGGTGGCCGAGACGGTCGCTGTCAGGCCAGGCATCGCCAGCGGCCTGCCCAAACGCCAGCTCGTCGCGAGCGCAAACTTCGACAACCAGGGCTCGTTCGATGCGCTGGTCACCTCTCTCGTCGCGACCGGCCAGCTGACGCCGCTCGACGGGGAGAACCTGACCTTTGCCTTCGACCTTTATCACAAGGTGGGCGGCTTCTATCCCATCGTCGCCGCGGTTTACGCCGACAAGGCGACGCGCGGGTGGCACACCACCGCCGACCTCGGCACGGTCACGCTCAATGACGGTCCTCTCAAGGGATGGGTGACCTATGCGAACATCGCCGCGGGGATCAACGCGGGCGTGTTTCCGGGCGACGTCCCGGGTCGGACCCCCTCGGAAAAGGCGGGCGTCTACGGGGCGCGTCTGTTCGCGCTCTTCAGCACGGTCGGCCAGCAGAATCGGTTCACCGCCTCGTTGCAGCAAGCGCCGGCGGGCAACCAGGGCCTGACCGACGCCACGAAGTTCCTGACGGACAATCCCACGTTCACGCTCCAGGACACCAATATCGATCAGTACCTGATCGCGAACCCGGAAGCCTCGCTGAGCCCCGCCGGGATCGACGCGCTCAAGCAAATCCAGCGCGTGTACCGCCTCACGCCCGACTTCACCAACGCGTCGCTGCTGATCCAGAACGGATACGACTCCGCGGTCAAGATCTCGGACGTCGATGAGGGGGCCTTCATGGCGCAGATGGCGGCGATCCCGACCTTCGTCGGGGGCTTGACCGCCGCGCGCAACATCCACCGCACAGCGGCCCACTACACCTCGGAGGTCCTGTTCACGCTGGTGAAGTTCCACCAGAACCTGAACGAGGTGGGCGGCGCGACCGCGCTGCCCGGCGCCGTCAACATGGCGATTCTCGCCGACGCGGTCAGCCCCACGACCATCGACCCGACCGAGGGGTTCGTGCCCGGCCTCGACGTTCCGGCCGGCCAGCAGGCGCCGAGCCCGCGCAAGCTCCCCAACTGGGTCACGCTGTTTGGCGACACCAACCAGTGCTCGTGCGACTGCTGCCAGACGGTGCTCGATCCCGGCGCCTATCTCGTCGACCTGCTGGAGTTCGTGAAGGGGCCGGCCCAGAACGCGCTGTTCACGCGGCGGCGCGATCTGGCCGACGTGGAGATCACCTGCTCGAACACCAACACCGAGCTGCCGTACATCGATCTCGTCAACGAGCTGCTCGAGGCGGCGGCCTCGCCGGCGACGTTCCCGCTCTCGACCACCAGCGGCACCACCACCACCAACGTCTCGGCGGCGACGCTCGACGCGGCCGCGGGTGGCAACGCGGGCGCCGTCACGCAGGTCGTGCAGGCGATCCGCGCCAACGGCTTTCTGCTGGGCACCGGCGCGACCGTCAAGGTCGACGCCACCGCCGACATGCCGACCGACACGCCGCCCTATCGCGCCTGGCTCGTGACCGACGGTGTGTGGAGCTTCGCCGTGCGGGGAGATGCGCCGGCAACCAACGCGCCGGCGTTCGCCACGCTGGCGATCCCGCCTGGGTTGCTCGCGTTTCAGCTCACGCAGAGCGCCACGACCGGCGCGCCCGTGGCGCTCACCGCCGCGACGATCGACGCGGCGGTCGGCGGTGACGCCACCGCGCTCGGGCTCATCACGCAGGTCTTCGTGGACCACGGCTACACGCTCGGGCCGCGCGCGACCATCATGACCAGCGCCGCCGATCAGCTGGCGGCGACGCCGTCCCAGCGCGAGTGGGTGTTGCAGGACGACGCCTGGCGCTACCCGATCCGCGACCCGGGCACGCCGAAGGGGGCCCTGTTCACGGTCTTCCCGGCGCCGCAGACCAGCAAGACCAACGACACGCTGGCCGTCTTCCCCGAGCACGAGATCGCCGGCGCCGACCAGAATCTGGAGAACGCGGTCTTCCCCTTCAACTTGCCGCTCGCGATGGGCAAGGAGGAGGCGAACATCTTCCTCAAGGCCAAGGGGGTCCGCCTCAGCGATGTGCTCGAGGCGTTCACCACCGAGAGCTTGGCGACGATCTTCCAGGACGGCAAGTCGGCGCTCGCCTACCTGAACCTCGTGCAGGCGGAGGCAGCGGCGATCATCGCGCCCGCCTCGACGCCGACGTTCCGGCTCTGGGGCTTCGACACCGCGTCGCCCGTGAGCATCCCCAATCCGACGGAGCCGACCCTGAATCTGGTCGGGCCCTGGACCGATCTCCTGGTGCTGGTCCCGGTCTTCCTGCAGCGAAGCGGCCTCACCTACGAGCAGCTCCTCGATCTCCTCGACACGCAGTTCATGCACCTGGATGTCGACCTGACCATCGCGCCGGCGGGCATTCACATCGCGGCGTCGGCGGATGCGCTGACCACTTGCGACATCACGCAGTTCCAGATCGCGCATCTCAACGACCCGCACTGGGCCGACTCCACGTTGCGGCGAATCAGCTTCTTCATCCGCCTCTGGCGGCACCTCGGCTGGACGATGCATGAGGTCGATCGCTACCTCATGACGCTGACGCCGGCGCCGCACGCGCATCCCGCCCGACCTCAAGCAGATCTACCAGGTCAAGCGCCTCATCGACCAGCTCGCGCTCGCGCCGCGCGCTGTCTTCGCCTTCTGGGCCGACATCGACACCCGCCGCAGCGTCCGCAATCCGAAGAGCCTCTTCGATCAACTGTTCCTGGTGGGCAGCCCCGATCAGCCGGAGCTCGCGGATCTAGAGACCGTGGCGCTGGGGGGCTCGGTGACGCTCTCGACGCTGCCCCCCGGCGAGGACATCAAGGCCCACGTGCGGGCCGCGCTCCGGCTCAAGAAGGTCGAGATCGACGCTCTCTGGCCCGACGACGGTTCGATCACCACCGTCGACGTGCACTTCCTGAGCAAGCTCTATCGGTCGGCGACGCTCTCGCAGGCGCTCGGGATCTCGGTCATCGATCTCGGTGACTTCCAGGTGCTGACCGGCATCGATCCCTTCGCCGCGTCGCCCGCGGCGCCGGCGACGCCGATCACCAACACGTTCTCGGCGTTGCTCGAGATCGCGCGCGCGCGCTCGACGCAGATGACGCCGGCGGCGATGACCTACTACCTCACCGACGCGAGCAAGACCGGGGATCCGTCGGTGCCCGCGCGCACCGATCTCGAGACGTTCGCGCAAAGGCTCTCGTCGTCGGTCGCGGGGATCATCACGTCTCTGCCGCCGCTGGCGCAGCCCGACGCGCCGGCGCTCAGCAAGCTGCTCGCCAAGGTGGTCCCCGCGCAGAAGGTGGTGCAGGTCGTCACCATCGTCAGCGAACCCACGCCCGACGCCGCCGAACAGGCGTTCCTGGCGCACTACTTCGCGCCGTTCGTTCCGCCCCCGGCGGCCACCTTCGTCACGAGCCTGGTCGCCATCACCGACATCCCCACGCGCTACGCGACCCTGTACAGCACGCTCAACGCGTTCCTGATCCAGCAGGCCAAGACCAACGACATCCTGGTCATCGCCAAGGAGCTTTTCGGGATCGATCAGGACACGGCCGATCTCCTGCTGAACGGCGGCCTCTCCGCGGTCACGCCCAGCACGAGCCCGCCGATCGTCACGGCAATGGACGACTGGAAGGGTTTCCTGGCGGGCGGCTGGGACGACCACGGCCCGACGATCGAGAGCGCCGGGCCCGGGGTGCGTCACGCGGTGATCGTCGTCCCGCAAAGCGGCCAGTACACGTTCGTCGCGCAGGTCGTGACCGGGACCGTCACGCCCAACGTCATCTCGCTCACCACCGACGCCGTCAAGGCGGTGTCGATCGATGATGCCTCCTTCACGCCGCTGCATCCGAGCACGCCCGCGGCCGGCGCGCCGCCCAACGACTTTCCCTTCCCGATCGTCGCGCTCAAGGCCGGGACGGTCCTCAACGTCCGCTTCGCGTTCCAGCCGACCGACACGACCGCTCGGATCTCGCTGCTCTGGCAGATCGACAACGCCGATCCGGTCGCGGTGCCGACGACCGTGACGCTGCCATTCACGATCGTCGTGCCGGCCAAGAATCCGCCCGCCGGTTCGCCGCCGCCGCCGCCCGTCGCGCCGCCCACCTATCTCAAGCTGGCCAAGGCGGCGGGGTTGGTCAAAGGCCTGTCGCTCACCAAGCCCGAGCTCCGCCATTTCATCGCCCACCAACCGCCCCGACCCGGCGACCCGGCCCGGCCGCCGAGCGCGCTCGACATCGCGCTGTCGCTCGACAAGCTGCGGATTCTCACCACGCAGCCGTCCATCCCGTGGAGCGTGCTCGCGGCGTTCATCGACCTCCTGGCGCTCAACCGCTCGATCGCCTTCAAGAACGGCTCACTGCTCGAATTCTGGAACGACGTCGCCGCGCCGACCGATGACGACGTCGAGAACCAGACCGGCTGGAAGGCCGACGACGTCCAGACGATTCTCACCGGCGTCACCGGGTTGACGCCGGCTACCAACACGTCCGTTCCGCTCGATCCGGCGCGCTGGAGCGTGCTGGCCGCGTCGATGCGGATCGTCAACCAGCTCGATCTGCGCGCTGCGCAGATCCTGACGCTGCTGGTTGAGAACGAGCCGACGCCGGCGGCCGCGATCACGTTGCGCAACGTCTTCCGCGCCCAGTTCACCGCCGACACCTGGCAGAGCGTGTTCAAGCCGTTGCGCGATCCGCTGCGCCAGAAGCAGCGCGACGCGCTGGTCGGATATTTGACGACGCGTCCGGTGTGGATCAACGGCAAGGTCCAGACGTTCATCGACGCCGACGATCTGTTCTCGTTCTTCCTCATCGACGTGCAGATGGAGACCGACACGTTGATCTCGCGCATGGTGCTGGCGCTCAACGTGATCCAGCTCTTCGTCGATCGCGTGTTCCTGGGTCTCGAGGACGACTCCTCGGCGGCGCAGCTCGCCCAGGTCAAGGACGAGTGGACGTGGATGGACAAGTTCCGGGTCTGGCAGGCCAACCGCCAGGTGTTCCTGTACCCGGAGAACTACATCGAGCCCGAGCTGCGCGACGACAAGACCGAGCTGTTCCAGGCGCTGGAAGACGAGCTCCAGCAGCAGCAGATCACCAACGACGTCGGCGTCACGGCGCTCAGTAACTTCCTGGACGGCATGAACGACGTCTCGAACCTCGAGATCGTCGGCGCCTTCGCCGAGGACGTCAATTCGTCGGGGATCAACTACGTTCTGCACGTGATCGGCCGGACGCGCTCGCAGCCGTACACGTTCTACTACCGGACGTTCCAGGGGAAGCAGTCATACGACGGCAGCTGGACGCCCTGGACCACGATCCCGGTCGACATCAACGCCGACGTGGTCGCGCCGGTCATCTTCAACGGGCGCCTTCACCTTTACTGGCCGATGATCCGACTCAAGCAAAAGCCCAAGCTGTTCCAGAAGGGCGGCTCGGAGGGAAACCAGGTCGACGGGACCAACGTCGGCAACGACGGTCGCACCGAGTACCGGGGCGAGATCCGCATCATGTGGACGGAGTTCAATCCCAGCCAGAAGAAGTGGCTCAAGCCGAAACGGACGGTGGCTGCCGCGATCGACGACAACGCGCCCAATCCGTTCCACGCCGACAGCGGCGACAACGTTCCCTCGACCGAGCCTTACCACCTGCGGATCTCGTCGGTCGGTCCGGACTACGCCTCGCTCGACGTGATCAAGACCAGCATTCCTCAGGATCCCGAGGGCGCCGAAGCGCAGGCGGCCATCGCCGCCGCGCAGGCTGCGAAGACAGCCGCTCCAAGCTTCCCGGACACGCTCGATGCCACGCTGCTCGGCACGTTCCAGTTCTTCTACACGGGCGAGGACACCTTCACCGCGAACGCAGCCGCGTTCGATCTCGGCAACAACTATCCCGTCGGCACGATCCTCAAGCACAACCAGGCCGTCGAGGTCGACTTCGCGGTCGAAGGGACGATTGCGGCCAGCGACGAGCTGGCGTTCAAGAACAACGTCCCGTTCTTCAATCAGACGCCCGGCCCGTACCGCGTCTTCGACACGAACTTCAGCTATGTCGGCACGGCGCAGAACCGGCCGTTCTTCTACGAGACCGCCGTCAAGAGCCTGTTCGCCATCAACCGCGGGCCGCTCAAGAAGGCGGGCCTGAGCCAGAGCAACGTCCTCACCGCGACCTTCTCGACCTTTCATCACCCGCTGGTGCGCGAGCTGCAGAAGACGCTGCACGATTTCGGTGCCGGCGGTCTCATGAACCGGCTCACCGAGGCGTTGCCCATCGCCGACAGCCGCTACTACTCCAACTACTACTACAACTACTACGGCAACATTTACCTCGGGTACCACATCGCCGGTGACACGCAGGCGTACTTCACCACGCAGCGGATGTTCGAGACGGAGTTCTCGCCCGGCACCGACAGCGTGGTCACGCCGTACGCGCTGCCGACCATCGAGTTCGGCTACGGCACACCGTTCGGCGTCTACAACTGGGAGCTCTTCTTCCACCTGCCCATGCTGATCGCCGGGCGCCTCAGCCAGGACTTGCAGTTCGAAGAGGCGTTCAAGTGGTACAGCTACGTCTTCGATCCGCGGCAAGGGCTCAACACCTACGAGCAGACGCGGCAGTTCGTTTCGGGCCTGCCCACCGGCGCCCGCTTCTGGACCTTCCTGCCGTTCTTCGCCAACCAGGAGACGACCGACAGCCTGCTCGAGACGCTCGGCCTCAAGGACAGCCTTTCGGCCTACGACCGCAACCAGCTCAACGCCGAGATCGACGACTGGCGGCACAACCCGTTCAAGCCCGATCTGATCGCGCGCCAGCGCATGGCGGCGTACCAGAAGTTCGCGTTCATGAAGTACCTCGACAACCTGATCGCGTGGGGTGACACGCTCTTCCGGCAGGACAGCTTCGAGAGCATCAACCTCGCGACGCAGCTCTACATCCTGGCCAGCGAGCTGCTCGGCGCGCCGCCGCCCGAGGTCGAGTCGCTGGCGGAGCCTCAGCGCCTCTCCTTCAACGAGCTCAAGGTCCAGAACGTGGATGCCTTCTCGAACGCGCTGGTCGATGTCGAGTACCAGATCGTGAGCAACAAGCCGTATCTGCCGACGACCACGCTCGAGCCGCCGACGTCGGGTATCACGCCGATCAGGAGCTTGGCGCTCAAGACCGCGTTCTTCACCATCCCGCGCAACACGCGTCTCGACAGCTTCTGGGCCACGGTGCAGGACCGCCTGTTCAAGATCCGGAACAGCCTCAACATCGAGGGCGTCAAGCGGCAGCTCTCGCTGTTCGAACCGCCCATCAACCCCGCGCTCCTGGTGGCGGCGGCGGCGGCCGGTCTCGATCTCGGCAGCGTGATCTCCCAGCTCAATACGCCGTTGCCCCACTATCGATTCACCGTCTGGATGCAAAAGGCGATCGATCTTTGCAACGAGCTCAAGAGCTTTGGCGCCGAGTTCCTGTCGGCGCTCGAGAAGAAGGACGCCGAGGACCTCCAGCTCCTGCGCCAGAACCAGGATATCCGGCTGCTCAAGCTGGTTCGTCAGGTCAAACAGAAACAGATCGACGAGGCCAACGGGAACATCACGACGCTCGGGCTCCAGCGCGTGATGGCGGAGGACCGGCACACCGAGTACGGCAACCGCGAGAAGATCAACGAGACCGAGCTGACGCAGATGGCGCTGGTGACGGCGTCGACCGTTCTCGAGACGATCGAGGGCGCGACCCACGGCATCGCGGCCGGGTTCGCGTTCGTTCCCGACGCGGTCGCCGGCATGGTGGGCCCGTTCCCCGCAGGCATGGCGGCCATCAAGATCGGCACGCGCCGGCTCGACGGCCAGCACGTCCGCGGCGTCGGTGCTGGGCGCGATCGCCAGCCTCACGCGCGGCCTGTCGACGTTGTCGGGACTGGTGGCCGGGTACGAGCGGCGCTGGGAGGACTGGAAGCTGCAGGAGCGTCTGGCGCAAGAAGAGATGAACCAGATCGATCAGCAGATCGCGGTCGCCAATATCCGGCTCGACATGGCGGAGACCGAGCTCGACAACCAGGACGCCCAGATCGACATGGCCAACGACGTGCTCGACTTCCTGAAGAGCAAGTTCACCAGCAAGGACCTCTACACCTTCATGGTGACGCAGCTCTCGCGGACGTTTCAGCAGGTCTACAAGCTGGCCTACGACGCCGCGAAGACCGCGGAGCGGACCTTCCAGTTCGAGCTCGGCGTCGAGGACACGTACATCCAGTTCGGCTACCAGGACAGCCTGCACCAGGGGCTGCTCGCCGGCGAGAAGCTGATCTACGACCTCAAGCGCATGGAGGTCGCCTACCTGGATCAGTACAAGCGCGAGTACGAGATCCAGAAGCCCATCTCACTGGCGACGCTCAACGGCCAGGCGTTGCAGCAGCTGCGCGAGACCGGGCGCTGCGAGTTCGAGCTGCCCGAGCTCCTGTTCGACCTGGATTTTCCCGGGCAGTACTTCCGGCGCATCAAGACCGTGCGGCTCACGATCCCCTGCGTGACCGGCCCGCACACCAGCGTGAGCGCCAAGCTGACGCTGCTCGGCAGCACCTTCCGCAAGGACGCCACGCTGCCCGACAAGACGAAGTACACCTACCAGGGCGCGACCACCAGCAGCAGCGACCCGCGCTTCGTTCAGAACCCGGTCGGCATCCAGGCCATCGCGACCGGCACCGCGCAGAACGACCCGGGCTTGTTCGAGCTCAACTTCCGCGATGAGCGATACCTGCCGTTCGAAGGGGCAGGGGCGATCAGTCAGTGGCGGCTCGACCTGCCGACCGCGGCGCCGCAGTTCGACTACGACACCATCACCGACGTCGTGATGCAGCTCTCCTACACCGCGCGCGAGGGCGGCGACATCCTGCGTGCGGGCGCCGAGCTCAACATCACCACCCAGCTCAACAACATCCTGGCGGCGATCTCCAACCCCGGCAACAACCTGGGCCTCGTGCGCGCGTTCAGCTTGAGCAAGGAATTCCCCGACGTCTTCCACCGCGTGCTGACCAACACGACCGGCCCGACGACGATGGTCCTCTTGCCGCAACACTTCCCGTTCGTCATCCGCAACAAACGAATGAAGATGACGATCGCCAGCATCGTGACGCACGTCGTGCTGGTGCCGGGGACACCGACGAGCAGCGGGCCGACCTTCACTGTCAACACGACGACCGATCCGCTCGGTGCCGGTGACAATCCCCTCGTCGGGTCGACGTCGCCGACGGGCTCGCCGCTCTTCACCAAGACGACCGATGCGAGCGCGCTCGGCAGCACCGACCTGCTCAAGACCTGGACGCCGCAGAACCTGACGCTGACCCAGACGGGGCTGACCCTCGACGCCGTCGAGGACATCGTCCTGGTCTTCTCTTACACGGTCGCCTAGAGGCCCGCTGGTTTTAGGAGCAGACACATGTCGAAAGTGATGATCTGGCCCGACATTTACCGCGAGCAGGGGCACTGGCTCCCCTGCGTCGCGCTCGCCAAGACGCTGCAGACCAACGGCTACACCGTGCGGTTCATGGGGATCCCCGACACCCAGTCGATCATCTCGCCCTATGCCTCGCCGGCGACCTACTTCACGCCGATCCTCGCCGACATCTATCCAGCGGGGTACTCGTCGGAGAACACGCTCGAGCCGATCGACCAGCGCTGGAAGCCGGCGCACGTCATTCCGATCGCGCGCTCGCCGGGCGCGCTCGACTCCGTGTTCCTGGGGACAGCGCCGCCCGACCTGCTGGTGAGCGGGTACTTCACGGCGCTGGAGACGCTGCTCATCCACTGGAAGTACAACATGAAGTTCGTCGTCATCACGACCTTCCTGCGGCACCCGCACGATCTGCCGTCGCTGCACGCCAAGACCAAGCTGCTCTACATGCAGCCGGCGCTGGCGCAGGCGATCATCGACATGGTCGTCCCCGCGGCGAAGAAGGGGATGAGCATCGACGACTTCGTGGCGCCGATGAACGTGCAGCCTGAGATGATCCCCTGCCCGCAGGCGTTCGACTTCGCCGATCCCGATTGGGTTCATAACGCCAACGTCTCGTACGTGGAGCCGATGGTTATCCGCACCGCGCTCGACAACACGCCGCCGCCGCCCGATCCGATCGAGTCGGGAGGGATCGCGGTTCCGTCGACCAAGCGGCTGATCTTCGGCACCTCGGGCTCTCAGGTACAGGACTACGAGTTCCTGGCGCGCCAGCTGTTCTTGAACCTGATCGCGATGATGCAGACGCAGGGGATGGACAGCTACTTCCTGGTGATGGCGGTGGGCGACAAGCTGGACGCCGCGCTACGCCTGCAGTTCGGGATGGACGTGAATCCGTCACAGGGGTTTCCGCCCAACGTGGCCTGGTTTCCGTGGGTGTCGCAGCTCGACATCATGAAGCAGGCCGACGTGGTGTTCATGCACGGCGGTCTGGCGACGATCAAGGAGTCGATCTGGGAGCAGGTGCCGATCGTGATCATCCCGCTCGGGAAGGATCAGCTCGACAACGCGCTCCGCGTCCAGCGCACGGGCGTCGGCGTCGTCTCGCAGGTGCAGACGCTGGCGCCGCTCGATCTGCGCAAGCTGCTGACCACGGCGACCGCCAGCACCTGGGTGCGGAACAACCTGGCCAGCATGCAGGCGATCTTCGCGGCCGCCGACAATGCCGCCCCTGGCGCGAAGGCGAGCTTCCTGATCATCAAAGGGGTCGTCGCGCCGTAAGGGCCGCCGATGCACGGGGACCCGTCGTCGAACGCTGCGTCCAGCTCATCGTCGAACGCTTCGTCCAGCTCATCGTCGAACGCTGCGTCGAACGCTTCGTCGAACGCCCAGGCGTACGGGCCGTCGGCGCCTGGCGCGTCGCCGTCCGAAACGTCGCCGGGTGGACCTGACGAGCCGGCGGCACCGGCGACGCCGTCGGGAGGGGGCGGGCGCGACGGCGGGAAGAGTCAGGCCGACAAGCCGTCGATGCTGCCGGCGCTCACCCTTCCCAAGGGGGGCGGCGCCATCCGCGGCATCGGCGAGAAGTTCTCCGTCGCCGCGGCGACCGGGACAGCATCGCTGAGCGTGCCGCTGCCGGCGTCGCCGGGACGCAACGGCTTCGGGCCCGACGCGGGGCTCGCCTACGACAGCGGCCACGGCAACGGACCTTTCGGCCTCGGCTTCGCGCTCGCCGTCCCGACGATCACGCGCAAGACCGACAAGGGGTTGCCGCGCTACTTCGACGTCGAAGAGTCCGACGAGTACATCCTGTCGGGCGCCGAGGACCTGGTCCCGAACCGCGTGGCCGACGCGAGCGGCAACCTGGTGCTCGACGTCCACGTGCTGCCCGATCGCACGATCCAGCGCTACCGGCCGCGCGTCGAGGGGCTGTTCGCGCGCATCGAGCGGCACACGCTGGCGGCGGGTGGCGCCGAGCACTGGGAGGTGACGACCAAGGACAACGTCACGCACGTCTATGGGCAGAGCGCGGCGACCCAGGTGGTCGATCCCACCGATGCGTCGCGCATCTTCAGCTGGCTGCTGCAGGAGACCCGCGACGATCGCGGCAACGTGGTGCGTCTACGTCTACAAGGCCGAGGACGGAGCCGGCGTCGACCCGACGCGCACCAGCGAGCGCAGCCGCTTCGACTATTCGGCCTCGCCGCCGGCCTTTCGCGCGACGGCCCAGCGCTACTTGAAGCGCGTCTTCTACGGCAACCTCGCGCCGGGCGACGACACGACGTCGGGCTGCTTCTTCGAGATGGTCTTCGACTACGGCGAGCATCAGGGCCCGACGCCGGCGCCGACCGAGGACGTCGCCTGGCCTGTGCGCGTCGATCCGTTCTCGAGCTACCGCGCCGGGTTCGAGGTTCGCACCTATCGCCTGTGCCAGCGCGTGCTGATGTTTCATCACTTGACGCCGGCGAGCGCCGCTGCTGGTGCGGTCGACCGACTTCAGCTACGAGCCGGGGACGGCGTTCACCTACCTGCGCGGCGTCACGCAGTTCGGCTACCTGTTCGACGGTCGCGGCGCCCTCGTCGAGAAGGCGGCGCTGCCGACGCTCGCGCTCGACTACGCGCGCCCGGTGGTGAACGACGTCCTGTCGGCGCTGCCGCCCCGCAGCCTCGAAGGGCTCGCCGGCGGCGTCGACGGCGCGCACAAGCAGTGGGTCGACCTCGACGGCGAAGGGATCCCCGGCGTGCTCGTCGACGACGATCGCGGTTGGTACTACAAGGCGAACGACGGCGGTGCCGTTCTCGATCCGCCGCGCGCACTGTCGACGCTGCCGTCGCCGAGCACGCTGGCGGGCGGCATGCAGCAGCTCGTCGATCTCGGCGGCGACGGTCAGCTCGATCTCGTCTCCTACGGCGAGCCGGTCACCGGCTACGCGACGCGCACCAGCGACGGCGACTTCGATCCGTTTCGCACCTTCCCCGCGCTGCCCAACGTCGACTGGCACGACCCGAACCTGCGCTTCATCGACCTCGACGGCGACGGGCTGCCCGACCTGCTCATCAGCGAGGACGACGCCTTCGTCTGGTACCACTCGCTGGCCAAGGACGGATTCGAGCCGGCGCAACGGATCGTATCACCCGAGCGACGATCGCAAGGGCGCCGCGGTCGTCTTCGCCGACCCCGAGGAGACCATTCAGCTCGCCGACATGAGCGGCGACGGCCTCGTCGACATCGTGCGCGTCCGCAACGGCGAGGTCGCTACTGGCCGAACCTCGGCTACGGGCGTTTCGGCGCCAAGGTGACGCTGGAGGCGAGCCCCGTGTTCGCCGGGGTCGAGGAGTTCGACGCGCGCCGCGTCCGCTTCGCCGACGTCGACGGCTCGGGGACCAGCGACGTCTTCTATCTCGGCACGCGGAGCGTGACGCTCTACTTCAACCAGTCGGGCAACGCGCTCTCGGCCGGCCGACGCCGATCACCGTCGCTGCCGCCGATGGATAGCGCCGGCCAGGTCAGCGTGGTCGACCTGCTCGGCTCGGGGACGGCCACCGTGGTCTGGTCGTCGCCGCTGCCGGTCGCCGACGGCCGCCCGATCCTCTACGTCGACCTGATGGACAGCACGAAGCCGCACCTGCTGACGTCGATCGTCAACAACCTCGGCGCCGACGACGCAGGTGACGTACGCGCCGTCGACGAAGTTCTACCTGGCCGACAAGGCGGCGGGGACGCCCTGGCTCACGCGCCTCGCGTTTCCCGGTGCACGTCGTCGCGCAGATCGATCACCTCGACGCGATCTCGAACAGCCACCTGACGACGACGTACACGCTACCACCACGGCTTCTTCGACGGCGTCGAGCGCGAGTTCCGCGGCTTTGCGCGCGTCGAGCAGATCGACGCCGAGGCGTTCACGCTCGGCGCGGCCGGCACCGACCGACGTTCCAGCCGCCCACGCGCACGGTGAGCTGGTTCCACACCGGCGCGTGGCTCGAGAAGGAGACGCTGGAGGCGGCGCTGGCGCTCGAGTACTACCCGCCGGGCCCCAAGGACGGCTCGCCGCCGCAGGCGTTGCTGCTGCCCGACACCGTCCTGACCGGCGACCTCGACGCATCCAGGACGAGCGCGAGGCGGCGCGCGCGCTGCGCGGCCACATGCTCCACCAGGAGGTCTACGCCGACGACGCCGACGTGAACCCGACGCTGGCGCCGGTGCCGTTCGCGATCACCGAGGCGAGCTTCGAGGTGCGGCAGCTGCAGACGCAGCCGCGGCGCGCGTCACGGCGTCTTCTTCGCGTTCGCGCGCGAGACGATCTCGGTGCACACGGAGCGCAACCCCACCGACCCGCGCGTCACCCATGAACTGATCCTGGACGTCGACGACTTCGGCAACGTCACGCGCAAGGCGGCGATCGCCTACGGCCGCGCGCCGGCAGTGGCCGTCGAGCCCGAGCAGCTCAGGGCGTGGGCGACCGAGAGCGAGATCTCGTACATCAACCACGCACGGCGACGACTTCTACCGGCTCGGCCTGCCCGTCGAGACGACCGCCTTCGAGCTGACGGGGCTGACCTTGCCGGCCGGCGGCCAGGGGTTGATCACGCGCGCCGATCTGGCGGCGGCGATCGCGGGGATCACCGCGGCGAATGACCTCCCGTACGACGCGACGCCGCCCGCCGTCGGCGTCGCGCGGCGGATGCTCGACCGCAAGCAGCAGCTCTACTACGCCGAGGATGCGAACGGCGTCCCCACGGTCGCGGCGGCGCTGGGCAGCACCGGACCGCACGCGCTGCCGTTCGAGAGTTATCAGCTCGCGCTGACGGCGGGGCTGGTCTCGACGCTGGTCAGCGACGCCGCCTCCTTCTCCAACGGTGTCGCCGAACCGATCGCGATTCCGGCGCTGCTCACCAGCACCGATCCGGGCGGCGGCTTCTACGTTCAGCGTCCCGGCGACACCGGCTACTGGACACGCAGCGGGCAGCTCCAGTTCGACGCCACTCATTTCTATCTGCCGGTCACGCTGACCGATCCGTTCAACCAGACGCACGCGATCACCTACGACCCGCAATTTCGCCTGCTGGTCGCGACCACGCAAGATCCGCTGGGCAACATCGTCCAGGCCGTCAACGACTTCCGCGTGCTGGCGCCGTCGCAGATCACCGACCCCAACCTGAATCGCGTGCAGGTCCAGTTCGACGCCCGCGGGATGGTGGTCGCGACGGCCGTGATGGGAAAGACGAGCGAAAACCTGGGCGACACGCTGGCGGCGCCGACGACGCAGATCATCTACGACGTCCTCCGCTGGCAGACGTCGCAGAAGCCGGTCGTCGTGCACACGCTGGCGCGCAAGGTCCATCAGGTCGACGGCTTCCTCGAGAGCTACACCTACTCCGACGGGTTCGGTCGCGTGGCGATGAAGAAGGTGCAGGCCGAGCCAGGCCCGGTGCCCGGATCATCCGGCACGATCGATCCGCGCTGGGTCGGCACCGGCCGCACCGTCTTCAACAACAAGGGCAACCCGGTCAAGCAGTACGAGCCATTCTTCAGCGCGACGTTCGAGTTCGAGGACGAGACGACGGTGGTGCAGGCGGGCGTCACGCCGATCATTCACTACGACGCGCTCGATCGCGTCGTCCGGACGGAGCTGCCCAACGGGACGGAGTCGAGTGTCGAGTTCGACGCCTGGCAACAGATCTCATCGGACCCGAACGACACGGTCCTCGCAACGACCTGGTACAGCTCGCGCGGGAGCCCGGATCCGAGCGGGGTGGCGCCGACGAACCCGGAGCAGCGGGCGGCCTATCTCGCGGCGCGGACGGCCGAGACTCCGAACGTCACCGGGTTCGATTCGCTGGGACGCCCGTTCCTGGTGACAGAGCAGAACCGGACCTGGGACGACAGCGTTTCACCCGCGACGTTCACCGACGCGTTCTTCCCGACGCGCACGGTGATGGACGTCGAAGGGAACGCCCTGGCGATCATCGACGCGCGGCAGGCAGCCGCCAACCCGACAGCGCCGCTCGCCACGCTGACGCAACGATTCGACGTTCTGTCGCGCACGCAGCGAACGGACAGCTCGGACGCGGGGACGCGGCTCATGCTGCCCGACGTCGGCGGCAAGCCGCTCCGTCGCTGGGACACGCGCTTCCAGGTGTTTCGCTTCCGCTACGACGAGCTCCAGCGTCCGAGCCATTTGGTCGTGCAGAAGACGAAAGCCGAAGGGTCGGGATTGCCGGGGCAGACGCCCGAGGACCTGACGCCCCGGCTGCTCTTGCGAACAATCTACGGTGAGGCGCTGGACCCGGTGGGACCGCCTCCGACGCAGATCACGGCGGCGACACCGGCGTCGCCGGCGCAGGCGCTGAACCTGCGCGGCCAGCCGTACCTGATCTTCGATTGCGCCGGCCAGGTCACGAGCGATCTGTTCGACTTCAAGGCGAACCTGCTCTCGAGCACCCGCCGCCTGGCGGCCGACTTCCAGACCGAGCCGAAGTGGAACACCGCCCCCAACGACCTCACCGCGTTGACCAATCCGATCGCCGTTCAGACGGCGGCGAACGCGTATCTCGATCCGATCTCGACCGCGCCGCTGACGAGCTTCCGGACTCAGTCGGCGTACGACGCGCTCAACCGGATCACGAGCCGGACGACACCCGACGGCAGCGTCACGCTGCCGACCTACAACACCGCGGGCCTGCTGGAGACGCTGCAGGTCGGCGTCCGCGGCGCCACGCCGGGCACGGTCATCTCGAACATCGATTACAACGCCCGCGGCCAGCGGATCCTGTACGCCTATGCCGATCCGACGAGCGCGGCGGCGCCGGTCACGTGCCAGGTCGCCTATGCCTACGATCCGTTCACGTTCCGCCTGACGAACCTGGTGACGAGCCGCGCGGTCAGCGGTTCGGTGCCCGCTGCGGAGCTGCAAGATCTGCTCTACACGTACGACCCCGTCGGCAACGTGGTCGAGCTCGACGACAACGGCGACACGGCGCCGATCTTCAGCGGCACGACGCCGGTCCGCGGCGACGGCTTCTATCGCTATGATTCGATCTACCGCCTGATCATGGCGCAGGGCCGCGAGCACCCGGGCCAGCAGCAGCCGACCGGGACCTTCGAGATCGCGAACGGCCAGATTCCGCATCCGAACGACCTGCAGGCGCTGGTCCAGTATGTCGAGCGGTACACCTACGACCAGGTCGGCAACATCCAGAGGATCGCGCACGCGCCGATCGCGGGCGGCGCGAGCTGGACGCGGAGCTATCAGTACGACGCCGCGAGCAACCGGCTGCTGAGCAACAACGACCCCGACGCCACCGGAGGCACGGCGACGTACGCGTACACCGGCAACGGCGCGATGAACAAGATGGCGCACCTGCCGGTCATCGAGTGGGACTACGCCGACCGGATGCGCCACGCGAACCGGGGCAGCGGCGGCGGCGACGTCTTCTTCACCTACGACGGCAGCGGGCAGCGCGTGCGCAAGGTGTTCCAGCCGTCGACGAGCACCACGCTGACCGAGCGCATCTACATCGGCGGCTGGGAGACCTTCCGCAGTCGCGCCGGCGGAGCGATCACGTCACCGGTGACGCTGGAGCGCGAGACGCTCCACGTGATGGACGACGCGCGCCGGATCGGGATGGTCGAGACGACGACCACCGGCACGGGCCCGGTGGGTCCGCTCTGGCGCTTCCAGCTCGGCAACCTCCTCGATTCGGCGGTGATGGAGCTCGACCCGCAGGGCCGCGTCATCAGCTACGAGGAGTACCACCCGTTCGGCAGCACGGCGTTCCGCTCGGCCGACGGCGCCTCGGAGGTGTCGCCGAAACGGTATCGCTACACGGGCAAGGAGAAGGACGAGGAGACCGGCCTCTACTACCACGGCGCGCGGTACTACGCGCCGTGGCTGGGGAGGTGGACGGCGGCGGATCCGCTAACCTTGAGCCAGCCGGGCAGAGCAAATCTGAACAGCTATGCATACGCCCGCAGTGCCCCTCTCGGGCGCACGGATCCTTCGGGCCTCGATGACGTCGATGCCGCCAAGGCAGGAAAGGCAGCTGGAACTGCGGCCTACATCGCGAGTCGCACAGCCGGTCACAACGCGATCACTCTCTCGCAGGGACCCGACAAGGTACAACAGTTTACCTACAAGGCCGGGCGCGCTACTGTCACTGGCTATTATATTCCGGGCGAAACCCGGGAGGTGGCCCTTATCTATGGAGGAATTCACGGGAACGAATTTGCCGCTAAGGAACTAGGAGCACGCACCGCGGCTGAACTCACGAAACCTGGCGCCTCAAAACCGCACTACACGACGATAATCATTCCTGATATTTTCGGTGGAACACAGCACACGCGAAACGTGCCAAAAGGTGCCGCTTCAAAGGATGTGATGGATCCAAATCGTTCGTTCCCCGCTATTGGGACTGCGCTAAGTGACGCGGTCCCTTCAGGGGGAACTCAGCCATACGATGCCCGCCCGAATGGGCGCCAGCCTATTCCCGAAGCACTCCAACAAGTCATCAGGATTCGGGAACAATATCAGCCAACCCGTATACTTCAGCTGCACGGTATCGTCGTCAAGGAGCCGGCTCCCAAAGGCTCCACGGCTGGCCCCAGCATCACCAGCGACCGGCGCCCAGGGCTCGAAGCTCCTGACGCCCAGTTGACTCGCCAGATGATCGCCGAAGCAAAGTCGTTAGGAGCTCGATTGCCTGCGAACGCTCGAGGTAACATTGATTATCCGACAAACGCAAAGTCAACTCCTCATGAACTCGGAACTACGGGCGGGTTCTACCTCTCTCACGACGAGGTGTCGAACGGAGTTGTTGTGGCCCCCGGCGCAAACGTATTGTTGATAGAGACGTACAACAATGAGCCGTCCAGCGCTTTTGCGAACCCTACTGCTCGGCTCAACGAGTTGGATGCCCTTCGTTCATCGATATTGAACGTGTTCTTGAGAAACTGACCGTGCGTGTCGAGATGATATGGGCTCTGAGGATGTGTTGCTTGGGAGCTGCGATTCTCTTGGCGCGCGGCGCGGGTGCGTCCGAGCATCAAGGCCAGATCTTTCCTGTGCGGTACGGGACGGTCGTTTTTCAGCACGGCTTGGCCCCTGTACGTCTCGTCGGCGTTCCCTCTCTCACGCAGGAGCCGAGCGAGCTTGATGATAGCTACCTCGCCAGACAGGCCGTGGCGCCAGAGACGCTACCTCTCTGGATTCGCGCTGCCAGGAACGGATCTCTGACCGTGTTTCTTCCGAACGGCAAATCCTGCCGGACTCGTCTGAAGGCGATTGCCGCGTATGGGTGGGCTGTTCCGCGGGAGGCCTGGGATGGCCTAGATCCGGCCGCTCGCGCACGTCGCGCCTTCGACGCGGGCACTCAATTCATAGCGGGCGACATCGACAATCCCCGCTGTCGCAACGGTGTCGCGGCCACCACCGACGTCGCTATCGAGAAACGCTTTCTCCCAGCAGTACCGGCGTCCGATGTCTTCCGTAAAGCCGCATTGAGTGAGGTCAGACGTGTGTCCTCGTACGGGGCTGTGCAAGAGTCTTACGTGAAGTTCAAGGCGGCGCGTCGGAACGGACCGGCTCGTCCACCTCTTCCTGCCGAATGGATTGACCTGAGCGGTGACGATCAGTACTGGACCCTTTCGAAAGGGCAGACGCCTAGGCTCCTGGTGGCTCATTTCAGTCGCATGGCGGCGGCGGGCCAGCTCGTGACGGCCCCCCACGGGACGTCGGGGATGGTTGACTTCAATGGCTTGCTTCTGGTCGTGTGGCGGATCGTAGATCGATCTAAACCGACACTCGTCTTCGCTGGTCCAGAAGGCATTCTTGATCGGTTTGACGAGCCCGTTCTGCACGGCGGAGTCAGCGATGATGGTGAGGTTCCCCTGCTTCTCCTTTCGGCCAACGGCACCTTTCACGCGCTCTCACTCGTCGATGGTCGGTATCGACTGGACAAGGCTCTGACGTTTGGTCCGGGCCGGCCGTAGCCCCACCCCAACGCCGCACCGACGTTGCTCCAGACAACACCCCGCCGACGTTGCTCAAAAGAAGCGCCGCATGTTCGAGGGGAAAGGGAGAAGTGGAGGGGTTGTGAGGCGCTTCGAAGAAGCTGCCGAAGGGAGTCCGACGGCACGCGAGCGGTCTTTACTGCGACGTCAGGCAGGCGCTGGACAAGCAGCGCAGATGGCCTGCGTGAACCTGCGGAGCCAGTAGGTCCCGGCGGGGAAGATGACGTCGCGAATTCCGGCGGCGACGAGCTCCATCCATATACGGAAAGTGACGCGATGAAAAAGCGGGCTCCGAAGCAGGTTCCGGGCACCTTCTTGAGGATCCCACTCGCGGACGGCTCGTTCGCATACGGCCGGGAGCTCGAGGACCCCTACACGGCATTCTATAACTACCAGACAACCGAGCCGATCTCCGACCTGGACGTGATCGCGTCGAAGCCGTTGCTCTTCGTCCAATGTGTTCGTCGCACGGGTGGCGGGGATGAGTGGCAGGTCATTGATAACCGGCCCCTGGAGGGGGATCTGGCCAAGCCGGTGGTTCGCTTCCGGCAAAATATCGCTGATTTTCGCCGGTGCAGGATCTACGACTCCGTAGGAATGGACAGAGAGGCCACGCCGGAAGAGTGCGTCGGTCTCGAGCGGGCCGCAGTTTGGGAGACCTTCCACATCGAGGAACGTCTGCTCGACACGTTCATGGGCCGCCCCAACCAATCCGAAGAACACTCTCGCGTCCGCTTGAAATAGCGGCCTCAAAAACGGAAGGCCTGCCGTGCCGGGAGCTACAGAGCCCCGTGGCCGAATCCCGCGGCGCGCCCGTCTCGGATGAGCTTGCGGAGCACGCTCGGATCCGCGGCCCCCTCGAGCAGAATCGATCGAAGGCGGTCCAGGGGTTCATGCAGACGCCGAGGCATTCGTACGCGCCCATCGCCCGCCAGCTAGCTAGCGGCGGCCGCCGCTCACTGATAATGGTGGCTTCGCAATGACTGTCGACAGTAACGCACTCAAACGAGTTTGTCGGGATCTCGGTTTTCCGATCCCAGATCGCTACACTCAGGACTGGGCCTACGAGCTGCCGGGGGCATATCGCACCGAGGAGTACTTCAACAAGTATCTCGGCGCATACAAAAGTCCCTCTTACGGGGCCGGCGAACGACACCTCCTCATGCAGCTCATGCTCGATATCGCAAATGACTCAATGGCGCGTGAGATCGATGCCGGACTGTCGATGTGGACCGCGCTGAGGACCATCCTCCAACACGATCACATGCTCCATGGGGATCTGATAGAGCATTGGGCCTTGGCGGACGAGCCGGTCGAGGATGCATTTGCTCTCACGCCATTCGTTCGCGAGCTGCGTGACGAGTTGCGAGCCGTTGAACCATAGTTGGTTGGCCTGAGCGTGCGCATGACCTCCCGCCCCGTATGAGCTGGGTGCCGTGCTATGACAGCCAACGCATGACTGCTGCCTCCATCCAGGACCTCTCAACCGAGCTCAAGGTGCTTCACAAGGCGCTCCTCGAAGCGGGGCGGGCTGCTTACGAGGCCGAGCACGGCCCGGTCGCGGGCGGGATGCCGCTGCTCCACCTGGTCGTCCACGATCCGGCCTTCGCGTGGCTGCGCCCGCTCTCGGAGCTGATGGTCGACCTCGACGCCATGCTCGACCTCGAAGAGCCAGCCAACGCCGAGGATCAAGCCGCGGTGCGCGGAGAGCTCGAGCACCTCCTGTCGGCCGCGGGTGGCGAGCTCTGGCAGCGGCTCACGAGCTTCATCCAGCAGCACGTGGAAGTGGCGGCCGCCTACGCTCGCGTCCGCCAGCTCCTGCTCTCGTTCCCGAAGGCCTTGCCGATCGACGAAGCGGCCGCGCTGCACGCGAAACACCGCTGGGCCGAGGTGCGCCGGCACCGCGGTCCGCGCTGAAGCCGGTGACTCGGGGCGGCGCGCCTCACCCGCGGATGTTCGGCCAGACCCGGCCGCGCGCAGGCACGCGCGGGCCTGCGCCACGGCCGCTGAGGAGGCGGTCGTTCTTGAACAGCTTGATGAGCAGCACTCCCGCGGCGAAGCCGCCGATGTGCGCCCAGATGGCCACGCCGGAGGAGACCTCGGGCGCGAGACGATTCAGCTGGGGAAGCCCTTCGAGCAGTTGCAGCCCGAACCACCAGATCAGCATCATCCAGGCGGGCACGGTGATGACCTGCACGAAGATGAAGAGAAAGATCAGCACGTGCACGCGAACCCGCGGGTAGAGGACCAGGTACGCGCCCAGCACACCGGCGATCGCGCCGGACGCGCCGACCACCGGCACCGGCGAGCCCGGGCTGATGAAGACCTGCGCGGCAGCCGCGACGAGCCCGCAGAGCAGATAGAAGACGATGAAGCGCAGCCGCCCCATGCTGTCCTCGACGTTGTTGCCGAAGATCCACAGGAACAGCCCGTTGCCGAGGAGGTGCAGCCATCCCCCGTGCAGGAACATGGAGGTCAGCGGCGTCAGGATGTTGATCGCCTCGGCGTCGACGATGCAGACGAGCCCTGGCCCGATCGGAACCGCGGTCCCGAGGGGCGCCCGATGGGTCAGCTCGCCCGGCACCATGCCCCAGTTGCACACGCTGGCCGCCAGCGCTTGCGCGTTCAGCCCCGCGCCTTGAACGAAGATCCACACGGCGCCCAGGATCACCAGCAAGGCGATCGTGATCACCGGTGTGCGCAGGGTCGGATTCTCGTCGCGTAGAGGAATCAAGGCGTTTGGACTCTATCGTGTTCCGGGCGGGAACGCAGGTGTGACGCAATTCACTGTTTCGTGAATATCAATGAAGCGCAGTGCCGCAGAATTGCCGCGCGATCGTCGCAATGTTGTCAAAGACAATCTCGCGCGATTCGATATGTGTGGCACATGCTTAAAATCTCAACTCGAAACGCTCTGCTTTTGGCCGCTGCTTCGGTCGCAGGCTTCGGCTGCTCGTCGAACTCGGCGAACAACGCCGATGCCGGCACGGGCGGCTTGACTGGCGCGGCCGCGGGCGGCGCAACGGGGACGGGCGGCGCAACGGCCGCGGGCGGCGCAACGGGGACGGGCGGCGCAACGGGGACGGGCGGCAACGCGACGGGCACCGACGGCGGCGCCGATGCGCCGGACAGCGGCGGCGCCGGCGGCTCGGATGCGGGAACCGCCTCGCTGGAGACCGCGATTCAGAACATCGTCGTCATCTACGCGGAGAACCGGACCTTCGACAACATGTTCGGCAACTTCCCCGGCGCGCACGGCCTCGGCGAAGTCGTCGACGCTCAGGGTCACCCGACGGCGGCGTACGTGCCGCAGAAGGATCGCGACGGGACCACGGTGCTCACGAAGCTGCCCAAGACCTGGGGCGGCGTCACGCTCGCGGGGCAACCCCACGGTCGTGACCGAGGCGCAGAGCGACGACCTCGCGAACGCGCCGTTCGGCATCGAGAACGCGTACGTCGCGAACGGCGCGCCCACGCTCGGCACGCTCGACGTCACGCGCGACCTGACCCACCGGTTCTTCGAGAACCAGATGGAGCTCAACGGCGGCACCAACGACATGTTCGCCGCGTGGCTCGACGCGGGCGGCCTGACGATGGGCCACTTCGACACGAGCCAGAGCAAGCTCTACAAGCTCGCGCAGCAGTACGTGCTCGCCGACAACTTCTTCTCGGGCGCGTTCGGCGGCTCGTTCCTGAACCACCAGTACCTCATCTGCGCGTGCGCGCCCGTGGCGCCGATGGACTTCGTCACGAACAACGCGCCGGCGGTCACCACGCTCGGCGCGCCCAACAGCAAGGGCGTGCCGCAGCTCGCGCTCGGCGCGACCTCACCGGCGTCGGCGCTGACCGGCCCGCCGGCGTTCGCGCACAGCACGGCCATCGCGCCGCTCGACTACTTCGGGACGGGCGACGGCTATCGCGCCATCAACACGATCCAGCCGGCCTATGAGCCGAGCGGCAACGCGCCGGCGGCGGCCGCGCACCGACTTCCACTTCGCGGATCGCGACGTCGCCGTCGACGCTGCCCGCCGCAGACGCAGATGACGGTCGGCGACCAGCTCACGGCCGCGAGCGTCGACTGGGCCTGGTACGCGACGTCCTGGGATGCCGCCACGGCGGACGGCACGCAGGCCGCCGACGATGCCCCGCAACGGTCATCTACACGCCGTCGACGGCGCGCGGGACGCCCGACTTCCAGCCGCATCACCAGGCGTACAACTACTACGCGCGCTTCGATCCGGTCGCGCACGCCGCGGATCGCGCCGACGCACCTCAAGGACTACACGCGCGATGGTGACCGACATCGCCGCGGGCACGCTGCCGCCGGTCGCCTGGTACAAGCCGACGGGCAACATCAACCAGCACCCGGGCTACGCCAACATCGACGACGGCGACGCGCACATCGCCGACCTCGTCGCCAAGCTCAAGGCGAGCCCGCAGTGGGCCCACATGGTCATCGTCATCACCTACGACGAGTACGGCGGCCAGTGGGATCACGTCGCGCCGCCCGCGGGCGACAAGCTCGGCCCGGGCTCGCGCATCCCGGCGATCATCATCTCGCCCTACGCGAAGGCCGGCACCGTCGATCACACGCAGTACGACTCGGCGTCGACGATTCGCCTGATCGAGAAGCGCTTCGGCCTGGCGGCGCTGCCGGGCATCACGGCGCGCGACACCGCGCTCACCGCCGTGACGGGCGGAAAGCCGATGGGTGATCTGACCGCGGCGTTGAACGTCCAGTGAGGCAGTGACGAACGGGCCGCTCCGGCGGCCCTATTCGTTCGTGAGGTCGGCGTCGGTCAGGGTCTTCAGGAACGCGACGAGATCGCGCATCTCGGCCTTGCCGAGCGCAGGCGCCGCGCCCGGCTTGCCGCCGAACGGCGGGTCTCGGTTGACGTTCTTGCGATAGGCGGGCGGCAGGTCGTCGAACGCGTCGACGCGGCCGCCTTCTTCTTCGCGTACCACCGGCCGGGGTTCGTGTCGCGCTCGACGTAGAACGACACGACCTCCGCGAGCGTGTGGAAGACGCCGTTGTGGAAGAACGCGCGCCGCACGGCCACGTTGCGCAGGGAGGGCACGCGGAACTCGCCGCAGTACTCCGCGTGCGCGGCCAGATCCTTGCGCTCGGGGCCGCACAGGCCGAGGTCGTGGAAGGCGGGGTCGTCGTTCGCGGGCGAGCCGCCGGTTGCGCGGCACGCCCAGCGCGTTGAAGCCGAAGTCGGTGAACTGCGGAAGCGCGCCGCGATAGCCGCCGCTCGGGATGGCAGCTCGCGCAGTTGCCCTTGTGCGGATCCTCGAACAGCGCCAGGCCGTGCCGCTCGCTGGGCGAGAGCTCGAGCTGCCGGCGCAGGTAGGCGTCGTAGCGGCTGGTGTAGGGATAGAAGTCCTTCGGGCTCTGCTGAAAAACCTCGAGGCACATGAGCACGGCGGTCGACCCGCGCACCGGATCCGAAAACACGTCGCCGCCGAACGTCGCGCGGAACCTGCCGGCGAGCGGTCCGTTCGCCACCTTGGCGACGACGCGTCGAGGTCGGCGTTGGCCATCTCGTACTTCGACATCAGCGGCAGCTTGGCCTGGTCGTGCTTCGTGTCGGCGCGGCCGTCCCAGGCGTGGCCGCCCGTGGGACCCACGTCGTTGCTGCCGTCGGTCCGCTCGTCGAAGAAGTGCTCGGTGAACGGGGGAACCGCTTGCAGATAACGCAGCGAGGGCACGGCGCGCAGCCCCACGCTCTTCATGTCGGGCCCCCCGAGCTGCGTCGCGCGATTGTCGGGCGGGCCGTACGCGAAGCGCGGATCGTGGCAGGTGGCGCACGACATCTGGCCCGACGCCGACAGCCGCGCGTCGGAGAACAGCGCCCGACCGAGCTCGGTCATCTCGGCCGGCAAGGGTCGCCGGCTGAAGCGATCCGCGTTGAACGACTGCGCGGTCGCCGTATCCGTGGGCGCGGCCGGCGCGGCCGGCGGCCTCGCCGCGTCGGCAGTCATTGCTCTCCCGCGACAACCGCAGGTCGCGGCGATCGCAAGATAGAGAAACGCTCTCGTCGTCAGCGACCGCGTCACTCTGGCCATGGCGGCGCGATCCTACTACTTCGTTCCGAACAGGCGATCGCCGGCGTCGCCCAGGCCGGGCAGGATGTAGCCGTGCTCGTCGAGGCCCTCGTCGATCGCCGCGGTGAAGATCGGCACGTCGGGGTGGATCTCGTGAAAGTTCGCGAGGCCTTCGGGCGCGGCGAGGATGCAGACGAACTTGATCGACTTCGGCCCGGCGGCCTTGACGCGCTCGACGGCGGCGATCGCGCTGTTGCCGGTGGCGAGCATCGGATCGACGACGATGACGTCGCGGTCGCCGATCTCGCTTCGGCATCTTGAAGTAGTACTCGACGGCGCCCAGCGTCTCGGGATCGCGGTACAGGCCGATGTGGCCGACGCGCGCCGACGGCAGGATGCGCAGCATGCCGTCGACCATGCCGGTGCCGGCGCGCAGGATGTTGACCAGCACGACCTTCTTGCCGTCGAGCATGGGGGCGCGCATCGTGGCGAGCGGCGTCTCGATCTGCTGGTACACGAGCGGCAGATCGCGCGTCACCTCGTAGGCGAGCAGGATGCTGATCTCGCGCGAGCAGCTCGCGGAACGAGTTGGTGCTCCGCTCCTTCTGGCGCATGAGCGTGAGCTTGTGCTGCACCAGCGGGTGGTCGATGACCCTGACGTTGGTGGCTGCCATCGCGGCATCCTCTCTCAGAAGACCGTGCCGTCGCTCTGCACGCGAATCGGCGGGCCGCCGCCGGCACGGCGCTCCCGGGCCAGCTCGCGCCCCGCGCGCCAGGTCCCGCCCTCGAGCACGCGCGCCAGCGGCAGCTCGTCGGCGCTGAGCCCGAGCTGCCGCCGGACGCGCACGGCGATGCGGTCGAGCAGCGCGACCGTCAGCGCGCGCCACTCGACCACGAACGGTCGGACGACACGTCGTGCGTCTCGGCGAGCACGCGCGCGATGCCCGGGCGACCAGGACGCCGCCGTCGACGAAGAGACCGCCGTTGCGATACTCGGCCAGGCCGGTGAGCTCGTCCGAGCTCGGTGATCGCGCACGCCGCTCTCTCGAGCGGCTCGAACAGCGAGTACGTGAGCCACTGCGAGAGCTTGTGAAACGGCACGCGGCCGACGGCCGGATGCGTCCAGACGTCGCCGAGGTTCCGGCCGGCGCAGGTCTCGCGTCCCGGCCAGATGTCACCGAGGCGCTTCGAGCACGGCCTCGAGCACATCGGTGGCCGGCAACGCCCGCGCGCGCGCGCGCGACGCGAGGTACATCCCCAGGTCGCCGAGGCGCGGCGCCTCGGCGCCGAAGAACGCGGGCAGGCGCGCGACCACCTCGCCCAGCCGGCGCAGGATCGCCGCCCGGCCGTCGAGGCCGACCAGCGGGTTGTCGGGTCCGACCTGAAACGCGCGCGCGAGCTGCTCCTCGCTGAAGCGCGCGAGGGCGCCGGCGTCGGCGCGAAACGGGGCGCGCGCGGGATCGTCCGACAGCGCGCCGCTCGCGAACAGGTGGTAGCTCGCGACCGCGAGCCCCTCGGAGCGCGCGTAGGTCTCGCCGCCGGCGCTCGCGATACGCCAGCGCTCTCCGGCGCCCGCGTCGAGCAGGACGCTGGTGATCGCGAGCTCGAGCTTCGCGCACAGCCGCTCGTCGGGCGACAGCGAGCGCGCCGTCAGGCGCGCGTCGAGCGCGCGCCACGCGGTCGACGCCGCCGGCGGCGAAGTGGCGAAAGCGGCTGTGATTGGGGATGGCGCGGCACGATCGGGGTAGGCAGCGCGCGTGACGCGAAGGACGCGCTCGGCGAGCGCGGCGCAGCCGGGTCTCGTCGACGGCGAAGCTGGCGAGCGCTCCGCGCGCCGCCAGCGCGTACAGCGCCTCCGCGCGCTCGCGGATCGCGCGCGCGCGTCGCCAGGTACCGAGCTTCCGCGATCGCTGTCCGTGGCGGTCACTCGTCTCAGCGCCCGGCCCTTGGCCTTCGCGAGCTCGCTGCTCGCTCGGGCACCGGCCGTCGGTGAAGTAGCCGGCCGCCATCTTGGCGTCCATCTCGACGCGGGCGTCGTCGGGGATCAGCTCGTCGGGGATCGGCACGCGCGTCGACGATCTCGATGCCCGCGCGCACGATCGCGTCGTGCTTCATGTTGCTCATCGACACGAAGCGATCGATCTTCGTGATGCCGAGCCAGTGGAGCACGTCGGGCATCAGCTCCTGAAAGCGCATGTCCTGCACGCCGGCGACGCACTCGGTGCGCGCGAAGTATTGCTCGGCGCGGTCGCCGCCCTCCTGCCGCTTGCGCGCGTTGTAGACGAGGAACTTCGTGACCTCGCCGAGCGCGCGCCCTTCCTTGCGGTTGTAGACGATGACGCCCGAGCCGCCGTCCTGCGCGGTGCGCACGCACTCCTCGATCCCGTGCGTCAGGTAGGGCCGGCAGGTGCAGATGTCCGAGCCGAAGACGTCCGAGCCGTTGCACTCGTCGTGGACGCGCACGGTGAGCGGCTTCGCGCGGTCGGGGATGCGCGGTGACGTCGCCGAACATGTAGACCGTCAGCCCGCCGATCGGCGGCAGGAAGACGTCGAGATCGCTCGCGCGTCACGAGCTCGGGGAACATGCCGCCGGTGTGCTCGAACAGCGTGCGGCGCAGCTCGGCCTCGGCGCAGCCGAAGCGCTTGGCGACGCCGGGCAGGTACCAGACCGGCTCGATCGCCGCCTTGACGACGACGACGTCGCCGCTCGCGCGCAGGACCTTGCCGTCGACTTGCAGCCGGCCCGCGCGCGACCGCGTCGGCGAGCTCGGGCAGTCGGATGTGCGCCTTGGTCACGGCGATCGTCGGCTGGATGTCGTAGCCCTGCTCGAAGTAGCCGCGGAAGGCGCTCGCTCACGACCGCGCCGAACGGATCGAGCGAGACGATCTTCTCGGGATCGGACCACTGAGGGAAACGGCCCGAGCGCGTGGGTCGGCGAGGTGTTGGTCAGGTCGGGCTCTGTGCAGCGGATCGAGCGCGCCGGCCGCGACCGCGAGCGCGCGGTAGACCGAGTAGGAGCCGGAGTGCGTGCCGATCACGTTGCGCTGCGTCGCGGTTGGTGACGGTCGCCGATCAGCGGCCCGCGCTCGTCGGGATCGGCCGCGCCCCAGACGATCGGGATCGGCTTCGGCCCATGCCCGCCCGGGTGCGACGTCAGCACGATCGCTTTCGGCTGCTTCCTCTTTGGCTTCTCGACCGTCACGAGCCCCCTCGTTCGTTCTACGACATCCAGGTGGCGTCGGGCTGGAGCGCCCACTTGGTGGTGATCTTTCTTCAGATCGCTCCAGAGCTCGACGGCACCGGGCCCGGTCATGTCGCCATGCCCGAAGCTTCGACTCCCGCGTGCCGCCGAACGAGAAGGGATCGCGCGGCACGGGAACGCCGACGTTGACGCCGACCATGCCGCTGGTCGCGCGCTCGGCGACGTAGCGCGCGACGGCGCCGCTGGTCGTGAACACGCTGGTCGCGTTGCCGTACGACGCCGCCGCGATCGATCGCCAGCGCCTCGTCGAGCGTCGCGACCCGCACCACGGTCAGCACCGGGCCGAACAGCTCGGTGCGCGCGCACTCCATGTCCGGGCGCACGCGATCGATCACCGTCGGGCCGAGCCAGCGCGCCGCCTTCGTAGCCCGGCGGTGGCGGCGGCGAGCCGGCCGTCGAGCAGCAGGACTCGCGCCCTCGCTCTGCGCCTCGCCGATGGCCCGTTCGATGCGCTCGCGCGCCGGCCGATCGATGAGCGCGCCCATCTCGATGCCGAGCGCGGATCCGCGCCGCCGCCGACGCGATCTTGTCGACGCAGCCTCTGCCCGTCGCCCACGGCGACGAGCAGGCTCACCGCCATGCAGCGCTGCCCGGCGCAGCCGGTGAAGGAATCGACGACGCTCGGGACCGTGAGCCGCTCGTCGGCGTCGGGCACGACGATGACGGCGTTCTTCGCGCCGCCCAGGCACAGCGCGCGCTTGCCCGCCGCCGCCGCGCGCGCGTACACGACGCGCGCGGCCGCCGACGATCCGACGAAGCCGACGGCGCGCACGTCCGGATGATCGACCAGCGCATCGACCGTCTCGCGATCGCCGTGCACCACCGAGAAGATGCCCGGCGGATACCCGGCCTGCGACCATGAGCTCGCCGAGACGGCACGCCGACGAGCGGGACCTTCTCCGACGGCTTGAGGATGAACGCGTTGCCCACCGTCATCGCGATGGGAAACATCCACATCGGAACCATCGCCGGGAAGTTGAAGGGCGTGATGCCGGCGACGACGCCCAGCGGCTCGCGCCGATACTCGCAGGTGACGCCGCGCGAGACCTCGAGCGCGCCGCCCGCGTCCAGGTTCGGGAGGCTGAGCGCGAAGTCGACCACCTCGAGCCCGCGCTGGATTCCCGCCTGCGCCTCGTCGGGGGTCTTGCCCGATTCGATGGCGACGGTGTTGCCGAGGTCGTCGAGCGCGGCGAGCGTCAGGTCGCGAAACCGCGCCAGGACGCGCGCGCGTTCGCGCAGGGGGGTTGCGGCCCACGCCGGCCAGGCGCGTCCAGCGGCTACGACCGCTGCGTCGACCTCCGCCGCAGCCGCCAGCGGGATGCGCCCGATGACGCGGCCATCGTACGGGCTGACGATGTCGCGCTGCCGCTGCGACGCCGTGCGATACGGCGCACCCGCGATCAGGTGATGGCCCTCCACCGGCTCGCGCGGCAGGGCGACCGTCACCCGCGAGGTGTCTGGCCGCGAGGTGTTTGGCAGCGACGGGTTGGGTTGCACGCACCCCTAGCATACCTGCCTCCGACGGCTTTTCACACTCCCTCGTCCGCTCGTCGCGTCGCGCTTGCGTCGCGCAAGGCGGCCGTCGCCGACGCGGCCGAGTTGGCATACAGTTCACTCGTGCTTCCGATGCTCATCGGTATCGCTGGGGGAACCGGCAGCGGCAAGACCACGGTCACCCGGAGGCTCGCCGAGGCGCTCCCCGCCGAGCGGACCGTCACCATCCAGCATGACTGGTACTATCGTGATCGCAGCCACCTCGACCCCGAGGAGCGCGCGCTCATCAACTTCGATGAGCCCGACGCGCTGGAAAACGACCTGCTGCTCGCCGATCTGCTGGCCCTCAAGGCGGCTCGCGCGGTCGATTGCCCGCAGTACGACTTCGCGTCTCACACGCGACGCGCCGAGCGGCGCCGCCTGCCGCCCCGATCGGTCATCCTGGTCGAGGGGATCTTGCTCTTCGCGATTCCGTCGGTTCGCGATGTGCTCGACCTGCGGCTCTTCGTCGACACCGACGATGACGTCCGGCTGCTTCGCCGCGTGCGGCGCGACATCGAGGAGCGCGGTCGCGACATCGCATCGATCGAGTCTCAATATCTCGGTAGCGTTCGCCGCATGCATCAGCAGCACGTCGCGCCGAGCCGCGCGCACGCCCACCTCATCATCCCCGAGGGCGGTGACAACACGCCCGCGCTCGACGTGATCGTGGGGCGCCTGCTGTACTTGCTGGACGATCGCGGTGGTTGAGGTACCGCCGGTCGCGACGCGCGGACCGCTGATCGCTCTCGCGGTGAGCCTGCTGGCGGGGCCCGCGTTCGCGCGAGACGGCGACGTGGTTCAGCTCAACGTCGATCCGGGAAAGCCCGGGGCCAATCCTGGTTCGAAGATCGATCGCAATCTCTTCGGCCAGTTCGCCGAGCATCTCGGGCGTGGCATCTACGAGGGGATCTGGGTCGGCGCCGATTCACCGATCCCCAACACGCGCGGCATCCGCAACGACGTGGTCGCGGCGCTCAAGGCGATTCACGTGCCCAACGTGCGCTGGCCGGGTGGCTGCTTCGCTGACGAATATCACTGGCGCAAGGGGATCGGGCCGGCTGACAAGCGCCCGCGCACATTGAATCCCAACTGGGGCGGCGTCATCGAGTCGAACGCCTTCGGTACCCACGAATTCATGGACTTTCTCTCGCAGATCGGCGCCGAGGCCTACGTGTCGATCAACGTCGGCTCCGGCACGCCGCAGGAGGCGGCCGATTGGCTGGAGTACCTGACGGCGAATGAGCCATCGTCGCTCGCCGAGGAGCGCAAGGCCAACGGGCACGCCGAGCCGTTCGGCGTTTCGTTCCTGGGCCTCGGCAACGAGAGCTGGGGCTGCGGCGGTTCGATGACCCCCGACTATTACGTGAGCCAGCTCAAGATCTACGCGCGCTACCCGCGCAACTACAACCTGTCGCATTCGATGCGGAAGATCGCGGTCGGACCGGACGGCACCGACACTGGCTATACCGAGGCGGTGATGAAGGCGTGGCAGAGCCACGTCTGGAGCTGGAACATCGACGGCCTCTCGCTGCACTCGTACACGGTCGGCAAGTGGCCGCCGTCGTACAAGTCCACGGGCTTCGGCGAGGCGGAGTACGCGGCGCTGGTGAAAGAGACGCTGCGCATGGACGAGCTGATCCGCACGCACGCCGCGATCATGGACCGCTACGACCCGGAGAAGAAGATCGCGCTGGTCGTCGACGAGTGGGGTGCGTGGCTCGCGCCGGCGCCGGGCACGAACCCGGGTTTCCTCGAGCAGCAGAACAGCGTGCGCGACGCGGTGATCGCCTCGCTCAACCTCAACACCTTCGCGCGTCACGCCGATCGCGTGCGCATGGCCAACATCGCGCAGATGGTGAACGTGCTGCAGGCGATGATCCTCACCAGCGGTCCGCGGATGCTGCTCACGCCGACTTACCATGTGTACCGGATGTACCTGCCGTTTCACGACGCAACGTCGGTCCCGGTGTCTTTCGCGGCCGGCTCGTATGTGAACGGCGACGTCTCGCTGCCTCGCGTGGACGCCATCGCCGCGAAGGACGCTCGAGGCAAGCTCTGGGTGGCGGTCACCAACCTGGATCCGTCGCGCCCCGCGACCGTCGCGCTCGGTGTGCTCGGCGCGAAGGTGGTGCACGCGCACGGCGAGACGCTGGCCGCGCCCAAGGTCGACAGCGTCAACACGTTCGAGAAGCCGAAGACGGTGGCGCCGAAGCCCGTTGCCGCCCGGAGCTCCGGCGACAAATCCAGCGTGACGCTACCGCCCGCGTCGGTGACGGTGCTGTCGCTGGAGTGACGGGACCGTCAGCGCACCAGGCAGCGCGCGGGCCCGTTGCAGCTGGCCGTGCAGTTGCCTCCGGGGCAGGTGAGGTCACAGTCGCTGATGCCGTTGCACTGCATGTCGCAAGAGCCTCCCGGGCAATCGAACGAGCAGCTGGTCACGCCGTCGCAGCGGAAGTGGCAGCCGCTGCCGGCGCAGGCGAAGTCGCAGCTTCCGACGCCCTCGCACGTGCAGGTCTGGCCGGCGCCGCAGCTCTCGGTCCGGTCGGAGCCCCGCGCGTCGACCACGCACCCGGCGCAGAAAAAGTAGCCCCAGCATCCCAGCGCAAACACGAACAGCGCGAACCGTTTCATGGCGGACCCTCCTCGAGGATGACCCTCGCGTCGGGATCAACACCGCGGCGCGCGCGAGCTGTCACCGCCGCGGTCAGATTCCCCGCATCAGGCGCGCGACGCGTTCGGGGGCGAAGACGTGGTGGCCGATGCGCAGCGCGACCTCGCCGCCTTCGCTGCGCACGCGGTGGAGCTCGGTCAGGAGGATCCGCAGCCGATCGTAGACCGCGGCGTCGAAACAGGTGTGGCGATCGTGCCGAGAGCGCGGTGACGCGGCCGCGGCGCTCACGCGGGCGATGTCGGCGACGCTCGCGAGGTCCTGGCGCTCCCGGATCTCGCCGGCGGCGATCACCAGGCCGCGCGCGCCCGCGAGGCCGCGCTCGCGGAAGGCGACGATGGCGTGGGCGAGCAAGCGGAGGAATCGCGACCGCCGCACGAGCAGGCCGGTCTGCACCAGGCTCCGCTCCAGCCGGCGGCGGACGCGCGCCAGGTCCCACTCGGCGGGATCGGCGGCGTCGAGGTCGTCGCCCTCCGGCTGGGCGTCATCGGCGTCGGCGCGCCCGCGCAGGAGCCAGAGCGCCCGCGACGCCGAGGCGAGGCGGTCCGCCGCGGTCCGGTCGCGGTCATCGGCGACGGCGGCGAGATGCTCGGCGCGGAAGATCGCAAACCCTTCGTCGAACAGCGCCGGCTCGGGCGCGAACACCGCGGGCACGGCCAGCGCGGCGGCCCGGAGCGCGCGCGTCGGTGCGACGCCGTCGCCGAGCGCGATCAGCGCCGCCAGCGGTTCGAGCGCGCGCTCCGACGGCAGCGGCCCGATCCGGTGCGCATCGTCGGGCGCCGGCGCCGCGTGCCGCAGGTCGCTGGACGCGAACCAGGCCGAACGATCGCCGGCGCGCAACTGCACGTTGTACGGCGGATCCAGGCGCTTGATCTCGTCGCTCTCGAGCAGGGCGGCCTCGACCAGGCTCGGGGTCTCGGTCGGGCTCACATCGTGAACCTGCGTCAGAAGCTCGAGGCCGCGCTCGGTGACCGGCCCGCGTCCTTTGAAGTGGCCGGCGACGCGCTTCTTGAGGCTGGTCGCCTTGCCGACATAAAGGACGTCGCCGTTGCGGCGCAGGAAGCGGTAGACGCCCGGCCCGTCGGGCAGCGCGGCCCGGCGCTCGGCCGCCAGCGGATACACGCGCGGCGCGTGCCGCGAGCGCGCCGCCGGCGCGGGGGCGTCGAGCCATTCCTTGAGGGCGCTCCAGCTCTCGACGCCGATGCCCTGGAGGAGCGGCAGAACGGCGCTCCAGATGAAGGCTGTCGCCTCGACGTGTCCGCCGGCGCGCCGTCCGTTCGCGGGCGAGTGCCCGAGGTAGCCGGCGAGCGCGCGGATGTTCCGGCGCGGCAGATCGGGAAACAGGCGCGTGGCGATGGCGTGCAGACAGACGACGTCGAACGGGAGCCGCGCACCGCCGTCGAGCCGCTCGCAGAGGTCGCGCAGGAACGCGAGCTCGAAGCGCGCGAAGTGAATCACGGTGGGCACGCCGTGGGGCGCCGCGCGTCGCACCGCCACGCACGTGGTCTCGGCGCGCAGCTCGGTCCAGGCGTCGCGCTCGTCGATGGCCTGCGCCACGCACGCCTCGGACCAACCGGTCAGCTCGCGCACCGCCCACGAGATCGGCCGCCCGGTGCGCGGCACGACCCAGCGGCTCTCGACCGGACCGGCGAGCCCGCCGCCGGTGCAGCGGGCCCATCCGACCTCGAGCAGGTCGCCGTACGCAGGTGTGCTGCCGCCCGCCTGGCAGTCGAGCGCCAGCACCTCGAGCTCGCGCAGGCTTTCGGTCATCGCCGAGAAGCATACCCACGGCAGCACCGCGAGCACGCGAACCGGACCGGAAGTCGTATAGTCGCCTCTTGAAGCCAGCACGGCCGGGCCGGATCGCAGGCAGCGTCGTGGCCGTCCTCGGCGTCGTCGTCGCACTCGGCGGCGGTTGCGGCGGCCACTCGTCGCCGGCCACGGACGCCAGCGCCGCCCTCGACGTGGGTGCGGTCTGTGAGCCGGTGGACGCGGATCGCGGCGCTTGCGTGCGTCCGCTCGACACATCGCTCTGCGCCGCGACCTGGGACGATCGCCCTCCGCCGATGTGCGGCCTGCGCGTGTACGAGGGGCCGGGCGCGGGCTACCTCCTGCAGTACGTGAGCTTCAGCGACATCCCCCCGGTCGGTGGACCGACCTGGATGTGCATCTACGACGCCGGTTCTCATCAGCTCGCCGGCGCGTGGGCGCTCGACCACTACCCGCGCTGGTGCTGCGGGACCTCGCTGGACATGTTCCAGGGCGTCGCCAGCAACGACATCGCCAGCGTTGCGGCGTCGATGGCGACTCATCCGGCCTGCCCCGACGCCGGGCCCTGAACGGTCGCTCGCCGGCGCGCTCACATACGCGCGAAGAACTCCAGCGTCCGCTGCCATGCCAGCGCCGTCGCGGCGGCGTTGTAGCGGATCGGGATCTTGGCGTCGATCGCGGTCTCGTTGCCGAACGCGTGTTGCGCCTTGTAACGATGAATCTGGAAGCTCACGCCGGCGGCGGCCAGCTTCTTCTCCAGCGGCTCGACGCCCGCGTACGGGAAGAAAGCGTCCTCGGTCGCGAAGTGGCACAGGAGCGGCGCCTTGATCTTGGTCGCGTCCAGGTACTCGAGCGGCGGGTAGCCGTACCAGCACGCCACGGCGTTCGCCTCGGGCACGTTGGCCGCCGCGAGCAGCGACAGCGCGCCGCCCATGCAGAAGCCGTTGATGCCGACCTTGCCGCCGCCGCGCGCGAGGTGGGTGACCGCGCCGCGGATGTCCTGCCCAGCGGCGTCGCCGAAGTTCAAGTCGTTCATGAGATGTTCGGCCTCCTTGGCATCGACAGTGATCGTGCCGCGGAACAGGTCGGGCACCAGCACGCGGTACCCGGCGGCGGCGAAACGCTCGGCGACGCTCTTGATCTGCGTGTTCACGCCCCACCATTCTTGAATCACGACCAGGCCCGGGGCGTTGCCGCCGGCTTCGGGCTCGACGTAATAGCCGGAGATGCTCTTTCCGTCCGGACGGGGAAACTGGATCATTTGCGCCATGACGATCCTCCTTTGGTGAGTCTAACCAGCCCTCGTCAGGTCTTGCATGGCTGCGGAATCTAGCGCGCCGCCGGTCAATTGCAGGATCAAACCCAGTAGACCCGTGATTTACGGCACTCCATGTTGCCCGCCGAAGGTCAGGAGGTTGCGATGAATCACGGTCTCGAGGGGCGGTGGACCAAGCGCTGCACCGTTGCGGGTTGGTTGGGGTGCGTGCTGGTGTCGAGTTGTGGAGGGAGCTCTGTCCACACCGGCGCGCTGACCGGCGACAGTGGAATCGCCGCCGCCATGTGCGACGCCGCGGCGAACCCCGACGCCGCGGCGACGAAGGATCCGCTGTTCGTCGGCGCGATGCAGTCATTGCAAAATGGGCGTAAGACGTTTCGCTTCGACACGTTCGGCGACGAAGCGTTCTGGGGCGACACCCTCAAGCTCCACCAGGCGATCGCCGGCAGCGCCAATGGCGGTGTCGGCGCCGGGTTGAGCCCCAAGGGTGCCCTCGGCCTGGGGCTCAAGGTCGACGCGGACGCGATCCCGTCGGGCCTGGCGCAGCAGATCAAGGCTGGGCAGGTCGACCTCGACAGCCCGGCAACCACGCTGGCGCTGCTGCAGCTCAACGCGGTGGTCGGCGTCACCGGTTTCTTCAACAGCGACAAGTCGATTCGCGCGGTCGGCATTCAGTGCGCGCTCTGCCACTCGACCGTCGACGATTCATTCAGCCCGGGGATCGGCAAGCGGCTCGACGGCTGGCCCAATCGTGATCTCGACGTGGGCGCGGTGATTGCGCTGGCGCCGGATCTCACGCCGTTCACGCAGCTCCTGCAGGTCGACGACGCGACCGTGCGCAAGGTGCTGATGTCGTGGGGCGTGGGAAAGTTCGACGCGGAGCTGCTGCTCGACGGCAAGTCGTCGCGGCCCGACGGCAAATCGTCGGCCACGTTGTTGCCGCCGGCGTTCGGGCTGGCCGGCGTGGCGCTGCACACCTGGACCGGCTGGGGCTCGGTCACGCACTGGAACGCGCTGGTCGCCAACATCGAGATGATGGGGAAGGGGACGTTCTACGATCCGCGGCTCGACGACGCGGCGAAGTTCCCCATCGGCGCCCGCGCCCAGCGCGGCCACGTTCGCAACAATCCGGATCTGGTCAGCCCCAAGCTGGGCGACCTGCACTTGTTTCAGCTCGCGCTCAAGTCGCCGGCGCCGCCGTCGGGCAGCTTCGACGCCGCGGCCGCCGATCGCGGCAAGGCGTCGTTCACCGGCAAGGCCCGCTGTTCCGAGTGTCACGTGCCGCCGATGTTCAGTGAGCCCGGCTGGCCGATGCACACCGCGGCCGAGATCGGCATCGACGACTTCCAGGCCAAGCGTTCCCCCGACGAGCGCTACCGCACCGCACCCCTCGGCGGCCTCTGGAGCCACACGAAGGGCGGCTTCTATCATGACGGTCGCTTCGCCACGCTGATGGACGTGGTCACCCACTACGACACGTTCCTGATGCTGGGGCTCTCCGACACAGAGAAATCCGACCTGGTCGAATACCTCAAGTCGTTGTGAGTCGACCTTTGTCGTAGCGGCACGGCTCCGCGCGCGTGGCGGAGCCGCTATGTCGTCGCGCTCGCGGTGGCGTGGACCCGCCGCGCGTGGCCGGGGGCACCCATGCGAACCTCTTCCAGACGCGCCAGCGCAAACGCACCGACCGCCATGGCCAGGTCGCGGACTGCCACGTCGAAGAGGCGCATGGTCAGCAGATTGATGGCGATGCAGATGAGCCACGCCATCACGATGTAGGCGCCGACGCGCACCACCCGTGACAGCACGAGCAAACCGGCAACGATCTCCACGATGCCGACCAGGTGCATGAACGCTCCCGGCGACATCGGTATCATGCGCGCGAACGCCGGGCTCAGATAGTGCGGCCAGTAGGTCAGCAAGTTGGTGAACTTGTCGAGGCCGGCCAGCAACGGAACCAGGAAATAAGTCGCGCGCAACGCCTGATACGAACCCTGCAACCTCCCATCATCGAAGCTTTTCATGGCTTCACCTCCTTGACACAACCTAGGCATCTGCCCAGGCTCGCCAATGGGGACCGCAAAGCCCAGCCGCGCGCGCGGTCGCGTGAGCGGGGACGCCTGTGCCCGCGCGGTTGCTAGACGCGATTGCGCAGCATCAATTCCTTCGGATGCGGGTCGAGATAGGTTTGACCCAGCAGGTACGCGACATTCAGGCGGCGCGCGTGGTGGCGCAACAAGACCACCGGCACGATCAACGGAACCAATCCGTTGCGGTGGTCGTCGATCGCGGCGCCGAGCTCGCGGCGATCGCCGGCGTCCAGGTGGTCGCGCAGGTGGCCCATCATGTGTTGCAGCACGTTGGCCTGCCGGCCCGGTGTCGCCAGCTTGCGCAGCACGCTCATGAACCGTGTCTCGTAACGGTCGCGCAGCTCCGCGCGTGGGATCGATTTGCCGGCGGCGACCAGACGCCCGAGCTCGCGATAGCCCTCGGTCGAGTGGGCGAGCAGCGCCATCTTGTGCGCGGTGTGGAACGCGATGAGCGCGCGCAGCGTCCAGCGCGTGCGCCACAGCCGCCGCAGGCGATCGTAGGCGAACACACGCTCGATGAAGTTCTCGCGCAGGCGCGGATCGGCGAGCCGTCCCTCTTCCTCGACGGGCAGGCTGGGGAATCGCCGCAGCAGCTCGGCGGCGAACAGGCCGACGCCCTCCTTGCGCGGCTGGCTGTCGCGCGCGCGGTCGGGGAACAGGTTCACGCGCTCCATTCCGCAGCTCGGCGAGCGGCTTTTGAGCACGTACGCGCCCAGATCCTCATGCGCGAGCTCGCCGGCCCGACGCGCGGCGAACGCCTCCATGCGCGCGGTCCAGTCGGCCGCGGTCTGGTTGCCCAGCATCAATGACCGCCCGCGCGGGCCGCGCACCAGCCGCACGCTCTCGCGCGGCACGCCCATGCCGACCTCGACCTCGGGACAGACCGGCACCCACTCGACCAGCGGCCCCAGCTCGTCGACCAGGAAAGCGTCGCGCTTGTGCTGCCCGTCGTAACGGACGTTCGTGCCGAGCAGGCACGAGGAGACGCCGATGCGAATGCGTTCGGCAGCGGGCGCGGTCAAGGTGGCTACCTTAGCGCGAGCGCCGGTGGCATGCTCGCGAGCGCATGGCGACAGCGGGACCGCGGGCGCGGGCGAGCGCGGGCAAAAGCATGGGCAAGAGCATGGGAAGGATGCCCGGGCAGACCTGGATCTATGTGTTCTTCACGCTCATGGGCTGTTGTTTTGCGCTGGGGAGCCTCGTGGTGGCGGTGCCGGAGGTCGAGCGGCTGTGGGCGCTGGGTCGGTTGCCGCTCTTCGCCGGCGTTCCGCTCGACGGCGGCGCCGTCTATCGCGGCGTGCTCCAGGGCGCCGCGGAGATCACGCCGCTCGGCGGCCCCGCGGTCGCCTGGATCGGTGTCGTCACGCAAACCGTCCGCCAGGGCAAGGGGACCTACACCGCGGAGAAGTGCCGCCTGGGTCACCTCACGGATCTGCGCCTCGAAGGGGACGGCCGCCGCTGGTCAATCCAGACCCGCGATCTGAATGACATCTCGCTCAAGCTCGGATTCAGCGCCTCGCGCGGGTCACAAACGCGCTACCTCCTGGGACCGACGGAGGCGGTGTCACCGGTTCCCGACGACATCATCGCGCGGTGCCGCATCGACCGCGGCGACCTGGCGCGCGGCCACTGGCAGTACGCCGAACAAGCCGCGGCGCCGGGTAGCAGCGCCGAGTTCGCAGGCTGTGCCGACGCCGAGGTCCTGTCCGCGTGCCGCACGCCCGGCAGCGTCGCCGCCGGCCACCTGTCGGCGACGGGAATGCGCGCCATGGTGCGCCGCATGGCCGACAGCACGATGGGAATGGTGACGTTGCTGGTCGTGCTGATGGCGCTCTTCACCGCCTTCGGCGCGATCGTCTCGGTGCTGGCGCTGCGCGCCGCCGCGCCCATCGAGGTGTTGCGGCCCCAGGAGCGGACGTGAGGGCAACGGCGACCGACGTCATCCACGCGATCGCCTACGCGTTGCCCGGGTTGGTGCTCCTCGCTCTGGTCGCCGCGCTGCGCGCCGCCGGCCGTCGCGCGGCCGCCTACCCGGGCGCGCCGCGCTGGGCGCGTCGCTACTACCGATTCTCGACGGCGCTGCTGTCTCTCGTCGGCGCCGCGCTGCTGGCCATCGGCGCGGCGTTCGCCGCCGCGGTCCTGCGGCGGTGAGCGCATTCGCGGGCCGCTGACTAGTACATCTGCGTCAGCCCGAGCTGGAACGTGCGGCCCAGGCTGGGGATGTCGATGCCGCCGAAGCCGGGCTCGGAGTGGTGCTCGTCGAGCAGGTTGCGGATCGCGAAGATGACGCGCGTGTCGTGGCCCTTGCCGAGCGGAGTGAACGTCGCGGTCGCCGCCAGGTCGAACTGCTGGTAGGCGGGCAAGGCGTACGACGTGCCGGTGTTGATGAAGATGTTGCTCGACGAGGCGCCGCGCTCGCCGACGCCGCGCCAGCTGGCGTCGAAGGTCAAGTGCGGCTGCGGCACGCTGGCGCGCAGGCCGATCATGCCCCAGAACGCCGGCACCAGGGCGGGCGGAATCTCGGGGCCCATGTCGAACGCGTTGCGGGGGCGGTTCAGGAACCACTGCCCGCTGAAGCGTCCGTAGGGCTCGAGGCGCCAGAATCGGCCGGTGACGTTGAGCTCGCCGCCGGCGCTGGTAGCGGTACCCTGGTTGCGCGCGTAGAAGTTGGCGCCGCTGGGAACGAACGTGATCTGATTGGCAATCGACTGGTAATAACCCGAGCCGTTGATTGACAGGTGCTCGCTGGGCAGGAAGTTCACGACCAGCTCGCCGCTGGTGACGGTCTGCGGATTCAGCGTGACGGTGCTGACCGCCAGGTTGCGGCTGCCGATGACGTCAGCGGTGCCGAAGCCGTTGTACGCGTACAGGAACACCGTCGACGGCGTCTGGAAGGCGCGCCCGCCGATGAACTTGACCACCAGCTTGGGCAAGATACGCCAGCCGGCCGCGCCTCTGGCGCTGAACTGCTTGTCGAACTGGTTGATGAAGTCGACGCGGCCGTCGCCCGAGATGCGCACGCCGTTCAACGGATCCCACGACAGGTGCAGGTTGGGCGCGATCTTGGTGACGGTGACGCTGCGGCGCGGGTTCAGCGGGGCCTGCTCGACGGTGTCGCCCGCCATGTGCGCGGCGTCGGTGACCAGGAAGTGCTGGGTGTAGATCAGGGTCTGGTCCGACTCCCACGAGGTGTCGACGCCGGCCGAGAGACGGAGGTTGGTGCGCGGCGTGACCGTGAGCGAGAGCTTGCCGTCGACGGCGTCGTACCCGAAGCCGCGCGTGAAGTACGAGTCGTTGTTGTCGGTCAGGTACATCTTGTCGTTGGCGGTCGGCGCGCCGTGCGCGTACCCGACGGTGACCGTCGACGAGATGACGCTGGTCCAGCGGCCGTTGTGCTGCGTCTCGACCCACAGGTTGCGGATCGACTCGCGCGTCTGGCCGGTCAGCACCGAACCGAGCTGGAAGTTGCCGTTGGAGTCCGACTGCTGGAGGCCGCCCTGCAGCGACAGGTCGCCGAAGACGCCGGTCGGCCCGGTCAGGCGGCCGAACACGCTGAACGGACGCGCAAGGTCGCTGCCGCTGCTGGTGCCGCCCAGGTGCGGCGTCGCCGCGCCCTGGAGGGGGAACGTTCTCTGGATGGTGAGGCCGCCGCGGTTGATCTGATCGTAGCCTGCGGAGAGCAGCAGCTTGACGTCCTGGCCGACGCGCGCGGTGGCGACGCCGGCGGCGCCGCCGCTGAACGCCGTTCCCTTGCTCACGTTGCTGATGCCGGGCGTGTTTGTGCCGCCGGCGTAGGGGCGCGCCGAGCCGCTGGCGTCGACGCGGCCGCCGACGTGGTCGGGGTCGATGGTGACGATGTTGACCGTGGCGAGGAACGCGTTCGCGCCGTAGAGGGCCGACAGCGGACCACGGGCGATCTCGATGCGCTCGATGACCTCGATGGGGATGAACTCGGGGCCGATGAGCGCGTTCAGGTCGGGGCGGAAGCTGACGTCGGTGCCGTTGATCATGACCTTCATGATGCGCGTGCCGGCGCGCAGGCCGCTGCTCGCGCCGCGCACCTCGACGTTCTGGGTCACGTAGTCGTCGATGACGTACATGCCGGGGACGTGCGCCAGGACCTCGGCGACCGAGCGCCAACCTTCGTTGGCGATCTCCGACGCGAGGACCGTGAACACGTTCGCGGGCGCGAGGTCGCTTTCCTCGGCGACGCCGCCCGAGGCGGTGATGACCTTGAGGCGCAGAAGATTTTCCAGGTTCAGATCGTCGGCGTCGCTGTCAGCGCTCGTCGCGGCGGCACCATCGGCGGCGGTCGCGGGGCGACTGCTCACGGCCAGGCTCGTCAGCGCGAAAAGCGAAATGAAGACAGAGCGTCGAACCAGGACGACCACGTTCCACGAACCGCTGGGCTTGTCCAAGGGAGGGTCCTCTCGCTGAAGTCGAACTACGAAAAAAGGACGAGAAAGGAAGACCGAGTCGCTGAAGCGAAGAAACAGCGCCGCGCGCGGCCGAGGAGCGGTTGCGCGCGCGGCGCGGAGGGGCTACGGGACCGGCAGGCAGCTGTTGTCTTTGACGCAGTCGAAGGTCTGCGTCTCGACGAACTGGCCGCCCATGATCTTCCAGAGCACCGCGAGGTCGCGGGTGTCGCCGACGGCGTCGAAGTTCACGTCGCCGCTGGCGCCGATGTAGTCGACCGGCAGCTTGGCGACCAGCGCGTCGATCGCGCGCTTGAACTCGGCGGCGCCGGTTCCGAACGTCACGCGAGTGGTCGCATTGTTCGGGTCCTGGTCGTTGAGCTGGCCGAGCGCCACACGCACCTCCTCGGGGGTCGTGGCGGCCGGGTCGTTGTCGTGCGCGATGCTGGCCTTGATGATCGCCAGCAGCGCGAGCGCCATTGCGTCGTAACCCTGAGACTCATAGGCAGCCGGCGGAAAGGTCGTCGCGGCCTGCTGCTCCGTTGCGAAGAGCGTGCCCGAGGGGTTGTGGGTGTAGGCGATGTTGGAGACGCCAACCTGGCCGTCAGCCGCGGCGCCCAGGCCCGACAGCAGCGTGTTGCGGCGGAACGAGCCGTCCTGGAAGATGTTGGTGGTGTTGTTCGCGTTCTGCTTGTAGGCCTTGATGAACGGGATCGCGACGTTCGGAAGCGCCTTGTTGATGATGAGGTCGGGCAGACCGTCGTCCATCATGGTCGTCTCATTGTGACCGTCGGTCGCCTTGGCGATCGCGTCGCTGTAGTTGAACGCGGTCGGGTCGGTGCCCGGGTCGAAGGCGACCGTCTCGGCGCTGTACGCGGGCGGCGTCGCCAGCGTTGCGAGATAGGTGGTCACCGCCTTCTGGTCGCCGGTGATGCTGGCCACCGTCGAGGTGTCGTTGGTGCCAATCCACACCACCTTGACCAGGCCGTCGCCGTTGATGTCGCCGTTCGTGCCCGGGACCAGGCCGCCGAAGATCTCGTTGAGGCGGATCGCCGACAGGTTGTTGCTGACCGGGCAGGTGCGATAGAACCAGTTGGCCGTGTCCTGCAGGGCCTCCTGGCGCGCCGGCACCGCATCCTTCGTGTTGATGTTGTTGATGCTCGCCGACGTCGCGGTGAAGCTCACCAGCGGCATTTGCAAGCCGGCGGCGCCGGCGGCGTCGATCTGCTCGTAGTTGTACTTGTTGCCGCCGATCGCGGCGTTCGACGCCTCGGTGATGACGATCTTCGCGTTGAGCGTCGCGTACTCGGCCATCGCGTCGTGCGCCTTGGTCTCGTCGGAGGCGGTGTCGCGCTCCTGGACACTGAAGGTGATCGGCTGAGCGATGCTCTTCGCCATCTTCATGGCGTTGGTCATGTCGAGCACGGCGAGCTCGACGGCGGAGACCCAGTCGCTGTTGGCGTTGGGTCCGGTGCGCGGCAACATGGCGCCAACGGTGACTTGAACCGGCGGCGTGGTGTTGGTGTTGTTATTGCTGCCGCCGCAGCCGCCAGAAGCGGCCGGGATCAGCAACGACAACGCGGCACCGAGCATGGTGACTTTCTGCGAAATTTTGGACGTGGCAGTTCTGGTGTCGTGGGTCATGCCATGCCAAATCGGTTCCGCGCGCGATTTGCTTGAGCGCTGTCGGATCACCGTTCGGCAGAGCCGCACCAAAAACCCACGGCCAGACGCGAGTAAACCCCGCGAAGCAGCCGGACGTCCGCCGTGCGTTTTCGCGCGCGGGCGCTGCGTTTCCAAGGAGGGTTGAAGGAGGGTTAAGGAACCCTTCGAGGCGCCCCAGCCTCACATCCGCCACGAATTTGACACGCGGCGCTGGTCAGTAGAAGATGGGCGCCTCTTGCGTCCTGTCCAACAGTGCCGACGAGCGAAATGAGAGCGCTTTCCTCGAAAGAGAGCGCATTGGTGAGACGCCCCCTGGTGGGCCTGTTCGTGACTCTGATCGCCCTCTCTGTGGGCCGGTCGGAGGCGAGAGCCGACGCCGCGCCCGCGGCGACGGCCACGCCTGCGGCGGCGGCGGCCGCCACGCCCGCGGCGGCGCCGGCCGGGGCAGGGCACCCCTCGGTTTACGTGCTGCTCCAGATTGACGCGAAGCTCGGCGACGTGGAAAAGATGCTGTCGGACCATCTGCCCGGTCTGACCGTGAAGATGTTCGCGACCTACCGAGACTTCGACAGCGCTTCGGCGACCGGCAACCCCGACGCCGTGCTGGTGATTCCGCCCGTGCTCGACGCGCGCGGGAAAAAGGCGACGTTACAGGGAACGCGCGACGGCAAGGACTCGGAGTCGTACGTCCTGGTCTCGATGGACAAACCCCTCGACGGGCCCCTGGCCGGAAAGACGATCGGCATGGTCGATCTGCTCGGTCGAGACGGGAGCCAGGCCTTCGTGGCTCAGTTGACCAAGGACAAGGACTTCAAGGTCAAGCGCGTGGCCAAGGTCGAGGACCTGGTGCCGTTGCTCGAGTTCTCGGCGGCGCAGGCGCTGCTGGTGCCGAGCGCGATGCTGTCGAGCCTGTCCAAGCACACGCGCCTGGCCCTCAAGACCCGGGAGCTGCCCGAGGGGCACGTCGGTCTGCCGGCGGTGGCGATCTTCAATCCAGCGGTGAAGGACGCCGTCGTGAAAGCGTTCAACGGACTCGATCCTGCGACCAAGGCGGTTCTGGGCGTCGACGCATGGAGCCCCCGATGAAATTGCCCGTCTTGAGCCTGATCAACCGGATGTGTCACTTTTTCCGGGAACCCTCGGAGGGTTCCCGGAACTTCCGGCGCGTCGCGTGGTTGCTGGCGCCGCTCATGATGCTGGGCGGCTGCGCGACCACTGGCGGCGGCGGCGAGGGCGGCGAGGGCCTTGCCGCGAACGCGTTCACCGATCCGCTGCCCCGCTCGGGCGCGGCGACGATCCTGATCGCGACGCCGACGTTCGCCGACTTCATCGACGTGCGGCGCGGTCTGGTCACCGAGCTTCAGAAGAACTTCAACGTCTCGACGGTGCCGGTCACCAAGGAGACCACGGCGGCTCAGCTCGGCGCGGCGATCGATCGCACGTCACCGGCGTGCGTCGTGCTGATGAACAACCTGACCGTCAACCTGTTCAAGAAGTACGTCGAGGGCCTGGGCGGAAAGCAGGCGCCGCCCGCGGTCGTCGTCATGGTGTCGTTCGTCGAGAAGCTGCGCGCGTCGCTGCCGCGGTCGACCGGCATCGCCTACGAGGTCCCGGGCGTCACCGCGTTCCGAAACCTGCGCTCGATCATCACCGCGCCGGTGCGCAAGGTCGGCGTGGTCTATCGGCCGGGCTTCAAGGATTACATCGACAAGCAGCGCGAGCTGGCCGCCAGCGAGCAGATCGAGCTCGACGCCGTCGAGGTCCCCAAGGAAGTCAGCGCCGCCGAGCTCAAGGACGCGATCGTCGGCCTGGCCGAGAAGAACAAGGTCGACGCGCTGTGGATGCTCAACGACAACGGCCTGATTCGCGACGGCCGGTTCCTCGACGAGTCGTGGCGTGAGGCGCTGAAGACGGCGAAGCTGCCGCTCATCGTCGGCCTGCCCAACCTGGTCGATCCGCTGTCGCCGCTGGGCACGATCGCGGTCGTCCCCGACCACGAGACGCTGGGCCTGCAGACCGCGAACCTGATCTTCGACGTCGCCGACGATGGCTGGCGCGTGGAGGACCACAACATCGAGCTGCCGCTGTCGGTGAAGACCATCGCCGACGTCAAGCAGGCGCGCGAGCGCTTCGGCCTGCAACCGGACGCGCTCCGGCACATCGACCGCGCGGCCGAGTAGCGGCGCCAGAAATGCAAAAGGACCCTTGCGGGTCCCCTTGCACCGGCGGCTCTACGCCCTCTTACTGCTTCTTCATCAGCGCGGAGATGCGCAGCGTGGCCGTGTTCTCCGACTGGCGCACGTTCCACTCCGAGCCGCTGCTGATGGTCTGCTTGAACGGCGCGAAGCCGTCCTTCTTCACCACCAGCTGGTGCGGCCGCGAGACGTCGATCTCGACGCCGAAGAGGGGCGTGCGGCCCATCGACTTGCCGTCGATCTCGACCTCGGCCTCGGACGGGATCGACGTCATGCGCAGCTTGTGCGCCAGGGCGCCGACCGGCGGCGGCGTGGTGGCCACGACATGCGCCGCCCCGGCGGGCGCCGCGATCGGCGCCGGCTTCGGCGCGGGCATCGCGATTGGCGCCGGCTTCGGCGCGGGCGGCTCGGTGTGCGCGACCGGCGCGGGCGGCGGCGGCGCGATGGTCGGAGCGGGAGCTTCGACGCGCGCCGCGGGCGCCTCGGCGACCTGCGGCTTCTCCGCGGGCGCCGACGCCGACGATCGCGAGGCCGGCTGGCTCTCGCGGTGAGCGACCACGGTCTTGCCCTTGGGCGCGCGGCGGTCGTTGTGCGACGAGCTCGACGACTTGCTGCTGCCGGTCGTCGCGGGCGTGGGCGCCTCGGGCTCGAGCGCGGGGCCGCTGTTGGCCTCGGGCGCGGTCTCGGTCGGCGCGGTGCCGGTCGCCGACGGCGCTGCCGCCGCCGACGGAGCCGGCTCGGCGGTGTTCGCGCTCGCCGTGCTGGTCGCGGTCGCACGCGCGACCGTGGCGACGGCGTCCGGATTCACGGAGCTCTTGCGCGTGGTCGCGAACACCGCCAGCGTCACTGCCAGCAGCGCGGCCGCGCCGATGATCATCTTGTTGCGCATCGGCGGGCGCACCGACGGGATCGTGGACGCCCGGGTCGGCACCGCGTCGATCGGCATCGGGACGCCGGACTGCGAGGCCCCCAGCGCCGGTTCCCCCTGGACCGGCGCTGGAGGTGTCGAACCCGAAGACGGTGAGATCTCCTGTGTCGTGGTCAGCGTCGGCAGGGGCGCCGCCTTCGACGACGACGAGCTCCGGCGCACGCGCGCCGACTCGGTGATGGCCTTCTCGGCCTCCTTGTTCGGAGCAGTGCCGTCGGGGCGGATCAGCGCCAGCGCGGGCGGCTGCCGCTTGGCGCTGCCCGATGCGCTGGCCGGGATCTCGGCGGCGGGCACCGCGGGCGGCGGCGTCTTCATCGACGCCGCTTCGTCCTTGCTCGGGACGCGCGTCGGCCAGGTTCGCGGCGGTCACGCCGACGACCGGCGTGGTCTCCTCGCGGCCCGCGTTCGCCAGCAGCTCGCGGTCGTCGCTGGGCTTGCTGGGATCGTGAGCCCGGCCGGGGAACACATTGAAAGGAAGCTTGGACTTCGGGTTCGGGTTCAGGATCTTCTGGCTCTCCTCGAGCGACACCGCCGGCATCACCGCGGAGAACAGCCCCGTGCGCTGCTTCCCGGTGCGCTGCGAGAGCACCATCTCGATGACCTGCTGGCTGCGCGTGCTGAGCTTGTTGAACCGGATGCCCATGCCCGGGACCTGGTTCGGCTTGTTGGCGTCGGGCTCGCGCGTCCAGTGCACCGTGCCCTCACCCACGATGAGGGGCGTCCCGTTCAGCAGCTGCAGGTCCAGCCGCAGCTGGGTCCCGACCGCGAACGGTTGACGTGAGTGGACGAAGATCCCGCCACGGCTGACGTCCGACGCATAGCGCTCGGCAAACTGCTCCACGGTTTCGCTATCGAATCGGAAACGCAAAGACACAGGCTCGGGTTCCTCGGATTCGTTGAGCTTGACTGAGAGTGGTTGCGTCATGGCTGTTGACGCTTGAGCCCAGCATTAACTTTGCCAACATGAAAAGTCATTTGTATTACGAAAAATGGCACACTTACAGCCAGCCCTTCTGGCCTGATCCAGGTCTCGGCGTCGCTCCGGGGACAACAATCGTTGCTTTGGTGGCAACGATCACCGTCGGTACCGCGGGTCGCTGTGAGGGGTGAAGAAGTGCATCGGCCGCACCGCGGCCGGACCTTAGATCGAGGCTGGGGTCAGGTGACTCCCCCTCGATTCGTTGCCGCGCCGGCAACACTGTCGATGTCTGCCAGGCAGCAGTGCGTCCAGCGACGTCTCCATAAATACGCTGGATCCATAGAGCCTTCGTTTTTAAAAACGTTGGCCTCATTACTGCTCTATGATGGCGACGTAGACGCTGCGCGGAAGGTCCCGCCGCAGCCAGACGAAGGCTTTGAAGGAGGTCCGATGCGTACGGATAAGAATGATCGCGGGTTCCGGTTTGCGCTCTCCACGCTCTTCCCGTCGCTGCGGGGGGGGATGTCGATGCTGGCTGTTGCGATGGTCCTCGGCTTCGGCGGGATGAAGGCGCAGGCCGCCACGGTCATGGGTCCGGACGACTTCGAGACCGGCGTCAACACGCACTACACGCCGAACAACAACGCCGGCCGAGTGGGCGGTCAACACGACCGGCGAGGTCGGCAACAAGTTCTACTCGCGCGCCGCTGCCACGACCGCGTGGTCGGACGCGCCGAGCGGCTCGATGTTCGGCGACGTCGGCGTCGAGGCCAACGTGCGCATCAGCAACTGGAACGCGAGCACGCAGAACCGCGCGTTCATCTTCGCGCGCTACACCGGCAGCACGCCGAGCTCGGCCACGACCTATCAATTGTCGATCGCGCCTGACTCGACGATCACCATCGAGCGCCGCGCCGCCAACAAGGTGATCACCGTGCTGGCGACCGGCCACTCGCGTGACGTCGTCGGCGCCAACTGGAACGCCGGCAGCTGGACGGCCGTTCGCCTCGAGGTCTCGGGCACCGGCACCGTGAAGCTCGCTGCCTACGTCAACGGCGTGCAGATCATGACCGCGACCGACAGCAGCGGGGGCGTCGCCGCCACCGGCGCGGTCGGCTTCGGCAGCGCCGGCGCCAGCGTGGACATCGACGACATGACCACCACCGACGCGGCGTCGTTCCTGGCGCCGGAGAGCGGCGAGTCCGCCAGCTTGAGCGCCCCGGCCGATCGGCCGATGTACTGCGCGCTCGACGGTTCGACCGAGGTGAAGGCTTAAATCATGAAGACCAAAAGGGAGACCAACATGTTCACGCGCACGATGAAACATGCTGCCGCGTCGATGGTCGCGCTCGCGATCAGCCTCGCGGCCGGCACCGCGAGCGCGACGGTGAGCGCACCGATCAACGTCGTGGTCCCGCCGCTCGCGTTCGAGGACACGCACATCACGGTGTCGTGGCAGAAGCCGACGACGACGACCGGGATCGTGGGCTACAACATCTACGTCAACGGCACCAAGAAGGGCTCGGTGACGACCGTGACCTGGGCGAGCGGGCTGACCAACAACCTGCTCAACTACGATGTCACCGGCCTCACCGCGGGCACCTCGTACTCGATCAAGGTGCGTTCGTACGATTCGACGGGCGCCGAGTCGGCCGACAGCAACACGGTGACGCAGGCGACGACGGCGACGCCGGCCATCATCTACGTGCACAGCTACGCGTCGCAGTCGGGCGTGCAGACCACGCAGGTGCAGACCGCGATCAACGCCTGCGCCACCAACGGCAAGGTCGTGATCTCGTCTGGTGAGACGTTCACCAGCGGAGCGCTCTACCTGAAGGCGAACTGCACGTACCAGATCGACGGCACGCTCAAGGGCAGCGACGTCGCCTCGGACTACGCGTGGGGCAACAACCGCTTCCCGATGTACGGCACGGGCGGCAGCTACGGCACGGTCGCGTATCCGACGAACTACAAATCGCTCATCAACACCTGCCCGACCAGCAACAACGCCTGCACGGGCGTCAACAACATCCGCCTCGTCGGCGCGGGCACCGTCACCGGCTCCTCGGGCGCCTCGGCGGACTCGTCCAACAGCGGCTACTACCTGTCGACGCTGGGGCTCGCCGAGCGCGCCGCCCAGAGCGCGACCGACAGCGCGCGTGGCGACCTGGTGAGCATCACCGGCTCGTCGGGCGTCTACATCAAGGGCCTGAAGTTCACGCTGCCGCCCGAGCACACGCTCTACATCGCGCGTGTCAGCAACCTGACCATCGCCAACATCAACGCCGACACCATGCCGTCGGGCGCCAGCAACGGCATCCACAACGGCGACGGCGTCGACCTGACGTCGATCAGCAGCGGCTGGGTCTACAACTCGACCTTCAACACCGGTGATGACTGCATCAACATGAACGCCGGCACCAACGCGCCGGGCGTCTACGCGGCCCAGGGAATCAGCACCATGCACATCTTCAACAACTACACGAAGAACGGCCACGGCGGCGTCGTGTTCGGCAGCTTCACGGCGGCGTGGATGAAGAACGTGTGGGTCGACGAGAACATGTTCAACGGCACACAGATCGGCCTGCGCTTCAAGACCGGCACCAACCGCGGCGGCGGCGCCAATGGTGTCTACGCCACGGACAACAAGGTCAACGCGGTGACCAAGGAAGCCATCATGGTCGAGGGATCGTACCCGGACAGCACCGGCATGGCGACGGGCGGCGCGGGCTACTTCACCAACATCACGGTGACCAACCTGACCGGCTCGGTTGCCAGCGGCGGCTACGCCATCAACATCACGGGCAACTCGTCGCCCAAGCACAGCAACTTCACCTTCACCAACGTCAACATCACCGGCAGCGGTGGTAAGGGCGTGTCGATCTACCAGACGACGACGAGCACGTTCAAGAACGTGACCGCGGCGGCCGGTAGCTTCGTCTACGAGGCGGCTTCGCTGTCCGCCTCGGCCTTCACCAGCTGCTCGCCGACCCCGACCGCGAAGTAAGAAGACGACTACATAGTCCCTGCCCACCCGGGCACACCAGGGGACCAGTGGCAACCGCCGCTGGTCCCCTTTTTCGTTCAGCGCTTCACCGATCCCGACGTGAAAGCAAATCCGGCGGGCCAATCGCTCAGGTTTGCCGCGCGTTCTTCCGACTTGTCACCAGGAACGAGGGGTAGCGTGGATTTCATCGAAGACGGCGGTTCCGGCGCCATTCAAGATTCAAGCGCCTACGACAGCCTCATCGGACGCACGATCGCCAACAACTTTCGCCTGGTGAAGCGCATCGGCGCTGGCGCCATGGGACGGGTCTATGAGGCCGAGCAGCTCTCGCTCGGCAAGATGGTCGCGATCAAGGTCCTGCGCCACGAGCTGATGGCCGACGACAAGCTGGTGCGGCGCTTCGAGCTCGAGGCGCGCACGGCGTCGGCGGTCAGCCACCCGAACCTGATCGAGACCTTCGACTGCGGCCGCGACCTGAAGCTCGATCTCGCGTACATCGCGATGGAGCTGCTGCACGGCCCGGATCTCGCGCTGGTGATCTCGCGCGAGGCGCCGCTCGCGTTGCAGCGCAGCGCGCGCATCATGGACCAGGTGCTGGCGGCGCTGGAGGAGGCGCACGCACAGGGCATCGTCCACCGCGATCTGAAGCCGGGCAACATCATGTTGATTCCGCGCCGCGACGAGCCGGAGTTCGTGAAGGTGTGCGACTTCGGCATCGCCAAGATCAAGACCGCGCGCGCGCGCCCGAACCTGACCATGGCCGGCCTGGTCTTCGGAACGCCCGAGTACATGTCGCCCGAGCAAGCGTGCGGCGGCGACGTCGACGCGCGCACCGATCTCTACGCGGTGGCGGCGATCCTGTACCAGCTGGTGTCGGGACAGCTGCCGTTCCCGGCGCCGTCGCCGACCGAGGTGCTGGCGCGCATCCTGCGCGACGAGCCCGAGCGCCCGTCGGAGCGGGGCTACGTCAGCGTGCCCGAGGCGATCGAGAACCTGATCCTGCGCGGCATGTCCAAGAATCGCGAGGACCGACCGCAGACCGCGGCCGAGTTCCGCGTGGCGCTGCGCGACGCCTGGTCGGGCATCATGGACTCCTGGCCCGGGCAGAGCACCACGCTGCCGACGCTCTCGCTGCACCCGGTGACGTCCCTGCCGGTGACGCCGTCGACGCCGATCCCGCGCGGGCCCAGCGGCCAGCGTCCGGTCGTGACCGCGCCCGCGCGCGGGCCCAGCGCCGAGCGCGCCGTGGTCGCGCCGACGCCGCCCGCCGCCACGCCCGCCGCGGAGCGTCCTCCTCCGTCGCGGATCATCAACTGGAACGTGCTAGCCAGGCGCCGTCCCGGCAAGGCGGCGGTGCTCGGCTTCACGCTGAGCATCGCCTGTGGCGGTCTCGCGTTCTGGGCGATGACCTCTCACCACACGGCGGCGCCGACGCCGGACGCCGGCGCGCCCGGCGCCACCACGGCGGCGCGCGCGGCGACGCCCGGCGTGCGGCCCGCGACGTCGGGCATCATCGTCGTGCCGACGCCGCCGCGCTCGACCGCGAAGTCGGGCCCCGGCGAGGAGCGGCACGCCGCCGCCGCCAGGCCGTCGTCGCCCGCGCCCGGTCACCACGAGTCACCGGCGCGTTTTTCCAAGCCGGTCGCGCGCGGCAAGCAAACGCATCACGAGCCGGAGCGCGGCACCGCGGTCGCGAACAGCGGCGCGTCACGCGCGGCGGGCACGCCCGAAGCACCGGAGCCGCACACCGAGCCGGCGCCGGTCGAAGCGCCGTCCGCGCTCGAGCCGTCCGCGCCGGTCGCCGGGGCAGCGGCGCGCGCGTCGGCGTCGAGATCGGCGGCCGGCATCGCGCACAAGCTGCGCGCGACGTCGATCCCGTCGGAGGCCGAGGTGCTGCTCGACGGCAAGTTGATCGGCCGCACGCCGCTCTTCGGCGCCGAGGTCGACGTCAGCCAGACCCACACGCTGACCATCCGCAAGGACGGCTACGCGCCCTACGAGCAGCCGGTCTCGTCGTCGTCGGCCTGGGTGACGCGCTCGTCGGACAGCGCCGCGGCGTTGCGCATCCAGACGGTGCTGCAGAAGCTGGATCACAACACGCTGGCCGCGACCAAGGTGACCAGCGCCGCCCCATCCGCCCCGGTCGTCGCGTCGTCGTCGGCGGCGCTCTCGGCCAGCTCGCACAAGCTGCGCATCACGTCGATCCCCACCGACGCGGAGGTGTTGCTCGACGGCAAGTCGGTCGGCCGGACGCCGCTGTTCGGTGCGGACATCGACATGAGCCATCCGCACCGCGTGGTGCTGCGCAAGGACGGCTACGCGCTCTTCGAGCAGACGATCACGACGTCGTCCGATTGGGTGATCAAGCCGTCGGACCGCTCGTCGGCGCTGCTGCGCATCTCGGCGTTGCTCCAGCGCGGGGACGCCGCGCTGGCCCAGAACCCCGGCGCCGCGCCGTAGCGGGCAACACCCTCGGCTCACAGGACCTCGGGCCTCCGGCCTCAGGCCTGGATCCGCGGCCCGCAGCCCGGGGCCCGAGGCCCATTTTCGGACCGCACGATCCCGACTTGCTCAGGCATGTGGTCCGGGGCTAGAACACTGGGATAGCGAAGTTCGTGGGGTGTGGCTGCGCCACCCACCTTGCCCCCAGGCGCCGGTCCCCCACCGATTACCCCCGTCCCATGCAACATAAGGAGAGGGTCTTGATGTCGAAGAATCCGCGGCTTGTTCGCGCGGTGAAGGGTATCCAGCGGCGCATGTTCCTGAAGGCGCTCGCGGTCGGCATGGCCGTCCCCGCGGCCTTCCGGCTGGCGAAGATGGCCACCGCGGCCGCCGGCGCCCCGCCCAAGCGCTTCTTCCTGTTTTTCATGCCTCACGGCGTGGCGCCCGAGCACTACGATCCCCGGCTGGTGGGCGGCGACCCGAAGAACTTCGCGCTCGACCAGACCAACGTCAGCATCCTGGGACCGCTCCAGCCGTACAAGCAGTACGTCAACGTCTACCAGGGTTTTCAGTATCCGGGCGCGGCGGCGACTCACACCGGCATCGTCAACTGCCTCTCGGGCTCGACGGCGATCGACACCGCGACGCCCCGCACCAGCATCGATCAGGTGATCGGGCACGCGCTCGGGGTCAAGCCCCTGATCCTCGGCGCCTGCTCGCACTTGCCGTTCGGTATGGATTCGAACGGCATGCTGTTCTGGGACGGCCAGGCGATCGATCCGCAAAAGAGCCCGGTCGCCGCGGCCGACAGCCTGTTCGGCGCGGTCGGTCCCGCGCCGCCCGTCGACTACGACGTGCAGCTGCGCAAGGACCTGCTGGCGCTGACGCAGTCCGAGGTGCAGAGCCTGCAGAGCTCGCTCACTGGCCTCACGAGCGAGCAGAGCAAGCTGGCGACGCACCTGACGTCGGTGCAGGGGCTGCTGGCGACGGCATCGGGCGGGCCGACGCAGTCGGTGTGCACCGGCCAGCAGACGCTGCCGACCGTGGAGATGGTGCGCGCCGCCAGCGCGGGCATCGTCGTCGATCCCAGCGGCGGCAACGACTACTTCTACCAGGAGAAGAACTTCCCGCTGCTGCTCAAGGCGCAGATGGAAGTGGTCACGCGCGCGATCATCTGCAACGCCGCGCAGGTGATCGGCCTCATGCCGATGTACGCGACCTGCGACTTCGACTTCGGCTTCGCGGGCGCGCCCGGCGCGCACCACAATGGCCTCTCGCACACCAGCCCGCAGTGGGCTCCGGGTGTGCAGTACAACTCGCCGATCAGCATCGACAACTTCGTGCCCGGCGCGCGCATGTCGTTCGCGACCGCGCAGCGCTGGTTCACGCAGCAGCTCGTCGACAATGTCGTCAGCGTGCTCGCTACCACCGACGATCCGGCGGCGCCCGGGACCAAGGTCCTCGACAACACGCTCATCTTCTGGATGAGCGAGATCGGCGACGGCCAGAACCACACGCGCCTCAGCGAGGTCGAATACCCGCAGGTGCCGACCAGCCTGCCGCTGGTCACGATCGGCAAGTGCGCCGGCGCGATCCAGTCGGGGCAGGTGGTGCAGTTCCCGCTCGGGACGCCCGACACGTCGAGCATGGTGAATCGCCCGGCGGCGGATCTCTACCTCACGATGGCGCGCGCGATGGGCGCCGCCAACGCCACCTTCCCGGGGACCACCGGCACGATCGACGGGGTGCTCTCGTGAGGTCGCTCGGCCGAACGGGGATGTGGCTCCTCGCGGGGGCGGGGCTCGCGATGGCCGGCCTCGCGGCCAGCGGCTGCGAGGGCGCGATCAGCGGCCTGCCCGGCGAGGGTCCGGGCGGCAAGTCCGGCGGCGGCGGCGGCACCGGTGGCGGCGGTGGCACGCCGACGCTCACCGTCGCGTGCACCACGCCGGCGCTGGGCTCGCCGGTCCTGCGCCTGCTCACGCGCGGCGAGCTCACCAACACGCTCAACGACCTCTTCCCCAGCGTCGCCGGCAAGTGGACGTCGACGCTGCCGGCGGCGAACGTGTCGGCGTTCGGCTTCGACAACGACGCGTCGAGCGCCGTCGGCAGCCAGTTCGCCTCGACGCTGCTCGACACCGCCACCTCGCTGGCGACGGCGGTGACCGGCACGGCGCTGGCCGGGATCCTGCCGTGCGCGAGCAGCTCGCCCGACCACGCCTGCGCCGAGACGTTCCTGAACCAGTTCGGCAAGCGCCTGTTCCGGCGGCCGCTCACGGCCGCGGAGCACGATCGCTACCTGACGTTCTTCGATGCTTCGCTCGCGAAGTCGAACTTCACGTCGGCGTTGAAGTGGATGCTGATCGGGCTCGTGCAGTCGCCGAACGCGATCTACCGCAGCGAGCTCGGCGCCGTCGCCTCGGACCACACCCGCCACCTGACGCCGTACGAAGAGGCGACCGCGCTCGCCTACACCTTCAGCGGCTCGACGCCGAGCGCGGATCTGCTGGCGCAGGCCGACGGCGGCGACCTGGGTGATCTGCGGGCGATCGCGCGCAACCTGCAGGCGACGCCCGCGGGGCAGCAGGCGTTCATGCGGTTCTTCCAGGCGTACCTCGGGTACACCTCGGTCACGTCGATCCAGAAGCCCGGCGTCACCGCGCAGGGAAATGTGCCGGGCTTCAGCGACGTCGCCGGCGACATGGTGCGCGAGACCGAGTCGTTCATCACCGACGTCGTCGTCAACCAGGGCGGGGGCATCAAAGAGCTGCTGACCGCGCCGACGACGAACCCGTCGGTCGCGCTGGCCGCCTATTACGGGTTCCCCGCGCCGCCGACCGACTTCGCGTCGCTGGCGCGTCCGGCGGGGCGCGGATACGGCATCCTGGCCCAGGGAGCGTTCCTGGCGACGCACGCGTCGTCGGATTCGTCGTCGCCGACGAAGCGCGGTCTGTTCCCGTTCTATCGCCTCTTCTGCCAGCCGACACGCACGCCGCCGCCCAACGTTCCGCAGATCGGCCAGCCGATGCCCGGCGTGATGACCACGCGCCAGCGCTACGAGATCGCGCACGCGCCCACGGGCACGAGCTGCGCCGGGTGCCACAGCCTGTGGGATCCGATCGGGTTCGGGTTCGAGCACTACGACGAGGGCGGACGCTTCCGCGACACCGAGTCGGGGCTGCCCATCAACTCGGCCGCGTCGGTACCGGACCCGACCAACCCGACGAGCGCGCTGTTCGCGTTCACGGGCGAGGAGGATCTGGTGACCGGCCTCGCCGACCTGCCGGTCGTCAATCAATGCGTGGCCGCGTACCTGGCGACGTTCGCGTTCGGCTCTGGCGAGGCCTGCATCGGGTCGAGCCAGGTCGCGAACCTGCAGGCGGGGACCGTCGGTCTGGCCGAGGCGTTCGTGCAGCTCTCCAACGAGCCGCACTTCACGCGCCGCACGTCGAACTGACGAGCGAACGAGCGGCGGGCGCGCGGGCAGGGTAAGAATGGAGGCAAGACCATGAAGGCGACACGCCTCTATCTCGTGCGCCACGGCGCGACCCAGCTGACCGCCGAGGACCGCTTCTCGGGCGCGATCGGCGTCGACCTGTCGGTGGAGGGGCGCGCGCAGGCCGAGCGGCTGGCGGAGCGCCTGGCGAGCGAGCCGATCTCGGCGGTCTACGCGAGCCCGCTGTCGCGCACCGTCGAGACCGGGACGATCCTGGCCACGCCACACCGCCTGCCGGTCGTGCAGCGCGACGGCCTGCGCGAGATCAGCCACGGGCACTGGGAGGGCATGAGCCGCCAGGACGTGGAGACGCGGTTCGCCGCCGAGTACGCCGCCTGGGATGCCGACCCGTTCACGTTTGCGCCCGAGGGCGGCGAGTCGGGCGTGCAGGTGCTCGCGCGCTCGCTGCCGGTCATCCGCGAGATCGTGGTCACGCACGTTGGACAGAACGTGCTCGTGGTCTCACACAAGGCGACGCTGCGCCTGCTGCTGTCGAGTCTGCTCGGCTTCGACGAGCGCGGCTACCGAGATCGGCTCGATCAATCGCCCGCGTGTCTGAACGTCGTCGACTTCAAGGATCCCGTGCGCGCGCGCCTGATGCTGTTCAACGACGTCTCGCATTACCAGAATCGGCCGCGGCGATCGGAGGGCAACCTGTCGCGCTGGTGGGATCCGACCGGCACCTGAGCCGTGCGCCGCGTGGCGCGAGCGCGTCGCTCGGTGCAAGCTCCTAGCGAAGGGAGATCGTTCATGTCGGTTCTCAAGGGTCTTCGCCTGGAACGCGCGCAGGGATCGAAGCAGTTCGCGGACGGCTCCTTTCGCAACACCAGCGGCGCGGTGCCCGGGCTCAAGGGCAACCCGCTGCCGATCGTCGGCGAGTTCTTCTTCGGCGGGCGCGGGCGCCTGCCGCGCGCGCCGGTGCCGGTCGAGAGTCCGCTCGCGACCTGGTCGACCGGCGTCTCGTCGTCGGGCCTGCGCATCACGTGGCTCGGGCACAGCACGATGCTGCTGGAGATCGACGGCCTGCGCGTGCTGACCGATCCGGTGTTCGGCCAGCGCGCGTCGCCGTTCTCGTTCATCGGGCCCAAGCGGTTTCACGCGACGCCGGTGACGATCGCCCAGCTGCCGCCGCTCGACGCGGTGCTGCTGTCGCACGATCACTACGATCACCTGTGTCGTTCGAGCATCGAGGAGCTGGCGCGGCGGCGCGTGCCGATCGTGACGTCGCTGGGCGTCGGCGCGCATCTCGAGGCGTACGGCGTCGACCCGCGCGACATCGTCGAGCTCGACTGGTGGGAGGAGCACGTGCTGCCGGGCGGCGCGCTGTCGTTCCGCGCGACGCCGGCGCAGCACTTCTCGGGGCGCACGCCGACGACGCGCAACACCACGCTGTGGTCGTCGTGGGTCATCACGTCGGCGCAGCGGAAGCTGTTCTTCTCGGGCGACACCGGCCTCACCGACGAGTTCGCGACCATCGGCGAGAAGCTGGGGCCGTTCGACGTGACCATGCTGGAGATCGGCGCGTGGCACCCGGCGTGGGGCGAGATCCACCTCGGCCCCAAGAACGCGCTCAAGGCGTTCCAGATGCTGGGCGGCGGCACGTTGATGCCGGTGCACTGGGGGACGTTCGATCTCGCGCTGCACGAGTGGGACGAGCCGGCGGAGACGCTGCTCACCACGGCGCAGACCATCGGCGCGCGTGTGCTGACGCCGATCCTCGGCCGTCCGTTCGAGCCGGCGCACGTCGAGCGGCCCAACGCCTGGTGGCGCGAGGTGCGTCCGCACCACCACATCCTGCCGTCGCCGATCGTCGTTCCCTGACGGGACGTCGTATGGTGTGTTTGGAGTTGAGTTGAGCCGGGACCGACAAAGAGCCTGACAAGGAGCGCGCACGCATGTCATTTCACGATCTCTCCGCGACGACGATCGAGGGGCGCGACCAGGCGCTCTCCGCGTACAAGGGCCAGGTGGTGCTGGTCGTCAACACCGCGTCGGAGTGCGGCTTCACGCCGCAGTACGCCGGGCTCGAGAAGCTGTGGCGCGAGTATCGCGACCGCGGCGTGGTCGTGGTCGGCTTCCCGTCGAACGACTTCGGAGCGCAGGAGCCGGGCAGCGAGGCCGAGATCCAGACGTTCTGCAGCCGCAACTTCGGCGTGTCCTTTCCGCTCTACGCCAAGGTCAAGACCAAGGGCGCGGGGCAATCGCCGATCTACGCGTTTCTGGCGACGAAGGACGGCGCGCCCCAGTGGAACTTTCACAAGTACCTGGTCGGCAAGGACGGCCAGGTGCTGGCGGCGTTCCCCTCGTCGGTCGCCCCCGACGACAAGAAGCTGCGCGCCGCCATCGACGCCGCGCTGGCGTAGCGGTCCCCGCTACTTCACCACCACCCGCCCCCGCAGCTCGATCTCCTGCGACGACGTCCCGACCAGGATCTCGGCCTCGCCCGGCGCCGCGCTCCACTGCCTCGCCGCGACGTCGTAGTACGAGAACGCGCGCCGGTTCAGCGTCACCTGCGCGCGCCGGGTCTCGCCGGGCTGGAGCTTGACCTTGACGAAGCCTTTCAGCTCCTTCGGCGGCCGCGGCACCGGCGCGTGCTTGTCTGCCACGTAGACCTGCGCCACCTCGGCGCCCGCGCGGCGGCCGACGTTGGTGACGTCGAAGGCGACGGTGATCGGGCCGTCGCCGTCCAGCGCGTCGGGCGTGATCGCGAGCGCGCCCAGCTTGAACTTGGTGTACGAAAGCCCGTGGCCGAACGGGAACAGCGGCTTGCGCCCGCTTTGATCGAAGTGGCGGTAGCCGACGAGCACGCCTTCGCTGTACGCGACCTTCTTCTCGTTGCTGGCGTTTCCGGCCGGCGCGGCCGGGTAGTAGCTGTGAAAGGACGAGCTGTCTTCCCAGCGCCGCTCGAACGTCGCCGGCAGCTTGCCCGACGGGCTGAACGCGCCGATCACCAGCTCACCGAGCGCGGTTCCGCTCTCTTGCCCCGCGTACCAGGTCTCGATGACGGCCGGCACGCGCTCGATCCAGCGCGTCATGTCGACGCCGCCGCCCGACGTGAGCGCGACGATGGTGTTCTTGTTGGCGGCGCGCACGACGTTGATGAGCTCGTCCTGGCCCAGCGGCAGCTGGAACGTGCGGTCGTAGCCTTCGCTCTCGGTCATCGGGTCGAAGCCCGCGAGCACGATGGCGACGTCGGCGCGCGCGGCCAGCGCCTTTGCCGCCGGGTCGACGAGCTGGTCGGCGCGGCGCACGCCCAGGCCCACGCGCGCGTGGTGGTCGCCGTGAACGTAGTCGAAGCGCACGGCGTAGGCGCGGCCCTCCTCGAGCGTGACGCTCTTGACCGCGATCGGCTGCATCTGCGACGACCGATCGAGGATCAGCTTCCCGTCGAGGTACAGCCGATATTCGTCGAGCCCGTAGGTGAACCCCACGAATCGGTAGTCGCCGTCGGCGGGCGGGATGAAGAAGCCGGTCCAGCGCGCCGACGACTTCGGCGTGGCGCCGGTCGGCCAGACGTTGGGGCGATCCCAGGCGAAGTCGACGTGCTCGTCGACGCGCGTGAGCGCGGCGTGCCCGTTCAGCGACGGGTCGCTGAAGTACTCGCCGAGGAGCCCCGGCTTGCCGTCGTTGGGCGAGGTGACGAACGACGTGCTGTCGAAGATCTCGGCCAGCGTCGGCACGCCGCGGTTGTACGACACGCGCGCGGCCGGCCCGCCCTCGGTGAACGCCGAGGTCAGCCCCTGCAGGAAGCTCACCGGCGCGAAGGGGCGCACCTGCGCGCTGCCGCCGCCCGCGGGCAGCGCCGGGAAGGCGTCGGGGCCGATGATCGCCACTGACTTCACCTTTGCGCGATCGAGCGGCAAGAGGTCGCCCTGGTTCTTGAGCAGCACCATGCCGCCGCGCGCGCTCTCGAGCGCGACCTGGCGCGCGTCGGGCGAATAGAGCGCCGAGGTCAGATCGGTTTGCTCGCGATCGAGCCACCCGAACTGGATCGCCTTGCGCAGGATGCGGCGCACCTTGTCGTCGATGGTCGCCAGCGACACCTTGCCCTGCTGGATCGCCGGCAGCAGCGTCGCGCGGTTCATGAATTTCGCCGACGGCATCTCGACGTCCAGGCCGGCGTTGGCGGCGGCGACGCCGTCGTAGGTCGCGTCCCAGTCGGACATGATGATGCCGTCGAACGCCCAGTCCTTTTTCACGACCTGGTTGTTGAGGTGCTCGTGCTGGGTCAGGTGCACGCCGTTCAGCAGGTTGTAGGCGCTCATGATCGCGCCCACGTGCGCTTCCTTGACCGCCGCCTCGAACGCCGGCAGGTAGATCTCGTGCAGCGTGCGCTCGTCGATCTCGGCGCTGGTGTGGTGGCGATCGAACTCGGAGTTGTTGGCGATGAAGTGCTTGACCGTGGCGCTCACGCCCTGGGCCTGCACGCCGTCGATGTACGCGACGGCGATGCGCGACGCCAGGAACGGGTCCTCGCCGAAGTACTCGAAGTTGCGGCCGCACAGCGGCGACCGGTAGATGTTGACCGCGGGCCCGAGCAGGAAGTGCACGCCGCGCGCGCGCGCGTCGCGGCCCAGCATCGCGCCCACCCGGCCGGCGAGGTCGGTGTCGAACGACGCCGCCAGCGCGATCCCGCCGGCGTAGGCGGTCGACGGGCCGACGTTGCGGACGCCGAGCGGGCCGTCGGCCATGCGCAGCGCCGGCAGGTGCAGGCGCGGGTTGGCGCGGATGTAGAAGCCGTCGACGCCGCCGAGGTAGTCGAGCTTCTCGTCGAGCGTCATTCGCTTGAGGATGGCGTCGGCGCGTTTTTCGACGTCGTCGTGCGCGTCACGGCCGCGCTTGGGGGCGGCGACGGCGGGTGGTGCGGCGTCGGTCAGCGTCATCGCGAAAGCCAGCGCTATCGAGGGCAGCGCCGCGCGACCGGCGAGCCGCGCCAGCGGGGCACGGGAAGGGTGCTGCATGGGCGGCGCATGGTAGCCCGGGCGGCCGTGCACGTCACTCGCTCAGCTGAGCCGCTGCAGCAGCCAGACGAGGCCGACCCCTGCGATCGCGACCGACAGCGCGCGCGCGCCGTGGCGGGCAAACACCGGGAGGCGCCGCAGCTGCCAGAGAGCGGGCAGGGCGACGGCCGCGACCGCGAGTTGCCCGACCTCGACGCCCAGGTTGAAGCCCAGGAGCGGTCGCAGGATCGGCGCGCCACGGGCGCCGAGGCCGAGCTCGCGCAGCGCCATCGCGAAACCGAAGCCGTGGAGCAGACCGAAGGCGAACGTCAGGAGGTAGCGGCTGCGAGAGGGGGCGCGCGTGCCGCCAGCCGCGGCGGCGCGTGCCTGGTACAGGTTCTCGACGCCGACGGCGACGATGGTCACGGCGATCAGCGGCTCGACGACGCGCGCCGGAATGCGGACCAGATCGAGCCCCGCGAGCGCCAGCGTGATCGAATGGGCGACGGTGAAGCAGGTCACCACGCCGAGCACGGCGCGCCATCCCCGGCACGCGACGAGCAGCGCGAAGAGAAAGAGCAGATGGTCGTAGCCGGTCAAGATGTGCCGCACGCCGAGCGCGAGGAACTGGCGAAACGACGGCGCCGGCGCGGCCGATGCGGGTGCGCCGGCGGCGTCGGGCTCGAGCGAAACTTCCAGCGTCGGCGCCTCCGCGCGCAGGACTTGCTGGCCCAGAAACGCGCGCTCGCCGGTCACGGTGAGAACGACGCCCGCCGATGGTTGGGTGAGGCGGCGCAAGAAGAGGGCGTCGAACCGCAGCGGGCCGCGCGCGGGCCGCGGATAGGTGACGCGCACGTCGAGGTCGTCTTCGACCGTCGGCGCGAGCGCGGTCGACGTCGGCGCGATCGCGGCGCGCCGCTTCGGTCACGCGGAAGAAGTCGCGCGCGCAGGTCTCGAGCGCGGTGCGCTCGGCCGCGAATTCCGCGGACAGCAGGGGAGCGCGCCCGCGCGCGGGCAGGCAGATGCGCCCGGCGGTCAGCAATGAAAGCGTCGTGTGCAGCCGAAGATCGGTGCCCGCGATGTGCGCGTCGGTCGTGACTTCGAACGGATCGTGCGCGCGGGCGGGGCGGGGAAGGAGGAGCGCGGAGAGCAAGGCGACGGCACCCAGAAACCGCGTCGAGGGGCGGGCATCGCGAGGGTTTGGGTGAGGGGCCGTCGACACGGAGGGCACTGCGATCCAACGCGGCCGCGCCTCTACCGCACGCTGATATTCGGCACCGGCGGCGCCACCATGCCATTGCCGATGTGGAAGCCGGGGTGGGGCGGCTGGTTGTACGCCGTGTTCTCCGACGTCACCTGCATGCGGTACTGCGGGTCGTGCATCAGCGTGTAGATCCGGCGCGTCGTCACATCCGTCGTGGTGTAGATGCGCAGCGCCGAGCTGTCGGTCTCGCGCCACACGACCTCCTCGCGCCAGTCGCCGTACAGATCGGCGGTCAGCGCCGGCGTCGCCTTGGTGCCGTTGTTCGACGTGACACCGGTCGCCGTGAGCAGCCGCGTGAGCGTGCCGTTGGCGTTGGTGAACTTGTCGATCTGGGTCCGGTCGAGCAGCTCGCGCGTCTCGTCGGCGTCCCAGTAGACCAGGAAGTTCTGCGACCCGGGCTTCGTGCCGAGGTTGGCGTTGTTCGTCGCCGAGAACAGCCCGGTGACGCTGGACGCCCACATCTCCGCGCCGGGGTTGCCGGCGAAGATGTCGTCGGCCACGCAGCGCCCGGTGTCGGCGCCGTTGATCGGACCGCTCGCCAGGATCTCGCACGTGCGCGCGTCGCGCAGGTGGTACGCGGGGTGGATGCCGTCTTCGTTGCACATGAAGAACTCCAGCCCGGGGCGCGACGGGATCAAATCGCCGACGTGCTCGGCGTCGCCGTGGTCGAAGCCAGTCGAGCACAGCCCTTTGCCGTCGTTGTCGATGGCCGCGGCGCCGTACATGACCTCCTGGCCGAGATCGTCGTCGACGTTGGCGACGGTCATGCTGTGCGAGCCCTGGCCGGTGAACGGGTGGCCGGCCGCGTCCCGGGGCGTGACGTTGCTGTCGAACTGCCACAGCTTGGTGAGCGCGCCGCCGCGCCAGTTCCACGCGGTGAGCGTCGCACGCGTGTAGTAGCCGCGCGCCATCACGAAGCTGGGCTGGCCGGTCGTGTCGAAGAAGCCGACGGTCGACAGGAAGCGGTCGACGCGGTTGCCGTAGGTGTCGCCCCAGGCGCTGACCGTGCCGCGCGGCACGTCGAAGTTGACCGTCGCCATCTCGGCGCCGGTCATGCCGTTGAACACGGTCAGGTACTCGGGGCCCGCCAGGATGTAGCCGGTCGAGTCGGTGCGGTAGATCGTCGCGTCGTCGTCGGTCGCCGCCGGTCCGGTGCGCAGGAACTGGCCGGTGCCGTCCTTGGTGCCGGGCGCGGTCTTGACCGCCATCTCGGCTTTGCCGTCGCCGTCGAAGTCGTAGACCATGAACTGCGTGTAGTGCGCGCCGGCGCGGATGTTGGGCCCGAGATCGATGCGCCACAGGCGCGTGCCGTTCAGGCGATAGGCGTCGATGATCACGTCGCCGGTGCAGCCCGACTGCGAGTTGTCCTTTGAATTGCTCGGGTCCCACTTGAGGAAGATCTCGTATTGCCCGTCGCCGTCGACGTCGCCGACGCTGGCGTCGTTCGCGCTGTAGGTGTACGCCTCGTTGGGCGTGAGCGTGCACGTGGCCGGCATGTTGCCGCCGGGCGGCACTTGCAGCGGCACGCGCAGGTATTGCTGCGCCCAGACCGTCGCGCGTTCGGAGTCGGCGCCCTCGACGCCGCCGATCACCGGGCGCACCGTGTACGTCGCCGTCGCGGTGCCGGCGGCGTCGAGGTAGTTGGTGCTGTCGGTGACGCCGGCGATGCGCGTGCCGTCGCGGTACACGTTGTACGAGACGTTGGCGGGGTTGGTGGCGTCGTATTCGTAGCCGAACATGCGCCAGCCCACGTAGTTGCCGCCGGTGATGCGTACGGCGACCACGCCGCGCACCAGGCGCTCCATGTGATAGAAGCCGGTCGTCGCCGGGCTGCCGCCCGCGCCGGTCGTACCGCCCGCGCCGCCAGCGGTGGTCGAGCCGCCCGTTCCCGGCGTCACGCCGCCGCTGCCCGTCGTGCCGCCGGTCGGTGGCGGCGGTGACGGGGCGTCGACGTTGGCGCCGGCGTCGCGCGCGGGGGCGCTTCCACCGCTGCCGGTGCTGCCTCCGGTGCCGTCGGCTCCCGGCGTGCCGCAACCCGTGGTCGAAATCACAGCGAGCGCCAGAGACAGAGCAATCCCGGTACGAGAGTCGTTGCGCATCGTTTGTCGCCTCAGACGATCGGCCCGACAATCGTCGAGGCGACCGGTTTGACCATGCCGTTGTCGTTGAAGTCGGCTTTGAGCAATGCCTGGTCGATCCCCAGCGCCGCGCCCAGCGTCTTGGCCGCCGAGACCTTGGTGTCGCCGAGCGCCACGTCGCCGCCGGTGAGCATCGAAGCGCCGGTCGTCGCGTTGATGCCGGTGGCCGCGTAGACGCTGCCGGTCAGGATGCCCGCGCCGCCGGTGACGCCCGGATTGACGTTCTTGCCGATCATCACCATCACGCCGTGATTGCCGAAGTGGTCGCGCCCGCCGAGCGCGGTCACCTTCGACGTGCCGGAGAGATCGCGCCCGAACACGTTCATGGTGGCGAACGTGACGTTGTCGGTCAGCCCCAGCGAGGCGACCGCGTCCATCACCGCCTGGATGCCGGGCACGCCGCGCCCGCTGCTGTCGTGGTCGGTGTGGTCGAAGGTCTCGTCGGCGAGCCCGGGGTCGGTGTGGTTGTCGCCGCCGAACGGGATGTGCAGCGTGATGACCGGCGCGACCTTGGCCGCGATCAGCGCCGCCGCCGCCAGCGCCTGGCCGTGCACGTCGTTGGTGGTGATCGACGCGAGCGTGGTCGACAGGCTCTGCGACAGCTCGCGCACCTGTTGCTGGCTCGACGCCATCGCGTCCAGGAACGTCCGTCTGCTCGGGCGTGCCGTCGGTCTTGAACATCGTGTTCAGCTGATTGAGCGTGGTGTCGCGCATCGCGCGCAGCTTGACCACCGGATCGGTGGCCGACCCGGTGAGCAGCTGCTTGAGCTGCGTCGGCGAGATGGTCGGCAGCGTGCGGCCCGAGAACGAGATCATCTCCAGCGCGTTGCCGGCCGTGCCGACCGCGACCGGCTCCGCCTGCACCGTGCCCAGGCACTGGAAGAGGTGCTTGGCGTAGATCGACGGCACCATCTCGTCGCCCGTGGTCTGCCCGAGCAAGCGCATCGACTTGGGGTGGTCGCCGTGAACGATGCCGCCGGGCGCGTAGTGAAAGAAGTTGGTGCGCGTGCGCACCGCCGCCGACAGCGCCGCCCAGGGCGCCGCCGCCGTCACCATCGCGGTGCCGAGCGTGAACGGGGTCGCCGCCATGCTGGCGTCGGCCGGGTGCACCATCGTCGGCGACGTGTACGTGCCCGGGCAGTTGCACGAGATCGAATCGCCGGCGCTCGACGCGCTCACGATCAGGAACTGCGCCTTGTCCTTGGCGGTGAGCGCGCAGGTCATGTCCTGCGCGGTCGCCTTGCGCGGGTTCAGCAGGAACCAGGCGGGCAGCCCGGTCGCCATCGCGCGCAGGCCGACGTAGCCGGTTCCGAAGAGTCCGGTGAGCAGCGCTTGTCGTCGATTGACGGGTGTCATGCCTTCCTTGCTCATCAGATGCCCAGCGCCAGCGAGCTGGGGGATTGGCAGGCAGCCGCGAACGTCGAGCGCAACGACGCGGTCGTCGTGCTGCGCGCGGCGACGGCGCCGTTGTAGTGGTCCTGCAACGCCTTGAGCGCGCCCGCGTAGTGCGGGTCGGACGGCGGCAGCCCCATGACCTTGCCGACCATGTCCGTCATCGCCGCCGCCGAGCCGGTGGCGCTGGTGTAGATGTTCGTCGCCGCCGGACCGTCGACCACCTTGGCCGCGATCGCCTCGCACACGAGCTCGCTGGCCGCGCGGTAGAACAGGTTTGGATCCGGCGGCGTCACCGGCAGCTGCGAGCCGCGGCTGAACGCGTCGGCCGGGATCGCGCCCGCCAGTCGATTGGTCGCCGTGGTGACGCCGGTCGGCGTCGGCATGACGATCTCGCACAGGTCGGGCTTGCCCAGGCGGTTCGACAGCGCCGCGCACAGCTGGTCGCGGCGCGCGACGCTGATGGTGACGCCGTCGGCGGCGAACGTCGCCGTGCTCGACCATGCGGTCACGAGCGGCGACGAGAACAGCTCGCGCACCAGCGTCTTGAAGTCGTAGCTCGCGTTCTGGAACGCCAGCGCCACGCGCCGCATCTCCGGGTCGGTCTCCTCGCACGGCGCCGAGTTCGCGAAGAAGCACAGGTGCTGCGCGGTCGCGAGCGCGAACCGGTTGACCGGCTGGGCCGCGACCTGCGTGTCGGTGACCTGGCCCAGGAACGTGCCGAAGTCGACCAGGCTCGTGCCGTTCTGCATGACGTCGCCGAAGCCGAAGCTGGCGGCGGTCGACGGCACCTTGGCCGGCACCTGATCGTTGAAGTCGAACTGGTTCTGCCAGAACAGGCGCATCGGATCGAGGCTCTTGTGGCAGACGTAGCAGGTCGTGCCCGCGACCGCGTGCTGGCCATCGAGGCCGACCGAGCTCGGCGGCGCGGGGAACGTCGAGGCCGCGCTGGTGAAGCCTTCGCCCAGCGCCGCCAGCAACGCTTGATTGGCGGTCACGCGGTGCTGATTGCTGTCGTTGGTGTTCCACACGGCCAGGAACGACGGCGTCGTGAAGAAGCTGACGCGCGGCAGGCGCGACGGCAGCGTGGTCGCCGCGCGCAGCGCCGGCAGGTTGTACGAGACGATGGGCGTGCCGGTGCTGGTGATGGTCACCATCTGCCAGTCGGACAGATCCTGCGCGGTGAAATAGGGCTGGATGGCGTGCTCGAAGCAACCGAGGTTGGTCGAGCCCTGGCCGTTGTTGGTCGAGTCGCGATCGACCACGCCCAGCAGCACGTGGAACAGGTTGGTGCTGCCCGGATAGGTCGAGATCTTGGTCGCGTCGCCGGCGCAGTTCGTTCCCGACGGCCCCTTGCCGGTGGTCGTCGTCGGCGCCGTGTAACCGAACACCAGGTAGTTGGGGCTGCTCGGGTCGAGCGTGTCGGTGATTGCGGGCCGCGTACCGTGGTTGAACTGGAAGTTGAAGGTGTGGATGTCGTACGGCATCTCGATCTGCATGTACATGCTCTTGAGCGCCGTGGTCATCATGAACCGCTGCGTGGTCAGGATGTCGGTGAACGGCCGCCCCTCGGCGATCAACGCCAGCGCCGTGCGCGCGAAGCTCTCTTTCAAGTTCTTGAACAGCATCGGGAACGCGTTGTCGCCGAAGATCCCGTAGGGCAGATCGAACGCGCCCGGTCGCTTGCGCAGCTGGAACTCGTAGTCGAGAACGGCCAGCGACGATTGTTGATACGCGTTCTGAAAGAACAGGATCATCTTGTCCTGGAACTGGGGCGTTCCCATCCAGGTGTCGATCAACGTCTTGAGCGCGCTGGCGTCGGTCGCGGCGGCCACCTCGGCGTCGGTGGGCGCGAGGCCGGTGAGCACGTTCTTGATCTTGCGCAGCGAAGAATACGTCGACAGCGGCGTGGTGAAGCCGCCGCTACTGCCGCCGCCGCCGCTGTTCCCCGCCTGGCCGTTGCCGGCGTTCCCGCCACCGCCGGGCCCGGCCCCGGTGCCACTGCTACCACCACCGGCGCCGGTTCCGGTATTGCCTGCGCCCGCGCCGCCGCCGCCCGGAGGTGCGCCACCGCTCCGGTTGCCGACGTCGCCGGTACAGGCGACCAGACTGGCGCCGAGGGTGGCGATGCACGCCAGCGCGCGCGAGGGCTTGATCCGCATCCTCCCCGGTAAAGGGCGGGACACCCGCAGACTGGTGCAGGCGCGCGAACTTTTATCGGCAAGCGGCCCACGGCGCGCGCCGCGCCGCGTTTGGCCTCAGAGCATCGAATCGGGCGTGAGCCAGTCGTAGCTGATCGCCGCGTCGTCGACGTAGAGCTCGGACTGCGACGGCGACAGATCGCCGGTGATGCTGCACGGGGTCCAGTAGACCGCCGGCTCGGAAGCCATCGGCCGGTCGGAGATGTCGTAGTAGAGCTGGCCGTCGAGCCACAACGTGAAGTGGCCGGTGTCGTCGGGGGTGTTGCGGAAGAAGACTTCGATCTGAAACCACCGTCCGACCGGGACTTCGATCGCGGGATCCGGGGCCGGCAGGCGCAGGTACTGCGGCCGGTGATCGTAGATGCTCAAGATCAGCTCGCCACCGGGAAGGCTGCGCAAGTCGACGTCGAGGAACTGCGAGATCACCGTCGGATCGCTGGTCGGCGTGCGGAACTGCAAGATCGTCCAGTCGACCTTGGTTTGATAGGCGCGCGGCAGGTAATACCAGACGCTGTAGAACGCCTCTGTCGGGAAGGTGCCCTGGTGCCAGAGCCGCGCGGTGTGCACCGCGCCGACCGCGCCGTTGGTCAACTTCACCGCGTACTTGCCCGAGTGCACGTGGTCGGTGGCGATCGCGACCGACGTGTCGGTGGCGTCGGTCATCGAGCCGCCCGGCGATGGGTTCGACCACTCGCTGAGATCGCCGGTCTCGTGCAGCGCCGCCCAGACCAGGTCCGAGCCGAGATCGATCCGTCGCGCGCACGACGGCGCCGCAAGCAGGGTCATGACCAACAGAATTCCGCGCGCGATCACGACAATCCGGGAGCCTACCCGATCCGTGGTCGGTCGCGGGCCCATCCTCGATAAAAGGGGAACGAACACGAAAAATGGTGCCGCATTCGTGATTGGATCCACGGATTGAACGAATTTCGCGGCGTTGCCCGGTCGTGGTTGTCGGCCCGCCCCAGGTTCCCTAATCTAGGGCGATGCCGTTTCATGCGCCGCGGCTCGCGCTCGCGTTGCTCGCCTCGATGGCGGGCGCGGCATGCGGCGGTGGCGGGGCCGCGCATGACGCCGCCGATGGCACGTCCGACGTCACGCTGTTCGACGTTCCACCGCTGGTCGACGGGAACGTCGCCGGTTATGCGCTCAGCTTCGACGGCATCAACGACTACGCCACCGCCGGCAACGCCGGCTTCCCCGCCGCCAGCGCTGCGCAGACGGTATCGTTGTGGGTCAATTACCCCGCGACGACCGCCACGCAGGACTTCGTGGTGCTGCGCCTCGACTTCGACAGCGGCGTTCAGATCGGCATCCGCAACGGCACGGTCACGGTGTGGCGGGTCTTTTCGGGCCGCACGCTCGTGTCCGCGCCGACGGCACCCGCGGCGGGGCAATGGCACCACGTCGCGTACACCTTCGATCGCACGACGCACATCCTCTACATCGACGGCGCCATGGTCGCGTCGTCCACCGCCACCGGCGACGAACGGACGCCCAACCAGGTCTGGCTGGGCACGGTCGACGGCTCGGCCGAGCTCTTCACCGGCCTCATGGACGAGGTTCGCGTCTGGTCGATCGTGCGGGCGCCCGCCGACATTCAACGAGACATGCTGCACCAGACCGAGGGGTCGGAGCCGGGCCTGGTGGCCTACTGGACGTTCGACGACTCGCAGAACGGCGGGCGCTGCGCCGACATGAGCGACAGCGGCAACGATGCCACGCTCGGCGACGGCATCGCCGAGCGCATGCCGAGCCGCGTGCTGTCCGACGCGCCGGTCGCGTCGCTGCCCGGAGGCTGACTCCGCCCGACGCGGCTGCCGGTCAGAAGGACGCCGCGACGCCCGCGGTCGCGCCCAGGCGCAGCGACGGCGTGCGTCCGACGACACCGGCCGGCAGAAGAGCCAGGTCGTAGGGACGTGGGAAATAGACGGCGTGCAGGCCGGCGATGGGCGCGACCCGCGCGTCGCGCGCGCCCACGCGCAGCACGATGCCGGCGCGCAGCCCCAGGTCGACGCGGGTCGCCTCCTTGGCCACCACCGGGCTCAGTCCCTGCGCGCGAAAGAGCGCCGCGACCAGGCTGGCTTCCCCGTCGATCTCCACCCACCGCTGGGCTTGACGCCAGCGAATGCCGGCATCGATCGGGATGCGTTGCTCGCGCGCCCGCAACCCGCCAACGGTGAAGTCGGTGCGGGGCTGCAATCCGACGGCGAACAGCGCCGCCAGCTGCCCGGCGCCGATCGCCGCGCGCAGCTCGCCGCCCGCGCCGGTCATCTCGGGCGCCGACAGCACGGCCGGCGCGGCGTCGCCCAGCGCCGCCAGCTCGAAGCGCAGGCGCCGCGGTGCCGCTTCGACGACGATTGGCCGCAGTGGCTCGGGCGGCGGCTCGGGGCCCGGCTCGGCGGCCGGCAGCTTGGGCGTCTCGATCAGCAGCTCCGGCGGCATCAGCGTCAGGACCACGAACACGGCGGCGAACCGCGCGCGCTGCTCGCAATCCCGCGCCACGTCGCGGTAGACCCGCACGCGTTGCGTGTTGCTGACCGTCAGGCGCACGCGGTAGCTCTCCCCGGAGTCGGCGACGTCGACCGCGGCGGCGCGCGGCAGCGATTCCAGCGCCCCGCTCGGTACCAGCGACGACATCGCAGTCCAGATCGCGTCGGCCGACGGGCACGACCCCGTCGAGGAGATCTCCGGCGCCGACGGCGGCCGCTCCGACGGGCCCTCGATCGGCGCGGCCGACGCGGTCACGCCCCGCGCCACGCCCGCGGCGAGCACGACGCACGGGACCATCGGGCGCAAGACCTGCCGCAACAACAAGGAGAGACACATGACGCGCGACTGACCCAACATACCTGATGGGAACGGGGCTCGCGACTGGTGTAGACTGCGCCCAGCACCGATGGCCGCCAACCAGAATCAGGTCCCGGCCGGCGCGTGGAAGGCCGCCGCGGCTGCGCGTGAGGCTCGGCGCGTCGCGACGGCCGTCGGCCGTGCGGGCACGGAGACGTTCGATTTCCGCACGATCTATGACACCTGGTTCGCCGACGTCGCACGCTGGGTGCGCGCGCTGGGAGCGTCGGCCGCCGACCAGGACGACCTGGTGCAAGAGGTGTTCGTCGTCGTCCACCGGCGCTTGCCGGACTTCGACGGCGAGAACCTGGCTGGCTGGCTCTATCGGATCGCCGCCCATCAGGTGCGCGACTTCCGGCGGCTGCGCTGGATCCGCCACATCTTCGGCCGCAGCGTGCCGCTGTCGTCGGGCGTGCCCGCGACGGGGCCGACGCCGCTCATGGTGCTGGAGACCAAGGAGAAGCAGGAGTTTCTCGACCGGTTGCTGTCGACGCTCAACGAAGCGCAACGCGCGGCGTTCGTACTGTTCGAGATGGACGGCTACACCGGCGACGAGATCGCGCACATCCAGCAGGTCTCGATCAACACGGTTCGCGCGCGCATTCACCGCGCGCGCAAGAAGCTGACCGCGTCGTTATTGAAATGGCGGGAAGGAACGAGAGGAGGACTGGAATAGTGGATCGCTTATCGGAAAAGAGGAACGCGTTCGATCCGGCCGAGGAGGTCCTGGCCGATCTGATTCGCGCCAGCGAGCCGGTGGTGGTGACGCCGGCGCGCAAGCAGCGGGTGCTGAACCGCGTTCTCCTGCGCCAGACCACGCGGCGTGGGGCGCGATCGCGCTTGCTGCGTCCGGTGTTCGTGCTCGGCGTGATCTCGCTGGCCGGCGCGACCGCCGCCGCGACGATCGGCCGCCGCGCCTGGATCGAGCGGCGCGCGGAGACCAGCGCGCGTCCGGTCGAGCCGCTCGCGGTGGCGGCGAAGCCGAAGCACGCGCGCTCGATGGCGTCGGCACCGCTCGCGACCGGCGAGCGCGCCGAGGACGCCGTCGACGAGATGCTCGACGCACCGGCGGCGCCCGCGCCGTCCAGGACCGCGATGACCACGCCGCGCGCGTTGCGCCGGCCTGCGCACGTCGCCAGCCGCGCGCGCGCGGGCCGCTCGTCGGAAGATCCGTCGCGCGTGTTCGACGCGATCCAGGCGCTGCGCACCGATCGCGATCCCGCGCGCGCCGGGCGCCTGCTCGCCGAGTACCTGGCGCGCTATCCGCACGGCGCGCTCGCCGAGGAGGCGGTGGCGCTGTCGATCGAGGCCGCGGCCGCGCGCCATAGCGCCAGCGCCGCGGTGTTCGCGGAGCGGTACCTGCGCGACTATCCCAACGGTCGCTTCCGCCACACCGCCGAACAGGCTCTGGAGCACGCCGCGAATTGAGCCCGCTCCGGCGTTTCCGCCCCCTGGGGCTGCCCGCGCTCGCGCTGGCCGGGCTGCTCGCGGCGGGACGCGCCAGCGCAACCAGCTATTACGTCGCCACGAACGGCAGCCCGGGCGGGGCCGGCAACAACAACAACGCGGGGACCACCGCCGCGGCGCCGTTCGCGACCATCGCGCGCGCCGTCCAGTCGGTGCAGCCGGGTGACACGATCTTCCTGCGCGGCGGCACCTATGCCACCTACAACATTCCCCTGCGCAGCGGCCAGCCGGTGTCGGGCACCGCGAGCGCGTGGATCACCTTCAGCGCCTATCCAGGCGAGCTGCCGATCTTCGACGGCGCCACGGGCGGCGGCGGCACCGGGTTCGGCAGCACCAGCTCGCAGTTCATCCGCGTCGTCGGCATTGCCTCACGGAACTTCGGGTCGAGCGGCTTCGGCAACGGGTGGGTCAACGACGTCGGCACGTCGAATGGCAACTGGCAGTTCATCAACTGCATCGCCGACAACAACACGATCAACGGCATCACGTTCTACAACGCCACCGGGCTGCTCATCGACCAGTCGATCGTCGCCCACAACGGCAACGGCAACCCGTCGTGGTCGAGCGGCGTGAACCTGTTTCACGTGTCGGGTGACTTCACGACCAACATCGTGCGCCGCACCGTCTCGTTCGAGAACATCGACATCTCGACGACGCACAGTACGCCGACCGGCGGCGCCACCGACGGCAGCGGGTTCATCCTCGACCAGAGCAGCAGCGGCGCGCTGTTCGAGAACAACCTCGGCTTCCGCAACGGCGGCTCGTGCATCCGTATCAACACGCCGGGCGCGCACATCATCAACAACACCTGCTACCACGACGGCCTGAACCCGATCGACCGCACGCCGAGCAATCCCGGCGAGATCTACTTTTCGAACGGCCTGCAGGGCGCGGTGATGAGCAACAACCTGCTCGCGGCGAGCGGCTTCAACAACACCATGCCCGCGGTCAACATCACGACCGGCACCGCGAACGTCGCCGTCAATGCCAACGGAGCGACGCCGTTCTTCGCGAATCCGGGCGCGCTGGACTTTCACCTGGTCGCGACGGCGTCGGGTGAGATCGACAAGGGCACGGCGACCAACGCCCCGGTCACCGACATCGGCTTCGATCCGAAGTGCATCAAGGCGCAGACGCCGCAGGCTGGACAGCCGTCGTGGTGGACCTTCACGATCGACTACGACTACATCGCTCAAACCGCCAAGGGCGTCGCCGGCTGTTTCCGCCCCTCGACGCGGCCCGCGGGCGCCGCCCCCGACATCGGCGCGTACGAGTTCAACGGCGTCCCGATCCCCGGCAGCGGCGGCGCGACCGGCAGCGGCGGCGCGATGGCCGGCGCGGGCGGTGCGACCGGCGCGGGTGGCGCGATGGCGGGCGCTGGCGGCGCGCGCGGAACCGGCGGCGCCAGCGCGGGCACCGGCGGCGCGACGTCGGGCGCGGGCGGGGCCCTGGCGACCGGCGCCGGCGGCGAAACCGGAGCGGCCGGTGCGACCGGCGCCGCGGGCGAGGGTGCGGGCGAGACCGGAACATCGGGCGGATGTCAGTGCGCGCTCGGCGCGAGCCCGGGCGGGGCGTTCGCGCTTCCCCTCGGACTGCTGGTCGCCGCGCTGCTGCTGGCGCGCCGGCCCCGCCGTCGCTGACGGTTTCTCTATCCGGCGGTTCCCGCGCCCCGGTTGAGCGTGCGCGCGGGACCCGGTAGGGTGCCGGCATGGACTTCGAGCTGCAACTGGGGAAGCGTGGTGAACTGGGGCGTCGCAGCCCGGCCGACGGCGCGCGGCGGTTGCTCGTGCTCGGCGACTTCGCGGGCCGCGGCTCGCGCGGTGACGCGCCCGCGCGCGAGCCGCTCGGGACGCGGACGCTGGTGCGCGTGCGCCAGATGGGCGACGGCGATGGCATCGACGGCGCGATCCGAGCGCTGGCGCCGGTGCTGGGGCTGCCGGCGTCGATCGCGGGCGCGGCGGGCGCGCTGGAGATCGCGGCGCTCGAGGACTTCCATCCTGACGCGCTCTTCCGCCGGCTGTCGGTCTTTCGCGATCCGCCGCGCGCGCCCGCACCGGCCGGCGCCGTCGCGATCGGCGACGGTGACGCCGACGATGTGGCACGCCTGCTCGGCAAGCGGCCCGCGGCGGCCAAGTCGGCGTCGGCATCGCCCTCCTCGACCATCGATGATCTGATCGGGAAGATCGTCGCCGGGCACGTGGCGTCGGCTCCGGCCGATGCGGCGCTCGACGCGGTCGCGCTGGGGCGGGTCATGCGCGCGGTCCTGCACGAGCCGGCGTTTCAGGCGCTGGAGGCGCGCTGGCGCGCGCTGGAGCTGCTGGTGTCGCGCGCCGACGAGGAGGTCGAGATCCTGGTGCTCGACGTGACGCGGGCCGAGTTGCTGGCGGATCTGCTCCCCGGCGGCGACGACGCCGGTGACGCGAAGGCGGATCTCGAGCGCAGCGCGCTCGCGCGGCGGGTGCTCTCGCCGCCGGGCGGGCGCCCCTTCGCGGCGCTGATCGGCGACTTCGCGTTTGGCCCCGGCGCGGACGACGGTGCGCTGCTCGCGCGTCTCGGCGCGCTGGCCGCCGCCGCGCGTGCGCCGTTCGTCGCCGGCGCGACGCCGGCACTGGTCGGTTGCCGGTCACTCGCGGGCGCGAATGATCCCGCGCGCTGGGAGGCGCTGGCCCCGGACGACGCGCGCCGCTGGCAGGCGTTGCGCCGGGGTGCCGCAGCGCCGTGGATCGGCCTGCCGCTGCCGCGCTTCCTGGCGCGCGCGCCTTACGGCGCGAAGACCACGGCGATCGACGCGTTCGCTTTCGAGGAGATCGAGGGCCGCCCCGCGCCCGAGGCGCTGTGCTGGGCCAGCAGCGCGTACCTGTGCGCGCTGTCGCTCGCGCGCGGCGACGACGCGGACGATTCCGACGAGATCGACGATCTGCCGTTCTTCAGCTTCCGCTCCGAGGGCGACGTCGAGATGTACCCGACCGCGGAGGTATTCTGGGGAGAGCGCGCCGCCGACGCGGCGCTGGGGCGCGGGCTGATCCCGATGCTCGGCGCGCGCGATCGCAACGCCGTGCGCGTGGTGCGCCTTCAGTCGATCGCCGATCCGCCGAGCGCGCTGGGCGGCGCGGCCTCGGGCCAAGCCGACAGCCAAGCCGACAGCGACGACGAGTGAGCGCCGGCGCGCGCCGCGCGACGCACCGTCGCGAAGGCGGCGACGCAGCTCGTGGGTAGCGGCTTGCGCAGCTCGGCGGCCGCCGGCGGGATTCGTCGCGTGTTCTCGCGGGCGCGCGTCTTCGCGATCGCTGGCCCCGCGATTGCTCGAGCGAGGGGCCATGTCTGCGCATGAGCCGTTGCGATACGTCGAGCTCGCCGAGGCGCGCGCCGCACGCGGCGTGCGCATGGTGGGGCTACACCTGCTGCCGAGCCCGTGGACCGAGGCGGCAAAGGGTATCTTCCACGTCAAGGAGATCCCGATCTTGTGCGTGCGCCACCGCCGTGGTGACGCCGATCAGATCTCCTGGACCGGCGTTTCGAACGCGCCCGCCGTGTTCTTCGACGACGAGCCACCACGCACCGGTTGGGCGGAGATCCTGTTGCTCGCCGATCGCCTGGGCGGCAAGGTCCCGCTCGTCCCGTCGGAGCCGTCCGAGCGCGCACGATTCTTCGGGCTGGCGCACGAGCTGTGCGGCGAGGACGGTCTCGCCTGGAACGAGCGCCTCATCATGCTGCAAGGGTCGTTCGGCAGCGGCGGCGCGCGGTCGTTTCCACTGCCGGCCTCGCAGTATCTCGCGCCACGCTATGGCTGCACGCCGGATCGCCCCGAGCAGATCGAGCGCGCGCGCCGGCGGTTGCGCGACATCCTGGGCTTGCTCGACGACACGCTTGCCGCGAGCCGCGCCGCCGGTCACGCGCATCTGCTCGGCGCGCCCCTGACCGCGCTCGACATCTACCTGGCGACGTTCCTCACACCGATCGTCGGCGTCACCGTCGAGGAATGCCCGGCGATGCACGAGGCGGCTCGGCCGGGGTTCACGTATCTCGGCGAGCAGGTCGGCGCCGATGTGCCGCCGGCGCTGGCCGCGCACCGCCGTCGCATCTACCGCGATCATCTGCCCTGGCCGATCGCCTTGTGACGGCGCCCGCACCGTCGGCGTTCATCGACGGTCGAGTTTCGCTTTCCTGAGGTGTCGCTCGGCGATCTACGGTAACGTCGGCAGGCCGTCACCCGATGACCAGCCAAGTGCGGCCGCGGTCGCGGCGAGATCGGCCGATGCAGCTCGCGCGGTGCGCGCCGCTGGTGTGCGCCGTCGCGGCCATGGTTGCGCTGGCGCCGTCACCGGCACGCGCGGACCCGCCGCCGCTGGTCGTTCCCACCCTGCCGCCCGCGCCGCCCGCGCCGCCCGCGCCGTCGCTCGCGCCGCCCGCTCCCGCGCCACCCGCTCCCGCGCCGCCCGCGCCCGCGCACCTCGGCAAGCTCGAGCTGGAGTCGGTCAACGACGCGCTCGTCGACCTCGGCATCCGCATCGATCCGCACCCCGAGGGCAAGATCGTCCGCGCGGTCCACGTCGTCAATCAAGAGGTCTTCTCGCGCCGCGACTGGTGGTTCCGCTGGTTCAACATCTTTCACCGCACCACGCGCGCCGACATCATCGAGCGCGAGCTTCTGGTCCACGCCGGCGATCGCTACGACGCCGCGCTGGTCGACGAGAGCGTGCGCAATCTGCAGTCGACCTCCGGCACCACCGTCGGCGCGACGAGCTTCCCCGCGCCCGATCTCTCGAGCGTGATCGTGATCCTTCCGATCATTGTCGTCGCCTCGCCGCAGGCGCTGTCCCCGCAGCCGGGCACCGTCGATCTGCTCGTGGTCACGCGCGACGTCTGGAGCCTGCGGTTCAACACCAACTTCGAGTTCCAGCAGAGCACGCTGTCGCTGCTGCAGACGTCGCTGTCGGAGAACAACCTCTTCGGCTGGCGAAAGTTCTTCTCGTTCGGGTTCTCGCTGGACCTGGGCGCGTTCTGGATCGGGCCGACGTATTTCGATCCCAACGTCGCCGGGACGCGCCTCACGCTCTACGCCGCGGCCAGCGCCTACTACTCGCGCGACACCGGCCACTACGAGGGCAACGCCGAAGCGATCTCGCTTCACTATCCGCTCTTCTCGCTCGCCAGCCGGTGGGGCGCCGGCCTCGAGGTCGTGCACTCCGACACGCTGCTGCGCAGCTTCCGCGGCCTGTCCCCGCGACTGGTCAACCTGGTCGACATCGGCGCCGACCCCTTCGCGCCGACGCTCGAGGCGGTGCCGTACGTCTATCGCCGCCAGATCACCACCGTCGACGCCACGCTCACGCGGCAATTCGGCGTCGCCGTGATCCACCGCCTCACCTTCGGTCATCACATCGACAGCCACCGCTCCCTGGTCCCCGAGGACTTTCCCGATCCCGCCAAGGCGGCGCTCTTCCTCGCGCAGTACGCGCCGGTCACGGAGACGCGCTCGGAGCCGTTCGTCCAGTACCAGCTCTTCACGCCGCGCTACGCGATCTACCGCGACCTCAACACCTTCGATCTGCGCGAGAACTTTCAGCTCGGCCCGACCCTGACCGCCAGCTTCGCGTACGGCTCGCCCGAGCTCGGCGCCGACTTCCGCGCGTTTCCCATGCTGCTGTCGCTCGGCTGGACGGCCGCGCCGGGCGGCGGGCTCGCGCAGATCGCGGTGCGGGGCTCGACGCGCCTGCGCGATCAGACCTTCATCGACCAGCGCTTCACCGCGAGCCTCTACTATGCATCGCCCATGCTCGGGCGCCGCGTTCGCATCGTGGCGGCGGCAGGCGCCGACAGCCTGCGCAACGACACGCAGCGGGGCATCCTCGTGCTCGGTGGCGACAACGGGCTGCGCGGTTACGCCATCGGCGACTTCCTCGGCACGAGCCGGGTGGTGGGCCACCTGGAGCTCCGCACCGCGCCGGTCGCGGTCTTCTCGCAGCGGTTCGGCGGCCTGCTCTTCTACGACGTCGGTGACGCCGCCACGTCGTTTCGCAGCATCGTGCCGATGCACGACTTCGGCGCCGGCCTGCGCTGGTTGATCCCGCAGCTCAACTCGACGGTGATTCGCGTCGACTGGGCCTTCGCCACGCAGAGCACGGCGTTCACGCAGGCCGGGTTCCCCGGCCGCGTCACCGCCGGCTTCTTGCAGACCTTCTAGTCAGTTCTTGCAGCAGAGCGCGCCGCCGCCCGTGGGACCCGGCTTGACCACGATCAGCCCCTCGGTGGTCGCGAGCGTCCCGTCGCAGGACCAGGGCGGGACCTCGTCGCACTCGGTGTGCGAGAACTGATCGTTCAGCGGCGCGCAGTTCGGATCCTCGGCCAGGCCGAAGTTGCCGCAGCCGTGCACGTCGTTGGTTCCGATCATGTCGTTGGCGTTGCACACCGAGCCGGTGACGCCGCGCTGGCGGGTCGCGTAGAGCAGGCGCGACGCGACGTTGTTGTTGATGTCGTTGGGAATGCCCGCCTGGGCGCACGTCACCTTCAGGGTGGTGAGCTCGGTGGCGCCGGCGCAGACGTGCCACCCGACGGCGCACAGGTCGGCGACGCTGCAGCCGTTGCCGTTGGGCTTGGTTCCGTCGTTGCCCCCGGCGCGGTTACAGGCCGGGTTCATCGACGCCGCCGAGACCACGCCCGGGACCGACCAACCACCGGCGCAGCCGGCGATCGAGGGGAAGGTGTTGACGTTGACGAACGCCTCGCGCGATCCGTCGGCGCAGCCGATCACGGACACGCCGCCGGTGCCGCCGACGATCATGCCGCCGGTTCCCTGCATGCCGCCCATGCCGGGTGCGCCGCCCATGCCGCGCCCGCCGGTGCCGGCGCCGCCCATGCCGGAGCCGCCCATGCCGGCGCCGCCCATGCCGGCGCCGCCCATGCCGGCGCCGCCCATGCCGTTGTTCATGCCGCCGGCGCCTGTCTGCATGCCGCCCGTACCGTCCGTGGCGCCGCCGGCGCCCGTCTGCGTGCCGCCCGCGCCGTCGCTGGTGCCGCCGCTGCCCGTGACCACCGTGCCGCCCGCGCCGGGAGCGCCACCGCTCCCGCTGCCGCCGGCGCCGCCCGCGCCGGTGCTGGCGTCGGCCGTGGAGCCGCCGCTGCCGGTCAGGACCGTGTTGAATCCGCCGATGCCGCCGCGCGACTCGGAACCGTTACCACCGGTTCCGTTCGTCACGGGTCCGGGATCGCCGATCCCCGCGGTGTTGAGGGAGCAACCGCCGGCGCCAAACAAGGCTACCGCGATCAACAATCCAGTCAGCTCCGCCACGAAAGAAAAACGAGCGAAGGGGGCCAGGCTCATTGCGGAGTAGGTTCCGCCTTCACGTGTTTTTCATCAATCCCCAAACCACTGCGCAACAATTCGGTCGCTCGGTCGGCCCGTGACGAGACTTTTCCTGCTTAGATTATGTAGTTCACATCGCATTTAAAGAAGCCTGTATCGGCTGGGACGATCTGCGGCGACGATCGCGGCTGATTCGCCGGCCTAGGTTCTGTACATCGAGGCGTGGCCGTTACCATGCTTGAGCCCGCCATGACCCGCGCCGACGCTCGTCGCTCCACCCGAGAGCCGGAAGCGGCCGACGACGTGCTGTAGCTCCGATGCGAGCCGCGCCAGCGCCGACGCCGCCTCCAGCGTCGCAGACGCTCCTTGCGCCGTGCTGCGCGCCGCCTCGGCGACGCCGCTCACGTTGCGCGCGATCTCGCTCGAGCCCGTCGCCGCCTGGCCGACGTTGCGTCCGATCTCGTTGGTCGTCGCCGTCTGTTCCTCGACCGCGCCCGCGATCGTCGTCGCGATGTCGTTCACCTGGCCGATGATCTCGCGGATCTGCGCGATCGCCTTCACCGCATCGGCGGTGTCGTTCTGGATGGCGTCGATCTTGTGACTGATGTCCTCGGTCGCCTTGCTGGTCTCCTTGGCCAGCTCCTTGACCTCGTTGGCCACGACGGCGAAGCCCTTGCCCGCCTCGCCCGCGCGCGCCGCCTCGATCGTCGCGTTCAGCGCCAGCAGGTTCGTCTGCTCGGCGATCGAGGTGATCACCTTGATCACCTTTCCGATCTCCATCGAGCTGTCGCCCAGCTTGGCGATGGTCGCGCCGGCGGTGGTCGACACCTGCACCGCCGCCGTGGTCACCTTGGTCGCCTCCTGCGCGTTCTTCGAGATCTCCCGGATGGACGCGGTCATGTCGCCGCCGCTGCTGGCGACGGTGCGGACGCTCTGGCCCACCCGTTCGGCGGCGGCCGCGGCCGAGCCCGCCTGGCGCGACGTCTCCTCGGACGTCGACGCCATCTCCTGCGCCGTCGCCGACAGCTCCTCCGCCGCCGCGGCCAGCGTGTGCGCGTTCTCGGCGATCGCGCCCAGGTTGCGCGACAGCTCGTACGCCAGGCGCTCGATCCCCTCGCCGAGCTGGCCGATGGCGTCGCCGCCCTTCACGGTGATCGCCTGCGTCAGGTCGCCGTCGGCGATGAGCCGCACCGATTCGAGCAGCCGGTCGACCTTGGCCTGCAGGTCTTCCTTGTCGTGGCGCGCCTGCTCGACCTGCCGCTCGGTCTCGCCCTTGAGCGTGTGCAGATCGCCGGTCATGCGGTTCAGGGCCTCGCCGAGCGTGCCGACCTCGTCGCGCGACGAGACGTCGCAGCGTCCCTGCAGATCGCCCTGGCCCACGCGCTCGACGTGGTCGACCAGGCGCGAGATCGGGTGCGTGATCGACCGCGCCGTGACCAGCGCGAGCGCGATGGAGATCGCGATGGCCAGGAGCCCGCCGATCCAGAGCACACGGCTCATGGTCGCGGTCGCCACGGTGATTTGCTCGCCGTAGCTCTTGCCGTTGTGCGCGTTCAGGTCGAACGCGTCGTCGACGGCGGAGAGGTAGGTCTCACTGGCCTTTGTGCTGTCGCTCAGGATCCGTTGCCCGCCCTTGATGTCGCCCACCTGGGCCAGCTCGAGGATCTTTCCGCGCACCTGCGCCCAGGCCACGCTGGCCTCGCGGACCCGCGCGTTCAGGCGTCGCTCCTCGTCGGTGGTGATGTCGGTGTACTTGTCGAGGATCGCCGCCGCGCCCTGCGCGCTCTCGCGGATGTCGTTCGCGACCGCCTTTCGCTCGTCGCTGTTGTCGATCAGGACCAACCCCTGCAGGCGCGCGACGTTGGTGCTGACCAGCAAGCGCAGCTTGCCCATCTCCGTCATCCCCGGGATGGCGTCGCCGCGCAGGAACTCGGCTTCGCGCCGCACATCGCCCAGGCTCGCGCCGACGAGGACCGCGCTGATGATGAAGGTGGCGATGACCGCCGCCGAGCTGCCGATGAGGCGCTGGTTCAGTGTCAGGTTTCGCAAGGACGCTGCTCCTGGTGACGGTGATGGCGAGTGCGGCCCAAACCTCTCCAGTCGACAAGTCCGCGCAGGTGCTTGAGAGTCCGGCCGCTGGGCCCGGATTGCTGCGCTTCGGCGCGGGGGGGACGATCGCGGGAGGTTCCGAACCCTCTCCGGGTTCCGAGAGAGATAGAATCTTTCGATGGTGCCCGGACTCCCCGCCCCGCTGCTGCTCGCGGCGCTGGTGGCGCAGGGGCCGGCGGCGCCCGCGTCGGCGTCACGGCCGGGGGTCGACGTCGCGGTCACCGCGGCCGCTCCCATCGACGCCCAGCACCTGGCCGACGTGCTGCGCGCCTACCTGGACGAGTACGGTGTGCGCGTCGAGAGCGCGGGGTCGACGGCGCCCGCGGATCTCCGGCGGCAGCTGGCCGACGCGCGCCAGCTGGGCGAGCGCGTGCGCGCGATGGCGGTGGTGCGGGTCCAGAACGGCGAGGGCGCCGGGGGCCGCGGCACCGTCGAGATCGAGATCGTCGATCTGGCCACGCAAAAGGTGCTGATCGCCGAGGTGCCGCGGCCGCAGCGTGACGAGGATCTCTACCGGGCCCTGGCGTTGAAGATCCAGGCGACCCTGCGCGCAACGCTGTCCGAAGCGCCCGAGCGCATCGGGCCCGGCAGTGGGCTGGCGCGATTGGTGAGCAGCCGATCGACCGAGCCCGGCCCGCCGCGCGCCGACCAACCGGCGGGGCGCGTGGCGCTGGAGACCGGGTACTTGCTGTTCGTGTTCCCCCTGTCGGGCGTGGGGTTGCAGGGCCTGTCGCTCGGGGGCTCGTTTGCCGCGCGGAGCTGGCTCGACGTGACGTTGAGCACCGGGCTGCTGGGCACGGCGCGTGGCGAGGGCGGGGGCGTCACCGCCGTGGGGACGGTGGTGCCGGTGCTGGCGTCGGCGCGACTGCGGCTGGGCGGCGACCGCTTGCAGGCGCTGGTGGGCCCGGCCGTCGAGCTGACTTACGTCGGGGTGACGCCGTCCAGCGCCACCACCGCGGTGCGCACCACGCGCTACCTGATGCCGTCCGTGGGCGCGGACGCCGAGGCCCGCCTGCGCGTCGGCGCATCGGCCTGGATCTACGGCCGGCTCACCGCGCTCGGCGTGTTGCTGGGCGAGCGCTACCTGGTGCAGGGGCAGATGCTGCTCGACACCTCGCGACTGCAGGCGTCAGCGTCGGTGGGCCTGGGACTGGCGATCCAGTGAGCCGCGTTTTTAACCGCACTTTTCGCCTAACCTTTTTGGGCCGGCGGCCCACCATGGAGACGTGCGTGTGATCTCAGGACCGTCGTCGAGCGCCGCGGGCGGCGGCGACGTCGCGGCGCTGGTCGATCGCGCGCGGCACAACGACGGCGCGGCGTTCCGCGACCTCTTCCAGGCCCACGTCGGCGGCGTGCACCGCATCGTCTACCGGCTGGTGGGGCCGGTCCCGGACCTGGACGACCTGGTGCAAACGGTCTTCGTCGAGGCGTTCCGATCGCTGCCTGCGTTCCGCGGCGAGGCGCTGTTCTCGACCTGGCTGGCGCGCATCGCGGTGCGGGTCACCATGCACGCCGTGCGGCGGCGCCCGCCGCGCGCCGTGGTGCTCGACGACGAGAGCGAGCCGCACCACGACCACGCCGGTCCCGAGCGCACCGTGGCCGCGCGCGAGGGGCTGGCGATCCTCGATCGCTTGCTGGCGGAGCTGCGGCCGAAGCGGCGCGCGGCGTTCGTGCTGCACGTGCTCGAGGGCTATTCGATGGAAGAGGTCGGCGCGATCCTGAATGCCACACCGTCGGCCATCAAGGTCCGCGTCCACGACGCGCGCCGCTTCATCGAGAAGCGCTGCCGGCGCGATCCCCGGCTCCACGACATTCTCACCGCGGGAGTCGAGCCATGAAGTGCGTCGAGGCAGAAGCTCTCTTCGTCGACGCGGGCGATGGCCGGCTCGACCTGTCGCAGGAGGTGCGGCTCGCCGGCCACCTCGACGGTTGCGCCGGCTGCCGCGATCGCGCCGGCATGTGGCGCCGGCTGGCGCCGGGGATGCGCGGGTTCGCGCCCGAGGCGCCGGACGCGATGCGGCTCCGCCGCATGCAGATCGAGATCGAGCGCCGGCTGGCACCGCCCGCGCGCGGCGCGAAGGGGACCCGCGAGCGGTGGGTGGGCTGGTCGGCCGCGCTGGTGTTCGCGAGCGCGGCGGCGCTGGCGTTGATCTGGATCCGGCGCCCGGCGGGGCCCGGCGACGGCGCGTACGGTGTGGTGGCGCGCGTCGATGGTGACGGCGTGCTGACCGTCGACGGAAAGCGTCTCGACGTCGCGAGCCCGCTCGCTGCCGAGAGCCGGCTGGCGCTGGCGGCCGCGGGGCGCGCGGAGCTGAAGCTGGGCCGAGGGGCCCTGCTGCGGATCGTCGGGCCCGCGCGCGTCGTGCTCGGCGGAACGCCGAGAGCGGTCGCGCTGCGCCTCGAGAGCGGCGAAGTCGGCGCCGAGGTCGCGCACCGCGAGCCGGGCGAGACGTTCGCGGTGATCGCGCCTGACCTGCGCGTCGAGGTGCGCGGGACGCGGTTCTCCGTCGGCGCAGCGCCCGCCCGGACCTCGAGCCGGATTTCGGGCGGTTCCTGGGTGCGCGTCGACGACGGGCGGGTCGAGGTCGCGCTCGCGAGCGGCGAGCATCGGTTCGTGTCGACCGGCGAGACGCTGGCGTGGCCGCCGCCCGCGGCTCCAACGGCGCCTGCGGCTCCAACGACGAATGCCGCGCCCGGGACGCCGCCGCCGCCCGAGGAGAGCCCGACGCCTGACACCACGATGGGCCCGCGCGCGCCGGTCGCGGCGTGCTCGGAAGCGCGGCGCACGTGCCAGGCGACCGCGCTCGCCGCGCGCGACAGCATGCGCGCCGGCGATCAGGCGCGGGCATTGCGGCAGCTCGGTGCGGCCTCGGGCGGCCTGCGCGCCGCGCACGCGAGCGCGGCGTGCGGCCGCGCCGGCGTCGGCGCGTGCGAGGACGAGCTCGGCTACCTGCGCGCCGAGGCGCTGCGCGGCGCGGGGCGGCTCGACGACGCGATCGCCGCCTATCGCCGGCTCGGTGGCCGCGCGGAGCCGGCGGCCATGCGGCAGAACGCGCTCTACGCCGCCGCCGAGCTGGAAGCGCGGCGCGGTCAGGCCGCGCGCGCCCGCGCCGACTACCAGCGGGCGCTGGCCGTCGCGCCGCGCGGCGCGCTCGCGGGCGAATCGATGCTCGGCGCGATGGATAGCGCGGCCGCGCTGGGGGACCACGCCGCCGCCGCCGCGCTGGCGCGGCGCTATCTCGCCGCCTTTCCCGGCGGGCTGGGCGCCACGCGCGCGCGGCGAATCGCCGACGGCCAGCGGCCTTGACCCGCGGGCTCGCTTCGTCGTCGTCGCAGGTCTGCTCAGGTAGCCGGCGCGCGGTTGCCGCGGTGGTTCGCGCGGCGCTGCTGCTCGCGCTCGCCGTCGCGATCTCGGGCGCGGTTGCCTGCCGTCGCGATGTCGAGCTCACCGTGCATCGACTCCCCAGCGCGCGCTGCAGCGCCAACGGCGTCACCTGCGCGGGCGACGGTGATTGCTGTTCGGGACATTGCACCGCCGGGCAGTGCGCGGCGCTGGACGTGTGCCTGGGCGAGGGCGCGGCGTGCAGCTCCAGCTCCGACTGCTGCTCGCTGCTGTGCGGAGACGATGCCGCCGGCGGCGGCGCGCGCACCTGTCTCAACGCCGCGGGCTGCTCTTCCGACGGTCAGCCCTGCGCGCGCGCCGGCGCGTGCTGCGCGCTCGGCTGCGGGATGACCGACGTGTGCGGCGCGCCCGCGTGCGCCCCGGCGGGCGCCGCCTGTCAGGTCGCGCGCGACTGTTGCGACGGCGCCTGCATGGGCGGGCACTGCGCGGCCATGCCACCCGGCTGCCGCGCTTCCGGCGAAGCGTGCGCCGGCGCGGCCGATTGCTGCGGCCAGGTGTGCGCCGACACGCAGGAGACCGGCATGCTGCATTGCCAGCTCTTGCCCTTCTGTCGCGTCGCCGGTGAGAGCTGCGGCGCCGGCGCCGACTGCTGCGGCGGCCAGTGCACCGCCATGCCGGGCGGCGCCAGCACGTGTAAAGCGCTGCCCGGTTGCAAGGTCGCCCTCGAGATCTGCATGGACGGCAAGGACTGCTGCGGCGGCCGCTGCATCGCCGGCGCCGGCGGCGTCTCCCGCTGTGCCGCGCTCGCCGGTTGCCGTCCGGCCGGCGAGCGCTGCGCCGGCGATGCGCCCTGCTGCTCGGGGACCTGCATGGCCGGCCCCGACGGCGCCTCCCGCTGCGCGCCCGGCGCGCCCCACTGCGGTGAGCTCGGCGAGCGCTGCATGAAGCCCATGGATTGTTGCGCCGGCGGTCCGGGCGCATGCCGCGCCGATCTCACCGGCGTGTTGCGCTGCCTCGGCGCCGTGCCGGCCGACTGCGCCGCCGCGGGCGCCGCGTGCGCGGTCTCGGACCAGTGCTGCGGCCGTTTCTGCCGCCCCGACGGAACCCGGGCGCTCACCTGTCACGGCGCCTGCGCGCCGCTCGGCGCCGCCTGCGGCGCGGGCGACGACTGCTGCAGCGGTGTTTGCGCCGGCCCGCCGGGCGCCGGCGCGTGCGTCACGCTCGACCCGACGATGCTGGCGCCGAGCGGCGTGCACTGCGCGGGCGCCGGCGAGGCGTGCGATCCGATCGCGACCGACTGCTGCGCGGGCACGAGCTGCGCCAGCCTGGCCGCCGGCGGATTCGCCTGCGCGGCCGCGAGCCCGTAGAGGCGCGGGGACGCGGGTCGCGCAGCGTCGTCGGTACCGATCCGCCACGCATGACGCCGCTCGAACAGCCACATCGCGAACGGCACCAGACCGCGGTCGCGCAGGTCGTCGTCGCCGGCCCTCGTCGTCGTCGTCGTCGTCGCGCGGCGGTGCGCCGAGCTCGGTGGCAGCGCCGTTCAGATGCATCGCGAGCCCTCGCTGGTCGGGTCGACGTGATAGCCGGCGGGGCAAGCGCCGTCGCTCGGTGTGGGGACGCAGACCGCGCCTTCGCTGACGAGGTAGTTGGTGTAGCCGGCGGGGCAGCCGCCGCCGCTGGGCGTGGGGACGCAGGTCTGCTGGCCTTCGCTGGTCAGGTAAGCGGTCGAGCCGACAGAGCACCCGCCCCCACCGCCGCCGGTGGGGCAGGGCTTGGGCGTGACCACGATGGTGTTGGAGCTCGCCTTCGACGGCGAAGCGTGGACATAGGGTACGTTGGCGCCACCGAATCCCTTGCCCGCGAAGACCGCCGCATCGACCCAGACCTCGTACTGCACGCGATAGTCCCAGTTGGGCGCCGATGCGTTGGCACTGAAGTTGGCGTCGGTGGACGGCGAATTGACGGTGCAGCTGCCGCCGCAGGCCGCGTTGCTGCAATAGCCGCAGCCGTTCAGGTCGCGCGCGATTGACGTCGTCGCGCCCAGGATGTACTTGGCGTCGCCGATCAGGACCATGCCCTCACCGCCGGAGACACCCAGCGCGCCGTACCCGCACGACGCGGCGGCGTCGACGCTGACGTAGTCGAGCTTGATCTCGAGCACCAGCGTGTTCGCGCTGCTGCCGTCGAAGAGCTGCAGCTCCAGGTGATCGCTGCCCACGAGATCGTTGAAGGTGTGCCCGTGCTGGCCCCAGCCGAACGCGTTCGTTCCGTAGGTGTTGTCGGCGAAGTTGGGGTCGAAGGTGACGCGGTAGCGGTAGTACTCCTGCCCGCCCGCGGTCTCATGCAGGTACTCGAGCGTCGCCGCGGGCGTCGAGCTGGTCGTGGTGGTCGTGGTCGCTGCCGGGCCGTAGAAGCAGATCGATCCGGTCTGCGTGCCGGTCGGATGCGCCGTCGCGCTGGTCGCGCAGGTGCCGTTGACGGTCGGGCACTCGAGCGCGCTCGCCGGCGTGCAGCCGGGCGCGAGGGGCGTGGACCCCGCCGGCCCACCGCCGGTCAAGGTCACGCCGGGGGGGCCGGACGTCGGCACGCCCACGATTGTGGTGCCCATGCTCATCCCCATGCCCGGCCCCATCCCCATTCCCGGCGGCGGCGGCTTCATCCCGCCCGGCCCCATCCCGCCGGACCCGGCGCCCGCGTCCACCCCGGGATTGGGCGGCTGCGCGCCCGCCGGCAGCGTCTGTCCGCCACAACCACCGAGGGGAAGCGAGATCGAAAAGCAGAGCGACATCGTGACAGCCGGCGCGAGGGAAAGCTTTGCCGCGCGCGAGAGCCGAACGGTTCGAACCATGGGACACCTCGTTGTGGTTAGGGGATGATCTGGGTCGTGCACCCGACGGAGATCCGCAGCTCCGTGCCGGGTGTCGCCACCTGGGCGCAGCTCGCGTCGCAGAGCTGGATCTTCGTCGGCTGCGTCGGCGGGTCGTAGTACCAGCCACCGAGCTGGGCGCTGCACGCGGAGGCGCCGGCGACGTTGCCGATCGTCGTCATGCGACAGTTGGCGTCGGCGGTGACCACGTTGATCGTGCGCAGGTCGATCGGCATCGTGCCGCTGGTCGCCGGAATCTGCAGCGTGCACGGGATCGCGGCGTCTTTTCGGATCTGGTTCAGCTGCGCGAGGATCTCGCTGCCGCCGCCGCTCTCGACGAGATAGGCCTGCTTGGTGCCGCCCGCGGCGGCGATCTGGTTCAGGTTCTGCAGCGCGGGCCCGACGCCCAGCACGTAAGTGCGAACGGTGACCGCGCCCGCCAGGCAGGTGCTGGCCGCCGCGGTGGCGTCGGCCAGCGTGGGGTTGCAGCCTCCGCCGCGCGAGGTGAGCGGCGCCTGCGGCTCTCCGTCGGTGACCAGCAGCAGCACGACGTCGTGGCCCGGGTGCGCCTGCTTGTAACCCGCCGCGTAGCCGCACGACCCGCGCAGCGCCGCGCCCGTCGGCGTTTCACCGGTCGGTGTTGCCGCCGCCAGCGACGCCGACAGGGGCGACAGCTGCCCCGGCAGCGGCGCGATCGGGATCGCGGGCGTGGCGTAGTCGGTCGGATTGCACGATGTGCAGGCGCACGACAGCGGCTGCGTGCCGAAGTACCCGATGCCGACACCGATGCCCGCGCCGGCGGGATCGTTCAGGAACGTCAGCAGCGCGCCGCGGACCGCGTCGATGCGCATGGTGGTCCCGTCGTCCTTGGTCGCCATCGAGCCCGACACGTCGAAGACCACGTAGATGTCGGGCGTGATCCCCTGGCCGCTGTAGAGCTGTCCGCCGCAGTCGATGCGGTCCGGATCGCTCCAGATGCATCGATCGCCGGTGGTCGGTGGCGTCGTCACCGTGACTCCGGTCCCGCCGGCGCCAGTCCCGCCGCTGCGTCCGGCGCCGCCCTGCGCTGATGCGCCGGTGCGCGCGGGTGGATCCCAGGTGCAGGCCATCGCGCTCGTGGCGGCGGCGCACCAGATGACGAAGGCCAGCCTCTGAGCGGTCGGGTGTCGATGGGTCACGTGCGTCCTCCACCCGGTGCAGTGGGCGGCGCGCTCGAATTGGTTAGGCGCGATTTTGGATATCCAGCAGCGCCGGGTGCCGCGCGTTGGCGCTCGCGCGCGCCGTCGTCCGCGAGCTATGCTGCGCGCGATGAAGCCGAGGTCGCGGAACGTTCGTCAGGTCAGCCCGAGAGGGAGCGCCCTCGTCGCCGGCGCACTGCTGATCACCGGCGCGGCCACCGCGCGCGCGCAACCGCGCATGCCGACGCACGTCGCGTGTGTGGGGGACAGCATCACCGCGGGCGTCGGTGCCAGCAACCCGGCCAACAACTACCCGAGCCAGCTACAGGGATTGCTGGGCGGCGGCGTCATCGTGCGCAACTTCGGCCACTCGGGCGCGACGCTGCTGACGACCGGTGACACGCCCTACCCGAAGACGCTGGAGTACACCAACGCCACCAGCTTCGTGAGCGGCGCGGGCGACGGCGCGGTGGTCGACGTGATCATCATGCTGGGAACCAACGACTCGAAGCCCAACAACTGGAACGGGGGCGACGCCGGTACGCGCGCCGGGCAGTTCGCGATCGATCTCGCGGCGCTGGTCGACCATTTCGCGACCATGCCGACGCACCCGGTGGTTTACCTGGCGCTGCCGCTCGACGCGCTGGCCAACACGTACACCATCAGCGGTCCGGTGATTCACGATCAGATCATCCCGATCATCAATCAGGTCGCCTCCGACAAGGGCTTGCCCACGATCGATCTCAACACGCCGACCATGGGACAGACCAGCTACTTCACCGACGGCGTTCACCCCAACGACGGCGGGTACACCGTGGTGGCGGGCGTGATGCGCGACGGCTTGATGCGCGTGCCGACCGTGTCGCTGACCAGCCCGGCCGAAGGCGCGATGCTGCCGGTGGGCGACGTCTCGCTCGCGGCCGACGCCTCGGGCGGAGCCACGGTCGCGATCACCGGTGTCGAGTTCTTCGTCGGCCCGTTGTCGGTCGGAGCAGCCACGCAGGCGCCGTACACGCTCACCTGGTCGGGCGCGCAGCCGGGGACCTATGCGCTGACCGCGACCGCGACTGACAGCACGGGGGCCGCGGCGACCAGCGATCCGATCGACGTCACCGTCGTCGCCGCCACGACCCCGGGCGGCGGCGGATCCAGCGGATGCGGCTGTCGCGTCGACGGGGGCGGTCGCGCGACCGGGGCCGCGGGCGCCTGCGGTGTGCTCCTCGTCGGTGCGCTGCTGATCCGACGCCGCCGGCGGCCGCGATAGACGCGCGCGGCGTCGTGGGTCGGCCTCAGCCCTTGAAGTAGTCGTAGTCCTCGGCGCGCGGCGCGATGCGCGTCTCCAGCGCGTGTCGCTCGGCGTCGGTCATCGGCGTGAAGTCGCGCGCGACCGCCAGGTTGGCGCGCACCTCGTCGACCGTCGAGCAGCCGACGATCACCGTGTCGGCGATCGTCGCCGTGTAGCGCAGCAGCTCGGCGGCGCCCGATTCGCGCAACAGCCGGCCGGCGGCCAGTGCCTTCATGCCGACGACGCCCATCCCCTGGCGCCGCGCCTCGGCGACCACGGTCGGCACGAACGGATGGGAGCGCGCGTCGGCCGGGTTGATCGCCACCAGCACGCTGTCGAACGCGAAGCGGCGCATCGCCTCGAGCAGGATGCGCGGATCGTGATGGCCGGTGAGACCGATGAAGCGCACGCGCCCGTCGGCCTGGGCCTCGGCGGCCGCTTGCAGCGCGCCGTCGCGCCGGCAGAGCGCGTCGACCTCGTCGAGCTCGCGCAGGTCGTGCATCTGCCACAGGTCCAGGCGATCGGTGCCGAGGCGTCGCAGCGAATCATCGAGCAGGCGCAGCGCGCGATCGCGCGAGCGCTCGTGGGTCTTCGACGCCAGGAAGACGCCGTCGCGCGCGCCGGCGCCGGCGGCGCGAAACGCCTCGCCGTAGTAGTCCTGGCTCTGCTGGTACGCGGGCGCGGTGTCGCAATAGCGCACGCCCAGGCGCAGCGCCTCGAGGATCACCGGCACGGCTTCGCGCGCGCGACCGGTCGTGCGCAGGATCCCTTCGCCGCCGAGCGAGACCGGCAACACGCGCGCGCCGGTGCGGCCCAGCGTGCGCTCGACGATGGGTGCCGCCGTTACCGCCATGGCGGGGATACTACACCGCAAAGCGGAAGCCCCAGCCACGCTCGCCTGCAGGCGAGCGTGACTGGGGCTCGGGGTCGGGTCCAGCGGGTTCGGAGAAGGAGTGGGTGGCTCCTCTACCGGGGAACTAGAGAGTCGCGAGGAAGTTCGCCAGATCGACGAACTGGGTCGCGTCGAGACCGATGTGGAACTGGGTGTCGTAGAACTTGATGACGTCGGTGAGCGTGTTGGCGCTGCCGTTGTGGAAGTACGGCGCGCGGCCGGCGAGGCCGCGAAGGATCGGCCCCTTGAACTTGCTCATGTCCGCCCACTTGCCGGTGATCATCGCGCGGCCGGGGTCGGTGGTCTGCACGGTGGCGCCGGTGGTCTTGTTGCGGAGCGTGTAGAGCGGCTGGTCACCAAAGCGCTGGTTCGGCCCGGTGAGACCGATGTCGAGCGGCAGCGCCACCGAGTGATCGCCGACGTTGGGCGCGTCGTGGCACGTGGTGCAGGTGCCGTTGAGGGTCGCGATGCCGAGCTTGTCGTTGAGCCCGCCGACGCCGGCGATCCGGATCGGGTGGTTGTTGAAGATGTCCTGGCCGCGCGCGATCGACGCCTTCTTCTGGGCCGACGCGCTGGTGCCGCTGAAGTTCGTCCAGCCGCCATAGAGCGAGAACGCGGCGCTGGTGAACGCCGTGCCCTGCGGGTTGCCGCCCAGCGGATCGTTGATGCCGATGAAGAAGGCCTGCTTCGACAGGAACGCCGGGCCGCCGGTCACGGGCGCGGCCGACAGGCTGCCGACCACGCTGTCGCTGGTCTGGGCGGTGAAGAGCGCGCTCTCGAACGCAACGATCGAATTCTGCTGCGCCGCGGTCAGCGGCATCGCCGCCTGGGCGTGGCCGAGGGTCGCGTCGTTGGCCTGGCGGGCCAGGTTCTGCGCCATCGGCGCCCCGGCGACGGTCTCGCGGCCGTCCCACATGACCGCCGACAGGAACGAGAGGTTCGTTGTCGGCAGCGGGCGGCGGAACAGCGACAGCTCCTTGGCGCTCGCGTACCAGTAGGGATCGTCGACGGCGACCAGATCGAACTCGGCGTTGGCCGGCATGGGCAGGCCGACGCGGATCACGCCACGATTCAGCAGCATGCTGTAAGCGGAGCGGCGCTGGTCGACGGTGGCGACCGGCAGGTTGGGCGCGTTGGCGCCGTCGTTGAGGCGGAAGATCGGGTCGGTGCCGTTGGAGGCGTTGAACTTCGCCTGCACGCTGGCCGGGGTGATCGACCACGCGGTCGAGGCATCGTGGCAGGTGACGCAGGAGCGCCCGTTGGTGCCCAGGCTCTGGAAGAACGCGTTGCTCGAATCGATCGACCCGGTAGCGCTGACGGTCGCGTGCGCGCCCGACGAGTTCGAGAAGTTGCTCGTCATGCTCACGGCAGCGGACTCCGTGCTCACGGTGTCCGGGCCAACGCCGATGTCACAGGCGCCGAGCATCAGCGGCGCTGCGATCGCGAGCGCTGCGGCGACACCGATGGGCGACGGTGAACCAATCCATCTTCGGGCGCTGGGCATCTGCATCGAGACCTCCTTTGAAAACCACCGGCATTGCGTGGCGTCGTCACAACGCTCCGGCAATGCGCGATTGTTTCCAGACGATGCAGACGTTATGCCGCCGTGTAGGAGCCTCGGTGGCGTGGGCCTTCAGGAAGCATCATGTCGTCTCGGGCCCGCCAAATGGGCACCGAGTGGGCTGCCCATCGTTGCCTGGCCAACAACAATGTTGTGAACGATTGTTGTTGGGGTTACCACAATTGCTGCGCGCGTCGGCTAGTGGCGCCGCATCATCTTGCTGATCTCGCTCAGATGCTGCTCCTCGGCGGCGATCTGGGCGCGCGCGTATTCCTCGAGCATCATGTTCTTGTCGGTGACCAGCTTGAGCAGCTTGCGGTACTCCTCGAGGCCGACCTTCTCGTGATCACGCGCCTCGGTCAGGATGTCGTCGACGGTGTGTTTGTGTGTCTCGAGCAGCGTGCCAATCTTCAACGATGGGTGGCCGCCCAGTGAGGTCACGTGCTCCCCGGCCAGGATCGCGTGCAGTTTTCCCTCGTCCGACTGCTGCCGAAACCAGGCGCAGATCGGGATGCGGTTGTGCCCGAAGATCATGAAGCTGTAGTGCAGGTAGCGGACGATGCCCGCCAGCTCCAGCTCGAGGATTCGATTGAGCACGCCGACCACGGCTTCGGTGTCGATGGCGCTGTTGGCTTCGTCGGACATGATCGCCTCCCGCGGAATATCCGCGGTGTCACCTTAGCACCTTGGACGCGCCGCGCGCCACGGCCGCGCTGCGCCGCCCCCGACGGTGACCGGCGATGGTCTCAGAACCCGCTGGCGCGCGTGTCGCACCTCTGCCAGCATCCGCCGCATGTGGCGCCGGCACTGCCCCATGCTGATCGCAGGGCTCGTCGCCCTCGCGGCCTGTCGAAGCGGATCGTCATCGGACCGCGCATCATCGGACGGCGCAGGCGGCGGGATCGACATCGTCGTGACCGACGGCAGCGCGGACGCGTCCGCGGACGAGATCGCCGCGCCGTTCCCGGTGCTGCTGTTCAGCCGCACGCTCGGGTTCCGCCACGACTCGATCCCGGCGGCGATCCAGGCGCTGACCGAGCTGCAAGACAGCGGCGGCTTCGTCGTCGAGGCGACCGAGGATCCCGCCGCGTTCACCGCCGACAACCTCGCGCGCTTCCGCGTCGTGGTCTTTCTGCTGACGACCGGCGACGTGCTCGACGACGACCAGCAAGCGGCGTTCGAGACCTGGATCGGCACGGGCGGCGGCTACCTGGGCGTGCACTCGGCCGCCGACACCGAGTACGGCTGGCCGTTCTACGGCGCGCTCATGGGCGCGTACTTCAAGGCGCATCCCGCGGTGCAGGCGGCCAACGTCGACATCGAGGTCGCGGATCATCCGGCGATGGCCGGGCTCGCGTCGCCCTGGACGCGCACCGACGAATGGTACGACTTTCAAGCCAACCCGCGCGCGACGGTCACGGTTCTCGCCACCGTCGACGAGACCAGCTACACCGGCGGCACCATGGGTCCGGATCACCCCATCGTCTGGGCGCACACGACGTCCGGCGGCGGGCGCGCGCTCTACACGGCGATGGGCCACACCCAGCAGAGCTACGCCGATCCGGCGTTCCGCCAGCATTTGACCGGCGCGTTGCGCTGGGTCGCGGGGGTCGAATGATCGCGCGGGGCGCGCGCGCCGCCGTCGTTGCCGCCTCGCTCGCCGGCGCCGCCATCATCGGCGGGCACGCCGCCGCCCAGCAGGCCGACGACCATCCGCTGGCGCGCATCAAGAAGCACGAACAAGAGCTGGAGAAGAAGATCGAGACCGAGCGCGATCGCCCCGACAAGAAGCAGCACGCGAAGAAGGTCGTCGATCACGCCGAGCAGAACATCCGCGGCCTCGGCGAGCAGATCAAGGGCGCGGGCCACGAGATCGGCGCGTCGGCGAAGGGCGAGCCAGGCGAAGCGACTCCTCGCCATCGCGCCGCGACGTCGCCCGCGCCCAAGACGCGCGCGCGATCGAGCGAGAAATCGAGCGCGTCGGCGACGACCACCTCCGGTGCCGCGGGCGCGGTGGGCACCGTCGGTGCCGGCGGCGCGTCGGGCGCGCCCGCGCGCTGAGCGCCGGTTCCAGGATTGACTATGACTGGCCGGCAACGGTCGAGCCTGTCGTCGAGCGTGCGTGTCGCGCGTGGGTTGCCTGCGGGAGTCGTACATCACGCACCACCGACGGTGACGACAATTTTGCGCGGCAACTCCGCGGGACGACGAGCCCCCGAGGGTTCCAACCCGACGCCGCTCTTGACTCTTCGGATCCCAGACAAACTGTCGGTTTGGGATGAGGCGCATTTCAGGTTGTGTCGAAAATTGTGGCGCGCGCGTCGATCAAGAGCGGCTGCGACTTGACGTCGGCGGTGCACGCCGCGTCGGCGGTTGCACGACGGTGCTGGCTTGTCTCGCAACCATGCTGTTTGCCGGCGCGGTCGGCGCATGCGGCGGTGGTTCGGGCTCGAACGATCCTGCAACCGGCGGAAAGGGCGGCGCGGGCTCGAGCGTCGTGAGCGGCGCGGGAGGGAACGGCGGTGACACCAGCTCCTCGTGTCCCGACGTCCCCGCACCGGGCGCACCCGTCGGGTCGACCGTCGATTTCGTTCCCGGCGTGAACGTCTCGACGCTGGCCGGTTCGGGGGCGTCGGGGCGCGCGGACGGCACCGGCGCGTCGGTCGGGTTCAGCAATCCAGTGAGCGTCGCGGTCGCTCCCGGCGGCAATCTGTTCGTCGTCGAGTACGACAACAATCAGGTCCGTCAGCTCACCCCCGCAGGCGTGTCGTCGACGGTGATCGCCATGGGCAAGTTGAGCCAGCCGTTCGGTCTGGTCGCGTCCGGCGCCGACGTTCTCTACGTCGACACCGACGTCGATCCGCACGGGTCGAAGTCGAGCACGTCGGGGACGATCTGGCGCATCGACGTGCCGACCCAGACGGTGACCGCGGTCGCACCCGACATCGGGCGTCCGCGAGGCGTCGAGTTGCTGTCCGACGGACGCCTCGCGCTGTCCGACTACCGAAATCACCGAATCTTGCTCCTCGATCCGCAGACCGGCGCCGCGACGACGCTGGCCGGCAACGGATGCGCCGGCTACGCCAACGGTCAGGGGACTTCGGCGCAATTCAACACCCCTTACGGCTTGGCCGTACAGGCCGACGGAACGCTGGTCGTCGCCGACTACGGCAATCACCGCCTGCGTACGGTCGCGCTCGACGGCACGGTCGGCACGCTCGCCGGCGACGGCGTGAACGGAATGGTCGACGGCGATACGTCGCAGGCGCGGTTCTTCTGGCCCGAAGGCGTCGCCGTCGACGGCAACGGCACGATCTACGTGTCGGATCAGGGCAACCATCGCATCCGCCGTCTGACGGGCGGCAAGGTGCAGACACTGGCGGGCGACGGGACCGGCGGCTACTCCGACGGCGCGGGCAACGTCGCGGAGTTCTTCGGCCAGGAGGGCATCGCCGTGACGCCGGACGGCCTCACGCTCTACGTTGCCGACGGCACCAACGGTGGCACCGGCCCGTATCACCGCGTGCGCGCGATTTCGATGGCCGGCACGACGCACTGACGGCGTGCGCGCACGGGCTCGCCGGCCGTAGAATGGCGGCATGGCTGGTCCCGGTTCGGCTGATCCCGCTTCGGATGCGCCGGCTCGCGTGCGCCTGGACAAGTGGCTCTGGGCGGCGCGTTTCTTCAAGACGCGCTCGGCCGCGGCGCAGGCGGTCGACGGCGGCAAGGTCGACGTCAACGGCGAGCGCGCCAAGCGCGCGCATGGCGTCCAGCTCGGCGAGACCATCACCGTGCGCCGGCCGCCCCACGAGCTGCAGATGGTGGTTCGCGGGCTCGCCGAGGTGCGCGGCTCGGCGGCGATCGCGGCGACGCTTTACGAGGAGACCGCCGCGAGCCGCGAGGCGCGCGAGAAGCTCGCCTATCAGTTGAAGAACGCCCCCACGCTGACGTTCCAGGGCGCCGGCCGGCCCACGAAGCGCGACCGGCGCGAGATCGAACGGCTCAAGAACCGATGGTAGCGGCAGGCGATGCGCGCGGCGACGTTGCGGATGCAGCGCTCGCGCTGCCGGCGGTGACGCTGGTCGCGCTCGAGGTCGAGCCGCTGTCGGTTCCTCTGCGCGATCCGTTCGTGATCGCGTCGGGGCGCATCGACGTCACGCGCGCGGCGCTGGTGCGCGCCACCGTCGAGGACGCTGCCGGGCGCCGCGCCCGTCGGTCTCGGCGAGGCGGCCGCGTTGCCGCCGGTCACGCGTGAGGACCAGCCCGAGCTGCTCGCCGCGATCGCCGATGCGGCACCGTCACTGCGGGGGTTGCGCCTGGAGTCGACCGCCGATCGCTGGGCCGCGCTGGCGTCGGCGATCGCGCGTGCGCTGCCTGCCAGCCCCGTGGCGCGCGCCGGCGTCGAGACCGCGATCCTGGATGCCTGGTGCCGCGCCGCCGGCGTGTCCCTGGCGCGTGCGCTGGCCATTGGTGGAGCCGGAGCCGGGCGACCGCCGGTGTCGTCGTTCCTGACCGACATCACGCTGCCGATCTCCGATCCCGAGCGCATGGTCGAGGCAGCGCGCCGTCACCACGCCGCCGGCTTCGACTGCTTCAAGGTGAAGGTCGGCCGCGACTGGCGCGCCGACCGCGCGTCACTGCGCGCCGTCGGCGCCGCGATTCCGGGCGCGCGTATTCGCCTGGATGCCAACGCCGGCTTCTCCGCCGCCGACGCGCTCGCCCTGCTCGACGCCGTGCTCGCCGACGGCCTGAGCGTCGAGTGCTACGAGCAGCCGTGCGCGGCCGACGATCTCGCCGGCATGGCCGAGGTGACGGCGCGCTCTCCGGTGCCGGTGGTCGCCGACGAATCGTTCCGCGGCGCCGCCGATCTCGATCGCATCGTGAGCGCGCGCGCCGCGCACGGCGTGAACCTCAAGCTGGTCAAGCTCGGCGGTGTGATGGCGTCGCTGGAGCTGGGCCGGCGCGCGCGCGCCGCGGGCCTGCGGCTGATGGCGGGGGCGATGGTGGAGACGCGCGTCGGCTTGCTCGCGATGGCGCACGTGGTGGCGGCGCTGGGCGGTGTCGACTGGGTCGATCTCGACACCGCGTTCCTGCTCGCCGGCGATCCGTTCCAGGGCGGCTGGACCGTGTCGGGCTCGCAGATCGAGCTCACGGGCGAGCCCGGGCTGGGCGCCACGGTTCGCTGAGCGAAGCGGCGATCGCCGGCGATCAGGGCGTGGGCGGCAGCGGCGGCAGCGCGAACTGGCCGGCGGCGGCGTGCAGGTACAGGCGGCGCAGCGTGGCCTGGAAGTACGGCGTGTCGTCGACCGGCGCGGCGAGCCAGCTCGAGACGTAGGCGTCGAGCTTGGCCTGGCCGGACGGCATCGCGGACAGCGCGAACGCGCCCAGAAAAGCGCTGTTCTTGTCGAACGGAACGCCGGCGACACCGCCGTGCGCGTCGACGTAGCTGCTGATGCCCTGCAGGAACGTGCGCGCCTCCGCCGTGCAGAACCAGAAGTAGTCGACCGCGATCCGCCACGGCGTGCGGCAGGCGTTGTAGCCGTACGAGCTGCCGTCGGTGGTGCCGTTGACGAACCCCCACTCGGGCACCAGGCCGCCCATCGCCGCCTGGTACTGCGCCAGCAAGGTGTACGAGTCGGTGGCGAGCTCGAGCCAGAAGGCGCCGTTGGCGGTGTCGATCGTGGCGAACACGCGGTAGTAGGCGGGCGCGAAGTACGACGGGTTGACCTTGCCCATGTTGTTGGGATCGCTGCAGCCGCCGAACTTGTCGCCGGGCCGCAGAACGTTCATGCCGTTGCAGCTGTCGGTCTCGTACTGCTTGATGTTGCCGATCAACGTCTTCGCGGCGGTCATGTACCCGCCCCAGGCGGCGTCGGCCTGCACCAGCGCCATTGCCGCATCCAGGTCGCCGTCGGTCGCCGAGTTGGCGTTGTTGTTGCCGGGCGGATCGCAGGCGTTCATCGCCCAGTTCATGAGTCCGCGCGGATCGAGGTGATCGGTATAGAACTTCCACAGCTTGTCGAAGAGCGGCTGGTCGTTGTTGGCGACCGCGAGCAGCATGCCGTAGCCGATTCCTTCCGAGACGACCGACGAGCCGTCCTTGAGCACGACGGCGCTGCTGGTCGTGGGGCAATCCTTGATGAACGAGGTCTTCCAGCTCTGATACGCGGCACCGAGCTGCGCCGCCGCGGTCGACGACACGGCGGCGAGTGCGCAGGTCTGGGTGGCGCCGCCGCCGCCGCCGGAGCCAGTGGTCGGCGTACCGCCGGCGCCGGCGGTGTGGGCGCCGCCGCCGCCGGTGCTCGCGCCGCCGGAGCCGTTCGCGCCGGATGCGCCGCCGGCCGCGGTGCTCGAACCGCCCTGGCCACCGCCGCCGGGAGGGCCGGCGCTCGTGCAACCGGCGCCGATGATTGCGGCCAGCGCCGCAATGGCAAAAGCTCGATGGCGATAAGTCATGTCTATGCCGCCAGTATGCCAGAGCCGAGCCGGCCGCCGCGACGCTGTCGTCGCGCGCGAGAGTTTGCGACACTGCGCGTGATGCAGCGTCTCTTCTCGACGGTGATCCCGCCTGTCTGGCTCGTGCTCATGCTTGGCTCAGGTTGCGCGGCGCGCACCGTGATGCCCGCCCCCGCGCCGGCGGTCTCGCCGCCGGTGGGACTTCCCGCCCCCGATTTCACGCTCGCGGCGGAGCGGCATCTGATGCACGTCCGCGCGCTCACGCTCGGCGGCGAGAACGCCGAGGCCTACTGGTCATGGGCGGGCGATCAGCTCATCTTCCAGGCGCGGCCCGCGGGCGCGGCGTGCGATCGGATCTTCCGCATGCCGGTTCCGGCGCGCGGGGTCGCCGACGCCGACGCCGACGCCGGTGTCGACGGCCACGGCGCCACGACCTGCTCGTACTTCTTGCCCGGCGATCGCGAGGTCATCTTCGCGTCGACGCAGGGCGGCGATCGCCCGCGTGCCCGCCGCGCCCCGACCACAGCCAGGGCTACGTCTGGGCGCTCTACCGCAACTACGACATCTACCGCGCCAACGCCGACGGCAGCGGCGCGCGGCGCCTGACCACCACCGACGGCTACGACGCCGAGGGCACCGTGTGCGGCAAGGACGGCTCGATCGTCTTCACGTCGGTGCGCGACGGCGACATCGATCTCTATCGCATGGACACCGACGGCAAGAACGTCCGCCGCCTCACCCACGACGGTCGGCTACGACGGCGGCGCGTTCTTCAACGCCGACTGCACGAAGATCGTCTGGCGCGCGTCGCGCCCGAAGCCGGGGCAGGAGCTCGACGAGTACCGCCGCCTGCTCGCGCAGAACCTGGTGCGTCCGACGAAGCTCGAGCTCTACGTCGCCAACGCCGACGGCAGCGACGCCGCGCAGGTCACGTATCTCGACGCGCGCGTCGTTCGCGCGCCTGGCCCGTGGCCGACGCCGCGCCGCGACGAGCAGCGCATCGATCTTCTCGTCGAACTACGGCGATCCGCACGGGCGCGAGTTCGACATCTGGGCCGATCGACGTCGACGGCACGCGCCTCGAGCGCATCACGACGGCGCCCGGCTTCGACGGCTTCCCGATGTTCTCGCCCGACGGCAAGCGGCTCGCGTTCTCGTCGAACCGCGCGACGCCCGCCGGGCGCAGCACGACACCAACGTCTTCCTCGCCGACTGGAACGACGCGCCGTGCAGCCGGTCGCCGAGCTCGGCGCCGCCGATCGCATCGCTCGCCGACATGCGCTGGCTCGCCGATCCCGCGCGCGAGGGGCGCGGCGTCGGCACCGCGGGCCTCGACGCCGCCGGCGCCTACGTCGAGGAGCGCTTCCGCGCGCTCGGGCCTGCGCGCCGGCCGGCGACGGCGGCGGCTACCGCCAGCCGTTCGCCGTACGCACCGGCGTCACCGTCGAGGCCCGCGACGGCGCCTCGCGACTCGGCGGCACGGAGCTGCCGCGCCGACGTCGTTCGTGCCGCTCGGGCTTCTCGGCGCAGCGGCAAGGCCGTCGGGCCCGCTCGTGCTCGCCGGCTACGGCCTGCGCGACCGGCGACGTCGGCATCGACGACTACGCGGGCCTCGACGTCAAAGGCAAGATCGTCGTCGTGCGCCGCTTCGTGCCCGAGCAGCGCCGCGTACGACGACGCCCGAGCGCGCAGCGCCGCGCGGGCGATCTGCGCCAGAAGGCGTGGGTCGCGCGCGAGCACGGCGCGCGCGCGCTGCTGGTCGTCGACTGCGCCGGCGCCACCCAAGACGAACGCGCCGACGCCGACTGGCCGAAGCGCGCCCGACGAGGCGCGCCGCTGCCGGCGCCGCGTCCCGAAGGTCACGGTAACGGCACGGGCGACGCCGGCATCCCGGTCGTGCTGGTCAAGCGCGCGGCGCTCGAGCCGCTCTTCGAGCGCGCTCGAGCCACGCAAGCCGAAGACCGATCCGGACGGCGCGAGCTCGAGGTCGCGCTCGACGTTCGCGACGCGAGCCCGCGTTCAACGTCGTCGGGCGCCTGCGCGCGACGCGGCGCGGCGCGAGCCGCCGGGCGCGGTCGTCGTCGGCGCGCACTACGATCACCTCGGCCTCGGCGATCACAACTCGCTCGCGCCCGACAGCCACGTGCCGCACGGCGGGCGCCGACGACAACGCGTCGGGCACGGCGACGCTGCTCGAGGTGGCGCGCACGCTGGCGGCGCGCGCCGCCGACCTGTCGCGCGACGTGGTCTTCGTCGCGTTCTCCGGCGAGGAGTCGGGCGTCCTCGGCTCGACGCACTTCACGCGCACGCCGCCGCCCGGCCTGGCGATCGCCGACGCTGCGCGCGATGCTCAACCTCGACATGGTCGGCCGCTTGCGCGACAACCGCGCCACCATCCTCGGCGCGACGTCGGCGGCCGAGTGGCCGGACCTGATCGCGGACGGCCTGCGCGGCGGCGCGCATCGACTGCGCGCTGTCACCGACGGGCGGCTTCGGCCCGAGCGACCAGATGCCGTTCTACGCGGCGGGCGTGCCCGTCGCGCACTTCTTCACCGGCTCGCACGGCGACTATCACAAGCCGACCGACATCGCCGACCAGCATCAACGCCGCCGGCGCGGCGCAGATCGGCGTCGCGGTCGCGGCGCTGGCGACGCAGGTCGCGGCGCGCGCGCGAGCCGCTCACGCTTCAGCGACTGGCGTCGCCGCCGGCCGAGGGCGACGCGCGCAGCTTCAACGCTTCGCTCGGCACGGTGCCCGACTACGCCGGCCCGCCCGCGGGAACGCGCGGCGTGCTGCTCGCGGGCGTGCGGCCGGGCGGCGCCGCCGAGAAGGCCGGCCTGCGGCGCGGCGACATTCTCGTCAAGCTCGGCGCGCACGACATCGGCAGCGTCGAGGATCTGATGTACGCGCTCAACGCGAGCAAGCCCGGCGAGACGGTGCCGGCGCGGATCGTGCGCGACGGGCACGGAGCTGCGCGTCGACGTGACGTTCCAGCAGGGGCGGCGCTGACGCCGGGGCGCGCCCGCGCTTTGCGCGCTTTCAGTTGAAGCAGCCGGCGTTGCCGACGGTGACGCAGTTGGGATCCTGCTGCGCCATCGCGATCGACGCCGTGGTGCAGGTCGCCTGCGCGCTCATGATGGTGTGGATGCAGCTCTCGAACGTCGAGACCGGGACGGCGCAGTCGGGGAAGCTGGTGACGCAGTCGGCTTCACTGGGCGGCGCGGTGATGAGCGCCATCGAGCAGCTCGGCGTGCTGCCGTAGCCACCGGCCAGCCCTGCGAACCAGTTGCACAGGTTCATCTTGTCGGTGTCGCTGACGGCCGAGATCTGCTTGGTCCCGTCGACGGGCGGGTCGCTGCTGGTGCTGCCGCAGCCCGCGATCAGCGCGATGGCCGCTGTGCCGAGGATCTTCGCGATTCGTGTCATGGCAAGTCTCCGCTCGCGACTCTCGGCAGATCGCGCGCGCGACTTTATTCGCCGGTGGCGCGCACCAGACGCACGATCCGGACGCCGTGCGTGTCGAGCCAGCGCACGATCGCCTCGATGTCGTCGTCGGTCGCGACCGCGATGCAGCCGGCGGTCCAGTCGGTGGCGACCAGCGCCTGCAGCCGGGCGGCACCCTCGAGGCCGCGCGGCGGCCCGTGAATGCCGATCGCGCTGCCGGTGAATCCCGCGCGCGCCTGCGTCGCCGTCGGGTAGGCGACGGGAACGAAGCGGTGAAAGTTGGCCGATGCGCGCGGCGTCCCCAGCGGGTAGGTCCCGAGCGGCGTGCGGTTGTCGCCGGCGCGCCGCTTGTCGACGCCGTTCGCTCCCAGCGCGACGGCGAAGGTCCGCTCCGCCGCGCCCCTTGCGCACAGGTGCAGGCGATGCGCCGACGTGTCGACGACCACCGCGGTCTCGGCGGCGAGGCACACGCCGCGGCCGGAGGTCGCGACGGATGGCGGGGCGGCGGACGTCGTGAGCAGCGCGACGAGAATCGGAAGCGCGGGCGATGGAGACATGCCCGTGCTTCATCGCAACCGACGTGCCGCCGCCGGGCGCGTCGCAAGGCCGCGCCGCGCGCGGGGATCGCGCGAATGGCGCGGGGGCCGGTGCCGGCGGCGCGACAAAACGTAAAGCGGTTTGGCAGTTGGATCCAACGCCGTTCAGCACGTGACCTCGGACCGTGGACGTCCGGCCCGCGGGCCCGAGGCCCCCTTCCCAAACCCTCCCGAGTCGCGTTTGATAAGATGGCACCGTGGCGTCGACGCTGGTGGCCCTGTTCGGACCGAAGCGCGGCCTTCGCCTCACGGTCGACGGTCCCTTCGTCGTGGGGCGTTCCTCGTCGGCGGGGTTGCAGCTGATCGACGGCAAGGTGTCGCGCGAGCATTGTCGCATCTCCGTCGATGACGCCGGCCGGCTGGCGATCGAGGACCTCGGCAGCCAGAACGGGACCTTCGTCAACGGCGCGCGCGTCGACGGGCGCGTGGCGCTGCACGCCGGCGACGAGCTGGCGATCGGCGATTCGCTGTTCCTGGTCGATCCCGACTTCGCCGTGCTGGCGGCGCGTTTCGGCGACGCAACGCTGGTGGTATCGGACGGCGGCGCGGCGGCCGAAAACGCCGCGCGCGGCGGAGAAGCCGCGGTCGCGTCCGAGCTGGCGGCGGTCGGCGCGCTCGCGTCGGCGCTCGCCGCAGCCGGCTCCGTCGAAGCGGCCGTGGCGGCGCTGCTGGCCGCGCTCGACGGAGGGTTGCGCCCCGCGCGCGCCTTCGTGCTCGCCGGGCCGGCTGGGGTGGCGGCGCGCGTGCTGGGTGGCCACGGCGACGCGCCGGCCGGCCGTGCCCCCTCGGATGCCGCGCCCGCGGTGTCGCGCGGCCTGCTCGCCGCGGCCGCGCGCCGTCGTGGGGCGGTCGCGGTGATCGTGCCGACCGAGGAGCACACCCGCGACGACGCGCGCAGCCAGATCCTGTCGGCGTCGCGCGCCGTGCTGGTGGCGCCGATGCTGATCGGCGAGACGGCGGCGGGTTTCGTCTATCTCGACCGCGCCAGCGCCGAGCCGTGGTCGCCCGGCGAGGCGGCGTTCGCCGAGGCGGCCGCCGCCGTCGCGGCGCTGCACGGTCTCGGCGGCGCGATCGAGACGCGCGCGGCGGCGTCGTCGAACGCGGCAGCATCGCCGCCGGCGGCGGATGAGCCGGTCGGCGTCAGCCCGGCGTTCGCGCAGGTTCTCAAGCTCGCGGGCGCGGCGTCGCGCGCGACGTCGACCGTGCTGCTCACCGGCGAGAGCGGCACCGGCAAGGAAGAGATCGCGCGCTACATTCACCGCCGCAGCGGACGGGGGCCGTTCGTCGCGGTCAACTGCGGCGCGATTCCGGAGGCGCTCGCCGACAGCGAGCTCTTTGGCCACGAGCGTGGCGCCTTCACCGGCGCGGTCGCGGCACGCGAGGGGCGCATCGAGGCCGCGGACGGTGGGACGCTGTTCCTCGACGAGGTGGGCGAGCTCGCGCCCGCGTTGCAGGTGAAGCTGCTGCGCGTGCTGCAGGAGCGCGTCTTCCACCGCGTCGGCTCGACGGCGCCGCGCTCGGTCGACCTGCGCGTCATCGCCGCGACTCACCGCCGGCTCGAGGCCGAGATCGCGGCCGGGCGCTTCCGCGAAGACCTCTTCTATCGCCTGAACGTGCTGCGTATCGAGCTGCCGCCGCTGCGCGCGCGTCCCGCCGACGTGGCGCCGCTGGCGGCCGCGCTGCTGGCGCGCATCGCCGCGCGTCTCGGCCGTCGCGATCCGGGGCTGGCGCCGGAGGGTCTCGTGGTGCTGGCGCGCGCGCCCTGGCCGGGCAACGCGCGCCAGCTGGCCAACGTCCTCGAGCGCGCGCTCGTGCTGCGCGAGCCAGGCGCGCGCGGCGTGCTCACCGGCGACGAGCTCGCCGGCGCGCTCGGCGAGCCCGGCGGCGGCCCCGCGCCGCCGCGCGCGGCGCCGTCGAGCTCCGAGCCGCTGCTGCCCGACAAGGTCGCGGCGCTCGAACGCGCCGAGATCCTCGCGGCGTTGCGCGCGGCGCGCGGCGTGAAGGCGCGCGCCGCGAAGCAGCTCGGCATCAGCCGGCCGACGCTCGACAAGAAGATGGCCGATCTCGGCATCGATCTCTGGGGACAGACCGCCGCGGAAGACGATCCCGGGGGCGAGCCGTGAACCTGCTCTGCCCGGCCTGCCACACTCCGCTCCCCGAGGGCGGCGCGGCCGTCGTCAGCTGCCCGGGTTGCTCGGCCGAGGTCGACGTCACGCGCGCCGGCACCGTCGCCGGGCGCCCGCGTTTCGTCCCCGAGATCGATCGGACCGGCACGATGTTGGGCGGCTATCGTATCACCGCGCGCCTCGCGGGCGGCGGCATGGGCACGGTCTACCGCGCCACCGGCCCCGACGGACGAGACCTCGCGATCAAGTTCCTGGCCCCGGCGCTGGCGCACAGCGCCGAGGTCGTCGCGCGTTTCGCGCGCGAGATCGCCACGCTGGCGCGCCTCGACCACCCCGCGATCGTGCGGGTCCGCGCGCACGGCGCCGAGGATGGGATCCCCTGGTTCGCGATGGACCTGGTCGAAGGGAGCGACCTGCGGGCGCGCCTCGGCCGCGGCCCCCTGCCACCCGCGGAGACCGCGGCGATCTTCGCGCGGCTGCTCGCGGCGCTGGCGTTCGCGCACGACGCCGGCGTGGTTCACCGTGATCTCAAGCCGGCCAATTTACTGCTGGCGGCCGACGGCGCCCGGCTCGCGGACTTCGGCGTCGCGCGCTGGGACGCCGAGGCGCTGGCCGGCAGCGACGCGCTCACGCGGCTCACCGAGACTGCGGCGGTGATCGGCACGCTGCCGTACATGTCGCCCGAGCAGCGGCGCGGCGGCGCCGTCGACCGCCGATCGGATCTGTTCTCGACGGGCGTGATGCTGTACGAGGCGGCGACCGGCGCGCTGCCGCAGGGCGCGTTCCCGCCGCCGTCGGAGGCCAATCGCGCCTACGGCCGCGCGTTCGACCGCCTGGTGTCGCGGCTGCTGCATCCGGATCCGGTGCGCCGTCCGGAATCGGCGGCAGAGGTGGCGACGTCGCTCGCCGCGGCGCTGGACCCACGCGCCGCGCGGGTGTGGCGCTTTGGGGCGCGAGCGGCGGTGCTCGCCGCGGCGGTGGCGAGCGTGGGCGCCGGCGGGCGCGCGCTGTGGCGCGCGTCCTCTGCCGGGCAGATGGCTGATGCGCCGGTGGTCAACGCGGTGCTGAAGGCCGCCGTGTCGCTGCCGCCGGCGCCGGCGCCAATGCCGGCACCGATACCTCCATGGCCCACGCCGTCGTCGTCCCAGGCGTCGCCGCCGCCGACCAAGGCCGCGAAGAAGCCGGCGCCGGCCCTCGTGGACAAGAAGGGCCGCGGCGTACCGTCCTTCGCCAAGAGCAAGCTCATGAAGGCCGCGCCGCTCGACGATCTCTCGCGCAAGTAGCCGCGCGCGGTCGTGGGCCGCGCAGCCTGTTTACGGATCGCCGGATCTCCGGCGCTCGCTCGTGCTTCAGGGGACGCCCACGGGCGCGAGACATCACGAGCTCGCGCGGGCGCCGCGCACGGCACGGCGATTGCGATGGCGGGTGTCGGTCCCGAAATTGCGCGCTCCCATCGGCGCCAAGGAGGAATTCCCATGATGCTCCACTCCGGCTTCAAGACGTTTCTCTTGGTCACGGTCAGCGCGTCGGCGCTGGGCGCGCTGCTCCACTTCGAATCTGTGCCGGCGCGCGCGGTCGCGAGCACGGATGTGCCGCCCGCGCCGCCCGCGGCGGCCGCACCGCTGTCGCCACCGGTGCTGGCCCCCAAGGAGGTCCCGCCACCGTCTTCGGCCGCGCCCGCCGCCCCGTCGCGGGCCATCGCCGCGCCCAATCTGCTCGGGAAGCGCCTCTCGGTCGCGCGGCGCGCCGCCCGCAAGCTGGGTCTGGTCGTCGTCGCGCATGACGACGAAGGGCTGCGCGTCGACGGTGAGCAGGACCCGCGCTACCGGGTGCGCCGCCAGTCGACGCCGGCCGGCGCCGGCGTCGAGCCGGGCGCGACCGTCGAGGTGCGCGTCCGCGAGATCGATCCTCCGGCGGGATATTGAGCGTTGGCGAGGGCGTCATGGAAGCTGCGTTCGATGCGTTCTGGCCAGCGCACTCGCTGGTCTTCGCAGCGCTGGTGGCGCTGGTGTTCCTGCCGCTCGAGCACAGCTTCCCGGCGCGCCCGGCCGAGCGCCGGGCCGCCTGGGCGACCGACCTGCTCTTCGCGACGGCCGGCGCATGGTTGGCGCGCGCCGGCACCATCGTGGTCGTCGGCGCGGCGCTGGCGGCGCTGGATCGCGTCGCGCCGGATGAACCGCTGTTCGCCGGCGTGCGCGACGTCCGCATGCGCGCCGGTCTCGACGTTGCCTGCGGCCTGGCGCTGTTCGAGCTCGGCGGCTACGGCTATCACCGGCTCGCGCACAGGGTCCCGTGGCTCTGGCGCCTGCACCAGGTTCACCACTCGTCGGTGTCGCTCGATTGGCTGGCTTCTTTCCGCCAGCATCCGCTGGAGATCCTGCTGATGACGCTGGCGCAGAACGCGCTCCTGGTGCTCGCCGGCATCCCGCTCGGCGCGCACACCGTGGTGGTCGTGACGCTGAGGCTGGCCACCGTGTTCGTACACGCGAACCTGCGCGTCCCGCAGGGGCCCTGGGATTGGTTCGTGGCGACGCCGCGCTTTCACCATCGCCACCACCAGCTCGGCGGCGCCACCTGCAACTACGCGTCGCTGCTGCCGGCCATCGATCGGATCTTTGGAACCTACCGCTCCGAGACGGCGACGGTGTTCGGTTTGAACCCGGCGACCAGCGCGCGCGCCTCGACGATGTTGTCCTCGATCGAGCAGTAGGTCCAGCCGCCGTAGCGGCCGATGGAGTGGATGCCGTGCGCGCGCAGCTCGCCGGTCAGCCGGCGGTGCTCGGCGATCGAGCGCTGGGTGATGTGGACGTAGGCCGGGTTCATGACCACCGAGTGGTGGGCGACCAGGCGATGCCCGCTGGTGACGCCCGCGCGCTCGAGGTCGGCGAGCACGCGCGGCAGCACGGCGTCGGCGTCGACGTCGGCGTCCGCGGGGAAACCCGATCTCGACGTAGGCGCTCAGGCGATCGGTGTCGAAGATGTTGTCGTAGAAACCGACGCGGTAGAAGACCGTCGCGCGGTCCGGGTAGTAGATCCAGTGCACGTCGCGCGGCCCCTTGCGATCGAAGCCGAGGTTGAAGACCAGCACCTTGTTCCAGGTGAACACCGACGGGTCGTGCGGCAGGCCGGAGAGCTGCGCCAGCCGGTAGAACGGCACCGACGAGACCAGCCGCTCGAAGCGGATCTCCCGCCGCGGCGTGCGCGCGATCGCGCCGCTCGACGTCGAGGCCGATCAGCGGCTCGCCGAGGGCGATCGCGTCGGAGCGCACGGCGCTCGCCAGCGCGCGCACGTACTCGAACGCGCCGCCTTCCGGATAGGTGAAGGTCGAGTTGTAGCTGCGGTTGTCGGCGACCTTCATGTTGCGGATGATGTCGGCGAGATCGGCGTGCGGGAAGAACCGCCCCATGGCGTCGCGATCGAGCGTGCCGAGGTCGCACGCGTACAGCTTCTCGTTGTAGGGGATCAGGAACTTCTCGGCGATCGAGCGGCCGAAGCGCGCGTAGAGCATCTCCTTGAAGTTGGTCTCGGCGGCGCGGGCGCGGCTGCACCGGTCGCCGCCGGCGTGCGCGCGAAGTAGAGATCGTGCAGGCAGTCGATGAATTCGTCGTGCGGCAGCTGGTGGATGTTCTTCTGGAACGGGAAGTCGATCTGCCGGCCGCCGTACGCGATGAACGACTTCTTCTCGACGACGCGGATCTTCTGGCCCGGCATGCGCGCGCGCAGCCAGGCCTCGATCTCGGGGTGCTTGAAGTGAAAGAAGTGGCCCGAGTAGTCCCAGACGAAGCCGTCGCGGCGGATGGTCTTGCAGTAGCCGCCGATCTGGTCGTCGCCTTCGAGGACCAGGTAGTCCTCGCCGCTCGCCGAGCGCGGCGGCCGTGGCCAGGCCGCTGATCCCGGCGCCGACGATGAGGGTCCGCACCTCGGTCGACGTCGCCATCGACGTCGAAGATACCTCACTCCGTCGCTAGTCGGTGCTCGCGCCCGGATCGGTCACCTGCTCGTCGGCGAGGCCGTCGAGATCGCCGATCGCCAGGCGCAGCATCTCCGTGGCGCGCACGATCGCGGGGTGGGGCTGCTCGCGGCGCAGCAGCTCGAGCCGGAGCAGCGCCGCCGCGACGTCGGTCTTGATCTCCTGCAGCACTACCCAGGAGATCGCCGTGAAGTGCGGATGTTTTGGATCGCGCGACGCCAGACCAACGCCCGCCCCGATCCGAGTCGATGAATCACGCATGGGATGTCACCTCGCCTTGCTTCGCCCTTCGCGCGATGGAGACGTTGGGTCCCGGATCGGCCGGGTCAATCAGGTGCCCCCCGAGGTTGCTCGCGCGCGAGGGTCCCCGGCAGAAAGGACGCGAAGATTCACGCGACAGCGCGCGACGGGGCGCTAGGATGCAGCGCGAGGAGCAGCGATGAGCGACGACGAAGACGAGGCCACCTGTGAGCACCTGGCGACGATCCACCAGCACGTGCGCCCGCACAGCAAGGGCTGCGAAGAGTGCCTGAAGATGGGCGATTCGTGGGTCCACTTGAGGCTCTGCATGCAGTGTGGACACGTCGGCTGCTGTGACGATTCCAAGAACAAGCACGCGACCAAGCACTTTCGCGCGACGACGCACCCGATCATGCGCTCGCTCGAGCCCGGCGAGACACTGGGGCTGGTGCTACGTCGACGAGGTCGGCTTCGATCCGATGCCTGGGTGACGGCGCCCCGGGCGAGCCAAGACGGCGGCCGGCTCACAGCTCCTGCAGCGCGCGGTGGATCAGCTGCACGCAGATCGAGCCCTCGCCGACGGCGGAGGCGACGCGCTTGACGCTGGTCGAGCGCGCGTCGCCGACGGCGAACACGCCGGGGATGCTGGTCTCCATCAGGTAGGGGCGGCGCGCGAGCGGCCAGCGGCCGCGCGCGAGCTCGTCGGCGCGCAGGTCGGCGCCGGTCTTCACGAACCCCTTGTCGTCGAGCGCGACGCACCCGTCGAGCCAGCGCGTGTTGGGATCGGCGCCGGTCATCGAGAAGACGTTGCGGATCGGCCGCGGGTCGGGCTCGGTCGCTGCCGACGCGCCGCCAGGCGATGCTCTCGAGGCGGTCGGTGCCCTCGAGCGCGCCGACCTCGGTGCGCGTGCGCAGCGTGATGTTGGGCGTCCCCTCGATGCGCTGGATCAGGTAGCGCGACATGCTCTCGGCCAGGCCGGGGCCGCGCACCAGCACGTGCACGTGGCTCGGCGATCTGCGACAGGAAGACGGCGGCCTGGCCGGCCGAGTTGCCGCCGCCGACGACGACGACCTCCTCGCCCTGACAGAGCTGCGCCTCGAGGTGGGTCGCGCTGTAGTAGACGCCGACGCCCTCGAAGCGCGGCAGCGTCGGCAGCGCCAGCTTGCGATAGCGCGCGCCGGTGGCGATGACGATCGCGCGCGTGCGCACCACGTCGCCGCCCTCGAGGTCGATCTCGTACGGCCGGTCGTCGCAGTCGAGGCGCACGGCGCGTGCGCGCGATCGCGACCTCGGCGCCGAACTTCTGGGCCTGGCGTCAGCGCGCGGCCCGCGAGCGCCTGGCCCGAGATGCCGGTCGGGAAGCCGAGGTAGTTCTCGATGCTCGAGCTCGTGCCGGCCTGGCCGCCGGGCGCCGTGCTCTCGAGCACCAGCACGTCGAGCCCTTCGGAGGCGCCGTAGACCGCGGCCGCGAGCCCGGCCGGGCCGGCGCCGACGATCACCACGTCGCGCACCGTGCTGCGGGTCGAGCGTGCCGCTCAGCCCCAGCGCCGTCGGCGAGCTCCTCGATGGTCGGGTTCCGGAGCACGTGCCCCGCCTGGCAGATGACGACCGGCACCTCGTTGACGCCGACGTGGAAGCGGTCGAGCAGCGCCTGCACGTCGGGCTCGGTCTCGACGTCCTCGTAGGTGAACGGCTGGCCGTTGCGGGTCAGGAACTCCTTGAGGCGCAGCGTCGCGGCCGAGTGGCGCGAGCCGACGAGCACCACGTCGCCGCCGCCGTCGACCAGCAGCGCCATGCGGCGCAGGATGAAGGCGCGCATGAGGATCTCGCTCAGCTCGGAGTCGCCCTGCACCAGCGTGTGCAGGTGCGCGCGGTCGACGGCGATGACCTCGCCGTCGGACGCGCTGCGCGCCGAGCGCCAGGCTGCGGCGCGCCGAGAGCATGTTGATCTCGCCGGTGAACTCGCCGGGCCCGTGCGTGATGATGCAGGTGCTCCTGCTCGCCCTGCGGCCGAGTGATCGCGACCTCGCCGCGCACGACGACGAAGAACGCGGTGTTCTGCTCGCCCGGCCTGGAACAGGACCTCGCCCGCTCTGACGGTCGGCGGCGTTGCCTATGGCCGCGATGCGGGCCATCTGGGCCGGCGTCAGCTTGGGGAACATCTGGTCCTTGCGGTTCATGTACTCGTTGGCCATTGACGCTTTCTGACACGCGCGCGAATTCCGGTCACCCTGGTCCGTGGCGGATCGCGGGGCAGGCCGTCGGGCAGGGGATGAGCCTGCCGGCGCGGGTTCCGAAGACCTATGACTAAGCCGTGAAAGGCGGGCGTTCGTCATAGGTCTAGGAGCCTGACGTCAATGTCTTCGACGCGTCCAGGCGATAGCTAAGTAACTGAAAATATTGAGTACCCACTCCGGAGGGAGGGTGGCACGGCTGATGCGAATGTGGGGAAACATGAAAAACAACATTCTCCGCAAGCTCGGTGTTCTCCTCGCGGCCTCGACCCTCTTCGCCGGCAGCGCTCACGCGGCGCTGACTGCCAATGGGCTGAACTCGGTGAACGGGCTGAACTCGGTGAACGGGCTGAACTCGGTCAATGGGCTGAACTCGGTGAACGGGCTGAACTCGGTGAACGGGCTGAACTCGGTCAATGGGCTGAACTCGGTCAATGGGCTGAACTCGGTCAAGGGCTGAACTCGGTGAACGGGCTGAACTCGGTGAACGGGCTGAACTCGGTGAACGGGCTGAACTCGGTGAACGGGCTGAACTCGGTCAACGGGTTGAACTCGGTGAACGGGCTGAGCGCGATCAACGGGCTGAACTCGGTCAACGGCCTCCCCTCGTCCGCAGAGGGACGCGCGGCGCGCGCGGCGATCTGGACCTCGAACGGGATCGACCCGAGCCGCCCGCTGTCGTCCTCGACGGCGCGGAACTAAACCGAACTGAACCCCGATCACTCATCGACTTCCCGAGGAGGACGGACGTGTGTAACATCTTTCCGTCCGGCATCGTCGCCGCAGGCCTGATCGCGGCGCTGGCTCCTGCTCCGTTTCTTGTCGAACCCGCCGCGGCGGAGCCCACGACGGTGACCGTGAACGGCCTACCGACGGCGCAATCGACGGTGGCCGGGCAGCGGAACGAGTTCCAGGCGATGCTCCTCAAGTACGCCGCCCGCTGCGCGCTACGTCCGGACCAGTCGCTGGATGGGCCGCCTGACGCCAGCGGCCAGGTCGAACGGTTTCCAGGGTCGCTCGGGCTCGCTCCCGAGTGGCGCGACGGAACCTGCGATCGGTCCTGTCAGGAGAAGGTGTCATCATGCCTGATCGCGCTCATCAACCGCACGGGGAAGCACGTGCAGCTGAGCCTGCTGAGCACGGCGCCCTCTTTGTCGTCGTCCCTGTCTCCGAATGACAACGACCTCGGCTTTCCCCACCAGGAAGGCGCGTTCTTCGGCAACGTCTTCTCCGGCGAGGCGTACGCGTGCCGCGGCCGCGACGTCGAGAAGGCGGCGCAGGTGAAGCGCTTCTGCGCGCTGGAGCCGGCGAGCTGCACGGGACTGACCGAGTTCGCCGATGCCGGCCGCTGCGAGGACGCGTGCGAGATGCGCTGCACGCGTCTGTCCGACGGCAGCGAGCGATGCGCCGCCACCAGCTGCAAGGATCCCCAGGGCCGCCGCTGGTCGTCGCCGATCACCACCTACCTGCGCAATCGCATCGAGGCCGGCAACGCCGACCAGCTCGACGGCTCGCGCGCCGCGAAGGACCAGGCGGTCGAGCCGAGCTCCAAGCTGGGCGCCGCCCGGTTCGAGCGCGTCGACTTCGGCCGCGCCGGCAGCGACGTGCACACGTTCGCGGCGCGCCTGGCCGCGCACCGCGCCGGCGCCCGGATCGAAGTCTGGCTCGAGGACGGCAAGCGGCTGGGCGTGCTCGACGTCAAGCGCACCGGGACCGCCGAGCAGGAGCAGAGCGTGGCGATCGACGCGCGCGGCGTCTCCGGCACCCACGCCGTCGTCCTGAAGCTGTTCGACGCCCAGAAGATCGGCCGGATCTCGACGATCGAGTTCCGCTGATCGGCGGCGCATCGGCGACCACCCGAGTGCCGATTTCCATTCACGCACCTCGGCCGGATGCCATCCACTGACGTGCGGTGCCATGTGCGCCGCCGTGGTTGAAGCCGCCGCCGAGATCCGATCGCCGTCGTCGAGTTGCCTCGCGCGTAAATCGAAGCGCCGCGTTGTTGCTCATCGCGCAACGCATTGGCTTCGCGTGACAACGGATTTCACCCCGCCGCGCCGGTTGGCCCGCGTGACGACCCGTATTTCGACTTACAAATCTTGGCAGGAATAGTGCTACTCCCGCGAGTTGCCGAACAGCCAATTACCGATACGTGGGCTCGAAGGGAGAAAGAATGCGCAGTTTCGAATACGGCCGTTGGCCCGCATTGGTCGGGTGTGTCCTTTGGGCGGCGGGTGCAGGCGGATGTGCGGGGACGCCGGGGACCGAGAGCGTACAAAGCGTCGATTCGGAGCTGCTGACGACCAACGGGTTGCCCGATATCAACGGGCTCAACAGTGTCAACGGGATGTTCCTGTCGAACGGGATGTTCCTGTCGAACGGGATGTTCCTGTCGAACGGGATGTTCCTGTCGAACGGCATGTTCCTTTCGAACGGATGGCTGGGCACGGCCGACGGACGAACGACCGCCTCCTATCTCGTGCGGTGCGCAATGCCCCTCGGTCACAACTTGACGACGAAGGATCCGACGACCGGAATCTCGTACACCTGGAGCGGCGCCCTCGGCCTGGCGCCCGAATGGGAGACCGGCGCTTGCGGGACCCACTGCCAGGAGATCGTCAGCGCCTGCATGATGGCGCACGTCAACACCACCGGGCAGCACATCAACCTGTGGATGGTGAGCAGCGATCCGGACGTGGGCTGGGGCTACACCTACGACTATCCCTATCAAGAGGGATCGTTCTTCGGCAACATCTTCACGTCGCCACCCAAGGCGTATTACTGCAACGGCAACGACTTCGATTCGGGAGTGGTTCCCGGCCGGCTGGGCGCCGGTCAGGTCAACGCGCCGTACAGCAATCCGCTCGGTGCGTCCGCCGCGTGCCGTAGCAGTTGCACGTCTTCGACGGGCACGGCGACCCACCTCGACATCACCAGCCGCTACCCGTCGGTCATCGGCGGCATGACGGCGGACGGCTATACCGCGTGCAACGGCTCCAGCAACGTGCTCACCGTCTACCGGAACTTCGACGCGGCGACGAACTACAAGATCTGCAACCGCGCCAGCGGTCTGTGCCTGGACGTCGCGGGCAAGAGCACCAGCGCCGGCGCGGCGATCGCTCAAACCGCGTACGCGTCGCAGCCCAGCCAGAAGTTCGGCTTCACCGCGATGTCGAACGCCAGCGGCATGTACTCGTTCCCGACGTACAACATCGTCGACCGCAACAGCGGCAAGAGCCTGGCGCTGCCCAAGCTGAGCACCGCGGCCGATCTGCAGGCGCAGCAGTCGTCGTTCACCAAGGCGGGCTATCAGCAATGGATGGTCCGCCCCGTCGGCGGCGGCGTGTATTCGATCTGCAACTGGGGCGCGAACGCGGGCGGAAACCTGTGCCTGGGCGTCCGCGCTGCGAGCACCGCCAGCGGCGCAGCGATCGTCCAGCAGAGCTACACGGCGGCCGCGAGCCAGCAGTGGACGATCTCCCTCGCGAACTAGCGCGACGGCGGGGAGAATGCCGGTCAGAAAAACGCCAGGACGCCAATAACGCCAGGAACGCCAGGAACGCCCAGTCAGTCCGGACCCTCCAAATAGTCCGGATCCTGGCGTCCCCGCGTCCTTGCGGTTTTCTTATCTGACCGGGATTGAGGGTTAGGGCGAGGGCAGCGCTTGCGCAACGCGACGCCCGACGCCCCAACGATCGCTAGCCGTCCGCGCGCGAAGCGAGCCAGTCGTCGATCTCGGTCAGCGCGCGCGTCCTCGCCGGCGTGTCGGGCGACTGGCGATGCTCGTCGCGCGCGGTGATCGCGAGGGCGCGCGCGCGCGCCCGGTCCTGGCCCTGCTCCCAGAGAGCGCGCGCCAGCATGAAGCGGCCCTCGGCGCGGCGGGCGGGGTCGGGCTCCTTGGCGGCGCGGATGTCGTTGACCCGCTCCAGCACCGGCAGCGCGCGCGCGACGTTGGCCAGGCCGAGGGCGCTGGCGCCGAGCGCGACCAGCGGATACGTCACGAAGAGCGGATCGTTCTCTCGCTCGAGGATCGCCAGCGCGCGCTCGGCCGCCTGTCCTGCTTCGGCAAAGCGCCCGACGCGGTTGAGCAGCTCGCTGTAGTTCGACAGCACCCACGCGGTGCGCGGGTGATCGGCGCCGAGGCCGTTCTCGACGATGGGCAGCGCGCGCGCCAGCTGCTCGACCGCCTCGGCGACCTGACCGACGCCGTCCAGGCACAGCGCGAGGTTATTGAGCGAAAATGCCAGGTCGGGGTGGGTGGCTCCCAGCACCTTCTCCTTGGCGGCGATCGCCCGCCGCGCGTCCTCGAGCGCGTCGGTAGGGCGGCCCTGAACCAGCCGCAGCGCCGAGCGGTTGCTCATGAGCCAGCTCCAGATCAGCTCGTGCCCGCCCATTCGTTCGAGCAACGTCTCCGCGAGCCGGCTCCAGGTCTCGGCGGCCTCGGCACGCGACTGCAACGAGCCCACCTGAAAGACCAGATAGGTGGCCGCTTCCGCCGCCGTCTCGTCGTGGCGGCAGCGGAGCGCGGTCCACAGCGCCTCCTCGTAGAGGCGCGCGCCCTCGTCGACCATGCCCTTCTCGCTGTAGACGACGGCGACGCTGACGAGCACGTCGGCCAGCAGCGGCGCGTAGCCGAGCGCGGCCGCCTGCTGTCGCAGCGGTCCCGCGGCGGCGAGCGCGTCGTTGAGGCGGCCGACGCGGAAGAGCGCGCGCACGTCGGACAGCTCGGTGCGCAGGCGCGCGACCGCGGCGCGTGTGGCGGCGTCCTCGGGCGGACGCACGACGGCGCGCAGGAGCTCGATGTTCTCGCAACGGTCGAGCCCGCGTAGCGCGTTGGCGGCGTTGACCGCGTTCTCGACGACCTCGGGCGTGGCGCGGCGGAAGACGCGGCAGAGCGCCTTCAGATCCTCGAGGCCTTCTTGCAGCGCGCCGATGCGCAGGTCGAGCACCTCGGTCGAGTGCTCGTTGCGCACGTGCGTCGCCTCGCACGACTCGACGTACAGATCGGCCCAGCGGCGCGCGTACGCGTCGAGGATGCGGCTGGTGTTGATCCAGGCTTTCTTCGCGTAGGGCTTCTCGGTCGCGAGAAAGGCCCGCCGGATCTCGGTGCGCGTCGGCGCCTCCGTGGGGCGATCGCCGCGCGGCACATCCCACACCCCGGCGAGCTTGGCGACCGCGGCGGCGACGAAGCGCCGGCGGCTGGCGACCGCCGGTTGCTGCTCGAGCTGCGCCAGCAGCGTGCCCATCGACGGCCAGCGCTGGGCGGGGTTCACCGCCAGGCCGCGCAGCAGCACCTCGCGAATCCAGCCGGGCACGCGCGAGCTCTGCGGCGCCGTGCGCACGAAACCGCCGACGACATTCTTGCCCAGGTCCTCGGGCGTGCGGCCCGAGAACGGCCGCTCGCCGTAGAGCGCCTCGTAGAGCGCGACGCAGAAGCTGAACTGATCGGTCGCGGCGTCGGTCGGCTCGCCGCGGAACTGCTCGGGCGACATGTACGCCGGCGTCCCCATGCTGGCGCCGAAGCGCGTGAGGTTCGGATTCCCGCTGGTGCGTGGGCCCCGCCAGGCGCCGCGTCCGGGCGTGGTGTTGAGCGTGCGCGTCGTGAGGAGGTCGTCGGAGTCGGTGGCGCCAGGTGGCGCCGCCGCCGTGCCGCCACTGCCACCGTTTCTCGGCGCTGAATGCTCGGCGGTCACGTCGTCCTGCGCGGCTTCGACGCGTCCGTCGTGGCCCGTGGCGGCTTCGGCATCGGCTTCGACATCGATGCCGGCGTGGTGCTCGCCCGCGATCTGCACCAGGCCGAAGTCCATGACGCGCACCTGGCCGTCGGCGCCGATCATGACGTTGTCGGGCTTGAAGTCCCGGTGGACGAGATCGCGCTCGTGCGCCGCCGCCAGGCCGCGGCCCGCGGCGGTGAACACCTCCAGCACCTCGGGCCAGCTGCGCGTGCGCGCGTGCATCCAGTAGCCGAGGGTGTGCCCCTCGACGAACTCCATGGCGATGAAGACGCGGTCCTGAAACGTGCCCGCGTCGTAGACGATGACGACGTTGGGATGCGACACGCGCGCGGTCGCCTGCGCCTCGCGCATCATGCGCGAGCGCCCCTCGTCGGAGTCGCTGTTCTTGCCGGCGCGCAGCAGCTTGATCGCGACGTTGCGATCGAGCTCGGGATCGTAGGCGGCATAGACCTCGCCCATCCCTCCTTTCCCCACCAGCGCGATGACCTGGAACCGCCCGATGTTGGCTCCGCGCGCGAGCAGATTTCCGTCGGGAGGACTGGAAGGAGAGATGTCCATGGGTGCTCGCGGCGCACACATGGCATCGGCGGACGGCCCGGTTTTATTTAGTGCGGCGGCTCGCCGCCGCGAAACGACCAGCTCAGGCGAACCAGCGCGGGCAAAACCAGCAGGCTGATGACCGTCGAGACGCTGAGACCGCCGATCACGGCGATCGCCAGCGGGCGCTGGATCTCGGCACCTGCACCCACACCCAGCGCCAGCGGCGCCAGGCCGGCCAGGGTCGCGATGGTGGTCATGAGGATCGGCCGCACGCGCAACGAGCCCGCGGCCAGCAGCGCGTCGTCGAGCGGTAGTCCTTCGGCCATCGTCAGCTCGAGCTGCTCGAGGAGCAGGATCCCGTTCTTCACCACCAGCCCGACCAGCAGCACGCAGCCCATCAGCGACGACGCGTTCAGCGGCACGCCGGTCACGAGCAACGTCAACAGCGCGCCGACGATCGCCAGCGGCGCCGTCGCCAGCACCAGCGCGGCGTGGCGCGCGCGCCGGAACTGCGCCATCAGCACGATCGCGACGGCCAGCAACCCGAACACCAGCACCAGCCCGACGTCGTGGAACGTCCGTTGCTGCCCCTCGAACTGGCCGCCGAGCTCGATGCGGTAGCCCTCGGGCAGCGCGAGCCCGCCCAGGCGCGCCTGCACGTCGCGCACGACCGAGCCGAGATCGCGCTCCTCGTGGTCGGCGGTGACGATCACCACGCGGCGCAGGTTCTCGCGCATCCGCTGCGTCGAGATCGCGACGTGCTCCGGCGGCGCCGCGGCGGCGACCGGCGTGGTGCCGGCGGGGCTCCAGGCCAGCGCCAGCCCGGCGACGCGCGCTGGATCGAAGCGGACGTCGTCGGGGTAGCGCACGCGCACGTTGATCGGCCGGTCGGGGCGGCGAAAGACCGCGGCCACCGTGCCGCGCAACGCGGTCTCGAGATCGGCGGCGATGTCGGCCGAGGTCTTGCCGAGGCGCGCCGCTTGCTCGGGGTCGATGCGAAACTGCAGCTCGGGCGACTCGTCCTCGAAGCCGGGGTAGAGGTCGACCAGGCCGCGCACGTCGCGGATGCGCGCCGCGACGTCGGCGCCCAGGCGGCGCAGCGTCGCGTCGTCGTCGCCGAAGATCTTGATCTCGATCGGGCGCGGCGTGCCCGCGAGATCGTTGAGCACGTCCTGCAGCACCTGGATGTACTCGCAGCGCGCCTCGGGGACGTTGCGCGCGACGGCGGCGCGCACCGAGGCGATCACCTCGTCGGCGCTGCGCGTGCGCTCGCGCGCCGGTTTGAGGCGCACCATGATGTCGCCGCGGCTGACCAGCGTCGCCGCCGCCGGTCCCAGCTCGGCGCCGGTGCGGCGCGAGTAGGTCGCGACCTCGGGCGTGCGCCGGAGCTCGGTCTCGATCTTGCGCGCGACCGCGTCGGTCTCGCCGAGCGAGGTGCCGGCCGGCAGGAAGTAGTCGAGCACGAACGCACCCTCGTCCATCGTCGGCAGAAAACCGCTGGGAACGGCGCGTAGCGCGCCGGCGCCCGCCAGCAGCAGCGCGCCGGCGCCGAGCGCGAGCCAGGCCGGATGGCGCAGGCAGGGGCGCAGGATCCGCGCGTAGCCCGCGGCCAGCCGGGTGCCGCCGCGACGGCGTGGCGACGCATTCAACCAGCGGCGTGCGAGCAGCGGCACCAGCGTCAGCGAGACGAACAGCGATAGGACGACCGCCGCGCCCAGCGTCACCGCCAGCGCCGAGAAGAACTGACCGACGACGCCTTCGAGGCGAACGAGCGGGACCAGCACGACCACCGTCGTCGCCGTCGTTCCCAGCAGCGCGGCCAGCAAGAGGCGCGGGCCCGACACCGCCGCTGCCGGCGCGGACTCTCCCTCGTGCATGCGGCGGCCGATCGCTTCGATCACGACGATGGCGTCGTCGATCACCAGCCCGATCGCGACCGCCAGCCCGCCCAGCGACATGAGGTTGAGGCTCTGGCCGGCGAGCGCGGCGGCGAGCAGGCTCATGGCCAGCGTCAGCGGCACGACCAGCGCGGCGATCACGCCCGCGCGCAGGCTGCGCAGGAACAGGCCGACCACCAGCACGCACAGGCCGATGCCGATCAGGATCGCGTCGCGCACCGACGCCATCGATTCGGCGACCAGCACCGCCTGGTCGTAGACCGGGTCGACGCGCACGCCCGCCGGCAGGCTGGGCGCGAGCGCGCGCACCGTTCGTTCGACCTCGCCCACCACGCCCGGCGTGCTCGCGCCGGGCAACCGGCTCACGCTCAGCAGCACGGTCTCGCCCGCGGGGCCGCTCACGCGCAGCAGGCGATCCTCGGCGCCCTCGAACACGCGCGCGATCGCCGACAGCGGCACCGGGCTGCCGTCAGTGGCGGTCGCAACCGGCATGCGCTCGATGTCGGCGAGGGACCGCGGCTCGCCCGAGGCCATGACCGTGACCTGCTCGCGCGACTCCTCGAGGCGGCCCACCGCCTGCAGCACCGTCGAGGCGCGCAGGCGCTCGACGATGTCGGTCGGGCGCAGGTGCAGCGCCGCCGTACGCTCGGGGTCGAGCACGATCTCGACCTCGCGCACGTCGCCGCCCAGCACCTCGATACGGCCGACGCCGCGGATGCGCGACAGCGCCGGGCGCAGCACCAGCTCGCCGATCTCGCGCAGGCGCCGGGGATCGATGGGCCCGGTCAAGTTGAAGGTCACCACGGGAAACGAGGTCGTCGTCAGGCGCTCGACCACGATCTCGCTGCCCGCGGGCAGGCTCGCGCGCGCCTCGGCGACGCGCGACTCGGTGAGCTGCAGCGCGCGCCACATGTCGGTGCCGGGCGCGAACTGCAACGACATCTCGACGGCGCCGCGGATGGTGCGCGCGCGCAGGCGCTCGACGCCGAGCACGGTGATGAGCGCGCTCTCGAGCGGCCGCGTCAGCGACTTCTCGACCTCCTCGGGCGGAACGTCGTGCTCGCGCGCGACGACCACGATGCGCGCGAACTCGACCTCGGGGTAGATGCCGCTCGGCAGCGCGCGCCCGGCGATGACGCCCGCGGCGCCGAGCGCGATCGCCGCCACGAGGATCAGCGGGCCGCGCCGGCTGATGAGGGTCTCGAACCAGCGCGTGCTCATGGAGCCGGCTCGAGCGGATCGCCCTCGCCGAGGCCCAGCACCGGCTCGACCGCGACGCGCGTGCCCGTCGAGACCGCGCCGCCGCCGGCGGCCGCGTCTGCATCGCCGTCGCCGCCGGCCGGGTGGATCTCGACCAGCGCTCCGCTGGCGGCGCCGCGCCGTACGCGCACGACGTGCGCGCGGCGGTCGGCGCCGCACACGACGATCTCGGCCTCCTCGCCCAGCGCCGCGCGCAGCGCCGCCGCCGGGGCCAGCGTCGCGGGGTGGGGCGCGCCGGTCTCGATGCGCGCCACGCCGGTCACGCCCACGGGCGGCAGCGGACCGGCGCGGGTGTCGAGCGCGATCCGGATCGACCCGAGCCCGGTGGCGCGGTCGACGGCGGGCGACACCGCGACGACGGCTCCGCGTACGGCCAGCTCGGGCAGCGCCGGCAGCGCCACCGAGGCAGAGTCGTGCGCGTGGACCTGGACCAGATCGGCGGCCGTGGCGGTGGCCACGAGCTCGAGGTGGGTCGGATCGCCGACCTCGAGCACGGGCGTCGCGGGCGTTCCGTCGACCAGCTCACCGGACTTGCGGAACAGCTTCAGCACCACGCCCGCGAGCGGGCTGCGCACGGTGGCGCGCTCGAGCTGGCGCGAGGCGATGCCCGCGGCGGCGCGCGCCTCGGTCTCGCCGGCCTGCGCCGTCGCGAGCCGCGCCTGCGCGTCGTCCAGCTCCTGGCGCGCGGCGATGCCGCGCTCGACGACGCGCGCGACCCGGTCGCGCGTGGTGCGCGCCAGGTTGGTCTCCGCGGCGGCCTTGGCCACCTGCGCGCCCGCCTGGCGGGACTGATCGACGAGCGCGGCGTCGTCGATGCGCGCCAGCGGCTGGCCGCGCGTCACCGGATCGCCCTCGCGCACCAGCACCTCGACGATCCGGCCCGTGACCTGCGGCGCGATCTGCGCGTCGCGATCGGGCAGCGGCGCCACCGTCCCGTGCAGGACGACCTGCGACCGCAGCGCGCGCGTTTCGATCGGCGCGCAGCGCACGCGCCTGGGCGCGCCGCCCGCGGGCTCGGCGTGGTCGAGCCCGTCGGCCGCGGCCTGGCGGCGGCAGCCGGTGAGCGTCGCCAGCGCTGCCAGCGCGACCGCGAGCGCCGTCTGCGCGACCGGCGCGCGTGCCGCGGCGCTAGTGGGTCGCATGTCTCGCTCCGCGATCCTCGAACGCCCGCCCGCCGGCCCGCTCGAGGTCGGCGAACGCGCGCGCCCAGGCGCTGATCGCCTCGAGCTCGGCGATGCGCGCGTCGACCACGGCGCGCTGCGCCTCGAGCACGCGGATCAGGTCGGCGCGCCCCGCGCGGTAGCCCTCTTCGGTCATGCTGCGAGCCTCCTCGATGGTCGGCACCACCCGCTGGCCGAGCGCGCGAGCGCGCGCGGCCGCGGCTTCGGTGCGGCGAAATGATTCGATCAGATCGGCGCGCAGGTGGGCGGCGTCGGAGGCGCGCGTCGCCTCGGCCAGCGAGCCTTGCGCCTGCGCGCGCGCGATGGCGCCGCCGCGCGCGTTCAGGATCGGCAGCTCGAACGCGGCGCCGCCGATCACGTCGGTGTGCGCGACGCCGTTCACGGTCAGCGTGGGATCGCCCGCCGCCACGGTGAGCTCGGCGCTGACGATCGGCAGCCGCAGGCGCCGTTCGAGATCCACGTGCCGGCCGGCGGCCGCCCGCTGGGCTTCGTCGCGCGCCAGCACGGGGTGGGCCGCGGCGTCGGCGAGCAGCCGCTCCAGCGCCGGCAGCTGGGCGGGCACGCCTGGGCCGCCCTCGACGACCGGCGGCGACAGCGGATCGACGCCGACCCACACCGCCAGGCGCGCGCCCGTGGCGGCGACCAGCGCGCGCGCCGACTCGGCGTCGGATTCGGCGCGCACGCGATCGGCGGTGGCGCGCACCACGTCCAGGCGCGGCGAGGAGCCGGCGTCGAAGCGCTCGCCCGCGATCGCCGCCAGCCGGCGCGCGTCCTCGGCGGCGTCGGCGAGCAGCCGCGCGCGCACCGTGATCTCCCACGTGTCGATCCAGGCCAGCGTCGCGCTCCAGCGCACGTCGTTGACGTCGACGTCGCGCTCGCGCTCGACCGCGTCGGCGTCGGCGCTGGCGGCGCGGACGGCGGACCCGCGCTGGCCGAAGATCGGCAGCGGCAGGCTCACGCCCGCGGCCAGCTTCGCGGTCTCCTTGGCGGTGGTCACGGTGAAGAGGGGGTTGGCGAGCGCGCCCGCCACGTCGACGTCGGCGCGGGCGACGGCGCCCCGGCGCAACGCGATCGTCAGCTCGGGCGCGTGTTCCTGGGCCGCCGCGCGCGCTTCGGCCCAGGTCATCGCCCGCGCCGTCGGAACGGCGACCCCGGGCGAGGTCGCCGCCGCTGCCATCGCGAGCATCCAGCCGGCGCGCATGCCCACACTTTATCCGTACCCGGTCGTCGCCGCACCTTCGGGGACTCGTGCTACTTTCGTCGACGAGCGGACCGATGACCGACGCGAGCGCCCCAGACAGCGGCAGCGGCAGCGGCAGCGGGAGCGGCTTCGCCCACGCCGCCGAGATCCACGACCGGGTCCTGCCGGAATACCCCGGCTGGACCGCGGCGTCGGTCGCGCCGTTCGGCAACGGGCTCATCAACAAGACCTATCTGCTCGCGCGTCCCGACGGTGCGCGCGCGGTCCTCCAGCGGGTGAACCCGATCTTCCCGGCGGCGATTCACCAGAACATCGTCGCGGTCACGCAGCGGCTCGCCGACGCCGGGCTCGCGACGCCGTCGCTGGTCCCGACCGAGACCGGGCAGCCGATCGTGGCGATCGAGGGAGCGGTCTGGCGCGTGCTGACCTACGTCGACGGCGTCTCGTTCGACGTGGTCGGCGGCGCGGCCCAGGCGCGCGCGGCGGGCGCGCTCATCGCGCGGTTTCACGGCGCGCTCGACGGGCTGGACCACACCTTCGTCGGGCGGCGCGCCGGCGTGCACGACACGGCGCTGCACCTGGCGCGCCTGGATGAGGCGGTGGCGGCGAATCCCGACCACCGGCTGGCGGCCGAGGTTCGCGCGCTGGCGCACGCGATCCGCGCCGGCGCCGCCGAGCTGCCCCCGCTGCCGGCGCTGCCGGCGCGCGTGTGTCACGGCGACCTCAAGTTCAACAACATCCTGTTCGCGGGGCCGTCGCCGCCCGCGAGCGAGCGCACGGTGTGCCTCATCGACCTCGACGTCGTCGGGCCGCTCTCGCTGGCGTACGAGCTCGGCGATGCCTGGCGATCCTGGTGCAACCGCGCCGGCGAGGACGAACCGCAGGCGGTCCTGGATCTCGACGTGTTTCGCGCGTCGCTCGACGGCTATCGCGAGAGCCGCGGGCGCACGTTCGACGACGGCGAGCGCGCCGGGCTGTTGCTGGGGGTCGAGTGGGTGAGCCTCGGGCTGGCGGCGCGCTTCGCCGCCGACGCGCTTCGCGAGGACTACTTCGGCTGGGACGCGCGCCGCTTCGCCGGCCGCGGCGAGCACAACCTGGTGCGCGCGCGCGGCCAGTGGTCACTGCATCAGCTGCTGGCCGCCTCGCGCCCGGAGCGCGAAGCGGCCCTGCGCTGAAGCCGTCCGGCCGCCAGCGGCGATCAGTACCAGTTGAAGCCGATCATGAACGCGTAGTTCGTGATCGGTCCGCCGTCGGACTGCGAGAAGAAGGTGTGGCCGATCCGTCCTTGCAGATCGAGCGCGAACGGGCCGCTCTGCACGAGCTCGACGCCGGCGCCGCCCATCACCGCGAAGGCGGTCGCGTCGGTGATCGTCCCGACGCTGTTGCTGCTGATCTGCGTGTTGCCGAACCCCAGGCCACCCTTGAGCCAGACGATCGGCGACACCCAGAACTGCAGCGCGCCCGTGTACAGCGTATCGGTGGTTTCGCCGTCGGTGTTCGAGATCGGGTGGATCACCGTCCAGACGTCGAACATCAGCGCCGACCGCGGATTGAGCATGCCGCCGATGTGGCCTTCGAGCGACAGGCCGCTACCACACAGATCGCCGCACTGGTCGGCGGTCAGCCCGCCGAAACCGATGCCGGCGCCGAGCACCAGCCCGTTGCGATAGCCCGACGGCGGGTAGTAGGCAGGGGCAGGCGCGTAGTACCTCGGGCGACCGTAGTACTGGGCGCTGGCCGTCGATGACGACCCGAGGAGCACTGCGGCAGAAAGTCCAAGGATGATCCAGTATGTTCGCGCGGTCTTCACGGCTTCCTCCTCATTGGTCCCCGGCGACGCCGTCGAGGATCGATAAAATCTAGACGCTCCCTCCCACACAATAATTCTCATCGGTGGACAAGGGGAGGGGGTAGAGACCTCAGTCACATTTTGTAGGTGACGAATTTCACGGTCGAGCCGTCTCGCCGCGGTGCGCGCTAAGCTTGGCGCATGCAATTTCTCCAGAAGGAGATCCGGCTCGAAGCGCGCTCGCGTGGGTTCCATCTCATCACGCGCGAGATCGTGACCGCGCTCCCGAATCTCGCGCGGGTACAGGTCGGGTTCCTGCAGCTTTTTCTGCAGCACACGTCGGCATCGCTGACGATCAACGAGAACGCCGATCCCGACGTGCGCGCCGATCTCGAGCGGTGGCTCCACCGCGCCGTGCCCGAGAACGCTCCTGACTTCGAGCACACCGCCGAGGGACCCGACGACATGCCGGCGCACGTGAAGTCGTCGGTGATGGGATGCTCGGTGATGATCCCGATCCGCGAGGGGCGGCTCGCGCTCGGGACCTGGCAGGGGATCTACCTCGGCGAGCACCGCTCCGACGCCGGCCGGCGATCGATCGTCGCGACGATCTGGGGCGAGTGAACGCGCGGACAGTTACCTGACCAGCCTCGGTGCCACGGCGTATTTCTGAGACAGGACACTAGTTCTCGCGCGGGGCTCCGCCGAGCGCTCGGTCGCATCCGTCGATCTGCGCGCGCACGCGCGATAGCTCGATCGGCGTGAGGTCGCCCTCGAACCGCGCGAGGATCGCGCGCCAGATCTCGCGCGCCTCCAGCCACTCGGCGCGGCCCATGTGGTTGGCGGCGAACCCCTCCCAGACGCGAAGCTGCTCGCGGCGCACCACGCGATCGGAGACCAGCGGCGGCGGAGCGACGGTGCGTGGATCGGTGCGCCGCAGGAGCGCGTGGATCCGCAGCGTCAGCTCGCGCATCTGGAACGGCTTCGAGACGTAGTCGTCGGCGCCGACCTCCAGCCCCTGGATGCGATCGGCGTCGGCGCCGCACGCGGTGAGAAAGATGATCGGAACGTCCTCGGTCTCGGGCGAGCGGCGCAGCGCGCGGCAGATCTCCAGCCCGGAGTAGTCGGGCAGCATCAGGTCGAGCAGCACCAGGTCGGGCGTCTGCCGCTGGCACAGCCGCAGCGCCTCGGCGCCGAAGCCGGTCGCATCGATCCCGAACCCATCCTGGGCCAGCTCGTAAGCGAGCAGCTCACGCAGGTCGGGATCGTCTTCGACGATCAGAATGCGCCTCATAGTTGAACTTTATCCGCGTCAAAACTACCGGTTTGCTGACATTCACGAAACTTCGCTCGCACGATTGACGTTGGATTGTGACGTGACCGCAACGGCGCCGCAACACTTGGTTGCGACGGGACTTATTGGATTGACCGTGAACCGTACGCCTTGTTACCCGTGCTGCGTCGAGATTGCACTCACAATTATTCGGAGGAAGTCATGAATGCTCGCTTGACGGGCGCGTTGATGGGGGTTGGGGCGCTGAGCCTTGGCGTCGGGTTTTTTTCGGCCCCCCGAGCAGCCTTCGCCCAGGACGCCGGTTCGATTCCCAGCTGTAACGACACGACCATGTTCCCGAATCCTATCTATCTCACGGGCTCGAGCGCGTTCGAGCCCGTCATCCAGGCCATGGCGAACCAGCTGCGTAGCCGGACCGTCGGCGACAGCAGCACCAATGGCGCCGTCACGTTGATTTATCAAACCGGCGGCAACTCTTGCGGCGGCGTGGCCGCGGTCCGCGATCAGTCGAACCTCTCCGGTTCGGCGCACTACTACACGACCGCGTCCGGCGCCGCTGGACAGCTGACCTGTACGCTCGACACCGCGCCGCCCAAGGCTGACGTCGGGATCTCGGACGTGTTCTACGAGACGTGCGGTTTCGGCCCGCGCCCCAGCACCGTCGCCGACTACTCCGGCCCGGCGCAGGCGATGCTGTTCGTGGTTCCCACGGCGGCGACCGGCGCTCCGGCTTCGATCACCGCCGAAGAAGCCGCCAACGTCTGGGGCTGCGGCATGCGCGGCATGATCTCGCCCTGGCTGGTCGAGAGCGCGATCCAGCAGCGCAGCGCGACCTCGGGGACGCAGAACATCATCGCCCGTAGCATCAACGTGCTGGCGTCCACGTTCCGCGGCACGAGCAACGCCACCGGCGGCGCGCTGGTGACGACGCTGACCGGCATGAACCCCGCCGTCACGATCGCCGACCCGAACACCGCCATCGGCTTTCTGGCCGCCGACGCGTTCGACACGCAGCGGGCGAAGATGAAGGTGCTCGCGTTCCGCGGCCTCGAGCAGATCCAGGCCTATTACGCCGATTCGGCCGCCGACACGTTCGACAAGCGCAACGTGCGCGACGGTCACTACCTGCCGTGGGGCTACGAGCACCTGATCGTGAAGCTCGACGGCACGTCGGGCAAGCCGTCGGCGGCGGCGCAGAGCTTCGTCGACTGGGTCATGAACAACCCGACCACCGCCGACAACGCGCCGAACTTCGATCCGGTGATCCTGCAGACGGGTGCGCACGTGATTCCGACCTGCGCCATGAAGGTGCAGCGCGATAAGGACGGCGGCTTCCTCAGCGCCTACGCGCCGGCCGACTCCTGCAGCTGCGCTTTCGAGGCGACGGCCACCATGAGCACGCCCTCGGGATGCCTGGCGTGCACCGACGACACGCCTTGCACGGGCGGAACCCACTGCCACCACGGCTACTGCGAGTAGGAGAGGAGAATGACCATGCGTAACTTTGGAAGAGTGGCTCGCGGGTTGCTGGTGGCGGGCGCACTGGCGCTGTCCGTTTCGATCGCGGCTTGCAGCTCGTCCTCGGGGAACAACTCGGGCACGGGCGGCGCGACCGGCTCCGGCGGCGCGACCGCCAGTGGCGGCGCGACCGGCACCGGCGGCGTGACGACGGGTTCGGGCGGCATGACCGCGAACGACGCCGGGACCGACGGCAGCGACGGCGGCAGCACGACGGATCAGCACACGGCGCACCTCACCATCATCAACAAGGCGACGACCGGCGGCGTGCCGGTGACGCGACCGGCGCCGGCGATCTCGTACGACAGTTGCAAGATCTAGCGCGGGGTCGTTGCCGCGGGAGGGCCTGGCTCTCCCGCGGTGTTCTCTTGTCGGTATGGATGGTGGCGGGCACGCGGGCGTTCGCGCAGTCGGCACCGGCTGAAAGCGCGGCCAAGGCCCCGGTTGCGCCGGTGCCCGCACCCACGCCGGTGCTCGGCCCGCAGCCGGCGCCGCCTCCGGTCGACGTCGAAGCCGTGCGCGCGGCCGAGCGGGCCGAGCGCGAGGCCGCGGTGCGTGCGGCGCGCGAGGAGGCCGAGGCGTCGCTCAACGCGGAGATCATTCTGCGCGCCAACGAGACCGCGGAGCTGCGCGCAACGGTCGAGACGTTGAAGGAGCAGGTCGCCGCGAACGCCCATGCGGCGGCGGAGGCGCCGCCGTCGGTGCGAGCGGCTCGGCTCGGACTGGGGCTCACCGGGTACGTGCAGGCCGATCTCGCGTTCCGGCAGTCGTCGGAGGATCAGCTCAATCCCTCGACCGGCAATCCGCTCAACGAAGACCGCTTCATGATCCGCCGCGCACGCTTGCGCGCGACGCTGGACCGCACCTACGTCGCCGGACTGCTCGAGCTCGACGGCAACACCGTGAACGGCCCGACCGCGCGCATCGCCGGCGCCGAGGCGTCGCTGCGCCTTCCGGGTGCGGACGGCGCTGGCGGCGTGCCGCTGCTGATGGCGACGATCGGCCTCTTCAAGATCCCGTTCGGCTGGGAAGTGATCGAGAGCGACCGCGAGCGGTTGTTCCTCGAGCGCAGCACCACCGAACGCGCGCTCTTTCCCGGCGAGTACGACGTCGGCGCGCGGTTGCAGGGCGGCTGGCGGTTCCTGCGCTACAGCCTGGCCGTGCAGAACGGCGAGCCGGTGGGCGAGCGCTCGTTCCCGGTGCGCGATCCCAACCACCAGAAGGATTGGGTCGGACGCCTGGGCATCGACGGCGGCGAGGGATGGGTACAGATCGTCGCCGGCTTCTCCGGGCTCTACGGCACCGGCTTTCACAGGGGCACGCCGGCCACCAAGCCGTCGATCCAGTGGATCGACAGCAACGAAGACGGCGTGGTCGACTCCAATGAGCTGAGGCCCATGCCAGGCCGTGCCGCCGAACCCTCGATCAACTTCCCGCGGCACGCCCTCGGCGCCGACCTGCGCGTCGTCGTGACCACGCCCGGCGTCGGTCGCACCAGCGTGTACGGCGAGACCTACTACGCACGCGATCTCGACCGCGCGATCTTGCCCGCCGATCCCACCGGCGCGATCGGCGCCGTCGGGCGCAGCTACCGCGAGTTCGGCTGGTACGTGGCGCTGATGCAGGACATCGGCTCGCACGCCACCGTCGGCGCGCGGTACGACTACTACAACCCCGACCGCGACGCGAGCGATCGCCAGATCGGCATGGTCGTGCCCAGCGACGCCAGCTACTCGACGCTGGCGCTGGTCGGGGCGCTGCGCTCGCCGTCGGGCCGCCTCGTCGTCGAGTACGACATCAACCGCAATCATCTCGGGCGCGCGGCGTCGGGCTTGCCGACCAACCTGATGGACAACGTCTTCGCGATCCGCGGGGAGGCGAGCTTTTGACCCGGCGTTTCGCCACAGGCCGCGCAGCGGTGTGCGCGGGTTTGTGCGCGGCGATGCTCGCGGCCGGAGGCTGTGATGCCGGCGTCCGCGGGCGGACCGGTCTCGGATCGCTGATGCAGGCGACGGGCGCCACGCTGGTTCCGGGCACGCTGTCGTCTCAGCCCGACCCGACGGTGACCGGCGGCGCGTCGGTGACCATCAGCCAGTTCCACGGCCTGGCGTTCGCGGGCGCGACCAACCGCAGCCTCACCGGCAGCGTGCAGGCGGGGGGCCGCTCGGTCGCGCTCGGGCTGGCCGACGACGATATCTACTGGATCGTTCCAGCGGCGACCGCGGATCGCGAGCTCGGCGGCAGCACCGATCTGCTGTTCTCGACCACGCTCTCTTACGCGTCGGACATCGCGCCCGGCCGGCACGACCTGGTGCTGCGCGCGATCCTCGCCGACGGGCGCATGGGCCCGCCCGTGAGCCAGGCGGTGATGATCAGCGACTTCGCCGACGTCGAGGGCACGCTCGAAGTTCGCCTGGGCTGGGACACCAACGCCGATCTCGATCTGCACGTGGTGGTGCCGGTGGCGCCGGCGTCGCCGCCCGACCCCAAGGCGCCGGCGGAGATCGAGGTCTGGGTCAACAACCCGTCGTCGCTGCCGACGCGTCCGGTGTTCGACCCCTACACGGCCGAAGACATCGCCAACGGCGGCGTGCTCGATTTCGACTCCAACGGCTCGTGCATCATCGACGGGCGGCGGCGGGAGAACGTGACATGGGGCGCGGCGCCGCCGTCGGGGATGTACACCGTGCGCGTCGACGCGGTCTCGCTGTGCGGCGAAATCGACGCCCAGTGGACCGTCGACGTCTTCCTGAACGGCAACCCGGTTCCGGTCCACGCCGCGTACGGCGAGCTCGTCGACAGCGACACGCGTTTCAGTCACACCGCGGGGTCGGGGGTCTTGGCCCTGCAGTTTCAGATTCCATGATCGCGCGGGCGGAGCCGGCTCCGCCCGGCGTAGTCCATCGCGGGGGGCTTGGGACCCTCCGAGGGTCCCAAAGAAGGAGGTAAAAACAATGCTGATTCAGAAACTGATGTTCGTGGCCAAGCCGGCCAGCGCCGTCGTGCTTTACTTGCTGATCTCGCTGTCGGTGATCTCGATCGGCGTGATCATCGAGCGCTGGTGGTTCTTCCGCCGCCGCCGCGTCAACGTCATCGAGCTCGGCGAGCGCATCGAGCGCGCGCTGCGCAACGGCGGCGACGCCGCCGCGCTGGGCGTGCTCGCGGAGAGCCGCTCGGTCGAGGCGCGCATCCTGACCGACGCCGTCAAGTGGCGCGCGCGCGGCGCCGAGTCGGTGGAGCAGATCCTGGCAAAGTCGGTGCGGCAGCACCGCGCCGAGGTCGAGGTCGGCTTGCTCTTCCTCGGCACGCTGGGCAACAACGCGCCGTTCATCGGCCTCTTCGGCACGGTGCTCGGCATCATGACGTCGTTCCGCCAGCTCGGCAGCAGCCAGGGTGTCTCGGGGATGGACAACGTCATGGGCAGCATCGGCGAGGCGCTGACCGCGACCGCGATCGGCATCCTGGTCGCGCTGCCGGCGGTCATCGGCTACAACGTGTTTCAGAAGAAGGGCGCCGACATCGAGGAGAACGCGGCGGCGCTCGGAAATCTGCTGCTGGCGTCGATGAAGTCGGCGGGACCCGCGTCGGAGCCCTCGCCCGAGGAAGAGCCCTCGTCGAAGGCGCCGAATCTCTCGCCGGCGGCGAGCGCCGGGCCCGCGTCCGACGGCGTCGCGCGCGCGGCGGAGGTGATCTGATGGCCGGCACGATGCAGACCGGCGGGCGGTCACGCACGATCGCGGCGATCAACGTGACCCCGCTGGTCGACGTCATGCTGGTGTTGCTGGTGATCCTGATGGTGGCGTCCAGCTACATCGTCGCGCAGACGATGAAGGTGCAGCTGCCCAAGGCGCACGCCACCGACGGGACGGCCGACAAGCCGGCCACCGTGCAGCTGTTCAAGAACGGCATGATCCGCTGGAACGAGCAGCCGGTCACCGACGCCGAGCTGCCCGCCAAGATCAAAGAAGCGATCGCCGCCGATCCCGAGGCGAGCCTGGTCGTCAGCGCCGACAAAGAAGTGCAGCACGGTCAGGTGGTCCACGTGATGGACATCGCGAAGATGGCGGGCGTCACCAAGTTCGCGATCAACGTCCAGCAGACGGGCGAGTGAGCCGTGAAGCGCGCGACCGTCATCGTCTCGGCGGTGATCCACGCCGGCGTGGCGATCTCGCTGATGGGCGCGGCGCAACGTGGGGAGAAGCGCAAGGCGATCTCGGTCGCGGTCACCGACGCGAAGAAGAAGGCGCCGCCGCCCAAGCCACCGCCGCCGCCTCCGCCGGTGCATCACGCGCCGCGCGTGGTCGCGTCGGTGCCCAAGGCGGCGCCCGTGGTGGCGCCGGTGGCGCGACCCGCGCCCGTGCACGCCGTGGAGACGGCGCTGGCGATGAGCAACGACGACGCGCCGGGTGGGATCGCGCTCGGACCGCGCGCGGGCGCGCCGGCGGCGGCCGCGCCAGCGCGCGTGGCCTCGGCGGTGTCCTCGGCGCGCACGCGCCGCGCGCGCGAGGGGCTGGGCGCGGGGCCGAACGCCGGCGAAGCGCCGGGCGGTGGCGGCGGCGAGGAGCCGTGCAACGAGGAGCCGACCAAGCCGGTGGCGGTCTACCGCGTCGATCTCGAGTACACGGTCGCCGCCAAGACCGAAGGGGTCGAGGGCAAGATCAAGCTCAAGCTCACCATCGCCGCCGACGGGTCGGTGTCGGACGTCGAGGTGCTCCAGAGCGTCGAGCCGGCGCTGGACGCGGTGGCGGTCGCGGCGGCGCGGCAGTGGCGATTCAAACCGGCGATGGCGTGCGGCAAGCCGGTCGCGGGAGGGACCTTCGTCATGGGGAAGACCTACGAGCTGACGGACTGAGCGCGCCAGGGGCTTCGCCCCTGACGGAATAGCGGCGCCGAGAGAGCCTTGAATACGAAAAGACATAGCTGGACGATCGGCGCGCGAGTCTCTGCGGTATTCGCGCTCACGGCCGTGTCTGCTCTGTGCGCGAACGCGTTCGCGCAGGAGGCCGAGGCGCCGGCGGCGCAGGCGGGCGAGATCACCAAGCCGCCGAAGTTGATCAAGTTCGTGCCCGCCGCTTATCCCAAGGACAAGCACGACGCGGGCGTGACGGCGTCGGTGCTGCTGTCGATCGAGATCGGGGACGACGGCAAGGTAGGGGCGGTGGAGGTGGTCAAGTCGGCGGGGGTCGACTTCGACGCGGCGGCGATGGCGGCGGTGCAGCAGTTCCTGTTCGAGCCGGCGGAGATCGATCACCAGCCGGCGCCGGTGAAGATCACGTATCGCTACGACTTCACCATCGTGACCGAGATCGTCGCCGCGGGCCCGCAGATCAACTTCGACGGCATCGTCATCGAGCGCTTCAAGAAGAAGCCGATGGCGCGCGTGAAGGTCACGATCAAGGATCTGAACGTCACCGCCGAGACCGACGTCGACGGCAGCTTCGCGTTCACCGACGTGCCGATCGGCCCGCACAAGGTCGAGCTCGCCAACCCCAAGCTGATCACGTCACCACCGACGAGCTGATCGCCAAGGGCAAGCGGCGCACGGTGAAGTACGTCGTCGAGGAGAAGGAGGAGGGCGTCGACGAGGAGATGGTCGTGCGCGCGCCGCGCATCAAGAAGGAGGCGGTCGAGACGCGCATCCGCACCGAGGAGGCGCGGCGCGTCCCCGGCACGCAGGGCGACACGCTCAAGGTCGTGCAGAACCTGCCCGGCGTCGGCCGCTCGTCGTTCGGCTCGGGCGCGCTCATCGTCTGGGGCTCGGCGCCCAAGGACACGCGCGTCGTCGTCGACGGCGTCGAGATCCCGGCGCTCTACCACGTGGGCGGTCTGCGCTCGACGGTGAACTCGGATCTGGTGCAAGGGCATCGAGCTGTCGCCCGGGTCGTACGGCGCCGACTACGGGCGCGGCCTCGGCGGCCTGGTGCGCGTCGAGCTGCGCCCGCTCTCCGGCGACGCGCATCCACGGCTACGTCGCCGCCGACGTCATCGACACGTCGGCGTTCGTGTCGACGGCGATCGCGCGCCGCCTGCACCTGGCGATCTCCGGCCGCGTGAGCTACCTCGACCGCTCGCTGAGCGCGGTCACGTCGCGCGACGTCGGCGACTTCGTGCCGATCCCGCGCTACGACGACTACCAGGCGCGCGCGACGCTGGCGCTCCGCCGCGACGAGGAAGCTGGCGGTGACGTTCCTGGCCTCCGACGATCACCTGCGCCGCACGATCCCGGCCAGCGACCCGCTCGAGGTCCGCACCCAGAACAACGACACGTCGTACAAGCGCGTCTTCATCCGCTACACGCGCCTGCTCGACGACGGCTCCAGCTTCATCGTCACGCCGTCGTTCGGCTTCGATCGCAGCGATGTCGCTGTCGCAGTTCGGCACGATCCCGATCGATCTGCGCCTCGACACCTGGCAGTACGCGCTGCGCGCGTCGTACCGCCGCCGCCTGAGCCCGCACGCGACGCTGTCGGTGGGCATCGACTTCGCGGGGCAGTCGACGACCGTCGAGCGCAACGGCTCGGTGAACCAGCCGCCGCGCGAAGGCGACATCGTCGTCTTCGGCCAGCCGCCCGGCTCCGACACCAACTTCGATCGCTGGCACGTGAATCTGGCCACCGTCGCGCCCTACGCCGTCGTCGAGGCGGTGCTCGGCCGCCTGACGCTGACGCCGGGCGTTCGCTTCGAGCCGACGATGGTCGACGGCGACCGCATGCTCCCGACGGTGCCGGGCACGGTGCCGATCGGCTACTCGCGCCTCGCGCTGCCCGCGAACCCGATCGGCTTCGCGCCGCTGCGCTGGGCGCCGAACCCGCGCGCTGGTCGCGGTGCTGCGCGCGACCAAGCGGCTGACGTTCACCGCGGGCGGCGGCATCTACGCGCAGCCGCCCGATCCCGAGGACCTGAGCCCGGTCTTCGGCAACCCGCACCGTCGGCATGTCGCGCGCGCTGCACGCGAGCGCCGGCTTCGCCTACAAGCTGACGCCGACGCTGACGCTCGAGTCGGTCGGCTTCTACAAGCGTTACTACGATCTGGTGTCGCGCAGCGCGCTGCCGACGCCGCCGGTGGCGCAGGCGCTGACGCAGGACGGCATCGGGCGCAGCTACGGCGGCCAGGTGCTGCTGCGCCAGGAGCATCAAGAAGGGCTTCTTCGGCTGGATCACCTATTCGCTGATCCGCAGCGAGCGGCGCGATCACCCGGGCCAGGACTACCGCCTGTTCGACTTCGATCAGACGCACGTGTTCGGCGTGCTGGCGAGCTACGACCTCGGCCACGGCTGGGAGGTCGGCAGCCGCTTCCGCTACACGAGCGGCATGCCGCGCACGCCGGTGGTCGGCGCGTTCTTCGACAGCAACACCGGTCTTTACGAGCCGATCTTCGGCGCGCACAACTCGATCCGGATCCCGTCCTTCTACCAGCTCGACGCGCGCGTCGAGAAAGCGGTCGTGATGCGGCGGGTGAAGCTGAGCATCTTCCTCGACGTGCAGAACCTGACCAACCGCAAGAACCCCGAGGAGCTCATCTACAACTACGACTTCAGCAAGCGCAGCACATCACCGGCCTGCCGACGCTGGCGGTGCTCGGCGCGAGGATGGACTTCTGATGTCGCGCGCCGCTCGTCTCGCAACCGCCGCCGTCGCGCTCGCGCTGTCGAGCGCCGCGTGCGAGCCGGATCTCGGCGCGCCGATCTCGGTGATCGCCGGGCCGCGCATCCTGGCCGTGCGCGGCACCCCGGCCGAGGCCAAGGAGGGCGCGCAGGTGACCTACGACCTGCTGGCCGTCGACGTCGGCGGCACGATCGCGGCGCCGGCCGCGTCGTGGGCGGTGTGCACCGCGCCGCGCCCGCCGTCGGAGAACAGCGCGGTCGCCACCGCCTGCTTCGGTATCTCCGACACGGCCGGCCCGTCGCGCGACATTCCAGGCGCCGGTCACCGCGGCTGATCCCAACGATCCGACGACCATCGGCGCGTGCAGCATCTTCGGCCCGTTGCGACCGCCGCTGGACCCCAACGCGCGCCCGCGCGATCCCGACATCACGGGCGGCTTCTACGAGCCGGTGCGCGCCACGCTGCCCGATCCCGCGGGCGGCGCGCCACGGCTGGGCTTCGACCTCGAGCGCATCCAGTGCCGCCTGTCGAACGCGCCCAACGACGTCGCCAACCAGTTCAACAACCCCTACGACGCCGCGAACAACCCGAACGGATACACGCCCAACGGCAATCCCACGCTGGCGCAGGTGACGTGGATGATCGACGGTAGCGCGCCGTCGGTGCTGGCCCCGATCGTCGCCGGCATGCCCGCGCCGTCGGCGCCCGCGATCGCGGCCGGGCAGCGCGTGACGCTGGAGGCGTCGTGGGCCGCCGACGCCGTCGAGACCTTCCCGGTCTACAGTCTCCAGACCGCCTCGCTGAGCATGCAGCGCGAAGCCATGCGCGTGTCCTGGTTCGCGACCGCAGGCGCGTTCGACCACGACGTGACCGGGCGCGCCGACGACGATCCGGCGCTGACCGCCGACAATGACTGGGTCGCGCCCGCCACGGCTGGGCTCGTGCACCTGTGGTTGGTGCTGCGCGACAGCCGCGGCGGCGTGGACTTCGCCGAGCTCGAGCTCGATGTTTCGATGTGACGCAGACGCACGCCGTAGCGAATCGAGGGCGTGTTTCTGCGAAATCACCACGTCGTCACCTGGATGTAACGAGGCAACGATATCCTCCGACGGCAAATGACTGGAACCAAGGGCACGGAACGCAGGGTGCTGGTGGTCGAGGATGAGCCTGATCTCACCGAGCTCCTGGCGTTCAACCTGCAGGCGGGTGGATACAAGGTCGAGACCGCCAACACCGGCGCGCGCGCGCTGGCCGAGATCGACACGTTCGTCCCCGACGTGGTGCTGCTGGACCTGATGCTGCCCGACATGCTGGGCACCGAGATCTGCCGCCGCATCCGCGCGCAGGCGGACAAGAATCAGCCGGCCGTGATCATGCTCACCGCCAAGGGCGAGGAGATCGATCGCGTGGTCGGCTTCGAGGTCGGGGCCGACGACTACGTGGTCAAGCCGTTCAGCATGCGCGAGCTGCTGCTGCGCGTGAACGCCTGCTTCCGCAGCAACACCGGACCGGTCGCGACGCAGAGCCCGGGCTCGGGCCCGAATGAGGCCGCCGTGGCTCCCGAGCGCCGCCGCAAGTACCTGGTCGGCCCGCTGACCATCGACGTCGACGGTCACCACGTCTTCGTCGAGGGGAAAGAGATTCACCTCAGCGTCATCGAGATGCGGCTCCTGACGTATCTCGTCGAGCACCGCGGGCGCCTCTGCTCGCGCGACGATCTGCTCGAGGATGTGTGGGGCTACAAGCCCGACGTGTCGACGCGCACGGTCGACACGCACATCAAGCGGCTCCGCGACAAGCTGGGGGCCGCCGGACCGTTGCTGGAGACGGTCCGAGGCGTCGGGTATCGCCTGTCCGACGCGCACGCGGTGGTCGCCAACCGCGAGTGAGCCGCTTTCTCGGGCGGTTGCTACTGCGACTCGCCATGAGTAAAGGGCGAGTATTTTTGGAATTTGTCAGGGACGGCGCCGGCTTGTCTCCTCGTCTTGTGGCGCTCCGCGTGTTATTCCTAGCCGCGGACCGAAGCACCTGTGCAGCGGGGGATTTGAAATGAAGAAAGCCAATGCGCCCTGGCTGATGGGAGCGGCACTCTGTGGACTCGTGGCCGCGTGCAACGGGAACAAGAGCGAGCCGGGTCCGGCGGTCGCGATCGGCCCGGCGCCGCAGCCGGTACCGATCCGGCGCCTCACCAACGACGAATACGCGTCGTCGGTGGCGGATCTCTTCCCGGGCTTCACGATGCCGTCGTTCCCGTTCCTGCCCGATCCAAAGGTCCTGGGCTTCACCAACTTCTCCAGCTCGCAGACCGGCAGCCTGGTCTGGGCCGAGCAGTACGAGGCCGCCGCCGAGGCGATCGCCAAGCTGGTCGCCGCCGATCCGACGATGCTCACCGGCTGCGATGCCTCGGTGCGCGGCGAGCTCCCCTGCGCGCAGCCGTATCTCTATGACCTGGCCAAGCGCGCCTACCGCCGCCCGATCACCGACTCTGAAAAGCAGTCGCTGACCAGCCTGGTGATGCTGTCTTCGGACGCGGTCCCGTACCAGAACCGCCTCTGGCTGTCGATCGAAGGGATCCTGCTGTCGCCGAAGTTCCTGTTCAGGCCCGAATTCGGAACGACCGGCTCGACCGCCAAGGTCGCGGCGCAGGGCGTTCCGCTGACGCCCTACGAGATCGCGACGCGCCTCTCGTACTTCGTCCGCGGGTCGATCCCCGACGCCGAGCTGACCGCGTCGGCCGACTCGGGCAACCTGTCGGATCCCGCCGAGATCAAGCGCCAGGCGCAGCGGCTCTTGCTGCAGCAGTCGTCGCAGGATCACCTGGTCATGTTCCACGAGCAGTGGCTGGGCGTCGACACGATCTCGGCGCTCACCAAGGATCCGACGGTCTACATGGGCTTCACGCCGCTGCTCGCCTCGGAGATGGGGCAAGAGACGGCGCTGTTCCTGAGGAACGTGCTGTTCACGACTCCGGGCACGTTCAGAGACCTCTTCACCGCGTCGTACACCTTCGCCAGCGCGGATCTGGCCGCGTTCTACGGCGCCGCTCCGCCGGCCACCGACTGGGACAGGGTCGACCTGGATCCGACGCAGCGGTCGGGCATCCTGACGCAGGCGTCGTTGCTGGCGACGATGGCCAAGGACAGCCAGACCGACCCGGTTCGCCGCGGCAAGTTCATTCTCAATCAGATCCTGTGTCAGACCATCCCGTCGCCGTCGCCCGACATCGTCGCGCTGTTCAAGCCGATGGACCTGAGTCAGACGATGCGCGTCCAGTTCCAGCAGCACCGCGACGATCCGGTCTGCGCCACGTGCCACAACCTGATCGATCCGCTCGGCCTGCCGTTCGAGCACTACGACGGCACGGGGCAGTGGCGCGACACCGATCGCGGCATGGATCTCGACGTGACCGGCTCGCTCGAAGGGACGCCGTTCGACGGGATCCCGGAGCTGTCGCAGCTCATCGTCACCAACCCGGAGACGCGCGGCTGCTACGCGACCCAGTGGTTCCGGTTCGCCAACGGGCGGCTCGAGGGCGACGCCGATCAGGACTACCTGACGTGGCTGTCCTCGGGATTCACGCCCGACACCAAGCTCCTCGATCTGGTCACCTCGATCGTTCAGAGCGACAGCTTCCGTTACATCACGCCAGCCTCGGCGAGCACGACGACCCCGCCCGCAGGGAGCGCACCATGAAGCAGCACAACGCGATTTCACGAAGGATCTCTCGCCGGACGATGCTGAGGGGCGCCCTGGGCGTCGGCGTCGCGCTCCCCTGGCTGGAGATCATGACACCGCGCAGTCTGCGCGCGCAGGCGGCCGCGGCGCCGCCCAAGCGCTTCGGCGTCTTCTTCAGCCCGTGCGGCACCATCCCCGAGAACTGGCGCTCGACCGCGCTCAACCCGTCGGTGCCGACGCCGTCGGGGACCAGCCCGGCGATCTCGACGCAGTTCACGCTGTCGCCGATCCTGCAGCCGCTGGCGCCGTTCCAGCAGGACATCGTGGTGATCCGCGGTGTGAGCATGGAGACGACGCGGATTCCGCCCATCGCGAACGTGCACGACCAGGGCATGACCGAGATGCTGACCGCGATCCCGCTGGTCAAGGGTCCGGCGGGCGCGGGGCGCGCCAATCACTTCCTCGACGGCTCCGCGGGCGGGCCGTCGATCGATCAGCACATCGCGCAGGCCATCGGCGGGCAGACCCTGTTGCCGTCGCTGGAGCTGGGCGTCGAGAGCAACGACACGTTCCTCGAGACCCTGGTCACGCACATGTGCTACGGCAACGTCGACCCGAACGATCCCTTCGGGCGCGCCGTGCCGGTGCCGCCGGTCGACGATCCGGTGCAGATCTACACGCGCCTCTTCGGCACGATCCAGACCGGCACGCCGGAGCAGATCACGCGCGTGCTGATGAACAAGAAGTCGGTGCTCGACTACGTCAGCTCGGACTACAACGACCTCAAGTCCAAGCTGGGCACGCAGGACAGCGCCAAGCTCGACCAGCACCTGACCAACATCCGCAGCATCGAGGATCGGCTGTCGAAGCTGATCAGCAACCCGGCGTTGAACTCGTGCCCGGGCGTCGCCAGCATCGTGCCGGTGTCGCCGGCGCGCGAGCGCTGCCTGCGGGACCAGGACCTGCGCACCAAGACCGAGCTCGCCGAGCAGGCGCCCAACTACTGCGTCACCAACTTTCAGGACATCGGCAAGCTGCAGATGGATCTGATGATCCTGGCGCTGAGCTGCGACCTGACTCGCGTGGCCAGCCTGCAGTGGTCGACCGCGGAGAGCACCGTGATCCACACCTGGCTGCCGCTCGCGTACAGCGGCACGCGGGAGCATCACATGATGACCCACAACGAGACGGTGGGCGTCTCGTTGACGGCGTCGAAGGTCGACACGATGACGTCGGTCACCATCCGGTCCGATCTGACCAAGATCCACAACTGGTACGCTCAGCAGTTCGCGTACATGCTGGGACAGCTCAAGGGCATTCAAGAGTCCGACGGCACCACGTTGCTCGACAACATGTTGCTGTTCTGGACCAACGAGCTGGGGATCGGCGGCACGCACTCGTACACCAACGTGCCGTACGTTCTGGCGGGCAGCTGCCAGGGGCAGATGCAGACCGGACGCTACATCGACTTCTGGGGCGATCCGCCGGTGCCGTCGGGCGTGGCGCTGCCGTACGATGCCGGCAACCTCTACGGCCGCGGCGCGCCTCACAACAAGATGTTCGTGAGCTTCCTGAACATGATGGGCGTTCCCAACGACGGCACCTTCGGAATGAAGGACTACACCGGAACGTTGCCCGGGCTTCTCAGCGGCTGATGCAAAAACATACACGTTTGGTCTTGGGTCTGGTTTGTTCGGCGGCGATGCTCTCGGCGGCGGCGTGCAGCTCCGGAAAGATGGGCGGGTTCATCAACGCCGGGAGCTCGGGTAGCACCGGGGGCAACGGCGGGGCCGGCAATAGCGACGCCTCGATGATCAACGATGCCACGCACACCGGCGACGCCGTGTCGGCGAGCCTGGGATGCGGCATGGCGGCGCCGACCGATCCGCCGCAGGTCGCGGACAACCACAACTACCAGAAGTTCACGATCAGCGTGACCGCGGCGGCGGCATCGTCGTACGCAACGTCGTCGGCGACGGCGGTCGATCGCATCTACTACGTGCGCTTGCCCGACAACTACGATCCCGGCAAACCGTATCGCGTGATCTATCTCGGGCCCGGTTGCGGCGCCGCGCAGGACATTTCGCCGACGGCGCGCAAGGGCTATCCCTTCGACACCGACACGACCGCCACCGACGCGAAGTCGAACGCGATCCTCGTGCAGATGGAGCAGGGGTTTTACAACCCGGCGACCTACAACTCGGCGAACTGCGTCGCCAACGGCGGCGGGACGTCGTCGTCGGCTTGCCAGTACTGCTTCGACGACTGGGCGTTCGTGACGGCCACGAGCCCGATCCCGGACGCGCCCGACAAGATGGCGATGGAAAAGGCCTACTTCGATGCTCTGCACAAGGAGATCGAGGCCAAGTACTGCGTCGACAAGAACCGCCAGTTCTTCACCGGTTACTCGAGCGGCGGCTGGGTCGCGCAACAGCTGGGTTGCTGGTTCCCCGACGTGTTGCGTGCCCAGGGCAACGTGACCGGTGGCCTGCCGCCGGTCCTCAAGACCAACGTCACCGGCCCCAACGACTACTGCGTGCAACATCCGATCGGCGCCTTCTTGATTCACAACAATCCCGACGCGTCGAACTCGTTCCAGGGTTCCGTCGACGGCGCCGCCCGCCTGTTCGCGCTCAACGGATGCACGGGCACGTTCTCCGCGCCGCCGGTCCCCAGCAGCACTGCTGCGCTGCCTGATGGCCTGGAGGAGTACAACATCACGGGTGTTGCCAACACCGGCACGTTCCGTTGCTACCGGTACTCGACGTGCCCGGCGGACGCGCCGATCGTCTTTTGCGTGTCGACCGATTCGTTGCACACCGACACCCAGGCTCCGCGCGCCGTGCCGGGCTTCTGGGAGTTTTTCTCGACCTTCTGAGCGATCCGTTTCTTGTTGCCCTCGGGGGCGGTTTCGTCCGAAAGTCCGGCCGCGTGAACGTCACGAACGTTGGCTCTCGGCCGGCGGCTCTCGGCGCGGTCTCCCTGTTCTCCGTGCTGCTGCTCGGGGGCCTGTTGGCTAGCTTCGGTTGCCAGAACGACACCGGCTGCGCCGAAGACGGCACCCCTTGCGGCGGCGACCCGACCGGAAGCTGGACCTTGGCCGGCGCCTGCCGCGATCCCGCGTTCGCGGCTCCGGTTCAGTCGACGTACCTGGGCCAGCCGGTCGCGCAGGCGCGGCAGCCGGTGGCGCCGACGACCAGCAGCGACTGGTGCTCGTCGGTCGTGGTGGGCGCGCAGGGACTGACCGCGTTCGTCTTTCCGCACGATACGCTCGGCGTGTCGCCCGCCGGTTCCCAGGTCACGTACAGCGCCGACGGCACCTACCAGGCCGTGATCCACACCGTCGGCCCGGGCACCGTCAATCTGTCGGCGAGCTGCCTGCAGCGGTTCGGCGTCGCGCTCACCTGCGACGCGCTCGCGGCTGAGCTTTCCGATTACGCCGCGCGCCAGAAGGGCGTGCCGGGCTTCACGTGCACGGACAGCCCCGACGAGCCGCCGAACTGCGCCTATTACTACGCGTACAGCGGCATTCAATGCGCGGACAACGGCAATCAAGGTTGCGCCTGCCACTACGATGTCGATTTCGCCGGAACGTTCGCAGGCAAGTGGAGCACCAGCGGCACGCAGTTGGTGCACTTCGACGGCAAGAAGATGTTGCCGACCCAGGCCGACTATTGCGTGGGCGGCGGTGGCAGCGCGCTCTCTATCTGGGGGCACGATCGGACGTCGTTGTTCGACGAGGCCGGTTTGCGAACGCTCAACCTGCAAAGGATGCCGTGATTTGCCCATGAAGCGACGGCGACAGAGACACAGGGTCGGGTCGAGCGTGGCCGGCATGGTTGCGTTGGTTGCGTCGCTTGCGCTGGTCGCCGGCGCGGCGCGCGCGCAGACCGAACCGGCGGCCCCCGCTGCGCCGCCCGCGGCAGCGGCGCCGGCCGCGCCCGCCACCGAGGGCGTCCCTTCGAGCCCGTTGCCTCCGCCGGCGGTGGTCGCTCCGGCGAGCGCAATGCCCGCGCCGGTGGCGCCGCCGGCCGAGACGGCGGCGTCGGACTGGCGCGCGACGTTCTATGGCTTTGCCGAGATCGACGGCATGTACGACACGACGCAAAGCTACGGCCCCGCGTCGAACAACAACATGCTGGCGCGTCCCGGCAGCTACGAGGGGAGCCACCCGCGCAGTCAGCTCACCGTGAACAACTCGCTGGCCGGCGTGCGTCTGGCCGCGCCGGACTTTGGGCGCGTGCGCACGACCGCACAGCTCGAGGTCGATTTCTTCGGCGCGCAACCGACCGACGCGACGGAGGCGACCACGTTCACGACGCCGGCGCTGCGGTTGCGGCTGTTCTACGTGCGCTTCGAGACGCCGGTGGTCGACGTGCTCGTCGGCCAGTACCACGATCTCTTCGCCTGGGGCGGGCAGGGTTTCTACCAGAACAGCCTGGCCTTTCTCGGCGTCGCCGGCGAGATCTATCACCGCAATCCGCAGGTGCGATTGTCGCGGAGATGGCAAGCCGGCAATGCGGAGGTCGACCTGGCAGTCGCCGGTGTGCGCCCTGTGCAGCGCGACTCGGCGGTGCCGGACGTGCAAGGCGGGGTGAAGCTGGCCTGGAACGGCTGGCGCGGCGCGGGCGCGCAAGGCTTCGGCCGGCCCGAGCTGCGGCCGCTGGCGATCGGCGTCTCCGGTCTCGCGCGGCGGTTTGCGGTCGCCGAGTTCCTCACGAACCCCGGCGATCCCAAGATCGCGTACGGCTGGGGTGTGGCCGTCAATGCCTTCGTGCCGGTGATCCCGGCCGAGAGCGCGACCGACCGGAGCAACGCGCTGTCGCTGACCGGGGAATTCACCACCGGCACCGGGACGTCGGACCTGTACACGGGGCTGACGGGCGGCGCGCTGTTCCCGCTGCTACCCGACCCCAGCGGGGGCATCAACCCGCCGCCGCTCTACCGGCCCAACATCGACAGCGGCATCGTCACCTACGACGCCAACGGCAACTTGAAGACCATCGATTGGCGCGCGTACGTGATTGGATTGCAGTACTACCTGCCGATCGGCGGCGGCCGCGTCTGGGTCGCGGTGACCTACTCACGCCTCGAATCGGCGAACATCCTGGCGCTCACACCCGAGGCGAGCCGGGGCGGCATCTTCATCAAGCAGCAGTACTTCGACGGCAGCCTGTTCGTGACGCTGACGCCGGCTGTCGAGCTCGGTCTTTCGGTGCAGCAGACGCAGCAAACCTTCGGCGACGTGCCCTTCAACGGGCCGCACCCGGAAGGAAAGAACATGCGCAGCGAAGCCGGCCTGCGCGTCTTCTTCTAGGGACAACGCCGGCGAGCGCTGCTTTTAGGGCGTCACGATCGTGTGGCAATTGGCGTCGCACGTCACGCCGTCCGGTGGGTCGCAGTCCTCGCCGTGCTCCTTGACGCCGTTGCCACACACGATGCGGGTGAACGCGAGCGTGCGCGCGCCGGGCGCTCCGACCACGTCCAGCGCGTTGGTGCGGTCGTGGCCCCACAGCGTCAGACGGTCGCCGTCGACGCAGTAGTCGACCTGCGATGGCAGGACCATGAGCGCTTCGAAGTGGGTCATCACCGAGCCGTTGGTGTTCCAGGTCCCGGTCAGGTTCGACCCGGCGGCGTCGGACTCCGAGACGTAGTCGCAGCGGCACCCGCCCTGGCCATCGTTGGAGCAGAACGCCGTCGGCGCCGCGTCGGTCCCCGCCGTCGTCGGCGGCAGCTTGATGCCGCCCTGCAACCGCGCGAAGTCGGTGAACGCATTGTTGAACTCGTCGCAGGTGGGGAAGTAGCCGAAGCGGGTGATACAGGTCTGCGAGAAGTCGAAGCTGACCGTGGCGGTGCTGGTCATGAACGCGCCGTAGCTGTGATCGTCGAGGTAATAGAGGTAGCCGCCGATGATCGACGATGTGTCGTGCGGCAGATTGAGGCGCACGATCCCTTGCGCCGGCCCGCCATATTCCAGATCGGCGCACCAATCCGTGGACGTCGGCTCGGGCGCGCGCTGGCCCGCCGTCGTGATCGGCTGCCCGACGTACGTGCGCTTCGAGACCGCGGTGTTGGGCAGCGCCGGATCCTGGCACGACGACGCCAGCGTCCATTGACCGACTGGGTTGCCGCCGCAGGGTGTGCCGCTCTCGGCGCACTTGTCGACGGAGCGGCAGGCGGCGGACAGCAGCGCGACGACCGCGAGCGCGCCAGCGAGCCATCGAACGGTCATCGGCCGCAGGTTCGAGCAGAACCGCTCGTTGGGCAAGCAGAAACCGACGGTTCGGCACGCACTGTCGGACGGGGCAATCACGCTCACAGGCGTGTCGCCACGAACGCGTAGACGCCGGCTTCGACCAGAGTCGCCCCCGCGCCCGCGTCGATGCCCGGCGGCGGCCGCCGCGCCGATTCGTCGAGCAGCCGCGCGGGAAGCTCGGCCATGACGCGCTCGTGGCCGAGCGCGAGGCTCCGGTAGCGGGGCGCGTCCTGGGCGTCGCCGGCGGGCCGCCAGGCCGAACGCGTGACGATCTCGGACAGCTCGACGCGAAACGCGCCGCTCTCCTTGAACAGCGTGTCGAGCACGCTGGCCAGGTAGCGACTGGAATGGAACGGCAGCGGCTGGAACGTCGGATAGCCCTGCTGCACCGCAAGCTGGCACGCCGTCGCGATCGCGCGCGACAGCGCAAAGCGCCGCTCGCCGTCGGAGGCGACGGCCTTGAACGCCGCGGCGGCGCGCTCGCCGTCGAAGGTCACGGCGGGACCAAGGAAGTGCTGGAAGAACGCGCCGAAGTCGCGCGCCAGCGGATGCCCGGCGCGCGCGGTGAGCTCGAGGAGACCGCTGGTCCAGTCGCGCCGCAGGAGCAAGATGTCGAGCGGCCACTCATGCTCGGCGGGATCGCCGAACACGTTGGGGATCGGCACCAGACCGCCCGCGGCCAGCTTGCTGAACGGCGCGTCGAGCAGCGTCGCCATGTCGAGCAGGTGCACGAAACGGCCGCCGGGGCCGAGCACGCGCGCAATCTCGGCGACGGCCGCGGCATCCGCCCCGGCGCCGCCCGCGTGGATGGCGTCGAACACGCAGAGCCCGAGCACGCCGTCGCACGCGCCGCTACCGATCGGCAGCTGTTCGGCGCGCGCCGCCGCGACCGCAGCGCCGGCGTGCCGGCCGCGCAGGAGCGCGAGCGCGCGCGGCGACGGATCGCTGTGCACCGCGCGGTCCGCGATCGCGGCCGGCAGCCAGCCACGCAGCGCGCCGGTGCCGGCGCCGAGCTCCAGCACCGGTCCCGCACGCTCGCCGAGCGGAAAGCGCGCGAGGACGTCGCCCGCGATCGCCGCCAGCAAATCCGTGTACGGGGCGCGGCGCCGCGCGAGCAGGTCCAGCGACTCGAGCAGCGTCGCCTCGCCCGCGCGCTGCCGCCGGGCCGCGGGGCGTCGCTTCGACTGCTTGCCCACGCCGCCCTCGCTCAGCGAGCCATGAGCTGGAAGGCGCCCAGCGACAGCAGCATGCCGGCGATGCCGACGATCGTCTCGCACACCGTCCAGGTGCGCAGCGTCTGCGCGACGCTCAGGCCCAGGAAGTCCTTCACGATCCAGAACCCCGAATCGTTGAGGTGCGACAGGAACAGCGACCCGCAGCCGATGGCGACGATCACCAGCGCGATCTGGTGCTGCGTCATCTCCGGGTGGTGCGCCAGCACCGGCACCAGCAGCGCCGATGCCGTGGTGATCGCCACCGTCGCCGATCCGGTCGCGACGCGGATGAACGCCGACAGCAGCCAGCCGTAGAGCAGCGGCGGCAGGTGCGCCGCCTCGCCCGCGCGCCCGATGGCGTCGGCGACGCCCGCGTCGCGCAGCACGCGCGCGAAGCCGCCGCCACCGCCGACGATCAGCACCGTCATGCCCATGGCGCACACGCACTCCTCGGTGAACTTGAGGATCTGCCCGCGCGAGAACCCGCACCGCGTCCCCATGGTCCAGCCGCCGAAGAGCACCGCGATCAGCAGCGCCATCGTCGGGTTGCCGATGAACGTGATGCTGACGCGCACGCGGCTGGCGGGCGGCAGCGTCAGCTCGGCCAGCGTCGCCAGCAGCATCAGCGCCACCGGCAGCAGGATCGACAGCAACGTCAGCCCGAACGTCGGCGGCCGGAAGCCGATCGGCATCGCGATCCGCTGCGGCATCGGCGGCGGGCTCGCCTGCACGCGCCCGACGGCGTAGCGCGCGAACAGCGGCCCGGCGACCGCCGCCGTGGGGATGCCGATCACGAAGCCCCAGAACAGCACCAGGCCCATCTTCGCGTTCAGCGCCGCGACCGCGACCACCGGGCCGGGATGGGGCGGCATCAGCCCGTGCATGACCGACATGCACGACAGCAGCGGCAGCACCAGCGACAGGAACGGCTGCTTGGTCTCGTAGGTGAGCGACAGCAGGATCGGCAGCAGCAGCACGAAGCCGACCGCGAACCAGGTGGTCAGGCCGACCGCCAGCGCCAGCGCCATGATGCACCACTGGATGTGCTTCGGGCCGAAGAACCGAGCGAAGCGCTTGGCCAATACCTCGGCGCCGCCCGATTCGGCCAGCAGCTTGCCCAGCATGGTGCCGAGGCCAATCACCGTGGCGATCCCGCCCAGGGTCGCGCCCAGCCCCTCGGAGAACGACTTCACCACGCCCGACATGCTGTAGGCCAGCGTTCGCCCGCCGGCGTCGTGCAGCGTGCGGCCCATGCCGACCGCGCTGGCGCCGACCACCAATGACGCGAGCAGCAGCGACAGGAACGCGTTGACCCGGAACCGCGTCACCAGCACCACCAGCGTGGCGATGGCCAGCAGGGCGACGATCACGAGCTTGATGTCGGCGGCGCTCACCCGGGCAAAATCTCGCACGGATCGCGCGCCGGCGAACAGGGATTTTGCAGCGCGCAATTCCGAGGCTCCGGCATTGGCGACGGGGCCGCTGGCGGGGGCAAGGAAAACACCAGGACGCCGGGACGCGAAGATCCGGACTATTTGAGGTCCGGACTCGGCGTTCCTGGCGTCCTGGCGTTTTTCTCAACGGCATTGGTGCTAGGCTCGCGGCGATGCTTCTGACGCGCCATGAGACCCCCGAGGGCGGCGCCCGCTGGGCGCTCGACAACCGACTCTTGCCGCCGCAGCTGGGGCTGGATCTGGTGCTGCAGATGCCGCGCGCCAACCTGCCCGATTTCCTGCGCGCGTTGCCGCGCGGCGCGGCGCCGACGGGCAAGCTGCTGGCGCCGATCGAGCCCGCGCAAGAAGTGTGGGCCTGCGGCGTGACCTATCTGCGCAGCCGCGAGGCGCGCGAGGCCGAATCGTCGGTCAAGGATGTCTACGCGCGCGTCTACGACGCCAAGCGCCCCGAGGTGTTCTGGAAGTCGATCGGCTGGCGCGTGTCCGGCCACGAGCAGCCCATCCGCGTGCGCGCCGACAGCGCCTGGAACGTGCCCGAGCCCGAGCTGACGCTGGTGGTGAACGCGCACCGCGAGATCGTCGGCTTCTGCGCCGGCAACGACGTGTCGTCGCGCGACATCGAGGGCGAGAACCCGCTCTACCTGCCGCAGGCCAAGGTCTACAACGGCTCGTGCGCGCTCGGCCCGGGCATCCTGCTCGGCGACGTGGATCGCCTCAAGGACCTGTCGATCCAGCTCACGATCAAGCGCGGCGGCCGCCTCGGCTTCCAGGGCGAGACGCGCACCGCGCAGATCAAGCGCCCGCTCGAGGAGCTGGTCGAGTACCTGGCCAAGGAGCTCGACTTCCCGCGCGGCGCGTTCCTGATGACCGGCACCGGCATCGTGCCGCCCACCGACTTTTCCATGTCACCCGGCGACGTCGTGACCATCACAATCGGTGCGCTGACGCTGGAAAATCGCGTCGCCGGCGCGTAAGTCAGTCACCTCCGACCCTCGTATCCAATCAAAACCAAGGAGATCGCCTTGTCTCTCGAGCCTGTCCTCATCGCTGGCGAATGGCGCGCGGCCAAGAACCCCGCCGGGTCGTTCCAGGCCGTCAACCCGTCGACGAAGACGCCGCTGCCGCCGACCTATCCGGTGTCGAGCCTCGACGACGTGATGCTGGCGTTCCGCGCCGCCGAAGACGCGGTCGCCGCGCTGGGGTCGATCCCGCCCGAGACCATCGGACGCTTTCTCGACGACTACGCCGCGCGCATCGAGGCGCGCGCCGACGCGCTGGTCGAGCTCGCGTCGCTCGAGACCGCGCTGCCGCAGACGCCGCGCCTGCGCAACGTCGAGCTGCCGCGCACCACGAATCAGCTGCGCCAGGGCGCGGCCGCGGCGCGCGAGCAATCCTGGGCGCACGCCACCATCGACACCAAGGCCAACATTCGTTCGGTCTACGGGCCGCTCGGCGGTCCGGTCGTGGTGTTCGGCCCCAACAACTTTCCCTACGCGTTCAACTCGGTCGCGGGCGGTGACGCGGTCGCGGCGTGGGCGGCCGGCAACCCGGTCATCGGCAAGGCCAACACCGGTCACCCCGGCACCAGCAAGCTGCTCGCCGAGTGCGCGCTCGAGGCGGTGCGCGCCGCCGGCCTGCCGCCGGGCATGGTGCAGCTCATCTACCGCACGCCGCCCGACGTCGGCTTCAAGCTGGTCTCGCACCCGTCGGTGGGCGCGACCGGCTTCACCGGCAGCAAGAACGCCGGCCTGCAGCTCAAAGAAGCGGCCGAGCGCGCGGGCAAGCCGATCTACCTCGAGATGTCGAGCGTGAACCCGATCTTCGTGCTGCCCGCGGCGCTGGAAGAGCGAGGCGCGGCGATCGCCAAGGAGCTCTCCGATTCGTGCGCGATGGGCGCGGGGCAGTTCTGCACCAGCCCCGGCATCACCGTGGTCGTCGACGACGAGCGCGGCCGCGCCTTCGTCGCCGAGGTCGCCGGGCACTTCGAGAAGGGCACGCCGGGCACGTTGCTCGGCGCCTCGGGCCTGTCGGCGATCGCCGGCGGCATCGCCGAGTTGACCCGCGGCGGCGCCGAGATCCTGACCGGCGGCCGCGCCGTCGAGGGCACGCGCTACGCGTTCGCCCCCACCTTGCTGCGCGCGACGGGCGACGCTTTTCTGGCGGCGCCGCACGCGCTGCAGGCCGAGGCGTTCGGCACGGTGAATCTGGTGATCCTCGCGCGCGACGTCGCGCAGATGGCCGAGATCGCTAAAAACCTCGAGGGCAACCTCACCGGCTGCCTCTACAGCGACACCAAGGGCAAGGACGACGCGGACTACACGCGCGTCGCGACCGCGCTGCGGCCGCGCGTGGGGCGCTTGCTCAACGACAAGATGCCGACCGGCGTCGCCGTGTCGCCGGCCATGAACCACGGCGGGCCGTTTCCGGCGACCGGGCACCCCGGCTTCACGGCGGTCGGCATTCCGGCGTCGCTGCTGCGCTTCGCGGCGCTGCGCTGCTACGACAACGTCCGCCCGCACCGTCTGCCGCCCGAGCTGCAGGACAAGAACCCGACCGGCAAGACGTGGCGGTTCATCGACGGTGAGTGGACGCAGAGGGACGTCGCCGCGTGAGCGGAGCGGAGCATCCGCTAAAAGAAATTCTCGGCGCGGGTGATCTGCTCGCGCACACGCGCAGCAAGGCGCACGGGCCGGCCGGCAAGCTCCCGATCACGCCCGAGATGCTGCTGCGCGAGCCGAGCGGCAACCTGTTCGGAATGACCCAGGACGCCGGCATGGGCTGGAGCCCGGCCGAGGTCGCGCGCGCGCAGTACCTGATCATCAGCACGCAGGGCGGCCTGCGCGCCGAGGACGGCACCCCGATCGCGCTCGGCTATCACACCGGGCACTGGGAGATCGGCCTCCTCGTGCGCGAGGCCGCCGAGACGTTGCGCGCCGAGGGCGTGCTGCCGTTCTCGGCGACGTGCAGCGATCCCTGCGACGGCCGCACGCAGGGCACGAACGGCATGTTCGACAGCCTGCCGTACCGCAACGACGCCGCCATCACCATGCGCCGGCTGATCCGCTCGCTGCCGAAGCGCGCCGGCGTCATGGGCATCGCCACCTGCGACAAGGGGTTGCCGGCGATGATGCTGGCGCTGGCCGGTTGCAAGGATCTGCCCGGCATCATCGTGCCCGGCGGCGTGACACTGCCGGCCATCGACGGTGAGGACGCCGGCAAGATCCAGTCGATCGGCGCGCGCTACGCGCACGGCTTGATCACCGTCGACGAGGCGGCGACCATGGGTTGCCGCGCGTGCGGTACGCCGGGGGGCGGCTGCCAGTTCCTGGGCACGGCGGCGACGTCGCAGGTGGTCGCCGAGGCGCTGGGCATCGCGCTGCCGCACAGCGCGCTCTCGCCGTCGGGCGAGCCGGTGTGGACCGATCTCGCGCGCCGGTCGGCGCTGGCGTTGCTGCGCATGGCGGCGCGCGGGCTGTCGCTGGGGGCGATCCTCACGCAGAAGGCGCTGGAGAACGCGATGCTGCTGCACGCGGCGTGCGGCGGCTCGACGAATCTCTTGCTGCACATCCCGGCGATCGCGCACGCGGCGGGCTTGCCGCGGCCGACGATCGACGACTGGAACCGCATCAACCGCACCACCCCGCGCCTGGTCGATGCGCTGCCCAACGGCCCGCGCAATCACCCCACGGTGCAGGTCTTCCTCGCGGGCGGCGTGCCCGAGGTGATGCTGCACCTGCGCGATCTCGGTCTGCTCAACCTCGACGTGCTCACCGTGACCGGCGAGAAGCTGGGCGCCGTGCTCGACTGGTGGAAGGAGAGCGATCGGCGGCGCGCCTCGCGCACGCGCCTGCGCGAGGCCGAAGGGGTCGACCCCGATCACGTGATCATGAGTGCCGACGGCGCGCGCCGGGCCGGCCTGACCAGCACCGTGGTCTTCCCCGCCGGCAACATCGCGCCCGAGGGCTCGGTGGTGAAGGCGACGTCGATCGATCCCAGCGTCGTCGGCGCCGACCAGATCTATCGCCACCGCGGGCCGGCGCGCGTCTTCGTGAGCGAGCGCGACGCCATCGCGGCGATCAAGGGACTGAGCTCGGATGCCAGCGCGGGTGCCGGCGCGCCGATCCAGCCCAACGACGTCATCGTGCTGATCGGCGCCGGGCCGATGGGCACCGGCATGGAAGAGACTTATCAGCTCACCGCGGCGCTGAAGTACGTGCCCTGGGGAAAGACCGTCCCCATCGTCACCGACGCGCGCTTCTCGGGTGTCTCGACCGGCGCGTGCATCGGGCACGTGGGCCCCGAGGCGCTGGCGGGCGGGCCGATCGGCAGGCTGCGCGACGGCGACATCGTCGAGATCGTCATCGACCGCGACAAGCTGACCGGCCAGGTGAATCTGATCGGCGCCGAGGCAGCCGCGCTGCTCGCCTCACGCGCGCCGCACCCGGGATTGGCGCCGCAGCCGCAGTTGCCGATCGATACGCGCCTCTGGTCGCTGCTGCAGAAAGTCAGCGGTGGAACCTGGGGCGGCTGCGTCTACGACTACGAACGGATCCGGGACGTCATCGAAGCCGGCGTTGCGGCGCTGGCGCGCGAGGGCAAGGCAACCGACGAGTCTTAGTTGCACGTCTTGGTTGATCATCTTGGTTGATCAACGGGTTGGCCGCTTGTTGCTGCCATTGACCAACGACGCGCAAACGTCCGGCGCCCAACGGCGTGAGCGCCGGACTGTCGAAAACTACGGCGAGGTGAGCGTGAGGGCCCAGCTCTTGATGCAGTCGATGTCGGACTGCGCAAGCGGGGGCAACTGGTACGGCATGCGCACGCCGCATCCCGCGTTGTTGCCGAGCTTGTCGATCAACAAGCCCTGCGCGGGATTGGTATGGGGGATGAGATACATCTTGCCCATGCCGGCGCAGGAAGAGGGCACGGTGTTTCCGCCGCCGGGAGGCGCCTGGCCGAGCAGGCCCGGGAGGCTGGCGGCGGTCAGGTCGAGGCCCGCATAGCCGGTTCCCGTGTGGCAGACGGTGCAGTTGTGGTTGAAGATCGTCACGACATCGGCCTGGACGCACATCTTGGGACCCGAGTCGGGGGTACCGCTGCCGGAGCTTCCGCATCCGGCCAGCGAGAATGACAAGGTCACCGCGGCGATGGTCACGGCCAATGAACGAACGAAATTGGATCCCGAAATGCGAGACATTGAGTCCTCCCAAAAAAATGCTGGTCAATGATCGGTTCAAGAAGCTCGTCCGAAGGCTGGCGAAAAGTTCCGAAAAGTTCCGAAAAATTCCGTCGGTGACGCTCTTGAGTGTTTCGGCGCGGGATTGTAGAAGGGGCAAAGTGTTTCCGCCAGTCCCGTCGCGTGCCGAATCGGCGATCGCAAAAAGGTGCAAAAAAAAGCAATGTTTCGCCTTTCACGAGGCCTGAGGCTCGCAGCTTTCGGATTGGCTGCGATGATCGCGGTCACGAGCGGGGTCGCCGTCGCGGCGGACGCGCCACCGTCGGCAGCGTCCAACAGCGTATTGGCGGCGCCCGCCGGAACCGAAGCGCCCGCCGCGCCGTCACAATCGCCCGCGGCGGCGCCCGAATCGCCGTCTCCACCGGCGGCGGCGGTGACACCCGGGCTGCCCGTCGCGCCGCAACCGGCGGCTCTCGCCGCGCCGGCCGTCGACCTGACCGCGCCGCAGCCAGCAGCGCCCGCGAATCAATCAATCACCGGCAAGTGGTGGTTCTGGACAGCGATCGGCGCCGCCGTCGTGGCCGGCGTCGTCGCGATCTACTTCGTCGAGCGCACGCCGGCGCCGCCCGGCTGCCCGACGACGATGGGTTACGTGTGTCCAAGATGATTTCGACGCTGACTTCGACGCCGACCTCGACGCTGACTTCGACGCTGATCTCGCCCCGCCGTCACCATCGGTCCCCGGTGGCGCGCTGGCTGGTGCTGGCCGCGCTGGTGCTGGGCGCGGGCGCGTGTCACAAGGCGGATCGCCTGCTGCTCCTGGACGTGCGGCCGTCGGGCGGTCTGCCGACGACGGTCAGCGCGGTGCGCTTCTCGGCGATGGGCTGGCCGACCCACTCGGTGGCCGGCGTGCTCGGCCCGGCCGGCCTGCTCTTCGGCTACTACGGCCCGAGCGGCGGCGGCCCGGTGACGGTCACCGCCGAGGCGATCGACGGCAGCGGCTGCGTGCTGGGCACCGGCAGCGCAACGGTGCTCGACACCTCGTCGGGCCAGACCGCGCCGGCGACGGTGCTCTACGTGCGCCCGCTGCCCACGACGACATGCATGTTCCCGGATGCCGGCTTCGACACCGGCACCGCCGACGCAGAAGCCGGCGCCGACGCGCCCGACGCCGATGGAGGGTCGGGTGACGCCGAAGCCGGCAGCGACACGCGCCCAGACGCGGGCGCCGACGGCGCGGCGGATCGCGGCGGCGACACCGGCTCGACGACCGACGCGAGCGTCGATACGGTGACCGGCGCCGACGTGGGCCAGGTCACCGACGGTGCGGGCGCCGACGCGACCGGCGACGCGTCCGGCGGGTAGTGTCGCGCAACGCTGACGCGACTGGCCCAATGCTGGTCAGATAAGAAAACGCCAGGACGCGGGGATCGCCAGGATCCGGATTATTGAGGATCCGGACTTGGCGTTCCTGGCGTCCTGGCGCTCAACCAGCGTTGCGACTAGCCCGATTTTGTTTCGCTCGCGAGGGTGACGAATGCGGTCCGTCGCGTAAAGTTGCGAACCCATCCAAGGAGCACGACATGATCCACTCGTTCCCCCGCCACTGGCTGTTCGCTCTCGCCGCCTCGGGTTTCATCGCCGCTGCTGCCGGGTGCGCCGGTACGCAGCTCGCCGCCACGCCGACCGACCCGCCGGGCGAGGCGCTCTTCAACGGGCGCGTCCACGAAGACGTGAACTGCTACAAGTGCCACAACGGCGACGGCACGGGCACGATGCGCGGTCCAAATCTCGCGAAGAGGGTTCCGGGTCTCAGCGATCAGGACATCGCGAAGGCGATCGACGAGGGCCCGGGCCTGATGCCGTCGTTCAAGGGCAAGGTCACGCCCGACGAGGTCGCGCAGATCACTGCGTGGCTGCGCGAGCGGTTTCCCAAAGCGCCGCAGTGAGACCCGCAGCGAGAGCCCGCAACCGGCGCCGAGCTACCTGAGATCGAAGCCGGCGCTCAGCAGCGCCTCGGTCGCCGCTGGCGCGCCGGTGAAGGTCAGCGTCGTGCGCAGCACCTGCGCGCGCGCGACCAGCGCCGGCGCGTGCGTGAGGCCCGCGATGTGAGCGTCCGCGCCCAGCGCCAGGTGCGCGTCGATGCGCGCGCCCGCCTCGGACTCGAAGCGCGCGCGCCCGCCGGCGAGCGCCGCCATCGGTTCGATCCACGCGCGCGCGGCGCACCAGCTCCGGTAGCGCGGCTCCGCGCCCAGGCCGGTGCGCAGCTCCAGCGCCAGCGGCGCCGAGATCGCCTGCGCGGCGCGGTCGACCACCGCGCGCGACTCGGGAAAATAGGCCGAATACGTGATCGACAGGCTCGCGAGCGCGTGGTCGGTCAGCTCGCCGCGATCGGCGAGCGGCGCCAGCACGCCCCAGCCGACCTTGGGCGCGGTGGCCAGCGCGCGCGCGCGATCGCCCTCGACCGAGGCGTAGAGCTCCCAGCCGAGCGGCCATCGCCCGTGGCCCGCCTCCGGGAGCGGCGCGCGCAGCGAGCGATAGCCGATGGCGCGCAGGTCGTAAGCGGCGATCGACGGCATCCCCGATCCCAGCGCGAGAAACAGCGCGCTGCGCCCGACCACCAGCGCGGTGTCGCTGGGAAATCCGAAACGATGATGATCGCCGAGCTGCTCGTCGTAGAGCGCGGCGTTCAGCACCAGCCCGGCGCGCGGGGCGGCGGCGCCACCCGCCATCAGCCCGCCCAGCGCCGCGAAGCGGTCGATGCCGCTGTGGGGCAACGCCGCCTGGTACTCCCGGTCCTCGCGCTGCTGGCGTTGCGCCGCCGCGGTTGCCGTCACGGGTGGTTCATCCCCCGCGGCAGCGAGTTGCCGGGCCGCGAACAGCGACTGCTTCGCTCGCTGCAGCGACAGCAGAGGTTGCGACACGCGGGTCTCGCAGGGCAGGTCGAGCAGCGCCTGGTATCCCGCCAGGTAGCCCTGGCGCTCGATGGGTGCGCCCGGATCGACGAAGAGCAAGGCGTCGCGCAACCCGGGTACCGCCTTCATCCGCACCACGTCGAAGCGCAGCTCCGACTGAAGCAGCGCAAGCAAGCGCATCCGGCCGCTGAGCGCGGGCTCGATCGCCGGTGCGCGGGTCAACGCGAGCAGCGCGCGATAGCCGTCGAGGCGTGCGTCGGCGCTGGACGAGCCGACCCGATCGAGCGCGCGCTGCAATGACTCGCCGAGCGCGGCGCGCGCCGCGCTGGCACGATCCGCGCGCAGCTCGCGCGCGTCGCCGGCCACGCGCGCGGCGATCGCGTCGCGCGCCTCTCGGACCTGCTCGCGGCGGCGCCGGTCCTCGCGCGCCTCCGCCTCCAGGTTGGCGAGCGCCGACAGATGGCTCTCGATCGTCGCGCTGTCGCTCAGCCACGCGCGCACGTCGGCCGCGCCGTCCGCGCGCGCGCCGGCGAGCAGGCTCCCGAGGCGCTGGTAGCCGCCCGCGCGGACCGGCGGCGCCGGCGCGTGGACGTCGCGGAGGGCCGCCGCTGTCCGGTCCGACTCCGCGGCGGGCAGGGCGCCGACCAGCGCCGGCTCCAGCGCCAGGCGATGGCGGGCGGCGTCGCGCGCGCGATGCTCGAAGCTGTCGATCGGCTCGGGCACGAACTGCAACAGCGGCGCGCCGTCGGCGCCGCGCGCGCCGGCCCACGGCTCCAGCGTCGTGGCGGGCGGTGCCGCGAGCCATCCCGGCGCTGCGTCGTCCGCCGCCGGTCCGCGGATGTCGTCGACGAGATCGACCATCAGCGTCGCGCAGTTCCGCCGGAAGAAGTAGTAGGCGACCTTGGTGCCGTGCTCCACGGTCCAGATGCGCTCGAGCAACGTCCGCCGCTCGCCGGCGGTCAGGTTCAATCGCCAGCGCCGCAGGTCACGTCCCTCGACGACGACGTAGTCACGGTAGGCGTCGAGGAACGGCCGCTCGTGCAGTGACGCCGCGTAGCGGCCGGCGATCCCTTTCAGCGCGTAGGTCGGGTCCTCGGTGAAGGGCACGTCGTTGTCGGCGAGGAAGGCGACCGTGCGCGAAAGATGGGCTGGCGTCGCGTCGTCTCCACCGCCTGCGCCCTCACCGTCACGGTAGACCAGGCGCAGGAACAGGTGACCGAACAGCGAGCCGAGCATCGCCGTCGACGGCGCGGCCAGCACGACTTCGACGCCGGCCAGCCGATCGAGCTCCGCCCACTCCTCGAAGGCGGCGCAGCGGGCGGAGCCGATCGGGGCGTTCACGCGCGAGCGCAGGAAGCGCGCCTGACTGATGAGGCGGCAGCCGATCCCGCCGTCGTCACCCGGTGCATCCAGCAACAGCGCCGCCAGCAACGTCACCAGATCCCAGCGCGGCGAGCGGCGGCCGCGCGCCTCGGCGTAGCCCGCGGGATCCTGGTTCGCGGCGCGCAGCGCGAACCCGCTCGCCGCCGACCGCCGCCAGCGATTGAGGCGCTGCCAGGCGGGATCGTCCGACCAGCCCGACGCGCGATCGAACGCGAAGAGCCGCGCCTCCGTGACCTGTCGCGCGATGGCGTCCGCCGATGCGCCCGGCGCGGGGGCGCAGAGATGAATTCCGCCCCGATCGTCGACCAGGTCGCGATCGTCGTCGGGCCACCCGGTTCCGTCGCGGCAGCCGCCGGCATCGCGGACGACGGTCGCGGGCGCGGTGGCGCGGATCTCGGCGGGGATCTTCTCGGAAGCCCGAGCGATCGCGCTTCGTTCTTCAGCCGACCAGCCGCCGACGAGAATGGGCGCGGCGCTCGAGAGGCCCGGTCCCCTCTCCCGTCCGAGGGAGAGGGCAGACCTTGCGAGCTGCGGCGCTGCCTGGCTACGGCCAGCGGTCGTGCTCAGCGCCGCGATCGCGGCGACCGCGAGCGAACGCGCGCGAGACCCCCTAGCCATCGCCGACGGCGGCGCTGACCTGGGTCACGAGCGCGCGGGTCCGCGTCGATCCGAGCGTCCGTTCGGTGACGCGCATGAACAGAACGGCGAACCGCTGCGCGCGCCGCTCATCGATCGGGCCGTCGAGGGCCTCGAGCAGCGCGCCCTGTTCCACCGATCCGTCGAGCGTCTCGGCGAACCGCCGTCGATCGGCGGCGGTCAGCTTCAGATCGTGGGTCCAGGCGTCGAGCACCGGGCCCGAAGCCAGCGCCACGTCGTGGGTCAGAAGGGCGTGCTGGTGGCGCAGGTACGCCGCCAGCGCCACCGCTGCCTGTCGTTGCGCGTCCGGCTGGCTGTGCTTGACCGCGGTCGTGGCGGCCGACGCGCCGCCGACGACGACGATGGCCAGCGCGATCGAGAAGACGTGCGCGCCGTGGCTGTTGGTCGACCAGTCGCTGGTCCCCTTCGACGTGTAGTCGCTGGTGTTCTTGGGCGAGTTCTGCGTCGAGTTGTTCGAGTCCTTCGACGAGCCGTGCGAGTTGTTCGACGAGTCCTTCGACGAATTCGACGAGTCGTTGGACCCGTTCGACGAGTTCGAGTTCGACGAGTTGCTCGACCCCGACTTCGAGGTCTGCTGATCCGAGGCGCGCGCCGGCGCCGGCGCCAGCATCAACAGCGCCGCGACGGCCGCACAGAGGCTGCCGCAGCCGTCGTCTCGACCGGATCCCGTGCCGCCACGGTTCGCCGCCATGCTCGCCTGTTCGACAGACCGGCGAAACTTCTTGAATCGGCGCGGCCGATGCTCGGGGGGGCCTAGACCACCCGGTTCAGGCGGCCACCGTCGAGGAACGACGCCAGGTTGTCGGCGACGACGCGCTCCATTCGCCGGCGGGACTCGAGCGCGCCCCATCCGATGTGCGGCGTGACCACCAGGCGCGATGCCCAGGGCGCGCGCGGGTCGGTGAGCGGATGGTCGGCGGGCGGCGGCTCGACGCTGAGGACGTCGAGGCCCGCGCCGCCGAGGCGGCCGCTCGCCAGCGCCGCCAGCAGCGCCGGCTCGTCCACCAGCGCGCCGCGCCCGGTGTTGATCAGCAGCGCGCCCGGCTTCAGCGCGGCGAAGAACGCGGCGCCGGCCAGGCCGCGCGTCGCCTCGGTGAGCGGGCAGTGCAACGTCACCACGTCGGCGAGCGGCAGCGCCTGCGCCAGTGGCACGCGATCCGATTGCGCCGGCTCGGTCGCGGACGCAGTCGTGCGCGATGTCGTCGTGCGCGGCACGGCCGCCCGCACCACGGTCATGCCGAAAGCGGCGCCGATGCGCGCCACCGCGCCGCCGATGTGCCCGCTGCCGGCGACGACCAGGGTCTTGCCCGCCAGCTCGTGCAGCGGCTTGCGAAAGAACGAGAAGTCGGGGCAGCGCGCCCAGCCGCCGGCGGCGACGTCGGCCGCGTGGCCGGCGACGTCGTAGTAAAAGTGCAGGATCAGCGCGAAGACCAGGCCCGCCACCGACTCGCCGGCATAGGCCGGGACGTTGGTGACCGCGATGCCGTGCGCGCGCGCCGCCTCGAGATCGACGACGTTGGTGCCGGTCGCCGTCACCCCGACGTAGCGCAGGTCGGGCAGCGCCGCCAGCAGCGCGCCGTCGACGACGACCTTGTTGGTGAGGATCGCCTGCGCGCCCGCGCAGCGCGCGATGCGCTCGCCGGCGCTGGTGCGCGCGTGCGCCGTCAGCTCACCGAGCGCGCGCAGCCCGCCCCAGAAGGCGTCGTTCCCTTGGACGTCGCCCTGATCGGCGGTGAAGCTGTCGAGGATCACGATGCGCGGGCGTTGGCGCGCGTTCGAACCCGGCCTGGCCTCCGCCTCCGCCATCGCGCGGCTCTCTCGTCAGCCCTCGGACGAGCTGGCCTTGAGCGCCTCGGCCTGGAAGTGCGAGCGCAGGCTCTCGATCACGTCGGTGAGGTCGCCGTCGAGCAGTCCGGGCAGGTTGTGCTTGGTCAGGCCGATGCGGTGATCGGTGAGCCGGTCCTGCGGGAAGTTGTACGTGCGGATCTTCTCCGAGCGATCGCCCGAGCCGATCTGGCCGCGCCGCTGCTCGCGCTCCGCGGTCTGCCGCTTCTCTTCCTCGATGTCGTAGAGCTTGGCGCGCAGCAGCTTCATCGCCATCGCCTTGTTCTTGTGCTGCGACTTTTCCTGCTGGCAGTGGACGATGAGCCCGCTCGGGATGTGGTGGATGCGCACCGCCGAGTCGGTGGTGTTGACCGACTGGCCGCCGGGGCCGCCCGACCGCATGACGTCGATCTTGAGATCCTTGGGATCGATCTCGATCTCGACCTCCTCGACCTCGGGCATGATCGCCACCGTCGCCGTCGACGTGTGGATGCGCCCCTGCGCCTCGGTCGCGGGCACGCGCTGCACGCGGTGCACACCCGACTCGAACTTGAGCTGCGAGTAGGCGCCCTTGCCCTGGATCCCCGCCACGACCTCGCGGATGCCGCCCGCCGACGCGCTCGACATCGACAGGATGTCGACCACCCAGCGCCGCCGCTCGGCGAAGCGCGTGTACATGCGGAAGAGATCGGCGGCGAACAGCGCCGCCTCCTCGCCGCCGGTGCCGGCGCGGATCTCCAGCAGGATGTTCTTGTCGTCGTTGGGATCGCGCGGCATGAGCAGCACGGTCATGCGCTGCTCGAGCTGCTCCTGTGTCCCGAGGAGGTCGTTCTCCTCCTGGCGCGCCAGGTCGCGCATCTCGGGATCCTTTTGCAGCTCGCGCGCCTCGGCGACACGCTTGACGATCTCCCGGTGATCGCGCAGCGCCTCGATGAGCTCGCGCAGATCCGCGTGCTCCTTCGAGAGCTTCTGCATCGACTGCCGATTGGCGATCACCGCCGGGTCGGACAGCTTGCTCGACAGCTCTTCGTAGCGCAGCTCGACCGCCGCGAGCTTTCTCAGCAGAAGTTCGTCGAGCATGAGCCGGGGAGGGTTTGGGAACCCTTCCGAGGGTTCCCAATACGATCGATCAACCCACTACGACGAAGGGGCCGGCGGCGTGGTCTTGCCGTACTTCTTCTGGAAGCGCTCGATGCGCCCGGCGGCGTCGACGAACTTCTGCTTGCCCGTGTAGAACGGGTGGCAGTTCGAGCAGATTTCGACCATGAACGTGCCCCGGGTGGAGTACGTCTCCTGCTTGTGCCCGCAAGCGCAGGTGATGGTCGCGAGCTTGTACTGAGGGTGAATTCCCTTTTTCGACATGGTTGGCCTCGGAACGGGTGTTTATAGGGGGCCTTTCTCATCGGCGCAAGCAGGAAACGAGCAATTCTGCACTGCCGCCCCGTATTCGCTCCAGGCCAGGCCGGAGGCCCTGTATATTCCTGCGCGAATGTCGGACCGCAGCACCAATGAGACCCTGGAACGCCGCCTGCCGCTCTACTCTTACCTCGAGCCGCTGTGGGCCGGGCGCCGCGTGCTCGAGCTCGGCTGTGGCTCGGGCTCGGGCGCCGAGTACCTGATCGCTCACGGCGCGGCGCGCGTGGTTTCGCTCGACAGCGACCAGTCGCTCGTGGAGCGGGCGCGCGCGCGCTACCGCCGTCCCGAGCCTGGAATATCGCGGGGTCCCGCACCTCGCCGACCTCGGGAAGCTGGGTGAGTCGTTCGACGTCGTCATCGTATTCGCGGCGGATGCGCTGCTCCTGCGCGCCGACGTGATCGCCGCCTGGAAACGCGCGCTCGGCGACGGCGGGCGGCTGGTGGTCTCGGTCGGCAACGCCGATCGCACCGGCCCCGCCGGCGGCGCGACGCCCGCGGGCGGCGTCGGCTACTACCAGCTCACCGACGCGCTGTCGCCGCACTTCGCGCGCGTGCAGATGTTCGGGCAGACGCCGTTCCTGGGCGTCGGCATGATCGAATTCGACGCGCCCGCCGAAGGGCTGCGCGTCGACACGCGCCTGCTCGAGGGTGAGGGCGAGCCGGCATCGCACTACGTCGCGGTCGCCGGCAACGCCGAGGCGGCTCCGCTCGGCTACGCGCTGGTGCAGGTGCCGTTCGCGCCGCTCGAGGCGCGCCTGCGGGCCGGCCTGGAAGAGCGCGAGACCGCCGGCGACGGCCGGCGCGACGTGTACGAGCGCCGGCTCGACGAGGCCGAGCGCAAGGCGCGCGCGCGGCTCGACGAGGCCGAGGGCCGCATCTCCGAGCTGCGCCGCCGCCTGGACGACGCGATCGTGCAGTCGGAGTCGGCCATGCGCATCGCGCGCGCCCAGGGCGAGGAGATCGAGGATCTGCGCGCGCGGGTGCGCCGGACCAACGAGGATCGCGCCGAGCTCGAGGGCGAGCTCGGCAAGCTGCGCCGCGCGCTGGCCGACGCCGATGCGTCGGTCATGGCGCTCACGCGGCGTACCGCCGAGGAGATGACCGCGGTCGCCGAGCGGCTCTCGGTCAGCCTGCGCGCGCCCGAGGAGATCACCGCCGGCAAGGCCTACGTGGCCGAGATGGCGTCGCTGCGCGACCACGCCGAAGAGTTGCGCGTGCGCCTGGCGGAGACCGAGTCGCGCGCGGGCGCCGCCGAGCGGCGGCTGGAAGAGACCGCCACGGCCGCGCGCGATCGCGAGCACGAGACCGCCGACCTGCGCGCGCGCCTGCGCCGCGCCGAGGACGCCCTCGAGCGCGAGCGGCTGGCGGTGCAGGCGCTGCAGGAGCAGGCGCGCGTCGCCGGCTCCGAGATCGAGCAGCTCGCCAGCCGCGCCAGCGCGCTGCACGACCGCGACGAACGCATCGCGCGGCTCGAGGGCGAGAAGCAGGACCTGGCCTGGCGCACCGCCGAGCTCGAGGAGAAGCTGCGCACGGCGATCGCGCGCGCGGTCTCGGCCGAGGCGACGCGCGGGGCCGGTCCCGGCCTGGGCGGGCCGGTGCTCGCGACCGTTCCGCCTCCCGCGCCTCCCGCGCCGCCGGTGCCCGCGCCTGCCTATCAACCGGCGGCGGCGGTGGCTCTGGCGCCCGTGCACGAGGAGCTGGTCGCGGCGCGCACGGCGCGCGACCGCGCGATCGAGGAGTTCCACCGCGCGGGCGCCACGCACATCGACGAAGTCACGCGCCTGCAGGGCTCGGTCAACGAGCAGTCGGCGCTGGTAGCCGAGCTCGAGGAGTCGCTGCGCGCCGTCGAGGCGCGTGCGACCGCCGCTGCCGGCGACGCCGCGACGCTGCGCAAGAACGCGCGCGAGCTGGAGGAGGCCGACCGCGCGCGCCGGTCGCGCCTGGCGGAGCTCGAGGGCAAGCTCCTGCGGCTCGAGCACGAGAAGAAGGCGGTGGTAGAGGCCGCTGCCGGCCACGAGGAGCTCGAGCGCAAGCTGCAGGCGGCCGAGACCGAGCGCGAGACGTTGCGCGCCGAGCGCGATCGGCTGCGCGGTCGGCTGGACGAGGCCGAGGCGGCGCCGGGCGCCGGCGGCAACGGTCACGAGGCGGCGACGCCGGCGTGGTCGGGTGAGCTGGCCGAGGAGCTGGCCGGCATCGAGGCGGGGGTGCGCGCCGAGATGCGCACGCTGGCCTCGCTGGAGGCGGCGCTGGGCGCGGAGGGACCGCGCGCCGGCCAGCACGGTGCCGGAGACCACGCGGCGCCGGCCGCGAACGGCGAGGAGGCGTCGCGGTTGCAGAACACGGTCGCCAACTTCCGCCGGCGCGCGCTGCAGCTGCGCGACGAGCTCAACGGCTACCGCTGGCGCGTCGAATCGCTGTCGGCGTCGGAGATCTCGGTCCTGCTCGACGAGCTGGGCGAAGGGCTGTCCGAGTTCGAGGCCTGAAGATGGCCCGGGAACAAACGTCGATGAAGGGACGTCGATGACGCGGGTTGCGGTGATCGGGCTCGGCGCGATCGGGCGCGAGGTCATGAAGGCGCTCGACGGCCTGACGTCGGTTCAGGTGGTCGCGGCCGTCGATCCGGCGTTCGTGGGCCGTGACGCGGGCGAGGTGGCCGGGCTGCGGCCGTCGGGCGTGTCGGTCGTCGCCAGCGCTGCCGAGGCGCTGAAGCCGGGCGCGGCCGACGTCGCGCTGGTGTTGACGGTGTCGGGCAGCGCCGAGATGGTGCCGATCGTCGACGCGGCCGCCGCCGCGCGCACCAACATCGTGTCGAGCTGCGAGGACCTGGCGTACGCGGACTGGGCCACGCCCGACATCGCGCGCAAGATCGACGCGCTCGCGGTCGCCGGCGGCATCACCGTGCTCGGCACCGGCGTCAACCCGGGGTTCGTGATGGATCGCCTGCCGCTGCAGATCGCCGGCGCTTGCGTGCGCGTGCACGGCATCCGCGTCGAGCGCGTGGTCGACGCCGCCAAGCGCCGCGGCCCGCTGCGCGCCAAGGTCGGCGCCGACTTGACGCCCGCGGAGTTCGCAGCGGGCGTCGCCGAGAAGAAGCTCGGCCACCGCGGGCTGCCGGAGTCGTGCGCGCTGCTGGGCGTCGGGTTGCGGCTGCCGTTCGACCAGATCGTGAGCACGATCGAGCCGGTCATCGCCACCGTCGAGTCGCCGCGCGCCGGCATCGCTCCCGGTCGCGTCGCGGGGCTGCGCCAGTCGGCGGTGGGACTGCGCGGGGGCCGCGAGATCGCGCGCCTGGATCTCGAGATGTCGGTCGCCGCGCCGGATCCCCACGATCGGATACGCATCGACGGCGATCCGCCGCTGGACGTGCTGGTGGTCGGCGGCACGCACGGCGACCGCGGCACGGTGGCCACGATCATCAACGCGATCCCCGCGGTGATCGCGGCCGCGCCGGGCTTGAAGACCGTGCTGGATTTGCCGCTCTACGGCGTGCTGTAGGGTTCCTTTCCGATCCCTCCCCCGACCACAGCGCGCGTTCCGAAGCCGGCGTACGATGATCCCGCCCGCATGCTCGCCCCTCTGCACATCGCCGTCGTCGGGCCCATCGCCGGCGGGTCGCTGTCGATCGCCGAGAGCTGCGTGCGCGCGCTGCGGCGGCTCGGGCACCGGGTCACCTTCGTCGACAACCAGGGCTACGCGCCCGCGCTGAAGGCGATCGAGGCGGCGCCCGTCGACGAGCGCGCCCGCGCCAGCGCTCGTGTCGATCTCTTCCTGCTCGCGTCGGACGCCACCCGCCGCGCGCTGCGCGAGGCGCGGCCCGGGCTGGCCCTCTACCTGGCGCAGGCGCCCGTGGTGCGCGACAGCGACGTCGACGATCTGCGCGCCGCCGGCATTCCGTCGGTGTTCTGGTTCGTCGAGGACTTTCGCGTCTTCACCTACTGGCCGGCCGCCGTGCGCCGCTTCGATCACGTCTGGACGATCCAGCGCGGCGAGCTGCACCAGCGGCTGGCGGCGGCGGGGCATCCGTCCTTCGACTACGTGCCGACGGCCTGCGATCCCGAGCTGCACCGTCCTTACCCGCTCGACGAGACGCGCGCCTATGCCGCGGTCGCGTCGTTTGCCGGCTCGGCGTATCCGAACCGCCGCAAGCTGCTGGCCGAGCTGTGCGGTCTCGGCCGCGACGACGAGGCCGCGCGCGCGCCGGGCTCGCCGCCCGAGCTCCGCATCTGGGGCCCGCGTTTCGCGCGCGAGCCCGCGCTGGCGGCGGCCGTCGCGGCCGGCCTCGACAGCGAGCTGCCGCACGCGACGCTGGCGCGGATCTTCTCGGCGACGGCGATCAACTTGAACCTGAGCTCGTCGGCCGCGCCCGAGACCTTCGCCGTCGCCAAGGACCTGGTCAATCCGCGCACGTTCGAGATCGCCGGCTGCGGCGGCTTTCAGCTGGCGGACGCGCTGATCCCCGTCGCGGAGTTCTTCGAGCCCGGCCGCGAGATCGAGCTCTTCACCAGCGTCGCCGAAGCGCGCGACAAGATCCGCTACTACCGCGCGCACGAGCCGGCGCGCCGCGCGATCGCCGAGGCCGGCCACCGCCGCGCCCACGCCGAGCACACCTACGATCGCCGGCTCACCACCGCGCTCGCGAACCTGGCGGCGCGCGACGACCGCCTCCGGCCTTCGCGCTATCTCCCCCGCTGATTCGCCGCGAGCAGGCGCCGCAGCTCCGCCGGCGCGACGCTGGCGTCGACGACCTCCAGCCCGCACGCCGCCGCCTCTCGTGCGCGAATGCGATCGCGCTCGCTGCTCGTGCGGAGAAAGACGCGCGCGGCGGTGTAGATCGATCCCCGGCACGCGGGCGGCAGCGCGGTCGCCTCGAACAGCACCTCGGGCAGGTCGGCGATCGCGAAGCCGGCGCGCGTGAGCGTCGCGGCGATCTCGGCCAGCGCCAGCGCCGGTGCGCCCGCGGTCGGTGGTTCGATGCGGACGATCAGCGCCACCGGGTCGCGCACGCTGAACGTCTCCACGAAGCACCGCACGACGTCGCGCCATCCGGCTTCGTGCGCGGTGGCGCCGGATCCGTCCAGGTCGTCGGCGACGCACAGGAAGCGGATCGGCTTCTGGCAGGCGAGCGCCTGCGGCGGCGCTTCGGGGCAGAAGACGTCGGTGTATCTCAGCGGGACCCGATCGCGCGCGAGATCGAACGCCGCGGCGCCCAGGCGCGCGAAGTCGCCGGCGGCGCTCGCCGACGCCGCGTGGTCCCACTTGCTGCAGAACGCCCGCCAGCCCTCGTCGGCGGCCCGGCGCGGATCCCGTCCGAGGCGGCGGAAGGTCGCGCCGCCCTGGTGGTGGACGAAGACGTCGAGCGCGATCGCCAGCTTCCATCCCGCGCGTGCCACGCGCACCGAGAAGTCGTCGTCGGCGCCCTTGTCCCAGCCGAAGAGCGTGTCGAATCCACCGACGCGCATCATCACCTCGCGCCGCAGGATCAGGCACATGCCGGCCAGGCGCGGGACGATCGCCAGCTCGCCCAGGTGCTCGGCCGCCCACAGCTCGGCGAACGCCGTGGCGTCGTCGGCGCCGTCGTAGCTGACCATGCGCATGCGCTGCGCGCCGGCGCACTCGTTGCTGGCCGGGCCGACCGCGCCGATCGCCGGGTCCGCGGCCAGCAGGGCGCGCGCTCGACGCATCCAGCCCGGGCCGACCACGACGTCGTCGTGGACGACCGCCAGCAGGCGCCCGCGCGCGCAGTCGAGGCCCTGGTTGGCGGCGAACGCGAACCCTTCGTTGCGTGGGTTCCGGATCGTGGTGACACGACCGGCCGCCGCGGCGGGGGGCGCGGCGTCGTCGTGCGCGCCGTTCTCGACGACGATCACCTCGAACGGACCGTCGGTGTGGCGCTGGATCGCGGCCACGCAGCGGTCCGTGAGCCGGCGATCGCCCCCGCTGACCACGACGATCGAGGCGAGCGCATCGGGGACACCGTCGCCGGCGTCTCCGCTCCTCTGCAGCGAGAGGTAGCGCTCGCGCAGGACGGGGTCGGCGCCCGCCGCGACCTCATTGAGGCGGTAGACGACGACGTCGCACGCGCGGCGCAGCGTCTGGCCACGCCGGCCCAGCCCGCGCGCCACGGCGCCGGGGTCGCCGCCGAACAGCGCCTGGTCGGCGGCCAGCTCGCGCAGCTCGGCCGTCGGTCCGAACAGCGTGAAGCTGGTGGCGACCATCGCGGGGACCAGCCCCGGCGTCGCGGCGCCGGCGGCGTCGGCACCGAGCCCCATGCCTCCGGGGCCGGTGCGTCCCGCCGGCGTCAGCAGCTCCGCGGTGGTCAGGCTGGCCGCGTCGCCCAGCGTCGCCGTGATCGCGCCCGCCGTTGCGTCGTCACGCCGGTGCGCCGCCAGCCGGTCCAGCCAGTCGCCGACGACGCGCACGTTGGGGCCGACCAGAGCCGCCAGCGGGCGCGCCGCGGCGGCGAGCCCGAGCTCGAACGCGCGCGGAAATCCGACGGTGCCCGGCGTCGCGAGCACGCGCGCGCGCTGCGGGTGCCGCGCGGCGAAGCGGGCGGCGAAGCGGCCGGCGGCCCGGCCCGCGCTGTCGTCGACGATCAGGATCTCGTCCTGCCCGCCGGTCGTGTACCAGAGGTTCTCGAGACAGGGCGCGATGGTCCAGATCGAGCGATCGGCGACGACCACCACGCTCACGCCCGGGCGCTCGTCCGCGGGCACGACCGCGCTCGCTGCGCGCCGGAAGTCGACGTCGTACTGGAATCGATCCTCGAAGCGGTCGATCCAGCGCGCCATCAGGCGCTCGGTGTTGGCGGCGCTGGCGTCGAACCGCCCCTCGGTCACCGACTCGTGGTGGGTGACGACGCTCGCCGGCGTGAAGACGATCTTGCCGCCGCGCGCGCGCACCTCGAGGCAAAAGTCGACGTCCTCGTAGCCGTTGACGTAGCCCTCGTCGAAGCCGCCCGCGGTCAGGAAGATCTCGGGGCGCACCAGCATGCAGGCGGCGGTCACCGCGTTCAGCTCACGGCGCTGGGTCACCGACGCCGCCGGCTGGCGGGAGTGGACGTGCATCGGCATGATCGGCTGCCACATGGCGTAGGCGAAGCCGATGCCGGCGTGCTGGATGGTTCCGTCGGGATAGAGCAGCTTGCTGCCGACGATCGCGACCGCCGGATCGCGCTCCATCTCGGCGACCATCGCCGCGGCCCAGCCGGGGTGCGGCTCGGTGTCGTTGTTCAGGAACAGCAGGAAGCGGCCGGTCGCCATCGCCGCCCCCTGATTCGACGCCCTGGCGAACCCCAGGTTCTCGCTGTTGCGGCGATAACGGATGTCTTCGCGTCGCGCGAGGACGCGGTGCGTGTCGTCGCTGGACGCGTTGTCGACGACGATCACTTCGTACGGCACATCGCGCGTGTGGGCGGCGATGGCGCGCAGGCACTTGGTGGTGTACTCGACCTTGTTGAAGACGGGGACGATGATCGATACCAGCGGTGCCGGCATTCACGCTCCGCGGCAAGTAGACCACGAGGCGCGCGTCTAAAGCGAGATTTTGCCCAGCACGCGCGGGCCGGCGGCGCCGGTCACCTGCGGGACGTTGCCGGCGTGGCCGAACAGCGTCTCGTTGGCGAGCACCGCGAACGCGATCGCTTCCTTGGCCTTGGGGTCGACGCCGAGCGCGTCGGTGGTGGCGACCGGGATCGGATCGAGCAGCTGTCCGAGGTGCTGCATCAGCGTCAGGTTCAGCGCGCCGCCGCCCGAGACGTAGACCTCGGTGGGCGGCGTGGGAAAGGCCTCGCGGTAGCTGCGCGCGATCGCCTCGGCGGAGAAGCGGGTCAGCGTGGCCAGCAGGTCGTCCTCGCGCCGCTCGAACCGCGTGAGCAGCGGATCGACGAAGCTCGTGCCGAAGAGCTCGCGACCGGTCGACTTGGGCGGTGGCTGCGCCAGGTAGGGGTGGCGGTGCAGCTCGGCGAGCAGCGCGCGATCGATCGTCCCGCGCGCGGCGCGCCGCCCGTCGACGTCGTAGGCCTCTTGCCCGCCCGACGCCGCGCGCGCGACCGCGTCGAGCGCCATGTTGCCGGGGGCGTTGTCGAAGGCGATCAGGTCGCCGAGCCGCTCGGTCACCAGCGTGACGTTGGCGATGCCGCCGATGTTCTGCAGCGCGCGGCGCTGGCCGGGGCGGCGGAAGAGCAGGTAGTCGACCAGCGGCACGAGCGGCGCGCCCTTCGCCGCCGGCGGCGACGTCGCGCACGCGGAAGTCGGAGATCGACCGGCTTGCCGGTGCGCTCGGCGATGACCGCCGCCTCGCCGATCTGCAGCGTCGCGCCGACCTGACCGGCCGAGCGCGGGTGGTGCACCGCCGTCTGACCGTGCGAACCGATGAGATCGACGTCGTCGAGCGGTACGCCGGCGATGCGGCAGGCCTCGATCGCGGCGTCGGCGAAGGCCTCGCCGAGCAGCACGTCGACGTCGGCGAGCTCGGCGTTGTCGGCCTGCGCGAGGCCGAAGATCCGCTCGCGCAGCGCGCGCGAGAACGGCACGATCGCGAAGGCCAGCGACATGCAGGTCGGTCGATTCGCCGGCGCCGCCGATCTCGCACAGGGCGGCGTCGGTGCCGTCGGCGCTCGTGCCCGACAGCAGGCCGATCACCAGGCGGCGCGGCCGCGCGCGCAGCGCCAGCAGCCGCGCCAGCGGATCGCCGTCCGCGCCCTCGATCACCGATTGTGGACCGTCCGCCACCGCGACCATCACACTCCTTTAGCGACGCCGGCGCGCGTGGACGCAGCCACCTTTTTGTCGTCGCCGCCGTCGTCGTCGCCACCGTCCTCGTCGTCGTGGCGCCGGTCGTCGTCGTCGTCGTCGTCGTCGGTTCCCGCGGCTCGATCGGCGCGGCCGCCGCCGCCGCGCCGCCGATCCTCCTCGAGATCGCCGACGATGGCGCGCAGCGAGCCCTTGTGCTCGACCAGCAGATCGCGCGCGCGCGCCGCGGTCACGCTCGGCGTGGTGCATGACCAGCGCGACCTTGGCGCGCCCGCCCGCCTTCTGGATCAGCTTGCAGCGCCGCGTCGTCGGGCAGGCCGGTGAGGCTGGTGACGATGCGGACCGCGCGCGCCCACAGCTTGGCGTTGGTCGGCCGCACGTCGATCATCAGGCCGCCGTAGGTCTTGCCGAGCAGCACGAAGGCCGTCGTCGAGATCGCGTTGAGCACGATCTTGGTCGCCGTCCCGGCCTTGAGGCGCGTCGAGCCCGCGATGACCTCGGGGCCCGGTCGGCAGCTCGATGACCACGTCGGCCAGCGCGGTCGACGCCGTCGACGCGGCCGCAGGTGACGAAGATCGTCGCCGCGCGCCGGAAGCGCGCGTACTCGAGCGCGGCGCGCACGAACGGCGTCACGCCCGAGGCGGCGATGCAGCAGACGGCGTCGGCGGGGCCGGCGGCCACGCGGCGCAGCCGCTGCTCGGCGTCGCGCGCGTTGTCCTCGGCGCCCTCGACGGAGCGCGTGAGCGCCTGCGGGCCGCCGGCGATGATCGGCACCACGCGCGACGGCGGGACGCCGAACGTCGGCACGCACTCGACGGCGTCGAGCGTGCCGAGGCGCCCCGACGTGCCCGCGCCGACGTAGATCAGCCGCCCGCCCGCCGCGAGCTTCTGCGCCACCAGCGCGGCGGCGCGGCCGATGACGTCGGCGCGCGCGGCGGCGGCGCGCACCGACTTCGCCTCCTCGTTCAGCATCAGCCGCGACGACGGCGTCGGCGGACATGGTGTCGAGGCGGGCGGAGCGCGGGTTCGATCGCTTCTGTCGGGAGCTGTGCGTAGTCGAGCGCAGGCGAGCGCGGTCGGGCCATCCCGACGATTCTAACGCCGGTTCACAAATCCAGCACGTCGCGCATGTCGTAGAGCCCGGGCGCGCGCCGCTGCGGCCGGCGTCGATTCATCACCCGATTAGCAGTGCCCGCTGCACGATGCCCCGCGACCCACAGCGCGGCGCGCACGGCGCCGACGGCGAACGTGTCGCGCGAGCTGGCGCGGTGGGTGATCTCGATGCGGTCGCCGGTGCCCAGGAAGAACACCGTGTGGTCGCCCACGACGTCGCCGCCGCGCAGGGTCTGGATGCCGATCTCGTCGGCGGTGCGCGCGCCGATCTCGCCGTGCCGCTCGTAGCGCGCGGTCCGCGCCCAGGTTGCGCCCGGTGGCCTCGGCCAGCGCCTCGGCCGAGGCGCAGCGCCGTGCCCGACGGAGCGTCGCGCTTGGCGCGGTGGTGGGTCTCGACGATCTCGAGGTCGTAGCTGGGTCCGAGAGCGCGCGCGGCGTCGGCGACCAGCTTCAGCATCACGTTCACGCCGACCGACATGTTGGGCGTAAAGACGATCGGGATCTGCGTCGCGGCCGCGCGCAGCTGCTCGCGGTCGTCGGCCGAGAGGCCGGTCGTGCCCATCACCATCGCGACGTTCATCGCCTGCGCCGCGCGCACCGCCGCCAGCGTCGCCGCCGGCACCGAGAAGTCGATCCAGACGTCGGTCTTGTTCGGCGGGCGGCCCGGCGGTGATCGGCACGCCCCGGCTCACGCCGGAGACGACCACGCCCGCGTCCTGGCCGAGCGCGGGATGCCCCTCGCGCTCGATCGCCGCCGCCAGCAGCGCGCCCGGCGTGGCGCCGATCGCGCGGATGATCGCGCTGCCCATTTTTCCCGTGGCGCCGAAGACGCCGATTCGCGTGTAGCCCATGACTGTGCGCGGGTCCTGGTCGAGCTAGAGGAGCCTCAGCGCCGCCAGCTGCTCGCGCAGCTTCTCGCGCAGGCCGGCGGACATGCGGGTAGAGCGGCGGGCGCACCTCGTCGGTCGATGCGGCCCATCATCGCCAGCGCCGCCTTGACCGGCACCGGGTTCGGCTCGACGAACAGCCCCTCGCCCAGCGGCAGCAGGCGGTAGTGCAGGTCGCGCGCCTTCGTCCAGTCGCCGTTCAGCACCGCGTCCCACATCGCGGACATCTCGGCGGGCGCGACGTTGCTGACCACCGAGATGCAGCCGCGCGCGCCGACCGCGAACAGCGGAAACGCCGTCGCGTCGTCGCCCGACAGCACGGTCAGCCGATCGCCGGTGCGCGCGAGGATCTGCGACGCGCGCAGCGCCGAGCCGGTCGCCTCCTTGACGCCGACGATCGCCGGCAGCTCGCAGAGGCGCGCCAGCGTGTCGGGCAGGAGATCGCACGCGGTGCGGCCGGGCACGTTGTAGACGATCGTCGGCAGCGGCACGGCGTCGACGATCGCCTTGAAGTGGCGGTAGAGGCCGTCCTGCGTCGGGCGGTTGTAGTACGGCGTGACCTGCAGCATCGCGTCGGCGCCGACCTGGCGCGCTTCCTTCGACAGCTCGATCGCCTCGGCCGTCGAGTTCGAGCCGGTGCCGGCGATCACCGGCACGCGCTTGCGCGCCGCCTCGACGACGATCTTGATGACGCGGATGTGCTCTTCGAAGTTCAGCGTCGGGGATTCGCCGGTGGTCCCCACGGGGACCAGACCGTCGATGCCGTTCTCGATCTGATCGTCGACCAGCGCGCGCAGCGCGGTTTCATCGACGGCGTCGTTGCGAAATGGAGTGACGAGGGCGGTGATGATGCCGGTGAACATGCGCGGGAACTTAGCACGTCGCCGCTCGCCCGCGACGGCCGAGGATGACGGTCAATCCGTGCTGTCGGGCTCGAGCCTGCCGGGGTCGAGCCGGACGAGCGGCACGAAGCGGTCGCCCTCGAGGCGGCCGGCGGCGGCGCGCAGCGAATGGATGCGCGCGATCGGCAGCGACAGCGTGCCTTCCGCGTCGGGCAGGCGTACCGTGCGCCGCTCCGCGGAGATGCCGGTCTCCTCGCGGCGCAGCACCAGGATTTGCAGCGCCGGCGCCGGCGTCCCGGCCGGCAGGCGCCAGTCGAAGGTGACCTGGCGGATGTCGAGCCGCGCGTCGAGCCGCGTCTGCGATCGCGCCCGGACGTCGGTCGCCGGCGTCTGCGCAGGCACGGCGTGCGGTCCGCTGTCGCGGAGCTCGAGCTCGGCGATACGCAGGGCGCGCCGGGCTCGCGTGCCTTCGTCGGACGCCGCGGCCAGCAGCCGGCGGTAGATCACCAGCGCGTCGCGCACCAGCCCCTGCTTCAGGCACAGCTCCGCCATGGTCTCGGTTTCGAACATCAGCGGGCCATCACCCGGCGCGTCTCGGCGAAGTCGGCGTGAATCTGTTCCACGAGCGCCGCGATCGACTCGAAGCGCTGCTCGTCGCGTAGCCGGTGCACGATCTCCAGGCGCACGCGCCGGCCGTAGAGGTCGCCGTCGAAGTCGAGCAGGTGCCCCTCGACCGACAAAACACCCGACAGCGCGCCGCTGCCAATGAACGTCGGGTTGGTGCCGATGCTGAGCGCGCAGACGTGGCTGGCGTTCGCCGCCGTTCTCGTCGTCCAGGATCACCGCGCGACCGGCGTAGATTCCGGGGCGCGGGAGCAGCTCCCCTTCCGGCTTCACGTTGGCGGTGGGGATGCCGATGCCGCGGCCGCGTCCGGCGCCGTGGACCACCTCGCCGGTGACCTCGAGCGGCCGGCCCAGCAGCATGGCCGCGCCCTCGACGCGCCCCTCGAGCGCAAACTCGCGCACCTTGGTCGATGAGCACGTGAGACCGCTCACCATCACCGGTGGCACGATGGTGACGCCGATGCCCAGGGCGGCCCCCTCGACGGCGAGGAGGCGCGTGTCGCCCTTGCGCTCGCGGCCGAAGCTGAAGTCGTAGCCGACCACAACGTCGCGCGCGGAGAGGTCGCGCGCCAGGACCTCGCGCACGAAGTCCGGTGCTTCGATCGACGCAAAAGCCTTCGTGAACGGCTCGACGACGACCAGGTCGGCGCCCGCCTCGCCGAGCAGCTCGATGCGCCGCCGCAGCGACACGATCAGCGGTGGGGCCAGCGCCGGCGCGAACAGCTTGGCGGGGTGGGGGTCGAAGGTCAGCACGCCGACGTCGCCGCCGGCCGCCGCCGCGCGCTCGCGCGCCGCGTGCAGCAGCGCCTGGTGGCCCAGGTGGACGCCGTCGAAGTTGCCGATCACCAACGCGAGAGGGCGACGCGCCTCTCCAGACGCGGCGAGCGCGGCACGTCCGGCGACCACCTTCATGGCGCAGAGGATACATGATGAGGGGGAGAGGCCAACCGGGAAGGACGGTCGGGAGGACCGCGAGGCATCCAATTCGAGGGGGCTTGGCTAAAGGGCCTCGGGCCTCGGGCCTCTTCCCGTCGGCGTCGGCGTCGGCGTCGGCGATCCCGCGATCCGGGGCCTTTCGTTCGGGAACGGCCACGCTGACGCCGACGCCGACGACGAAGACGCACCGGAGCGGACTTTTTTCGACAAACGCGCCGTTCGGGGCTGGAATGGACGCGTGCCGGGCTCGGTCTCACAAAGCTTGCCGGCGGCGCGCGCCGGGCGGGCGACATCACCGGGGGCGCGGTCCGCGACCGCGGTGCCGGTGGCGCGGCCCGCGCTGCCTCGCCGCACCGAGTGGCGCGACCATTTCGGCGCGTGGTTCGTGCTCGGCGTCCTGGTCTCGTTCGCGTACGCCGCTGCCGCGCCGGCGCTGGCGCCCGCCGCCGCCGTCGCGCGCGCGCAGGTCGAGCGCGGCGGCCTGCAGCCCGGCGTGTCGGCGCTGTGGCTCGTGCTCGGTCGAATGGCGGTCGGCTTTTCGCTCGGCGATCCGCTCGCGCACCTGCGCGCGCTCTCGATCGTGGCCGGCGCGGGGCTGGCGTCGCTCTGGTCGTGGCGGGCAGTGACTGACAGTCGCCTCGCCGGCGGGGGCTCGCTCACGCCCCTCGAGATCGTCGGCGCCGCGGCGGGAGTGCTCACGCTGGCGGTGTCGCGGTCTTTCTTCCAGGCCGCGACCACGGCGGGGCCGGTCGCCGCCGGCGCGCTGGTGGCGACTCGTCGCTGGTGCTGGCCGAGCGCGTCTGGCGAGCGCCGTCCGATCGACGCCTGGGCCTGGCGCTCGCTGCCGTCGCCGGCGCCTGCGCGGGCGCGCCCCTGGCCGCCTCGGCCATCGGCTGGCCGGTGGCGGCGCTGGCCTGGGCGCGGGCCTTGCGCCGCCGCGAGCGCTGGGCGTCGCCGGCGCCGATGGTCTTCGGGTTCGCGGCGATCGGCAGCGTGATCGGTCTCGCGCGTGGATCGGCGGCGATTCGACGCCGGCGACCTCGCCCGCCACCTGGTCCTGGTTCCGGTCTGGCGCGCCGTCGCCTGCCTGACCGCCGCCGGCCTGGCGCGCGCGGTCGCCGAGCTCGCCGATCAGGTCGGGATCCTCGGCCTGCTCGTCGCCGCCGCCGGGATGACGCGGCTCCGCGCGGGGGCCCGGGTCGGCACGCTGTGGCCGCTCCTGGCCGGCCTGGTGCTGCGGGCCGCTCTCGGGGCGGACGCCGACGGCACGATCGGGATCATCATCGCGGCCGCCGCGGTGGCGCTGCCGCTCGGGGCCGGGACGGTGCGTCTCGGCGAGCGCCTCGGGCGGGCCGCGGTGCCGGCGGCCGCCGCGATTGCCGTGATCGTCGTGGTCTGGCCGCTGCTCGCGCGCTGAAGGTTTCGCCGAGATGTCGTGCACGTCGGCAAACCGTAACAATGGATGGCCTTCGCCCGAGGCGATATTCGACATGAGCCGTCGTGAAGAGCGCGATCAACTGACACCGAGTGCAGGTAAAGTGGCTGTCCATGTTCGACGGGCGGACGAAGATCATCGCGACGCTGGGGCCGGCACTCGACGCCGAGGGGGTGCTCGAGCGCCTGCTCGACTCGGGGGTCGACGTGTTGCGCGTCAACCTGTCGCACGCGTCGCCGCGCGATCAGGCTGCGCGTGTGCGGCGCGCGCGCGCGCACCGGTCCGACATCGCCGTGCTCGCCGATCTCGGCGGCCCCAAGCTGCGCCTCGGCGAGCTGCGCGAGGAGATCAAGATCCGCGCCGGCGACATCATCACCCTGGGCGCGGGCGGCGTGCCGGTCGCCGATCCGTCGCTGTACGATCGCGTGCACGCCGGCGATCCGGTCTACATCGCCGACGGTACGCTGCACCTGATAGCGATCGAGGTCGCGAGCGACCACATCATCTGCCGCGTGCGCGTGGGCGGGACGCTGCGCTCGCGCAAGGGCATCAACCTGCCGATGGACACGTCGTCGCTGCCGGCGCTCACCGACAAGGATCGCGCCGACCTGGCCGACATCGGCGTGCTCGTCGCCCGACTACATCGCGCTCTCGTACGTGCGCCACGAGAAGGACATCGCCGACGTGCGCGCGCTGACCGCGCTGCCGATCATCGCGAAGATCGAGAAGCAGCAGGCGCTGGAGCGCATCGACGCGATCCTCGAAGCCGCCGACGCCATCATGGTGGCGCGCGGCGATCTCGGCGTCGAGATCCCGATCGAGAAGGTGCCGGCGACGCAGAAGAGGTTGATCCGCGCCGCCAACCGCGCGGGCCGACCGGTCATCACCGCGACGCAGATGCTGGTGTCGATGGTGTCGAGCCCGCTGCCGACGCGCGCCGAGGTCACCGACGTCGCGAACGCCGTGCTCGACGGCACCGACGCGGTGATGCTGTCCGAGGAGACCGCGGTCGGACACGACCCGGTGGGCGCGGTGCAGATGATGAGCCGCGTGCTGTGCGAGACCGAGCCGCTGCTGCACGAACGCACGAGGCGCCGGTGCAGCGCGACGAGGCCAACGCGCTCGCGCACGCCGCGGCGACGCTGGCCGAGGACCTCGACGCGGCGGCGATCATCGTGCCGACGCGCACGGGCGTGTCGGCGCAGCGGCTGGCGGCGTTCCGCCCGCGCCGACCGATCCTCGCCTACAGCCGTGTCCCCGAGACGACGCGACGGCTGCAGCTGATCTGGGGCGTGCAGGCGGTCGACCTGCGTCCGGTGCCCGGGCTCGATTCGCTGCACGCGACGCTGGCGGCGGCGGGGCGAGACTTGCCGCCGGGGTCGCGGGCGGTGGTGCTGGACATCGCGGCGCCGGGGTCTGGGGCGCCGTCGCTGGTGAACGCGATCAAGTTCTAGAGTGGGAGTCGGGGGCTCGCGAGCCGCTAACCCTCCGGCGCCGATCCCCGACTCGAACTTGCCAGCATTTCCGCCACTGACTCGAGCAATGTCTCGAGCTCGAAGGGCTTCTCGATGACGCGATCATGCGTCACGCCGAGCGCGGCGCGGCGCTTGGGCGGCACGCCGGTCATGAAAGCGATTGGCACCGACGGAAAGATCGCGGCCAGCTGGTCCGCGAGCTGCGCCGGTCCCGCTGAGCCCGATACCATGAGATCGCTGAGCACGCCCGCCGGTTCGAGGCCGCGCTGCGCTTCGGCGCGCGCCGCGTGCACGTCGCGCACCAACTCCGGCCGGTAGCCGGCCTCGCGCAGCACTTGCGCCACGAGCCCCCCGATGTGGAGATCGTCTTCGATGATCAAGATGACTTTGTCTGGCATTGACTTCCGCGCCGCGGGAAGAAAGAATTGCGGTCCGAGTTGAAGACAACAATTCTCTCGGCGTCAACACCCGGATCGACGATACGCGCATGGATGCGGCTGGGGTTGATCTCTCCTTGCGCGTTCGGCCCGCGGTGTGGCAGAGGATTCTCGGTGTCGTGGTGGCCTCGTCGGCCTCCTGCGGTCTCAATCAAGGAGGAGTCTAAGCGATGAGTGCGCCTACGCGTCCCGGCCCCAAGCAGACCAAGTTCATCTTCGTGACCGGCGGCGTCGTGTCGTCGCTGGGAAAGGGGCTGGCGTCGGCCTCCATCGGCAGCCTGCTCGAGGGGCGCGGCCTCAAGCTGACGATCCAGAAGCTCGACCCGTACCTCAACGTCGACCCGGGCACGATGAACCCGCTGCAGCACGGCGAGGTGTTCGTCACCGACGACGGCGCCGAGACCGATCTCGACCTCGGCCACTACGAGCGCTTCATCTCGCAGCGCATGACCAAGCTCAACAACGCCACCTCCGGTCAGATCTACCAGACGGTGATCCAGAAGGAGCGGCGCGGCGAGTACCTCGGCGGCACCGTGCAGGTCATCCCGCACGTCACCGACGAGATCAAGGCGCGCATCCTGGCCTGCGCCAAGGGCAACGACGTGGTGATCGTCGAGGTCGGCGGCACCGTGGGCGACATCGAGTCGCTGCCGTTTCTCGAGGCCATCCGCCAGCTGCGCCTGGAAGTCGGGGCACGGGAACGCGCTGTCCGTGCACGTGACGCTGGTGCCGTTCATCGGCGCCGCCGGCGAGCTCAAGACCAAGCCGACGCAGCACTCGGTGATGAAGCTGCGCGAGATCGGCATCCAGCCCGAGATCCTGCTCTGTCGCTCGGACCGCCCGATCGAGCCGGCGCTGAAGAAGAAGATCGCGCTCTTCACCAACGTCGCGCCCGACGCGGTCTTCAGCGCCGAGGACGTGTCGTGCATCTACGAAGTGCCGATCCGCTTTCACGACGAGGGCGTCGACGACAAGATCGCCGAGCTGCTCAACATCTGGACGCGCGCGCCCGAGCTCGACCGGCTGGGAGCGCGTCGTGCATCGCCTCAAGAGCCCGCAGGCGGAGGTCGACATCGGCCTGGTCGGCAAGTACGTCGATCTCGTCGAGTCGTACAAGAGCCTCAACGAGGCGCTGATCCACGGCGGCATCGGCAACGACTGCCGCGTGATCCTGCACCACATCGACTCCGAGGAGATCGAGAAGCGCGGCGCCAAGGAGCTGCTGAGCGCAGTCGACGGCATCCTGGTGGCGCCCGGCTTCGGCACGCGCGGCAGCCGAGGGCAAGATCGAGGCGGTGCGCTACGCGCGCGAGGGCAACGTGCCGTTCTTCGGCATCTGCCTCGGCCTGCAGATGGCGGTCGTCGAGTTCGCGCGCAACGTGGCGGGGCTCAAGGGCGCGAACTCGACCGAGTTCGACCCGGCGGCGCCTTACCCCGTGATCGACTTTCTGCCCGAGCAGCGGACCGTGACCGAGAAGGGGGCGACGATGCGTCTCGGCGCCTTCCCGTGCATGCTCACGGCCGGCACGCGCGCCGCCGCCGCCTACGGCGCGACCGAGATCAGCGAGCGCCACCGCCACCGCTACGAGGTCAACAACGACTACCGCGACGCACTGACCCGGAACGGGATGGTGATCTCGGGAACGTCGCCCGACCGCCGGCTCGTCGAGATGATCGAGCTCCCCTCGCACCCCTACTTCGTGGGGTGCCAGTTCCACCCCGAGTTCAAGTCGCGGCCCCAGGAGCCGCACCCCCTGTTCCAGGCGTTCGTTGGTGCCGCACTGCGTGCCCGCCTCGCCGATCATCAAGCTCAGAACCCTCAAAGGGTTCCGGACGTCCACCGTCACGCATAAGTCACCGTACCGCCTCCAGACTCGCGCCTCATGAGGCGTGGGCACAACGGGTGAGGACTATCCTCAACCGTGACAGGCAGGTGACTGCAATACATGTACCACCCGATGGTTGGAGCTTTACCCGGTTGGCTGCCAGGTGCTAAAAGTACAAGGTCTGGCCGCCTCTCGGGACAGCGCAGGCGGTAGTTGGGGAGGAAACGATGTCGATTGAGATCAAACAGCATCTGAAGCTTTCGCAGCAGCTGGTGATGACCCCCCAGCTGCAGCAGGCCATCAAGCTGTTGCAACTCTCCCGGATGGAGCTGGTCGACATGGTCCGGGACGAGATGCTCGAGAACCCGATTCTCGAGGACTCGGTCGAGACAGGCAATGAACAGGCCAAGAGCGCGGATGCGGTCGCCCCGGCCGAAGCGGCCGCCAACGACGCCGAGCGGGTGGGAGAGACCGAGACCCGCATGGCCGAGATCCCGACCGACAAGGTCGATTCGACCGCCGAGGTGAAGGTCGACACGCGCTCCAACGAGGCGGTCGCCGACTTCGACTGGGACACCTACCTCGACAACCAGGCCCAGGCGGCGCCCATGCCGTCCTACAAGTCGAACAACGACGACCTGCCGTCGCTCGAGTCGACGCTGACCCGCGGCACGTCGCTGTTCGACCACCTGGAGTGGCAGCTGAAGCTGTCCCACTTCACCCGCGAGCAGGACGGCATCGCGATGCTGATCATCGGCAACCTGACCCCCGACGGCTACCTGCAGGAGCCGCTCGAGGAGCTGGCGGAAGAGGCCGAGGTGTCGGTGGAGCTGGCCGAGGGGGTGCTGCGCAAGGTTCAGGAGTTCGACCCGGTGGGCGTTGCGGCTCGCACGTTGCAAGAGTGCCTGCTGATCCAGGCGCGCCACATCGGCGCCGACGACGACGTCGTGATCGGCATCATCGAGCGACACCTGCCGAACCTCGAGAAGAAGAACTACGGCGCGATCGCCAAGGATCTCACGCAGCCGGTCGAGGAGATCTACGAGGCGGCCAAGGTCGTGCAGACCTTCGACCCCAAGCCCGGGCGGCAGTACACGTCGGAGGAGCCGACCTACATCACGCCCGACGTCTACATCCACAAGGTCGGCGACAAGTACTTCGTCGTGGCCAACGACGACGGCTTGCCCAAGCTGAAGATCTCGGACTTCTACCGCACGGCGCTGGCCGGCGGGTCGAAGGCGCGCGAGTACATCCAGGAGAAGCTGCGCAGCGCGCAGTGGCTCATCCGCTCGATCCAGCAGCGGCAGCGCACGATCGTGCGCGTGACCGAGTCGATCCTCAAGTTCCAGCGCGACTTCTTCGACAAGGGCACCGCGCACCTGAAGCCGCTCATCCTGCGCGACGTCGCCGAGGACATCGGCATGCACGAGTCGACGGTGTCACGCGTCACCACGAACAAGTACGTGCACACGCCGCAGGGGATCTACGAGCTGAAGTACTTCTTCAACTCGGGCATCTCGCGCACCGACGGCGACGACCTGGCGTCCGAGGCGGTCAAGCTGAAGATCCGGCAGATCATCGCGCAGGAGAACGCCAAGCATCCGCACTCCGACCAGCGCATCGTCGAGCTGCTGCGAGATCAGAACATCGAAATCGCGCGCCGAACTGTTGCGAAGTACCGCGAGCAGCTTAGGATCCTGTCGAGCAGCAAACGTCGCCAAGTGTTTTGAACGCCTTCTAAAACGCTCCCGAAACGCGGCGAAAAATAATGTCCGTCGACGAAAAAATCGGGTAAAAGCGTCACGGCTTGGGCCGACAGAGAACCTAAGGAGAGTCATGCAGCTCTCGACAACCTTCCGCCACATGGATGCCTCACAGGCGGTGCGCGACTACGCCGAAGAGAAGCTCGACAAGATCCGGAAGTATTTTCAGAAGGACCCCATCGCGGCCCACGCGGTCTTCGCCGTCGAGCGCGGCTTCCATCACGTCGCCGACATCAACATCACGCTGCCGAACGGCATCGTGATCAACGCCAAAGAGACGACCGAGGACATGTACTCGTCGATCGACCTGGCGACGGCGCGCATCGAGCGCCAGGTGCGCAAGTGGAAGGACAAGATCCGCGACCACAAGCCGCACGGCGGCCCGTCGGTCTCGGTGCGCGAGATGGTGATCCTGGCCGAGGAGCTGGAGCCGCGGCCGGCAGGGTCGGGCGGCTCGGGCAGCGCGCCCGCCGACACCACGCCGAACCGCGCCGCCACCAATCCCACGACCGCGTCGCCGGCCGCGCCCGCGTTCCGCGTCGTCAAGGACGAGACCTTCACCGCGCGATCGATGAAAGTGGAAGACGCGGTCATGCAGCTCAATCTGCTGGGTGACGAGCTCCTGGTCTTCACCGACATCAACAGCCAGACCATCTCGGTTCTCTATCGGCGCAAGGACGGCAACTACGGGCTCATCGAGACGGGGCGCGAACCGGCGGGACGCTCCGGGGCGCGATCCTGAGACCGGTTTTGTGATACAGACGGCGCGACGGTAGAGCCCCAGATGAAGGTCATCGATTTTCTCCAGCCCCGGCGGATCGTTGCGCACCTGAACGCGCGTACCAAGGTGGGCGTGCTGTCGGAGCTGTCGAGCCACCTGGCGGAGCAGGAGCCGGGGGTCGACGCCGAGTCGCTGCGCAAGGTGCTGGAGGAACGCGAGCTGCTGGCGTCGACGGCGATCGGCGACGGCATCGCCATCCCGCACGGCAAGCTCGATTCGGTCGGTCACCTGGTGGGCACGCTGGGCCGCTCCGTCGAGGGGATCGAGTTCGAGTCGATCGACGGCAAGCCGACGCACCTGATCTTCATGCTGGTCGCGCCCGCGAGCTCGACGGGCGTGCACCTGAAGGCGCTCGCGCGCCTGTCGCGCCTGTTCCGCGACTGCCGACTTCCGCCAGCGCCTGCTCGCCGCGCCGGATCCGGGCGCGATGTACCAGGTGATCGCGGACGAAGACGCGAAGTACTAGTCCGGGCCGCGTGAGCGCCACAAATCGCGCAGTCCGTCAGAAGCCGCGGTAGACTCGGGCTCGATGCTCACCGTACGGTCCCTTCTGGACGAGAGCTCGGGGCTCAAGCTGGTGCTTCTGGCCGGCGAGTCGGGCCTGGGGCGGCGCCTCACGATCCACCGCATCCAGAAGCCGGGCCTGGCGCTGGCCGGCTACGTGCGGCAGGTGCACCCGGAGCGCGTCCAGGTTCTGGGCGCGACCGAAGTGTCCTACCTCGGCACGCTGTCCGACGAGGACGCGCGCCGCTCCGTCGAGGCCTTCATCGGCCTCAACCCGGCTTGCGTCGTGGTGACCAAGGGGCTCGAGGTGCCGCGCCTGCTGCTCGACGTCGCCGACCGCAACGGGGTGCCGGTGCTGCGCACGCCGCTGGTCTCATCGGCGGCGATCGACGCCATTCAGAAGCACCTGGAGCTGCAGCTGGCGCCGACCGCGAGCATCCACGCCGTGCTCATGGACGTGCTCGGCGTCGGCGTGCTGCTGCTCGGCAAGAGCGGCATCGGCAAGTCCGAGGCGGCGCTCGACCTCATCATGCGCGGCCACCGCCTGGTCGCCGACGATCTCGTCGAGGTGCGGCGCACGTCGGGCGACGTGCTGGTCGGCTGGGCGTCGGAGCTCATCAAGCACCACATGGAGGTGCGCGGCCTCGGCATCATCAACATCAAGGACATGTTCGGCGTCGCCGCCGTGCGCGACGAGAAGAAGATCGAGCTCGTGCTCGAGCTCCTGCGCTGGGACCAGACCGAGAGCCACGATCGCCTCGGCCTCGACGAGATGGTCTACCCGATCCTCGACGTGCCGGTGCCGCTGCTGCGCATCCCGGTCAGCCCGGGCCGCAACGTGAGCTCGCTCATCGAGGTCGCTGCGCGCAACCGGCTGCTCCAGGTCCGCGGCCACCACTCGGCGCGCGAGTTCCAGGAACGGCTCGACCGCGCGCTCGCCGACGCGCGCGAGCGCCGCTGGCGGGACGACGTCGAATGAGACTCGTCGTGGTGACCGGCGTCTCGGGCGCCGGAAAGTCGACCGCGCTGCGCGCGCTCGAGGACCTCGGCTACTACTGCGCCGACAACCTGCCGATGCCGCTTCTGCCCAAGTTCGTCGAGCTCCTGTCGACGCGGGCGGAGATCGACCGCGCCGGGCTGGTGATCGACGCGCGCGGCGGCGAGTTCCTGCAGGACACGACGTCGATCCTGGCCGACATCCGCGCCGCCGGGCACTCGCTCGAGGTGCTGTTCCTCGACGCGGGCGACGACATCCTGCTGCGCCGCTTCTCCGAGACGCGCCGACGTCATCCTTTGTCCGACACCGACATCCGTTCCGGCCTGCGCGCCGAGCGCGATCAGCTGACCCTGCTGCGCCAGGAAGCCAACGCCATGGTCGACACCGGCGCGCTCACGGTGCATCTTTTGCGCGCGCTGATGCAGGAGCGGTACGGCAGCGCCGAGGACGATCTGTCGGTGACGCTGATGTCGTTCGGGTTCAAGCACGGCCTGCCCACCGAGGCCGACGTCGTTCTCGACGTTCGCTTCTTGCCGAACCCCTTCTTCGTGCCCAACTTGTCGGCGCTGTCCGGCGAGGATGAGGCGGTTTTTTCGTTCGTGATGCAGAACCCCGATACGCGCGCGTTCGTCGACAAGGCGGAAGAGCTGCTGCGCCTGTCGATCCAGGGCTTCCGCCGCGAGGGGAAGTCCTACGCCACGGTGGCCATCGGCTGCACGGGCGGGCGTCACCGGTCGGTGGTGATCGCCAAGGAGCTGGGGCAGCGCCTGCGCAAGGACATCTCGATCTCGATTCGACACCGCGATATCCAACGCACCGGCGCCGCTTGATCGAGATTGGACTACAATGGATGCTTCGACCATGTCGGCATCGGACGATAATGATCCCGTGATCGGCGTCGTCGTCGTGACCCACGGCGGCGCGGGCAGATGTTTGCTCGAAGCGGCGGGAACGATCGTCGGTCCTCTCGAGGCGGCGGAGGCGGTGAGCGTGGCGATGGAGGATTCGTTCGAGGACGTGATCCGGCAGGTCGAACAGGCGTGCACTGACGTCGACCACGGCGCCGGCGTGGTGATCCTGGTCGACATCCACGGCTCGTCGCCCTTTCAGGCGTGCCTGGCGATGCTCGACGGCACGCGCACCGTCGAGATCGTCTGCGGCGTGAACCTGCCCATGCTGCTGAAGCTCGCGACCGTCGATCGCCGCGATTTGCGGCCCTACGAGCTGGCCGAGCTGTTGCGCGACGTCGGCCGGCGTTCCATCCGGCTCGGCTCCGAACTCACGGGCAAGATTGCCTTCCAGGACTCACGCTGATGACCCCGCCCACCCCGCCGCCGAATCGTCGCGTTCCGTCACCATCCTCAACAAGCTGGGGATGCACGCGCGCGCCGCAGTGAAGTTCGTCCAGACCGCCAACCGCTTTCGTTGCGAGGTCAAGGTGGTCAAGGACGACCAGGAAGCCAACGGCAAGAGCATCATGGGCCTGCTGACGCTGGTCGCGGCGCACGGCGTGACCATGACGATCGTGTGCGCCGGCGACGACGCGCCGGCGGCGGTCGACGCGCTGGCCGCGCTCGTCGGCACGGGATTCGGTGAGGGGATCGATCCGTGACGCCGACGCTCGCCGGCATGATGACGCTCGCCGTGACGCCGAGGCTCGGCTGACGTGGAGCGGCTCGCCGGTGTAGGCGCCTCGCCCGGCATCGCCATCGGCGTCGCGCACGTTCTCGGCAGCCGCGTCGACGTCCACGAGCGGCGCATCTCCGCCGACGCCGTCGACGCCGAGCTCCAGCGCTTCGATGACGCGCTGGCGCAGACCGACGCGCAGCTGGCGCGCATCCAGCAGCAGATCGCCGAGCGCGAGGGCGACGAGCACCAGTACCGCATCCTCGAGGCGCACCGGATGATGCTGTCCGACGTGCACCTCACCGATCAGGCCAAGCGCTACATCCGCGAGGACAAGACCTCGGCCGACTGGGCCGTGCGCCGCGCTCTCGACCAGATCCAGTCGGTGTTCGATCGCATCGAGGACCCGTACTTCCGCGAGCGGCGCAGCGACGTCGCCATGGTCGGCGAGCGCCTGCTGCGAAATCTGTTGGGCATGGTCGAGTCGTCGGTCGAGGAGACGCCCAAGGGCAGCATCGCCGTCGGCCACGATCTGTCGCCCGCCGACGTGGCGCAGCTGGGACGCGCCGAGGCGGCGGGCTTCTGCACCGAGGCGGGCGGCCGCACGTCGCACACCGCGATCGTGGCGCGCGCGCTGGGGCTGCCGCTGGTGGTGGGCGTCGAGCGCCTCGGCCACCGCGTCTGGTCGGGCATGACCGTCATCGTCGACGGCAACCGCGGCGAGGTGATCCTCGACCCCGACGCCGAAGCGCTCACGCCGCTACCTGGCGCGCGCCGACGTCCAGCGCTCGCGCGAGCAGCGGCTGTCGGCGATGCGCGACACGCCGTCGGCGACCACCGACAAGACGTCGATCCACCTCGCGGCCAACGTCGAGATGCTCGAGGAGATCCCCATCGCCGTCGATCTCGGCGCCGAGGCGGTCGGCCTCTTCCGCACCGAGTTCCTGTACCTCGAGCGCCCGACGCTGCCGACCGAGGAGGAGCAGTACGCGCACGCCGTCGCCGCGCTCAAGAGCGTGGGCGGCCGCCCCATCACCTTTCGCACGCTCGATCTCGGCGGCGACAAGCTGCCGGCGGCCGTGCGCATGCCGAGCGGCGCCAACCCGGCGATGGGGCTTCGGTCGATCCGCTACTCGCTGCACCGGATCGACATCTTCCGCACGCAGCTGCGCGCGCTCTACCGCGCGTCGATCGAGGGGCCGATGTCGATCCTGTTCCCGCTCATCTCCGGCGTCGCCGAGCTGCGCGCCGCCAAGGCGCGTGTGCGCCGAGGTCTGCGCCGAGCTGGCGAAAGAGGGCGTCCCGCACGATCCCAAGGTGCCGATCGGCACCATGGTCGAGACGCCCAGCGCCGCGTTCATCGCCGATCTGCTGGCCGACGAGTGCGACTTTCTGAGCATCGGCACCAACGACCTCATCCAGTATGCGCTGGCCGCCGATCGCGAGGACGAGCACGTCGGCTACCTCTACCATCCGCTGCACCCGGCGATCCTGCGCGCGCTCAAGCAGATCGTCGACGGTGCGGCGCGCGCCAACAAGCCGGTCGCGATGTGCGGCGACATGGCGGGCGATCCGCTGCTGGTCTGGATGCTGATCGGCATCGGCCTGCGCCAGCTGTCGATGGCGCCGCGGCAGATCCCGGTGCTGAAGTCGATCATCCACGCGACGAACCTGGCCGACGCCGAGCGCCTGGCGCGCGCCGCGCTGGAGCTGCGCACCGAGACCGAGGTCGAGGAGCTGGTCTACGGCGCGATGCGGGAGCGCTTCCCGCTCGACCTCACCGACGAGGAGGCCAGCTGATCCGGGCGGCGTGCGCCGCCGACGCCGGGGCGCTCGAGGCGCTGTGGCGGCAGATCGATGACCTCCACGCCGCGCTCGCGCCCGGCTATTTCCGGCCGCGAGCCGAGGGGTCGCTCGCGTCGAGCCCCGCCGCCGGCGATCCGCACGTGACGATGCTGGTCGCGGACGCCGGCGCCGGTGGCCTCTCGCCGGACGCGGCGGAGGCCGACACCGGGCACCTCGTGGGCGCCGTGCTCGTACGCATCTACGACACGCCCGCGGATCCCGCGATGGTGCCGCGCCGCCGCGCGCACGTCGAGGCGCTGGTCGTCGCACGCCGGCGCCGCCGCGCCGGCGTGGGCACCGCGCTCATGAACGCCGCGACAGTCTGGGCGCGCGAGCGCGGCGCCGAGGAAATCGTGCTCACGGTCTGGGCCGGCAACACCGCAGCCGAAGCCTTCTACGCCGGGCTGGGCTACGACGTGGTCTCTCGCGCGCTCTCCAAACCGATCCGCTGAGGCGGCGGCAGCGCGATCCGTCCGACGACGACGCCGGCGCACGCCGCCGCCGCCGACGCCGCCAGCACCGCGAGCCGCGCCACCCCGGTGATCGGACCGGGATCGAGCGCGACCGACGTCATGAACAGTGACATGGTGAACCCGGTTCCCGCGACCATCCCCAGCACCAGCATGCCGGTCCACGACGTGGCGCCGTCGTTCCCTTCGGGCAGCCGCGCCAGGCGCAGGCGCACCGCGATCCAGGCGAGGCCGATGACGCCGATCGGCTTGCCCAGCAGGAGGCCGAGCGCCACGCCCAGGAACACGCGCGTGGTCTCGCCCGCGAAGTGGATCTGCCCGAGGCCGACGCCGGCGTTGCCGAGCGCGAAGAGCGGCATGATGGCGAACGCGACCCAGGGCTGGAACGCGTGCTCGAGGCGCTCGGCCGGTGACGCCGGCGTCATGAGCCCGACGGCGACGCCGGCCAGCGTCGGGTGCACGCCGGCCGCGTAGGCGCCGATCCAGGTGACGACCGCGGCGGGCACGTACGCCCACGGCGACTGGACGCGCAGGCTCTTCTGCGCCTGGATCGCGCCCAGGCCCAGCGCCACGACGACCAGCCCCGACAGCGGGATCCCCGACGAGAACACGACCGCGATGACCACGACCGCGCCCAGGTCGTCGATGACCGCCAGCGCCAGCAGCGTGATGCGCAACGATGGGCTCGCCCGTCGCCCCAGCAGCGCCAGCACGCCGACGGCGAACGCGATGTCGGTGGCCATCGGGATGCCCCAGCCTCGGGACGATGCCGTGCCCGCGTTGAAGGCAAGGTAGATGCCCGCCGGCGCCAGCATGCCTCCGAGCGCCGCCAGCGCCGGCAGCGCCGCGCGCCGGAGCGTGCGCAGCTCGCCGCCCGAGAGCTCGCGCTTGATCTCGAGGCCGACGGTGAAGAAGAAGATCGCCATCAGGCCGTCGTTGATCCAGAAGCGCAGGTCGCGCTCGAATGTGAAGCCACCCACGCGCAGGCCGAGCGGCGCGGCGAAGAAGCGCTCGTAGATCCCTCGCCAGGGCGAGTTGGCCCAGGTGAGCGCGATCGCCGCCGCGGCCAGCAGCAGAGCGGCGCTCGACGTCTCGCGCGAAAGGCCGCCCGTCCGCGGCGCGGGGGCAGGGGTGTTTTCGATGGACACGGCGTCGACTTTCCTGCGGCTGGCGGCCCGACCACCCGTGATCCTGCGGCGAGGATCGCCGCACCCATTGATGACGAAATTGTGCGTGGCCGCGCCTCGAGGCGCCCGCGAAAAAAGGCGCGAGGACGAAGACGGCGGACGAAGACGGCGGACGAAGACGGCGGACGAAGACGGCGGACGAAGACGGCGGACGAAGACGGCGGACGAAGACGGGTGGGGATCTGTCGGGGCTGATCCTCAGTGATGCAGGAAGATCGGGACCGGGCACTTCTCGAGCAGCTCGCGCGTGACCGAGCCCCAGATGATCTCCGACAGCCGCGATCGCGTGTAGGCGCCGATGACCAGCATCCCCGCGCCGAGCTTGCCGCGCGTCTCGAGGATCGCGTCGGCGATCGGCAGCGCCGAGACCACGCTCCTCGGTTTGGCGCTGATCGACAGCGTCTTGAGGAGATCGACACCGCGGCTCGCCATCTCCCACGCCTCCTCGCCGTCGTCCTGCACGCTGGCGACGTGGACCTTGCGTCCCTTCGCGAGGCCGCTTTCGGCGAGCGCGCGTATCGCGCGATTCGAGGCCGAGCTGCCGTCGTAGGCGATCATCACGTCGGGTCCGGTCTTCACCGGCTCCTCGGGCACGACGATCACCGGCTTGCCCGCGCGGTGAAGGATGTTGTCGCGCGTCTCGGCATCTTCGTCCTTGGTCTCGAAGAGGAAGTTCGCGTTGCGTCCGATGAGCACCATGTCGTGTGACTGCATCTCCTCGAGGATCTTCGGCGCCGGCCGCCCGCGCAGCTCCAGCGTGCGCGCGCCGATGCCGGCGTCGCGGCTGCGCGCTTCGAAGAGCAGCAGCCAGTCCGCCGCTTTCTTGTGCGCGTCCTCGAGCAGAACCTCGTCGCGATGCTGCTTGAAGCTCGCGCCGCCGATGCCGGTCGCCGCGCCCGCTCTGATGTTGGGCTCGTCGACGATGGCCAGTCCCATCAGACGCGCCGAGAGCTCGCGTGCGATCTCGATCGCGAGATCGGTGGCGCGGTCACTGCTCGCCGAGCCTTCGAGACAAACGAGAATGTCCTTGATCATCCGTACCTTCCTCCGCTGGCGCCCACTATGGCGCAGGCCGGCTCTCGGACAAAAGAGCTTGCAACTGTTTACGTCGAATTTCGGCAACGGAAACTAACTGGAAACGTTCGCTGAAGTAGCTTGGCTCGCATGTGGGAGCACTACCGGAAGCGTCTTTGGGGAATGCAGGCCGTCATCACGACGTTCGCCGTCGGCTTCTACCTGACCTCGCATCGCAGCCTGGTTCCGGCCGCGCTGTTCTTTGGCGTGATGCAGGTCGGGTCGTTGCTTGGTGCGGCGTGGGCTACCCGGCTCAAGCGAAAGTATCAGGCGCGTGGGTGGTAATCCGTCTCAACACAAACAACTGGAGAGGTAAAGGCATGTTCAAGGTAGACCGTATCCATCGCCAGCGCCGCTGGCTCGCAGCCGTGACGCTCGGCGCGACGTTGTTGTTGCTGGGCACCGCACCAGCCTTCGCCGACGACCCGGTGCCCGACAAGGTCGGCGCGTTCCAGACGACGCCGACAGCCTACTCCGTGCCGGGCTACACCAAGCCCGACCCGGCCAAGGCGACCCCGAAAGATCTCGCCGTCGCCGTCGACGCAGTCGCCCAGGCGGCCTCTCACGGGATCTATTCGTCGAACTTCGTCTGGACGCTGGTCGCCGGCTTCCTGGTCATGTTCATGCAAGCCGGGTTCGCGCTGGTCGAGACCGGCCTCATCCGCGCAAAGAACGCCGCGCACACCATGTCGATGAACTTCGCGGTGTACGGGCTCGGCATGCTCGGGTTCTTCGTCTGCGGCTTCGCGTTCATGTGCGGCGGTCTCAACGGAACGGCCATCGGCGGCCCCGTGACCCTGGGCGGCACGCCGACGCTGCACTCGATGCTCACCTTCGGCTCGGCGATCAACGGTGACCACGGCTGGGGCGTCCTCGGCACGACCGGATTCTTCCTGTCGGGGAATGGCTATGACGCCAGCGTCATCGTCCTCTTCCTGTTCATGATGGTCTTCATGGATACGACGGCGACCATCGTCACGGGCGCTTGCGCCGAGCGCTGGAAGTTCAAGAGCTTCTTCATCTTCAGCATCGCCATCGGCGCGTTCATCTATCCGGTGTTCGGCAACTGGGTCTGGGGCGGCGGCTGGCTCGCGCAGATCGGCTATCGCCTGGGCCTGGGCCACGGTGCGGTCGACTACGCCGGCTCCGGCGTCGTGCACTTGCAAGGCGGCGCGCTGGCGCTGGTCACTGCCTGGCTCATCGGGCCGCGCATCGGCAAGTACGGCAAGGACGGCAAGATCAACCCGATCCTGCCGCACCACATCCCGATGGTGCAGGTCGGCACGTTCATCCTGGCGTTCGGCTGGTTCGGCTTCAACGCCGGCAGCTCGCTCGCGGGCGCGGACGGCCGCATCGGCATCGTCGCCGCGAACACGATGATCGCGGGCATGGCGGCAACGGTCTCCGGCATCCTCTACATGTGGATGGTCCACGGAAAGCCGGATCCATCGATGATGTGCAACAGCATGCTCGCCGGACTCGTGGCCATCACCGCGCCGTGCGCGTTCGTGACGCCGGTCGGCGCGTTCATCATCGGCGGCGTCGCCGGCGTGCTGGTCGTCTGGAGCGTCGTTCTTCTTCGACAAGATCAAGATCGACGATCCGGTCGGCGCGATCAGCGTCCACGGCACGAACGGCCTTTGGGGCGTGATCGCCGTCGGTCTCTTCTCCGATGGCAGCTACGGCCAGGGTTGGAACGGCGTGGGGGCCACCGAGTACCTCGGCAGCACCGGCGCGGCGCTCAAGGGCGTCACCGGGTTGTTCTACGGCGACGCGAAGCAGCTGGTCGCGCAGCTCTTCGAGGGCGGCGCGGACATCGTGTGGAACGTGGTCGTCGGCGGCATCATCTTCTACGCCATCGGCAAGGTGCTCGGGTCCAACCGCGTGCCGGCCGAGGTTGAGATCGCGGGTCTCGACGTTCCCGAGATGGGGCTGCCGGGCTACCCGGACTTCATCGAGACGCGCGCTCCGGCCGACGTTCCCGAGACCGAGGTTGCCGCGGGTCGGGCCGTGCTCGCCGCGACGACGAGGTAAGCGGGGAGCCACGCGCTCCACGCGACGTCGAACGATCGTTCGAGAGGGCGGAACGGCTGTGGTCGTTCCGCCCGTTTTTTTGTGTGACCTTGGCGCGGCGTGAAACGCACCTGCATTCTCACATGAGAGCGAGATGAACGAACCACACGTAGCGGTATCCGGCGCGCCACCCCTGTGGACCATCGCGCCGTTCGCGCTCTACCTGTTTCTGATCGCGGTCATTCCCCTCGTCGCCGGCGGCTTCTGGGCGAAGAATCGCAACAAGCTGATCGTCGCGGCGATCCTCAGCGTGCCCGTCGTGCTGTACCTGGCGGTGGGAGCGCCCGAAGGTATGAGCTGGCTCGTGGACAGCATCCAGGAGTACGTGGCGTTCATGGCGCTGCTCGGCGCGCTGTTCGTCATCACCGGTGGCATCTACCTGCGTGGCGAGCTGGCGGGAACGCCGATCGTCAATACCGCGTTCCTGGCGTTCGGCGCGCTGATTGCGAACATCATCGGAACCACCGGCGCCTCGCTGCTGCTCATCCGGCCCCTGCTGCGCGCCAACGAGAAGCGCCAGCGGCGCGTTCACATGGTGGTGTTCTTCATCTTCATCGTCTCCAACGGCGCGGGGCTGCTGACACCGCTCGGCGACCCACCCTTGTTTCTGGGCTTTCTGCGCGGGGTTCCGTTCTTCTGGGCGCTTCGCCTCGCCGGGCCCTGGGCGCTGGTCATGGGTGTCTTGCTGGCGCTGTTCTTCGTCGTCGACCAGCTGGCTCTGCGGCGCGAAGAGCGCGAGCGTCCGTCCGTCCATCTCGAACGGACCATCAAGCACGGCGACGAGCCGTTGCGCGTCGTCGGCGGCCTGAACTTCGTCTGGCTGCTCGGCGTGATCGTCGTGGTCTACGTCTCGGGCGCGCACGCCGACGCCATCAGCCACAACTCACACGTCCAGGCGCTGTTCCAGGTGGCCGGCCTCCTGGCGATGGCCGCGCTCTCGTACAAGCTCACGCCGCGCGAGGTCCATCGCGCCAACGGCTTCGGCTGGGCGCCGATCCTCGAGGTGGCGGCGGTCTTCGTCGGCATCTTCGTCACCATGGTGCCCGCGCTGCGCGTGCTGGCCGCGCAGGGAGCCGGACTGGGCATCACCAAGCCCTGGCAGTTCTTCTGGGCGTCAGGCGTGCTGTCGAGCTTCCTCGACAACGCGCCGACCTATCTGACCTTCGCGACGCTGGCGGTTGGCGTCACCAACCAGCTGACCGGGAGCCACCTCTCTGCGGACCATCTGGCGGCGCTGAGCAGCCACCCCTTTGGCGCCACCCTGCTCACGGCGGTGTCGTGCGGCTCGGTCTTCATGGGCGCGAACTCGTACATCGGCAACGGCCCCAACTTCATGGTCAAGGCGCTGGCCGAGGAGGGCCGCGTGCGCATGCCCAGCTTCTTCGGCTACATGGCCTGGTCGGCCGGGATCCTCGTGCCGCTGTTCGTGATCGTCACGCTGGTCTTTTTCCGCTGATCCGCCTCGGGCGTTCGGAGGTTGGCGTCGCCGGCGCCGGTCTGGCGTAGACTGAGCCCGTTTGCGATCGTTCGGTCATATCGCAACGTTGATCGTCGCCATCGGCGTCGCCATCGCCGCGCCGCTCGCTGTCATCCTGGGGATCTCGGCGGGCGAGGTCGGCAGGAAGCGCCGCGAGCTTCTGGACGAGCTCGGCGCGACGCAGGCGGCGCTGGCCGAGGACACGGCGCATGAGTTCGGCGCGCGCATGGACGCTCTCGATCGCGACACGCGGATCCTGGCCAGCCTGGTCTCGCGCACGCGGCAACCGAACCGGCCCGACGTCGAGACGGAGAACCGCATCATCCTGTCGGCGTTCGACGCGCTGGCCGCGGTCATGCCGCACTATCGAACCATCGCGCTCTACGACGCCGGCGGCAACGCGTCGGTGACGGCGATCGACCCGACCGAAGATCGGGAGACGATCGCGCGATCGCTCTTCGCGCAGGGCGGCGATCTGGCGCGCGAGGTCGCGCTCAGCCGGCAGTCCGTGCTTCGCGGACCGACGCCCTCCGCCGACGGCAATCGGTTCTTCTACCTTCTGGGGGCGCCCGCGGGCCTGCATGAGGTGATCGTCGTGACCAGCGACGCAGGCATGTTCCTGCACGGCGCGCTCCCCCCGGGGGGCCCCGACGCGCACGAGTTCGTGCTCGATCCCCACGGCGTGGTCTGGAAGGACTGCAAGCGCTCGGCGCACTGCCGGCCCGCGCCGGGCGGAGAGCTGCAAGCTTTGCTGGCGGGCCAGCACGGGCCGACGCGCTGGCTGGACGCCGGCCAGACCGCGCGCGTCGGTCTGCCGCCGTCGACGGCGTTGCTGGCGTCGGCGCCGGTCGCTTCGACAGGCGGGCAATGGACGCTGGCCATCGCCAGCTCCGCGGCGCGCATCAGCGAACGCCAGAACGCGCTGCTGACGCAGATGATCGTCACCAGCCTGGCGGCGGCGCTGGCGGTGGCGGCGGTCGGCGTCTTCATCCTGCGCCAGCAACGCCGCGCAGCCGCACTGGCCGAGCGGTTGCGCACCGCCCAGGAGCTGGCGACGGAGCGTGAGAAGAGTGACGCCATCATCGAGAACGCGCCCATCGGCATCCTCGGCGCGACCGAGGACGGCAAGGTCGCGATCGCCAATCGGTTCCTGGTCGAGCGCATGGGGCCGATCGAGATCGGCCGCCCGCTGGCCGAGGCCTTCGATCCCAAGGTGCAGGACGGCGCGCTGTGCCTGCTCCACCTTCTGGAGCGATCGCGGCAGAGCCCGTCGGGCAAGCTCGAGGAGCGGGCGGTGCCGCTGATGGCGCCCGACGCCGGCGACTTCGACGTGCGGATCGTGTCGTTGCGCCATCCCGCCGACGAGGTGCGCCTGCTGGCGCTGATCGAGGATCGCTCGCAGCTTCACCAGCTCGAGCGCCGGCTGATCCGCACCGAGAAGATCCTCACGGCCGGCGTTCTCTCGGCGGGGCTGGCGCACGAGATCGGGACGCCGATCAGCGTGATCCGCGGCCGCGCCGAGCACCTGCTCGAGACCCTGTCGGGCGCGGCGGCGACCGAGGATCTGGCGGTGATCGTGCGTCACGCCGATCGGATCTCGGCCACGATCGGGCAGGTGCTCGATTTCTCGCGCGCGCAGCCGATCCAGGTCGGGCGGGTCGAGATCGGCGCCGCCCTCGAGCGCGCGCGCCAGCTGCTCGACTGGAAGCTGAGCAGCAAGAGCGTGTCGCTGGCGACGGCGGTCGCGCCCCAGGCGCTCGCGCTGGCGGCGGACGCCGACCAGCTCGAGCAGGTGCTGGTGAACCTGATCATGAACGCGTGCGACGCCTGCGCCGAGGGCGGCCGGATCCGCGTCGCGGCGTCGTCGATTGGCGGCAGCCAGGTGCGGCTCGACGTCGCCGACAACGGGTGCGGCATCCCGGTCGAGCACCTCAACGCCGTCTTCGATCCGTTCTTCACGACCAAGAAGCGCGGCGAGGGGACCGGTCTCGGGCTCACCGTCGCGGCGAGCATCGTGCGCAACCACGGCGGGTCGATGACCGTCGCCAGCACGGTCGGGCAGGGGACGACCTTCTCGCTCTCCTGGCCGGCCGCGGGGGCGGCCGCGTGAGCCGCCAGCCCCGGGTTCTCGTCGTCGACGACGTCCGAGACATGGCGGAGACCGTGGCGCGTTACCTGGCGAGCCACGGCTTCGAGGCCGAGGCGGTCACGGGCGGCGCCGAGGCGCTGGCGCGGTTCACTGCCGAGCCGGCCGACGTGATCCTGACCGATCTGCGCATGAAGACCGTCGACGGCATGGACGTGCTCGACGCCGTCCGCAAGAGCGCGCCCGCCGTTCCGGTGGTGATCATGACGGCGTTCGGGGCGATCGACACCGCTATCGAGGCCATGCGGCGCGGCGCGTATCACTACGTGACCAAGCCGTTCAAGCTGGAGATGGTCCGCTTGCTGCTGGAGCGCGCCTGCGCCGAGGCGGCGCTGCGACGCGAGAACCAGCAGCTGCGACAGGCCGTGCGCGAGCGGTTCTCGTCGGAGCGGCTCCTGGGAGAGAGCGCTCCGATGCGCCGGTTGCGCGCGCTCATCGAACGCGTCGCCGCCGTGCCGAGCTCGGTGCTGGTTCTCGGTGAGACCGGCTCGGGCAAGGAGCTGGTCGCGCGCGCGATCCACGCCGACGGCCCGCGCGCGGCGCAGCCGTTCGTGGCCGTGAACTGCGCGGCGCTGCCCGAGTCGCTGCTCGAGAGCGAGCTCTTCGGTCACTCCAAGGGGGCGTTCACCGGCGCGACGCAACGCCGCCGCGGGCTGTTCGTCGAGGCGGACGGCGGCACGCTGTTCCTCGACGAGATCGGGGACATGCCGCTCCTGCTGCAGGCCAAGTTGTTGCGTGTGCTGCAGTCGGGCGAGGTGCGTCCGGTCGGCAGCGAAGCGACCCGCACCGTCGATGTCCGCTGCATCGCCGCCACCCACCATGATCTCGATCAGCTGGTCGCCGACGGCGGCTTTCGCGAGGACCTGTTCTTCCGCCTGAACGTGCTGCCGGTTCGTGTCCCGCCTTTGCGCGAGCGGCGCGAGGATGTCGCGCTGCTGGTGGAGCATTTCCTGGCGCGCAGCCGGGGCCGCGTGGCGACGACGCAGGTGATCGGCGTTCGCGCCGATGCACTGGAGGCGCTGGCGGCTCACGACTGGCCGGGCAACGTGCGCGAGCTCGAGAACCTGATCGAGCGCCTCGTGGTCACCGGCTCGGGCCAGCACATCGACCTCGCGGGGGTGCGAGAGGCGCTGGGTGCAGGGCGCGCGGTCGTCGGGCTCTCGGGGCTCGCCGGGCTCGACGGATTGCTCGCGGACCCGATCCCGCTCGCGAAGCTCGAAGAACGGTACATCGCCGGCGTGCTCGAACGCGTCGGCGGCAACAAGGCGCGCGCGGCGGAGATCCTCGGCGTCGATCTCTCGACGATCTACCGGTGGAGCAAGCAGCCCAAAGGATGACCTGACGGACGATTTTCGCAGCCTGCCAAAAGCGCCGCGGCAAAGTGCGAAAGTTCAGCCCTGTCGAGGCCGCAGGATGTTTCCGTGACGTTTCTCGCTGTTTTCTGGAGCAACGGCGCGCTCGATAAAACAAGGGGTTTGGGCGCTGGCGCCGGGCGTGCGCCACTCCGGCCCCGGACTTGCTCCTGTGACGGGCATGGCCTCGTCCACGTTGCTCGCGTACCTGACGCGGGTGCGACGGAATCCGAAGCTCACGCCTGCGGAAGAGCTGCGGCTGGTTCAAAAGCTGCGCTCGACCGGCGATCGCGCGGCGGCGCGCGCGCTGGTGACCGCCCATCTCGGGCTGGTGGTGTCGATCGCGCGCGGGTTCCGCAGGCTGCATCCGAGCCTGCTGGAGCTGGTGCAGGAGGGGAACCTGGCGTTGATCCGCGCGATCTACCGCTACGATCCGGCGCGGCGCGTGACCCTGGCGGCGTACGCGGCGTCGTGGGTGCGGACCTATGTCGGGCGGTTCGTTCTGGCGAACATGGGGCCGGTCGTCGAGACCGACATCAGCTCGATGACGGCGGTGATCGCGCGCAACCTGCACGAATCGGTGCGCGGCTGGGCGGCCGGCATCGACGAAGACGAGGATGCGAGCGAGCCCGGCGGCATCAACGACCCCGAGCTGGCCGCGATCGCGCTCATGGCGGAAGAGTCCGTCGGAGCTTCCGATCTGCTCGCGGCGCGCGAGGAGGAGGCGCTGCTGCTGGCGGCATTGCCAGAGTTCGAGCGTGAGATGAGCCCGCGCGAGCGGGACGTCTTCAAGGCCCGCTTCGCGTCGGAAGCGCCGAGCACGCTGGCGCAGACGGGGGCCAAGCTCGGGGTGAGCGCGGAGCGCGTCCGGCAGATCGAGGAGAAGCTCACCGATCGGCTGCGGAGCAAGGTGGCGTCGCAAGCGGCGCGCGGGCGCTGAGGCGCGTCGAGCGACTCCGCGAAACCGGCTCAATGCCGGCTCGACGCCGATCGGCCCGCGTCGCCGACCGGAGCGCCGATCAGGCAGCAGCGTCCGTCGGGCAGCACTTCGACCAGGGGCGAGCCGCGCAAGAACCCGAGGATGGCGCGCGACGACAGCGAGCCCTCCGCCGCGTTCGCGCGCAGAACGTGCGGCGACAGCGCTCCTGGGCTGCCCGCGAGGACGTCGACCAGCGCCCGCTCTTCCGACGAGAGATAGGTCGAGCGGTCGAGTCGGTGGGGCACCGTGATGAGGCCACCCTCGATCCGCGCGCCGGGCAAGGAGCGCGTGAGCACGCCGAGCGCGCCGTCGGGCGGCCGCAGGGGTTCGTCGTGTCCCTTGAACAGGGCCCAGTAGAGGCGCGGCAGCGACAGCTCGGTGACGACCGAGAAGATCTTGTAGAGCGCGTCCATCATCCGGCTGGGACGGCCGCGAAACCAGAACCAACCGTCTGCCTGGTCGTGCGCGTCGTCGCGCCCTTCGTCGTAGCCCTTCGTCGAGCCCTTCGTCGAGCCCTTCGTCGAGCCCTTCGTCGAGCCCTTCGTCGAGCCATTCGAAACCGCGCGCCGTGGCCAGGGCCCGCGCGACGAAGTCCGAGGCGGGGATCGCCTCGCCCGCGATCGTGACGAGCTGCGAGGTCACGCCGGCGATCGTCGCCACGCCCCAGTTGAGCGTGGTGCGGACGGCGATGGAATAGGCGCTGGTCGCCAGCGGCACGTCGCGGCGGCGCAGCACGAGCTTGCCGCCGCCGAGCGCGATCACCACGAACGGCGATTCGAGCGAGAGCCGGCTGGCGGCCTTGGCCAGGCGCGCGAGATCCACGCTGCTGCTCTCGATCGCGGCGGCCTGCAGGCGGCGGCGGATGGCCTCCTCGGACAGCGGAAGCTCGGGGACGATGAGGTCGATGGTCCTCGCGAGGTAGTCGGCGTCGGCGAAACGCGCCGGTGCGAGTGACGGCGGCGCGGGGCGCAGATCTTCGCGCCGGTGCTTCCGCTGGACGCGCTCGATCCGCTCGAGCACCTCGCCGAGCTTCCGGTCGGGGGTGGATGCGGCGGGCCGGGTGCGCGTCGGGCGACCCGCTGGCGGCTGGGCCGTGGCCGCCTCGAGCGACGTGAGGACATCCAGCAAGCCACGCGCGCCGAAGCCGGGCAGAGCCAGGTAGTCGCCGACGCTCCAGGCTCGGCGCCGGCGTTCCCCGGGACCGCAGCGGAGGAGAATATTGCGCGTCCGCGTGTCGAGCAGCAAGTCCTTGAGCAGCGCATCCGGCGACGGCATCGGGCTCGAGGTGATCGCGATCGGTAACGCCGGGAGCCGGGACCGCAGCCAGTGGACCGCCTGGTTGGCCACCTTCCGGCGGTCGCTCGGCGACAGCCGCGCCGCGAGCTTGGCGTCGGTCGCGGCTGCCGGCAGCGCTCCGCCCCCGCACAGGTACGCCAGGCGCAGCGGCACGATCGCCTGCCCGCGTCGCGGATAGGCAGCCTCGGACGCGGCGACCAGCGCGTATCCCACGACCGCGACCTCGCGAGGGTTGCTCATGTCAGGTCGGCACGCCGAGCTCCGGCTGCCCCTCAGGCGACCGCGGGTGGGCGGCCGCTCGCGCGGCGCGCCCGTCGTGCCCAGAACAGGTACAGCAGCGGCGCCGCCAGCAGCGAGTACGACAGGATATGGCCGATCAGCCCGTCGGGGCCGAAGACCTCGGTCGCGTCGTGGAACGCCTGGCTGCCCTGGATCACGCCGCTCTCCGCCAGCTCGTGCACGCCGTAGATCATCAACTGGACCAGAAACAGGCCCAGGAAGAGCGCGGTCACCTTGAGCAAGACGCCCAGGTTGAGGCGGTTGCTGTAGCGGGTCCAGTACCAGGCGAGCAGGCCCGCCGTCAGCAAGCCCAGCGCCGCGCCGATCAGCACCAGCACCTTGTGCATCGGCACCTCGGCCGCGCGCACCGCCATCGCCTGCACACCCAGGTAGAACACCGCTTCGAGGAGCTCGCGCGTCACCAGCAGCGCCGTCACCAGCGTGACGCCGACCAGCGGCGCGATGCCGCCGCGGCCTCCGGTGACGCGTTCGACGCGCGACTCGATCTCGCCGCGGAAGTGCCGGCCCATGCGCATCATCTGCACCAGCAGCAAGCCGACCAGCACCGCCGCCGACAACGCGGCGATGCCTTCGTAGAGCGGCTGGTTCGGCACCTGCAACCACAGCCATGCGCCGATCAGCGACGCGACGACCGCCACCGCGATGCCGACGCGCACGCCGCGCACCAGCGTCGCGCGGTTGGTCTTGCGCAGATAGCCGACGATGACACCGACGATCAGGAAGGCTTCGAGACCCTCCCGAAAAGTGACGAGCAAAGCCTGCAACATGCTTGGCGCGGGACTATAGCGCGACGGTGAGCACGACGCAGTGGTAACCTGGACGCGCCGGTTTGCGACCACCCCCAAAGGAGATGCGATGCGACGGACCACGGTAGCTCTGGCGCTGGCAGTGATCGCGATCGGACTTGTACGCGCGGCGCCGGCGCGGGCCGACGAGGCGTCGGGCCACTACAACCTGGCGTTGCAGCTGAAGCGCGAGGGGAAGACGCCCGAGGCGATCGCCGAGTGCGAAAAGGCGATCTCGCTGCGCCCCGACTACGCCGCCGCGCACATGACGATGGGCAACCTCTGGCGCTCGCAGGGTAACTATCAGAAGGCCGCCGACGAGTACGAGAGAACGCTGAAGCTGCAGCCCCGGGACGCGCAGACGCACGGCAACCTGGGCGCCGCCTACGTGCGGCTCAAGCGCGTCGACGACGGCATCCGCGAGCTCGAGAAGGCGATCGAGATCAAGCCCGACGAGTTCGAGCCGCGCCTGTCGCTCGGGTTCGCGTACAAGAGCAAGGGCGACTACAAGCACGCCATCGAGCACCTCGCCAAGGCGACCGAGCTCAGGCCCGAGGACGCCAACGCCTGGAACAGCCTGGGCGTTTCCAAGGAGAAGTCGGGCGACATGGAGGGGGCGATCGCCGCCTTTCGCAAGGCGATCGCGCTGCGGCCCGAGGAGGCGGAGTATCACTTCAGCCTGGCGACGGTGTTCCGGCGGCAGCGCAACACCGACGAGGCGATCGACGAGTACAAGCAGGCGATCGCGCGCGACCCCAAGCACGCGCGCGCTTACTACGACCTCGGCATCCTCTACTCGCAGGACAAGAAGACTGAGGAAGCCAAGGAGGCGTTCGAGAAGTACCTCGAGTACGGCAAGTCCGAGGACGCCGAGTCGCGCCGCGACGCCGAGGAGCGCCTGAAGACATTCAAGGGCTACACCGACGGCGAGAAGGCTCAGGGCGTGGGCAAGAAGAGCGCGAAGGACAAGGGCCACTAGGCGAGCACCAGGCGCGCGTCGCGAGGCGCACGAGGCGCACGAGGCGTGGGTAGCCCCGGATCCCCCTCACCCTGATGCTCTCCCCCGCGGACGGGGGAGAGGGCAAAATGGGGAACCGCAGCGGAGAAGGATGGGGACCGCAGCGGAGACAAAAGGGGACCGCAGCGGAGAAGGAAAGTTCGGGGGATCGTTCTCCCTCTCCACTGCGCGGCAGCGCGGACAAGGGTCGGGGTGAGGAGGTCCGGATCTTTCCTTGGCGCGGTCGGCGACGCGCTCCTCGGCACGCGCATCCGTACAAGCCGTGGACGTCGCACGCCGGTCCGCTGACCTGGCTCCCGGTCCCCGCCGACGGGCCGAGCACCATCAGCGACGTCTACACCAACCTGCGCGTCAACACGTGCGGATCGATCGTCGGGTCGCAGGCGCTGCGGTTCACGGCGGGCAACGACACGGTCATCGAATTCAACGGCTTCCTCTGGACCAAGCCGGATTGCGACCCGGCGCCGCCGGCGATCTTCACGCAGCCGCCAGGCACGGTGGTCACGGCGACGACCACGATCGGGTCCCAGTAGCGCTGCGCGCGCGCGTCCCGCGGCTCAGCGACGGATGCGGCTCAGCGTCGCGATCAGCGCGTCGAGCCGCGCCAGCGCCGCGTCGTCGGGCGGCACCTCGGTCATCTGCAGGATCGACAGCGCCGGCGGCTGCGCCTGCAGGTACTCGATGTGCAGCGCGCGCACGAAGTGGCAGGTCGCCTCGGACAGCGACCACTTGGGCCCGTCGCTGAGCACGCGGTACTCGGTGCCGAACGTCGGGTCGTCGGCGTCGGGCGCGACGCCGCCGGAGAACATCGAGCTGGCGACGCGCCCGCGCCGCCAGAACAGCGTGCCCCGCAGCGGCGAGACGATCTTCGCGGTCACCAGCACGCCGAGGTAGCCGTAGATCACTGGCACCACCGCGATCGTGCAGGGGGCTTCCCCCAGCCGCCCGACGTAGGTCTCGTCGCCCGCCCAGCGGAAGCCGCGCTCCATGGCGGGCTTCCAGAGATTCACCGTGCCTTGCGCCCCGTGCATCGCCCTTGGCGGCAAGCTTGGCCCAAATTGGCGGCGATTGGAAACCGGTTCCGTGCGGCGCCGCTTCAAAGGCGCGCGGATCCCGGATGTCCGCTGCTGGAAGCGCGGAACCCGCCCCGAACTAGAAACGAATCCCGAAGAACGCGCGCAGCATCTGGGCGGCGCTGGCGCCGGATGCGTCCATGACGCCCCAGATGTCGGCCGGACGATCGAGCGCGGCGAACGGCCAGTACACCGCCCAGGTGAGGCCGGCGTAGAAGCCGTCGCCGGTGTTGCGGTAGTTCACGCCGAGGTTCATCTCGATGCCGTAGGTCAGCGCGTTGCCCGGCGTCGACACCGGCACCTGCGCCATGCTGTAGATCACCGCGCCGGTGAGCCCCAGCTGGCGCGTCTGCTGCAGATCGAACCAGTAGGCGACCTGCGGCTTGAAGTAGACCGCGTTGGTCACCGTGCCCAGGATGTGGCGGAAGAAGATCTCGTCGACGTGGTAGTCGGGCGAGAACTTGAAGTCGGTGATCGCGTGATCGCCGAGCGGCTGCTGGACGAACTTGTAGCGGTAGTTCAGGTACTGCGTGCGATCCTCCGCCTGATCTCCGGTGGCGCCGCCGGTCTCGAAGCCGACGAAGAAAGCATCGCGATAGAGCTTGAGGTCGGACGCCACCACCCAGCCGAACTGCCGCAGCGTCAGCGAGTTGTTCGGCGTCGCCGACAGCGGACCCGGGTTGTCGATCTTGCCGAACACGCCCGTGCCCTCGAACTCGATGGTCAGCGCGCGGAAGTAGAGCTTGAACCAGAGGTCCGGCATCACCATGTGCGCGCCGACCGGCGCCAGCGTCGGTGCGATCTGCTCGCGCGTCGGCGCCGTCGGGGCGTTGCCGGCGCTGGCGTTCGCGGTCATGGTCGGCGTCGGCTGCGCCAGCGTGTCCTGCTGGCTGCGGTAGACCAGCTGCAGGCCGTAGTTCACGACCAGATCGCCGCGATCGATGCGCTCGCGCAGCGCGACCGGCGTGTCGATGCGGGTGATCGCCGCCATGAACTCGACGACGTCGTCGTCCTGCGACAGATCGATCGGGTAGCCGCCCGGATCGTCGCGCCCGATGTTGAGCTGCTGCGACGTCAGGCCCTGCGCGCCAAAGTCCCACGACAGCGCCAGCTGGTGGCCGTAGAGCTGGGTCAGCGCCATCAGGCGGTCGACGGTGGTGCCGATGTCGCAGTCTGGGCAGTTGCCGTCGTTGTAGGCGATGCCGCGGCCGAAGTGCCAGGGCATGCGGCCGAAGCGCAGCGATCCGAACTCGCTGTCGACCTCACCCCAGGCGCGCTTGGCACGGATGCTCGACGTGATAGCCGTTCTGCCCGACTTCGGGCGGATCCTCGCGTCTGGTAAAGCAGCGGAACGGGCGCCGCGCCCGGCAGGCCGTCCTGCGGTTTGCGGTTGATCCCGACCAGCGAGTCGGGCGTCGACCCCATGATGGTGTTGTCGAGCACGTCGATCTGCGCGTGCACGCGCACCTGATCGGTGATGTTCAGCGTCGGCTCCAGGCGCAGGCGCAGGTTTGCGCGCCCAGTCCCTTGGTGCCGCAGGGCAGCGGCTTGGCGCCCACGGAGTCGGGCGGCGGGCAGTTGAGCGGCACGGGAAACGGCGGCAATCCGCTGGCGGCGGACCGGCGTGACGCCGGACGTTCGTGACGAACGACAGCATCGGCTGCTGCATCGTCGTGTAGCCCTGGCCGAGGTTGAAGTTGTAGAGGTAGTCGCTGCGCATGCGCAGGTAGCCGTCGATCTCGAAGATCTGCATCTTCTTCTTGCTCTGTTCGGCGTAGCCGCCCAGCGGCTCGAGATCGCTCGGCTCGCCCTTCGTCTTCGGGCGCGGCTTCGGCGGGGCCTTCTTCCTTCGGCTCCTGCCCCATCGGCGCCTGCGGCATGCCGCCGCCCGGCTGCGCCCGGCATCGCCGCCGTACTGCGCGAGGGCCGACGCGCGCGGGCGCGAGCGCGCCGGCGAGCGCGAGGCCGAAGACCTGACCCAGGATTCGTTGAACGTTGATGTCATGACGTATGTCCCGCGGCGCACAGCTCGAACAGCACGCCGCCGGTCGCGGCGGGATGCAGGAACGCCACGCGGTGGCCGCGCGCACCGGGGCGCGGCACCTCGTCGATGAGCGGCACTCCCGCGGCCTTGAGGCTGGCGAGCGCCTCCTCGAGATCCTCGACTTCGAAGCAGATGTGGTGCAGCCCGGGTCCGCGCTTGTCCAGGAATCGCTGCAGGCCGGCGTTCGTCGGCTCCTGCGCCGTCGCGGCGGCCGGCGCCACCAGCTCGATCGAGGTCGGCGCGTCCGCGCGGCCGGCGCGCAGCCTGGTCGTGCAACCGAGAAAAAGCACGTCGGCGCGCTGATCCGCCACGTGCTCGCGCGCCTCTTCGACCAGACCGAACAGACCCTGCAGGCGCGCGCCGACGGCGTCGCGGTCGCCGACGGCTATGGCGACGTGGTCGATACGCTTGATCTTGATCATGGAGACGGAGAGGAGGGCGCGGGGCCGTCGGCTAAAAGGGTTCGCAACTTATATCAGCCCCGACCAGTTGGAAAGTCGGTTTTGCGCTGGGTTATCCATGGGATGATCTGACGGCTTTTGCGCCGGCTTTTGTGACGGCTTTTGCGCCGGTCATTCGACTGGCGCCCTGCGGTCGGGGTTGCCCACCGGCGCGGGTATCCGTCGGGAGCCGTCGGGGATCGACCCGATTCGCACTGGATCGCCGCACGGCCGGTTCTATGATGGAGCGATGACGTCCTCGTCACTGGCGCGCGCATGCGGGCAGCTGATCTCGGTCGGGTTCGACGGCACGGAGGCGCCCGACTATCTGCTGCGCTGGATCGCCGACGGCGAGGTCGGCAGCGTGATGCTGTTTCGCCCGAACATCGCCGGGCCGGCGCAGGTGGCGGGGCTGGTCGGCGCTCTCCGGCACGCCGCGCCCGCCGGCGCGCCGCTGATCGTCGCCATCGATCAAGAGGGCGGGCTGGTGCAGCGGCTGCGCGCGCCGCTGACCGAGTGGCCCGACATGCTCTCGGTCGGCAGCAGCGGCGATCCCGCGCTGACCGAGCGCGTGGGACGCGCGCTCGGCGGCGAGCTGGCGGCGCTGGGGATCGGCTGGGACTTCGCGCCCGTGCTGGACGTGCATACCAACCCCGGGAATCCGGTCATCGGCAACCGCGCATTCGGCACGACGCCCGAGGCGGTGGCGCTGCACGCGCTCGCGTTCTGGCGCGGGCTCACGGCGGCCGGCCTGGTCGGAGCCGGCAAGCATTTCCCCGGGCACGGCGACACGCACGCTGATTCACACTTCACGCTGCCGGTGGTCGCTCACGACGTCGACCGGCTGCACGCCGTGGAGCTGGCGCCGTTCGCCGAGGCGGCGCGCGCGGGCATCGACTCGATCATGACCGCGCACGTGATCTATCCGGCGCTCGATCGCAACTGGCCGGCGACGCTGTCGCACCGGATCCTCACGGAGGTGCTGCGCGGCGAGCTCGGCTTCAAAGGCGTGATCGTCTCCGATGATCTGGGAATGAGGGCGGTGGCGGATCGCTATCCGATCGAGGAGATCGCCGTCAATTCGATCGCGGCCGGCGCCGACCACTTGCTGATCCGCGAGTCGCGCGAGCGCCAGCGCGCGGCGTTCGATGCGCTGATGAGCGCGGCTCAGGCCCGCGCCGAGATCCGCGCGCGCGTCGAGGAGAGCGCGGCGCGCGTGCTGCAAATGAAGTCGCGGGCGCGCGTCGGAATGCCCGCGCCCGAGGCGATGTTGCCGTCGCTGCTGGGGACGGAATCCAGCAAGGCGCTCGCCGCGATGATCAAACAGGAATCCGCGGCGGCCAGCTCGCCGGTCGCGCGCTCGCCCGTCGCCGACGTCTGAGTCTGCGGCACGCTCGCTCGTTCACCTACACCGTCGCTGCGCAACGCGTGTAAGATCGACGAAGACGACGGTGATTGTGAGCCGTCGCTCGTGGCGAGGGACACCTCCACCCTGTACCGATCTCCTGGTTTTCAAGGACGGTCGCTCAATAAACAGGTGGGGGTTTGATGTCGTCCGAGGTTTCTCGCTCGTCATCACCAAGATCGATCGCGGCGGCGGCGCGGGTGTTCGCCGACGTCGTCGTCGGCTGCGCGGTGATCGGCTGCGCGGTCATCGGCTGTGTCGGTCCGGATTCTTTCAATCGCGACGCCGGTCCCCTTCAGACCGGCGCGGGTGGCAACGATGGTTTCGCGGGGCAAACCGGAACTGGTGGTTCCGGTTTGGGCGGTGCGGCGGCGGGTGGTCAGACCGGTGCGGGCGGTAGCGGCGTCGGTGGCAAGACGGGTGCGGGGGGCACCGGGATGGGTGGGGCGCTCGGCGCGGGCGGCGGCTCTGCAGGCGGCCGCACCGGAAGTGGCGGGAGCGGGATGGGCGGGGCGCCGGGCGTCGGGGGGCGGGGGATGGGTGGCGCGCCGGCGGGCATGGGCGGCGCGCTCGCGACGGACGGAGGCAACGACGGCGATGGCGCCGGTGTCGACGGCAACGGCGCGGGCGGCATGACCGGCATGGGCGGCGCGAGCGGATGCCCCCCGGGCATCTACTGTGACAACTTCGAGTCTTACGCAACTGGCGGGCAGCCGCCGACGTGGACGCGCCTGGGTGGAAGCGCCGGCGATTTCCAGGTCGTTCTCGATGGCTCGCAGGTCCTGGCCCAGAACAAGACCGCGACCGGTACGACCTACCGCGCTTGTTACGCGAGCGGCGCGCCCGGAGCTCCCTGGAGCAACGCAACGACCATATCGGCGCAGGTCAAAGTGACCGCCGTGGGCGTTACACCGACGGCTCTCCTCTGTGTCCGCTACACGACCCAGAACACCGGATATTGCCTCGCGCTCTTGCCCAGTATGGGCGGCGCGCAGATTCAGGTCAGGGCGGCGGATGTGGCCAGCAACTCGGGCGACCTGACTGCGATGCCGATCGTCGTCGGAACTCAATACAACGTCCAGGTCAGCGTCGACGGTGCCGGTGTTCTGAGCGGGTCAGTCAACGGGACGGCGGTGGCACCGTTCACGCCGCCGGGTGCGGCCATCACCGCGGGCTTCGTCGGCGTCGCGACTCAGATGGCCGAGGCTACCTTCGACAACGTGGTTGTGACACAACCTTAGCCATGTGTCGTCCCCCCGCCGCCGTCCGGCGGCTCGCAGTCATCTCGGTCGGCTTCGCGTGCTCGTTGATGGGGCTCGGCGCGCCGCGCGTCGCCCGTGCGCAGGACAGCCGCGACGTCAAGGAGCCGCGCCTGCCGGCGGTGTGCGCGACGCTGGCGGCGCGCCTGTCGGCGGTCGCGGGCGCGCTGCCCGAGGCTGCCGAGGCGACGCTCGACACCACACGGATCCAGGACGCGATCGAGCGTTGCGCCGCCGGCGCTCACACCGACGCGGGCGCCGCGCCGGGCGCGCGCGCCGTCGAGCTGCGCGCCGACGGCGACAAGAACGTCTTCCTTACCGCGCCGCTCAAGCTGCGCGCCGGCGTCACCCTGATCGTCGACGCGGGCGTCGCGCTGTTCGCGTCGCGCAACCCGCGCGACTACGACGTCACGCCCGGAAGCTGCGGCACCGTCGCCGACAAGCGCGGCCACTGCCAGCCGCTGATCCTCGCCGAGCGCGCGCCCGGCGCGGGCGTCATGGGCGACGGCGCGATCGACGGACGTGGCGGCGCCGTGCTGCTCGGCGGCGCCAACCCCTACAAGGAAACGTGGTGGGATCTCGCGCGCGACGCGAAAGTGCGCGACCAGTTCCAGTCCTGCCCGCGCCTGGTCAACGTGCGCGAGTCGAACGGCTTCACGCTCTATCGCATCACGCTGCGCAACGCCGCCAACATGCACGTCGGCGTCGAGGTGACCGACGGCTTCACGGCCTGGGGCGTGAAGATCAAGACCCCCAAGACGGCGCGCAACACCGACGGCATCAATCCCATCTCGTCGCGCAACATCACGATCGCCTACTCGTCGATCGACACCGGTGACGACAACGTCGCGATCAAGGCCGGGCCGCTCGGGCCGGTCGAGCACGTCACCATCGCGCACAACCACTTCTACGCCGGCCACGGCATGTCGATCGGCAGCGAGACCGTCGGCGGCGTCGGCGACGTCAAGGTGGCCGACCTGACGCTCGACGGCACCGATCACGGCCTGCGTATCAAATCGGACCGCAGCCGCGGCGGTCTCGTGCGCGGCGTCTCCTACGAGAACGTCTGCCTGCGCAACGTCGGCAATCCGATCCTGATCGACACGCGCTACACCAACTTCGCCGGCGACAAGATCCCGGTCTACCGCGACATCGTGCTGCGCGACGTGCGCAGCGTGACGCCGGGCGGGCTCGCCTTCCTCGGCTTCGACGAGAAGAACCGCATCGGCGTCACGCTCGACAACGTCAACGTCGTCGGTCCGACGCGCGACCTGCGCGCGGCTCACGCCGAGATCACCGTCGGCCCGCGCAGCGGCAACCTGGTGCCGAGCGGCAGCGACGTCAGCTCGAGCGACCGCGGCGCCAAGGCGGGCACGCCCATCGACTGCAGCGCGCGCTTCGTGCCGTTCGTCGACGCGGCCACGGCGCCAGCGGCCGCGATCCGCGTGCCGCCGGTCGACCACACCTTCTATGTCGCGGCGTCGGGAAACGGCGACTACTACTCGGTCCAGCGCGCGATCGACGTCGCGCCCGCGACCGGCGGCGCGGTGATCGCGATCGGCCCCGGCGTCTACCGCGAGACGCTGCTCATCGACAAACCCAACATCACGTTGCGCAGCGGCTACAGCGACGCCGGCAAGGTGGTGATCGTCTCCGACAACAGCGCGGGCGCGAGCGGCAGCACGTTCAAGTCGGCCACGGTGCGCGTCACGGGCCGCGACTTCCGCGCGGAGAACCTCACCTTCGCCAACGACTTCAACCGGACGCATCCGCAGGTACCCAAGGGGTCGCAGGCGCTGGCGCTGCTGGTGTCGGGCGATCGCGCCACGTTCCGCAACATGCGCCTGCTCGGCAATCAGGACACGCTCTATGCCGGCAGCTCCGACTGCACGCCGCCCGGGCACGACGCCGCGACCTGCACGCCCACGCGGCAATACTTCGAAGGGTGCTACATCGAGGGCAACGTCGACTTCATCTTCGGCAACAGCCTGGCGGTGTTCGAGCGGTGCGAGATTCACAGCACGCCGCACGTGATCGGATACATCACGGCGCACGGCAAGCAGGACGACGAGGAGCAGAGCCTGTTCGTGTTCAACCACTGCAAGCTGACGGCCGAGCCCGGCGTCGAGCACGTGTGGCTGGGGCGCCCCTGGCGCTCGATGGCCAGCGTGGTCTTCCTGAACACCGAGATGGGGCCGCACATCGAGGCGGCCGGCTGGCGCGAGTGGCACCCGGGCGAGACCGACTACATGGAGTCGGTCTTCTACGCCGAGTTCAACTCGACCGGCGCCGGCGCGCACGCCGGCCAGCGTGACCCACACACCAAGAGACTGACCGCCGCCGACGCCGCCAGCTACGAGACGCGACGCGTGCTCGGCGGCAAGGACGGCTGGGACCCGCTCCACGCGGGACCCTGAGGGAGGGACCGGCGGCGTGAGCCGCGGCGGCCGTCGAGGGACACTCCCTTTGTCGGAATACCGCGATGATCAGGCTTCCGACGATTGTGGCAGTGGTGGTTGCGCTGGGCGGCGGCTGCTCGGGCGTCAAGGCTCCGGGCGAAGGCAACAACAACGGCACCGCCGGCAACAGCGGCACCGGCGCGCGATCCGGCGGCGGGCTGGGAGGCACCGGCGTGCGCCCCGACGGTGGCATCAACCCCGGCGGCGGCTGCCAGAACCTCCAGTGCCGGCAGACGAGTTGTACGCAGGGCAACTGCATCCAGCACGCGTGCCCGAACGCCGAGAAGACCACGCTCAGCGGCACCATCTATGATCCGGGCGGCCGAAACCCGCTCTACAACGTGATCGTCTATGTCCCCAACGCCGATCTCGCGCCGATCACCGAAGGCGTCACCTGCGATCAGTGCAACGGCACCGCGACCGGGTCGCCGATCGCCTCGGCGCTGACCGACGCGACCGGGCACTTCGTGCTCGACAACGCGCCGGTCGGCTCGGACATCCCGCTCGTGATCCAGATCGGCAAGTGGCGGCGGCAGGTGAAGATCCCGTCGGTCACCGCGTGCCAGGACAACCCGGTGGCCGACGCCGACCATTCGCTGCTGCGGCTGCCGGCCAACCAGACCGAGGGACACCTGCCCAAGATCGCGCTCGCGACCGGCCACTCCGACGCGCTCGACTGTCTGCTGCGCAAGATCGGGATCGCCGACTCGGAGTTCACCAACGACGCCGGCAACGGCCGGGTCAACATGTTCGTCGGCGGCGACGGCGGCTCGGGCACGGGAGCCAATCGCCTGGCATCGGGGCCGATGTTCGCCGACGCGTACGCGACCCTTTACGCCAGCTACGCGAAGCTCGCCGGTTACGATCTCTTGGTCCTGCAGTGCGAGGGTTCGCAGCTGGCGTCGATGAAGATTCCGTACCTGGGCAACATCCGCCGTTACGCCGACAGTGGTGGCCGCATCTTCGACGAGCATCTGCACTCGTACTGGATCGCGCACGGCCTGCCGCCCTGGCCGAGCACGGCGGCCTGGCTGCAATCGATCGACAGCAACGCGGTCACCACGCTGACGTCGACCATCGAGACGAGCTTTGCAAAGGGGGCGGCGCTCGCCGACTGGCTGCAGTTCGTCCAGGCGACCACCACGCGCGGTCAGATCAACCTCACCGCCACCGAGCACTCGGTCGATGCCGTCATGGCTCCCACGCAGCGCTGGATCTCGACGCCCAGCGACTCTCACACGCAGTACCTGACCTTCAACACTCCCATCGAGGCGCCCGTGGCCAACCAGTGCGGTCGCGTGGTGTTCACCGACCTGCACGTCGGGTCGGGCGGCGGCGTCTCGCACTTCGACACGCCGTTCCCGACCGGTTGCTCGACGTCGCTGGCCATGTCGGCGCAGGAAAAGGCGCTGGAGTTCATGTTCTTCGACCTGTCGTCGTGCGTGCAGCCCGAGAGCGTGCCACCGACGCCGATCCCGATTCCGTAGCCGGCGCTCGATGCGGATTGACCGCGGCGCGCTCGCCCGCTAGTCTTGTTGGACATCGTGCGTTCGTCGGGTCACATCGCTTGCTCAACGACCAGCCGTCGCTGGTATTGGCGCTTTAGCGTGTTTACCCACGGGCGCCCGAGGACCTGACCCAGACCGACCGGATCTCCACCCACCTCGAAGGCGCCCCCCGCGGCGCCTTTTTTCGTTGGGATCAGGGAACGAGGGCGCCGCCGGGTGGCACCGCAAAGGGAGCCATGAGCCCGTCCAGCCCGATCGCCCCATCCTCCTCGTCGCAGCCCAGCGTCGTGCCCGCCGTCATTCCGTCCGGCGAGCACTATACCTTTGGCGACGGCGCCACCGCCGCCGACCGCCTTGCGCTTCTGGCGGCGGCGTTCGAGCCGAGCTCCGCGCGCCTCTTGCGCCTGCTCGGTTACCTGCGTCCGCGCTGCGCGATCGATCTCGGCTGCGGTCCGGGCTGGTCGACGCGCCTCGTGCACGCGCTGCTGGCGCCGGCGTCGACGCTGGGCCTGGAGCGGTCGCCCGAGCACATCGCGCGAGCCGAGGCGACCGCGCCGCCCGGTGTCGCGTACCGCGTTCACGAGGTGACCGACGTGCCATTCCCCGGCGAGCCGCCTGACTTTCTCTACAGCCGCTTCCTGCTCACGCACCTGCGCGATCCCGAGGCGGCGCTGGCCGCGTGGGCCGAGGCCGCGGCCGACGACGCGGTGCTGGCGCTCGAGGAGACCGCCGACATCGCCTGCGACCACCCGGCGTTCGTGCGCTACTACCAGCTCGTCGGCGAGCTGCAGGCGGCGTACGGCCAGCGCCTGCGCATCGGCGCGACGCTGCCCGTCCCGGCGTCGAGCGGCTGGAAGAAGGAGCTGGATCTGCTGGCGCCGCTGTCGCTGCCGGCGGCGCGCATGGCGCGGCTGCACGCGCTCAACATCGACACCTGGCGCCACGACGCCTACGCCCGCGCGCGCTTCGACGGCGGCGAGCTCGATCGCCTGGCGGCGCGCCTCGATGCGATCGCGCGCGGCGCGGAGCCGGCGCCGGCCGTGCGCGTGGTGATGAGGCAGCTGATTCTGGCGCGCTAGAACGTCCCGACCAGCGCCAGGTGCAGCGCCAGCTCCAGATCCTGGTGGATGGGCGGGTTGTCCGAGAACGCCCACAGCTCGGCCGACGCTTTCACGCGCCAGCCGGGGATCACTGCCAGCGTCGCGCCGCCGGTGTAGCGAAAGACCGCGGCGCGCGTCGGCAGCGCGACGCTCACCGGCTCGTTCCCGACGCGGTAGAGCCCGTCGGCGCGCGCCACCAGCGTCAGCGCGTCGGTCATGGCGCGCTCGAACTCCACATAGGCGCCGTGCTTGTCGAAGACCTGGATCTCGCCCGGCGCGATCGGCTCCTTGAACATGATCGTGCCGTCACTCTGAAAGCTCTGGCGGCGCATCAGGTACTCGAATCGGACCTGCGTGCGCCCCAGCCGCGCGGCGAGATCCACGCCGGTGATCATGTACGCGACGCGGTTCGCTGGATCGTAGGTGCCGTACATGATGCTCGCGCCGCCGGTGATGTCGTTGGCGTCGCCGAGCTTCAGCGTCAGCGCCCATCGCGCGCCGCCCGCGGGTCGCCCGTTGTTGTCGGCGAGCTGGCCGTACTGCGCCAGCGAGTGCGACCACTCGATGTCCGGCGAGCCCTCGTCGGCCTTGAACCCTGACACCGCGTACGCCGCATAGTCGAGCTGCACGCGCTCGCCGAACCAGTGCGTGCCGCCGATCTCGATGCCGTTGTCCGGGAACGGGCTCGGGATCACGCCCTGGTTCCAGTCGTTCATGCGCAGCATGCGCCCCATGTCATAGGGCAGCGGCTTGCTGCTGGTGGCGTGGTTCGCTGGATCGTGGCGCACGTTGAACGCGCCGAAGCTGGGGCTGAAGCGGCCGATGCGGAAGTTGAGCTCGTCGCGCACGCGGTAGTCGAAGTACGCCATCGGCAGCTCGAAGCCGTGGCAGCCGAGGCACATCTTCACGTTGGCCGACAGGTGATCCGACACGTCGACCGCCAGCTTGAGCGCGACCTCGGCGGTGAAGCCGTCGTACGTGGTGCGCGCGCCGGGCGCTGACGGCTCGGCGGGCACCAGGAAATAGTCGAGCTGCGCCGAACCGGCGAAGTTGCGCTCGATCGCGCCCGCGCGCCCGCTGGTGAGCACGGCGACCAGGACCGCGACGACGAGGGTCGCGATCGCCAGCAACAGCGGCGATCCCGCGACCGCCGTATGCAGCGTTCGCCGCATCAACGCGCGGATTGCTTGTCGATTTGACTCACGGGCCGGCTGGCCGCGTCGCTGTAGGCCGGCGTCGCCGGACCTCCGCTCGCTTCGTCGTGCTCGCGCTTGATGCGGCGTTGCTCGCTCGAGTAGTAGTGCAGGAAGCGGAGGATCGGCCCCGCGTCCTGCGGCGAGATGCCGCTGCCCGGTTGCCGGCGCATGCGGTCGACGTAGGCGATCCAGACCGCGTCGTCGGTGATGCCACTGCCCAGCGGGCGCGCGAGCGAGTGGCACTTCGAGCAGCGGCGCGCGAAGAGCGCATAGTCGGGGCGCACCGCTTCGGGCAGCTGAGCGACGTCGAGCCCCTCGCGCGCGCTGCTGGCGCAGCCGCCGGCGCCCGCGACGATCACCGCCAGCAGGAGCGCGATGGCCATTGCCGGCCCGCGCGCGAGCCACGGCGTTGCCGCCGCGTTCATGGCGGACACGCGAAGGTGAGGGTCACGTCGGCGGTCGCCTCTCCGGTATCGACGTCTTTCACGCGCACGCCTCGCGTTGCCTTCTCGACGCATGATCTGACTCCCGGTAGGAATTGCGCTCCCTCGAGATCGGTGCTGGTGACGTAGCCGGCGATGTCGATCTTGAGGTGCAGCACCGCGGTCCCGGTGGCGGCGGCGCCCACCGCGTGCAGCGCCTCACGATAGCAGCGCACCAGCGGCGAGCGGCTCAGCGCCGCGCGGATGTTCGCGCCCGGGATCGCGCTCGTGCTGGTGATCGACGCGATCGATACGCTGGCGTGGCCGAGGTCGAGGGGCGCGGGCGCGATCGGCGGTGTGGTCGCCGTCGGTGCGGTGACCGCCGGGCCAGCTTTCGGCGTCGCTGTCCTCGCGGCCGGCGCGCCGTCGCCCGCCGGCGCTGCCTTCGCGGCGACCGCCGCCGACGTTCGGCTCGTGCCCTTGCCGCCCGCGCGCTGCGCGCTGGTGGCGCGTGCCGTGCGCCGGGACTTGTCGCGCGCGTCGCGGGACAGGGCGGCCTTGTTGCGGTGAGCGGGAGCCGGCGCGTTGTCGGTGTCGTCGGTGTCGGGCGGGCTCTCGCGCGGCGCGGCCGCGGCGGGCGCGGTGGCGGTTGGCGTCGGCGCCGCGGCGCTGCCACCGGTTGGGCGCGCCGCCGGGTCGAGCGCGGCCGTGTCCGCGATCGCGGGCACCCGCTGCGACTTCACCCACCAGCTGCGCGCGCCCAGCGCCGACGCGAACAGCGTCGCCAGCGCCAGGCCGACCACCAGCGGCGCGTGCCGACGCCGGCCGCTGTCGCCCAGCGTCCCGAAGATCGCCCCCGACTGCGAGTCGGCGCCGCTGATCACCGACTGCGGGGCCGAGGATCGCCCCGGCGCCAGGTTGATCGAAGCGCGCAGCGCGGACCGCATCTCGCGCGCGCTGCCGTAGCGCTCGTCGGGCGTCTTGCCGAGCGCGCGCAGGCACACCGCCTCGAGCTTGGGGTTGACCACCGCGATCTGCGACGGCAGCTCCGGCGCCTCGGTGATGTGCTTGACCGCGACGGTGAGCGGGCTGTCGCCCCGAAAGGGGAGGCGCGCCGGTCAGCATCTGGTAGAGCACGACGCCCAGCGAGTAGAGGTCGCTGCGCCGGTCGGCGCGGCCGTCCGCTTGCTCGGGCGCCATGTACTCGGGCGTGCCGACCAGCAACCCGCGTTTGGTCATGCGCGGCCCCTCGTCGTACGGACTGGCTTCGTCGCGCGCGACGTTGCCCAGGCTGGCGATGCCGAAGTCGAGCACCTTGACCAGCTCGGCGTGCTCGCCCTCGTCGCTGGTGCCGCGGATGATCATGATGTTCTCGGGCTTGAGATCGCGGTGCACGACGCCCATGTCGTGCGCCACGCCGACGGCGGCCAGCACCTGCGACAGGATGTCGACGATGCGCGCGTCGGGCAGCGGCGCGTCCTGGCGGATCACCTCGTAGAGCGTCCGCCCCTCGACGTACTCCATCGCCAGGTACAGCAGCGAGCCGTCGTCGTGCTGGCCGAAGTCGAGCACGCGCACCGAGTTGGGGTGCTCGAGGCGCGAGGCGGCGCGCGCCTCTCGCTTGAAGCGCTCGAGGAAGTCCTCGTCGCGCGCGAACTCCTCGCGCAGCAGCTTGAGCGCGACCACGCGGTCCAGCCCGAGCTGGCGCGCGCGGTACACCGTGCCGATCCCTCCCGCGGCGATCACCGCCTCGATCACGAACTTGCCGGCGATGGTCTGGCCGACGCGCGGGGAACTGTCGCTATGGCTGATCGTCACCAGGCACCCGGGGGATCTGGCCTCCGTCGACCGGAAAGCCCGCAGTATACAGTACGCGCGCAGACGTCGCCTGCAACGCGGCTAGACCGATGCTGGTCAGCTAAGAAAGCGCCAGGACGCGGGGAACGCCAGGATCCGGACTATCGAGAGTCCGGACTCGGCGTTCCTGGCGTCCTGGCGCTCAAGTGAACGGCCTTGCGCCCGAGGCCCTTGCCACGCCGCCCGTGCCCGCCGTCACCCGCGCGCGGGGCGCAGCTGCCTGCCGCGGCGCGACCGCAGCGTCAGGATCGACTCCAGCAGCACGAAGACCAGCACGACCGCTGACAGCCCATGCCAGAGCTCCAGGCGGCGCTTGGGCGCGGCCTCGCCGGACCCCGCGCCGCGGACGCGGTCGGGGCGCCGGTCGGCGGGCAGACGCGCCGGGTCGGATTCGCGCGTGTCGATGTTGACCACGAACGACTCGTCGGGGCGGTCGACCGACGTGCCGTCGGCGCGCGCGGCCCGCACGCGGTACGACCCCGGTTCGTCGGTCTCGGCGAAGATCAGGCTGCGCGCGGCCCCGCGCCGATCGACGGCGGCACGCGTCCCGGCGTCGGGCGTCAGCGACCGGATCTGGCCGTTCGGCTTGATGACGTCGATGCGGCGGTCGTCGGGGCCGAGCGCAATCTCGCGCCGCTGGCCGACGACCAGGGCCGATGACGCCTCGCCCGAGGGCGCGCCCGCGAGCAGGCGCGTCGCCTCCTGCATGAGCGGCAGGAAACCGGGGCGGATCGGCAGGTCGGTCCACTCGCGGTCGACCGTGGTCGTCAGCAGCAGGACCCGGCCACGTCCGACCTCGGCCTCGACCAGCGCGGGCGCGCCGTTCTCGTAGCGCAGCACGACCGTGCGGCCGGGCGCGTCGGGCACCGGCGCCAGCAGCATGAACTGGAAGAAGCGCGCCGAGGTCAGGCCCTCGCCGCGCGCCGCGAAGCTGCCCAGCAGCGGGTGGTGGCGATCGATGGGCGCCAGGCGCTCGGCGGGGCGCAGGTCGACGGTCTCGCCCTCGCGCGAGCCGCCCGGCGCCGCCCCGGCGGTGCGGCGCAGGCCGAGCGGCTGGGGCAGCACCTTCTTCATCGTCACGTTCCAGGCGTCGGCGTCGACGCGATCGCCGACCGAGATGAAGAGCCCGCCGCCCGCCTCGACATAGCGGGTCAGCGCCGCGGCGACGTCGGCGCCCGGGCGAGCGACGTTGGCCAGGAAGATCGCGGCGTAGTCGGACAGGTTGCGTGACTGAAGCTCGTCGGGCAGCGCCGTGGTCACGATGAAGCTGTTGCCGCCCGCGTGCAGCGCCGCCTCGAGAAAGAACGTCTCGTCCTCGGTGCGGACCGTGCGCGGATCGCCGTTGACCACCAGCACGCGCAGGCCGCGCGACACCTCGACGCGCGCGAGGCGCCGATCGTCGAGCGTGAAGCGGTCGTGATCGATCTCGACCTCGGCCTCGTGGGCGTTGCCGCCGCCCGCGAGCGTGTGCAGGAACCGCTTGCGCGAGCGCCCGTGCGCCGGCATGTCGACGAAGCCGCGCGCCACCTGCGCGCCGTCGATCTTCAGCGTGACGCCGACGTGCACGGCCGGCTGGTCGGAGAAGTTGGCGATCTCCGCGACCACGGCCACGCCGAGCGGCCCCGCTTCGGGCGCGGGCTCGGCCGCGAGATCGACCACGGCTCGGTTGGTCCAGGGCGTGCCGCCGCTGACATCGAGGATCACCACCTCGAACGGTGGCCGCCCCGAGCTGGTCTCGGGCAGGCCGGTGCCGTTTTCCCAGCCCGCCGCCTGCAGGTCGGTGATGAGGTAGATGATCCGCTCCGGCCGCATCGACGTGGCCAGGATCTGCGCCGCCTTGCGGATCGCCGACGACGAAATCGCCCCGCCGCTCCGAGCACGTGGTCGCGTCGACGGCGCCGAGCAGCCGGCTGCGGTCGCTCGACGGCTCGGCGATGGGCGTGGGCGTCCCCTCGGAGGCGAGCACCAGCGCGGCGTCAGACTCGGGAGACAGGTGCTCGATCAGCGTCCGTGCCTGCGCGCGCACCTGCTCGAACAGCGGATCGCCGCCGGTCTCGCCCGCGCTGCGGCGCAGGCTGGCTGAATCGTCGAGCACGATGACCGCGCTCTGCGGCCGCGTGGTCGCCGCCGGCAGATCCGAGCGGATCTCGGCGAAGGGCTTGGCGAACACCAGCGGCAGCGCCGCGGCGATCGCCGTGCGCAGCAGCAGGAGCAGGATCTCGCGCAGGCGCCGCCGCGCCGACACCTTGCGCTCGGCGCGCAGCAGAAGCTCCATGGCCGCGAAGCGCACCGGGTTCGCGCGCCGCTTGCCGATGCGGTGGATCAGCCAGGGCAGAATCGCGGCGGCGAGACCGAGCAGCAGCGATGGGGCGAGGAACTGCATGCGCTGGCCGCCTGTCCTAGCGCCGCGCCCGCTGGCGTCCGAAGAGGAACGACCGCAGCACGTGCGCCGGCGGCAGGTCGGTGGTGGCGAAGATGTACTCGACGCGCGCTTCCAGGCAGGCCAGGCGCCAGCGCTCGCGCAGCGCCAGCGATTCGCGGCGGAACGACACCGCGAGATCGCGCGGATCGCACAGCAGCCGGCGCTCGTCGTCGGGCTCCATGCCCTCGAAGTGGGTGAGATCGTCGTAGGGCAGCTCGACCTCGTCGGGGTCGAGCAGGTGGAAGAGCACGACGTCGTGCCCGCGCGAGCGCAGCTGGCGCAGTCGATCGCGCAGGTCCTCGGGCGCGTCGAGCAGGTCGGCGATGAGGATCACCAGGCTGCGCCGATCCGCCAGCTCGCCCACGTAGGCCAGCGCGCGACCAGGCTGGGTGCGGCCGGCGGCGTAGGCGCCCTCGAGCGCCAGGAGCAAATCTCGCACATGGCCGCCGCGCGTTCGCGGCGGCAGGTACTGGCGGGTCTTCTCGTCGAACAGCACCAGGCCCGACGGATCGCCCTGCTGCGCGAGCAGATAGCCGATCGCCGCCGCCAGGTAGGTCGCGTACTCGAGCTTGGACAGGCCGCGCCGCCGGTAGCCCATCGACGCCGACGCGTCGACGAGCAGGAAGGTGCGCATCTCGGTCTCGTCCTCGAATCGCTTGATGTAGTAGCGGCCGACGCGCCCGACCGCCTTCCAGTCGATGTGGCGCACGTCGTCGCCGGGCGCGTACTCCTTGTGCTCGGCGAACTCGATCGACGTGCCCGCGTGCGGGTTGTGGTGCGTGCCCGCGAACGCGCCCTCGACGATCACGCGCGCGCGCACCGACAGCGACGACAGGCGCGCGAGATCGAGCGGGTCGAGGACGAGCGGGGTGACCCGGCGACCGTCCGCGGGGACGTCGCTTTCCGGCGGGGACGCGGGCGAATCGGCCAACGTTTTCGCCCTTCGGGCCTGTTCAGGCCTGCTTCACGCTGTCGATGAGCTGGCCCACCAGCGTGCGCGCGTTCAGGCCGTCGGCCTCGGCGTGGAAGTTGGGCAGCACGCGGTGCACCAGCACCGGCATCGCCAGCGCGCGGACGTCGTCGGTGGACGCGGCGTAGCGGCCGCTCAGGATCGCGCGCGCCTTGGCGGCGAGGATCAGGTACTGCGACGCGCGCGGGCCGGCGCCCCACGAGACGTACTTCTTGATGAAGTCGGGTGCGCTCGCCTCGCTGGGCCGGCTCGCGCGCCCGAGCGCCACGGCGTAGCGCACGACGTGGCTGCGCCGCCGGCACGCGCAGCACCAGGTCTTGCAGATCGAGGATGCGGTCGGGCGACAGCAGCTTGCGCAGCGCCGGGCGGTACGACGTCGTCATCTGGTTGACGATGCGGACTTCCTCTTCCTCCGACGGATAGGTCACGTCGATCTGGAACATGAACCGGTCGAGCTGCGCCTCGGGCAGCGGGTACGTGCCCTCCTGCTCGATCGGGTTCTGCGTGGCGAAGACCAGAAAAGGCAGCGGCAGGTCGTAGGTCTGGCCGCCCGCCGACACGCGGTACTCCTGCATCGACTGCAGCAGCGCGGCCTGGGTCTTGGGTGGCGTGCGGTTGATCTCGTCGGCGAGGATGACGTTGGCGAAGACCGGCCCGCGCACGAAGCGGAAGACGCGGCGGCCGGTCGCGCGGTCCTCTTCCAGCACGTCGGTGCCGGTGATGTCCGACGGCATCAGGTCGGGCGTGAACTGGATGCGCCCGAACGACAGATCGAGCACGTCGGACAGCGTCTGGATCAGCATCGTCTTGGCCAGGCCGGGGACGCCGACGAACAGGCAGTGGCCGCGCGCGAACAGCGCGATGAGCAGGTGATCGATCACCGACTCTTGCCCGACGATGCGCTTGCCGATCTCGGCGGCGATGGCGCGCCGCGCTTCGGCGATCTCGCGCACCGCTTCGAGGTCGCGATCCGGATCGGACACCGCCGACGGAGCGGGCGCCGACGGTATGGGGCCATCGTTGGCGGGGCGACGCGCCGGGGCGCCGGAAAACGACGGATCGCGATCGGGCATCAAGCCCAGAATGCCACGCGCCCGTGCCGGTTGCCATGGCGTTGGACGCACCGCCAGTCTTGAAATTCTGCTACCAATAGCGATACCGAAATGGCAGGAGGCCCCATGCGTTTCATCCCGTCGCCGACACCCGCCACCGCCGCCCGGACGGCCGTGGCGCTGCTCGTTTCCCTCAGTGCCGCCGGCCTGGTGTCGCCGCCGCCCGCCGCCGCCGACGATTCGGGCGCCTGGCGCGCCAACAAGGGGCGCATCTTCGTCAGCGACACCGAGTTCGGGCAGGGCTACACCTCCGACGGCGCGATGGTCTCGGCCATGAAGAAGCAGTCGAAGACCGCCATCAAGGGCGACGGCAACTGGACCTTGAACTTCATGGTCTTCTTGAAGGAGGCGCCGGGCGCCAGCACCGTCAACATCGTGTACTACGACATCTCGGCCAAGCCGCGGAGCAGGTCAACTACAGCGAGGTGAGCGTCAAACCCGACCAGAAGATCGTCCAGCTCAACGGCGTGGCGATCTCGAAGGACCTGGGCTTCGTCAAAGGCCACAAGTACGACGTGCTGGCGACGCGCATCATCGGCGGAAAAGAGAAGGTCTACGCAAAGACCACGGTCACGCTCAAGTAGCGGGCTGCGCGCGGCCGCCCTGCTCGCCGGGCGTGTCCGCCTGCGTCGGGGGCAATTTGCGCGACAGCTCGAACGCCTCGATACCCGCCTGGGACCCGGCGCGCGCCGTCGACGAGCGCGTGCGCGACCTGGTCCGGCGCATGACGCTGGCCGAGAAGGTCGGCCAGATGGTGAACGAGGCGCCGGCGATCCCGCGCCTCGGCATCCCGGAGTACGACTGGTGGAGCGAGGGGCTGCACGGCGTCGGGCGCGCCGGCATCGCCACGGTGTTCCCGCAGGCCATCGGCCTCGCCGCGACGTTCGACGAGCCGTTCCTGCGCCGCGTGGCGACCGCGATCTCCGACGAGGCGCGCGCCAAGCACCACGACTTCGTGCGCCGGGGCAAGCGCGGGCGCTACCAGGGGCTGACGTACTTCTCGCCCAACGTGAACCTGTACCGCGACCCGCGCTGGGGGCGCGGGCAGGAGACCTACGGCGAGGACCCGTACCTGACCGGGCGCCTCGGCGTGGCGTTCATCGAGGGGATGCAGGGAACGCAGTCGGGGGCGCCGCCGCCGAAGTACCTGAAGCTGGTGGCGACCGCGAAGCACTTCGCGGTGCACAGCGGACCCGAGATCGAGCGCCACCGCTTCGATGCGCGCGTGAGCGAGCACGATCTGCGCGACAGCTACCTGCCGCAGTTCGAGGCCTGCGTGCGCGAGGGGCGCGTCGGCGCGGTCATGCCGGCCTACAACCGCGTCGACGGCGTGCCGTGCGCCGCCAGCCCGCGGCTGCTGGATACGATCCTGCGCGCACGACTGGGGCTTTGGCGGCTTCGTCGTCTCCGACTGCGGCGCCATCGACGACATCTACCGCGAGCACCGGGTCGCGTCGTCGGCGGAAGAGGCGGCGGCGCTGGCGCTACGCGCGGGCACGGACCTGAACTGTGGCGGCACCTATCGCGCGCTCGTCGGCGCGGTGAAGCGCGGCCTGGTGACCGAGGCCGAGATCGATCGCGCCGTGGGGCGGCTGTTCGCGGCGCGCTTCCGGCTCGGGATGTTCGATCCGCCGGCACTGGTGCCGTGGGCACAGCTCCCGATGAGCGTCGTCGATTCGCCGGCGCATCGCGAGCTGGCCAAGGTCGCGGCGCAGAAGTCGATCGTGCTGCTCGAGAACCGCGGCGGCGCTGTTGCCGCTCGCGGCGGCGCGTGAGGGGGATCGCCGTCGTGGGGCCCGACCGCCGACGACGAGGAGGTGCTGCTCGGCAACTACAACGGCAAGCCGTCGCGCGCGGTGACGATCCTCGACGGCATCCGCGCCAAGGCCCAGGCGCGCGGCGTGGCGGTGCGCTACGCGAAGGGTTGCGGCATCGCCAGCCGGTCGACGTCGGGGATCGCCGACGCGGTCGAGGCGGTGCGGCGGCCCGAGATCGGCGCGGCGGTGGTGGTGCTGGGGCTGTCGCCGCGTTACGAGGGCGAGGAGAAGGACAGTCTGCTCAACCCGGGCGGCGACCGGCGCGACATCGCGCTGCCCGGCGTGCAGCAGCGGCTGCTCGAGGCGGTCGTCGCGGCCGGCAAGCCGACGGTGCTGGTGCTGACGGGCGGCGGGGCGCTGGGGCTGGGGTGGGCGAAGGAGCACGTGCCGGCGATTTTGATGGCCTGGTACCCGGGCGAGGAGGGCGGCTCGGCGGTCGCCGACGTGCTGTTCGGCGACGCCAACCCGGCAGGCCGGTTGCCGGTCACGTTCTACCGATCAATCGAGCAGCTGCCGCCATTCGAGGACTACCGCATGGAGGGGCGCACCTATCGCTATTTTCGCGGCGAGCCGGCGTATGCGTTCGGCTTCGGCCGCAGCTTCACGACGTTCCGGTACGGCGATCTCGCGATCACGTCCGCGACGGGCGACGGGGGGACGACGTTTCAGGTCAACGTCACCGTCGAGAACACCGGGGCGCGCGCGGGGGACGAGGTCGTGCAGGTGTACGTGGCGCGGGAGGCGGAGGCGCTCGCCCCGGGAGTACCGCCGCCGCCGATCCGCTCGCTGGTTGGTTTTCGGCGCCTCGCGCTCGCGCCCGGGCAGCGCGAGACGGTGACGTTCGCCGTCGACGCGCGCGCGCTGTCGATCGTGGGCGCCGACGGCCGCCGCGTCGTCGAGCCGGGTTGGTTCACGCTCGCCGTCGGGGGATCTCAGCCGGCGAGCGGCGGCGCCTACGCCAGCGCTGCGGAGGGCGTGACTGCGCGCCTGGAAGTCACGGGTGCGGCGCGCTTCCTCGACTGATCCGCACGTCCTCACCCGACGCGGACCTCCTCACCCCGGGAGATACAAGGGTCGGGGTGAGGAGGTCCGGTCCGGCCCGGCTACGGTTCCGCGAGCTCTCTACAGAACCGCTGCTCCCGCTCGCGCACGCCGGCGGTCGGGGGCGGCGTGGATGCGGTCGCGGGGGTCGTCACCGTCGGGAGCTTGCCGTAGGCCTCGGCGAGCGCGCAGTGCACCGCCGGGTCGAAGGGGTTCGTCGCCAGCGACGTCTTGAGCGCGAGCAACGCGCCCGCCGCGTCGCCCTTGGCCAGCATCGCCTGGCCGCTGATCAGGTGCGGCCACGGCAGATCCGGGTAGAGAGCGACCGCGCCCGACAGCGCCTTGATCGCGCGGTCGGGCTCGCCCAGCGCCAGGTAGATGCGCCCCAGCTTCACCGGAAAGATCCAGTGCACCGCCGGATCGCCGCCGCGCGCCGCCGCGCGCGCGCTGACCGCCGTCGTCGGGCCGCCGATGGCGACGCCGCTCACCTTGGCGCCCTTCTCGTACTCGACGGCGGCGGCGCGCAGGCGGTTGTTCTGCAGCATCATGTTGCCGAGGCGCAGGTAGCGAAACGCCGGCGCCTGCTTCTGCGACGACGTCAGCGCCTCGTCCTCGGTCGGCTTGCGGCGCGACGCGATCGCGCCGCTCTTGCGGATGTGGGTCGTGGGGATGTCGATCGCCGTGAACGTCTTGTAGTGCTGCGCGTTCATGAACGCACGCCAGCCGCGCTCGAAGTCGGCCCAGCTGCCGCCCGCCACCTGCGCCGACGGCGGTGCGCGCGTCGACGCCGCTCGCCGACCTTCTGGATCGTCGCGCGCAGCGCCGGCATCCCGCCCAGCGAGTGCAGGTAGGCGATCGCGTTGGCGACCTCGGCGAACGCCAGCGTCGCGTCCTCGGCCGACGGCAGCTTCGCCATCGAGGGGTGCATGGCATCGAAGCTGATCAGCTTGCCGGTGCGCAGCGCCCGCGCCAGCAGGTGCTCCATCGACGGCGCGAGCCGTCCGCCCGCCGGCTCGCGCCAGCGCCGCTCGAGGAACTTCGCCAGCCCCTCCTGCATCCAGACCGGCGCGCGGTCGCCGGTCAGCGACGAGACCGCGTAGTGCACCAGCTCGTGGTTCATGCTGTCGAGCCACGGATACCCGTAGGCGAGCGCGCGCGGCGTGGTCACCATCAGGCGCGCCCACTTGCAAAGCGCGATCGTGCCGGTGCGCGCGACCTCGGCCGGCGACAGCGACGAGACCGCCGCCAGATCCGACGGGCTGCGGTAGATCTCGATGCGGATCGGGATCTCCTCCTCGAAGCCCAGATCCTGGTGCAGCGCCGTGTAGGCCGACTCCAGCGCCTCGAGCGCGTACGGCACCAGCACCGCGTCCTCCGCCGGGTAGCGCATCAGGAAGTGCGCCGAGCGCTCCTCCCGGTGGTCCTTCACGGCGTCGCGCGCCTCGCTGGCCAGCCCCTGCAGCTCCTTGGCCGCCGCGGCCGCGGTCGGCTCGGCGCCGCCCGACTCCTCGATCGCGGCGTTGAGCTTGCGCACCGAGCCCTCGTAGTCGCCCTTGAGGAACGCCGCATAGCCCTCCATCACCAGCGTCTGCGGCGCCTGCGGCGCGGCGCGCACCAGCTCCTGCAGCGCCGCGCGTGCCGTCGCGGAAGCGCCACTCGTCGAACATCTTCTCGACGACGTTGGCGTTGCCGCTGGTCGCGGCCGGCGCCGCCGTGCGCGCGCCCTGTTCGGCGGCAGTCGCCGCGTGCGCGCGCACCACCAGCCCCAGCGCGAGCGCGATCGCCACCAGCGCCACCGCCCCGGCGCGCGCGTCACCGCACCAGCTCCTCGTAGTAGCGCCGGACCTCGTCGCGGAACCGCTCGGGCGCCTTCTCCTTCATGGCGTCCATGAGCTCCTGCCGCCAGGCGCGCGGCGCGTTCGATTCGTCGGCGCCGGGGATGCGCACCGGATCGTGCTGCTGCTTGCCGCTGCCCATCGTCCGCTCCTGCAGCGAGTCGCGCAGCTTGGCCAGGCGCTCGGCGGCGTCGCGCTCGGCGCCCGCCGCCGGCTTCGACTCGCTCTTCTTGAGCATCTCGTCGGCCTGGCGCATGCGCGTGCCCGCGCCCTTCAGATCCGACTCCGCCTTCTCGAGCCCCGGCATCTTGCCCAGGCGCTTCGCCGCCTCGGCCGCCGCCTCGTCGGTGCGGTTGCCGATCGCGTTCTGCTGCTCGGCCTGCTTGCGCGCCTGTTCGCGATCCTCGGGCGTCATCATCTCGCTGGCGCGCGGCAGGATCTTGTCGAGATCGTCGGCGATCTCCTGCGCGGTCGCCGCGCGCCTCGCTCACCGCCTCGACGTCGGCCGGCCGCGCCGGCGCGCGGTCGCCGCTTGCGGCCGCCCTCCTCGCCGTCGCCCAGGTGCTCCGACGCGCGATCCAGGCTCGACGCCGCGCGCTCCGCCTCGCCCTTGGCCTCGGCGAGATCGCGCTCCGCGAACAGCCGCTTCATCTGCTTGGCGCTGTCGCGCGCGCGCTCGATCTCCTCGGCGAGCGCGCTCTCCGGATCGCCGGTCGGCACGCCCGCCAGGCGCGACCGCAGCCGCTCGACCTTCTCGTTCTCGCGCTTCAGGAACTCCTCGAGCTGCCCCTTGAGGCGCTTCTCGACCTCGGCCTCTTGCCGATCGGCCAGCCCCTGCGTCTCCTTCTGCAGCGCGCGCTCGTCGCCCTCGAGGTCGCCGATCTTCTTCATCAGCTCGGCGACGACGCGGTTCTCCTGCGGGAAGCGCTCGGCGCCGAAGCCCTTCCAGGTTCTGATCCAGCATCTGCCGCAGCGACTTCAAGTTCTCGCCCAGCTCGGCCAGCGCGCTGCGACAGGCCCGCCTCGTCGCCCTTCTCCAGCAGATCGTCCAGCTTGCGCGCCTGCTCGGCGACCGCCTTCATGTCGGGCATGTTGCGCCACTCCTCGGGCACGTCGTTGCGCGCCTTGAGCGCCGCGATCTTCTGCGCCAGGTCGTTGATGCGCGCGCGCAGATCGCGCGCCTCGCGCTCCAGCTGGCGCCGCAGCCCGGGATCCTTGGTCGCCTTGTAGCGCTGCGAGCAGATCCTGCAGGCGCTGGTGCGCGTCGGTCAGCTCGCGCCCGAGGCGCGCGAGGTCCTCGAGCCGCTGCCGCCCGATCAGATCGTCGAGCAGCAGCACGTCCTTCTCCAGCTCCGCCGTGTGCTTCTCGGCGAGCGCGCCGACCTTGGTCAGCGTCGCCTGCGCGCCCGCGGCCGTCACCGGGGCGGTCATTGGGGCGATCATCGGGCCGATCATCTTGCCGGTCGATTTTCCGGTCATCTTGCCGGAGATCTTCGCTGATCTTCGCGCTGATCTGGCGCCTGGGGGCCGAGCGCCGCCGCCTCCTCGCGCAGTACGTGCTCGAGCCGGTCGGCGATCCCGGCCAGCGCGCCGCGCAGCGCCTTGCCCAGCGTCCCCTCGCGCCGATCGTCGTCGAGCAGGCGGCCGAGCAGCGCCAGGTGCGACTCTTCGGCGTCGTGCAGGACTCCGATGGCCGCCAGGCGCGCCTGCGCGTCACCGGCAGCGGCCGGGCCCGCGTCGCGCGCCGCCGGCGCCTGCTCCAGCCGGTTCGCCAGATCGGTGACCAGCCGATCCAGCAGCTCGCGCTGGCGATCGAGCCGCTCCTCGATGCTCTCGTGCGGGTTCTGGATGACGACGTAGAGCGTACGCGACGATCCGATCTTCGCGCCCGACACCTCGTCGCGATCCTTGGCCTCGATGCGATAGGCGATGCGCTCGCCCAGCGAGCAGCGTCCCCGCCGACGCCGGGTCCCAGACCATCCGCCCCTGCGCCGCCCGCGCGCCGTGCGCGTCGCGCAGCAGCTGGCGCTGCTCGGGCTGGTCGCCGATGCGGTAGACCAGCTCGACCCGGTCCAGGCCGTAGTCGTCGTCGGCGGTGTACCCGATCTCGATCGGCCGCGGCGTCGGCAGCTCCAGGCGGTCCGCCGGGCCCAGGATCTCGACGCGCGGTGGGTTGTCGACCTCGGCGGTCATCTGGTGGCTGCGCAGCTCGCGCACCGGCCGCCCCAGGATCGGCGCCAGCCAGAAACGGTACGTGCCGCTCTCGTTGAGCGTCAGCTCCGTCGACATCACGCCTTGCACCATCTTGGCCGGCAGCTCGCCGCGCTCGCCCTCCTCGCCCAGCAGCAAGAAGCGCCTTGCGCGTGCGGCGCAGCGGTCGCGCCTCGAGCCGCACCTTGGTCCCCTTGACCGCGATGATGTCGCCGGTCGATCCGTCGACCACGCGCGGGGGCAGGCCGGTGTAGGCCGGATATTCGTACGAGATGCGCAGGTCGCCGACCAGCGGCGCCGGCGAGATCGCCGCGCCCTCGAAGCGCGTCGGCCGGTGAGCCAGCGTCTCGATGCCGTGGATCAGATCCGGCCAGCGCTGCAGCGCCAGGCCGGTGCCGGCCCCGACCACGACCAGCGCGGCCAGCGCGCTCACCGCGGGTCGCAGCGAGATCAGCCGCCGCGGATCCAGCGGCTCGACCGCGCCCGCGACCGAGCCCTGCAGCGCCCGCACCAGCGTGCGCGACACCGTCGCCGACTCGGAGCCCGCCTCCGCCGGCATGTCGTCGGGCGGCCCGAGCTCGACCGCCGACACCAGATCGCTCGCGACCGCCGGGTGAAGCTGCGCGACCAGGCGGGCCGCGGCGCGATCGCCGCGTAGCTGGCGCGCCGGGCGGACGAGACCGAACGCCAGCGCGCCCACGGCGAGCGCGGCGAGCACCACCACGCTCAGCAGCGGCCAGAACCCCGCGGGACCGACGGCGGTCGCCGACAGCGCCAGCGCCAGCAGCGCCACCACCATCGCCGCGAGACCGAAGCCGGCGGTCTGCAGCGCAGCGCGTAGCAGAGCACGCCGCCGCACGGCAGTGAGCACACCCCGAATCCGCTGCAGCTCGTTCATGCGACGGCCCCCCGAATAGTAGCAGGATGTAGGCGTGAGCGGCGACACCGCGCAACGGTACTGACCTTGCAATTCACTCGGGTCAGCCATGAAAACCCCAGTCCAGACCGAGACCGCCGCAGGGGACGACGCAAAACTGTCTCAGACCAGCGAGGCAGATGGGCACTTGATCGCGCGAGCCAAGGCCGGCGATCGCGACGCGCTCAATCGGCTGCTCGCCAGCGCGCGCCCGCGGATGATGGCCGTGGCGCTGCGGGTCGTGCGCAATCCCGACGACGCCGAGGATGTGGTGCAGGAGTCACTCCTCAAGGTGTGCCGCTACCTCACGCGTTTCGAGGGGCGTTCGGCGTTCGGCACCTGGCTGCACCGGATCGTCGTGAACACCAGCCTGGATCGCCTGCGACGCCCGGAGGCGCGGCGCGATTCGACGGTGGAGAACGACGACGGCGACCGCGCCGAACGGCGCGCCGGACTGACCCTGGCCATCGAGGAGCAGACGCCCGAGCGCCTGTACGACCAGGCCGAGGCCGGCTTCGCCGTGCAGTCGGCGGTGGCACGCCTGTCGCCGGTTCACCGCGAGGTGATCGCGCTGCGCGAGATGGACGGCGAGTCGTACCAGGACATCGCCAGCATCGCGCGTTGCCCGGTCGGCACGGTGATGTCGCGATTGCACCACGCTCGCCGTCGTCTCGCGGTCGAGCTGGCGCCCGCCTTCGCCGCCGTAGATCCGGCCTGGATTCAGCGACCGAGCCTGCGCCGCACCAGCTCGAGCCGTCGCGCCATCTCCGGGCTCTGGTAGCCGAGGCGAGCGATGGTCTCCAGCGTGGCGAGGGTCCCGGGATCACTCGCGGTGTAGAAAGACGAGAATGCGCGCAGGCGTTCGCGCTGTTCGAGCGTGGCCGCGATGACCCAGCGGACGATCTCCGCGATTCGCGGGCGGCGCGATCTCGTCGAAGCGCGGGCTCACGGCCAAAAAAGGGCAGGGGAAGGCCAGATCCCCGTCGGCGTCGGCGTCGGCGTCGGCGTCAGCGTCGGTGAGGATCGCGCCGGCCCGCGTGCAGCGCTCGACGATCTGGTTGAGCATCTGCACCGCCAGCGCGCGTTCGCCTGCCTCGCCGGCGATGCGCGCGCATGATTGCAGGATCGCCAGCGTCGGACGCTCCCGCGCGCAGCCGCGGATGAGGTCCAGCGCGCGCATGAGCGCGGCGAACCGCCGCGCGGGCGGCTCGGTGATGTGTCGGGCGATCGCGTAGTGATCGAGAGCGCGCGCGTAGACGCTATCGTCATTGCGGTCCTGGTTACGGTCCTGCGGCGCCGCCTGCGCGGCAGCGATCCAGCTCGACCAGCGCGGCCAGAGCGGCGCCGCGAAGAGCTGCGCCCGCAGGTGGGCGAGCCATGCGCCCGACGGCGCGTCGTCCCGGTTCGCGTCGTCGCGGTTGGCTTCGTCATCGTTCGCGTCGGCCGGCGCGGCTCGCGCCAGCAGCCCGCGCCGCTCGAGGAGCCGCGCGCGATCGTCGCGGCAGGCGAAGAGGTTCAGCGTGAACGGATCGAGCGGCCGCGTGCCGTCGACCGGCGCCAGCAGCCCGAGCCCGGGCACCAGACGGTAGGCGCGGTAGCCGAGGCGCTCGAAGCGCGCCACGAGATCGGTGTCGATCGCGGTCTCGCCGGGCCGCACCTCGAACATGACCAGCGGCGACTCCTCGGCGAAGAAGCGGCGGCCGCCTTCGATGATCTCGGCCTCGGCGCCCTCGGCGTCGATCTTGATGAACGCGATGTCGCGCAGCCCGAGGCGCGCGCGGCAGGCGTCGAGCGTGACCAGCGTGACGGATTCGCCGGTGCCGATGTCTTGCCCGCGCTGCAAGTGGCCGAGCTCGCTGTGGGCGCCGCCGATCAGCGTGCCGCGGCCCTCACGGTCGCTGACCGCCGCCACGATGACTTCAACATGCGGTAGCCCGTTGATGCTCGAGCTCGCGCGCAGGCGCTCCGCGACCGCGCCGCCCGGCTCGAAGGCCCAGACGCGCCCGGTGAGCCCGACCCGCTGCGCGACCGCCAGCGTGTAGACGCCGTGGTTGGCTCCGATGTCGACGGCGCGCTCGCCGCGCACCAGCGCCGCGCGCGACGAAGTCGATCTCGTCCTCGAACCAGTCGCGCTGCTCGGCGAGCACGTAGGGGGTGATCTGGTCCAGCGTGTCGGGCACGACCACGCGCAGCGGGCCGCGCACGGGCGCGATCGCCGTCCCGGCCGGCAGCGGCGTGCGGGCAGCGCGTGCCTTCTCGCAGTGGACGCGCCAGGCGCGGCGCAGCGCCTCGGTGAAGTGGCGCGCGAACCTCGCGGCGTCGGTGACGCCGCCGTCGATCATGCGCGCGCGCAGCGACGAGCGCAGCGTCCGCAGCCGCTCGGGCGACGCGGCCAGCGCCACCGCGGCGTCGACGTAGGCGGCCGGGCTGTCGGCGATCAGCGACGGCTCGCCGATGCGCGCCAGCAGGCTGGCGCCGACGCGTGATGCGTGCGCGCGTCCCGCGAGCGTCACGACGGGAACACCCATCCACAACGCCTCGCAGGTGGTGGTGGTGCCGCCGTAGGGAAACGTGTCGAGCGCGATGTCGATGCCGCTGTACGCGCCGAGGTGCTCGCGCTCGCCGGCGACCGGCCTCAAGAGCGCGACGTCGCAACCCGCGAGCGGCGACACCGCCAGCTGCCGCTCGTAGGCGGCGCGCGTCGCCGCATCTCCGAACGAGGCGCTCTTGAGCGACAGCCGTGCGCCCGGCACGCGCCGCAGGATCTCCGCCCACAGCGCCATCATCGTCGGCGAGATCTTCCCTGGCACGTTGAAGCTGCCGAAGGTGACGCGCCCGTCGGTGCACATCGGCGGCGGCGCCGGCTCCGGGCTCTCGGGGCGCGGCCGGAAGCAGAGGAAGCCGCCCGCGATGCGCAGCAGTTCCTCGCTGTGCAGCGATTCGGTGCTCCCCGGCGGGTCGGCCCATGCGTCGGTGATGCGCCAGTCGACGCTGTCCAGGCCGGTGGTGTTCGGGTAACCGAGATAGGTCATCTGCACCGGCGCGACGCGCCCCGCGAACAGCGACATGCGGTTGCCCGCGGTGTGACCCGCGAGATCGATCAGGATGTCGATGCGGTCGGCGCGCACGCGCTGGGCCGACGGCGTCGTCGTCGAACCCGTGGATCGGACGCCAGCGATCGGCGGCCGCGCGCAGGCGCTCGCTGACAGCGTCGGGGCGAGCGGCCTCGGAGTAGCAGGTGATCTCCAGCGCGTCGCGATCGTGCGCTTCGAGGAGCGGCTCGATGAAATAGGCCACCGAGTGCTGCCTGAGGTCGGGCGACACCAGGCCGATGCGCAGCTTGCGATCGGGATCGGGATCCTGGCCGGCGCCCAGCTCGGGCGCCGCCGCGATCTCCTCGGGCGCCGCGCCCCGGCGGCCGAACGCGCGGTGCTGCGCCGCGATCTCCTCGGCGCCGAGATCGTCGACGTAGTTGAGGCAGAACAAGAGATTGCTGTGCGCCAGGTCCCAGTCGGGCTGCAGCGCGACGGCGCGGCGTCCGTGCGCCACCGCGCCCGCGATCTCTCCCTGCAGCGCGAGGGTGACGCAGAGGTTGCTGTGCGCGTGCGCCAGCGAATCGTCGAGCGCCAGCGCGCGCTCGAACTCGCTCGGCGCTCTCTTCCAGCCGGCCCAGGCCTCGCAGCACGCAGCCGAGGTTGCTGTGCAGCAGCGCGTGCCGCATGCCGAGGGCGATCGCGTGGCGGTAGTGATCGAGCGCGTCGTCGAGCTCGCCGCGGCGCTGCAGCAGCACCGCGAGGTTGTTGTGCGCCTCGGCGGGATCGGCCAGCGTCGCGATCGCGCGCCGGTAGTGCGCCTCGGCGTCGGCCCGCTGCCCGCGCCGCTCCGCGATGCGCGCCAGGCGATCCCAGGCGGCGCCGCGGTCCGGCTCGCGCTCGACGATCGCGCGGCAGCGCGCCTCGGCCTGGTCGAGCGCGCCGGTGCGATAGAGATGCAGAACGTCGGGCATCTCGTCGCGCGCGGGCGGCGCGCTGTCTTTTGCACCATCTTCCGCCCTCGCGTCGCTTCCCGGCGTGCTCATGTCGCGGTCACAGCGTCCCCGCACCAGCATCGACCCTTCGGGCGCGCGCGGCAAGTGGCGTCGAACTGGGGCGACCCCCCGCGGAAATTCGCTGCTTCGCCGGGCGTCGGTGCTGGTAGGATGGCCGTCGAGTGGCCAGCGTTCGCGCGAAGTCCGGCGGCTCCGTCAGTGCGTTGGCGGCCTTGCTGCGTCGGCGTCCCAAGCTCTGGCTGGCCGGCGCGGTCGCCGTGTTGCTGCTGGTGCTCTACCCGCTGGTGATCGGCGGCATCGTCGCGCACACGGTGGCGTCCCGCATCAGCGCCCGGCTCGGCCGGCCGGTGACGATCGCGCAGGGGCGGGGCGGGCTCGGCCGCTTCGTGTTGCGCGGCTTCACCGTGCACGGCGCCGCGGCCGGGAACGCGCTCGCAGGTGCGGACAGCAAGTCCGAGGCGAAACCCGACACGAAGTCCGACGCGCCGCCGCTCCTCGCCGCGGACGAGATCTCGGTCCCGTTCAGCGCCGCGTGGGGCGGCAGCCCGATCACCGTCGTCGGCCTGCGCGTGAACGCCGTTCGCGGTGGCGACAGCGACAACGTCAGCGACATCGTGGCGCGCCTGCGCGGCAAACGCACGGGCGCCGACGGTGCGCCGTCATCCAGCGCGTCCTCGTCATCATCGCTGCCCGGTGTGCGCGTCGAGAGCGGCACGATCGCCGTGCAGGATTCGGAGAGCGGGCTCGCGCTGAAGATCGCCGGCATCGCCGGCCTGCTCGCGCCCGGGCGGCAGGCGTCGGTGCGGCTGCGCGGCCTCTCCGGTTTGATCGCGCTTGGCGGCGGCGACAAGGGCCCGCGATTCGGCGCCACCGAGCTCGACATCCGCACGGCGCTCGCGTCGGGCCTGCACCCGCAGGGCTATCCGATGGTGCGCGTGCAGGACGGGTTCGCGACGCCGCTGCCGACGCTGGCGCTGACCGGCATCACCGGCACCGTCGGGCCACCGCCGGCGCCGGCGGGCGCGCCGGCAGCCGAGGCCGACGGCCGCGGCGTGGTGATCGATCTCCACGGCAGCTACGGCGGCGCGCGCGAGTCGCTGTGGACGGCGAAGGGGACGGCGCAGCCGGCCAACCACGAGGGGCGCCTGTCGCTGCGGGCGGCGCAGTTCTCGCTCGACAAGATCGCGGACGTCCTGCCGCGCTCGGTGCTGTCGCCGGCGCGCGCGAACATCGACGCCGCGTTCGATCTCACCTGGGCGGGCGAGTCGGTTCGCTTCGGCGGCGACATGGCGGTGACCGGCCTCAGCCTGCAGCACGACGCGCTGTCGAGCGAGCCGATCGAAGGCATGTCGCTGGGGCTCGTGTTGCGCGGCGTCGCCTATCCACAGCGCCGGCGCGTCGAGCTCGAGCTGCTCGAGGGGCGCCTGCGCAACCTGGTGGCGCGCATCACCGGCTCCGTCGAGCTGCCGCGCGGCAAGTACGTGTTCTCCGACGGCAGCCACCTCAGCATGGTCCCCAAGATCGATCTCGCGCTCAGCGTGCCGCGCATGCCCTGCGCCAAGCTGCTGTCCAGCATCCCGGCGGCGCTGACGCCCAAGCTGCAGGGCTTCGTGCTGCAGGGCAACTTCGAGGCGCTGGTCGGCACGAAGATCGACTTCGCCGATCTCGAGTCGCTGGATCTGCGCGGCAAGGTCGGCATCAACGGCTGCAAGGTGATCAAGGCGCCCGAGGCGGTGGTGGCCCTGCGCGACGGCGAGCCGATCGTCATGACCGTCGACGTGCCGAAGCCACCCGGGCCGGCGATGGCGCCCGGCGAGACCGAGCCGATGCAGTTCGTCGTCGGGCCCGACAACCCGGACTTCGCGCCGTACGCCGAGATCTCGCCGTACCTCATCGGGTCGATCATGACCACCGAGGACAACGGCTTCTTCAAGCACCACGGCTGGGTGACCTCGCAGTTCAAGGGCGCGCTGAAACGCAACCTGGAGCGTGGCGGGTTCCGCATCGGCGCGTCGTCGATCACCATGCAGATGGTGAAGAACGTGCTGCTCAGCCAGGAGAAGACGCTGTCGCGCAAGCTGCAGGAGCTGTTTCTGGTGTGGTACCTGGAGCAGGTGTTGCCCAAGGAGCGGATCCTCGAGCTCTACTTCAATGCGATCGAGTTCGGCCCGCGCATCTACGGCATCGGCGCGGCGGCGCGGCACTACTTCGGGAAGAAGCCGTCGGAGCTGACGCCGCTCGAGGGCGCGTTCTTCTCGTCCATGCTGCCCAACCCCAAGCGCCGTTACATTCAGTACTGTCACGGGGCGCCCTATCCGCCGTGGGACAAGTACGTGCGGCGCATCCTGGCGACGGTGCACCAGCGCGGGCACATCACCGACGAGGAGTACGAGCAGGCGGCGTCGCAGACGCTGGTGTTCGACCGGCACGAGGCGACGTTCACGGAGAAGCAGTGCCTCGACTGGGTCAAGAAGATGACCACGCGTCCCGAGCCCGAGGCGCCGCCCGAGCTGGAAGCCGGCGACGACGCGCCCAGCGACGGCCCGGAGATCCACGCGCCCGCGCCCAAGCACGGCAAGCACCGCCGCGGCGGCGCGCGCGGCGCGCGCGGCGCGGTGGTGAACACCGACGAGACGCCATCGCGAGCGGTACGCGGCGGGCGTCGCTAGCGATCGCGCAAGAGGAAGCCCTCCTCACCCCGCCCCTCTCCTCCCCGCGGACGTGGAGGAGAGGGAGGAGAAGGAAGGCAAAGTCCTCCACGGCCTGTGAGCCCGACAGGTTCCTCCTCCTCCACGCGACGTGGAGGAGAGGGAGGAAAAGGAAGCCAGAGTCTCTTCGCCCTGCAAGCTCCAGAGTCCCCTTTCCCTCGCCTCCACGTCCGCGTGGAGGAGAGAGTCGGGGTGAGGAGGGCCGGTGGCCAAGAGTCGCGCCGCGCTCTGGCACTGCCATCCGGCGGCGGCGCAAGGCCGCGGTCTGCTTCAGCCGATTTAGGCAGCGCCGCGGGTCAGCGGGCTTCGGGCGCGGCGGCGGCGCCGAGCGCGGCGGCTCCGGGCGTGGCGACACCAACTTTCGCGGCTCCACGAGGTCGCGGCAAGAACGCGTGGAGCTGCTGCGCCACGTAGCCGCTCGGGAACGCCTCGGCGATGCCGAAGCCGCTCGGTTTTCGCGCCGGCCGGAACGCGGTCCCGAACAGCCAGTCCCAGCACGCGAACTTCGTCGCGAAGTTCACGCCGTCGCGGATCTCGATCGCGTGGTGCCAGCGGTGCATCTCGGGGCCGTTGATGATCCACTGCAGGCGGCCCGAGCGCACGTCGACGTTGGCGTGGATGTACATGCCCCAGATCGAGTCGAGCGTCAGCTTGATGAGCAGCGACCTCGGGCGCCGCGCCCAGCAGTACGATGGGCGCGAACTCGATGGTCTGGTTGACGAGGATCTCGAGCGCGTGGGAGCGCGCGCCCGAGAGCCAGTCGACGTCGGCGGTCGCGTGGTGCGCCTCGTGGATGCGCCAGAGCAGCGGCGATCGGTGCTGCCAGCGATGAAACAGGTAGATGTAGAGATCGTGCGTCACGACGAAGAACGCCACCTGCGCCACCACCGGCCAGCGCTCACCAGGTGCAAGCGTGACAGCCCCGGTCACGCGATCGAGCCATCGCCGAAAAGTGCGTGATGACCAACCCCAGCACGTAGCTCTGGACCAGCGTGTAGCCGATCAGATCCACGCCCAGCCCCGCGCGCAGGAACCGCTGCCCGCGCGTGTAGGGCCAGCGCCGCTCGAGCGCGATCAGGATCAGCGCGGCGCCGACGATGACGACCGGCGACAGCACTCGCCAGGTCGCGGCGGGCGCGACATGATCGGAAGACAAATCAGCCGTGGCCCCGCCGCTCAGTTGGTCGGCGCGGCCGGCGCGCTCACCACGCGGCGCAGCTTCTTGCGCGCGGCCAGCTCGCCCTCGTAGACGCGCTTGACGCCGTCGCCCAGCGACCGCTCGATGTCGCGGATGCTGGCGACCAGCCGCAACAACCCGCCGATCTCCACCGACGCCGCCTGGTCGCTGCCCCACATCGCGCGGTCGAGCGTGATGTGCCGCTCGACGAACGTCGCGCCCAGCGCGACCGCGGCCCACGTCGGCGCCAGGCCGACCTCGTGGCCGGAGTAGCCGATCAGGCACTCGGGGTACTGCGCCTTGAGCGTGCGGATCATGCTCAGGTTCAGGTGCTCGGGCGGGCAGGGGTAGGTCGACGTCGCGTGCGCGATCAGCAGGTTGTCGTCGCCCGACGGCCTCGACCGCCGCGGCGATCTCCTCGGTGGTCGACATGCCGGTCGACAGCATCAGCGGGCGTCCGGTCGCGCGCATCTTCTTCAAGCAGCGGGATGTCGGTCAGCGACGCCGACGCCACCTTGTAGCAGGGCGGCGTCGAACGACTCGATGAAGTCGACCGACTCCTCGTCCCAGCACGACGCGAACCACAGCGATGCGCGCGCTCGCGCGCAGTACCGGTCGATGCTCGGCGTACTCGCGCGCGTCCGAACTCCATGCGCCGCCGGTAGTCGATGTACGTCATGCGCCCCCAGGGCGTGTCGCGCTCGATGTTCCACTGGTCGCGCGGCACGCACTTCTCGGGCGTGCGCTTCTGGAACTTCACCGCGTCGGCGCCCGCCAGCACCGCACCGTCGATGAGCCGCTTGGCGATCTCGAGCGAGCCGTTGTGGTTGATGCCGATCTCGGCGATGACGAACACCGGCGAGCCGGCGCCGATGCCCTTGTCGCCGACGCGCACGCGCGGCGCCTCGGTCGCCAGCCTCACCGCCGCCGGTAGCATCTCGCTCGCATCCACGGGCGCGTCCTTGACCGTCATGGTGAATCCCCCCACTGGTAGTCGCGGTTGTCGATCGCCTTCGGCGTCCGCGCCTGCGCGCGCAAGCCGAGGATCCATTCGGCGAAGTCGCGGAACGCTCCGTACCCGCCAGGTCGCGCGCAGCGATAGTGCGCGCTGCGCAGCACGGCGCGCACGGCGTCGAGCGGCGCGCCGATCAGACCGTCACTCGCGACCGCGCTCATGATCTCGGCGTCGTTGACGTCGTCGCCGATGTACGCGAGCTGGCCGACGCTCGATGCCGGCCTCCTCGAGCAAGCGCGGCAAGCGCCTGTCTCTTGTCGCCGACGCCCAGGTAGCAGTAGCGGACGCTGAGCTTCTCGGCGCGGCGCTCGACGCAGCCGCGACGATCTCGCGGGTGACGAACGCGGTCTCGACGCCGTGCAGCGCGCAGCCGCTCGACGCCCATGCCGTCGCGCACCGAGAAGCGCTTCAGCGCCTCGCCCGTCCGCGGAGTAGTAGACGCCGCCGTCGGTGAGCACGCCGTCGACGTCGGTGAGCCACGAGCCTGACCCGCGCGGCGCGCATCTCGCAGCTCGCGTTCCAGCAGCGGCGCCGTGACCGGCAGTCCGTCGTTCATCACCATGCGGTCCACCCTCCGTCGACGACCAGGTTGGCGCCGGTCATGTAGCTGCGACGCGTCGCTCGCCAGGAAGACGACGCGCGCCCGCGTAGCTCGCTCGGCTGCGCCATGCGGCCGAGCGGCGTCCGGCGGCGGTAGCTCTCGACGAAGTACGCGTCCTGCCCCGCCTGCTCGACGCCGCCGGGCGACAGCGCTGTTGACGCGCACGCCGCGCTCGCCCCAGTACGTCGCGAGGAAGCGCGTGAACGCCAGCACCGCGCCCTTGCTCGCGGGATAGACGGCGCTCTTCCAGAAGCGCCTGCTCGCCGTCGGGCCGGCGGTAGATGCGCTGGTCGGGCGCGACGATGCCGTAGGTCGACGCGATGTTGATGATGCTGCCGCTGCCCGCGCTGCGCCATCTCGCGCGCCGAGCACCTGGCAGCCAGGAACGTGCCGGTGACGTTGACGTCGAGCGACGCGGCGAAAGGCCTCGAGCGGGTAGTTCTCGAAGCGCGGAGGCGGCTCGCCGCCTCGGCGTCGGTCGAACTTGTCGTCGATCGCGGCGTTGTTGACCAGGACGTCGAGGCGATCGCCGCGCGAGCGACGCCGCGTCGCGCAGCGCGCTCGAGCGCCGTCGGCGTCGGTGATGTCGGCGGCGATCCGGATGCACCGTCGCGACGCCGGCTTCGCTTGAGCGCGCGCGCGATCGCGTCGCAGCCGGCCGGCGTCGACGTCGGTGGCGACGACCGTCGCGCCGCGCCTCGGCCAGCGCGCGGCAGTGCTCGCGCCCGAGCAGGCCGGCGGCGCCGGTGACCACGGCGACGCGCCCGTCGAGCGAGAAGCCCGGCGTCGACGCATCGGCGTCAGGCGCGGCTGCTACGCTGGGCCGTCCTTGGCGCGGCTTCGGTCACGTTGAAGTTGGCCGTGCGGCGGAAGACCGGCTCGACCGGCGTCGCCGCGCAGCGCCGCCGCGCACGCGCCGCTCCTCGACGCGCCGTCGCGCAGCATCGGCAGCACCTCGCCGTACGCGCGCGAGCAGGTGCGTCGACGTCGGCGTCGGTGTGCGCCAGCCGACAGGTTGTGGAAGCCGCCCCACAGGACGCCGCGCGGATCAGCTCCTGCTGCACGAGCGACTTCATCAGCAGCGGATCGGCGCCGGCCGCGCGCGCCGTGTCGGCGTGCGAACGTCACCATCGTGCGGCAGCCGAAGCCGACGCAGCGGGTGAACGGCGATGCCCGAGCTCGTCGGCGAGCTGCGTTGTAGCCGTCGCGCAGCCGCGGCGCCCTGGCGCTCGAGCGCGCGCCGGGCACGTCGCGCGTCGCGCAGCTCGCGCGATGCGTCGCCTTCGCCGCCGCCAGCGACAGCGCCTCGCCGCCGAAGGTCGTGAAGAAGAAGACGTCGCTTGCTCGAGGAGCCGCATCACGTCGGCGCGTCCGGTGAGCACCGAGAGCGGCATGCCGTTGGCGATCGCCTTCGAGAAGCAGGCCGAGGTCGGCGGTGACGCCGAAGCGCTCCTGCGCGCCGCCGAGCGCCAGCCGGAAGCCGGTCCACATCTCGTCGAAGATGAGCAGCGCGCCGTTCGCGCGCGCACAGCCGCTTGAGCTCGTCGAGGAAGCCGTCGCGCGGCTCCTCGAACGTCATCGGCTCGAGGATCACGCACGCCGTGTCGTCGTCGAGCGCCGTCGGCGACCGAGTCGAGGTCGTTGTACGCGAACGTGTGAGGTCAGCGCCGCGACGTCCGCGGGGACGCCGCGATTGCGGTCGGTGACGCCGATGTACCAGTCGTGCCAGCCGTGGTAGCCGCAGCAGAGCGACCTTGTCGCGGCCGGTGAAGGCGCGCGCCAGCCGCACCGCCGCGGTGGTGACGTCGCAGCCGGTCTTGCTGAAGCGCACCATCTCGGCGCCCGGCACGATGCCGCGCACCAGCTCCGCGACCTCGACCTCGAGCGGGTGCATCAGCGAGAAGGTGATGCCGTCGCGCGAGCTGCGCGCGGATCGCCTCGTCGACGGCCGGGTCGCCGTAGCCGAGCGACGAGCGGGCCGACGCCCATGGTCATGTCGATGTACTCGTTGCCGTCGACGTCCCAGACGTGCGCGCCCTTGCCCGCGTGCAGGTACTTGGGCGCGACGCCGCGCACGTGCTGCCCGGGGCCCTTGGCCAGCGTCTGCGTACCGCGCCGGGATGAGCTGCGCGGCGCGCGCGTAGAGCACGTCCGACGACGCGATCGACGGATATTCCGGGTTGAAGGCGATGCGATTCGCGCTCATCCCGCCCGCCAGGCTCACCGCCGCGGGCGCGGGCGCACGCCGCCGCGAGGTCCCGCCGTGCTCGGCGAGCGCCTTCTTGAAGCGCGCGGCCAGGCGCGGCGCGCTGAAGCCCTCGTGCTCCAGCACGTCGGCGAGGAGCGCCGGGCGGAACCAGCGCTCGTCGAGGCGCGATCGGCGACGACGCGGCACCGACACGCGATGGCGCACCAGCATCTCGCGCGACGATCGAGTAGAGCCCGCCGACCAGGAGGTGATCCTCGACGGTGACCAGCAGCGCGGCAGGCTCGCGCGGCGCGCAGGATCGCCGCCTCGTCGAGCGGCGCGAGCGTGCGCAGGTTGCACGAGGCGCACCCCGACGCCCGCGCGCCTCGAGCGACGCGCGCGCCTCGGCCGCGCACGGCACCAGCATGCCGTAGCGTGAGGACCGCGACGTCGCCGCCCTCGGCCGAGCACCTCGGCGCGGCCGAGCTCGAACGGCGCGTGCGTGCACCAGCGCCGGGGGCGCGCGTTGTAGCGGACGTAGCACGGCGCCGGGCTCGCGCAGGACGGCCGGCAGCGCGGCGCACGAGCTCGTCCTCGTCGGCCGGGCAGACGATCTGCATGCCCGGGATCGCGCGCATCAGCGCGACGTCCTCGATCGCCTGGTGGGTCGGGCCGTTGGCCTCCGACAGGAAGCCGGGCACGCCGCCGACCAGCTTGACCGGCAGGCGCGCGATGCCGACGTCGGTGCGGATGAACTCGAAGGCGCGCAGCGTCAGGAACGTCGCGAGCGCGTGGCACACCGGGATGCGCCCGCGCAGCGCCAGCCCGGCCGCCGCGCCGATCATCGTCTGCTCGCAGATGCCGACGTCGATGAAGCGCGCGCCCAGCGCGCGCCGGCAGGTTGCGGATCGCCGCGCGGTTCTCGGCGGTCATCACGACGATGCGCTCGTCGTCGGTCGGCGAGCGCGCCAGCGTGGCCTCGTAGGTCGGCGGGCACGGCTGGGCCGCGGTCGCATCAGCGCACCATCAGCGGTCTCGGAGGTCAGCACCGCGCCGCGGCCGCGCCGTGCAGCTCGGCGAGCAGCATCGTCGACCTCCTCGGGCGTGCAGGTCGACGAACCAGCGGTCGGCCCGGCGCTCGAGGCTGGGCAGGCCCTTGCCGCGCACGGTGCGCGCGATGATCGCCGTCGGCCTGCCCGGCGTCGCGCGGCAGCGTCGCGAACGCGCTGCTCCAGCTCGGCGAAGTCGTGGCCGTCGACGTCGGCGACCGCGACAGCCGAAGGCCGCGAACTTGTCGCGCGATCGGCTCGAGCGGGATCAGCTCCTCGGTCGCGGACGTTCGCCTGGAACTCGTTGCGATCGACGATCGACGCACCAGGTTGTCGAGCTTCTTGGCGCCGCGCGACCAGCGCCGCCTCCCAGACCGAGCCCTCGTCGCAGCTCGCCGTCGCCGAGGATCACGAAGACGCGCGATCGGCCCGCCGCGCAGCTGCGACGTCGAGCGGCGATGCCCATCGCCGACCGAGAGCAGGTGGCCGAGCGAGCCCGAGTGGAACTCGACGCCCGGGATCGCGCGGTTGGGGTGCCAGTAGAGGTGGTCGTCGGTGCGCAGGTGGTTCGCGAGGCGCTCGCGTCGGGAAGAAGCCGAGCTCGGCCAGCGTGCCGTAGAGCGCCGGGACGTCGTGGCCCTTCGACAGGAGCAGGTAGTCGCGGTCGGGGTCGGTCAGACGCGTCGCGGCGACACGCGCAGGACGCGCGTGTAGAGGTAGCACGAGCAGGTCGGCGCACGAGAGCGACGCGCCGATGAAGCAGCCGCCGTCGGTCGCCATGCGGATCACGTGCTCGCGCACGCGCAGCGCCGCGCTTCAGCGCGCCGAAGTCGCTCCGGCGTCTCCCAGGCGGCGGCGTTGTCATCGGACGTCGGCGCCGCGGGGCGTCGGCGCGGCCGCCAGCGTGCGCAGCTCCGCCGCGTGGTCTCGGCATCCAGGCTGGCCGGCGTGACGCGGCGTTCAGCGCCCGAACCTCGGGGTGGCGGTCGAGATAGGCGACGATTTCCTCGACGCTGAAGGGCGGCACGGAGGCGCCGGCGGCGTCGGCCGAATCCGCGCGGTGCAGCGCGTCGAAGACGGCGCGAGATCAGCTGGTAGTCCTCTTCGTAGTCGAGCGTGAGCCGGTGCGGTCGCGACAGGTCGCGGCCCGTCTCCCAGGCGACGTTGCCGATCGCGAAGCGCTCCGGCTGGTCCCAGATGAAGGGCGTCGTGTGCTCGCGCTCGAAGGGCCGCGTCGCCTCGCGCGCCGTGGTCTCGAGCGCGTCGAGGCGATGACCTCGACGTCGTTGCCGTCGGGCCAGGTCGCGGGGTGGAGGTTGCTCGACGTAGTCGTAGCGCTCGGCATGCGCGCGGAAGAATCCGCACCGACCTGGTCGATGACCGCCGGATCGATCAGCGGGCAGTCCGACGGGATCTTGACGACGACGTCGGCCCGGTCGCGCGCGCGCGCCAGCAGGTGGCGGTCGAGCAGATCGTCGGGATCGCCCGAGATGCAGGGCACCCGGCAGGCGGCGGCGAGCCGGCCGATCGAGTCGTCGGCCGCGAGACGGCGTCGTCGCGACGACGACGTCGTCCAGTGCTCCGCGTGGGCGACGCGCTCGAGCATCCGCTCCAGCATGGGGCGCCCACCGAGCGGCAGCAGGACCTTGCCCGGCAGGCGGCGTCGACCCGACGCGCGCCTGGACGACGACGACGATCTTCAAGTTGGGAACCCTCCTAGCGCGCGGTTTCGGACGTCGTTCCGGGGCTGGGGAGCTTGCGTCGCCACAGATCTCTTCTAACAGCCAAAAACAACGATCCGATGACGATCCAGAAAACCTCTTTCGTCCGTTTGATGAAAATAAATGCCGCTCCCGTTGCAATTGCGTCAGGAACGTTTAATTCCCGCATCAACATCAGCTGCGTTGCATCTTGAATGCCGAGCCCGGCCGGTACGAAGATGACCATCGCGCGCAGCAACGAGCCCACCCCGTCCAGCGCCAGCGTCTGACCGAGATTCAGTGAGGTGCCGATACAGCGGAGGATCAGCCAGGTTTCGGCGCCTTCGATCAGCCATTCGGACAGGAACGGGCACGAAGCAGGCCAGGCGCGCGGCGCGCGACGACTCGAAGTGGCGTTGCGTCGCGCGGTCGAGCTCTTCGAATCGGGCCCGGCGGCGTTCGAGCCAGGCGCGGATCGGCGCGCTCGGCAGCCGGGCGATCGCGCGCGCGAGCCGCAGCCGCCGGACCCGAGCGCAACAGCAACGACAGCACGACGGTGACGACCGTGGTCAGCGCCGCGCCGGCGAGCGCGGAGCCTCGGCCGGGATGTTGAGCCGCCATCGGCCGGCCGGTGAACCGACGGCTACCGCGGCCAGTACCAGGTAAAGGGCGTCCGACGCGAATCGAACTGCAGCTGGTCAGCGCCAGGCTGCCGCGCCCACGGCCAGCGGCACCTCGGCGCGGCGTCGAGCAGCGCCATCTTCGCCGCCTCGCCCGCGACCGAGCCGCCGGCATCGCCAGGACATGGCCTCGACCGACAGGCGCAGCTCCAGCATGCGGACGCCAGCGAACGCGATGACCGAGCGTCCTCAGGATCGTTGCGCCACCCGAGCGCGTCTATCGTCATGGCGATCAGCGTGGGCAGGAGCACCAGCGCGCATCGTCCAGCGCATCCTGCCCGACCAGCACACGCGCGCGCGCGATGTCACCGGGACGAATCAGGCGCGCCAGCAACGCGAGCAGCGCCGCCGCCACCGCGAGGCGAATCGCGAGCAGGAGCCGCTGGCGCCGCGTCGGGTGGTCAGGCATCCGGATGACTGTTCGGCGAGCCTACGATGGTCAGCCCGGTCAAGGTGAAAGATCGCGGCGTCTCGTGTCGAATGTGTCGTTGCGTCACGTCGTTGTCGCACTCGTTGTGGACCGACATCGGCTTGGGCGATCCCAGCAATTGCCGGCAGACCTCGGCGATGCGGTGCGCGCTGGTGCTGCCGTTCTGGATCGGACAGGCGCGCCAGCCCCTCGACGTCGAAGTAGGAATGTACCTCTTACCCAGCGCCAGGCCGACGTACGCGGTCGACGAGAACGGGTGACGAGCACGGCGCAATTCGCAATCATCTCCTCGGTGTTGCCGCTGTCGAACACCAGCGCGTCCGGCGCGTGGCTCGCGAGCTCCGCACGCGCGCGCGCGGCCTTTTGTTGGGTGCAGCCTCCAGATGATTGGCCGTCCTGCCGCGATGTCGATGATCTGCCGGATGAAATGTGTGGTTCTCCGAGCGCGTCGTGAATATCCGAGCCGGACACCAGCGCGTAGCTGGTGGAACGATTGTCAGGAAGCGTTTGCAGTCATCGAAGTTGGGGACGCCGGTGACGACGATTTCGTCCGGGATGCCCTTGCGCATGAACAGGTGCGGTATCCGTCGCTGTGACGAAAAGCTGATTGTAGGCGTGGCGAAACCGGTGGTCGACGACGTGGCCGCGAGCCAGGTGGTAGCGATGTTGACCATCCTGAAGATCGTGTCCTTGGGGATCGGCCACTTCTTCTGGACGAGCACCGTCGTGCCGCCGGCGCCCGCATCGCGTGGTCCGCCGAGGTCCGAGCAGGTGACGATCAGGTTGTAGCCGCTGCGGCGGCGCGAAGATCCTGCGGCAGCCGCGCGCCGTCAGGTAGGCCAGGGAGCGCGCGCGCAGCTTGTGGCGTGGAACGAATTCCGCAGCCCAGTGGCGCAGCAGCTTGAGCAGTTCGTCGCAGTAGTACCAGGTGAACGTGGCTTTATCGGCAAGCGCTGCTGCTATCTGCTGGAACCTGCGTCGTGTGGTTGATGGGGTGCGACTGACGAAGGAGGACCCGCGGCCGGCTGGCTGGTGAGCGGGCGCGCGGGCGGCGTGGAACGTAGGCGCATCGAATGAAGCTATGAATCGACGTGGACGATTGCTAGCGTGACGAGTGCCTGAATCGTCCGAGGAAGTATCTGCGAGAGCCATGGGCAGGCTGACGATGAATGTAGTGACTTCCTGATGTGTTCGATGTGCGTCCTTTACTGTAGTGATGCGACGTAGCGCGGCCGAGGCTCAACCAATGCGTACGGATGCGTGGTTCTTGCGAGCGAGGTGTGGCTGGTTTATGAAAATTTAAATTGCTGTGTGTTGTGGCGCGGCGACGGTCATCGTTGATATTGGAAAATCAGATGCCTGCTGGATCGATTTGGTGGTGTGTGTGAATCTCTGGTGGTGGGTGGTGTGGGTGCGGTTGTGCGGCGCTCGCGCTTCAGCCGCCGCGCGCCCATTCTACCGGTTGCTGCTGCAGGAGCGATCGGTGCGCGACCTCGAGCGATCTTCGAGCACGCACGCAGGCGCTGGGCCTGGCGCTGGTCGCGCTCTCGCAACTGATGCGCGCGCCGGAGCGTGGCGCGCGCTCGCTCGCGCGCGGATCCGCGTTCCATCCGCGCGGCCGCCG
>CAVZEF010000003.1:0-847500 GCA_963774325.1 uncultured Pseudomonadota bacterium
CGAGCGGTTCGCCGGCGCGACGCCACCGTCGTGCATCAACATGCGCTCGACCAGACCGTCCTCCTGATTCTCGGCCTGCAGCACGCTGCCGGCGCCGGTGAACTCGGAGCCTTTGTGGCAGTTGATGCACTTGCCCTTGTTCATGAAGACGTCGAGCCCGCGGAGCTCCGCCGTCCCGAACCCGGTGACGTAGCTCGGGTTCGGCTTGCCCGATTTGACCCAGGCGTCGAACGGCGTCTGGTCGGAGATCAGCGTCGCCTCATAGGCCTGGATCGATAGCCCCCAGAACAGCGAGAAGTTGTTCTCCATCAGCGAGAACCCGTCGATCGGCGAGGCCGAATTCCACCACGCCGGCTTGAAGGCCGACTTGATCAGGTCTTCGTACTTGCCCTTGAGGCCGATGTTGTCGGTGCGATAGGGGCCGAAGACGCTGTCGTCGAACGCCGTGTTCTGAGTCGACAGCGGCTGCATCGTCAGCAGCTTGCGCCCCAGCTTCGCGAACGTCCGGCCGTCGCAGGACATCTCGAACGCCGAAAGCGGCGGCCCGACCGACTGCGACGCCAGGCTCGAGTTGAAGAGCGCGACGCTGACCGCCACCGGGGTCCCGTTGGCTTGCAGCTTGAAGATCCGCTTGGTCTGATCGCGCAACCCGAACGGGTTCATGCCGTTGAACACGTTGTTGGCGCGCCCGTCCCAGAAGTTCCGGAAGTTGAAGACCGCGTTGATCATGGTTGGCGTGTTGCGCGGTTCGACTCTCCGGGTCCCGACGCCGGCGACGTTGAAGATCGGGTCGGTGTTGCGCTGGCAGGTGTCGTTGAACACCCCGGTCGTCACCGAGGTGAAGACTCCTCCAAACGCCCCCTGCGACGACATCACGTCGTCGGTGGTGAACTTCACGCCCGAATTCCTCGCGTCCGGGTTGTTGAACTGGTGAAACGGGAAATCGCCGACCCGAACGGTGTAATTGGGGCCACTCTTTGCCGCGCCCGATGCCGTCGGATCAAACGTCATTCCCGAGGTCGGGTTGTCGGTGCGAAGAATGCCCGGGTTGATCTGGTTCTTGATGCGGTTGTCGGCGCCGGCTTGAAAGTGGCAGCTCGCGCATGCCTGACCATCGCTGCCGGTGGCGGTGTCCCAGAACAGCGCTTTGCCGAGCGCGATGGCGGCGGTCTTGTCTTGAATGAAGTCGTCGATTCCCGGCACCGGCGGCACCGGCACCGTATCCAGTGAAGGCGGTATTTCCGGCGGCAAATCTTGAGCGCCCGCGCGGCCTGCGTTGCCCAGCGCCCATAGTCCGAGGATTCCCAGGCTCAATATACTTCTAACGTTCATTAACATGGCATTCACCCCCCAGTTGGTCCCAGTCCGTGCCTAAACCCCGATGGCGCCGTATCGCCAGATTCGCCGTTGATCAACGCTTGCGAATCCGTTTCAAACGAGGATGACGGCCTCATTTAGAACGTCGGTCTAGCTGGTTAACGCAGCGACCCGATCATTATTCCGTCAACATTTTGACGCCGATCACGACTTGCCGAGGCGCAGGTGGCAGCGCCAGCAAAAAAATGTAGCGATTGCGCGCGGAGCTCCCCTCTTGTCGAGGGAGAACATGGTCAGACATCTCGCCTCGACTCTGCGATGGGGCTATCTCGCCGTGGTGCTGATGGTCGCGGCCTGCGCAGCGTCATCTGCTGGGCCCGAGCCGGACAAGGATGGCGGCTCTGCGGGGGGCGCGGCGATGGGCGGCGCCTCCGGCGCGCCCGGGAGCGGCGGCGTATCGGGCGTCGGTGGAGCCTCGGTCGGCGGCCAGAGCGGGATGATGGGCGCGGGCGGCGCCGGCGTCGGGGGTCGCGCCGGGATGGGCGGCTCCGGAGCTGGCGGTGCCGGTCCAGGCTGCAGCGTCCCGGCGCCGGTCAGCTTTCAGCGAGACCTTCAGCCGTTCCTGACCACCGCTTGCGGCGGCGGCAACGGCTGCCACGTGATCGACTCGGCGTCGACGAAGAGCAACGGCGGATACGACCACGCCTATGACTGGATCACCGCCGGCGCGCATCCGTCGTCGTGTCCGGAGACGCCGACACCCAGGCGGTTCCAGGTGGTGCTCGACGTGGTCGCTGCGCCGGACCCCGCCAGCTGCTCGCGATCGCGGATCATGCCGCCGCTGAACGAGACCGGGGCGAACCTGCGCCGCCCGCTCACGTCCTGTCAGGTCGCGATGCTGCAAGCCTGGCTCGACGAGCCGCTGGTCACGCAACCCCACCGCATCGACGACACCGACCCGGCGGGCACGCCGCCGTTCCCGATGCCGCCGTTCAACTGAGCTGGCCACGCGCAGGCCGACTCACGGTCGTTCGCGACACGAACGGGGGCGTCATTGTATGGTCAGGCGATGCTCGCTCGGCTGGCTCCGCGCCCCCGGTCGGCGTCCGTGCGGCTCCGCTGGCGCAACCGCATCGGCCTCCTGCTGCTGGTCGCCTGCGCGGGATTCTCGGCCACCGGCGGCCAACCGGGTACGTATCCGATCGCGCCGGTGCCGTTCACGCGCGTGCGGCTCACCGACACGTTCTGGGCGCGGCGTCTGGAGGTGAACCGCACGGTGACGATTCCCTTCGGCTTCGCCAAGAGCGAACAAGAGGGCCGGCTGCGCAACTTCGAACGCGCGGCGCACAAGCGCGCCGGCGCGTACGAGGGCAAGATGCCCTTCGACGACACCGACGTCTACAAGCTGATCGAAGGCGCGTCGTACTCGTTGCAGAGCCATCCGGATCCAGCGCTGGACCGCTTCCTGGACGGCATCATCGTCAAGATCGCGGCGGCCCAGGAGCCCGACGGCTACATCACGACGTACAAGACGATCGATCCGACCAGGAGCCCGGCGACCTGGGTCAAAGCCGGCCCACGCTGGACGCAGGAGCTTTACGGCAGCCACGAGCTCTACAACGCCGGCCACCTGCTGGAAGCCGGCTATGCGCACTATCGCTCCACCGGCAAGCGCAGCTTGCTCGACGTCGGGCAAAAGTTCGCCGACCTGATCGACCGCACCTTCGGGGCCGGCAAGCTGATGACGCCACCCGGCCACCAGATCGTCGAGACCGGGCTCATCAAGCTGGAGACGGCGACCGGCGACGCCCGCTACGAGACGCTGGCGCGCTTCTTCCTCGATCAGCGCGGCAATGCCGCGGGCCACAAGCTGAACGGGCCCATCAACCAGGATCACCTGCCGGTCACGGAACAGACCGAGGCCGTCGGTCACGCGGTTCGCGCGGCGTACATGTACGCGGGCATGGTCGACATCGCGACGCTCGAGCACGATGCCCGCTATCGCGACGCTGTCGAGCGCCTCTGGGACGACGTCGTGTCGCGCAAGCTGTACGTCACCGGCGCCATCGGGGCGCGCCACGACGGTGAAGCGTTCGGCGCGGCGTACGAGCTACCGAACAAGTACGCCTACGGCGAGACCTGCGCGTCGATCGCGAGCGTCTACTGGAACCACCGCATGTTCTTGCAATCGGGCGACGCCAAGTACATCGACGTCCTGGAGCGCACGCTCTACAACGGCGTCATCGCCGGCATCTCGCTGTCGGGCGACAAGTTCTTCTACCCGAACCCGCTGGAGTCAGACGGGCACTTCGCCTTCAACAAGGGCGCCGTCACGCGCAAGCCGTGGTTCGATTGCTCGTGCTGCCCCACGAACCTGGCGCGTTTCATCCCCGCCATCCCCGACTATCTCTACGCGGTGGAAAAGGAGGTCGTCTACGTCAATCTGTTCGTCGACAGCGAGGCGAAAGTCGGCGTGGGCGGTGGCGGGGTCACGATCGCGCAGAAGACCAGCTACCCCTGGGACGGCGCGATCGCGATTCATGTGACGCCGGATCGCCCGCGCGCCTTCGAGGTTCGCGTGCGCATTCCCGGCTGGGCGCAAGACCGTCCCGTGCCGAGCGCGCTCTATCGGTACGCCGGCCCGCCGCAGGGCGCGTTCACGCTGCGGGTGAACGGGAAGGAGACGCCGGCGACGATGATCAAAGGCTTCGCCGCGATCGCACGCGTCTGGTCGCCGGGCGACGTGGTCACGCTCGACCTGCCGATGCCGGTGCGCCGCGTGCTGGCCGACGACCGCGTCGCGGACGACCGGGGCAAGATCGCGCTCGAGCGCGGGCCGCTGGTTTATTGTGCGGAAGCCGCCGACAACGGCGGGGCTGCGCTGGACATCGTCGTGCCCGACGGAGCGAAGTTCGCGGTCGAGCGCCGTGGGGATCTCCTCGGCGGCGTCAACGTGCTTCGCGCCGGTGTCTCGAGCCGCGACGGGCGTCCCCGCCAGTTGACCGCCATTCCGTACTACGCGTGGTCCAACCGCGGCGCGGGCGAGATGGCGGTGTGGTTCACGCGCAAGCCGTAGCGCGGCTCAGAGGACGAAGTTGACCAGCAGGCGCTCGTCGCCCTGCAGGAGCGCTTGCGGGAAGCGCCACGCGCGCAGGCGCGCGCTGTAGCAGGAGTCGAGCTCGCGGCTGCTGCCCTCGCCGCCCAGGATCTGCACGGCGGCGACGGAGCCGTGGCTGTCGATCTCCAGCGCGGCGCCGACGCGGCGGAGCGGGCCGCGGCCGGGATCGCCCAGGCAGTCGCGCAGATCGCTCGCCCTGGCTTGCGCGAACGCGCGCAAGGCCTCGCGCCGATCTTCCTCGCTGGCCGGGCGCTCCGAGGGCAGCGGGTGAAGCGCCAGCGGTCGGGCGGGTTTCTTGGCGGGCGGTCGCGTCGCGTGCGCGGCGGGCGCAGACGGCGTCTCGGCGCGGCACGGAACCGCCGCCGGGCATTGCGGCGCCTCGGCGACCGCGGGCGGTGGCGGCGCGGGCGGCGGGGTTCGCCAGCCGTGCGCGAGCCAGCCGATCACCACGCCCGCGATCAGCAGCGCGGGCGCGCGCAGCGCCGCGGGCGAAAACCCGCCGCTGCGCGCCGCCGGCCGCCCGTTCTTCAGCCAGGGCGGCAGCGGCGCGTTCGGACCACCGTTGGTGGGCATTCGCGCGGTTCGACGCCTAGGGAATTCCCGCGCCCGGAGGAACCGGCCCGCCGCCGTAACCGCCGACACCGGTCATCGTCGTCGTGGACGTCGTGGTGGTCGTCGTCGTGTCGGGCGCGGGTCCGGCCATGGTCGCGACCGAGTTGATGATCAAGTTGAGCGCCTTTCGCTGCGTCGGATCGCTCAGCGTCAGCTCGCCGAACAGCTCGCACAGATCCGCGCCCTGACCGGTGCCGGGGTGCGCGGCGTTCAGCGATTTCAGCAGCGGATCGAAGTACGACGTCGACGACGGCTCCATCACGTCGAACAGATCCGGCGGGAAGCCGTTGATCGCCGCGCAGCGCGCGCGGAACGTGTCGGGCGCCTCGCCTTCCTTGGTGCTGAGCGCCACGTGAACGATCTGGTCGATCGGCATGCCGCCGTTGGCGAAGTGGAGCCAGGTCGCGGTGCCGTCAGGGGCGCTCTCGTTGAAGATCGCGTCGGGCGCGCGCCCGTCGACCAGGCAATCCGACGTGCCCAGGCTGCACTTGCGCGACAGTGGCTGCAGGTAGATCACCAGGAACAGGCTGCGCGGCCGATCGAAGAACGCCGCGCCGTCGAGACCACCCAGCTCGGCCGGAAGCTCCGCCGCGACCAGGTGATTGCCGACAGCGACCACGCCGCCCGCCTCGCTGGTGGTGTCCATTCCGTCGTAGTTGCCCGTGGCGGCCAGCTTCTGCAGCTCCGAGACGATGTCCGTGCCGTTGGGCAGCGTCGGAACCGCGGGCAGATCCGGCGGCACGACGAGCGGCGGCACCGTCGGCGTGGTGTCCGCGGGCGCGGGCGCCGGGATCGGCGGGTTGTAGATCGCCCCCGCGTCACGCGCTCCGGTCGATCCGGCCATGCCGTTGTAGATACCGGTCGCTCCGCCGGCGCCGGTCGGGATGGCGATGCTGCCACCGTCGAGCCCCGGGATCGGCTGCAGCGTCACCGGCGTCTGCGCGCCGAAGAGCAGCCGCATGCCGTCGGCGCCCGGATAGGTCGGCACGACCGCCCAGCGCACGACGTTGATCCCGCGCGCGGCCAGCCCGGCCAGCAACGCGTCGGCAACGGTCACGTAGTACGGCGCCAGGTTCGCCGACGACTGGTGCAGGTTCATCACGAACAGCGCGTGTGCCTCCAGCGCCTTCTGCGGTGGCGGCGAACCACCGCCCTTCATGATGACGATGGTCTTGGTCTTGGTCATGTCATCGGGCGCCGGGACGACGATCGTGCATCCCCCGACGGCCAGCAGCAGCGACACCGCGCCCGCCCACACTCTGTTCATCCCTGTCGTCCTCTCGAAGCGCGTCATACAGCCACCACCTTTCGTCCGTTTCCATTGCCACTGCCACTGCCGCTGCCGGTTCCCGTGCTGCCGCTTCCGGCCTTGCCGTCACCGTTCGCGCCCGGCATCGGCATCCCGCGTTCGCGCAGCGCGCGTCGCAACGCGCGGTGCACGGTGCGGCGCGCGTCGACGATCGCCTCGGGCGCGACCGGGATCTCCAGCGACAGGTCCTCGCGGATGCCGGCGGCGATCGCGGCCGGTAGCGCCGCCAGGAACCGCTCGGTCACCCCGGGCGCCGTCGCGCGCAGGAACGTCGTCAGCACGTCCTGCGGCACCGAGAGCGCCGCCGCGCCCAGCACCGAATCCGTCACGCGCGCGATCGCTTCGTCGGTCACCAGCAGCGCCTCGATGCGCCGGCGCTTCTCCGGATCGGTCGGGCTGATCGCCTCGAGCAGCTTGCCGCGATCGGAGGCGGGCGCGTCCTCGATCATCTCGACCAGCAGCTCCATCTCCGACGCCTCGCCGCCACCGACGTGCGCGTGCTCGATCGCGCGCGCTCGCAGGGTGGCCGCGACGTCCATCAGGTAATCTTTCTTGACGTTCTTGCTGTCCGCCAGGGCCCCGACGAGCGCGGCGCGCTCTTCCAGGTCGCGCTCTTCCAGGTACGCGGTGCGCAAATGTGTGGGCGCGTAGCGCAGCGCGACGGCGCGCGCCGCAGGGTGCTCCCCCTGGAGGATCGCCGTGAACCGCGCCACGGGCAAGCCGATCAGGAACGCGAACTCCTGCTCCACCGCGTCACCACTGCCCATCATGCGGTGCTTGAGGACCCGCCGGTACAGCTCCTCGGCCAGCGCGCGCACCTCCTCCGACGTCGCGGGCGCGGACGCATCCAGCCGCGCCGCTGCCTCGCGCAGCGCGGCGGCGTGCGCCGGGTCGCTGCGCAGGTCGTCGACGACCGTCGGGCCGACCAGCTCCACGGTGCGCGCGACCTTGTCGAGCTCGTTCAGGGCCAGCAGCTCGCCGAGGACCCGGCGTGCCAGCAAGCGGTCCTCGACCAGCGCGCGCCGCACCTCGGGCAGGCGGTCGACGCCGGGCAGCGCCTGGCTGGCGCGCGCGGGGGTACCCTTTTCGCCGTTCCCGGCGGCGCGCTCGGCGGCCTCGGCGCGCGCGCGCCGGCGTTCGGCGATGATGAACGCCATCAGCGCCAGGCAGGCGACCAGCAGCGCGGCGACCGCGATCACGCAGTCCCACCGCCCAGGTCGGCCACCCCGCCGGCTCGGGCGAGCGCGGCGGCGGTTGCACCGGCGGCGGCGGTGTGGGAGCCGGCTGCTCCGCTTTCGGCTGCGGCGGCTGCTGCGGGTAGTACGGCGGCGGCTCGCGCTGCGCCGGTGGCTGCGGGCGCGGCGTCGGATAGGCGAACACATGGTCCTTGATGTCGATCGGCACCGAGAGCGATTCGAGCTTGCTCCTGATCAGCGTCTTCAGGTTGTTGCGGAAGTCGGCAGGCAGCTTGCTGTCGAGCTGCAGGTTGACCTCGATGCGCTCGGCGACGTAGTCGGCGCCGGGCCCGAGATCTTCGAATCCGGGGTTCGAGCCGGTCGCCAGCGCCGTCGGCCGGTTGACGCGCACGTCGACGTAGCCGAGGTCGGCCTGTCCCGGCGCCATCTGCTCGAGCAGCGGCGAGACGCGGCGCTCGACGTCCTCGCGCACACGCGTCTCCAGCATCCCCGGGTCGTTGCCGAACGGCGGGCGGCGATCGGCGCGGGCGCGCGCCGGCGCCAGCGTCGTCGCGGCGGCGGCGACAACGGCGAGCAACAGCGGGGTTGTTCTCGCGATCGACGACAACCTGCTCATTGCACCCCTCCGTAATAGACCCGGATCACCACGCGGCGGTTCTCCGAGCGCGCCTTGGCGACGCGCGGGTCGTTGCGCATCTCGCTTTCGATCTGTTTGTCGGTCGTCTTGCCGTTCGTCTTCTCTGTCGTCTTTTCGCTCATTTTTGGCAGCGCGTGCGCCGGGCGCGTGTCGGCGAACCCCTGCGCCGACATCCGCCGCGCATCGAAGCCGGTCGCCAGGAACGATTTCAGCACCACGGTCGCGCGCGCCGACGACAGCTCCCAGTTCGAATCGTAGCGCGCGGTGTGGATCGGCACGTCGTCGGTGTGGCCCTCGATGGCGATCTGGTGCCGCTCGTCGAGCGCCTTGCCGATCAGCCCCATGAACTGGCCGATGAGCGTGCGCCCGCCCGACGTCAGGTCGGCTTGGCCGCTCTCGAAGAGCACGCCGTCGCCGCGGAACACCGCGCGCAGGCCGTCCTCGTCCAGCGACGTGACCACGGTGTTCTCCAGATGCTGCTTGCGCAGCATCTGGTCGATGCTCTCTTTCAGCACGTCGAGCGACGGCGGCGGCGTGGTCTTCGACAGCTTCGACGTCAGGAGGTCGAACTTTTGTCGGTTCACCGTCGACATCGCCAGCGTCAGGATCAAGAACGCCAGCAGCAGGCTGATCACGTCGACATACGGGATCAGCCACGACATGTCGTCGTCGTCCTTGTAGTTGAGCGGATCGGCGGGCTCGCTGATCCGGCCGCGCGCGGCGGCCTGGGTGCGCGCGCTCACGCCGCCTGCTCCGCGTCGGCCCCGGCGGCGCCGTCGCCGCCCAGCATACGCAGGTCGTGCAGAGAGCGCCCCTCGGCGATGCCGACCAGCCCGCGCTCGAGCAGTCGCGCGCCGACGGAGAAGTCGCGCCCGTAGCTGTCGATCCGCTTCGCCAGCGGGCCCCAGAGACCGTACGCGAGGATGAGGCCGTAGAGCGTCGAGAGCTGCGCCACCGCCATGCCCGGGCCGATCTGCTCGAAGTTGCGCAGGTTCATGAGCATGTTGACGAGACCGATGATCGTGCCCATCAGGCCGACCGCCGGCGTGGTGCGGAACAGCGAGCGGAACACGTCCTCGGCGCCGCGCACGCGCGCGAGCCGTGCGTAGACCAGCGTGGCGATGGTCTCGCGCACCTCGCCGCCGCCGCCCGGCTGCAGCAAGAGCGGCCCGACCTCGCGCAGAAGCGGATCGCGCGCCGACGCCAGCGCGCGCTCGGCCTCGACCGGACGCCCCTGCTTGATCTCGCGCCCGAAGCGATAAAGATCGACCACCATCTGTGCCTGCGCGCCACGCGGCCGGTAGCGCAGGGCCTCGATCAGCACGCGGATCGCGTCCCAGATCGAGCGCAGGTCGTGGCCGACCAGCAAGATCGACGGCGGCGCGCCCAGCAACAGCACCATGGCGCCTGGATGCACGAAGCCGGTGAAGGCGGTCGGCATGTGGCTGTGCGCGACGTAGAAGCTCGCTGCCAGCCCGATGAGCCCTGCAATGATGTGCATGTCCGTTGTCCCTTGTGCTGCTTTCTAGAGTGTCCGCTGAGACATTGTGCCGCTCATTTTCCGAGGCGTTGCAATGCCTCGGCCACCTGGAGATTGTAGGGGTTGATGGCCAGCACGGCTTCCCACGATTCCCGCGCGAGCTGCCGGCGTCCCACCTTCTCGTAGAGCGAGCCCTTCATCGACATGATGCGTTCGTCATTGGGGTATTCCCTCTCCAGGGCCACCAGCTCCACCAGCGCGATCTCGTAGTTGCGCGAGCGATACAGATCTTTCACTTTCGCGAGCGTGAGCAGGTAGCTGGACCGCGGCGTGGTGGCGGCGCCCGTGGGGGCGGCGCCGGGCGCGGGCCTGCCGCCGGTGCGAAGGCCCGCGGGCCGCACGCCTTCGCGGGTTTCGCCGCCTTCGCCTTCACCGGCGCCGTCGGGTCCGCCCGGTCCGCCCGGCGGGCCCTCCTCGGCGCGCAGGCGGGCGTCGACCTCGCGCTGGCCGACGATCTCCTTGTCGGCGGCGGTCAAGGTCGCCTGGTCGACCGCCATTCCCCCGTTTTGCCCCGCCTTGCCGCGCAGAGGAATCCGCACCTCGTACGCCGTCGCAATCTCGGGCAGCTGGAACTCCCAGTCCTGGTCGCCGTCCGTCATGCGGACCACGTAGCGGTTGCGCCCCGACCCCGACTCGTTGGGCCCCCGCCCGCGCAGGATGTCGCTGGGCACGTCGATGCGGCCAGCAGGGGCCGTCAAACACCCGGCCGCCAGCAGGCCGCCGGCCACGACCGCGAGCCAGCCGCCGGACCTCGTTGCTTTGATGCGATTTCTCATGCCATCACCAGTTGAACGCCAGCCGCAGCCGATATCCCAGGCCGCCCAGATCGTGATCGGCGAAGTGCGTCGGCAGCACGTACTGCAATCCGCCGACCATCGACAGGCGCCATTTGAGGTGCAGGTCGAGCCCGCCCTCGCCGTAGAAGGTATTTCCTTGGTTCCCCGAGAACATGCCGCCCAGCTCCCCGTACGCCCAGAGCTCGGGCTGGTTCAAGCTCGGCTCGGTCAGGCTGGTCGAATAGTACGCGCCGGACATCAGCGAGTTGAGCACGTTCTTGCCCGCCTCCGGGACGCCCGTGAAGAAGATGCCGACCGAGAGACCGAAGAGCTGCGCGTTGTTCTCGCCGAAGCGTTCGTGGATGCGGATGGTCGCCATCGGCCCGCCGATGTCGCCGGTCGGCCCGTTGTAGCCGAGGCGCGCCAGGCCGACCGACACCATGTAGCCGAAGTACGGGCGCCCCTGGATCTTGTGCTCCAGCTCTTCGAGCCGCTCGGCGCGGCTGGGGATGCGCCGGCCGCTGCGCAACAACATCGCGGTCGTGGCGTCGGAGCGATAGGCGTCCGACCAGACCACGCCGCCGTCGCTGGCGCGGAACGCGATCGCCTCCATCCAGATGGTGTTCGCCTGCGGATTGAACGTGAAGTCGAGGTCGAGGAAGGTCTTGATCCCCTGCGTGCGCCCGATGCGTTGCAGGTCCTCCTGGCGGACGGCGCCCAGCGACACCAGCCACTGCCCGTTCTCGACGCGTGACCGCATCGACGAGCACTCGATGCAGACCGCGGTCCGGATCGACGTCACCTGCGAGATGCGCGCGAGCAGCCGCGCCTCGAGCGTGCCCGCGAACTCGGGACGCAGGTCGGGCGACAGGCGCACGAGCCGGATCGCGAGCGGCGACATCGCCAGCGCGTCCTGCTTGCTGAGCTGGTAGGTGATCTCGTCGAGGATCTCGTCGACCAGCTCGTAGAAGTTCACGTTGGTGCGCGCGCGCCGGATGATGTCCTCGGTGTCGATCTTGTTCGCCGACGGCTGGGGCGCGTTGCCGCTGGCCCGCCTCGCCGCCGCCACCGACGAGTCAGGCGACTCGACGCGCACCGACGGCGGCTGCACCGGCGTCGTGCTGGTGATGAGGTACGGCGGCGTGGCCGGTCGCGCCGCCGGCGCGGGTTGCCGGTTGCGCAGCCTCTGCGCCCGGTAGCGCGGGTCTTCCGGGTCGGGCCGTTGCGGCACGAGCTCCGGCGATGAAGCTCCTGCCGGCCCCGCCTCGGGCGCGCCCGCGCCGGGAGGAGGCGGCGGCTCCGCGGGAGGTCGATTCTGCACTGCGCCCGCCGGCCCTTCATACCAGGGCGGCGCCACGCCAGGCGGTGGCGGGGGCCGGGCATTGTCGTCGCGCGCAGGCTGCAGCACCCCGGGGCGCGGCGCGCGCGGTGTCTGGCCTTCGTTCCACGAGTCGTCCATGCCGGGGGCGGGCGCGGGTTTGGGAGGCGCCGGCTGCGCCTGGACCGTGGCCGCCGGGCCGGTGACGGCGACGCTGGCCGTGGCGATGAGCGCGATGAGCAGGGTCTTTTCAGAATGCATATCCAACCTGTACGCGGAATCCGTGGCGTTCCGTCGCTAGCCGATCCGACCATGCGGTGGTGAGGCCCGGGTCCTCGGTGTGAGCCATGTCGTCGAGCGTCGCCTGCGTGTAGAACGCGTAGCTGAAGATGTATTCGACGCTGGCGCGCAACCCCGACTTGTCCATGTACGCCAGGCCCGCGCCGGCGGCGATCAGATGAGCGTTGGCGGTGCCGTTGCTCTGACCCGACCCCTGGAACGTGGTGCCTGACGACACCGGGCCGGTGTTGTACGACATGAGCGCGGTGTTCGCATTGCAGAAGAACGCGCCCATCGAGGCGAACGGCGTCAGGTTGCCGTGGTTGCTCATGAGCCACTTGAATCGCCCGCCCCAGCAGGTGCGCGAATCCTGGAAGTAGCCGTTGGTGATCGAGCCGTTCAGATCGCGCCGCCCCAGCGAAAGCTCGGCTTCCAGCCAGGGAAGAAGCACGACGCTCGCCGCGAGACCGTACGTGGTCACGCCGCCGCCGAGATAGCCGTCGATGGCGACGCGGCGAAAGACGCGGATGGGGATCTCCTGCTTGGCGATCCAGCTCTGAATGAGCTTGTCGCGATCGGTCTCGGCCTGGACCTCTTTCTGGAGGCGGTCGCTCTCCATCCGCTGCTCGAACGTCTCGAGACGGCATCGCTGGCGCGCGCGCGTGGCCGGTCGGCTCTGGTCTTCGGGGCTGTAGTTGACCGCCTCGAGGCAGCCCCCGGTGCCGGCCTCGTGATCGACGGTCAGCTCCGCGCGTGCCGGCCGCGCGGCCAGCAGCAGCGCGCCCGCCGCGAGACCGATCGCGAACCTGCTGCCGATCATGGCTGCCGCTCCGCTTGCACGACCGGAGCGGCGCTCAGGCTGGTGCCGAGCGGCGCGTTCCAGCGCTTGAGGTGCCCGGCGCTCGGGTCGTTGCCGGTCACCGGGACCCAGAGCAACGAGCCAGGACCGCGCGGCTGCAGGTCGATGCGCGGCGCGACGACGTTGTACTTGCGCTCGACGGCGATGTCGCCCAGCAGGATCGGCCGCCGCGGCGTGCCCACGCGCTCGGCGTAGCCGCGCGCCCCGACGCGCAGGTGAGCGCTGGCCGCGCGGTACACCGTGGTGAGCTCGGCATCGACCGGCCCGCGTCCGTGGGCCGTCAGGTGCTGTTGCAGGCGATCGACGAGGATCTTGAGGTTGGCCTGGTCGTCGCTTTCCACCAGCGACGGCAAGGCGTCGCGCGCGACGATCAGCATCGCGCGCTGCCAGCTCAGCGAGCGCTCGCGGCGTCGCGAGCGATACAGCCGATCGGCGTCGGGCGATTCGATGAAGCCAGGCATGGGGGCGTTCTTGTCTCTCGATGCGATGGATCCCTTGGGAGTGCCCTTGGCGGGCCTGTCCCTGCTCACCATTTTCGCGTCGACCGCCGGCACCGGCGCCGCGCCCCCTGCGGGCACGCGCGCCTTGTCCTTTGCCAGCGCCTCGGCGTCGTCCAGGTCGCCCTCGCCGGCCAGCATCGCAAACGTGCGCCCGAACTGCACGCGATCGCCGGCGCGCGCGGCCGCCACCGAAGCGCGCGCCAGGTGGTGCAGGCGCCGGTTCTCATCGGGGTCGTTCTGCATCATCCACAGGAACGCCTCGACCGCCGACGCGTAGGCGTTGCCGGCCTCCGCCATCAGCGCGAACCGCTCGACGCGCGCGACCCGCTCCGACGGATCGCCCAGCGCCTCCAGCACCTCGATGCTCTCGTTGGAGACCGGCGAGGCGACGAGCAAGCGCATCGCGAAGTCGTCGATCGCCGCCAGCGCCGTGTGCCCGTCGACGGTGGCGCGGCGGTGGTTGCCCAGCGCCGCGCGCGCTTCGGCCAGCGCCTCGGCGCGGCGTCCCGCCTTGACGTGCGCCTCGACCTGACGGAACGCCAGGTAGCGGCCCAGGGCGTCGTCTCCGTGCGGCGGCGGGCCGATGGCGGCGACCGCCTCATCGGCGCGGCCGGCAGCGCGCAGGTGCTCCGCGAGGCGGAAGGCGAGCACGCGGCGCACGTCGTGCGGCAGGTCGGCGGCCAGCGCCGCTTGCAAGAGCGGGATCGCCGCGCCCCGGTGCTGGGCGTCGGCGCTGGCATCGGCGTCGGCCGCGATGGCGCGGGCCAGGATGAGCTGCGCCAGATCCTCGGGAGAGAACGCGCCCGCCAGCGCGAGCGTTCCCGTGGTGAGCCGCGCCAGCGGCGCGAGCGCCGCGGGCGCGTCGCCAGCGTCGATCGACAGGATCGCCTGCTCGAACAGCAGCCCCGGCAGCGCCGGGTGGCTGTCGGGCAGCGCGCCAGTGAGCTCGCCCACCATCATCAGCTCGGCCGCGGCCGTGCCGCTGCGCGCGAGCTCGCCGCCGTCGGGCGCGTCGGCGCTGGGACACAGGTCCGAGACCTTGCGCGCCGCCGGCGCCTCGTCGGGCCAGCGCTCCGATTCGAGCGGCCAGACCTCGGCCCCGGCGGGCGGCGGGCTCACCGGCACCACGCGCCCGATCGGGCGCGCGGCGGGAGGCGGATCCAGCACCGACACGTCGGCGGGCACGGGGAGCCGGAGGCGCTCGATCTGCACGATCCGGCGCAGCTGATCCCACGGATCGCGGAGCGTGCGGCTCGCGTGCGGCGCCGGGCGCATCGGCTCGCAGCGGAGCAACGCCACCAGCTCCGACCAGTAGTCGAGCGCGGGATCGTTGCGCCGCACCTCGCGATCGGCGACCTCGAGCAACGCGCGCTGCGCCTCGCCGAGGTGGCGGGACCAGATGGCCGCGGCTCCGGCTTCGAGCCACTCGGCGCGCGGGCGCGCGGGCGGGACTGGCGCCACGGCCGTCGTCGCGTCCGGTTTCACCCGACCTGCGCCGAGGCTGATGCAACCGGCGAGCAAAAGGCCGAAGCAGCCATGGAGCCATGGCCTCTTCAAACGCGTGGACGGAGCCGGGCTTGCCCCGGCGGAGTCCTTCGCGGGAGGGTTTGGGAAACCCTCTCAGGGTTCCCATCTTAAAAGAACCCCCCGGTCACGAGCGACGGGAGGAAGCCGAGCACGGTGACGGTGCCGGTCACGCGCCGCTCGACCTCGACCGTCACGCCGCCGTCGAGGCGGAAGAACCAGCGCGGCGTCGCGTGCACGAGGAGGCCGAGCCCGCCCAGCCCCGACGGCCCGAAGCTGCCGTCGTGGACGTGCATCCCTCCCTCGAGAAAAGCCTGCGGCTGGAAATGGATCGCGTGGTTGAACCCGCCGATCATCATCTTGCCGTAGCCCATCGAGTAGCGGCCGCCGGCGAGCACCAGCCAGGTCGGGGCGCGGCTGTCGGGAATGACGCCGCTCATCTGCTCCACTTCCACGCCCGCCTGATTGAGCTGGCTGAAGTAGCGCGACATCTGGAGCTCGAGCCCCAGCGATTCCCACGGGAAATAGGTCGCGCCGATGCGTACGCCGGGGCTGATGTAGAAGTCCCGCCGCTCCAGGTAGTCGACGCCGCCGAACAGTTGCACCGTGCCGGCGTTGCGCGCGAAGCGGTTTTGCACCCGCAGCTCGGCGGTGGGCCGAGGCGCCGGCTCGCGCAGCCCGCTTGCCTCGAACGTCGGGGACGGTGCGGGCGCCGCGCCCGGCGGCAACACCGGATGATCACCCGCGGCCATGCCGGCACCCACCGCCGGGACGGCGAGCGCCGTCGTCGCGTGGAGCGAGGCCGCCAACGCCCCGACGACGACCAGCGCGGCCTGCCGCCCGCGGCCAGCGCGGAGCGCTCGCTGTGTCAGCGTGTGGATCACCCGGTACCTCCGAGGCAGTAGGGGCTGTCGAGCCATCCCGACATGATCGCGCTACCCGACTCCGCGGTGAAGTCGTGGTCGCAGTAGCGGGTGCAGATCTCGTAGTGGATGAGCGCGGTGTGTGGCATGAAGCCGAACTTGGACACCGCCCAGACCGGCGGAACCTCGAGCAGGTAGGCGGGTGGATCGTCCTTTTTGACCGGGTACTGGGCCGCGGTGGGCAGGATGGTGACGTTTCCGTCGGCGTCATGTCCCACCATCTGCAACCCGTTACTCTGCAGCGGTGTGATCGAAATTGTGCACAGGCGGATCAGACCACCGTCGTATTGCTGGGCTTGATCGGCGGTGAGGAGCGGCACCGGCACCGACGGGTCCTGGATCTCCGAGATGAGCGGCAGCTGCCGCGATGCGAACGCCTCGAGCTGGCCCAGGAAGGCCGGATCGTCCGCGGAGGTCCAGCTCACTGGCGACATGTTCCACCCGCCGAACGACGAGGTCATCTCCATCGGCCCCCACGGCCACAGCAGCGCCTGGAAGTCGCCCGGAGGGGGCGGCGTCACGATGGTCTGACTGAAGTCGTCGAGCGACGAGGTGAGCGAGTCCGGCAGCGGCGCCCGCAGGTTATTGAAGTAGAGCAGGTAGTAACGCTGGTGCTGCTCGGGCCACGAGGCTGCCGCCAGCTTGATCTGCTGGGCGACGCCTGCTGCGTCCAGCGCACGATATGGCGACTGCCGACAGGGGACGCCCGGCATGCCGGTCTGAGGATCGATGCCCGCCGACAGGTCGATCGTCGGAAGCGTGCGCAGCTCCGAATACCTGCCGAACACGCTCGCGACCATCGACTGGATCGTCTGCACCGCCTCCGGGCAGCGGCCGGAGGCCGGGATGCTGAGGTCGAGCACGATCTGATACGTGAACGGCGTCATCTGCGTCGGGACGACGTAGGGTGGCGCATCCTCGTCGATGACCTCGGGAACGGTGTCGATGGCGATCTGGTCGTCGGGGCCGGTGGCTCCGCTCGCCGGCTTCGCGCGCACCCCCGCGCAATAGCGTCCCGTGTCCGACAGCGGCGACGGCGCGGGCCAGGGCTGGGTCAGACCGTCGACGGGCGCGAACTGGGCGTCCGGCGGGTAGAAGCCGGGCACGCACACCCCGCGACGGTCCCACACCGATCCCTGCGAGCGGGCGCGGAAAAACATAGACGCCGTCGCCGCCAATCACGTCGTTGATGGTGACCGCCAGCGCCTGATTGCCGCGCTTGAAGGACGACTGGATGCCGAGCGTCTGGGCGACATAGATCCGGTCCGAAAGTGAATCACCGGGCGAGACGCCATAGGTCGGGTTGCGCGAGCGGACCGGCGCGCTGTCGTCGTCGGGCGGCTGGTAAGTCCCCGGCAATACCATCTGCGCGCAAAGGCCCCCGCCCTGGCCGCAGGGCGCGACCCCGCCGGGATACAGCGATGCCGCGAAATCGATGCTTTGCCAGCCTCCGTGCCCGTCGGCCAGCTCGTAGGTGACCGCCGGGTCGACCCGATTGGCGCTCATGCGCCAGCGGACGACGGTGAGGTCCTCCTGCTGGCTGTAGAGAACGTCGATCTTGCGGGGCGCAAAGGGCGCGGGGACGAACGTCACATTGCCACAAGCGCTGACCCCGCCAATAATTCCCAGTGCGAACCTCAGAAACCTGAGACCACTGCGGCGCCGGCTCCCTGAGCCAACCAAGTTGTCACGGCCCGCAACATCCGATAGGACGGACGGAGGGCGGGCTGGGCTGTTGGCGGATCCAGGCATGGGGGCTGTCATGGGCGCGGTCGTGGAGCCGCACAACCTGCGGCCCGCGCACCGCTGGTTGTCGTCACGTCGTCGACGGAGCAAGAACCGTGCGCAATAAACATCCTGGCTCGCCCCATGCAGCCCAAACAACCCGCGACACCACGTCGGTGGGTCCCACTGTCATAATCAACGAACCGAAGTGCTTTTGTTGTCAAGAGACAAGCGATAAAGGTGGGGGAGGTTCATCGCATGGCGTCTGACTTTCACCGGCGGGCAGCACGGTTGTTCGCGCTGCTCGGAACGGTCCTGGTTTCGGGGACCGTCGTGGCGTCCGCCGCGATCGTGGCACAAATGTCAGGGTGTTGCGGGGGTGCGCCGACCCACGGGTGCAAGTTCGTCGAGATGCCGAAGGACGCCGCGATGGACACGTCGTCGGACGCGCCGTTCCCGTGCGGCTTCGAGATGTGCGTGCCCGGCGTGACCAGCTGCTGCCTCGAGGCCGACCGGAGCCGCCGATTCGCTGCATCCCGATGGGTCAGGTGTGCAAGGGGCCGTCGGGGACCTGCGCCGGGAACGCCGACTGTCCCGCCGGTTCGGGGCAGGTCTGCTGCGGCACGCTCGAGACGATGTCCGTCCAGTGCCAGGTGACGTGCCCCGGCGACTTCGTGCAGCACCGTACGCGTCTGCCGCAACGACGCCGAGTGTCCGCCGAACCTGCCCAAGTGCAGCTCGATCACGGTGAGCGGCCTTCTGCTCTACGTGTGCAGCGTCGCGAGCTGAGCCGTTCGCGCGACCGGACGAACGTTCAGGCGCGCGGAACCGCCTCGCGCCACCGCGCCAGCAGCGCGTCCCGGCCGCCGGCCTTCATGGTCGGGTTGAAGATCTGCATGCGCGCCGTCTCGGCGTTGCGATCACTCGCGGTGATGCCCGACGCCTCGCGCCGCCAGCTTGGCCGCGCCGAGCGCCGTCGACTCCACCATCTCGGGGCGGAAGATCTGCAGTGCCCAGCAGGTCGGCCTGGATCTGCATCAGCAAGTTGTTGGCTGCCGCGCCGCCGTCGACGCGCAGCCCATTGATGGTGCGCCCGGCGTCGATTTGCATCGCCGTGACCAGGTCGACGTTCTGGAGCGCGATCGCCTCGAGCGCGGCGCGCGCGATGTGGCCGCGCGTGGTGCCGCGCGTGATTCCGGTGATGAGGCCGCGCGCCTCCGGCCGCCAGTGGGGCGCGCCCAGCCCGGCCAGCGCCGGCACGATGGTCACGCCGCCCGAGTCGGGGACCGAGCGCGCGAGCTCCTCGACCTCCGCCGCCTTCTGGATGATGCCGAGCCCGTCGCGCAGCCACTGCACGAGCGCGCCGGCGATGAACGCGCTGCCCTCGAGCGCGTACGCCGTGTCGCCGGGCGCGGCGTCGGCGTCCGAGCGCGCCAGCGTCCAGCCGACGGTGCCGAGCAGCCCGTTGCGCGACAGCACCGGCGTCGGGCCGACGTTCATCAGGATGAACGCGCCGGTCCCGTAGGTGCACTTGGCGTCGCCGGCGTCGACGCAATCCTGGCCGAAGAGCGCCGCCTGCTGATCGCCCGCGACGCCGGCGATCGGCAGGCCGTCGGGAAGCCCGGGCACGCCGCGCGTGACGGCGATCAGCCCCGACGAGCCGCGCACCTCCGGCAGCAGCGCGCGCGGCACGCCGAACAGCTCGCAGAGCTCGTCGCTGAACGTGCGCGTCTCCAGATCGAGCAGCAGCGTGCGCGACGCGTTCGAGACGTCGGTCGCGTGCACGCGACCGCCCGAGAGCCGCCAGATGAGGAAGCTGTCGACGGTGCCGAATGCGATCGATCCCGCCTCGGCGCGGCGCCGCAGGTCGGCGACGTTGTCGAGCAGCCAGCGGATCTTCGTCGCCGAGAAGTAGGGGTCGAGCACCAGGCCGGTGCGCGCGCGCACCATCGGCCTCGTGGCCGGCGCGCTTGAGCGCGGCGCAGGCGTCGGCGGTGCGGCGATCCTGCCAGACGATGGCGTTGGCCGCCGGGCGGCCGGTCTCGCGGTCCCACAGGATCGTGGTCTCGCGCTGGTTGGTGATGCCGATGGCGCGCAGCTTGCCGACGTCGACCCGCGCCAGCGCCTCGCCGAGCGCGCCGGTCACCGTGGCCCAGATCGCCTCGGGGTCGTGCTCGACCTCGCCGGGGCTGCGGATAGATTTGCGGCAGCTCGCGATAGGCGCGCGACCGCACGGTCATGTGCTCGTCGACGACCAGCACCGTGGTGCCGGTCGTTCCCTGATCGATGGCGAGGACGAGATCGTTCACGGCCGCGGCAGTCTACCAGCATCGCCGTTGGCGGGAACGCCCGCGGTTGCCGCCTGCCGGGCGAAGAAGCCGACCACCGCGTTCGACACGGTGGAGCGCTCGACGTCCAGGGTCACGACGTGGAACGAGCGATCGAGCCACAGCCGCTCGATGACGTCGGAGCCGAGGCTGCCGGTCAGCTCGAGCGAATCCTCCATCGGCACGGTGTGATCGTGCCGGCCGTGGATCACCAGCGTCGGCGCGCGCACGTTGGGCAGGTCGGCGCGCACGCTGGTTCATGAGGTCGAAGAGGCTCGTGACCGCGGAGAACGGGAAGGCGCGCAGCGACGGGTTCGCGTCGCGCATTTCGGGATCCGAGATGTCCGAGCCTTTGATCTTCGGGATGCACGCGAACGGGTACGACCGAAAGTCGAACGGCAGCATCGCCAGCGCGCGCACGCCGCGCGTCTGCGCCGGGCGCATGCGCAGCGGCGCCGCCATGATCGACCTGCGCGGCGATGCGCTCGGGAAACTGGCGCGCGAGGCGCAGCGCCAGGAGGCCGCCCATGGAGAAACCGACCGACCGCAGATCGGGCGGTCCCCGACGCGCCGGCGCAGGTCGTCCATCGCGCGTTCCGCCGACGCCAGCCAGTCGGACCACTGGGTCGCCGCCAGGTCGCGCAGCGTGGCGCCGTGGCCGGCGAGCAGCGGGACCTCGACCGAGTAACCCGCGGCGCCCAGCGCCTCGGCCAGCGGGCCGCACCTCGAACGGCGTCCCGGTCAGGCCGTGCAAGCACAGCACGCCGCGCCCGTCGCCGGCGATCGAGATCGGCGACTTGTTGCCCGTGCCGGTTTGGAAAGGAAACATCACAAAAAAAAAGCGGGGCCAGTCAGTCTCGGCCCCGCTCTCTTCGGAGCGCCTGATCAGCTCAGACGCTCCTTCGATCTGGTTTCAAATCGCGCTCAGGGGCACCCGGCCTGCACGACGCCCGGGATGCACTGCGCGCACGAAACCGCGGTGCTGAGGCCGTTCGGCAGCATCGCGCCGCCGCGGTTGACGTTGAGCACCAGGAAGTTGCCCGGGCACTTCTGGGCGTCGGTGTTGAGGGCCCAGCAGGGCGCGACGTTGCCGTTGCTGGCGCACGACTGCAGCACCGTCGAGAACGTCTTGCCGTTCATGACGTACTGGTCGACGACCTGGCACTGCGGCCCGCTGCCCGTGTCGAGCCAGGTTGTTGGTGATGCACTGTGGGCCGAGCAGCTTGCTGAGCTCGGTGCGCGATCTGCATGAGCGCGGGCGCGAACGACGGCGCGCAGATCGTCTCGAGCAAGCCGTGGCCGCCGAACGCCTGCACCCACTGCTGGATGCGGACCGACGGGTCGGCGTACTCACCCGAGTTCTGCATGCAGGAGTGATCGACGTTGGGGTGCAGCTCCGTGTCGTTGCCCTGCATGATCATGTCGACGCTGTACGGCGTGGCCGGGCCGGTGATGGCCGCAACGAAGATCTGGTTCGGGTCGGCCTTGAGGCTCTTCAGGAACGAGATCTCGTCGCTGAGCTTGGTCAGCTTGCCCGAAGGCGTATCGTTCGAGACACAGCCCATGAGGTTGGTCGCCGGTCCGCGCGCGGGCGGCACCAGGTTGCCGGTCTGGTCCTGGCACAGGTGGCCGAACTCGTTGCAGCGCCACGACCACAGCGGGCCGAGCGGTGACGCCATCGTCGTCTGCTCGAGGATCGACCATGTCGGAGTTATCCGGCACGCGAGCAGTCGTCTTCGTTGGTGATCAGGATGACCGCCAGGAACGCCTCGGGGCGAAGGAACCCCTCGTTGCCGGCCGGCGGGCGCGGAACGGATCGAGCGCCCACCGTACCGACTTCAGCTGACCCTCGAAGCCACACCCCTGGTCGCCGAGGGCGGCGATGCAGGTGAACGCGTCGGCGATGTCGCCGTTGTAGTTGGTGACGGTCTGATTCATCGACGCGCTCAGGAAGTGCTGGTTCGGATCCTTGAAGCGGCGACGCCGTGCAGGTTCCGCGCGGCGCTGCCTGGAACGCGCCGCGATCGCCGCCGAACGAGCAGTGGTAGGCGGGCAGATCGAACTGGCCGGGGCCGGTATCCGACGAAACGACGGCGACGTGGATGTCGGGCAGCGCCGTGCCCGCTCCGTCGCCCGAGGGCACCATCTTGAGCACGTTCATGAACACCGGAAACTGCGCGAGCAGCTTGGCCTGCAGCGGCGCCATCGACGACGAGTTGTCGACCATGAAGAGGATGTCGATCTCGCGGTTCAACGTCGCCTGGAAGGTGTTGTTGACACGCGCACCGGGTTCGGTATGGGCGCCTCGAGAGTCCGCGCGTTGCAGGCCCAGATCAGCGGGAGCGCCGAAGCGACCGCAACCCAGCGAGTCACAGCCCAAACGCGGCGCCAACGGAGCGGAACGAGACCCTTCATTTGATCCTCCTCAGACGAAAGCACTAGGGACGGGGGAGACGGAAAACGGGGCGAGAAATCGACCGGGGGAGCGGCCTGAAAAACCGGGCGATTATAGGGAGTTCTCTTTTGCACCGCAATCATGCAATCGGCGATCGATAGGCCCATTCCCCCGGTTGTGGATAGAGCAATGAGCGGGCCGGGCCTTCGTGACGTAAGACTACAAGATCTCAGGAGTTCCTTCGCAGGGGGCGACAACTTTGTTGGCGATTTGCTTCAACACAGTTGACGACGGGACTCGCTGGGGCGTGCGCCTCGCCACGGCCCGCGGCCTGGGTCATCGGGCGCGCATGCGCGCGATGCCGCACAGCATCTCGCCCGCGAAGTAGCGCGTGCCGTCCGGGTCGCTCGAGACGCTTCGGGCGCAGGAAGCTGTTGGCGATCTCGCCGCGCTCGTCGCGACGGGTCAGCGGCTGGCGCGCGATCGACGTAGCCGCGGTAGAGCTGACCGCCGCGCGACTCCAGAAAGGTGATGCGCCCGTCGGCGTCGACCGACTCGACCAGGCCGACGCGATCGGAGCAATAGAGCTCGTCCTCGTCCCGGCTGCGCGTGTCGAAGAAGACCACGTCGCCCGGGCGGGCGTCGCGCGGGTCGACCAGCTCGTGCGACGTGCGCATGTAGCCCCAGAGCGCGCCCGGCGTGCCGTCGGTGCCGAAGCGGAAGCCCGGCCGCGCGGATGCGTTCGACGATCACGGCTGAGGTCTCGTCGCCCGGTCGGCGGCCGTGCGCGCCAAGCGGGTGCCCGACGTGTCGCGCCGACCGGAAGATCGCCGACGGGATGAGCCGCGTATGGCTCGGCGAGGCGCAGCCGCCCGGAGCCGAGCACCAGCAGCGTTGCCACCAGCAGCAGCCTCAATGCCGTGCGCGCCCGCGAGCGGGGTCCATGCGCCGATGCTAGAGCATGTAGGTTGAAAGTCTACATTTTGGCTCATCCGGGTGCAGGCGAGGCGAAGCACCATGGCGAGGCGCTATGATGACGGTGATGAGAGACGTGGTAATCGTCGGAAGCGCCCGCACCCCGATCGGCGCATTCCAGGGAGAGCTGGGATCGATCCCCGCGCCCCAGCTCGGCGCCGTCGCCATCCGGGCCGCGCTCGAGCGGGCGGCGCGTGCCCGCGGACGCGGTGGGCGAGGTCTACATGGGCTGCGTGCTGCCCGCCGGGCAGGGCCAGGCGCCGGCGCGCCAGGCGGCGATCGCCGCGGGCCTGCCGCCGTCGGTGGGGGCGGTCACCCTCAACAAGGTCTGCGGCTCCGGGCTCAAGGCGGTGGTCTTCGGCGCCAACGCGCATCGCCGCCGGCGAGCACGACATCGTCGTCGCGGGCGGCATGGAGTCGATGACCAACGCCCCGTACCTGATTCCCAAGGCGCGGGAAGGGCTGCGCCTCGGACACGCGCAGCTTCTCGATTCGATGATCCACGACGGCCTGTGGGATGCTTACGGCAACGTCCACATGGGCGAGTGCGGCGAGCTCTGTGCGCGCGAGAACAAGATCACCCGCGAGGAGCAGGACGCGTTCGCGGCCGAATCGTACCGGCGCGCGCGCGCCGCGCGAGGCCGCGGGGAAGTTCACGGCCGAGATCGTGCCGGTCGAGGTGCCGCAGCGAAAGGGGCCGCCGCGGTCGATCACCAGCGACGAGGGGCCGCGGCGCGGCGACGTCGAGAAGCTGGCGCAGCCTGCGGCCGGCGTTCCGCAAGGACGGCACGATCACCGCCGGCAACGCGTCGTCGATCAACGACGGCGCCGCCGCGCTCGTGCTCGCCGGCGGCGGACGTCGCCAAGGCGCGCGGGCTGACGCCGATCGCGCGCATCGTCGGCTCGGCCGGGCACGCGCAGGCGCCCGAGTGGTTCACGACCGCGCCCGCGGGCGCGATCGGCCGCTTGCTCGAGCAAGATTGGCTGGCGCGTCGCGGACGTGGATCTCTGGGAGATCAACGAGGCGTTCGCGGTCGTGTCGCTGGTGAACAATCGCATGCTCGGGCTCGACCCGGCGCGGGTCAACGTGTGGGGCGGCGCGGTCGCGCTCGGCCACCCGATCGGCGCCAGCGGCGCGCGGCTGCTGGTGACGCTGCTCTCGGCGCTGCGCGACGCGGGCAAGCGGCGCGGCGTGGCCTCGCTGTGCATCGGCGGCGGCGAGGGGATCGCGGTCGCGGTGGAGCTGGCGGCGTGAGCGCGGCCGACCGTCGCACATCGTCGTCGCCATGTCGGCGTCGCCGCCGTCGGCCATCGAGCGGCTGGGCGTCATCGGCGCCGGGCAGATGGGCCGCGGCATCGCGCAGCTCGCGGCGATGCGAGGCATGTCGGTGACGCTGGTCGATTCGGGGCGCGACGTCGCCGATCGCGGCCGCTCGGCGATCGCCGCGCAGCTCGGGCAGCTGGTCGAGAAGAAGAAGGTCACCTCCGAGGATCGCGACGCCGCGATCGCGCGCATCGCGCCCGCCGACATCTACGGCGGCGATCTCGAGAACGTCGACTTCGTCGTCGAGGCCGCCACCGAGAGCCCCGACGTCAAGCGCGAGATCTTCACGTTGCTGGATCAGTCCTGCCGTCCCGGAGTGATCCTGGCGACCAACACGTCGTCGATCAGCATCACCGCGATCGGCGCTGCGGTCGACGCGGCCGGATCGCGTGATCGGCATGCACTTCATGAACCCGCCGCCGATCATGAAGCTGGTCGAGATCATCCGCGGCCTGCCCGACGTCGGACGCGACCTACGAGACGACGCGCGCGCTCGCCGAGCGGCTGGGCAAGACCACGGTCGTCTCGCGCGACATCCCCGGCTTCATCGTCAACCGCATCTTGATGCCGATGCTCAACGAGGCCTGCTTCGCGCTGTTCGAGGGCATCGCCTGCGAGAAGGACATCGACGTCGCGATCAACCTGGGGCTGAACCACCCCATGGGGCCGTGCGCGCTCATGGACCTCATCGGGCTCGACACGACGCTCGCGATCCTCGAGGTTCTGCACCGCGAGCTCGGCGATCCCAAGTACCGACCCTGTCCGCTGCTGCGCCAGTACGTCGCCGCCGGCTGGCTCGGGCGCAAGACCGGACGCGGCTTTTACCACTACCCGGCGGCGGCGCCCGCCGCCGTCGAGGAGAAGCGATGACCGCACAGGGAGGGCACCATGAGCACGGATAGCGGCGTCATCGTCGACGCGGGCGGCCCGATCGCGACGGTGACCATCGACCGGCCCCAGGTGCTGAACGCGCTCGACGAGGTCACGCTGCGCGAGCTGGGCGCGGCGTTCGCCGGGCTCGCCGGGGCGGCGGGCCTGCGCTGCGTGATCGTCACCGGCGCGGGACCCAAGGCGTTCGTCGCCGGCGCCGACATCAGCGCGATGTCGGGCCTGGGCCCGCGCGAGGCGCGCGCCTTCGCCGAGCTCGGGCACGAGCTCGGCGACGCGATCGAGGCGCTGCCCGTGCCGGTGATCGCGGCGGTCGGCGGCTTCGCGCTCGGCGCCGGGTGCGAGCTGGCGCTCGCGTGCGACTTCATCTACGCGTCGTCGGTGGCGCAGTTCGGCCAGCCCGAGGTGAACCTGGGCGTGATCCCCGGCTTCGGCGGGACGCAGCGGCTGGCGCGCCGGGTGGGTCTGGGCGTCGCGCGCGAGCTGCATCTACACCGGAGCCATCATCTCGGCGGCCGAGGCGCTCCGCATCGGCCTCGTGAACGCGGTGGTCGAGCCGGCCGACCTGATGCCGCGCGTGCGTGCGGTCGCCGAGACGATCGCCGCCAAGGCGCCGCTGGCCATCGCCGACGCCAAGCGCGCGTTGCGCCTCGGGCGCCGACATACCGCTCGCGGAGGCGCACGAGCTGGAGCGCCAGCTGTTCGCCGGCCTGTTCGCCACCGCCGATCAGAAAGAGGGCATGCAGGCCTTCATCGAGAAGCGCCCGGCCAAGTTCGAAGGTCGATAGGCGATCGAAGGTCGATAGGCGTTCGAAGGTCGATAGGCGCCCGAAGGTCGCTAAGACGCGCGAAGGCCGCTAACATGTGCGGGCCATGGACCTGGATCTGACCCCCGAGCAGAAGCTGATTCGCGATACCGCCCGCGGCCTGGCGACCAACGAGATTTCAAAGGTCGCCGCGCAGATCGATCGCGAGCACCGTTTTCCGCGCGAGATCGTCGCCAAGCTCGGCGAGCTCGGAATGCTGGGCGTCGCGGTGCCCGAGCGCTGGGGCGGCGCCGGCATGGACAACGTCAGCTACGCGCTGGCCGTCGAGGAGATCTCGCGCGGCTGCGCGTCGACGGGCGTGATCATGTCGGTGCAAAACTCGCTGGTCTGCGATCCGATCCTGCACTTCGGCACCGACGGGCAGCGCCAGCGCTGGCTGCCGGAGCTGGCGTCGGGGAAGAAGCTCGGCTGCTTCGCGCTGTCCGAGCCCGACGCCGGCTCCGACGCGGCCGCGCAGAAGACCACCGCCGCGCCGGCGCCGTCCGGTGCCGGCTGGGTCCTGAACGGCACCAAGAACTTCATCACCAACGGCCCGGTCTCCGACGTCATCCTCGTCTTCGCGATGACCGATGCGGCGAAAGGCACGCGCGGCATCTCGGCGTTCGTCTTGCCGTCCGACGCGCCCGGCGTGAAGTTCGGACCCGCCGACGACAAGATGGGGATCCGCGGCGCGCCGTCGTCGCAGATCTTCTTCACCGACTGCACGCTGCCCGGCGACGCGCTGCTCGGCGCGCCCGGCGACGGCTTCAAGATCGCGATGCGCACGCTCGACGGCGGGCGCATCGGCATCGGCGCGCAGGCGGTCGGCATCGCGCGCGCGGCGTTCGAGGACGCGACCCAGCTACGCGCTGGAGCGCAGGACGTTCGGGCAGCCGATCTCGGAGCATCAGGCGATCCAGTTCAAGCTGGCGGACATGTGCACCGAGATCGACGCCGCCCGGTTGCTGGTCTGGCGGGCTGCCGTGAAAAAGGACGCCGGCCTGCGCCACACCACCGAATCTTCCATGGCCAAGCTGTTCGCGTCAGAGGTCGCGAACCGCGCCGCCAAGGAGGCAGTCCAGGTCTTCGGCGGCTACGGATATCTGACCGATTTCCCCGTCGAACGGCATTTTCGCGACGCGAAAATTACGGAAATCTACGAAGGGACCAGTGAGATTCAGCGGTTGGTCATCGCTTCGGCCTTGCTGAAGGACTAGTCCCGGCGATAAGTTCCCGCTCGGACCGGCCCCCTGGCCACGGGTCCAAGGAGGACGATCTATGCGCCGCAAGACGCTTGGCACCACGGTATTCGCCCTGGTTTTGCCCCTGACCCTGTCGATTCTGAACTTTTCTTGCGCCGAAACCTCCAACGATCCGCACGTACGGATCGTGAGGAATGCAGAGCCGGAGCCGGTCAAGGGGGGGATTCCACCTGATAAGCAGGCGGACATCCAGCTCCTCCTGCAGCAGCGCGACACCATGACGACCAAGTGCTACCAGGACGTGCTCAACGAGAAGCACGACCGCGCCTTCAAGGGCTCGGTGCTGGTGCTCTTGACCGTGGAGCCGTCGGGCCAGGCGTCGGACGTGACCGTGGTGGGCGGGACGCTGAACAATCCCGAGGTCAGCCAGTGCTTGATCGAGAAGATCAAGGAGTTCGAGTTCCCGGCGATCCCCAACAAGGGGTCGATGCAGTACGAGTACCGGTTCCAGCCGGCGTACTGACCTCTCATCAGTGGTTATAGGTTCGGTAGGCGTATCGAAAGGGGACTTCGGTTCCCTCGAAGGACCCCTCTTTACCCGAGGAAAGAATGTTGGGACGCACAGCGACGACGCTTGTCAGGGTGGCCGTTGTCATGATCACCGGATTCGGGTTGTGGGGGTGCGGGCACGAAGAAGGCACGAAGCGGGCGCAACGTAGAGCGACCACGCACGTTGCCAAGGCTCCGAAGCCGCAGCCGGCGACGCCTGCGCCCGACCTGGCGATGCAGAACGAGCTGGGTGTCGTGCAGGATGTCGACGTCGAAGAGGTGATCGAGGCGCACTTCGACGAGGTCCGGAACTGTTACCAACGCGCGGGCAAAGCGCAGAAGTACGCCGGTGGCAAGGTCACGCTGCGCTTTCTCGTGAGCGGCACCGGCCAGGCCGAGGACGTGCTGGTCGTGGCGTCGGACCTGGGCAACTACAGCGTCGAACGCTGCCTGGTCGACGTGGGCCGTCATCTGACGTTCAAGGCGCCGGAGGGCAACAAGCCGACCTCGTTCGACTATCCGGTCGAGTTTCGGTCGACGCACGAGATGGCGGTGCTGGAGCTCGACGGTCCCAAGATCGAGCACGACATCTCGGGCCTCTTGCCGCGGCTGGCGGCGTGCGGTCGCCTGGCCGCCGACGACGTCACTGCGATCATGTACATCGAGCCGAGCGGCTTCCCGGGTTCAGTGGGACTGGCCGCCGCGACGAACCTCGACGAGAGCGTCGCGGGCTGCATCATTCACATGATCCAGCACTCGCGGATGTCGACGGTGCTGCCGAACCGCGTCCTGCGCTGCAACTTCAGCATCCCGGCCGCGGTCGCTAGCGCTGAGCCCGCGCCGCGGCACGGAGCTTCGAGTGCCGTCGCCCATAAACGGCGTAGATGACCAGGCCGATCACCATCCAGATCACCAGGCGCAGCTGAGTGTCGATCCCCGCCGACAGGATGATGTAGAGCGCCGAGGCGGCGCCGCACAGCGGAACGACGTACGGGCCGCCGGGGAAACGAAAAGCGCGCGGGATGTCGGGGCGCTTCACGCGCAGGATCATCACGCCCAGGCTGACGAGCACGAACGCGAACAGCGTTCCGATCGACACCAGGTGGCCGAGCACGCCGATGGGCAGCAGGCCGCCGGCGATCGCGCATCCCACGCCGGTGATGATCGTCGTGATGTACGGGCGTGCCGAAGCGCGGGTGAACCTTGGTCGCGAACTTCGGGAAGAGGCCGTCCATCGCCATCGAGAAGAAGACGCGCGGCTGGCCCATCAGCATCACGATCATCACCGACGACAGGCCGGCGATGGCGCCGATCTCGACCGCCGCCTCGAGCCAGGCGACGCCGGTCGCGCGCGCGCCCAGCCCGACCGGGTGAGGCACCGACAGCTGCGCGTAGGGCACGAGGCCGGTCAGCACCAGCGAGGCGGCGATGTACAGCACCGTGCAGATCGCGAGCGATCCCAGGATCCCCGTGGGCAGGTCCTTCTGCGGGTTCTTGGTTTCTTGCGCCGCGGTCGAGACGGCGTCGAAGCCGATGTACGCGAAGAAGACCGCGGAGGCGCCGCGCATGATGCCCGAGAAGCCGAAGCGTCCCGGCCCTTCGTTGGGCGGGATGAACGGGATGCCAGTTCTCGCGATGGATGAAGCGCGCGCCGATGATGATGAACAGCAACACCACGATGACCTTGACGAACACGATCACCGCGTTGAAGCGCGCCGACTCCTTGATGCCGACGACCAGGATGATCGTGGCGAACACCGTGATGAACACCGCCGGCACGTTGAGGATCGCGCCGGTGCTCACGAACTTGCTCGCGACCTCGTCGTAGGCGAACGGCGCCGTCGTCCACGCGGCCGGCAGGTCGATGTGGATGAAGTCGCGCACGAACGCCACGACGTAGCCCGACCAGCCGACGCTGACCGTCGCCGCGCCCATGGCGTACTCGAGGATCAGATCCCAGCCGATGGTCCAGGCGACGAGCTCGCCCATCGTCGCGTACGAGTAGGTGTACGCGCTGCCGGCGATCGGGATCATCGACGCCATCTCGGCGTAGCAGAGCCCGGCGAACGCCGACGCGATGCCGGCGACGACGAACGACAGCACGACCGCGGGGCCCGGCGTTGGCGGCCGCCGCGTGCCCGGTGATGCACGAAGATGCCGGTGCCGATGATCGCGCCGATGCCCAGCAGCACCAGGTCGGTCGCGGTCAGCGTGCGTTTGAGGCCCGTGAGAGCTCTCGGCGTCGCTGCGGAGCTGATCGACCGACTTGGTCGCGAACAACGGATTTCCGCTAGACATGTTTGGTCACCCTCTTGGTTCCCTGGGTTGCGGAGCGCAGCATCGCGACCGCAGTGTAGACGACGACGCCGACCACCAGCCATTTGACCCAGGCCAGCGGCAGCTCTTTGACGATGAAGGCGGCGATCAAGCACCGCCGGCAATCCGCCGACGGTCAGTCCGACGGCCGCGCGCAGGTTGTAGCGGCCCTGGCGGAGGAAGCGCACGCTGCCGACCGGCATCAGGAACGCGCACGAGCCCATCATGATCGGGAACGCGGTCGCCTGGTTCATGCCCAGCAGCGCCACCAGGATCATGCAGGGCGCGAAGAGCCCGATCCCCAGCGTCATCAGCGCGCCCAGGATCAGGTTACCGCCGATCGCGATCGCCAGCCGTCCGCCCTCCAGCCCCAGGGCGGCGCCGCCGCCCGGCACCGAGCCGAGCTGGCGCACGACCATGATCCCGGCCGCGACGATCAGCAGCACGCCCATGCCGATCTGGATGTTGCGCCGCGGCCAGCCGGCGACGACGCCGGCGCCGAACCAGGCGCCGACCACCGACGCCGCGATCATCGAGATCAGCGTCTTCATCTCGACGTCGACGACGGCGATGAAGATGAACGCCTCGGCAAACGTGGGGACGGCGTGGCCGATGTTCATCGTTCCCGGGATCTCCTCGTCGGAGACGACGCCGGCGAGCTTGTACAGCGACGTCGTCGTCGCGAACGAACCGATGCCCAGCGTGTCCAGGAAGTCGGTCACCGCGCCGATCGCCAGCGCCAGCGGACCCGGCACCGCATCGGCGACGCGCGCCTTCGCTCGCCGCGCCGCGATCACCCACACGACCAGGAAGAAGACCGAGAGCAGCGCGAGCGCCAGAAGGAGAAGCGCTTTGGCGTGGCGGCTCGCTTCATTCAAGCAAACCTCACTGTAGTCGAAGGCGTTGCCGCCGGGGCAACGGTTTGCGCCGGTGCCGACAACGGAACCCGCCTGCACGCATCAAACTACATCTTGTGTTTTGGTGGTTTGAATTACAAAAAGAGATGGCAGGATTTGTGCTGTCAACGGTGCCGGATGCGCACAAGACTCTCCAACTGGTCAGTGGTGGTAGTTGGCGGCACATTGCTGGCGGGTTGCTCGACGCCCGATAGCGGCGCGGGCAACACCCAGGACGGCATCTCGGATCTGGTGACGACCAACGGGCTCTCGATGATCAACGGCCTCAGCATGACCAACGGGTTGAGCATGACCAACGGTCTGGCCGGCAACGGTCTGTCGGGCAGCAACCTACAGATGTTTCCGCTGAAGTCGACCGGCTTGCCGGCGAGCAGCTCGTTCATGAACTCGACCGCCGGCCGCTCCACGATCACCTACCTGGTTCGCTGCGCGCTCCCGTCGGGGCACAGCATCAGCGCCAAGGACAAGAACGGCACGTCGTACAGCTTCGCCGGTCAGATCGGTGTGGCGCCCGAATGGGAGGCGAGCAACTGCAACGCCACCTGCCAGGAGCGTGTGAGCGCCTGCATGCTGGCGCACGTCAACACGTCGGGGCAGCACATCTCGCTCTGGCTCGACAGTGAAGGCGCCATCGGCTGGGGCAGCAACAGCAACTACCCGTACCAGGAGGGCTCGTTCTTCGGGAACATCTTCGTGAGCCCGCCGGTCGCCGACTTCTGCAACGGCAAGGACTTCGATCTCGGCGCCGTGCCGGGGCGCCTCGGCGTCGGCCAGAACAACGCTCCGTACGTGAACGCGTTCTGGAAGGACGCGCTCTGCCAAGGGAACTGCGTCAACGCCGACTCGCCCAACAGCAAAGACGGCTTCAAGCAGTGCCTCAACTACAAGCACGTCGTCACGGTGTGGCGCAACTTCGATCCCAGCACGCCATACAAGATCTGCAACAAGACCAGCGGGCGTTGCCTGGAGGTCGCCAGCAGCAGCACGTCGGAGGGCGCGGGGATCCTGCAGCGGACGTTCAGCGGCGGCAACAATCAGAAGTGGACCATCACTCAGGTCTCGCCGCAGAAGTACAAGGTCATCAACGTCAACAGCGGCAAGTCGCTCGACAGCAAGTCGGGCAAGACCAGCGACGGCACCCTCGTCGTCCAGAACAGCTACACCGGCGCGTCGACCCAGCTGTGGGCGTTCACGTCGCTCAGCGACCAGCCTGGGTTCTACGAGATCACGCCGTCGGCGAGCTCGCGCGCGTCGATCTGCCCGTGGGGCCTGCTCTACTCGGACGGAACGCCGATCGAGGAGTGGACGTATCTGACGGCGGACTATCAGAAGTGGACGATCACGCCGGCGAACTGAGGCGGGTGGACCCTCGGAAAGGGCCTAGGGCCTCGGGCCTCGCATCAGGCTTCGGATCGACGTGCGGAGCCCAGACGCGGACAGTCAGCAGGCCCCGAGGCTGAAGTCCCCAGCCGAGGCGCTTCGGCGCTTCCCGCTGTTGCTTCCGAGACAACGGTACCGCTTCAACACACGCAACAAATTTGGCGTTCTGTGCCACACGGACCCACCGTTTAAAGGTGTTTCAGCATACTAAATTTGGCCGGATTTATGCTCCTCAACCCTATACAGGGGGATTCACACGATGACTGGCTCGAGAATCACTGGTTGGGCGACACTCTGGGCAGGGCTGGCTCTGGCGGGTTGCGTACCCTCTGCGGCCTCGACGGGCGCGGGGGAGTCCGACCTGGCGACGACCAACGGCCTGTCGATGATCAACGGCCTGTCGTTGACCAACGGCTTGTCGATGCTCAATGGGCTGTCGATGCTCAACGGGCTCGAGGGCGACGGCCTGGCCTCGGGCAGCGACGCCATGAACACCGATGCCGCCCGCACGACGATGGCGTACCTGGTGCGCTGCGCGCTGCCAGAAGGCGTCTCGATCACCAAGCAGGACGCCGAGGGCGTCTCCTACACCTTCTTTGGCGAGATCGGCGTTGCGCCGGAGTGGCAGTGGGGCACCTGCGGCAGCGAGTGCCAGCTGCAGGTCACGCCGTGCTTGCTCGCGCACGTGAACACGTCGGGCGTGCACATCCCGTTGTGGGTGGTCGGCGACAACCCGGTGCTCGGCTGGGGCTTGAGCGCGGCCTATCCCTACGAGGAGGGCTCGTTCTTCGGCAACATCTTCGTGAGCCCGCCGAAGGCGTTCTACTGCAACGGCAAGGACTTCGCCGTCGGCGTCGTACCGGGCCGCCTGGGCGCCGGGCTCGGCGACGCGCCGTACACCGATCCGTTCGGCGGCTCGGGCTACTGCCGCGACAACTGCACGCCCGCCGACGTCCCCAACCAGAACGCCGGCTACAAGGCGTGCATGGGCTATAACCACGTGTTCACGGTGTGGCGCAACCCCGACCCGTCGACGATCACGACGACCTCGACGACCTCGACGAGCTCGACGACCTCGACGACCTCGACGAGCACCTCGAGGCACCACCGATCCTGAGCTGGGTCGCCCGGCGCCTCGACGCGACGAGGTTGACTCGATTGCCGCGGCAGGGCAGCGTTCGGTGCATTGAAGGCCGCTGATCTCTTTCGCCGCAAAGCCTGGCAGGAGCCCGCGCTCGGCGACGCAGCAGAGCCAGGCGGCGCGCCCGCGCTGCGCCGCACGCTGGGCGCCCTCGACCTGACGCTGCTGGGCGTGGGCGCCATCGTGGGCGCCGGCATCTTCTCCAGCGTCGGGCAGATGGCGGCGGGCGGGCCGGACCACCCGGCGGCGGGACCCGCGCTGATCCTGTCGTTCGTCATCACCGCGGTCGCCTGTGGCTTCTCCGCGCTCTGCTACGCCGAGATCGCGGCGCTGGTGCCGGCGTCGGGCAGCGCGTACACCTACGCGTTCGTCGCGCTGGGCGAGCTGCCGGCCTGGATCATCGGCTGGGACTTGATCATCGAGTACGCCGTCGGCAACATCTACGTCGCGCAGAGCTGGGCCGACTACTTCCAGTCGTTGCTGCGCGGCACGCTCGGCGTCGAGTTCCCGGCCTGGATGGCGTCCGATCTACAGAGCGCGATCCGGGACCCGGCGATCGCCGCGGTGGCGCCCAAGCTGGCGACGCCGTTCGGCACCCTGGCGATCGCCTTCAATCTGCCGGCGGCGTCGATTGTCATCTTGTTGACCGTGCTGCTGGTGATCGGTGTGCGCGAGAGCGCGCGCTTCAACGCGGCCATGGTGACGTTCAAGCTGCTGCTCGTGGTCGCGTTCATCGGAATCGGCGCCAAGTACGTGCAACCCGCCAACTGGCACCCGTTCGCGCCGACCGGATTCCGCGGCGTGTGGGCCGGCGCGTCGCTGGCGTTCTTCTCGTACATCGGTTTCGACGCGGTCTCCACCGTCGCGGAGGAGACCCGCAATCCGCAGCGCGATCTGCCGCGCGGCATGATCGCGTCGTTGCTGATCTGCAGCGTCCTTTACATCGCGGTGGCCGCGGTGATGACCGGGCTCGTGCCTTACCGCATGCTCGACACCGGCGATCCGCTGTCGCGCGCGTTGTTCATCGTTGGGTTGCCGCGCGCCGCGACGCTGATGTCGCTGGGCGCGGTCATCGCGGTGACCGCGGTGCTGCTGGTGTTCCAGCTCGGCCAGCCGCGCATCCTGTACGCGATGGCGCGCGACGGGCTGTTGCCATCCACGTTCGCGCGCGTGCACCCGCGCTTTCGCACGCCTCACCGCGGGACGATCTTGACCGGTGTCGTCGTCGCGCTGGCTCCGACATTCATCACCCAGAGCCAGGCCATCGAGCTGACCAACATCGGCACGCTGTTCGCGTTCATCGTCGTCGCGCTGGGCGTGATCGCGCTGCGCATGCGCGAGCCGCAGCGCCCGCGGCCGTTTCGCTGTCCCGGCTACCCGGTGACGCCGGTCCTGGCGATCTTGTCGTGCGGCGGGTTGATGTGGGGTCTACCCGCCACCAACTGGTGGCGCTTCGGCGTCTGGTTGCTCATCGGCCTGGTGATCTACGCCGGCTATGGGTACCCGCGCCGGCGGCGCCTCACTCTTTAGCTTCCTTCTGCTGCTGCTTCTTCTCCGCCTCGGCCGATTTCTGTTTTTGCTTCTTGTCTGCCTCGGCGGCTTTCTTGGTCTCGGCGGCGACCTCCTTTTCCATCTGCTTGGCGCGCTTCTCCTCGCAGCCTTTGGGCTCGCATTCGCCGGGGCAGTCGCACTTACCCTTGCGGCCGCAGAAGCAATTGTTCTGCGCGTCGGAGTAGCAACCGCAGGCATTCACCTTCTTGCCTGCTGCTGGCGGCGCCGCGGCCTGTTTTTTCGCTTTCGCGGCGGCGCTCGCCGTGGAAATCCCGGCGGCGCCGAACGACCCAGCCAGACACCAAACCACCAACCCACAACCAAACCGGATCAACACTGCCGATCGCAGAAGAGGTCGCCTCATGTCGTCCTCCTTCAGCTTCCAGCATACACAATACTGCGCCGCGGAATAGCGGGTTGCGTCTTACGGCTGGATCAACTGGATTTGCCGGGTCGTCCACGACGCTCCGCCCCGTTCATCGCGCACGAGGATCCAGACGGTGAGGTTGGGATTGTCGGGCATGGTCGTGGGCGCGGTGTACTGCGATTCGACGTGAGGACGGTCGGGCTTGGTGAAGATCACCGGTGTCGCCGTGCTGGTCTCGACGGGCGTGAACGTTCCGGCCGTCGTGAAGAACGTGTACCGCAGCGTCTCCGCCGCGACGTCGGTGGTCACGATCTGCGGCGGGTTGTCGCGCGTGAGCGTGCGCGTCGAATACGCCTCGGCGATGGCGCCGCCCGGCTCGAGCCATCTCTGGCTGCCGAGTGGAACGGCCAGGGGCGTGCCGCTGTCGACCGGCGCCGGCGCGATGGGATCGAGGTTGGCGTCGCGCGCGGGATAGACGGTCACCGTGGTCACTTCCGGATTCTGGTTGGGCGCTTGCGGCGGCCGATCCGGCAGCTGCTGCGAGAAGATCAGCCGCTTGGTGCTGACGATGTTCTCGCTGCCGGCGCCGAGCTCCATCTGCACGACCACGGGCAGTTGAAAGCCCATCGCCGCGTAGGGATCGGCGGTGAACGCCAGCGCGAGCAGCGACGGTGGAACCGAGAAATCGAACGCAATGTCGTGCTCCGGGCCGGGGTCGGTGGTCGTCGCCGGCGTGCTGGGCGAGATCACTTCGTACGAGCTCGGCGTTTGGCCGGGCACGTTGTGCTGGCAGATGACGCCGTTGTGACCGGTCGCGGCCGTGACCGTGTCGATGTCGCGCGGACAGGCCAGCACGTCGTAGGAGATCGCGCGTCCGTTCCCTTTCGGGTCGACGACCAGCGCGGTGAACGTGCTCTTGAACGGCTCGGTCTGGCTCGCCAGCGTCGACGGGTCGACGTAGATCTCGGGCGGATCGGCTTTGATGCCGAGGATGCGCAGGTCGATGAGCGTGCTCTCGTCCTGAAAGGTTGAACAGCCGCCGGCCAGCGCGGCCCACGCAGCCAGCGCGGCCGCGGCGGTCATGGTTTTTTTCGACGAGTGGTGCATCTCCGGACGTCCTCTCAGAATTTGCTCTCAGAATTTGCCGCGGAAGCCGATCACGGGCAGGAAGGGAATGCCCCGTACCGGGGCCGATTGCTGGAAACGGTAGTCGTAGACGGTGCTCTCGGGGTTCTGTGCGTTGTAGACGTTCTGAATGTCGAGGTAGGCGCTGAAGCGGAAGGTGTTGAAGATCCAGGTGCGCTCGACGCGCAGGTCGAGCTGGTGGAACGTTTGCCGGCGCGACGAATTGAGCGGCCCGTCGACCGGCCGGTAGGTGTTGTAGTCGGAGTCGTAGACCGAGCCCTGGACCGGTGTCTGGGGCACGCCGCTCACGATCCGGAAGCGCGTGCCGAGCTCCCAGTTGGCGTTGAGCTTGTAGCTGGCGATCAGGATCAGGTTGTGGGTCTGGTCGAACGGCGTCGGGAAGTAGGTGCCGGTCGCCGGCGGGCTGAGCGCGCCCGGCATGCCGCCGCTGTCGATGTTGCCGACCGTGCCCGACGTCTGCTCGGCGCGCGACAGCGTGTAGGAGATCCAGCCGAAGAAGTGGCGCGTGATCTCGTGGCGCAGCAAGAGCTCCATGCCGTAGCCGCGGCCGCGCCCGGTGTCGAGGAAGTGCGCGCCCGGGTCGGTCACCGGCAGGTTGTGCCGCCGCTGGTAGTAGAACGTGGTGTCGAGCGTGACGACGTCGCTGAAGCGCTTCTCGAAGCCGACGTGGTACTGGTCGGCCCAGATCGGTTTGAGCCTGGGATTGCCGTACATCGAGTCGAGCACCTGCGGCTCCTGCGGCTGGTGAAAGATGCCGACGCCGGCCTTGAGCGCGAACGTCGGCGTCAGCGACCAGTGCGCGACGATGCGCGGATCGTAGGTGAAGTGGTCGGTGCCGTTGTAGTGGAACCAGTCGCCGCGAATGCCGGGCACGACGCGCAGGTTCTTGGTCGGATCCCACAGCGCCTCGAGGTACAGCGCGTTGCCCGCGTCGGGGAAGCGACGGTCGACGTCGACCAGGTTCGGCTCCGTGCGCCCGAACGTGCGGGTCTGGTTCGGAATCGGGAGGTGAAAGCGCAGGTCCTCGAGGCGCAGCTGCCCGTCGTAGCCGGCAATCAAGGTGAGCTTGTCGTTGATGGGCTTGCTGAGGTCCTCGCGCAAGCCGACGACCTGCGCGCCGGCGTCGATGGCGATCGCGCCCAGGGTGATCTCGTTGGTCTCGAAGCCGTACGACGGCGAGAGCTTCGAGACCCAGCCGTCCTTGCTGACCGTCCAGGTCGCGACCGCGCGGTGGAATCCGATGTGCGTGCCCAGGTCCAGGTTGCCGCGCGACGGATCGGCGTCGAGCACGTGCAACGTGTCGTCGCTGCCGAACACGAACAGCGACAGCTTGCCGGCCTTGCCGAAGTCCTTGGCGAGCGCGCCCCTGATAGTCCCAGTAGATCGGCGTCGCGATCAACGTCGTCGAGCCCTGCTTCTGCGGGATGACCAGCGGCAGCCACTGGTCGATGTACGAGTGGCGCGCGGCCAGTCCCCCGGTGACGCCGCCGCCGAGCGGCCCCTCGATCGAGCCCGACGCGTCGAGCAGGTTGATGTCGGCGTTGCCGTGCACCTGCGTCTCGAGGCTGCTCTTGGTCGTGACGTCGAGGACACCGGCGGTGGCGCGCCCGTAGTGCACGCCGAATCCGCCCGGGTAGAAGTCGATCTTGTCGATCAGGCTGGGCGTCAGCACCGACGGCCCGCCGAGGAAGTGGTAGAGGATCGGCACGCGCATGCCGTCGACGAACGTGCTCGAGTCCTGGGGCGCGGCGCCGCGCACCACGAGCTGGCCGATGCCGTAGGGGATGCGCGCCACGCCGGGCAGGTTCTGGATGACGCGCAGCGGATCGCCGAACGTGCCCGGCACCGTCGTCATCTCCGCCTGCGACAGCGTGTGGCGCGTGACGTCCTCGTTCTGGCGCTGCGCGCGCACGTGCGTCTCGAACTTGCCGCCGCGCGGCTTCGCGTAGCAGTTCATCTGCGGCACGACGGCGCCGCCGAGCTGGTTCGGCGAGAAGTCCTGGATGCACGGGTCGTGCTCGGTGTCGCTGACGATCACGCGCAGCCCGCCCGCGGCGGCGCCGCGCACCTCGAAGCGCCCGTCCTCGTCGGTGGTGGTCACGATCTCGGCGCGCGCGTTGGCGGCGGCCGGCGCGCCGAGCTGGTTGCGGATGACGGCGACGTCGGCGGCGGCGATCGGATCGCGCGTCCCCTTCTCGCGCAGGCGGCCGCGCACGATCACCGGCAGCGGCGGCGCGGGCGGGGCCTCGGGACGGGCGGCGGGGGCGCGGGCGGGGCCTCCGCCGGCGGGGGCGGCGGTGCCTCGACCACCTTGGGCACGAAGTGCATCACGTACTCGATGCGGATCTTCCCGGGCTTGCCGTCGATCTCCGCCGGCGAGAACTCCATCTCGGTGGCGGCCGCGACCGCGGCCTCGTCGAAGCCGTGGCCCGCCGGCTTGGTCACCTGCACGCCGCTGACGCGGCCGTCGACGTCGATGTCGATCAGCATGGTGACGTCGGCCGACAGCTTGTCGGCGAGCGCTTCGGGCGGATAGACCGGATCGACCGACTTGGTGATCGCCGGCGGCTTGGTGAGCTTGGGCGCGGCCGGCGCAGGCGGTGCCTCCGCCGGTTGATCGGCGTTCGGCTGCGCGAAATCCTGTGCGTGGGCACGCGCCGGCCAGGTCGCGAGAACGACCGCGCAGGCGACCGCCAGCGCCAGCGGCGCCAGGCGGGCGAGCGTCCACGGACCGGATCGCAAGGCCCCATTGAATGACACACTTTTGCCGGCCGCGTTAGGGGGCGCGTCACGCGCGCGACGGAGCGCCACGCCCGCGTCGGCATTGGTATAGTGCCGCGATGAATCTCGCCGGATATCCGCTGGCAGCGCTGGCCGACAAGGTCGGCACGCCGTTCTATCTATACGACGCCCAGATCCTGCACGAACGCCTGGCCAAGGTGGCGGCGCTGACCGAGGGACCGTCGTTGAAGGCGCGCTATGCGATGAAGGCGAACTCCTCATGGCGCGTCCTCGAGGCCGTGCGCGGCGCCGGGCTGTGGATCGACGCGGTCAGCGGCAACGAGGTGCTGCGCGCGCGGCGTGCCGGCTTCGCCATGGGCAGCGAGCCACCGGTGGTGATGCTGACCGTCGACGTGTTTCGCGACAACGCGCTCACCACCGTGCTGGAGCACAGCATCCTGGCCAACGTCGGCTCGCCGGGCATGATCGAGGAGCTGCGCGGCTCCGGCTACCGCGGCGGCATCGCGTTCCGCGTCAACCCGGGCTTCGGGCACGGCCACGTGCAGTCGTGCGACACCGGCGGCCCGTCGTCGAAGCACGGCCTGTGGCTCGACGATCTCGCGCGCATCCGCACGATGGCCGCCGATGCCAAGCTGCCGATCGTCGCGCTGCACGCCCACATCGGCACCGGGCCGCAGATCCGCGAGTTCGACGAGAACATGCGCAAGCTGGTGTCGCTGTTCGTCGAGCTGGTGCCGAGCTTCCCGGATTTGGAGTCGGTGAACCTGGGCGGCGGCATCCCGCATCCCTATCGCCCGGGCGCCCAGGAGTACGATCTTTCGTGGTACCGCCCGGTCCTCGTCGAGGCGGCCGAGCGGCTGGCCAAGGCGGCGCGCCGCCCGATCCGCGTCGAGATCGAGCCCGGTCGCTATCCGGTCGCCGCGATGGGCGTGCTGGTCGCGCGCGTGAAGGACATCAAGGAGACCGCCGCCAACACCAAGGGCCCTGGCCATCGCTTCGTGATGGTCGACGCCGGCTTCGTCGATCTGATCCGACCGGCGATGTACGGCGCGTATCACAACATCTCGATCGTCGGCGCCGGCGCGAACCGGCCGCCCGAGCCGCTGGTCGTCGCGGGGCCTCTGTGCGAGAGCGGAGACGTTTTCACGCGCGACGATCACGAGCTGCTCGTGCCTCGTCAGCTCGGCCGTCCCGATGTCGGCGATCTGCTGGTGCTTCATGATGCGGGGGCGTACGGGGCTGCGATGAGCTCGAACTACGTCTCGATCGGTCGCGTGCCGCAGGTCTGGTGGGATGACGGCAGAGCCACGCTCGTTGCCCGGCGCGAGACGCTGGAAGACATTCAACGCACAGACTGTGACGAGCCTCTCTAGGTTGCCCGACCCCCGCAATTGACGATCGTCGTCCGCGGCAACGGTATTTGCCGTCGTTGCGGCGATGTTCACAAACGAAGCAAATCGATGAGCTTCGGGTCGTCGGCGGCCAGGCGCAACGCTTGTTGCGCGCGCAGGCCGAGGTCGAGATTGCGATTCCGTTCGCGCCCGACGGTGGTCATGTAGCGGACGATTGCTTGCTCTGCAGCGTCGGGATCCAGCTGCAGCACGGCCGTGAGCTGCGCCTGGGCTTGCGCGCCGGCGCCGGATTCCGCGAGCGCGCCCGCGAGCGCGAAGCGCGCCAGCGCGAAGGAGAAATCGATCGTGCGTACGTGGATGTCCGCGTGGTGAACCTCGGCGGCCGAAGGTAGAACCGCCGTCTTCCAGAACGCAACCGAGCGCTGCAGGTCAGCCGGCTCGATCCGCGTTGTCACGCAGTGGAGCAGCCCGCTGGGCAGCACCCGCGAGCCCGGGGGTCCGATGTGCAGCGGCTGCGTCGAGCAAACCGGATGATCCTTCTGATTCCGTGCGACGAGCTCGGACAGCCAATCCAGCGTCGCGCTGGGCGCCGGCCAGCTGACGTCGGGGTGACGCCGCGCAAGCTGTTCCACGTACCACCCGTCGAGCTCGTTGGCGCTCACGACCACGGCGTCAGTCCGCACCCGCTCGACGGCCTGTTCGTAGAGCAGCACGTGGGTCTCCGTGTCGGACAGCGAGATGATCAGCGCACGCGGCGGCGCGCTCTCCAAAGCCTGGCGCGCGTAGGCGTGGGCTATTGTCGTCTGGTGAAGGTCGATCGACGAGAAGCCGAGAGGAATCACCGCCGCCGCGACGAACGGCAGGAGAACGCGTGATTTTCCCCGCCAGGCGTCGAAGCCGAATCCGGCCGCGATCGAGAGCGCCAGGTAGGTCGGCAGCCAGTACGAAGAGATGTGGAGGACGTTGTAGATGACGGAGAACCCCAGGCTGGTCGCCGCGAGCCACGCGAGCGACACCGCGAGCCAGCGCGGGCCTCGCCGATAGAGCAGGAAGAATCCAACCGGCGCCGCGAAGAGGGCCAGGCCGAGGTTGCCGGGCAGGCCGCCGACGAACTGCGACAGACGTCCGAGATCGGTCGCCAGCGACGCCGTCCGCAGATGTCGCATGTAGGCGTGCGCCGTGATCACCGACCAGACGCGCTCCGGGCTCGTCGGTGCGCCCATGTTGAGCGCCGGATCGCGGCTTGCCGCAACGGGCAGATAGAGGTAGACGGCTGCGGTCGCCGCCAGCGCGCCGAGCGCGATCACGAGGAGGCGTAGGTCTCGCTTCTGCTTGCGCCGCTCGAGCTCCAGCACCACCAGAAGCGGTGCCAGGAACAGCGCATTGATGTTGCGGTGGCCGATCGCGAGGCCGATGATCGTCCCGGCCCACGCGTAGCGACGCGCGTTCGGCGCCTGCACCGCCTGGAACGTGCAGAGCCAGGCGAGCACGAGGAGCAGAATGTTGAGGGAGTGAACCTCGGCGGCCAGGCACTCGGACCAGAACGTCTCACCGACGGCGAAGCTCATGGTTGCAACCAGCGCGCCGAGGCGGCTGACGCCCACGCGGCGCAGGACGAGCCACAGCACCGCGACGGCCGCGAAGCCGCAGGCGGCGGAGAAGAGGTTCGAGCGATACGCGACGTCACCGACGGGCAGCACGCGCACGAAGAGGCCCGCCAGCAACGTGTAGAGCGGATACCCCGGGGGATGCGGAACGCCGAAGACCGCGGCCGCCGTCGAGAACTCCGCCGCATCCTCGACGAAGATCGTGGGACAGAGCGTGATCGTGTACAGCACGAACGCGCCCAGCCCGATGAGCGCGCCGATGGCATAGTCGCGGCGCGTGACCGGATCGGGCGGCAGCGGCAGCGGCGGCGACGACGACGGCGCCTCGGCCTCGGCTGGTGGCGGCGCGCGACGTTTCGCGGGCGGTCGTGCGCGCCGCGCCGTCATTTCTGGCAGTTGGGGCAGAAGTACGTCGCGCGTTGCGCCTGGACGATGCGCGTGATCACGCCCTTTTTACAGCGCGGGCAATGCTCGCCCTTGCGGCCGTAGATCAGGAACGGGTTGGGGCCGCGCCGTTCCTCGACGTAGGTGATGTCGGCGCCGCCGCCGTCCACGCCGTCGGAGGCAAACGACGCCAGCGTGAAGTCGATCGAATCGAGCAGCCCCTTGCGCAGGTGGTTGACCTCGGCCTGCGACAGAGACTTCGCCGCTCGTCGCGGATCGATGGCCGCGCGGTGCAGCCCCTCGATCGCCTGGATGTTGCCGATGCCGGGTAGCAACGCCTGGTCCATGATGGCCACCTTGATCGGCTTGCCGATGGTCGCCAGCTTCGCGTGCAGCGCGCGCGCGTCGATGCCGTCGATCAGCGGGTCGGGCCCGAGCGCCGAGATCTCGGGGATCTCCTCGAACGCGGCGCCGGGGACGATGCGCAGGCGGCCGAAGATGCGCGTGTCGACGTAGTAGATCCAGGACCGATCGTCGAGCTCGATCGCCACGCGCGTGAACGGCGGCTCGGGCGCGCCCGCCGCGCGGTGGACCCACTTGCCGGTCAGGCCCAGGTGCGACCAGAGCCCGACCGGACCGCTGCGCGTCTCCAGCGTCATCAGGATGTTCTTGCCGACGCGGCGCAGGTCGCGAAAGCGCGCGCCGACCAGCCCGTCCATCGCCGACGCGGGCGCGGGGCGAAAGATGCGCTTCGACCCGTCGAGCGGTTCGACGCCGCGAATCTTGCGCTGGTCCATCCAGCGGCGCAGGTTTCGGGACGCGACCTCGACTTCGGGGAGCTCGGGCATCGGATCCGCTAGACTTTGCCCATGGAGCAAGCGGCACTCAAGAGTTACCGACAAAAACTGCTCGATCTCAAGACCGAGATCGTCGCCGAGGGCGACATCGCGCTCGAGCCCGGCCGCAAGGATCCCGCCGCCGTGGGCAATGACGAGGACGAGCAGCCGCTGACCGAGATGTCGCAGGCCATCGCCTCCAGCCGGAACCGCAGCCGCTCCGACGTGCTCGTTCGCGTGGTGGCTGCGCTGGCGCGCCTCGACGGAGAGCCGGAATCGTTCGGCCTGTGCACCGAGTGCGAGGAGTCGATCTCGGAGAAGCGCCTCCAGCTCATGCCCTACGTCGAGCTCTGCGTCGAGTGCCAGCAGGCGACCGACGGCCCGCGCAAGAGCGGCGGCAGGCGCCACCTGCGGGACTTTCGCTGAGCGAGCGACTCATCGCAGATCCGTCGCTTCGGACAGCGCGTAGCGGATCGCGGGCTCGATGCGGTCGAGCGGCAGGCCGCGCCAGAAGACGTACCAGTCGGGGAAGCGGGCCATGCCGTCGGACTGGCGGATGTACCAGGGGTTGATCGGATTCGCCGGGCGCGCGCGCCAGAAGAACGACGGGTAGTCGCGCACCATCACCGACCAGAGCTCGCCGCCGATGCCTTCGCCCTGGGCCGTGCGCTCGACGGCGAACTTGGTGAGATAGACCGCGACCGGCGTGGGGCGGATGATCGCGGCGCCGAGGTAGTTCTCCTCGACATAGGTGCGCTCGACCGGCGTCTCGAAGAAGTCGGGGCGCAGCACCTTGCCGAACGCGGAATGAAACAGGGTGCGCAACCGCGGCTGGTCGACGTCGGCGTATCCGGCGCGCGTCGCGATCTGGGATCCGCGCCGGATCAGCGTGCCGGCGCCGGTGACGGTGAAGAGCTCGCGCAGCAGCTGCAACGGGTTGACGACCGCGACGCTCAGGCGGTGGGGAACCTGATCCAGGAGCTGCTTGACCTGGCGAACCAGCATGGTCTGCCGCCGCGACAGCGAGCCGCCGTTCACGATCGGGTCGTAGTCGACGCCCAGGTTCACGACCGAGAGGGGCGGGCTGTTGCGCGGACCCAGGCCGGCGCCGCGGCTGAGGAAGATCAGCTTGCGCGTCTCCAGGCCCGACGCCAGCGCGCCGAGCATGCGCACCCGTCCGTCGGCGTTCACGTCCTTGGCTGCCTCGAGCGACAGCAGTGGAATGGCGCCGTCAGCGATCGTCGAGCGCACCGACGCGAGCGCGTCGTCGGTCATGGTCGTGCCGCTGCTGAGGATGCGCGCCGACACCGAGTCCTCGACCAGCCACTCCTGCACGCGCTGGGCTTGACGGTCGGCTTCGCGCGCGCCGTCGAGACCCAGCAGCACCACCGGGATCAGACCGAGGCCGGTGAGGATGCGCAGGTCGAAGTGGAACGGATCGAGCGCGGTCTTCACGATCTGCGCGTCGGCCGAGATGATCGCGAAGCTCTCCTTCTTCTGCGCGCGAAAGAGCTTGAGGTAGAGGTCGACGTCGGCCTTCTGCCCGACGCTCTCGAGGAAGCGCTGGATGATCTCGACTTCCATCATGGCCGCGCCGCCAGCACCTGCTCGAAAGCCGCCTGCGCCGCCTCCAGGTCGGCCAGCGTGACGAACTCGTCGGCGGCGTGCGCCTGGGCGATGTCGCCGGGGCCGAAGACCACGGCGTCGATGCCCGCCTCCGACAGCAGCGCCGCCTCGGTCCAGAACGCCAGGTCGACCGGCTGGCGGGCGCGCGCGCCCAGCAGCGGCTCGAACGCGGCGATGTCGCGGGTCGCGAACGCCGGGTTCTCCTTGCGAACCTCCCACTCGATCGCGCGCGGGGCCACGGCGGCGCGCGCGCGGCGGCCGGCCTCGTCGAGCAGCCCGCCGACGTCGGTGCCGGGCGCGGGCCGCAGCGACAGCGACAGCGTCGCGCGCGTCGGCACGACGTTGAACGCGATGCCGCCGTCGAGCGCGGCGACGTTGAGGCAGATGCCGCGGAATCCCTCGGGCCCCTGGTGGAGGCGCTCGCGCCCGAAGTCGTCGAGCGCGACCGCGGCGCGCGCGAGGATCGCGATCGGGTTGTCGATGCCGTCGACGCGCGACGAGTGGCCGCCGGGCCCGGTGGCGCTCGCCAGCGCGGCGCCGATGCCGCGGTGGCGCCAGCCGACGCGGCAGCTCGTCGGTTCGCAGACGATCGCGCGTTCGATGCCGCGCGCGTTCGCGCTGTCCAGAAACGCGTGCATGCAGGATCCGCTGCGTTCTTCGTCGCCCGAGAACAGCACGCCGACGTCGCCCGCGGGACGGCGCCGCGCCAGAGCCTCGAGGATCGCGGCGATCGCCCCCTTGGTGTCGGCGCTACCGAGGCCGACCAGCCGGCCGTCCGGTTCTCGGGCGGTCAGCGTATGGGGCGGCGTGGTGTAGCCGCTGTTGGCCGGCACGGTGTCGACGTGCGCGTTCAGTAGCAGGCGCGGCGCGCCGGCGCCGAAGCGCGCGTAGACGTATGCGTGCGGGGCGACAGAGGTAACGACGTCGGCGACCTCGACCGTGGCGGCGCCGAGCGCGCGCAGCTCGACGGCGAGCTTGTCGCACAGCGGCCGTTCGCGTCCGCTCGGGTTCTGGGTGTCATACGACACCAGCTCGGCCAGTCGATCGCGCAGGCTCATCGGCAAGACCATCGTCGCCGCGCGGGCGCCGCGCAACACCTTTTTCGAGGGCGCGCGGCGCGTCGTGCTCGTCACACGCGGATGTGTGCACGCGCGCCGCGCTGGAGGTTTCCCACCGAGTCGCGGTTTGGCGGGCGCGCACAGCGCAAACGCCCCACGCCGGTGCGCGGCAGCCGCGTCAACGGCGCGCGCACCGTGAATTCTCGGCCTTTTCCGCCGTGCGCGGCGTTCCTGCGGCCTGGCATCGCGGGTGCAATCTCTTGGTTCGTCCGCGAAACAAAAACCAACCCCCACCACAGGAGCTCCCCAATGATTCGCAATCTGATGTTCGGTCTCTCGCTCGTGACTCTCTCGTCGGTCTCGGCTTTCGCCGCGCCGGTCGCCACCACCACCACTCATCACGCCAAGGCGAAGGTCGTCGCGCAGGCCCCCGCGGCCGATGCGCCGGCGCCCTCGGCCGACAAGCCGGTGAAGAAGAGCACGGCGAAGAAGCCGTCGAAGAAGGCGACGAAGAGCGAGTCGAAGACGGAGATCAAGAGCGACTCCAAGATGAACGGCGAAGCGGCCCCCGCGGGCGGCAACGTCGAGACCCCGAAGGCGAAGTAGCTGGCGCTGACAGCAGCTCAGGTCATGGGGCCAGGCGGCTCAACCGCTTCGGCCCCATGACGTTTGGTCAAGGGGTCTCGGGCCTGGGGCCTCCCTGCCAGATCTTCCCAAGCCGAAGGCCCGAAGCCCGAGGCCCTTAGACGGGCGCGCCTTGCGTCTGCACACGCGCCCGCTGGCGCCACACGCGCCACGCCTTGAGCCCGATCACCAGCAGCGCCAGCGTCCACGCCGCCCAGATCACCACGTGCCAGTAGAGAAAGACGATCCGCCGCCCCGACCACGGCGCCAGCAGCACGGGCAGGCCGCCGCGCGCGTCCAGCGACAGGATGTCCATGAGGATCGCCACCGTGCCGTGCACCAGGAAGCCCGCGTAGATGCTGCGCGTCTTCATCGACAGCGACCCGAGGATCACGCCGGCCACGCACGCGGCGCACGCCTCGAGGTACGGCTTGCCGTAGTGGATCATGCAGTACGGCACGACCATCGACCAGATCGCGCCGATGCCGAACACGCGCGTCGCGCGGATCCACCAGCCGCGGAAGAACATCTCCAGGCCGAGGAACTGCGCGATGTAGATCGCCTCCCAGATGACGAAGTCGAACCACGACCGTCCCGCGAGCTTGTAGATCGGGTAGTACGAACCGAAGTCGGGCTGGCGCTTGACGATCAGCATCATCGGGATCATCACCGCGACGCACAGCGCGTAGATCCAGGCGTGCTCGCGGAAGCCTGTCGGGCGCAGCCCGAAGTCGAGCAGCGAGTCGCGGCGGAAGATGAGCTTCCAGACCGCGAACGGCAGCAGGTAGCCGCCGATGCGCGTCCCCGCCCACCACAGGCGCAGGTAGGTCTCGTTGTACGCCTCGATGTTGATGAAGCCGCCGGGGTGCCGCTTGGAGCGCTCGGTGAGCCAGGGCTCGATCGCCTCGTGATAGAACGACCAGGTTCCGTAGTACTCGTGCAGCGTCAGGATCAGCGCGGCCAGGGTCAGCGCCGCCAGCGGGCGATAGTCGATCTCGCCGCGCTCGTGCAGCGTGCGCCGGTAGGCGAACGCTTCGTCGTCCAGCTCGCGCCAGGTCTTGCGAAAGAACAGCCAGATGACCGGCGCGATCGCGAGCAGCAGCGGGAAGGGGACGAACCACTTGATCTGCGGCAGCGACAGCCAGCTCATGGGGCAATGGGGTCTCGGCGTCGGGGCCGGGCTTCGTCAATGCCATACCAGACATTCGCCGAACGGGCTATCTTGCGCCCGTGGCGGATCACGAGCCATCGAAGTTCGGGCGGTTCATCCAGACATACTCGGCCTTTCTCTCCAGCTTCGTCATCGGCGTGGCGGGGCTGATCGCGACGTCGATCTGGCAGTACCGGCAGTCGCAGATCGCGGTCGAGCAGTCGCACACCGAGCAGGCAGCGGCCAAGGCCAAGGCCGACAGCGACTGGCGCATCGCGCGCGCCGAGATCCTGGGCAAGAACCTGAACGTGCTGTCGGCGCAGGGGGCGAACACCGCCGACCAGCGCTTCGGCGTGCTGCTGTCGCTGACCCGCGGCAACATCATCGACCCGGAGCTGGCGGTGTCGTACGCGCTCGAGCTGGGGCGCGACAACGCCGACTACATGCGCAGCGTGCTGGCCAGCACCACCGACAAGAACTACTGGCAGCTGGCCCAGGCGTTCAAGCTGACCTGCCTGCAGCGGTTCGGCGTCGCGCGCGCCGCCGAGATCTGCAAGGACGACAAGCTCGCCGAGCGCTCGGACGCCATCTCGCAGCTCTTCGAGGACGAGCTGGAGGCGGCCACCGCTGCCGCCGACGTCCAGCACGGGCCGATGTCGCTGCTGCGCGAGGAGCGCCAGGTGCAGGAGTGGCCGGGCAAGATGGCCTGGCTGTTCGAGCCCTATCTCCAGGATCTCTACGAGCGGCGGCTGTGGACGGAGATCGCGCACTTCGAATCGGCGTCGGTCGGCGCGCGCCTGGTTGGCGCGCTGGTGCTGGCGACGGCGCGCACCGGCGAGCTGGTCAGCAGCAGCGAGGCGTCGCGCGTCGAGGCGTTCCACACCGACCACCGCAAGTGGCTGGTGTCGCACCTGCTCGGCTCCACCTGCGACGCCGACTGCCGCGGGCGGCTGGTCGACGTGATGCTGAGCTCGTACGGCGAGGCGCAGGGCGACTACGACGAGCCGCTCAAGCGCCTGCTGCTGCAGCCGCGCGGGGAGGCGGGGCCGACGCTGGCGCACCTGCACGCGCGGCTGCTGTGGTGCCAGGTCGACTCCGACGACCTGGCCGAGTTCCGCGACCGCGTGCTCGTGCCGGCGGTGACCCAGGCGCTGGCGCCGGTCAAAAGCGATTCGACGACGGGATCGCCAGGCGGAAAGCCCGTGGTCGACCCCGGGACCGTCGACGACCTGGTCGGCTTGACCGCCCTCGTGCCCGAGCCGACCGACCCCAAGACGCAGCCCGCCTGGAAGGCGCTGCTGGCGGCGATGGCGGCACCGGCCGCTGGTGGTGCCAAGGGCGCGGCGGGCGGAGAACGCTACCAGCGCGTGTTCGCGACCAAGCACGCGGCGGCCGTGCGCGAGCGCCAGAATCCACCGCCCATGATCAAGAAGGTCAGCTTCTGCAACGCCGCCGAGGCGTCGACGAACGCCCCCAGCCTGGACCAATGAGGTCAGCGCGATGAGCGAGCAGTCGCCCGGTTCGCCGTCCGCTTCCCCGTCGGCGTCGGCGTCCGCCGTGCTCGAGCACGCGGGCGGCCGCACGTTGATGGACATGAACGGCTACCAGTGGACGGTGCTGTTCGCGGCGTGGCTCGGCTGGGGCTTCGACGTCTTCGACGGCCTGCTGTTCAACTACGTCGCGCCCAACTGCGTGCCGACGCTGCTGCACCTGCCGATCGGCTCGCCCGAGGCGGCCAAGGTCACGTTGCACTGGAACGGGATCCTGTCGTCGATCCTGCTGCTCGGGTGGGCGGCGGGCGGCATCCTGTTCGGACAGGTCGCCGATCGCCTGGGACGCACGCGCACGTTGATGCTGACGATGTTGCTGTACGCGCTCGGCACCACGTTGTGCGCGGCGGCGCCCAACCTGTGGACGCTGATCGCGTTTCGCTTGATCGCGAGCCTGGGCATCGGTGGCGAGTGGGCCGCGGGCGCGGCCATGGTCGCCGAGGTCGTCCCCGACAAGCGTCGGGTCGAGGCGGGCGCGCTGCTCTACACGTCGGCGCCCGCCGGCCTGTTCCTGGCGACGTTCGCCAACTACCAGATCGCCGGCGTGTTCTTCAAGGGCAGCCCCGAGACGTCGTGGCGCTACGTGTTCCTGTGCGGGCTCATCCCGGCCGTGGTCGCCTTCGTCGTGCGGATGTTCGTGCGCGAGCCCGAGCGCTGGAAACAGGCCGCGCGACAGGCTGCGCCGCCGCGGTTGCGCGAGCTGTTTGAGCCCGGCACGCGCGCGCTGACCCGCAGTGGCGTCTCGATGGCGCTGATCGCGCTCATCACCTGGTGGAGCTGCAACGTCTTCATCCCGATCGTGTCGACCGGCCTGGCGCGCGCCTCGGCGCACGCGAGCGGCCTCGACCGCGCCGCGACGCTGGCGCTGGTCGAGGGCTGGAAGTCGACCGCCACCAACATGTTCAACTGGGGCGGCCTCATCGGAACGCTGCTCACCATCCCGGCCGCGAAGCTGCTCGGGCGGCGCACGATGTTCGGCATCTACTACTTCGGCTCGGGGCTCTCCGTGCTGGCGACGTTCGGTCTCGACCTGCCTCCCGAAGTCGCGCCTGCGCATGTACTTCCTGATCGGCCTCACGGTGTTCGGCGTCTTCGGCAGCTTCACCTACTACCTGCCCGAGCTGTTTCCGACACGCCTGCGCGGCACCGGCGCCGGCTTCTGCTACAACGTCGGCCGCATCGTCGCCGCCGGCGGTCCCTTCCTGGTCGGAACCATCGCCTCGCAGGGCGCGAACGCGCTCAACAGCGCACTGCGAGCGCTGTTCTACGTCGGTTTCGTGCCGCTCGCCGGACTGCTACTGCTTCCCCTGGTCGTCGAGACCAAGGGGAAGCAGATCACCTGATTGCTACAGCCCCCGGCGCTTACAGCGCCTTCTTGACCATGTACGTGAGCAGGTCGACGCAGCGGTTGCTGTAGCCCCACTCGTTGTCGTACCAGCTGACGAGCTTGAAGAAGTTGCCGTTGAGCTCGATGCGAGCTGCCCGCGTCGAAGATGCTCGAGCGCGTCGTCGTGGATGAAGTCGCTCGAGACGACCTCGTCCTCGGTGTAGCCGAGGATGCCCTTCAGGTACGTCTCGCTGGCCTTCTTCATCGCCGCGTTGATTTCCTTGTAGCGTGGTCTCCTTCTCGGTCTTGAACGGTGAGATCGACCACCGAGACGGTCGGCGTCGGCACGCGGAACGACATGCCGGTCAGCTTGCCCTTGACCTGCGGCAGCACCAGCGCGACCGCCTTGGCGGCGCCGGTGGTCGACGGGATGATGTTGATCGCGGCGCTGCGGCCGCCCTTCCAGTCCTTCTTCGACGGGCCGTCGACGGTCTTCTGCGTCGCCGTGTAGCTGTGCACCGTCGTCATGAGGCCCTCGCTCGATGCCGAAGCCCTCCTTCAGGAGCACGTGCACGAGCGGCGCGAGGCAGTTGGTGGTGCAGCTCGCGTTGGAGATGATGTTGTGCTTCGCCGGGTCGTAGTTCTCGTGGTTGACGCCCATGACGATCGTGATGTCCTCGCCCTTCGCCGGGCGCGGAGATGATGACCTTCTTCGCGCCGGCGGCGATGTGGCCCTTGGCCTTTTCCGCCTCGGTGAAGAGGCCGGTCGACTCGATGACGTAGTCGACGCCGAACTTCGCCCACGGCAGCTCGGCCGGGGTCTTCGCGCTGACGACGTTGATCTCCTTGCCGTTGACCACGCAGCACGTCGTCCTCGGCCTTGTCGGGCGACGACTTCTTCGAGTCGACCGTGCCCTCGAACTTGCCCTGGATCGAGTCGTACTTCAGCAGGTAGGCCAGGTTGTCGGCGGGGACGATGTCACCGACGGCGACGACGTCGACCTCTTTGCCGAGCAGCCCCTGCGTGTAGAGGGCGCGGAAGACCAGCCGGCCGATGCGGCCGAAACCATTGATCGCGATACGGATGCTCATGGCGTTCTCCAGTAAAGAAGCGGCCCGTCGGCCTCGATGTCGTGCCTGGTTTGGACTGCGGGAAATCTATACGACGGGCGCTAGGGGACAAGCGCAATCTTCCCGGATCTCCCGCGCGCCGCCGGGTCTGTTTCGGTTCTGCCAACCTGGCTTACGCCGACCCGTGTCGATTCGCGGCAGATGAGCTGGCCCGCGTCGGTGAGCACGTCGACGCGCCACTCACCGGCCGGCGGCGCGCTGAGGTGCGACCAGGTGCGGTAACCCTCCTTGCGCCCGCCGACGACGCTGGACGGGACGGGACGTCCGGCCGCCCGCCCGTTCCAGAACCACTGGAAGTTGATCCCTTGCCGGTACACCGCGGGCAGCGCGACCGCGAACCAGGCGTAAAGACGCGGCGGTGACGCGTCGAAGCGCTCGGCGGCGCCGTCGAGCGCCCGATCGCGCACACCGGTTCCGAACGCGGCGCCATGGCAAAAGATCGGCACTGGCGGCAGCGCGGGCGCGATCCAGGTGAGCAGGAACGCGCCGGCCAGCGTGGCCAGCACGATGTGGCCTTGCGATCGCCGGCCGAACCAGCGCTCGCGCGGCAGCAGCGCGCCGCCGGTCACCAGGAACGCGATCGCGGCCGAGATCACGACCGCGGGCCGCGGCGGCAGCGACGCCACCACCGCCACCGCGGGCACCAGCGCCGCGAACAGGATCACGAACCCCCAGAGGGTGCGCATCGCCGGGCGCTCGAGCACCTGCGCGCGGTAGGACCGATCGAAGCACGAGTAGAACGCCATCACCGCGAGCAGCAATGGAAAGACGATGTTGACCGATGTGAGCGTCGCCGACCCGAACCAGATCGGCACCAGGAAGAAGAGAACGTTCCGGAACAGCGCGATCACCAGCGTGGTGCTGCCCAGCTCGGCGAGCCGCTGCACCAGCGTGGGGCGGCCGTTCTTCCCGGTTCCTTTCTTTTTCCGTCCGCCGCGCGCCGTCCAGCGCGCGAGCGCGAACGGCAGCATCCAGGCCAGCGCCACCAGCGCCACCGCCTTGGGCGCGAAGTCGACGCCGTGATGGCTCAGCATGCGCGTGGCGCAGCCGATCGCCAGCGCGATGAACGGCGCGTAACGCTGATGAAAGCGCCGGGCGCGCGAGATCGGCGCGGCGCGGTCATCGACCCGGGTCTTTCTTCTTGCGCAGCAAGACCAGCGTCGCGCCGTCGCCGCCCTGCGCGAGACCGGCGTGCGTGAAAGCGAGGATGGCGCGCGCCACCGGGCCCGCCGACAGCGCGCGTTGAACCACGTCGCCCAGCACGGGGCCCGCGTCGCCGGAGTTGAGGCCGCGCCCGTGAATCACCAGCACGCAGCGGCGTCCGGCGCCGACCGCGGCCACGACGAAGCGCTCGAGGGCCACGGTCGCCTCCTCGCGCGTGTGACCGTGCAGATCCAGCCGCGCCTCGATCGGGTAGTCGCCGTCGCGCAGGCGGCGCACCAGCCGCCGGTCGCCGTCGCGGCGCGCCGCCGCTTCCGTGCACCAGCTCCGCGAGCTCGGCTTCAGCGTCGGCGTCGTCGTTGCGGGCCGGCGCGCGCAGGCGCGGCGCGGGCCGTGGCGGCGGCGCGCCCAGCGGCGACGTGCGCCGTCCGCGAGCGGCGGCCCCCGACAGCGGCGTCGCGCCGCGCATCGCCTCTTCGAAGGATCGTTCGTCGTCGCTCGGGCCGCGCGCGGGCGGCGCCGGCTTCGCGGGCGCGGGGCGCGGCTTCGCGGCCACCGCCGGCTTCGCGGGCGCGGGCGGCTTCACGTCGAGACGCTTCAGCCCGCCGAAGGGCGTGTTGAAGCCGGAGGATTCCTTCTTCCCCATCCGCGGCTGATCTTACCGCGACCGAGCGCGCTCGCGCGCGGTCGGATCACCGCGGCTCAGCCGGCGAGGCGCGCGCCCGACGACGAGCGGTTGGCCGCGCTGGCGGCGGCCAGGACCGGCGAGGCGCACTCGCCTCCGAGCACGAAGCCACGCGCGATCTGACGGATCACGGTCACGCTCATCGATGGGCGCTGCGGCAGCTGGTCGAAGACCAGCGTCAGCCACTGGCCGGCCTCGAACGGCTCGCTGCACTCGATCGCGATGCTGGCGGCGGAGATGTCGAACACGCGCACCGCCGCGACCACCGTGTCGTTGCGCAGCGTCGCCAGCCAGTCGACGGGGTAGCGCTGGTGCTTGCGCGCGTAGCGCTCGAGGTCGGGGTTGGGCTCGTTCGCGTCGTCTGTCGCCGCAGCGTCGGCCGCCGCGGGCGTCTCGGGCGTCGCCGCGGGCGCGGGTGCCGCTGGCGCCGCTGTCGTGGCCGTCGCCGTCGCCGTCGCCGTCGCGGGCGGAGTCGCTGCTGCGGGCGCGGGCGCGGGCTGGGGTAGGGCCTCGGCCGTGATGACCGCCGGCGCGCTCGCCGCCGACAGCACCGCCGCCGCATCGCGCGGCGCGGGCGTCAGCTCCAGCGCCGCCACCTGCTGGGCCTTCGCGTCAGCCGTCTTGGCCGGCTCCTCGCCGTCCTCTTCCTCGATGAGCAGGTCGTCGAGCGACACGTCCTCGAGCAGCAACGCCTCGGCCATTTGCCGGAACACCTTGGTGTTCTCGTCGATCTGGTTGCCGAGCAGCATGGGCCGCCGCTGGTTGATCGACTCGCGGATGCGCCGGCTGTTGCTGACGTAGCCGAGGATCGGCACGCTGATGCCCAGGAAGTCGTGAATCATGCGCGAGACGGCGTGGAAGATGCCGGCCTGGTTCGGCTCGGTGACCTGATTGCCGACGATCTGCGCGCCGAAGCGGGCGAGGATCCGGAACACCCCCTCGGCGAACGCGGGGTTCTCTTCGCGCAACCGCGCGAGCAGCCGGCTGACCTTTTCGTTCTCCTTGCTGGCGATGGCCGGCTCGAGCAGCTCCAGCTCCGACGTCTTCTCGGCGTGGTGGCGCAGCGTGCGCAGCACCGCGCCCTTGAGGAATGAGTAGGCGGTCTGGATCGACGTCACCTGCGGCGTGACCACCAGCAAGCGCTGGGTCCCGAGCTCGAAGAAATCCAGCACGTTGAAGCTGACGCCCGCGCCGACGTCGACGATGACCACGTCGGCGTCCAGCGCGCGGATGCGCTTCATGATCCGCTGCTTTTCGCCGTGGGTGATGTTGGCGGCGCCGACCGCGGCGCCCGTGCCCGCGACCAGGTGCAGGTTGGGCAGCGGGGTCGGGGTCAGCGCCTCGTCCAGTGACTCGATCTTCCGGTCGATGAGCGCCTGCAACCCCGAGTTGGGGCGGTCGATTCCGAACAGCACGTGCTGGTTGGCGGCGCCGAGGTCGCAGTCGACCAGCACCACTTTCGATCCGTTCTGGGCCAGCGCGGCGGCCAGGTTGGAAGAGACGATGCTCTTGCCCACACCGCCCTTACCACCCCCGACGGTGATGATTCGTTTGGTCGCGTTCGAAGGCGTAGGAGATTTCAATAGCCCCTCCGCCGGTCTGTCGTCAGAAACCTGACGAATCTTTAACGTCGCGCGCGACGAGAATGCGCGCGCATTCCTTAGATTTTTTTGAAGGCGGTCAGGATGCGGTTGATGATCTTCCCGTTGGGATCGTGGTGGCCGCGATCGACGATCCCGAGCAGCGTGTGCTTGGCCGTGCCGGCGACGCCGGTCTGCACGCCCTCGCGATCCCACTGCTCTTGCATGAGCTTCTTGCCCTGGTCCAGAGCGCCGTCGTCGGCGAACTCGCACACCAGCGTGTCGATCCCCTCGACGCGCCCCTGCTCGCAGTAGCCGGCGCCGAAGGGGATCGGCTGAATGGGCGCGAACCCGTCGGCGTGCAGGCCGGCGTCGGTCAGGGTGTCGACCACCTTGTCGGTGTGCGGTGTGCCCGAGACGTGAGAGGCGGCTGGCGCTCCCGCGGGACCGCCCTTCGACCTGGAGCAGGCGAACGCAGCGACCGCTATCACGGCCAGCAGCGAGAGGCGCCGCAGTTCTAGCGGTGCCATGCGCTGCCGTGCTGGTCGTGCTTCTCGTGATGTTGCTGCTGAGGGGGAGGCGTGGCGCCTCCACGCCAGCCACCACTGGGCGGCGGCGGCGCCGCCGGTGCCGGGCGCCAGCCGCCCGCGTGCGGCGGCTCCTGGTGCGGCGGCTCGCGCCAGCCGTGCTCCTCGTGCTCGTGTTTGTTCCAGCCGTTGTGGCGGCCGTTGTCGTGGTGCTCGTGGCGCTCGTGCTCGCTCGGCTCGTGGATCTCGTAAACCTCGCGACGCTCCACCACGACCGGCGGCGGAGGCGGCCCGCCACCGACGAAGCCGATCCCGATGCCGACCTGAATCGGCGGCGGCGCCGGCACGCCGACGGTCACGCCCGCCGACACGACCGGCCCGCCGACGACGGCCTGGGCGCGCGGGTAGCCTCCCACCCCGGGCGGGTAGCCTGCGACGACGATCTCACCGTGAAAGCTGGGCGGCGCGACGGTGACGTCGACGACCGGCCGCGTGTAGGCGATCGGCTGGTAGGCCTGGTTGACGGCCGCGTAGCGCGGCCGATCCTGGTAGTAGCTGGGATCGTAGTTGCCGACGAACCAGTAGGCGCCGCCGCGGAACTCGAACTGTGCCTGCGGCGGTGGCTGGTAGCCGTGAAAGTGAGGCCCGTTGAGGTAGCAGTAGACCGGCTGGCCGAACTGAACCTCGGCGTCGACGACCGGGTGCGGTCCATAAAAGGAATACCGCGGCCCCTCGTATTCGAACGGCGCGGGATCGCCGACGAAGTAGTACTCGCCGTTGACCTCGCGGTAGAGGCGCGGGTCCGACGGACCGAAGTCGTGCACGTGCGGCACATTGATGTAGCAGAAGCCGTGGCCGATCTTGCGCGGCAACGGGTGCTGTGAGCGGTAGTGCACGGCGCGGGCTTCCGCGGTGGCCGAGACGCCCAGGGCAATCAGGGCGACGGCCAGTGCGGCGGTCGAGCTTCGCATTCGATCCCTCCTCGGATTGGCCGTCAACGATACGCTCGCTCGTCGACGGCGGCCAGGGGGGAAGACACCCACACGTCGTCCGGCAAGATGCGAACCCGCGACGCTCACCACTTCGCGTTGCGCGCCATCTCCAGAGCCTTTTCCGGCCACCACGCGCCGGCGGCCGGACCTTTGTTGCACGTGCCGTCGGATTCGCCGGGCGGCTTGAGCCAGTAGAAGGCATCGACCAGCGGATCGCCGGTCTCGGTCGTCGGCGGCGTGCCGAGCGCGCGTCCGTCGGGGTTGCACCAGGCGCGCTCGTCGTCGCCCTCGAACGGCGGTGGGCCGTTGCCGTTGCGGCTGGTGTCGATGATGAAGTGCTTGCCGCCGAGCAACGCCGAGAGCTGGTGGCCGTATTTGATGAGGTCGGGCGTCGTCTGATAGTTCGAGACGTTGAGCGCGAAGCCATCCGCCTGATCGATGCCGGCCGCCTTGAGGCGCACCGCCATCTCGGGCGCGTCGATCCACTTCGAGTGGCCGGCGTCGACGTAGACCGCCGCGCCCGGCAGCGACATCGAGCTTCTCGATCGCGTACTTCACCAGATCGATGCGTTCCTGCTGCTTCGCGGGCGTCAGGCACTTCTTCAGCAGCGGCAGGCCGTCGGGCTCCAGCACGACGACGGCGCGGCGCGACCCGATGCCGGCGGCGAGCCCGTCGATCCAGGCGCGGTAGCGGGCCGGCGTGCGCGAGCCACCCGCCGAGTAGCTGCCGCAGTCGCGAAACGGCAGGTTGTAGGCGATCATGACCGGCAGGCCGCCCGCGCGCGTCTTCGCCCAGACGTACTTCTTGGTGTCGACCTCGATCTGCGGGTTCCAGTTGCCGAGCCACGCCGCGGCCGGCTGCCCGGCGATCTTGTCCATCGCCGCCGCGTCCTGCGGCCGCGTGTGCCGCCACATCTCGGCGGTGCGGCGCGCATTCGATTCTTCGTCGATGGCCCAGTACGCGTCGCGAAACGGGTTCTCTCCGCGCACGCGCGGCGAGGTCATCGACGCGTGGCGCGCGCCGGGCACGCCTGACGCGGGGATCGTCCGGGGCGCCGGCGGCATGACGCATCCGCCGGCGAGCAGCACCAACAAGCCAAGCTCGGCCTTCGACAAAGAGAGCATATCGTCCTCGTTTATCACGAGTCGCGAGGGCGCCGGCCCGGCTCAAGTTTGGCAGCCGGCATTCCGTCAAACCGCTCCGTTGTCTCGCGCTACGGGCGCGCCGGCGCCAGGTAGCCGCCGTCGGCGAGCCAGTCGGCCATGCGCTGCGGCCAGGTCTTGATTGAGATCAGCTTCGAACGATCGCCCATGTTGAAGGCGTGCTTTCCCTGCGCCAGGAAGTGCGCCTCGACGCGGACCCCCGCGGCGCGCAGCTTCTCGAACAGCTCCAGCGTCGTCTTGTCGCAGCCGTAGTCGTCGTCGTTGGCGACCAGCAGGAACGTCGGCGGGGCGTCGCGCGGGATGGTGTCGGGCACCTTGCCGCCCGGGTAGATCAGGATCTGAAAGTTCGGGCGCCCGCCCAGGCGGTCGATCGGGTCGGGGGCGTGGGGGTCGCCCGCGCCGGGTGCGTAGGCCACCATCGACGCGAGCTCGCCGCCGGCCGAGAAGCCGAGGAGCCCGACGCGGTTCACGTCGACGCCCCATTCGCGCGCATGGCTGCGCACCAGGCGGATCGCGCGGTACGCGTCTTCACGCGCGTGCTCGAGCGTGTACGGCGAGCCGGCTTCCTTGGGTAGACGATACTTGAGCGCGAACGCCGCCACGCCGAGGTTGCGCAGGTACTCGGCCGGTTGCTTGCCCTCGGCGTTGAACACCAGCTCGCGGAATCCGCCGCCGGGCGCGATCACCACGGCCGTGCCGTTGGCCTTGTCCTTCGCCGGAAGGAACACGGTGATCGACGGATTGTTGATGTGGCGCACCCACCAGTCGCGCGCCTGCTCGGGCTCGTCGCGACGCGCCTCGAACCCCGGCGCGCCGCCCGGCCAGAGAGGGATCACCTGCGGCGCGGGAAGCGCAGGCGCGGCGGGCGTGGCCGGCTCGGCGTGCGCCGCGGCCGCCGCGAGCAGCCACGAAACCGAGACGGACAGTCTTCGAACCCAAGGCGCAAGGCGAGCTTCCATGCCACGGCTCCTGTTTGGAGGCAGAACCGCATAGCCGTACCACGGCGCGCCGCCAGCGGGGCAGCGCGTACGCGCAGCGCGCCAATCGCTGTGGCGGGAATGCGGCAGTGTGACCCGCGGCCTCAGCGCCGCTGGCATCACGCGCCGCCGGCCGAGCCCTTTACGGGTACGCGAAATGCATTACGTTCGGATCATGAAGCGCATCGGGACAACAATCTGTGGTTTGGCCCTGGCGTTCACAATCGGGCTCTCGTCGTGCGCCACCACGGACACCTCGACGACGACCTGGACCGACCCGAATGCGGGCGCTCAGTGGGCGCGCCCGGGCCGGGTCGAGGCGGTGCAGGAGGTGGTGCAGCACACCGAGGGCAACCCGGTGGGCGGCGCCGTCGCCGGCGCGGTGATCGGCGGGCTGCTCTTCGGCGGGCGCGGTCCGGCGGCGCTGGCGGGCGCCGCGGGTGGCGCCGCCGTCGGTGCATCGGCCAGCCAGGGCTCGAGCGAAACGCGCCACTACCGCGTCTGGGTCCGGTTCTATGATGGTGGCCAGCAGATGTTCGTTTACCCGAACTACTCGCCGTTCCGTCCCGGCGAGAACGTCGTGCTGACGCCACAGGGGCTGGCCCGCGGCTGAGCTCGATCCACGTGATTCGGATCGCGTCCCGCGCGAGATTTTTGAAGGTTCACGCCTCACGTTTGTAGATTCCCGGTCGCAGTGCGCGCCCCGGTCGAGCCGGGGTCGCGCGGCCCTTCTGGATGTGGTAACCAAAACCCATCGGGAAGAACGGATGAACCGTTCTTCGCCGCAGGTGTGACTGCACTTCGACGTGCAGTGACGGTGTCGGGTCCCAGTCATTGCCAGGGGGACACGGATGGGTCGCAACAGCTTCAGATCGCCGCTCACGACGACACTTCTCGGAAGCGCCGTGGCGGTCTCGTTCGCGTTCGCGAGCGTTGGCTGCAAGAACGAGAATGACGCCCAGACGGTGTCCGCCCACTGCACACCGATGGATTCGGTGCCGCGCCGGCTGTGGCGGCTCTCGACGCAGCAGTTCTCGAACTCGGTGCGCGACCTCCTGGCGCTGCCGGCCGGCCCGGGGCTCTCGACCACCGGCGGCGGCGCGCAGTTCGCGTTCTTCAGCTCGGACACGCTCAGCGTCGATCCGGGGCTCGCGTTCTCGATCAACGGCGCCGTGAAGACGGCGCTCGCCGCGGCCGCCCCGCAGCTCCCCGCGCTCGCGGCCTGCAAGCCGGGCGAGGACGAATCGGCGTGCGCCCAGCGCTTCGCTGCCAGCTTCGGCCTGCGCGCGTTCCGGCGCCCCCTCGATCCCGACGAGGTGGTGAATTTGATGAACGTCTACAACCAGGGCCGCCTGCAGGATTTCAATACCGGCGTCAACCTGATGATCCAGGCCCTGCTGCAGTCGCCCTCGTTCCTCTTTCGCGCGGAGCTCGGTGGCGCGCCCGACCCGGCGACGGGCACGACTCAGCTCACGCCGTACGAGGTGGCGACGCAGCTCGGGTACACCTTCTTGAACTCGACGCCGGATGCGCCGCTGCTGGCGGCGGCGGCGGACGGCAGCCTCGGGACGTCGCCGGGGCTCACCAAGCAGGTCGACCGCCTGCTGCAGACCGACGCCGTGAAGCAGAACATCGACAACGTCGTCGTGTCCTGGTTCAACGTCCCGCAGCTGGTGATCAAGACCAAGGATCCGACGCTGATCCCCGACGCCGTGTCGTCGATGGTCCCCGCCGGGCAGGACGTGCAGGCGACGCTGGAGAGCGACATCATCACGTCGACGACCGACTTCGTCGACGACGTGGTCTGGAAGGGCTCGGGCCGCGTCACCGAGCTGCTCACGTCGAACAAGCTGTTCGTGAATGCGCGGCTGGCGGCGCTGTACGGGCTGCCGTACGGCGACGGCGCGGGCGCGCGGCCCGATGGGTTCGTCGGCGTCGCCGACCCGCAGCCGCGCGCCGGCATGATCACCCAGCCCGGCTTCATCTGGTCGCTCTCCGATCCGACGACGACCTCGATCGTCCACCGCGGGAAAGAGATCCACGACTACGTCATCTGCGGCAACGCGCTGAAGCCGCCCCCGCCCGGTCTGCTCAGCTCGCCGGCGATCATCCAGCTGCTCTCGATGCTGCCGACCGAGCTCGACAAGGCCACGTATCGCCTCGGGGATCCGTTCTGCTCGAGCTGCCACCAGAGCATGGACTCCTACGGCCTGATGCTGGAGAAGCTGGACCCGGTCGGAAACCACCGCACGATGTACGCCGCGGCGGACAACGATCTCGATCCCATCACCGAGACCGTCGATTTCTCGATGTTCCCGAAGGCTGCACCGCTGAACACGACGATCACCGGGCCGGTCGCGTTCGCGAAGGCGATCGTCGCCAACCACCAGTTCACCGACTGCGCGGCGATGATGATGACCAGCTACGCGCTCGGCCGCTTCGCGGTCTCGACGGTGCCCGATCCGGAGGACGCCACGAGCACAGTCACCGTGAACGACACCTGCGAGGTCGACCGTGTGCGGGCCACGTTCAACAGCAGCGACGGCAAGCTGTCGACGCTGCTGAGACAGGTCGCCACCGCCGCATTCCTGCAGTCCCGTAGAGGAGGCTCCCCGTGACGTCTTACAGGGTTTCGCGCCGGGCATTCCTTCGCGGCTGCGGCGCATCGACGCTGATGCTGCCGCTGCTGCGCAACATCGAGGCGCGCGCGCAGGGGAAGCCGGCGCCGCTGCGGTTCCTGGTCATTCACCACTCGCTGGGCACGCAGCTCGGCCCGCCCACGGGCGGCGCGGCCGACCTCTGGCGGCCGCCGGTGGCTGGGACCACGACCAGCTTCGCGCTGCCGGTGAACAGCGCGCCGTTCACGCCGCTGCAGCCGAAGATGGTGATGATCGACGGCGTCAACATCGTGTGCGCCAGCAAGTCGCCGGGCAAGGAAGGCACCAACACCCACGAGGGCGGCATGGTGGCGGTCATGACCGGCCAGCCGAATCTGGGGTTGGCGCCGAACAGCCAGGCCGACTTCGTCGCCGGCGGTCCGTCGATCGATCAGATCTTCCTGGCGCAGTCGCCGGTGCTGGGCGGGCCGATGTCGTCGATGCGCACGCCGTTCCAGTCGCTGCAGCTGGCGGCCGACGTGCGCTCCGATCGCGACGAGGTCGCGCCGCGCACGCTGTCGTACGGGCCGCTGAACGTGGGCGCGGCCGACATCGTCTCGCAGCGCAATCCGCTGGCGCCCGAGACCACGCCGCTGCTGACGTACATGCGCATGTTTGGCGGATCGATGGTGACCGACCCGGCGCAGGCGGCGTCGATGCTGGCGCAGAACAAGAGCGTGCTCGACTTCATGAGGGCCGACATGGCGCGGCTGCGGACGCTGGTGCCGGCGGGCGAGACGCAGAAGCTGGACGTGTACGGCGAATCGATCCGCCAGCTCGAGAACAGCCTGTCGGCCGGGCTGACGCCCGGGATGTGCCCAGGGCAGCCGGCGCCTCCGGCGGCGATCAAGAACGTCAACGCCGGGACGGGCGCGACCGTGTTCAACAACCAGAACCTGGGCGCCGCCGGCGGCAGCAAGCTCAGCGGCGCCGACTACTACGACCCCACCGATCCGGCCAACCACCCGCACCAGCTGCTGGGCTCGCAGCAGCTCCAGTTGATGCAGGCGGCGTTCGCGTGCGACCTGGCGCGCGTGGGCACGTTCATGTGGTCGGCGGGAACGAACTGGGTGGTGTTCCCCAGCCCCTTCCAGGGCGCGGCGCTGGCCAACGGCTCGACGTCGTCGCCGGAGCATCCGCCGTCGCATACGACCGACATGTCGACGATGGCGTGGATCGGGCAGATCGACGAGTGGTACTCCCAGCAGACCGCATCGGCGCTGCAGCAGTTCGACGCGACCACCGACTTCGACGGCAACACGTTGCTCGACAACACCGTGGTCGTCTACCTGAGCGAGGTCGCGCGCGCCTTCGACCACGATCAGCGCAACGTTCCCTATCTGGTCTTCGGCGGCAAGAACACGCGCATCAACGGCGGGCAGTTCATCAAGGTCACCGGCGGGCCGCTCATCGACTCGTACCAGAACAACAACAACCGGCCGACCAACGACGTCTGGCTGGCGCTGGCGCCGATCTTCGGCGTGGATCTGCCGAGCCTGGGCGCGCCCAACCAGTCGATCGGGCCCCTGCCGGGCCTGGTGCGTTGACGGCGTCGCCGGCGCCGTCTCGGCGTCCGCTGGGCCCCGCCGTGGCGCGGGTGTTCGCGTGCCCGCGCTGCGGTGGTTCCCTGGCGGTCGCTGCTGCCGACCCCGCGGGGTTTCGGTGCGCTGCCTGCGCCGTCGAGTACGCGCCGGTCGGGGACGTCCCCTGCCTGGTCCCCGATCCCGGCCTCTGGCGCGCGCGCTGGGCCCAGCGCGTCGACTACTACCTGACGGCGGCCGCGCGACGGATCGCCGAGCTCAACGCCGAGCGCACCGCCGACGGGTTGTTGCGCCGCACGCGCGAGCGGCTGATCGCGATCATGGCCGCGCTGTCCGCGGATCGCGAGGTCATCGCGCAGGTGCTGGCGCCGCTGCAGGGCGCGCAGGCGCAGGCGGCGCCGAGCCCGATCCCAGCCGCCAGTGCGCCCAGCGCGGACTACGAGGTGCTGAAGTTCTCCGAGAACCTGTTTCGCGACTGGGTTTGGGGCGGCGCCGAATCAGACGCGGCGCTGGACCTGGTGCGGCGCCTGCTGGTTTCGGCGCGCGAGCCCGCGCCGCTGGGCACGGTCGCGGTCTTCGGCGCGGGCGCCGGGCGGCTGGCGGTCGATCTGCACCGGACGCTGCATCCCGCGGCGCTGGTGGCGCTGGACGTCAACCCGCTGCCGCTGCTGGTCGCGGCCGAGCTCGTGGCGGGCGGGGAGGTGGCGCTGCACGAGTTCCCGATCGGACCGCACGGCCACGGCGGGGTTGCGCCGCTCCGCACGCTGCGCTGCCCCTTTCCCGTCGACGACACGCTGGCGTTCGTGATCGCCGATGGGCTGCGCCCGCCGCTGGCGCCGGCGTCGGTCGATGTCGTGGTCACCCCGTGGTTCATCGACGCGGCCGACGTCGATCCGCGCGTGATCGCCGCGGCCATCAACCGCGTGCTTCGACCGGCCGGCCGCTGGATCAACTTCGGGCCGCTCCGTTTCACCGGCGCGACGTCGCGCCAGTACACCCTCGACGAGATCCGCGAGATCGTGGCCGACGGCGGCTTCGCGCTCGACGTCGAGCTGCGCGAGGCGACTCCCTATTTCGCCTCGCCCGACAGCGGCTCCCATCGCGTCGAGACCGTCTTCGGCTTCGCGGCCCGCAAGACCGCGGCGATTCCGGCCGTGGACCTGCCCGCGGTCGATCCGAAGTGGATCACCGATCCGCGCGCACCGATCCCGCGTCTGCCCGACTGGGAGGCGCTCCGGCGGTCGGCGGTGTTCACGAACGGCGTGATCTCGATGATCGACGGCCGCCGCTCGATCGCCGAGATCGCCGCCGCGCTGGGGAAGTCGTGGGGCGTGGATCCCGCGACGCTCGAGGATCCGCTGCGCGCGTTCCTCAGCCGGTTGGTGCGCGGCGCTTCTTAAAAGCTCGCGTTCTTCGCCAGCTCGATCGCTTTCTCTTGCCACCACATGCCGGCCTTGGGGCCGCCATTGCACTGCCCGTCGGATTCGCCGGGCTTCTTCAGCCAGAGAAAGGCGTCGACCGCCGGATCTCCGGTGCTGGTGGTCGGCGGCGTGCCGAGGCCGCGGCCCGGCGGGTTGCACCAGGCGGCTTCCACGTCGCCCTTCACGTCGGGCGGGCCCTTGCCGTTGCGGCTGGTGTCGATCACGAAGTGCTTGCCGCCGAGGCGCTTGGAGATCTCCTTGCCGTACTTGATCGTCGCCTCGGTCGTCTTGTAGTTCGACACGTTGAGCGCGAAGCCGTCGGCGTCGTCGACGCCGGCTTCCTTGAGGCGCTTCGCCATCTCCGGCGCCTCGATCCAGCCGGCGTTGCCCGCGTCGATGTAGACGGCGGTGTTCATCTGCGTCTCGAACGCGTGCACCGCGAAGCGCAGCAGCTCGAGCCGCTCTTTTTGATCCGCCTCCGAGAGACACTTCTTGAGCAGGCCCAGCGCATCCGGCTCGAGCACGACCGCCGCGCGCTGCGGACCGATCGCGCGCGCGAACGCCGAGATCCAGGTCTTGTACGCGTCACCCTGGGTGGCGCCGCCCGCCGAGTACTGGCCACAGTCGCGCTTGGGAATGTTGTAGGCGATGAACAGCGGGAACGCCTTGTTCTTGTCGATCAGCTTCACCCGCTTGTGCACCCAGTTCTCGACGTTGGGCGTCCAGTCGCCGATCCAGTCGGCGCCGCCGTTGTCGGCGATCTTGGCGATCAACGCCGACTCTTCCAGGTTGTTCGTGTTCTTGAGACGTTTCACGGCCAGCGTGGCGTTGGCGTACGGGTCGACCCACCACTTCACGCCGGCGAAGATGTTCTCGCCCTTGGCGCGCGGCACCACCGGCGCCTCGGGCTCGTCCTTCTTCGTGGCCGCGGGCGCCGACATCGCGCTCGACGAGCCCATGCTGCTGGCGGCCGGCGCGCCCGGGTCCTTGACGCAGCCGGAGGCCAGCAGCGCGAACGTGGCCAGCGAGGCCGACAGGGTGATGGCGAAGGCGGTCATCGACCGACCGAAACGAAGCTGAGCAGTGGGTTGCATTAGGGGACCTCTTGAAATGAAGGCCAAGCGCCGCGAGCGCGGCGCCGAAACACTAACACGAGCGACCATTTTAGAGAGTCTTCAACGCTGAAAAGCGCGCAGCGCAAAGTAGCTGGCCGCCGCGATCAACGCCGCCGACTGGATCGTCAGCAACCAGGCCCAGACGATGCGCAGCGCCACGCCCCAGCGCACGCCGCTCGGCCGCGTCACCCAGCCGACGCCGACGATCGCGCCGGTGATGGTGTGCGTCGTCGACACCGGCACGCCCAGCGCCGTGGCCAGGAACAGCATCGACGCGCCGCCCGTCTCGGCGCAGAAACCCTGCACCGGTTTGAGCTTGGTCAAGCTCATCCCCATCGTGCGCACGATGCGCCAGCCGCCCGTCAACGTGCCGAGGCCCATCGCCAGATGGCAGACCAGCACGACCCAGAACGGCACGTAAAACGTCGCTCCGATGAGGCCGTTCGAATAGAGCAGCACCGCGATGATCCCCATGGTCTTCTGCGCGTCATTGCCGCCGTGTCCCAGGCTGAACAGCGCCGCCGAGAGCAGCTGCAACCGCCGGAACCAGCGGTCGACCCGGCCCGGCGTGAAGCGCCGCAGGATCCAGGCAACCGCCACCAGCAGCGTGCCGCCGACCAGCATTCCGATGATCGGCGACAGGATGATGAAGACCGCGGTCTGGGTGATCTTCGTCCAGCCGAGCACGCCGCTGCCGCCTTTGCAGAGGCCGGCGCCGATCAACCCGCCCATGAGCGCGTGCGACGAGCTGGAGGGAATCCCGTACCACCAGGTGATGAGGTTCCAGCCGATCGCGCCGATCAGCGAGGCAACCACCACCGTGTTGTCGACGACGTGCGGATCGACGATGCCCTTGCCGATGGTGTTGGCGACGTGCAGCGGAAAGAAGATGAACGCCACGAAGTTGAAGAACGCCGCCCAGGCGACGGCCATGCGCGGCGAGAGCACCCGCGTCGAAACCACCGTCGCGATCGAGTTCGCCGCGTCATGAAAGCCGTTGATGTAGTCGAAGACCAGGGCGATGACGACGATGCAGATGACGACGGCCAATTGGTGCGACATTGGTGCGACGCCTTCTATCGATGAGGTGCGCTCCGATGTCAACGCCTCCGTCACATGATTGTCACAGCGGCCAGGCGCGCGTTTTGGTCCGGAAGGTGCTAGAAACTCGGCCATGACGCGCGTCTTGGTCGTCGAGGACGAGCGCGACCTTCAGGAGGTGATCAGCTACAACCTCCGCGAGCTCGGGTACGATGTCGTCGTGTCCGAGCGCGGAGCGCCGGTCGCGGGCATGGCCGCCGAGCGGACCCCGGATCTGGTGATTCTGGATCTGATGCTGCCGGATATCTCGGGCCTCGAGGTATGCCGGAGTCTGAAGAGCAACCCCGCGACTCGGGCGACTCCGGTGATGATGGTCACCGCCAAGGGCGCCGAGGTCGATCGGGTGGTCGGGTTCGAGCTGGGGGCCGACGACTACGTCGTCAAGCCGTTCAGCGTGCGCGAGCTGCTGCTGCGCGTCCAGGCGGTGCTGCGGCGGTCGCAGACGGCGCCCGCGCCCGCACCCGCGCCGCCGGCGCCCGCGCCCGCGATCACTTTCGGCCGCCTGCGCATCGACCGCGACGCGCCCAACGTGCAGGTCGACGACCGCGAAGTCAGCCTGACCGCGCTCGAGCTGCGCCTGCTGTGCACGCTGTACGAGCGGCGCAACCGCGTTCAGTCGCGCGCCGTGCTGCTCGACGACGTCTGGTGCGTGAGCGGTGAGAACGCGACGCGCACCGTCGACACGCACGTCAAGCGGTTGCGCGAGAAGCTGGGACCGGCCGGCGCCTATATCGAGACGATTCGCGGCATCGGCTACCGCTTCGTCGGCGCCCCGCCCAAGCAGCCCCCGTGAGGTATGGGTTGCGCGCCAAGATCTTCGCCGTCTCGCTGAGCCTGATCGCGCTGTCGGTGCTCGCGGGCGAGATCTATCTGCGCCACAGCGTGGAGGCGACGCTGGTCGATCGGATCCGCCACGACCTGATCGGGCGCCTGGATCTGATCCGCGACGCCGGCGACGAGACGTTGCGGAGCTCGCCCGCGGGGTCGCTGGAGAACCGGGCCGCCTGGAGCGATCTCGCGCACCGGCTGGCGCGCTCGGGGAACGGCCGCGTCACGTTCATCCGCCCCGACGGCGTGGTGCTCGGCGACTCGGAGGTCGACCTCCCCGCGCTCGACCGTCTGGAGAACCACCACGATCGGCCGGAGGTGATCGAGGCGCTGCACGGTCCGTGGGGATCGAGCATGCGCTGGAGCGCCACCGTGAGCCGGCGGTTGATGTACGTCGCGGTCCCCGTCGAGCGTGACGGGAAGCTGGCGCTGATCGCGCGCATCGCCGTGCCGCTGACCGAGGTCGACGACGCCCTGCAGGGGTTGCGGCAGATCTTCGGGTTCGGCGCGCTGATCGCGCTTGGCGTGGCGCTGTTCCTGTCGTTCGGCGCGGCGCACATCCTGTCGCGCTCGCTGCGCGATCTGACGACGGCGGCGCGCCGTATGTCGTCGGGCGATCTGGACGTGCGCACGCACCTGCGCGGCCGCGACGAGGTCGCGGAGCTGGGCAAGGCGCTCGATGCGCTGGCGGAGAGCCTGTCGGCGAACCTCAGCACCATGCGCGCCGAGCGCGACCTGCTGGGCCGCATCCTCGAGTCGATGCAGGAGGGCGTGCTGGTGATGGACGCCGAGCGCCGCATCTTGCTGGTGAACCCGTCGCTGCGCGAGATGCTGGCGCTGTCGAGCGAGGCGGTGGGGCGCATCGCGATCGAGGTGATCCGCAACGCCGAGCTGCAGCGGCTGCTGGAGACGGCGCTGGCGTCGGAGGGCTCGCACTCGGGCGAGATCGAGATCGTCGGGCCTCAAGCCGCGGCGCGCGCTGGTGCACGCCAAGGCGATGTCGGGCCAGCCGGGGCTGCTGGCGGTCTTCGTCGACGTCACCGATGTGCGCCGGCTCGAGTCGCTGCGCCGCGACTTCGTCGCCAACGTGTCGCACGAGCTGCGCACGCCGATCGCCGCGGTCGCGTCGGCCGCCGAGACGCTGCGCCGCTCGGCGCTGCGCGACCCCGAGGCGTCGGTGCGCTTCGTCGACATGATCGAGCGCAACGCGCGCCGCCTGCACGAGCTGGTCGAGGACGTGCTGGACCTGTCGCGCATCGAGTCCAAGGAATTCAAGCCGCGCGCCGATGCCGTCGACGTCGCGCCGATCGCGCACGCAGGTGATCGGGACCTTCCGCGAGCGCATCGAGCAGAAGCGGCTGACGGTCAAGGCGGCGGTCCCGACCGGCACGCCGCCGGCGACCGCCGACCACCGCGCCGTCGAGCAGGTGCTCACCAACCTGATCGAGAACGCCGTCAAGTACTGCCCCGAGGGCTCGTCGATCACCGTGCGCGTGTCCGACGAGGGCGCCAAGGTGCGCGTCGCCGTCGAGGATTCGGGCCCGGGGATCGAGGCCAAGCACCTGCCGCGGCTGTTCGAGCGCTTCTACCGCGTCGACGCCGGCCGCACGCGCGACATGGGCGGCACCGGCCTGGGCCTGTCGATCGTCAAGCACCTGGTCGAATCGATGGGCGGCATGATCGGCGTGCAGAGCACGATGGGCCGCGGATCGACCTTCTGGTTCACGCTGCCGCGCGACCAGCGCGTGGCCGCGCCGGCACCGTCGCAGCCGCAAGCCGTGTCCTAGTGGTCACGGTCTTATCTGCAGGCGCTTGAGGCGCGACGCCAGCGTGGTCGGCTTCAGGCCCAGCAGCGCCGCCGCGCCGTCGCGGCCGTAGATCTTGCCATTGCAGCTCTCCAGCGCGCGGCGCAGGTTCTCGCGCTCCTGGCGCCGCATCTCGTGCTCGCCCAGAATCGCCGGCGGTCCGGCGCGTTCCGCGTCGACGACGGACGGCCCCTCGAGCGCTGGTACCGCGATCGCCGTCGAGATCGGGACAGCGGCCGGCACGACGCGCGGCGCCGCGTGCGCGCCGTGCGTGGCAGCCGCGGCCGGCACGTCGCCGACCGGCAGGTGCAGGCCGCCGTGCGATCCGGAGATCGTCGCGCGCTCGAGCACGTTGATGAGCTCGCGCACGTTCCCCGGCCAGTCGCGGTTCGCCAGCCACGCGATCTGCTCCGGCGCCAGCGCCACCGGCGGGCGCGCGAGGCGCCGGCAGATGCGGTCGAGGAGCTGCGCCGCCAGCTCGGGGATGTCCTCGCGCCGCTCGCGCAGCGCCGGCATGGTGATCGGATAGACCGCGAGGCGGTAGTACAGATCCTGCCGGAAGCGTCCGGCGTCGACCTCGGCGAGCAGGTTGCGGTTGGTCGCCGCCACGATGCGCACGTCGGAGCGCCGCGTGCGGACCTCGCCGACGCGCTCGAACGTCCCCTCCTGCAACACGCGCAGCAGCTTGCCCTGCAGGTCGAGCGGCAGCTCGCCGATCTCGTCGAGGAACAGCGTACCGCCGGCCGCCGCCTCGAAGCGTCCGATGCGGTCGCGCAGGGCGCCCGAGAAGGCGCCGCGCACGTGGCCGAAGAGCTCGCTCTCCGCCAGCTCGCGCGGGATCGCGGCGCAGTTGATCTCGACGAACGGGCGGGCGGCGCGGCGGCTCTGCTGGTGGATGGCCTGCGCCGCCAGCTCCTTGCCGGTGCCCGACTCGCCCAGCACCAGCACGGTGGCGTCGGTGGCGGCGACCGCGGCGATCTCCTGGACAACCGCGCGTAGCTGGGCGCTGCGGCCCACCAGCGCGACCGGCTCCGCCTCGGCGCTGCGCCGCAGGATCTGGTTCTCCAGCGCCAGCCGCCGCCGCATCGACTCGACCTCGGCGAAGGCGCGCGCGGTCGCGATCGCGGCGGCGGCATGATTGGCGATGATGCGCAGCACGTCGACGGCGGCCGGCGACAGCGGCGAGCGCACGAACACACCCAGCACACCCAGCAGCTCGCCGCGCGACATGAGCGGCAGCCCGGCAAACCCGGCGATTCCTTCGGCGCGCACCCACGCGGGGTGGCGGATCTTCGGATCGCGCGCCGGATCGGTGACCAGCACTGGCGCGCGCGTGGCGGCGACCGCGCCCACCTTGAACGCGCCGAGCGGGATGCGGCGGAACGCGCCGCCGAGCCGGCCGTCCGAGATCGCGTCGCCGTCGCGTGCGCGTGCCGCGCTGGCCACCAGGTGCAGGCACGCCACGCGGTCGGCGCAGACGCCGGCGTTGGGGCAGGCGGCGCACTGGTCGCCGGGCTCGAGCAGCCACAGCCGCGCGAGCGCGACGTCCTCGTTCTCGACCAGCCGGCGCGTGCACAGCGGCAGCAGGTCATCGAGCGAGCGCTCGCGCGCGAGCTCGAGCAGCAGCTCTCGAAACGAGTGGGACGCGGCTCCGCTGACATCCGACCAGAGCACGCGCTCACGCTACGCGAGGACTCGTTTCCACGACGCAAATTCGCGGTCGAGAGCGCGATTTTTCGTTGTGCGCGGCGATCCGCCACCGGCGCTTGGCCGCTGCGATATCCGATGGAAACCGAGCATGCGCACGATCGGAAACCTGACGTTTTCACACCGCGGTTTTCCGCGGTCCGCGCCGGGGCGCCGCAGGTTTGGCCCCGTGGTTGCTCTGTCTTCTCCGTCAGGAGGAGACGACGATGCCCGCGATCACGCATCCACTGCACAAGGAAGGCGACTTCCTGGTCGACTACGAGGAGAAGGTCTTCGAGGACGTCAAGGCCGCGCCCGGCGAGAAGGCGCTGGTGACGTTTCACACCGTCGCATTCGAAGGATCGATCGGCCTGGTGAACATGCTGCAGGCGACGCGCCTGATGCGCAAAGGGTTCGACACCAGCGTGCTGCTCTATGGCCCCGGCGTGCTGCTGGGCGTGCAGCGGGGCTTTCCCAAGCTCGGCAGTGAGGCCTTCCCCGGCCACCTGGTCGTGAACCAGAAGATCGGCGGCTTCATGGCCGAGGGCGGCAAGGTCTACGCCTGCCGGTTTGCTCTGTCGGCGCTGTACGGCCAGACGGAGGCGGCGCTGATCCCGGGCATCCGGCCCATCAATCCGCTCGACGTGCTCGACATCGTGCTCCTCCACCGCAAGGCCAACGCGGTGATCCTCAACACCTGGACGCTGTAGGCGGCACGCGTGGCGGCGACTCGAAAAGTGCGCGCGGCGGCGGTGCAACTGGCGCCGTCGCTGTCGAGCCGCGCGGCGACGACCGACAAGGTCTGCGCCGCGATCGAGGCCGCCGCGCGCGAGGGGGCGGAGCTGGTCGTCTTTCCCGAGACCGTGGTGCCGTACTATCCATACTTCTCGTTCATCCAGCCGCCGGCGGCGATGGGTCGCGAGCATCTGCGGCTCTACGAAGAGGCGGTCACCGTTCCCGGTCCGACCACGGTCGCGGTCGCGGCGGCGGCGCGCACGACGGGCGTGGTGGTCGTGCTGGGCGTCAACGAGCGCGACCACGGTACCCTCTACAACGCGCAGCTGATCTTCGACGGTGAGCGCGGGCTGGTGCTGCACCGGCGCAAGATCACGCCGACCTATCACGAGCGCATGGTGTGGGGGCAGGGCGACGGCGCCGGGTTGCGCGCCGTCGACACTCACGTCGGGCGCGTCGGCGCGCTGGCTTGCTGGGAGCACTACAACCCGCTGGCGCGCTATGCGCTCATGGCAGACCACGAGGAGATCCACGCGAGCATGTTTCCCGGGTCGCTGGTCGGCCCGATCTTCGCCGAGCAGATCGAGGTCACCATCCGCCACCACGCGCTCGAGTCGGGATGCTTCGTCGTCAACGCCACCGGGTGGCTCACACCCGAGCAGCGCGCCGAGGTCGCCGGGTCGACGGGGCTCGAGCGTGCCGTCAGTGGCGGGTGCTTCACCGCGATCGTCTCGCCCGAGGGGACGCTGCTGGGCAAGCCGATCACCGAGGGGGAGGGGACGCTTTACGCCGACCTCGACCTGTCGCTGGTCATCAAGCGCAAGCGGATGATGGACAGCGTCGGTCACTACAGTCGGCCCGAGCTGCTCAGCCTGCTCATTGACCGGACTCCGACGAGCCCGCTGGTCGAGAGAGCGCGCGCGTCGACGGGGGTGGCGCTGGTGCCGGTGTCGCCGCCGCTCGTATCGCCGTCAGACGCTCCGGCGGCGGGGGTCGCGTGATGGCCGCCGCGAGCCTGCCCGCGTCCGCGTTACCGTTCGCCGTCGATTCCGAGCGCCAGAGCGCGCTCATGGCCGATCTGCAGGCGGCCGGGCTCGCGCTCGACGAAGATCACGGTGTCGCGAACGTCGGCCGTCGCGGCGGCGCCGGACCGTCGGACCACCGCGCGGTCTCGCTGGGCGGCGCCACGCTGATGGTGCCGATGCGCGCCGCCGGCCAGTCGCCGTTCCGCCTGCGCGTGGTCTCGGGAGCGACGCCGTCGCGCGCCTGGATCCTGCGGGGAGACGACGCGCTGGCCGAGGTCGCGCTGCCGCCACCCGCGCGCTTCTACGCGCTCTCGACCGCCGACGGGATCCCCTACTCGAAGATCGCGCTCTTGCACGCGCGCCGCGTGCTGGCGTCGACGGTGTTGCAGTCGTGCGTGCGCTACGCCGACGCGGAGCGCGCGTGTCAGTTCTGCGCGATCGGAACGTCGCTCAAGGAAGGCCGCACGCTGGCCCGCAAGACGCCGGCGCAGCTGGCCGAGGTCGCCGCGGCGGCCGTGCGCCTCGACGGCGTCGAGCAGCTGGTCTTGACCACCGGCACGCCGGCGTCGGTGGATCGCGGCGCGGCGCATCTGGCGGCGTGTGTGGCGGCGGTGAAAGCCGCCGTGCCATCGCTGCCGATCCAGGTCCAGTGCGAGCCGCCCGACGATTTCGGGTGGTTCGCGCGCCTGCGTGCCGCGGGCGGCGACGCGCTCGGCATGCATCTCGAGGCGGTGGAGCCGGCGGTGCGCGCCGCGGTGATGCCCGGCAAGGCCGAGGTGCCGATCGAGCGCTACCTCGATGCGTTCACCGCCGCAGTCGCTGTGTTTGGCCGCGGCCAGGTGAGCACGTACCTGATCGCGGGGCTCGGCGATCGGCCGGCGAGCTTGCTCGCGATGGCGGAGCGACTGTGCGGCATCGGCGTCTACCCGTTCGTGGTGCCGTTCACGCCGATCGCGGGTACGCCGATGGCCGCGCATGCGCCGCCATCGAGCGAGAGCATGCAGAGCTTGTACGTCGAGGTGGCGCGTCTCTTGCGCCGGCACGGTCTGTCATCGGCCGACATGAAGGCGGGCTGCGCGAAGTGCGGCGCCTGCTCGGCGCTGTCGAGCTACGAGGTTTCGCCGTGCTGAGCTTCGCCACGCGCATCGCACGCACGGCGGCCGAGCGCGACGCGTACTTCGCGCTTCGACGCTCGATCTTCTGCGCCGAGCAGCAGGTGTTCGACGGCGACGACCGCGACGAGCAGGACGCGACCGCGGTCCCGATCGTATGCGTCGCCCACGCCGGGGATGAAGCCGCGCGCGTCGTCGGCGTGGTGCGCATCTGGGAAGAATCGCCGGGCGACTGGTGGGGCGGGCGGCTCGGCGTCGATCCCCAGTTCCGCACCGTCGGCGCCGTCGGCCGCTGGCTGGTGCAGACGGCCGTGGGAACCGCGCGCGCCTGGGGTGCGCACCGCTTTCGCGCCACGGTCCAGCGCGCCAACGTCGCGTTCTTTCGCCGCCTGCGCTGGCAGACACGCGCGGAGATCGAGCTCTTCGGACGCCCTCATCATTTGATGGAGGCGGCGCTCGAGCACTACTCACCGACCGAGGAGGCGCGTCCCGCTGTTGGGGGACACGCGGGGCGCGCCTCGCTCACCTGGCAGGCGGACGATGCTGCCTGAGCTGGCGCGCGAGCTGCGGTCGGCGATCGGCCTCGAGCACAAGCGCGACATCCAGGCGGCGGCGCGCCACCTGCCGCGCGTGCGCAGCGGCCCGTGGGGCGCGGGCGAGGTCCGCATCGGCGACGACACCGCCGCGATTCCCGACGGCGACGGCTATTTGCTGCTCGCCGCCGAGGGGATGTGGCCCGAGCTGGTGGCGACCGAGCCGCGCTTCGCCGGCTACTGCGCCGTGATGGTGAACGCCAGCGACGTCTACGCGATGGGCGGGCGACCGCTGGCGATCGTCGATGCGATCTTCGCCGGCAGCGCCGACGCTGCCGCGCCGATCTGGCAGGGGATGGCCGACGCCGCCGAACGCTTCCAGATCCCGATCGTGGGCGGCCACACCAACCTGCGCAGCCCGTACGCGGCGCTGGCCGCCGCCGTGCTCGGGCGCGCGCGCCGCCTCCTGACCAGCTTCGACGCGCGCCCCGGCGATGATCTGGTGGTCGCCGTCGATCTACGCGGGCGCATGCATCCGCGGCACGCGTTCTGGAACGCCAGCACCGACGCCGCGCCGGCACGCTTGCGCGCCGACTACGCGCTCTTGCCGCGCATCGCCGAGGAGGGGATGGCGATGGCGGCCAAGGACATCAGCATGGGCGGCATCGCGGGGACGGCGCTGATGCTGTGCGAGGCTTCCGGCGTGGGCGCGACGCTGCGGCTCGACGCCATCCCGCGCCCCGATGGCGTGCCGTGGGCGACCTGGTTGCAGGCCTTCCCCAGCTACGGCTTTCTGCTGGCGGCGCGACCGTCGCAGAGCGCGCACCTGTGCGCGGCGTTCGCGGCGCGCGACATCGCCGCGACCGTTGCCGGCCGTTTCGACGACAGCCGCCGGCTCACGCTGGCGAGCGGCACTGCGAGCCACGACGAGAGCCAGGCGTTGTGGGATCTCGCGGAGGCTCCGCTCACCGGGTTTGGCGCCGCCGGCGACCAGCGGGGGCGCGCGTGAGCGCCGCCGGGCTGGCCGCGCGTCGTCCGGTCTCCGTCGCCGGCGGCGTCGAGCCTAATGTCGGCGTCGGCGCGCGCGCGCTGCCGCTCGAAGCGCCGCGCCGGATCCGCCTCGGCATGCCCCACCTGGACGCGGGCGGCCTGTCGGAGAACTGGCTCTTTCGCGACGCCGGAGACCGCCACTGGCAGGCGATCGGACGCACGCTGGGGCTGGCCACCGACGAGATCCGCAGCGAGAGCGGCGAGCGCGTCTATCCGACGGTGGTCGCTGTGCGCGCTCGCTACGACCTGCCGCTGTCGCAGGTGCGCGAAAACGACCTCTTCGAGGCGGCCTCCGAGGTCGTGCCCTGCGGCCGCGCCTGCGCGCACGGCCGCGTCATCGCCGCGATCGCCGGCCAGCGCGGCCGCTTCGTGCTCGAGTTGCTGACCACGTTCGCTTCGCGCGCCGCTGGCGGCGGTCTGCGCGTGGCCACGCTGGAGCCGGGGCTGGCCCGGCGCTGGACGCCGGTCGGGGACGAGCCGCCGATCGCGACCATTGCGCGCGCCGCGCGGCGCGGCGAGCGGTTCGACGATCCGTTCGCCGGCCCGGTGATGGCGCTCGCGGGCCCGCCGCTGGCGGCCCTCGACTACGAGCCGTCACCCTACGCCGACTACAACGGCGCCGGCTTGCTCTACTTCGCCTCGTACGTGACCATCGCCGACTCGGCGGAGCGGCGGCTGGTACGCCACCTCGGGCTGGATCGCTACCGCCGCGCCGACGTGATCGGGCTCCGCAATCCGCCCCGGGCTTCGCGAGCCAATGGATCGCGCGACTGGGCCCTGGTGACGTCGGCGGTCCGCCGCGACGTTTTCTATTACGACAACCTGCCGCTCGGCGCGACGCTCACGGCGTCGCTCCTGGCGTTCGACGAGGACTGCAGCGGCGTCACCACCCGCATTCGCTTCTCGCGCAGCGACGATCGCGGCCGTCCCATGGCCGACATCGTCACGCGGCGGGTCTTCGTGCGGGGTGGTCGATGACGTCGCCGTCGCTGGGGCTCTACACCTATTCGACCCTTCCGCGCGGCAGCGTGGTGCACACGGCCAGCCTGGCCGACGCGCTGGTCGATCTCGGCTACGACGTCACGGTCTACGCGCTCGACAAGGACGGGCGCGGGTTCTTTCGTCCGTTGCGCGCGCGCCTGCGGCTGGTGCCGGCGGCGCCGGCGCCTTCGTCGACGGCGGCGCTGGTGCGCCAGCGTCGTGACGAGCTGGCGGCGTATCTGATCGCGCACGGCGTGGTGCACGATGTTCACCACGCGCAGGACTGCCTCAGCGCCGCGGGGTTGCTGGCGGCGCGCGCCGGGGGCCGCTGGCTACGGCTGGCGCGCACCGTGCATCACGTCGAGGCGTTCGCCGATCCCTATCTGGCGCGCTGCCAGGAGCGTTCGATTCGCGAGGCGGACCTGTGCTTCAGCGTGAGCCAGGCGGCGCGCCGGGACGTGCAGCGCGCCTTCGGGGCCGACAGCGTGGTGGTCGGCAACGGCGTCGACGCGCGTCGCTTCTCGGACGTGGTGGTGTCGCGGCTGCGCGTGTGGCGCGCGCGCCTGGGTCCGGGCGCGCCGGTCGTTCTTGCCGTGGGCGGCGTCGAGGAGCGCAAGAACACCCTGCGCACGCTCGGCGCGTTCGCGCGCCTGCGCGCGCGCTGGCCCCAGGCGCGGCTCTGGATCCTCGGCGGCGCGACCGTTCTGGATCACGGCGCCTACCGCGCCGAGTTCGAGCGCGCGCGCGATCGGCTGTCTCCGGAGACACGCGCGGCGATCGTCGAGCTCGGTGTGGTTCCCGAGGCCGACGTGCCCGCGCTGTTCCGGCTGGCCGACGTCCTCGCGATGCCGTCGCTGCACGAGGGGTTCGGGCTCGCGGCGCTGGAGGCGCTGGCGGCGGGGCTGCCGCTGGTCGCGTCGGCGCGCGCGCCGTTCACCGAATATCTCGACGATACATGCGCGGTGCTGGTCGATCCGCTGTCCGAGGAGGCGATCGCCGCCGGGTTGCAGGAGGCGCTGGCCGCGAGCCCCGCGCGACGCGACGCCGGCCGCCAGCGCGCCGAAGCGCATTCGTGGGCACACGTGGCGGCCCGACACGCGTCGCTCTATCCGCTCCGCGCCGGCGACAGCGCCAGCGATGGCGACGGCGAAAGGACGATGGCTCATGCCTGAGATGCACTTCTCGATCCGCTGGCCCGACGGCGCCGTGATGCGCTGCTACTCACCGTCGCTGGTCGTGCGCGAGTTTCTCGAGGTCGGGCGCGCCTACCCGCTGCGCGACTTCCTGGAGCGGAGCCGCACGATGCTGCATATCGGCTCCGAGCGCGTGCGCGCGAAGTACGGCTTCGCCTGTTCGGCGGCGATGGACCAGCTGGCGACGATCGAAGAACGAAGCTCCGGCTGCGGCGAGAGCGATCTGGTCGTCGTGACCGGATTCGAGCTGCCGCCGCCGGCGCAGCAGGAGGCGAATCGTCATGGCCGCGGATGAAGCGTCGTCGATCGGATCGCACCACAGCGTCGTGGTGATCGGTGGCGGCCAGGCTGGGCTTGCGATGAGCTATTGCTTGCAGCAACGCGGGATCGAGCACGTCGTGCTCGAGAAGAACCGCATCGGCCACGAGTGGCGCGAGCACCGATGGGATTCGTTCTGCCTGGTGACGCCCAACTGGCAGTGCCGGCTGCCCGGGTTTCCGTACAACGGCTCCGATCCGCACGGCTTCATGCTGAAGGACGAGATCGTGCGCTACCTGGAAGACTACGTACGCTTCTTCCGGCCACCGCTGCGCGAACGGGTCGCGGCCACGCGCCTGCACGCGTGCGCCAAGGGCGGCTTCGACGTCGCCACGACCGCCGGCGACTGCTTCGCCGAGCAGGTCGTCGTCGCGACCGGCGGCTACCACACGCCGCGCATTCCGCGCTGGGCCGAGCGGCTGCCTGAGACAATCGCGCAGCTCCACTCGTCGCAGTACAGGAATCCGGCGTCCCTGGCGCCCGGCGAGGTGCTGGTCGTCGGCACCGGCCAGTCGGGCTGCCAGATCGCCGAGGACCTGCACCTGGCGGGGCGGCGCGTGCACCTGGCGGTCGGGGGCGCGCCGCGCACGGCGCGACGCTATCGTGGGCGCGACGTCGTCGACTGGCTGGAGGACATGGGCTACTACAGCCTGCCTGTGCACGAGCACCCGCTCAAGGAGCGCGTGCGCGCCAAGGCGAACCACTATGTGACCGGGCGCGACGGTGGGCGCGACATCGACTTGCGCCAGCGTGCGCGCGAGGGGATGCGTCTCTACGGTCACGTCGACGGCGTGCGCGGCACGTCCCTGCAGCTGGTCGGCGATCTGCGCCACAACCTGGACCAGGCCGACGCCGTCGCCGAGAGCATCAAGAACAGCATCGACAAGTTCATCGCTGACCACGGCATCGACGCAGCGATCGAGGCGCGCTACCGGCCGGTGTGGGAGCCGGCCGGCGAGACGGCGTCGCTCGACCTGGCGGCGGCATCGATCACGACGGTGATCTGGTGCACCGGCTTCCACTCCGACTATCGCTGGGTCGAGGTTCCGATCTTCGACGGTCGCGGCTACCCCGTGCACTTTCGCGGCGTCACCGCGGTCGGCGGGCTCTACTTCCTGGGCTTGCCCTGGTTGCACACCTGGGGCTCCGGCCGCTTCTCCGGCGTCGCCGTCGACGCCGACTACCTGGCCGATCGAGTCGAGGAGCGCGTCTCTGCGTCGACGTTCGCGCCGGCCCCCGCGCTCAACGAGGCGGCGCTCGGATCGTGAAAGCGCTCGCGGGTTCTCGGTCGACGGTCCGCGGGCGCGCGAGGCTTCCTATCCTCGGTCGAGCGTGGGTTAGTCGCCGGCTTCCGGGGTGGGGTGTTCCTCTTGCTGGGGACGCGGCCCTCACGCCGCTGGCCGCCGGCCGGACGATCGTTCGAAGAGCCTTCGGTCGAGTTCCCGGCTCTCCGGCCGGGAGAAGGTTGCCCTTCGACCGGCGGAGGGCGCCGTCCGCCGCGAGGGAATCCCCGTCCTCCCCGAAAGCGAGCGACTAACGGATCATCGACCGAGGACACCGAGCGCGCAAAAGCAGTGCCTAGCCTAGCCTGGCGTAGCCTAGCCCTCGCGCGGGACGCTGAGCTTGCCGGCGTGGCGGATGTCCTGGCCCTTGACCATGAACACGACCATCTCGGCCAGGTTGGTCGCGTGGTCGCCGACGCGCTCGAGGTACTTGGCGATCGACTGCAGCCGCGTCGCGCGGTAGATGTTGCGCACGTCTTCCATCATGTACGTCAGGAGCTCGCGGAAGATCTGCGAGTAGTAGGCGTCGATGGTGGCGTCGCGCTCGATGACCCGGTGCGCGTGCTCGGCGTCGCCGGCGACGAATGCGTCGAGCGCGTCGTGCAGCATCCGCTGCGTCTCCTCGGCCATCACCGGCAGGTCGACGTAGGGTTTGAGCGGCGGCTCCTGATTCAGCTCGACGACGCGCTCGCAGATGTTGACGCCGAGATCGCCGATGCGCTCGAGATCGGTCACCAGCTTGAGCGCCATGGTGATGAAGCGCAGGTCCGACGCCACCGGCTGGCGCCGCGCCAGGATCTTGCAGGCAGAGACCGTCGATGTCGATCTCCATCTGGTTGATCTGGCGGTCGATCGCGATGGTCCGCTCGGCGAGCGCGGTGTCCCGCTCGGTCAGCGCGCGGATGCTGCTGATGATGCTCTCTTCGACCTTGGCACCCATGAGCAGGTCTGCTCGCGCAGGCGGCGCAGCTCCTGCTCGTACTCGCGGTTGGTGTGCTCGCGACTGGTCGAGCCCATAGCGCCTATTTTACTCATGTCGGCTCCGTTTTGGCTCATCCGAACCGGCCGGTGATGTAGTCCTCGGTGCGACTCTGGCTCGGTTTGGTGAACAGCACCTGAGTGTTGGCGACTTCGATCAGGTCGCCCATGTAGAAGAAGGCCGTGTAGTCGGAGACGCGCGCGGCCTGCTGCATGTTGTGGGTGACGATGACGACCGTGTAGTCGTCGCTGAGCTCGTTGATCAGCTCCTCGATGTGCGCGGTGGCGATCGGGTCGAGCGCCGACGCCGGCTCGTCCATCAGCAGCACCTCGGGCTCGACGGCCAGCGCGCGCGCGATGCAGAGCCGCTGCTGCTGCCCGCCCGACATTCCGAGCGCGCTCTCGTTGAGGCGATCCTTGACCTCTTCCCACAGCGCGGCCTGGCGCAGCGCGCGCTCGACGCGCCCCGACAGGTCGCTGCCGTTGCCCATGCCGCCGATGCGCAGGCCGTAGGCGACGTTCTCGAAGATCGACTTCGGGAACGGGTTCGAGCGCTGGAAGACCATGCCGATGCGCCGGCGCACCATGACCGCGTCGGTGCCGGGGCCGTAGATCGGCTGCTCGTCCAGCTGCACCGAGCCCTCGATCCGGCAGGCGGGGATGAGCTCGTTCATGCGGTTCAGCGAACGCAGGAACGTCGACTTGCCGCAGCCCGACGGGCCGATCAGCGCGGTCACGCGCTTCTCGGCGATCTCCATCGACACCGGTCCCAGCGCCTTCTTCGCTCCGTAAAAGACGCGACAGGTCCTTCGACGGTGAGCTTGGGGCGCGCGGTATCGATGGCCGCCGCGGTGGTCACGACGACGCTCCCGCGAAGCGGTGCCGCATGCGCGAACGCACGACGAACGCCGACGAGGTTGAGCACGAACGTCACGGCCAGCAGCACCAGCACCGTCGAGTAGAGCAGCGGCTTGGCGGCGTCGACGTCGGGCGACTGCGTCGCCAGCACGTAGACGTGGTAGCCGAGGTGCATGAACTGGCTGTTGGGATGCCAGGGCAGCTGCGGCAGGTAGTAGGCGGCGCCGGTGAAGAGGATCGGCGCCACCTCGCCGGCGCCGCGGCTGATCGCCAGGATCGTGCCGGTCAGGATCCCCGGCGTCGCCTGCGGCAGCACCACGTTGAGCACGGTCTGGAACTTGGTCGCGCCCAGCGCCAGCGACGCCTCGCGCAGCTCGCGCGGCACGGAGCGCAGCGACTCTTCGGTGGCGACGATGACCACCGGCAGCGTCAGCACCGCCATGGTCAGCGACGCCCAGATGCAGCGCCGGCTGGCCCAGCACCTTGGCGCCGCCGAAGAACAGCTTGTCGATCCCGCCGCCCACGAACTGGATGAAGAAGCCGAGGCCGAACAGACCGAAGACGATCGACGGCACGCCGGCCAGGTTGTTGACCGCGATGCGGATGATGCGCGTCAGCGGCGCCTGGCGGTCGGCGTACTCGTGCAGGTAGATCGCGGTGGCGACACCGGCCGGGCACGACCGCGATGGTCATCAGGATCACCATCGCGACGGTGCCGAAGATCGCCGGGAAGACGCCGCCCGCGGTCATGCCATCCGTCGGCGCCTTGGTCAGGAATGTCCAGCTCAGGCGCTCCGAGCCGCCGCGCACGACGTCGATCACCAGGACCGCCAGGATCACCAGCACCAGCAGCGTCGCCGCTCCGGTGCTAATCACCAGCGCGGCGTCGCCGAAACGGCCACGCCACCGACGCGATTCAGACGTCGATCACGTCGGAACCCCGAGGCTCTTCTTCATGCGGACGATCGCGTAATCGCCCAGCAGGTTGATCCCGAACGTGGTCACGAAGAGCACGGTGCCCAGGAAGAACAGCACCGTGTAGTGCGGGCCTCCGAAGACCACCTCTGCCAGCTCGGCGGCGATCGTGGCCGACAGCGTGCGCACCGACTCGACGAAGCTGAGCGACGTGATGGCGGCGTTGCCCGACGCCATGAGGACGACCATGGTCTCGCCGACGGCGCGGCCCAGCCCCAGCGCGACGGCGGCGGCGATGCCGGGGCTCGCCGCCGGCACCAGCACGCGCACGATGGTCTGCCAGCGCGCGGCGCCGAGCGCGGTCGACGCCTCGACGTAGCTGCGCGGCACGGCGCCCAGCGCCTCTTCGCTGATGGTGAAGATGAGCGGGATGATCGCGAACGACAGCGCGACGCCCGCGACCAGCGCGTTGAGCCGCGATTCCAGCCCCAGCCAGCTCTGCAGCCACGACGCCATCACCATGAGCGCGAAGAAACCCAGAACGACCGACGGCACGCCGGCCAGGAGCTCGATCGTCGGCTTGATGATCTCGCGCGCGCGACGCGAGGCGTATTGCGAGACGTAGACCGCGGCGCCGACGCCCAGCGGCACGGCGACCAGCATCGCGACGATGCTGACCTTGACCGTTCCGAAGATGAGCGGCCAGATCCCGTACTTGGGAATCTCCGAGACCGGCTGCCAGATGTGATCCGCTGCGTCGTAGCCGGGCCATTGCTGCGCCGTCCACATCGTGCGCAGCGTGACTTCCTTGTGCACGTTGCTGCTGAAGAGCAGCGGCAAGGCTTCCTTGGCGACGAAGGCGAAGATCAGGACCACCGCCGCGATCGCCGACATCGCGACGATGCGCAGCGAGCCCTCGGCGAACAGGTGCCATGCAGGCGGCGGCTGGCCAATCCGTTTGGCAGGAGCGGCGGGCCGCGACGCCGCGACGACCTTCCCTTGCAGTTCTTGCTGCAGATGCACTTGCGGCTTAGTCAGGCTATCGGCCTTCAACGGCCGCAGCGGTACCTCAGCGGCCCTGTCCGATATATTCACTCATGGGCATCTATCATGTGGGAATGGCGAGATAGTGTCGTGATTGTGACGATACTGTGACAACTGCCCGTCTCGCTGTCGCTCGTCTCGCGCGCGCGGCGCATCGCGACTGCGATCTGCGTCAGACGCGGCGGTAGCGCCCTTCGAGAAACGACGTGAAGGTGTGGCCGCTGTCGCGCGACATCTCGATCTTGAACTGCAGCGTGCGCGCGTCCACGAGGTGAAAGGAATAGCGGCTCCGCTGATCGGCGACCGGCGCGTGCTCGAACGTGAGCGTGTCGCCCTCCCAGTGGCCCCAGGACGGCGCCGCCGGCAACGTCCCCATCGAATCGATCCAGAACCAGCCGTATCGTTGCGACGGCTCGTCCCACCCCAGGATCCCGTGGCCGCGATAGACCACGTTGCCGTCGCGCTCCTCGACGTAGTCCTCGATCAGAAAGAAGCCGTCGAGGTCGGCGCGGAAGGTGACGCGGCCGATCGCCGCGCCCCCGGGCCCCCAGGGCGAAGGGCTGAGGATCTCCTCGCCGACCCAGGTCCCCTCCAGCCGGCGCAACCTCTGGTGGTGCTCGCTCGGTTGCGGCATTCCCTGCATGACGCCCTCCCGATCCGAGTCTTCGGGATCGAGGGCGAAGTGCAAGCCCAGCCGGTCACTCGCCGGGTTTGCGCGTGCGCCAGGCCTCCGACGGCGGCAGCGATAGCTGGTTGAGCGGCAGTCCGGTCCAGTAGGACAGATCGAAGCCGATGAACATGACGATGCCCTTGGTGTCGCTGCCCGGCAGGTAGCGCGCCTCGACCACCGGGGTCAGCGCCAGGCCGCCGGTCAGCCGCTTCTGCCCCACGAAGAGATCGTAGCCGGCGCCGAGCGCGAACCAGGATCCGCCCGCGCCGCGCGCCGCCGACTCGGTCGGATCGTTGGGGTTCTTGAGCTGCAGGAACCCGACGCCGGCGCCGCCGCGCAGCGCGAGGTTGCCGTGCACGGCGAAGCCGGCCTCGAGCACCAGCGCCGTCGCGGTCCCGCGCTGGCCGTCGCCTCTGGTCGCCGCGCTCTCGATCGCGATGCCCATGCTGAACCGGCGCGTGATCAGCTGGCCCGCGCGCAGCGCCTGGCCATAGCCGATCCAGGGGCCGAGGGAGTTTCCTTTCTCGATCGCCTGCGTCGCCGCGCCGTAGAGACCGAACGACAGGTAGTAGCCCTGGCGCCGCCGCGGCTCTTCCAGCTCCTGCGCCTGCGCGGGATGCGCCAAGATCGCCAGCAGTGCCGACGCCAGCAACGTCGAGGCGACGAGCGTCCGCAGCGCGACGACCACCGGGCTCTTGTGAATGCCAATGCGCATTGCTCTGGCTCCTCAGAAGTCGGCCCGGATGCCGAGGATGGGCAGGATCGGCAGGCCCTGCTGCACCTGCGTCTTCCGGAAGTTGTAGTTGTAAGAGAGCCCCTCGGGGTTGGCGCGGTTGTAGATGTTCTGCACGTCCAGGTACATGTCGAGCATCCAAGACTGGTAGATCCAGCGCTTGTCGACGCGGATGTCGAGCTGGTGAAACGCCTCGATGCGCCCCGAGTTCACCTTGCCGTAGACCGGGTCGTACTCATCGGTGCTGGCGTTGAACACGCCGCCGACGACCGGCGTCGTCGGGTTGCCGGTGACGAAGCGGAAGCGGCCCCCGATCTGCCAGTTGCGCGGCAGCGAGTACGTCCCCAGCACGGTCAGGATGTGCGTCTGATCGAAGTCGAACAGGCGGTAGCTGGTCTGGCCCGAGTCGAGGCGCTCCGAGCGCGACAGCGTGTACGCCAGCCACCCGGTGAAGTTGTTGGCGAAGTCGTGGCGCGCGACCAGCTCCAGGCCGTACGCGCGACCCTTGCCGGTGTTGTTGTAGCGCAGCGGCCTCAGCGTGCCGTCGGCGGCGGTGAACTGGTCGGCCGTCGGGCTGACCATGTTGTACATGTCCTTGTAGAACCCGGTCGCGTCGAGCGTGACGTAGGGCCGCGGCTTGTACTCGACGCCGGCCGAGTAGTGGATCGCGCGCTCGCCCTTGAGCTGGGGGTTGCCGAAGTTGGGGTCGGTCTCGTCAAAGGTCGGCTCCTGGGCAAAAAGACCGATGCCGCCCTTGATCGTCACGCGATCGTCGATGCCGTAGCGCGCGGTGATGCGCGGCTGCACCGCGCTCTCGTGCGTGCGCTGAAAGTAGTCGGCGCGCACGCCGGGCAGCAGCAGCAGGCGCGGCAGCGGCCTGAGCTCGAGCTCGGCGAACGCCGCGGGCGACACATAGCGGTTGTCGTTGAACCGGGTCTCGATGAGATTCGTCAGATCGGGGGGCGTCAGCGGCTGGCCCTCTTTCGGCGGCAGCGGCAAACGCACGAGCCCCGACGCCACGGCGTAGATCGTGTCGACCCCGACCGACAGCGACGCCCAGTCGGTGAGCTTCTTCTTCACGGTGTCACGCAGCTGGCTGCTGTCGATGTTCAGGTACAGCACCAGGTTGCCGAGGGTCGTGTCGGTCGTGGTGTTGCCCGTCGACGCTTGCAGAACGTTCTCGAACCCGGGGCTGGGGACGTAGCGATAGCTCAGGATCGAGCGATAGAAGGTCGTCGACGACTGGAAGGTGTTGGCGGTCACCTGGTTGCTGACGTCGCCGGGATCCTTGAACAACACCGCGAAGCGATCGTCGGAGCCGAGGAAGAAGAAGCGCAGGTCGTGCGCCGGCGCCGGGCGGTAGTTGGCCAGCACCTGGTAGTCGTAATAGCGCGGCGCGACCGTCAGGTTGATCGGCGCGTCGCTGGGGATCGCTGCGTTCAACACGAAGTCGAGATAGCTGCGCCGGCCCGCGACGGCGATGCCGCCCTTGTCGCCGAGCGGCACTTCCAGGTAGACGCTGGTGTCGAGGACGCTGACGTCGGCGTAGCCGGAGACCTTCTTCGGCTGCAGCTTCTTGATCTGCACGTCGACGATGCCGCCGATGGCGCGCCCGTACATCGGCGAGAAGTTGCCGGGATAGAACTCCAGGCTGTCCATCACGCCGATCGGAATCACGCTGCGCAGGCCGCCGAAGTGATAGATGAGCGGGATCGACTGTCCGTCGAGGAAGTACTGCGTGTCCTGCGGCGCCGAGCCGCGCACGATGATCTGGCCGCTGAGCAGCGGAGCGCGCGCCACGCCGGCGAAGTTTTGTATGACCGAGATCGGGTCGCCGGCCGTGCCCGGCACCTTGTCGATCTCGGCGGCGGTGATCACCGTGCGGCTCACCTCCTTGCGCGGCCGCGTCGCGGTCACCCGGACGTCGTAGGGGTTATACGAGCCTTTTTCGACGTAGTACACGACGTCGGTCTTCTCGCCGGCGTGGATCTCCTCGACCGTGCGGTAGGGGAAGTAGCCCGGCGCCTCGATCAGGATCTTCCAGGGCCCGGGCGCGAGATCGAAGAAGCGAAAAGCGCCGGCTTCGTCGGCGGTCGATTCGAAGCCGACCGGCGCGGCGCCGTCGTCGCGAAAGACGGTGACCAGCACGCCGGGCATCGGCAGGCGCGTGCCGCGCTCGCGCAGGCGGCCGGCGAAGTTGACGACGGGCGTAGGGGCGGGAGCGGGGGATGGAGGCGGCGGTGCGGCCGGAGCGGCGGGCTCCGCGGGCGTCGGCGCCGGCACGGGCGGAGGCGGTGGCTCCGGCGGCTTGGGCGCGAGCTTGAAGTGATAGCGATAGTTGATCTGAACCGCGATCGGCTTGCCGCCGACCTCGGCCGGCTCGAACTCGAACTGCTGAACGGCCGCGATCGCCGCTGCCTCGAAGCCCATGTCGGCGCCGGCTGGGTTGATTGGCTCGGCGACCTTGACCGCGCTGACCTTGCCCTCGGCGGTGATGTCGATCAGCAAGAGCACGTCGGCGGTGACGCCCTTTTCCAGCGCCACTTTCGGGTACTCGGCCTCGACGAACTTCTTGACCTTGGGCAGCTTGGTCAGCTTGTTGGCGTCGATCTCGCCATTCGACGGTGGTGGCGTCGGCGGTGGGGGCGGCGCATCGAGCAACTGCGCTCGCGCGCCGCGCGCGGCGGCCACCGTCAGGATCAGCGCGAGCGCCCGCGAGAGCCCTCGACCGCGAGGCGTCAGCCGAGGCGTCATCCGAGGCGTCACGGCGTCGGCTCCAGGTTCACGGTCCCGTCAACCCAGCCCACTCCCTGGCGGTCGTCACGAATGATCAAGATCAGCCTCGACGTGTCGGGCGCGTAGTCTTTCTTGAACGCGGGGGTCCACTTCACCGTGCTCGCGTCCTGGATCGTGACCTTGCCGGCGATGTAGGCCGTGCGCATGTGGTCGGTGTCGCCGCTCTCGACGAACCAGCTCAGGTTCAGCCGCTCATTGACGGTGGCCGGGTTGCCGTTGTCGTCGGTGCCCATGTAGACCTCGGACGTGCCGTCGGGGACCTGGGTGTTGATCGCGGTCTTCACGTTGCGGGGCAGCGTGACCATCGTCGCGGGAGGATCGCCGTCGAACTGCTGCGCGGCCGATCCGCTGCTCACCGCCGCGAAGAGCCCCATCACCGTCGGGTTCGCGTTGGCCTGATCGGTGGGGCGGAAGCGCAGCTTCAGCGGTCGCACCGCCTGCACTTGATCGTTGTCGGTGGTGACGGTGAGCTGGAGCTGGATCGGGTAGCCGTCGGTGCAGTCGGGCGCCGCGATGTTGCCCATGCCCCCGCACAGCGTCTGGAACAGCTCGGCGGGAAACGAGTTGGTGAAGGTCGTGGAGCCATCGGCGGCAGCGGCCGGCAGCGTGAACGACACCGGCATGCCGGCCAGCATCGACGCCTGGTCCTCGGTGATCGGGCACGCGGCGCCGGCCGCGGTCGCGAACGGGCACCACGACCAGGCGTAGGTCGTCGCGTCGTGGCCGACCAGCGTGTAGAGCTTGGCGTCGATCGTCGTGGTCTCGCCCATCGCGGGCGCGACCGGCTCGCTGCGGATCGCCAGCACGCGCAGCGAGTTGAGGCGGCTATAGGGATCGAAGCTGCCGCCGCATCCGGCGGCCGCGCCGCTGGCGGCGACGGCTGCGATCGCGAGCAACGTGATCGCTCCGGCGCGCACGCGGCTCGCGCGACGATCGGTGTCGGTTCCGAGCCTCACTGGTCCTCCATTCGAAATTGGTAGGAGTAGGGGACGGTATAGCTGAAGGGGACGCCGTTCCTGGTCGCCGGCTCCCACTCCTGGAGCATCGCCGTCTTGCGAGCGATTTCGTTGAATTCGGGTTGCGACGCCGGTTTGGTGACGGTCACCTTCACGACCTTGCCCTGCGTGTCGACCTCGGCGTTGACCTCGACGTCGGCTTCGACCCCTTGCGCCTTCAAGAGCTCGGGATAGGGCGGCACCAGCCGTTTGCCTCTGTACTTCGGCGGCACGATGACGATGCCCGCCACCGGAATGCGCGACGCGACCTGGTTCTTCGACGACGTGACCTTTGGCGCCGTCGCGGGCGCTGGCGCCTCCGCCGGCGGTGGCTTCGGCGTTTGTGCGCGGTCGGAGGTCTGGCCGTTGTGGGTGTCGCCAGTCGCGAACGCCGGACCGTTGCCCCCCTCGGCCGTCGAGTCGAGGCTGATGCCGACCACGCGCGGCGGCGGTCCCTTGGGAGGCTCGGGGGGCGGCGGCGCTTTCACCTTGGGCGGCGGCGGCGCCTTCTTCACGATCGGCTCGGGCTTGGGCGGCTCGGCCTTCTTCTGCTCGGGCGGCGGCGGAGGAGGCGGCGGCGGTTCGCGCACCTCGACCCTGACCGTCTGCTCGATCCGCTCGCGCGCTCCGTGCTCGCGGCCGCCGATCAGGAAGCCCACCGCGACGACCCCGACGTGAATCACCGCGGCGCCGATCAGCAGCAGCGCGACCAGGCCGAAGCGCTCGCCCGCGCCGCGCCGCCGGTGCAGCAGCGGATCGTGCGCGCGCTGGGCCGGGGCCAGCGCCTGCTGGGTGCGCGCCGCCATCCGGCGCCGCGCCTCGCGCCGCTCGGCCTGCTTGCGCTCGACCAGCGGTCTGCGGGCCGGCGGCGTGGAGACCACCCGCAGCGTCGTCTGTCCCTGGGCGCGCGATCGGCTCATGACGTCACCTCTCGCGGATCACGGGGCCGGCGCCGCGGCCGGCGCGGGCGCGCGCTCGACGTCGAGCGCAAACGTGGTGATGCCGTTCGTCTTCACCAGATCGATGAGCTCGATGACCCGGCCGTAGGCGACGCCCTTGTCGGCGGCGATCACCGCCTGGGTCTTTGGATTTGCGTGCGCCTGGCGCGCCACGATCGCGGCGGCGTCGCGCATCGACGTGACCGGCTGCCCGTCGATCATGAGCTGCTCGTTCTTGCCGTAGACCAGGTTCAGCGTCGATTCGACGCGCGAGCCGGCGCTGGCCGCCTTGGGCAGCTCGACCTTGAGGCTGGCGCGGATGATGGTCGCCGACGTCAGCATGAAGATCACCAGCAACACCAGCACGATGTCGACGAAGGGAATGATGTTGATCGACGAGATGGGTCCGTCGTCGTCCGCGGCGTCATCGAGGGTTGCCATGGCCGCCCTTCACTCCGCTGCCTGGCGCGCCGCCGGCTCGACCGCCTTGAGCTGCGACATCAGGGTGCGCGCCAGCATCTGCCCGTCGGTGACCGAATTCTTCACGCGGGCCTTGTAGACGTTGAACGCCACGACCGCCGGGATCGCGACCAGCAGGCCGACCGCGGTCGCGATCAGCGACTCGGCGATGCCCGCCATGACGGCCGAGCTGGCGTCGGCCATGTTGGCGGCGAGATCGCGGAACGATCGCACGATGCCGAGCACCGTTCCGAAGAGACCGACGTAAGGCGCGTTGCTGGCCAGGGTCGCCAGGAAGTTCAGGCGCCTTTCATAGCGCGCCTTCTCCTTGCCGAGCGCGCCCGCGATCAGCTCCTCGGCCGATTCGGGTCCCAGCTCGTAGGCTTTCAGCCCGGCGAGCACGATGTTCGTCTCGAGCGCGTCGTGGCCCTGCAGCAGCTTGGCCGCGCCGCCAAAGTCGCCTACCGCCAGCAGATCCGACAGCTTGGTGCGCAGGGCGTCGGCGTCGACGCGGTGGCTCCGGTAGAAGAACCAGCGCTCGACCATCACCGCGACCGACGCCAGCGACAGACCGAGCAACAGGTAAAGGACCCACTCCGATCGAAAGACCGGAAGACCAAGCAAGGTTTGAACGAGACCGCCTGACGCATGTTGCATGGGACGAGATCCTTTTGATTGAACCGGACGAGCCGGGGGTACCTGTTTAACACCGCCGCTCGACGGGGATGTCACCACGCCGATGATTTTTCGGTGAAGAATTGTTAAAGGCCCCGACGGGCCCGGGTTCTGGACCGCCGCCGCCGTCCCCGGGTTGCCTGGATGGGGTTGCCCGAACGAGGAGCGTTCAGACGCCGCGCGGGTAGGGGAAGTCGGGGGTCGGCGCGGTCGGCTCGGTGTCGTGGAACTTGTCCATGTCGAGGATCAGGTCGCCGTTCTCGGCCTCCGAGAGGATGTCGGAGTGACGCGCGCCCCAGATGATCTGTTTCGCGAAGTACTGATGGCTGGCGTGCACCGGCTGCATCGTCGTCTCGTCGAGGCCGACGACCATGACACCCAGCTCCGACTCCTCGTCGGCGACCGTCGCGGGCGTCCTTCCGAAGAGCGGGCTCGAGCTGTCGATGACGTGCATGACGCTCCAGGAGCGCGACAGCGACAGCGCGTGCTCGCGCGTGAGGTGCAGATCGGTCATCGGGTAGAACGTGTGCCCCTCGCTGTGGATCTGCTTGCGCACGATGACGGCGCGGATCTGCACGTCGACGATGCGGTTGCCGCGCTGGTTGCTGATCCGGAACATCAACGTCGGCACGCCGTCGACCGGCGAGACCACCGCCTCGCGCGAGAATGCGATGCGCGCCGTCGAGCGGGAGAACTTCGCGAACACCAGGCCGGTCGCCAGCGCCGTCAGCGTCAGGCTGGTGATCGATTCGGCGACCATCAGCACGTTGGCCGCCGTCGACTCCGGGTAGAGCGCGCCGTAGCCGATCGTCCCCATCGTCTCGACGCTGAAGAAGAACGCGTCCAGGAACGACCCCGCCCTCGCGTGGCCGATGCCGCCGGTCACCAGGTAGCCGAGCGCGAAGATCGCGTTGGCGATCAGGAACGTGGCGCTGATCGCCGCGATGGTCACGCGCCACGGGCGGCGCAGCAGCGCGTGGTAAAAGTCGCGCAGCGGCGCGCGCCGATCGCCGAGGACCCGGATCGCGTAGTCGGCTCCCGGCGTCCTCAGCGACGTCTGTCGCGAGCGCCTTCGCTTACGTGGCATGGGCGGCAGTTTCACTCATCCGACGCGAATGCGCACCGCCATCGGTGGTAGGTCGCCCAGGCGCTCGAGCCCAAGGTTGAAGGTCATGCCGTCGGGCGCGTGCGCCGGGATCGGGACGCAGAGGGTCACTTCCTCGACGACGCTCCCTTCGAACTGGCAGCGCTGGCACCAGACCGTGGCGTGGCCGGCGATGCCGCCGCAGGTCGGGCAGGGGACCGTGAGCGGCAGAGCGATCGCGGCGACGCCACCCGCGCGGGCCTCGTCGGTCTTGACGTAGAGATCGATGAGCCCGCCCGGATGAACGCGCGCGACCTGGCGTGATTCCAGGGCGGCCAGCGTCCCGCACAGCCGTCCGATCAACGACGCGGTCGGCTGCCGGCTCTTGCGCGCGGCGGCGCCATCGCCGTCGGCCGCGTCGACCGGTCGCAGCGGCGCCTCTCTGCGCCCTGCCTCGTACATCGCGTCGTATGTCGAGCGCAACGTCGGATCCGACAGCACGCGGTAGGCCTCGGCGATGCGCTGGAAAGCCGCCGTGCCGTCCGGCCCGGCGCGATCCGGGTGATGGCGCAGCGCGAGCAGACGATAGGCGCGGCGGATCTCGGCGCCCCCGACAGAGCGAGTGAGTCCGAGTACGGCGTAGTGGTCGTCGCGCGACATCTTGCGTGCTGCTGTGGTGCTTTAGTCTGCCCGTAAATCAGACGATGGGGCGGTGGAGGGAGCCAATGGCGATATTTAACAAGAAGTCGGAACCGAGGATCGAAGTCGAGCAGATTCCGCGCGCGCCCGCCGTGGCCGCGCCACCCCCCAGCCCCACCGCGCCGCCGCCGCGGAAGGCATACGGGATCGCGGATGCGATCCTGCTGATGCGGTCACTGCCGGTCGACCAGAACGTCGATCTGATCGTCCAGGTGATCCGCGCGACGCTGGCGTCGATGAACGTCAAGGTCCAGGACATCATCGAGGATGCGGTCCGCAAAGAGAAGGCCACCGAGGCCGGCATCTCGGCGCTGCACGGCAAGGTCGCCGAGCTCGAGCGCGAGCTCGAGGCCCGGCGCCAGGACATCCTGGGCCTGGAGATCGACCTGAAGGAGACGACCGCGGTCAAGGAGCGGCTGCAGCTGGCCGAGGACATCGCGGCTCCCCTGCCCGCCGACGCACTGGTGGAGACCCCGCCCGTGGTGAACGGCCAGTTCGGCGCCTATCAGCATCAGCCCTGAGCGCTGATCGAGCTCAAGAACGCCGTCCGCCTGACAAGGCTCTGACCTCGGGCCTCTGACCTCGGGCCTCGGATTTCGGATCTCGGCTTCCAGCCCGAGGCCTGAAGCCCGAGGCCCGAGGCTTTTTTGCGCTAAGCTGCGGGCCGCATGTCCACCTCCATCAAGGACCGGGTCGTCGTGATCACCGGCGCCAGCAGCGGCATCGGCGCGGTCGTCGCCGAGAAGGTTGGCCAGAGAGGCGGGCGGGCGGTGCTGCTCGCGCGGCGCGAGCTCGAGTTGCAAGAGGTCGCTCGCCGCGCCGGGAACGACGCCATGGTCGTCGTCGCCGACGTCACCCGCCGCGAGGACCTCGATCGCGCCGTGGGCGAGGCGCTGGCGCGCTTCGGCCGCATCGATGTCTGGATCAACAACGCCGGCCGGGGCATCACGTGCAACGTCTCCGAGCTGACCGACGCCGACTTCGACGAGATGATGCTGGTCAACGTCAAGTCGGTGCTGTACGGAATGCAGGCCGTGCTGCCGCATTTTCGCGAGCGCGGCAGCGGCCACATCATCAACATCTCGTCGATGCTGGGCCGCATTCCGTTCGCGCCGTTTCGCTCGGCGTACATCGCGGCGAAGCACGCGATGAACGGGCTCACCGCCTGCTTGCGCATGGAGCTGCGGACGACGCATCCGGGGATCACCGTCTCGGCGGTGCACCCCGGCGTGGTCGCGACCGAGTTCGGCGTGCGCGCGCTTCACGGCGGCGTCGATTCGCGGCAGATCCCCGGCGCGCAGCCGGTCGACGCGGTCGCCGACATCATCGCCGGCGTCATCGAAGATCCGCGCGCCGACGTCTACACGCAGCCCAACGCGCGCCAGATGGTCGTGGGGTACTACAGCGCCGACGACATGGCGACGTTCGAGGCGCAGTCGCCCTTCGCGCCGCGCCGTCCGTGAAGTGAGCGTGCCCGACGGCGAGACGCCGACTCTCACCCCCAGCGCGAGCACGGGCCGCGGTGTCGACGGTGCCGTCGTCGGCATGGACGGTGCCTTCTGGGCCTCCCCGCGCGCGCGGGCGTGACTAGATTCGGTGAGAACCGGGTAGCCCCCGACGGGAGACAGCCATGGACGCGACCGAAATGCTGGAAGAGCAACATCGAGACATCGATGATCTCTTCGACGCGATCGACGACGCCGAGGATGGGGAAAAGGCCGAGCTGTTCGGGCACCTCGCCGATCGGCTGGCAGTCCATGCTGCGATCGAGGAGCGACATTTCTACCCGGCTGTCCGTAACAGCGGCACCGACGAGATCGTGCTCGAGTCGCTGGAAGAGCATCTGGCGATGAAGCGCATCCTGGGCGACATGCTCGATCTCCTGCCCGGCGATGCCATCTTCGAGGCCAAGCTCGCGGTGCTCCGCGACGAGGTCGAGCGCCACGTCGAGCGCGAGGAGACAGATCTGTTTCCCAAGGTGCGCCGCGTGTTCTCGGAAGACGATCTGGAAGCGCTGGCGCAGGAGATGAACACCACCCAGGTCGGGCTCATGCAGGCCGGCCGCCCGCGAGAATCGCTGCGCATGCCGTCGTCAGTAGGCGCCCCGATGTCGACCTAGGCGCGTTTCCTCATCCGGCCTGGGAGCAGGTCGCCCAGCGCATCGAGCGGGTGTTGAATGCGACACCCGGCCCGCCGGTGCGTCCGAGCAGGATCACGCCGCCGCGGCCGCCCGTGCGCGCGCCGAGCAGCGCGATCGCGCGCCGCGCGGCTGCCGCGGGTGAGACGCCGGCGGCGAGCAGATCGATCGCGGCCTTGGTGAGCGCGACCTGGATGATGCGCTCGCCGTGGCCGGTCGCCGACGCGGCACCGGCCAGGTCGTCGGCATAGGTGCCCGCGCCCAGGAGCGGGGAGTCGCCGACGCGGCCGGGGCGCTTGCCGACCATCCCGCCGGTCGAGGTCGCGGCAGCGACGTGTCCGGCGGCGTCGCGCGCGACCGCGCCCACCGTGCCACCACCCTTGGGCGCGCGCCGTCGCGCCAGCGCGCGCGCCAGGTCCGCGCGCGCCGCCGGCGTGACGTGATATCCGCGCGCGACCCGCTTCACGCCGGCCTCGCGCGCGAAGGCGAGCGCGCCGGCGCCGACCAGCAGCACGTGCTCGCCGTCGTCGAGAACGGCGCGCGCGAGCGCGATCGGGTTGCGCACGCGATCGACGGCGGCGACCGCGCCAGCGCGCAGGCCGCTGCCGCTCATGAGCGCCGCATCCATCTCGACGGTGCCGGCGCGCGTGAGGCACGAGCCGCGGCCCGCGTTGAAGATCGGATCGTCTTCGAGAATGCGGACCGCGGCCTCGACCGCGTCCAGCGCCGATCCGCCGCCCGCCAGGACCGCGAAGCCGGCGCGCGCGGCCGTGTCGCACGCCGCACGCGCCGCGTCCTCGCCAGGACCGTCGGGCGCGCGCTCGCCGGCCCCCCCGTGGACGACGATCAACGGACGCCCAACGCGCGCGCTCACTGGCGTAGCTGCCGTCCCCATTCGTAGCGGTACTTGCCACGCAGCCGCATCACGGCGCTGCGCTCCTCGGCGTCGAACGACTTCGCCGAGTCGGCGCCCAGCAGCGACGCCAGAGCATTCTTGCGCGCCTCGAGCGCCGCGGTCGCGTCGCTCCCCGTGGCGGCGATGGCACCGGCGGCGGCGGCGTCGCCGCCTCCCGGTTCGGTGCGCCGGCGGTACTCGTCGTTGATCCGCCGGATCGACGCGCGCGTCGACTCGGGCAGCCCCAGCGACGCGAACACGTTCTCGTCGGCCTCCTGCAACCGGCGGTTGTGGTTGATCACCAGCAGGCCGCGGCGGTTCGGCGCCGGCGGCGGCTGGTCGTCGGCGGACGCTTGCGCGTCGACCTCGACCGGCGTCTCCGTGACGGCGACCACCGGCATGGCGGGCGGCGGCGGCGCAGGGTCGGGTGCGCGCGCGGGCGCCACGGGCGTCGGCGCCGGTACGGCGACCGGCTCGCCGGCGGTCGCCGGCTCGCGACGTGAGTGCACCAGCAGAAAGACCGCGCCGCCGAGAATGGCGACCATGATCGCCGCCAGGCTCAACGTGATCGGGCTCAGCCGTGCCATCGCCTTCGCCGTCCGATCACCGCTGCGCCCATGACGGCGCCTCGCCGACGATGGCCTTGACCGGCACGCCCAGGCGTTGAGCGCGGCGCAGCTGGCTCGTGCGCCAGATGGTGTACAGCACCGGCAGGACTTCCAGCGTGAGGAACGCGCTGGTCGCGAGCCCGCCGATCATCGGCGCCGCCACGCGCCGCATGATCTCGGCGCCGGCGCCTTCGGCCCACAGCAGCGGCAGCAGCGCCGCGAGCATCGTCGTGATGGTCATGATCTTGGGACGCAGCCGGCGCACCGTCCCCTCGGCGTGCGCTTCGACGATGTCGTCGCGGCTACGGATCTTACCCGCGCGCACCCGCCGGTGGAACGCCTCGTCGATGTAGACCACCATGACCACGCCGGTCTGCATGGCCAGGCCCACCACCGACAGCAAACCCACCCAGACCGGCGCCGACATCGGATAGCCGAGCAGGTACAGCGTCCAGAAGCTGCCGACCAGCGCGAACGGCACCGATACCAGCACGAGCAGCGCCTCGGTCAGGCTGCGGAACTGCAGAAACAGCAGCCCCAGCATCGACAGCGCGACGATCGGCACGATCCAGAACAGCCGGCGCTGGCCGGCGACCAGCAGATCGTACTGTCCCGTCCACTCGATGCGCTCGCCGTGCAGCGGCAGGAGGCCGCTCGTGATCGCGCCGTCGACCTCGCGCCGCGCGCGATCGACGTAGCTCTGGATGTCGACCCCGTCGGCGAGATCGACGTAGAGGTAAGCGCAGAGCTCGCCTTTCTCCGTGCGCAACGCCGCGGGCAGCCGCACGTACGCCGGCTTGCCGACCAGCGCCAGCGGCACCGGCTGGCTCCATGCGCCCGCCGAGCTCGTAGCCTCCACATTGGATCTCACGGTCGCGTCCCGCAGGATGTCCGTCGCGCCGCGCGCCGAGACGTCGGGGATGTCGGGCGCAATGCGCACGCGCAGCGGCCGCCCCTCGTGCTCGACCTGGCCGATAGTGCCTCCGGTGGTCAGGAGCTCTGTCACCTCGTGCGCCGCCGCCGGATCGACACCCAGGCGGCGCATCGCCTCGGTGTCGGCGATGAAATCGACCCAGTTCTCGCCGCCCAGCGATTCGAAGACCGCGCTGCGCGTGCCCGGGATGCGCTCGACCAGCGCGCGCAGGGCCGTGCCCACGACGTCCAGTCGCTGCGGATCCGGCGACACGATCCGGATCCCGATCGGCGTGCGTACGCCGGTCGCCATCATGTCCATGCGCGCGCGCGCTGGCGTGGTCCACGCCGCGGTCCAGCCGGGGAGGCGCACCGCCTTGTCCAGCTCGTCGACGAGCTCGGTGGTCGTGCGCGGCGTCAGATCGGGCCAGACGTGCCGCAAGATCCGCCGCAGCGGCTCGGGCGCCCAGCTCGAGTACCAGCGCACCCGCCCCACCTTGGGCCACTCCGATCGCGGCCGCAGGCGAATCGTCGTCTCGGCCATGGCGTACGGCGCGGGGTCGGTGCCGGTGTCGGCGCGGCCGACCTTGCCGAACACCGACGCGACCTCGCCGAACTGGCTCATGGCGTGGTCCTGCCAGAACAGCTGCTGCGACGCCTCCTCGGGCGACACACCGGGCAGCGTCGTCGGCATGTAGAGCAGGTCGCCTTCCTCGACGCGCGGCAGGAACTCGGCGCCGATGCGCTCGACGATGGGCAGGCACGAGATCAGCGCCAGCCCCGCCGTCGCCAGCGTCAGCGCCGGGCGGCTGAGCGCGAAGTGCACGAAGGGCCGGTAGACGCGCACCAGCCCGCGCGTGAGCGGGTTGCCGAACTCCGGGATCACGCGCCCGCGCAGCAGCTGCGCGCGCAGCGCCGGCGCCAGCGTCAGCGTCACCAGCGCCGCGGCCGCGACGACCAGCGTCTTGGTGAGCGCCAGCGGGCGCAGGAGCCGCCCGGTCTCGCCCGAGAACGCGAACACCGGCAGAAAGGAGAGCGCGGTGATCACCAGCGACGTCAGGATCGCCGGCGCGAACGACTGCGTCGCGGCGATGATGCGCGCGCGCCGCTCCTCGGCCGACGCGAGCGGGCTCAGGGCCTCGAGCTGCCGGTGCGACGCCTCCAGCGCCACGATGTCGGCGTCGACCGCCAGGCCCAGCGCGATGCCGATGCCACCCAGGCTCATGATGGTCGCGGGCACGCCGAGCAGCCACATCGCGCCGAACGTCAGCAGCACGACGACGGGCAGGGTCACGAGCGGCACGACGGCGCTGCGCCCGTGCAGGAGAAAAAGCAGGATCACCAGCACGACCACCAGAACCTCTTCGGCGAGCGCGCGCAGCAGCGTCTGCCTCACGTGCGTCGCCAGCTCGGCGCGGTCATACGTCGTCGCGACGTGCACGTCGGCGGCGGCGCCCGAATCCTCGCGCTGCGCGTCGGCGGCGCGGTGGGGCAGCTTGCGGCACTCGCGCGCGATCACCGTCTTGGCCTGCGCCACCAGCGCGGCAATGTCCGCGTCGCGCCGCGCGATGATGATGCCGCCGACGGCGCGCGAGCCGGCGACGTCGGCCATGCCGGTCGGCATGTCCTCCGCCAGTCGCACCAGCGCGACGTCGCCGAGGCGCACCGGCGCGGCCGCGGCGCCCTTGACGGCGATGGTGACGTTGGCGAGATCGTCGGGTGTCGCCTTGGAGATCGCGCCGTCCTTGCCGTTCACGACCGGCCGCAACGCTTGCATCACGTCGGAGAAGGCCAGCCCGCGATCGCGCAGCAGGGGCGCCTTGACGTCGACGCGCACCTCGCGCACCTCGCCGCCGACGGTGGCGACCTCGGCGACGCCAGGGATCGCCGCCAGCGCGGGCCGCAGCACGTCTTCCTGAAATCGTCGCATGTCCAGCGCCGACGACACCAGCGCGGGGTCCGTGAGCGCGTACTCGAAGACCCAGCCGGTGCTGGAGGCGGCCGGCCCGACGTAGAGGCGCACGCTCGAGGGGAGCTTGGGCCGCAGGGCGTTCACGCGCTGGACGATGGTTTGTCGCGCCGGATCGAGCCCCCCGGCCGATCCGAAGATCACGTCGACGTAGGCCATCCCGGACATCGTCGTGCCGCGGATCGCCTTGACGCCTGGCACGTCGGCCAGCGCCTCGGTCAGTTGCTTGGTGATCCGGTCGGCGACGGCCGGCGCCGGGTGACCCATCCAGTCGGCGACAATGCCGATCTGCGGGTCCGCGAGGTCCGGGATGACGTCGCGCGCGAGCCCGCGGCGCGCGAGATCGCCCGCGATCGCCAGCAGCACCGTCGCGACCAGCACCACGCGGCTGTGACGAGCCGACCAGGCGACCACGCGGTCGATCATCGTGTCGCTCCTGGTGCGGCTCCTGGCGCCGAGCCCGGCATGGCCCCGGGCATGCTGTCGGCGGCGAAGGCGCTGCCGCCGAGACGCCGATCGGCGTCGAGGAAGAACGTCGCGCGCGACACGACCCGCTCGCTCGCGCGCAGTCCCGAGAGCACGACCGCGAAGCCCTGGCGTGAGAAGGTCTCGCCGATCTCGATCGGTCGCTTCTCGAACTGCCCACCGGGCTTCCAGGCCAGCACGTAGGGTCCCTCGGGCGATTGCAGCACGGCCGCCACCGGAACGCCCAGGACCGCGCGCGACTTGCTGGCGAGCTTGAGCCACCCGACCTGACCGGGCGGAAACGCGCCGGCCGCGATGGCCGTGGCGCCGAGATGGAACCGGATCACCGACGTCGAGCGATCGTGCCGTACCGCCGGGCCGGCGATCCGGGTCACGGCGATCGCCGTTTCGGGCGAGGCGGTCGGCGTGAACGTTCCCGGCTCATCGGGCGCGAGCGCCGCGATCTGATCGTCGTAGAGGATGGCCGAGATCTCATGGTCGTCGTCGACGCGCGCGGCGCCGCGGATCTCGCGCAGGTTGGGCAGCAGGGATCGCACGCGCACGAAGTCGATGATCTTGTGCTTGCGCACGTTCTCGACGGCGGTCATGTCGGGCATCGACGCCATGCCGGCGTGCCCTTTTCCACCCGGCGCGCGGCCCACCGGCTCGAGCGCCATCTGACAGATCGGGCAGGATCCGGGGGCGGCGGTCCGCACCTCCGGGTGCATCGGGCAGGCGTAACGGACGCCCGAGCCGCCCTCGCCGCGGTCGCGGAGCGCAACGACGCCGGCGACCAGCACCGCCGCCGCGGCCGCAACCAACAGCAGCACGCGCAGCGCGACGATCGAGGATCCGGAGAGCGCGGGGCGCTCGGGTCCGGAGGAGGGCGATGTTTCGTGGGGGTCGCTCACCGGCTTTTGCAACTGCTCTGGAGGGGCATCACCCGATCAAGCAAAGTCACCAACCACGCCGCCACAATTCATTCATGTCGTTTGCGCAACAAACAATCAAGGACAAACAACAACGATCGCGACGTGTCATCCACACCGCACACCGCGCCCCCGCGTTCGTCGGCACAATTTCGATCGTGCCATTGAACGCGGGGGGTCGTGGGGGCTGTTACCTCGCGATCAGCAGAGGACGCATGAACTCGTTGTCCTCATGGTCGAGAATGTGGCAGTGCTCGACGTAGCCCGCTCCTCCGGTCGTCGGATCGAAGGAGAACCTGTTCTGTCCGGCGGCGACCCCACCCGCCGCCACGCTCTGGGGTGCCCAGCGCAGCGCGATGCGGGTGACCTCGCCGGGGAACATCTTGATGGTGTCCTTCCAGCCCGCGTCGTTGGGATCGGGAGCGCGCGACGGGCAGGCGCCACCCGCGCAGGCTCCCTGGCTCAGATACTTCGCCGCATCGAAGTTGAGGTTGCCGCCCACGGCGCCGGCGGAGTTCGGCGTGGCGTAGTTGGACGGTGGGCCAAAGCCCGGGATGTAGACGCCGGGCGCGAAGTTGAACCCGTTGAAGGTTCCGCCCGGGAAGGACGCGATCCAGTCCGTCACGTAGGTGTTGACGTCGAACGGCTGGCGCGAGATCACCTGGAACTGGATCAGGTGAATGTGGATGGGGTGAGCGTCGCCGGTCAGGTTGGCGACCTCCCAGACCTCGGTCGAGCCCACGCGCGGCGTCTCGGTCGCCGAATCGCCGCGGCCATTCGAGGTCGAGCCGGGAACCACGGTGGTCGTCCCCTCGCGGTTGCCGTTCCACTTGGTGTTGTTGATCAAGCTCTCCACCGGCTCACCATCGCCGTCGGGCGAGCCCGGGCCGTCGATGTCGGCGGTGTTGCCTTCTTCCTCGACCAGGATGAGCTGGCGGAGCTTGTCGCCGCGGCCGTTGGCCGGCTTGACGTTGACCATCGGCGCCGCGCGCAGCGGCGGGTGAGAGCCAGCGGGGTTGAACGACGTGTCGACGCTGCTCACCGAGGGCAGGCTCACGCGGAACTGCATGACCAGACCGTCCGACGTGGCGTCGGGCGCTCCGAAGCCCACCGGTCCACCGCTGGGGAACGGGATGACGGCGAAGTTCTTCATCGTGAACGTCTTGCCGAGCTGGCCGCCGAAGTCGATGATGATGTCGGCGCGCTCCGCTGGCGCCAGGAAGAGGCACTTGCTGCCCGCCTGGATGTCGTTCGCTCCACCGAGCACGTTGCCGGCGTCGGCGTTGTTGAGACCGTCGCAAGCGTGGATGCCGTTGGCCGGGTTGGTCAACATCACCGGGTTGTTGAAGAAGCCGCCGTCCGATCCGATCTGCCAGATCGCCGGACCCACGGGCCCGTTCTGGTGCATGTCGACGCCCTGCTGGTTGAAGAGCTGCATCGAGTAGAAGCGGGCGTTGCTGCCGTTGACGACGCGGAAGCGATAGCGCCGCGCCTGAACGTCCATGACCGGCCAGGCCTTGCCGTTGACGGTGATGACGTCACCGAAGAACTCCGGGATCCAGAACGGGTGCTTGTCGGGGTTTCCGGGGCCGCCGTTCAAGCTGCCTGCCTGATCGGAGTCGGGGAAGTAGAGCTGGCCGTTGGTATCGAACTGCTTGTCGGCGAGGAAGAGCTCGGCCTCCTGCGCGCCCGACGGCAGCGTGATCGGGTTGTTGGCCGCTCCCGTGTCGCGCGTGTCGCGGATGAAGTACATGCCGGCCAGACCCGCGTAGACGTTCTCGCGAACGACGCCGAGCGAGTGATCGTGGAACCAGAGCGTGGTCGCGTCCTGGGTGTTGACGTAGTGGTACATGTTGGACACGAACCCGCGCCCGCGTAGCGCGAGACCCGGCGTGAACCACGCCTCGGGGTGACCGTCGAACTGGGACATGACCTCGGCGCCGTGGAGGTGCACCACGCCCGGGATCGGGCCGGCGTAGGGCTGGGTGCATGCCGCCGCGAGCGGTGGCCCGTTGACGCAGTTGTTCCTGGCGGTGGTGCCGAGCGGGTCGGCCCAGTGCAGCGACTGGTCGACAGTCAGCAGGCTCTGGAGATGGGTGTTGGTCAGGCTGTTGGTGTAGATCGCCGTCGTGCCAGTCCCGTGAACGGCCTCGATCGTGCGCGCCGGGTAGGTCGGCCCTCCGTTGTTGAGGTTGTAGCCCCATAGAAACGTACCGTTGTTGAACGGCGCGCGGAGTCCGGAGTAGACCGAAGCGGGCAGGATCTTCTGTTGAAACTCCTGCATGTTGACGTTGACCGTCGTCGTGCCGCTGACGCGGCGCCCGTTGAACGTCGGGAGCTGGTCGACGAACTTCGGGACGCTGTTGCCGTCGAGCGGCGTCTGGGGCGTTCTGGACGGACGCTTGCGTCGTCGTCCCCGTGGTGTCCCCGGAGCTCGGGCTCTGCCCGCACCCCGCGGCGAGGATCAGCGACGCCCCTAGGGACGTCCTGGCTAACAGTTGCTGGCAACTTCGCATGGTTCTTCCTTTCTTCACGGCTGGGTTGGCGCCCGCACGGCCCACAAGTCTCCTCGACACCCCCGGCGGACTTTGTGGCTTGCGCTAGTAAGAGGCTGCGCACGCTTCGGTGCATAAAAATTTCGCAGCTCGCGGAGTAGGTGCCCGCCCCGGGGGTGACTCATCCATATATTTATTTATTTTTCGCGCGCCAACAAAAACGCCGCGAGCGCGCGGGATGCGCGGTCGCGGCGTAGGCCGATTCGAGCGGATGACTTTTTCGCCGATTCAGTATTTTGTTGAAAAAGAGGCTAACAGTGCGGAAGTCACCAAACGACTTTGCAATCCAATTTCAACTTGGCTTCTTTGCCGCGTTCAGTGTGCCAATTGCGTCGATCATTTGGCGACGAGATACGGGCGCATGAACTCGTTGTCCTCATGATCGAGGATGTGGCAGTGCTCGACGTAGCCGGGCCCGTTGGTCGGATCGAACGGGAACAGATCCTGTCCTGGCCGTGACGCGCCCGCGGCCACGGTCGTCGGCGCCCAGCGCAGCGCGATGCGCGTGACCTCGCCCGGGAACATCTTGATGGTGTCCTTCCAGCCCGCGTCGGCGGCTTCGGGTGCCCGCGACGGGCACGCGCCTCCGGCGCAAGCGCCCTGTAACAAATACTTGGCTGCGTCGAAGTTGAGATTGCCACCCACAGCTCCCGCGGAGTTTGGCGTCTGGTAGTTGAGCGGCGGGCCGAAGCCGGGGATGTAGACGCCGGGCGCGAACGTGAACCCGTTGAAGGTCCCGCCCGGGAAGGCGCCGACCCAGTCGGTGATGTACTGGTTGAGGTCGAACGGCTGGCGCGAGATCACCTGGAACTGGATCAGGTGGATGTGGATCGGGTGCGCGTCGCCGGTCAGGTTGGCGACTTCCCAGACCTCCGTCGAGCCCTCGCGCGGCGTCTCGGTCGCGAGCAGCCCGCGACCGTTTGACGTGGAACCGGGAACCGGGATCGTCGAACCTTCACGGTTGCCGTTCCACTTGGTGTTGTTGATCAAGCTCTCGACCGGCTCACCGTCGCCGTCGGGCGAGCCGGGCCCGTCGACGTCGTCGGTGTTGCCTTCTTCCTCGACGAGGATCAGCTGGCGCAGCTTGTCGCCGCGTCCGTTGCCCGGCTTGATGTTGACGATCGGCGCCGCGCGCAGCGGCGGGTGCCCGCCCGCCGGGTTGAACGACGTGTCCCGTCCCTGCAGCGGCAGGTTCACGCGGAACTGCATCACCAGTCCGTCCGACGTGGCGTCGGGCGCGCCGAAGCCGACGGGCCCGCCGCTCGGGAACGGAATCACGGCGAAGTTCTTCATCGTGAACGTCTTGCCGGCCTGACCCCCGAAGTCGACGATGACGTCGGCGCGCTCCGCCGGCGCCAGGAACAAGCACTTCGCGGCCGCCTGGATGTCGGAGGCTCCGCCGAGCACGTTGTTCGGCGGCGCGTTGGTCGTGCCGTCGCAGGCGTGGCGTCCGTTGGCCGGGTTGGTCAGCATCACGGGGGTGTTGAAGAAGCCACCGTCAGAGCCGATCTGCCAGATCGCCGGACCGGGCGCGCCGTTCACGTGCATGTCGACGCCGGTCTGGTCGAACAGCTCCATGCTGTAGAAGCGGGCGTTGCTGCCGTTGACGAAGCGGAAGCGGTAGCGGCGCGGCTGCACCGACAGCGTCGGCCAGGACTTCCCGTTGACAGTGATCACGTCGCCGAAGAACTCCGGAATCCAGAACGGGTGCTTGTCCGGGTTGCCGGGGCCACCGTTCAGGCCGGGCGGGTTGTCGGCGTCGGGGAAGAAGAGCTGGCCGTTGCTGTCGAACTGGCGGTCCTGCAGCATGAGCTCGACTTCCTGATCACCGGCGGGCAGCGTGATCGGGTTGTTGGCGAGTCCGGTGTCCCGGTTGTCGCGGACCAGGTAGAAGCCCGCGAGCCCGGCGTAGACGTTCAGGCGCACGACGCCGAGCGCGTGATCATGGAACCAGAGCGTCGTGGCCTCTTGCTGGTTCACGTAGTTGTACGTGTTGGTGACGAAGCCGCGACCGCGCTGCAGCAACCCGGGCGTGAACCACGCGTCGGGGTTGCCGTCGTACTGCGACAGGACCTCGGCGCCGTGCAAGTGCACGACCGCCGGGATCGGCCCGGCGTAGGGCTGCGTGCACGGCCCGGCGAGCGGCGGGCCGTTGACGCAGTTGTTCCGCGCCGTCGTGCCGAGCGGGTCGGCCCAGTGGAGCGACTGGTCGACCGTCAGCAGGCTTTGCAGGCGCGTGTTGCGCAGGTTGTTGTTGTAGATCGCGGTGGTCGCCGTTCCGCGAGAGACCTCGATGGTGCGAGCCGGCCACATCGCGCCGGTGTTGTTGATGTTGTACCCCCACAGGAACGTGCCGGCCCGGAACGGCGCGGGCAGCCCGGCGTAGACCGACGCGGGCAGCACGCGCTGCTGGAATTCCTGCATGTTGACGTTCAACGTCACCGAGCCGTTGATGCGGCGCCCGTTGAACGTCGGCAGCGCGTCGACGAATTTCGGAACCGCGTTCCCGTCGAGCAGTGTTTGCGGCGTGGTCACCGACGCTTGCGTGGTGACGCCGAGCGACGATTGCGCGCCGGGATCAGCGCCGACGCCGCAGCCGGCCGTCAGCGTCGCGGCCGCCCACACGGCGGTCAATGAACGTTTTCGCCCGGTCGGACGCCGCGTGGGAGCGGCGCCCGATGCGGGCTTCTTTCGGGCGATGGGTTTGGTTGGAACCATTGCAGCCTCCTCATGGGATTGGTGAACCTCGATCGACCTCTCACTCCGCGCAGGATACAGACCGCAAGAGTCGTGCCCTGAAGAGCCTGTGCAAAAATCAGGCATCTTCGTGGCAGCTGGCCGTCGCGCCCGGTGGCAAGGGACATCGACTGTCGCGGGCGCCCTACAGGGGAGCGTGGCAGTGCGTGGTACGGGGACGTGAGCACGCAGCGCCCGTCGTCGGGCCGCGCGTCAGAGTTGCCGCGCGCTTCCAAGAAACGCGACGCGGGCCGCGTGGTGGAACGTGCCGGGATCTGCGGATGCCTCCGCGTGCTGCGTCCCATCTCCGTCCACCCCAACGCCGTCGAAATGTGGCATTGCGTGATGATTCGTCAACCCGAATTGCCGCCCGTGCGGCGCGCGCGCGAAAAGTTACACAACGCGTGTGAAATTGACACCGCTCATTGGAGCTGCGTTTACCGCGGAGCGCGAAATGCGATCGCGTCGCGTGTTTTCGCCGGTGGAAAACGACAGGTGTAGACCTGATGCCGCGCGCGCTCGTATCGATCGATCTTCCTGAAATGCGAACGGCCGATGACGACCGCCGGCGGCGCCCGCGATCGGCCGGATATGTCCGGACGAGCGTCCGGTGCGACGGACGGACGGCCGCTCGTTGCGGCAGATGCCGGCTAGTGAATCGCGGGCAGCGTGCTCGCGCCGGCGGCGGCGTTTGTCACGCGCGCGGCCGTGATCGCCTGCGCGCCGGTCATCGTGATGGTGACGGTGCCCGTCACGCTCGTCAGGCTGCAGAAGGCGGTGCCCTTGTTGCCGTTGGCGCCGCAGCCGGTCAGCTTGGGCTGTGCGGTGTTGTTGTTCAGCGTGAAGCCGCAGGTGTCGTTGGTCATCGAGAACGAGCTCGTGACCACGTGGACGGCGGGGACGTGGTTGCCGCCGAGCTTGAAGCCATTTCCGTCGGCGGCGGGGCCGGTCGTGCCGTCCGACGTGTGGCCGTTCAGCATCGCCCAGCAGTTGTCGATCGTGACCACCTGGGTGACGCCGAAGAGGTCGTAGCCGTCGTCGGAGTTGTTCCACGAGCGGCACCCGCGGAAGACGTTGCCGGGGCCGATGTCGAGCTTGGCGTCGATGCCGTCGGCGTTCTCGCCGCCGGTGGCGGCGTCGTAGTTGTCGTGCGACTCGCAGTTCAAGATCGTGTTGTTGGCGCCGCGCGTGAGGTCGCTGGCCTGGGCGCTCGGCACGGTGATCTGGATGCCGGTGTCACCGCAGAAGTCGGTGACCATGTCCTCGACGAGGTTGTGCGAGCCGCTGATGGCGATGCCGTTGTCGTTGGCGTTCTTGATCTCGAAGCCGCGCACGTGCCAGTAGTCGCCGGTCATGTTGAGGCCGCGCTTGTTGTCGTCGGGCGCCATCGCTTTTTGCGCGGCGTAGTCGAGCACCGGACGCGCTCCCGGCGCCGCGAAGACGTTGATCATGTTCGTCGCTGACGTGCCGCTCTGGGCGAGCGTGACCGTGTTGGTCGTGGGGTAAGTGCCGGGCATGATCCAGATGGTGATTCCGGGCTTGGCGAACAAATTGGCGTGACCCAGCGTCGCGAACGGCGAGGCCTGGGTGCCCGGGTTGAGATCGCTTCCGGTCGTGGCGACCCAGTAAGCGGTCACCGCAGCCGCGCCGCCCGCTCCGGTCGCGCCGCCGGCCGCGGTCATGCCGCCCGCGCCGGTGCGACCCCCGGCTCCAGCGCCGCCAGTACCGGTCACCGTGCCACCGGCGCCGGTTGCTCCACCGGTGCTGTTGCTCGCGCCCCCGGTTCCAGACCCGCCCATGCCTGGGTTGACGGTGCTTCCGCCGTTTCCGGTCGGAGCTCCGCTTCCGCCGCTGCCGGTCTCCCCGCCGCTACCCTCGTTTCCGCCGCCGCCGCTCTGCGCGCATCCGAAGACCAGGCCACCGACGAGAAAAAGGTAGAGGAAAGGCGATCGGCAGGAGGGGGTGGCGGACGCTTTCATGAAGGCTCTCCTTGGTTGGGCGCGGAACTTGAGGCGAGATGCGCTCCCGCCGGCGCTCGCCCGATCTCGATTGAGATCGGGTGAGGCCGGCGGACGAACTGAGCGAGTTGTGACGGAGCTGTCAAACAGAGGCCAGTGAGCCTTCTTGGATATTCCGAACGGCGTCCTTACTGCTGCGGCGGCCACTCGTTGACGCTGGCGCACTGCCAGACGGAGTTGATGCAGGCGCAGTAGCCGACCTTCGCAGCGGCCTTGGAGTCCTGATACGAGTTCCCCGTCGCCGCTCCACAGACCGGTCCACAGGTGGCGCCGGTCGTGTTGACGCACGCAGTGGTGCCCGTGACAACCAGCGGGCTACCCGCCGGGCACGCCGGGACCGGCGTTGGCAGCTTGAAACACGCGGTCGCGAAGGCGGGCGGGTAAGCGCAGGCACCAGCGTTCGTGCAGTCCCAGGTCAGCGCCGGCGTAAGGCAGGTGCACGGCTTTTGAGCGCGCATCTGTCCGGCGGCGTTGATGCCGCAGTTCTTCGTGCATGGCGACACGATCGGCGTCGTGACCATCGTGGGGTCGCAGGTCGATTTGTCGGCTGGCGCTGGGGTGCAAACGGGCAGGCCGCTGCCGGTCGCGCCGCCCGTGCCGCCGCCGGTCGCACCGCCGGTGCCGCCACCGGTCGCACCGCCGGTGCCGCCACCGGTCGCGCCGCCCGTGCCGCCGCCGGTGGTCATGCCGCCCGCGCCGCCGCCGGTGGTCATGCCGCCCGCGCCGCCGCCGGTGGTCTGGCCGCCCGCGCCGCCGCCCGTGGTCTGACCGCCCTGGCCGCCGCCCGTCGTCTGACCACCCGAGCCGTTCGAGCCACCCGTACCGCCGACGGTGTCGCCGCTGGTACAGCCGTATCCGATGAGACCGAGCGCGACCATCGCGCTGAATCCCGCTACCACCAACGAAGTGCGCTTCATCTGATTCTCCTGTGCTCGAACTTGAGCGACGCGAATGAGGTCTTTTGGACCCCGATTGTGTGTCCAGAGCGCCGATCCACGGCTCACGTCGCCCCACCCCTCGGCGCGTCTTCGCACGGTCATTCTCGCCGATCTGCGTCGGAGGAACGACGACGATAACGGAAACGGGCACGGCGGCCTCGCGGCCACCGTGCCCGTTCGATTCAGACAGCCTGGGCGCGTCGTTTTACGGCGAGCAGCGCGCCGGGGCCACCGACGTGTCCGGCTTGGTGCACAGCGGCCCGAGGCCGGTCGTCGCGTCGGGCAGGGTGATCATCGCCAGCGGCCCGGCCTTGTGCTCGCCGTTGAACGGCGTCGGCGCGCTGACGTCGAAGCCGCACGCGGCCGCGTCATTCGGGTCGTTGAACCAGAACCCGACCTCGAACGTGCCGGTCGGCGCCAGCGCGACGGCCGGATCGAAGCCGAAGATCTGGTCGAGCAGGATCGTGCGCAGCTCCATCTTCATCGAGCCGTTGCTGCGCGCCTGCAGGTCGCTCTGGTACCAGGCGAGACCGAAGTTGGTGAAGCCGGCGACCGGCACGCCGTCGGAGCCGAGGGAGTCGTTCTGCACGGTGAAGAGGTCGAACGCCAGGCCGGGCTTGATGTACTTGCCCTTGAGGAACATGCCGTCGTTGAGGTCGCCGCGCACCACGGTCGCCTCGACGTCGGGCTGGCGGCTCGGGTCATCGGGATACTGCGCGAAGCAGCGCGCGAACTTCGGGTTGGGCGCGAAGTGAAAGCTGACCACGTCCGACGAAGCCGGCGGCGTCACGCCCGCGGCCACCGTCTCCAGCGACGCGAGATCGATCGTGACCGAGCCGGGGCCGCTGTCGGTCTGCAGGCTCTGGCCCCAGCCGCTGCCGTTCCTGACCCACACCTTGACCTCGTCGTCGAAGCGGTTCTGATCGCTGACCGTCTCCTCGTCGAAGGGCAGCGTCAGCGACGCCGGTGCTCCCAGCGCCAGGCCTTCGGGCTCGATCGCGAACATCGGCCCGCAGCGCACCGCGGTCGCCGGCAGCGGCGTGGCGTCACCCGCGGCATGGATGGTGATCGTCGTGCTCGCCCCGAGCGCGCCCGGGGGCACGACCAGGTGCACGCCGGCCATCGGCGTGCCCGACGCGCCGACCAGCTCGCCGCCCTCGGCGCCAATCGTGCCCTGCAGTTGATCCGTCGCGACGACATTGTTGGCGCCGCCGTTCATCGTGCCGCCGTCGCAGCCGATCAGCAGCAGCGCGCCGGCCACCGCACCGGCCCACCCGAACATCGTCTTGTTGATCGTCTTGTCGCTCCTGGTGATTCCATCGACACGCAGCATGGTCATTCTCCTTCGGTCGACGGACATCGAAGCACCCTGCTTCGCTCCATCTCGTCGACGGAGTTCCTTTGAGCAACGGTCGTGCCGAAAGAAAAAACGCACGCGCGCAGAACCGATCACCGATGGGCCGCGTATTCATGCGGTCGGCGCGCGAGCGCGGCCGCGCCGGCCGGCCATTTTCGCGGGCACGTGCCGGGCACCTGTGCCCGCGCTCGTGCCGATTCAGGCGCGCGACGGAGGCGCCGGCGTCTCGTCGGGCGCCAGCGCTTGCGGATCCACGTCGTTGCGGGCCAGCCAGCGCCGCAGCTGGTTCCGGTGCAGGCCCAGGCGCTGCGCGGCGCGCGTGACGTTGCCGCGCTCGGCGCGCAGCATCTCCTCGATCGCCGCGCGCGCCGGGAACGCGCTCTCGGCTTCGCTCCCCGGTGACGGCGCCGGCGGCGCCGCCGGCGCGCCACCACCCGCATGCACCGTCGCCACCGCGGGCGGCATCGTCAGGCCGCCGCCGAGCTGCATGCCCGCCGCGGTCCCGAGATCGAGCCGGTCGACACGGTCGCGCCCCTTGTCGCGGGCGGTGTGGCCGGCGCGGCGGACCTCGCCGATGAGCTCGCGCACGTTGCCGGGCCACGGCCGCAGCAGGCACATCTCGACCAGCGCGGCGTCGGCGTCCAGCTCGGGCGCGACGGCGGCGAGCGCGCGCTGGATCAGGAACGGGATCTCTTCGCGGCGCTGGCGCAGCGGCGGCAGGCGCACCGCGGGGCGTCCCATGCGGTAGTAGAGGTCCTCGCGGAACTTTCCCTGCGCGACGCGCTCGGGGATGTCGCGCAGCGTGGCGGCGCACAGCCCGACGTCGATGGCGCGGCTGCGCGTGTCGCCGAGCGGCACCACCTCGCGCGTCTCGAGCACGCGCAGCAGCTTGGGTTGCACCGCCGGGTCCAGCTCGGCGAGCTCGTCGAGGAACAGCGTCCCGCGGTGCGCGCTCACGAGATACCCGTCGGCGTCGGCCGTCGCGCCCGAATAGGCGCCGCGCCGCGCGCCGAAGAGCAGGCGCTCCGCGATCCCCTCGGGGATGGTCGCGCAGTTGACGGCGACGAACGGCCCCGACGCGCGCGGCGAGCCCTGGTGAAAGCGGCGCGCCGCCAGCTCCTTGCCCGTGCCGCTCTCGCCGAGGATCAGCAGCGTGTCCGACGTGCGCGCGACGACGTCGACGCGGCGGAACGCCTTGGCCAGCGCCGGCCCGACGATGCCATCGGCGGCCGCGTGCACCGGCTCGGTCTCGAACGGCCGCACGTCATCGATCGCCAGGAACAGGCTCTGGCCCATGCGCAGCACGGCGGAGGCGGTCAGGGTGCGGCTCTCGCGCAGCGGCGCGCCGTCGACGAGCGTGCCGTTGCGGCTGCCGCAATCGGCGACGCGCAGGCGGCCTCCGTCGAGCGACAGCGTCGCGTGGCGGCGCGACAGCCGCTCGTCGGCGCCGAGCTCGGCGATCAGATCGCGCCCGATGTCGACGGCGCGCGCGCCGGCGCGGATCGGGATCGACAGCGGCCGGTCGCGCGAGAAGACCAGCAGCAGGCCGGGAACCGGCTCGCCGCCCGGCTCGCCGTCCACGCCATCGACGACGTCCTTCAGGGTCTCGCGCCCGCCCATCGGGCCAGTATACTGAGCGCAACCCGGAGATGGCGAAGCTCTTCAAGGTCGCGCAGGCGATCGCCGATCAGGTCGATTCCAACCACAGCGCCGTCGGCCACGCGCAGCATTTCGCGGGTCACCGCGAGCGGTTGACGCAGGAGATCCGCGCGCGCGCGCCGGGCGGCGGAGCGGGGCGCCTCTGCTTGCTCGGCGCCGGCAACGCGTACGACGTCGATCTGGCGTCACTGGCAGCGTCGTTCGCCGAGATTCACCTGGTCGACGTCGATCGCGCGTCGGTCGAGGGTGCGCGCGCGACCGCCGCGCCCGAGATCGCGCAGCGGTTGACGCTGCACGCGCCGGTCGACGTCTCGGGCGTCTTCGATCAATTCGAACGCTGGGCCGCGAATCCGCCCGCGCCGGCGCAGGACGCGGCGATCGTCGACGCGGCGATCGCGCGCGTCGCGGGCGCGCTGCCGGGGCCGTTCGACGTCGTGGTCTCGTGCTGCCTGCTCACGCAGATGCAGCTGGCGCTGCTCCAGGTCGTCGGCGAGCGGAACCCGCGCTTCGCCGATCTGCGCGCGATGGTCGGGCGCATTCACATGCGCGCGCTCGCGCGTCTCGCGGCGCCGGGCGGTCGCGCGCTGCTGGTGAGCGATCTGACCTCGAGCGACACGTATCCATTCGACGTGCTGGGCGCCGATCCCACGGTGCTCCGTCCGTTGATGGATCACCTGCTCAGCGTCGGCAACGTCATCCACTCCGCGCATCCGGGGTTGCTGTCGGCGGAGCTTCGACGCCACGCGGACTGGAGCGCGGCGTTCGACGTCAGCGCGCCGATCGGCCCCTGGCTCTGGCGCAACGGCCCGGAGAAGACGTACCTGGTCTACGGGATGGAGATCAGGCCGCGCTAGTGTCCTGTCTCAGAAATCCGCCGTGGCACCGCGCCCGAATGCAGGCGGATTTCTGAGACAGGACACTAGAGTCCGCGTTACCGCGTCTCGACCAGCTTGCGCGCCGATGCCGCGTACGGTCCGTCGGCGAACCGCTCGAGGTACTCGACCGCCAGCGGGCGCGCCGCCGCGGTCCCGCGCAGCTTCTGCACCAGGACCATGCGGCGCCCGAGCACCGGACGCACGAAGGTGCCGTTCGGGCTCTCGCGCAGGTAGCGCTCGTACCAGTCGAGCGCGGTCCTCATCGCGGCGTTGCCGGGCTCGTCCTCGCTGAGGCCGCCCAGGAAGAACGCGGCGTCGCGGCCCTGCGACGAGCCGGGGAACCGCGCGCGCTCGGCCAGCAGCGCCCCGCGCGCCACGTCGCCGCGCCGGGCGAAGCGGGCGGCGTCGGCGAGCGCGTTCAGGTCGGACGGCGATGCCGTCGTGAGCACGGTGTCGAGCCCGCGCCGTTCAGCGTCGCCGAGGATGCCCTGGAAGTCGCCGCGCGTGAGGCGCGTGCGCCAACCGGTCTCGGGCGCCGGCACGGATGCGTGCGGGTTGGCGACGGCCAGTGCCCGGCTGTGCCCGGCTTGCGCCGTCGCGCCCGGATGAGCTGCGTGCGGGGCTGGCACGGGCACCATCACGCCCGCGACCGCGACCGCGGACGCAGCCGGCGCCGCCGGCGCGACCTCCGCGGTCTCGTGCGGGGCCGTGGGTGGCGCCGCCGGTGTCTCGGCGGGCGTCTCGGTGCCCATGGCGGCACCCGCCGGCTGCCCGTCGAGATGGATCTCTCCCTTGCGCACATTGGCGAACAGGTGCGCGCCCGCCTCCATCGAGAGGCCGTCGCGCGCGAGCGGCCCGCGCACGACGATCGCGCCCTTGAGCAGATGCACGTCGAGCACTTCCTCGTTGGCCGACCAGCGAATGTCGAACTCGGTGCCGATGACGTGCACCGAGTACGGGCCGGCGTCGACGGTCCAGTTCGCGTGCGGCAGCGGCTTGACTCGGACGCGCGCGCGGCCGCTCTCCAGCAGCACGCGCCCGCCGTGCGCGTCGAAGTCGCCGACGCGTGCGCCGGTGCTGGGGTCGAGCGTCAGGCTCGATCCGTCGGAGAAGCGCACGTCGGCGTCGCCGGCGGCGTTGGCGCGCACGTAGCCACCGCTGCCGACGGTGGCGTTGACCACGTCGAACGTCAGCGACGAGCCCTGACCCCTGAAGGTCAGCAACGAGACCGCGATCGCCGCCGCCGCGGCACCGAGCCCGAGCGCCCACACCACGCCCGTGCCGCGCCGGTGCAGCGTCCGCCGCGCCACCGCGCGCTCGAAGCGCACCAGCCCCGCGTCGTGGACGGACGGTGTTTCTTCGTTGAAGGTGTCCTGCGCGAGCATGATCAGGCTGGCGACCGCGGCTTCCCCGTCCGGCAGCGAGATATTTTTAGGATGATTATTCATTGTCGTCTCGGTCCGTTATGTATTCGGAAAGGATTGGGTCCCGCTCGACCAGCAGGCGAACCTTTGACCACACCCGAGCGAGGCGCCGCTTGGTGGTCGCCAGCGAGAGCCCGGACGCGGCGGCCACCTCGAGCAGCCCGAGCCCTTCCATGAACCGCAGCACGAACAGCGTGCGGTCCTGCGCGTTGATGCGATCGAGCACGCCGTAGAATCGGCTCAGCGCCTCGCGCGCGTCGGTGTCGATGTGGACCACCGCCTTGCCGGTCGGGTCGCCCTTGCGCGAGAGGCGGGTCCAGCGCCGCACCCACAGGCGCCGCAGCTCGCTGCGCGTGGTGAGCACAGTTACCGAGATCACGAACGCCTTGAGCGCCTTCGGCTCGCGCAGCGTCGTGACCTTTTCGAACACGCAGAGGAAGACCTCTTGCGCCAGGTCCTCGACCTCGTGGCCCGGCCCCAGCGCCCGCCGCAACATGCGGAACACCATGGGCGCAAAGCGCCGCCACAGCGCGCGCGGCGCCTGAGGATCGCGTGCGATCAGCGCGCGGGCCAGATCGGCGTCGTCCGACTCGTCCAGAGTCGCCCCCGGCAGGACGAGCAGGCGGGCGCCACGCTCCACCTCACGCATCAGGCCATTCCTGGCTCGATCGGCCGCTCATGTCAGCCGGCAAAGTGGCCCCAGGGGTCCGGACCAGCTCACAATAATTTTCCGCTCCCTCGGTTGACGCATGACGCCCAGCTCCGGGAGGTTCAAAACCACCCCGCAGGCTAGCACACTGCGAGCGGCGTCACTCCGCGGTGAAGCGGTGGACCATCGTGTGATGGTAGGTCTTACCGGGACGCAGGATCACCTCGTCGCGCCACGCCGGGATATTGATCGAGTTGGGGAACTTCTGCGACTCGAGGCAGAGCCCGGCATACTGCGGCTGCGCCGCGCCCTTGCCCTTGTTGGACCCGTCGAGGAAGTTGCCCGAGTAGAACTGCAGCCCGGGCTGATCCGCCGTCAGCGTCATCACGCGACCGGACTTCGGATCTTTGAGGCGCGCCATCAGTCGCATCGCGTGCGGCTCGCCGTTCACCACCCAGTTGTGATCGAACCCGACCGGCTTGCCGCCCGCCGCCTTGATGTCGCGGCCGATCGGCTTGCTCGCGGTGAAATCGAAGGGCGTGCCCTTGACCGGAACGATCTTGCCGTCGGGGACCGGGTCGCCGGGCGTGTACTTGTCGGCCGGGATCGTGAGCTCTTGATCGAGCACGGTTCCCGAGCCGAACCCCGCCAGGTTCCAGTAGCTGTGGTGGGCCATGTTGACCAGCGTGGTCTTGTCGGTCGTCGCGCTCATCTCGACCTCGAGCGCACCGTCGTTGGTCAGAGTATAGATCGCAGTCGCCGTGACCGTGCCGGGATAGCCTTCCTCGCCGTCGGGTGAGACGTGAGTGAGCTTGAGCGACGGACCCTTGCCGGTCTCCTTCGGCTCGGCGACCCAGATCACCTTGTCCCACCCCTTCTTGCCGCCGTGCAGATGGTGAGGGGGATTGTTGGCCGCGAGCTTGTAGGCTTTTCCCTCGAGCTGGAAGGTCGCGTTGGCGATACGGTTGGCGACTCGACCGACGATCGCGCCGAAGTACGGGCTCTTCTCCACGTAGTCGTTGACGTTGTCGAAGCCGAGCACGACGTCGCCCAGCGTGCCCGAGCGGTCGGGGACCAGCAGCGACGTCACGATCGCGCCGTAGTTGGTGATCCGGGCGACCATGCCCTTGGCGTTGGTCAGCGTGTAGATGTCGACCGGTTTGCCGTCGACCTGGCCGAAGGGCGCCTTCTCGATCGACGCCTTGCCTTCTGACTTCTTGGCCTTGCCGTCGGCCTTGGCCTCGGCGGTCGCTGCCTTGTCCGAGCCCCGGGTCTTGGCGGCGTCGGCGGTGCGGCTGCCCGCCAGGGCCGTGACCAGGGCCGTGACAGCGAAGGCCACGGCGACCGGCAACATCATCCTCGGGTGGGTCCATCGAAACGAATCGCGCATGCGGGCTCCTGTGTTGGACATCGGCCCTGCCGTAGTGGCGCGCTGCGCGCGACTCGGCTCACGAAACCGAACGACGGAGGTCGCCGACGGCCAAGATCGTGCCGGCGTCGCTCCAACTCCGCGTCTCGGAGCGAATTCTGAGCCATATGGCATTTCCGGAGCCACATCCCGCATGCCAAACAACGACGGTCTTGGTCGCGATCTCCGGAGGATTTCAATGCGTGAATATATGTCGAGCCAGGCTTGGTGGCCCCGGGTAGGCGCGGTTGCCGCGGGCATTTGCCTGATGGCGGCAGCCGGCTGTCAGGGGTCCATCAACAAAGGGAACGGCAACGGCGGCGGTAACGCGGGGAACGGCGGCGGCTCGGCCGGGAACGGTGGCGGCAACGACCAGTGCACCGGCGCCGCGGCGCTGGCACCGCAACGCATCGTCCGGTTGACGCTGCAGGAGATCGCCAACTCGACCGGCATCGCGATCGATCCGTCGCTGACCCAGACGCTGGTGACCCAGCAGGGCCTCGGACAGCCGACCCTGGCGTTCTTCCCGCCCCTCGACAGCACGCGTGAGGGCGACACCATCATCGCCGATCGCTTCCAGCAGACCGACAACATGGCGGTCACCGCCAGCACGTTCGTGTCGACCAACTACGCGGCGACCACGAAATGCGCGTCGGCCACCGACGACACCTGCGGGCAGAACTACGTGCTCGGGGTCGCGGCCAAGCTCAACCGCCAGCCGCTCGATGCCCGTGCCAAAGCGAGCCTCACGCAGGTCTTCACCGACGTCAAGGCCGCCGGCGGCACGACGGCCGAGGCGGTGCAGTTCAGCATCGAGGCGGCGCTGAACTCCGCCCAGTTCCTGTACCGCAGCGAGATCGGCGACGTGTCGAAGAAGACCGCCGACGGCATCCCGCTGACGCCGTACGAGCTGGCGACCCAGCTCTCGTTCTTCCTGTCGGACAACCCGCCCGACGCGCCGCTGCTGGCAGCCGCGGCCGCGAACCAGCTCTCGACCGCGGATCAAGTGGGCGCGCAGGTCGACCGCCTGCTCAAGACACCGGGGGTGCAAGCGAACCTGTCGTTCGCGATGTTCGTGTTCTTCAAGCTGCACCTGCTCGACAACGTGGTCATCGATCCGGCGAAGATCCCCGCCACGGTGTTCAACATGGGCGTCGAGAACGCGATGTTCACGGAAGGTCAGATGTTCCTGAACGACGTGCTCTGGAACGGCAAGGTCGACGACCTCATCACGTCGACGTCGACGTTCGTGAACACCGACCTTGCGAACAACATCTACCAGGTTGCGCCTCCGGCCGGCGCGACGCAGAGCAACTTCGTCAAGGTCAATCTCCCCGCCGCGCAGCGGTCGGGCATGATGACGCTGGCGCCGTTCATCACCTCGCGTGCCCGCACCGACCTGGGCTCGGTCGTGTCGCGTGGCCTGGTCGTCGACGAGTCGATGATGTGCCAGCTCATTCCCCCGCCGCCGGACAGCCTGGCGGCGCAGATCGGCGCCGCGAAGGCGAACCTCGGGAGCCAGACGCCTCACCAGCAGGCGGCGGTGCGCGACGATCCAGGGGTGGTGTGCTCGGGCTGCCACGCCAACTTCGATCCTTACGGATTGGTGCTGGAGAACTACGACGTCGTGGCGCGTTTCCGCACGACCGCCGAGTACGGCCCCGTCGACGCGACGAGCTTCCTGCCGCCGCTGCTGGGTGGCGGGCCGGTCGCCAACGCCGTCGACATGGCGCACAAGCTGGCGTCGAGCGGCGCCTTCAGCTCGTGCATGACCAAGAGCATGATGCAGTACGCGCTGTCCACGGTGCTCTCGCCGGTCGACATCGGTAGCTGCGCGGTCGCCAACGTGCACACCGCGTTCGAGGGAGGCTCGGACCAGACCTTCTCCTCGCTGATTCATCAGATCGCGGCGTCGAAGACCCTGGCCTTTCGCAATCTGGCCCCCGCCACCGATGGAGGCATTTGAGATGATGTCCTACAAGTTCAAGCGTCGATCGTTCCTCCGTGGCGTCGGCGGAGCCGTCGGGCTCAAGATCATGCTGCGCAACATGGAGGCGAGCGCCCAGGGAGCGAAGTCGCCGCCGCGGTTGCTGATCACGCACTGGCCAGTCGGCACCGTCGCGCCGGACTTCATCCCGAAGCCGTCGACCAACGCGGCGATCCCCAGCAACGTGAACTCGCCGATCCTGATGCCGTTCGCGCAGGCCGGATTGGGCGGCGACATGACGGTCCTCTACGGCCTGACGACCGACAGGCTGCCCCTGAACGGCGGCGGGGGACACGAGGGTGGCACGGTCGTCATGATGACCGGGATCGGCGCGCCCGGCACGCGCGCCGGCGAGACCGAGGGCGACGACGCGTTCGCGGGTGGTCCGTCGATGGACCAGATCTTCTTGAAGAACGTCACCGCCCTGCAGCAGAAGGGCAACAAGGCCGCGAACGGCTTCGAGAACGCGATCTGCGACAGCCGCGTCGACTTCGCCGAGATCTCGACGCAGTGTCTGTCGTACGGGTACTCGACGACGGCGGTCACGCCGGTCAGCGGCACGATCCGCGTGCAGAACTTGCCGCAGCTGCCCACGCTGCGTCCGCTCGATCTGTACACGAACCTCTTCGGGTCGTTCATGCCTCCCACGGGAGGCGGTCCGACGCCGGCGGTGCTGAAGACGCTGAAAGAGCGCAAGAGCGTGCTCGACTTCGCGCTGCGCGAGCTCACCCAGCTCGAGACGCTGGCGCCGGCGAGCGAACGCTCGAAGCTGGAGATCCACGCGCAGGCGATCCGCGACATCGAGACTCAGATCTCGATGCAGCTGAACGGCACCGGCGGCCCGGCCATGGGGTGCGTGGCGCCCATGCAGCCGCCGCCGGTCACGGGAGGCGCGGCCGACAAGGCCGACCACAACAACTACGGCAACCCGAAGACGACGGTCGCCGACGACGTTCTGCACGCGCAGATCGGCGGGCTGCACATGGGGATCATCAAGGCGGCGTTCGTCTGCGACATCATCCGCGTGGCCACGTTCCAGTGGTCGCCGGGTACCAACCACGTCGCGTTCCAGAACCAGTTCCCCGGCGAGACCGGCACGATCTACATGCACCATCCGGAGAGCCACAAGATCAGCACGCCGGACACCCTGGTCACAGGGACGGGCCGCAATCCGATCGTCGGGTTCTTGTCGAACGTCCAGACCTGGTACAACCAGCAGATGGCGGCGATCCTGGCGGGCTGGAAGACGACGACCGACGCCATGGGCGGAAATCTGTTCGACAACACGATCATCCCGTTCGTCACCGAGATCGGGGCCACCAATCACGAGCACTTCAACATGCCGGCGATCCTGTTCGGCGGGAAGGCGCTGGGTTTCCAGCAGGGGCAGTACCTCGGGGGGCAGACTCTGCCTGTCGCCACGACCACCGGCAGCTTTACCAAAGTGGGGCTCAATCGCCCGCTCAACGATCTGTGGCTGACCGTTGCTCAGGCGTTCGGGTTGTCGACCAGCGCGGCGCCATTGAACGCGGAGCAGTTCGTCAAGAACACCGCGGGCTGGACCGGCCCGATCGCCGGCCTCTGGGCGCCGCCGGTCTGATCGCGCATCCGCGTCATCGCCGCCGCCGTTCGGTGTTCGCGAATCGAGCGCGTTTTGTCGACGCGCTCGGTTTCGTGCGCGGGCGATGGTCTATACTGCGCGCGCAGGGATTGATTCGTGGCGACGTGCATTCGTAAAGCGCTGTCCGCTGACCAGGCGCGGCTGATTCGCGCCATCACCGCGACCGGCAGCTATGGGCCCGGCGGCGTCACCGCCGTCGGCTCGGCCGTGTCGGTGAAGCACAACCTGCAGCTCGCGACGGGCAGCGACGCCGCCAACCGCGCCGCGGAGGTGCTGGTGGCAGCGTTGCGCGAGAACGCCGGCTTCTTCGCGGCGACCTGGATCGACGCGATGACCGCGCCGCTCTTCTGCCGCTACGAGCCGGGCATGACCTACGGCGACCACGTCGACGCGGCGATGATGGGCGCGCCGCCCATGCAGATGCGCTGTGATATCGCCGTGACCGTGTGGCTGGTGGATGCGTCGATGTACGACGGCGGCGAGCTCATCACCGACACCGACGGCGTGGGCCAGCCCTGGAAGGGGGACGCGGGTGATTGCCTGGTTTACTCCGCCGACACGCTCCACCGGGTCGCGCCGGTGACCCGCGGCGTGCGCGAGGTCGCGGTGTTCTGGATCCAGACGATGGTGCGCGACGAGTGGCAGCGGCGGATCCTCTTCGACCTCACGCACGTGATCGACCGCTTGCAAGCGGCGCCGAGCTCCGCCGGCGAGGCCGAGGTGTTACGCCGCGTCTACTTCAACCTCGTCCGTCGTTGGTCCTGAGCTGGGCCTGAGCTGGCGGGCCTAGCGGAAGTTGTAGGTCACGACGATCCGGCTCACGTGGTCGGTCGGGTGCATGCTCGCGTGGTAGTGCCGGCCGTCGAAGGCCGCCATGCGCCCCTTCTTGGGCGCGATGCGCCCGGCGACCGTGAACTTCCCTTCGTTGACATGCGCCGCCGCGAGTTGTGCCGGCACGTCCTGGTAGGTCTGGTTGAAAACCCAGGTGTCGCCGTCCGAGTCGTTGACGTAGTAGAGCGCGGTGTAGTGCGGCTCGTAGAAGTCGACGTGTGGATTGTGGTGGGGCGCATCGCCCCCGCCCTTGGTGAAAAGCCCGATCCGCACGCGCATCAGCGTCGTGAACGTCAGCCCCGCCTTCTCGCAGAACAGGTAGAGGATCGGCACCAGCACCGCGCTCAGCGGTGACAGCACAGGGCTGGGTTCGCGGATGTTGAACGCCGGATGGCTGAAGCCGGCGAAGTTGGTGTCGAACTGAGCCTTCGCCGCCCGCGCACTCTCCTCGTGAAAGAACCAGGTCATGCGCGAGGAGCCGAGCTCCGCCTGAATCTGGTCCTGGTACGCGCGCGGGATCGCGTCGTCGATCTGGATGATGTCGGTGGGCGGGAGCGGCACGAGACACCCTGATCAGGGCACAGGAACGGGGCGGAGACAAGGAGGGAGACGGGACGCGAACGTTCGCGAACGTTCGCGAACGTTCGGGGTGTTCGCGAGCGCGAACGCGCCCGGAACCCCGGAACGACCGGCCTTGCGCGCGGCGGCCGCCGCGCCGCCGCGTGGGCGCGCTGCGTGCATGGGAGGCGGGGCCCTCGGGGCAATGCTGCCCCGCCGGCCCGGACTCGCGTTTACCTCTATCGGAGGATCGAGAATGCTGAATCGAAGGTTGTCGTATTGGTTGGTGTGGGTAGCATCCGTGGGTACCGCGGCGGCTGGTTGCGGCGCTCCACCCGATTCCGAGGTGGCCTCGGCGGACTCGCCGGTCAGCTTGACAGAATCCGCGCTGACGGCGGCCCCGGCCGCGGTGGGCTGGACGGCGCTGGCCCATCCGCCCGGGGATCATCTCGACACATGCCTGCTGCTCACGAACGGCACGGTCATGTGCCACGTTTACGGCACCAACCGCTGGGATCGGCTGACGCCGGATGCGTCGGGCAGCTACCAGAACGGAACCTGGTCGGCCATGCCGGCGATGCCCAACGGCAACGATCCCAACAACCCGTTCGGCAGTTGCGTCGATTGCGAATACGCGCCGCTCTTTTACGCCTCCGCGGTTCTCAAGGACGATCGCGCGATCGTGATCGGCGGCGAATACAACGGGGACCCGCAAACAAACTCCCAATTCCAGGTCTGGACGAACATCGGGTTCATCTACGATCCCGTCTCTGACTCGTGGTCGAACCAGCTATCGGAGGTCTTTGGCGGTGGATCCATCGGCGATACACAGTCCGTCATCTTGCAGGACGGCACGTTCTTGCTGGCAGACATCGTGAACAACAATTTCGAGTCGCTCAATCCTGCCACCGGCGTGTTCACGGCAAAGAATCCGACCGGAAAGGCGGACTCGAGGAACGACGAGGAGGGCTGGACGATTCTGTCCGACGGAACGGTCTTGACCGTGTCCTCGAACGTGGCATCCAGTTTCCAGCGTTACAACCCGAGCACGAACGCGTGGGGTGCCGCCGGCGCGACACCGGTGAACCTCGCGGATACCGGGCCGGGCTCGGGCGAGAACCAGGAGGTCGGCCCGTGCGCGCTGCGGCCTGACAACAAGCTCTTTTGCTTCTCGGGCAACGCCGCCGGCCAAAATGCGCTCTACACGCTGTCGAGCAACAGCTGGTCGCACACGGCGAACATGGACTTCCCCGCGTCGCCGCTCGGCGATCACTTCTCGGTGCCGGATGGCCCGGCGGCGACGCTGCCAAATGGCAACATCCTGGTGATGGCCAGCACGATGCATCCTGTCTTTCTGGGAGATGCCAACCCTCCAAGCCACTTTTACGAGGTGAGCCAGTCGACCAACGCGCTGACGCAGGTTGCCGACTCGTCGCATGCGGCGAGCTTCTCTTCGTACCAGGGCCGCATGCTGGTGCTCCCCACCGGCGAGGTCTTGCTCACCGCGTACAATCAGCAGCTGAACACGCCCGTCGACGAGGCGATGCTCTACTCGAACGGCGGCGCGCCGCAGTCGACCTGGCGTCCTTCCGTCACGAACGCGCCCTCGACGCTGGCGCCGGGCGGTGTCTACACCATCTCGGGGACGCTGTTCAACGGCTTCACCGAGGGCGCGACCTACGGCGACGACGCGCAGATGTCGACGAACTACCCGTTGGTTCGCATCACCAACCAGACCACACACCACGTCTTCTACGCGCGAACCTACAACCACAGCCGCATGGGTATCGAGCCGGTGGGCAACGGATCGACGGTGACCACCAACTTCCAGGTGCCGAGGAACTTCGAGACCTCCGGCTCGTCCACGATCGAGGTGGTGGCGAACGGCATCGCTTCGACGACCCACACGGCGACCAGCGGCGCCTGCCCGACCAACACGCAGACCTGCCACCCGGACAGCGGGCCGACGTATTGTACGCCCACCAGCTGGGGCTTCGAGTGGGGGCAGCCGGGGCCGTTCTGGAACTCATCGGCGGAGACCTTCGTCTCGACGTCTGCCGATCAGCACCATGCAGGTAGCATGGCGCTGAAGATCTCGGCGTCGTCCGACCCGGCGTTGGCGGCGAGCACCAACAACCTCCCGTGCACGGACTCCGTGATCGTCGGTACCATGGACGTGCGCAACAAGACCTATAGCGCATGGGTGTTCGTGAACAGTTCGACGTCGTCGTACGCCGGCACGAGCTGTCGACTGCGCGCGTTCAATCGGACCTTTCAGGAGAGCACGTTGCCCGCGTCCGCCACCAAGTCCCCGATCACGCCGGGCACGTGGTTCCAGCTCACTGGAACGTTCCGGTCGACGACGCTGGAGTCGCAGATCTACGAGCTCACGGTCGATTGCAAGCTGCCGGCCGACTGGCAGCTCAACGACCCGAGCAAGGCCTGGTACGTCGACGACGCGCGCGTGAACTAGCCCTCAGGGGATCCGCTCTCGTTCCACCGACGGGCGACGACCGAACGTCAGGGTCGCGCCCGTCGGACGAGCCTTCCGTCAGCTCCTTCGCTGAGCGCTAGTTGTAGAGGCGGCGCATCCCCAGGAACCAGGTCGCGTCGCGCGGCGCACCGTTGCCGTCGAAGCAGCTCACGCCCACCTCGACGGTCCGGTAGTCGATGTCGCCGACGTTGCAGTAGACGCCGCCGTCGGTCTCGCGCGCGCTGGCGTGCATCGACCAATAGGTCTGCCCGTAGACCAGCTGATCTCGAAATTTCACGCGGTACTTCCCGGTCGCGACGTGAAAGTAGTCGATCTTGCGCGGGCCGGGGAAATCCTTGCCCTTGTTGCTGAACGTGATCCGCGGATTCGGGAGCGCGTCCTTGCTCGGGGCACCCTTCTCCGACGACACCACCCAGCCGTAGTTGGTTCCTTCGTTGTAGTGCTGATGAAACTTCTTGTAGTCGGTCGGGTCGGCGAACTTGCCGAAGGCCTGCGAATTGAGCGCCTCCTGCCCCAGGAAGACGCGAAAGGCGTTGTCGACCGGGGCGCCGGTGCGGTCGGCGCAACGAACGTCGACGGTGGAGGCGCTGGCTCCCACCGACCACGCGGCGGGGACGCAGGTGTTGGTGCCGCATGCTCCGAGCCCGCGCGGGCAGATGTTCGAGACCAGAACACCTGTGCCCAGTTTTCGATCCATCCCAGTTGCGATCCCATTCGCCATCCCGCCCGATGTTCCGAGGCGCGGGAACTTGACCTTGAAGAGCCCGCGCTCGGGGTGCTGGACCTGCACGCCCGCGCCCGCGATCGGCGAGAAATACGCGCCGAGCTTGCTGTCCGCAAAGACCTGCGCGTAACCGAAGTTCTTGGGCATCGTCGTGAATTGCACGAAGTCGTAACTGTCGGCGCGGTACGACCAGGAGAACTCCGAATCCACCGGGATTCCTTTCGGATCGACACAGTCGACGGTGGCGATCAGGTCGCGGGAGCCGCGCACCAATGTCTCCGACTCGAAGCAATGGGCGTTGCTGGCGATCGCGGTGACGGCGACGAAAAAGCCGCCGCGTTCGGGCGCGGTCGGAAAGGGCGCTGCGCTCGCCGCCAGCATGACGTATTTACCCTTGCCAACGTGTTCCATGGTCACCGCCGGCACGGGGCGGGTCCGTTCTGGCGGCAGGGTCTGAACGAACGTGACGTTCGCGCAGCATTCGCCGTCGGTGGGCTTGGCGTTCAGGTAGAACGAGTTCATCGCCGGGCCCTGCTGGGCGAGCGCGCGTGGGCCGGGCGCGACGATGAAAATCGCGAGCGTGAGCATGAACGGAGCGTTTCCAGCGGCGGACGATTTCGAGCTCACTGCGCCAAACTATAGCCGATCGCGCGTGGCGGCTTCTAGTGTGTGAACGCCGGCTGGAACTCGAAGGCGGTCACCATCCGGCAGGTGGTCGGGTCGAGGTCACAGGGAGGGAACTTGGTCAAGTTCACGCTGGTCGGATCTACAAAGGTGGGTGCCGCGGCGTTTTCCATGTAGAGGTCGGTCGGCGCCGGATACGTCCCGTTCCGGACGATGAATCCGACGCGGCTCGAATCGAGTGACCATCCCAGAGCGTTCACGCCGCTGCCCACGGACGTGACGTGAGCAGGATCCACTGTTGTCGGAGGATCTTGACGGAGATCAGTCAACCTGATGGAAGCCGCGCGGCCCGTCGAGCTCGCCTCGGCGGAGGCCATGTGAGTGGAGTCGGGCGAGAAGGCGAGCCGGGGCTCGCCAAACGAGGCGCTCACGGCAACGCCGCCGCCGATCGCGGGGCCCAGCGAGCCGCGATCGTTCTTGACCACGAAGGCGCCCTGGTTGGTCGCGAACCCCAACCAATGGTTGTCCGGCGAAAACAACGGCGGCCCGTTTTCGGTCACGGTTCCGTAGGTGCCGGGAAGGGCGCTGGTCGTCGCGGTCGCACGATCATCGCTGATGCGTGTGACCTGCAGGGTGTCGTCGTCGCCGCCGGCCACGAACAGGCCACCGTCGTGCGACCAGCCGCCCGGCGAGCAGAAGTGGGATGCCGACGGGAAGCTCGTGAGGGGATCCGTGCCCCAGGCCGAGTAGATGACGTACTGGTAGTCGGAATTCTCTCGGTGAGCGATGAAGTCGCGGCCCGGCGATACGGACACGTATCCCGTCAGCTGGCGGATCGTCAGTGGATCGCGGAAGTCGATCAAGCTCCAGGTCGGGTCCTGGCAGTTCTCGCCGCGGGACGCGAACAACCCGCTCTCGAGGTCCGGCCAGCTCTGAACCAGACCGCCTGGGAACGTGAACAACTGCGCGGCGCCAAACATCCCGTTCGGCGAGCGCCGCGTGAAGGCCAGGTTGTCGAGCCAGTAAGTGAGGAGATCGTCGGTGACGAACCCGATGTCATTGATCGAGCCCGTCCCCGTCGCCGCTTGCACCGGGTGTGATTGTGGCTGCGTCAGGTCCGCCACCAGGATCGCGGTCGTTCCCTCACCTTCGTCGTCGAAGGCCAGGTAGCGCCCGTCCGCCGACCAGACGAAGTCAACCACCGCTCCATACTCGTTCACCCGACGCGGCGGCCCGGGGGTGTCGCCGGTCATGTCGACGACGTAGAGCTGGTAGATCCCCTCGGCAACCGGGAACCCCAGGTAGGCGAGGTACTTGCCGTCGGGCGAGAAATCGAACCTGTCGACCGATCCGGTCTGGGCCGGAACGTTGGTGCTCACCTTCGTTTGTACGCTCGGGCTTCGGATGTCGAACGCAAAGATGCCGAAGTTATTCGGCAGCTCCGGATTCGCGCGGTACGCCAGCCAGTGTTTGCGGACCACCATCAGCGTGACGGCCTCCGTCGCGGTCGCCGTTCCCGGTGGCAGCTCCGAAACGGTGACGTGGACCGAAAATGCGCCTTCCTGGACGGGCACGCCGTGCAATGTTCCGTCGAGCTCGAGATCGAGACCCGCCGGGAGTGCGCCGGACGCGAGGGTCCAGCGTTGCGCGGCGCCGGTGCCGCCGGTCGCCGCGAACGTCGCGCTATAGGCGAGGTTGAGGAGCGCGTCGGGCAACGTCGCGGGCGTGATCACCAGCGGCGGCGCAGAGCTCGCGTCGGAAGCGTCGGCACCCGATCCCGCGTCCGCAGCATCGGAGCTCGCGCCCACAGCGTCGGGAGCCCCGTTTGCCTCATCGGAGCCGTCGACCGTGCTGTCGGCGTTCGCGTCCGCGCTGTCGGCGGCCGCGTCCGGGGTCGCGTCGGCAAGATCCGGTCGGGCGTCCGCGCCGTCTGGGCCCGCGTCGAGCAGGACCGCGACCAAGCTTCCGTCCGCGGCGTTGGGCGGCGGATCGACCGGGCTGGAGATGCCGAGCAGCGTGTTGCACGCGCCGAGCATCAGGGACGCCAGGCCCAGTGCGATCGCCGCGCGCGTTCGTACGCTGGGTCGGGGACTCGCGCGAAGGCCGATGCGGGTCATCGCAGGCTCCTTGCCTCCAGGACCAACCCCGCTCCCGCGGGGGAGAGCGTGAACCCGCCCCGCAACAGGGCCTGATTCCCGAGCCGCACGGCGGGTCTGTGATGGGCGATGATCATCAGCGCGCCGCCCGCCGCCGCCAAAGCTCCGCCTGCAATGAAGGCGATCGTGGCTCTGTCGCCGGCCGAGAGCGCCGCCAACCGATCGGCTTTGCCCGGCGGACTGCACACATTGCCGGTGCACCCCTGTTGCGAGCTTTCTTGTTTCAGCATCGCGCGGATGCCGTAGAACGTCCCCACGCCCAATGTAGCGGCACCGGCGGCCGTGAGCGCGATGCCGGTCAGCCGCAACCGTGGCCTGCCTCCGGGCGGCTCGGTCCGCTCAGCGCTGGCTGAAACCTGCGTGAGCGGCTGTACGTTCCGCTCTCTTGCCCCCACGGGCGCACTTGATGAAGTCGTCGATATCAACATTGCAGGCCGCGCAGGTTGCAAGGGCGGTGCCGCCGCTACTGCGGGCGCCTCCCCGGAGGCATCCTCGAGAGCGGGAATGTTCACCGTCCGCCGATCCCCGGCCGGCGCCAACCAGAGGCGGGTACGCCACGGCTTCTTGCCGCTGGCCGTGATCTCCACGATATGAACGCCGCCGTCGCACGGCAGGGGCGCCCCGAACTGCGCCGCGTCCACCGGCACGCCATCGCGGCGGATGCTGAACCCTCCCGGCAACGAGGCTTCGACCGGGGGTTCGATCGTGATCGTCGATATCTGGTGTTGCAGGGCGGTGCCGCGCTGGCGCGCGACCTGCACGCGATCGGTGCGCTGTTCTTCCGCTGCCCGCATTGCCACCTTCTCGTAGGTGGCCGCGGCACTGGCGAGCTTGCCCTGGCCTTCGAGGCAGATCGCCAGCGCCAGCAGCGCGCCGGTCCCCGGGTCGAGCTCATAGCTTTCTTCCAGCAAAGGGCACGCACGCGCGTACTGGTGTTGCGCGAGCTGTTCCTTGCCGGCGCGGAACAGAGCTTCGGCTTGGGCGGCGGGGTCGTGCACCTGGTGCGCCAACGCCGGCCGCACGAAAGCGAACGCGGCGATCAACGTGCACGGGACCCCGGTCAAAAGGGTCAGGGACCCACGGCCTCGCATGGCTCACCTCCTCTCGTCGATGAGCTCGTCGAGCGGAAGCTGTTCGAGGGGCAAGATGGAGAGCGTTCGGGCCTTGCCTGCTGGCGCCTCGGGCGCCATCTGAACAGGGGCTCGCGCCCGCGGGCTTGGCGCGCGCCGACGCGCGCGTGACGGGGGAGCGGCGTCGTTTCCGGGCGGCGTGGCGGCGATTGGCGCCGCAGTCGAAAGGCTCGTCGGCGAGAGCGCCGCCGGCGCGAGCGCAGCGGCTGGCGGCGCCGTGCGCGTCGGCGACAGGGCACGGGTCGGTGTCCCGTGACTCGATCGCAGGCTGCCGAAAAACAGCGCGGCGGCGCACGCGCCCAGCGCCGCGACGCCAAGCAGGGCTGACCGCCGCCGACCCAGGCGGAAAGAAGGCTCTTCGGCCGGGCGCACGCTGGCTTGCGGGCTCAGGCTCGCTCCAGCGGAGGCGCCCGTCTCGGACGGGCACTGTCTCACGGTCTCGTTCTGCTCTTCCGTCTCGTGGATGGAGAGGGTCGCGGTGTCCCGGGCGAGCGCGTCGAGCTTGGGCGGCGATGCGCGCCGGCGGGTATGATCGACGAATTCGGCCGCTGCCTCCGGCGCGAACGCCGCCAGTGACTCGACGAGCGCCCGCGAGTCGGGCAGTCGCGCCTCCCTCTGTTTTTCCAGGCAGCGGGCGATCAGGCGCTCGATTTCGACGGGAACGTCGGGGCGGTACCGGCGCAACGGAACCGGCTCGTCGCGCAAGATTCGTGTCGAGATCTCCGCGAGCGTCCCGGCATCGAACGGCAAACGGCCGGCCAAGCACTCATAGATGATCACGCCCATGGACCAGATGTCCGACCGCGAGTCGACGCCGCGCGACGCTCGAAGCTGTTCGGGCGACGCGTACGCCGGGGTCGCGAGCAGCGCCTGGCTGTCGGTCCCATTGCCGTCGAAGTGCGCTTCGTCGGTCTTGGCGATGCCGAAGTCGAGGACTTTGACGAAGTCGTCGCGGCTGCCCACCGACGTGAGAAACAGATTGCTGGGCTTGAGGTCCCGGTGAACCGTCCCGTTCTCGTGCGCCTCGGATAGCGTCTCGCACGCCTCGATGACGATCCGTGCGACGGCGGGCACCGCCAGGGGGCCGCGCGCGAGTCGGGCCGCGAGTGTCTCGCCGGTGAGATACTCCATCACGATATACGGGCAACCCGACTCCTCTTCGCTCGCCACCACATCGAAGACCCGAACGACGTGCGCGCTCCGAATGCGAGCCGCCGCCCGCGCCTCGGTCACCAGGCGCCGGCGCGCCCGATCGTCGAGGGCTCGGTCGGGACGCAGCAGCTTGATCGCGCACAGCTCGTCGAGCTCCAGGTGCCTGGCGAGGACCACGCGGCCCATGCCGCCGCGACCGAGGAGTCCCTCGATGACGAAGCGCCCGTCGAGCACTGCCCCCGGCACGCCCCAGCGGACGTCGTCCGACGTGGCGCCATGCCCTTTTCCTGCGGCATCGCGAGCGGCCGTACTCACATTCACGCCGACAACCCCCACGGCGCGCAAAATTTATTAGGAGCCAAAAGAGGAGTCAAGGTTCGCCGTCTTCGACGCCATTCGATGACGAGGCCGCTCCTCGGGCGTGCGTGGGCGGTTGGAAACGAAGCATTCGGTAAGCCTTGGAGCGGCTCAAACCGATCGCGGCGGCGGCCTTGGTCAGGTTGCCGTGAGCGTGATCGAGCGCCGCTTTCAGAGCCTCGAGGTCTTCCGGACGGTAGTTGACGATCGCCGGTCTCGCGGCAGCATCGGCTCGTGACCGTGACGACCGCGGCTCCGATGCTGGATTCATCGCGCGATCGAGATCGCCGCGGTCCAAGGTGCAGCCGCTTCGGTAGTGAGCGGCGATTCGCCGCGCGACGGTGTCGAGCTCGCGCAGGTTGAGAGGGAAGGCACGCAGCGATAGCTGTTCGGCGAATGCCGCGCGCACCGGCGGGCGAATCGTGGTGTGCTGTTCGAACATCGTCAGAAACGTCTCGAGCAGGACCTCGGGCGACGCTTCGAGGGCCGGTAACACAATCACGCCGCCCTCGAGGCGTGCTCGCAAGTCGGCGCGCAGCCGTCGGGACTCGACGGCGCTCGACAGGGGGATCTGAGTGGCGGCAATGAACCGGACGTTGATGGGAACGGGCGTGGACTCGCCCAGCGGCAGCACCTCGCGGTTCTCGAGCACGCGCAAGAGCATCGCTTGCACGTCGGTGGCCAGCTCGGTGAGCTCGTCGAGCAACAGCGTACCGCCCTCGGCAGCACGCACGTGACCGCTGCTCGCGTTCGCTGCCCCGGTGAACGCCCCTCTGCGATAGCCAAAGAGCTCGGCGGCCGCCATGTCCTTCGAGTAGACGGCGCAATTCACCGCGCGAAACGGACCGGGGCGTCCGCTCGCCACGTGCAACGCTCGTGCGAACGTCTCCTTTCCGGTTCCTGTCTGGCCCTCGAGCACCACGGAGAGATCGGTCGGCGCCAGTTCCCGCAGGCGCCGGACAGCCTCGCGGAGACGGCGGCCGCCGTGGATGCCTGGCGCCAGCTCGCCTGACGAAAGGTCCGTGCCCAGGGGCGCGGACACGCAGACCGCGACGAAATCGCCGAGGCGGAGCACATCGCCCGGTGACAGAGCGGCTTCGCGCGTCACCTGGCCGTTGACGGCCACCCCGTTCTTGCTGCCCACGTCGGTGACGATGAACAGCGGACCCGAGCGCTTGATCGTCGCGTGGTTGCGCGAGACGTAGTCGCTCTGCAGGGCCACGGTATGCGACGGATCCCGACCGAATGTCGTTTTGGATCCAACCAGCCAGGTCGGCTGGCGCGGCGGTTGCGGAAAGACCCATCGCAGCACCAGACACTCGTGGTCCTGCGGCTCCGCGCCATCGGATTCGATCGTCAGTGTCGGCTTGGTGCCCCCGTCCACGAACATGCGGTGAGTCTCGCGTGCCCGGGTGCCGGATACAACACGAGTGGAGCACGCGAAGCACGACACGGCACCTGGCGGCGGAAAAAGAGTGGCCCTGGGAAGCCCATCCAAGGCCGCGGCCACCCCGAGGCCGCCGTTACGCTTTTTCTGAGCCGACAGCGATCGCCGACGTCACTACCACCACGCCTGGCAACTAGGCGTGAGTGGACCCTTACGCGTTGTTCCCTGGCCCTGTTCGCGCGCCCGGTCAAGGACAAGGGCATATTGCGGGCGGGCAAAACGTCTCGATCGTCCCGGAGGAAATCATGAGAAGAGCGCTGTTGGTTCCCGTCGCCCTCGTGGCATTTGTGGGCTGTACGAGCGACGTCACCCAAGGCGGGAGCGGGGGCAGCACTGGGACGGGCGGTGGCACCGGCGGCGCCACCGGATCGGGCGGCGAGACCGGAGCTGGTGGATCCCCGGTCATCGGGACGGGAGGAGCTCCGGGAATGGGTGGCAGCCCGGGGACCGGCGGGAGCGGAGCGGGTGGCAGCCAGGGCATGGGTGGCGCGACCGGAATGGGCGGAGCGATGGGGGACGACGCTGCCCAGGTGAAGGCAGATCTGGAGATGGCTGGCAAGTGGCTGCTGCCTTGCGGCGCGGATCAGTCGTACTCGTTGCTGGTGTGCCAGAACCCCCCCTCCAACGGCACCCCCCCCAAGAGCGGCAACTGCCAGCTGCCCTCGGCCACCGTTCCCTATTTGACCGCGGGCACCATCAATCTCGACAAGACCATCCAGGTCCGCGGTACCCCGGGAAAGACGTATACGGTGACCGCTCGCATCCAGGGCGTGGTCGAGCCCAAGCACTATCAGAACGGCGTCAACACCACCGCGGCCACTTGTGCCGCGACCCCGGCGGTCGCCACGAACTGCGGCTGGTACGTGGGCGGAGCGCCGCAGACCTCGGGCAATTATAACGTCTACATGATGTGGGTATCTGCACCGGCGCCCACCCCGACGACCGGGTTGGCTGGTCAGTACTTCTTCCTGAACAACATCAACAAGACCGAGGCGCACAACAGTTATCCCATCGACTACACGGTGACGTTCCAGGTCAACGGTGGCGCCATGGTTCGCTTCATGGCGGACGATTCCAACTGCTCCGCGATCAAGAACTGCGCCACCAGCAGCGCCGACACGGTCCCGGGTGGTGGTGGTCACTGCGATCCGATCACGCTCCCGAACGTGGTGAGCACGCCGGCCGGCGCGGTCACGCAGCCCTACAACGGGCAATTCATCATCCTCAGCGTTGTGTCCATCAGCTAGTCGCAGCGGGTACTCGTAGTAGCAGCGGGCCGCTCTGTCATCGACTGGGAGCGGCCCGCCGGGTCATCGACACCGTACGACAGCGTGCCGGTCGGGCGCTCCAGGGCGTCCCGAGCGCCGCTTGGCCACCGCCCTCGCGCCGCGGGGGGGCGGGAGGGCCGCCAACCACCAGGGAAAGGTCAGCCTCTTGAAGACACATCCGCACCGAATCGTTCAGGTCGCCTGGATTTCGCTGTTCGGGTTACTGTTCTCGGCTCGTGGTGCGAGGGCGGAGATTCAGATCGCCGAGACGAACGGCTGGACCGTCTACATCGATGGCCGCGTCAACGCGTTTCTCAGCCACTCACAGGGCGACGCGATGCCCGACCCCCAGGCCGCGGGGCTCAATCACACGATCACGGGCGGCGGTGTGGACACGGCCAACGACAGCACCGGCAACGGCAAGTTCTCCATCACGCGGGTGAAGAGCGGGTTCCTGGGCGACATCCTGGGCACCGGGATCCGCAGGAAGCTCACCGCCGACACGACGCTGCAAGCCTACTTCGCGTTCTGGTCGACGATCGAGTCCAATCGCCAGCGGTTCGCGGCGACCCCGATCGATGTGCGCGAGGGGTGGCTGAAGCTGTCCGGACCCTGGGGCGCCTTCCAGGCTGGCCGCGCACTCGGCCTGTATTCGCGCGGACACGTCGAGATCGATTTCCAATATGCCCACGGCAACGGCCTCGGGTTTCCGTGCACCGATGGGACCCTCGCAGGCATCGGTCCCGCGTGCGGTCAGATCGGTTTCGGCGTGATCTTCCCGTTCTTCGCGTCCGGCTTCACTTACGCGACGCCGACGGTGGCGGGGTTCACCCTGACCGTCGGGTTGTACGAACCGGCCACGGTGGCCGGACACTGGGATCGGACGCCGCTTCCGCGCACCGAGAGCGAGCTCGCCTACGACTTCAGCTTCGGCCGTCTCGGCAAGCTCCACGCATTTGGCAACGGGCTCTGGCAGCAACTGGGCGAGCTCAGCACGACGCGGACCACCAACGCCTACGGCGGCGCGGGCGGCTTCCGCCTGGAGCTCGCGTGGCTGCGGCTCGGCGCCGGGTACTATCGCGGCAAAGGCATCGGCTTTGCGTACGCGCTCGAGAACTCACAGTCGCTGTACAACAGCATGACCGGCAACCTGCGGACGTTCGACGGCTTCTACGGACAGCTCATGGCGGTGTTCGGGAGGCTCGACCTGTCGTTCGGTATCGGGCAGAGCCGTCTTCATCTGATTGCAGACGACGCCGCGCCCGATTTCGCCAACTCCAGCTTCCCGAAGAATCAGACCGGAATCAACGGCGGCATCTTTTATCACGCGAACGAGTACATCGTGGTCGGGTTCGACTACTTCCAGGCGCGCTACTCCTGGACCCTTGGCGACCACCAGCTCGTTCACACCGGCAATCTCGGCGTCACGTTCGTCTGGTAGATTTGTCGCACGAACGTTCGGCGGACGTTCGCGAACACCTGCCCGTACCGCCTGTTCTGATCCGCGGCGACATTCCTTGAACCAGGACTCGTGGGTCTACGACGTCGTCTGTTGCGAACAAGGTAGCGAGCTCGGAACAGAACAATGAGCCGACGGACGTTCGCGAACGTTCGTGAACGTTCACCGCGCGGCGAGTGACGCCAGGCACGAACGACGACTCGTAGTTGCCAACGGAGCGCAACTCGATGCGCGGCAGATTTGATCACCCTCATGGTGCGTCCGTTGCAGAACGTTGCGACGGATTCGATGCACATCAACGGGGGTATTTCCATGATCAATCAAAGTCATCGCACCCGATTCGTCACCGCCCTGCCAATACGACTTCTAGGATTCGCTTCACCACTGCTTCTAGGACTCGGTTGCTCGCCACCACCCGACCCGGAGGTGAAGACGGCCCAGAGCGCCGTATTCGTCCCAGGGAATTTTCAGCTCACGGTGACCTCGGTTCAAGCGGGGGATGGCCCCTCGCTGCCGATCGACGTCGGCCTCGCGTTTGCGAATCTCACCCCTCCCCCAAACTGGCCGAGCTATCCGTCCCAGGTCAACTTGGGGACGTGCTCATATCCCGAGATCTGCGCCGCTCTTCGTCCGCCCACGACTCCATGGACGGCGACCTTTTCCAGCCTCGGGCAGACCCTCGCGTTTGGAGGCGTAATCAATGCGCAGAATCAACTCGGCAGCGGCGGGATCGCCGGTTGTTTCAATTTTGGCTTCAACACGACGACGAATACCGTGGTCTCGCTACCCTACAACTCTGCCAACTGCGTGGGCGGCACGTCCGGCAATGACAGCAGCAATTCGGTCAGTTGCAGCGGATCGAACTGCACCGCGACGATCTACTTGGATGGGCCCTTCAGTCATCCGTGGACGCTGAACTTCACCTACAAGGTGACGCCGCCGGTGACCAACGGAACGGTCTTCGTCACTCCCAATTACATGATCATGAACGTCTACTATGCGCCGCCTGGAACATCATCGAACATGGCGTACTTGAACACGACCAGCGTCGGAACGACCACGACGATCTCTTCGAGCTTCGATGACACCACGAATGTGTCCGCAGAGCTGGGCACCTCGAAGAAGATCACCGACGCTAGCGGCAGCGTGTCCATCACGCAGGGGTCGAGCTGGGGGACCATGCAGAGCGACGAAGCCGACCTCGAGATTGATCGTGCGACCGGCTACAAGATAAGTGGCCAGGTCAACGGCATCGACCACAACCTCGACGAGATCTGGCTTCTCCTCAGTCCACAATTGGTCCTCAACTACTCCCAGCCGTTGGATGCGAGCCTGCCAGCCAGCGTGAGCTGGTCCTTTGTAGAGAATCAGGATGGAATGAACAATGCCCGCCCGATCAGGCTCGTCGTAGGCTGGTTGAACGGCCAGACTCCGATTCCTGATCCGAGAATCGTCGAGGCGCTCAGCGGTCACGGCGTCACCACCAACGACTATCCGAACATCCTCAGCGCCGATCCCCTGGCTACCGGATCGCCCAATCCCCTCGAGTATCCAAATCGGTTCGTACGGGTCGGCTCATACAACTTCGAACCGGTCGGCGCGTCGGGAGATACCTCAAACCCTCAGACCGTGATCCTCACTCAAAAGACGAGCAATTCGTCGACGTCCACCGAGTCGTACAGTTATTCGCTCGGATACACCGTCACGGGCGGGGCCGACGACGGTCTGCTGGAAGCCAAGCTCACCGACACGAATACGCTGACCTGGAAGAACTCGTCGAGCTACAAACTGTCCAACGGCACGAGCTCGATGGACACGCTGACCGTCAACCAACCGAGCGCCAGCTACCAAGGGCCGATCTTCGGCACCGTGTACGAGGATACGATTTTCAAGACATATTCTTTCTCGCTGGATTCCGTTTGCGGTGGCAACCAAGCCGCCGCTCAGCTCTGCGACAATCCGGGCAGCAATCCCCAGTGCGTAGCGACCGTGTGGGGATTCGAGCCGGGTGAGCCCTGGTCTTGGAACAACTCAGCGGAGACGTTCAGCGGGGCCACGTCTGACCAGGCGCACAGCGGAACGCAGTCGCTCAGCGTCTCGGCGTCTTCCGACCCGACGCTCCCCGCGAGCGTCAACGCCGAGCAGTGCTTCAGCGCTGCCGGCGGAGGGACCATGAATCTCAGTGGCAAGACGTTCAGCGCCTGGGTGCTGGTGCCAAGCTCGTCCTCCTCCTATGACGGCACCAGCTGTCGGTTGCGGGCGTTCGATTCGTCCTTCAACGAGAGTGCAATCTCGTCGCAGGCCGTCCGCGCGCCAATCACACCCGGTGCGTGGTTCCAGCTCTCGGGTGTTTTTTCGAGCACGGACGTGGCGATCTACGAGCTGACCGTCGAGTGCATGCTGCCTACCGATTGGGTCCACGGCAACACGGGCAACGTGTGGTACGTCGACGACATTCAAGTCAACTGAGCTTCGGCGCGACTGTTCTCCGGGCCGCTGCGAGCCAATTCGCAGCGGCCCGACCAGGCGAAGCTCAACCGTCTTTTATCACGCGAATGAGTACATCGTGCTCGAGTTCGACTCGAAGCTCGCTGCGGCGACAGCGCGCGAGCGTAGTCGTCTTTTTGCGCCACGTTCGTCCGCGAACGTTCGGTGAACGTTCGCGACATTCCTGGTGGTGAGGGCGTGACGGCGATCGCGTGCCGATCGCTCGGGTCGCCACCGTCGCCAAGCATGGTGACCGTCGTCGACCCGCTCGACGCGGTGGTCCGCAGCTTGCTGTGCGCCCCACCGAACCCCGACGAGGGTCGGGGCGCACCGGGCCCAGCGAACGGAGGAGAAGGACCATGCGGAGAGACATCACCAAGACCTGGAGTGTGAGCCTTGCGGCCGAAGCCGCGACGAGAGGGTGTTTCGGCCAGGGAGGGAACAAGCTGGCGTTCGTGATCAGTTCCGTCGCCGCTTTCACGGTCTGGTCTGGCGCCGCCCAAGCCACCAACATCACCGTCGACAGGACCGGCGCGCCGGTATCGGGGCACTGCAATTTGACGGACGCTGTACAGGCAGCGACGACGAACGCGAGCGTTCACGGCTGTCCCGCGGGGAGCGCGACGCGCACCGACACCATCATCCTCGCCGCGAACACCACGTATCAAGGGTACGGGAAGGCCCTGCACGTTCCGCCAACGGGTGGGGCGCTCGTGATCCAGGGAACCCTCTCCAACAACGCCGTGAACAGCGTCATCATGTCGGCCAACTATGGCTACCCGAACCCGGCCGGCGGGACGAGCGCCTGCAGCGATCCCGCGGCGATTTTCGTGGGTGGAACGCTGACGGTGAAGAACCTCATCTTGCAGGCATCCGAAACCGGGACAGCGGGAATTTGTCAATACGACGGCAGCCTCACGGTGAGCGGCACGGATATCGGTGACAGCCTTCTCAGCAATGGCTTCAATGCCCGGGGAATCTTCTCTTATCCTGACGGCGCGAACAACCATCGGTCCATAACGCTTCAAAACGCGCAGATCTATGGCAACTATTCACCAAATATCGGCGCCGGCATCGGCTTATTTGGCAATGTCGATTTCACGATGACCAACTCGGGGGTTCAACACAACAACGCGGACGAATCGGGCGGCGGCATCGCATGGGTCGGCGGTTGGGGAAAGATGGGCAACGTGAGCATTTCCGTCTCTGACATCCTCTACAATCAAACCGGAGTCGACAGCGAGAACGCCTGGGGAGGGGGGATGTATCTGGCGGGAGACGACGTCAATGCCTCTGTCATTATAAGTGGCACCCAGTTTCAACAAAACGACGACGATACCCAAACGGGTGGGGCCATTTACATCAGTCCCGGAATGGGGACCAACAAGGTCGTTCTCGCCGATTGCTTTTTCCTGCAAAATAACGCGTATGTCGACCTGCAGCAAAGCACCTTGAACTCGGACTCGTGGGTCTACGACGCCGTCTACTGCGAGCAAGGCACCGCGATGGGGAACATGAGCGGCTCGGAGTGGTCCGGGCACTCCCCGCCTCTCAAGGGTGACGGAACCTGCACGTTCTGACGCGGCCGGAACCGAGCCGCGAACGTCCGCGGACGTTCGCGGACGTTCTCTCCGGCGGGTGACTCGCGAGCACGATCGCCGTCCGCAGCCGCCGTACGCGTAGCCCTTCGACCGGCGGGGAGTTGTGGTCCATCTGTTGCTAGGCCGCCCTGCGAAGTCACATCACAAACAGGGAGGCCGTTCATGATCAAGGTCCGTCATCGCATCCTCGCCGGTGCAGTCCTATCGCCGCTACTTTGGGGGCTCGCTTGCTCACCACCACCCGATCCGGACGTGAAGAACGCCGAGAGCGCCGTCTTCGTTCCGGGAACCCTTCAGCTCACGCTGACTTCGCTTCAGGGGAGCGCGGGCCCTTCGCCGCCGTTCAATGTCAGTATGGCGTTTGCAAATCTCACCGCTCCCGCAGGATCGCCAAACTATCCGACCCAGACCAACCTGGGGCAGTGCTCATCCTCAGGGGGCTGCGCCGATATCCGTCCGCCCACGGTTCCATGGACAAAGAGTTTCTCGAGTCTCGGGCAGACCCTTCCATTTGCAGCTACGCTCAAAGCTCAGAGCCAAGACTTTAGCGGAACACTTTTCGGCTGTTTCAATTTCGGACTCAATACCACGACGAACAAGCTGGTCTCGCTGCCCTACAATCCGAACAACTGCTTGGGCGGCACTTCGGGTAACAATGCCTCCAATACGCTTACGTGCACCGGATCGAATTGCAGCGCCAAGTACTTCTTGCACGGAGGTAGCACCAATCCGCTGATCGTCAACTTCACCTACAAAGTGACGCCTCCGGCGAACACCGGAAGCGGTGTCGTCACGCCCAATTACATGATCACGACCGTCTACTACGCGCCGCCCGGCAGAATGTCGAACGCAAACTACAAGTCCACCACCAGCGTTGGGACGACCACCTCGGTCACCAAGAGTTTTCAGGCCTCCCAGAAGCTCACCGCGGACGCGAAGACGACTGATAAAGTTACCGGGGGAAGCGCCAGCGTACAGATCACGGAAAACCATGTCTGGGGAACGACCCAAACCGACGAGAAGGACGTCGAGTTCGACGTCACCAGCGGCTACACGATAAACGGCCAGGTTGACGGCGTCGATCACAACTATGACGAGATCTGGCTGTTGCTCAGCCCACAATTGCTGGTGAGCTATTCCGAGCCGTTGGATACGAGCTTGCCGGGCAGCATCACGTGGACCTTTAAACCAAATCAGGACGGCATCAACAACGCGATTCCAGCCAAGCTCCTCGTGAGCTGGCTGAACGGGACGGTCCCGATCAACCAGTCGGTCGCGGACGCACTCGCCGGTCACGGCGTCACGACCAACGACTACCCGGCGATTCTCGCGGCCGATCCCCTGGCCACCGGCACGCCCAATCCGCTGGTGTACCCCAATCGGTATGCGCCCATCGGCTCATTCAATTTCGAGCCGCCAGGAATGTCCGGGAACAACTTGAACCCGTCGGTGACGGATCTCAAACAGGTGACGGGGTCTTCGTCGACCGCCGCCACCATGGAGTCCTATTCGGTCGGAATGAGCGTTTCCGGGGGCATCGACTTCGACGAAGGGATCTTCAACGCCAAGCTCACCCAAGAGGAGACCTGGACCTGGACCAACTCGTCGAGCAACAAGTTGTCCAACGGCACGACGATTGAGGACCAGCTGACAACCAGCCAGCCACTGGCCGACTATGCGGGGCCAGTCTTTGGCACGATTTACGAAGACACGATCTACAAGACGTACGCCTTCAATCTCTTCTCTGTCTGCGGTGGTGGTGGTGCCTCTGCGCAGCTCTGCAACAACCCGGGCGGCACCCCGGCGTCACAGTGCGTGGCGACCCTTTGGGGGTTCGAGGGGGGGGAGCCTCCGGCGTGGAACAACTCCGCGGAGACGGCGAGTGTGGTCTCAACCGCGCAGGCCCACAGTGGGACGCAATCGCTGCGTATCTCGGCGTCATCCGACCCAACGCTTGCGGCGAGCGTCAACGCCGAGCAGTGCTTCAACGCCGCGGGCGGCGGTACCATGAATCTCGCCGGCAAGACATACAGCGCCTGGGTGTTTGTTCCGAGCTCGACGTCGTCCTATGCCGGTACCAGCTGTCGGTTGCGGGCGTTCGATCCGAGCTTCCACGAGAGCACCCTCCCATCGGGCACGGTCCGGGCGCCGATCCCGCCGGGAACGTGGTTCCAGCTCAGCGGTGTCTTTCCAAGCACGTCGACGAACATCTACGAGTTGACCGTCGACTGCAAGCTGCCCACTGACTGGGCGTTCGGCGATATTTCTTTGCCGGCCACAAAGTCCTGGTACGTCGACGACATCAAGGTCAACTGAGCGCCGAGTGAATTGAGTGCGCGAGAGCGTTCGCTCGCCGGTAGCGGCGGCGAGCGAACGCCCCGCCATCCAGGCGCCAGCGACGGAACGACGCTTCCGCGTGACGCCGACTACAGGCCGGTGCCCCTCCTGACGATGTGATCTCAGGGGGGAGGCAAAATGGCCGCAAAAGTCCTGATCGTCGACGGAAGCGCCACCGACCGCGCCGGTCTCGCCCAGCTCCTCGCCGACGCAGGCTGCGAGCTGGACGATGCTCCCGATGGCATCGAGGCGTTCGAGAAGCTGCTCGCGCTCTCCTACGACCTGGTGGTGACCGAGGCGAAGCTCGACCGTCTCGACGGCCCGGACCTGATTGCCAAGCTGCGCGCCCACGGCGTGAAGACGCCGGTGCTGGTCCTGACCTCGGTGACCAAGGCCGCGACGCTGACCGCGCTCAAGAGGCTGGGAATCGCCGACTACGTGCACAAGGCGGCGGGCCCCGAGACGATTCGCCAGAAGATCCTCGCGGCGCTGCCGCCGGTTTCCGCGCCGCTCGCGCTCGAGACCGCGAAGGATCTCTCCGGCGCGGCCGCGGCCGTGCTGATTGTGGATGCCACCGAGGCGGAGGAGCAGCGCCTGCGCGCGCTATTTCCGCCTTCGCTGCCGATCGACGGCTGCAAGACCTTCAACGACGCGCTCGCGCGCGCGCGCCGCGGCTCCTATCAGCTGATCGTGCTCGACGCCGACGCGTCTGTGCTGAACCTGGGCGGCATCGTCGCGCAGATGCACGTGCTGCAGCCGGAGGCCGCGGTCGCGGGCGCTGCCATCCTCGGCAAGCACGACGAGCGCGCCGCGGTCATTGAGTCGCTGGGTGGGCTCGGCTTCGACGATGTCGTGTTCAAGCCATTCGTCGCCGACGACATCGCGCTGCTCGCCGATCGGTACTGCACCGGATGGGAGCATCTCGTGACGGTGACGGAAGACCTGATCGAGGTCTCGCGCCTGCGCTGCCGCCGCGATCACCAGAAGCGGTATCTCAGCGAGCTGGCGACGCGCGCCGAGGCGGCGTTGAGCAGCCTCTCCAACGCTTGCTTCGACCGCGCCGTCTTCGACCTCACCCGCGTCGAGCATCTGGCCGCCGCCGAGGCCGCCGAGCTGCTGGCGCGCCTCGAAGGCACGGCGCGCGCGCTGGGGATCACGCTGGTCGTCGCCGTGCCGCCCGCGGTCGGCGCCGGCCTACACGCCTTCCAGGAAAGCTTCGCCGGCGACGACTTTCGCTGGTTCTCGTCAGCGGCCGCGGCGCGGGCCAGCCTGGGCTGATACCGCTCGTAGACTGTCCCCCGGTTCGGCGGTACTTTTGCGCGCATGAAAACTCGCGCAGCCGTGGCGTACGAAGCAGGGAAGCCGCTCGTCGTCGAGGACGTCGAGCTCGAGGGACCAAAGGCCGGCGAGGTCTTGGTCGAGATCAAAGCCACCGGTGTTTGTCACACCGATGAATTCACGCTCTCCGGCGCCGATCCGGAGGGGCTGTTCCCCGCGATCCTCGGGCACGAGGGCGCGGGCGTCGTCGTGGAGATCGGCGCGGGCGTCACCAGCGTCCAGGTCGGCGACCACGTCATCCCGCTCTACACGCCGGAGTGCCGCGCGTGCAAATCGTGTCTCAGCCGCAAGACCAACCTGTGCACCGCGATCCGCGCGACGCAGGGCAAGGGTCTCATGCCCGACGGCACGAGCCGCTTCTCGATCGGCGGCAAGAAGGTGCACCACTACATGGGCTGCTCGACGTTCTCGCAGCACACGGTGTTGCCGGAGATCGCGCTCGCCAAGATCCGCCCCGACGCCCCCTTCGACAAGGTCTGCTACATCGGTTGCGGCGTGACCACCGGCATCGGCGCGGTGTTCTGGACCGCGAAGGTGACGCCCGGCTCCAACGTCGTGGTGTTCGGCCTGGGCGGCATCGGCCTCAACGTCGTGCAGGGCGCGCGCATCGCCGGCGCCGACAAGATCATCGGCGTCGACCTCAACCCGGCGCGCGAGACGCTGGCGCGCAAGTTCGGCCTGACCCACTTCGTGAACCCGAAGGAGCTGAAGGGCGATCTGGTCCCGCACCTGGTCGAGCTCACCGGCGGCGGCGCCGACTACAGCTTCGAGTGCGTCGGCAACGTCGAGCTGATGCGCCAGGCGCTGGAGTGCTGCCACCGCGGCTGGGGCGAGTCGATCATCATCGGCGTCGCCGGCTCGGGCAAGGAGATCGCCACGCGCCCGTTCCAGCTGGTCACCGGCCGGGTCTGGAAGGGCACGGCGTTCGGCGGCGCGCGCGGGCGCACCGACGTGCCGAAGATCGTCGACTGGTACATGAACAAGAAGATCGACATCGACAGCTTGATCACGCACAAGCTGCCGCTCGCGCGCATCAACGACGCCTTCGAGCTGATGCACTCCGGAAAGTCGATCCGGACCGTCGTCGAGTTCGCGTAGCGGGAGTTCGCGTAGCGGGAGTTCGCGTAGCGGGAGTTCGCGTAGCGGGAGTTCGCGTAGCGGGAGGTCGCGTAGCGGGAGCTCGCGTAGCCCCTCAGTCCTTGAGCACGCCGGTCGCCTTCGCCGTGAACGTCGCGATGTAGTCCATGAGGCCCGGCGACAGGCAGTCGTATGGCTCGAGGCGCAGCTCCTTCAAGCGCGCGCGCACGGCGCCCATCTGATCGGGCTTGGTGCCCGACTCGATGATCGACGACACGAACGCCGCGAACTCGGGCGGCGCCCAGCCGGTCTCGTTCGAGAGCTCGGTGTGAACGAAGACCAGCCCGGTGAACGGATGCTTCTCGCGCTCGACGGGGCCGTGCATGTGCACGCCGCAGCCGCGACAGGCGTGGCGCAAGATCAGCGCGTTCGAATCCACCACCTTCAGCTTCTCGGCGTTCTTGGTGACCTTGACCTTGTCCTTCGGCACCACCGACACCATCGAGAAGAGCGCGCTCTTCGGTTTCCAGCACTTCGTGCAGCCGCAGACGTGGTTGTACGCGCACTGCGCGGAGATCACGACCTCGACTGGATCACTGGCGCAGTGACAGCGCAGCGTCCCGCCGGAAAAGTCCTTGGCGGCCGGTTTGACTCCATTGTCGACAGCAGGGTGAATCGCGATGTGAGCCATGGGGGGACCCTCCTCGCAGGGGAGAGTGCGCCCACCGCCGATCTTGCGCAAGCGCGCCCGCTCACGGCGCCCGACCCATCAGTAAAACTGAACGTTGCTGATCGTGAAGTCGGCGCCGAGCTGCGCGGCGGCGGAGACCTGCCACTGCACGTTGACGATGTGCCCCCGGTCGAAGGTCTGCGTCGGTCCGCCAATGAGGTCGCCGAACGGAACCGGGTTGGTCCCGATCTTCGGGTTGAACGCGGCCGTCGGGCCGTAGCACATCATGCCGGCCGTGCAGGTGCCGCGCGCGTAGTCCGTGCTGACGTTGTTGTTGGACACCACGCCGACCGTCAACTGGCTTCCGCCGAGGTCGCCGTCGAAGTCGAACTGCAAGCCGGACAGCGGGGCGCCGTCGAGGCAACTGTCGCTGAGATACGAGAGGCCGGCCCCTTCGAACGTCTGAGTGCCGCCGTTGAACCGGTTGAACGTGGCGGTCACGTGAAAGCCGGTGCCGTCGGGCGTTGCCTCCAGCGTGGGCAGTGGTTCGCCGGTACCGGCGTAGGTGTACGAGATCCACTGGTCTGACCCGGCGCCGTAGATCACCGCCGCCCCGGCCCCGCCGTCGACCGACGTGCCGCCCGTGGTGATGACCTGGGTTCCGAGCGGCTTCGTCGGGCAGGCGCACTTCTGCACATCGCTTTCGCACGTCATCGAGGACTCGCAGCAGAAGTATCCGGTGGCGCACGGACAGGACTTGCCCGCGAGCGGCGCGGGGGCGTTGCAGCCGGCCGCCAGGACCAGCAGCGCCGTTCCGAGCCGCGCCTTCCAGAGCCGGGGGGATCTCGCGAGGGTCTCGTCGAGCACGCGGGTCGAGTCTATCAGGCCTGCCGCGCACCGGGCACCCATCGCGTCCAAACGAACCGTGGCGCGGTCTTGGACGAAAATTTCGCATCCGGTCCTCGGCGCGCCGGCCGAGTGGTTACACTCTGCGCCGGGGGGGTGAACCCGATGCCGACGACGACGAGACCCAGCAAGCTGAGTGACGCCGAGGTTGCCGCCACGCTGGCGGAGCTGCCGCCGTCGACCTGGACGGTCGCGCAGGGCAAGCTGCACCGCGAATACCGCTTCGCCGACTTCGTGGGCGCGTTCGGCTTCATGACCGGCGCGGCGCTGGTCGCACAGGCGATGGACCACCACCCGGAGTGGTTCAACGTCTGGAACATCGTCCGCGTCGATCTATCGACCCACGACGCCGGCGGCATCACCGCGCTCGATTTCAAGCTGGCGCGCGCGATGGAAGATCTGGCTGCGCGCCAGCCGGCACGATGAAGCCACTCGAGCGCCTGTTCGAACGCGCGGGACTGCCGGCGGCGGGCCTGCCTCCGGGGCTGGCGGCGATCTACGGCGGCGACTTCGGCGTCGCGCGCCCCGCGCTGTACGCCAACTTCGTGTCGTCGATCGACGGCGTCGTCGCGCTGGCCACCAGCGCCGAATCCGGACAACTCATCAGCGGCAGCAGCGAACCGGATCGCTTCATCATGGGCCTCTTGCGCGCCGCCGCCGACGCCGTGGTGGTCGGCGCGGGGACGTTTCGCAAGGTGTCGCGCGCGCTCTGGCACGCGGACAGCATCTATCCCGCGGCGGGCGACCTGTTCGCGGAGCTGCGCCGCAAGCTGGGCCTGCGCCCGCACCCGCTTGCTGGTGGTCGTCAGCGCGTCGGGCGACATCAACCCGCGCCACCCCGCGCTCGAGGATGCCTGGGTCGTCACCACCGCCGCCGGCGAGGCGCGCTTGCGGGGCGCGTTGCCCGCGGGCGCGCGCATCGTCGTCGCCGACGCGCAGCTCGTCCAGGGTGCCGCGCTGCTGGACCGGCTGCGCGCCGAGGGGCTGCAGGCCATCCTGACCGAGGGTGGGCCGTCGCTGGTGGGCGAGCTCTTCCGCGACGGGCTCGTCGATGAGCTGTTCCTGACGGTGGCGCCGCGCCTCTTTGGGCGGCAAGCCGGGGACGGCCGCAAATCCTTGGTCGACGGCGTCGATCTCGCGGGCGCGCTCAGCGGTCTCGGGCTGACGCTCGCCAGCGTGCGCCGGCACGAATCCTATCTTTTCCTGCGTTACACGCGCTGACGGCAGCGCTCCTCGTAGACCCGCTCCAGGCGGCGGCGCACCTTGGCGCGCACGCGCAGCAATCGTGTGCCGGTCGTGCTGGGCGGGATCCCCAGCTTGGTCGCGATCTCGCGGTACGAGAGGCGGATGCCGTAGGCGAGCATGAAGATCTCCTGCTGTGCGGCCGGCAGCGTCGCGACCGCCGCGTCCACGTCGGCGCTCGTGATCAGGTCGAGCGGCGTCGGCGCGCCCGGATCACTGGCTCCGACGTCGAGGCGACCGACCTCGACGTAGCGCGGGTCGTCGTCGTGCTCGGGGTCGCGCGCCGGCGGCTCGAGCTCGCCGAGCCAGAACGCCTTCTGCTCCAGACGCGCGCGGATCGCGCGCCGGCGCCGGGTGTCGATGAACAGGTTGCGCATGATCGAGAAGACCCAGGCACCGAGGTTGCTCCCCTCGCGGAAACGCTCGCGAGACTGCAGCGCGCGCTCCAGGGTCTCCTGTAGCAGGTCCTCCGCCGCCGTCCGATCCTGCGCCAGGAACAGCGCGCGCTGGTGCAGCGCGCGGCGCAGCTCGATCAGATCGGCGATGAAAGTATCGGGAGCCTGTGCGTTGGTGTTTTCGGGTGCAACCGATGGTGCCGTAGACGTGAGCCGTTTTCGTCGGATTTTCATTTGCCTTGCCCCTCCTCTGGCAGCCCGGAGGCGACCGTACGGGAAGGGATGCAGGGCCGCTGTGAACTTGTTCACTCGGGACCGCGGGCGGTGTTATCGTCGGCGAGGTCGCGGGGGGACCACCTTGGTGCATCGGGACGCTCTGAAACGGCTGTGGCTCTTCTCCGAGCTGGCCGACGCGGAGATCGACCAGATCCGGGCGATCGCCCGGGCGCAGCGGTATCCGGCGCGGCACACGATCGTGTCGCAGGGCGACGACACCGGTGACCTGTTCCTGATCCTCGACGGGCGCCTGCGCTGCTCATCGTGCAACGCCAACGGCGACGAGGTGGTGCTGTCGATCATGGGTCCGGGCGAGGTCTTCGGCGAGATGGCGCTGCTCGACGGCGCGCCGCGTTCGGCGACGGTCGCGACCATCGACGCCTGCCAGCTCCTGGTGATCGAGGCCGGGGCGTTCCACGCGCTGCTGCGTCAAATGCCGAGGCTGGCGCAGAGCCTGATGAAGGTGATGGCGCGGCGCATTCGCGACCTCAGCGACCGCACCCAGGACGTCGCGCTCCTCGACGTCGAGAGCCACCTGGCCAAGGTGCTGCTGACGCTGGCCAACCGCTTCGGCGATCACAGCCGCAGTGGCCAGACCGCGATCACGCTCAAGCTGTCGCAACAGGAGCTCGCCAGCATGGTTGGCGCGACGCGCGAGCTGGTGAACCGCCGGCTGCGCGCCTGGGCGCAGCGGGGCATCGTCGAGCTGGTCTCGGGCTCGCTGGTCATCAAGCAGCAGCACGCGCTGGAAGCGATGGTCGGCGACGACCTGGGCGCGGGGGGGCGGCAAGAGGACGACCAAGAGCAAGAGCAAAAGGACGAAGACAAGGACCACGACGAGCGGGCATGACCCGTACGGTCGAGGTTCGGAAGATTCCTCGAGCCGGGCGTTATTCAATAGGGTGGACGGCGAAGCCGGCTTCGCCGCCAAGCCCGGCGTTCCGAGCTGGACGATACGGAGGGGGAAGATGCTCACGAAGAACGGCGGAGTGCTGCTTTCGGTGCCCGGGACCGGGGCGCGGCCGGGGACGACCTGGTTACCGCTGGGGTTGCACCGCTTCTTGAATCAAATCCTCTTCATCTCGCCGCTGTTCTGGTTCTTGGAGCTGCTGCAGAACAAGGTCTACCTGCTGGCGATCAATCGCTACGGCTGGGGATACGAGCGCGACGCGCACGGCAACCTCACCGCCTGGTATTCGTTCCGCAGCCTGCTTCCGTGGTGCACGACGGTCGTGGTCTTTTCGCTGCTCGACACGTTCTGGTTCGAGCGGCGCCGCATGCCGCTGCTGCTGCGGATGCTGATCGCCGGCTTCATCGGTTTCGGGGGCGAGTGGACCACCGGCTTCATCTCCGATCGCCTGCTCGGGCACTGCCTGCAGATCTGGCCGGAGAGCGCGCTGGTCTACATCTCGTTCTCCGCGCTGCCGTTCTGGTTCCTCGACTACGCCGTGTTCCACTGGCTCACGCGCGAGCTGCGCATGGCGCACGACTACCGCTTATCGCGTGGCTAGGCCGTCGTAGAGCTCGCGCGCGGCGTGCGTGTCGAGGGTGGGGTCGGCCGCTTCGAAGATCGCGCGCAGCGGGGCCAGCGCCTCGCGCGCGTCGTCGCGCCGGCCCTGGCGCAGCCGCAGCCGTGCGAGCGCGACGGCCGAGCGCAGCTCCAGGCTGCGTGCCCCCTGGGCGCGCGCCAGCGCCAGACCGTGCTGGAACGCCGCGGCGGCGCCCGCGACGTCGTCGTTGGCGGCCAGCACCAGCTCGCCCTGCACGCGCGCCAGGTCGGCGTCGTGGCAAGTGTCCTCGCCCGCGGGCAGCGCCGCGCCCAGCATCGTGAGCGCGGTCAGGCCATCTTGCGGCTTGCCGACGAGCAGGAACGCCTCGCCCAGGCCGGCGGCGAAGTAGCGCCCGCCGACGGTCGCGCCGACCGAGGCGTAGGCCTGGCTGCCGCGCGCCAGCGCCGCGAAGCCATCCTCGGCGCGCCCGAGGCGCACCAGCACGAGGCCGCTCACGAACAGCGCGGAGCCGAGCCACTGCTCGAGGTGCTGCTCGGTGCTGCGCGCGACCGCCTCGTCGGCCTGCCGCCGCGCCTCCTCGAGCTCGCCGCGGTTGAGGTGCACGATCGCCGAGAACACCAGGGCCAGCGCCAGGCTGTGCACGTCGGCGAGATCGCGCGCGTGGTCGACGGCGGCGCGCGCGCTGGCGCGGGCGCCGGTCGCGTCGCCGCCGTACCAGAGCGCCAGCGCCACGTAGGCCTCGGCGACCACGCGCGAGTCGGTGCCGTACATGAGCCGGATCGCGCGCCCGCTCGCGGCGTCGTAGCGCGCCAGCGCCGCCCGCAGCGCCGAGAGCGCCACGTCGTGCTCTCCGCGCCAGAAGGCGACCGTCCCCTGCGTCTCCAGCACGTGCATCTCGAGAGCGGGATCACCGAGGCGGCGTGCGATCTCCATCCGTCGCTCGCTGAGCTCGTTGCAGGTCGCCAGCTCGGCGCGCGACTGGTGAAACAAGTGCAAGCCGCTGAGCACGGCGTAGAGCAATCGGTCGTCGCCCGAGCTGGCGCACAGCGCGCGCGCCCGCGCGTAGATGCGTTCGACTTCGGGGTTGGAGTAGCCGCGCGTCGCGACCAGCACCGGGCCCAGCGCCAGGCACAGCTCCAGCTCGCGCGCGCGGCGCCCGTCGCTGTCGGGCAGCGTTTCGATCAGCGTGAGCCCCTGGGTGAGATGGCGCGCCGCCTCCACGTACGCCGAGCGCTCGAAGGCGTGGTTGCCGGCGGACAGCAAGCACGGGATCGCCGCGTCGGCGCGATCGGCCTCGGCCCAGTGGTGCGCCAGCAGCTCGGGCCGCGTCTTGATGCGCGCGGAGAACTTCGCCGCCAGCGTCTCGCCGACGTGCCGGTGCAGCTCGCGCCGCCGGCTGCGCACGAGCGACGCGTAGGCCGCGTCCTGGATCAGCGCGTGTTTGAAGACGAACGTGTCGGCCGACGAGCCGTCGATCGTGTGCAGGATGTCGAGGTCGCGCAGGCGATCCAGCTCCTTGCGCAGGCGGGCCTCCTCGATGCCCGAGGCCGCCTTGATGAGGTCGAAGTCGAACGATCGCCCCACCACGGCGCACAGCTGCGCCAGGTCCCGCGACGGGCCCAGGCGATCGAGGCGCGCGATCAGCGACTCTTGCAGCGTCGCCGGCACGCCGAGATCCGCGAGCGAGCGCAGGGGCTGGGCCCGATGCGCGCCGTTGCCTCCGGCGCCGGCCCCGGCGCGCGCGCCGGAGGGGGTATCGGCGCCGGCGACGCCGGCCTCGAGCACCAGCCGCGTCACCTCCTCGACGTAGAGCGGAACGCCGTCCGACTTCTCGACGAGATCGCGCACCAGCTCGGGCGGCAGCGGCGTCGCGCGCGAGAGATCGTGAATCATGTCCTCGGTCTCGGCGGCGCTCAGCCGATCCAGGTCCACGCGCGTGACCCGATCGGTCTCGAGCCAGGGAGGCGCGCCCTCGGGCCGCATCGACAGCAGCATCAGCACCGCCGCGCCGTGGATGCGCGTCGCCACCATGCGGATGAGCTCGAGCGACGAGGGATCGACCCAGTGCAGGTCTTCGATGATGAGCAACGTCGGGCGCCGCGACGCCGCGTCGAAGAGCAGGTTGGTCAGCAGCTCCAGCGTCCGTTGCTTGCGCCGCTGGCTGGTGTCCCCGCGGGACGGATCCTCGGCCGGCCCGGCGAGCTCCAGCAGCGACGCCATCAGCGCCACCTCGTCGGGCAGCGCGCCGCGCGAGCCCAGCGCGCGGCCGAGGCGCGCGCCGGCTTCGGCGATCGAGTGCACGCGGTCCAGCCGCCACGCGCGCCGCAGGTGCTCGAGCACCGGCAAGAGCGCGCTGCTCTCGCTGCGCGGGGCGCCGCGGAACTCGAACTTGAAGTGAAGATCGCCGGCCACGCGCGCCTTGAGCTCGCGCACCAGCCGCGACTTCCCGAGGCCGGCCTCGCCCGACAGGAGCACGATCTGTCCCTGGCCCTGCTGCGCCACGCGCCAGCGGTCGACGAGCACGTCGATCTCGGCGGCGCGTCCGACCAGCGGGGTCAATCGCGCGCCGTCGCCAGCCGGCGCCTGCGCCTGGCGCGCGCGCACGACCCGGTAAAGCTCGACCGGTTGGTCCTGGCCGCGCAGATCGGGGCGGCCGATGCTCTCGCACGTGAACGCGCCGTGCACCAGCCGGTGCGTCGCCTCGCTGATGATCACGGTGTTGGGTTGAGCCGCCGCCTGGATGCGGGCGGCGCGGTTGGGGACGCTGCCGACCACCAGCGGCTGTCGGCTGGCGCCGAAGCCCATCTCGCTGGCCAGCACCACGCCGCTGTCGATGCCGACGCGCACTTGCAGGTGCGCCGTGGGTGCCGGCGTGGCCGGCTCGCGGAAGCCGCGCGCGATCTCGACGGCCGCGCCCACGGCGGCGCGCGCATCTTGCCCGTGCGCCGCCGGATAGCCGAAATAGGCGAGCACGCCGTCACCCAGGTACTGTGCGACGAAGCCGCCCGCGCGCGAGATCTCGCGATAACAGACGCTCTGGAACGACCGCACCAGGTCGCGCCACTCCTCCAGCTCCAGCCGCTGCGCCCGCTCCGTCGAGTCGACGAGGTCGCAGAACATCACCGTGACGTGGCGCTGCTCGCCGACGCCGCCCGGGTGATGAGTCGGTTCGCCGCCGGCCGGCGCATCCGCCGCCCCCGCCGCCAGCAGTGGGGCCCCGCAGCGGTCGCAGAACCGAGCCCCTTCCCGGCTGGCCGCCCCGCAACGGTGACAGGTCATGCCCCGCGACGATGCTCCGTCCCGGGTCGAAATACAAACGACGAAGTGGTGTCGGCGACGAGGCGCAAGCGGGCGGCCGCGCCCCCCTGATCCGGCTCCCGCCCCCGAGTCCCTGTGCCGCGCGGCCGCCCGCCTCCGTCGTCACACCCAGAATGAAAACGTGCAGGCCCGCGCTTCTTCCATCGGCTCGTCGGCGGTATCGCAAAGGCACACCACTGGCCCGTCGCGCGCGATTGACAACGCGGCCGGGCTGGGGCTTGCTGCCGCCATGCTGGCCTCGATGAAGGAACGACTGCGCGCGCTCGTTTACGAAACACTGATGGAGGCCGACGGCCGCAAGATGCACCCGGTGGCCCGCCACCTGCGCAACGCCGCGAGCATCGTCAACGAGCTCCTGCCCGACGCCATCCGGATCGACGCGCGCCGCGCCGGTGACGCCGCGGCCGAGCCGAGCCTCGCCAACGGCCACGGTCAGAAGCGGCCGGGCGCGACGCCGGCGGCCCCCGCGCGCCCGGCGCAGGCGCCGGTGTTCGTCTACTTCGACGGGCGCGACCACCGGACCAAGACGAAGATCGAAGAGCTGCTGAACGGCCAGAAGATCGCGTTCCAGGTGCTCGACGTGACCGACGACGAGGCGGAGAAATCGTGGGTGACGACGACCGCGCGCACGAACGAGCTGCCCATTGTCGTGATCGCCGGCACACCGATCGGCGGCCTCGGCGAGCTGACGCAGCTGAACCTGAGCGGCGAGCTCCAGCGACGGGTGTTCGGGGCGGGCACAACCTCGTAGCGCGGGCCGCGCCAGGTTTCTGACGCGGGTCTTCGGAGCGTGGCGCCAGATTCGCGTCGCGCGGCCATCCCCGACGCGGGCGGACGCGGTCGCGGGGCTGGCGTGCCGATTGCTGGGTTCCAGCGCCATGGCGCACCTGCCTCCCGGGACCCCGTCTGGCTCGTCATCGTCATCGCCGTCGCAGTCGCTGCCGAGCACCGTTCCCGCGAGCGATCGCGCGTATCTGACGCTCGCCGCGCTCGAGCGCTTCACCTGCCTGGCCGAGCGCTGCGAGGACACCTGCTGCCGCGACTGGGCCGTCTCGATCGATCGCCCGAGCCTGGACCGCCTCAAGGGGGTCATGGCGAGGACGCCGGCCGGGCGCGATCGTCTGGTGCGCCTGGTGGTGCTGGGCAGCCCCTCGCGCCACGTCGATGCGCTGGGACAGGTCCAGCTCGACGAGAACGGCGTCTGCCGGCTGCTCGATCCGGACAACCGTTGCAGCGTGCAAGCCGCGCACGGCGAAGCGGCGTTGCCGACCACCTGCGCGATCTTTCCGCGCACCGCGCTCGCGATCGGCGATCGAATCGAGGTCGGCGGATCGCTCGGCTGCCCCGAGATCTCGCGGCTGGTCCTGCTGTCGACCGACGAGCTCGCGCTGCGCCCTGCGCGCCAGCCGATGCTCACGCGGGACTACGTCGGCAAGACCGTCGGCGGTGGCGGGGACGACCCGTACGCCGATCACTTCCTGAGTGTGCGGCAGGCTCTCATACGTTGCTTCCAGCGCAACGTCTCGCTGGGATCGCGCCTGGTCCTGGCCGCCGACTTCGCCCACCGCGTTCGTGATCTACTGCACGCGGAGACGGTGGAATTCGACGGCGCGCGCCGCCCGTTCGCCGAGCGCACGCTGCGCGCCGAGATCGACGAGACCGCGTCGACGGCGTTGCTGGCGTCGCTGGACGACGACCTTGTGGCGCTGGACGCGCCGGGCGAGCCGACCGCGTCGCTGATCGCGACCTGGCTCGTCGAGCGCAAGCGCCTGCCCCACAGCCAGCGCTTCGCCGCGCTGCTCGACGGCCTGTTCGCGTCGCTCCGTTCGGAGCTGGGGATCGCGGCGGGCGAGGCTGGCAAAGCCGGCGAAGGTCTCGCCGGTCTGACGCCCGGTGAGATCTGGCGCGTCTACGCGCGCCGCCGGGATGCGCTACAGGCGCGCGCCGGCGCGCGCAGCGATCGGATCTTCGGCAACTACTGCCAGCATTTCCTGCTGCGCGCGCCGTACACCGACGCGCCGACGCTGCTCGAGCACCTGACCAAGCTCGCCGTGCACCTGGCGGCGGTGCGCTTCCTGACCGTGACCCACCCGGAGCTCGCGGCGCGCCTGGCGTCACCGCCCGATCCCGCCCTGGACGCGCTCACGCTCGACCGCGTCGCGGTGCACGCGATCCAGACCTTCACCAAGGCGATCGGACATCACCTGGAGTTCACCGACACGCTGCTGCGCCCCGCGGGCGCGTCGTCGCGGTTCACCTTCGGGCGTGTCGTGATGCTCGCGAAGTTCGTGTGAGCGTCGCCGTCCGCGATCAGAGCCGGCTCGAGAACGTGACCTTCAAGCGGTCGTAGACCGCCATCCCGCTCGGCAGCGCCGTGAACACCGGCCACGGGTCCTGGATGCCGCCGTCGATCGGCGTGGTCTGGACCAGCCCGATGCCGATGCCGGCCTGCGCCGGGTGCTCGGGCTCGTAGATCCAGGTGCCGACGCCGCGGTTGCCCGTGATGCCGAAGATCGTCTGGTTGGCGATCTCCATCGTGGTCGGCGTCGCCGGGCTGGTCGCTACCTCGTTGCCGTACTCGGGGATGAGGAACTGCAGCGTCGGGAACGTCGTCGCCAGCCGCGTGAAGGTCGCCTGCCAGGTCGAGGGCTGTCCCTGCCAGCGCACGTACGACGTATCGGCGAAGACTTCGAACGGGACGTTCTGGGCCATGACCGTGTTGATCCAGCTGACGCTCGCGTTCATGTCGCCGCCCTTGTCGATGTGAAGGACGGTCTTGATGGTCGGGTCGACCGCCTTCACCGCTGCGATCCCTTGCTTGAGGAGCCCGGCGAAGTTGGCGATGTTGGCGGTGGTCATGCGGCCGTTGATCGGCGCGGTCGACACCGGCAGCCCGTTGACGTCGCAGATGTGAATGAGGAGCCCCGGGGTGATCTCGTTGCCGATCTGGACCAGGTCGGGCTCGGCGCCGGCGTTCTTCATCGCGGTGATCAGGTTGAGCGTGTAGTCGTGCACGTCCGTCATGAGCTGCGCGATCGTGTGCCCCTGCCACGCGACCGGAATGCACTGCTTGCCCGGATCCGCCCAGTTGTCGCTGTAGTGAATCGCGAGCAAGAGACCCATGCCGGCCTGCTTGACCCGCAGGCCCATCGCGATCGTGTGCTGCACATCGGCGAAGCCGTCGCGCTGGTCGTAGCCGTCGGTCGCCTTGGGATCGACGAACGTCCGCAAGCGCACCGAGTTGAAGCCGTGGTTCTTGAGCAGCGTGAGGATGTCCTTTTGCACGCCGTCGGTGTCGACGTAGGTCGCTCCGTAGAACTCGTCGTGCGGCACCCAGGAGATGTCGGCGCCCATGTGGAACGTGCCAGTGAACGCCGGCGTGATCGGCGCGTCGACCGACGCGTCGACGTTCGAGCCGCCGGCGCCGCTGATCGTGCCGCCGGCTCCCGTCGTCGTGCCGCCCGCGCCCGTCGTCGTCGAACCGCCGGTCCCCGTCGTGTCGCCGCCGGCGCCGGTCGTCGTATCGCCGCCGGCTCCCGTCGTCGAGGAGCCGCCGCCGCCGGTGGTCGCGTCGCCGCCGGCGCCGGTCGAGGAGCCGCCGCTGCCGGTGGACCCACCGGTGGACGGTGGCGTCGTCGGCTTGCCGCCGCTCGATCCGCAGGCAAGGCCCAATACACCGAGGCTCGCAATCAGCAGCGCCTGAATCTTCATGGGTCCTCCACGCTCATTTGTCGGCGATTTGGGCACATGTGAAGCCTAACCTGAAGAGGTGAAGATATCGGAGCGATCTTCGGATAAACCGGGTCGATGGCGCGCGACTTCGGTCAACCACGATACTCAGCCAAATAATCGAGGTCCGGGCGCCAATCGCAAATCCACGAACAACAACAATTGTGCCCGACCCGGATCCCGATGTAGCTTCTGCGGCGGTAGACAATTCGCTTCGCGTAATTGGAGAAAAGAGACATGCGACAGAACCGGCTGTTGATCCTCGGTGGCTTCCTGGTGGGCACAATGATCGCGACGGGATGTGGAAGTAGCACTTCGTCGACGGACGGCGCGGCCGGAAAGGGCGGGGCCGGCGGCAGCGGGTCGGGCGGCAGCGGCATGGACGCCGGTCTCGATCACGGCGGCCTCCCCGATGTGGGCACCGACACTACCTCGGGAGCGGGCGGCAAGCTCGACGCCGGCCTGGATATGGCGGCGGATCACGCCACCGGGGCAGGAGGCAGCGACGCCGCCTCCGATACCGCCGCCAACGACGCTCCCATGGACAAGGCCGTCGATACCGCTCCCCAGGACGCCGGTCCCTGCGTCACCAACTACGGCGCGGGCAATCCGGTGCAATTTGCGTTTGACGGTGGCGCGAACGGAGGTTGGAACGCGTTCGTCACGCACGGCGCCGCCAACCTGTTTCCGATTTCGCTCGCTGCCAGCTTCACCGAGGGCCGCAGCTGTCCCGGCTCGTTGCTCCTCGGACTGAACCCGACCGCCTATGGTCAATCGGGAGCGATCGAGTTCTTCTACGGCGTCAGCCCCGCCGGGCGCAACTGGACCGGATACAAGGCGCTTCACGCCTGGATCAAGGCGGAGAGCGCCGATCTCACGGCCCTGAACGGCGTGTACTTCTATATGAAGTCAGGCAACCAGGTCTACTACCAGTCCGATTTTGCCGCCGGCGCCAGCCTGTCCGACTGGCACGAAGTGGTCATCGATCTGACCCGGGCTCCCAACATCGGCAACGGCTCCGGCGTGATGATCACCGACGTTCAACAGATCGGCTTCGAGGCAGCTCTCAACACGGGGCCGGGGGTCGGCGCGCCCGCGGCTCCCCGCCAGGTCCTTTTGCTCGCCGACGACATCTGGCTGGAAGCCGCGCCGGCGCCCGACGGCGGGGCCGGCGACGGCGGCGGGCAGTAGCAGCTCGTTCAGCGATTTTCGGGCCCTCGCCCGTAGCTCCTGGAAGGCGAAGCAGCCAAATGCGCCACACGATCTCTCGCGGATCGTGTGGCGCTTTTCATTTTGACGCTGATTGGCGGAACCAACGAAACGTTCCGTTGAACGTCCACTCGGGTCATAGACGCGTCGCAAGACTCAGTTTCGCAACCGAACAAAACCAATCACCGACCGCGCGCGAATTTGCGCCTCATCCGCTGCCAGAACGAGCGTCTTTGATCGTTCCATTGTCAATCAACCGCGAGTATCTTACGCGCATGATTGGCGCCGCCGCGGAAAACCAACGGAATGCGCAACGTCGCGGATCAATCCTCGCCCTCGCGTTGCTCGGCACGCTCGCCGGCCTGGCGTCGTGCACGTCGTCGGGGACGAAGGCGCCGCCGTCCGGCGGAAGCGGCGGCGGCGGCGGGAGCAGTCCCGGTGCCGGCGGATCGCAGGCCCCGGACGGTTCGGCGCAGCCCGACGTCGCGCCGCGCGTCGACGCGACCGGGGTGGTCGATGCCACGCCGCCGCCCGTCGATCTCGCGCCGCCGCGCGACGCCAGCGTACCGACCGACGCCGTGATCGTCACCGACGCCTCGGCGACGGCGACGCGCTCCGACCTGAACTTCGACACCGACTGGCGCTTCAATCAGGGCGACGTCGCCGGCGCCGACGCCAAGGCGTTCGCCGACACCGCGTGGGGCTACGTCGATCTGCCGCACTCGCCGAAGTTCAATACACCCGAAGATCCCACGGCCTACGCGGGCATCATGTGGTACCGGAAGCACTTCACGGTTCCGTCGTCGGCTCAGGGCGCGAAGGTGTTCATCGAGTTCGGCGCCGCGATGCAGCTTGCCGACGTCTGGGTCAACGGCACGCACAAGCTTCAGCACCAGGGTGGCTACGCGCCGTTCACGATCGACGTCACCGGCGACGTCGCGTACGGCGGCGCCGACAACGTGATCGCAGTCAAGCTCGACAGCAATCCCAACGCGAGCTGGCCGCCGGGTCGGACCGGCGTCGACTTCCAGTACCACGGCGGGCTCTATCGCCACGTCACCATGCACGTGACCAACGCGCTGCACGTGACCGACGCTGTCTATGCCAACAAGATCGCGAGCGGCGGCGTGTTCGTGACCTATACGAACGTGACGACGGGGTCGGCGACGGTCGGCATCCGGACCAACGTCATCAACGAGTCGTCGTCGAGTAAATCGGCGACGGTGGTGTCGCGCCTGCTCGACTCGGGCGGCGCGCAGGTCGGGATGGTCATGGCGACGTCGACGATCGCCGCGGCCGCCGACTTCGATTTCGTGCAGAGCATCCCCGTCACCAACCCCAAGCTCTGGCACCCGAACTCGCCGTCGCTCTACACGCTGCAGACCACGGTCGAGGACGGCGCGACCGCGATCGACTCGGTCTCGACGCGCATCGGGATCCGCACGATCGGGTTCTCGAAGGCCGGCGGGATGACGATCAACGGCGCGCGCTACAAGGCGCTGGGCGTGAACCTGCTCGAGGAGACCTACGGGCTCGGTAGCGCGATCTCCGATCAGTCGTACTACTACGACGTCAAGCGCATCCGCGACGCGGGGCTGACGTTCATCCGCACCTCGCACTATCCGCACGCGCCGGCGTTCTACGACGCATGCGACGCGCTCGGCGTGCTGGTGATGGATGCGCAGACCGGCTGGCAGTTCTTCAGCGCGGCGGCGGCGTTCGTCAACAACAGCTACCAGGAGCTGCGCGACATGATCCGTCGCGATCGCAACCACGCCAGCATCGTGATCTGGGAGGCGAACCTGAACGAATCTCAGTTCACCGACGCGTGGGCGTCGATGGCCAACAGCATCGTGCACGCGGAGTATCCGGGCATGCAGGCCTTCTCGGCGCAGTGGTCGTTCACGCGTTCGGACCTCTTCATCGACGCCACCCAGCACGCCGTGCGCTCGTCGAACGACACGCGGCCGATCCTGATCAACGAGTACGGCGACTGGGACTACGGCATGGGCGCGGTCGGCGGCGTCACCAGCCGGCAGGCGCGCGAGGCCGGCGACGCGGCGATGCTGCAGCAAGCGGCCAACATCCAGAACGGCCAGGGGCTGAGCCTGCCGCTGCCCTGGTTCACGGCCGACGCCTACTGGGAATACTCGGATTACGGCGGATACGGTCCGGGCATCACGCGCTCGGGGTTGCTGGACATGTACCGCCTGCCCAAGCACGCGTACTACTTTCTGCAGAGCCAGCGTGACCCGACCCTGACGTCGACCATCGTCGACGCGGGTCCCATGGTCTACATCGCGAATCAGTGGACGTCGACGTCGCCGACCAACGTCAAGGTGTTCAGCAACTGCGATCAGGTCAGGCTGTCCCTCAACGGGACGGTGGTGGCGACGCGCTCGCCCGACACCACGCCGACGCCGCTGCCGCTGCACCCGCCGTTCACCTTCAACATGACCGCGTTCGCGGCGGGGACGCTGAGCGCCGACTGCTTGATCGCCAGCTCCGGAAGCACAGTGCGCGCCACCACCACGCGGCAGACGCCGGGCGCCGCGACCGCGCTGCGCTTGCGGCCCGAGGGGACCACGATGCGCGCCGACCTCGGTGACGCGCGCCTGGTCTTCGTCGACGTCATCGACGCCAGCGGCACCGTCGTGCCGACCGACGCCCACCAGGTGACGCTGAGCTTGACCGGGCCCGGCACCATCGTCGGTCCGACGACGATCACCATGAAGGGCGGCCAGCTCGCGACCTGGGTCCGCCCGGGCCGCACCGCCGGCACCGTCGTGCTCACGGCCGCGGCGACCGGGCTGACCTCGGCCACCGCCATGTTGACCGCGCAGGCGGTGCCCGACCTTCCGCCTGCCCCCGCGGGTCGTTAGATTCAAGACCCGCCCGCGCGAGGTGCGGGGGCGCGTGACGTTTTCGTGTCGCTCGACCGCGTCGTGCCGTCGAGTATGCATGGCACGGCGGTCGGAGGCATACTTGCCATCGACAAGGAGAGCCCCATGACACTGCTCGAGTCTCTGAAGAAAATGACCGTGATCGTCGCGGACACCGGCGACCTGGAAGCGATCGCAAAGCACAAACCGCAGGACGCGACCACCAACCCCTCGCTGCTGCTCAAGGTGGCGCAGCAGGCGCAGTACCGGCACGTCGTCGACGAGGCCCTGAAGTACGCCGCCAGTCAGCCGCTGGACGAGGCCGGCCGTACCAACGCCTTCATGGAGAAGCTCTTCGTCAACTTCGGCCATGAGATCCTGAAGATCATTCCCGGCCGCGTCTCGACCGAGGTCGACGCGAAGCTCTCGTTCGACATCGACGGCAGCGTGGCCAAGGCGCGCGCCTTCATCGACCACTACCGGCGCGCCGGCATCGATCGCGAGCGGATCCTCATCAAGCTCAGCTCGACGTGGGAGGGCATCCGCGCCGCGGAACGCCTCGAGAAAGAGGGCATCCACTGCAACATGACGTTGCTGTTCTCGTTCGCGCAGGCGGTGGCCTCGGCGGAGGCGGGCGTCACGTTGATCTCGCCGTTCGTCGGCCGCATCTACGACTACTACGTCAAGGAGAAGGGGGTGAAAGACATCCCGATCGACGACGATCCCGGCGTGGCCTCGGTGGTGAAGATCTACAACCACTACAAGAAGTTCGGCTACAAGTCCCAGGTCATGGGCGCGAGCTTCCGCAAGACCGACCAGGTCATTCGCCTGGCCGGCTGTGATCTGCTGACGATCAGCCCGGAGATCCTCACCGACCTCGGCTCGCGCGACGGCGAGTTGCCGCGCCGCCTGTCGAGCGAATCGGCCAAGGCCAGCGACGAGCAGCCGCTGCACCTCGACGAGAAGACCTACCGTTTCATGCACAACGAGGACGCGATGGCGGTCGACAAGCTGTCGGAGGGGATCCGCCGTTTCAACGCCGACGCGTTGAAGCTGGAGAAGTGGGCGAGCAGCCAGGTCGCCAAGGCGGCCTGAAGCGCGTGAGTGCCGCGTCGACGCTGGCCGCCGGGCTTCTCGCCTGCGCGGTCAGCGCGATGGGCGCGCCGGCGCGCGCCGCTGATTCCGGCCGCGACCAGTACCAGAACCCGCGCGACACCGCGGCGTACATCGCGGCGCAGGAGGATCCGGCGCGCGACGCCTGGCAGAAGCCGGAGCAGATCCTGGATGCGCTGTCGCTGCGGCCCGGCCAGACGGTCTGCGACATCGGCGCCGGTCCGGGCTACTTCACGCTGCGCGCCGCCCGCCGCGTGGGCGAGGCCGGCCGCGTCTTCGCCGTCGACGTCGATCCGCGCATCCTCGACGCGCTTCGCGAGCGCCTCGATCGCGCGAAGGTCGGCAACGTCACACCGGTGCTGGGCCTGGGCCGCGACCCGCTGCTGCCGCCGGGAATCTGCGACCTGATCCTGGTCATCGACGTCTACCACCACTTTCCCGATCGCCCCGCGTACCTGCGCCGGCTGGTGCGCGCGCTCCGCGCCGGCGGTCGCCTCGCGGCCGTCGACTGGCACAAGCGCGCGACGCCGATCGGTCCGCCGCAGGACCACCGCGTGTCGCGTGAGGAGTTCCTCGCCGCCGCGGCCAGCGCCGGCCTGCGCATCGCCGCCGAGCCGACGTTCCTGCCCAACCAGTACTTCGTGATCATGAAGCGTGCGCCGGAGCGCCCCCCCGTGCACTGAAGCGTACCGCCGTCGAGGTCAGAACTGCCGGCGGGCGTAGGGGCCTTGGCGGCCAGCGTCAATCAGGGGCCCGCACGCGTCCCCTCGCAAACAACTGAGCCATCGCCGGGCCGTTTCGCTACCTTACCCGCATGCCAATCCCCTTGCGGCGTTGGGCTCCGGCGATCGTGTTCGCCGTCCTGGTTGTGGCGATCTCCGGCCGCGCGCGCGCGCAGACGCCGGCGACGGTCAACGTCTCGGTCGATGCGACCACTCCCGGCGCCGTGATCGAGCGCATCTGGCCCTTTCACGGCTATGACGAGGTCAACTACACCACGACTCCCGACGGACGCGCGCTGCTCGCCACGCTGGCGGCGCTGCACACGGCAACGCCGCACGTCCGCACGCACTTTCTGCTCAACACCGGCAACGGCGTGCCGTCGCTGAAGTGGGGCTCGACGAACATCTATACCGAGGACGCCACGGGCAACCCGATCTACAACTTCACGATCGTCGATGGCATCATGGACGCGATCACCGGCGCGGGCGCGGCTCCCTACACGGAGATCGCGTTCATGCCGCAGGCGATGACCACGGCGCCCGCCGGCGTCGCCTATCAGAACACCGGGATCTACACGCTCGACGGCGGTTGCTTCTACCCGCCCAAGGACTACACCAAGTGGGGCGCGCTGATCAGCGCCTGGGCCATGCACGTGAAGACGCGCTATCCGGGCTCCGACAGCGGCGCCGAAAGCGCGTGGCAATGGGAGCTGTGGAACGAGCCCGACATCGGCTACTGGCACGGAACGCAGGCCGACTTCAACAAGCTCTATGACTACACCGAGTCGGCGCTGCACGCCGTGAGTCCGACCGCGCCGCTCGGCGGTCCGTCGGTCGCCGCGCCCGGGGCGTTCCTCACGCAGTTCCTGCAGCACTGCGCGACCGGCGCCAACGCGGTCACGGGACAGACCGGCACGCGCCTCGATTCCATCAGCTTCCACGCCAAGGGCGGCGCCGCGATCGTCGCCGGCCACGTCGAAATGAACCTGGGCAACCAGCTGGTGCTGCATCGAACCGGCTTCACCGAGATCGCCGCGGTCGCGCAGTTCAAGCAGACGCCGATCGTCGTCAGCGAGGCCGATCCCGACGGATGCGCCGCCTGCCCGGTCAGCATGACGCCGGCCGACGCGTATCGGAACTCGCCCGCCTACGGCGCGTACGAGATCGCGATGATGAAGCGCACGCTCGAGCTGGAAGCGCGCATCGGCGTCAAGGTCCGTGGGCTTTTGACGTGGGCGTTCACGTTCCCCGGCACGCCCTACTTCGCCGGCTATCGGGCGCTCACGACCAACGGCATTCACCTGCCGGTGCTCAACGACTTCAAGTTGCTGGGCCAGCTCGACGGTGCGCGCTTGCCGGTCACCAGCAGCGGTGCGCTGACGCTGGATCAGATCCTGGCCGGCAGCGTGCGCGGCGCGCAGGCCGACGTCGACGCGATGGCGACCCTGAACGGCAACGCGATCCAGATCCTGGTGTGGAACTATCACGACGATCTGGTGACCGTTCCCGACTCGCCGGTGCACCTGAGCGTGAAGATCCCCGCCACCTTCGGCAACCAGGTGGTGGCGAACCATCTACGCGTCGACGCCAACCACGGCGACGCGTACACGGTCTGGGTCGCTCAGGGCAGCCCGGCGGCGCCGTCGGCGACGCAGATCGCGGCGCTGCAGGCGGCGATGCAGCCGTCACCGCTCGGGCCGGATCAGACGCTGGCCGTCACCGGTGGAGCGGTGGCGCTGGACTTCGCGCTCCCGCGCCACGGCGTGTCGCTGGTGGTGTTGCGCCCGCCGGCGGCTCGGGACGCGTCGGCGGGGGACACGACCACGGCGGCCGACGCGTCCACGGGAAGTGGCGGCGCGGGCGTCGCCGGCAGCGGCGGGGGCCTGAGCGGCGGCGCGGGCGGCACGTCTTCCGAAGGCGGTGCCACCGGATCCGCCGGTGGTGCCACGGGCGCGGGCGGCTCGACACCGGGCGCGGGCGGAATGGGTACGCAGCGGGTGCAAAGCGGTGGCTGCTCGTGCGAGCTCGGCCCCTCGGGCGCCCGGTCGACCCTGATCCTGACGGTCCTGCTCGCGGCAGCCTCGATCGTGTCCCGCCGCCGCCGCCGCTAGCTGCGGTTCCCTACCCGACGAGAGCGCCCGGCGTGGGGTTCGTCACTGAATCGCCCCTTGCGAATCTGCTGCCAGGCATTAGGTTCACCCTGCAGGGGGGACTCGGCACCAGATGGCAGTTCGTCACGTTTGTCCGGGGTGTGGGAGCAGAGACGTTCACAGGTCGACGCACGTGCCCTGGATCGTGCGGCTACTCCCCAGGGTTCTTCGCGGGATGCGCCCGTATCGCTGCGTGGAGTGCTGGAAGCGGTTCTGGGACCGGCCGTTTCCCATGACCCGCTCTGGCGAAGCCGGCCGTAGCTAGCGCTCGCCCGCGCCGCCCTTGGCACCGGTAGCGCGCGTCACGAGCTCGCCGACGATGGGGCTGCCGGACGCGCCCGGGTTCCGCTATGATGCCGCTGCCCGCGCCGGACAGCTCGATTTTTTGGGTTCGGTCGGCGCGGCCTGCAGAGCCGCTCCGGCGGGTCGGTGGGATTGGGGTTGGGGCGGGGATCCGAACTGCGATCGAAACAAGCCCGGCGCGGGCATCACGACATTTACAGCGGAAGAAGCAACCAAGGCGGACCATACGAAACGGCGACAGTCGCGGAACCAGCCCGAATGCGACAAGACATACTCATTTCACGACGGCAGCCGCAAGACATGACCTCTCGGGGTGGCGGGAGCGTCTCGTCCGAGTACCTGGGGCTGGTTTCCTACGGCGCCGAGGTCCGCGGTCTGGCGCCCGCCAAGATCTTCCGTTCGGTCGGCATCGACCCCGCGGTGCTCGCGCAGCGTGGCGCGCGCGTCGCCTTCGAGCCGGTCCCGCGCATGTGGATAGCGATGGGCGATCGCCTGCGCGATCCGCTGTTCGGGCTCGGGCTTGCCGAGGTGATCCCCTTCGGTGCCGCGGATCTGATCGAGTACTTGCTGCGCAACTGCGCGACCGTGGGCGAGGCGCTGCAGGCGATGGTGCGCTATACGCCGCTGCTCATCGACGCCGACCATCAGGGGTTGACGGTGTCGGGCCGCGAAGCGCGGCTGCAGCTTCGCACCGGGTCGAACGTGCCGGCGGCCGCGGAGCTCTTCGCCGGTCTCATCATGCGGCGCTCGTTCGAGATCTACGGTCGAGCCTGGTCGGCGCTGTCGGTGTCGTTCACGCACGAAGCGCAGGGGCCGCTCAGCCGCTACGACCGCCTGTTCCAGACGCCGGTCCACTTCGGCATGCCGTTCAACCAGATCACGTTCAATCGCGATCTCCTGGAGATGCCCCAGCCCGGTGCCGATGCGCGCCTCAAGAACATCCTCATAGCCCAGGCCGAGGAGCTGCTGTCGATGCTGGCGCCTCCGCCTCGTCCCGCGTCGTTCATCGAGCGGGTGGAGCAGACGCTGGCCGACGGATTGTCCGAAGGCGATCCCTCGCTGACCCGGGTCGCCGATCGGTTGCAGCTGAGCATGCGCACCGTGCAGCGGCGCTTGCGTGAAGAGGGCGTCACCCACCGAGACGTCGTTCGCAGGCTGCGCCTGGATCTGGCGTCGCGCTCACTGGCCGGCCCCAAGGTGAGCCAGCGTCAGATCGCGCGCGCTCTCGGCTACTCGGGCGCCCCCGCGTTCCATCGCGCGTTCAAGCGCTGGTCGGGCCTGACCCCGGGCCAGGTCCGCGATCAGGCACCCGCCAAAAAAGACTGAGAGAAGGCCCGACAGAGACCTCCCGATCGCGAGCGGCGCTCCGTACTCGTTGCGATCGCGTCTCCGCCCGCGCCGGCCTCGCGTGGTAGACACGAGGCCGTCATCATCTCAGCTCGGAGGTGCGCGGTGGACGTGACTCAGTCTCAGACCTGGAAGGCCCTGGAACAGCACAAGCAGCAGATCGAATCGCTGAAGATGCGCGATCTCTTCGCGCGCGAGCCGGATCGCTTCCAGCGCTTCTCGCTGCGGCTCGGCGATCTGCTGCTCGACTACTCGAAGAACCGCGTCACCGACGAGACGCTGCGCTTGCTGCGCCAGCTGGCGCGCGAGGCCGGCGTCGAGGCGATGCGCGACCAGATGTTCGCCGGCGAGACGATCAACATCACCGAGCACCGCGCCGTGCTGCACGTGGCGCTGCGCAACCGCGCGAACCGGCCGATCCTCGTCGACGGGCGCGACGTGATGCCCGACGTGAACGCGGTGCTGCGCACATGAAGACCTTCAGCGACGCCGTGCGCTCCGGCGCCTGGAAGGGCTACACCGGCAAGCCGATCACGCGACGTCGTCAACATCGGCATCGGCGGCTCCGATCTCGGCCCGGTGATGGTGACCGAGGCGCTGCGCCCGTACCGGCGCGACGATCTGCGACGCTGCACTTCGTCTCGAACGTCGACGGCACGCACATCGCCGAGACGCTGAAGCGCGTGTCGTCCCGAGACGACGCTCTTCATCGTCGCGTCGAAGACGTTCACGACGCAGGAGACGATGACGAACGCGCAGACCGCGCGCGCGCTGGTTCCTCGACGCGCGCGAAGGATCCGGCGCACGTCGCCAAGCACTTCGTCGCGCTGTCGACCAACACCAAGGAGGTCGACCAAGTTCGGCATCGACCCCGCGAACATGTTCGTGTTCTGGGACTGGGTCGGCGGGCGCTACTCGCTCTGGTCGTCGATCGGCCTGTCGATCGCGCTCGGCGATCGGCTTCGACCACTTCGAGGAGCTGCTCGACGGGCGCGCTTCGAGATGGACGAGCACTTCCGCACGGCGCCGCTCGAGCAGAACCTGCCGGCGACGCTGGCGCTGCTCGGCGTCTGGTACAGCAACTTCTTCGGCGCGGCGACGCACGCCATCCTGCCCTACGACCAGTACCTGCACCGCTTCCCCGCCTACTTCCAGCAGGGCGACATGGAGTCGAACGGCAAGGGCGTCGACCGCGACGGCCGGCTCATCACCGACTACCAGACCGGGCCGGTCATCTGGGGCGAGCCCGGCACCAACGGCCAGCACGCGTTCTACCAGCTGATTCACCAGGGCACGAAGCTGATCCCGTGCGACTTCCTCGCCTCCGTCGAGACGCACAACCCGCTCGGCGACCACCACAAGCTCCTGCTCGCCAACTTCTTCGCGCAGACCGAGGCGCTGATGAAGGGCCGCAGACGAGGACGAGGCGCGCGCCGAGCTCGACGGCGCAGGGGCTGTCGGGCGCGGCGCTCGAGGCGCTGCTGCCGCACAAGATCTTCACCGGCAACCGGCCGACCAACTCGATCCTCTTCCAGAAGCTGGACCCGCGGACGCTGGGCCGCCTCATCGCGCTGTACGAGCACAAGATCTTCGTGCAGGGGATCATCTGGAACATCAACTCGTTCGATCAGTGGGGCGTCGAGCTCGGCAAGCAGCTCGCGAACGCGATCATCCCCGAGCTCGACGCGCCGGGCCCGGTCGCCAGCCACGACGCTTCGACGAACGCATTGATCAACGAGTGGAAACAGCGGCGCCGCTGAAGCGGCATCATCGATAGGGCCGGCCATTACAGAGCGCGGCTTCGAGCCGACTATCTGTTCGAAGGCGTGCGATCGATCTTGCAAGGCTCACCCGAGTGCGATCGCCCTTCGCGGATCCACCTTGGCGCCCGCGACACGACAAGTCGTCGTGAGTGTTCAAGTCGATCACAGGGGGTGTCCGATGGCTGCAAGCTCCGTCGAGCTACGTAAGATCTACGTCAATCTGTTTCGTGAGCCCTACGATCCGGCGCGTCTCTCCGCGCTGCAAGCATCCCTCGACGAAGTCGATCGCCGGCGCGGCTCGTCGCGCGTCGCCGCCGATCGCATTCTCGAGTCGCTCAACGACGGTCTGGATCCCGGGCTGACCTTCACTCAGCTGGAGTGCTTGCGTAGCTTTCTGTCTGCGCGCGCCTTCGCTACGCTGGCGCCGACCGACGCGATGGCGCCCGAGATCGCCGAGCAGCTGGCCGCGCTCTATCGCCGGCTGTTCTCCGAGCCAGACCTGGCAAATCTTCAAGCGCTCCAGCGAGCGGTGTTCGACTACGACAAGAACGGCACCGACGAGAAACGCCTGGCGGTGCTGGCGTTGCTGCGCGACCTCAATCCCATGATGGCCTGGAACGACGCGCACGTCGGCGCGCTCGACGCGCTGCTGGTCCGCGACATCACCTTCAAGCAGATTGCTCCGTTCCAGGTGAGCGGTGATCTCTGGTGAGATGCTGCGGACGACATCGCCAGCGCCGCGAGTCGCCTCCGCGCCATCCCTGGTGCCGGCGGCCGCGTCGCTCGCGGTGCCGTCCGCCTCGATCGACGGCACGTTCCGCGAGCTGACGGCGTCACTGCCCGAATCGGTGCGGCCGGTGCTGTCCGGCCTCCCGCACCGGCTGGGGCTCACGTCGTCGAGCGAGGGACAGTTCGGCGATTTCGTCACGCTGTACCCGAACCGCGAGCTGCCGGTCTACGCCGCCGAGGATGCCTTGAGCCTCGGTGGCGGCGACGAGCTGTCACCGGACCGCGTGGCGAGCTTTCAACGCGCGCACCATCTGGCCGCCTTCTTCTGGCTGGTGCGCGACCGGCTGGCCGACGGACAGGTGGCGGCCAACGACACGCTGGCGCAGGCCGGTGAGCTCCTGCACCAGCGCTGGGTCGAGACGCTCACGGCGGCGACCGAGGATCCGGGCGTCGCGCACTACTTGATCGAAGAGGTGACCCTGGACTGGGAGCGGGGCGTCCGCGGCGAAAAAGAGGCGCTTCGCCGCGGCGTCACCACGCCGGGAATGCACGGGCGCATGGTGGTCGACAAGCTGCGGTGGATCAGCAGCGCGTCGGTTGCCCTGCTCATCGACCGCGGCCAGCTCGACCGCGCGCAGCTGTTCCGGCGCGCGTACGACCTGTTCGTGCTCGCCCTCCAGTGCATCGACGACGTGAACGATCAGAAGGAGGACGAAGCGCTCTACGGCAGCAGCGTGCCGGCGGCGCTCGGTTGCTCGAGCGGGACGTTGATGCGTGCGGCGCCGAAGCTGGCAGCGCGCGCGGCGGCGGTGGCCGCCGAGGGGGGCTTCGGTCGGTTCGCGACCTGGCTGGGCGTCTTCGCGCGCGCCCTTTGCACCTGGCGTCCGGAGGGGAACCCGATCGCCGACGAGCTGGGGGCCATCGCGCTGGCGGGCGAGCTCGACGGCGAAGGCGAGGAGGAGGCCGCGTGAGCGGGGGAATGCGGGCGCAGGGCACGCTCGGCTACGAGCGTGCCCTCGAGTGGAAGGAGCCGCCGGCGCTGGAGGAGCTGGCCTTCTGCGGATGGTCGGTGGCACGCCCCGCCGGGCGACCGGCGGCGCGGTGGTTGCCTCTGGCGCGCATCGGCGACGTGCGGCTTCATCTGTGTCCACCCGGCACGGAGCGCGACGCGGCGACTTCTTTCACCGAGCCGCTGGTCGCCGTCAAGCGCGGCACGCCGGCGCGGGGGGGCTACGTGGGCGTCGACGGGCAGGTCCGGACTGCCGCCTTTCATCCGGCACCGACGGCGCCGGCGGGATCACCACCGCGGCTCTCGCCCGACGTCGTTCGCGCGCCGCGCCGCGGGCGCGCTGACGCGGGCGAGGTTCGCGTCGCGGTGATCGACGTCGGCTTCGAGAACCTCGGCGTGCTGGACGCGTTCGGCGCCGGACGTGTCGAGGGGCCGTTCTCGCTCTCGCGCCTGGTGGCGGCGAGCGACGCGTGCGCGGGCGCGCCGCCCGCGACGCGCGCGCCGGGACACGGCACGGCCATGGCGGGAATCGTTCTTCATCAAGTTCCGCGCGCGCGGGTCGGACTGTTCCGGATCCCCGCGATCGCCGGAGCCGTCCCCGCCTACGTCGGTCCGACCGAGATCGCGGTCGCGGTGGCGGCGGCGGTCGAGTCGTGGCGCGCCGACGTCGTCCTCATCGCGATGAGCGACGGCGCCTGGGGCACGCCGCGCCACCTGCGCGACGTGCTGCGCGAGGCGGCGCGCACGGGCCGCAAGGGACGCGGCGCCGCGATCGTGTGCTCGGTGGGCGATCCGGCCAAGAACCACTCGCGCGCCGAGGACAGCGCCGCGATCGGCGCCGACGATCTGGCGAGCCAGCCCTGGGTGATCGCCGCCGCCGCCTGCGACGCTGCCGGCGGCTGGCTGCGCGCGCGCTTCGACTATCAGCGCACGGGCTCGCCCGGCACGACCTACAACCGCATCGGGCCCAGCGTCGCGCTCGCGGCGTCGGGCGAGTCGCAAGTCTTCGGTGGCGTGCTGGCCGCCGACGACTCCAGCCAGGCGGCGGCGCTGGTGGCGGCCGGCGCCGCCGCGGTGCTGCAGCATGCGCCGGCGACGACGCTCGACGATCTGCGCGCGTTGTTGTTTCTGACCGCCGACGCGCCCGCCGAGATCGACAGGCCGAATGACAGGCCAATCGATGCGGAACCGGGGCTCGCGGCCTCGGTCTGCGACGGGCGCGATCGCCTGGGGCATAGCTTCAAGGTCGGTTACGGGCGCGTCAACGCCGCGGCGGCGGCGCTGGCGGCGTCGGATCCGATCGCGACCGCGCTGCTGGCGACTCGCCGCTGCCCCGATTCGCCGGCCACCGGGACGAGCGCGGCGCTGCGGATGGCCGAAGCGTGGGACGCGACCTGGCGTCAGGCGCTCGCCGGCGCGCCGCGGGCCGCACGGCTGGCCGCCGGCTACGCGCGCGTGCGAGGCCGGCTGGCGCGCGCGGCCCTGCGCTCGCCCGCGGCCGCCGAGGCGCTCGCCTGGCTGGCGCGGCACGCGCGTGCGCTGTTGGAAGAACAGTCGGAGCAGCCGCAGGATCGCTGGCTCGCCTGGTTCGCCGAGCAGGACGACCACGGCGCACTGGCCGATCGCGTCCACCATGCGATCGAGGTGCTCGCGCGCGCCGTCGAAGGAGACGCGGGCGCAGGCCGCTGGCTGGCTCGATTCGCGGCGGCGCTGGCTGCCGGAGGTTCCGGTCACGTCGGCGCGATCTTTGCTCAGGTCCTGCGCCGGTCACACGTCGCCGATCTACAGACAAGCCATGATTTTTCACCTGACGGGAGCGGTCCCACGCTTTCCCGCATGCCACCCGTCTATCATCCGTCCTGCTTCGCGAACGGCAGCCGATCTCCCGGTTGTTCGGGTGGCGGTGATGCAGGAGGTGATGCCGGAGGTGATCACAGACGGAGTGAGACGAGCTGAATCGCGCTGGCGGGTGGTTCTGCTGGCGGTCGGGTTTGCTCTGGCCATCCTGGTCATCTTCGCCGGACGAAACGCGCGTCGCTCGCGCGGGCGGCCCTTCGCTGGCCTGCTGACCGATCCGTACGGCTCCTTCTCCGCCGTGCGCTGGCCCGGCTGGCAGGCCGAGTCGCTGCCGCTGCGGTTCCCCGATCAGCTGGTCGCCGTCAACGGCGTGCCGGTCGCTGGGCGCGCCGGCTCCCCGGTGGCGCGGTGGATCTCCTCGCGGTTCGCGGAGCTGCAACGCGCGGGGCAGACGCGCACGCGTCTGACCTTCGAGACCGGCAAGGGGGAGGTCACCGTCGAGCGCGGCATCCGCACCCTTGGGCTCGACGAGATCGTCTTCTTCTTCGGGCTCTACGCGCTGGTCGCGCTGTTCGTCTTCTGGTCGGGCGTCGCGGTCATGTTGCTGGCCTGGCGCCAGCCGGCTGCGAAAGCCTACGCCACCTGGACGCTGGGGACGTTCGTCTTCCTGGTGACCTTCTTCGACTACCACACCACCGGGCAGCTGGTGCCGCTGTTCACGCTGTCGACGGTGGTCGTCCAGATCGCGATCGTCTGGCTCGCGTATTCGTTTCCCACGCCGCCGCGCCGCCACCGGCGCTCGTTGCGAGCGGCGGCGCTGATCTTCGGCGCGCTCGCGGTCGTCGCCGCGGTCACGCTGCTGATCGGCCCCCGGATCGGCCGCGACGTCACCGTCGTGCGCGTGATTGTGGGGAACAGCGCCATCGCGAGCCTGGTGGTGCTGCTCATCGCCGTGGTGACGCGCCTGCAGTCCGCGCCCCGCGAGCGCCGCGACGAGCTGCGGTCCGCCGTGTGGGGCCTGGCCGCGGTGCCGGGCCTGCTCTCGGTCGGTTTCATCTTCCTGGTGCTGACCGGCTCGGGGGCGATCCACCTCTTCCTGCCGTTGCTGGCGCCGCAGGTGCCGCTCTCGATCGGCTACTCACTGTTCCGGCACAACATCCTCGAGACGCGCGCCGTGCTCACGCGCCGCATTCTCTGGATTCCGATCGTGTCGACGGCGGGCGCGGGCGCGATCCTGGCGTGGTTGGGTTGCGACGTGCTGCTGCGTCAGATCGATCTGCGGGCCTACGTCCCCTGGGTGGCTGGCCTGGCGGCGTTCGCGGCCCTGGGCTACCTCGGCCACCGGTTCACCAACCGTCTGTTCTTCTCGGTGCGCGCCGAGTTCCGGCCCATCATCCAGCGGCTGGCCGATGACCTGACGACGAACCGCGACGCGGGCGCGATCGCGCACACGCTGGAGGCGGCGGTGCTGCGCTGGCTGCCCACGCGCGAGGCGCGCATCGTGCACACGACGGACCTGCATCGCATCCCGGAGTGCCCGCCCGGCCATCGCGAGCGGCTGTCGGCGGGTGAGGCGGTGTGGACCACCGAGTCGCCGCGCCGCCGACATCTCTTGTTGCCGATGCGTTCGCGTGGCGAGCTGCGCGCGGTGCTGCAGCTCGCGCCGAAGCACCACTCGGAGCTCTACACCCAGGAAGACCTGGCGATGCTGGAGATCGTCGCCAGCCTGGGCGCGGTGGCGCTGCACAACGCCCACGTGATCGCCGAGCTCGAGACGTTCCGCCGCGTCGAGGTCGACGCCGCCCGCGACGAGAAGCGGTTCGCGCTCGGCTTGCTGGGCGCCGAGATCACGCACGAGATCGCTTACCCTCTGAACTTCCTGCGCTATCTGCTGGGGCAGGGGAGCGCGGGCCGCACGCTCGACGCGAGCGACGTCGAGATCGGTCAGGAGGAGATCGGCCGTCTCGAGCGCATGTTCTCGACGCTGAGCAAGTTGCGCATTCCCATGCCGCGGCTGCAGCCCGTGCTGGTCCTGCCGCGCGCGCGCCGCGCCTGCGACCTCATCCGCGAGACGCTGATCGCGAAGGAGATCGACGTGGTCGTCGACGTACCCTCGGATCTCACCGTGGTCGCCGAGCCCGACCCGCTGGTGCAGATCTTCGCAAATCTGTTGCGCAACGCCGCGCAGGCGGTCGAGCGCGGCCGGCCCGTCGGCATCGTGGCGCGCCACGACGTCAACCGCATCGCGATCGAAGTGTGGGATTCGGGGCCGGGCGTGCCGGCCGAGCTGCAGAACCAGATCTTCAATCCATTCGTCACCAGCAAGGAGGGAAGCATGGGTCTGGGCTTGGCGGTCACCGAGCGTCTGGTCCGCAGCTTTGGCTGGAGCATCGGCGTGAGCCGCCGCGACGGCCGCACCATCTTTCGCGTCGACGTGCCCGGCGACAGCCCGCGCTCGCTGCGGCACGCGAGGCCGTCGTGAGGATCCTGGTCGTCGACGACCAGGCGAGCGCGCGGCGCTACCTGGTGAGCATCGTCGCGCGCGTCGAGGACGTCGAGGTGCGCGAGGCCGACAGCCTGGCGTCGGCGCGCGCGATCATCGCGACCGAGCGCTTCGACGTCGCGCTCATCGACCTGCGCCTCAGCGGTGACGCGCGCAATCGCGACGGGCTCGTGCTCGTGACCGAGGTCCGCGAGAAGACGACGGCGCTGCCGATCATCGTCACCGCGTCGCACGAGATGGCCGAGATCCGCATGGCGATGCGCCTCGGCGCGCACGACTACATCCTCAAGGACGACCTGTGCGAGGAGCTGGTGCTGCCGCTGCTGTCGGAGATCCGCTCGCGCGAGCGGCTCGAGCGCGAGGTGCGCGAGCTGCGCGCGCGCAGCGCCAGCGAGCCGCCCGCCATGGGGCTGGTCGGCTCGTCGCGGCCGATGCAGCTCCTGCGCGAGACGGTGCGGCGCGCGGCGCTCTCGGATCGTCCGATCCTGGTCGTGGGACCGACCGGCTCGGGCAAGGAGCTGGTGGTCGCCGCGATCCACGCGCAGGGGCCACACCCCGATGAGCCGCTGCTGGACCTCAACTGCGGCGCGATCCCCGAGGCGCTGATGGAGTCGCAGCTGTTCGGTCACGAGCGGGGCGCGTTCACCGGCGCCGACCGCCGGCAGGACGGCTACTTCGCGCTGGTGCGCAAGGGGACGCTGTTCCTCGACGAGATCGCCGAGCTGTCGCTGCCGCTGCAGTCCAAGCTGCTGCGCGTGCTCGAATCGGGACGTTTCCGGCCGGTCGGCTCGACGGCGGTGGCGCGCTTCGGCGGGCGCGTCGTCGCCGCGACGCACGCGAACCTCGAAGCGCTGGTCTCGCGCGGCCTGTTCCGCGAGGACCTGCTCTATCGGCTGGACGTGCTCACCGTGCCTGTGCCCGCGCTCGCCGAGCGCACCGAGGACATCCCGGCGCTGGTCGCCCACTTCGCGCGCCAGCAGCCACGACCGCTGCGCTTCACGGCCGAGGCGATGGATCTGCTCTGCTGCATGCCCTGGCCCGGGAACGTGCGCCAGCTGCGCAACCTCATCGATCGTCTGGCGGTCTTCGCCGAGGAAGATCAGATCACTGTCGACGTGCTGCGCCCTTTTCTCGCGTCGAACACCGAGACCGAGAAGCCGGTCACCAGCCTCGAGCCGATCGTGCGCGCGATCCTGCGGTTGCCGGTCGAGAACAAGCTCGCGGCGATCCAGGAGGCGCTCATCGCCGAGGCGATGGTGCTCTGCGACGGCAACAAGAGCGCGGCGGCTCGACTCCTCGGCGTGCACCGCAAGGCGGTCGAGCGCCGCGTCGAGAAGGGCCTCGCCGACGATCCGACGCGCGTGGACACGCCTGGCCTGTCCGAAGGTTCGGGCCGGCCCCCGGGACCGCCCCTCGGTCCGCGCTCCGGATGTTGATCGGGGATTCTCCACAGGCGGGGCTGGCCGATTTCGTCCAGCCGCGATCCGCCAGTCGGACGGTTTCGTCCGGCGGTGGGACGCGCGGCTAGCCCGAGCGCGGCGCTTCGCCCGCATGGGCCGGCCGATCGTTGGCGGACACGCCGCCGACCTCGCTCTCGATCAATGAGAACAGGACCTTGGCCAGCGCCATCATCGCCAGTACCTGCGCGAGATCTTCGTAAGCCTCGGCACGGCGATCACCCGCGACCGCCTCGCGCGATCGGGACAGCAGCAGCATGATCTCGCCGAGGACATGGGCCGCGCGGCCGGGCAGCGGGTCACCCTCCATGGCGCCAGCCGACGCTCCTTCGGCGATCCGCGGTAAATGTCTTGGATCTGCCTTGAGATGCAGGAGCTCACTGTCCGGGCGCTTGCCGAGCAGGCTCGCCGCGACCTGATCCAGATGCCGTTGGGCCGTGCGATCGGACATCTCTTCGATCGATTCCAGCACTTCGGGAGTGCCATTGAGATCCAGGCCGGCCGCGGCGGCGGATCGCAAGACCAGCTTTGCGGCGGCCAGAGTCGCCAGGGCGATGTCACTGAGGAGACCGATTGTGCTCACGGCCGGAGTAGTTGCACAATCAGCGCCAGTGTTCGTGGAACGTGCGCGATTTCACACTTCGATGAAGTCGGCGGCTCAACGACCTGCTTCGGCGACGGCCGCGAGCGCGTAGTAGGTCGCGAGGTTCTCATCGATGGCCTTGGTGGTGTCGGCGAACCCCAACGTCACCACGGTCCATGCGCTGTCGGTCGCGCGGCGGAGCAGCCAGCCCAGCGTCAGGACGCCGGGCTCGGAGCCGCCCTTGTAGCCGACGTAAGAAAACGTGGCCGTGTCGATCGGTAACCCGGGGTTCATCGACAGAATCGTCGCGATCGGCCCGCCCGACGGTTTTTCGCTCGCCACCTCCAGCGCGGCGAACGCGCGGCAGATGTCGGCGGGCGTGGCGAACCACTCGAGCTGGTCGATGGCGAGCGGCGGGCCGTCGGCGAACGTGGTCGCGGTCGCGAGATCGGGGAGCGGCCGCGAATCGTAGACGGTGTCGAGCAGAGTGCGGCGCGCGTCGGCGCCGGCGGCGATGTACGCGGCGCGCTCGTCGGCCGTGGCGGAGATCTTCAGGATGAACAGCTCGCGCGTCGTCGGGAACGGGATGTTGAGCGCAGGCATCGAGTGGCCCATCGTCGTCTGGTAGCTCTCGACGCGCTCGCGCCCGACCAGGCGCAGCAGGTGATCGGCCGCGGTGTTGTCGCTGATCGAGATCATGTCGGCGGCGACCTCCTGCACCGGCAGCATCGTGCCAGCCGGCTGATCCTGCAGCATGCCCGACGGCAGCGACTTGTATTGATCCTGGATGGTCACCGGATCGGTCCACTGCCGGGTTCCGGCGTCGATGTCGGCGGCCAGCGCGCCCAGCACGTAGATCTTGAACAGCGACCCGAGCGGCATCGGCTGGTCGGCGCCCACGGTGTGGGTGGCGGTGCACGCGCCGTCGGCGACGCGCCCGATGTAGAGCCGCGCGGCGGGCGCCACGGTCGCCAGACGCTGATCGAACGTCGCGGGATCGCGCAAGGCCGTGTCGTATTCCGGCGCGATCTGGAACAACAAGCCGGCGATCGGGTTCACGTTGGGCGCGCTGCCGCCCGGCGTGGCTGCCAGGCTGGCGCGATAGAAGAGATGGCGCGTGCTCTCCAGGATCGCGACGATGGTCGACGGCGACGCGCTGGCGGCGGGGAACGACACGCCCGGCGTCGACGTGAGAACCTGGACCAGCGTCAGCGGCGCGTCGCCGGCGGCGAAGTCGACCAGGGTCGTCGCCAGCATGTCCGCGGGCAATTGCTGCAAGAAGCTGCTGGCGAAGTGCGGGGCGATCGCATCGGCCGTGATCGCGGCCGGCGGTCCGTTGAGCAGTGACAGCAACCACGCGAGTTGCATGCCGGCCGCGGTGTCCGACCCGGTGAAGCCACCATCGACGCCGTTGCCCGCGCCGCTGTCGGGCGCGGCTGCGCCGTCGCCACCGCCGTCGTCGCCTGCGTTTCCATGCGAGGACGATCCGCATCCCGCGACCGCCACGCTCGCCAACAAAACCCAACCCTTGATCGATGTCCGTTGCATGCGAAATGAGACTGCTGAGCCTGGCCTGCGGTTGTCTGGCGCGCGTTCAGTCCGAGCGCAGCGGTACTTCGTGCTGGCTCACACTCTGTCCATCGGTCTCTTTCAGCGCGCGGAACAGCAGCGTGGAAAAAATCGTAAGCACGCCCAGCGTCAGGCAGGCGCGGTGGATGCCGTGGATGATCTCGACGGGGCCGGCGCGAAAACGATCGGGGACGAAGAACGCGGCCGCCAGCGACGCCGTCGCCACGCCGAAGCTCATTGAGAGCTGCTGTGACGTGCTGGCGATGGTGCTCGCCATGCTGGTGTCGTCAGCGTCGACGTCGGAGTAGACCAGCGTGTTCATGCTCGTGTACTGGAACGACGAGAAGAAGCCGAAGCAGAACTCGAGCGCGACGATCGCCGCGGGCGGCGTGCCCCGGTCGACCAGCGCGAAGCTGGCGATGATCGCGCCGATGCAGATCGTGTTCGACAGCAGCACACGGCGGTAGCCGAAGCGCCGCAGCAGATGCGGCATGGTCATGCGCAGGCTCATCGAGGCGACCGATTGCGGCAGGATCAACAGGCCTGACTGGATCGGGCTGTACCCGAGGCCGACCTGAAACAGGAGCGGCAGCAAGAACGGCATGCCGCCGACGCCCATGCGCGTGACGAAGCTGCCGAGGATCGCCGTGCGCAGCGTGCGAATGCGCAAGAGGCCGAGACGCAGCAGCGGGTGCGGCGTGCTCACCGCGTGCCGGCCGTACGCGAAGAGCAGCGCCAGCGACAGCACCAGCAGCGCGGCGATGGCGGCGCCGCCCAGGAAGTGCTCGCCGAAGACCTCGAGGACATACGAGAGCAAGGCCACGCCGGCCCCGAACAGGATGAGGCCGACGACGTCCAGGCGATCGCTGCGCTCCGCTCGGTAGTCGGGCAGCTTTCGGTAGACCAGGTAGAGGCCGACGAGGCCGAACGGCAGGTTGAGGAGAAAGATCAACCGCCAGTGCAGCCATTTGACGATCAGGCCGCCGGCGAGCGGACCGAGCATGGGACCGATCAGCGACGGGATCGCGACGTACGCCATCGCGCGCACCAGCTCGGCGCGCGGGAACGTGCGCACCATCGTGAGCCGCCCCACCGGCACCATCATCGCGCCGCCCGCGCCTTGCAGGATGCGGCAGAACACCAGCATGTGAATGCTCTGCGAGAGCCCGCACAGCAGCGATCCGAACGTGAAGGTTGCGATCGCCGCCGAGAAGACGCGCCGCGTGCCGAAACGATCGGCGACCCAGCCGCTCACGGGGATGAAGACGGCGACGCTCAGCGTGTAGCTCGACAGCACCGACTTCATGCTGAGCGGCGCGATCTTCAGCGCGGCGGCGACGGTCGGCACCGCCGTGTTCAGGATGGTGGTGTCCAGCGACTCCATGAAGAACGCCACCGCCACCAGCCACGGGACGAGGCGTTTGATGGAGTCGCTGCTCGCTGGCGCGGCGGTCGTCGGCGCGGCGCTGCCGCTGGTGGGTGAAGTCGCGCCGCTCACGTCGCCGACGATCTTACGTCGGGAACTCCTTCATCGGCCCGGTGTGATTGTCGCCGCCGCGGATCGTGTGATCGCGATCCTGCGCGGTCTGCGAGCCCGAGCGGATCGTCTCTGCTTCGTCGAAGGTGGTCGGTTCGTTTTTCTCTTCAGCCTCCGGCTCCTCGCGTGGGTGGCGTTCTTTTCGGCGTTGCTGGTAGGTCTCACTCATGATGCCCCTCCTTCCGGAGTCCAACCTAGTCAGCCCCGGGCATGGCGCTAGCTCCTGTCCCGCTGCGCGCTCACCGAGTGACGAAGGCGGCTTTTGGCGTCGGTCCGCGTTGGCTGGCTTACGCTCCGCTCGCGTTAAGCAGCGCATTCGGGTACCATCGTCGGCCTCTCTAACCCCGGAGACTTCCATGAACCGCGCGCCTTCAGTGGTCAGTGTTTCGGTCTTGGTGTTGTCGTCGTTAGCCGCCGGTTGTTACGTTCGCGCCTATCCGACTGCCGGGCCGGTGGTTTACGCGCCCCCTCCGCCACAGCCGCAGCCGGCGGTCTATGCCGCGCCTCCGCCGGCGGAGCCGCCGCCGGTTTACGCCGAGGCGGCGCCACCGCCGGCACCCGAGCCGGTGGCGGAAGCCACGATCTACCCGACGACGCCGCCGCCAGATGCAATCCCCGAGTACCAGCCGCCCGCTCCCGGATACGGCTACTACTGGGTCGGCGGCTACTGGGACTGGACCGGGTATGACTGGAGCTGGAACAGCGGCTACTGGAATCCCCAGCGCGTCGGGTACGCGTTCATCGGGCCGCGCTTCGTCTGGGAAGACGGGCGCATGGTTTACTACCGCAGCTACTGGCAGGGGCCGAACGGTTACCGCGACTACGCGTACGTCGGCGCGCGCAGCCCGGCCGGCTGGCGCGCGCGACCACAGTACGAGCCGCGCGTGTGGCGCGCCGAGCCCGCGCACGCCACGGCGTGGCGGAACGCGCCAGGCGCGCCCGCGGGCGGTTGGCGAGGATCGCCGCCGGCGGTGCGCCGCGAAGAGGTGAGGCGCGAGGAGCGACGCGAAGCCGGAAACCGCGAGATGGAGCGCCGCGAGGCCGAGCGCCGCGAAGCCGACCACCGCGGAGGACCGATGGGCGGCCGCGAGGCGCCCGCAGCGATGCACGGCGGTCCCGAAGCCCAGCGCCCTTACGGCAATCAGCCCGGCGGTCGCCCCGGCATGGGCGGCCCGCCCCCGGGCGGCGCCCCGCCCGGCGGAACGCCACCTGGACAGCCGCAGCACCCGATGGGCGGTGGCATGCCACCTGGACAGCCGCAGCATCAGATGGGCGGTGGCACGCCTCCTTCTGGACAGCCGCAGCACCCGATGGGCGGCGGCACGCCTCCGGGGCAGGAGCAGCACCCGATGGGCGGCGGCATGCCTCCTGGCCAGCAGATGCACCAGACGGGCGGCATGCCTCCCGGCCAGCAGATGCACCAGACGGGCGGCCCGCCTCCCGGCCAGCAGATGCACCAGACGGGCGGCCCGCCTCCCGGCCAGCAGATGCATCAGACGGGCGGCCCGCCCGGTGGCGGTCAACAACACAACAACCCGCCGCCCGCGCAACACTCCGCGCCGCCTCCGCAGCAGTCCCACGGCAACAACAAGAAGAAGTAGCTGCTGTCCGAGCGCGATCGCAGCGCAAGGAATCCGGTCCCCTCTCCCGTCCGCGGGAGAGGGCTAGAAAGAGGGCAGGCCGGCGATCGCAGCGCTCGTCGTCAGCCCATCACGGCAGCGTCGCCACCAGCGCCGCCCATCTCCGATACTCCGCGTAGAACGCGCGGCGCTCGTCGGGCAAAACTGGCAACCAGCCGGCGGCGACGTAGGCCAACGCGTGCACCAGCATCACGTCGAACGTGTAGTCGCGCGCGACGAAGAACGCGACGAACGGCGAGATCAGGAAGCTCGCCACCAGCGGCTTCACCCACCATTGCATCGCTCGCTGCCCTCGGTGGGTCATGTACGGGATCGGTACGATGTTCAGCGCCGCGACGACAGCGATGACGATCGATCCGAGCGCGAATCCGACCGTCGAGTGCTGGAACAGCATCGAGTTCGGGAACGCCAGCGCGACGAAGCCGCTCACCGTGCGCGGCAAGCCGCAATAGGTCAGCGGGAAATCGAACTTCGCGACGTTGAAGCGCGCCTGGCGGATCGACGCGGTGGTGATCAGCGCCGCCATCAAGACCAGGCCCAGCGCCTGGTGGCCGCTCAGGCGATACGCGGAGAACACCACCACCGCCGGCGCGATCCCTTGCCCGATGTGATCGGCGGCGGAGTCGAACTCGCTGCCGAACCGGTTCCCGGTCTTGGTCAGCCGCGCGACCGGTCCGTCGAGCGCGTCGCCGAAAAAATAGCCGGCGAGGATCGCGTACCCGGCCATGGCCGGCTCCCCGATCGCCGCGTAGTAGATTCCGAACACGCCGCCGAGGACGTTCACCAGCGTGAACAGATCCTTGACGCCGAAATAGCCCAGGCTCCAGCGCATCGGCCGGATACTATAGGCGCAAGCCGCGAGGCACGATGATCTTCTCGACCAGCTCGAAGATCCGTTCGACGCCCAGCGCCAGCAGCGCCGCCGGGACGGCGCCCTCGAGGATCAGCCGGAAGTCGTCGAGGCGGATGCCGGTCAGGATGGGCTGGCCGTAGCCGCCGGCGCCGATCAGCGCGCCCAGCGTCGCCGTGCCGACGTTGATGACCGCCGACGTCTTGATGCCGGCGAGGATCGCGGGCGACGCCAGCGGCAGCTCGATCACACGCAGCGACGCGCCCGGCGTCAGGCCCAGCGCCGTCGCCACCTCGCGCAGCGACGGCGCGATGCCGCGCAGGCCGGCGTGCGTGTTGCGCACGATAGGCAGCAAGCTGTAGACGAACAGCGCGACGATCGCCGGCGCCTCGCCGATCCCCAGCAGCGGGATCATGAACACCAGCAGCGCCAGCGACGGCACGGTCTGCAAGATCTCGGTGATGCCCAGGATCGCGCGCCCCAGCGCGGGCCGGCGCGCGGCCGCGATGCCGAGCGGGATCGCCACGATGATCGCCAGCAGCAGCGACACCGAGACGAGGAAGAGATGCTCGGCGGTGCGACGCCCCAGCGCGTGCAGCCACCCGTCGGGCGCGCGCACGGGCGGGGCGCCCTCGCCGTGCCCTGCCGCCGCCGCGCCCAGCTCGTGGGAGACGAAGTCGGCGGCTATGGTCTCCTCGGCGACGCGGTCGCGCTTGGCGCGCACGTTCATCGCGATCATGGCCGCCGCCGAGATCCGACCCGCCACCGCGTCGAGCCGCGCCACCGTGTCGGGCGCGCGGCGCGCGAAGTCCTCGCGGTACAGCCAGACCGCGGCGTAGGTCGGAAACTGATGGCGATCGTCGTCGAGCACGCGCAGCCCGTGCTCGGCGATCTCGGGATCGGTCGAATAGAGATCGACCACGTCGGCGTCGCCGGCGTCGAGCCCGCGATAGGCGATCTCGTGGTCGACGCCGCGCACGCTCTGCTGCGGCAGTCGATAGGCGGCGCGCAGGCCGCGCCAGCCGTCGGCGCGATCCATGAACTCGTTGCTGAACGCGAAGCGCAGCTGCGGGTGCGACGCGAGATCGGAGATGCGCGTGATGCCCAGCGCCGCGGCGCGATCGGCCTTCATGCCGAGGGCGTAGCTGTCGTCGAAGCCGAGCTTCGCGCCCAGGCGAATGCCGCGCGCGGCGAGCGTGCCGGCGAGCGCGTCCTCGCGCACGCCGCGCAGGATCTCCTGCGTCAGCGTGCCGGTGTACTCGGCGTAGAGGTCGATCTCGCCGGCGGCCAGCGCGCTGAACACGATCTGCGTGCCGCCGAGCGCGCGCCGGTGAACCACGGGCGCGCCGTGTCCATGCGCGAGCGCGGCGGCGATCTCACCCAGGATCACCGACTCGGTGAAGGTCTTCGAGCCGATGCGCAGCGGCGGGGGCGCGCCGCCGGAGGAGGGCGGGGGGCGCGTGCAGGCGGGGGCGAGGACGGCGACGAGGACGAGGACGAGGACGGGGCGCTCGGGGCTCGGCACACGCATCAGAGGTCCTCGAGCGGGCTGCGTTGCGCATTGATGAACTGGCTCACGAACGCCTCGCGCGGGGTGCGCACCAGCTCGGCCAGCTTGCCGCGCTGGACGACCGCGCCGTCGCGCATGAGCACGATCGTATCGCCGAGCCGCCCGGCCTCGGTGAGATCGTGGGTGACCAGCACGACCGTCTTGCCGAGCGCGCGGAAGATCGCGCGCAGGTCGGCCTGCAGCTCCGCGCGCACCAGCGGGTCCAGCGCCGCCATCGGCTCGTCGAGCAGGATGACATCGGGGTCGAGCATCAGCGCGCGCATGAGGCTGACGCGCTGCCGCTGGCCGCCCGAAAGCTCGACGGGGAAACGCGCGAGCGCGCCGGCGGGAAACCGGGTCAGCGCCACCAGCTCGTCGACGCGGCGCTGGATGCGCGCGGCGTCCCAGCCGCGGTGGCGCGCCATCAGCGTGACGTTGTCGCGCGCGTCGAGGTGCGGGAACAGCCCGCCGTCCTGGATCACGTAGCCGATGCGGCCGCGGACGGCGTCGACGGTGCGCGGGCCGACCTCGGCGCCGTCGAAGCGCACCACGCCGCCGTCGGGCGCGAGCAGGCCGAGCATGAGGCGCAGCACCGTCGACTTGCCACAGCCCGACGGGCCGATGAGCACGGTGGTCACGCCGGTGTCGGCGTTGAGATCGATCCCGCGCAGCACCTCGACGCCGCCGAGGCGCTTCGACACGCCGACCAGATCCAGCATCTCACTCGTCGTCGTCGGGCTCGCCGGCGTCGGTTCCGGTGCGCTCGAGCGCGCGGTAGAGCGTGCGGCGATCGATGCCCAGACTTCTCGGCGGCCTTCTTCTTGTTGCCGCCGCTCTCTTGCAGGACGAGCGCGATGTAGCGCCGCTCGAGCTCGGCCAGCGTCGGGCGGTCCTCGATGATGCCGCCGCCCTCGCCCGTGACGACCGGGCCCGCGCCGCCCACCTCGGGCGGCAGATCCGACGGCAGGATCACGTTGCCCTTGGCGACGGCGACCGCGCGCTCGATCGCGTTCTCCAGCTCGCGCACGTTGCCGGGCCAGCCGTAGGCGGTCAGCAGGCGCAGCGCCTCGGGCGACAGCGCCGCCTGCTCGCGCCGCTCGCGGCGCGCGATCTTCGCCAGGAAGTGCGCGACCAGGATCGGGATGTCCTCGCGCCGCTCGCGCAGCGGCGGCAGGCGCACGGTGACGACGTTGATGCGGAAGTAGAGGTCCTCGCGGAAGCGCCCCGCCTTGACCTCCTCGTCGAGATCCTTGTTGGTGGCGCAGACCAGGCGCACGTCGACGCGGATCGACTCGGTGCCGCCCACCGGCCGCACCTCGCCGTCCTGCAACGTGCGCAGGAGCTGCGCCTGCATCTTGGGGCCCATGTCGCCGATCTCGTCGAGGAACATCGTGCCGCCGTTGGCCATCTCGAACAGGCCGCGCTTCGCGACGACGGCGCCGGTGAACGCGCCGTGCGCGTGGCCGAACAGCTCGGACTCCAGCAGCGACTCGGTGAGCGCGGTGCAGTTGACCGGCACGAACGCCGCCCGCGCGCGCGGCGAGTGCGTGTGGATCGCGCGCGCGACCAGCTCCTTGCCGGTGCCCGACTCGCCGGTCACCAGCACCGTCGCCGTCGAGGCCGCGACGCGCGCGACCAGCTTGTAGACCTCGAGCATCACGGCGCTCTTGCCGACGATGTCCTCGATCTGGGTCTTCGTCTCGCTCTGCACCGTGCGGTTCTCGGCGACGAGCCGTCGTCGCTCGAGCGCGCGCGTGACCGTCAGCTTGAGCTCCTCGACGTTGAACGGCTTCGAGACGTAGTCGTAGGCGCCGCGCTGGATCGCCTCCATCGCGCCGGTGACGTCGCCGAACGCGGTGATCAGGATGACCGGCGTTCCCGGCGCCTTGTCGGTGAACGCCTTCAGGACGTCGAGGCCGCTCGACCGCTCCATGCGCACGTCGGAGACGACCAGGTCGTAGCGGCCCGCGCCGGCGCGCTCGATGGCGCCGGCGCCGTCGTCGACCGCCTCGACGTTGAAGCCTTCGCCGCGCAGGATCTCGCACAGCAGATCGCGCGCGACGCGATCGTCCTCGGCGACCAGCACGCGGACGCGCGGTTCGGGGGTGCGGGCGGCAGCGTCGGTCATCGTCGAATTTCGCTTTCGGTCGTCTTCAAAATTTCGCTTGCGGTCGTCTTCGAAATTTCGCTTTCGCTCATGCGCGGACTCCTCCGGTGGCGACGCGCGCGCGCGCCTCGGCGCTGGCAGGCGCGCCCTCGCGCGGGAGGCGCACGAAGAACGTCGAGCCCTGCCCGGGCTGCGCTCTCGACCGAGATGCTGCCGCCGAGCGCCGCCGTGAGCTGGCGGCAGATCGCGAGGCCGAGCCCGGTCCCCTTGCCGCGGCCCTTCGTCGTGTAGAACGGCTCGAAGATGCGGCGCAGGTCGTCGGGCGCGATGCCGTGGCCCGTGTCGCTCACGGTGATGAGCACGTCGTCGCCCGCTGCCTTCGCCACGATCGTGACCTTGCCCTTGCGGTCGACGGCGTCGAGCGCGTTCGGACAGCAGGTTGACGACGATCTGGCGCAGGAGCCCGGGATCGGTGACGACCTCGCCGAGGCGCGGATCGATCTCGCAGCTCGACCGGCGCGCGCGCGGCGCGGCTCCACGCCGCGCACGAGCTCGATCGCCTCGTCGAGCAGGCGCGGCAGCGCGGTCACCACGCGCTCGGGCTCGAGCGGCCGCGTCGAGTCGAGGTAGTCGCGCACGATGCTGGCCGATGCGCTCGACCTCGCGCGCCGAGACCTCCAGGCGCTCGCGCACGCGGGCCGGCAGGTCGCGGTCGCATCAGCGCCAGCTGGATGTGCCCCGACACCGACGACAGCGGCGTGCCGATCTCGTGCGCGAGCTGCGCCGCGAGCTGCCCCAGCGTCGCCAGGCGCACCTTCGACGCGTTCTCGAGGCGCATCTCGTTGAGCAGGCGGTTGAGCTGCGCCAGCGTCGCGTTCTTCTCGGACAGATCGTGCGTCGCCGCCTCGATCTCCGCCGGCCAGGCGCTGGTTGAACGCGCGGATCTGCGCGTCGGCCTGCGACAGGCGCTCGAGCATGCGGTTGAAACCTTGCGACAGGCGGCCGACCTCGTCGACCGTCTCGACCGGCACGCGGCGCGACAGGTCGCCGCCCTCGACGTCGCGCATGGCGCCCGCCAGCACCTCGAGCGGGCGGCCGATGACCTTGTCGGTGATGAAGCCCGACAGCAACGTCAGCGCGACCAGCAGGCCGGCGCCGAAGATGAGCGAGATACGCTCCTCGGTCTCGAGCATCGCCTCGACGGGGCCGAGCGTCCAGCGCATGACCAGCGTCGCGCTCCCACGGGCCCTTGAGATCGACGGGCATCTCGATGGGCGTCTCCTGCGCCTCGCCGGCGCCCTGCTTCGTGAAGCCGAGCGGCTGGCGGTTGAACGGCGCGAAGCGCGTGATCTCGGGGCGGTCGCCGCGCGGCGCGGCGATGCGGCTCGAGGGCGTCGACGCCTCTCGATAGACGTAGAGGTCGAGGCGCACGATGCGGCTGTGGCGGTTGAGGTAGCCGAGCAGCTTCTCCTCGAGGTCGCGGTCGTCGGCGTCGGCCTCGACGCTCTTCAGATCCTCGGCGATGTCGTGCGCCAGCTCCTCCGCCGAGGTCTGCGCGTCCTTGATGATGCGCGTGCGCGTCAGGTAGAGCCGACCCCACGACGCGACGCCGACCGTGGTGGCCACGCTGACCGCGATGAGCCAGATCTTGGTCCGGATCGTCATCCCTCGTGAATCCTATCCGATCGGGCGGACCGACCGCGGATCGACGCTTGCCAGACATAGAAAAAGCCCCCGGAGCTCGAGGCCCCGGGGGCTTGGACTGGCCGGTCTAGCCGACCAGGAGAAACTACTTCTTGTCCTCGGCCTTCTTCTCGCCTCGGCGCCGTCCGCCTTCTTGGACTTCTTCGCCTTCTTCTCCTTCTTCGCACTCGCCAGCGGGGGCCTCATCGGCGGCGCGGGCAACGGTCCAGCTGACGGGGAGGAGCAGTGCGAGCGCGAGGAAGATCGAACGAATCATGGGTGACTCCTGATTGGGGGTTTGCCGAGCTCGGAGCCACTCAGCTCCGATGGCGCCTCACGGTGCAGCGCTCATGCCACGGATCGTCGAGCCTCGATCGTGATCCCGATCGAACAATTTCGCCAACTTGAGAAACATGTTCGTAACGGCAGGTGCCGGTGTGAGGCAGTCTTGCGGGACAGTCCGTCCGGTGTGTAGCGAACCGCCTCACAGGCGGGCGGATCACGCGGCAGTCGGGCTACTTGCCCGGCGCGGTCAGGATCGCGATGTGGCTGGCGCCGGCTTTCTTCGCCGATCGACATGATGTCGACCGCGGCGCCGAGCAGGACGTTCTTGTCGCCGCGGATGAGCAGCGTCTCCGATCCGACGTCGGTGAGCGCCTTGCGGATGTCGGCCTCGAGGTTCGCGATCTCGACCTTCTTCGAGCCGAGATAGAGCTCGCCCGCTCTTGGTGACGGTCAGGACCGGATCGCTGCGCCGCTGCGAGACCGGGCCCGGCGGCGTTGGCCTTGGGCAGCACCACCTTGATGCCGGCGCGCGACGCGACCTCCGATTCGACCAGCGCCGTCGACGTCACCATGAAGATGATGAGCAGGACGAGGAAGACGTCGGTGAGCGGCGTGATGTTGATTTCGGCGACGACGGTCTCGGCGCCGCCGTCGCCTGCGTCCTCGCCGGTGGCGCTGCCGTCGTCGAGCTGAACGTTCATTCCCATGCGCGTGCGTCCTAGCTCGTCGTCACCGCGGCCGCCGCGGCGGCCGGCGTCGTGGTGCGCTGCCATCGCTGGCCGGCGGCACCGGCGTCGAGTCGGCGTGGGCGACGCGGGCCGCGCTTGGCGTACTCGCCGAGCGCGGTCAGGAACTCCTCGCTGTAGAGCTTGTACTGCATGGCGATGCCGTTCACGCGCGAGACGAAGTAGTTGTAGGCGATGACGGCGTAGATCGCGACGAGCAGACCGGCCGCCGTCGCGACGAGCGCGGCCGCGATGCCCTGCGACACGACCTTGAAGCCGCCCGTGCCGGCGACCGACATCGACTGGAACGCCTTCAGGATGCCGACGACGGTGCCGAACAGACCGACGAACGGCGCCGACGAGCCGACGGTGCCGAGCGCCCAGAGGTAGCGCTTGAGCGACAGCACGGCGGCTCCGCGCTGCGAGGTCACGGCCTCGGAGGTCTTGTGCGGCGTCTTCTGAAAGACCTGCAGCCCGCGCTCGAAGACCTCGGCGAGCGGCACCGGGGACATCTCGCACAGCGCGGCCGCCTTGCCGATGTCGCCGTGCTCGAGCGCGTCGATGACGCGGTTCTTGAACTGCTCCGACTTCGGCAGGATGTTCCACAGCGCGTAGAAGCGCTCGCAGATGACGGTCAGGCCGGCGAGCGACCAGACGAGCAAGAGAGCGAGGATCACCCACTCGTCGCGCACGAGGTTGCGGATCGTCTCCCAGGACATGCGCGAATGATAGCGTGCAACTGTCGCGTGCCCCGCCGTTTTCGCCCGCCCCGAGCGGGCCCGAGGCCCGAGGCCCCTTCACCGAACGGGATTGTTTCTGATCACGATTCCCGGACCGCGCTGATCCCGTAAGATCCCCCCGGGTCACCCCTCGATGTCGGCGTCCTCGACTTCTGCGTCGCAACCGCCCGCGACGGCATCGCCGCCGGCGCCGTCTCCGACCACGGGCTCGACCCGCGTCGCGGCGCGACCGCCGGCGCGGCGGATGACCCTGGGGGTGACGCTTCATCGTCGGCGAGACGGCGCTGACGCTCGCCGAGCTCCTGCTGGTCGGCGGACCGCTGGTCGAGCTGGCGACGCCGGCGCTGCGCGCGACCGGGCTGCCTACCGCGTCGGGCCGATCGTCGCGGCGCTGCTGGTCCTGGCCGCGGTGCGCGCCGCCGACTCGTTGCGGCCGGTCATCGTCGCGCGCGCAACGCCAAGCGAGCCGGGCGAGCCGTCACGGCGCGCCGAGGTCGAGGCGGCCGATCGCGCGATGGCGCGCGCGCCCGTCGAGGCGCGCTCGTGCGCTGGCTGATCTGGATCGGCGCGGTCGCCTACATCGCGCTGCGGCTCGGTGCGGCAGGGCTTGCTCGCGTGGCCCTCGGGCGACCGGCCTCGTGCATCGGCGTTCGTGCACGCCGGCGCCGTCGCGGCGATGCGCACGCTCGTCTGGGAGCGCGTGCTGGCCGGCGCCCGGCGCGACGATGCTGCCCAACTTCGATCCGCTGCGCGCGTTCGCGCGCACGTACCGGCGGCGCCTCGTCGCGACGGCGGCGCGCGCTGCTCGGCGTGACCCACGCCGTCAACGCGGCGCTGGTCGTCGGTGTTCACCGACCTGAGCGTCGCGTCAGGCCGGGCACGCTGCTGTCGCTGACGGTGCCGGCGCTGTCGTGCCGGCGCTGCTCTGGTACCGCTCGCTCTGCGCGGCGGAGCTGCCCATCGAGCGCTACTTCGACGTGGCGGTGCGCCACCCGGGCGTGCGCGGGCCGACGCGCGACGACCCGCGCGCGGTCGCGGCCTTCCGCGCGGCGCAGTCGATCTGCCGTACCGGCTCGCGGTCTACCAGTGTCTGGCCGCGACGTTCGTCGCCGTCGCCGTGGTCGCGGTCGGCCGCTCGCTCGCGCGGCTTCGACACCGATTCGGCGCGCCGGCTGCTGGGCGCGATCGCTCTCAATGTGCTGGCGATGGGGCTCTACGAGACGTTGCTGCTGCGCGACGTCTTGCGGCCGCTGCTCGCGCAGCTCGGCGCGCGCCATCGCCTGCCCGTCGCCGAGGTGCGCTCGCCGGTGAGCCTGCGCACGAAGCTGGTGATCTTCTTCTCGGGCATCACCGTGTTCACGGCCGGGCCTGGTGCTGCTGTTCACGTTGTCGCCCACGCACGCGCTGGAGAAGATCGCTCGGCTCGGTCGTGCTGGCGTTCGCGCTGGCGCTCGGCCTGGTGCTGCTCATCGTGCGCGACATGGTGACGCCGATCCGCGCGCTCGAGCAGCGCCGCGACGAGATGGCGCGCGGCGAGCTGGCGCGGCCCGTGCCGCCGTCGGGCGAGGCCGACGAGATCGGGCGGCTCACCTTCGCGTTCGAGGAGATGCGGCGCGCGCTGCGCGACAAGCTGCGCTCGACCGAGTCGTTCAACGTCGACCTCGAGCGCGAGGTGCGGCGGCGCACCGAGGTGCTCGAGCAGCGCAACAGCGAGCTGCGCGAGGCGCTCGAGAAGCTGCGCCGCGCGCAGGACGATCTGGTGCGCACGGAGAAGCTGGCGTCGATGGGCCGGCTCGTCGCCGGCATCGCGCACGAGATCAACAACCCGGTCAACGCGGTCATCAACACGCTCGGACCGCTGTCGAGACGATTCACCAGATCGCGCTCGCGAAGAACGGGCCGACGCGGCGGCCGGCGCGGCGCCGGCGACCGACATCGCCGCCCTGGCGCAGGAGGCGGAGGAGATGTTGCGCGTCGTCCAGCGCGGCGCCGCGCGCAGCAAGGCCATCGTGCAGGCGCTGCACAACTACTCGCGCGGCGACGAGGAGACGCCGCGCGAGGTCGAACCTGCGATCGCAGCATCGACGACACGCTCGATCTGCTGCGCCACCGCCTGACGAACGTGCGCGTCGAGAAGGCAGATCGAGGCCGGGTTCCGCGTGCGCGGCTTCGCCGGCCAGATCGATCAGGTGTTCATGAACCTCATCACCAACGCCGCGCAGGCGATCGGCGCGCGCGAGCGCGGCGGCACGATCCGCATCGCGGTCGCGCGCGCCGGCGACGACGTCGAGATCACGATCGCCGACGACGGGCCGGGCATCCCGCCCGAGGTCATCCCGCGCATCTTCGATCCGTTCTTCACCACGAAGGACGTCGGCGAGGGCTCGGGCCTGGGCCTGTCGATCGTGCACGGCATCGTCGAGCGCCACGGCGGCAAGATCCGCGTCGACAGCCGCGTCGGCGAGGGCACGACCTTTCGCATCACGCTGCCGGCGGCCGTCGCGCGCCCGTGACAGACTGGCACTGCCGCGGTTGATTCCTCTGGCACGATGTCAGTTTGGCAGCTATGTCCCTGGCCGGGTCAAGATGGCGCGGCTGTGGTTATAATAAAATCAGTCGGTTACGCTGGGTTTGAGAGGATGGCACCAAGGTTGAAGCAGAATGGGGCATGGACTCGATGAACGACGCCCCCACGGTCCTGGTCGTCGATGACGAGCCCGGAATCGTCGACTCGCTGCACAAGATCTTCGAGCGCGAATCGCTGCGCGTGCTGACGGCGGGGTCGGGCGGCGAGGCGCTGGAGATCATCCGGCGCGAGCCGGTCTCGGTGCTCATCACCGATCTCATGATGCCGGGCATGTCGGGCATCGACCTGCTCAAGGCGAGCCGCAGCCTGTCGCCCGAGACCGAGACGGTGCTGATGACCGCCTACGGCACGGTCGAGAACGCCGTCGAGGCGATGAAGCAGGGCGCCTACGACTTCGTGACCAAGCCGCTCAAGCGCGCGCACATCGTGCGCGTCGTCGGCAAGGCGCTCGAGAAGCGCTCGCTGGTGCAGGAGAACCGCTCGCTGCGCGCGCAGCTCGCGGCGCACAAGAAGCGCACGCTCATCGGCCAGTCGCTGCCCTGGCGGCGCACGATGGACATCGTCACGCAGGCGGCGCCGTCGCGAGGCGACGGTGCTGCTGCTCGGCGAGTCGGGCACCGGCAAGGAGCTGCTGGCGCGCGCGATCCACGACGGCTCGCCGCGCAGCAAGGGGCCGTTCATCCCGGTCAACTGCGCGGCGCTGCCGGAGACGCATCCTCGAGGCCGAGCTCTTCGGCTACGAGAAGGGCGCGTTCACCGGCGCGGCGCAGCGCCACGACGGCCGCTTCCTGCAGGCCGACGGCGGCACGCTGTTCCTCGACGAGATCGGCGAGATTCCGACCCACGTCCAGGTCAAGCTGCTGCGCGTCCTGCAGGAGGGCGAGGTCGAGCGGCTCGGCGGCCGCACGACCAAGGTCGACCTGCGCCTGGTCGCCGCGACCAACCAGGACCTGCGGGCCGCCGTGCGCGAGGGGCGCTTCCGCGAGGATCTGTACTACCGCCTCAACGTCATCGCGGTGCCGATCCCGCCGCTGCGCGACCGGCGCGAGGACATTCCGCTGCTCGCCGAGCACTTCCTGCAGCTCTACGGCGAGCGGAACGGCCGGCGCCTGGCCGGCTTCTCGCGCGCCGCCGCCGACGCGCTGACGCGCCACGAGTGGCCCGGCAACGTGCGCGAGCTCGAGAACACCATCGAGCGCGCCGTGGTGCTGTCGCGCGGCGTCGTCGGTCGAGCTCGACGATCTGCCGCCCGAGGTGCGCAGCGGCGGCGCCGTGGCGGGCGACGACCGGTCGCTGACCTTCGCGGTCGGGACGCCGCTCGGCGAGATCGAGCGCCGGGTCATCCACGCGACCCTGCGCCACGTCGGCGGCGACAAGCGCCTGTGCGCCCAGCTGCTCGGCATCGCCACCCGCACGATCTACCGGCGCCTGGAAGAGGAGCGGATCGGCCTGCCGCCGACGGCCGGCGAGGCTCCGGCCGAGCTGGACGCGGACGACCCGGACGGGGCATCGGGCGCGGCGTCCGGAACCGCTTCCGAAGAAGCGTCACGAAACCCCGGATCAGGTGTGCCAATTTGGCAGGGCCGCGGCGCGGCTGAGCGCAGCTAAATCACCGGAAGAGTAAGGTTTTCGGGTCAGCCGGCCGATGGCCCCGGCGTTGCTCTCGTAACCCTGTAGCCGGGACGGACATGGAGACACTTCTGCGCAAATACCTGTGGGCGATCGACCTGGCGGTCATCGCGATCTGCGCGGTCTTCAGCGCGCGCGCCACCGCGACCCTGATTCAGACCCGGATCTCCCGCATCACCCCGCCGGTCCGCAGCGTCGCGCGCACGACGACCTCCGCCTCGGTCGGGACGTACTACGGCAAAGAGGTCGAGGAGATCCTCAAGCGCAACATCTTCTGCTCGACCTGCCCGCCGATCCTCGAGAAGCCGGTGGATCCGACCAGCGGGCCGCCGCCGCCGCCCTCGCTGCAGCGCACGTCGCTGCCGTTGCGCCTGCTCGCGGTGATGTTCGCGCCGCCGCCGGGCGACCCGCGCTGGTCGGTCGCGATCATCCGCGACACCGACGATCACTCCGTGGGTCCGTACGTCGATCGGCTCGAAGATCCGCGAAGCGACGATCTCCGACATCGACGAGGCGCGCGTCTATCTCGAGGTCAGCGGGCGCAAGGAGTACCTGGACCTGATCGACAAGGCGCCGGCGGCGCCCAACGCGGCGCCGGTCGCCGCGGCGGCGGGGCCGCCCGCGGATCCGCTGATGGCCGAGCTCGACCGCGGCATCAAGAAGACCGGCGAGCACAACTACGAGGTGCAGCGGGCGACGGTCGATTCGCTGCTGGGCAACATGAGCCTGCTGTCGCGCTCGGCGCGCATCGTCCCCGAGATCCGCGACGGCAAGGCGGCCGGCTTTCGGCTCTTCAGCGTGAGGCCCGACGGCCCCTTCGCGAAGATCGGCCTGCAGAACGGCGACGTCATCTCGGCGATCAACGGCCTCGAGATGACCAGCCCCGACAAGGCGCTCGAGGTTTACACCAAGCTGAAATCGGCCAGCCATCTGTCGGTGGGGCTGGAGCGGAACGGGCAGAAAATCAACAAGGAATACAACATCCGATGAGATCCCCCACAGACTATCGTCCCGCGTCGCGCGCGGGCTCGTTCGCGCGCGCGCCGATCTCACTCCCGCCGGCTGCGCTCGTTCTCGCCCTGGCCGTCGTCGTCTCGGGTTCGGTCTCGGCGCCGGCGACCGCCGTCGCGGCGATCATCTCGGGCGCCGGTCCGACACCCGCGCCGCCTGCGCCGCCGCCGGGATCGCCGTCGTCGACGACGCCATCGCCGCCGCCCGCGCCGACGCTCACGCCCAGGCAGCTGCGCCGCGCGACCCGCGGCGCGAACCCACTGCTGGGGAGCCCGACCGGCGCGACGCCGCCGCCCGCTCCGGCGGTCACGCCGCCGGGCACGGGCGGAGTCCCCGGACCGGCGGTGACCGGAGAGCTGGCCGGCGAGAAGGAGTTCAACTCCTGCAGGAAGTTCCCCGCCAATCGCCGGATCGTGAAGCTGAACATGAAGCCGGACACCGATCTCGGTGACCTCATCTCCTGGATCTCGTCGATCACGTGCAAGCAGTTCGTGCTGCCGGGAACGATCCCCGCCAACAGCAAGAAGGTCACGATCATCGCGCCGCAGCTCATCACGCCCGAGGAGGCGTACCGCCTGTTTCTCTCGGCGCTCGATTCGGTCGGCCTGACGGTCGCGCCGAGCGGCAAGTTCCTGCGCATCATCGAGACGCCGCGCGCGAAGACCAGCGCGATCCCGATCTACGGTCAGGACGGCGAACAGCAGCCCGGCGAGGGCTACGTCACGCGCCTCATCCGCGTCGAGAACGCCGACGTCAACGAGGTGGCGCAGGTGCTGGGACGCCTCAAGGGCGAGCAGGGCGACGTGATCGTGTTCGCGCCGCAGGGCGCGCTCATCATCACCGACACGACGGCGAACATCGCGCGCATGATGACCATCGTCCGCGAGCTGGATCAGGCCGGCACGGGCGAGAAGATCTGGATCGTCGAGATCAAGAACACCGCGGCCAGCGAGATGGCGCAGAAGCTGGGCGAGATCTTCCAGGTCGCGCAGCTCGGCGGCAAGGGGCGCGCGGGAGCGCCGCCGCCCGCGCCCGGGGCTCCGGGCAGCAAGCAGCAGCCAAAGGTCGGCGACCTGACGTCGGAGATGATGGTGTCGAAGATCATCCCCGACGAGCGCTCGAACCAGCTGATCGTCATCGCCAACGAGCGCGCCTACGCGCGCCTGCTGACGCTGGTGCGCAAGCTCGACGTGCCGCTCGAGGGCGGCGACGGGCGGATTCACGTCTACTACTGCGAGAACGCCAACTGCGACGAGCTGGCGCAGACGCTGGGCGCGGTCACCGGCGTCTCGGTCTCGGGCGCGGCCGGCGGCCGGACGCGCGCGCGCGGCGGGGCGCAGGCGGCGGCGCCGGCGCCGACGCCGGGAGGCGCGCCGGGCCAGGGCCCGTCGCTGCTGTTCGAGGGCGAGGTGCGCATCAACTTCGATCGGCCGACCAACTCGCTGATCGTCGTGTCGTCGCTCAAGGACTACCAGTCGCTTCGCCGCGTGATCGAGCGGCTCGATTCGCCGCGCAAGCAGGTCTTCGTCGAGGCGATGATCCTCGAGGTCACGCTCGACAAGAACCGCGAGCTCGGCGGGTCGTTCCACGGCGCGCTGCCCGAGACCTGTTCGGGCTCACCAACCCGAGCCTGGTCATCGGCGGCTTCAACCCGGCGAAGACGTTGAATCCGACGTCGCTGCTCGGCGAGACCATGCTGGCCGGCGTGCTCGGTCCGGTGCTGCCGCCCGATCAGGCGCGCAGCCTGGGCTTCGGCGCGACGTCGACGCTCGACATCCCGTCGTTCGGCGTGCTGGTCAAGGCGCTGCAGACCAACAGCGACGTCGACGTGCTGTCGAACCCGCACCTCCTCATCATGAACAACGAGGAGGGCGAGATCTCCGTCGGCTCGCGCATCCCGTTCCCGGTGAGCACGATCGGGCTCGGCGGCGCCGTTCCCGGCGCGGCCGGCGCCAACCCGCTGGCGGGCCTGGGCATCGGCGGCCTCTTCCCGCAGGTGCAGCGCGAGAAGGTCGCGCTGGAGATGAAGCTGGTGCCGCACGTCAACGAGCACGACATCATCCGCCTCGAGGTCGACGAGAAGATCTCCGAGGTGGCGCCCGGCGCCAGCAACCTGGGGCCGTCGACGTCGGAGCGCACGGCGAAGACCATCGTCGTCGCCAAGGATCAGCAGACCATCCTGATCGGCGGCCTGATGTCCGACAAGGTCATCAACAGCGTGCAGAAGATCCCGCTGCTCGGCGACATCCCGATCATCGGCTTCTTCTTCCGCGACACCACCCGCCACGTCGTGAAGACGAACCTCATCATCGCGCTCACGCCGTACGTCATCGCGCGATCAGACCGATCTGCGGCGCGTGCTGGAAAAGAAGATGAAGGAGCGGCGCGAGTTCGTGGAGCGTTTCGGCGGCGAGGAGCGGCCGAACCCCGAGGCTCAGGTCGACTATCGGCGCAAGCGCGGCATGCTCGAGGAAATCAACCGCGCCGCGCGCGAGGTCGAGGAAGAGGATCAGGCTGAGCAGGACATCCGCGAGAAGCTGGAGAGCGATCACTCGGGCGAGGTCGAGTCGCCGTCGCCGCCTGCCGGGCCGAGCGCGCCGCAGCCGGGCGCCGCGCCTCACGACACCACGCCGCCGCCGCCGCCCACCGCTCCACCCAGCGCAGCACCATCGACCGCGCCGCCGCCACCGCCGGTGACGCCGCCGCCGCCACCCGCCGCGTCGCCACCCGCCGCGTCGCCGCCGCTCGAGAACGCGCCGCCGTCACCGTAGGGAGAACAGACAACACTTGGCCTCGAAACTGATTGGACAGATTCTGCTGGAGGCGAAACCGGCCTCGGGCCCGGGTCTGACCGCCGCGCTTCTCCAGCAGGGGCTGGAGGTGCAGGCCGCCGAGGGCGGGCGCCTCGGCGAGATCCTGGTGCGGATGCGCGCGGTCACCGAGGAGCAGGTGCTGCACGCGCTGGGCAAGCAGCTCGGCATCGCCTATCGCGCCGAGCTGAAGCCCGACGAGGTCGACCTCGAGCTGATCACGCACGTGCCGATCGACTTCGCCAAGCAGCACCGCCTGCTGGTGGTCGCGCAAGGAGAACGACGTGGTCACGGTCGCGATCGCCGATCCGCTCGACGTCGGCGCGCTCGACGATCTGCGCGCGCAGCTGGGCGCCGAGATCGAGCCCGTGCTGGTGCCGCCGCAGAAGATCCTCGAGGTCATCAACGAGGTCTACGGCGCGCAAGCAGGACAAGGGCGGCGATCTCGGCACCGAGGGCGAGAACGAAGACGAGATGGCCGGCACCGGCGAGGAGCTCGTCGACATCCTCGAGCTCACCGACGAGGCGCCGATCATCCGCTGGGTCAACTCGCTCCTGTTCAACGCGGTCAAGGAGCGCGCGAGCGATATCCACATCGAGCCGGGCGAGAAAGAGGTCATCGTGCGCTACCGCATCGACGGCGAGCTCTACGAGACGCGGCGCGCCGCGCGCCAGTTCATGCCGTCGATCATCTCGCGCGTGAAGATCATGGCCGGCCTCAACATCGCCGAGAAGCGCCTGCCGCAGGACGGCCGCATCCGCCGCAAGATCGCCGGCAAGGACATCGACATGCGCGTCGCCACCATCCCGACGGTGAAGCGGGCGAGCGCATCACCATCCGTCTGCTCGACCGCGAGTCGGTGCTGCTCGACCTCGCCGACATCGGCTTCGGCGACGATCACCTGCGCCAGATGGACGACCTCATCCACCGGCCCGCACGGCATCATGCTCGTCACCGGGCCGACCGGCTCCGGCAAGACGACGACGCTCTACGCGTGCCTGGCGAAGATCAACTCGCCCGACCTCAACATCCTCACCGATCGAGGATCCGGTCGAGTACCAGCTCGACGGGCATCTCGCAGACCGCCGTCAACGCCGAAGATCGAGCTGACCTTCGCAGCCGGGCTGCGCGTCGTTCCTGCGCCACGATCCCGACGTCATCATGGTCGGCGAGATCCGCGATCGCGAGACCGCCGAGATCGCGATCCAGGCGTCGCTCACCGGCCACCTCGTGCTCTCGACCATCCACACCAACGACGCCGCCGGCGCCATCACGCGCCTCGTCGACATGGGCGTCGAGCCGTTCCTCGTGGCGTCGTCGCTGATGGCGCTGCTGGCGCAGCGCCTGGTGCGCCGCGTGTGCATGGACTGCCGCGAGCCGTACACGCCCAGCGACGAGGACTTGCTGAGCATCGGCATCGACCCCGGCGACTTCGCGTCGGGCGTGGCCCGCCGGGTGAAGTTCAAGGGCGTCGAGCCGCCGCGCCGCCCGAATTCATGCTGTTCCGCGCGCGCGAGGGCGGCTGCCCGCGCTGCCTGGGCGCCGGCTACAAGGGCCGCACCGCGATCTACGAGCTGCTGATCATCGACGAGAAGATCCGCCAGCTCGCCCTCAAGAACGTCGACGCGCAGACGCTGAAGGTCACGGCCGTCATCGTCGGGCATGCGCACGCTGCGCGAGGACGGCGCGCAGAAGGTGCTCGCCGGCATGACGACCACCGCCGAGGTCCTGATGATCACCACCCAGGACGCGAACTAACGATGCCGGTCTACGCGTGGAAAGGGCTGAACGCCGCCGGCAAGAACGTCGTCGGGCACCAAGGACGCCGACGGCGCCCAAGGTGCTGCGCCAGATCCTGCGCAAGGACGGCGTCTTCATCACCGAGCACCGCGAGATGCTGGCCGGCGGCGCCGCGAAGGCGCGCCGCGCGCGGGCAACGGCGCGGGTGGCGCGCCGGTCTCGGCGCTGCGGCGCGAGATCGATTTCAGCCGCCTCTTCGAGCGCGTGCGGCCGCAAGAGGTCGCGGTCTTCACGCGCCAGCTCGCGACGCTGCTCAAGGCCGGCATCCCGCTGGCCGAGGCGCTGGGCGCGCTGTCCGAGCAGTCCGACAACAAGAAGTTCGAGGTCGATCCTCACGGAGATCCGCCAGAAGGTCAACGAGGGTGGCGCGCTCGCCGACGCGATGGCGGCGCACACCGACATCTTCCCCGAGCTCTACACCAACATGGTCCGCTCGGGCGAGGCCGCCGGCAACCTCGACGCGGTGCTGGCGCGCCTGGCCGACTTCCTGGACGCGCAGCACGCGCTGCGGTCGAAGGTGTCGGGCGCGATGACCTATCCGCTGATCATGATGGTGCTGGGCGGCATCGTCATGGCGGTGCTGATGATCGTCGTCGTCCCCAAGATCACCGCGATCTTCGAGGACATGGGCACGCACGCTGCCCTGGAACACGCAGCTCTTGATCTTCCTGGCCGGCGTGGCCGGCAGCTACTGGTGGGTGCTGCTCGCGCTCGGCGGCGGCATCTTCTGGGGCTACAAGCGCTGGGTGCGCACCAAGAAGGGGCGCGCCACCATGGATCGGGTCACGCTGAAGCTGTGGCTGATCGGGCCGCTCATCCGCTACGTCGGCGTCGCGCGCTTCGCGCGCACGCTGTCGACGATGCTGGCGGCGGGCGTGCCGGTGCTCAACGCGCTCGAGATCGTCAAGAAGGTGCTCAACAACGACGTGCTCGAGAAGGTCGTCGAGGAGGCGCGCGACGCCATCCGCGAGGGCGAGTCGATCGCGGCGCCGCTCAAGCGTTCGGGGCAGTTCCCGTCGATGATGGTGCACATGATCTCGGTCGGCGAGCGTTCCGGCCAGCTCGAGGCCATGCTCGAGAACGTCGCCGTCGCCTACGAGCGCGACGTCGACAACAAGGTGGCGCGGCTGACCACCATGCTGTCGCCGCTCATCATCGTGGTGATGGCCCTGGCGGTCGTGTTCATCGTGTTTTCGGTCTTGCAGCCCATCTTGGATATGCAGAATTTCGTTCAATGAGGAGGAGACCCATGATCCGCATCATTCGTGACTACTTACAGAAGCGCGCGCAACGGCGGCAAACGCCGTCGTTCCGGCGGCTTCTCATTGCTCGAGATCATGATCGTGCTCGCGCTGATCGGCATGATCGGGGCCGGCGTCGCCGTCGTCATCAACCGGTCGTTCCAGAACGCCAAGATCAAGATCGCCAAGGAGCGCATCAAGGAGATCTCGCAGGGCGTGACGCACCTACATGATCGACAGCAACAACAGCTGCCCCAAGGGCCTCGACGACCTGGTGGCGCAGAAGTACGTCGCCAAGGCGTCGGCCAAGGATCCCTGGGGCAAGGACTTCGTGCTGCGCTGCCCCGGCACAGCAAGACACCGACGGCGCCGACGTGATCTCGGCGGGGCCCGACAAGGCCGACGGCACCGCCGACGACATCAAGTCCTGGGAGCTGCAGTAGCAGGCGGACGTCGTGATCGGCGCGGCTGGCAATATGGGCGGTGATCGGCGCGGGCGGTGGCGTCTGTCCGCGGGCGGGTTCACGCTGATCGAGCTCCTGATGACGCTCGTGATCGTCGGCGCTCGTCACGGGAGGCGCCGTGCGCGGGTTTCGCTCGCTGGCGAAGAGCGACCTGCGCGCGGGCACCGCGCACCTGTCGGGCGCGATCCGCTACCTGTTCGACCGCGCGTCGACGACCGGCAAGTACCACCGGCTGGTGATCGATCTCAACGAGGGGCGCTACTGGGCCGAGGTCTCCGACGACAAGTTCTACGTCCCGCGCGACGCGGAGAGCCAGGTCGATCGCCGGCGCCGCGAGGAGGAAGAGGCGAAGGAGGACGACGACGACAAGCGCAAGGCCGAAAAGCGCGACGAGCGTGCTGAAGCGGCGGCAGCTACGAGTACAGCGGCAGCTTCGACCCGTCGAAGATCGAGGTCGGCGACTTCCGGCCCAAGCGCGCGCGCTTCGGCGCGTTCAAGGAGACCGCGCTCAAGCCGGTGACGCTGAAGAAGGGCAGCATCAAGGTCGCCGGCGTCTACACGCCGCGCCTGACCGACGAGGTGGTGGCCGGGCGCGCGTACATCTACTTCTTCCCGATGGGCCAGACCGAGCCGGCGATCGTGCACCTGACCGATCCCGACGGCGAGACGACCTACTCGATCGTCGTCCACCCGCTGACGGGACGCACGAAGATCTACAACGAGTACATCAAGCCGCCGACCGGCACCCAGGTCGACGACGAGGGCACGCGGATCGAGCGATGAGCCGGCGCGCCGACAACGCGGGCACCCGCGGGTTCACGCTGCTCGAGGTCATGGTCGCGCTGGCGATCCTGGCGACGACGCTGGTCGTGCTGCTGCAGATCATCACCAACAACGTGCGCGCGACCAACCACGCGAAGATGACGACCGCGGCGACGTTGCTCGCGCGCAGCAAGATGACCGACATCGAGGACTCGATCCTCGAGAACGGCTTCAGCACCGACAACGAGAGCGACAAGGGGACGTTCCGCGACCAGAACTTCCCCGGCTTTCGCTGGGAGAGCACGATCGAGCGCATCGAGCTGCCGACCGATCTGAAGCAAGCTGCCCAGGATCAGTCGAGCGACGACTCGAAGTCGAAGGATCCGATGCAGGCGCTGACCGGGATGATGGGCGGCCTGATGAGCAGCTTCATGGACCCGATCCGCATCGGCCTGCAGGAGTCGGTGCGGCGCGTGACGGTCAAGGTGTTCTGGGACGAGGTGGGCCGGCATGCGCTCAACTTCGAGGTCGTGGAGTTCCTGACCGATCCGGCCAAGCTCGACGCGTCGCTGACCGGCGGCAGCGCCCGGGCTGGCGGGCGCGACGACCCCCGGCGCCGCTCCGGGATCGGGCGTCGCCGGCGCGGCGGCCGCGGCGGTGGCGGACGTTGAAGCGATGATGTCCGCGTCGTGCAACCGCCGCGCGCGCTCTCGTGGGCACGAGGCCGGCTTCACGCTGATCGAGGTCATGGCGGCGATCGGCATCCTGGCCTTCGTCACCACGATCATGTGGGGCTCGTTCACGCAGACGGCGACCAACAAGCGCGCGATCGAGGCCGCGCAGGATCGCACGCACACCGTGCGCGTGGCGCATGCTGCGCATGGCGCGCGAGATCGAGATGAGCTTCATCGACGACGAAGTGCCGCCGGTCGCCGAACGCCGCACCCAGTTCGTCGGCTCGGCGCACGGCGACGTCGACGAGCTGACGTTCTCGGCGTTCGCGCACCAGCGGCTGCGCGCCGGGCTCAACGAAGGCGACACCGCGCATCATCACCTACTTCGGCGAGCGCGATCCCGACGATCGGCGCGTGCTGAATCTCATGCGGCGGGAGACGCGGCGCCTGCAGCTCGAGGATCCGAAGGTGATCCCTGGCGAGACCTACATCCTCTGCCCCGACATCAGCAAGCTCAAGATCACCTACTACGACTACAAGAAAAAGGAGTGGGAGAACGAGTGGAGCACGCATGTCGGCGTCGGGCTACCAGTACCTGCCCAGCCACGTGCGCATCGCGCTCACCGTGATCGACGAGCGCGGGCAGGAGGTCACCTACACGACCGACGCGCGCATCCACGTCACCGATCACGTCGGTTATCGACCGTCGGCCAGATGAAGATGAAGCAGCTGAGTTTTCTGTTCAAGGAGCTGCCTGGCAGCCGAACAACGACAGCGCGGCGTGGCGTTGCTGATCGTGCTCACCTGGATCGCGCTCATGGTCGCGCTCGTCGGCGAGTTCACCTACGGCACGACGGTCGACGCCGCGCAGGCCGCCAACGCGCGCGACGAGGTGCGCGCGCACTACATGGCGATGTCGTCGGTCAACCTCTCGCGCCTGCTGATCAAGATCCAGCAGAAGTTCGTCGATCCGGTGATGGGGCAGGCGCAGCAGATGCTGTCGTCGTTCATGGGCCCGAGCGGCGCGGGCGGCGCCAGCGGATCCAGCAGCGCCGGCAGCAGCGCCCCTGGCGGTCTGGGCATCAGCCTGCGCGTCACCGACTACGCCGGCACGTTGATGGGCTTCTTCAGCGGCTCGAAGGACGAGGTCGCCGGGCTGGGCAGCCTGATCGGCATCGACACGTCGAACATCAAGGGCCTCGGCCTGTCGTCGGGGCGGCTTCGACGCCGAGATCACGGCCGAGGACGGCAAGATCGACCTCAACTGCGGCTCGGGCATCCCCAACGCCGAGGCGAAGCAGAAGCAGACCGCGGTCTATCGGCTTCTGAACGCGCTCATGTACGCGCGCCGCTTCGACCGGCTGTTCAGCGAGGCCGACGCCGACGGTCAGTTCACGACCCGCGTCGACGTGGCGCGCGCGCTCATCGACTGGGCCGACGTCGACGAGCAGGGGTTCTCGATCGACGGCTCGTCGTCGGGCGGCGAGGACTATCGCTACGACGCCCAGCGCGACCGCTATCGCGCTCACGACAACAGCTACGACACGGTCGACGAGATCAAGATGGTGCGCGGCGTGAGCGACGGTTTCATCGAGGCGTTCGAACCCTACTTGACCGTGTACGCCAGCGATTCGACGCGACAGTGCCACGTCAACCTGGGCGTGATCACCAACAAGAACGGCGGCGACTGCACCCCGTTGCTGATGGGCATCATCCGAGCCACCGCGCTCGCCGATCCCACCAAGCCGCCGGCGGACCCCTCGATCCTCGACGACATGAAGCTGTACCCGGTGGCGAGCCTGCTCTGCGATCGCGCGTCGGCTGCCGGCTTCGACAACCTGGATTCGATCACCAAGCTTCTGCAGAACCCGCAGACCGCGGTGATGCCCGATGACCCACGCTACAAGGCCTTCCAGTCATTGAGCCCGATCGCGGTCAAGACAGCCGATCTCGCGGCCTATGCGTACGTCGGTCCGCCGCGCGTGTACCGCATCGTCGGCACCGGCGAGGCGGGCCGCGTGAAGAGGAAGATCACCGTCATCGTCGACACCGGCCGCGTGCCGGAGAACTACTTCACGCTCAACAGCATGTCCGAGCAAGGGAACGGCGTCGTCCAGTACTGGCGCGAGGAATAACCGGCATGTCTCACACCATCTGCGGCATCGATCTCGGCGCCTTTTCGATCAAGCTCGTGTTGCTCGAGGTCGGCTTCCGCCAGACCCACCTGCGCGGTCTGCTGGAGACCGCCGTGCCCGGCGGCGACGCGCCGCTGTTCGAGCGCCAGGCGGACGCGATCAAGGAGGCGTTCTCCAAGATCTCGGCCGAGGCCACGCCCTATCTGGCGCTGCCCGGCGACATGCTGTCGATCCGGCTGCTCGACCTGCCGTTCACCGACCCGCGCAAGATCGAACAGGTCGTCGGCTACGAGCTGGAAGGGCAGATCGTGCATCCGCTCGACGAGGTCGTCTTCGATCACGCGGTGGTGAAGATCGGCGATCAGGGCTCGACGGTGCTGGCCTGCGCCGCCAAGCGCGACGAGATCGCGCAGTACCTGGCGACGCTGGAAGCGCACGGCACCGAGCCGCGCTCGCTGTACGCCGCGCCGATCGTCTACCGGTCGCTGTCGAGCGCGGCGCCCGCGCGCGCTCTCGCCGCCGGCGACGAGGCCGACATCGCGTGCCAGGTGATCCTCGACCTCGGACACCTGCGCACCAACCTGTGCATCGTGCGCGAGGGCCAGGCCATCACCGCGCGCACGATCAAGCGCGGCGGCTTTCACCTGACGACCGCGATCGCGCAGGCGTTCAACTCGAAGTACGAGCGCGCCGAGATGGCCAAGCGTACCGACGGGCGCATCGCCACCGCCGACCGCCCGGCGACGACGCCGCTCGAGACCAAGCTCGATCACGTTTTGCGCGAGGCGATGGTGCCGCTGGTGCGCGAGATCCGCCAGACCATCGCCAGCTTCCGTGCCGCCTCGAAGGAGACCATCGACGCGGTCCTCATCACCGGCGGCACCGGGCGCCTCAAGGGATTGCCGCAGTTCCTCGAGGCCGAGCTCGGCCTGTCGGTGCGCTTCCTGGCCGTGCGCAGCTCGGCCGAGATGAGCCCGGTCGCCAAGGTCGAGAGCGACGACAGCCCGGTCGTCGAGGCCGACGAGTCGAGCTCGTACGCGCTCGGCACGGCGATCGCGCTCGCCGCCAGCCGCGGCGGCAAGGAGATCGACCTGCGGCGCGGGCCCTTCCTGTACCGCGCCAGCTTCTCGGTGCTGCGCCAGAAGGCGATGCACCTGACCGTGCTGATCGTCGGCATGCTGATCGCGATCGGCCTCGACGTGGGCGCCGCGCTCACCAACCTCGGCAACGAGCGCAAGGATCTGGACCAGCAATTGAAGACGGCGACGCAAGAATTGCTGGGCCAGCCCAACGACGACGCCAAGGCGGTGACGCTGCTGGTGAGCAAAGGCTTCAAGGAGGAGCTGGCGCCGCTGCCCAAGGCGACCGCGTTCGACCTGCTCGATCAGATCTCGCGCAAGGTGCCGAGCGACGACGCGATCAAGCTCGACATCATGGAGCTCGACATCCGGCCCAAGAAGACCTTCATCAAGGGCACGGTCGATTCGGCCGCGGCCGTCGACGACATCGGCGCCAAGCTCAAGGAGATCGAGTGCTACGAGGACGTGAGCAAGGGGGCGATCACCGAGGTGTCGGGCGGCGGCAAGCAGTTCACCATCAGCATCAACTCGAAGTGTCCGTGAGCGAGGGGAACTGGTCATGAGCGTGCTCACCTCGGTACGGGAATCGATTGGCCGCAGCGTCAGCCGCCCGGTGGCGTACTTCGCTGCCGAGTGGGAGCGCATGGCGCCGCGCGAACGGCGCTGGGTCGCGGTGCTGGCGGTCGCGGTCGTCGTGGTGTCGGCGATGCTCGGCACCTACTTCGTGTTCAGCAACATCAGCGACCTGGAAGACGGCAACGCCGAGATCCGCAAGGCGCTGGCGGCGATCGCCAAGCACCGCAACGAGTACCTCGACGCCAAGGCGCGCAGCGCCGCGCAGGAGGCGCGCATCGGGCCCGACCCGCCGCAGCTGACCGCGGATCTGGAGGCGGCGGCGCGCGAGGAGCAGGTGCAGATCGACGAGAGCACGGAGCGGCCGACGACGCCCGCGGGGCGGCGCTACGCCCAGCACGACGTCGATCTGAAGGTGCGGCAGGTCGATCTGCAGTCGCTGTCGAAGTTCCTGCGCCGGGTCGAGACCGGCCCGCGGTTGATCATGTTCACGCACCTGTCCATCAAGCGGCGCTACTCGGAGGCCGACAAGATGGACGTGGAGCTGACCGCGACGGCCTTCGAGCGTCTCAAGGACGACAAGCTCAAGAAGAAGCCGGACAACAAGGGCGACAAGGGTGACAAGAGTGAAGGGAAGGACAAGTAGCGATGCTGTCCATCACGCCCGAGAGGTTGCGTGTGGTTCGGCGCTGGCTCTTGCAGAGCGCGTTTGGCTTGCTCGTGTTCAGCGTCGCGCTCTACTTCTGCTTCCCGTACGACCGCGCCAAGGATCTGGCGATCGCCTGGGCCGGGAACCAGGGCTACGACGTCACCATCGGATCGGCGGGCCCGGGGTTCGGCTTCGCGGTCAACTTCAAGGACATCCGGGTGCGCAGCCGGCCGACCGGCACCGGCAAGCCGGTCCGGTTCTCGCTCGATTCGGCGCGCGTGCGGGTGTCGCCGTTCGTGGTGTTCAGCAAGGCGACGGCGGTGGGCATCTCGGCGACGGGGCTGGGCGGTGACGTCGACATCGACCTCTTCAATCAGAAGAAGGGGCCGATGCGCATCGGCTTGAAGGCGCACGCGATCGATCTGTCGGAGCTGCCGGGTGTGCGCGAGTCGATCAACCTGCCGATCACCGGCACATTCGAGATGTCGCTGGAGCTGGCGTCGAAGACCGGCCGCTACGCCGACGCCGATGGCACGCTGTCGTTCAAGTGCAAGAGCTGCGTGCTGGGCGACGGCCGGACGCCGCTGAAGATCGAGGGTAATCCACTCCTGGCGGGTGGGCTGACGCTGCCCAAGGTGCGTCTCGGCGATCTGGTGGGGCGCGTCGCGATCGAGAAGGGCGTCGCCCGGTTGCAGGGGGTCGAGGCGAAGTCGCCCGATGGCGATCTGGCGCTCGAGGGTGAGATCCAGCTTCACGATCCATTGCCGACGTCGACGCTGGCGCTGTATCTACGCTTTCGGCTGAGCGAGCCGTTTCTCAAGAGCGCCGACAAGCTGCAGTTGATGTTGCAGATGGCGGGCTCGGCGGGCAAACGGCCCGACGGGTTCTACGGCGTGCGGCTGTCGGGCCGGCTCGGCGCGATGAGCCCGCCGGTCTTCTCTCCGACGTCGCCGTCAGGGACCAGCGGCGCGATTCCCGGGATCCGCGCGGGGCTGCGCGGGCCGCCGGGCGGATCGATGCCGTTCGCCGGCCGCCACACGATCGGCAACCCGGAGCTGCCGCCTCCGCCGCCTCCGCCGCCGACAATGAACGCGACCGTCGAGCCCCCGCCGCCCCCGCCGCCCCCGCCGCCCCCGCCGCCGGTGGTCACCGCGCCGCCGCCTCCGCCGCCCGCGGAGGCGCCGCCGCCTCCGCCGCCTCCGCCCGAGCCTGCGCCCGTGCGCGGCGCGCCACCCCCGCCTCCGCCCCCGGGCGAGGAGAACCCCGGCAGCCCGCCGCCTCCTCCAGCCCCGATGCCCGGCCCCGAGGGCGAGCCGAACTAGTGTCCTGTCTCAGAAATCCGCCTGCATTCGGGCGCGACTGCGGCCCGCTCGCTTCGTTGCTCGTCGCTTACATACGTCCAGTATGCGCGCTCCTCGCGCCTCGCGATCGAGCCGCATTCACGCCCTCGGTGCCACGGCGGATTTCTGAGACAGGACACTAGAAGTGAACTAGAAGCGCTACGCCTTTCTCCTTTCCATTCCCTCTCCCGTCCGCGGGAGAGGGTGGGGTGAGGGCAAACCTTGCGAGACGCACCCCGCGTCGCCGCTACCCGATCTGATATTTCTTCACCTTCTCGCAGAACGTCGAGCGCGCGATCGCCAGGGCGCGCGCCGCGCGGCGGCGGCTGCCTCCGTGCTCGCGCAGCGACCAGGAGAAGATGTCGCGCTCCATCTCCGCGAACGTGCGGCCGCGCATCGGTAGTGAGTCGCCGGCCGTCATCGGTATCGCTGACGCCGGTGCAGCCGGCGCCGCGTCCGCGGGCGCGCCGCCGATCTCCGGCGCGGCCGTCGGGCCGCGATCAATCTCCGCGAGCCGCAGGCCCGCCAGCGTCTCACCGATGCGAAAGTGCGGCGCGGCCGGGAGCTCCAGCGCGCTCACGTCGATGCGGCGCTCGCTCAAGATCGCCGCGCGCCGCACGACGTTGCGCAGCTCGCGCACGTTGCCGGGCCATTCGGCGTCGACCAGCGCCGCCAGCGCCGCGGCATCGAGCTCGCGCGGCCCGACCTCGCGCTCGATCTCGCGCAGGAAATGCCGCGCCAGCAGCGGGATGTCGCCGCGCCGCCGGCGCAACGGCGGCAGCACCAGCTCGAAGCCGGCGAGCCGGTAATAGAGGTCGGCGCGGAAATGGCCGCGCTGCGCCTCGTGCGCCAGGTTCCGCAACGTCATGGCCACCACGCGGACCGCGACCGCCGCCTCACCCGCGCCGCCGACGCGACGGATACGCCCGGTCTCCAGCACGCGCAGTAACTTGGGCTGCAGGTCGATCGGCAGCTCGCCGATCTCGTCGAGCACCAGCGTGCCGCCCGACGCCTCCTCGAACCAGCCGCGCCGGCGCACGGCCGCGCCGGTGAACGCGCCTCGCTCGTGGCCAAAGAGCTCGCTCTCCGCCAGCTCGCGCGGCAGCGCACCGCAGTTGACCGCCACGAAGGGGCCGGCGGGGCGCGGTCCGAGCTCGTGCAACGCGCGCGCGAGCAGCTCCTTGCCGGTGCCGCTCTCGCCGGTCACCAGCACCGGCGTCGTCGTCGGCGCGACCCGCCGCGCGCGCGCCAGCACCGCCCGCAGCGCGGCGTCGTCGCCCACGATCGCAGCCAACGCCCCCGACGTCTCGACCTGCATGGCGAGTTGTCGGACAGTTCCTCACGCAGTTGCGTGCGCCAGGCACGTTCTTGCGCCCGTGGTAAAACCTCGGGTCACGGGCGCCTCCACATGATGCGATGGTTCGCGGGCAACTCGGGGTGGTTTCTCGGCGCTGCGCTGGCTTTCGGGCTGCTCGCCGGCGGCTGCCACCACCACAAGGCGACGATGCCGCCCGAAGAGCCGGCCACCCCTTCGCCGGGCGCCCCCATCGTCATCCCCGCTTGCGCGCCACGGGCGGTGTCGAGCGCGCACGATGCGCTGGAATACGGTAAAGCGCTGCGCGCGGCCGCGGAGACGAGTGGCGTCGCGCCGCTCGCGAGGCAGCCCGCCGATGACACGGGCGAGCTGGCCGTGTTCGCCACGAAAAATCGCCTGCATCCGGGCGACGACCTGGTGTTGCGCATCCACGCTCACGAACCTGCGAGGCTCGAGCTCGAGCTCCTGCGCATCGACGCCAGCCAGGCCGGCTCCACGCGAATGCTCAGCCGCGAGATTCAGGCAGCGCCGCAGCCCGCACCCACCGTGAGCCACTACGGGAGCTTCGAGTACACCTCCTACGCCGGCTGGCAGCCCACCATCACCTTGCCGATCCCCGCGGACTATCGCAGCGGCATCTATCTGGTGCGCCTGACCAACCCGGCGGGACACAGCAAGATCTACCCGATCGCCATCGAAACCCCGCACGCGCCCGCCCGGGTGGTCGTCTTGCTTCCCTGGCTCACGCGGCTCGGCGCCTACAGCCACGGGCTGCGCGAGCGCGTGGATTCGAAGAGCTTGTACACGGGCTGGGACGGCAAGACCTATCAAGACCAGCTCGCCAGCCGTCTGGTCGCGGTCGAGCGGCCGGTCGAGAACTACTACGTCGATTTGCTGCTCGACACGCTCATGCCCTTGGTGCGCTTTCTCGAAGGGAGCGGCGTGCCGGTCACTTACACCACCGAGCTCTCGGTCGAAGAAGACCCGTGCACGTTGAGTGGCTACGCCGTGATGGTGTTCGGAGGCCACGGGCCGGAATACACGTCCGATACGTTACGTGCGGCGGTCGTCCACAGCATCGCCCAGGGCGTACACCTGCTGAGCCTGGCCTCCGACGCGTTCGCGTGGCGCACCGAGGTTCATCACGACCCGCTCGGCAACACGCTGATCGAAGTCGACAAGTCGGGGCCCAGCGCCAGCGGGCCCATCAATGGCGACGAGCGCGGCAGATGGCTGTTTCGCAATCTCACCGACGAGCACGGCCAGCGCCTCGGCGAGGAGGCCATCACGTTCGCCCGCTATTTCGCCTACGTGCCGCCGAAGACACCCTATCCGATGACCATCTCGCCGCGTCGTTCGGTGGACGGCCACGAAGACCCCACGTTGATGCAGCACTGGTTGTTCGCGGGCACCAATCTGGCGCTGGGCGAAAGCATCCCCGACGTGCTCGCGGGCGACCTCGACGCCATCAATCCCGGCTCGAGCTTGCCCGCCCACAAGGATCTGGTGATCCTGCACTCCGATGTGGACTGGCGCCAAGACCCGCCCGTCGTCCCGAACGACATGGTGTTGCTCGAGCGGCCCAATGGCCAGCTCACGTTCCACACCGGCACCTGGTACCTGGCCAAGGTGATGATGAGCCAGGCCCCCGCCGCTCCCAAGCTGCGTCGCCTCGTGAGCAACGTCCTTGTCCGCATGCTCGGGACGCCGTACGGTCTGCCGCACTAGGCGAGTCGATGGCCTTTGTGGATCTTGGAGCTGAATGCGGGCCAAGGTGAGAACGGACTTCAGGAAAATCGCGGGCGATCTCCTTCACACCGGGATCAGCCCCGGTGAAACGTACTTCGTCATCGGTCTAAATCAGAACGAGCTACGAGTGGTCGACAACGATGGCGAACCAGTGCTCTATCCCAAGGAGCTATTCGATGTCGTTGATCCCACTCTTCCGGCGGGCTGGCAGTTCCTCGCGTACCCGGATGGGGAGTATTACTTGGAGCCGGTCGCGACAAGTTCGCCAGGATTTTACGAGGACCTCTTCGGTAGCGACGGCGACCTGCTCGCGCAGTCGCACGCCCAGAAGACACTTCGCGATATGTTGCAGGCCACGCTGAATGAGGCATCCGACGAGGACAGGCGTCTCATTCAGCGCGACCTGGCGAGATTGAAGCAAGAAGTTGTGCCCGCGCTGACGCCCTAATCGACGCCCTGCTACACTGACAGGGGTGGAAGGAACGCCAGTCGACCCGGTGGCCGTGGATGTGTCGCTCATCGACGAGATGCTCCGCCTGTCGCCGACGGAACGCCTTCGCCAAAACGATCGCATGGCCGCGCTGGCGGCGAGGCTCCAAGGCGCGTTCTCGGTCCGGGACGAGCAATGGTCGAAGCGCGAGACCTGACGTCGATCCTCGATGTGCTGCTGGAAGAACGGGTCCAGTTGGTGCTCGTGGGCGCGCTGGCGGCCGTTGCTCAGGGCGCCCCCGTCACGACGCATGACGTAGACAGACGCTTCGCCGGAGCCGAGGATGACGCCCCTACGGGCACTGCCCGATCCACTCTTCCCCGTTTGTGCCGATCTCCTTCTTCCAGATCGGCGCGCGGCGCTTCAGGCGGTCGATCGCGGCGCGGCAGGCGTCGAAGGCCTCGGCGCGGTGGGGGGCGGCGGCGGCGATGACCACGGCGGTCTCTCCGACGGCCAGTGAGCCGACGCGGTGGTGGATGGCGACGTGTACGCCGGGCCACTCGCGCTCGATCTCCTCGGCGATCTCGCGCAGCACCTGCTCGGCCATCTCGATGTAGGCCTCGTACTCGAGCCGGATCACCTCGCCGTGGTGTCCGTGGCGCCGCACGACGCCGGCGAACGTGACCACGCCGCCGCGCTCGACGCCCTCGACCACGGCGATGACCTCGTTGAGCGCCAGCGGCTCGGCCAGCACCGCGATCTTGCGCGGTCCGGCGCCGCCCGCGACCGGCGGCAGCAACGCCAGCTCGTCGCCATCCCGCAGCGCGTGCGCGGCCGGCACGATGCTCCGGTTGACGGCGGTTTGCACCTGCGGCATCAGGCCCGCCACCTCCGGGTGTAGGCCCGCGATGGCAGTCACGGCGTCGGCGACAGTTGGCGCGCCCGACAGGTCCAGGGTCTCCTGCTCAAGCCTCAATTTCTCGCGCAGAACGGCGAAATAAAGAACGCGGACGCGCATCGTCAACCGGTGGTGTTTACGCTTCGTCCTAAAAGTTATCAACAGCTAAAGTCAAATAACGGCAAGGCTGTAGGAATTTTGCGGACGCACATCGGGCTTGATAGGCTTTCGCCGCTTCGACCGAGGGAGCATGCTCAAAGAGAGGCCAAGTTGAGACTTACTACTCTGGGAGGGTCCCCCAACCCTCCGGCACGGCGGAGCCTCCCTCCGACCCGGCGAGCGAAGCGTTCCGATGGCACGGCGCCGCCTTTCACCATCGCTCAATTGAGCCTCCCCTTCGGTCGGGAGGAAACCCGTGAGGACGCGGTCCGGCCGAGCCTGCCGCCCGGCGCGCAGCCGCTCAGTCGGTCCCGGCGCGCGCTGCGTCCGGCCGAGGCGGCGCGTCGCGTCCGGATCGCCCGCACGCCCGAAGACGAGGCCGACGAGGTGGCCGAGGCGCTGGGCCTGTACTTGCCGCCGGGCAAGATGCTGGAGCTGCACCTCACCAACAACCACTACAGCATGATCTCGGTGCGGCGAAAGCCCGACGGGTACCGCCTGCGGTTGCACCGCATGTTCGTGGGCGCCGAGCCGCGCATCGTACGGGCGCTGGCGCGCTACGTGGTGCACAACGACCGGCGCGCGTCGATGCTGCTCGGCGAGTACATCGAGCAGAACCAGCACATCATCCGCCAGCAAGTCCGCCGCCCGCGCCGCATCAACATCCGCGCCGAGGGGCGCCACCACGACCTGCAGGCGATCTTCGATCAGCTGAATCTGGAGCGCTTCGAGGGCAAGCTCGAGGCGCGCATCACCTGGGGGCCGGTGGCGACGCGCCGCCGCCGCCGCCGATCGATCAAGATGGGCAGCTTCGCCGTCGAGGATCGCATCATCCGCATCCACCCCGCGCTCGATCAGGTGGGCGTGCCGCCGTACTTCGTGGCCTGGATCGTCTTTCACGAGATGTTGCACGGCAAGCACGAGGTGCGGCGCAAGGACGGCCGCCGCCGGTTCCACACCAAGGAGTTCCTCGAAGAGGAACGCACCTTCGGTGAATACGAGCGCGCGCACGCCTGGGAGAAGGCGAACCTGGACAAGCTGCTGCGCGGGTAGCTCAAGAGCGGATCAACCGCTCGACGCGGCTCGCGGCAGCTCCTCGCGCTGCGCGAGCAGCGCCTCGATCTCGGTCGCCGAGCCCAGCGCCAGCGCCGCGCTCGCCAGCTCGCGCGCCTCGCCGAGGTCCGTGTTGCGGATGCGATCCTTGACCTCGAGCATCTCGCCCGGCGCGACGCTGAGCTCGCGCAGGCCCAGGCCCAGCAGGAGCTGCGTGTAGAACGGATCGCCGGCGACGTCGCCGCAGATCGTGACCGGCCGCGCGCCCGCCGCGGCCGCGTCGACGACCGAGGCGATGAGCTGCAGCACCCCCGGATGCAGCGGCTGGTAGTAGCGCGCGATGCCCTCGTTCTCGCGGTCGGCCGCCAGCAGGTACTGCACCAGGTCGTTGGTGCCCAGGCTGAAGAAGTCGACCTCGCGCGCCAGCGACCGCGCGATCAGCGCCGCCGCCGGGATCTCGATCATCGCGCCGAGCGGGGTCTTCGGGTTGAACGCCTTGCCCTCGGCGGCCAGCTCGCGCTCGACCTCGCGGATCACCGCGCGCGTGGCGCGCACCTCCTCGACGCCGCCGACCATCGGCATCAGGATCTGGACCGGGTGCTGCGCGCTGACGCGCAGGAAAGCGCGTAGCTGCGTCTTCAGCACCTCGGGGTGCTCGAGCAGCAGCCGGATCCCGCGCTGGGCCAGCAGCGGGTTGTGCGCCGCCGGCAGCGGAAAATAGGGCAGATCCTTGTCGCCGCCGATGTCGAGCAGCCGGAACGTCAGCTTGCGCGGGTGAAAGCGCTCGGCGGCGCGGTTCAAGAACTCGAACTGGTCGTCCTCCGACGGGAACTGGCCGCGGATCGCGAAGCCGAACTCGGTGCGGTAGAGGCCGACGCCGCCGGCGTTGTACAGCAGCGCGGCCTCGGCGTCGGCGAACTTGCTCACGTTGGCGAGCAGCGCGACCTCCGTGCCGTCGCGCGTGACCGCCGGCAGGTCGACCAGGTGGCGCAGCGACTGCTTGTGGGCGCGGATCTCGGTCTCGAGGCGGCCGTACTCGCGCCGCACCGAATCCGCCGGGTCGACGAACACCAGGCCGGTGTAGCCGTCGACGATCAGCGCGTCGCCGGTCTTGATGCGCGTCGACGCCTCGCTGACGCCGACCACCGCCGGCGTGCCCAGCGACCGCGCCAGGATCGACGTGTGCGAGAACTTGCCGCCGCGCTCGGTGACGAACCCGCGCGCGCGCCCGACCTCGAGGCGCGCGGTCACCGACGGAAGCAGCTCCTCGGCGACGACGATCGAGCCGTCCGGGATGTCCAGCGTCTCGGGCGCGCGCTCCTCGATCAGCGCGGCCAGCACGCGCCGCCCGACGTCGCGCACGTCGACCGCGCGCTCGCGCAGGTACGCGTCGGAGATCTCGTCGAAGGCGCGCGTGAACTTCTCGATGACCTCGGCCAACGCCGCCTCGGCGTTGACGCGCTTGTCGCGCACCAGCGCCGAGACCTGGTTGCGGAACGCGGGATCGACCAGCAACAGCGCCTGAGCCGCGAAGATGTCGGCTTCGCTGGCGCCGATCTTCTCACTGACCGTCGCCTTGAGCGCCAGCAGATCCTTCTCGGCGCTGGCGAGGGCCACCTCGAAACGCTCGAGCTCACCGTCGACGTCGGCGGCCGCGATCGTGCGGCGCGGGCCGGCCGTGCGATACGCGCAGGCCAGCACGTACGCTGTTCCGTGAGCGACGCCCGACGAGACCGGAGTGCCCTTGATCATCTGCCGCACCTCCGTACGGCAGTCTAGCAGGCTGGCCGGCGAGGCTACGGGCTAGGTCCGCCGTGGGTCGCCGGACGCTGTCGCGGCGCCGGCCGCGGCCTGGCGGAACGCGCCGCGCACACGCGCCTGCACGCGGCTCGTCGGATTGGTCATCTTCGCGAGCCAGGCCAGCCGGCCGCGCGCGTCAGCGAATATTTGTTGAGAGTTGCCGCTGCCGTCGAGGTACTCGAAGTAACCGCCCGCGGTCATGGTCTCGGGCGCGTCCAGGTGTTTGAGGTAGTCGTACGGCCCGCCGCTGCCGTTGAACCAGCTCGGCAGCACGAAGTTCGACACCATCACCTGGCGCGTCTCGGGTCCGATGCGCACCAGGATCGGGTAGGCGTCCGACTCGACCGGGTCGGCCAGCTCGCGCGCCAGCCGGCGCCCCGACGGTCCGGTGACGTAGGCGTTGCAGCTCGGGTCGCCGAAGGTCTCCACCACCTCGTGCGACGTGGTCGTGCCGTCGAGCGGCTGCCCGGCCGCGGGCATCGGCGGCGGCAGCGCTTCCGCGTAGTCGACGCCCGACGACTCGGTGTGGAAGCCGAGCGCGCCCGCCAGCTCCAGCTTCTTCTTGAACGTCAGGACCTTTCGCGCGCCGCTCGCGGCGACGCCGTCCAGGCTGTCGAGCGCGATGCAGGTCCAGACGTCGCCGCCCCAGACCGGCGCCACGTCCCGCTGCATCTGCAGAGTTGACGGCGGCGGCGATGAACGCCAGCACGTCGGGAGGAACACAGTTGTCTTGGGCGACCAGCGCGAATTCGGGCATCAGCGCGCGTCTCCGGTGTAGTTGGTGACGATCAGGCCGCGCGCCGACTGCTGGTTGAGCCAGGCCTCGGTCGCGGCGACGCGTTTCGTGGCCAGATCCTTGTCGGTCGCGCTCGCCTGCTGCTTCACGCTCTCGTCGTGGACGTAGCCGGTGACGCAGGTGACCTCCTGCGCGGCGTGCGTGCGCAGCAGGCCGGTGAGCGCGTTCTCGCGGGTTGTCGTTGGCGACCGCGCGCTGCACCGCCGGCACCAGCCCCGCGAACGTCGACGTCGTCCAGGTCGAGGCCGCGCCGCAATCATAGGTGCCGCTGACGAACGCCGGCGCCGGCCCGATGATCGGATCGGGCGGCGGCGTGTGCGTGCAGGCTCCGAACCCTGCCGCGCCCAGCGCAGCGACGAGCAGCGGCCCGAACCAGAACACCTTCATGCGCGTCCTCCTCCGTGAAAGCACCGTCGGTGGCCGGAGATTGTAACGCGCCCGCGAGCGCGATCTTCCCGAATCGGGCAACCTTGTTGGTGATGGGCCTGACAGCGAAAGGAGTGCGACATGTCTGACGAGATCGTCCCCGCGCCCGACAGCACGGCGGTGCGAATCGCGCTGTGGCGGGCGATGCACGTGCAGGTCGATCCGCCGCCGCACGTGCTCGAAGACGAGATCGGCTTGCGGCTGGCGGCGCCCGACGAAGGTTGGCGCGGCCGCCCGGACATGAACCCGCAATGGACCAGCGCGTTCCGCGCGTCGATCGTGGCGCGCGCGCGCTTCGTCGAGGATCTGGTCGAAGAACGAGCCGGCCGCGGCGTCGGCCAGTACGTGATCCTCGGCGCGGGCCTGGACACGTTCGCGCAGCGCCGGCCGGAGATCGCCTCGCGCCTGCGCGTGTTCGAGGTCGACCAGCCCGGGCCGCAGGCCTGGAAACGGCAGCGCCTGATCGAGCTCGGCTTCGGCGTGCCCGACTGGCTGCGGCTGGTCCCCGTCGACTTCGAGGCGGGCGATGACTGGTGGCAGCGCGTGGCGGCCGCGGGCTTCGATCCGGGGCGGCCGGCGGTCGTCTCTTCGTTGGGCGTCAGCATGTACCTGACCCGGGACGCGATCGCGGCCACGCTCCGTCAGGTCGCGGCGCTGGCGCCGGGCTCGACGCTGGTGATGACGTTCCTGCTGCCGCTGGAGCTGGCCGACCCCGACGTACGACCCGGCTTGCAGCGCGCGGTCGACGGCGCGCGCGCCAGCGGGACGCCGTTCATCAGCTTCTTCACGCCTGAAGAGATGCTGGAGCTGGCGACCGATGCCGGGTTTCGGCAGGTCGAGCACGTGTCGGCGGACATGCTCACCCAGCGCTACTTCGCGGGCCGCACCGACGGCCTGCGCCCGCCCAGCAACGCGGAGGAGCTGCTGCTCGCGGCGACCTGACGGTCTCGGATCAGACTACGGCCCGATGTACTCGTCGGCGCCGCAGTCGCTGAGCAGGCCGTGGGGTCGCGGATCGCCGTCGATGTCGTAGGCGGTCGACATTTTGGCGTCGAGCTGATCGATGCACGACGAGCCGGCCATGAGATGGAACGTGGTCGGGTCGACGTTGATGGGACCCGTACCGCAGCAGGCTGTGAAGGCGCAGGCACCGTTTGCCTGCGCTCCAACGCCGGCTATGACGATCGATCCCAGCACGGGGTAGGCCTTGTCGCAGGCGACGCCGACCGGGGAATTTCCGATGACCGTGTTGTTGAGAAACCTACCTGGAGCGCCAAGCGACTCATGGACGATGCAAACGCCTCCCCAACCGCCACAGCCGCCCGTCGATGTGCCTGTATTGTTGGCAATCACGGTGTTGGTGACATCGTAGGTGGCACTGTCGATCAGAATGCCACCAAGGTTCGCGTCGATCATGCAACGATCGAGATGGATCTCGCCGCCATCGGCGACGAGGCCGACATCGGACGTCGAGCCTGTCACGCGCAGCCCGCGCACGTAGATGGTGCCACCGCTGAGGTGAACGCCGATCGTCGCGCCTGAATTGATGGTTGCGTTGGCCTGACCCACCACGGTGATTCTCTGGCCGGGTGAATTGAACGACCAGTTAGTCATTTGCATAGGACCGCGCATGACCACCAACGTCTTCACGGCCGGCGCCCCGGCGTCAGAGTCGCCGCCGTCGGGCGGGTCACCGGCATCGACGCTCGTTCCCGCATCCACCGACAGTCTGGTAGCGTCGATGCCGACTTGCGATGTGCAGAATGGCAACTGGCTCGTGCCAGCCGTTGGAGCCGAGTCGGAACAACCGCCGCTCGTGTTCACCTTCGACACGTACACGGTCTCGCTGTCGGTCGCGCAGTGGCCGTCGAGGTGGAACATGCAGACGCCGGGGCCGGTGCCGGCGCACTCCGAGTCGGCCTTGCAGCCGCGGCAGGCCTGCTGGTCGCAGACCGGCCTGGTGGGATTGGTGCAGTCGCCGTTGACCACGCACTCGACGCACTTGTTCGCGGCCTTGTCGCAGGCGCGCGCGCCGGCGGTCTTGCAGTCGACGTTCTCCAGGCAGCCGACGCAGACGCCGCCGTCGGTCTGGCAGACCGGCTTGCTCGGGTCGCCGCAGCCGTGGTTGTCGACGCAGCCGTGGAAGACGTCGAGGCTGGCGTCGGAGGCGTCGCCGGGCGGGCCGTCGGTGGCGCTCGGGTGGTCCTCGTTCGTGGCGCGGTCGGTCGGCGCGTCGGCGGGCGCGTCGCCGGTCGCGCCCGCGTCGCCGACGTCGACGGACGCGTCATCGGGTGTGCAGGTGTGAATCATGGCGTTGCAGTGGAACCCAGGGCTGCCGCATTCCTTCATGACGATGGCGGGGCTCGGTCGCCGCTGCAGTAACCCGGTGTCGGCGTGGTGCAGCCCGCGATCAGCGACAGGGCCGCGAACGCGACCAGGGGGGCGAGACGGGCGACGCAGAGCCGGACGGCCGACATGGCCCGCATCTTCCAGGCATCGGCAAGCGAGTTCAAGCGCCACCTCGCGTCGAGGTTCGTTTTGCCGGGGCGGCGCCTCGGAAGGCGGCATTGATGAAAAACCGTCCCCGGACGCTCAAATGTTCGGAGGAGCACGACCGATGGAGCAGCCCGACGCCGATTCTTGTTCCCGCTGCACCCGCCGGGCGGTGCTGCGCGGGGGCGCCGCGGGGGCGGTGATGATGGCCTTGCCGCTCGGTTGTACAGCATCGAACCCGACGCCCGGACCGATCGCCGCCGGTAACGTCGCCGACCTGCGCGTGGGCACGATGCAGATCGTGAACGGCGAGAACCTGTTCATCGCCCGCGACACCAACGGGCTCTACGCGATGACACGGGTCTGCACCCATCAAGGACAGCTGGTATCGATCATCGCCGCCGGCCCGGTCACGGTGCTGCATTGCTACGGCCACGGATCGGAGTTCAACACCAACGGGGCGGTGATCACCGGGCCGGCGACCCGTCCGCTCGAGCACCTGCAGGTCGATCTGGCGGCCGACGGCAGCATCACCGTCCAGGGTGACCAGTTCGTGACCGCCGATACGCGCACGCCGGTCGGCTGATCCGGCTCGCCTGGTTGGGCTCGCAGGTCGGGCGGCGAGGGCGGTCGGCCGGTTTCACGAGCTGCGGCCAACGGAAACAATCCCCCGGCGACCCCGGCCAGGCCCGAGGTTGTCTTCCCCGACGGCGCGCCGGTGGGGTACGATGAACGCGCGAATCCATGGTTCCGAGAGCGCCACACCCCGGTGCACCGAGCGGTCGAGCATGACTGCGGGGGAGGGGCCTGTCGAGCCGGCGGTCGAGCGACCGCCGGGACGCAAGCTGCGCCTGCTCGCGGTCGACGACGAGCCGCGCATCTTGCGGCTCATGAACGCCGTGCTGGCCGGCAGCTACGACCTGGCGACGGCCGGTGACGGCGAGGAAGGGCTGCGCCTGGCGCTGTCCACGCGGCCCGATCTGATCCTGACCGACTTCAACATGCCGAAGATGACCGGCCAGGAGCTGCTTCAGCGGCTGCGGCAGGAGTCATCGCTCGACGACGTCCCGGTCATCGTTCTCACCGGTCACGAGGACGACCAGCTGCGGGTCGACCTGCTGCGCAACGGCGCGCAGGACTTCCTGGTGAAGCCGTTCTCCGTCGAGGAGCTGCGCGTCCGCATCGCGAATCTCTTGCGCGTCAAGCAGGCGCGCGAGCTGCTGCAGGACGAGCTCCAGAGCCGCGAGCGCGACATCGGCGCGCTGGTCGCCGAGGTGGCGGCGCGGCGCGCGGCGCTGCAGGCGGCGCTGGAGGCGGCGCAGGTCGCGCGCGACACCGCGGAGCGGGCGAGCCAGGCGAAGACGACGTTTCTGGCGCTGGTCTCGCACGAGCTGCGCACGCCGCTGGCCGTCCTGCGGCTCACCGTCGATCGGCTGCGCGTGCGCGGGGGCGCTCCGGCCGCGGTCGCTCCCATCGCGGTCGCTCCGGTGGTCGGCGCTCCGGCCGTGGGGGGCGGCGGCGAGCTGCAGCGCATGGAGGCTGCGCTCGACCGCCTGAAGGCGATCGTCGACGGCGTGATCGACTACACGACGATCCAGTCCGGGCGGCTCGACCCGCGTCCCGAGAACACCGACCTCGGCGCGCTGATCGCGACGATGCGCCGGGAGTTCGACACGCAGATCGAGAACAAGGGGCTGCGCCTGGAGATCGACGTCACCGAGGAGGCGCGGATCGTCAACGTCGACCCACGCATGCTGCGCATGATCCTCAGCAACTTGATCAGCAACGCCATCAAGTACACCGACAAGGGTGTGCTGCATCTGGGCGCGCGCATCGAGAACGGGCTGGTGATCACCGTGCGCGACACCGGCCGCGGCATCGATCCGCTCGACGCCGAGCGGATCTTCGAACCTTTCGAGCACGGCGAGCGCATCGAGAACAAGAGCACGCCCGGCGTCGGACTGGGTCTGGCGCTCGTGCGCGATCTGGCGGCCGCGCTCGGCGGACGCGTCGCGCTCTCGTCGGAGAAAGGCGTCGGCTCGATCTTCACCGTGACGCTGCCGCTGCCGGGGAAGGCTTCAGCGGCGCCGCGGTAGCGTCGGGTTCGTCGGTGCGGCCGTGTTGATCGGCACGATCACGATCCCGCGTGGGTCACTGCTTCGCCAGGTCGCCGGATCGGTCGCCGGTTCTTCGCTGTCGGTCGCCGCCGGCACCGGCGCGGCCACGGCGCGCGCCGCGCCGATGTCGCGATGGTGATTGCCCGACGAACCGGCGGCCTCGTTTCGCGCCAGCGCCGTCTTCGACACCGCCGCGCGCCGCGCGGACCGCTTGCGAACCGCCGCTTCGTCGGTGTCGGCGTCAACCTGACGCGACAGCGGTGGGTTGGCCCGCCGGGGCGGCGCGAGCAGCGCCCGCTCGTCGATCCCGCGCATCGAGCGGTTGTCGGGCCGCGCGATGAACGGCCGTCCCTTGCTCGCCGCCTCCTCCGCGCGTGCCGCCTCGACGCGCGCGCGCGCCGCCTCGGCGTGCGCCGCGGCCGCTTCGAGGCGCGCCGAGTTGCTCGCCATGTGCGCGCGCGCCGCTTCCTGGCGCGCCTGCCACACCTGCATCTCGAGCTGAACCTCGAGGCTGAGCACGATCGGCTGGCGCGGGTTCTCCGAGAACGGATCGCGCCAGTACCACACGCGCTCGCCGAGCGCCTTGTTGCGGCGCGCTTCCGCCGCGGCCTGCGCGATCAGCCGCTGGATCCGGGCAGCGCTACGCGGATCGTCCTGGACCGCAGCCAGCGCCGCACGCAGGCGATCGCCGGCCTCGTGGTCGAGGATCTGCGACGACCGAACGCGCACCGGCGGCTCGCTCTCCGGCGCGGGCGCAGCGACGCGCGCGCGCTCGGGGCTGCTCTTCGGCTCGGCGCCGAGGCTCGGCACCGCCGCGTGCCCACCGCCGCGTGGCGCGAGCACGTCTTGCCAGCGGCCGCGCGCGAAGACCGTGCGGGGCGCGCCGAGGGCGACGACCAAGGCCGTCACCACCGTCGCTGCGCTCACCATCACGATCCGGGTCCTCATTCTCGCCCTCTTCCTTTACATATACGTACGGACGGGCCCTGGCGTGGGCGGATGATACTGCTGGATGGACGCCAGTCAATGGCGGTCCCCACATGGATCGCCTCAAACGGCTCACATTTTTTGTCCTGGAAACCCGACTCTGTAGGGGAGACCCTGCACGTCGGTTACCGGACGGAAACAGGTGGGCGTCAGGTGGCCGCGCGCAGGCGCGCGAGCAACGCCGGTTCGGCGCGTACCCGAAACACCACCACGTCGTCCTCGTAACGCTCCCCGAGCACTTCGCAGCCGTCGAAGATCTCGCCGCGCATCTTCTGGCGGTCGTAGGGGATGCGCAGCTCACCCTCGACCAGGTTGCGTGCGAAGAACGCCAGGACGTGAGCGCGGAAGCGCGCGACGTCGGCGGGTTCGCGCGCCGAGATCATCACGGCGTCGGGCCAGCGCGTGTGCAGCGAGGCGACGGTGGCGGCCTGCGCCTCGGCGTCGCCGATGCGGTCGATCTTGTTGAAGACGATCACGCGCGGCACGCTGCCGGCGCCGATCTCTTCGAGAACCTCCGACGTGACCTGAAGCTGGCGCTCGAACGCCGGGTCGGACGCATCGACCACCTGCGCGAGCAGGCTCGCCTCCAGCGCCTCGTCGAGCGTGCTCTTGAACGACGCCACCAGGCCGTGCGGTAGCTTGTCGATGAACCCCACGGTGTCGGACACCAGCACGCGCGGGTGGGACGCCGGGCTCAGCGCGCGCACGGTCGTGTCCAGCGTCGCGAACAGCTTGTCGGCGACGTAGACCTCGCTGCCCGTGAGCGCGCGCATCAGCGTCGACTTGCCGGCGTTGGTGTAGCCGACCAGCGCGACGCGGTTCATCTGGCGGCGGCGCGCGCGCTGCGTGCTCTGCTCCTCGGACAGCGCGGCCAGCTCGCGCGTCAGCTCGGCGATGCGGTCGCGCAGCTTGCGCCGGTCGAGCTCCAGATTCGACTCACCCGCGCCCTTGCCGCCGATGCCGCCGCGCTGGCGGTCGCGCCCCTTGCCCGACTCGCGCAGGCGCGGCGCCAGGTACTGGAGGCGGACAATCTCGACCTGCGCCTTGGCGGCGCGCGAGCGCGCGTGGCGCTGGAAGATCTCGAGGATCACCGCCGTCCGATCCATCACCGTCGCGCCGGTCGCCTTCTCGAGATTGCGCGCCTGCGAAGGAGAGATCTCGTGATCGACGAGCACGACCGTGATCGGGGTTGGGGGCTGATCACTCCCGCGAAGGTCCTTCGCGTCTTCGTCCTTCTCCTCGTCTTCGTCCTCGTCTTCGTCCTCGTCTTCGTCCTCGTCTTCGTCTTCGTCCTCGTCCTCGTCCTCGTCCTTCTCCTCGTCCTCGTCCTCGTCTTTCTCCTCGTCTTCGTCTTCGTCCTCGTCTTCGTCTTCGTCTTCGTCCTCGTCCTTCTCCTCCTCCCCGTCCTCCCCGCTCGCCCCCGTCAACTTCAGCAACTCCGCGACCTTCCCACTCCCCACCACCGTCGCCGCATGCAGCGAGGATCGACGCTGCGTCACTGTCGCGACCACATCCAGCCCCAGCGTGCGCGCCAGGCGCTCGAGCTCTGTGCCAGACGCCGCGAACGCGCGGTCGTCGACGTCGGGTAACTGGACCGCGACGATCGCGGCGCGCGGGCGGGGGGCTTCAGGGCTGTTCATGAGGGTCGCCGAGTATAGGGGCTATGGGGGGCCGCCGGTACTCCCGCCGGTCGATTCGTCGACGGCACGCGGCGCGAACGCGGCGGTGAGATCGCCGCCGAGCCGCACGTCGACGATCGGGCGCGCCGCGGCGAGCCAGGCCGCGAGGCGCGCTTCGGGGAATCGCGCATGGAACGGCTCGGCCCACGCGAGATCGGCCGCGCGCGGTGGCGTGGTGAGCTGTTCCTGGGGGAAGCCGGTCAGGCGCTCGAAGCTGGACGGGTCGGCGAGCCCCGCGATCACCCGGTCGGCCAGGCGGTGGAGCGCGCGGTCGTTCTCGTCGTAGAGCGCGACGCCGTTGGCCGCCGCCAGCTCGGCCAGCATCACCAGCGGAGCGAGCGCGAACACGTGATAGTGCAGCGCCAGGCGCTGGCGCGCGAGCTCGAGCGGCAGGATGCCGTCCGGCCCCGACCTGGGCGATGCCGATGCGCGCCCGCGCGATGCCCCAGTCGAAGAGCGCCTGGTCCTGGCAAGCGATGCCGGCGGCGCCGACCGCCAGGCCGGTCCAGTAGGCGTGGTTGTTCGCGCTCGAGGTCTTCCCGGCGCGCTCGTAAGGTGGTTGCACCGCGGCGGCGATGGCGCAAAGCCAGCGGTCGATTGCCGATCGCGCCGCGGGATCGACGCCGGGCGCGTCGCGGAGCTTGAGATAGGCGAGCGCCAGGCTGCCCAGCGTCCACTCGCGCTCGTAGGCGCCCTGGCGGTTCACCGCGCCCAGCAGCGCGCCGCTGGCAGCCCAGCGCCCAAGCGCGCCCACGGCCAGCGCCGCGTAGCGTGCGTCGGCGGGCCGGCTCACCATCCATCCGTCGGCGAGGCGCGTGATCTCCTTCACGAAGGCGCGCAGCGGCCGGAGACGCCGCCTGATTCTGCGCTTGCAGGTCGGGATCGATCACCGACTTGCGATCGTCGACATAGAACGACACGCCGTTCACGTCGCGCATCGGCGCGAGCTCGAGCGCGGGAGTCGCGCGCGGCGCCGGCAGCGCGACGCCGACCTGTGCGCGGCGCGCGTCGACGTCGAACGGGCTGTGCAGGGTTCGCGCGTGCGGCGCATCCGCCGGCGCGGGCGCGCCCGCCGCCGAGCCCGTCTCGTGGAGCGGGGCGCGCGCGACGCCGGTCGATGCCGTCCGACAGGCGGCGACACCGGCGAACAGGACGACGACCAGGAAACCTGGATGCTCCCTGCGCGCGCTCAATCCGTCCGCCCGCGCGCCGCCGCCTGTGCCGCCTCCAGCGCGCGCTCCAGCTCCTCGGATTCGCCGCGCGCCTTGGTCAGGCGCGCCTCAGCGTCGGCCAGCGCACGCCGCGCCGATTCGACCACGCGTTCGTCGTCGCGCACGCGCTTGCGGGCTGCGTCGGCCTTCGCGCGCAGCTGCTCCGCCTCGCGCGTCGCGGCGGCTCGTGCGCGCGCTCGCAAGCGCTCTTCCTCGCGCTCCTTTTCCCGCGCCGCGGCGGCGGCCTCGCGGGCCCGCGCCTTCTCCTCGTGCTCGGCTTCGTGCTCGGCTTCGTGCTCCGCCTCGTGCTTCGCTCGCGGCGCGTGCTCCGCGTGCGCCTCACGTTCGTGGCGCGCGTGGGCCGCGGTGTCGGCGGCGGGCGCCTTGGCCCGCGCCGGCGGTTCGCGCGCGCCGCCGAGCGCGCCGGCGCCGAGCAGGCTGGTGAAGTCGAGCTCGCCGACCTCGCGCAGCAGCCGCGCCTTCTCGATCGCGGCGCGCGTCTCGTCCTCGGCCATCCCGGCGCGAAGCGTGTGGGTGATGCGTTCCAGCAGCGCCGGGTTCACGCCGATCTTCGCCTCGGCCAGGGTGCGCTCGGCCGCCTCGCGCAACGATCGCAGCACATCGCGATGCTCGGCCAGCCGTCGCGCGTAGTCGTCGGGCGCGTGCCGCGGCCCCGCCTGCATCACCGCGGTCAGCTCCGCCAGCCGGTCGGATCGCCGCAGGTTCGCGGCGCGCGAGCTGGTTGACCACCCACAGCGCCGCGCTCGGCTTCGCGAGCTTGGCGATCGCCTGCGCCTCGTCGCGCCGCCCCAGGCGCTTGAGCGCCGTCGCCAGACGCTTGCGCTCCTCGACGAAGTCGCCGAGCGGAACGGCGAGCAGTTGCGCGATCTCGTCGTCCCCCTCGCGTGGCTTGGCGCCGGTGCCGGTGTCGTCGGTCACGGCCCCATTCTAAGCACGGGCACGCGCGCCCTCTGACTTTTTGGCCCTTTCGGGGCCGGCGCGGATAACCTCTCCCCGCGCGCGCGGCCCATGGTAGGTGTCGGAGATGCTGCGCCTTCATGACAACCTGACATCGGGCAATGGCTTCAAAGCGCGGCTGTTGCTGGCGCAGCTCGGGCTGCCCTACGAGCGGGTCGAATACGACATCGACCGCCGCGAGACGCGCACGCCGGAGTTCCTGCTCAAGAACCCCAACGGACGGATCCCGCTGCTGGAGCTCGAGGACGGCAGCTTCCTGGCCGAGTCGGACGCGATCCTCTGGTACCTGGCCGAAGGGACGCGGTTCCTGCCCGACGACCGCCGCCAGCGCGCCGAGGTGCTGCAGTGGATGTTCTTCGAGCAATACAGCCACGAGCCCAACATCGCCACCGTCCGCTTCTGGATCACGCACGCCACTCCGGTCACGCCGCTCATCGAGCTGTCGCTGCCCGCGAAGCGCGCGCAGGGCGCCGCCGCGCTCGGCGTGATGGAGAGTCACCTCGCGCGGCGCACGTTCTTCGTGGGCGAGCGCTACACCATCGCCGACATCGCGCTCTACGCGTACACGCACGTCGCGGGCGAGGGCGGCTTCGACCTCACGCCGTACGAGAGCGTGCGGGCGTGGCTGGCGCGCGTCGCCGCGCAACCGGGGTACGTGCCGATCACTCGCGGGTGACGGCGGTGTCGGCGTCGGGTGGCCGCGCCTCGCAGTCGGCGGGCCGGCCGCCGGTCGCCGCGCCGCAGGCCTGCTCGGACACCGCGCAGTCGACGGCGGCCAGCGCGCCGTCGTAGCACCAGGTCAGCACGCTTCCCTGGCACACGCCTGCCGCGGTGATCGCGCCGCACGTCTTGCGCGAGATCGCCGCCGGGCAGTCGCCGCACGCGCCCGACTCGCCCAGCTCGGGCCGCGCGCGAAACAGCTCCTCGAGCGTCCAGCCGCGGCGGTGCAGCTCGGCGGCGATCTCGTTGCCGACGAAGCGCACGTGCCAGGGCTCGGGGCGATATCCGGTCACACGCTGCTTGCCGGGCGGATAGCTGAGCGCGAATCCGTGCTCGAACGCGTGCGCGCCGAGCCAGTCGATCGCGGCCGTGGTCGGCAACTTGAGATCGATCGCCGTGCCGAGCTGGTGCTCGCTGTGTCCCGGCCGCGCCGCGCGCCCGCGCTCCTTCATCGTGCGGAAGACGCGCGCCTGCTCGCGGTACGACCGGTACGCCGAGTTGATGCGCATCTTGTGTCCCGCTTCGCGCGCCGCCGCCAGCAGGTTCGCCAGCGCCGCTGCCGCGTCGGCGTCGACACGGAGCTTTCCGCGCGGGCTGGACGCGCCCTTGTCGTCGAGCCGCTGCAGGCGCGCGCCCGGATCGAACGCGCACGAGGCGAGGCAGCGCGCCGGGTTGACCCAGGCGAGAGGCGCGTCGGCGGGCGCGGCGCTGGCGGTCCCCGCGTCGTGACCGACCGCCGGGGCCGGCGCGACGTCGGCGACCGCCCTGCCGCACGCCAGCAGCATGCCGAGCCCGACGGCCAGATCGCTTCGGAAACGCGACGACAACCGTCCCAGATTCGAGGATCTCGCCACGAGACGCCACCGTTTTTGCGTGCGGAGGCAGTCCGCGTGGGGATTCGTCAGCCCCGTCCCGGGACGGACGGGATCGCTACGGCACGATCGGGATCTGATACGCCTCCCACGACGGCGTGTGATTGCTCGTGGTCGAGTCCTGGTTCCAGAGATAGACCGCGGGATAGGTCGAGGTGTGGATCTCATCGGTGACCACCGCCGTCATGTAGAGCTGGCCGCGCGGTGGCGAGACGTCGTAGCGGTACGACGAGAAGACGATCCAGTAGAACTTGCGGTCCTCGTAGCTGCCGACGTCGGGCGACCACTTGGCCCACGAGTTGTCCCAGCCGGTCTTGTTCGGGTACACGCGCGTGTTGGGCAGCACCGGCGGCGTGCAGCTCGGCGCATCGTTGGCCTTGAGCCGCGTCGCGGAGCCGCCGGCGGTCGGCACGACCCAGACCTCGGCCGCCGGGTTGAAGAACATGCCGCCGTCGTACGGCTGGCCGGTCGGCGTGAGGTTGGCGTCGGCCTGGGGCAAGCGATTGAACGCGACGAACTGGTCGTCGGGTGAGAACGCGGGGTAGTACTCGGCGAAGCTGGGATCCGACGCGCCCGCGATCGGCCGCGCGGTGCCGCCGGTGCGACTGCCGTAGGGCACGGCGTAGAGGTCGGCGGTCCCGACGCCGAGGCGCCCGTCCTGGTTCGCGTTCGTCGACGTGTAGACGATCTGCGTGCCGTCGTGGCTGAAGCTGGGCGCGGCGGCGCCCGCCGGATCCTGGTTGCGCGCGAGCGTCCCGGAGTTGCCCGAGTCGAGCTCCATCCAGATCAGGCTGGCGGCGGGGTCGACCGGCTGCGTGCTGAGCGTGGTGATCGCGATGTGATCATTCGCGGCCCAGTGCGCGCCCGAGAAGCTGATGATGCCGTGAAAGTCCTGGGTCAGCGCGTTCACGCCGGCCGTGCCGAGAAAGGGCGGCATCGCGCCGGTCGCTCCCGACTGCACCGACGCCAGCGCGTTGCCCCATGGGTAGTTGCCGGTGAAGCCGACGTAGGCGCCGTCGGGCGTCGCCGTGTGGCAGCCGATGCAGCTCTCCGAGGCGCCGCTCGTGGTCTGCTGGACCTGCGGCACTTTCAACACCGAGACCACGTGCTCGTCGCCGACGCCGAAGCCGAAGAGCTCGGTGTTGGTGGGGATCGACGCGTCGTAGCCGCGCAGCGCCCAGTAGACCATCTTGCCGCCGGCGGCCACCGGCGCGATCGAGAACGACGACGTCGTCGCCGTCGTTGGTCCGCCGGCGCCGAGAGCGCGCACCGAGACGGTGACCGCCGAATCGACGACGTGGTTGGCGATGTTCCGCCAGATGGTGCGGTCCATGGCCCAGTTGTCGCCGCCGGTGTAGACCACCAGGTCGTTGGCTTCCTTGGGCGAATGAAACGTGATCTGCAGGAGCGACGCGCCGGGCGCCGACACCTTGACGCGCGGCCGCAGCCAGTTGTTGGGCAGCAGCGTCCCTTCTTCGGGCTCGGAGATGCACGGGCCGGCGCCGGTGCCGGCGCCGGCGAACATCGACGGCGCATTCATCGGAGCGCCGCCGGTGATGATCGGCGCTGTCGGGAAATCGGTGCAAAGACCGTTGCACTTCTGGATCGTCACCGGCGGCGGGTGGGTGCCGCCGTCGGGTTGACCCTGGTCGCGGGCCGTGTTCTCCGGGTAGCCCCAGGTACAGCCCGCCAAGCCGGCCAAGCCGGCGATCGCCAGCGCGGCCATTGTCCCCGCGCCGACCTTGCGCTCCACGGTTCTCACGTTGCGCTCACGGCCGTCACCCGATCCCGGGCTGGCACACGCCGCCCACGCAGATCTCGCCGCTGCCGCAGCAGCCGCATCCGCACTGAACGACATCGGGGCTGCAGGTCACCGTGACGCACTGGCCGTTGTTGCAGAGCTGCCCGCAACCGCAGGCCGGCGTGCAGGTCTTGCCGGGGCAGACGCCGCCCGTGCATGTGCCGCCGCCGCCGCAACCGCAGGTGCCGCCGCACCCGTTGGTGCCGCCGCACGTCCCGTCCGTGGGGCAGCTTGGTTTGCAGCAGCCGCCGCCGTAGAGCACGGAGCCGCTCATGCAGGCGCAGGTCTTGCCGCAGCCGTCGGTCATGCCCGCGCGGCTGTTGTCCGCCGGGCAGTTCGGCGCGCAGCAGGCGGCCATGTAGAGGACCTTGCCGCTGGGGCAGCCGCAGGTGTTGCCGCAGCCGTCGCTCATGCCGCCGCGGCTACCGTCGGCGGGGCAGTTGGGCTTGCAGCAGCTGCCGCCATAGAGGACCGAGCCGCTCTGGCAGCCGCAGGTCTTGCCGCAGGCATCGTCCATGCCGCCGCGGCTATAGTCGGTCGGGCAGTTGGGCGTGCAGCAGGCGCCCATGTAGAGAGTGCTGCCGCTGGCGCAGTTGCAGGTCTTGCCGCAAGTGTCGTCCATGCCGCCGCGGCTACCGTCGGCGGGACAGTTGGGCTTGCAGCAGCTGCCGCCGTAGAGGACCGAGCCGCTCTGGCAGCCGCAGGTCTTGCCGCAGGCGTCGTCCATGCCGCCGCGGCTATAGTCGGTCGGGCAGTTGGGTGTGCAGCAAGCGCCCATGTACAGCGTCGTGCCGCTCTTGCAACCGCAGGTGTTGCCGCACCCGTCGGTCATGCCGCCGCGGCTGCCGTCGGCGGGACAGTTGGGCTTGCAGCAGCTGCCGCCGTAGAGCACCGACCCGCTGGCGCAACCGCAGGTCTTGCCGCAGCCGTCGGTCATGCCGCCGCGGCTGTAGTCCGTCGGGCAGTTCGGCATGCAGCAGTTGTTCATGTACGTGACGCTGCCGGCCTTGCACGGGCACTTGCCGGTGCAGCCGTCGTCGAGCCCGGCGCGGCTGCCGTCGGCCGGGCAGGTCGGCGTGCAGATGCAGGTCCCGACCGAGCAGTGACCGTTGGTGCCGCAGCCGGCGCCGCAATTACAGGTGTCGATGCAGGCGCCGTTGCTGCACACGCTGCCGCCGTTGCACTTCACGCCCGCGCACAGGTTGACCACGCAGGTGCCGTTGCTGCACACCTGGTTGCTCGCGCAATGAACGTTGGCGCACGGATTGGGCGGAACGCAGGTGAGATTGCAGGCCTTGCCCGTGCCGCACGCGGCGTCGCAGGCGTTGAGCACGGTGCACTTGCCGGTGCTCGGCGAACAATATTGTCCGCTGGGGCAAACCACGCCGGCGCAGGTTTGCGTGAAGCAGCCGGCCACGCACTGGCCGTCGACGCAGCTCTGGTTCGTGGGGCAGGTCTTGCCGGCGCAGGGATCGGTCACCTCGACGCAGGTTGCTTTGCAGGCCGTGCCGCTCGCGCACATCATCGCGGTCGCGGCCACGCACGGATCGCCCTGGCAGGTGCCGTTCAGGCAGACCTGACCGCTGGGGCACGTCGCGGGACAGGTCGGCGTCGAGCCGGCGGTGCCGCCGGCCGCGCCGTCGCGGCCTCCGTTCGCGCTGCCGCCGTCACGATGTCCACCGCTGCCGCTGCCCGCGGGCGCGTCGGCGCTGGCGTCGCCGTTGTTGCCGGTGTCGCCGGCTCCGCCGCTGCCGTGGCCGGTCTCATGAAACGCACACCCGCTCGCCGCGAAGGCGATCATCAGAGCAGCGAGCGCCGCGCGCCGCCCCTCTCCTGCTACCGAAATTGCCACCAGGGACAAACGCCGAAACCGCGCGCTCACCATGAGCTTCGCATCGGCTTCTCCGTCGGTGACTTGAGGATCGGCGCGCGACGCGGCGGCGACGTTGCACCTCGTCGTGTGGCCGTGTGAGCGTCGCGATCCGCTTCGCTCACCGCTGGAACGGCGTCGCAGATCGAGAGGGCGTCAGAATGCTGGCTCGGTGAGGTCGGCCTGACACACCGGTGAATCATCGTTGTCGACGCACGACAGCTCCAGCCGATAGTCGACACGTCGTGCGCGGCAGAGACGAAAGGATGGCGTGTCGGTGTAAAGGATGAACCCGCCCTGGCGCAGCGGCGCCGGGTGAGAACCCATCGCTCCCTGCGTGGGCAAGCCGGTATCGCTGGTCGGACCGGTCAGAGAGACCCGACAGCCGATGGCGCTGATCGTCAGCCGTTGCGTCGTTGGCGCACAGTTCCCGTCTTCGTTGACCACGAATTGCTCATCGCCCGGGCATTCCGGGTCGGTGCAGGCGGTGGTCACCAGCGCCAGAAATGTGGCGAGGGCCAGCGTGCCGGCGACGGCGTGACGCGAACCGCACGGCCGGCTCGACCTGGGGCGCGTCATGGCAGCACCGTGAGCCGCGAGCGGCACAGCACCGTGGCGAGATCGGCGCCCCGGCAGGTGAACCAGAGCTCGCCGCTCTCCACCGCGGCCACGCACAGGCGGTACCCCGCTGGACATCGTTGGGACGGCGGCGAGCCGGCGTCGGGCGCGCCGCCGTCATCGGGCGCGCCGCCGTCATCGGAAGCGCTGGCGTCGCTGGTGGCGGCGGTGGCCGCGTCGATCGGCAGCGGCTCGGCGTAGCTCACCATCGAGCAATTGCCGACGGTGATCTCCCAGTTCCCTTGATCGAACGCATAGGGGCAACTGGCGCCGCCATACTGCGCGGAGACGCCGACCTGGGGGCTCGCCGGCGGCGCCAGCAGCGCGGGCTGGTTGGTGATCGTGAGCCCGGCGGAGAACGCGTTCCCGTCGACCACGATGACCCCGCCCGTGCCGCAGTCGCCCTCGACCTTGAACACCATCGGCGGCGACCACTTGTCGCAACGCTCGGGCGCGCTGGTCGCCATCAGCGCCAGCGAGCCGGTGAGCAACGCCAGCGCTCCGCAGAGGCGCCGCCAGCGCGTGTCGATCGCCGCGACGAGCGCGCGACGCCGGCCGTAGGCGATCGCGATGGGGACGCAGGCGAGCGCGAACAGGTCGGTCGGATCGCGCGTGAGCACGGTGTGCCGTGCGCCGAAGACCAGCGCGACCGCTCGAACGAACCAGGCGCCGGCGACGTCGGACATCTCCAGCGCCGAGAACAGCACCACGGTGACGGCCGCTCCCATCCACAGGCGCCGGCGAACGCCCACGCCCGCGATCAGCCCGACCGCGGCCGATATCAGCAGCGGCATCACGAAGCAGATCGCGATGTCCGAGAGCTTGCCGGTGACCTCGTTGTGAAAGACGAACTTCAAGACGTGGTCATTGGCAATCAAGAGCCCGATCATTGCCAGCGGCAGCAATGAGCCGAGCTCGCCCAGCGCCGCCCGTCTCTCGCTTCGTGAAGGGCTGCGCATCAGAATGACGCTCCCAGCGACATCAGGGCTCCATGGCTGACGTGCGCTTGCCCGCTGCCGGCGATCAAGCGATCGGGTTCGCGTTCCTCGAACATGTCGACGAAGTAGCTGACCTCCGTGCGCAGGCGGGCGACGTCGTGTCGGCCCCAGAGGATTCCCAGCGTGGGCCGCAGTTGCAGGCCGTCGGCGCCCTCGCCACCCAGGTGCTGGATCACGAACCAGGCGCCGGCGCCCAGATAAGGCAGCCGTTCTCCGTCGGCGAGCGGCAGGTCGAGCTCGAGCCCGACGCCCCACGATCGATGGCTGTCGTTGCCGGACTGGCTCTCCAGGCCCAGCGTCACGAACACGGTTCCCGCGTCGGCGGCCATGACCACGCCGAACCCGCCGAGGGGCGCGGCGCTGCGCGCGGGCGAGTCGACCGGCACCATCAAGCTGGCGCGCGCGCCGAAGGTGAACGTGCGCGGCTCGCGGCGCGCTCTCGACGTGAACACGTTGTCGTTCTCACCGGCGGCCTCGGTCGAGGCGTCGAGCTCGCGCGTGAGGCGCAGCGCCAGCCATTCGGTGAAATCGGGCAGCAGCTCCGGCCCGGCCGCGGTCTTCTCGCGTAGATGACACCGGCTCTCGCCATTATCCGCATCCCAGCAGTGCACGTCGAAGACCGTGTCGCTGCCGTCGTGCGACAGATCGAGCGCGACCGCCAGCGTGGCGCCGTTGAGGCGCGCCGTCATGATCGCTTCGTCGGCGCCCGGGCGGTCCGCGGTCGGCGGGCGATCGTAGTCGGTCACGCGGAAGCGGTTGGGGCGTCCCAGGCTCTCGACCAGCAGGTGCCGCGCGCGTTCGATGATCCGCGCCGACACGCCACGCCCGCTTGCGGGCAGCATCACCAGCGATGGCCGTCCGGCGCTGGCGCGTGCGGGCAAGCACAGCAATAGCGCGACCGGCGCGAGCCAGGCGAGCAGGCGCGGCGTGCGAGACCGGGACAGGAATGTCGCGAATGGCTTCATGGCGGCGACCCCGGATTGGCGGGCGTGGGTGGCGCCAAAGACGGCGCCGGCGGCGGCGGTTCTGGCGGTGGCGGCGGCGCCGCCGAAGGCGGCACGACCGGGGGCGCGCTCGCACTCTCCGGCGGCGCCGTCACGGGCGGAACTGTCTGCGGCGCCAGACGCAGGTAGGGTGGCGGGGGCGGCATCAACGTCGGCACGCCACGACCCTGCGTGGGCGGCGGCGGCGGCCCCTCTGAAAGCCAGGGATCGGGCCTCACCGGCGCGTCCGCGCGATCGCCTGGCTCGCGCCGCGCGACCGGAGCCGGCGCGATCGCCGCCGGCGAGCGCGCGGCACGCGATGCGTCCGGCGGCGGAACACCCAGGTAGGGCATGTCGAGCAGCCGCTCGGCGAGCGCGTCCTTGGCCTGGCGGCACTTGGAGACCTGCAGGTATCCATAGGTTGCCGACGCCAGCGCTCCCACGACCAGCGCCGACGTCTCGACGACCCCCGCCGTATCGTGCGACGAGTCGGAGGCCGCTCCGAGCACGCTCAGCGCCAGCGTGCCCGTCAGGACCGCATCCAGCCCGGGCGCGAGCATGCTCGTCGTGCAATCGAAGAAGTGCCGCGACGCATGGTCGAGCGGCGGCGCCTCGACGAACGCGACCGAGCACGCCGAGACGGCGGTGAGCGCGATCGCGCACGCCGCCAGGCCGGCCGGACGGCGGAAGATGTCCATGAAGATGCGCACGAAGATGCGCGTGAGGATCCGTTCGATGGTCTCGACGGTCATGTCAGTCACATCCAGCAACGCCCGTGCCGGACTTCGCCGGCGCGGTCGCCGGCGGCACATGGCGGTGGCTTTCCGTCGCGTCCCGGCGTAGGAGCAAGAGGTGAGGAGCGCGCCAGAATTCAGCGACGCATGCCCGGTCGGGGCCGGCATCGGGACATTGTTGCCGTGATCGCGCCCGGTGCGCCAGCGCGCCTGCTCGCCGACGACGAGCCCGCGCCGTTCGAGGTCGAGGGCCGCGCCGCCGGCTCGCCGTTCGTGATCACCTGCGACCACGCTGGTCGCCGGCTGCCGCGCGCGCTCGGATCGCTGGGGCTACCGCCCGAGGACTTCGAGCGGCACATCGCGTGGGACATCGGCGCGCGCGGCGTCGCCGTGGGTCTGGCCGCGGCGCTGGACGCGTTCGTCGTCTGCCAGCGCTACTCGCGCCTGGTGATCGACTGCAATCGCGAGCTCGGCCACCCCGAGTCGATCGCGACCAGCAGCGAGCGGACGGCGATCCCGGGGAATCAGGCGATCACGCCCGAGCAAGCCGCGTCGCGGGCCCGTGAGATCTTTCACCCCTATCATGATCAGATCCGCGGCGAGCTCGACCGCCGGCGCGAGCCGCATCGACCGGCGATCCTGATCGCGGTGCACAGCTTCACGCCGGTCTTTCTCGACGTCGCGCGCCCGTGGCACACCGGCGTGCTCTTCAACCGCGATGCGCGCGTCGCCGAGCCGCTGCTGCGCCTGCTGCGCGCCGAAGGCGACCTGGTCGTGGGCTGCAACGAGCCCTACGCGGTGACCGACAACTCCGACTACTCGGTCAACCACCACGGCGCCGAGCGCGACCTTCCCCACGTCGAGATCGAGATCCGCCAGGATCTGATCACCGACGAGGCCGGGCAGATCGCCTGGGCCCGGCGCCTGGCGCGCCTGCTGCCGCTCGCGGCCGCGGGCCTGTGATCCTGTCGCCGCCGGCGCGCGCCTACGGCACGACGCCGAGCATGCCGCGCAGGCGGATGTCGGCCGACGACGCGCCGATCTGCAGCTCGACGGGTGCGCCGGTCTCGACGGTGAACGCGGCGCCGGCGGCATCGTAGTAGGCGAGATCGCGGGAGCCGATGGTGAACGTCACGTGCGCCGTCGCGCCGGCGGCGATGTTGACGCGCTTGAAGCCGCGCAGTTGCTGCCGCGGGCGCGGGCCCTGGTCTGCCGAGAGCGTCGAATTCGGATACGCGACGTAGAGCTGCACCACCTCGTCACCCGCGACCGCGCTGGTGTTGGTCACGTCGGCGCTCACCTGTACGGCGGCGCAGGATCCCGCCGCCGCCGACGGCGACACGGTGGGCGCGCTGACCGTCAAATTCGCGTAGGCGAACGTCGAGTACGAGAGCCCGTACCCGAACGGATAGAGCGGCGAACCGCTGTAATACCAGTAGGTCGTTCCTTCCTTGATGTCGTAGTCGGTGATGGCCGTCGGAATGTCGGCTTCGCTGTGATACCAGGTGGTCGTGGTGCGCCCGCCGGGGTTGTAATCACCGAAGAGCGCGTCGGCGATCGCGTTGCCCAGCTCCTGGCTGGAGTTGGTGACGTGCAGGATCGCCGGCACGTTGTCGTTGACCCAGTCGATGCCGATCGGGAAGCTCGACACCAGCACGACGATCGTGCGCGGGTTCGCCGCCATCACGTTCTGCACCAGCTCCAGCTGCGACGGTTCGAGCGTGGTGTAGACGCGATCGACCTGCTCGCGCCCCTCGTACTTCGACGCGCAGGTGCCCCACGGCGGGAAGGGCGTATCGCCGCAGGTCGGGTGGTTGCCGATGAACACCAGCGCGACGTCGGATGCCGCCGCCGCCGCGGACGCGTCACCGGTGCTGTCGTCGGCGGCGTAGTTGATGGTGACGTCGGGCCCGAGCTTGTTGGCGATGCCCTGGCGCGGCGTCACCTTGTACGGCGGAGTGCCGCCGTACCAGTCGCGCAGCACCGAGTCGGCGCGCGGGCCGATCACCGCGACGCTGCCGATCGTCGCGCGATCGAGCGGCAAGGTGTTGCCGGCGTTCTTGAGCAGGACCAGCGTCCTGTGCGTCACGTCGAGCACGCGCGCGCTGGTCTCGGGCGTGTTCCAGGGCGTCTCGGTGCCCTGGATCTGCTTGTAGGGCACGTACGACGGCGGATCGAGCTCGCCCAGGCGGAAACGCACGCGCAGCACCGGCCGCAACGCCGCGTCGATGTCATCGGCGGTGAGCGCGCCGGCCTGGACGTCGTTGTTGATCGACGGCAGCGCCATGTTCTGCAGCAGCACGCCGGTGCCTCCGGCGATGACGGCGCCGATCGACTGATCCACGCTCGTGAAGTAGTGCTGGCTCGTGACCAGGATGCTGGGCGCCTGCCCGTCGGTCGAGAAGAAGCCCTGGAACCCCCATTCGCCGATGACCATCGACTTCAGAAGCGGCGTCACCGCGGCCGGGATGCCGTTGATCTGGTTGTACGCGGTCATCATCCCGTTGGCGTGCCCGTCGCGGATCGCGGTGCCGAATGTCGCCGAGTAGTACTCGCGCAGGTTGCGGTCGTCGAGGTTCGACGAGCTGGTCATGCGCGTGTCCTCGTTGCTGTTGGCCATGAAGTGCTTGAGCAGCGACCCGGCGAGCAGGTACTTCGGGTCGTTGCCGTGCAGGCCGGCGATGTAGCCCTTGGCCATCTCGCCGATCAGGAACGGATCCTCGCCGTAGGACTCCTCGGTGCGCCCCCAGCGCGGATCGCGCGCCAGATCGACATTGGGCGTCAGCACGATCAACCCGGTGCCGCGTCCGGTCGGGCTGACGCCGCGCGCATTGTAGACGCGCGCCTCGTAGCCGGCGGTCGCGCCGACGGCGTTGGTGACCTGCGGGTCCCAGGATTCACCCAGGCCGAACGCCTGCGGGAACTGCGTGGCGGTCAGGATCGAGCTGCCGGTGGTCGTGGTGGCATCGGAGGACAGCGCCAGTCCGTGCAGCCCCTCCGTGAACAGCGACGAGGGCGGCAGATTGAGACGCGCGACCGCCGGCTGGCCGGGGGTGAGCAGCGTCTGCTTCTCGTCGATGGTGAGCTGCGCCAGGAGATCGGTGATGCGATCCTCGAGAGGCGCGCACGGGTCCCAGAACACGTAGGGGTAGTCGGCCGGGTTGCTCTGGCAGGCCGTCTCGCCGCCGGCGCCACCCGCCGCGCTGGGCGCCGGGTCGGGCGCGCAGGTCGCCACGGCGGCGCCGCCGGCGCCGGTTGCGCCGCCCATCCCGGAGCCGCCGGACTTGCCCGAGCAGCCGCCGGCCAGCGCGGCAAAGAGTACGGCCACCGCCATCCCGATCGAGTCGGTCGATTTCACAGCGCTACAGTAGCGGCGCGACCAATATTGGTGTCAACTCTCGGCGTCGGGTCGGTCCCGGGGGCGAGCGGAAAGATTCTGGTCGCCAGCCGCCCTTGGGATCGGAGGGAACGGGTGGAATGGGACCCAGAGCTTATCGACGTTCGAGTTATGGCAGTGCCGCGACCAGTCAGCGTCGCCTCGGTGACGGCGAACGACCGGCATTGGCGGCGCCGGCTTTTTTGCGCGAGCTGACGCGCCGCTGGATTGACGCGACCGATCGGTTCGTTACAGATTGGACGGGTCGCGAGGGGAATTTTTTCGGTTGGGCCCGTTGGCTGTCAAAGGACAGTGGTGGCGCGATCGGCGGCGACCGATCCAGGGCAGGCCGATCGGGGCAGGAAAGAGCTGGGCAGATGCGTAGTACCTGGTCGTCGTTCTCTGACGCTCTCTTTCTCGGCGTCGCTTTGTGCGGTCTGGCCGCCGCCTCGTGCGCGCGCACGCACGCGATCCCCGGCGGGACCGGCGGCGCGGGCGGCGGCGGCGACGCCGTCGATGCCGCGGCCGACAGCGCCGTCGATGACATGCCGCCAGCGACGCTGGGCAACGGCGCGGCGTGCGCCGACGGCACGGAGTGCACGAGCGGCATCTGCACCGACGGCGTCTGCTGCAACACCGCGTGCGCCGACATCTGTCATTCGTGTGCTCTCGACGGCAGTCGAGGCGTGTGCGCGCTCGCCGACGTGGGCACCGACCCGCGCGAGGACTGCCCCGACGACGGCATCGCCAGCTGCGGGCGCGACGGCGTTTGTGACGGCTCGGGCGCCTGCCGGCACTACCCGCTCGGGGCCGTCTGCCAGCAGCAGAGCTGCGGCGGATCGACCCGCACCAACGCTTTTCGTTGCGCCGACGGTAGCTGCCAGCCAACCTCGGGACAACCCTGCGATCCGTATCAATGCAATCCGACCGGCGATGATTGCTTGACGACGTGCCAGACCAACGCGGACTGCGTCGGCGGCAGCTTCTGCGACAACGGGAGCTGCGGCCGCAAGCCGCTGGGCGCGGCGTGCACCGTCGGTGACGACTGCAACAGCTCGATCTGCGCGCAAGGCATCTGTTGCAGCAGCGACTGCAAAGGGACCTGCGAGTCGTGTGCGCTCCCGGGCGCGGCCGGCACCTGCACGCCGGTCCCCGCGGGCGACGATCCGCTGGACCAGTGCGCCGACAGCGGCCGCGTGAGCTGCGGCACCGACGGCACCTGCGACGGAAGGCGGGCATGCCGCCTCTACGGATCGGGATCGGTCTGTCAGGATCCGACCTGCTCGGGAGCGACCGGAACGGCGCAGGGGCGCTGCGACGGCGCGGGTAGCTGCTTGGTCGGGCCGCCGGTTGTCTGCGGTACCTGCACCGCTTGCGTTCTGACGACGTCGGCGGCGGTGTGCATGCCGGTCATCGCGGGCGCGCGCCCCGTGGCCGCCACTCAGTGCGTAGACCAGGGAGCGCCGAGCTGCGGCGCCGACGGAACCTGCGACGGCGCCGGCGCCTGCCGGCTCTATCCGAACGGAACGGCGTGCGCCGCGGGCAGCTGCCCGACGGGGGCGGTGCGGACGTCACCGCGCACGTGCAATGGCGCGGGGACCTGCGCGGCGGCGGCCACCGCGACCTGCCCCGGCGGCTTCCTGTGCGACGCGGCCAACAACGTGTGCAAGGCGAGCTGCACGGTCGCGACCTCCGCGACCGACTGCGCGGCGCCCAACGTGTGCACGGGCACCATCTGCGGATCGGTTCGCGTGCAGTACCAGGCCGGCGTCGCCACGGCGACGACCAACAGCCCGCATCCGGCGTTCAAGCTGATCAACCTGGGTACGGCGACGATCAACCTGTCGGACATCACCATTCGTTACTGGTTCACCAACGACGGCGCCGCCAGCGAGGCGGCGGTCGTCGACTTCGCCACCAACAGCGCCAACGTGCAGATTCAGGGCAACATGACCACGACGTTCACGGCGGTCACGCGCGCCGGCGCCGACACGTTCCTGCAGCTCGGCTTCACCGCCGCCGCCGGTACGTTCACCGGTAACGGCGGGACGGCGGTCGTCGACGCGCGGTTCAACAGCCTGAATCCATCGTTCGGCATCACCTATACGCAGACCAACGACTATTCGTTCGATGCGACCAAGACCGCGCTCACCGACTGGACGCACGTGACGGTGTATCGGCTGGGCGTGCTGATCTGGGGTATCGAGCCGCCGGCGCCGTGAGCGGCGGGCGCGACGACCGCTCGCGCCTGTCATCTCGAGAGCCCACCACGCCCCGCACGCCCGTTATCTGAGCGGGGCTCTCGTTACTTGCAGCCCTGCGGCGCCATCGGGATACCGGTGACGGTGCCGCAGCCGGGACCGCCGACGCCGCAGCCCATGTTCGCGCAGATCGCTCCATTCACGTGGCCACCGCAGGGGATGGTCATGACGACGGTCGCCATCTGGGTCGTGCAACTGGTGCAGACAGAGGCGGCAGAACAACCGATGGGGACGTTCGGAATCGACGCGCCCAGGGTCTTGTCCTCGATGCTGTTGCAGTTCCAGTCCCACCCGTCGGGCGTCGTGTCCCGGATGTCGGGGGTGTACATCGACGGGACGTCCGTGGAAATGTGGAACGCGCCGTTCGGATTCACGAAGGGGGCGTTGGGATCGGTTGCCGAGTCGAGGCAATCCGCGTTGTTCGCCACCGTGCCCGGCGGGCAGGTGCACGCGCGGGTGGGCACGCTGAACATGTCGCCGAACGAGTCGTTGTCGTTGTCGGGGAAGCAATTGACGCCTCCGCCGTTGCAACAAACTCCGCCCACGCACGACAAGCTCGTGCACTCGGCGCTGACCCCACAGCCCTGGCCGAGGGGTCGGCCCTCGCACAGCTGGGTCGTGGTGTTGCAGATTGGCGTGTTCGAGGGGCAGTCCGCGGCGGTGCAGCAGCTGCCGACCGCGGTCGAGACGCAGAGGGTTCCGCACGCCTTGAACTGCGGCAAATTGCACGTGTAGCCGCACTGGGTGCCGTCGCAGGAGGGCGTCGAGTTTGGCGTTGGAGCCGTGCACGCCGTGCACGACGTGGGTCCGCAGCTGCCGACGCTGCTGTTGGAGACGCACGCGGTGCCGCACAGGTGGAAGCCCGGGTTGCACGTCGATCCGCAGGTGGTTGCGTTGACGCAGGTCGCGGTGGCGTTCAATGGTGTGGGACATGCCGTGCACGACGTCGGCCCGCACGAGCTGGCGCTGCTGTTGGGCTGGCACGTGCCGGAGCAGTCGTGCGATCCCGTGTTGCAGACTCCGTTGCACGACGCATTGGAAGCGATGCAGTTGCCGGCGCACACCTTGCTCCCCGTGGGGCAGGAGACGCCGCACATCGAGCCGTCGCAGGTCGCGCTCCCGCCGCCGGTCGGAGTCGGGCACGCGGTGCATGATGACGTGCCGCAGCTGCTGGTGAGGCTGTTCGACACGCAGGTGCTCCCGCACGCGTGGAAGCCGGTGTTGCAGGTGAACCCGCAGGTGGTGCCGTCGCAGGTTGGCGCGCCGTTCGTCGGCACCGAACACGCCGTGCACGAGGTCGTGCCGCAGCTCGCGGTGCTGCTGTTCGACACGCACGCGCCGCTGCAGGGGTGCAGGCCGGTGTTGCACGTGAACCCGCACGCGGTCCCGTTGCAGGTCGCGACCGAGCTCGCGGGCGGGGTGCAGGCCGTGCACGACGTGGTGCCGCAGCTGTTGATGCTGGAGTTGGCGACGCACGCCGTTCCGCACAGGTGGAAGTTGGCGTTGCAGGTGAATCCGCACGTCGTGCCATCACAGGTCGCGGTGGCGTTGGCCGGCGGCACGCACGGCGTGCAGGAGGTGCCGCAGCTGCTGACGCTGGTGTTCGACGAGCAACCCGTACCGCAAGTATGGAAGCCGCCTCCGCAGGTGAAGCCGCACGCCGTTCCGTCACAGGTGGCGGTCGCGTTTGCGGGCGGTGAGCAAGCGGTGCACGACGTCGTTCCGCAGCTCGCGGTGCTGCTGTTGGAGGCGCACGCGCCGCCGCACAGGTGCGAACCCGCGTTGCAGGTGAAGCCGCATGACGTGCCACTACAGTTCGAGGTCGCGTTCGTGGGCACCGGACACGCCGTGCACGACGTGGCGCCGCAGCTGCCCACGCTGCTGTTCGACTGGCAGGTGCCCGAGCAGTCGTGCGACCCCGTCGAGCAGACGCCGTTGCACGACGCCGTCGAGGCGATGCATGCGCCCGCGCACAGCTTCATGCCGGTCGGGCAGGTCCCGCCGCAGGAGGTTCCATCACAGGTGGCGGTCCCGCCTCCGGTCGGCACCGGGCACGCCGTGCACGAGGTTCCGCACCCAGACGTGCTGGTGTTGGGGACGCATGACGTGTCGCACGCGTGGAACCCGGTCGCGCACGTGAAGCCGCACGCCGTTCCATCACAGGTCGAGGTCCCGTTCGCCGGCGGCAAACAAACCGTGCAAGACGACGCCCCGCAGTTGCTGATGCTGGTGTTGGAGACGCAGGTCGAGCCGCACTGGTGGAAACCGGTGTTGCACGCGAAGCCGCACGACGTGCCGTTGCAGGTCGCGGCGGCGTTCGCCGGCGCGGTGCACGGCGTGGTGCAAGTGGTCCCGCAGGTCGCCGGGCTGCTGTTCGGCTGGCACGAGCTGCCGCAAGCGTGATAGCCGGTGCTGCAGGTGAACCCGCAGGTGGTGCCGTCGCAGGTCGCCGCGCCGTTCATCGGCGTCGAGCACGCCGTGCACGAGGTGCCGCACGAGTTCGCGCTGCTGTTGGGCTGGCAGGTGCCGCTGCAGTCGTGCGTTCCCATCGGGCAGACGCCGTTGCACGAGGCCGCGGATGCGATGCACGCGCCGGCGCACAGCTTCATTCCGGCCGGGCAGGTCCCTCCGCACTGTGCGCCGTCGCACGTCGCGCTCCCGCCGCCCGTGGGAACGGAGCACGCGGTGCAGCTGGATCCGCACGAGCTCACCGACGTGTCGCTGGCGCAGGCCGATCCGCACACGTGATAGCCGGTTCCGCAGGTGAATCCGCACGCCGTTCCGTCGCAGGTCGGCGTTCCGTTCGCGGGCATCGGGCACGCGGTGCACAAGGTTCCACAGGTATTGGGGCTGGCGTTCGGCTGGCAGATGCCGGCGCAATCGTGACTGCCTGCGCTGCAGGTTCCCGAGCACGACGCGCCGCTGTCGATGCACTGGCCGGCGCACAGCTTCATGCCGCTGGGACAGGTCCCACTGCAGGCGTTACCGTCGCAGGTCGCCGAGCCGCCCATGGGAACCGGGCAGGCCACGCAGGCCATGCCGCAGGTCGCGACGTCCTTGTTGTTCACGCACTGCCCGGTGCAGAGGTGCATCACCGACGTACAAACGCCGGTGCCCCCGTCGGGCGGCTGGCCGAGATCGACGGCCGAATCGATGGCAGAATCGACGGCAGAATCGACGGCAGAATCGACGGGACGATCGGTGGCCGCGTCGCGGTTCGCGCCGCCGGCGCCGCCGCCAGCGCCGGTGCTGCCGCCGCCGCCGTCGACCTCGGGGCCGGTCGGGATGTCCCGCGACCGCGCCGTCGTGCACCCGGCGGTGAGGACCATCATCAACGTCAGGGCCCGTCGAGCGCCCAAGGAGCCACGCACGGAGCCACCACGGATGACGGCACGGTTCGAGGTCGAGTTCATTAATCTAACCAGTAGAACGCTCATGATGCCCCCGTATTTCGGGGATTCAGCCCCGACGCCGCACTCGGCGCTTTTATCACGGGGTCCAAAGGGGCGGGGGCACCTTTTTGAAGCGCCTCCGCCCGCCGACGCGGGACGGCCGTCCCCGAATTGATCGTCTGATCATCTGATCTCCTGATCGCCGCTCTGTGCCGTGCTGCGCGAGCGTGCTAACGTCGCCGGCGTTTCCGGCGGCGTGCTGCAGCAAGGCGCGGCAATCGTCGTTGAACAGCCAGATCGTGATTGGAAATCTTTCATTGAATACTTCCTTGGGGGCGCGGGTGAGCATCGGCCGGATTTCGTCCTTTTTCGTCGCGTTTCTCACGGTGCTTGCAGCCCTGCCCGCGCGCGAGGCACGCGCGCAGTCAGACGACGTCAAGAAACAGGCGCAGGCGCTGCAAGTCGAGGGCGTGCGCCTGTTGCAAAAGGGCGACAATCGCGGGGCCCTCACGAAGTTCAACGAGGCGTTCGCGCTGGTGCAGAGCCCCAAGATCATGTTCAACATGGGCAAGGCGTACCGTGCCCTTGGCAACGACGTCGAAGCGTTGCGCGCCTTCGACATCTTCCTCGACGAGGCGCCCTTCGCGCCCAAGGCCAGCCGCGCCGATGCCGAGCGCGAGGCCCAGGACCTGCGCCCCAAGCTCGCGTACATCGAGGTCGAGACGGAGAACAGCGGCAGCACCGTACGCATCGACGGCCGCGACATGGGCAAGGCGCCGCTCGTGCGTCCAGTCGTGGTCGCGCCCGGCGCGCACGAGGTCAAGCTGGAGAAGACCGGCATGGTGGCGGAGACGCGCTCGGTCGCGCCGATCGCCGGGCAGAAGCTGCGCGTCCTCATCAAGCTGTCACCGGTACCGCCGCCCGAGGCCGAGAAGCCGCCGGTGGCGGTGACGCGGCCACCGGCGACCAACCCGGAGCCTGCGCGCCGCACGGCGGCGGTCGAGACCGCCCTGCCCGACAAGACCGAACCGAGCAATGACCCGCACGTGGACCCGCACGTGGACCCGCACGAGCACCCGCCCGTTCGCATCGACAGTCCTCCGGGCGAGGCGCCACCGTCGGGACGTCCCTGGCAGATCAGCGCGGCGTGGGTCTCCGTGGGCCTGGGCGTGCTCGCGCTCGGCGGCGGGGTCACGGCCCAGGTGCTCTGGTCGCAGAAGAACGCCGATTTCAATTCGGTGAAGGATGCGATGGGCAATCCTCAGTGCACCACGACCAAACCCTCCGACTACGGCGGCGGCCCTTGCTTGGGCCTGCATCAGGCGGCAAACGCGCGGCTCACGCTGGCGATCGCGGGTTACGCGACTGCCGGCGCCGCGGCGATCGCCGCGCTGGTCTTCTACTTGACCGCGCCGGGTTCCGGCGAGGCGCACGCGCCCGCCGGCAATTCGATGTCGCTTGGGTGCTTGCCGGCCGCGTCGTCGGCCGGCCTTGCTTCCGGCGTTTCTTGCGCGCTCACCGCTCGCTTCTGAGCCGCGGCCCCGAGCATTTTGCAATGACGCGGCGGGCGCCGAGCTCGAGCGCGGGGAGCCATGTGACTCGGCGACTCAGCCGATTCCGTCAAAAAGATTTCGCGACGGGTGCGTTTGTTGCCAACTGTGGCGGCCGTCAACGTTTCCCTTTCCACCTCGCGGTTATCCGTGCTCAACTTCGCTATCAGGAGGTTCGCCAATGGCTGAGCTCTTGAGCAAGGCGCGGATCGTCGCGAAGCCTGGTTTCAACCGCTGGTTGATCCCCCCCTGTGCCCTCGCGACGCACCTTTGTATCGGGCAGGCATACGCGTTCAGCGTGTTCAACCTGCCGCTGACCAGGCAGCTCGGGATCACGAAGTCGCTGCCCGAAGATTGGAAGCTGACCGAGCTCGGTTGGATCTTCACGATCGCGATCGTGGTGCTGGGCCTGTCGGCGGCGCTCTTCGGCAAGTGGGTGCAGGCCCAGGGACCGCGCAAGAGCGGTCTCGTCGCGGCGATCTGCTGGGGGCTCGGCTTTTTGGTCGGCTCGCTCGGGATCTCCACGCATCAGCTGTGGCTGGTCTACTTCGGCTATGGCGTGATTGGCGGCTGCGGGCTCGGCATCGGCTACATCACGCCGGTATCGACCTTGATCTCGTGGTTCCCCGACCGGCGGGGTATGTCGACCGGCATGGCCATCATGGGCTTCGGTGGTGGCGCGATGATCGCGTCGCCGCTGTCCGACTTTCTGATGAAGCACTTCGCCACCGCGACGTCGACCGGCGTGGTGCCGACCTGGGTCGTGCTCGGTATCGTCTATCTGATCTTCATGACGTTCGGCGCCTTCGGATACCGCGTTCCGGCGGAGGGCTGGGCGCCCGAAGGCTGGGTCGCGCCGCCGGCGCGCGCCGGGTCGCTGATCACCGATCGCAACGTCACGCCGGCCAAGGCGCTGGGGACGAAGCAGTTCTGGCTGCTCTGGGTCGTGCTGTGCTTCAACGTCACCGCCGGCATCGGCGTCCTCGGACAGGCGTCGGCGATGATCCAGGAGGTCTTCAAGGGCAAGATCACGTCCAGCGCCGCCGCCGGCTTCGTCGGCCTGCTGAGCCTGTTCAACATGGGGGGCCGGTTCTTCTGGGCCTCGCTGTCCGACAAGATCGGACGCAAGGCGACCTACGCGTGCTTCTTCACGCTGGGCACCGCGCTCTATGCGCTGGTGCCGCAGATCGGGCGGCTCGGCAGCGTCGCGCTGTTCGTCGCGTGCTTCTGCGCGATCCTCACGATGTATGGCGGTGGCTTCGCGACGATTCCCGCGTATCTGGCCGACGTCTTCGGCACGAAGTACGTGAGCGCGGTTCACGGGCGCCTGCTGACGGCATGGTCGGCGGCCGGTCTCTTCGGGCCGATCCTGGTCAACTACATCCGCCAGTCCCAGATCGACCACGGCATCCCCAAGAACGAGGCCTACAACGTGACCATGTACATCATGGCCGGCCTGCTGGTGATCGCGTTCTTCGCCAACCTGGCGGTCAAGCCCGTCTCGGCCGAGCACCAGGAGGCGGAGAACGAATCGGGCGCGAAGGCGGCGCGGCCGGCGGTCGCGCAAACCTGAGGGAGGATGACCATGGCAACCAGTGATACATCGACCTCGCCGGCTACGTCGTCGGGGGAATCGTCGAGCAGCAGCCCGGGAATCGTCTTCCTCGCCTGGCTCGCAGTGGCCGCCCCGCTGCTCTGGGGCGTGGCGCAGACGTTCAAGAAGGCGCTGGCGCTCTTCGGATGAAGGTGCCGGGCCCGGTGGCTGGCGAGCCCGCGCCAGGTTCCTGGAGGCTCCGAAGTTTTTTTCGCGCGGGTCTACGCGCAGGCGGCAGCGCAGGGAGCGCCGGTCCCCGACGTCGTCTGGGAGACCTTCGCGCGACACACGTTGCCGTGATACGGCCGCGGCCACACGCGTCGGGCCATGGTATTTTCGACGGGATCGACGGGAATCGACAATGGACGTCATCGCCGCGTCGCGAGCGGATCTCGCGCTCCTTGCCGGCGCGCTCCTCGTCGACCAATGCTTCGGCGAGCCGCCAGCCCCGATGCATCCCGTGGTCTGGATGGGCGGCATTGCGCGCATCGCCGAGCACCGCCTCGCGCGCGGAGCGGCGCTGCGGCAGCTCGTCGCGGGCGGGATCCTCGCGCTCGGCTTGCCCTGTCTGTTCGCGGGCGGCGCGGCGGCGGGGCTGCGCCTGCTTTCGCAATGGCCGGGAGCGGCCGGCGCGATCCTGCGCTTCGCGACCGGCGTCTGGCTTCTCAAGTCGGCGCTGGCGCTCCGGGCGCTGGGGGCGGCGGCGCGCGGCGTGGCCGGGCCGCTGGAGCGCGGCGATCTCGCCGGCGCGCGTCGCGGCCTCGGCAGCCTGTGCAGCCGCGACGCCGCGCAGCTCGACGAGCGCGCGCTGATCGCCGGCACCGTCGAGTCCGTCGCCGAGAACGCGTCGGACAGCGTGATCGCGCCGCTCTTCTACTTCGTGCTGTGGGGCGTGCCGGGCGCGCTCTTCTATCGCGCGGTCAACACGCTGGACGCGATGATCGGCTACCACGGTCGCTACGAATGGTTCGGCAAGGCAGCCGCACGCCTCGACGATCTGCTGAATCTCGTGCCGGCGCGATTGACCGCCGGGTTGTTGCTCCTCGCGGGCGGCATTCTGGGGCACGACGCGCGCCGCGGCTGGCGCATCTTGCGCCGCGACGGCGCGCGCACCGAGAGCCCCAACGCCGGCCGCCCGATGGCGGCGATGGCGGGGCTGCTCGGCGTCGTGCTCGAGAAGCCCGGGCACTACCGGCTCGGCGACGAGGGCGAATCGCCGCGAACCGAGACGATCGGGGCTGCCTGGCGCATCGTGGTGCTGGCGTGTGCGGGTGGCGCGGCGATCGCCGCGCTGGTCCTGGCGCTGCGAGGGAGCCATGCCCGCTGAGGGCGACGGCGCGGCGCCGCGTGAGCACGGCGGTCCGATCGCCGTCGAGTTGCACGGGCTCGGCCTCACCGCCGACGACGTGCTGGACTTCAGCGTCAACGTGAACCCCTACGGTCCGGCGCCGGCGATGCGCGAGGCGATCGGTGCGGCGCGCGTCGATCGCTATCCCGATGCGACCGCGCTGGCGGCGCGCCAGGCGCTCGGCGCCGCGTGCCGTGTCGGCGCCGAGCGCCTGGTCCTCGGCAACGGAGGAGCGGATCTGCTGTGGACGCTGGCGCGCGTTCTGGTCGCGCCCGGACGAGCGGTCGTCATGGTCGAGCCGACGTTCTCGGAGTTTCGCGCGGCGGCCGCGGCCGCCGGCGCACGCATCGTCGACTGGCGCGCGACGCCCGAGACCGGCTTCGCAGTCGATCGCCCGGCGCTGGCGGCGATCGTCGAGACGGCGCGCGCGTGCGAGGCCGCCGCGATCTATCTCTGTGCGCCCAACAACCCGACCGGCGCCAGCGTCCGCGCGCGCGATCTGGCTGCGCTCGCCGAGCGCCTGCCGCGTGTCACGCTGGTCGTCGACGAGGCCTTCCTGTCGCTCAGCGAGCACCACGCCGACGCCGCCGTCGAATTGCCGGCCAACGTCGCGCGCGTTCGCTCGCTCACCAAGGAGCACGCGATCCCGGGCGTGCGCGCCGGCTACCTCATCGCCACGCCGGCGCTCGCCGGCGCCGTGGAGTGCGCGCGTCCCGCGTGGAGCACGGGCGCCGCGGCGCAGGCCGCGGCGATCGCCAGCGTCGAGCTGGCGCCGTTCGTCGCCGACAGCCGCGAGCGCATGCTCGCCGATCGGCGCGCGCTGGTCGACGCGCTGGGGCGGCTCGGTCTCGCGCCGGTTTCGAGCTCGACGACCTACTTCGTCGTTCCCGTGCGCGATGCCGCCCGGCTTCGACACGCGCTGCTGTCGCGGCATCGGATCCTGGTGCGTGATTGCGCGTCGTTCGGGCTGCCCGCGTACGCACGGCTCGCCGCGCGCGCGGCCGCCGATCGCGATCGGCTCGTCGAAGCGCTTCGCGAGGAGCTGCCCCGGTGCTAGCCCGCACGTTGATGGTGCAGGGAACCACGTCGTCGGCGGGCAAGAGCCTGCTGGTCGCCGCGCTGTGCCGCATGCTGCGCCAGCGCGGCGTGCGCGTCGCGCCGTTCAAGTCGCAGAACATGTCGCTGAACGCCGCGGTCACCGCCGACGGCAGCGAGATCGGGCGCGCGCAGGCGGTTCAGGCCGAGGCGGCCGGCATCGAGCCGACCGCCGACATGAACCCGATCCTGCTCAAGCCCGAGGGCACGGGCGGCTGCCAGGTGGTCGTCCTCGGGCGGTCGATCGGGCGCGTGTCGGCGATCGACTACCAGCGGCACAAGATCGAGCTCGCGCGCCGTGGTCGACGCGTCGTTGCGTCGGCTGCGCCAAGCGTACGACTTCGTGGTGATCGAAGGCGCGGGCAGCCCGGCCGAGATCAACCTGCGCGACCGCGACCTGGTGAACATGTACGTCGCGCGCATCGCCGATGCGCCGGTGCTGCTGGTCGGCGACATCGATCGCGGCGGCGTCTTCGCGGCATTCGTCGGCACGCTGGAGCTGCTCGAGCCCGACGAGCGCCGGCGCATCGCCGGCTTCGTGGTCAACAAGTTCCGCGGCGACCGCGCGTTGCTGCAGCCGGGCCTCGACGAGCTTGACCCGCCGCACCGGCATCCCCGTCGCCGGCGTCGTGCCCTACATCCCGCGGCTACGCATCGCCGAGGAGGATTCGCTGGCGCTCGACGAGCGCACGCGCCGCGCGCGCCCGACGACCGCGGAGCTCGACATCTGCGTGGTCCGGCTGCCGTACATCTCGAACTACGACGACTTCGAGCCGCTCGAGCACGAGCCCGGCGTCGTCGTCCGCTTCCCCGAGAGCGCCGCCGAGCTGGCCGGCGCCGATCTGGTGATCCTGCCCGGATCGAAGAGCACCGTGTCCGATCTCGGCTGGCTGCGCGAGAGCGGGATCGCCGGCGCGATCGCCGAGCGCGCGGGCGCCGGGCTTCCGGTGCTGGGCATCTGCGGCGGCTGCCAGATGCTCGGCGGCGCGATCGACGATCCCGAGCGCGTCGAGTCGCCGCTCGCGGGCGCGCAGGGCCTGGGATTGCTGCCGTTGCGGACGCGCTTTGGAACGCGGAAGATCACCGCGCGCGTGTCGGCGTTCGCGGTGGCGCCAGGGTGGCTCACCCGCGCGGCGAATCAGCCGCTCACCGGCTACGAGATCCACCTCGGCGCCACGTCACCCGCGGGTGCCGTGACGCCGGCGTTCCGGATCGCGGCGCGCAACGGCGAAGCCTGCACGATCGACGACGGCGCCGTCGCCGGCTCGGTCGTGGGGACGATGATTCACGGGATCCTCGCCAACGCAACGGTTCGCGCGGCCCTGCTCGCGCATCTGCGGAGCCGCCGCGCGCTGCTGCCGCCGGCGCCGGCCGAGCTGCCGCAGACCATCGACGAATACGACCGCGTGGCCGCGGTCGTGCGTGACGCGCTCGACCCCCTCGTCGTCGAGCCGCTGCTGCCGGTCGCGCTCTGAGAAGCGCGCTCTCGGTAAAAAAGTTTGCTGAGCCGGTCGACGGCTGTCGATCTGGCCCTGGCTCGATCGTCCTAGGGACAGAAAGGAGCCGCCACCATGTCCAATCTCAAGCCGATCCCCGGGAAGTTCGTCTGGTTCGAGCACGTCTCCAAGGACGCCAAGGATGCAAGAACGAGAGTTCAGGCCTTCTACGCCGAGGTCTTCGGCTGGCAGACCCGGTCATTTCCGATGGGCTCCAGCAGCTACGACATGATCTGTCTCGGTGACAGCCTCGATTCCATGATCGGAGGCTACGCGGCGCCGCGCGACGACCGCCAGCCGGCGCACTGGCTCTCCTACCTGTCGGTCGAGGACGTCGACGCAGCCGCGCAGGCCGCGAGCGGCAATGGCGGCCGCATCATCGAAAAGCCCTTCGACATCCCGACGGTGGGACGCACCGCGCGCATCGCCGACCCGCAAGGCGCCGAGCTGTGCCTGTTCAAGAACAACGGCGGCGACCCGCCCGACGGGATCGCGCCCCACGGCGGCTGGGTCTGGAACGAGCTGCACACCAGCGATCCGGCGAAGGCGATCGCCTTCTACGAGAAGGTCATCGGCTACTCGCACAGATCGATGAACATGGGGCCCGACGAGGCGTACCACGTGCTCGCTCGCGACGGCGTCGACCGTGCGGGCGTCACGCCTTTGTTGCAGAAGGACGCGAGGCCCAACTGGCTGCCCTACGTCTCGGTCGCCGACGTCGACGCGACCATCGCGCGCGCCCGCCGGCTGGGTGCGACGATCCCGATGGACCCCGAGGACATCCCCGACGTGGGCCGCATCTGCCCGCTCATCGATCCCACCGGCGCGCCGCTCGCGGTGATCAAGCCGCTGCCGCGCGCAAAGACGCTGACCGGACCGGACCGCCGGATCCGCCCTTCGGGGGCGTCCCGATTGTGATCGCAGGCGCGGTGCGCAGACTGATCTCCGTGGACCGGGCTTGCTCAGGGGCTGGGTGCTCGCCGTGGGTATGATCTCTTACCTGGGCCCCCGGATGGGCGTTGCCGCCGCGCCGGGCGCGGGATGAACGACGAGCCCGACCCGAACATGCGGATCCTCGTCGTCGAGGACGATCCGCACGTGCGCCAGATGCTGGCGCTGCTGCTGGGCGCGCGCTGGCGCGTCGAGATGGCCGACGGCGGCGAGGCGGCCCGCGACATGGCGCTGGCCTCGCCGCCCGATCTGGTGATCAGCGACGTGCGCATGCCGGGTATTGACGGTATCGAGCTCCTGCGCGCGCTGCGCGCGGCGCCGGCGACGCACGACGTGCCGGTGATCCTGGTGTCTGCGCGCGCGGGCGAGCGCGAGACGATCGCGGGGCTCGAAGCCGGCGCCGACGACTTCCTGATCAAGCCGTTCTCGGGACGCGAGCTGATGGTGCGCGTGCAGGCGCGCCTCGACGTGATCGAGATGCGGCGCCGCACCACGCGGCAAGACGGAGGCGCTGGCGGCGTTGCAGCGGCACAGCGAATGGACGGAGAAGCTGCTCGACTCGCTGCCGGTGCCGCTGTGGCTGCTCGAGCCGGAGAGCCACCGCGTGCTGTTCGCCAACGATGCCGCCCGGCGCATGGTCGTCGATCCGTTGGCGCGCGGCGATGGGCTCGGCGAGTCGCCTCGCGCTGTCGCGCCCCGACGAGGAGGGCGGCGGCGCGCTCGACATCGGCGATCTCATGCCCGCGAGGGATGGAGGGCGGATTCGCGGTCAGCGCGTGGTCTCGATGACGTCGGAGGGCTCGGTCTGGCTGCTCGCGGACGCCGCGCGGTTGCCGGCGCTGCACGAGCACCCGGCGGTGGCCGTGCTGTCGCTGCGTGACGTGACCGAGCTGGTGCGCAAGGAGGACCTGCTTCGCTCGGCGCTGCACGTGCGCGACGAGTTCCTGTCGGTCGCCTCGCACGAGCTGCGCACGCCCATCACGACGCTGAGCTTGCAGACGGAGTCGGCCTTCCGCAGCATGGCCTCCGCGCACGCCGACGGCGCGGGCAGCGAAGAACGGATCGTACGGCGGCTGACCACCATTCGCCGGCAGATCGTGCGGCTCGAGCAGCTCGTCGAGGCCTTGCTCGACGTCTCGCGCCTGATGGAGGGGCGGCTTTACCTTTCGCCCGAGGAGGTCGACCTGGGCGCGCGTCGCCACCGACACCGTCGAGTCGCTGTCGGAGACCGCGTCGCACGCCGGTTCGGCGCATCAACCTGCGCTGCACGTCGGGCGTGGTCGGCCGCTGGGACCGCCTGCGCATCGGCCAGGTGATCACGAATCTCGTGTCGAACGCGATCAAGTTCGGGCGCGGTCATCCGATCGACGTCGAGGTGAATGTCGACACCGAGGGGGATCGTTCGGCCTGCGTGCGCGTGCGCGACGGCGGCATCGGAATCCCGCCGGAGCAGCGCGCGCGCATCTTCGATCGCTTCGAGCGCGCGCCCGCCGAGCGTCACTATCCGGGGCTGGGCCTGGGGCTGTGGATCGCGAAGCAGATCGTCGACGCGTCGAGCGGGACCATCACCGTCGAGAGCGAGGTTGGCGTCGGGTCGACGTTCACGGTTCGGCTGCCGCGCTCGGCATGAAGTCGCGGGCCTCGTTGTCGGCGCGCGGCAGCAGCAGGCGCAGCTCGCTGCCCTTGCCCGGCTTGGAGCGCGCCTCGATATAGCCGCCGCTCTGGCGGATGATTCCGTAGACCGCGGCCAGCCCCAGGCCGGTGCCCTTGGTCGCGTCCTTGGTCGTGTAGAACGGCTCGAAGATGCGCTCGAGCACCGCGGCCGTCATTCCGATGCCGGTGTCGGTGAAGCGCAGCTGCACGAAAGAGGCGGTGACCATGTTGGCGGCCGGGCGCGCGCCGCCGTCGCCGCTGTCCGGAGGCTTGATCACGACATTCTCGGCGGCGACGGTGAGGCGCCCGCCGTTCGGCATGGCATCGCGCGCGTTGGCCGCCAGGTTCAGGAACACCTGCTCGAGCTGTACGACGTCGATGCGCACCGGCCAGATCCCGGGATCGGCGCTGGTGGTGAGCACGATGTTGTCGCCGAGCGTGCGCGCCAGCAGCGGCCGCATGTCGGCCAGGTAGGCCGCCGGATCGACGATCTGGGGTGTGTGTACCTGCCGGCGGCCGAACGCGAGCAGGCGATGGGTCAGCCGTGCGGCGCTCTGCGCGGCGTGCTCGATGACCTCGAGCGCGCCATCCGGCTCGTCGGCGTACTGCCGAGACTGGCGGATCACTTCGACGCTGCCGAGGATCGCGGTGATGAGATTGTTGAAGTCGTGTGCGACGCCCCCCGCGAGCCGGCCGATCGCCTCGAGCCGCCGCGCCCGATGCAGGCGATCCTCGAGCGCCGCGTTCTCCCGCTCGGCGCGCCGGAGCTCGGTGACGTCGCGTCCCTCGGCGATGAGCAGCACCACCGGGCCGAGGGTCGTCTCGGCATCGGCGCGCCCGCCGCGGTCGGCCCCGGTCGCGTCGTGGCCGTCGCCGCGCGTCGCACGCACCGGCTTGAGCGAAAAATCGATCGACCGCCGCTCGCCGCTGCGGTGGAGCTGCGTCGCTTCGAAACGCACGAACGTCCCCTGCGCCGCCGCCGCGACCGCGGCGCGCAGCCGCTCGGGCGAAGCATCGGACTGCGACCACCAGGGTGTCTCCCAGATCGGCCGCGAAGACAGGGCGTGCGCGCTACGGTCGTCGAGCCCCGCGAAGTCGAGAGCGGTGCGGTTGGCGATCAGCAGGTGGCCCTGCGGGTCGAGCAACCCGATCAGCTCGAACGTGTGATCGATGATGGCGTGGAAGCGCTGCTGGGTGTCGCGCAGCGCGCCCTCGGTCTCGCGTGCGCGGTCGCGCAGCGCGCGCTGGTGATCGGTGACGTCGCGCAGGACCAGCGCCCGTCCGAGATTGTGCCCGCGCCGGTCGCGCAGCGCCGTCACCTCGACGTCGAGAAAGCGAGGCGAGCCACCGCCAACATCGACCTCGCCGTCACGCGGGATGACTACTTCCAGCTCGCAGCGGCCGCACTTGCCGGTGCAGGCGTCGATCAGCACCGGCCAGCGCGCGAAGGTCTGCGCCGCCGATTTTCCGATGGCGTCGCCGGGCTTGATGCCCAGGTGCCGTTCCAGCGCCGGGTTCGCGTCGACGATCCGTCCCGTGCCGTCGCAGACGACGATGGCGTCGGACAGCCCCGCGACCAGCGTATCGCGCGCCAGCGGCGCCAGGTCGAAGAGGCGCGTGCGGAAGAGCCCGTAGGCCACGATCAGGTCGGCGATGCCGAACACCAGCGGCGTTGGATCGCGCTGGCCCAGCACGCGCACGCGGAACGCCAGCGCGACCATCGCCGCCATCGGCGGCAGCACCAGCCCGACGAACACGAACAGCATCTGGCGCAGCTGGGCGGCGTGCTCGCGCACCACGCACCGCACCAGCAACGCCGACGCGGCGGCGATCGGCAGGAGCCCGTAGGTCGTGAGCGCCCAATCGACCCAGCACAGGCGATAGTCGAGCGTCACCAGCGGCAGGTCGTAGCGCAGGTAGGCGTCGGGATGCACCCAGCGCGGCGCCGCGACTTCGACGATCAACGCCGGCATGGGGATCAGCAGCAGCAGCCACCACGCCACGCGGCGCGGTGACTGCCCGGCATAGGAGGTCGCGAACCACAGGCTGCCCACCGCAACGCCGATGCCGGGCCACCACTGCAGCCCGTCGAAGAACATCTTGCCCTCGATTGAAGGCGCCGCCAGCTCGGCGACGTTCAGCGCGGTCCACAGCGCGTGCGACAGAGGGATCGAAGCGAAGGCCAGCGCAGCCGCCACCCGCTTCCGCCGGGAGAACGCGGCGACTGCCGCCACCGCCGACACTGCGGCCGAGACGGCGAACGGGACGACGCCTGCGATTCCCATGGTCAGCGCGCCAACGATCGACATCGGCGGTGATCGGTCCGCGAGCGGCGGATGCTCACCCCACGCCGCAGGTCTGTATCGCGGCGTCGCATCGGTACGTGGCGTTGGACGCGCGGATGGTCACGCCATCGAGGCCGACCTCCAGGATCACGTTGCCGTCAGGGCGATCCAGGCTGACCTCGACGTTTGGATAGTCGATGACGAAGTCGACCTCGCCCGAGACGTTTCCGGTGGCCATGGTGCCGACCTGCCCGGAGAGCTGCACGAGCGCGTGGGTCTCGGCGACGGTCTTGGGAACCGGTGCGTAGAAATAGATCCCGAGCGATCCGTCGACGAAGACCTTGAGATCGGGGGCGGCGGCGACGGCGATCTTGTTCGTCGGCTGGATGCGGCCGTGGCAATCGCTCGCCGATCCCACCAGACCCCGGCGGAACGTGCGGTTCTCGATGACCGCGGTCAGCGACAACCAACCATTTTGCTGGATGTTCGCGGCACCGGGCGGATCGTCCCAGCCGCGACAGGTCTGGGTGAGACTGATCGTCGCGTCGATTCCCGGGTGGTTCAGGTTCGGCCTCGCGCCGGGATCGCTGGGAACGCCGCTGTCGTCCAGGCGCGCGCGGAGCTGCGTCATCGCCTGGGCGAGCAGATCCGGAAGCCAGTCGAGGTGTAACTGAGCGATGCGCATCTGTGCGGCGCCGATCACGTCGTCGAGGTTTTGCGGATCGATCGTTCCGGTCGGCGCCTGATACTTCGCGACCAAAGCATTGACGTCGGGTGCGGGCGGCAGCGGCAACGGACCGGGACCACAACCACCGAGCGAAGCGGCGACGACGGCGAGCATCGACGACCCGAGCGCGAACGAGAAGGCCGAGCGTGACATGACGAACCGAATATCGGTTCGATCTCCGGCTCAGCCAGCGCGCGACATTCGAATACCGAGCAGTCCGACAGCAAAGGACTGTCGCAGGTTCCCATGTTGCTGCTCGTCAGCGTTACCGTCAACTGTTCGGAGCAGGCGGACGTCGACCTGCGTCGCGGATTTTCCGTCGGTGGTAGATCGTGATTGAAGCGCTTGCGCCTATGCTAGCTTCTTGTCGGTTTAAAGATGCCCACGCTTATTGACGCATTCATGGGTGCTCGCGATCGTCAGGATGCCGTCACAGCCGCTTCGAATCACGAGGTCGAGGCGACGCTGGCCGAGTTGGTCGCGCGCGGCAACGCGGCTCATCTGGAGCTGCGGCTCGATGCCGCGCTCTTCTCCGCTTACCTCGGCCGTTGCGGCGCTCCCGTCGAGACCCTACCCGCGGCGGAGATTCACGCCGAGGATCTGTTCCTCGCGGCGGCGGCGCTCTACGGCGATCGCGTCGCGGCGGCCAAGCTGCGAAGGTTGTATCGCTCGGCGATTGTTGCGGCGCTCGGCGCGCTCGACGAGTCCGCGGCGTTCGTCGACGAAGTCGAGGATCGCCTCTGGGACGCGGCGCTGGTCGGCTTCGCCGGCGCGCCGCCGGAGCTGGCGAGCTATGCCGGTCGGAGCACGCTCGCGGAGTGGGTCGCGGTCGCGTCGCGCCGGATCGCGCAGATCGACAGTGCCGATCATGAGCTCGCGCCGAGCCAACGCAAGCTTCCGGGCCGGTTCCAGGGCGCGCTGACCCAGGCGCTCGTCGGCCTCGAGGATCGCGAGCGCATGATCTACCGACTGCACGTCGCGAACGGCATGACGGTGGAGATGATCGCCAAGGTCTATCGGGTCAGCAACGCCACGATCTCGCGCTGGCTCGCCAACGCGCGCGACAACGTGATTCGCGAGACGCAGCGCCTGCTGCACGAGGAAGTCACGCTCTCGCCCGCCGAGTTCGAATCGATGGCGGCGCGGGTCGTGAGCCAGCTGGATCTCGGTGTGTCGCGCACCTTGCGCGAGCCGATGTGAGTCAGCCCGGGCCGGAGCCCGGTCGGACCGCGCGCGCCAGCGGCGCCGCGGGCGCGGTCGCCGTCAGCACGACGCGATTCCCGACGACGCTCACCGCGTAGCCCGGCGAGACGCGCGCGAACGATCCGCTGATGCCGCGGCCGGCGGTCAGGATCGTCCAGTGATCGCCGGGCCGCGGAGCGAAGCCGGCGGCGGCGTGCACCTCGAGCGCGCCGCCGAGGTGAGCGGTCCCGGCGACGGTGACCTGATCGGCGAGGGGGCCCTCGACGTCGATCACCAGCGCGCCGCGCACGATCGTCAGATCGGCGAGCACGTCGGTGCGCCCGATGGCGGGACCGGGCGCGATGGCGCCGCCGCGATCGACGAGGTCGAAGCCGACGCGCGCCGCCTGCAAGACGCCGCCGGTGAAATCGAAGACGAAGTCGAAGTGGCCGCTCGGGTCGCCGCCGGCGCCGGCCTGGAGCAGCGCCGGGGTCTCGAGCGCGCCGCCCGCGAGGCGCAGCACGCCGGCGCGATCCGATCTCGCGCCGCCTCGGCGTGGCTCGGGTGCGCCCAGCACGACCGCGCCGTGAGCGGCGAGGCGGCCGCCGGTGAGGTCGACCTCGGCGCGCGCGCCGATCTCGACGCGGCCGGCGACGTCGAGCCATCCGTCCCTCACAGCCAGCACCGCGCCCTTCGCCGAGTCACCGGCGACGTGCAAGGTGCCGGCGTGCTGTCCCACGGCGTCGACGACGGCGCGACCGGCGCGGATCTCGGCGACGTCGAAGCGGCTCGGCTGCCAGCAGGTCGCTGCGCGGGCGTGGCGCGCCCGGCCCGACGGCGGCGCGGCGTCGGCGCGCGGATCCAGCGTCCAGTTGGTGATCTCGGCGTAGCGCGTGCCGGCGCCGCCGCGGAATAGCACCGACGCCATCGCTGGCCAGGCGGCGATCTCGTTGATGTACTCCTCGAGGTTGGTGTACCCGTCGTTGTCGAAGTCGCCGTTGTTGTCGGCGACGGCGGGGTTCAGCCCGTGCATCGTCTCCCAGGTGTCGGGCATGCCGTCGTTGTCGCTGTCGAACCCGGCGGGACGCGTGGTCACCGGCGTCGCGCGCATCGCGCGCCACTCGGTCCCCTCGGTGGCGCTGGCGTTGAAGGGATCGTCGGCCCACGCGACGATCTTGCCCGTGCCGGTGCGCGTCTCGTTGATGATGCGCTGATCGATCGCCGCGCGGCTCCACCAGGCGGCGCCCGCGAAGTCGAGCACCTGCGAGTACGCGGTGGCCGCGGTCGCGGTCACGCCGAAATACGGCGTCTGCGTGAACGCGGCGGACTGGATCGCCGAGCCGGTGAAGTCCGACGAGGTCAGCGCCACGCCGTCGGCGGCGTCGCCGTCGCGGTTGGTGTCCTTGAGGTTGCCGCTCTGGAACACCTTGGTCACGGTGGTGTCGTCGCCGTTGAAGATCGACGTGCCGCCCGCCGACGTCGTGATCGCGGTGCTGGTGCCGCCGACGGGATTGTCGCCGCCGTTGCCGGCGAGGTAGAAGTTGTTGATGAAGTTGTTCTGGCTCGGCTGAGCGGCCGCCCCGGTCCCGGCCGTGCCCAGCCAGTTGTAAAAGACGTTGTTGCGGAAGTCGTTGAACGCGCCGACGGTGGGGGTGGTCAGCGCCGTCGTCTCGGTGCCGACGCGCGGCAGACGTCCCTTGAGGTGCGCGTAGAGGTTGTGGATGATGCTGACCTTGGCGTTGGAGCCGGCCTGGAACAGCGAGCCGAGCGAGTGCCCGGTGTAGGTCAGCCCGGTCGCCTCGGCGTCGGCCTGCGGATAGTTCTGGCCCTGAGCGATCGTGCTCCACTGGACCGTGATGTTGTTGGCGAGCTCGTTCATCGACACGGTCTCGTCGCTGCCGTAGACCGCGGTGACGTGATCGATGATCAGGTTCTGCCCGCTGATGTCGAGCGCGTCGTAGGTGTAGGAATCGGGGAAGTCGCCGGCCGCCGGCACGCGCGTCGGTTCGTTGAAGCTGCGGTTGCCGTAGCCGGGCGCGAACGTGATGTTGCGAAGAATGATGTTGGTGCCGCCCGGCTTTACGGTGCCGCCCATGATGATGATCGGGCCGGGCGCGGTCTGGCCGGCGATGGTGACGTCCGAGGGGATATCGAGGCGCGAGGCGGTGTCCCATCCGTTGCCGTTCGAGTCCCAGCCCGAGACCGCGGTGCGCCCGAGGCTGATCACGCCGCTCACGTCGAACACGATCGTGCGCGGTCCCGTGAGCTGCGTCAGGCCGTAGCGCAGCGTGCCCGGCGTGACGTCGCTGTAGTCGGTGTCGAGGCGCGTGACGTGATAGACGGTGCCGCCGCGCCCGCCCTTGATGCGCGAACCGGCGCCGTCGGCGCCCGGGAACGCCGGCAGGTTGGCGGGATTGGCGCCGCCCGCGCCGGTGATCGCGCCTCCGACCCCGGTCGCGCCGCCCGCACCCGTTCTGCCGCCCGTGCCGGTGCGCCCGCCCGTGCCCGCGCCGCCCACGCCCGACGCGCCGCCGGAGCCCGACGTGCCGCCGGTGCCGGTGCCGGCGTCGCGCGGCGCGCTCGATCCACCGGTGCCCGCGGAGGTCGTGCCGCCGCTGCCGGCGTTGCTGCCGCCCGCGCCGGTCGCGCCGCCGGTGCCTGCGCTGCTGCTGCCGCCCGTGCCGTTGTCAGTCGTGGGCGCGGGCGAGCCGGCGACGCAGCCCCATGCGCCGAGAGCGCTGCAGATCACGGCGGCGCTCAATGGTGAGAGCTTGAGCAGTTCGAGCGGTCTTCGCATGACGGGCTCCGGGGGCTGGGGTCTCGGCGAAATGCGCGGCGCGCATCGTGGGCCGCGCGATAGAGCGGGAGCATAAGGCGAAGCGGGAGCGCGCGTCTACGGCATCCGCCCCGTCCTCGTCCTCGCTTCGTTTTCCCCGTCGTCATCAGGGTGGGCCTCGATTCTTGGGCCACTGGGCCCGATCGGAGACGAGGACGGCGACGAGGACGGAGCGGAAATCCGAGCTAGATGCAGGCGCCCAGCACGCAGTGCGCGCCACCGGTGCACGCGGGCAGCACGCCGCACTGACAGGTGCCGGTCGCCGAGCAATTGTCGGCGGTGGTGAGATCGCAGGTCACACAGCCGTTGCCGCCGACGCCGCAGGTCGCGAGCGACGTCGTCTGGCAGACGCCGCTCGCGCAGCAGCCGGTCGGGCAGGTCTGCGCGTTGCAGACGCACGTGCCGCCCGTGCACGCCGCGCCGGTGCCGCACGACGGTTTTCCATGGCAGTTGCAGGTGCCGCTGGTCGGGTCGCAGGTGTCGCTCTTCTTCGCATCGCAGGGCACGCACACGTTGCCCCCGATGCCGCAGGTGGCGGCCGAGGGCGCGTAGCAGACGCCACCGGAACAGCAGCCGGTCGGGCACGACTGCGCATTGCACACGCAGGCGCCGCTGACGCACGCGGTTCCAGCGCCGCACGTCGGGTTCGCGCCGCACTGGCACTGACCGACGCTGGCGCAGTTGTCGGCGCGCGTCGGATCGCAGGCGATGCACGCCGCGCCGCCGAGCCCGCAGGTCACCGCCGACGACGCGGCGCAGGTGGAGCCCGAGCAGCAGCCACTGGGACAGTTCGTGGTGTTGCAATCGTTGCAGACGCCGCCCGCGCAGATCCGTCCCGCGCAATCCTGGCAGGCTGCCCCGCCGGCGCCGCACGAGTTGTTGGCGGTGCCGGTCAGGCAGGCCGTGCCGGAGCAGCAACCGCTCGGGCACGACGTCCGATCGCAGACGCACGCGCCGCTCACGCAGCGCTGGCCGGCGCCGCACGGCGCGCCGGTGCCGCACTGGCAGGCGCCGGCTGCGGAGCACCGATCGGAGGCGGCGCCGCAGTTGATGCAGGCGCTGCCGGAGCTGCCGCAGCTGGCTGCCGCCGCGGTCTTGCACGTCGTGCCGCTGCAGCACCCGCCGCTGCATGAGAGCGTGTCGCAGATGCACGCGCCGCCGACGCAGCGCTGGCCGGCGGCGCAGGAGGCGCCCGCGCCGCACGAGCAGGCGCCGGTCGACGAGCAGCCGTCGGCGACCGCCGGATCGCAGGTGATGCAGGCCGCGCCCGCGGGCCCGCAACGCGACAGCGAGCGCGACACGCAGGTCGCGCCGTCGCAGCAGCCCCCGGGGCACGACGCCGCGTTGCAGACGCACTTGCCGCCGACGCAGCGCTGGGCGGAGTTGCACGCCGGCGAGGTGCCGCACGAGCAGACGCCCGTCGCCGAGCAACTGTCGGCGCGCGTGGCGTCGCAGCCGATGCAGACCGTGCCGCCGCTGCCGCAGTTGGTGACCGACGGCGCGTTGCAGACCGCGCCCGCGCAGCAACCGGTCGGGCAGCTCGTGGCGTTGCAGCCGCTGCAGTGTCCCGCGGTGCAGGTCTGGCCGGCGGGGCAAGCCGTGCAGGCGCCGCCGCCGCCGCCGCACGAGCTGACGCTATCGCCGCTCAGACACACGCCCGCCGAGCAGCACCCGTTCGGGCAGGAGGTGCCGTCGCAGACGCAGGTGCTGCCGGCGCAGCGTTGCCCGGGCGCGCAGGTGGCGCCGGTTCCGCAACGGCAGGCGCCGTCCGCCGAGCAGTTGTCCGACCGCGCATCGCAGGCGAGGCAGCTCGCTCCCGCGTTGCCGCAGGTGGCGACCGAACGAGTCGAGCAGATGGCGCCGCTGCAGCAGCCGCCCGGGCAGGACGTGGCGTCGCAGACGCAGAGCCCGCCGTTGCAGCGCTGGCCGCCGGCGCACGCCGCCGACGCGCCACACGCGCAGCTCCCGTCGGGGGCGCAGCGGTCGGCCTTGGTGGTGTCACACGGAAGGCAGACCGCGCCCTTGGCGCCGCAATAAGCGAGCGACGGGGCGTTGCACACGTTGCCCGCGCAGCAGCCGGTCGAGCACGACGTCGCGTCGCACGTGCACGCGCCGCTGACGCAGCGCTGGCCGTTGCCGCACGAGGGGCCGCCGCCGCACGCGCACGCGCCCGCGAGCGAGCAGCTGTCGGCCTTGGTCGCGTCGCAAGCGACACACATGCCGGCGCCGATGCCGCACGCGCTCAGCGATCGCGGGTAGCAGGTCGAGCCGGAGCAGCATCCGCTGGCGCAGTTGGTCGAATTGCAGTTGTTGCAGGCGCCGTGGCTGCATCCGCCCGTCGCGCACGACTGGCAGCTGAGCCCACCCGAGCCGCAGGCGGTGTCGGCGTTGCCGGGCATGCAGACGTTGCCGCTGCAGCATCCGCTCGCGCAGCTGGTGCCGTCGCAGGTGCACGCGCCGGCGACGCAATGCTGGCCGGCGAGGCAGGACGCGCCCGGGCCGCAGGCGCAGGTGCCGTCGGCGGCGCAGCTGTCGCTGGTGAGCGGATCGCAAGTCCGGCAGGGCATGCCGCCGGCGCCGCAGGTGGCGGCGCCGGGCGCCGAGCAGACGCCGGTGGCGCAGCAGCCGCTGGCGCAGGTCGTCGCGTTGCACGCGTCGGCGCCTTCGCGGCGGCACGTCGACGAGCATCCGTCACCCGAGGTCGTGTTGCCGTCGTCGCACTCCTCGACTGCCCATGCGCACGACGCCGTCGCCGCAGATCGCCGGCGCGCCCAGCGTCAGCGTGACGTTCGACCAGCTGGCCGAGTTGCACGGCGAATGCCTGCTGCTCGGTGCCCATCACCGTCTGGCCCGCCAGCCCATCGACGCGCAGGAGCACGGTCATTCCCGCCAGGTTGTCGGGCAGCAGCAGCGCCGCCGTCTCTTGCCCGGTCGTGAGCGGCCGTGGCGGATTGGGGAGCGACCCGGTCGGGAACGCCGCCTGGTCGCCGACCGTGCCCGAGAGCTGCAGCGACGTCAGGTTCAGCGAGGGCGCGTAGTGAACCGTCACGTTGACGCCGGTGGCGTCGGACTCGACCAGCGTCGCATGGCGCCGGCAGGCGACCGCGCCCAGGGACGCGGCTGCGATCGCCGGCACCAGCGCCAGCAGCCGGGATGTCGAGCGCTCGATTCGCATGGCCTCTCAGCGCCGATCCAGCGTGCCGACGCTGCCCGACGGTGCGACCAGCCGCGGGTCGCCGGTCGCGTAGTACGCCACCGCGCCGGCCGCCAGCGCCGTCCCCACGATCGCCGTCCAGAACCACCAGCGATGCGTCACCGGCGTGTCGCGCGTCGGACGGCGGCTCCGATCGGTCGCCAGCAGGTCGGGTGGTCGGCTGTCTCCGTCGAGGGTGCCGATCGCAGCGCCAGCCGCGCGTTGACCAGCTGAGACTTCTGCGCAGACAGCGACGCCATCGGCGGCGGCGCGAATCGGGTGGCGGCGGCCGTGGCGGCGGCGTTCTGCGCGATCGAGCGCCGCTCTCGACTCGGCGATCAGATCTTCGGTGAGCGCCACGCTGGTCCGGATCGATCTTCGGCTGCTCGCGCAGATAGCCCTCGAAGAAGAAGATCGCGCGCTCGTAGTTCTTGAGGTTGCGGTGGCACTGCCCCAGGTTGAACAGCAATGCCGGCGCGGGATAGAGCTCGTAGGCTTTGCTGTAGTCTTCCAGCGCCTGCTCGAAGCGCGCGAGCTTGTAGTCGAGCTGGCCCTTCTTGACCTGCGCCTTGGCCTGGGCGCGCGCTTCGGCACGCCCATTCGCAGGCTTTGCGTTCGCGGATCTTGCGTCCGCAAGCGTCGCGTCGGGCGGCGCGCCAAGTGCGGTCGCGCCGGCGAGCCAGAGCGCCGTCGTCAGCCCCCACCGCCCGAGCGCGCGGATCATTCGAAAGGATCCAGGACGACGTCACGGTCGAGCTTGGGGTGACGGCGCTCGTTGAAGGGGGGTGGTTGGGTCCCGGGCACCGTCACCACCGACGGCTTGTGAGTGGTCTTCTCCGCCGGCGCTGCGGGGCCGGGAGCGGGCGCTGGCACCCGTGCCGCCGGCATCGCCACCGCCGCGGCGGCGGGGGCTGTACGAGCCGTCACCGGGAGCATCCCCGCGGAAGGCTCGGCCGCCCGGTCGATGGTGAAGGCAGGCCGCGCGCGAGCGACGATCTTCGGCAGGCTGCGCTCGCCAGCGATACGCGCGCGCAGGCGCGCCCCGGCGGCGGCGATCGAGGGCGTGCTCGCAAACAGCGACCCGCTTCCGATCCACGCCGACGCCGCGAGGATCGCCAGCAGCGCGACCGCGCCGGCGAGCTTGAGCGGCCTTTTCCGGCGCAGCGCCCGCCGGCTTCGCGCCGGCATCTCGTCGAGAATCTCGCGAAGTCGCCGTTCGACTTCGCTGATGCTCTGCGGGCGATCGGCGGGCTCCTTCGCCAGGCAGGCGAGGATCAGATCCTCGAGCTCCTGGGGGATCTTCCCCGCGGGGTTGAGCATGCTCGGCCGGGACGGCGACGCGGTCAGGTGCTGCACCATCACCTCGCGCGCGCTGTTGGCGACGAAGGGGCGGCGGCCCGCGACCATCTCGTACAGGATCACGCCGGTCGCGTAGACGTCGACCAGGTGATTGACCGCGTGGCCCATGGCCTGCTCGGGCGCCATGTAGTCGGGCGTCCCCACCACCATGCCGATGGTGCTTTGGAAGGTCGACGCCTCGTCGACGGTGGCGTTCATCAGCTTGGCGACGCCGAAATCGAGCAGCTTGACGAAGTCGCGCTGCCCGCCACGCTCGATGAGGAAGATGTTGTCCGGCTTGAGATCGCGGTGGATGATCCCGGCCGCGTGCGCGGCGCCGAGGGCGCTGCAGATCTGCACGCCGATGCGCAGGATCCGCTCCGTCGAGAGGATCCCTTCGCGTTGTTGCACGCCGCGCAGGTCCTGCCCGTGCAGGAGTTCCATGATGTAGAAGCTCGGTCCACGCTGGCTCTCGACGAAGTCGCTGACCTCGATGATGTTCTCGTGGCTGATGCAGTTGACCGCGCGCGCCTCGGCGAAGAACCGCTGGACGGCTTCCAGGTTCCCGGAAAACTCAGAGCGCAGCACCTTGAGCGCGACCCGCCGCCCCAGGCGAACGTGCTCGGCGACGAAGACGCGGCCCATGCCGCCCGTGCCAATCTGTTGCAGGAGGCGATACGAGCCCAGCACCGCGCCCACCGGGTAGGCGCGCGCGGTGTCGGCGCGTGCGGTGTCGGCGCGTGCGGCGTCGGCGCGTGCGGCGCCCGGGTCGGTCTCGACGTGGAGATCGCCCATCCGGTCATAGGGAGTGACGACCTCGTCGGCCTCACCGGCCTCTTCGGCGTCCCGCAGCGGAACGCCGAGGTAATCTAATGCTTGAGTGTCCACGGTCGATCCCTGAACACCATAGTGCCGGATCGGCGCGCGGGAACCCCGTCGACGCGCGCCACGAATCGCGAGCCCTACAGCAGGAACTTCAGCTCGGAGTGGAATGTCGGGTAGGCGTAGACCCCCTCGACGAGACTGGTGACGGGGATGCCGTGACGCATCGCCAGCGCGAACGTGTTGATGAAGTCGGCGGCGCCGTGCCCGACCAGGTGCGCGCCGACCACCCGATCGGCCCGGCGATCGACCAGCACCTTCGCCCACGCGAACTCCTCGGCGTAGGTGCGCGCCGAGCGCCAGGTCGCGCATGTCGTTGACGCGGGCCTCGAAGGTCAGGCCGCGTGCGCGCGCCTCCTCTTCGGTCGGTCCCACCGACGCCAGGGCCGGCGTGGTGAAGACCACGCTGGGGATCGAGCGCGTAGTCCGGAGCCTGGCTCTCGCCACTGATCAGGTTGCGCGCGACCAGTCGGCCTTCGTACGTCGCCAGCGCCGAGAGCTGCGGCTTGCCGGGGACCGCGTCGCCGGCGAACCAGACGTCGGGGTTGGAGCGGCTGCAGTGCGCGTCGTCCAGGCGCGGCCCGACCCCGTCGGTCTCGACGCCGGCAGCCGCCAGGTCGAGCGTGTCGAGGTCGGCGACGCGTCCCGCGCCATGAGCGACCGCGTGGACGCGCAGCTCCTGTGGCTGCCCGGAATCGGCGCGAACATCGTATCGAACGAGGCGTGTCCCGTCGGGGGCGTCGCCGACCGACCGGACGTCGACGCCGACCCTGACATCAATCCCGCGCGCCGCGCTGGCCGCGATCAACCAGTCGACGGCGCCGGCGTCATGCCCCGGCAGCGCGCGCGGCGCCGACTCGAGTAACGTCACGCGCGCGCCCGCCCGGGCCATCACGTGCCCGAGCTCGAACGCGATCACGCCGGCGCCCACGAACGCGACCGACGGGGGCAGCGTGGCGAGCTCGAGGAGATCGTCGCTGGTGAGCAGCCGATCGCCGCCCGGGAACGGCAGCGCGCGCGGCACCGATCCGGTGGCCACCAGGAACTTGCGCGCGCGCAGCGGCGCGCCGCGCCCGCTCACCGAGATCGCGTGCGGATCGACGAAGCGGGCGCGTCCTTCGATCACGTCGATGCCCTGGCGGAGCAGATCGTCCTTCATCGCGGCGGGGACGCCGTCGACGAAGGTGCGCTCGCGCGCGATCAACGCCGTCCAGTCCAGCGCCTGCGGCCCGACGTCGATCGACAGCGCGGGTGCGCGTCGCACGAGATCCGCTACCTCGCTCGCCGCCGCCAGCACTTTCTTGGGCACGCAGCCGCGCAGCGGGCAGGTGCCGCCCACGTCGCGCGCCTCGATGATCGCCACGCGCCATCCGGCGGCGCGTGCGATGGCGGCTGCCGCTTGCCCGGCGTTGCCGGCGCCGATGACGATCAGATCGTAAGCGTCGTCCATGAGGATGGCCGACGATATAGCAGGCGCGGCGCGCGCGCGAGCCGCTCACTTCGGGAACAGCATCGCGACCTGCACGCGCAGCTGCCAGCGTGGGCTCGGCGTCTGGTCGGGGCGAACGACGTTGTAGTAGGCGGTGAGCTGTCCGTTGAGCGGCAACGGACCCACCTTGAAGATCTTTCCCAGACCGCCACCCGCGGGAACCAGCCAGCGCTCATTCGAGGTCGCGGTCCAGTCGGCGTTGATGATCGGCTGGCTGGCCAGGTACCAGGCGTGGGCGAGGTTGTAATTGATGAAGTACTGCAGGGTCATCAGATTGACGCTCGCGCGGTCGTCGGGGCCGGCGAACGACCACAGGTTGTTGACCAGGACGCCCAGCGTCCACGGCTTCGGCTGCGCCAGCACCACGACCGCCACACCGGCTGCCCACTTGCCGGAGCCGGTCGCGCGCTGGGTGGCGGTCGGCAGCGACAGCGTCGGGCCGGTGCCCCAGATCAACCGGCCCGGTTTCGCCGGTGACAGAAACGCCGTCGGGTTGAGATCGCCGATGCCCGACGACCCACCCGTCTGGCTCTGCACGTTGGGCTGATAGATGATCGGCCAGATCGTCCGCGTGATCAGGTTCCAGCTCTCCGACAGCTCGATCGGGATCACCGGTTGGATGTTGAGCGTGCTGCGCGCGCGATCTTCGGGGCCGATCTGGTAGTCGAGGTTCTCCTGAAACGGGACGCTGATCAGGTTGGCGACCGGGTTCTGAACCTTGGCCGCGAGATTGGCGGCGTCTGCGTCTGGCTGCGCGCTGGTCGCCTTGGCCGCGGTCTCGTCCGCCGCGCGCGCCGCGCCGCCGGCGGCGAGCCCGATCGCGATCAGGAACCTCACCGTGCGGCCTCGCCGGCTCTCGACTCTACGCATCCGCGCAAGGTGACGCTCGACCGTTCGCCGGCAATCGGCATGGCGCCTCATTCGAGCGCGCCCGCGACGGAGGCGGCTCGACCGCCGCCGCGGCGACCTTTCGTCGGGCTTCGCCTGCGGACGTCCCCGTGGACTTCCCCACCGATTTGCCGACACCAGCTTAGGTACCGAGGGGGAACGCATGGAGGTCGGCTTCTTCGAGACCATTGCGCGCGATCTCAGCGGCAAGGGGCAATTTCGGCTGATCCTTCAGCCCGCGATGGCATTGATCTTGGGCATTCGCATCGGGATCGCCGACGCCAAGGCCGGCCGGGAGCCGTTTGTGCACCAGCTGGTCACCCACTCGCAAGGGCGCTGGGCACTCTTCAAGGAGTCATTGTCCGACGCGGTTTTGCCTCTGATGATCGCGTTGGTGATGGACAGCATCCTGCAGTACATCACTTTCGGGCGCATCCGGCCGGTGGCAGCGCTGGTGGTGGGCGCGCTGCTGGTCTGGTTGCCATTCGTCTCTTCGCGCGCGCTGACCAACCGCGCCTGGAGGCACCACATGCGATCGCGGCCGCGGCACGCGTGACGGTCGAGCCGCTGCGCTCGATCGCAGAGTCGTTGCTCGGCCTGCGGGGAGGGAAGTCATGGAAGAAACGGAGACTGCCAAGAAGCAAGGCGGCGCCGCGCCGGCCGCCGGCCGCGCCGACGATCGGTTGTCGGGCCGCCTGGGCATTGTCGTCGACGGCAAGACCGTCGCGGCCCTGCGCATCGACGGCAGGGGCGCGACGCTCGAGCCCGGCGAGGGCGAGACGCGAGCCAGCGTGCTCGTCACCAGCATGGACGAGCTCCAGCGGATGGCGCGCGGTGAGCTCGACCTGGTGGTCGCGTCGCTGCGCGGCTTCCTGTCGGTGCGAGGCGACCTCGCCTTCGCCGTGCGCGCGTTGCGCGCGATCCAGGGCGGGATGCCGGTCGAGGGCGCGGGTCGCGGCTGGACGCCGCATGGAGGCTGACCATGTCGACGAACGAAGAGGTGAGCATCCTCGATGGCAACACCTTCGTGGTGAGCGATCGGCGCGGCGACATGGAAGCCACGCCGACGGCGAACCACGGACTGTTCCTCAACGACACCCGCTTCCTGTCGCGCTGGATCCTGACCGTCGACGGCCTGCGGCCGACGCTGCTCTCTGCCGACGATCTGGCGTACTTCCGCGTGCAGTTCTTCCTGGCGCTGGCGACCGGCACGATCTACGTCGATTCGCACCTGTCGATCGTGCGCCGGCGTTCGGTGTGCGACGGCTTCCACGAGGACATCGAGATCGTCAACCACGCTCGACAGCCGGTGACGCTGCGGGTTCACCTGGAGGCCGGCGTCGGACTTCGCCGATCTCTTCGAGGTCAAGGACAAGCTGGCGAAGAAGGGCGAGCTCTATCGCAAGGTCGAGAACGGCCGCTTGCTCGCTCGGCTATCGGCGCGAGAGCTTCCGGCGCGAGACGATCATCTCATCGAGCGCGCCGGCCGAGGTGAGCGAGGACGGGCTGTCGTTCGAGGTCTACCTGGAGCCGCAATCGTCCTGGACCACTTCGCTGGACGTGGCCGCGGTGTTCCTGCGCGCGATCCGCGACTCGCGGCCGCGCGCGCACGGCCGCGCAGCGCGACGACGATCCGGAGCTGGGGCGCGATCTCACGAAATGGGTCGACGACGCGCCGCGGCTGCTGGCGTCGTGGGAGCCGCTCGGCAACATCTACAAGCGCAGCCTGATCGACCTGGCGGCGCTGCGATTCACGACCGGTATCACGCCCGGCGCGCTGCCGGCGGCCGGGCTGCCGTGGTTCATGGCGATCTTCGGGCGCGACAGCTTCATCACCAGCTTCCAGGCGCTGCCGTTCGCGCCCGAGCTGGCCGCGACGACGCTGCGCACGCTGGCGCTGTTCCAGGGCGCAAGCGATCGATCCGTTCCGCGACGAGGAGCCGGGCAAGATCTTGCACGAGCTGCGCCTCGGCGAGCTGACGGCGTTCGAGGAGCGGCCGCACTCGCCGTACTACGGCTCGGCCGACGGGACGCCGCTCTTCCTGATCCTGCTCGACGAGTACGAGCGCTGGACCGGCGACCGCGGCCTGGCGCGCGAGCTCGAGCCGGAGGCGCGCGCCGCGATCACCTGGATCGATCGCTACGGCGACCGCGACGGCGACGGCTACGTCGAGTACGAGCGGCGCGTCGCCGAGACCGGGCTCGACAACCAGTGCTGGAAGGACTCGTGGGACTCGATCGCGTTCGCCGACGGCACGATCGCACCGACGCCGCGCGCGACCTGCGAGCTGCAGGGCTACGTCTACGACGCCAAGGGCGCATGGCGCGCCTGGCGCGCGAGGTCTGGGACGACCCGGGCTGGGCGACGGCGCTGGAGCAGCAGGCAGCCGAGCTGAAGCAGCGGTTCAACCGCGACTTCTGGATCCCCGAGCGCAGCTTCTTCGCGCTGGCGCTCGACGGCAAGAAGCGCAAGGTCGACTCGCTGACGTCGAACATCGGCCACCTGCTGTGGAGCGGGATCGTCGACGACGACAAGGCGCGCAGCTGCGTGCAGCACCTGATGAGCGACGACCTCTTCTCCGGCTGGGGCGTGCGCACCATGGCGGCGACGCGAGGGGTCGTACAACCCGATCGGCTACCACGTCGGCACGGTGTGGCCGCACGACAACTCGATCATCGCGTGGGGCCTGCGCCGCTACGGCTACAAGGCCGAGAGCGCGACGATCTGCCGCGCGATGCTCGAGGCGGCGAACCTGTTCCGCGGGCGGCTGCCCGAGGCGTTCGGCGGCTACCCGCGGCGGGAGACGCACTATCCGGTCGAGTACCCGACGGCGTGCAGCCCGCAGGCGTGGGCCACGGGCGCGCCGCTGCTGTTCCTGCGCGCGCTGCTCGGGCTCGACTCCGACGAGCGGCACCTGATCGTCGACCCGGCGATCCCCGAGCCGCTGGGACAGATCGAGCTCCTGGACCTGCCCGGCTGCTGGGGGCGGATGGATGCGTTCGGTCGCGCGCGCGAGGTGGCGCGCGAGGCGGTGGCGCCGCCCGCGTCGCCGGCCGTGACGAGCTAGTGTCCTGTCGCAGAAATCCGCCGTGGCACCGCAGTCGCGCCCGAATGCAGGCGGATGTCTGAGACAGGACCCTAGGTCGTCGTCAGGTCAGCCGGGGCGCCGCGCGCACGACGCACCGAAAGCCGAGGTGGCAAGTCGAGGTGTCGATGGCTTGCGCCATGCGCGCCGCCGGGCGGTAGCGCCGGCAATAGTTCGGGGCGCACAGGAAAAATCCGCCCTTCATGACCTTGCGCGGAATGCGCACGTCGGGAGTCCGTGGATCGTAGCTGTCGTCCTGACCGCCGCCGCGCGGATTGCGGATCGCGGCGCAGCAGGTGTCGCCCGCGCGATGGCGAGCGGTGTACCAGTCGGCGGTCCACTCCCAGACGTTGCCGATCATGTCGTGCAGGCCGAAGCCATTGGGCGGGAACGACCCGACCGGCGCGGTCCCCTCGAACCCGTCGTCGGTGCTGTTCTCGATCGGAAACTCTCCTTGCCAGGTGTTGGCCAGGTACTCTCCGTCGGGGAACAGGTCGTCGCCCCACGCGAACTCCGCGCCGTCGAGGCCGCCGCGCGCCGCACGTTCCCACTCCGCCTCGGTGGGAAGCTCGCGCCCGGCCCAGCGCGCGTAGGCGGAGGCGTCGTTGAAGGTCACGTGCACGACCGGGTGATCCTGACGGTCCGCGACCGAGCTCGCCGGCCCCTCGGGGTGGCGCCAGTCGGCGCCCGCGACGTAGAACCACCAGTTGAAGTGGTTGCGCAGGTCCACACGCTGCCGCGGCTTCACGAAGACCACCGACGACGGTACCAGCAGCTCCGGTAGCGCGCCGGGATACAGGCTCGGGTCTGCGGGCCGCTCCGCATCGGTGATGTACCCGGTCTCGGCGACGAAACGGGCAAAGCGTGCGTTGGTCACCGGATAGCGTTCGATCCAGAACCCGTCGACCGAAACCTGATGCACGGGCGCTTCTTCGGGGTAATGGCGGTCGGAGCCCATCATGAACGATCCGTCGGGAATCCAGGCCGTGTCGTCGAGCAACGGCGCGCTGTCGACCATCGCCATGGCGTCACCTCCATCCTTCGTTGGGGAGGGTGAAGTTAGGTCGCCGCCGCGCCCGCACCATGCCGCGCGCAATTTTGCAGGGCGCCGCCCACGAGAGGTTCGTCGATTGTCGGGCCGCCGCGGCGACGCAAATTGCGGGGCGTCGCAATGACCACTCTGCGCTCCGTGCCGAGCAGCGGCCCTGACGACGGCGACATCGATCCCGACGCCGCCGGGCTGCTGCTCGACATGGAGCGCGCCATGCACGTGTCGGCGCTGCCGGCCGACGTGCTCGAGGAGCGGGTGCGCGAGATGGCGATCGGGCTCGGGATGACGGCGGAGATCTTCACGGCGCAGAGCTTCACCGCCACCGAGCTCTTCGCGCGCAGGCAGACCCGCGTCGAGATCCGCCGCATTCCGTTCGACCCGCACTGGAACCTGACGCGCATGGCGGACCTGCTCGCGCTCGCCCGAGCGGTCGCCGAGCGGCGGATCCCGGTCGCCGAGGCGCGCGCGCAGCTCACATCGATCACGTCGCGCGGCAACCGCTACCCGAAGTGGTTGGTCGTGGTCGGCTACGCGGTCTACAGCGCCGCCGTCGCGGCGCGCGTCGGCGGGAGCTGGCGCGAGATGCTGGTGGCCCTGGCCATCGGCACGATCGTCGGTGGTATCCACTTTGGCACGCTGGCCGACGATACCGTCGACCTGGAGAAGAGCTTCATCGGCTCGCTCGCGGGCGCGCTGTGCGTGCTCGTGGCGACGCTGATCCTGCCGGCGTTCGATGGCGCCTCCGCGCTCTTCGGCGGCGTGACTCTGCTGGTCCCGGCGATGACCCTGACCATCGGCCTGCACGAGCTGGCCAACGGCGCGCCTGAGTCGGGCGCGGTCCGGCTGCTCCACGGGCTGCTGCGATTCCTGATGCTGGCGTTCGGCATCGCAGTGGCGGTCAACGCCTGGAAGCTCGTCGCTCCGCTGCCGGTGTACGTGCCGGCGACGCCGCTTCCGCACGCGATCGTGCTGGCTGCGGTCGCGCTCGGAGGATTGGCGCTGGTGGTCTGCCTGCAGGGCCGTCCCACGAACGCCGGCTGGATGGTCGCCGCGGTGGTGATCGCCTACGGAGCTCAGGAGCTGACCAAGATCTGGTTCGGCGCGCACGGCAGTCCGTTCATCGCGGCGTTCGTGCTCGGTGCGGCGGCACACCTGCACCGCCGGTGGTCGGGCCGTTCGGTGGCGACGATGGTCGTCCCCGGATTGCTGCAGCTGGCGCCGGGATTCATGGGCACGAAGGCGTCGTTCAAGCTGCTCCAGCACGGCGCGGCCGCGAGCGATGCGACGTTCTTCGACGTCATGCTGGTGGCGTTGCAACTGGGGACCGGCCTGCTGATCGCCGAGTTGCTCTTTCGCCGGCGGGCGCCCGAGCGGGCGCGGGCCGCCGCCGCGGTGGCGCCATGATGATCACGTCGTCAGGCCGACGTCGAAGCCGGCGCCCGCGCGTCCAGAGCGGCCGGTGCCGCCGGCGAGCGCCCGCGCTTGTCACTTCGCGAGCCGCCGGGATCGCTGGTGCGCCGCGCCAGCCGCCAGAACACGCCGATCACCAGCACCGTGGCCGCGCCGGCCAGGAACGCGATCGCCAGCGCGGCGAGGCCGAGGGAGCGCTTGACGCCGTCGACGAACGCCACCGCGGCGCGCGTGCTCAGGTCGGCGAGGCGGTGATCGATACAGGTGGGGCTCTCCGGATCGCAGGGGGCGAGCAAGGTCGCCACCGCGCCGTGTGCGGCGCGCGCCGCGGATCGCTCGGCGAGCGCCACGATGCTCTGCGCGAGCGGACCGTTGCCGTCGGCGCCGAGATCGTCGGTCAGTCCTTGCGTGAACGCGCCCCGAACGTCGTCGGCGGCGTCGCTCATGACCGCGTCGAGCCGCTCCTTCTCCTCGGGCTCGTTCAGCTCGGCGATGACCCCTTTCGTGGCTCGCCGGGCGATGGCCTCGGCCGGGCGCTGGCCGGGCTCAGCCGCGATCTGCTGCTCGAGCTCCGACAGCGCCCCGGACGTGGTCTGGCTGCCGACGTGGTGAGCACAGCCGCACCAGACCAGAAAGAGAGTCGAAACCAGGCACAGCCGCGCGCGCGCAATCAACGGGGCAAACCCTCGTTGCCCAACCTGAGCGTGCGTTGTCGGCTCGGCAATCAGGATTGGCCCGAGAATTGGCCCGCTCGCGGGCGGCTCGGCCGTCTGAGGGGTAGTGCCGGGCCGTGGATCGCGACCCATGTTCGATCGTGGGACGAAGGATCCGAAACACTGTCCCGCAATGCAACTGAATGAGGTGAACGATGGACAATCACGTGAAGAACCAGCTCAACAAGTGGACGCTGATTGCCGGGGTAGCGGGCGGTGCGTTGATGACCGCAATGCTGGGTACGGCGGGTGCGGCGCCGGCCACCGAGACAACGGAGAGCACCACGGCCAATGGCCATGAGATGTCTCAGCTCACCCACGCCACGGCCACGGTCTCGGCGATCGACAAGAGCGCCCGCTCGCTCACGCTGAAGGGCGAGGACGGCGCTGAAACGACGATCAACGTCCCGGCCGACATGAAGGCATTCGACAAGCTCAAGACCGGTGACAAGGTCGACATCGACTACTACCAGTCGCTGGCTGTGTCGATGGCACCGACCGGCTCCAAGCCGAGCGTGTCGGAACGGCGCGGCCGCTCGGTCGACATGGGGGGCGGGATCCGTGGCCGCGAGGTCATGGTGACGGCCGAGGTGGTCAGCGTCGACACCAGCGCCAACAGCGTGACGTTCAAGGGTCCGCAGGGCAACCTGCGCACGGTTCACGTCGCCAACCCGACGTTGCAGGAGAAGCTGCCTTCGTTGAAGCCGGGCCAGGTGGTCCAGTTCGACTATACGCAGGCGACCGCCGCTTCGATCCGGCCGAGCAAGTAGCGTGAGCATCCCGGGCGGGGGTGCCCGGGCTCGGCCCTGCACCCCACGTGCGAGAGGCGTCGTCGTTCTGCTCTCGGCGATCTCCGGCAGCGCGGGCTCGTGGCCCGCGGCCGCCGGCGCCGAGCAGACGGCGACGCCATCGGCGTTGCTCGGCGGCTATCTTCCTGGCGGGTACCGCCCCGAAGAGGGTCTCTACTTCGCGTCGCCCGACGGTGAGACGCGACTGCGCGTCGGCCTGGACGCGGTCTACCGACTCGAGCCGCGGACGCTGAACGGCGAGTGGCAGAATCGCGACGCCATCTACGCCGTACGGCCGTTCCTGAGCGGGACGGTCTTTCGGCACTGGATCCGATTCTTGACCGAGACCGAGCTCGCGCAGAACCCGCCCTATCTGCTCTACTCGTACCTCGAGGTGCGGCCGCGCCCGGAGATTGGCGTTCGCATCGGGCAACAGGACACGCTGATTTCGCGTCACGAGAACTTCGGTGTGATGAAGACGCTGTTTCCCGAGACCGACACCGTGGCCGAGTACTTCTGGACCGGCCGCGACAAGGGCATCATGGCCTTCGGGGCGCTGGCCAACGACCGGGTCGACTATTTCGCCGGTGTCTACGGCGGCTCGCCGTTGCGCCAGTTCACGACGATAGCCGGGAACTACGTGGTCGAGGCGCGCGTGACCGTGAATCCCATGGGCCGCATGCTCGACAGCGAGTTCGCCTATGCGCTGGAGACCGCGCCGCTCGCGCCGCGCGTGTCGTTCACGCTGCAGGGCTACTACGGCAAGGTCCAGGACGCGGTCGAGAACTTCAACCCCAACACCTTCAATTTTCAGCCGACGGCGACGGGGATGACCGACCGCGAGGGCGCTGGCGGCGTCGACGTCTGGGTCCTGGCCGAACCGGTGTCGGCGTACGCCGAGGCCTACGGGCGCCGCACCGATCCCGCCGGCGGGCCGGCGTACACGTCGGTCGGCGCCTGGGGCCAGGTCGGCGTGCGGATCCTGCCGCGGAGACTGGACGCCGCCATCCGCGGGAGCTGGACGAACCCCAGCACCGGCCTCACCGACGATCGCTTCCTCAGCGGCGAAGCCCAGGTGGCCTGGTACGTCGCCGCGCCGTCGCTGATCGTCAAGCTCCGCTACGGGATCGGCGATCAGCATTCACCGGGCAGCGCCGCGCTCGGAGCGGTGACGCTGCCCGCGGTCGCGGGCCGCACCCAGGTCGGGACGTTGCAGGTCAACCTGGCTCTGTGACCGCGGGAGCGCGCCGCCGGCCGCGCAGGCTCAACGCGGCGGAGTCACCACGACGTAGGTCACGTCGGAGCCCGAATAGCGCGGCTGATACCACGTGCCGCCGCACTGCTGGTAGACGACGCCGCCGATGGTGGCCGCGCTGCACGACGGTGGCAACGACCGCACGATGGTCCCGACGGCGACGGCGGTGGCGACGGCTGCGGTGGTGGCCACCGCGGCGCGCGCCACCGGGTGCGGGCGATAGACCACCGCCGTGCGGGTGCGGACGATGATCGCGGCGGCGTCTGGCTCTCGAACCAGGCTGACGGCGGCGACCGCCAGGCAGACGCCCAGCGTGACGACGAGCTTGCCAGAAGAAGTGCGACGACGATTGCGACTGCGCATTGTCATTGATTGATCCTCCTCATTGATGGCTGCCAGCTCGGCCCTGACGCGGCAACCCCGCGCGGGCGCGCGCGACGTCGAAGTCGATGCGATGAGCCGTGGCCGGCGGCGTGAAGGTGAACAACGACTCGTCGAGCTTCGGCGCGAGGTCCCAGGTCAGCACCGCGACGTGCTGGGGCTCGGTCTTCTCGGTCGTGGTCGTGATGACCAGCTTGCGCGGCAGCGGTTGCGGCCCCTGCTGGATCCAGAGCTCCCAGTCGACGTCCGCCTGATGGAACGCGTAGTGGTCGCACTTGACCCCTTTGACCACGCTGGCGCCCAGGTTCACGGCGCCCTTGATGTTCGCGATCGGGCTCTGTTCCGTGCCCCAGGCAAACAGGTCGGCGAGCGGCATGTCGATGCCGTAGTGTTGCTCGGCCTCGTTGACCAGCTGAGCCAGCGTCGGCGGCGCGGTGAACGACCCGTAGTACCCGAGCGCCGGCTGATAGATCGTGAAGGTCTTGCCGTCATAGAAGAGCTGTTCGCTGCGGCGATCGGAGGTCACGTCGGCCCGCAAGCGATCGGGACGGCTCACCTTCAACGTCGCGATGCTTCCTCGCTGCACTTTCTGGCCGCTGTCGAGCACCTCGTCGGTGGTCATCTCGGCGTTGACGGCCATCGAGCGCTGCGCGCGCAGGAACGTGCCCATGCGGTCGAGCGCCGAGATCGCCTGCGGGTCGACGCGGGCCGGCTTTGCGTCGGCGCGCGCGGCCCTGCCACCTGCGGCCAGCGCCGCTGACAGGATCACCCCCGATAAGAAGGCCGTTCTTTTGCGAATCGCCATCGGTCACCTCCCTGCAAGCACACCTTTAGCCTGGGGCTCGCAATCAAACGCGGGAAGTCGAATCCACCGACCTCGACCAATGAGCGACAGCGAAACAGAAGCAAGCGGCCAGCGCGACCAGACGGGCACGCTTCGTCCTTTCGGCTCGCTGCAGGACGCGGCGGCCATCCAGGCCAACGAGCGCACATTGCTCGCGTGGATCCGGACCGGTCTATCGTTGACGACGTTCGGATTCGTCATCGCGCGGCTGGGTGTGTGGATCCGGCTCATCGGCGACGCCGGCAAGGGCATCCCGGGCGCCGGCTGGATCGGAGCGGTGTTCGTGCTCCTGGGCGCGGCGCTCGATACCATTGGCATCACTCGCTACGTGCGCTTTCATCGATCGTTCGTGCGGCGCGAGGCGGTTCCCATCAGCGTGACCGCGGTGCTGACGATCGCGGGCGCAATCGCCCTGCTCGGGGCGGTGCTGGGCGCGTTCGTGATCCTCTCGTTGCGCTCGCGTTGATTGCGCTCGCCAGGTCACCCGTCGGGGCGCGTGTCTCGACGGGTCGCCGGATGGTCAATCGCACGAACGGACCGAGATTGTGCGCATGCGGACGAGCTGGTCGCGGTGGTGGGCTGGGGTCATCGGGGTCGCGTTCATGACCGGCCTGACGGTGAACGCGCAGGCTCGGTTGCCGACGCGCGAGGAAGCGGAGCGCCTCGACGAGGGCACGGCGTTGACGCTCGGTGGCCAGGTCTTCAAGCTGGGGGTCCTGGCGTTCGACTACGGGATCACCGATCGCATCAACGTGGGGACGGACCCTCCGATGTACCTGCTGCGCAGCGTGGAGTCGGTGCTGGTCCCCAATCTCCACGTCAAGGTGATCGCTTACCAACGAGATCGGCTCTGGCTGACCGGGCAGGCGGCGGTCTACTACGCCACCGTCAGCAAGAATGGCGCTGACGGGACCATCTGGGCCGTGCCGCTGACCGCCTTTGCGTCCTATCAGTTCGATCAAAGGTGGTGGCTCCACGGCGACGTCACCTACAACATCGTCTGGGGGACGGGCGCGGGAGATCTGAGCCAGACCACGCTGGGAGGCGCCGCGGCGACCCGCAACGTGCAGGTCGGCGCGATCGGCCAATTCAACATCCGGCCCACCATCGCGATCACCCTGATGGGACGCCTGCAGGCCTACACCTCGCGCCTGGCGCTCAGCGGGTCGACGAATCCGGACGCCTTCACGTCAGTCAGCGTCGACGCCCGGATCAATCCCCGCAACGATCATCCGTGGGAGATTGTCCCGGGCGTCTCCTTCATGTGGCAGCGGATCCGCCTGTCGGCCGGCGTCGGTTACGGCAACTACTTCCTACCGGGAATGGATATCGCGCTGACCGAGCGAGGCATCGTGCCCCAGGCCTCGTTCTCGGTCGTGCTCTGACGCGAGGGCTTCATCTCGCGAAGGTGCCGTCGCCCTTGCCGGCGATGACGCTCACCTGGTTGGTGATCGAGATCGACGCGATGTCCTTCTTGGCGTCGCCGGTGAAGTCGGCGACGACGACCGAGGTCCCGCCGCTGTAAAAGACGCTGCCGGCGAAGGTGCCGTCGCCCCAGCCGAGGAGGACGGCGGCCGCCCCCGTGCCGTTGCCGGAGACCAGGTCGAGGTTGCCGTCGGCGTTCACGTCGATTGCAATGACCGACGTCGTCACCACCGTCGACGTCGTGTTGGCGGCGTCGTAGGAGACGGGCGTCGCGAAGGCGCCTCCTCCCGTGCTCATGAAGACCGACAGCGTCGCGCCGGTTGCGAAGATGATGTCGAGCTTCCCGTTGCCGTCCAGATCGGCGACCGTGACCCCATAGGCCAAGCTGGACGCCAGCGTGGTCGCCGTGGCGAACGTGCCGTCGCCGTTGCCGAGCAGGAGACTCGCCGTGACGGCGCCGGAGTTGGCTGTGACCACGTCGATCTTGTTGTCGCCGTTCAGGTCGCCGACCGCCAGCGATCGCGGCTGCGCACCGACCGGATAGGTGATCTGCCCCGCGAACGTGCCGTTGCCGTTGCCAAGCAGCACGCTGATCGTGGCCGAGGTCAAGTTGGCGGTGACGAGATCCAGCTTGCCGTCGCCGTTGAGATCCGTCGCAACCACCGAGGACGGTCCCGGGTCGACGGGGTAGGTGATCTGCGGCTTGAACGTGCCATTGCCGTTGTTGAGCAACACGCTGACGTTGTTGGTGCCGGAGTTCGAGACCGCGATGTCGAGGTGACCGTCGCCGTCGAAATCGCCGGTGGTCGCCCCGGAAGGCGTCGTGCCGACGGCGTAGGTCACCTGCGCCTTCAACGGGCCGAGACCGTTGCCGAGCAGCACGCTGATCGACGCATTGCCCGAATTCACCGCGATGAGGTCGGGGCTGCCGTCGCCGTTGAGATCGGCGGCTGCGACTTGCGCGGGGATGCTGCCGGCCGGGTAGCGTGTCGGGGCGTAGAAGTTCCCTTTGCCGTTGCCGGGCACCGCGCTCACCGTGTTGGACCCGGAGTTGGCGACGACCAGATCGAGGCTGGAATCGCCGACGACGTTGCCGATGGCCAGGCCCTGTGGAGTCGTCCCGGTGACGCAGCTGTCGCGGGGAGCGAGGATGCCGGTTCCGTCGCCGAGCAGGACATCGACGGTTCCCGCAGAGGAGCTCACGGCGACGTCGAGCTTCGTGTCGCCGTTCAGATCGGCGACGGCGATGCTGGCGGCGCTACCGCTGATCGGATAGAGGACGCCGGCCGCGAAGGTCGTGGCGCCGGTGGCGAGAATGATCGAGATCTGAGTCCCGCCCGCGACGATGTCTGGCCGGCCGTCCCCGTTCACGTCGGCGACGGCGAGCGAACCGGGACCGACCCCTGCGGCGATGTTGGTCGCGACGCCGAAGGTTCCGGTGCCGCTGCCGGCGAGAACGGCAACCGAGGCGACGCTCGTGCCGCTCGTGAGCAGGTCGAGCTTGCCGTCGCCGGTGACGTCCGCGATGACCAGCGCGCTCAGCGCCGCGTGCGCGGTGTAGCTGACCTGGCCGGCGAAGGTGCCGTCGCCGTTGCCGAGGAGCACGCCGAGGGTTCCAGTGGTGGAGTTGGCGACCACCAGATCGGGCTTGAGGTCGGCGTTGATGTCGGCGATGGCGATCACCGTCGGGAGCGTGCCCACCGCGTAGGTGACCTGGTTCGCGAAGACGCCCACGCCGGCGTTGAGCAGCACCGACACCGTCTGGCTCGCGGAGTTGGTGGCGACGATGTCGAGCTTGCCGTCGGCGTTGAGGTCGGCGATGGCGATCCCCTGTGGCTGCGTCCCCACGCGGTAGGCCACGGGCGCGGCAAACCCGCCCGCGGCCGTCGCCAGCGATACGGCCACGGTTCCGTCGGTGAAATTGGTGTTGGCGATGTCGGCGCGCCCGTCGCCGTCGAGATCGCCGATGGCCACGCCGCGGGGTTGCATGCCGACGGCGAGCGTCGTCGTGGGCGGCGGGGGATTGACCAGGACCGTGGCGCTCACCGAGGCGCCGCCCGAGGTCGCGGTGATGGTCTCGGTCTCGGAGGCCGTCAGCGTCGCCGGCGGGCTATAGATCTGGGTCGTTCCGGAAACGAACGACAGCGAGCCCTTCCCGGTGAGCGTCCAGGAGACCCCCGCGGTGCTGTTCAGCAGCGTCGCGGTGAGCTGGACCGAGCCCCCGCCCGCGGTCGCCGTGTTCGACGCGGGCGTGATGCTCAGCCGCGGCTCCGGGGTGATGGTGATCGTCGCCGACGCCGTCTTGCCGGCCGCGCTCGCGGTCAGCGTCGCCATCTGCGTGGTGACCAGCGTCGCCGGCGGCGTGTAGCCGGTCGTCGCTCCGGTCGCGGTCGAGATCGAGCCCATGCCGGTCAGCGTCCAGGTCACGGCCTCGGAGCTGCCCAGCAACGTCGCGGTGAACATCGTCGCGGCGGTCCCGGCAACCACGGTCCGGGTGGCCGGCGCGACCGTCAGTGACACGCCGGGCGCGAGCGTGATGGTCACGTTCGTGGTCTGCCCGGCGGCGCGCGCGGTCAGCGTCGCGGTCGTGCTCGAGGTGAGCGCGGCGGGCGGCGTGTAGACCGTCGCCGATCCCGTCGTGGTCGAGATCGTGCCCTGCCCGGCGAGCGTCCAGGTCACGGTGGCGGTGCTGCCGGTCAGCGACGCCGTGAACATGGTCGGGTCGGCGCCCGCGGCCGTGACCAGGCTGGGCGGCGTCACTGTCAACGAGATCGTGCCGACCGGATTGATGGTGAGGGTCGCCATCGCCGTGGCGCCGCCCCCGCTCGCGGTGAGCGTCGCGGTCTGGGTCGTGGCGACGGCCGCCGGCGGCGTGTAGCTGGTCGAAGCGCCCGTCGTGGTCGAGAGCGTTCCCATCCCGCTCAAGGACCAGCTGATGGTCCCCGTGCCGCCGGTCAGCGTCGCCGAGAACGACGCGGCCGGACTGGCGGCGTTGATCGTGAGCGCCGCGGGCGAGATGGTCAGCCGCGCGACTCCGGTGGAACCGTCGGCGCCGGTCGATGCGCCCGCGCCGTCCTTCCCAGCGTCGGTTCCCACCGACCCGTTGCCGCCGATGCCGCCGTCGTTGGAGCCGGTCGCGCCGCCGGTCTTCGCCCCGCCCGCGCCGCCGTCGGATGGCGGGTTGTCGCCCGTGCCGCTGCCGCCTCCGCAGCCCGCGACGACGAGCAGAGCGACCCCAATCAATCCCAGGCGTGGACGTTGACGTTGCGGAAGCTCCCGGCGTGGCGACATGGCTCGGTTCCTTTTCACGTGGTGTGGTTGTGCGGGCCCCCGGCGATCTCGTTCGCCGTGGGCTCTGTCGATCCGACTTGCGCGCCGATTGGCTGAGCACGTCCCGCGCCAACCGAATCTCGGCCGTTCCGCGCGTCGCGCCGGCGTCGCCGCGCGCTCCGGTCGACGGCGCAAACTGTTCGAACCGGCTCCGGACCGTGTTCGAACACGGTTCGCGTTCGATGCGACGAAGACGGTCACGCAGGCTATTGAGCTCGCCCGCGGCGAATGAGACACTGGGTTCGATGCGGCGTCCGGCGGGGCTGTTGTTGCTGGTGGCGGCCGGTGGATGTGCCGCGTCGATGCAGGGAGTTCCGGACTGGGCCAAGCACGTCCGCCCAGCGGACGTCGAGGTCGACGCGGCGACCGACCAGATCGCACAGACATTGCTGCGCGAGCTGGCGTGGCCCAACTTGCCCGACGGACACCTCGCGGCCGAGCAGATCGCGCTGGTCGGGGTTCGCGAGATCGCCGCCGGCCACCAGGTCGACGGCGCGCTGTGGCTTTCGATCGGTTCGTACCGATACCACCAGGAGACGCGCGAGGCGGTGCTGCGCGGCCGGGCGGGCGTCGACGATCTGCCGAGCAACGTGCGCGTGAAGGCGTACATCGAGCTCGTGCACACGGAGATCGATCGCTACAGCTCGCTCGGCTTCAATCGCGAGATCACCACGCTCGACGCGCGCGTCTACGGGCGCGGCGAGATCGAGAAGGCGCTGCAGGAACAGCTGACGGCGCTGGGCAAGACCACGCCCATCGAGCGCGAGTCGCTGCGCGATGCGCTCTGGGAGCTGCGCCCGAGCACCTCGGCGATCGAGGGGTCGCGCTACCCGCGCCTGGTCGACGCCTTTCACCGGCGATTGCTCGCCGACTTCCGCGCCGACGCCCAGGACGAGCATCCGGGGATCTACCTCGCGCGGACGCCGATCGCGGCGCTGCAGGCCGATGCGGTTCAGGCGTCGTCCAGCTATTTTCAGCCGATCGCCGACGCGTCGGTCGCCGAGGCGTTCCCGTCGCTGCGCCCGGCGGTGGTGGCCGCGCTGGCGTCACCGCGGCCGCAGGTGCGCGCCAACGCGGCGGCGATCCTGGGGATGGCGCCGTCGGACGAGACCCGCGCCACGCTGGAGGCGCGTCTGTCCGCCGAGGCGGACCCGCGCGTGCGGCTCGTCATCTCCTACGCGCTGGTGCATCACGGAGCGGCGGAGCAGCTGTCGGCGCTGACGGCGGCGCTGCAGTCGTGCCAGGGGCCGGCGTGCACGCTGCCGGTGATGTTGCTCCAGTGGTTGCCGTCTTCGTCGAAGGGCGCGCTGGATCAGGCGTCGCTGGCGCGGATCCTCGTCGGCAATCAGTACGAGCCGCGCGCGCACATGTTCGCGGCGGCGGCCTTGCGCGATCTCGGCCACGAAAAGGCGCTCGATCCGGCGACGGTCGAGGCGTTGATCGTCGCCGCGCGCCGCCGCAACAACTACGACGAAGAGCACGTGTCGATTCCGGCGTTCGAGGCGATCGCGGAGGCGCCCGTGCTGTCGCGCGCCGAAGTGGTCGCGCGCATCCAGGGACGGGACCGGTCGGCGCCGACGGCGCGCCAGGACGTGCTGTTTCCCGGCCCGCTGCTCGCGCGGCTGGCCAAGGTCTCGATCGCCGAGGACCTGCCGCTGCTGGTCCAGGTGATGGAACGCATCGCCGCGACCACGGGCCCGGAACCCGACGTGCTGGTCGAGGCGGTGCTGCACGTGCCGGGCGACCAGGCCGACGCGGTTCTCATCAACTGGTTCAATCGCCACGAAGGTCTGCGCCCGCACATCGCGGTCGGCCTGCTTGGCCGGGCCAGCGTTCCGCGCGATCGCATCGAGCGGATGGTCGCGGGAGGCAGCGCGCGCCCGCGCATCATCGTCAAGGCGATCGAGCACGCGCCCGACACCGGCGCGGTCCTGGTCGACGCGCTCGACAACGGTGACATCATCGACAAGCTCGCGGCGGCCGATCTGGCTGGGATCGTCGGGCAGGCCGGCCTGGAGACGTCGTTGCGGCGGCTGCTGGCCTTTCGCGACGGGCGCTATTATCCCAACGACGCGCTGGTGCGGCACGCGGCGATGCAATCGCTGGTGCGGCTCACGCTGAGCGCGGCGAGGCCGGCGCCCGTGGCCGCGGGAGCGCCGTCACCGACGGGACCCTGACGCCGGTTGCGCCGCCGGTACCGCCGACATCAACCCGGGCCAGCCGGCGTCGAGCGCGCGGCGGATGACCGGCTCGTTGCCGGTCAGGCCGAGGACCGCGTTGGCTCGACAGGTCGCGAACAGCTCGCCGACGCCCGCGGCGTCGACGGACACGACATCGGCGCGCAGGTTGCGCGTCTCCAGCAACGCCGGCTCGGCGCCCCACGCCTGCATCAGCTGATACGCGTAGGTATTTCCGCTGGCGTAGATCTCCGAGAGATGCGCGGCGTAGCGCCAGCGCGCGACGTTGATCTCTCCTGCGCTGAAACCCTCCCGACCCCAGCGCTGCCATTGGTGGCGGAGGGCCGCGAGCGTGCGGCCCAGGGTCGGGTCGGCGACGAACGTCGACGCCAGCAGATAGGTCGTGCCGTCGCGCAAACGTTCGTAGCTGACGTTGACGCCGTATCCGTCACCCTGGTCGATGCGCAGCGACGTATTGAGGCGGCTCTCGACGGCGTGCCTCAGCAGCTCGTAGCGGCCGCGATCGGCGGCGGCCATCGGCGGCAGCAGACAACCCAGGCGAATGTCGGCCAGGCCGCCGGCGCGTGGCGTGAGCACCGGTAGCACCCGCTCGCTGCCGGCCGCGCGCAGCGGCGCTGCCGGCGGCGTCGGCAAGGCCGCCACCCACGCCGGCGTCTTGAATCGCTGCGACAGCACTGTCGCCTCACGCAGGACTTCGGCTGCATCGACGTCGCCGACGACCACCAGGGCCGCGTCGCGCAGGTTGTGGACGCGTCCCAGCCACGCATCGACGTCGGCGCGCGCGACGCGATCCAGCTCACCGGTGTCGACGACGCGCGCGTACCGATGGTCGCCGAACAGCGCGCGCCAGAACCCGCGCTCGGCTTTCTTGGCGACGGGATCCTCGGCCGAGGCGACGCTCGCCAGCCGCCGCTGCAGCTCGTCGCGTGCCGGCCAATCGGTGATGGTCGCCGTGGCCTTGGCGAACAGCACGGTCAGCGCTTCGGGCAGCTGCGCGGGCAAGAATTCGACCGCGTCGAACGACAGGTCGCGCGTGGCGCCGCGCGCCGGCAAGATGTGCAGCGCCGCCGCTCGCCAGGCCTCGGGGCGCGCGCGCACCGCCAGCTCGACCAGCAACGGCGGATCGGCGTCCGAGTATCCGCCGCGGAAGCCGAGCCAGGCGACGCCGGCGGCGCCCGGGCGGCGCGCGGTCACGACGGTCAAGCCGGTCGGCAGCTTCGTCACCGCGATCGCGGGCGCCGGCGGCAGCAGCTCGCTGAGCTGGCGCGGGTCCCACGCCGCCGCGCCGGCGATCACATCGGAGGCGGATGCGGCGGCGGCCGCGACGCTCAAGCTTCCGGGCGCGGGCGCGGCACGCGCATCGGCGCCGCCGTTCGCGGACGACGAGGGCGAGAAGAACGTCGCGTGCGCACTCTCGCGCGTGAGGTGCCGGTAGGCGAACTCGGCGACGGCGGCGCTCTTCACCGCCTCGACGGACGACGGCGCGTCCGCTGCCGGCGGCGCGTGGCCGGCGAGCGCCGTGGCCAGCGCCACCTTGACCGCGCGCTCGGGCAGTCCGGGCTCATCGAGGATGCGCTCGGTCTCGAACGCGCGACGAAACGCCGCGAAGCTCGGGCGTGCCTCGGGCTCGCGCGCCCACAGGCTGGAGACGCGCGCCCCCAGCGCCTGCGCCAGGCGCGGGACGTCGGCCGCATCCGCGACGATCGCGCGCACGAACAGCACGCTCGCCGATTCGCCCGCTTGCACCCAGGCGCTCACCTGGCGAAGTTGCGGCTCTTCCTTGGCGAACTGATCGCTGCGGACGTCGCTCTCGACCCAGTGGCCCAGCAGCTCTTCCAGCGGGCCGAGGTTGCCGAAACCGCCGGGCAGCGTCCAGGCGAGCCAGAGCTCGGGAACCGACAGCGGCGAAGGCTTTCGTTCGACAGCGATCGCCGTGGCGGTCGCCGGCGGTGCGGTCGGCGGCGGTTCCGCGGGCGTCGCCGCGCGCGCGCCGGTCCCGTCCGGCGTCGTCGCCGTGGCGCTCGTGGCGAGCGACCGTGGCAGCAGCGCCGCGATCTCCGCGAGCGAGATCGCGCCGGGCGGCGCCGTCACCAGCACGGTCATGCGCTGCGCTCGAAACGTGCGCGTCGCGTAGGCGCGCGCGTCGGTGAGCGTGAAGCGGCGCCGGCTGTCCTCGGTTCCGCCCGTCGGGCGCGCGTACGGGTGCTGCGCGGGAAACAACCGCGGGAAGAGCGCGTTGACGGCCCACTGGCCCGCGCGCGGATCGGCGCGAACCAGATGCTCGCTGCCGATGATCTGCCGTTCCAGATCGAAGACGCGCTCGTCGACGCCGGCCAGCGGATCGCCGAGACGCGCCGCCGCGAGGCCGAGCAGCCCGCGCAGCTGATGGGGCGCCGCGAACTCGTAGAAGAACACGCAGTCCGGCGTGGTGTGGCCGTTCATCTCGGCGGTCGCGAGCTGGATCAAGCGGTCCCATCGCGTCAGCGCCGGCGCCGCACCGCCTGCTCCGTCGACGGCGCGATAGGTCAGGTGCTCGACCATGTGCGCCAGCCCCTCGGCGCCGGGTGGGTCGGCTCCGGAGCCGCCGCGCACGACGCTGACGACGCCGGCGAGCGTCGCGTTGGGATCCTCCTCGAGCAGCAGGCGCAAGCCGCTCGGTAAGATCGTCTCCTGAGTGGTCCGGTGACCGGGCGGTGACGCAGCAGACGGCTCGCGCGCGGGCCGCGCCGCCGGTGTTCGCGCCGGCGCCGCCGGGGGAACGCACGCCGCGGCCACGCAGATCGCCGCCAGCGACAGCGTGCCGGCGGCCGTGGGCTGGAGGCGGATCCGTCGCGCCGGCACACTCACTTCGGGCATTGTGCCCGAAAATCGGGTCGACACCGACCTCGATCGTCTGCCTGCCATTTTCGGCGACGGCGTCTACTCTCACGGATGGACGCTGTCGCCCGCAGTTCGCGTGCCCCCTGGCGCAGATGGTCGGCCCTCGTCGCGCTGACGCTGGCTGGCGGCGCGTGCACGGGGCGCATCGGCGCGAGCGGCGCCGGCACGGGGGTGGGCGGCGGCGCCGGTACGGGCCGCGGCGGCGCGGGCGATGACCCGGGAGGTGTCACGGGGACTGGCGGCGCGGGCGTGCCCTTCGAAGCGCTGCCGGTGGCGTCCTATGTCACCAAAGTAAAAACGGTGCTCACCGGCCTGGCGCCGACGCAGGCCGAGATCGACGCCATTGCCGCGTCTCCGAGCGCGCTCGGTACGCTGGTCGACGGCTGGATGGCGCTGCCGGCGTATCAGACGAAGATGGAGCGGTTCTTCGCCGACGCCTTCCAGCAGTCGCAGGCGCAATCGCAGGACTGGAAGAGCGTGATCGACGACGGCATCTACACCCCGAACGATCCGCTGCTGCTCGACTTTCGCCAGAGCTTCGCCAGGACCATGACCGCGCTGGTGGGCGCGGGCGAGCCGTTCACGGCGGCCGCGACGACCCGGCGCTACATGATGACCACCGCGATGATGGTCTACTACGCGTACACCGACACCAGCCTGCTCAGCGACGCGACCGCGCAGAGCGGCGGGCAGCTCACCAACCGCTTCATCCGCAACGATCCGAAATGGTCGTTCACGCTGACCGCGAAGCGCACGGTCTCCCCGGCCGACAGCGGCAATCCGGCCAGCCCCGACTACCTGGTCTTCACCGTGCCCAATCTGTCGGCACAGTACGGCATGACCGACAACGCCGCCTATTGCGGCACGGTCGATCCGGTCGTCTTCAACAACAACTCGTCGTTTGCCTATGGCGGCAACCTCGCGGCCTGGCTCTACAGCTTCGTGCTCGGGCAGAACTTCTGGTTCTTCGACCCACCGCAGGGACAGCCGGGATCGAAGTGGTGCGAGGGCGGCGGAACGACCACCGACTCCAAGGATCAATCGACTCACGCCGCCGCGCTGACCGACGCCGACTACGCCGACTGGCGCATGGTCACGATCGAGACCGCGACCGGCCAGACGGCGCAGACGCGCTTCTTCGACGTGGTCGGCATGCGCGCGTCCAGCACCTTGAGCCTGTTCGCGCCGCGCGTCGGCTACTTCACGACGCCGGCCTTCTTCTCGCAGTACCCGACCAACATCAGCAACCAGGCGCGCGTGACCGCCAACCAGACCATGATCGTCGGTCTCGGCCGCGGCATCGACGGCACCGACCCTGTGCCGTCGACGCTCGCGCCGGGCGTCGACAGCGCCCACGCCGCCAATCCGGCGTGCCTCCTGTGCCACTCGAGCCTCGATCCGATGCGGCGCTTCTTCCGCTCGGCGCTGACCTTGAACTACAGCGCGCAGCTCGATCCGGCGCAGACCAGCGTGCCGGGTACGTTCGTCTTCGGCGGCGTCACCGCTCCGGGCGCGACGCTGTACGACCTGGCGGCGCAGGTCGCCGCTCACCCGCGGTTCAAGACCGCGTGGACGAAGAAGCTGTGCGCGTGGGCCAACAGCCACGATTGCGACGAGGGCGATCCCGAGCTGCAGCGAGTGGCCAAGGTGTTTGCCGACAGCAACTACGACTGGCGCGCGCTGGTTCGCGCGCTGTTCACCTCGCCCCTGGTGACCTATGCGGCGCCGACGTCGACGGCCGCGCAATCGGGCACGCCGGTCGCCATCACACGCCGCGCGCAGCTCTGCGCGACCCTGGACAACCGCCTGGGGTTGACCGACGTCTGCGGGCTGACCGCGATCCAGACCGGCGCCGGGGGCCGCACCATCCCCGCGGTGGCGGCGCAACTGCCCAGCGACGGCTACAGCCGCGGTCAGGCCGCCGCGCTCTACGTCAACGATCCGGATCCGTTCTTTCGTGCCGCCGTGGAGAAGATCTGCGCGCTGGCCGCCGACAAGGTGGTCGACGTCGCCCGGGTGCCCAGGGTACCGACGCCGGGGCGGGTGGGACGTCGCCCCTTTACAGCAGCGCGCAATCCGACGCCGCCATCGCCGGGATCGTGCACGGGCTCATGGGCCTGGACGCGTCCCGCGACGCGCAGCCGATCCAGATCCTGAGCAGCCACTATCAATCCGCGGTCGCCGCCGGCAAATCGGCGACGGTCGCGCTCAAATCGACCTTCACGCTGGCGTGCACGTCGCCGTGGGTCGTCAGCGTGGGGTTGTAGATGAGGTCTGATCGTCGCGACGCGATCCGGAAGCTGCTATTTGGCGCGGGCGGCGTCGGTCTGCGCGCGTTCGCGACCGGTGTGCCGGCGGCGATCTGGCTCGACCCGCGCCGCGCGCTCGCCGCCGGCGCCGACGGCGGCGCCGCTGCTGACGGTCCCGACGCCGGGGGCGCCGCGGCGTTGACGAACCCGCAGTTCTTGATCTTCAGCACCAGCGCGAACGGCGACCCGGTCAACTGCAACGCGCCCGGCACCTACGACGATCCCAACATCGGCCACGCCGCCGATCCGTCGATGGCTTCCGCGCCGCTGGATCTGGGCGGCGGCGCCACCGTGAACGCCGCGCAGGTCTGGTCGACCCTGCCGGCGGCGATGCTGGCGCGCACCTGCTTCTTCCACCACGCGACTTACACGGTGATTCACCCCGACGAGGGCAAGGTCCTGCGCATGATGGGCGCGGTCGCCGGCGGCGAGATGCTGCCGTCGTGGCTGTCACGCGAGCTGGCGCCGGCGCTGGGGACGGTGCGCGCGCAACCGATCTCGCTCGGCGGCAGCGCGACCGAAGCGGTCTACTACCAGGGCGCGCCGCAGGCGCTGCTGACGCCGACCACGCTGTCGAGCGTGCTCTCGTCGCCGGCCAACGGGCTCGGCAGCGCGGATCTGGTCAAGCTGCGCGACCAGGGCCTGGACGCGTTGCTGGCCTTCGCGCGCAGTCAGGGGCAGACCGCGCAGAAGAGCTTCATCGATCGCTACGCGATCTCGACGGCGCAGCTGCGCACGCTGCAGGATCGGCTGCTCGCCAGCCTGGCCACGATCAAGAACAACTCCGCCGACTCGCAGATCCAGGCGGCGATCATCTTGTTCCAGATGAAGGTCACTCCCGTGGTGGTGGTCAACGTCGGGTTCGGCGGCGACAACCACGGCGACCCCGGCCTGGCGGGCGAGATCGCCGGGCACCAGAGCGGCGTCGCCACGCTGGCCCGGATGACGCAGGCGCTGGCGGCGGCCGGCATGACGGACCAGGTCACCTTCGCCATGACCAACGTCTTCGGCCGCACCATGATCGCGTCGCAATCGACCAGCGGCCGCCAGCACAACCAGGGACATCACGTGAGCCTGATCGTCGGCTCGCGCGTGCGCGGCAGCGTCGTCGGTGGCGTGGCGCAGCCGGCCGCCGGCAAGGAGTACACCGCCCTGGCCATCGATTCGGCGACGGGACGCGGCTCCGCTTCGGGCGACGTCGGCTTCGGCGCGACGTTCGGCGCCATGGGCAAGACGCTGGGCGCAGCCGTCGGGTTGCCGCAGGCCAACGTCGATACCAATGTGCTCGCCGGCGCGGTCATCAAGAGCGCGCTCGCGACCTGATGAGGTTCAATCAAGCGCCAGGACGCCAGGATCGCCAGGATCCGGATTATCAAAAGTCCGGACTTGGCGTTCCTGGCGTCCTGGCGTTTTTCCTCATCTGACCGAGGTCTAGGGCGCGGCGATCCCCAGCGTGCACGGCGTGCCTGCCAGCGCCTTCGACGACGCATTGGCGCTGCCGGTGATGCGCGCGTAGCTGTAGCTCGACAGCGGCTTCGCGACACGCTCGACGACGTAGATCGCGCCGGCGTCGGTCGGCAGATCGAACACGGCGCTCGCCCCGCTGACGACAATCGCGCCGTCGGCGGCGCGCCGCACCTGCAGCGCCTGCGGTGCCCCACGGATTGACGACGTGCGCGGTGCCGCCGCGCGTGCTCGTGAGCCCGACGTACTTGATGTCGCCGCCTTCCTTCTCGGCGCTGACCAGGAAGCCGCCCTTGGCCATCAGCGTGAAGCGTGCCGACGAAGGTCGCGTCGGTCGTGCTGCTGGGCATCGCCGGGAAGACGCGGATCGTGTCGTCGTAGCTCTGCAGCAGCGATTCGTTCATCGCCGACAGGTGCACGCCCAGGTACTCGAACACGCCGTTGGTGTTGTTGGTCATGCCGTTCGGGTAGTTCTGGTACTTCTGCAGCATGGTCTTCAGCCCCTTGTACGCGTCGTCGCCGAGGCCCGAGCCGCGCCGCCTGGATCGCGTCGTTCGCCCAGACGTTGCCGTAGGGGAAAGGCCGCTTCTTCCAGGTGCTGAGCGCCATCGCGTAGTCGGGCGCGCCGATGCCGGTGACGCCGTAGGGCCAGATGAGCTCGCAGGCGACGTTCTCGCCGTTGCGGCGTCTGGCGACCGCCGGGCCGGAGTACGGGAGATAGCTGGTTGCCGTCGGTGGGGTAGGGCACCAGGTCGTCGAGGATCGTCTGCCACTGCGCGCGCGCCGTCGCGTCGAGGCCCAGCGCCGCGCTGGTCGCGATCACCAGCGGAAACAGGCTGCGCACGGCGCCGAGATCGGTGATCGCGTTGGGCACGTTCCAGTAGGTCTCGTGCGCGTTCGACGCCGCCATGACGTACTGGCCGGTCGTCGGCGTCCTTCGTCAGCTTGGCGACGTAGAAGTTCGCGACGTCGCGCATGAACGGATAGACCGTGGTCGCGGAGGTAGTCGCCGTCGCCGGTGTAGCGAGACTGCGAGCGTACATGTTGGCCGCGGCCTCGAAGCCGGTCGAGTAGATGTTCTTGGTGAAGTCGCTGTTGATCGTGCCGTCGGCGTTGCCGTTCCAGCCCATGGTCTCGGGCACCCAGATGCCGGCGATGCCGAAGCGACTCTGCGTGAAGGCGCGCAACGCCGGCGACGTCGCGGCTGTACATGTCGTTGAACACGCGCATCACGTCGGCGTGGTTCGACGCCAGGAACGAGTTGTAGACGTCGCGCTGGTTCCAGTACCAGTAGGCGTTGCTCCACTTGGTGTTGTCGGCGGTCGCGCGAAAGACGCCGTTGATGAAGTGGAACGGATAGTGCCCGAAGGCGCCCGACGCGATCATGTACGTGGCCAGGTAGTAGACGTTCTCGAGGTAGTCGGCGTCGCCATTCGCGCCCGCGTACTGCACGAACGACTCGTCCCCAGAACGCGTGCCACCAGGCGCGCGTAGGTCCGCGAGCGTCGTCGCGTAGCCGGTGCCGGCCGCCGCGGCCAGCGCCGCCTGCGCCGGCGGCGACGCGAGTCGTTGCCGGGCGCGTTCAGGCGCGACGCGCAGGCGATCCAGATCGTGTAGCTCGACGCCGGCGCGATGGTCAGGCGCACGCGGCCCGCCGACGCCACCTGCGTCGTGAACGCCGCGCCCTCGACCGTCGCCGCCAGCGTGTAGCCGAAGTGGTTCGACGTCGGTCTGGCCACGGCTCAGCCCCGCGCCGGTCGCGTCGGCAAAGGTGGTGACGGTCTTCCAGGTGTCGAGGTCGGGGACGTTGCCGGAGTTGCCGAGCGTCGAGAGGTCCCACAGGCCGAGCTCGACGACGGCGCTGGACGCCCGCGCGCGCGTCGTCGACGTGAATGCCCATCACCTCCGACGCGGGAGCGCCCAGGATGGTGACGCGCGCGATCGCTGCCGTAGCCGGTGGTCAGCGTTCCGTCGTAGAGCGAGAGCCGCTGCTCGAACGCCGTCGGTCCCGCGTCGAGCGCGGGCGTGGTCTGAAGAGTGACCAGGCCCGCCGAGAACGCGGTCTGCTGAGACGTGTCGACGCCCGACACCTGCATGGTGAGGCCGCCGGCGCTCCACACGATCGCGCCGACGCGGCCGTTGCCGACGGTGAGCCCGTGGATCGGATTCGCTGTTGGGCTGTCTCGTAGACGACGTCGTGCTTCGAGAGGAAGCCGGCGTAGTCGACGTTGAGCGCGCCCGCGACCGGGTCGAAAGCCTCGGCGCTGGGCCCTTCGGGGCCAGCGGGCGATGCGGCGCCACCAGCGCCGCCCCCGCCGCTGTCGCGCGTCGCGGCGTCGGTCGGCGACGGCGTCGCATCGGTGGGCGACGACGTCGCGTCGGTGGCTGACGAAGCCGCGTCACCAGCATCGCGCGCGCCGCCCGCCGAGCCACGACACGCGGGCAACAGGCACGCCGCCGTCGCGGTGACGAGAGCGACGACGGGGCACGCAACAAGCGGTCGCAGGATCGGCATCTCTCAAAGAGACGCGCGACACCGGCTCCGGCAGGCAGGCGATCAGGGCGCGGGCGGACCGCAGGGCGTTCCGGGCGGCGATGCCGCGAGCGCCGCGCGCACGCGCGCGTCGGCGGTGTCGGGCGTCGAGCCATCGCCGTACTGCGCGTCGGCCAGCGCGCGCCAGACCGCTTGCAGACCAGCCGTGTCGCCGCCGGGGCAGATCGACCTGGCGCGCGCCGCCACCCGGTCCCAATCGGCGCGCAGCAACCCGGTGGCGTCGAGGGCCTGTTCGAGACGCTGGCTGTAGAGGGCGACCTCGAACGCGAAGTAGTCAGGCATGGGACCCGTACCCGCATAATCGCGATACACCGGCCCGAGGACGTCGGGCTCGCCCAGGCAGCCGTCGATCTTCTCGTCGGTGAAGGCGGGCTGCAGCGTGCCGCTGGCGTGCGCCACGGTCAGCGCGGCGGGATAGGCCGCCGGCGCCGCGCACGCGTCCAGCGTCGGCACCGGATGCCAGTCGTCGATCTGGTTGTTCTCGACGGTGCAGTCGAGGCAGCCGTCGACCGCGAGCCCGTAGCGGATCATGCCCGAGATGTGATTGCCGCGCACGGTGACACCGCTGATCGTCACCGATCTCCCCCAGACGTGCAGGCCGACCGCGATCCCGACGTGCATGTAGCGGGGCGAGCTCACGAGGATCTGGTTGTTCTCGATGACCACGCCGGTGTGGTCGGGCACGACCGCGTCGCCGACGTTGATGGCCGAGTCGGCGCTGGTCGTGGTCTCGACGATGACGTTGTCGCGGATCGTCGTGCCCGGGCCGCCGAAATAGACGATGCCCGTCGCCGAGATGTCGTTGATCTGGTTGCGCTCGATCAGCGTGTGCGCGCACGAGATCGAGAAGCCGTCGGCCAGCGCCGCGCCGTCGGCGTGCGGCCGCGGCGCGCTCTCGACGACGTTGCCGCTGACCACCGACGTGTCGCACGGCTCGAGCAGATGCAGGTGGGTCCACCCTGGGGCGTCGGTGAAGGCGCACCCCTCGACGTCGTAGCCCTGGCCCGGACCGAGCTCGATCAACCCGAGCGGCTCGCGCGCGCCCAGCCCGCGGCGGTTGCCGTCGAAGCGCACCGCCCGAAGAGTGATGTCGCTTCCCGAGCTGACGATCGCCGCGCCCGACGGAGAAGGAAACGTCGGCGAGACGCGCACCGTCGCCATGTCGGCGGGAGCGTCCGGCAACCCGGCGGTCTCCAGCGTCGTGCCCTGGCGCAGGATCAGCGGCGCGTACAGCGTCACCTCGGCGCGTGGACAGAGCAGCACGGTGGCGCGCTGATCGATCGCGGCTTGCAGCTCCCGATCGGTCCCCGACGGTACGCAGTCGGTTCCGATGTGCGCGATGGGATTGGCGCATGCGGCCAGCAGCAGGGCCACGAGCGGGACGGCGCGCCAGCACGCCATCAGAACACCGCCGCCACGCCCAGTCCCAGGTTCAACGAATAGCGCGATGGCTGATAGACGTTGCCGGCACCGTCGATCGTGAACACCGGCCGGCGAAACGCGAGCTCCGTCTTGGACTCGCCGACCAGGGCGACGTGACGTGACAGATGCAGCTCGGCGTCGAAGCCAAACCAGACTCCGCCGTTCCAGACCGTGGCCTGGGCGGTCTCCGCGACACCGAATCCACTCGCCGTGGTGGCGTCGAGCTCGCCGCCGGCGCACACGTGGCCGGTCAGGCGCAGCTCCAGTTGCGGATGGGGACAGAGCCCCAGCGTCGTCGACCAGAGATTGAAGTGGCCGCCGCCGGTGCCCCCGCTCGCGACCGGGATCGCGGCGCTTCCGGTCGACCTCAGGTACGCGCCGCCGACCTCGATGTCCAGGTAGCGCGTGACCTGGGAGGTGGCGGCGAGCCGCGCGCCCAGCGTCGTCCAGGGCAGACGGCCGATGTCTCCGACGGCGAGCACGCGCAGCTCGGCGACGCGCGGAGGCGTCCGCGTCGGGTCGGTGGGCTGCACCACGAGCGTCGACCGCGCCGGCACCGCGGGATCGCGCGAGAACCAGGGGCGGGCAGGGTTCGCGGGCGGCGCCGCGCCGGCGGTCGGAGCCGGGCCGGCTGCTTCAGAAGCGGCGCGCGATTCGGCGGAATGCTCTTCGAGCGTCACCAGCGCCGCCAGGACCAGGCCCATCGTCGCCCAGCGCTCGGTGAGCTCGTCACGCGACTGGAACGTCAGGTCGCGCCGCGCGGCGCGTCCGGCCGGTGCGCCCGCGGCGCGGACCACGATGCTGGCCGCGGTGTCGTCGGTGGAACGGGTCACCGTCGCCTGCCAGCAGGCGGCCATGCCCGGGACAGCGTCGCTCGCCGCCCCGTCGCCGCCGGCCAGGCGACACTGGCTCGCGCCGAGGATGCCGTCGCAGCGCTGCTCGAGCGCCTGCACGGCGTCGGGGGCCGGCGCCGCGCCCAGCAGCTGAATCGCGACGCACGCGTGGGTGAGCATGCCCGCGCCTCAGTGCCGCGCGCCGGTGACCGCTGCCAGGTTGGCGCGCGCCTGCGCCGACAGCGGTCCATCCGGTGCGCGCGCCAGGAGCCGGCCGTAGAGTTGCGCGGCATCGCCGGCGCGTCCCGCGCGTTCCGCGGACAGCGCTGCCTGAAAGATGCGGTTCTGCGCGCGCAGATCGCTCGGTGCGGCGCGCGCGGCCTCCGGCGCCCGGCCCCCGAGGTGCGTGACCGGGCGCGGATGGTCGGTCGTCACCGCCGTCGCTGCTCTCGCCGTGCTCGCGGCCGGCGCGTCGCAGTCCCAGCTCTCGCCGCGCGCGAGCAACCGCGTGCGCACGCCCTTGGCCACCTGCACCAGGCCTTCCTCGACGGAGACGCAGGTCGGCCCGTCGGCTCGCGGCGACAACGCGACGTCGAAGACCGTGCCGCGCACTTCGACGTCGGCATCGGGCGTCATCACGTGAAAGCGGCGCTCGCCGCGCAGCTTCTGCACCTCGAAGCGCGCGCGCCCGCGCTCGAGGGCGATCGCCAGCGACGCCGTCGCGTTCGTGCCTGTATTCGCCGCAACCATGGGCCGTGCGCGCGCCCCCGGCGCCAGCGTCATGGCCACGATGTCGGCGACCCTCACGCGTGCCGGTTGATCCGCGGGCGCTTCGAAGGCGTTCATGTCTGCGAGCGCGACCGATTCACCCGCCCGCAAGGCGTGCGCGCCGGTGTCGCCGCGCAGCCAGAGCGCGCCATCGATCACCGTGAGCGCCCCGGCCGGCGACACCATCGCCGGAGGCGCCGCCACTACCGGCGGCGCGGGCAGCGCAGCCATGTGTCCGGGCAGCGCGAGCCAGAGCGCCGTCGCTCCCGCGCCGCCGAGCGCGATCAAGCCCGCGGCGCGCACCAGCGTCCGTCGCCGCAGCACGCGCTGCCGTTCGCGCGTGACGTGCGTGCGCAGGTGCGGCAAGAGCCGCTGCCGGCGCGCGGCGCGATCGCGCGCGGGGCGCCGTTCGGCAGGCAGAGACTCGAGATAGCCCTGCAGCTGCGTTTCGATCTCGTCTCGTTCGGTCATTCCGTTCCCTCGCGTGCCCGGATGAAGGCGAGCACTTCCCGACGTCCACGCACCAGCCGCGATTGCGCCGCCGCCACCGACACGCCGGTCAGCTGCGCGATCTCCGCCAGGTCGTGGCCGAGCACGTCGTGGAGCACCACCGCCTCGGATCGCTCGCGATTCACGCGCCCGAGCGCGCTCTGGAGCAGCGCCATGCGCCGGCGCGTCTCCGCCAGGTGTTCGGGCGTCGCCGTGTGCGCCGCGACCAGCTCCAGGGCTTGATACGGGATCCGCCGATCGAACAGCTTTCGTTCACGCGCGCGCGCCCGTAGGGCGTCGACCGCGACGTGCTGGGCGAGCAGCGTCGCCCACGAGCGCAGGCTGCAGCCGCGCGCGAATCGTCCCGAGACCACCGAGCTCACCACCCGCTCGATCGCCTGCTGGGTCAGGTCGTCGCGGTCGGCGTCGGCGCCCAGCAACCGGAACAGCACCGACTCGATGACGTCGACCACGCGATCGTAGAGCGCGTCGGCTGCCCAGGGGGCGCCGTCGACGAGCGCCGCACAGATCTCGGCGTCGCTGAGCTCCGCGCCGGGTCCCGCTGGTCGGCGCGGCGGCACATGCCGGTCCGAATCCGACCGTGGCTTGATCGAACCCATATGGCGACATTAGACGACCGGGCCGCACGGGGCAGGCAGAAATTCGAACATGCCTGCCGAACGTGGAGCCGCGCGTCTTTGGCCGGTCTGATGGCGGGCGTCGGCGGCAGCTGTAGCCGCGCGGACAACAGCTGAGGGGTCGGCGAGAGGGCAGACCTTGCGAGACGCGTCAGTCGCCGCTCGACGGACCCCCTTGGGGGACTGTTTCCCGGTTGTCACCGGGTTCGGCGACCCTTATCCTCAGCCCTTCAACTTTCGTCGGTGAAAACAAGGTCATGGCACGTGAATTCAAAGTCGGGGTGCTCGGAGCAACTGGAATGGTCGGGCAGCGGTTCGTGTCGCTGCTCGAGGGGCACCCGTGGTTCAAGGTCACTGCCGTCGCCGCCAGCGCCAAGTCGGCGGGGCAGCCGTACCGGTCGGCGGTCGCGGGCCGCTGGGCGATGCCGACCGCCGTGCCGGCGCGCGTGGGCGACCTGATCGTCGGCGACGCCTCCGACGTCAAGCGCATCGCGGGCCAGGTCGACTTCGTGTTCTGCGCCGTCGACATGACCAAGGATGAGACGCGCGCGCTCGAGGATGCGTACGCGATGGCGGAGACACCGCTCGTGTCCAACAACTCCGCACACCGCGCCACGGCCGACGTGCCGATGATGGTGCCCGAGATCAACCCCGAGCATGCCGAGCTCATCGTTGCGCAGCGCCGGCGTCTGGGGACGCGGCGCGGGTTCGTGGCCGTGAAGCCGAACTGCTCGTTGCAGAGCTACGTGCCGGTGATTCACCCGCTGCGCGAGTTCGGGCCCAACAAGGTGGTGGTCGCCACGTATCAGGCGCTGTCCGGCGCGGGCAAGACCCTCGAGACCTGGCCCGAGATGAACGACAACGTGATCCCGTACATCGGCGGCGAAGAGGAAAAGAGCCAGAACGAGCCCATGAAGATCTGGGGCCGCGTCGAGAACGGGCGCGTGTCGCTGGCGACCAAGCCGGCCATCGTCGCCCACTGCATCCGCGTGCCGGTCAGTGACGGCCACCTGGCTGCCGTGAGCCTGGGGCTGGACAGGAAGCCGCCGCGCGACGAGATCATCGCGCGCTGGCGCGCCTACGCCGGCCGCCCGCAGGAGCTGAGCCTGCCGAGCGCGCCCAAGCCGTTCCTGATCTACTTCGACGAGGACAACCGCCCGCAGACGCGCCTCGACCGCGACGCCGGCAACGGCATGGCGGTGAGCATCGGTCGCCTGCGCGACGATCCGCTCTTCGACTATCGCTTCGTCGCGCTGTCGCACAACACCGTGCGCGGCGCCGCGGGCGGCGCGATCCTGACCGCGGAGCTGCTCGTCGCCGACGGCTACATCGCGCCGGCGTGAAACGCGCGCCTGGCGGCGGTCCATCGTGACGCTTCCGTCACACGCACTGTCGCGTTCGCCCCTTGCGCGCGCCGGCCGCGGGGCTTAGGGAATGGGCGGGCCCCGGGGTTCCGTGGTCTGTCGGTTCTCTTGCCAAAGGGTGTGACCATGAAAAAGTTTCTCGTTCTCTACAAGGCGTCGGCGGCAGCGTTCCAGAAGGCGATGAGCGCGACGCCGGAGCAGCAGAAGGCCGGAATGGACTCCTGGATGGCGTGGGGCAAGAAGGCGGCCGGCTCGATCGTCGACATGGGCGCGCCGCTCGGCAAGGCCCTCAAGGTCACGCCGGCCGGGTCGTCGCCGACGACCAACGACCTCGGCGGCTATTCGATCCTGCAGGCGGAGTCAAAAGAGGCGCTGGCGGCGACGCTGAAAGGGCACCCGCATTTCATGATGCCCGAGAGCTCGATCGAGATCGTCGAGCTGATGCCGATGCCCGGCGCCTGATCGCCCCCCACGCGCTCGCCCTGCGACCAGCGCCGGCCTCCGGGTGCGAAATTTTTGAGCAGTGGCCGCGATATGAGGTGTACGCTGTCCCGCGGAGCGAGCGAGGGGATGGCGGTCGATCTTCGAACCTTGGTGGTGGGGGACGGCGCGGACGCGGCGTGGGTAGCCGAGACTCTGCGCGCCGGTGGCTATTCCCCCGTCTGCGCGCGTCCCGAGAGTGAAGCCGATCTCCGAGCCGCGATCGAGGGGACGAGCTGGGACCTGGTGGTGTGCGCCTTCGCCGGCGGGCGCGCGCCGGCCGGCCTGCGCCTCCTCGGCTCGCGCGGGGTGCCGCTGGAGGCGCCTCTGGTGCTGCTGGCCGACGACTTCGATCGCGCGGCCGAGGCGGCGCAGCGCCTGGGCGCAACGATCTGTCTGCGCGCGCGCGGCCTGGCGCACCTGGGACCGGTGATCGAACGCGCGCTCCGCCTGCGCGGGGAGCGCGCCGCGCGCGATGAGACGCTGGCGTTCGATCGCGGCCACCAGGAGATCCTGGAGCAGATCGCTCGGGGTGAATCCCTGCCGAAGATCCTCGAGCGCATCGTGCTGTTCGTCGAGCGTCAGGGCGCTGAGATGCTGGCGTCGCTGCTGCTGCTCGACGACGACGGCAGCCGTGTCCGTCACGGGGCGGCCCCGCACATGCCGCCCGAGCTCGTGAAGGCAATCGACGGCCGGCGCATCGGCCCGCAAGAGGGCTCGTGCGGCGCCGCGGCCTACCTGCGCACGCCCGTGATCATCGATGACATCGGAACCCACCCCAACTGGGTGAATTACCGCCAGCTCGCGCTGGCGCTGGGGATTCGCGCTTGCTGGTCGAGCCCGATCTTCGCCACCCCGGGCGGCGACGTGCTGGGGACGTTCGCGCTCTACTACCGCGAAGCGCGCCGGCCGACCGAGCGCGAGCAGCGCTGGGTGGCCCAGGCCACGCACCTGGCGGCCATTGCGATCTCGCGCGATCGGGCCGAACGCGCCGTGCGACAGGCGGACGCACGCTACCGCCAGATCGTCGACACCGCGTATGAAGGGATCTGGCTGGTGGGCGCCGACGGACGCACGCTGTTCGCCAATCACCGCGCCGCGCGCATGCTGGGTTACGAGCCGAGCGAGCTGATCGGGCAGCGCATCCTCGACTTCATGGACGAGTCGAGTCGCGTCGCCGCGGAAGGGACGTTCATCAACCGGCTGGGTCTGAGCGGCGAGCAGCGCGAGTTTCGCTTCCGCCGAAAGGACGGTTCGCAGTTCTGGGCCTTGCTGAGCGGCAGCGGCATCGGCGATCCCCAGCGCGAAGTCCCGGGCGCGCTGTGCATGATCACCGACATCAGCGAGCTCAAGCGCACGGAAGAGGCGCTGCGCCGGAGCGAGGCCGAGTTTCGCGTGGTGTTCGAGAACGCGGCCATCGGCATGGCCCTGGTCGACGCCGACGGACGCATCGCGCGCAGCAACCCCGCGCTGGATCGATTCCTCGGCTACACGGAAGCCGAGCTCCGGGGCCGGCGCCTCGCCGATTTCACGCACGCCGACGATCGGCAGCTCGACGTGGAGCTGCATCGTGCGCTCGCCGCGGGAGAACGCGACACCTGCTACGGCGAGAAGCGCTACGTCTGCCGCGACGGATCGGTGATCTGGGGGCGGCTCAGCGCATCGCTGGTCAAGGCGGACAGCGGCGTGCCGCGCTCGATCATCGCGATGATCGAGAACATCAACGACCGGCGTCGCATGGAGGACGCCGTCCGTTCCAGCGAGCGGCTGCGCACGTTGATGTACGGCGCGGTGTCCGACGTGCTGTTCTACGTCGGGGTCGAATCGCCGACCCGCTTCCGGTTTCTGTCGGTGAATCCCGCCTTCCTGAGCGCGACGGGCCTGACCGAGGCGGAGGTCATCGGCCGCGTCGTCGACGAGGTGATCCCCCAGCCGTCGCAGGCGCTCGTGCTCGGTCACTACGCGCGCGCGGTCGCCGAGCGCCGGACCGTCCGCTGGGACGAGGTCACCGCGTACCCCGCGGGCACGCGATACGGCGAGGTGTCGATCACGCCCATCTTCGACGACGCGGGCAACTGCACCAACCTGGTGGGGACCGTCCACGACGTCACCGCGCGCCGCAACGCCGAGGAGCGCGTCACGGCGCAGGCCGCCTTGCTCGACAAGGCCAAGGACGCGATCCTGGTGCGCGACCTCGACGGCGTGATCCAGTACTGGAACAAGGGCGCCGAGCATCTTTACGGGTGGACGAGCGACGAGGTCGTGGGGGGCAGCGTCATCGAGCTGCTCTATCGCGACGACACACTCTACAGGGACGTCCAGCGCGTCGTGCTGGAGACCGGCGCGTGGTCGGGAGAGATCGAGCAATTCACGCGAGCCGGGAAGCGCTTGATCGTCGAGGGGAGCTGGACGCTGCTGCAGGAAGAGAACGGCCGCCCACGCTCGGTGCTGGTGATCAACAGCGACATCACCGAACGAAAGAGCCTGGAGACGCAGGTGTTTCACATCCAGCGCCTCGAGAGCCTGGGCGCGATGGCGGGCGGCATCGCGCATGACTTCAACAACCTGCTGACCGCGATCATCGGCAACGTCCAGGGCGCGCAGCTCGAGCTCGAGCGCGATCATCCCGCTCGCGAGACGCTGTCGAACGTCGTCGAGGCCAGCGAGCGGTGCGCGGACCTGGTCCGGCAGCTGTTGATGTTCAGCCGCAAGCATCAGTCGAAGGGGAAGATCGTCAAGCTCGCTCCGCTGGTGCAAGAGGCGCTGCGCTTGCTGCGCCCCACGCTCCCATCGCGGGTGCGGGTCGAGGCTCGATTCGACGAGGACGCGCCCGAGGTGCTCGCCGATCCCACGCAGATGCACCAGATCGTGATGAACCTGGGGACCAACGCCATCCACGCGGTCGTCGGCGCCGGGACGATCACGATCAGCCTGAGTCGGGCCGAGCTGTCGACCGAGCTCGCCACGCGCATTCGTCGGTTGCCGCCGGGGACCTACGCGCGCCTGGTCGTCTCGGACAACGGGGTCGGCATGGACGACGCGACGCTGGAGCGGATCTTCGATCCGTTCTTCACGACCAGGTCGGCCGGGACGGGCACCGGCCTGGGTCTATCCGTCGTCCACGGCATCGTGCGCAACCACCGCGGGGGAGTGGTCGTGCGCAGCGCCCCCGGCCGCGGGACCGAGGTGGCGATTTATTTTCCCGCGGCGCCCGTCGAGCCGCCGCGCTGAGCGGCAGCGTCAGCGCCGCCGGCGAAAGATCGCATTGCCGTCGCGGTCGTCGATCCAGTAGACGAAGTCGGCGTCGACCGCCACGCCGCGCGGCGGGAGCTCGGTCCGCTGCAGCGATCTCGGCGCCTCGCCCTCGCGCGCGTGAAAGAGGCCGCCGTTGGCGCCGAAATACACGTCGTCACCGTCGGCTGCGAAGCCCGACAGGACGCGCGTCGGCAGCACCAGGACGTTTTCGCCGCCCGCTTTGGGGACGCGGTGCACGCCGCCCTGACCCAGCCAGTAGACGTGACGCGCGCCGAGCAGCGGGCGCCGCCCATCGAAGTCGGTGAGCACGACCCGTTCGACGGCGCGCGGCTCCTTCTTGTCGGCGGCCATCAGCCGCGGCGGCACCGAGCCGTTCCTTTGCCGGCCGCGGTCGACCCAGAAGATCTCTTTCTCGTCGACGTCCATGTTGGTGAGGGCGTGGATGCCCGCCTGCATGAGCGTCGGGTCGCCGGGGTAGTCGTCGGCGGGCAGGCGCTCGATCTCGCAGTTGTCCGCCTCGGTGCAGTTGCCGACGTAGATGTACTTGGAGTCGAGCGCGAGGGCATAGAGCAGGTTGCGCTCGAGGATCACGGCGCGACGTCTCGGCGAGAAGCGCGTCACGTGGCCGATCGACGCCGGCTGGTAAATCACCGCGCCGTCGACACGCGGATCGTCGGGCGGGCACTCGTCGAGCAGCAGCGCGGGCTCGAGGGGCTCGGTCATGGCGCGGCCACCGTCGAGGTCGGCGCGCCAGATGCTGCACGTGCGCCCCAGCCAGTAGAGCGTGCCGCGCGAGACGGTCAAAAGCCGCGTTCCGGCCGCGACGGTGAGCACGCGCGACGGACCGCTGCGCAACCACCGCACGGCGCCGGCGACGACGCACAGGCCGATCCCGCCCGCAATCAACGCGGTTCGCACGCGTGTCCGCTTGAACGCTCCAGGGTCCATGCGACGATCCATGCGGCCACGCCAGAATACGGCCGCCGGCCGAAAATCACACCCGCGTTGGCGTTTGTCTCGGCCCGGGGCTGAGCGTATCCTCCGTCACATGAGGACGGGGGGCGAGGTGCGTTGGATCGGGGTGGTGGCGCTCGCGGCGCTGGGCGCGTGTAGCTCGGAGATGGATCCGAACGCCGGCAAGGTGTCGGGAACCACCGTGACGACGCCGTCGTTCGATTCGTTGAGCGCGCTGACCTCGGTCGCCGATTCCAAGAGCTTGATGCTCCTCGGCACCAACGGAGGCGCGCTGGCGGGCGCGCTCGATGGATCGATGCACTTCTATGACCAGGACCCGGGCACGATCGCGGCGGCCGCCTTCGCGGCGCACATCTCGGTCTGCTCGATCGAGCTCGACGGGCTGATCATGCCGCCGCGGTCCAACTCCGACCTGGCGGCCTCGCTCGCCGCAGGGATCGCCAAGTGCAACCAAGAGGCCTCGCCCGACATGCTGGCGAAGCTGGGCCAGCTCCAGACACCGACGACCGTGGTCATCGTCGGCGCCAACGCGGCCGAGACCTGGCACACCACGAACAATGGCGTGAACGATTTCTACGGTGACCAGATCCTGGGAATGCTGCACGCCGCGCGCACGCTGAACGTCAGCGCGTGCGTGGTCGCACCAGCCGACCTCTCGCTGCCGATGTCTCCGACCGGGCAGACGCCCGGCCTTTCCATCGCCGACGCGCTCACCGGTTGCGGGCTCCCGCAGTAGCGCGCGTCCACGCGGGGGTGGTCAACCCGGGTTTCGTCGCGCAAGATCCCGCCGATGAATCGACGAGGGAGCGCGCGGGCGATCGCAGTCCCTTGCGCACTGGCTTGCGTGAGCGCGCTGGTCGCGGGCTGTGGCTCCGTCCCGGGATCGCACGACGCCGCCGCGGTGATGCTTCCGGACGCGCAGGCCGATATCGCGGGCCTGCCCGACGCCCTCACCGATCGACCCGGCGCGGGCGACGGCCCGGGTGGCGCGGACCGTCCATCTTCATCGAAGGACGGCGCGGCCGACGGCGCCTGCCAGCCGGAGCAGTGCAACGGCCGCGACGACGACTGCGACGGCGTGATCGACAACGGCTGTCCGGTCGATCAGCGCCCGCTGTCGACGCGTACGGTCTCTGCGACCAGCGCCAGCTACGGCAGCGCGACCGAGGTGATGGACGTCGACTTCACCGACCCTTGCCCCGACGGACAGGTCGTCGTGGGTCTGACCGGCAACGCGGGCAGCGGGCTCGATGCCGTCGGCGTCAACTGCGGCACGCTCACGGTCCGCGAGGATCGCTCGACGACGCCCTACCAGTACTCGGTCGCCGTGGCGGCCGGGATGCAGTACGACCCGCTCGGCGGCACCGGCGGTGGCCAGCACGCGATCGACAACGCGTTGCTGTGCGGGATCGACGAGGTCGTCACGTCGATCCAGGTGTCGCACGAGCCGGCCGGCGGCGCCTGCGCCACCAACGGCTGCCCGGCGGGCACGACGTCGGCGCCAGGGTGCCCGACGCTGTACGGCCTCAATGTATCGTGCGCCAAGCTGGCGATCCGCGGGACGCCGGGCACGTTCACGCTCGCCTATGTGGCCACGCCCGTGCTGAGCGCGCACGTCGGCGGCACCGGTCGCACGGGCGTCCCCGCCACCGTCGATGCCTTCGCTTGCCCGCCGGCGGGCGCGATTCGATCCGCCGCCGGCGCCTACGGTCCGTGGCCGAACAGCTGCGCGATCACGGTCGTGAACGGCCTGCAGCTGACCTGCGCGAACCCGATCATCCCGGTGCGTTAGCGCGATCGCTTGATCGCCGGAGCTGAACGCATCTAGAGTGGTCTCGCTTGACCATCCGCGGGAAGGCCGTCGTCGTTTCGTTGTTTTTGTTGTCCGGCTGCGGCGCTGAGGTCGGCGTGACCTCGGACGCCGGCGTCGATGGCGGCGGCGCCGCCGGTGGCAGCGGCGGCCCCGGCGCGGGCGGGTCGACGGCAAGCGGCGGCGCAACCGGAAGCGGCGGCGCAACCGGTGCGGGCGGCATCGCGGCCGGCAGCGGCGGTCGCGGCGGTGGCGCCGGCGGTTCGGGAACGGGTGGCTCGGGCGCCGGCGGCTCGGGAAGCGGCGGCACGGGTCAAGGCGGCTCGGGGATGGGAGGCGCGGGAGCGGGCGGCAGCGGCGGCTCGGGAGCCGCTTCCTGTCCGGGCGCGAGCGCCACCGAATTCAATCTCGTCTCGAGCTGGCTCACCAACGCCGCCGTCATGGGCGCGCTGCCCAACTACGCGTACAGCAACATCCGGATGAACTTTCCCGCGGGCGCCGCGTTCAACAAGCTCGCGTGCAGCATCGCGATGAGCTGCGTGGAGTTCGCGCCGATGGAGACCGACTGGCTGCGCAAGTGCGAAGCCGTCCTGACCTCGGCGATCGTCGCCGAGAGCTCGTACACGCCGAGCTCGGTCGTCAACGATTCGTACTCGACCCGCAGCGTCGGCGGTGTCACCGCCAGCGATCCCACCGTCGGCCTGTTGCAGATCCGCTTCAGCTCCACCGTGCACGACTACAACTACTTCGGCTCGCTGCCCAAGATGGCGGCGATCGGTTGCAACTGGCCGGCGGCGCTGACGACCCAGGCCGACACCGCGACGTTCTGGGCCACCGCGGGCGCGACGACGTACCTGTCCTTCATGCAGGACCCCGCGTGCAACATCGCGCTCGCCGCCTGGTACTACTTCTACAATGCCACCGGCAACGGTGGCGCCAACGCGGTCTACATCTCCAACTACTGCGCGGGCAACGGCGTCGCCGGCACGATGGTGACCGGCCTGCTGTCGCACCTGCTGGGCGGCGCCTATCCGCGACCGGCCGACGCAAACAATGCCTATCCCTTTGGCATCGAGTGCTGCGCCGGCGGCAATCCCAGCCGCGGACGACGTGCAACGGCTGCACCGGCCGCTTCGCCGCATTCATGGGCATTGGCACGGCCGCGACGCGGCCGACCCCCGATCCGTTCCAGGAGCAGCTGGTTCCCGAAGTCTCGAAGTACTGCAAGTAGCGGGGAGGGCGTCGTCACGCAAAAGAACGAGCGCGGGAGCCTGCTTCAAGTCTTCAGCTCTCGCGCCGTGATCGTGTAGCGGAAGTTGTCCGGGTCCAGGCTGTCGATCGCGCCTGCCGCGGTCTCGGCCTGCGGGTACATGAGGTAGGTGCGGAGCGGCTCGCGCGCCCGCGGCAAAGAGATGTCGCCGGCGGTGTTGAAGGCGAGCCAGTTCATCTCCCAGGCGCCGAACAGCTTGGACCGCACCGCCCGCACCAGCGGGTCGTCCACGGCCAGCGGGCTCGTTCGCTCCTCGAGCACGACCTTGCGCACGTCGGCGGGATCGGCCGGCACCCAGCCCCAGCCGGTGAGATACACCTCGGCGCGGCAGTGCTGCGCGCGGGTGATGTTCGCCGAGCTCGCGCCCAGGCTGCGATAGCCGAACTGTGAAGCCGCGACGCGCACACCGTACACGTCGCGCGCCGGGAGCCCGGCCGCGCGGCAAAGACAGACGTAGAGTCCGTTCAGGTCCGCGCACTTGCCGCCGAGCGTGCCGCTCCTGAGCAGAGTCTTCACGTCGCCCAGGCCGCAGCCACGCACCTTCGGATCGCGGAAGGTGTTGTCGACCACCCATTCGTAGATGGCGCGCGCCTTGTCGAGGTCGGTCCGCGCACCGCCGACGGCGGTCTTCATCGTCTGCAGCACGATTCCGTCGAGGGGCATGTGCGCGGTCGGCGACGTGTAGAGAGTGCGCGCCCGCGGCGACAGCTCCTCGACCGCCGCTGGCCGCGCCGTCGCCGCGAAGTCGACCGCGCGATCGCGCGTCTCGACCCGGCTGCGCAGCTCGATCACCGGCTGGCTCACCGACGCGGGCCACTCGGCGTAGAGCATGCCCGCGCCGTGGGTCTCCTCGCGCACGAACCTTGCTCGTGGCGGCGTTGCCCGACCAGTCGTTGTCGAGCACCCGCTGGTATGCCGAATTCACCGACGGCACTGGTAGCCAGGCGCGCGTCGTTCCGGCAGGCGCGCTCTTCACTTCGACCTTCGTCGTGATCTCGAACGTGCGCCAGGTCGCGGCCTGTCTGGGCGCGAACAGCGATTGCGCCAGCACCGCGCGCGACGTGCCCGCGGCCGGAATCAGTGCTCCCAACTTCAGGAATCGACGTCGATCCATCGTTCTCTCCCTCACAGCCCGCGGCTGGGCCGGCAGGCGGCGCCCAGTATGGCCCGGGATCGACCGCGCGCGCCGGGCAATTGACGCGCCGGGAATTGACCAGCCGCGGCGCCATGTCTTCGGTTCGGGTTTCCGTGTATAAGGCTGAGGTGGGCGTGGGGCGGCGGAGACCCTTTGCTCGGGAGCTGCCTGACATGAAGCCCGTGACGTTCTCGGTCCCGCTGTCTTCGGTTCGTTGGGCGCCGCGCGTTCTGGTCCTCGCCGCGACCGGCGCGCTCTTGACCGCGATCGGTTGCGCCGGCTCGTCGGATGGCGGCGCGACCGGCAGTGGCGGACACAGCGCCGGCGCCGGTGGCGCGACCGGCTCGGGTGGCGAGCACGCGGCGACCGGCGGCGCCGTCGGCAGCGGCGGTTCGGCCGGGGCGGGCGCCGTGGACGCCGGGGCGGCGACCGACGCGTCTCGCGACCGCAGCGTTCAGGACGCAGGCTCCGTCACCGACGCGGCAGGGCCGCCGCAGACCGAGGTCACCGACGGCGGCCTCTGGAAGCTGGTGTGGTCCGACGAGTTCGACACCGACGGTGCGCCCAACCCCGCGAACTGGGGCTACGAGCGCGGCTTCGTTCGCAATCAAGAGCTGCAGTGGTACCAGCCCGCCAATGCCACGGTGCAGAACGGCATCATGACCATCGCCGCGCAGAAGGTGCACATCGCCAACCCGAACTACGTGGCCGGCAGCAGCGACTGGAAGACCAACCGCCAGTTCTACGATTACACGTCGACGTCGATGACCACGTCGGGCAAGCACGCGTTCATGTACGGTCGGTTCGAGATCCGCGCGCGCATCGACACGCGCCAGGGCAGCTGGCCCGCGTTCTGGATCCTCGGCAGCGGCACGTCGTGGCCGCAGTCGGGCGAGGTCGACATCATGGAGTATTACGCCAGCAAGGTGCTGGCCAACTTGTGCACGCCGTCGGGCAGCACCTGCGGCTGGGACAGCATCGCGCAGCCGCTGTCGTCGCTGGGCGCCGGCTGGTCGAGCGCCTTCCACGTCTGGGCCATGGAGTGGGACGCGCAGCGCATCTCGCTCTATCTCGATGACAAGCTCGTCAACGACTACGCCGTCTCGACCGCCAACGTCTCGGGTCAAACCAACCCCTACAACACGAAGTCGTTCTACATCCTGGTCAATCTCGCGCTGGGCGGAGCCAACGGCGGTGATCCCAGCAACACGACATTCCCCATGACCTACGAAGTGGATTACGTCCGCGTGTACCAGCGCGCAACGGGGCCGTGAAACCCTCGTTTCGCGGCTTCGACCGCGACGCCATGCAGTTCTGGCACGAGCTGGCGTCGCAGATGTCGAAGGAGTGGTTCGCGGCCAACAAGCAGCGCTACCAGTCCGTCTGGGTCGAGCCCATGCTGACGCTGCTTCGAGACGTGGCGCGCGGCCTTGTGCCCGTATACAAGCCGTTTGCGCTGGCCGAGCCCGGCGTGTTGCGCATTTACCGCGATCTGCGCTTCTCGGCCGACAAGACACCGTACAAGACGCACATCGCGGGCGTCATCCGCCTCGGCGGCGCGCGTATCGCCGAAGCGGGGAACGCCGTGCTCTATCTGCACGTCGGCCTGGACGAGGAGTTCGTCGGCGTCGGATGCTACCAGTTCGATGCGGCTCGGTCGGCGCGCTGGCGCCGCGCCGTGGTCGGCGCGCCCGGAGCTGCGCTGCTGCGGATCATCTCCGGCTTGCGCCGCAAGGGTTACGCGCCTGGTGGCTACGAGCAATACGTGCGCGTCCCCAAGGGCTTTGCGCCTGACCACCCGCGGGCGGAGTTGCTGAAGTACAAAGGGCTCATCTGCCGATTCCCCGCCATTCCCGCCGGTCTCTTGCACCGGGCCGAGCTGGCGCGCTGGCTGCTCGGCCACGCCAAGGCGACCGCGCCACTGGTGATCTGGCTGCGTCGCTACCTGCGATAGAGCCGTCTCCCCGACCGCGCTCGGCACGAGCGACGTCGGGTCGCAACTCTCCGTGTACCAGGTACCGTCAGCGCTCAGGAATCAGGCACGCGCGTAAGAAAAGTGCGCGTTTGTGTGATGAATCACGCTGAGGCCTCGCTCTAAACAGACGGACACCTACAGGAAGGCCTCCTCTCATGATCAAGACATCCGGTAACGAGCGCGTTGCAAGGAACCACAATTGGACCGTCTGCTGCTTGGCAGGCGTCTTGGCCGTCGCCATCGGATGCGGCGGAGGCAAGTCCGCTACCGGGAGCGGCGGCAACACCGGGGTCACCGCTGCTGGTGGCAGCACCGGCGCCGCGGGCGGCAACGCGGGGACCGCGTGCGGCGCGCCCGGCGAAGCTTGCTGTGCCGGCAATGTCTGCAACGGCGGCGGTTGCTGCATCAACCAACCGACGGACGGCGGCGGAAATGCCCGTCTCTGTACCGGCGCGGGTCAGGTCTGCACGGGAGCCGGCGTCAGCGGGACTTGCAACGGCGGCTCCTGCACCGGTCCCGCCGGCACACCGTGCGGCGCGGTCGGGCAAGCCTGCTGCGGCGGCGCGGTCGATGGCGGAAACAACGTCAACCCGTTCTGTACGGCGACCGGTGCGCGCTGCACCGGCGGAACTTGCACCGCTTGCGGCACGTCTGGCACCGCGTGCTGTCAGGGCGGCGCCGCCAATCAGTGTCAGGCGTCGCTGTCCTGTCTCGCGGCCGATGGGGGAATGGCGTGCACGCCTTGCGGCGGCGCCGGCCAGGCTTGCTGTGCGAACAACGCTTGCAACGCCGGGCTCGGTTGCGACAATCCGCCCGGCAATGGCGGGGGAACCTGCAGCAGCACGTGCGGAGCATCGGGCCAGGTGTGCTGTGGCGGCAACAACTGCCAGGGCACCGGTCTCGTCTGCGCGGGTCAGGTCGACGGCGGCGCGGGAACCTGCCAGGGCTGCGGCGGCGCCAATCAACCGTGCTGCCCCGGCCTGACCGTGTGCAACACCGGCCTCACCTGCGTCGTTTCGGCGGCCGGCGACGTGTGCTCCGCTGGATGCGGCGCATCCGGACAGATCTGCTGTGGGAACAACAATAACGGGACCTGCAACAGCGGGCTTGGCTGCGCCGGGCGCAACGCTGGCCAGGGAGTGCCCGGGATGTGCGCGACCTGCGGCGGGACCGGCCAGGTCTGCTGCTCGACGATGGGTGTGCCGGCGGACGCGGGCATCACCGCCTGCATGACGCCGCTCGCTTGCATCGTCGCCACGGGAGGAAACCAGTGCGGCGCGTGCGGCGCCAGCGGACAGGCCTGCTGCGGGCTGGGGAACAACGGTACCTGCTCCGATGCGACGCTCGCGTGCTCGGGTCGCGGTCAGGGGCTCGCGGGAACCTGCGGACCGTGCGGCGGGAGCGGGCAGGCGTGCTGCACGCAGCCGGTCGACGGTGGCGTCATTGCTTGCACGACGCCGCTCGCTTGTGTGCTCGCGACCGCGGGAAACCAATGTGGAACCTGCGGCGCCTCGGGCCAGCCCTGCTGCGGAACCGGAAACAACGGCATGTGCAGCGCCGGCCTGGCCTGCACGGGACGAACCCGCGGAGCCGGAATGCCGGGCAGCTGCGGTGCGATCCCCGACGCTGGCCCGGCCGACGCGCCCGCCGGCGGGTAGTCTCGCTCGACCAGAACCGACCTCTGCCGTTCGGGCACGCCCGGAGCGGAGGTCGGCGGCTCCCGATTGATCGGTTGCTGAGAGCCCGCATCACTTTGCGTGGCAATTTTCCGCCCGCCCGAACAATCCCGGGCGATGAGGAATGCGCTTCGAGGATTGTGGCTAGGCTTGTTCTTCACGCTCGCTGCTTGCTCGACCACCGGTTCGGGCGGTCCAGCGGGCGCCGGCGGCGCTGCGGGCGATGTCTGTCCCTCCGGACAAACCGCCTGCGGCACCACCTGCGTGAACACGGCGACCGACTCGCAAAACTGCGGCGCCTGCGGCATTCCCTGCGCCAACGGCCGGTCCTGTCAGGCCGGGCAGTGCAAGTGCCAGGCGGGCCTGCTGGAATGTAGCGGCTCCTGCGTCACGTCGGACGCGACCCATTGTGGGGACTGCGCGACGATGTGCCAAGGGAATCAGGTCTGCAGCAACAACGCCTGCATGTCCGGTTGCGCGGGCGGACAGACGTTGTGTGGCACCGCTTGCGCGGACACCACGAGCAGCAACACCGACTGCGGCGCCTGCGGCCACGCGTGCGGCGGCAACCAGCACTGCGCGAGCAGCGCCTGCGTCGACAACTCGACCACCGGCACCGGCGGAGCCGCGGGGACGACCGGCGGCGGCGGCATGACGGGAGCCGGCGGCTCAGCTCCCGCTGGACCGAAGGTGATCACGTCGGCGCCGAACGCGTACTGGAACACCAGCGGCACCATCACGACCGTGACCACCGGCAACGCCACGGTGACCGTCAACGACGGCACCACGATGAAGACCTTCGAAGGCTTTGGCGGGGCCTTCAACGAGATGGGCTGGAGCTACCTGAGCATGCTCAGCGCGGCCGACCGCGATCGCGCGATCAAGCTGCTGTTCGACGCGACCGACGGCGCGCACTTCGTCATGGGGCGCATCCCGATCGGCGCCAGCGACTACGCGCTCCAGCGCTACACCGATGACGAGACCGCGAACGACACCAGCCTGTCGGGCTTCTCGATCACGGAGGACATGAAGTACCTGATCCCGTACGTCAAGGCCGCGCAGGCGGTCAACGGCAACATCCGCTTCTGGGCCAGCCCGTGGACACCGCCGACCTGGATGAAGACGAACACCGGCACGGTCAACGGCACGTCGTGCGCGAAGGTGGGCGCCACGGCCTTCGACGGCGGGTGCATGCAGGACGTCGCCGCGAACCTGACGGCGCTGGCCAAGTACTTCGTGATGTGGGTCCAGGCGTACGCGATGCAGGGGATCACGGTCGAGACAGTCGCGCCGCAGAACGAGCCCAACTACGCCCAGGGCTACCCGTCGGCGCTGTGGGCGTCGCCGCTCTACGCGAAGTTCGTCGGCCAGTATCTCGGTCCCGCATTCAGCTCGGCGGGGCTGAGCACGAAGATCATGCTCGGCACGAATTCCAACGGCAACGCGGGCGCGGACCCTTCGGTGGTCACCACCGTGATGGGCGATGCGACCGCGAAGGGGCTGATCAAGGTCATCGGGCTGCAGTGGGGCATGCTGGACAACTACGTGGCCACTCCGTCGTCGTTCGACCAGTACAACCTGCCGATCTGGGCGACCGAGCACAAGTGCGGCAACTACCCCTTTCAGACGACACCCAAATACGTCGAGCCGGCGCCCAACGATCAGGCTTACGGCGTCGAGTCCTGGGGCTACATCCGTAACGCCATCAAAGCGGGCGTCACCGCCTACAACGCCTGGAACATGGTGCTGGACGTGCTCGGAAAGGGGAACGATACGGTCCGGCAGTGGTCGCAGGACGCGTTGCTGATCGTGAACACGTCGACGAAGACGCTGACCCTGACGCCGGCTTATTACGTCTTCCGCCACGTCTCGCAGTACGTTCAGCCGGCCGCGAAGGTCGTCGCGACCAGCGGCGGTGACGCGATCGCGTTCAAGAACCCCGACGGCACGATTGTCGCGATCATGTACAACTCGGGCGGGGCGTCGAACTACATCGTCCAGATCGCGGGCAAGAAATTGCAGTTCGCCATGCCGGCCACCGGGTGGGCGACCGTCGTCGTATCGCCATGAGCGCCATGTCGAACGCGGGTAACGCGAGGCTCGGTGTTCTCGGTGTTCTCGCTTTGTCGACCGCGCTCTTCGCCTCGAGTTGCTCCTCGACACAGGGCTCCGGTTCGGGCGGCTCCACCGGCTCGGGCGGTTCGGGTGTGAGCGGCGCGACCGGCAGCGGCGGGGCGGGGCCATCCAGCAGCGGTGGTGCGAGTGGAACGGCCGGCTCGGGGGCGGGCGGCATCGCAGGCTCGTCGGGCACCGGCGGCGCCGCGGGTGGCAGCCCCGGCCTGGGCGGCGCGGGCGCGGGTGGCGCGGGCGCGGGCGGCACGGTTGGCGGGAACCCGGTGGTGAACCTCGATCAGAAGGACCAGACCATCGAGGGATTCGGCGTCAACGACATGTTTCAGTCGACTGCCTTGCCCGCGAGCCTGTTTGACCCGACCAACGGGATCGGCCTGTCCCTTCTGCGCGTTGGCATGGATACGAACGGGACTGGGACCCTGCAGAGTCCCACCAGCATGATGGCCGATATTGCGACGGTGAATGCCGCCGGTGGAAAGGTCATCGGGGCGGTCTGGACACCTCCCGCCGCGTGCAAGACCAATAACAACGCGAACAACGGCGGACAGCTGTGCTCCGCAAACAACATTGCCCTCGCGAGCGAGGGAGCGAACACGTGCACTGCCAGTGAAAACACCTCCTGCTACACCTCCTGGGCGACGACGATAACCAGCTTCGCATCAGCCAATCATCTCTTCGCGATGTCGCTGTCGAATGAGCCTGAGTTTGCGTCGTGCGGGACCAACGAACCGTGCAATGGAACCTATGCGACAGCGATCTATACGGCCAAAGAGATGGTCGAATTCGTGAAGGTGGCGGGACCGATGCTGAAAGCAAAGGGGATCAAGGTCATCGCCCCCGAAACATCGGAATGGAACCATCTTTGGAGCAACCAGTCGGCCTGCGGCTCCGTACCCTCGGGCTTGAAGAGCTCGGACCCGCTGAATTGCGGCTGCTTCGTCTCGAACAGCAGCACTCCCAGCGCCACTTGCGCTGCCGCTGCCAGCGTCGCCTGCAGCAGCGCATGCGCTTCCGGGAGCGGATACGACTATGGCCACGCGCTGCATGCCGACGCAACGGCGTGGGGCGATTTCGACATCGTGGGGACGCACGAGTACGACTTGCAATCCGCTTTCCCCTGGCCGGCGAGCGATTTCCCGAAGGACAAAGAAGTTTGGATGACGGAGATGGCCGGCGTGAAGTGGTGGGCGGAGCAGGGACCGATCAACGACATCAACGACGGCGTCGTGGTTGCAAAATGGATCCACTCCGCATTGGTGACGGGTGAGGCGTCGGCGTGGCTTTGGTGGTGGTACCCGGGGCAAGGCGACAACGAGGGCATCCTGGCGCAGGGTGGAGCGGACACCAAACGGCACTACACGTTAGGTAACTTCAGCAAGTTCGTCCGGCCGAACTATGTTCGGGTGAACGTTTCGGGATCTTTCCCCGCGAACGTCCTCCTCTCGGCGTATTCGGGGCCGAACACCGTTGTCGTCGTGGCCATCAACAGCGGCACCTCGACGGTCTCCGTGCCGGTCAATATTTCGGGTGGCACGGCCCCAAGCTCGTGCACACCGTGGCTGACGTCGGCGACCCTCAACCTTGTTTCGCAGACCGCCGTCCCGGTCAGCGGCGGGACCTTCTCTGCCTCGCTCCCGGGCCCGTCCGTCACGACCTTCGTCTGCAAATAGCTCGCAAGCGCCTGCGCAACGTTGCTCCGCTGCCGGCGCGGCTGCTCGCTGGCGGGCTCAGCCCTCGGTCAGCGCCGCGACGCCCGGGAGCACCTTGCCCTCGAGGAACTCGAGCGAGGCGCCGCCGCCCGTGGACACGTGCGAGACCTTGCTGGCGACGCCGGCCTTCTTCACCGCCGACGCCGAGTCGCCGCCGCCGATGATCGTGGTCGCGCCGGAGGCCGTGGCCTTGGCCAGCGCTTCGGCGATGGCGATCGTCCCCTTGGCGGTCGCGTCGATCTCGAACACGCCGACGGGGCCGTTCCAGACGATGGTCTTGGCGCCCAGGATCGTCTGCGTGAAGGCGGCGACGGTCTCGGGACCGATGTCGACCGCTTCCCAGTCGGACGGGATGCTGTTCCGGCCAACGGTCTTGACCGCGCCCACGGTGCGCCCCTTGAAGTCGAGCTTGTCGGTCACAACGAAGTCGGTGCCGAGCTGCAGCTTGTCGCCCGCCTCGGCGAGCAGCGAGCGCGCCAGGTCGATCTTGTCGTTCTCGACGATCGACTTGCCGACCTCCAGCCCCTGGGCCTTGAGGAAGGTGTAAGTCATTCCGCCGCCGATGAGCAGCTTGTCGACCCGCGGCAGCAGGTTCTTGATGACGTCGATCTTGCCCGACACTTTCGACCCACCGATGATCGCGACGAACGGACGCTTCGGGTTGCCGAGCGCCTCACCCAGGTAGTCGAGCTCCTTCTTCATCAGGAAGCCGGACGCCGCCTGCGGAACGAAGCGCGTGATCCCCTCCGTCGAGGCGTGCGCGCGGTGCGCGCTGCCGAACGCATCGTTGACGTAGACGTCGGCCAGCGCCGCCAGTTGCTTGGCGAAGGCCGGGTCGTTCTCTTCTTCCGCGGCGTGGAAGCGCAGGTTCTCGAGCAGCAGCACGCCGCCGGGCTGCAGCGCCGCCACGGCCTTCTCCGCCGCCGGGCCCACGCAGTCGTCCGCGAACGCCACCGGCGCGCCCAGCAGCGCCGCCAGCGCGTCGGCGACCGGGCGAAGGCTCATCTCCGGCACGCGCTTTCCGTCGGGGCGCCCGAGGTGAGACATCAGGATCACCTTCGCGCCCTTCTTGCGCAGGTACTCGATGGTCGGCAGCGACTCCTTGAGACGCTTGTCACTCTCGACCTTGCCGTCCTTGAGAGGGACGTTGAAGTCGACGCGCACGATCACGCGCTTGCCCGCGGTATTCAGATCCTCGACGAACAGCTTCTTGCCGGTGCTCATGACCGACGGTTTACCAGACCCGGTGAGCGCCTGTCCACGACCTGTCCCTCGGGGACTGCCGGTGGAAACGGTCATGGGCCGATGCGTCGGCGTCTTCGCGCCGATCCCATTCGCGCCTTGAATCGCGGAGGTTGCGACTCTAGGCTCGCGCTTGCGATGGAGCGGCACCCACGCAGCCGGGCCGAAAGGCGTCCGCGCACCGGCCGCACGCCGGCGGCCTGCGCGACGGCCCTGACGCTGGTCAGCCTCTGGGCCGGCGGCGGACAACCGACGCAGGCGAAGCCGCCGCGCCGGCGGCGCCCGCGGTCGCGGCGGCGCCCGCCGGCGCCGAGCTCGCCGTCGTCGAGGCCGGGCGCGTCGTCAGCCAGACGACACCCGAGAGCGCGCGCCACGACGGCCTGACCGTCGTCGATCTCTCGGACGACTGGCTTCCCTACGTCTTCTCGGAGGAGCCCGGAAAGCCGGAGCCGCTGCGGCCCTATCTGATCGATCTCGCCAACGGGCGGTTCCGCTCGGGTAGCGCCTACGCACGGGCGCGCGAGGATCGGTACTTCGAGGCGTTCGGGATTTTCCCGAGCCTGAACATGATGCGGCGCCGGCTGGCGGATCGCAGGCGCCACGCCTGCCACGACCGCGTGAAGGACAAGGTGCTCGAGGAGATGGCGCCGAAGAGCGCGATCCTGCCGGAAGAGCCGGAGAAGCCCGCCAGCACCACGGTCACCAACCCGGCGGCGCCGGGAGAGCCCGCGAAACCGTCGAGCGCCGATCCCGCCGCGGGCGGCACGCCAGCGCCGCCGACGGCGGCAACCGTGCCGGACAAGCCGCCGCGAAAACCCTTGAGCCCGACGGAGAAGCGGGCCGTGATCGCGATGCAGGCTCACCTGCGCTGCGAGGATCTGCTGCCCGCCAAGGCGAAGTCCGGTCGAATGGATCCCCGAACGGTCGCCGGCCTGCAGATCTATCAGCGATTGCAGATGATCGCGGACAACGGGCGCGTCGATCTCGAGACGCGCACCGTGCTGCTCGCCGACAGCCGCGAGCTCGACTTCCGCGCGCTGCTGCGTGCGCTGCGCGAGCGGGTCGTCGACGCGACCGGCCTCCTCGAGGATGGCTCGGCCCTGGGCGTCGTGGGCGAGGTGCAGGGGCGCGTGCTCGACAGCGCGGAGTTCCGGCCGCTGCCCGTGCAGGCAGCGACCGCGCAGACCAATCTTCCTCAGAATCCGCGCACGGGCTCCGAACCTCCGGCTGGAGCGCCGGCGAAGATCACCCCCGCGCCGGATCTCATCTCCGCTGCCACCCAGGCTGCCAGCCAGGCGCTGGGCTGGACGTCACCCGAGGCCGTCCTCGCGAGCACGGTGGTGGCTCCGCCGGCGCCGTCTTCCTCGCGACGGTCCGCGCGCAAAGCGCCAGCGCGCAAGGGGCCGGTTCCGCTGCCCGTGGCCGTCGCGATCCGCCTGCCGCCAGCGCCGTCCTATCACGGCCCCAAGATGGAGCTGCGCGCGGAGATCGATCGCGGCGAGGTGGTCCTGGCGCGGCCGGTCCTGGACAAGGATGGCCACAAGAAATGGCGTCCCCCGGTCAGCGACCGCCCGACCCTGACGCTGTACGCGCGCACGGGCGATGGCGAGGTGGCGCTCTCTCGCTGGCCCACCACCATCGGCGGCTGGAAGACGATCCAGAAGTCCGACGGCACGATGGCGCTCAAGTACAAGGAGTCCGTCACCGGCGACGCGCTCTGGTCGGAGGTGCTGGCCGGGCCGACGTGGCATCCGCCGTCGGGCCTGCCCACGCGCAAGCTGCTCGTCAAGCGCGGGGACACCTGGGTGCCGAAGACCGAGATCGTCGGTCCGGGCTATCGCGCGGGCTACGGTCTGGTCGCCATCGTGCACCACCAGATCATGGGCGTGAACGAGCGCGGCGAAAAGCAGCTGATGGACCTGCTCATCCGGACCCACGGCACGCCCGCCTACCGATCGGTCAAGCGCGGTGAGAGCGCCGGGTGCCACCGGCTTCACAACTACCTGGCGCTGCGTCTGGCGGGCTTTCTCGTGAAGCACCGCGAGAACGTGCGCGACGGCCTCGTGCCCGAGGACTACGTGCGAAAGCTCGAATATCAGGGCCAGCAAGTGGCGCTCGAGAGCGAGGCCAAGGGTTACCGCTTCAAGCTGACGCCGCCCGTGCCGGTGACCGTGCTCGACGGCGACGTCCGCGGCGACGCCAAGTCCGTCAAGCGCCTGGTGCCGCTCGCGACCGCGCCGTAGCGCGCGCGCATCTTCGCTGGTCGCTCTGGCGCCGAACTGCGACCTGGGCTACGAAGACGGAATGTCGGTCGGGTCTGGTTCTGGCGCGGCGCGCTGGGCGCTGGTGGGAATCTGTTCGGTGCTCGCCTGCGGCGGGACAGGGCTCCCGCCGCATGAGCGTGATGGGGCAGGGGCCGGCGGTGACGGGGACGCTGGCGCTGGTGACGTGGCCGGCGAGCGATCGACCGACGCGCGCTCCGCGCTCGACGCCCCGTCGCTGGATGGCTCGCCGGATGCGTCGCCGCCGGAAGGCTCGTCGGACGGCGCGCCGCGGGACACCGCGCTGCCGGACGCCGCGCCACCGGACGCCATGGACGCTCTCGTCGATCAGCACATCACCAGCTGTCCGGTGCCCACCCCCGACCTCCTGAGTGATCCCATGAATTGCGGATCCTGTGGTCACTCTTGCGACCAGGTCAACGCGGTGACCTCCTGCGTGCTCGGCCAGTGCACGTTCGATCGATGTTACGTGAACAGCTCCGATCATTGCGCGGGCAACGCCGGTTGCGAGACGCCGCTCGGGACGGCCGTCAACTGCGCGGCGTGCGGAGATCCGTCGTGCGCCATCGCCAACACGCTGGTCACGTGCGGCAGCGCCAACGCGTGCGCCACCGCCGTCTGCGCACCGGGGTTCGGGAACTGCGACGGCGCCGGCCCTGATTGCGAAGCGAGCCTCGCCGCGGGCGCTTCCTGTTTCCCTGCCTATCTGGGAACGGCTGCGTTCGCCACGCAATCGCTGGACGCGGTCGCCACGACGTTCGGGACCGACGGGTCGGTCTTCGTCGCCGGTGCCTTCACGGGGATGGTCGACTTCGATCCGACAGCGGGCGAGGACCTCCGCGTCACAGCCGTGCCCGGCGACACCGATGGATTCATCACCAAGCTCAACGCCGACGGGAGCTACGCGTGGACGCGCACGTTCGTGGGCGCGGGCGCGATGAGCCTTCGCGCTCTCGCGGCGTCGTCGGGCGGTGCCGTCGTCGCGGTCGGATCCTATTCCGGCACCGTGGATCTCGATCCGGGCACCGGCATCGACATGCACCAGACCACGAATTCGATCAAGGATGCGCTCGCCGTGAAGCTGGCCGCCGACGGCTCGCTGGTGTGGGGGAAGACCTTCCCCGGGTGGAACCACAGTCCCTCGGCTGAAGGGGTTGGCGTCGCCGTGGACGCGGCCGACGCGGTGTACATGGCGGGCAGCTTCACCGGCGACGTCGACTTCGACCCGGGCCCGGACATGGTCCTCGGCACGGGAGCCTCGACGCCGTCGACGATGGTGGTCAAGCTCACGGCAGCGGGCGATTTCTCGTGGCTCGAGACCGTCGGCAACGGGGGCTGCGCGGCCAACCTGAGCTCGGTCGCGGTCGGCACCGACGGCTCGGTCTGGGGCGTGGGCTGGGCGGTGCTGGGGGGCAACTGCGTGCTTCCCTCGCAGCCCATTCCGTCGGCGGGCTATGCCGCGTTGATCGTCTCGTACAGCGCGGCGGGCGTCGCGCGCGGGCTCTGGACGCTGGAGGGGCCGTTCGTCGACGGAACCCTGAGCGTGGCCGCCGGTCCGAACGCCTCGGTCTACATCGGCGGCTCGGCGAACGGCACGGTGGATCTCGATCCCGGCCCCGGCGAGGCCAGGCGCTGGATGGGCGGGTTCATCGGCGGGTTCATCATGAACCTGGGATCCGACGCGCGGTTCAACTGGGCCGCGGCGCTTCCCGGCGAGACCATCACATCGGTCGCCGCCACTGTCGACGGCGGCGTGCTCGGGGCCGGCAGCACGAACCCAGGCTTCGTCACCAAGCTCAACGGCGACGGGACATCGGGATGGTCGTTCGCGATCGGCCAGATCGGGATCACGCCAATGGCGTTGGCAGCGCGGGGCAGCCGTTTCGCCGTGGCCGGCGCCAGCAAGGGATACAACGACCTCGACCCCGGCGCCGCCGTCGACCTGGTGTCAGGCAACGTCCTCTTCCTGTCGCGCTTCAACTTCTGACGATCGTCAATCCACGCAGGCGCCCTTGCTGACGTAACCAAAGCCAGCCTCGGCAGCGATGCAGGCGTTGGAATAGGTCTTTCCGTCGCAACCGCACACCGGGTTGACGTCAGCGGTGCAGACTTGCGGGCGCGGCACGCAAGTGGCGCTCGCGTCTGTGGCGCCACACAGCTGTCCCTCGACGTACGCGCAATACTCGGTGGCGCTGCAGGTGAGCCCGGTCAAGCCACCGCAGGGCTTGCGCGCCGGGCAAGCCTGCTTCGTACAGCCGAGCACTCCGTCCGAGCAGCCGCAGATGTTGCAGCCGTCGCCCGCCGGGATATTGGACGCGCCGTCCGGATAGGTCACGCCACCGACCACGCAGCTGCGGCCCGCCCCCGAGCACGGGCCGGCGTGCAGGACGCCGCTGCCTGCCTGCGCGGCCATGCACGAGCTGGCATACGTCTGACCGTCGCACGCGCACACGGGCGCGTAGACGGTGTCGCAAACGTCGGGCCTGGTTGCGCACACGGCCTCGGCGTCGGCCGCGCCGCACAATGATCCCTCCGTATAGGCGCAGTACTCGTCCGAAGTGCAGGTGTTGCCGGCGCGCGCGCCGCACGCCTTGGTGGGCGGAGGAGGAGGCGTACAGGCGCCGCCGTCGGTGACGCTCTCGCCCGCCGCCGCCGCGGCACAGGCGTTGGGGTACGTCTTCCCGTCGCAGCCGCATACCGGCGCGAGCTCGTAGGTGCACGTCTGGGGAATGGTCGCGCACACGCCCGTGGCGTCGGCGGCTCCGCACTGCGCGCTCGCCGGAAAGTTGCAATAGGCTCCCACCGGGCACGCGAGTCCCAGAAGGCCACCGCAGACGTCACCGACTCTGGTGCAGGAGATCAAGGTGCACGACAGCTCTCCGTGAGAACAGCTGCAGGTGTTGCAGCCGTCGGCGTCCTTGAACCCGCGCGCGCCGTCCGGGTAGACGGTCTTTCCGACGGTACAGCTACCGCCCCCGCCCAGCGGGGGCAGCGAGTCGCAACCGGCGCCGAGCAAGAGTAATGCGGGCGCGACGGCCAGCGTCAGGAAGGGAACCACGAGATCCAATCGACGCTTTGGCGTGCGGCTCATCATGCGAAGCGATGAAGCATTCCCCATACCAGCTGGCCAGCCCTTCGAAAAGCGCGGGACTTCCGGGCGCGATGACGGGTCGGCGTCGACAAAGGCAGATCCCGGGATCGGGGGACATCAGGTTTCTGAGGGCCTCCGGCGTGACCGTCACGGCGCGACCCAGGCGCCGTTTCGGAACACCTGTCCCTCGTTCGCCGTCGACCAGGGCACGAGCGTGAATGTCACCGAGGCCGCGAGCGCCGCGGGGAGCTTCGCCGCCGAGATCTCCGGAACGCAGTCATGTTCGCGATCGGAGACGACGCGCCCACCGTCGTCCGGCGCCGCGCCGGCGACCGAGCCGGTGTCGCCGCTCAACGTGCGCTCGGCCATCTGCAAGCCGCCTCGCCCCATCGGCCGCCCGTCTCGCCCGACGCCCAGGTTGGCGCACTCGCTGGGCCATTCCACCCGCTGGTCGCCGTCGCGATCGTCCCATCCGTTGAGCACGAGCTTGTTGAGCCGCCCGATGCGCCCCTCCAGCAGCGCCGCCAGCGCGCCCTGGCCCGGATGCGTCGCGATCAGCTCGTAGGCATCGCGCAACGCGCCCTGCAGGAGCCCGAAGCGTCGCGGCGTGAACGTCACAGTCGGTCCCCGATCGCCGGCCGTGGCGCGGTAGACGCGCGCGCTCGGATCGTAGAAGTCCTTCTCCAGCCGCGCCAGCACCGCGCCGGCGCGGTCGCGAAACTTAGTCGCTCCGGTCGCGAGATAGGCGACGAGCAGGCCTCGGATCGCGGCCGCGTGCGCGTCCAGGTCGTCGCCGGCGCCGACGGGTGCCGCGGCCGCGACGTCGAGACCGGCGTACGCGACGCCGTCGGGCGTCGTGAACCGCTCGTGGAAAGCCGCGGCCAGCGCGTCGATCAGTTGATCGAGCCGCGCCGCGAACGGCAGACCGCCGAGATGGGGGAAGCGGTCGAGCGGCGTCGGGACGCCGTGCGTATCGGGCGTGGTGTTCGCGTAGAGCGTGAGCTGCGAGTCGAGCGATCGGCGCGCCGTCCGGAGCGCGAGCAACGCGTAGGCCGCCGCGTCCGCGGACAGGATCGTCCCGCGCGTGAGGCGTCCGCCCGCCGCGCGCGCGTCGTCGACCGGCAGCCCGCTCTTCGGATCGACGTGGAGGCGGTCGATGTCGGCGACGATCACCCGGACCATCGCGAGCGCCCGATCGTGCAGGGTCGCCTGCCCGCTCGGCTTCTGATTCTGCGCCGGGAACGGATCGCCGTCGAAGTAGGCCCGCACCGGCTGGCTGCCCCCGACCTCGACGTTCGATCGATCCGTGAGCGCATAGACGCTCGCGTACGCGCCCAGCAGCCCCGCGAGATCCAGCAGGTGACTATCAGGCGACGCGATCGTGTAGCGAGTGGGTCTCGGGAAACCGCTGGCGTCGCTGGTTTCGCTGACGGCAATCGAGGCCGGAAACCAGCGCAATGGACTCTGCGGTCCGTAGCGGAGCGCGTCGGCGATGTTGCGAAAGCCGCTCAGCTTGGTGCCGTCAGTCGTGGTCAACGACAGCAGCCACTGCGCCGCCTGGTTGTCGAGGATCTCGATGAAGGTTCCTGCTTGAAAACCTTCGATGTGGCTCGACCCGAGGTACGTACCGGGGATGATCCATCCGGTGGCGAGGTTGCCCGGAAGGCCGACCATCGCGAGCTGGCTCTCCGGCACCTTCTTGATGAGCGCCTCCTTTGGACTGTGCATCACCTGCAGGTAGTTGAGAGTCCAGAGCGCTTCCTTCCAGTCGGTCCAGCCCGACGGCCCCGGTCCGATCGTCTTCGAGACCTGTTCGTTCCGGTGCGGGAGGTTGAGGCTCGTATAGTCGCACTCGTAGTCGCGAGACAAGAGCGCGTTGCGGTTACCCCGATTGTCGTCGGACGACAGCGAGCAGCTGGCGGCGCTCACCGGCACGATCGCCGGGTTCCACGACGAAAACGGCTGCAGGACCGGCCACAGGCCCTTCCATCCCAGGGGATTGTCGGGCCCCAGGGGCGGGATGAATCGACCGCCGAGGCTGCTGGCGCCCGCCATGTGCAGCAACCACCGCTGAGCGTGCAAAATCGCGCCGGCGCCCTTTGCGCCCGTCGGGTTCAGGACCGGTCCGAAGAGCAGCGACGTCCCGGCGCCGGATTCGAACGCAACGTTGTTCATCGGCTGCTTCGAGTACTCGTACGACTCGATGGCCGACGAGTAGCCGGTGAGGTCGATACGCTCGGGGTGGGCGGTCTCGGCGCGCGCGGGATCCGCGTAGTAGAGGCTCGCCTGGCAGACGCTGTCCTGGCAGGCATAGTCGCGCCTGTAGCCGCTCAGCTTTCGCCCCATCGTCTCGGCGAGCGGCTCACCGGAGAGCTGCATCTCGACCGAAGCGATGAAGTGAGCTTCGGTGACGAAGGTCGGATCGACCGCCGTCACGATCAGGGCCAGCGTTTGCGGCGGGCGATCCGGCGCAGGCGCTGTGTTGCCGACGCTGCCGCTCCGACCTCCGCCGTCAGCCGCGCGCGGACGGGAGCAGTCCGCTGGCGACGCCAAAAGGACGATGCCGCAGACGAGCGCGCTCCCGCGCGCCTGGCCGATTCGACGCTGCGACGGGTCGGTGGCAGAAAGCTCGATCAGCCGAGAGTGCCACCGGTCCGCCGCGCTGGCTCAAAATTTCGAATCGCGAGGAAGAGCAGCGGCGTTCGCGAGCGTCACGGCGGTGAGAGTTTTCTGCGGACGCGACTCTAAGTACCCCAGGGTGCTTCACGCACACCTGGGGAGGTCACGATGAGGAACGCAAAAGAACGTATTGGTGGTCATGGTTTGTGGACGGCGTCAGCGCTGCTCGCGGTGTCGGTGGTTGGCTGCGGCCAAGGCGGAGTGGCCGACGACATCATCGAGACGTCGTCCGCATTGATCGGCGCCACATGGATCCAGCAAGGCCCGGCACCGATCTTGAACGGACAAGAGAGCGTTCTGCCGGTGAGCGCGCGCAACCCGGCGGCCGGCGCCGTCGAATCGGTGGTCACACAGCCAGGCAATGCCAACATCATCTATGTGGCCACGGTCAACGGTGGTGTGTGGAAGACCACGAATGCGCTTGCGGCAACTCCCACCTGGACGCCGCTCACAGACTTTCAACCGTCGCTGTCGATGGGGGCGATCGCTCTCGACCCCGGCAACGTGAACAATGTGGTAGCCGGGACCGGGCGCTGGAGCTCGTTCGGCAACGACGGAAACACGCAGGGGTTGATCTACGTCTCGCGCAACGCGGGCTCGACCTTCGCGCAGACGACGGCCTCGCCCTTCGGGGACCAGAAGATCGGTGGCATCGCCATCCGCGGCAACACCATCCTGGTGAGCACGCCGGATCCGGCGGGCCTGGCGCGCACGACCGACAGCGGCGCCCACTGGACGCAGATCTCGGGCGGCGCCGGCACCGGGCTGCCGGCGGGCGGCATCTTCGATCTCGCCGAGGACGGCGGCAACGCGAGCCGCTTCTATGCCACCGTCGACGGCGTGGGCGTCTTCAGGAGCACCGACCAGGGCGCGACCTGGGTGAACGTCTCCCAGAACAACGCCAGCGTTGACAGCGCCATGCACAGCGCCGACGCGTTCGCGCGCGCCAGTGTCAGCAGAAACGATGGACGGCTCTTCGTCGCTGTCATGGACAACGCAACCGGCATCGTGAACTTCGTTGCCTGGTCGGGAAATCAGGGCACGAGCTGGACGGTGATCAACCCGCCGAACGTCGGCGGCAACGCCATCCCGTTCGGCATGTTCGCGCTTGCGGCCGACCCGGTGAACTCCAGCTTCGTCTACGTCGCGGTGGTCGGCGACTGGGTGCGCGGGGACGTCGGGACCCAGGCCTGGCAGACCATCGCCGGGAGCGGAACGCCGAACTTCACCACCCCGCACGCCGACAGCCGCGACATCGCGTTCGACGCCAACCTCGACATGATCCTCGGGGAGGACGGCGGCATCTTCAAGCGGCCGCGTCCCCGCGAGGCGACCGGTGACTGGTTCAGCCTGGCTGGCAATCTCGGCAACGTCGAGGCACATAACGTGGCCTACGACGGCAACTCGCGCGCGGTTCTGGCTGGCACTCAGGATAACGGCGCGGTCTTCCAGCTCGTGTCGGGCGCGCTCGCGGGCGAAAACGTCACCTTCGGCGACGGAGGCGACGTCGATGTCGATGCCATCTCCACACCCGGGTTCTCGTTCCGCTACGCCAGCAGCCAGGACCTGATCGGCTTCAGGCGCCGCGAGTACGACGCCGCGAACAACTTCATCTCCGAGAGCTTCCCGGCCCTGGCCTTGCCGGGGGGCGGCAGCATCAACTCGGATCGATTCGTGACCCCCGTCGAGGTCAACAACGTCAATGGGCTGCGCTTGGTGATCGCCTTGAGCGACACCGTCTACGAGTCTCTGGATCAGGGCGAGCACGTGACGCCCGTGGGCGGCGCGCCCGGCGCCAGTGACATGGTGTACGGGCATCCCAGCAACGCCAACGTGCTCTGGGCTGTCAACGGCGCGGTCTGGGTGCGGACGACGGCCGGCGCGGCGCTGGCTCAGACGTCGAGCCCGTTCCCCGACTTCGCGCTCGACGTCATCCTCGACACCTCCGACTTCCGGCGCGCCTACGTGATGTCGCCCGGCCAGGTGTTCCTGACGACCAACACGGGCGCGAGCTGGAGCAATGTCACCGGCAATCTGCAGTCGTTGAACCCGGGCGGCCTGCGCACGATCACGTTCGTCAACGGCCGCACGCGCAGCCTGGTCGTGGTCGGCGCGAGCAACGGCGTGTTCGCCACGACCACGTCCCAGCTCGGCACATGGCAAGCGGTCGGTAGCAACCTGCCGCACGCGCCGGTGCTCGACTCGCAGTTCAACGCCACCCGCAACCAGCTCGCGCTCGCCACCCTCGGCCGTGGCGTCTGGACCGCCGCCGGTCTGGCGCAGTGAGGCGCGAGGCGTAGAGGCAATCGGTTGGCGCGGGGGCGTCAGCGGCGGTGAGCGCCGCGCCCCCGCGACCGATCTCTCAAGTCCAACACGACGTCGCTTCCTGCCCTCCAGGAGAGGAACATCTGGATGGCACTGAGCTCCAGTCCGACTTTGCCCATCACCTGCCTCGAAAAAGTGAAGCAATTCCACCCGAAGGGCAGGTAGCGCCGATTGACCGGGCGCACATTGAGCCGCGCGATCTCGAGCCCTCGTCCAACGGCAGCGTCATTCACGTGATAGAGGGTCGCTTTCACCGCGCGCCACCGCTGCGGCAGCGATGCGGCGAACCGGCGAACCCACTCTTCGCTGAACCCGTGCTCACCGCTGTAGATCTCTTCGATCCGGGCGAAGGGCCACAGGCTCTTGCGCGCGCCCTTGGTCTCGAAGTGCGACTGGCGCAGCTCGAAGACGCTGGTATGGTCTTTCGTGCTGAGGAAGACGATCACGTGTCGCTGGAGTCGGCCAAGCCGGCCCCGGGCGATGGCGTAGATCAGACCGGCACAAGCGTTGAAGACCACGACAACAACCGTGGCCAGGCCGCCTTCTCGGTTCGAATACCAGGTTGCTCGGATGGACCAGGGGGGATCCGAGCGATTTCGGATGGCCCCCATCAGGGAGCGATCAGCGGGTCGCGAGCTCGTCGGAGAAGCGCAAGGTGCGGGATCCCCCGGCCTCGAGGTCCGCGTTGCAGAACCGTTGCAACGACTCGACGTAAAGCTTCTTGCGGTCGAAGTGGACGCTGGTGATCAGGCTTTTCCACGCGGCGTTTACTCCGGTTTTCTTGCCCTTGGACTGGGACGTGCGGAGGTTGGGATCGGGGACGTTCAGATGCAGGCGGCGCGTGGCGATCGCCGCCTTCGCGTGACGAGAAGGGCCGAGTCCCAGTTGTTGAAGAGAGGGACGGTCGCGGATCACGACACACAGGTTGGTCCCGGTGTCATGCCAACAGCTCGACAGCCGAACCAGGAATGCCTCGAGCGGCTTGATCACCGCCTTCGGGGTTCGCCGGTTCTGCTCGAGATCGTCCAACCACTTTCGCAGATCCTCCTTGGGCGCCGGAGAGTCATTCCCGCCTCCTGCAAACCGCTCCTTGATCGCGACGAGCTCCCGAGTCACGTGCGCTTTTTCGGCGGCGGTGAGGGCGGTGTTGGCGAGATGAACGTCCGCTGCCTTCACCAGCAAATCCTCGCCGGCGCGGATGATCAGGCGCTTGACGTCTTTGAAATCGGCCTGGTTCTTGAGCGTACGCAGAATGCCGAGCGGCAGCACCTCGATGAGGCGCAGTCCCTGGAACAGGCGCACCGCTCTCATCAGGTTGCCCACGTCGTCGCTGCTCGGCTGAAAAATCCGGGCGACCGACGTCAAGTTCAACCAGACCACTTCATCGATGTCGCCTTTCGATCGGTGCCGGCGCTCGATCGCCGCGGCCCACAGCAGAAGGCGCGCGAGACGTCGCTGGTAAATTGGCGCGACGTGGTGGTCCTCGACGTCGCTCTTGACATTCTCGGCCTTGGCGTCCGCGGACGCCGAGTCACGAAATACGTCGAGCTGGAAGCGATGCCGGAGCTTCTGAAAGAAGAAGCCATCGATCCCGTCTCCGGGCTGCAATTCGCGAGCAACGACGTCGCTGGAGATGACGGCCACCCGACAGCCGCCGGCGCCGGCGATCACGTCGTGGGAGTAGTAAGCGGGTCCCCCGTGGCCGCCCGCTTCCAGCTCGCCGAAGACGTACCCCGACTCAAACAGGAGATCGCCTTCCGGCGGAGCCAGCCCGTTCGGGGTGTAGATCATCTTCTTCGGGGCGGGCCGCGCGTTCGACACACGAAGAAACGCCACTCCCCGCAGCAGCAACGTCAGCTCACCTCCGAGATTGAACGCGCGAATGAACGGCGTTCCCTCGGGAACGTCGACCAGACGCATTCGTTTCTTGTTCTGCAGCGGCTCGGGCAGTCGCGCCAGAACGGCGTCGTCCGCCTTCGTCCACGCCGCGTGTGGGTTCCCTCGGTGGCGCGCCACCAACCGCCAGCACCAGAACGTGTGGGGGTGAGCCTTGTCGGCTTGCTCGAGATCCGGGGACAGGCACACCGGCTCGCAGGCGCGAATGAACAGCCCGGCGTCGCGAAAGCACCGCTCCCACGCGCGCTGGAGCCGCGAACGGCATCGAACCAGCGGCGGCGGATTGCCGGCCATCGACGTGATCGGCACCAGCTTGAAAGGGGATTCGCCCGCGTCGGTCCGCGCCAGGGTCACCACCAACAGGGAGACGTCGTGCTCGCGCTGGCTCAGCAGTGATCCAAGGGACGCGAGCAACTCTTCCGGTTTCTTCAGATGTTCCAGCACCAGGATGCAGGTGATTATGGTCTTGGGACCGACCTTGCCGAGGATCTTGCCCAACGCCGGCGCGCCGATCGTTTCCAGGTCTGCGTGCTTCACGTCGGAGAGTCCGCGGTTGCGAACCGCATGGTCGACGAGAAACGGCGATCGATCGATCCCCCTGTACGAAGCGCCTCCTTCGGTCACCACCGCGCCGAGGTGGCCCTCGCCGCAGCCGAGGTCAATCACCGTCACACCCTTCCAGTCGCCCGGGCCCGGTCGGGGCGCGTCCTTCTTCACCCATTCGACGATGGGATCGAAGACCGAGAAGTCGCTTGGATCCTTTCCTTGCGCGACCGCGGTGCACATGCGGCGCACCACCGGGTTGATCAGCGACGTCCGCCAGAGATCGCCTTCGGTGTTCTGCGCCTGGATCCAGCCCCTGGCGAACTTCTCCCGGTTCCACTCGTGTGCCATCTGCGATCCTCGGTCTCGACGTGACCGTCCCGCAGAAGGTCCCTCCGGCCCGGAAAAAAGTCGAGCGGCGAGCCGCCCGCGTCACTCGCTGATCGTCGGACGCAAAAACCACATCAGGCGCCGCGCGGCAGGGTGAGCGTGAACGTGGTCCCCGCCTCGGCGCTGCTGGTACATGTGACGCTGCCGCCGTGCGCCCGGGCCGCCGCGGCCACGATGGGGAGACCGAGCCCCGTGCCGCCGCGATCCGCGCGCGGTCGCGAAGAAGCGGTCCCACATCCTCTCGAGCGTCGGAGTAGCCCCCGCTCAGATCCCTTTCAGATACTCCACCAGATCGCTCTTGTCGGTGCTGCTCAGCCCCAGCTTGAAGAACGTGTCGTAATGATTGACGACGTCCATCAGCGTCGCGAAGCGACCGTCGTGATAAAAGCCGCCCTTCTGGTGCGACCACAGGCCCGCGAGGGGCGCCGTGCGATAGGCGTGGGTAGGGGAGCGATCGGCCTGGAAGGCGTCGACGCCGATCTCGCTGGGCGCGTGTATGTTGTGGCCTGGCTCCGTGAACAGCGGCGGCACGTGGCAGCGCGCGCAACCTCCGCGACCCGCGAACACGGCCCTGCCGCGTTCGAAACCAGCGGCGTTGAATGAGCCCGCGGGCGCCTTGGGCGCCGGGATCGACAGCTGGTAGTAGTGCAGCGCGGCCAGCTTGCCGGTCGACCTGTCCGCCTCGCCGCGTACGTTCATGTTGTGCGAGCCGCTCTTGCTGGAGACAGGGTACTGCGCCTTGTTGGCAAGGCGCGCGTCGAAGAAGGCGCCCGACCCGTGCATCTCGGTCGCGGCGACGTAGGCGTTCCAGTACGGCACCGACCCGAAGCCGGTCCAGGTGTGCAGGTTGACGCCCGCCAGGCCGAACGCCGGGGGAATCAGCACGCCCGCCTGCTTGCCGTCGGGCCGCAGCGCCTTGCCGTCCTTGTCCAGCAGCGCGTCGAAGCGGCCCGGGCCCCAGCTGGCGAGCACCTTCTTGACCGTCGCCTCGTCGACGCCGAGCAGGTCCATGAACGGTTTCAGATTGGGCGCGAGCGAGACAATCGCGCCGACGTCGAGGTCGCGGTTCGCCCAGCCGTCGAGCCGCTTGCCGATGCCGGGCGCGAACGAATCGTCGACGGTCGAATGGCAGATCGCGCACTGGAGCCCCATCGACTTCACGCCGCCGCTCGGGGTCGTGAACGCGGTGACGCCGACGACCGCGTTGAGCTTGAGCAGTGCGATGGTCGTGGCCGGGTCGTCGAGGTTGACCTTGCCCGCCTTGATCTGCTTCTTGAGCGCGTCCGGGAGCGCGTCCGAGTCCACCTTGAGCCCGACGGCGAGCGCGGTCTTCGGCGATACGCCGGCGCCGACGCCGCCATTCTTCTCGCCCGCGATCGCCTTGTGCAGCTCCAGGGCGTCTCCCCAGAACGCTTCGCTGCCGAACGTGTCGTAGCGGAAGGTCTTGCGCCCCTCCTCCATCATCGTCTGTGAATAGCGGGCGATGTCCGCGTCGTTGGCGCCCTTGCTCGGGGCCGGACCTTTCGCCGCGGAAGCCACGGCGACGGCAACTCCGAACACACCAGCGACGGCCGAGGCCGCCATGATCATGGATCTCTGCCTCATATCATCCCCTCCTGTTTTGTTTGCACGGAGTGCGGGGATGCGTTTTGGTTACAGAGGCCTCCAATAAATCGTTCGTTCCGCTCTTGGAAAGCGCTGGGCGACGTCCGCGGCGATCGCCGCGTGGCGCGCTACTGGTCCAGCAATCTGGTGAAGCCGCAGGCTACGCGCGCGAGGACATCGGCGTCATCGGCGCTCGTCTCTGTGGCTGCGTCCGGCTCCTTCACGGCGCAAGCATGAAGTCTGGCGCCCGCGATCGAGAACGTCGTGACCGCCAGGGCCGCGCGCGGCGGTTGAAAGCCGTCGTCGTCGAGGGACTGGCGCTGCGCCGGATCGGCGAGCATCGGCAGCCGCGCCGCGATCTCGTCGTGTCTGCCGTCGCCGCCCGAATGGGCCACGCAGAACCCCAGTTCGTCGGACACCACGATGGCGGCGAGCCCTTCGTCTTTGCGGCAGGCGTCCAATTGCAACCGCAGCGCATCGGTCAAGCATTCGCTCCGGCGGTGGCGTCGTTCGGACGGTCGGCCTTCTTTCGCGCGCTCGTTCCCGGACGCCATGGTGCCTCCTCAAATGCCGTCAAACCGGCATACAGGCAATGGTATGTATTCATGGGCCGCCGCGCAAAATATCCATTGGCGGTCTTCGACAGCGGTCGCCGGTCCGCCAGTCTTCGAGAGGGAACTTTCAGGTGTATTTGTCGTTCTCCCTGAGCGCACTAAATGGCCCCGAAGGCACGACGATCGCCTGATGATGAGGCTACCCCGCATTGTCGCCAATCAAGAGAATCGCGAGACGTTTTAGAACCCCGCTGATTGCGGCGCTGGGTCTGGCGTCGCTGGCGCTGCCGTCGGGCTGTGGCGGCGCCTGCGGACCTGAAGACCGAGTGTATCTGGTGCGCTCGCCCGATGCGCAGACGCAGATGCTCATCGACGCCTGTGCTGACCCGCTGCGGATGGACTGCCTGCCGTTGTGCGAGAAGCTGAGAGGGACGTCGTTCTCACCGGAGCCGATCGTCCACTGTGAGCTGCACCAGGCGGTCGATGGCTACAGCGAGGTTCACGTTCAGTGGAGGGAGGGGTGCCTCTGATGAAGGGGTGCGCAAGCGCGGCTGATCGAGGCGTTGTGGTGAGGGCACGGCGCGCGCTGATGCCGCTGCTCCTCCTGCTGTCCGCGGGCGCCGCCGGCGGCGGGTGTTGCGCCGAGACATCGCGCCGCTACGAGATCGACGCGCCGGACGACGCCCTGGCGGCGATGGTGGAGGCCTGTCATGCCGGGATCGCCACCAGCACCTGCGCCAGTCAGACCGCCCCCGGTTGCGCGCCGCAGGCGTGCATCGATGTCTGCAAGAGCGTGATGACCATCGCGGGCGATGATCCCCACGGGCTCACGTTCTGCCTCGTGAATCCGGCGACACCTTCAGGGGCAGCGCTGGAGGTGATCGTCACGTTCTGCTCGTGACGGCGGCTGCCACGCTGCCGTCACTCTAGCCACGTCTTCTCGTCGCGTTCGCTCGTGGGTGCAGGCCCTCGACCACATACCGCAACACCTGCTTGACGAAGGTGTCGGTCACCGGCTCGTGCTGCACGAACATGCGGTAGAAGAGCGGTCCCACCAGGAGATCGATCGCGACACGGGGTGGCAGGTCCGGGCGCAAGGTTCCGCCCGCTTGCGCTCGGCTGATGTTGTTCGCTGACGCCTGCGAACGCGGACCAAAGAGCCGCTCGATCAGGACCGAACGAACCTGCGGCTCGACCTGCGCGTCCCCCAGCAGCGAGGTCAGCAGCCGACCCATGGGGCCGTTGATGGCCCTGGCTATGCCGCGCAGCTCGGCGGCCATCGCGCGGATCGGGTCGCCCCCGCGGGGCGGAGGCACGAGCGTGGCTGCCATCCCGACCAGGACGTCGACCAGAACGGCGGCGCGGCTCGGCCATGAACGGTAAATGGTCGTCTTGGCGACGCCCGACCGGGCCGCGATGGCCTCGATGGTCGCGGCCGCGTAGCCCTGTTCTTCGAACAGCGTGTGCGCGGCGTCGAGCACGGCGCGGCGCGCCTGTTCGCTGCGGGGCCGGCCGGGAGATGGGGACGGCGAGCGAGTCATTGCGGCACGTTACGCTACGGTCCGTAGCGTTTCAAATATCTTCGAAACCTTGCCTCGGCTCCTCCGTATACCAATTCGCTACGATACGTAGCGTATCAATCGAAGCCAAAGGAGGAAGCCATGCCGCTCTATTTCGACATCTACAAGTTCTGCCTCGTGCGCGTCATCGCTGGTGCGTTGTTTCTGGTCGTGGCCCAGTCCGGCGTGGGAGCGCAAGCTGCGCCCAAGCGGCTCTTTCTCGACGTTCACGAGTTCGGAAAGGGCAAGGTCACCGCTCAGGCGGTCGCCGACGCGCACAAGAAGGATCTGGCCACGCAGGGGCGGTACGGCGTCGCGTACAAGGCGTACTGGGTCGACGAGAAAGAGGGCAAGGTCTACTGCCTGGCCGAGGCGCCGTCGGCCGAGGCCGCCCGCACCGTGCACAAGGAGGCGCACGGCTTGATCGCGAACAAGATCATGGAGGTCACATCGGAAAACATGAGCTGGACGCCCAGGCCGGGCTGGAAGCTCTACATGGACGTTCATCGACTGGGCGCAAGTAAGGTCACGCTGCAGGACGTGGCCGGGGCGCACAAGAAGGACCTGGCGATCGAGGCCAAGCACGACGTGCGGTACCTCAACTACTGGTTCGATCCCGCCAGCGGCACGGTCATGTGCCTCGTCGAGGCCCGGAACGCCGAGGATGCCATCGCCGTGCACAGGGAGGCGCACGGCCTGATCCCCGACTCGATCGAGGAGGTCTCCGAGGGGCACTAGCACGCGTCGGGCGCGGCACCGGCGCCGCTCGTGCCGCGCCCAACCGAACGGCGGCTCTGACCAGCGGTCCTGAGCTCCCCCGCGATCGACCAGCGCGCTCATCTCCATGACAAAAAGAACGTCCTCCGCGCAATCCTACGGGGGCTCTTTTCGTGTTCCACGGCAACATCAAAACTGTCCTGGGCTGGTGTTCGCCGTTCGTCGTGGCGGTGGCGCTGGCGTCGCCCGCGGGCGCCGCCACGTTGTACGCGTCACCGACGGGAACGGCCACGATCGGGTGCACCACGCGCGGCGGCGCCTGCTCGCTCGCGAGTGCCGCGGCCGCCGCCGTCGCCGGCGATACGGTGGTACTGATGGACGGCGTGTACCAGGAGCCCCTCAAGGTGGAAAACTCCGGGACGGCGTCGGCGTGGATCACGTTCCAGGCGGATCAATGCGCCACGCCCATCATCGAGGGACCTGGCGTGGGCCCGACCGTCAACAACCAGGATAACGGCGTCAATTCCACGACGGCCGAATACGTCCGCTTCGTGGGGATCGTGTCACGCGGTTGGAACACCGGCTTCGGCAACGGATGGGCGGGCGGGGTGGATTCGGGCGTGGTGTCGAACGGACGCTGGGACATCGAATACTGCATCGCCTATTCGAACGGCCGCACCGGGTTCACCTTCTTCAGCGCGCCGGATTTTCACCTCAAGAGCTGCATCTCCGCGCACAACGGGAGCAGCAGCGTGGCTTCGTGGTCCAGCGGGGTGACGTTGTTCGAGGCGACCGGAACCAACGTCGTGGAGGGCAACGTCTCCTTCGAGAATACCGACGCCCAACAACACACCGATGGCAGCGGCTTCATCGCCGACGAGGGATCGAACGGCGTCAGCTTCGTCAACAACCTCGCCTTCGGCAACTCCGGCTCTTGCCTGCGCCTCACCCGCAGCTCGGGCACGCATTTCATCAACAACACCTGCTATCGCAACTCGCAGTTCGGGTCGGCCGCAACCGGCCCGGGCAACCCCGGAGAGCTCTACTTCACGAATGCCGGCGTCACCGTACAAGGCGTGACTTTCATGAACAACGTCATCGTCGGGACGGGGCAGGCGCCGGCCGGCTCCCAGCCGGTCATCAATCAACCGACCTCCGGCTTTACCAGCAACCTGGTGACCACCGGCTCGCCAGCGTTCTTTGCGGCACCGACAGGGACCAATCCGAGCTTCATTCCCGCCTCGGGTGACACGCAGCTCACGCGCAAGGGCGCGACCGGAACCGGCGTGCCCACGACCGACATCGGTCTCGATCCCAGGTGCATCGTCAAGCGCATGCCGATCATGGTCGGCCAGGTCGCGCGCGTCAGCACGTGGCAGTACGACATCGACATCGACTACATCAAGAGCATCGGAGGCGTCGCCAAATGCTTCAACCCGGGGGCGCGATCGGGCACCCCGGATATCGGCGCCTACCACGCCGGCACGGTGACAACCGTGATGCCCGGAAGCTGCGTTCCTCCGCCTGTCGATAGCGGCACGGGCGGGGCCGCGGGCACAGGCGGCGGTGGGGGCGCGGCGCGAGACGGCGGACCTGGTGGTACCGACGGCGGCGGGGGGGACGCGAGGACGTCGAGCGCCGGCGGCGCCATTGGAAGTGGCGGCGCGGTGGCGACCGGCGGGACGTCCGGCACTGGCGGCAGCGCTGGCGCCGGCGGCGGTGGTGTTGCCGGCACCGGCGGGTCGGTCGTGCACGGCTCAGGCGGCAGCGGCCCGATGGGAACCGGCGGCGGCGCCGCCAGCGGCTGTAGTTGCTCCCTCGGCGGCGGTGCCGCGCACTCCGCGTCGCTGGCGGCGGGACTTCTGCTCACCGCGGGCGCCCTGCTGGTCCGGCGTCGTCGTCGCGCTCGCCGCTGACGTCAGCGTACGGCGTTCGCGGCACGAGTGATGAGGGCGCCCGGCTGACCTCGCGCCGACGATCGTCCGACTCAGGGCACGCGCCCGTAGATGTCCGTGCGCGAGCGGTAAAGGTCCCAGAACTTGTCTGCAACCGTGCGCGCATCGATCGTCGCCCGGCCTCCATCAAACGCCGTGCCCTCGACGAGACCGAACACCATGACCTCGCCAACGAAGACGTTCTCGGGTTTCAGCGCGGCGATCTACCCCTCGTCCAGCGACCCTCAGCCTTTGACGGCGCCTGCGGTGAATCCCGAGATGAATCGATCGACGAACAAGTTGTAGAGGATCGCGATCGGCACGCTCGCGATGAAACACGCGGCCATCAGCGATCCCCAGAAATAGACGTCGCCGCGCACCAGGAAGGTCGGCACGCCCACGCTGATGGTGAACTTGTCCGACGCGGTCATGAACGTCAGCCCGTAAACGAACTCCTGCATGACCAGCGTGAAGGTGAAGATCACCACGGTCAACAACCCGGCCACCGAAACCGGGAGGATCACCTTGAAGAAGGCGCCGAATCGCGACAGGCCGTCGATCATGGCCGCTTCCTCCAGATCGGCGGGCAGCACCTTGAAGAAGCCCATCATCAACCACGTGCAGAACGGCACCGTGAAGCTGGGATAGACCAGGATCAGCGACCAGAGAGAGTCCTGGAGGCCGAGGGCGCTCACGATGCGCGACATCGGGATGAAGAGCACGGTCGGCGGCACGAGATAAGTCAGGAAGATGCCGATCGCGAGGTGCTCTCCCATGCGTCCGGTGAGCCGGGCGAGGCTGTAGCCTGCGGGGACGGCGAGCAGCAACGTGATGAGCACCACCATCACGCCCACGAACAGAGTATTGCCCGCCCACTGCACGAAATGCGTGTCGTTGAACAACGTCTGGAGGTTTTCGAGGGTCGGCGGCCGATGGAACAGGAACGGATTGTGGTTGGGGTCGAGCAGATCGTTGGTCTGCTTGAACATGGTGATCAGCATCCACAGGAATGGGAACGCCGCGAAGCCCACGAAGCTCGCGATGATGCCGAAGCTCAGCGTCTTTCGCCCGGCGCGCTCGAGCCGGGCGGCACGCCCTTGGCCGCCTCGCCCTCGCCCCATCACACCACCTCCGTGCGGCGGGCGAGGCGCAGCATGAGGATCGCCGCCGCCGCCAGCACCGGCAGCAGGAACAGCGCGGTCGCCGCCCCGCCCGCCAGATCTCCGCCGTCGATCCCTTTGAAGAACGCCAGGCTGGCCAGCACGTGCGTGCTGTCGTACGGGCCTCCCCGCGTCAGGACATAGATGACGATCATGTCGGTGAACGCGAACACGAACCCGAACAGCAGCGCGACGAGCTGGATCGGCAAGATGAGCGGCAGCGTGATCTGAAACAGGTGGCGCATGAGCCCGGCGCCGTCGATGTCGGCGGCATCGTGAATGTCCTGGGGAATCGACGACAGCCCGCCGAGGAGGATCACCGTGGCCAGCGGCAGCGTGCGCCAGACCTGCACCGTGATGATCGCCGTCATCGCGAGGTGCGGCTCGCCCAGCCAGATCGGCCATCCGCCGTACCCCAGCCAGCGCAGCGTCCAGTTGATGACGCTGTAGATCGAATCGAAGATCCACAGCCAGGCGATGCTGCCCAGCGACACCGGGGCGACCCAGGGCAACAGCACCAGCAGGCGCACCAGCCACTTGCCGCGAAAGTCTCTCTGCAGAGCGGTGGCAAGGATGCTCGCGAGGATCAACACCAGGATCTGCGACGTCGTCGCGAACAGGAAGGTGTTGCCCAGCGCGCGCAGAAACGCTGGGTCCTCGACAGCGCGGCGGAACGTGTCCAGGCCGACGAACGAGGCGTGCGCCGAGCTGATCGATACATTGGTGAAGCTGTAGATCACGGCGAGCACGAAGGGGACGCCCACGAGCGCGCCGATGTACACGACCGCCGGCGCCAGCATCAGGCGCCCGAGCCAGCGCGGGTTGTCGGCGATCACGCTGCCCCCGCTCCCGTCCATGACCGGCCGGTTGCGCGCCGCCCGCTGTCCTTGTCGAAGAACTTCAAATCGTGCCGGCGAATCGACAGCTCGTAGGCGCGCCCCGCTTCGACCGCCATCTGGACCGTCGACGGGAGGTTGACGATGATCTTCCGGGCGCTGGCGATGTCGCGCAGCGAGCCGTAGAGCAGCCGGTCCGCGCCGAGGTTCTCGATGCGATCGACCTCGAACCAGAAGTCGACCAGCGGATCGTTCGTGGCGTAGGTCCCCTTGGGCAGGAGCTGCTCGGGCCTGAATCCCACCAGCACGCCGTCGCGCTCGAAGAAGTTCATCGGCGGCGAACCCAGGAACCCGGCGACGAAGGTGTCGGCCGGTTCGTCGTAGACCTCCTGTGGCTTGCCGAGCTGGCGCACCTGGCCCGCGTTCATCACGGCGATGCGGTCGCCGAGCCCCATGGCCTCGACCTGGTCGTGCGTGACGTAGATGGTGGTCGTTCCCAGCCGGCGCTGGAACTGCTGCAGCTCGTCTCGCGCGCTCGTGCGGAGCTTGGCGTCGAGGTTCGAGAGCGGCTCGTCGAGGAGAAAGACGTCGGGCGAGCGCACCATCGCGCGCGCGAGCGCCACCCGCTGCCGCTCGCCGCCCGAGAGCTGGCGCGGCTTTCGGTGCAGCAACATCTCGATGCCGACCGCGGCGGCGGCCTTACGGACGGCGTCCGGGATCGATGCGCGAGGGGCCCCCTGCGCCTTCAGCGGGAACGCGATGTTCTTCTCGACGGTGAGGTGGGGATAGAGCGCGTAGCTCTGGAACACCATCGCGATCTTGCGCGCGCGCGGCGGCAGATCGTTGACGATCTGCCCGCCGATCAGGACGTCCCCCGAGGTCTGTTTTTCCAGGCCGGCGATCATGCGCAGCAAGGTGGTCTTGCCGCACCCCGACGGCCCCAGCAGGACCAGGAACTCTCCCTCGCGGATTTCGAGGTCGACTCCAGCTACCGCGGTGTGGTCGCCAAACTCCTTGCGGATGGCCCTGGTCTCGACCGTCGCCATCAGATGAGCTTGCGCTCTCTCCACTTGGCCCAGATGGCCTGATACTTCTTCTCGGCCTCCTGGACCGCGTCCTCCGGGCTCATCGAGCCGGTCGCCGCTCGCGCGAACATGGTGTTCAGCACCCAGGTGCTGTAGCCCTCGTCGACGGCGGCGTTGGAGTATCCGGGGTAGCCGACGTTGGTGGCCCAGTCGAACGCGTCGCCGAGCACGGCGTACTTGTCGGGCGGGTTGCTCTTGGGATCGTGCTTGACCAGCTCGGCCAGGTCGGGGACGCGGTTGGTGAAACAGGGGAAGTTGTAGAACTGGCCAGCCAGGAACGCCTGCCGGAAGTTGCCGACGTAGTCGACGAGGAACTTCTTCGCGCCCTCGATGTTCTTCGAAAACTTCCAGATGCAATAGATGCTCATCACGTGCTCGAGCCCCATGCGGCGCACGGGACCGCGCGCCGGCTTCGACAGCCAGATCTTCTCGTGGATCGGCATCGCCTTGTTCTCCGCCTCCCGGGTGACGGAGATGGCGTTCAGGACCAGCGACACCTTGCCCGCGAGCATGGCGCGGTTGTTGGACGATGCGTCCCACGACATCACCTCGGGCGACATCGCGTCTTGATAGAGCGCCTTGACGAACTTCACCGCCTCGAGGGTCTGCTTCGAGTTGATGACCAGGTTGCCCTCCGGGTCCTGCTCGCCAGCGCCGAACGAATACAGGATCGCGCGCATCGCCATGGCGGTGTCGATCTCGCTGGCCAGGCCGATGCCGATCGGAATGCCGGTCTTGTCCTTGATCTTCTTGCCCAGGGTCCGGATCTGGTCCCAGGTGTCAGGGGTCCCGCCCGCTTCGTCGAAGAGATCCTTGCGCCAGTTGATCGGATCAGGGACGAAACTGTCGGAGAAACCGAAGTACTTCTTCGTCTTCGGGTTGTAGGTGCTCTTGACGGCCAGATCGATCGGCTTGCCGTAGCGCCGCTCGCACTCCTGGTAGATCTCGGCATGATCGATGACGTCTTCTTCATAGACGGGCCGCGGCCAGAGGAAGCCGAAGAGATCATGGCCGCTCTTCGAGGAGACCTCGGCGGCAGCGGTCGGGTTCAGCGCCGGGATGCCGACGTTGTCCACCGTGACCACGGTGTCGTTCTCCTCGCCCCACTTCTTGATGTACGTCTCGTTGAACCACTTGTCGAAGGCAGGCACGAAGTGGTTCCACTGAACGATCCGGAGGGTCTTCTTGCCGGGCGCGGTGCCCGCCCCCTTCTTGCACGCGCTGATGGCGACGCCGCCGCCGAGGGCGGCCGCTGCGCCCAGGGCGCCGCCTTTGATGATGCTGCGCCGAGAGGTCCTTCTCGCATTTTCGGACATCGTGTCCTCCTTGATCCGGTGCCTCGTAGCTGGCTGCCCCGGGATAACATCAGCCGGTGTGAGGGATCGTCAAGTCGGTCCCTTCCCCCGGTCGGCGACTCTACGTATAACCGAATTCGCGCCGCCGATCGTAGGCGGGACAGGGGATTGAACCTGGGGCAGGGAAACCGGAACTCGTGGGCTGGGGCGCCCGGGACGTCGGGGTATAGTCCTCTGAATGCGCCCGCGAGATACGTCGCCCGACAGCCACGACGCCCAGCTGCGCGCCTACCGCCGGCTTGGTCCTGCGGGTCGCGTGCGTGTGGCCGCGAAGTTGTCGGCTGACACGAGGGAGCTCGCGCGCGCAGGAATTCGCGCGCGTCACCCGGAGTACAGCAACGAAGATGTCGAGAGCGCGCTTCGCCGCATCCTTCTGGGCGACGAGCTTTTTCACCGAGCGTGGCCGGCGCTCCCCTTGCTTTCGCCATGAGTGATGAAGGCGCGGGCGCTTTCCTCGCTCGCCTCACCGCCAAACTGGCTGCTGCCGGCGTCCCCAACATGGTGGTGGGTTCATTCGCCAGCTCGTTCCACGGCGTCCCCCGCAGTAGCCAGGATCTCGATCTGGTAATCGATCCGCAGCCCGAATCGCTCCGAGGCTTTGGAGGAGATGCGCCGCCGCATCGAAGGCGATCTGCTCGGTGCGCAGGTCTTCGTCGCTTCTCCAGAAGATACGCTGATCTCGAAGCTCGAATGGGCGCAGCAGGGGGGCGGGAGCCAGCTCCAGTTGCGAGACGTCTCGGGGATCCTTCAGCTGCGCAGCAACGACCTCGACATTGCATACATCGAGCGATGGGTAGCCGAGCTGGGCCTCGGAGAGCTCTGGCGATCGGCGCGCGGCGACGGTTCTGACTGAGGTTCGAACGGTCATGGAACCGCCGCGTCGGATCGGAGCACCCCTCCCAGGTTGATCCGCCAAGGCACCCCTCCCAGGTTGATCCCGGATACGGTCGCACGACGAACGCGTCCGACCGGACGGCCACCGTCCCGAATCCGGACGCCTTGTCGACGAGAAATCAATCGGTTAGGCGGACCCGGTGCTCCACGGCTGCGGACACGATCCGTGCCAGGTGTCGCAGCGAGTTCGCGCGGAAATCAACCTGGGTGGGGCGCCATCGGTGGGGCGCCATCGGGGAGAAACGATCCCGCTGATCGGAATTCAAGAATGTCCGTACGTTAACAAGTAGGTGGGACCCCCTACTCGGATTATCGAAACGCCCGGATGTGGTGCCGGTCGAGGCGGTGATCGGGGTGAGCGCGCGGCGTCAGTTTTCCGATCCCCCGCGTGCCGGCAATTCACGTCGGATGGTGTGATGAGGACGCCTCGCCGCGAAGAGGAGCATCGCACGGGCGTGCTCTCACTCACTCTGACGAACCGGGCGGGCGTGGACGACGGCCCGGGTGGCGTGGTCGCCGCGCTCGAATAGTGGCGAGCGCCTGAGCGGTGCGCGGGTTCTTGCAGATTGGCTCACGAGACACCGCACGGAGGATGAATTCATGGTTCCAGGTCGACGCTACTTCCTCGCGGGATCGCCCGCCTCTCTGGTTGCCGCCACGGGTTGCCTGCTCGTGGTCGGCTGTGGATCGGCAGGCGGTCGCCCGCAAGACGCCGCCGTGGGCAGCGGCGGCGCGATCGGGGAGCGCGAAGACGGTGGCGGGGACGGGGGCGGCGTTGGTGGGACGGGCGACGGACACGGCGGCAGCGGCGCGGGTGGCAGCCTGATCGGCGGAACCGGAGGGGCCACCGGCGTTGGCGGCGCGGGCGGCGCGCCGCCAACGCTGTTCCCGGCGCCTGCTATCAGCTATTCCACGGGTTCACGCGGCTCGTACTCGATCGCCGCCGAGGATCTCGACGGCGACGGCAACGTCGACCTCGCGGTCGCGAATTTCGGCGCCACGGACAGCCAGCAGACCGCCACGAGCGGCGCCATGAGCGTCCTGCTCGGCGACGGTTCCGGCGGGTTTCGGTCCCCGGTCGTCTACCCGGCCGGCATCGGAACGCACGGCGTGACCATCGGCGATCTGAACGGCGACGGCCGGCCTGACGTCGTGGTCGCGAACAACGGGACCAGCGCCGTCACCGGCGCCCACGTCGTCGACGGCAGCGTCAGCGTGTTTCTCAACGTCACCGCCTCCGCCGCGTTCGCGCCCGCCGTCGACTATGCCGCGGGTCTGCGACCGGAGTCGGTCGCCATCGGCGATCTCGACGAGGACGGCCATGCTGACCTGGCGGTCGCGAACAACGGCAGCAACGACGTGAGCGTGCTGCGCGGGAAGGGGGACGGCACCTTCGCGGCGGCGGTCGCTTACCCGGCCGGAGCGGCCCCCAAGACCGTCGCCATTGGCGATCTCGACGGCGATGGCCACCTCGATCTTGTGGTGACCGACAACGGCGGCAGCAACGTGAGCGTGCTCTTCGGCACGGGCGACGGCTCGCTGGCGACTGCCGTCGCGTATCCGCTCGACGGTACCAACCTCCACTCGGCGGCGATCGGCGATCTGAACGGCGATGGCCATCCGGACCTCGCCATGTGCAGTGTCAACGGCGCGGCGGGCGCGGGGCTCGTGAACGTGCTGCTCAACGACGGGCACGGCGCCTTCGGTGGAGCGACCACATACGCGGCCGGGCCCAGCACATTCTACGGCGACCTCGGCGATCTCGACGGTGATGGCCGGCTCGATCTCGCGACGGTCAACGAAGGCGACAACACGGTGAGCGTGTTCCTGAACCTGGGCAGCGGCGTGCTCGGCGCCCCGCTCACCTTTCCGGTGGGCCTCGGACCATCGGCGGTGGAGGTCACCGACCTCGATCGGGACGGCAGGCCCGACGTGGTGACGGTGAACCAGGGCGACGGCACCGTCAGCGCCCTGCTGAACCGCCGCCCATGAAACGCACAACCTCCCGTGCTGCGGTTGACTCGATTCACGAACCGACCCTAAATGTTTTGGTAGATCGAAGGCCGGAATGAAGCTCGGACGACGATGTCAGCTCGCTTGGCGGACCTGCCTGGTCACCGGGGCGCTCTGCATGCTGCATTGTTCGTCAAATGTTTCGACCACGGGTGGCGACGGTTCCATGTCGCCCGATTCCGGCGGCGGCGCGACGGGAGGAACGGGCGCGACGACAGGAAGTGGCGGCGGCGGCGCGACGGGAAGTGGCGGGACGGCCGGACTGACTGGCGGATCGGGTGGCATGGGCGCCACAGCCGACGGCGGAACTGGCCTGGCGCCGATCGATTTGAACACGGCTACGATTTACTCGGTGTATCCGCGGATCTACTCGCAAGCTGGAAATCTGGCTGGAGTCACCGCGGATTTGGGACGCATCCACGATCTCGGGTTTCAGGTCATCTATCTGTTGCCTGTGACCCCCATCGGACAGGCTATCGGCGGGCACCCGTCTTTCGGCAGCCCGTATTGTGTGCACGACTACAGAGCGATCAATCCCGCCTACGGGACACAGGCTGATCTCCTGGCCCTGGTCCAGTCGGCGCACGCCCTTGGTATGCGCGTCATCCTCGACCAGGTGCTCAACCATACCGCGTGGGATAACGCACTCGTCACGCAGCACCCGGAATACTACGTGCACAGCGATGGCAACCCGCAAAACCCTGCCTCCATCGTGCAAGCATTCACCTACGCCGACGTCGCGCAGCTCGACTACAAGACCCCGGGCAACGGTCTCGCGTCCTACATGGCGGACATGCTGCGCTACTGGATCGCGACTTACGATCTCGACGGTTTCCGCTTCGACGGCGCTGACAATCCGTTTGGCGCCAACCGAATGATCCCTGCAGATTTCTGGCAGGGGCTCGGCCCGCAGCTCGAAGCGGCGAAGCACGGGTTCTTGTTACTCGGCGAAGAACAGGATAGCCAGCTCGCCAACGCGCCTTTTCAACTCGACTACGGCTGGCAATTGCAAGGCTCGTTCATCGGGGCCGCCAACGGGCTGCAGAAAGCTTCCACCTTGGGCGATGCCAGCCTGCTCCTGTCCGCGTGGACTGGCCAGCATGCAGGCTACCCGGCCGCCATGCGCCACATGACCCTGCTGCAGGATTGGGACCTCGACGAAGACCTGACGTTGTACGGAGGTGTCCCGAACATGCTGGCCGCGGCCACCTTCGCGTTCACGATCGACGGTGTGCCTATGCTCTTCAACGGGGAAGACGTCGGTAACGACAACAGCAGCGTCAATACACAAACGCGTATCAACTGGAGCGGGCCGAACGCGGCCACGTTCACCGCATTTTACAAATCGCTCTTGGCTCTTCGGAACGGAAATCCGGCGCTACAGCAAGGGACCGTGACGTGGCTGGCCAACACCGGCGGAAAAGCCGTCGCCAGCTACACACGCTCGGACGCGAACGGGACGTTCCTCGTCGTTATCAATCTCTCCGGAGCAGCCGCGACCGGCACGCTCAGCGCCCCGGCCGCCATCGCGTGGACGGACGTGTCGCCCACCGGTTCGCCTGGCGGGACGAACCACGTCCCCCCGCCCATGCTCTCGCTGAAGGCGAACGATTTTGCCGTGTTCCGGGCAACCACGTCACCCTGACGGCACGACCACCGTCCGTCCGGACGGCCTCCGTAATGAATCCGGACAGCCGGTGACGAGCAATCAATCGGTTAGGCGCGTCCGTATGATCATTGATCAGTTGAGTCGCGCGGCGACCCGGGCGATTTGCAGGCGACGCGCCTCCTCCTCTTCGGGATGACAATGGGCGGCTCCCTGCAGCGCCTCGTCAAGCCTTTCATCGGACAGCAGGCCGCCCGACAGGTCATCCGGGGACTCTGACCGAAGCTGAGCTTGACCACTGGCCACCGCGGCCATTCGGCGCGTCTGCGATGCGGTCGTCGGAGTTGGCGGCTCGCCCTCGGATAGACACACAGGGAAGCCCGCGCCAGCGCTTGCCTCCCGAGCGTCTTGGCCCGATGTTGAACGAAGGTCGTGAGCGGGAGGCGCCATGAGCTCGTTCCAATCTGAGGTCGACGAGACCGCGCGGTGGCTGGCCAGCCCCCGCTTCGAGGGCCTTACCCGGCTCTACTCCGCGCGGCAGGTGGTCGAGCAACGAGGCACGATCCAGGCCGACTACACTGTCGCCCGGACAGCCGCCGAGCAGTTCTACACCCGGCTGCGCGAGTTGTTCGCGGTGCGCAAGCAGATCACCACCTTCGGCCCCTATTCACCGGGGCAGGCCGTGGCCTTGAAGCGCGCGGGCATCGAAGCCATCTACCTTGGGGGCTGGGCGACTTCCGCCAAAGGCTCCGTGACGGAGGACCCGGGCCCCGACCTGGCAAGCTATCCCTTGAGCGCCGTGCCCGACGAGGCGGCACCGATCGTGCGCGCCCTGCTGACGGCGGACCGCAACCAGCGCTTCGCCAGGTCACGGATGACTGAGGCGCAGCGGGAGGCCGCTTCCGAGGTCGACTACCGGCCCTTCATCATCGCGGACGCCGACACTGGTCACGGCGGCGACGCGCACGTGCGCAACCTCGTCCGTCGCTTCGTCGAGGTCGGGGTTCCCGGCTGTCACATCGAGGACCAGAAGCCGGGCGCCAAGAAGTGCGGGCATCAGGGAGGGAAGGTGCTGGTCGCAGAAGACGAGCAGATCAAGCGCCTCAACGCCGCGCGGTTCCAGTACGACATCATGAAGGTGCCCGGCCTCGTCGTCGCGCGCACCGACGCCGAGTCGGCGACCTTCCTGGACGGACGGGGGGACGAGCGCGACCACCCGTTCATCCTGGGCGCAACGAACGTCGAGCTGCCGACGTACAAGATCGGATACCTGGCCATCCTCAAGCGGCTAGCCGAGCTGGGCATCGAGGACGCGCGAGGGCACCTGTTGTTCAACGTCTCGGCCGCGGAATACGCGGAGGCCAACGCCTGGCTGGCCCGGTCTGGTGTGATGCAGCTGATCGAGGCCAACATCAAGCTTCTGCGGGAGGCAACGGGCTCCGCATCGGCGTTCGAACCGCTGCTGGACATGATCGAGACACGCTATGCCGACGCCTGGCAGGCCGACGCCAATCTGACGACGTACCCGCAGGCCGTCGCCGACGTCATCCAGTTCCGCAGCGACGAAGGCGAGCGCTTCGACATGAGCCCGGCTGAATGGCTGGCGTTCGCCAACCGGACCTCGTTCCCTGCTGCTCGCGCCAGGACAAAGGCGATGGGCATCAACATCACGTGGGATTGCGACATCTCGAAGACCCCCGAGGGCTACTACCAGGTCCAAGGCGGCATCGAGTACGCCATTGCCAAGTCGCTGGCCGCCGCACCGTTCGCGGATATTCTCTGGATGGAAACCAAGACCGCCGATCTGGTCGACGCCAGGCGGTTTGCGGAGGCGATCCACGCCGAGTTTCCGAACAAGCTGCTTGCTTACAACCTGTCGCCGTCGTTCAGCTGGGACACGACCGGGATGACCGACGACGACATGCGGCGATTTCCCGAACAGCTCGGCAAGCTCGGCTTCGTCTTCAACTTCATCACCTACGGCGGGCACCAGATCGACGGCCTGGCGGCCGAGGAGTTCGCAACGGCCCTGCGGCAGGACGGCATGCTCGCGCTGGCGCGGCTGCAGCGGAAGTTCCGGCTGCTCGAATCGCCGTACCGAACGCCGCAGACCCTGGTGGGGGGACCAAGGGGCGATGCTGCGTTGATGGCTGGTTCCGGCGGCACCGCCGCCACCAAGGCGATGGGCAAGGGTTCGACTCAGCACCAGCACCTCGTTCAGACCGAAGTGCCGACCAAGCTCCTCGAGGAGTGGCTGGCGATGTGGACCAAGCGCCACGGGTTGGCCCACACGCTGCGGGTCCAGCTGAGGCCGCACACGTCAGGCTCCGAGCTCCTCGAGCTGAGGATCTTCAAGAAGGGGCCGACGACGGACGGCGAAAAGGTGGCCAGCGTCATCTTCGCGCCCATCGTGGACCGGCGCGGCCGGAACATCCTCACTGTCCGCGACCAGAACACCTTCGATACGGCCCTTCGCAAGAAGCGCCTCATGACGCTGATCCACCTGTTCCTGATCCACCGGTACAAGGCCTCCTCGGTTCACTACGTCAGCCCGACCGACGACAACCGCTACCAGGCCCAAAAGATGAAGACCCACGGCCTGTTCACCGATGTCCACGACGAGGTCGGCGACATCATCGTCGCCGACGTCAGCCCCAAAAACATCAAGGCGCTGCTCGCCCCTGACCGAGCGCTGCTTGGCGATCTGATTCATCAGCGCTATCCATGATGAGCGCGTGTCACGCGCGCCGACTTTCCTGAGAGGGTGTTTCCCCGGGACCCTCTGTTACCAGCGGCGTCGCATCCGGCGGGCGGGGGGCATATTCTGGTCGCGTGTCGGTGGTCCAGACAGAAGGGCGGCGGCAGCTTCGCCCGAAGGTCCGCGTGGCGATTCTACTCGCGGGCTCGGCGGCTCTAACGGCGGCCCTAGCGCACCTCGGCTACGAGTACTTGCGTGTCGGCGAAAGCTTCGCCCGGCTGGTCCTTTGCACCAAGACGGCTCCCAGGTTGATGTCTTGACGTTGGGTGCGCGGACAGCGTCCGTCCGGACGGCCACCGTCCCGATGCCGGACGGTAGAGGAACGGAGAATCAATGACTCGGGGAACGGCGCTTCCGTGCTTCGCCGGACACGATTCGTGCCACGAAGCGCGGCCCCCTTCGGGAAGAATCAAGCTGGGAGAGGAACGGGGTTGTGGGTGGACCCGAGTCGGCGAGCCCATCAGATTTTCGTGATCGGAGGGATCGCCGAGTCTGGTGTCGGTGCAAGATCCGGGCGGGAACCGATGCTCTCCCTGGGAGGGATCGAGACTTGCTACGTCTCAGCGCGAGGTCACCTCGCATGTCGAAACCCTTTGGTCTGACGGCACTCGCGATCCTCGCGGGTGCCTGTGGGAGCGTCTCGACGTCGTCTCATGATGGAGCGGCCGGTCAAGGCGGGAGCGGCGGCGCCGCTGGACAAGCTAGCGGCACCGGGGGGATCGGCGGCCTAGGCGGCGCCGGCGGTGACGGCCAGGGTGGTGCGGCGGGCGGCGCCCTTCCGCCCACCACAGCCTGCTTCAACGTCGACCAGATGAATACGGTCTCGACGCCGTGCCCGGTGACGTGCGGCAACGGGGCCATCGACTCCTGCTCGTACGTGCTCGCGTGCCCGGCCGCGGGCCGAACGTGCCCGACCGTGACGTATTCGGAGATCTGCGACGGTGACGCGCTCGGGGCGAGCACCTGCGTAGGCCTCGGCTACGCGGGGGGCACGCTCCGCTGCGGCTCCTGGTGCGGCTTCGACACGCGAGGCTGCGACGCGTGCGAGCACGGCCCCGCGATCGCGGGATGTGTCTCGGCCGTCCCCGAGGTCGCCGCGCCAACGGAGCTCGCGCTCGCGACGACCGACGCCGAGATCGCGATCGCTTGGCTCGATGGCGACAACCTGATGACACGCACGGGGCTCCGGTTCGCGCGCTTCGGGCCCGATCTCTCTCGACTCTTCTTGTCGGATTGCTTCGGCCCCGCCGCTCCGACCCAGGTGGCGCTCGCTGCGACGTCGGCGGGCTGGCTCGTCGCCGCGACGGCCATGGACGGGCTCCACGTTCTGGCCCTGTCGCCGACGGGCGCGCCGTCCGGTCAGGAGCGGGTCATCGCCGGCGCAAAGGATCCCCTGCTCGTGGGTCGGCCGACCGGAGGCCCGCTTCTGTCCTGGACGCTCGGGGGACAAACCTTCGTGTCGCTCGCGCGCGCCGACGGCAGCGACGAGACGACGGCCGTCGCGATCTTCCCCTACGCGATCGATACGAGCGCCGGCGTCTTCACGGGCGACGGATTCCTGCTCGCGAGCCGCCTCGCGCTCATCTGGACGACGCGCATCGGACCCGACGGGAAGGTCGCGAACCAAACGACGATCCAGTCGACGTTGATGCCGAACGGCTACGCGCCGGGGCTGGCTTGGGATGGCACGAACGCGACGATCTCATACTGGGCGGACAACGCGGCGGGGACGGGCGGCTCTTCCCTCGCCTGGCTCCGCGTGGACCGCACAGGCGCTCCCTTGGGTTCGGCTACGGTCGCCGGATCCTCTCCCGTGGCGGGCAACTCGATGTCGGTGTCGGGCGTGCCGCTCGCGGTGCTCGGCGCTCAAACGATCATGCTGTCCACCCCCACGCAATGGAGCCTCCAAGCCGCGAAAGTAGACGCCACGGGCGCTCCGATCGGCGCGCCGTTCGGGCTCACGCACGATCCCGCCCTCTTGCGCACGTATCGGCTCGGCACGAGGGCAGGCGAGGTCATCGCTGCGTGGGACACCTCAGGCGGATTTCGCACGACGACGCTTGCGCCCGGGCGCATCGGCCTGGCGCGCCTCGCGCCGTGAGCGACGCCTGCTCGACACGATCGCTAACCAGTAGGCGGGACCCGCTACTCGAATTATCGCAACGGCGGGATCTGGGTGGCCTTGGAGACGGTGATCGGGTAGAGCGCCGGCTCAAGCTCTCAACCAGGGCGGCAGATCTACGCGTCGTGCGTCACCTTCCCCGACGGTTTAGCCTGGGAGCGGGCCTTCGCGGAGAGCGGGCCTTCGAGGTGGGGCCTTCGCGGCCTTCGCGGGAATCGCCGCGCGATGCGGAATTTATTCCCGATCCGTCGTTGACCTCCGAGAGGCCTCGGCCCCAGGATCGGCCAGGAGCGATATCGTGCGTGGAATCGTGACAATTCTGATGACGATGGCGGGACTGGCGCTTCTCGCCGGTGCTCTGCTCGACTGGGCGGGGTATACCGGCTTCTCCATTTCGCTGTTGTGGCGATGACCGTGTCTTCCTCGCGCTGGGAGAAACTTGCCCTGACGCTGTCGGGGCTTCTGGCTGCAGCGTCAGTGGTGGTGGCGATTGCGATGGTGGAAAGTGGTCGCAGCGCGATTGCGGTGTATGTTCTCGTGCCTCCGGCGCCCGGCGACATCACGAACGTGTTCGGCCGAGGGTTCTATCCACAGCTCACGGGCCTGACCATTGCGGGAGCGCTTGCCATCGGCGCCATCCTGGTGGCTTGCCTCGGGCGGTTCGTCCTCGGTCGCCGGGTCCCGCGTGACGGGTCGCCTTGGCCTGCTCTGTGGCTCGCCCTGTTGCCGGCGTGTCTGGGCGTCCTGCTCTACAGTTGGGCGGTGACCTCGGGCTTTGAAAGTGCGGCCGGCGACGATCCGTCGCTGAAGACCGCCCATCTGCGACAGATCCTGGAGAACAGCCATCGCTGGCTCGACAGGGCGAGACTCGCGACCTGGTTGGTGGTCGGCGCGATCGCGATCGCGACGCTCGCCTGGACCAGGCGCTCCGGTCCCGGATCGACTCGAGGAATGCTGATTGCTGCAGGAATTCTGGTGACGGGCATTCTCGCGTTCGCGTTGACGCGGAAACAGGCCGCCGATCAAAGCCCGCTACCGGTGCTTCCCTCGGTGATCGACGATGTGAGGCCCTTCGAGGACCTGCCCCGTCTCGCCAGATGTACCATTCTAAATCACTCGATCGCGTCGCTGAGGTTCGGTGCCCAAATCGTAAAGTTCGAGGGCGGAGAGGTCGACCCCGACTCTTTTGCCGACCGGTTGACGGTCATGCAGAACAACTACCCCCTCTTGCATCCGGGCGAGACGTTTTCAGGCCCGTTGGCCCATGTGGTTGCAACCAAGGGAACGACGCTGGCGCGCATTATCCCTTATCTGCAGAAGAGGCCCGACGGTTTGTGGATGATGGCGTCGATATGGGAAGAGCCGCATCCGACACGGACCTTGGGCACCATCCGTCGCTATCAATACTGCGGGCGTGACTTCAAGTTGTCGGAAACGGCTCCGCCAATCAGCCGGTATCAAACCTGGGGAGCGCTTGCTGCCGCCATCGATCGTTCCTCGACGACGTTCGAGGCGGCGCCGTGGTGACTTTCTAAGAGGGAGGGGACAGCGATGGCAACCGTGTGGGCGTGGCGCACAGACACTGGCGATTGGTCAAAGAACAATCCCGATCAGACCGGGTGGTCCCATCAGGTCAAATTCAGCGATCTCAAGGACCTGCTCCAGAAGTTGAATGCTCTTCAGCCGTCGATCAAAGGCCAGATCACCAAGCTCGGCATTGTGGCCCACGGCGACGCGGCGGGCGTCGTGGAGATTGGTCCGAAGCTCACCGTCGACACCGCCGCGAGCATCGCCGCTGACCTGCAGCAGCTCGACGGTTTTCTGGCCTCCTACGCGCGTCTCATCTTCTTCAGTTGCATCGCCGGATCTGACGAACGAGGTACCTCGTTCTTGAACCTACTGTCGGGACGCTTCTTTCTTCACCGCCACGTTATCGGTTTCGATGTCTTTGGCCTCTACAATGCTCTTAGCCTCAGCTCCCCTGGCGAGGTCGGTGCATCCAATCAGAACAAAAAGTCCACGCCGGCGGGACCGAAAGGCAAGGATCCCTTCCTGACCGAGTATTCCTGGTATGCGAAGTGGTCGCTCGATGGTCGCATTATCAAAAAGTCCGTAAAGGACCAGGGCGCCTTGACCTATTCTTCTCAGGTGGTATCGGGCATCAAGGCGGTCGAAGCCATGATCGCGGCCCATCTGACATCAGTTGTGTCTGTCGCGATTCAAAATGATGCTCTCCGGAGTCGGATCTCGGGACTGTCGAAGTCGCTGGTGGCGGGCAAGGTCAAGGTCATGTCGGCGGCCGAATTGACGAAGCTGGCCGGCACTCCCCACCATCAAGGCGTCGTCGGCGTCTGGGACAAGATGCTGACGTTGCAGAAATGCGCCGATCCGCATTGCCCAGGGCATGCTAGCTCGGCCGATTTTTGCGAGGCCTTCGTGAACCAGTTCCCGAACGGACCCTTGAGGTAGCCTACGAAAGCGCGAAAGAAAGTGCGCGGGGTCCCCTTCTTGTCGATCAAGGCTCGCCGGAACCCCCTACCGCCTCCTGAGAGAAGTTGCCGAAATTGCTAGGACTTCGTAGGCGGGACAGGGATTGAACCTGCGACCAGAGCCGTGTAAAGACCCCGCTCTACCACTGAGCTACCCGCCTGAGTTCGGGCGCGCAGTCTAGCTCAGGTCCCGCGCGCGACGGCGCGAAACGACCCGACGCCGCGAAACCGCTAGAAGCGCATCGTCAACCCGCCAGGCCCGAGCCACGCCAGCGGCGGCTCGTCGTCGTGGGTGCTGAAGTTGGCCAGGCCGTCGACGATGCCGACGATGATGGTGGCGGCGAAGACGCCGACGGCGACGTTGTTGACGATCCGGAGCGTGCGCGCGTCGTCGGTGTGAGAGCCGAAGGTCTGGTCGGAGGTGTTGACCCATGACCGTCAGCTGCGCGTAGGTGCCGATGGCGACGCCCAGCGAGATGACCTCGAGCGCGCCGAAGGCGACGCCGCGCCCGCGGTCACCGTTCTGGAACTGACCGGCGGGCGGCAGGAACGCCCACGCCAGGTGCTTGCCGCCGGGGCGATTGCGGGCGGCTTCGCGAATCTCGGCGGAGTGGCGGGTGCGCACGTTCTCGAAGAACGCGACGACGTCGGGGCGCGCGTGGGTCGGGTCGAGGCGCGCGCTCGGCTTCTGTCGCAGCAGATCGAAGAACGCGGTCTCGGCGCCCTCGGGCCGACCGGTGAGAAACAGACCGATGCCGAGCAACCGCAGCGCTTGCACGCGCTGGGTGGGGGTTGGGTGGGCTCGGCCCTCGGCGACCGCGCGCGCGGAGTCGACGACCAGATCCATGTCGCCGTACTCGTAGGCGGCCAGCGCCCGCTCCAGAGCAACGGCAGCGTCGCTTTCCGTCGCGGCGGCGGCCCCCGGTTGCGCGGCGCCCGCGGGCGGACCGTGCGCTTCGTCGTGCGTCGCGGCCGGCGCCGTCGCGGCCGGCGCCTCCCCGTCTGGCGTCGGTGGGGTCTTCGTCGCGGGCGACGAATTTGTTCCGGCCGGCACGGCGCGCGCAGGCGTCGCGGTCACGCTCACCGCGAGCAGAGACAGCATCCCGGCGATGGTCCGGTTCAGGCTCGTCATGGGGTCATCAGGAAAACACGCGCGGGCTCATTCTCGTGCAATGAAAAGGCCATTTTCGCGCGCCGATTCTAAGGGATCTCGGGGCGCAACGGTCTGCGAAGGACGGCCTATCGCGACAGGGCTGTCCCGGTTCCGTCGGCGCGGGCGCCGGCCGGGCGTCAATCCGGAAGCGAGAGCAGGGGACGGCCGTCGGCGCCCGGCACGATGACCAGGCTGGGCCGCGTCCCCGCGCGCAGATCGTAGTTGGCGACGAAGATCTTCGCCCCGCCCGGCAGCGTGCAGAACAGGTGGTGCACGCCGGGCGCGAGGTGATCGTAGGTCGGGTGAATCGACGCCGGCCGATCGTCGAGGGACGGCGAGCAAAAGCCCTGCGAGGCGCGCAGCGCCAGGCTGGCGGTGGGGACCGGGCGGGGTGAAGGCGCCGCGGGCGCGGGTGGCGTGATCGCCTGGGGTGGCGGCGCCGCCGCCGGTGCCGCCGCGATCGCGATTGCCGTCGGCGTCGGCGTCGGCGTCGGCGTCGCCGCCAGGCTTGCGCCGACCCGCGGTCGCGCCGCCTGCTTGCGCTTGGTCGCGACGGCGTGCGGCGTGGTCGGCGCCGATGCCGCGGCGGGCGCGATTGCCGCGGGCGGTGGCGACAGCGTGGTCGCCGCCGCTGGCCGGGGCGGCCGCATGTCCTCGACGGAGACCGGCGCGGGCGTCGCCGCCGCGGTCGCGCTCCTCGCCTCCCGCCGCGCCGCGCGCCAGTGCTGCGCACCCGCGCCCGCCGCGATCACCGCGGCGATCGCGAGCCCGGCGCCGGCGAGCCTCCCGACGCGCCTCCGCCGCGAGATCGCCACCAGCAACGCCTGCGCGCCGGGGTGGCCGGGCACGTAGGCGAACACGCGGTTGATCTCCGCCAGCGCGCGCGCCAGCTCGCGCCGCTGCACGCAACGCTGGGCTTGCTCCAGCGCCTGCTCGGCGACGCGCGGGCTCACCGTCGCGCCGAACTTCGCGGCGCCGTCGTCGAAGAACCGCCGCAGCACCGTGCCGGTGTCTCCCGCGCCCACCAGGCGCCTGCACGTCGCGCGCGATCTCGCTCAGCGCCGCCTCGACGGCGTGCCCGTCGGGGAAGCGCTCGCCGGGCGCGCTCCTGAGGCAGCGCAGGATCACCGCCTCCAGCGCCGGGCCGACGTGCGCGTCGACCTGCGACGGGCGCAGGAACTCGCCTCTCAAGACGGCGGCGATCGCGGTCAGCGGGTCGCGCCCCGCGAACGGCGGCCGCCCCGTGGTGACGTGGTAGAGCATCGACGCCCGAGCGAGAAGACGTCCGACGCCGGCAGGATGTCCTGACCGCGCGCCTGCTCGGGCGACATGTAGATCGGCGAGCCGACGATCGCGCCGGTGGCGGTCATGGTCTCGGCCTCGGTCATGTGCGCGATGCCGAAGTCGGTCAGCAACACGCGCGCCGGCCCTGCGCCCGCCAGGTCGAACATGACGTTGTCGGGCTTGACGTCGCGGTGCACGATGCCGCGCGCGTGCGCCGCGCCCAGCGCGCCGGCGATGCGCGCCGCGATGAGCGCGGTGACCTCGGGCAGCAAGCGCCCGCCGTGCTGCTCGACCAGCGTGCGCAGCGTCGGTCCCTCGACGATCTCGGTGACGATGTAGCCGGGCTCTCCCGCCGCCGCCGGCGCGAAGTCGTAGACGTCGACGATGCCGTCGTGCTTGATGGCGGCGACGGCGCGCGCCTCGCGGCGGAAACGCGCCTCCAGATCGGCGCGGCCCGCGAAGGCGCCATGCATGACCTTGATGGCGACGTCGCGGCCGAGCTGCGGGTCGTGCGCGCGATAAACGGTCGCCATGCCCCCGCGCCCGAGCTCGCCGGTCACCCGGTAGCGCCCGACGGTCTTGCCGATGAGGCCGACCCGCGTATCCTCGGTAGCTTCGCTCACGGCCAACCCAATCCCACCTTACCTCGCAATCGCACGCCGGTGCGATACCCTCTAGGAACCGAATGCCGACGATCGCGCTCGCGCGCCGCCCCCAGCTCCCCCCTCTTCGAAAGCCCCCCTACCGTGTCGGTCGCTCCCGGCTGCCCAACGGCCTGCGCCTGGTCACCGTCGAGACGCCGCACCTGCACAGCGCGGCGATCTCGCTGTACGTGCGGGCAGGGTCGCGCTACGAGACGCCGCGCACCAACGGCCTGTCCCACTTCGTCGAGCACATGCTGTTCCGCGGCTCGTCGCAGTTCCCGAACTCGTTCGCGCTGAACCTGGCGATCGAGGAGATCGGCGGCACGCTCTACGCCGAGACCGGGCGCGACTACTCGCTCTACCAGATCCCGCTGCAGCCGGCCGAGCTTCCGCGCGGCCTGGAGATCCTGGGCGATCTCTTCAGCACGCCGTCGTTCCGCGACATCGACCTCGAGCGCCAGATCATCATCGAGGAGATCCTCGAGGACCTGGACGACGACGGCCGCAACGTCAACCTCGACGACCTGTCGCGCCTGGCGGCCTGGGACGGGCACCCGCTCGGCTACACGATCACCGGGCCGCTGCGCAACGTGCGGCGCTTCAAGACCGACGAGGTGCGCGCGCACTTCCAGCGCTTCTACGGCGCCACCAACATGGTGCTGTGCGTGGCCGGGCCGTTCCGGCACACGCGCGTCGAGGCGCTGGCGCGTGCGGCGTTCGCGCGGTGCCGCGCGGGCGGCCCGACGCGCCCCGACGCCGCCGCGCGTCCCCACCGACGGCCCGCGCTTCCGCGTGATTCACAACGAATCGGCGCAGACGCAGGTGCAGATCCTGTTTCACGCGGTGCCCGAGAGCGATCCCGACTACCTGGCGCTGCGCGCGCTGGCGCGCGTGCTCGACGACGGGATGTCGACCCGCCTGCACTACCAGATCTGCGATCAGAAGGGGCTGGCCTACTCGGTGTCGGGCAACCTCTGCTCGTACCACGACAGCGCGCTCATCGAGATCGACGCCGGCTGCGCGCACGCCAAGCTGCCGGAGCTCGTCGGCGAAGGCGCTGTCGATCCTGGCGCGCTTCCGCGACGAGCCGGTCAGCGAGGCGGAGCTCGACAAGGCCAAGCGCCGCTTCCGCGCCGATCTCGAGAGCCTGCTACGACGATCTCGACAGCCTGTGCGGCTGGTTCGGCGGCACCGAGCTCTACGCGCGCCCGCGCTCGCAGGAGCAGCGCGCGCGCGAGCTCGACCGCGTTCGCCCCGAGGACATCCGCCGCGCGGCGCGCCGGGTGATCCGCGCCGAGCGCCTGTGCGTGGTGGTCGTCGGCGCGCTCGACCGCGCGGTCGCGCGCAAGGTCTCGACGATCGTGCGCGAGTTTCGCTGACGGCGGGCGGGCGGGCGTTCGGTCGCGCGCGCCCCCGTCGCGCTACTTCGTCTTGGCCTTGCCGCCGGCCTTCTTGGCGCCCGCCACGGCCGGCGGCGTGACCTCGATGGCCAGCGCCAGCGTCTCCTTGACCGGCTTGCACGCGCTCTCCTGGCACATCACGAACTTGGCCTCGGCGTCGATCGTCTTGCGGCCGGCGGCCGCGTCGGCGGCGCAGGTCAGCGCGATGTCGAAGCGCGCGGCGTCCTTGGTGCTCTCGGCCAGGTCGACGCGGGTCAGCTTCTCCTTGGCGACCATCAGGCCGGCGTCGCTGGACTTCAGCGACGACGGTGATCGGCGCCTCGGCGTTGACGTGCCAGCCGTTCTTGGCGGCGATGGTCAGGCTGGCGCTGCGCGTGTCCCCCGGCGGCGACCTTGGGCTCGGTCTTGCGGATCTCGTGGGTCGGGGCATCGGCGTAGGCGGCCGGCCCGACCCAGACGGAGAGGGCGGCCAGGGCGGGCAGGGCGATCGAGAAAGCGAGCGTGCGGTTCATGGGCAGAATCCTCGTCGACAGCGTAGCGGCTTGGACGGACGTGCGCCACGCGGGCTTCATTGGCCTCGACGCGGACCACCCTGCAAAACTTGACGCGCGGGCGGAGGTGACTGTAGTTATTGGACACACAAATGCTTACTAAACGATTTTGGGCGCCTCTGACCGTCAAGTCCGGTTCGTCCGATCGCCGCCGCCTGCGGCGCCACCCGGCCGATTTCTACGGCGTCGAGGTCGTGGGCGGCAACCGATATCTGCGCAGGATCTCGAACGTTTCGCGCAATGGTCTCTTGCTGGTCAATCCGCTCGGCGACGAGCGCCCCGGGCAGATCATCGACCTCGAGCTGCCGCGCCGGTCGCCGGCGCAGGCGCCCGCGCGCATCAAGTTCGAGGTGGTCTACGTGACCCCGGCCGGCAAGGTCGGCGTGCGCCGGCTCGAATCCGACGTCGCCGCTGGCGGTCGAGGATCTGGGCGGGCCGATCGCGCTCTAGCCGTGATCTACCTTCGCGCTCGCATGGCACTCATCGACAAGCCGGAGCGCGCGCGCCAGCTCGCGCGCGCGATCGCGTCGGACCTGACGCTGTATCACGAGGCGAAGATCCTGCAGGGCATCGAGAAGGACACGCTGTTCGATGTCATGCGCGACGAGATCGAAGAGGGGCGCGCGCTCTTCAAGAGCCGCGTGACGCCGGAGATCTACGCGCTCAACCAGTACGAGCGCGCGCTGGTCGATGTGATGCTGAAGTCCAAGGGTCACATCAAGTCCCGCATCTGGTAGGACCGCCACGCGCCGCTTGGTCGTCGGGCCGCAAGGTGCCGGTATGAGGCTCGACTCGTTCCTCGCCGGCGAGGTGCCGAGGTCTCGCGCTCGCAGCTGTCGCGCCAGATCGGGCAGGGCGCCGTCACGGTGAACGACGCGGTCTTCCCGCCGTCGCGCAAGCTGCGCGCGGGTGACGTCGTCGTCTGGACGCCGCCGCCGGTCGCGGTCACCGAGCTGCGCGGCGAGGACATCCCGCTCGCGGTCGTGCACGAGGACCGCTGGCTGGTCGTGATCGACAAGCCGGCCGGGGCTGGTGGTGCATCCGGCGCCCGGGCACGAGGACGGCACGCTGGTGAACGCGTTGCTCGCCCACTGCGACGACCTGCGCGGCATCGGCGGCGAGCTGCGCCCGGGCATCGTCCACCGCATCGACAAGGACACGTCGGGGCTGCTGGTCGTCGCCAAGGACGACCAGACCATGAAGGCGCTGGGCGCGGCCTTCAAGGCGCACGACATCGAGCGCATCTACGAGGCGCTGGTCGTCGGCAAGCCGCCGGCCGAGAGCGGGCGCATCGATACGCTGCACGGGCGCGATCCGCGCGACCGCAAGAAGTTCTCGATCCGCGTGAAGGAGGGGCGAGCGCGCGGTCACCGACTGGCGGGTCGTCGAGCGTTTCAGCGGCGCGGCGCGCATGGAGGCGCGAGCTGGAGACCGGGCGCACGCACCAGGTGCGCGTGCACCTGGCGGCGCTCGGGTGCGCGCTGCTCGCCGACAGCGACCTACGGCAAGCCGCCGCGCGATCCGGCGCTGCGCGCGATCGCCGACGAGCTCGGCCGGCAGGCGCTGCACGCGCGCACGCTCGGCTTCGTGCACCCGGCGACGGGCAAGACGATGAGCTTCACGTCGGAGCCGCCGCGCGGACTTACGCCGCGCGCTCGCGGCGCTGCGGGAGCGCGGATGATCGAGGAGTCGTTCGACGTCGGGGGCGAGCGCCTGCCGCTGGTGCGCTCGGCGCTGATCCCGGCGCGCTTTCACCACGGCTTCACCACGCGGCGGGGCGGCGTCAGCGCGCCGCCGTTCGACACGCTGAACCTGGGCATGAAGTGGGGCGACGCGCGCGCGCACGTGATCGAGAACCGCCGCCGCTTGCAGGTCGCGACCGGCGTCGAGCGGATCTTCGTCGCGCGCCAGGTGCACGGCGCGGCGGTCCTGCAGGTCAGCGCCGGCGACGTGCCGGCCGACGTCGGCCAGCTCGAGGCCGACGGTCTGTTCAGCGATGCGCCCGACATCGCGCGTCGGCGTCTACGTCGCCGACTGCATCCCGGTGCTCGATGGCCGACGACGCGCACGGGCGCGTTCGCCGCCGTGCACGCCGGCTGGCGCGGCACGCTGGCGGGCGTGGTGCCGGCGGCCGTGCGCCGCATGGTCGACGAGCTCGGCGTGCGGCCGCGCGATCTGCGCGTCGCGCTCGGGCCCGCGATCGGCGTCTGCTGCTTCGAGGTCGGCGAGGAGGTCGTCGACGCGGTCGCGCGCGCGATGCCCGACGCGCGATGGCGCCGTCGTCGGGCGCGATCCCGCGCGCGGCGAACGGCCGCGCGCACGTCGATCTCAAGCGCGCTCAACGTGATGTTGCTGGCAGCGCGAGGGCGTCGCCGGCGACGGCGATCGACGCCGGCCCCGAGTGCACGAGCTGCGACCGCGCGCGCTTCTTCTCCTACCGCCGCGACAAGGGCGAGACCGGCCAGGCGATCGGCTTCATCTGCGATCAGGGTTCGACTCGGGACCTGGGTCTCCGCTAGAGCTGGGCTGGACGCGCAGAAACGCGAACGGCGCCAGGACGCCCGTCGTCGCCAATGAGCGAAGACGAAAGACGACGTACATGATCACGCCAATTTGTGGTGGCAGACCGCACATCTTGAAGATGCCGAACGCAGCGCCCTCGGAGACGCCCAGGCGTGCCGGGATGATGGTGATGATCATGTCGGCCGTGTTCATCGCCGCGTAGAGCAGCGCGCTGCTCGTCACGCTGATGGGAAGGCCGAGCACGCGTAGGGTCGCGAACAAGCCGGACCACGATACGATTCGCGCGCCGATCTGGAAAAACAAGATCGCCATGAACCGCCGGGGCCGCGCCTCCCAGAACCCCGCGACGATGGAGTCGATCTCGAGCGCCTTCGCGAGGATGCGCTCGGGGTCGCGGCGCAGGAAGCGCAGGAAGCGCAGGAGCCGGACGATCATCTCCGCGGCGCCCCGACGCAGCACCAACCGCAAGAGCACGTAGGGCGCAAAGGACGCAACCGCACCGGCCAGGATCAAGTAGCGCACCGTCGTGTCGACCTGCTTCACCACGACGAGACCGATCAGCGCGGCCGTCAGCGTCACCAGCGGCCGCGAAATCTTGAAGACATAGTTCCAGACGATCGCGCCCGCGATCGTGTCGCCGCTGGGAAATGCGCGATGGGTCATGCCGGCCTTCACGACTTCGCCGAGATCGAAAGGCAAGATCTGGTTCATGAGCGCGCCGATGCTGTTGAAGAACATCACGTTTCCCCACCGGCGCTGGCGGATCGCGATGGTCATGGCCACGCTGTCGAGGATCGTCTCCATGAACCCGAGAGCGACCAAGACCATCGCTCCCATCACGCCGACGCGCGCGAGCGCCTGGCCGATGTTCGACCAGCCAGTCTTGTTCAGCAGCCAGAGCAGCACCCCCAGCGCGGCCAAGAAGAACGCGAGTTGCAGGGCGCGGGCACGAGGGCTCACCGGGCTACGTCCCGTCTATCCGGGCTGCCGAGCCGCCCAGGAATGGAAGCGCGAGCCGCGAGAATATCTGGCGGTCGGCCAGCGCTCGGATCGAATCTCGATCGACCGCACGCGGCAGGGACTTGAGATCGTCGTTGTACCAGTGCACGACGTAGGTCTCCGGCAGGATGGCTTCTTTCAAAGCGCGATCGAGATCGGACGGCGACGGGCGTACGCGAAAGAGCTGCGCGGCCATCTGCGGCCCCAGCGGATAGAAATGTGGCGGGTCGAACACGGTGATGTCGCCGCGTCGCTCGCCGTCGATGAGGTCCTGCAGCAGATCGGGGCCGAGCGATGGCCGACGACGCTCGAGCTTCGGAATGAGATCGGGTATGCGGCCCAGAGCTTCGAGCGCGAGCGGGTGCCCCGCCGGCAGCGCCAGCACGGCATTGTTGATCGCCGCTCGATAAAGCCGCGCGATTCGCGCGAACCGCCGGATACCGCCCTCTGTGCGGCTACAAAACCAGCGTGCCAGATCGAGCGGCACGGTCCGAAGGTAACGCCAGGGGGAGGCGCGCCGGTAAACGGCCGCGTCGACCAGGATCAGCTCGCGGCCGCAAAATCCAGGGCTGTTCAGCAGCGGGCGCACGTCGCGGATCGTGAGCGTGTCCAGATCCAGATAGACCCCTCCGTCGCGATAGAGCAACAGGTGGCGGAGCAAATCGGCGAGTGACGCCCAACGACGACTGGCGGCCAGCAGGTCCCAGCTCGCGCGCAGACGCACTGGATCAGGCACATGGGGCGCGTCGAGCAGCGCGCCGATGTCGATCGGGCGCACGGAGAACGACGGCAGCTCGGCGACCAGAGCATCGAGCTCCGGTTGGCCGCGCAGGTCGTCACTGGCGTGGAGCACGATCGCATCCGGCGCGCAGGTGGCAGCGACCGAGCGGATCGCCAGCGCATGCGTGAGCGGGAATTCGCGCCCGAACCAGATGAAATGGTAGCGATTGGGGATCATACGCCCGCTGTGCTGCGCGCGGCGCGGTCCGAGACCGGTCGCTCCGCCAGATCCCGGTAGAGCTGCGCGTAGCGCTGGCCGAGCACGGGCCACGCCGACGCAGCGGCCCCTGCCGTCGCCAGCGCTTCCGCTTGCGCGCGCAGCCTCTCGTCCGACAGGAGCGCGATCATGGCGCGCTCCCACGCGCCGACGTCACGCGCGGGCGCCGTGGTGGCCGCAGCGTTCTTGCCGAAGATCTCGCGTGCCTCGCCGAACTTCGGCGATGACGAGCAGATGCAGGCGCGGCCGGCGCCCAGCGCCAGGTGAAAGACGCCGCTCGCCGATCCATAGGCCTGGTCGTAGGGGAACACGACCAGATCGGCCGCGGCCAGGTAGGCTGGAACATCGTCCGCCGGGATGTAGCCGCCGCGAAAGTCGAGCCAGCCGCTGGCGATGCCCGGCTTCATCGCGCGCGCGAGCCGTCGTCGCGTAAAGCGCATCGAGCACGTTGCGATTGCGCAGCCGGCCCGCGACCAGCAAGCGGAAGCCCGGCACGGCCGCCGCGACGGCGCTGGCGGCCGCAACCACCGTGTGCAGATTCTTCCTGGGCTGGATGACACCAAAGAAGAGCGCGATCTTCGCGTCGGCCGGCAGGCCCAGGCGTGCCCGCGCGGCGGCGCGCGATCCGCCGTCGACGTGGGTGTGCCGTGCGCGATCACCTGGATCTTCTCGGGCGGCACGCCCTGGCGCTCGAGGAAGTCCCGGCCGCCGATCTGCTGGTGAACCACGATCGTCTCGACGTTGGCAGCGATCGCGCGATGGAAGATCGGCGGCGGCCACCAGAAGATCGGCACACCAAGCCGACCGCCGTAGACGGAGTGCAACGTCACGAGCCGCGCGATGCCGGCCTTGCCGACGGCCTCGAGGAAGCGGATCACCCGCGCGTCCTGGTGCATGATCGCTTCTTCGTGCTGGATGTGCACCACGTCGGGGCGCCGCGCGATCACGGCAGCGGCCGCGGTGGCGTCCCAGGCCGTGCCACGCTTCCACACACGCTCGACCTGGGAGTCGAGCTCGCGTTCGACGCTGTCGTGCTGCTCGGCGACGACCTCGATCGTCACATCGGGGGCGCCGCGCTCCACGGCGTGGCGCAGCTCGAGCGTGTAGTCACCGATTCCGCACGGCGCGGGCGGGTAAGTCGAGAAGAAGACAACCTTCATGCGGGCGGCAGTCTACCAGCATGCCCGCGTCGCGCCGCCGACTCGCCAGGCAACGTCCGCTCTGTTAGCATCCCGCGCCCGTGGCCGGTCAGAATCGAGATCTTCCGTCGGCGGCTGTGCTCGCCCCATGAGCCTGCGCGCGCTGCGCGATCGCGCGGTCGATCTCTACCAGCGGCGGCCGGCGCTGGCGCTGTTGCTGCTGTTCATCGCGGTGAGCCTGGCCACGCGCGGCTTCCTCCTCGGCATCGACATTCTTGATGTCGACGAGGCGTTCCACATCGTTGGCTCCTGGCAGCTCTTGCGCGGCGTCCACCTCTACGCCGGGTTCGTCGACAACAAGCCGCCGCTGGTCTACGTCTACTACGCTGCGGCGCAGCTGCTGCTCGGCCGCGGCATGCTGGCCGTGCATCTGGCGACGGTGCTGATCACGGTACCGCTGACCGCGCTCGGCGTCTCGGCGTTCTTCCGGCACGACCGGCGCGGCGTCATCGCGGGGCTGACGATCTTGATCTACGGCGCGGCGTACATCGCCCACGACATGCACGCCGCCAACTGCGAGATCCTCATGTTGCTGCCGGCGACCTGGGCCTTGGTCGCCCTGCGCGACGAGGCGCGCGCCTCCCATCCGGGCTGGGCGTTCCTGGCGGGCGCGCTGCTGGGGACCGCGGTTCTGTTCAAGCAGCAGGGCGCGGTGTGGCTGCCCGCGCTGGCCGTGGCGGTCGTGGTCGCGCCGTGGGGCAACGCGCTCTCTCTCTTCGCCCGCCTCGTCGCGCTCGCGATGGGGTTCGCCGCGCCGCTGGCGCTCACCTGGGGGTTCTTCGCGCTACGCGGCGATGCCCACGCGCTGCTCTACTGGACGCTCATCTACAACTTCGGCTATGCGCAGCAGCCGATGGAGCGTGGCGAGATTCTCCTGCGCGTGGCCAAGTACTTCGTGCCGTTCGTCGTCGGGACGCTGGGCCTGTGGCTGGTGGCGCGCCGTTCGTGGGCGCTGCTGTCGGGTTACCAGCGCACGCTGCTGGTCGCTGTTCTCATCTGTTGTATCCCGGAGGTTGCCATCGGCTTCCGCTTCTATCCACACTACTTCGTCCCCGTCTACACGCCGCTGGCGCTGGCGGCGGCGCCCGCCCTCGATCGCCTGCTGCGGTCGCCGCTGTCACGGGGCGCCAGGTGGTTTCGGGGCTACACGATCGCGCTGGTGATCGGGTTCGCCATCGGCAACGGCATCATGTACCTGCCCGGGATCGAGTTCGCCCCCGAGGAGCACCAGAAGGTCTACCGTCGCGTCGCCGACCGCCTGCGCGCCGACGCTTGCTTCCCGGGAGCGTCGATGTTCGCCTGGGGCCCGGAGGCGATGTTCGTGTACCCGGCCGACGTGATCCCGGCTAGCCGGTTCGTGGGCCCGTACACCACGATCTGCGGCTACGTCCCGGGCAACTGGGCCATCCGGTCGGGCCGCATCAAGGCCACCGACATCATCCGCGCCGACCACTGGGATTGGCTGATGAGCGATCTCGAGCGCAACCACGCCACCTATTTCATCGACGCCTCGAAGGCATTCCGAAACTGGAAGCAGTTCCCTCTCGAGCGCTTCCCGCGGATGGAGGCGTTCCTTCGCGACCACTACGACCATCTGGCCGACGACGGCGCCGTGCGCATCTATCGCTGGCGCGGCTGTTCAGCACCGTCGGGCGCGGAACCTGGACCGCCCGGGTCCAAATCGTAGACGCTGTTTTCGCGGTCCGAGAAAACCCTGGTACATTTCTGGACCATGGCGACCGCTCCGCGCAGCCCAATGCAGTCCTATCATGCGTGGATCACGCGCCGTCCCGTCGTGGTGCTGGTGGTCGCGGCGGCGATCGGCCTCGGGGCGCTCGCGCTGGCCTCTCGGCTCTCGCTGCGAACGGCGTTCTCCGAGCTCTTGCCCTCGCGCGACCCGGGCGTGGTGGCACTGACGCGGACGCAGAACCGGATGGGGGATCTGTCGCTCCTCCTGATCGGGATCCACTCTCCCGACCGCGCCGCCAATGAGCGCTACGCCGAGGCCCTGACCCAGCGACTGCACGCGCTGCCCAGCCATGTCGTGTCGCTCGCGACCTACAACGTCCGCGACGTGCAGTCGTTCCTCGAGCGCAACAAGTGGCTCTACGTTCAGGAAGATGACCTCGAGGCGGTTCGCGATCGCCTGCGGACCGAGATCAACAAGCGCAAGAATCCTCTTTTCGTGCCGCTCGGCGACGACGAGCCGATCGACAAGATGCGGGACCGCATCGGCAAGCACGACACGATGGCTGATCGGTTCCCCGACGGTCTGTTCGCCAGCAAGGACGGCCAGTATCTCTGGATCGCCGCGTTGCCGCCCGGCGGGCTCTTCGTCGAGCACGCGGGCGAGGCGCTGTGGAAGGCGGCCAACCAGTTGCTCGTGGACGACCCTCCGACCCACTACCACCCCGGCATGACCGCGCGCGTGGAGGGGCCGGTCGCCACCGCGATCGCCAGCCGCGAGGCGGTCGAGCGCGACATCGTCTCGGTCGCGATCACCTGTCTCCTGCTGGTGGCGACGTCGATCGGCATCTACTTCCGGCGGCTGCGCGCGATTCCGCTCACCGGGATCCCGGCGGCCCTCGGCACCGTGCTCGCCTTCGCGGTCGCCGATCTCTCCTTCGGTTATCTCAACTCGTCGACGGCGTTCCTGCCGTCGATCATCCTCGGCAACGGCATCAACTACTCCATCGTCCTCATGTCGCGCTACGAGGAGCAGCGCGCCCACGGCGACGATCCTTCGCGCGCGTTGCTGGCGGCGTTGAACGGCGTCTGGCGCGGGACGCTGGTGGCGGCGATCGCCGCGTCGGCCGCCTATGCGTCGCTGATGGTGACCAGCTTCCGCGGGTTCTCGCAGTTCGGCGTCATGGGGGCGGTGGGGGCGCTCGGCTGCTGGCTCGCGACCTTCACCGTCGTGCCGGCCCTGCTGATCCTCATCGATCGCCGCCACGTTGCCCATCCGAGCGTCGCACGCGCGCCGCTGGACCTGGGGCCGCTGGCGCGCTTCATTCAGCGGCACAGTGGGGCGCTGGTCGCCGTGTCGACGGGCATCTCGCTGCTGTCGCTGTTCGGGTTGACCCACTTCTTGAAGGACCCGTTCGAATACGACTTCCGCAAGCTGAACGCCCGGCTCACCACGACGCAGGAAGCGGAGAACTTCCACCACAGCATCGACGTTCTGTTCGGCCGCTGGCCGTCGCCGACGATCGTGCTCGCGGATCGGATCGACCAGGTCGAGACGATCCGCGCAACCATCCGGAAGCAGGACGCGGCGTTGCCCGGACGCCCGGTCATCGGCCAGATCACGACCGTCTACGATCTGCTTCCGGGGCCGCCCGACCTCCAGGCGCGCAAGCTCGCGCTCATCAAGCAGATCCGCAAGCTGGCGCACGACCCCGCGCTCGACGTCCTCGACGAAAAGGAGCGAAAGCAGATCGCCGACGTCGATCCGCCCGACTATTTGCGCGCGCTCAGCCCGTCCGATCTGCCCGCGATCGCGCGGCGCCCCTTCACCGAGGTCGACGGCAGCATCGGCAAGGTGGTGCTGGTCTACCCGACCGAGACCGGGCTGTCGGTGTGGAACGGGCGCGATCTGCTCCGCATCGCCGCGGCCCTGCAGTACCTGCACCTGCCTGACGGTGAGCTGATCGAGACGTCAGGCTCGGCCGTGGTGTTCGGCTCGATGATTCGCTCGGTGCTACGCGACGGGCCGATCGCGACCGCGGCCTCGCTGCTGGTGGTGCTGATGATCGTCGGGCTCACGATTCGCCCCTCCCGCATCGCGCTGATCGGGCTGACGACCCTGGTCATCGGTGTCCTGTGGATGGTGGGGGCCGCCGGGTGGGCCGGTGTGCGGATCACGTTCCTCAACTTCATCGCGCTGCCGATCACGTTCGGGATCGGGGCCGAATACGCGCTCAACGTGGTGACCCGCTACCGTGAGGAGCACGACATTCGCAAGGCGGTCGTCTCGACCGGAGCGGCGATCGCGCTCTGCTCCTGGACCACGATCGTCGGCTACGGGTCGTTGCTCGCGGCGCGTAATCGCGCCTTGAATGGCTTCGGGGCGGCGGCGATCCTGGGCGAGGCCGCCTGTCTGGCGGCGGCCATCGTCGCCATGCCATCCGTGCTGCTCTGGTGGCAATCCCGCCGCCGGTCGGGCTCTTGACACTGGTTGAGCGGGTCGCGGTTCTCTTTCCGGGTCGAGCGTGCTAGCGTTTTCGGCCGGCGCACCAGCCTGTTCACCACCTTCACGAGAAGCGAACCAAAATGTTCAAAACTTGGCGTACAGCAGATCACCAGGAATTCCCCCGTTTGGTCGCCATCGAGACCACGAGTCGATGCAACGCCGAGTGCCCGTTCTGCCCGTACAACGTGCGATCGCGCGAGAAGACGCACATGGACCAGGCGCTCTTCGAGAAGGTCATCCAGGACTGCACGGAGTTTCCGCTGCCCGCCATCGAGCCCTTCCTGAACGGCGAGCCCTTCGTGGATCCGAAGATCATGGACCGGCTCGAGATGATCCGGAGCCGGCTGCCGAACACCGCGCTTCGCGTCTACTCGAACGGCTACGCGCTGTCGCCCAAGCGCATCGATGAGCTGTGTGGCATGGGCATCGACCACCTCTACATCAGCCTCAACACGCTCAACCCCGAGAAGTACAAGAACATCATGGGGTTCAATCTGGCGCGCACGCTGGATAACGTGAAATACATGACCGACTCGGTGCGCCGTGGCAAGGTCGCCCGCAAGATCACCCTGCGCATGACGCGCATGGAGGACACGACGATCGAGGAGCAGCGGGAGTTCAAGAAGTTCTGCGACGATCAGAACGTGCGCTGCTTCATCGTCGGCCTCTTCAACTACAAGGGCGACATCCAGAGCCCGCTGCCCGTGCCGAGCTACGCCTGCGAGCACATCACCCGGCTCGACATCATGTCGAGCGGCAAGACGGCCCTGTGCTGCATGGACCAGGAGGGCGCCTACTCGCTGGGCGACGTGAACAACCACTCCGTGCTCGAGGTGTTTCGCGGCGCGGAGTCGCGGCGCTATCAGGAGATGCACCGCAGCGGGCGCCGCACCGAGATCGCGCCGTGCGGGACTTGCAACCTCTTCTGGCCGAGCACCGACAACATGCCGTTCCTCAAGGCGCTGGGCCACGCTGCCAAGTTCTGGGCGTACTTCGCGACCTACCGCCCGATCGGCGTCAAGCCGCAGAAGATCAAGCCGTGCCCGGACCACGCCGCCCAGCTGCCCGACGTCTCGGCGGCCGCGCTGAAGCGCCCCGTGGCGGGCGAGTCGTCGCCGCCGTCGGCGTGAAGCGGGCCTCGCTCGATCGGAAACCTCACCGAACCGCCGCGTCGAAGATCGCGGTCTCGATGACGTCGCCACGCCGGAACTGCACGAAGATGCGGTAGTCACCCGCGCGCGGGCAGGCGTAGGGAAAGGCGATCTCGGGCGGCAGCGGGTCGGGCGCCATGTGGTGGCCCGCATGAGGATCGCCGCCGCCCGAGGCCTTGTCGGTCACCAGCGCCAGCGCGGCCATCGGCACCGAGCCCGGTCGGGTGCACGTGCGCGAACACGGCGCGATCGTGGCTCATGAAGACCGCGTGCCCGGCCATCCCCATGTAGGGGACGACGTCGCGCGCCGGCGAGCCGTCGCGGTCCCCGACGCGAAAGCGAAACCAGCTCGGGCGGCCGGCAATGAGCGGCGCGACGGTGCCGGTAGCGGCGGCGTCGCGATCGCGCAGCCAGGTCACGCGGGTGCCGTCGGCGAGCGTGGCCACGGGATTCGCGCCGCCGGGGGTGCCGTTCGCCGTGGCGATGATCGGTGCGCCCGTGCCCACGGCGTCATCACCCGCGGGCGCGCTGTCGGCGCCGGCGGCGATCGTCGATCTGCGCGGTCGCCGTCTCGCCGAGGCCGTTCGCGTGCACGATGTCGGCGAAGAGCTGGTAGTCGCCCGCGGGCAGCGCGGGCAGCCTCTGCGTGAAGCGCCCGGGCGAGATCTCCGCCGGGTGCAGGTGCGCCAGCGCGTCCAGCCCCGGCACGCGCACGACGAACAGGTGCATGAGGTGCCCGTGGTCGGGCAGGAGGTCGTCGAGCTTGCGGCTCGGCAGCCAGCCGGGATCGGTCAGCGTCAGGTCGAGCTCGCGCGCGCCGGCGGCGCCGCCGTCGTTCATGGTCGCGGCCAGCGCGATCGGCTTGTAGACCAGGCGGCCGTAGAACGACGCCTCGTCGCCCCACCAGGAGAATCCGCCCGCGATCGCCGCCGCGAGCACCAGCGCCGTCACCGCCTGCGCCTTGCGCGCGCGGCGGCGCCGGTGCGGGTCGGGGGCGGTCCCCTCGGCCAGGTCGGCGTCGCGCACGCTGGCGCCGATGATGCTGACCATGCCCGCGAAGAGAAACGCCAGCAGCGCGAGCAGCACCACGCCCAGCCCCGCCTGCATGGTCTTGGTGCGCATCGCCAGCGCCGCGACCGGCACCGCGAGGTCGCCGGCGCCGTCGGGTCCCTCGGCGTGGACGCGCACCTGCCACGAGCCGGACGCCATCAGCCAGAGCCGTCCCTGGAAGCGGCGCGCGTCGGCGGGGTCGCGCACCGCCACGTCGGCGACCGGCGGCGAGATCGCGCCCGGCCCGCGCATCGGCAGCGGCACCAGCGTCACCTGGCGCAGCTCGGGCGAGGACGCCAGCACCTCGATCGTCGCGACGCCGGGGATCACGTCGGGCGGACGGATCGTCACCAGCATCTTGTACGGGCCGGCCATGCCCTCGTGAAAGAGATCCGGGCTGTTGAGGTGCGCCTGCGACTCGCGCGAGCCGCCGAGGACTCCCGCGACCATGACCGCCGTCGCGATGACTCTGTGCCGCCGCATCGTCACCGACGGATCCGGCGCATCCAGTTGCCCCACCGCAGGCCCAGCCAGCTGCCGGCGATCGCGATCGCGATCGAGATGCAGGCGCCGGTCAAGAGCGCGCCCGGTCCGGTCGCGTGCGGGATGAATTGGTGGTGGCGGTAGAGCATCTGCGGCGGCATGTTGTAGTCGAAGTAGATCGCGCCGAAGAACGCGTTGCGCGCGCCCGGCGACATCAGGAAGGTCGCGAACGGCCACTGCACGACGAAGAACGACGCCGCGAACAGCGCGCCGCCCGCCACCGCCAGCCGCGCGCGCGACCAACGACCCGCTGCGCGCGCCGCCAGCAGATCCAGCGCGATGGCCGGAACAATCAGCAGCAGCGGGAACTCGGGCGGCACCAGGCTCCGCACCTGCACCATCACCGGCCCCAGCTTCGGCTGCGCCGGCACGAGGGGCATCAGCCACAGCAGCGCCAGCAGAAACAGCGGAGTAGAACGCGGCCGCCAGCGTCGCGCCCCAGCGGTAGCCCGACCCGCGCGCGGCCGCGCACAGGATGAGCGGCGCGATCGCCGAGATGATGCCGTAGAACGGCGCGCCGTGCATGAACGGGCGCGCACCGTGCGCTCCATGAACAGCGTCATCAACGCCAGCAGCAGCATCGCGCTCACGAACAGGAACGCCACCGTGAGCAACTGGCGCGCGCGGCCCTCGACGCGGTTCATGCGCCCGAGCACGAAGATCAGCACGCCGACGTGGATCGCGCCGACGCCGATCGCGAGCAGGACGTGCGGTGGGCTCAGGATCTTCACGTCCAGCCCGTAAGCGTTGTGCCACCAGTCGTCGAACGGCGCCGACGTCAGCATGGTGATGCCGCCCCAGGCGGTGATGAAGGCGCCGAGAGGTCCCCGAAAACCGAGCACCCGCACCGTCCCGGGCGCCTCGCCGCGCGTGAACGTCGCCCGCAGGATCTGCGACCCCGACGCCAGCGCCGCCAGGATCGCCGCCGCGTAGATCATCATGTGCGGCGGCGACCAGAAGGTGTCGCGCCCGATCGACCGATGCCAGGCGATGTCCCAGTGCACGCCCAGCGCCACCGACCCCGACGCCAGCAACGCGCACCAGAGATACCAGGGGATCGCTCGCGACGTCATCGCAGGCATGGCGATAAGTTAGCAGCTCGTGTAGCTTTGAGCACCGCGGACCGCCCACTCACCACTGCCATGTCGACCTCGACCCTGCGTTGCTACACGTTCCTCGATGCGCTGCAGGCGCAGCTGGCCAGCTTCATGGGCAAGACTGCGCGCGGGTTCCTGCCGATCCCGGGTCAGGCGTCGCTGTTCGTGGAGATCGCGCCCGGCATCGCCATCAACCGCGTGACCGACGTCGCGCTCAAGGCGACGCGTGTGGTGCCGGCGCTGCAGATCGTGGAGCGCGCCTACGGCCTGCTCGAGGTGCACGCCGACGACCAGGGCGACGTGCGCAACGCGGGCGCGGCGATCCTCGCGCACCTCGAGCTGCGCGAGGAAGACCGCATCAAGCCCAAGGTGGTCACCAACCAGATCATCCGGTCGATCGAGCCGACGCAGGCGCAGATCATCAACCGCAGCTCGCAGGGGATGATGATCTTGCCCGGGCAGTCGCTGTTCATCCTCGAGACCGAGCCCGCCGGCTACGTCGCCTTCGCGGCGAACGAGGCGGAGAAGGCCGCGCACATCTCGCTCATACAGGTTCAACCCTACGGCGCGTTCGGGCGGCTCTGGCTGTCGGGGCCCGAGGCCGAGATCGACGCGGCCGCCGCGGCGGCGATCGCGGCGATCGAAGGCCTGTCCGGCCGCGCCGGTGAAAAGTTCGTGGACAAATAGAGGAGACCCCATGGCAGACGCGCTCGGTATGATCGAAACCAAAGGATTCGTCGCGATGGTCGAGGCCGCGGACGCGATGGTGAAGGCAGCGAAGGTCGAGCTCGTCGGCTACGAGAAGATCGGCGGCGGATTCGTGACCGCGATCGTGCGCGGCGACGTCGCCGCGGTGAAGGCGGCGACCGAGGCTGGCCAGCGCGCCGCCGAGCGCGTCGGCGAGATGGTCTCGGTGCACATCATTCCGCGCCCGCACGTCAACGTCGACATGGTGCTGCCGCTCGGCCGCGCCGACAGCAAGGGCTGACAATCACTCGGCGGGCGGCGCCGGTTTGAAGCGTGGCGCGGCCGCCGGTTCGGGCGCCAACGTCGACTTCGGCGCGGCCGCCGGTTCGGGCGCGGCCGTCGGCGCCGTCGCGCGATGGGCTGCCGGCAGCAGCGGCGGCCAGTAGGGCGGCGCCTCTCCCCAGGGCGGTACGCCATAGGGCGGTGGCAGCAACGCCATCCGTTCCTTTCGTTCGAGGCGCGCGGTCTTGGCGCGGCCGCAGCTGGCGACGGTCGTGACGCCGTAGATGGCCGATGCCGCGAACAGCGCCGTGAACCCGGCCGCGACCGCGGCCACGCCGTGCGGGTTTTCGATGTTCCGAGCGCTGGAGGCGGCGGCCGCGTTGATACCCGCAAGCCCCGCGAAGACCGTATCGACGATCGCGGGCACCCACGACCCGCTGCAGTCGAAGTAGGTTTCCTGGACCTGACGTTCCGGAGGCGGCGGTCCCTGGCTGAAGATGAAAGCGCAGCCTGGCAAGCTCGCGATCGCCAGGCTCGCGGCGGCGAGCATCGCCGTGGCGTTCGCCGCGCGGCTGCGGCTAAATGGGGGCCCTTGGCGGGTCATCGAGGTGGCGCAATTCTAGCTCGGCTGGCGATGTCGATGTTGATCGCGCTGGTCGGTTCGAGCGCGGTCGCGCGCGCCGCGCCGACGTCGACCATCCCGGACGACCCCTGGCTGCCGGCCGCGCTGCTCGCGCGCGCCGCCTCGATGAATCCCGGCGAACGCGCGGCGGCCACGGCGGAGCTGGCCGAGCTGCGCACGATGCGTGCCGAAAATTTGCTGCTGGTGATGCTCCAGCGCGACTACGATCCGGGCGTGCGCGCGGCCGCGGCGCGCGCGCTGGGGACGACGCACAATCCGGAGCACATCCAGACGCTGCGCTGGTCCGCCGAGAACGATCGCGGCCCCGGCGTGCGTGAAGCGGCGACCACCGCCGCCGATGCGCTGGCGCCGTTCTCCGTCAGTCCGCGCTGGGCAGCGGCGTACTCCACGCTCTGCCCGGGTTGCGGGTATTTCTATCTTCATCGACCCGGCCGCGCGGCGATCTATCTCGGCAGCGCCGCCGCGCTGACGCTGATCGGGCTGCATGTCGTGGACGACAACCCCACCACGTCCGGCGGTGCGCGCCTGCGCGACCACGACGATCCGCTCGACGGGCTCACGTTTCTCGCGTTCCAGAACGTGTGGTTCTACGGAATTTTTGCGGCCTATCGCGATGCGCGTCTCGCGCGCGCCGACCTCGGCTACCACTATCCGGTTGCCAGGGAGGAGATGACGGATCTGCTGGCCGCGCCGTTCAATCCGCGCGTGCTCGCGAGCCCGTGGGTCTGGGCCGGTGTACCGGCGCTCGTCGGTGCGGGCGTTCTTCTGACGAGGCTGGTGTCCCCGACCGTCTTCGGCTCGGGGTCGCGCTCGCTCTCCGACGGCAAAGGCGTCAACTTCTTCGGCTATCACTACGGAACGGCCGGCGGCGTCGCGCTCGGGGAAACGTACAACGCCGGTCTCTATCTGCCGGTCGCCATCGGCGAGGAGTCGCTCTTTCGCGGCGTGATTCAGGCCGGTCTCAGCGAGACCTCGCTGGGGCTGTGGGGCGGCTGGGCGGCCGCGTCGGCGATCTTCGGAGGCGCTCACTTTTTCAACTATCTCGACGGATCCCGGGATGAGTTCAGGCGGGCCGCCTTCGCGGTGCCCTATTTGATGGCGACCGGCGGCTACCTCGGGCTGGTTTACGTCAAGAGCGACTTCTCGCTGCTGCGAAATACCGCCGTGCATTTCTGGTACGACTTCCTGCTCAGCACCATCACTTTCATCGCCGACCCCGAGCATCAGCCGTGGGTCGTGCAGTACGGAATGCCGTTCTAGGTCTCCTGACCGCGCCGCAGGATCGCCGCCACGAATGACGGCCGCAGGTAGAAGCCACATTTGCCGACGCGCGTAGGGTTGCCGGCGGCGTCGTAGCCGTCGCGCAGGTCGCGCGCGTTCTTGCCCTTGGGGCGCACCTGCATCACCTGGCCGAGATGGCCGGTGATCTCGTTCGTGCGCCCGCGCCGGAAATAGCCGCGCACGAACAGCTCGAAGTCGGCGCGCAACGCCCGTTCCTCGGCGGCGTCGGGCGACCACAGCCGCACCGCCGCCACGCGCCGCGCGCCCACCGAATCGTCGTCGGGCGGGACCTCGAGCGCGACGAAGAGCACGCGTCGCAGCTTGTCGCGCACGTAGCTGGTCTCCCATGAGTCGGCGGCGATGGCGATCGGATCGATCTGGCAGACCGCCGTCGACTCGCGCGGCGTGAGGCCGCCCGTGAGGTCGCTATCGACCGGCACGGTCTTGAGCTCGATGCCCAGCGCCGCGAAGTCGGGCCCGCGCACGCCGCCCGCCTCGACGCCCAGCTCACGTTCCAGGATCTGCCCCGGCCATCCCTTGGTGCGCACCTGACCGTGCGGCACCGGCAGCCCCAGCCCGTCGGCGATCTCGCCGAGCTCGGCGCCGACCAGCGCGCGCGCGTGGGCCAGCAGCGCCGCCAGGTTCTCCGGCGCCGCCGGATCAGGATCCTTCTCCATGAGAGTGCGCCCCACCCTCGCGCAAAGCGCGCCGCCGGTCCAGCGTCGGGCTCCCGCGCCGCTTGCTGGCCCTCGCGCGCGAGCTCCAGCGGCGGCCCCGCTAGGAACTTCACCGCCACGCGACTACACTCGTGGCCGCCGTGGACGAGGCCCGCATCCAGGAGATCGTCGAGCGCGTGCTCGCGCGCATCGGGGACGTGCCGGCGTCACCGGCCGAGGCGATGCGCGACCCGCCGCCGGGGTTCTCGGGGTCGAGCAGCGCGCCTGCACCGCCTTCGGCCGCGCGCCGCCGCGACGTCGACGTCCCGCGCGGTCGCCGCGGCGTCTTCCCCGACGTCGACGCCGCGGTCAAGGCCGCGCGCCGCGCCTGGGAGCAGAACGAATCGTCGTCGCTGGAAGCGCGCACGCGCTGGGTGGCGGCCATGCGCGAGACCGCGCGCGCCCACGTCAACGAGCTGGCGCGCTACGCGGTCGCCGAGACCGGCTACGGCCGCGCCGACGACAAGGTGCAGAAGAATCTACTCTGCATCAACAAGACGCCCGGGCCCGAGATGCTGCGCCCGGTGGCGTTCTCGGGCGACGACGGCCTGACGATCATCGAGCGCGCGACCTACGGCGTCATCGGATCGATCACGCCGACGACGAACCCGACCGAGACCATCATCAACAACGGCATCGGCATGGTCTCGGGCGGCAACGCGGTGGTGTTCAACGTCCACCCGTACGCCGCGCGCGTCAGCGCCTGGCTGGTCCACCTGCTCAACGACGCGATCACCGGCGCGGGCGGCCCGGAGAACCTGCTCTCGTGCGTCGAGAAGCCGACGATCGAGAGCGCGCAGGAGCTGATGCGCCACCCGGGCGTGCGCCTGCTGGTGGTGACCGGCGGCCCGGCGGTGGTGAAGACGGCGATGAACGCCGGCAAGAAGGTGATCGCCGCCGGCCCGGGCAATCCGCCCGCCGTCGTCGACGAGACCGCCGACCTCGACAACGCCGCCAAGCACATCGTGCTCGGCGCGTCGGTCGACAACAACATCATCTGCACCGCCGAGAAGGAAGTCATCGCGGTCGCGTCGATCGCCGACGCGCTCAAGGAGCGGCTCGGCCGCAACGGCTGCCACTTCGTGAACGCGCAGCAGCTGCGCGAGCTGGAGAAGACGGTGCTGCACCCGGCGGCGGGCGGCGGCAGCCACCCCAACAAGGACTTCGTCGGCAAGAACGCCGCGGTGATCGGCAAGCAGATCGGCGTGCGCGCCGGCGACGAGCTGCGCCTCGTCATGGCCGAGGTCGACGAGAAGCATCCGTTCGTGCAGCTCGAGCTGCTGATGCCGGTCGTGCCGCTGGTGCGCGCGCCCGACGCCGCCGAGGCGATCGCCATGGCCAAGCGCGTGGAGCACGGCTTCGGCCACACCGCGGTGATGTACTCGCGCAACATCGAGCACCTGCACGCCATGGCGCGCACGATCAACACCTCGATCTTCGTGAAGAACGCGTCGAACCTGGCCGGCCTCGGCCTCGGCGGCGAGGGCTACACGTCGTTCACGATCGCGTCGCCGACGGGCGAGGGGCTGACCACGGTGCTCAACTTCACGCGCGAGCGCCGCTGCACGCTGAAAGAATACTTTCGCTTCGTATGAGCGGACGACGCCCGCACGAGCCGCCTCCGCGCCCGCGCTGGCGCTGATCGAGCTCGCGTCGATCGCGCGCGGCTATCCGGTCGCCGACGCCATGGTCAAGCGCGCGCCGGTCGCGCTGGCCGACTGCCGCCCGGTGAGCCCGGGCAAGTTCCTGGTGCTGGTGACCGGCGAGGTCGCCGCCGTCGACGAGGCGTTCCGCGCCGGCCTGGAGATCGGCGGCGATCGCATCGTGGATCGCCTGTTCCTGGCGCAGGCGCATCCGCTGATCGGTCCGGCGGTGCGCGGCGCGATTCCGCCCGCCGGCATCGAATCGCTCGCCGCCGTCGAGACCACGACGGTCGCGGCGGCGATCCTGGCGGCGGACGCGGCGGTCAAGGCCGCCGCCGTGCGCATCGTCGAGATGCAGCTCGGCGCGTGGCATCGGCGGCAAGGCGTTCTTCACGCTGTCGGGCCCGCTCGCCGAGATCGAGGCCGCCGTCGAGGCCGCCACCGGCGTCATCGACGCGGCGCTGGTCGTCGCGACCGAGATCGTCCCCGCGCCGCACGACGATCTGCTGGCGAAGCTGCCCGGCTGAGCCGACGGAAACCCGCTTCCCACGCCGCGAGGTCCGTGATTGGATTCGGTCGGGTCTTTTGTGACGGTGGTAACCCGATGAGCTTCCGTACCTACGCATTTCTGTTCGTGGCGTGTCTCGTGTTGGTCGCACCGGCGAAGGCTCGCGCCCAGGCGCCGGCCGCGCCGCCCGTGTTCAAGCCGGCGCCGCCCGCCGCGCCGGCCCCGGGTCCGGTGGCCGCGCCGGCGAAACCGGAGTCGCCGGCGCCGGCGGCTCCGCCCGCGCCGGCGACACCCGGCGCGACACCCGCCACCGCGACCCCGCCCGCGCAGTCACCGCCGGTGCCGTCGCCGCCCGCCGCTGCGAGCGCTGGCAAGCCGCCCGGGACGCCGCCGGCCAACGCGCCGCCACCCGGCTATCCACCGGGCTACGGGCCGCCGCCCGGCTATCCACCGGCGAGCTATCCTCCCGGCTATGCGCCGCCGCCCGGCTATCCAACCGGCAGCTACCCCTATCCGTACCCGTACGCGTACCCCTATCCGTATCCGTCGGCCTATCCGCCGCCCGCGCCGCCGCCGCCGGCGCATCCCCCCGGCGCCGGGGTTCACGATGGCGGCTACATTCGTCTGCAGCTCGGTCTCAACTGGACCGGCGTCACGGCTCGGGTCGGCAGCGATACCGTGACCTACAACGGCGCGGGGGGCTCGATCTCTGCGGCGTTCGGTTACTCGTTCACGCAGCACCTGATTCTCTACGCCGAGTTCTTCGACGCCGGCGCGATCGACGCCACCGTGAAGACGAACGGGGCCTCGACCAACACCGGGCAGTCGATGCTCGGCACGGACCTGTCCGGTCTGGGCCTGGGCGCTGCGTATTACTTCGGGCCCAATGTCTTCGCGGCTGCGACCGTGCTGGATTGCCAGATCGACGTCAGCGACTCGAGCGGCGCCACGCTGGTCGAAAGCCAGAACGGCCTGGGGCTGGAGCTGCTCTTCGGCAAGGAGTGGTGGGCATCCGACAACTGGGGCCTCGGTGTCAGCGGGCAGGTGATCTTCGCTTCGATGAAAGGCAAAGACACCGATCTGGTGCTCAATCAGGTGCCGAGCTGGCACACAACGTCATTGTCGCTGTTGTTTTCGGCGACGTACAACTGACGCGCAGCTCGGGCGCGCGGCGCGCGCAACCCGCGTAAGATCGGCTTTGATGCGTGATTGACGACACGCTCGCGTGGGTGCACGCGCTTCCGTCGGAGCGCGGCGGTTTTTCTGATGATGTCGCGCGCCCAGTCGCACGTACCGTCTCCTCTCAATCACTAAGATGAACGTTGTTTTCACTTTGAGCCGTGTTGATGCCCGGCGGGCACTGCCCAATGAAGGAGCCACGCTTATTCATGAAACGAGATCGCCTTTGTTTGGTTGTCGCCTTTGCCACGGGGTTGCTGGGGATCGCGGCATCGCAGTCGGGGTGCGGCGGCGGATCGTCGATCAATAACGCCGGCGCTGGCGGCAGCGGCGGCGACACCGGCGCGGGCGGCGCAGGCGCATCGGGCGCGGGCGGCGGGCCCGGCTCCGGCGGCAACGGCGGCTCCATCAGCGGCGCCGGCGGCACGACGACCCCGACCGGCGGCAAGAGCGGCACCGGCGGAGGCCCGATGACCGGCACCGGTGGCGCACCGACGACCGGCACCGGCGGAGCGCCCGGCATCGGTGGCACGACCGGCGGCGGTGGCGGCGTCTGCGGCGCGGGCGACGCGAATCTGCCGCCGGAGCCGACGTTGCCGGCGACGGCGTGCGCGACGCTGCAGGCGAGCTTCACGATCGTCCTCGGCACGCCGCCCAGCGAAACGACCCTCGACACCGCGCGCATCCAGCAGGCGCTGACGGCGTGCCCGGCGGGCCAGGCCGTGAAGCTGGTGACGAGCGGCGCCAGCAATGGCTTCATCACCGGCCCCATCACCGTCCCGACGGGCGTCACCCTGTGGGTCGACGCCGGCGTGACCCTGTTCGGGACGCGCAGCCCCACCGTCTACAACAACGCGTCGGGGCTGATCACCGTGCGCGGCACCAACTCCGGGATCGTCGGTGACGGCACCATCGACGGCCAGGGCGGCGAGCCGCAGATCGGCGGGACGCAGTCGTGGTGGGACATCAACGGCGGCGGCGGCAGCAGTCCGGCGCTGATTGTCGTCAACTCGGCGACCAACTTCACGCTCTACCGGATCACGCTGCACAACTCGCCGATGTTCCACGTCAAGCTCGCGGCGCGCGGCTTCACCGTGTGGGGCGTCACCGTCAAGACGCCGACCGCCGCGACCAACAGCGTCGGCACCGCGCTGAACGCCAACGTGGCGCACAACACCGACGGCATCGATCCCGGCGAGGCCGCCAGCAACGGATTCATCGTGTGCAGCAACATCAGCGTCGGCGACGATCACATCGCGATCAAGGGCGGCACCGGGGTCACCAACCTGGTCATCGCCCACAACCATTTCCGGTCCGGTCACGGCATGTCGATCGGCAGCGAGACCAACGGCGGCGTCTCCGGCCTGAACGTCTACGACCTGTCGATCGACGGGCTCGGCAGCGGGCTCGGCGGTGGCAGCTCCAACGGCATCCGTATCAAGTCGGATCCCAGCCGCGGCGGCCTGGTCACGAACGCCACCTATACCGACGTCTGCACGCGCAACCTCGCCAACCCGATCCTCGTCACGCCGATGTACACCGCGGTCACCGGCACGCTCATCCCGACTTATAGCGGCATCACCATCCGCAACTTCCGCTCGGTCGCCAGCACCGTGGCGCCCACGGTCACATTGCTCGGGTTCGACACCGCCCACCTGACCGGTGTCACCCTCGACAACGTCGTCATCGACGGATTGACCGCGGCGCGCATCAACGCGAGCAACGCCAACGTCACCCTCGGCCCCGGCAACGTCAACTTCATGCCGACCGGCACCGGCGTCACCGTCACCAACAACATCTCTGGCACGTCGACGCCGAACCCGTGCGGCGCCGATCGATTCCCGACGTTCTAGCTCTAAGTGTCGGCGTCCTTGCGGTACTTCTGCGGGCCGATTCCGAACTTCTTCAGCCAGCGCCAGACGGCGGCGCGGTGCTTGCCCAGCTCGCGTGATACGTCGGCGACGTTGCCGTCGTAGCGCTTGAGCAGCTCCTCCAGCTGCTCCGGCGTCGGCGACGGGCCGACGACCTTGCGTGCGGTGGTGGCGGTCGCGGCGGGCGCGGGCGTCACCGGGGCCGACGCCGCGCGCGCGATCGGCTCGGGCAGATCGCGCAGCGCGATCGCGTGCCCCGCGGTGGTCAGGATCGCCGCCGTCGTGACGATCTTCTCCAGCTCGCGCACGTTGAGCGGCCAGCCGTGCAGGCACAGCGCGCGAAATGCCGGCTGCTCCACCTTGGGCTCGGGGTTGGCGCGCAGGAAGTGGGCGACGAGCACGCCCAGGTCCTCGATGCGGCTGCGCAGCGGCGGCAGGTGGATGGGCGCGGCGCCGAGGCGCGCCACGATGTCGTCGCGCAGCCCGCCGGCGGCCTTTCCGTCGCTGCCGGGCAGGGTGCGGTTGGTGGCGGCGATGACACGCACGTCGATGCGCCGCGGGCGCGTCGACCCCAGCGGCGTCAACTCGCGATCCTGAAGGAAGCGCAGCAGCTTGATCTGCGCCTCGCCGGTCATCTCGCCGATCTCGTCGAGAAACAGCGTGCCGCCCTCGGCCTCTTCGATCAATCCCGGCTTGGCCTGGTGCGCGGTCGAGTGCGCGCCCTGCCGGTAACCGAAGAGCTCGCTCTCGACCAGCTCGCGCGGGATCGCGCCGCAGTTTATGGCGACGAAGCGGCCCTTGCGCCCGCTCGCCAGGTGCACCGCGCGGGCGTACACCTCCTTGCCCGCGCCGGTCTCGCCCAGGATCAGGAGCTCGCTGTCCGACGGGGCGAGCCGCCGCAAGCGATCGCAGGCCAGCGCCAGCGTCGGGCACACGGTCGCGACCGGCCCCAGCGGATTGACCAGCTCGTTCTTGATCGCGTCGACCTCGATCGTCGACGCCAGGCGGAAGACGCCGACGTGGTTGCCGATGAAGATCAGCGCGCCGTCGTGCAGGGGCGCGCGGTCCTCGACGCGCAGGTTGTCGACCCAGGTGCCGTTCTTGCTGCCGAGATCGACGAGCTCGTAGCCGTCGTCGTCGGCGTCGCTGGCGTCGTTTCTGGGGGCCGTCTTGACGATGCGCGCGTGATGGCCCGAGACCAGCGTGTCGTTGAGGATCGCGCTGTGCCCGCCCGCGCGGATCTCGTCGGGCGCGCGCCGGCCGATCTGCAGCTCGTTTCCGACGAAGAGCAGGCGGCGCGCCGCCGGCAGCGCCGGTTCGTCGGCGCTGCCGACCATCAGGAGGAGTGGGATCTCGGGGAGCTCGCCCGGCGACAGTGGCGAGCTGACCGACGTCAGTGTCTGGTCGTCGGCGGACTCCATGCCGCAAGCCTATCACCGTCGCGGCGCCGCCCGCGTGCCGTCGATGGGGCCCGGCGCCGGCGGTCAGCGGCAGGCGAGGCGATCGAGCTGGGGTGTGCTCAGCTGTAAGACGACGCCGTCGCCGAGCTGTCCGCTCTGGTTGCCGCCCCAGCACCAGACTGAACCGTCGCTGCGCAGCGCACAGCTGTGGGCCGCGCCGGCGGCGATCGCGGTGACGCCGCCCAGGCCGGCGATCTCCGCCGGCGCGCCGCTCGGTCGAGTCCTGGCCATTGCCGAGCTGGCCGACGTCGTTGGCGCCCCAGCACCAGACGTGGCCGTCGGCGGTGAGCGCGCAGCTGTGCGCGCCCCCGGCTGCAATGGCGGTCGCGGCCGGCGGTCCCGCGACCAGGGCCGGCGGCGACGAGGTCACCGCGCCCACCGCCCAGCTGTCCGCTGTCGCCGCGGCCCCAGCAGAAGATTCGCCCGTCGGCGGTGAGCGCGCAGGTGTGCGACGCTCCGGCGGCGACCGACGCGGCCAGCACCGATTCGCTCTGCGAGAGGATCACGGGCAGCGGCGTGTTCTGGTCGGCGGTGGCGCCGTCGCCGAGCTGGCCGAAGTCGTCGCGGCCCCAGCACGCCACCGACCCGCCGCTGGTGACGGCACAGCGTGTGGGCGCCGCCCGCCGCGAGCGAGGTGACGCCGGCCTCGCCCATCACCGACTTCGGCGCGGCGTGGCCCGTGAACGCACCGTCGCCGAGCTGGCCGTCGTCGCCCGGCGCCCCAGCAGAGCACGCTGCCCGCGCCGTTGGCGGCGATCGCGCAGGTGTGGGTGTCGCCGGTCGCGATCGCGACCGCCGGCGCCGCCAGCGCCACGACCGGGACGCGCGCGTCGACCGCGCTCGCCGGCCCGACCTGGCCCGAGCTGCCGCGCCCCCAGCAGGAGATCTGCCCGTCGGTGGTGCGCGCGCAGGTGTGTTGCGCGCCCGCGCGCCAGCCGATCCGCGTCGAGCGGCAGCTTCAACCCGGCGGGTGTGGCGCGATCGACCGTCCGGTTGTCGCCGAGCTGGCCGGCCTCGTCAGCGCCCCAGCACTGCACCTGGGGCTTGCCGGCGATCGCGTCGGCGGCGATGGCGCAGCTGTGGGCGCCGCCGGCCGCGATGGTGGTCGCGCCGTTGATCGAGCCGACGGCGGCGGGCGTCGCGCGTAGCACGGCCGTGCCGATGCCGAGCTGACCGAAGTGGTTGTCGCCCCAGCACCAGACGGTTCCCTCGTCGCGACGCGCGCAGGTGAACTGCGCGCCGGCGACGATCTCCAGCAGGTTGTCGATGCCGCTCGCCGGCACGGGCACGTCGAGCCCGTCGGAGGTGCCGTCGCCGAGCTGGCCGGCGTTGTTGCCGCCCCAGCACCAGCCCGTGCCGTCCTTGCGCACGGCGCAGACGTGCTGCGCGCCCGCGGCGACGGCGATCGGATCCGGGATCGAAGCGACGCGCACCGGCCGCGACGCCGGCGCGCCATTCCCGTCGCCGAGCTCGCCGGCGGCGCCGTCGCCCCAGCACCAGAGACCGTCGGCGCGCGTGACCGCGCAGGTGTGCTGTAGCCCGGCCGCTGCGCCGGTGACGGCGGTCAGGCCCGCGACCTTGATCGGCTGTGGCTGATCGATGGTCGTGCCGTTGCCGATCTGGCCCTGGTTGTTGTCGCCCCAGCACCACAGCGTCTCGTCGGCGCGCAGGGCGCAGAAGTGCTGCCAGTGGCCGGCGATGCTGCGCGTGCCGGTGAGCGCGAACACGCTGACCGGTCCGTTGCGCGGCAGGCTGCTGCCGTCGCCGAGCTGGCCGTGCAGGTTGCTGCCCCAGCACAGGGCGGTGCCGTCGGTCTCGACCGCGCACGTCGACAGGCTGCCGGCGGCGATGTCGCTGGCGCCCGAGACGCCGGCGACCGGCATCGGCGACGGATGTGCCGCCGGGTCGCGTCGCCGAGCTGTCCGTCGGTGTTGGCGCCCCAGCAGAACACCGCGCCGTCGCCGGCCACCGCGCAGGTGTGCCGATCTCCGACGGCGATCGCGGTCGCCGGCGGCAGCCCGCTGACCGGAACGGCCTGGGACCGGGGCGCGAACGTGCCGTCGCCGAGCTGACCGTCGGCGTTGTTGCCCCAGCACTCGACGCCGCCCTGCTGGCGCAGCAGGCACGCGTGCGCGGTGCCGGCGCGCAGCGCGATCACCGGATCCAGGCGAACAAGCCTGCGTGACGCACGCGTTGCTCATCGACGCCGGCGAGCGCGACGTAGCGGCGGCCGGAGCCGCACGACGGAGAGGGCACGCTGCAGTGGCCGTCGGGCTCGCACAGGCCGCCGCCGCCGCCGCATTGATCGTGGCGCGTGCAGCGAAACTCGCCCTGCCCGATGCACGCCGTCGTCGAGAGCGCCGTCGCGCCGAGCAGCAGCAGCGCCGCGCGCTTCAAAACCGCCCACCCACGCCGGCGATCGCGCCGCTGGCGGTTCCGCCGCCCGCCCCGGCGGTCACGGGCGCAGCCCACGCATCGAGCCGGGGCGCCGCCGGCGATGGCGCGTGCGCGTGCGCGCGCCGCACGCGCCAGTAGCGGTAGATCGCCGCCGCGCCGAGCACCGCGCCGGTGACGAACGCGCCGTTCGCAATGTACGACCGATCGCGGGCGGTCGACCAGCGCGACCGGAAGTCGGGAGAGGTCGACGACGTCTGGTTCGCGTCGTCGCGCGCCGACAGCGCCGCGAACGAGAATCCCGTGCCGACGGCCAGCGCGGCGACGCCGGCGCCGAGCAGCGCGCCGCCGAGGGTGTCCCTGTACCAGGGGCCGGCGGGCGCGGGCGCCTGCGACGACGGGAGCCTCGGGGCCGACGTCGACGTTCCCAGCGGCGTCGCTGGCGACGATCCCTCCGCGGGGCGCGCGGGCACGGGCGGCGCCGCGGTCGCCATCTGCTCGGCGCAGCGCGCGAGCGCGATGTGCGCGGCGTTGACCTGCACGTCGTCGGGATCGCTGTCGAGGAACTTCTTGTAGAGCGGCACCGCGCTCTTGCAGTCGCCGTTCAGGCGGTGCGCCTGCGCCTCGGCGAAGAGAAACTCGCGCCGCGGATCCAGCGTGTAGCCCGCGTCGAGCTCGCGGATCGCGCCCGCGTAGTCTTTTTCGCCGTAGAGCGCGAGCCCGCGGTCGTAGTGTGCGCGAGCTTCGTCGCTCATCGCCGCCGACGGAGGCGGCTTCTGGGGCGCAGGCTCGGCGGCGCGCGCCGGACCCGCGAGCGCCAATATCAGGGCAACGATCGCGATCGCGGCGTGGGAGCTAAGGGGGAATCGGCGAGTCGGGATCCCAGGCCTTGAGCGCGTTCGATCGCGCAGGAGGAGTCGCGGGCTCCGTCGCCGCGGGTGTCTCCACGTCGGGGTCGGCGGCGCGCAGTCGCAGGGCACGCTTCGGCTTCGGCGAGAGGGGGGCAGTCGGCGACTCGGGATGGCTCTCCACAGTATTCCCCGGCCGTGGAGCTGTCGAGGCTTTGCCTGCGGCCGGCGCGGCCGGGATCGCGGTGGGCACTTGTGGGCCCGCGGGCGCGGCCGCCGCGCCGATAGTCGCGCGCGCGCGCGCCGCGTTCGCGCCGCGCCGCCCGACGACCTCGAGCTGCAACGCCGCGGTGACGCCGCCCGCGAGCGCGAGCACCACCACCGCCGCCGCCAGCGCCGGCGCGCGCCGCGTTCGTGGCCGGCGATCGGCGATCAGCGCGTTCAGGTCGGTCGCGGTCGGTTCCGTCGACGCCTCGAGGCGCGCCGACGCCGCTTCGACCTCGGCCAGGTGCTGCTTCAGCGACTTGCCCGACTGTTGCGCGCGCTGCCACTCGGCGATGCGATGCACGAACAGCGTGTGCATGTACTCGCCGACGGCGATCGTCGACAACACCAGCCCCTCGGCGCGAGCGAACGCCTCCAGGTCCAGTTGCAGCGCTTGCGCCGTCGGGTAGCGATCGGCGGGCGCCAGCGCCAGCGCGCGCCGCACGATACGCTCGAGCTCGGCCGGGTAGAGCCCGTCGGACAGCGTCGGCGCCGGCAGCTCGCCGTTGACGATGCGGTTCAGGATCTCGTAGTCGCTGACGGCGCGGAACGGCGGATCGCCCGTGGTCAGCTCGTAGAGCAGGGTGCCGAGCGCGAACACGTCGCTGCGTCGATCGATGGCGACGCCGCGGCACTGCTCGGGCGACATGTAGGCGAACTTGCCCTTGAGTGCGCCTTCCTGTGTCTGGGTGCGCTGCGACGACCACTTCGCGATCCCGAAGTCCGACACCTTGACCGACCCGCCGTAGGTCACGAGCACGTTCGACGGTGATACATCGCGATGCACGATATGCAACGGTTCGCCCTTGGCCCCGGTTTGTTCGTGGGCGAAATGCAGGCCGGCCGCCGCCGCCGCGAGGATCCCGATGGCGTGTTGCATCGGCAGCCCGCGCGCCTGATGGTCCGTGCCCGATGCGCGCGCCGCGGCGTTCATCATCTCGCGCAGGTTGGCGCCGTGCACGTACTCCATGGCGAAGAAGGGCGCGTCGCCGTCATTGCCGACGTCGTAGACCTGGGTGATGTGCGGGTGGGTGAGCGTCGCCATCAGGCGCGCCTCGTCGAGGAACATGCGGCGGAGCTGCGGATCCAGCGCGTGCTGCGGCAGGATGCGCTTGATGACGACCACCTTCTCGAAGCCGTCGAGGCCGCTGGCCTGCGCCAGGTAGATCTCGGCCATTCCGCCGACGGCCAGGCGGCGGATCAGCTGATACTTGCCGAGGCGCTGGCCTTTGGGAAAAAGCTCAGAGAGCTCCTCCATCGGTGATCATCGTACTCCCTTTGTGAGTCGCTGGGGACCGTCCGCACACTCGATGTTGCGCAACCGGTAGCGCAACATCGATGGAGCGCCAATCGCGCCTACATCGCCCACTTTCCGCCGCCGCCCCGGTTGGCCGCCCGCGAGGCGGTGTGGGATGCCGCGCCCGAACCCGCGACGCGGATGGCGGGCGTGGCCCCGGTCTTGCTGACTCTGGACTCCGAGAAGGAGACCGACGGATGGCAACACTTCGGACAGCAGCAAAGATCGGGCTTCTGGCGACGGGAATCGCCGCCAGCGCCTGCTCGAAGAACAACAGCTCGTCGGGCGCACTACCCGTCCGACGTCACGTCGATCATGTTCCTGCAGCGCTTGCCGCGCACCGACACGGGGAACGTCTTCGACTACACCAGCTACATCCCCGGCGGTCGCCTGGTGACGCTGAGCCCGCCCGCTGCCGACGGCAAGCTGACGGTGCTGACGTCCGACCCGATGTTCGCGACCGCCGACATCATGGCGTACGACCTGTCGTTCGACGCGAAGTCGGTGGTCTTCTCCGCCAAGCTCAATGACAACGATCATTACCACCTCTACTCGATGAACCTGGACGGCACCGCGCTCATGCAGCTGACGGCGGGCGACAGCGACTACGTCTACCCGATCTACGTGCCGGGCCAGAAGATCCTCTTCACGACCACCAAGAGCGTCGAGGCCGACGCCAACCAGTTCCGCGACGAGTACGAGCGTCAGACCACCGCGCAGGTCGGCACCATCAACATCGACGGCACCGGCGAGACGCTCGGGCCGCGCAACGTCTCGCACCGCGTGGCGCCGACGCTGCTGCCCAACGGCCGCGTCGTCTACACCGAGTGGCGGCACATGGGCCCGACCAACGACGGCCACCTGCGCATGATGAACGAGGACATGACCGGCATGCGCGAGGCGTTCGGCGGCGAGAAGGGCGGCGAGGGGCTGACCAACAGCTACCTCAAGGCGCGCTACGTCCAGACCAAGACCATGGCCGACGGCTCGCCCGACTATCAGATGATCGCGATCGGCACCTCGCGCGACCGCACGCTGCAGGCCGGCAAGCTCCTGCTCATCGACCTCAACGGCAGCGAGGCGCATCTCGCACGGCACCGACCTGACGCCGCTGGTCCCCGGCGACCGCACGCCGAGCGCGCTCGGCGTCGGCCGCTACTACGACGCGGAGAGCATCGGCAACCCCAACGACCTCAAGTTCCTGACCAGCTGGGCCGACGGCCCGGTCGAGTCGTCGATCCTCGCGATGGCCAGCTCCAACGCCAACTTCGGCCTCTACGTCTACGACGGCAATAGCCAGCAGCGCTTCCCGGTCTACGACGATCCGACCTACTGGGACGTGCTCGCGCGCCCGATCAAGGCGCACGCCGAGCCCGCGCCGACGTCGTCGCCGATCAGCGGCACCAGCACCACCGTCGGCTCGCTCAACGTCTACAACACGTCGCTGACGCCGATCCCGGCCGGCAGCGTGGTCAAGGTCCGCCTCATCGAGGGCTTCTCGGGCGAGGAGGGCATCCGCACCTTCGGCTCGACGGAGTTCGACGGCCAGTCGCTGTACGGCGAGCTCCCGATCAACCCGGACAACTCGTTCGCGGCCCAGGTGCCCGGCAACGTGCCGTTCCACATGCAGGTCATCGACAAGTTCGCGATGAGCATCGTCAACGAGTCGATCTGGATCAGCGGCCGCGCCGGCGAGCAGCGCTTCTGCGGCGGCTGCCACGAGAACCGCACCGACACCACGCTCATCCAGCCGGGCGTGCAGGAGAACGTGCTGCGCGGCGCGGTCAACCTGGACGTGCCGCGTCCCATGCGCGTCTCGACCGACTACAGCTACGGCAAGATTCGCGGCGTGCCGTGGGATCTGGCCATCCAGCCGACGCTGACCGCCAAGTGCGCCACCTGCCACGACGGCGACGCCAGCAAGCCGGGCAACCCGAGCTACACGGTGACCGACATGACCACGATGACGATGCAGACGTTCACCTTCAACCTGAGCGCCGACAAGCTGAACGTCGTCGTCGGCGAGAAGATGACCGGCGACTTCACCCAGTCGTACATCTCGCTGATGGGCCTCGGCGAGATGCTCGGCGAGGACGCCGTGACGATCACCGAGGCGCACCCGGGCGACTACCAGGCCGACGGTTACGTGACGACCCCGTCGGCGCACGACTCGACGGTCATCCAGATGCTGAACCCGATGCAGCAGTTCCCGACCGCCGACCCGAACGTGCGCGCGTTCGACAAGATTCCGGCGGCGGCGAAGACCTGCACCGCCATGGGAATCTCGCCCTGCATCCACCCGACCGAGCTCGGTGGGCCGGGCCTGACCGCCGACGAGTTCTACCGCCTGATTCTGAGCATCGACATGGGCGGCCAGTTCTTCTCGCGCGAAAACAAAGACGAAGCGACACCGTAACTCTCGGGAGAAACTGACCATGAAGACGTACAACATCGGTTCCAAGTTGGTTCTCTCCGTCGCGCTCTTCGGAATGGGCGGAGTTTTCGCGGCAGGCACGGCGTACGCCGGTCACAACGGCAGCCCCGGGCTCATCAAGGCGGCAATCGAGGCGAACTCGGTCGACGCCATCGAGGCCGAGCTCGAGCGCTCGGAGTATCTGGTGTGTGGGGCGTGCACGGACCTGGTCCTACCTCTGGTCGACCACCTCGATTACCGCGTCCGCAAGGTCGCGGCCTGGTGGATTGCCCGGCGCGGGATCAACAAGCAGGTCTACGTGAACATGCTTGGGCGGCTCTCGCAGCCCGACTCGTTCCTGGCCCGCAATGCCGCCGACGTGCTGGGCGAGCTCGGCTACGCCGGCGCCGTCCCCGCGCTGTCGGCGGCGCTGTCGAACCCGATCTTCTCGGCGGAGGCGCGCGCCGCTTCGGCGCGCGCTCTCGGCTCGATCGGAAAGCCAACGGCGTTCCCGGCGCTGGTCGACGCGCTGTCATCGCCGGACCCCGAGGTGAAGGCCGCGTCGCTGGCGTCGCTGCGCCAGATCCAGGGCTTCCATCAGCCCGACGCGGCGGCAGCGCTGCTCACCGACGCCGACGAGCAGGTGCGCGCCGAGGCCGCCCTCACGCTGGGGACCACGCTGCGGGTGGGCAAGAGCGGCGTGCAGCCGGCCGGCGTCGGCCAGCTGCTGTCGGTGCTGGCGACCGACCCCAGCGTCGACGTCCGCAAGAAGGCGGCGTGGTCGCTGGGTGAGATGGGGGCGCCGGTCACGCAGGCAGCGCCCGGTCTGCAGACCGCGGCGAGCATGGACAGCAGCCCGGCCGTGCGCTCGCTCGCGCGCGTGGCAATCAGCAAGCTCACACGCTAGCCGGTTGCACCTCGGGCGCCAAACGAGGCGCCCGAGGTGTTAACATCGCCACGAGATGATTGTGTCCAAGACCACCCTCTCACGGCTCGCTTCCTTGTCGGTCTTTTCGGCGCCGCTCCGTTGGAGCGGCGCCGTTTTCGTTTCGGCGTCCGTGCTCGCGGCCGGCTGCTCGATCAAGCGCCCGCCCGAGGAGCACTTCTACGACCAGCACATCCAGCCGATCCTCAACAACTTCTGCGTCGGCAACACGTCGCCCTGCCACCGCATCGACCCGATGTCGGGCATCGCGCTCGGCAACCTGGATCTGTCGTCGTTCGATTCGGTGCAGAAACGCCGCGACGTGCTGCGCACCTACGGCAGCTATCCGCAGCCGCTGTTGTTGCTGAAGTCGCTGACGCTGGGGACGGTGCAGATCCCCTATCAGCAGAATCTCTACGACAGCGAGATCAAGCACACGGGCGGCAATCCGATTGCGCCGACCTCCGATGCTTATTACGAGCTCAAGCGCTGGCTCGACAACGGCGCCAATCGCGACGGGTTGGCGCCGCCGCTGGTCGCCAACATGGGCAAGGGGGCCTGCAACACCGCCATCCCGATCAATCAACCGCCGATCGACGCCACCAGCTCGGCGTACCAGACCTTCGTCGCGCAAGGCGGCGTGCAGGACAAGATCCTGTCGTCGTGCGCGTTCGCGACCTGCCACAGCTCGCCGCAGTCCGACTTCTACATGACCTGCGGCAGCGACGATGCGCAGAAGCAGTACAACTTCAGCCGCGCCGCCAGCTTCGTCGCCGCGATGGGGATCGCCGTCGAGCAGAGCGAGATCCTGCTGCGCCCGCTGGCTCCGGCGGCCGGCGGCGTGAGCCACACCGGCGGCGTCTTCTTCGATTCGCGCGACAACGAGATCTGGAAGACGTGGAAGGCCTGGGCCGAGCAGGTGCAAGCGAATCCGCCCTATACGCTGACCAGGAGCACCGGCCAGCAGTTCTTCGAGGCCAACGTGATGCCCAAGCTGCTGCAGCGGGGCTGCGCGCTCGAGGGCTGCCACAGCCCCGACGGCTTCAACGACTTCCGTCTGCGCTCGGGCGCGCAGGGCTTCTTCTCGCCGTTCGCGCTCGCGCGCAACTACGAGACCGCGGTCAAGGAGTTCATGGCGCTCGACACCGTCGACGTCAAGCAGTCGCGCGCCGTGAAGAAGACCATCTTCGCCAGCTCGGGCGGCATGACCCACCGCGCGGGGCCCGTGCTCGACGGCTTCGATGCCGGGTCCAACGTCGCCGATTCGGTGGCGACCTGTCCGACGATCTACGACCCGACGACCGCGACCGCGCGTTCTGCACCCTCACCGAGTGGCACCGCATCGAGCGCCAGGACCACGCCGCCGACGTCTCGCCGATGGCGAGCGGCGACGTGATTCCGCTGGCGTTCGTGTCGCGCCCGCCCAACGGCGACAATCTGCTGCAGTTCGACACCTACGAGGGCGGCGCCGATCTCAAGCTCGCCGACGCGGTGATGGGCGCGAGCGGCGTCGTGACGTCGGTCGGCAACGTGCGCTCGGCGCTGGTCGGCTGCGCCGGTCTTTCCGGCGACGTCGACGTGCGCGGCCCCGAGTGGAGCTACGACGGCACGCAAGCTGATCTTCGCGGCGCGCGCCGGCGCGTCGAGCGGCCTCGACCTGTGGGTGATCGACGGCGGCGGCACCGGCGCCTGCCGCCAGCTCACGAGCGACGGCGGCCGCACGCAGGGGATGGTGCGCGTGCACAACTTCGATCCGGTGTTCGCGCCCGACGGCAGCGTGGTCTTCGCGTCGACGCGCTCGGGGACGATCACGCTCAAGAACCTGCTGCCCAACTCGGATCTGTTCCGCGTCGGTCCGGGCCTGGACTTCAGCGCGCCCGAGCAGATGACCTGGCTGCTGAACTCCGAGATCGCGACCGGCGTTCATGCAGGACGGGCGTGTCAGCTTCACCGCCGAGAAGGCGACGCCCGAGTTCTATCAGCTGTCGGGCCGCCGCATGAACTGGGACCGCACCGACTATCACCCGCTGCTGGCGCAGCGCGCGCAGTCGACCGACACCTTCACCGCCGATCTGCACCCGTCGGTCGACTACCAGCAGGCGACCGAGATCCGCGAGGGGCTCGACCGCAACTTCCTGATCGTCCTCTCCGACGCCGACCGCCAAGGGCGCGGGCGGCGCGCTGGCGACCTTCAATCGATCGATCGGCCCGTTCGAGGCCGATCGCGACCGAGGTCACCTTCGTGAAGTCGCTGGTGATCGTCGACCCGGCGGCGACCGGGCGCGCCGGCACGGTGGGCGTCTACCGCTCGCCGTTCTCGCTGCCGAACGGCGAGATCCTGGCGTCGTACGCCGCCAACGTCACCGACCCGGCGACGCAGATCCCCAAGTACGATCTGGTCGCGGTCGCCGCCGACGGCACGCGCCGCGCGCTCGCCAGCGACGCGTCGCTGTCGTACGTCGAGGCGGCGCTGGGCTACAAGCGCGCCGAGCGCGAGCTGTTCCAGAACCTGCCGCAGCTGGTGTTCGGCGGCCACGGCGATCCGGCGGGCGACGCCGCCGCCGACACCGGCGTCATGCACTTCCCCGACCTGCCGGTGCTGGCCACGCTGCTGGGCGCGAACCTGCGCCGCGGCCGCGACGTCAAGGCGTTCGACGGCACGGCGTCGCTGCGCGTGTATCAGGAGAACCCGCCGACGTCGATGACGCCGCCGCTGATGGGCAGCCAGATGGTCTACAGCAACCGCACGCTTGCTGGGCGTCGGCCGGCTCGAGTCGGATCACTCGGTCAAGGTGGCGATCCCCGCGCGCAAGCCGCTGATCCTCGAGCTGATCGACGGCAACGCCAAGCCGCTGTTCACGATGCAAGAGGAGCATCAGCTGAGCCCCGGCGAGTACATCACGCCCGGTCCGCCGCGCGCGATCTTCAACGGGATCTGCGGCGGTTGCCACGGATCGCTGAGCGGCGAGGAGCTGGACGTCGCGGTCACGCCCGATGCGCTCACCGGCGCGTCGGTGTCTTTGTCCCGAGACAAGGCCGCGAAGCCGCTGCAGTGACGCGCAGGCTGGTGCCCTGGCACTAGTGTCTGCGTCCTACAGCCGCGGCACTCAATTGTTGCGCGCGCCTGACTTGCGGCGGAATTCCGACTCGAATACTGTACCCTCCATTCGCGCGTGAGCCTGGGACGCTCGGGTGGGTGTTCTCTGCACGCGAAAGACGAAGTTCTTCCGAGGGAGAGAATCGAATGAGGAAACTGACACTCTTGTTCGCGGTGGTTGGGGTGCTCTTCACGGCTTCGGCGGCGCGTGCGCAAGGCGGCTACGGCATGGCGGGGTGTGGCCTCGGGTCGCTCCTTTTCGGAAACGACAACACCCCGCTGATGCAGATCCTTGCCGCCACGACGAACAGTACGTTTGCCAGCCAGACGTTCGGCATCACGACCGGCACTTCGAACTGCACCGCGGGCGGTGTCGTCAAGGCCGAGCGCGAGCAGGCCGCGTTCGCCGAGGTGAACTTTCAGGACCTGAAGCGCAACATGGCCTCGGGCGGTGGTGAGTTCCTCACGTCGTTCTCGACGCTGCTCGGCTGCGAGGATTCGGTCGAAGCCGGTGTTCTTCAAGATGACCCAGGACAAGTTCGAATCGATCCTGCCGTCGGAGAAGAGCAGCCCGATCGACCTGGTCGTCGGCGTCAAGGCGCAGATCAAGGCCGACGCGCGCCTGGCCGGCGCTTGCACCGACGAGCGCGCCATCGCGCGCGCCGAAGGCAAGCCGATGAAGGTCGCTTCGGCTCGCTAACATTCGTTCCCGCAGATTCATCACGCCCCGGCCGTCCCACGTGGATCGCCGGGGCTCGTCGTTTCTGGTCGTGCTTGCGTTCGGCAGTGCGCTGGCCGGGAGCGCACGCGCGGCCAAGCCGGCCGCGCCGGCGGGCGCAATTGTGGGTTCGATGTCGCCGGCGCTGGCCTCGCTGGTGCGGGTGGCGCGCGAGAGGGCCCTGGCGCAAAAGCCGCGAGTGGCAGGTCATGCTGCACTACCGGCCCGGGACCTTCGGCGGCTGGAAGAGCCAGGCTGACGGCCTGGGCTTCTTCTTCGCGGGCAAGGTCGGGAAGACCAACCCGGCCGCCGAGCTCGAGGCGACGATCGCCGCGTTGCTGCGGCCCGCGGTTCGGGATCCGACCAACCCCGAGACCATGCACCCGCAATGTCTCTTCCCCGCGCGCTATGCCTGGATCAAGCGCGAGCTCGGCGCGACGGCGTTCGTCGATCAACCGTGCCCCCTGCTGGACGCCTGGCGTACGGGAATCTCCGCGGAGGCGGCGACGCTGATCTACGCGACGGCGTACTTGAACAGCCCGGCGTCGATGTACGGCCACACGTTCTTGCGTCTGTCGCGCTCCACGGGCGAGGGGAACCCCTTGCTCGACTACGCCGTGAACTTCGCCGCCGACGCCGATACCACCAATGCGCTGGCGTACGCCATTCGCGGTGTCACGGGTGGGTTCGACGGTCATTTCTATGTCGTGCCGTACTACGTGAAGGTGCAGGAGTACTCCAACATGGAGAGCCGCGACCTGTGGGAGTACGAGCTTGCGCTCGACCGCGAGCAAGTCGAGCGGATGGTGCTGCACGCGTGGGAGACGCGCACGACCTCGTTCGACTACTACTTCTTCAACGAGAACTGCTCGTACCAGCTTCTGACGTTGCTGGAGGCCGCGGATCCGACGCTGCACCTCATCGACGACTTCGGCGGCCGGGTCATCCCCGCCGACACGATCCGCGTCGTGCTCGAACAGCCGGGCCTGGTCCGGCGCGTGGGTTCGCGCCCGTCGCTGGTCAGCACCATGACCGAGCGCAAGGCGCGGCTCGACGGCCACGAGGTGCGCGCAGCCGAGACCTGGGTCAAGTCGCCGGTCGAGAGCCCGGCTCCCAGTCTGGGTGCCGCGCCCGCACCGCGACAGGCCCAGGTCATCGACGCCGCCTACGATTACCTTCGCTATCGCGAGGGCTTCAAGTCGGCGGAGCCCAGCGAGGACTTCAAGAAGCGCGAGCGCCGGATGCTGCTGGCGCGCGGCCGTCTCGGTGTGCCCCCGCAAGACGTGGCCGTGCAGGCATCGGTCGATGCTCCTGAACGCGGGCACGCGACGTTCCGGTTCGGCGTCGGCGGGGGCGTGTCGAACGCCAGTGGCAGCTTCGAGACCGTGGGCATCCGCGCCGCCATCCACGACTTCCTCGACCCGGTGGGTGGCTATCCCGAGAACGCCCAGCTCGAGATGGTCAACCTGCGCGCGCGATTCGACAATCAAACCCACCGCCCGCGCCTCGACCGCGCCGATCTCATCAACATCCTGTCGGCGGGGCCGATCGATCGGTGGGTGCACAGCATTTCGTGGAAAGCCTGGCTCGGCGCCGAGAACGCGCGCGAGCTCGGCTGCGAGCAGCCCGGCTCCGAGCACGCTGGCTGGCGGTGTCTGTACGCGGGCGGCACCGTCGGCGGTGGTTTCGCGGCGCGCTTTGGCCCGGACCATCGCCTGCTGACCTTCGCGCTCGGCGAGACCGACGCCGGCGCCGGCCCCGCTTTTTCGGCGGGCCACGACTTTCGCGTCGGGATCGGCGGCGAAGGCGGGCTCATCGGCGAGGCCAACCCCGTCTGGCAATTCCAGGTCGGCGCGCGCTACATCTACTACTTCCTGGGCGAGACCCACCCCGGCTTCCGCACGCGCGTCGCGCAGTCGTTCTCGATCGGCCACAGCCTGGCGGTGCGCCTGTCGGTCGAGACGGCAAACACCTATGCCGATGCGTCGATGGAGCTGGTCGGGTACTTCTGACGGGGGATGATCGCGGCCGCTTGCCGGGGCCAGGGCGCTGTGCGAGATTCGCAGCGGTTCAACTCGCTGGGAGGGCCGCGTCGATGAGCAAGATGATCAGCCGCCGCGGCGTGCTTCAGGGCAGCGTGCTCGCCTCGGGGCTCTGGTTCTCGCGTCGCGCGCGCGCGTTCGAGGCGAGCGGCGGTCTCAAGATCTCGCACCAGTTTCCCGCCAGCTCCGGCGCCGACGGTGACTTTCGCGATCGGCTCGCCCGCCGCTTCGCTGCCGAGGTCGAGAAGCGCACCGGCGGCAGACTCAAGGTCTCGATCTACCCCGGCTCGTCGCTGATGAAGGTCAACGCGCAGTTCGGCGCCGTTCGCAAGGGCGCGCTCGACATGACCGTGTTGCCGCTCTCCTACGCGGGCGGCGAGGTGCCGGAGCTGAACATCTCGCTGATTCCCGGCCTGGTGACGTCGTACGAGCAGGGTTATGCCTGGAAAAAGGCCGAGATTGGCCGCGCGCTCACCCAGTTGCTCGCCGACAAGGGCGTGGTGCTGGTGTCCTGGATCTGGCAGGCGGGCGGCGCCGTCAGCCGGGCCAAGCCGGTGATTCTTCCCGAGGACGTCAAGGGGCTGAAGGTGCGCGGTGGCAGCCGCGAGATGGATCTGGTGATCAAGGCCGCCGGTGGCGCGACGCTGTCATTCCCGTCGAACGAAACCTACGCCGCGCTTCAGACCGGCGCCGCCGACGTGGTCACGACGTCGGCGACGAGCCTGCTGTCGTTCCGGCTCGCCGAGGTGTCGAAGCACCTGACCATCAACAAGCTGGGGCATTCGTACTGGTTCATGCTCGAGCCGATGCTGATGTCGAAGCTGGTGTTCGACCAGCTGCCCAAGGACCAGCAGCACCTCATCTTGCAGGTCGGCGCGGATCTAGAGGCGTTCGCGCTCGACGGCGCGCGCGCCGACGATCTCGCGGTGGCGCAAGCCTACGTCAAGGCGGGCGCGCAGGTGCACGACCTGACCGACGCCGCGCTCCAGCGCTGGGTGGCGCTGTCGCGCGAGACCGCCTGGAAAGACTTCGCCGGCAAGAACGCCAGCTGCGCGCGCTTCCTGGCGCTGGCCGAGCAGGTCAAATGAGCCTGGCGGCTGCGGGAGAGATCGCGGGCGCGGCCGCGGAGCCAATCCGCGCCGGGCAAGATCGGCCGTCGGGCGCGATCGCGCGCGTCGAGCAGGCGATGCGCGCCGCCAACCGCATCATCGTCGTGCCCTGCATGCTGGCGTTGCTGGTTGCGGCGGGGTTGCTGACGGCCGGTGTCGTCGCGCGATACTTCCTGCACGTGCCGACCGACTGGCAGGAGGAGACGTCGGTGCTGCTACTGGTCGGCGCGACCTTCTTGTCGGGCGCCTACGTGCAGGAGCATCGTGCTCACGTCGCCATCGACGTGCTGTCGTCGGTGCTGCCCGAGCGTCTCAATCGCGTGCGTCGTTTTCTCGCCGACGCGATCAGCGTGCTCTTCTGCGCGTTCTTCGCGTGGAAGTCGTGGACGCTGTTCCGCGAAGCGTGGGTCGAGGGCCAGACCTCGAACTCGACGTTCGCGCCGCCGATGTGGATCCCGTATGGGCTCATGGCCGCCGGGATGACGTTGCTGACCCTGCAGATCGCCGTCCAGTTGTTGCGCCTGTCGCCGTTGCCGACGCCGTCGACGCCGCGCGCGCCCCACGCATGAGCACGCTGGCGGTGGGGGCCCTTTACGGGGCGTCCACGCTCTTCGTGATGCTCCTGGGCGTGCCGGTGGCGTTCGCGCTCGGCGCGGTCGCCACCGCGTTCATGATGCTGTTCATGCCGTCGTCGGCGCTCGACACGGTCACGCAGAACGTCTACGAGGAGATGGGCTCGATCACGCTGCTCTCCATTCCGCTCTTCATCCTCAAGGGCGCGGCGATCGGCAAGTCGCGCGCGGCGAGCGATCTTTACGCCGCGATTCATCGCTGGCTGAGTCGCGTGCCCGGCGGCCTGGGCATCGCCAACGTGCTCGCCTGCGCGATGTTCGCGGCGATGGCCGGCTCGAGCCCGGCGACGTGCTCGGCGGTCGGCAGCGCCGGCATCCCCGAGATGCGTCGGCGCGGCTATTCGGGCGGCTTCGCGGCCGGCTTGATCGCGGCGGGCGGCACGCTCGGGATCCTGCTGCCGCCGTCGATCACGATGATCCTCTACGCCGTCGCCGCCCAGGTGTCGCTGGGCCGGCTCTTTCTCGCCGGCATCATGCCGGGCATGTTGCTGGTCGCCTGCTTCGCGGGTTACGCCGTGCTCAACTACCGGCGCGAGGCCCGTGCGGCGCGCCGCATCTTCGAGCGGGGCGGGCCGCGCTCGCCCTACCTCGACGACGAGCGCTTCGATCTCAGGGACAAGCTGCGCACGTTGCCGCGCGCGCTGCCGTTCGTCGTCCTGCTGCTCGGCGTGATGGCCGCGCTCTACGGCGGCTACGCCACCGCGTCGGAGACCGCGGGTCTGGGCGCCGTCCTCGCGCTGCTGCTGATCCTGATCGTCTACCGCATGTGGCGGCCGCGCGATCTGGCGCCGGTCCTGGCCGGTACGCTCAAGGAAGCGACGATGTTGATGTTCATCATCGGCATGTCGGTGCTGTACGCGTACGTGATGAGCTTCCTGCACATCAGCCAGTCGGCCGCGGAATGGATCGTCGCGCTGGCGCTGCCCCGGTGGGCGCTGCTGGCCGCGACGCTGCTGCTGGTGGTCGCGCTCGGTTTCTTCTTGCCGCCCGTGTCGATCATCCTCATGACCGCGCCGATTGTCCTGCCGCCGCTCAAGGTCGCGGGCTTCGACCTGGTGTGGTTCGGCGTGGTCATGACTGTCGTGATGGAGATGGGCCTCATCCATCCACCGGTCGGCCTGAACATCTTCGTGATCCGCAATATCGCCCCCGATATCCCGCTGGGGCAGATCATCCGCGGCGTCGTGCCGCTGCTGATACTGATGATCGCCTGCGTGGTGCTCATGAGCGTGTTTCCTCGGATCGCGACGGCGCTTCCGGATGCGGTGATGGGAACCAACAACTGACCCGCCTTGACTCCGCCGCCGACCGCCGTATGCCTTCTGTCGTCGTGAAACGAAAGTGGGTACTGGTCGTGGGCGGGTTGGTCGCGGCCGTCGGGTTGATGGAGATCGTGGCCGCGGTCGCGGGGCCCTTCGGCTACTCGGGCTGGAAGCGTGTGCCCGCGGTGACCATCGTGTCGGCGCCCGGCGACCCGCGCATTCCGGTGGTGCGCCAGGCGATTGCCTTCTGGAACCAGATCTTCGCGGACCAGGGCACGCCGTTCCGCCTCGGGGCGATCACGCAGGTGAACGGCTCGCTCCCCGACCGCGACCTGCGCGATCTCTCGGAGCAGGCCCTGCACCCCATCTGGCGTGTGAGCCTGCCCGCGAGCGCCGACCCATTCCCCGGCGACCTGCTCGTGGTCCTGTCCGATGCCAACTTCATCTCGTTCGCCGCGCGCGGCAGCCAGCGCACGCTCATCGGCATCAAGAGCGGCGCCGCGCTGCCGCTGACACTGCCCAATGTCTTGCGCAACGTGATCGCCCACGAGGTCGGCCACGCCATCGGCCTTCCGCACGACGACGATCCGAAGCTGCTGATGTGCGGCCGCCCCGCGCCGTGCCGGCCGGACGCGTTTCGGTCAGACGTGCCGCGGTTTTTCCCACTGTCTGCGGCGGAGAAGGACCGCTTGCGCGGTTTGTACCCATCCGACTGGAAGAGCGCCTCGCCGTAGCGGTTGGAAGCTCAGCGGTGTCGCCGCCGTGCGTGGCGCAGCGGGGTTCCGTTCGAGGCCACCGCGGCTGGGGGCTTGATCTCGCTCAGGCGACGGCCTTTGAGAAAGTAAGCCGTACGCCCGAGCACCGACGGACAGCAACTCGGATCCGCCGGACCGTAGGTCTTGGTGGACAGCTCGAGCACCGGGCCGGCCGCGCGATCCAGATCGACGGCGCGCACGCCGACGCGACTGACCTCGGTGGTTGCCAGCGGCTTGCCGGCGCTGGAGATCACCGTGAGGTACTGGATCCACAGGTCCCCGCGCTCGAGCGTGAACAGCACCGCGAGATCGTCGCGATGGTCGCCGTTGAGATCCGCGCGCAGGGTCTTGCGGCCGGCGACGTACTCCTTGACCGGCAGATCCGGCTTCGCCAGCCGCGCCGCCTGCTGGCGAACCACCTGGCCCAGCGTATGGATCTCGATCGGCCACATCGGGCCGGTCGCGGCCATGAGCAGACCCGCCCCGAAGAGCACCGGAATCACCGGAGGCTTCTTTTGCAGCAGGTCCACGTGTTCTTGTTCACGCTTGTATGTGAAAAACGAACGCGATTACCGTCATTTTGAATTCGGGATCACAAAACCCGCGCAAAACCCGCCACGAACCGGCCCGAACCGGCCGCATTTGCCCGTCGTCCAGAATTCACGGTCCCGCGCCGTGATAGCGACGTGTGGGTCGCTGGCGGATGTTCACTCGAACCGCGTCGCCACCGCCGCCTCCAGCGCGTGCTCCGCGGCCCAGTAGGCGGCCAGATCCTGAATGTATTCGACGTTGGTCGCGATGTACGTCCGGTATGCGTCCAGATAGTCGAGCAACGACGCCGCGCCCTTCTGGTACTGGATCTCGACCAGGTCGCGGACGCGGGCGACTTGCGCCAGCATCTCGGTCTCCATGCGCGTGACCAGCTCGCGCGAGCCCTGAAACGCAGCGTAGGAGCCGGTCACGTCGCTCAGGATCTGCGCGCCGATCTTGCCGGTGCCCAGCAATTGCGTTCGCACGTCGGCCTCGGCCTTACGGATCTCGCCCTGTTGCTGATAAAAGAGCGGCAAAGTCGCGGTCAGGCTCAGCTGCAGCGTCGGCGGCGTGATGCCGGCGACGACGATCGGGGTGCGAGTCGCGGGATCGATGGTGGTCGCGCCGCTCGCCGAGCCCTCCTGCTCGTATTGCAAGTTGAGCGCGATGTCGGGGAAACGCAGGCGGCGCGCGAGGCGCAGCGACGATCGCGCGCGGCTCACCTGCGCGGCGCTCAGCTTGAGATCGGGCCGGCTGTCGAAGGCGCGCTTCAGGAGCTCGTCGAGCGAAGCGGCCGCGAGCGCGGGCGGCGTGCGCGACGGCGGCAGCGGATCGACCTCGAAACGCGGGACGGGGCCGCGCACGCCGAGCACGAACGCCAGAGCGGCCTTGCTCTGCGCCACGCTCTGCAGCGCCACGGCGATCGCCTGGTCGGCCTCGAGCTTGGTGATGTGGATCTTGCCGGCCTCGGCCTCGGAGATCGCGCCGGCGTGAAAGCGCACCTTGGTCAGGTCGTCGGTCTTGGCGGTCGACTTCTCGACCTCACGCGAGAAGGTCAGCGCGGCCTCGGCGGCGGCGACCTGGGTGTAGAGCTGGGTGACGCCCAGCTCCAGGGTTCGCTGCGCGTCGGCGCGCGACAGCCGCGCAGCGGCCAGCGCCTGGCGCGCGACGTCCTGGCGCAAGCCGCGCTTGCCCGAGAGCACGTCCTCGATCGCGTTGGAATCGCCGACGCCGGCGAACCACCCGAGATGCGACTCGTAGAGGTGTCCGTCGAAGAACGATCGATAGAGACCGCCGCTCACGTTGGGGTTGGGGATGGCGCCCGCGGTGGTGACGTCGCCCTCGGCGGATGCAATCGCGGCGTCGGCGATCAGCAGATCCAGGCCGCGTTCGCGTAACAGCCGGAGCGCGTCGTCGAGGGTGAGCCGGGCGGGCAGGGTCGAGGAATCCCGCGGACGGGAGAGGGGATCGGAGAGCTCCGCATCATCCGCAGCGGCCGTACGTGCTGCGACGGCGCAGGTCAACAGGAACGCAGCAATCACGTGCAGCCTCACGTGCGCTCCGTCGGCTCGCGCCCCTCGGCGATCGCCACGTCGCGCGCGAGCTGCTCCGGCGAGCGGTTGCGCCACCGCTTTTCGTCGCGGTGGGCCAGCACCAGCAGCGGCGGCTGAATCAGCCGCGGCAGCAACGCCAGGATCAGCGCGCCGCCGATGACGACGATCGCCAGCGGCTTCTGGGTGTCGGCGCCGATGCCGTGCGACAGCGCCGCCGGCGTCAGCCCGAGCATGGCCACGAAGGTCGTCATCAGCACCGGGCGCAGGCGGCGCTCGGCGGCGTGGCGCACCCCCTCTTCCAGCCCCGCGCCGTCGTCCCACAACCGCTGCGCGTAGGTCACGACGATGAGCGCGTCCTGCACCGAGATGCCGAAGATCGAGATGAACCCCATCGCCGCCGAGATCGAGAAGTGCGTGCGCGTCGCCAGCAGCGCCAGGATGCCGCCGCTGCAGGCGACGGGGATGCCGCCCAAGCACGATCAGCATGTCCTTCCAGTTCTTGACCGACGAGTAGACCAGCATCGCGATCACCAGCAGCGTGATGGGGATGATGACCATCAGGCGGCCGGTCGCCTCGTTGAGCTGGTTGATCTCGCCGGCCCATTCGAGGTGCGTGTCGTAGGGCAGCTTGACCTGCTCGGCGATGCGGCGTTGCGCCTCGTCGATCGTCGACGCCAGGTCGCGCCCGCGCACCGAGAACTTCACCGGCGCGTAGCGGCGGTTGTCCTCGCGGTAGATCAGCGAGGGGCCGTCCTCCTCGACGATCTGGGCGATCTGGCCGATCGGCACCTGCGCGCCGTCGGGCGTCGCGACGGTGATGTTCCGGATGCTCTTGATGTCCTGGCGGTACTGCGGCAGCCAGCGCACGGTCAGGTCGAAGCGCTTCTCGCCCTCGTAGACCTGCGTCAGCGCCTGGCCGCCGATCGCCGCCTGCACGACCGCCTCGACGTCGCCCACGTTGAGCCCGTAGCGCCCGCACTGCACGCGGTCGGGCGTGATGCGGATGTTGGGCTGGCCCAGCGACGGGAACAGACCCAGATCCTGGACGCCGCGGATCCTCTCCATGACGTCGACGATCTCGTTGGCCTTCGCCTCGTTGATGCGCAGGTCGGGGCCGACCACCTTGACGGTGTTCTCGCCCTTGACGCCCGACATCGCCTCCTCGACGTTGTCGGAGATCATCTGCGAGAAGTTGAAGATCACGCCGGGGAAGGTTTCTTGCAGCTCGTGCGAGAGATCGGCGGTCATCTGCTCCTTCGTGACGCCGCGGCGCCACTCGGAGGCCGGCAGCAGCGGCGCGAAGAGCTCGATGTTGGAGAACCCCGACACGTCGGTGCCGTCGTCGGGGCGGCCGAGCTGCGAGACGACGGTCGTGATCTCGGGGCGGCTGCGATGGCGCGGCGTCGCACGTCGCCTTGTGCCGGGCAGCCGAGGATCAGGCTGCGCATGCGCCCGACGTACTTCGCCGACTGCTCGAGCGAGATCGATGTCGGCAGCGTCGCGCGGATCCAGAAGTTGCCCTCCTCGAGCTTGGGCATGAACTCGCGGCCCAGGAACGAGCCGCCGACCAGGCTGGCCAGCACGACGCCGCCGCCGATCGCGAGCGCCAGGCGCTTCCGGCGCAGGCCGAACGCGAACAGCGGCAGGTAGAACGACTTGAGCGCGCGCATCAACCAGTTGTCGTGCTCGTGGTCGCCGAGCGCGCCCGCGGGGATGCCGCGCTCGCTGAGCACCGGCGTCAGCGTCAGCGCCAGGATGATCGCGCCGCCGATCGCGAACGCATAGGTGTGCGCCATCGGCGAGAAGATCACGCCCGACACGCCGGTCAGCGTGAACAGCGGGATGAACGCCACGCCGATGATCAGCGTCGACGAGAACATCGGCGGCCCGACCTCGCCGGCCGCCGCGAGGATCCGCTCGATGCGGTTGCGCCGGCCCGGCATCGCCAGGTGGCGGAAGATGTTCTCCATCATGATCACCGTCGAGTCGACGACGATCCCGAAGTCGACGGCGCCGAGCGAGATGAGGTTCGCCGGCGTGCCGGTCGCCACCATGCCGATGAACGCCAGCATCAGCGCCAGCGGGATGTTGGCGGCGGTGATCAGCGCGGCGCGCCCGTGCCCGAGGAACAGCCACAGCACGCCGGCGACCAGGATCATCCCGATCAGCAGGTTCTCGAGCACGGTGTGCGTGGTCAGCTTCACCAGCTTGGCGCGGTCGTAGTAGGGCTCGATGTCCATGCCCGGGCGGCAGGAGGTGGTTCTTCTCGATGAAGGCGACGCGCTCGTGGATGTTGGCCAGCGTCTTCAGCGAGTCGCCGCCGTAGCGCATCAGCACCGTGCCCTGCACGATGTCGGGCTTCCAGGTCCTTGCCGACGATGCCCAGGCGCGGCGCGCTGCCGATCGACACCTCGGCGACGTCGCGCACGCGCACCGGCGTGCCCTTCTGCTCGGCGATCGACGATCTCGCGGATGTCGCTGAGCGAGCGGATGAGGCCGATGCCGCGCACGTTGAACGACTGCTCGCCCAGCGTCAGGTGCTGGCCGCCGACGTTCGTGTTCGAGTTGTTGATCGCGTTCTCGACCTGCGCCAGCGTCAGCCCGTGGCCCTTGAGGCGGAAGGGGTCGACCTCGACGTGGTACTCCTTGGTCTGGCCGCCGAAGCCGACGACGTCGATGACGCCCGGCACCTGGCGGAACTGCCGCTCGAGGATCCAGTCCTGCGCGGTCTTGAGGTCGGCCAGCGTGTAGCCGTCGCCGCGCACGACGTAGCGGTAGACCTCGCCGATCGCGTTCCACGGCGACAGCTGCGGCGTCATGCCCGGCGGCAGCGTGATGAAGCTCAGGCGGTTGAGCACGCGCTGCTGCGCCGTCGCGTAGTCGACGTTCCAGTTGAAGTAGCACTTCACGTCGGACAGGCCGAACAGCGACTGCGACCGGATGTGGTCGAGGTCGATCATGCCGTTCAGGCCGATCTCGAGCGGGATGGTGACGTAGCGCTCGACCTCCTCCGCGCTCCAGCCGCCGGGCTGGGTGATGATCTCGATCATCGGCGGCACCGGGTTGGGGTAGGCCTCGATGTCGAGCTGCTTGTAGGAGTAGAGCCCGAGCGCGACGATCAGCAGCGCGATCACGCCCACGAACGCGGGCATGCGCAGCACGAAGCGAACGACGCGCTGGATGAACACGTACGTCCCTAGAGCATGCCGGACAGCAGGATGCCGCCCTTGCTGACCACGCGCTCGCCCACCGACGACGCCGCGGAGGATCGGGACGTACGACGCGCCCTCGGTCTCGTCGACCGCGACCACGCGGCGCGCGAACTTGAGGCGGCCGTCGGGCGCGTTGCCGGTCTCGACGAAGACCACGGTCTGGTCGGCGATGTGCAGCACCGCGGAGCGCGCCAGCGCCGGCACGTGGCTGCCCGCGACGCCGATGCTCACCGTCGCGTACATCTCGGGCTTGAGCTCGCGCGTCGGGTTCGCCACCGAGCAGCGCACGCGCGCCGTGCGCGCGATGGGGTCGAGCGAGTCGGAGATGTAGTCGACGGTGCCGCTGAAGACGTGGTCGGGGTAGGCGACCACCTTCAGCGTCACCGGCGCGCCCTTGCGCACGCGCCCGAGGTCCATCTCGAACACGTCGGCCAGCACCCAGACGCTGTCGAGCTCGCCGATGGTGAAGAGCTCGACGGCGCCGCCGCCCGCGTACTGGCCCTGCACCTCGGCGCCGGGGTTCATGTTGCGCGCGATGACCTCGCCGTCGATCGGCGCGCGCAGGGTGAGCTCCTGCGTGACCGCGTCGGCGGTCCCCTTGCGGAACAGCGCCGCCTTCTGGCGCGCGCGATCCATCTCGGCCTTGGCCTTGGCGAAGTTGTCCTCGCGCCGCCTCGAAGTCCTTCTGGGAGTTGGCGTGCGCCTCGAAGAGCTCCTTCTGGCGCGCGAGATCGTGGCGCGCGGCCGTCAGGTCGGCGTCGGCCTTGCCGAGATCGGCGAAGGCGTTGCCGACGTCCGGCGACTCGATCACCGCCAGCGGCGCGCCCTTCTTCACGCGCTCGCCGGGCTGCGCCAGGATGCGGGTCACGCGGCCCGAGACCGGCGAGAACAGGTGCGACACGCGCAGATCGTCGAAGCCGATCTTGCCGCTGGTCAGCACCTCGTTGCCGACCGGATGGGTCGCGACCGGCGCGACCTCGACGTTCGCGTCGTGCAGCTGCTGGGCGGTCAGCCAGACCTCGCCCTGGGGCGGCGGCGCGGGCGGCTGGCTGGCGGCCGTGGTCTCGCAACCCGAGCCAGCGAGCGTGACGGCGAGCGCGGCGACGAGCGTATTGGAGACAGCGAGCGACCACGAAGCGAACCGAGACATCGGGAGTAAGACCAGCAACTCCCACGCCAATGCAGAGCGCCGCCGATCCTGCCGTGTTCCGCGTGCGCCAGGCCTCGCCGCCGAAAGTTTCTTCTATGTCTGCCGGAAGTTTCTTTCAGTGCGACGACAGCGCCAGCGTGCGCACGGTCGCAGCGACGGCGCGCACACTAGAACTTCAGCGCGAACGAGGTCTGGCCGATGTAGGCGACCTTGCGGTCGTAGTTGGGCGCGTCGGGGGAGTCGAGGTGGTAGAGCAGCCCTTCGAACTTGGCGGAGAATTCCAGCTCGGAGAACCAGGCGCTGCGCTCCTGACCGGGGCGGCGCACGTAGGCGAGCTTGGCGCTGGCGAGGAAGTTGCTCATCGGCGACAGCTCGCGGTCGCCCGTCCAGTACAGACCCCCCGGGCCCAGCGTCTGGTAGTCGCGCGACGTGCGGTAGAAGCTGGCGCCGGTCTGCTGATGGTAGCGGCCGCGCAGCGTGAAGAGGAAATTCTGCTGAACGTACTGGTTGTAGTTGAGCTCGGCGGTCTCGGCCATCACCGCCCAGCTGTCGCGGTAGAGGCGGATGCCGCCGGTCAGCGACGCGCGCGCGTCGGGCAGCGCGTAGGCGCCGCGCCCGAAGACGGCGTAGCGCTGGCGGAAGTTGGGCATGCGCTCCTGCGGCGTGCGGTGCTGGCTGCCGATCAGCACCGCGCGGTACGGATTCGACTGGAAACCGTCGAGGATCTGGATGGTGCTGCCGCCCTGAACGACGAAGCGCGGGGTCGCCGTCCAGGTGAGCGACGGCTCGAAGCTGTCGATGCTCAGCTTGTGGGTGGTGACGTCGGCCATGCCGCTCTGGAAGCAGTGGCTCGACGACGCGAGCGGCAGAAGATTCAGCGGCTGGCCGGCGGCGGCGGCGTTGTTGGCGTCGCACACGGTGTCGAAGTTGTGGGTGTAGCCCACGGCGAGCGTGAAGTTGTGGTCGACGAGATCGCTGTGGGTCGTGGCCGAGATGGCGTTGGATTTGTAGTCGCTCTCCCAGCCGTAGGAGTAGCTGGCCGACAGGCCCGACGACGCGCGGTTGAACGCGAAGCCGCCCTTTACTTCCTGCCGCACGTCGGAGAACTTGGTGGCGCCCGAGACGGCGTCGACGCCGCTCGACGGGGCAAAGATGCGCGGCGTCGCGCCGCTGACGACGTCGACTTCGTAGCCGGCGTTGATGTTGAACGTGGAGCCGAGCGCGGCGCTGGCGTCGACCTGTGGGTGGATCACGGTGATGCCGCTGTTGCTGGTCGACGGCTCGCGGAAGACGGTCAAGCGCGAGGTCGCTTCGGTGTTGGCGGCGGCGCGGCCGGCGCCGCCTGCGGCGGCCAGCGCAAGGGCGGCGGCGAGCGCGCGGGTACGCGGGCGGTATGCGCGCGTCAGTTGCAACCGCACCCTCCGCCCGCGGTGCCGGTGCCGCCGATCGCGCCTTCGCGGTTGGCGAGCATGTGCTGATCGGCGGCGCGCTCCTGGGGATCGCCGTCGAGGTTCATGATCTTGTCGGCGAGCAGCTCGCGCTGGTGCGGTTTGACCGTCCAGGAAGCGCCCGCCGTGGCGGTCGCGCAGCCGGTCGAGACCAAGCCGAGGCCGAGGCCGAGCGCGAGAGCCAGCAGCGCTTTAGAAGTGAATCGCGAGGGCACCGGAGTACTCCTGGATGCGTTGGGTGTGGTTGGGGTCGAAGATCACGTAGTGGCGGACGTCGCCGCGCAGCGTGATTCGTTTCTTGAGCGCGACGAGCAGCCCGCCGCCGACGTTGACCATGCTGTAGTGGCCGGTCGTGATCGTGAACTGATCGGCCTTCTTGTTGCCGCGCGCGCCGCCGCCCGCCGCCGCAAGAAAAGGCGTCACCGGGGAGTTCGGCCAGACGAACGCGTTGAAGCCGCCGCCGTAGTAGAGGACGTCGACCTGGTTGCCGACGCTCTCGCCGACGAAGCCCTCGAGCGTCACGTGCGGTTCCAGCACCACCGACGGGCGAAACAGGAACATTCCGTCGCCGCCGAGCAACCCGGCCGAGAACGTGAGCCCCACGCGGTACTCGAGCAGCGGCGGCGGCGAGAAGACCGCGTCGCCCATGCGCTTCCAGATCGACGGGCCGCGCTGCTCCTCCGACGCCTCGACGTCGAGCGGGAAGACCTGATCGCCCAGCAGCCAGCCGTAGGTGCCGTCGGGCAATTGCACGTGGAACCAGTTATCCGTGGTCGAGCGTCCGATCGCGGGCAGCACCTCGCCGCGCGGGGCGACGTAGATGACACGGAAGCTGAAGCCCGGACCCGTGTGCACGCTGGCCTCGTCGGCGAGCACGCGCACCAGCGCCTCGTCGGCGGCATGCGCGGCGCGGCTGACGGCGAGCATCGCCACGAACATCACCACCACCAGCCCCGCCCGCTGTGCCGCCCGTGTCATGGCGCGGTCACCCACATCTCGATCAACGTGGCCTCTGGCCCGTCGGGCTCGATCAGCTTGCCCCCGCCGTGGGTCACGATGCCGGAGGGATTGGCGAGCAGCGGGCTCGAGTGCACGTTCGAGCACTGCATCTGCTCGGTGGCCGAGATGTAGTTGGCCATCCAGTTGGGCGGCAGGGGGAGCGGCACCGGCGACATCGCCTCGGGGATCCTCAACGACAGCGGCCGGCCCGCGCCATTCGCATGGCACGACGAATCCATGCAGTGCTTGCCGCCGTAGTCCTTGTCGAGAAACATGTCCCAGAGGCCGCCGTTGGCGAAGAAGTCCTGGCTGGGACGGCAGGCGTTCACGTCCGCCGGCGGATCGCCGAGGTCGACCGTCGAGCAGCCGCCGGCGATCGCGCCGGCCAGCGCGGCCAGCGCGACGGAGACGCGCAATCCCGGGAGCGCCCTCAAAACGTGTACCTCAGATAGGTGGTCACGATGAGATCGCGGCTGCCGCTGATGTCGCGCAGCCAGAAGTAGTCGCCGCGCAGCCCGACCGAGAAGTGTCGCGACAGCGAGTGGTAGTCGATGCCGGCGCCGCCGCCCGCGGTCATTCCCGTGCGCCAGCGCGTGAGGTAACCGCCGCCGTACGGCACCGTCGCGAGCAGGTTCGAAGACAGCCGCGCCACGCCGACGCCGCCCTCGGCGAAGATCGACAGCTGGCTGAAGCGATACGTCAGCTTGCCCTCGACGATCGCCTGATAGAGCTGCAGCAGCTGATCGTCCTGCGGCATGCCGGGGAACGACGTCTGGTGCGTCGAGCCCAGGCCGTGGAGCTGCACGGCGAAGAAGCGCGTCAGGTCGTAACCGACGCGCGTGCCGATCGCGAAGCCGGGGCCGACCTTGCCGCCGCCCGCCGGGCCGAACAGCACCACGCTGCCGAGCTCGCCCTCGGTGTAGAGGCCGCGCGCGAACTTGGTCGGGTCGGGGAAGATCACCGGGTTCGGCTCGTCGGTGACCTGCGCCCGCGCCGCCGGCGGCGCGGCCGCCATCATGGCGGCGACGGTCGTAGTCAAAGCGAGGATAAGACGGAGTCGTGGGCGCAAGGTAAGAGGGTCCACGGTCGGCTCAGGGTGGCGTGGGAGCGATGTTGGGGACGTAGACCGTTGGCGTCGGCACGAACAAGTTGGCGTTGCCCGACTCGCTCAGCAGTTGATCGTCGTCGGAGCGCACGCGCACCATGAACTGGCAGGTCATGTGCTGCTCGGCGATCAACGTCACGTCGATCTCCTGCATGGCGGGGATGACGACGTTGGGTGGAACCATGGCCAGGCCGACCGGGTTCACGTCGGAGCGGTTGATCAGCACCGCCGCGAACGGCGCCATCCAGCGACCCATGGCGTCGAGATCCAGCTCGCCCTCGATGAAGTCGTCCTCGCGCAGCGTGCCCTGGTAGGTCTGGTCCGGCCGCCGAGCGTGCGCGGCGGCGGCGCCATCAAGCGCCAGCGGCGCGGTCTTGACGTTGGCGGCGGCGAACGCGGCCGCGATCGTGGTCTCGTCGTACTTGATGAGCTCGCTGGCGCCGTCGACGGCGACGGTGAACGTGCCGTCGGTGTCGTCCATGTTGCTGACCGTGTAGAGCAGCTCCAGGTGGATGCGATCGCGCTTGAGCCAGGGCACGGTGAATTTCAGTCGCTGGGTGTCGGAGTCGAGCTGCATCTTCTCCGTCGCGTTCGGCTTGCGGAAGCGCAGCACCACCGAGCCGGTCACGCGGTTGGGCGCGCCGGTCATGTCGGTCCCCATCACGTCCAGCGCGGCGGGCGCCGCGATGTAGATGGGCTCGTTCAGCGCCTGGCAGCCGCCCGCGAGCGTGGCCAGCACGCCGGCCGCCGCGAGCAGCGTCTTCGATTGCCGCAACTACGATCCTCCCTTGAAGATGAAGGGGTAGTTCACGTTGGTCTGCGCGGGCGCCTTGGGGAACACCCACTGCTTGACCTGGCGCAGGATGCAGCCCTCGACGGCGGCGTCGCTCATCGACGACGTCTTCACGCTGGCCTTGCCGACGTTGCCGTCGGGCTGGATGTTCCAGAAGATCGTGATGGTGCCGCCCAGCGTCGCCTTGCGCTGCAGCTCCTTCTCGTAGCAGTACGACACGCCCGACTTGTGCGCGCGCACGACCTTGTCGATCTGCTCCTTGCTCAGCGACCCGTCCATGTCGCCGTTGCCCATGCTCACGCCGATCTTCACTTCCTTCTCGCCGCGCTCGACGAGCTTCGGGCCGCGGCCGTGGCCCTTGCTGCCGCGGCCGCCGGTGTCGAGGTTGCCGGCGCCGTAGATATGGCCGTAGCCGGTGCCGCCGCCGCCCGAGCCGGAGCCGCTGGTCGTCAGGCCGCCCGCGCCGTGGCCGGCGACGGTCTTCGCGCCCGCCATGCCCGCGATCGCTTGCTCGACGTCGCTGCTGTCGGCGAACAGCTTCGACAGGCCCGAGCCCTCGCGTTTCTCTTTGCCGATCGAGCCCCAGCAGGCCGGTCTTCGCGACCTTCTCGCGCAGCACGTCCTTGTCGCCCTTGGTGATGACGGTTTCCTTGGGCTTGGCGTCGCTGCGGCCGATCTTGCCGGCCTTTTCCTTGGCCTTCTTCATCTGGCCTTCGTCGGACTTCTTCTCCTCCGCCTTCTTCTTCTCGGCGCGCTGGCGCGACGCGACCTTCTCCTGCTCGATGGGCGCTTCCAGCTTCACCAGGCGCTCGGCCGTGAGCGCCAGCGTCTTCGGCGGCTCCTTGCCCCACAGCAACGACAGCAGCGTCGCGAACAGACCGAGGGTGAGCGTCGCCACCGCCAGCGTGCGCCGCAGCAGCGGATCTTCGTGGCGCGGGACGCCGATGGTCTCGGGCTCGTCGACGAAGCGCAGCTCGACGCGCAGGTCGCGCGCGTCGGGCAGCGTGATGCGCGCGCGATCGCCGGGGCCGATCGTCACCTCGCGCAGCGCGCCCGCGCGGCGGCGCTGGGGCGGGCCAGCGAGCAGGTCGGCCACCGTGACCGACTGGCCCGCCTGCTGAATCTCACCCGACATGCCGGGCGCGAGCTGGACCACGTAGGCGCCGCGGCGGGGGCGCGCCAGCGTGAACTTGTTCTTGCCGTTGATGGCCGGCGTCGTCAGCAGCGCGCGCTTCGAGGGACCGGCGGTCACGCGTCGCGCGCGGCGCAGGAGCTCGTAGCGCAGGATCTGGCTGTGCCACACCATCGCGACCTGCAAAGCCACCGGTCCAGTGACGGCGCGCGCCGCCGAGGGGCGCTGCGCCGCCTCGGGCGCGGGCGCGGATGCCGGCGGCTGTGCCTGCGCCTGCGATGGCGCGGGGACCGGGTGGCTCGCGGCGCCGGGTGCAGGGATGCCGGACGGTGCGCTGTATCCGGTCGGCGGCGGAAGCGCCGCCGGCGAGGGGATCCTGTGTGCTTGGCTGCCGCTACTTGCCACGGTTCACCTACAAATTCTTGTCATCGGCGCTTTTCTCGAGTTCCTTCATGAACGAGCGCGTGTCCGGCGCCGACATGTCGAGCTCGAGCTTGACGCGGTTGAGGAAGTAGAGGAGCTGCGGCGTCTTGAGCTTTCCCTCGACGTCCATGGCTCCGAAGTTGTAGGTCTTGCTCTTGTAGGATTTGCCGTCCGCGGAGGCGGGCTTGGCGCTGGCGGTGTTGTCGTCGGACGCGCCGCCCGACTTGTCCGAGCCGCTGTCGCCGCTGCTCGTCGACGCGGACGCGGACGCCGACGCCGACGAGGATGACGGCGCGGGCGCCGCCGAGCGCTTTTGTGTCTCAGCGCTGCGCGCCGGCCGTTTACCGGTTGCGACCTTGGTCCCGTGCCCCTGCGCGAGGACGCGTGGACGAAGCGAGGCTTGCCGAGCGGAGTCCGTCGCGGGAGGGTTCGGGAACCCTCCCAGGGTTCCCGATAAAATAAATGCCGCCCCTAACAACAACGCCGCCACCGTCATTGAAGCTCCTTGAGGCGCGCATCCGCGTCCGCGCGCTTGGGATCGGCGTTGTCGGCCGCTTGCTTGAATTGGGTCAGGTAGTCCTTCGCCTTCACTTTGTCTTTGTCGTAGTCCATGTACAGGATCGCGAGGTTCCAGAGCGCGGCGGGGTAGTCGGGCTCGATGTCCAGCGCGCGCTCGTAGGCGCGGCGGGCCAGGTCCAGCTTGCCCTCGCCGCGCGAGGCGACGCCCAGCGCGACTTGCGCGTCGGCGTCGTTGGGGTCGATCTCGACGGCGCGTTCGAGCTCGGCACGCGCGCGCTTGTAGTCGCCGCAGTCCATGAAGACCACGGCCTTGTTCAATCGCGCCTGCACGTATTTGGGATCGAGCTCGGACGCTTTTTGAAAATGCAAAAACGCCTCCTGATCATGACCCCGGTCGAACGCAACCAAGCCAAGGTTGTTCCAGACGAACGCGCTCTTCGCATCGAGCTCGGCCGCTTTTCTCAGCGCGGTTTCGGCAAGATCGAGCTTGCCCATTTTATAGTAGGTGAGCCCGAGGGCGTTATAGGCGATTACGGTCTTTCCGATTGCCGCTTCGCCTTGCCCACCTTGTCCGAGGAGTATGCGCGCCTGCTCCAACGACTCCTCGAGCTCGCCGGCCTCGCGCAGCATCTGGCCATAGCGTGCGCGCATGTCGGCGTCGTTGGGATCGGAGTCGAGCCACTTCGCGTAGAGCTTGGCGGCGTCCTTGGCCTGGTGCGCGCGCCGCAGCGTCTCGCCGTACGCGAGCACGGTCTTGCGCGACCCCGGCTGCACGTCGAGCGCCTTGCGGAAGCTGTCGACGCCTTGTCGTACTCGCCCATGCGCCGCCAGCAGCACGCCCAGGTTGTGCCAGGCCTCGAAGAGCTTGGGGTCGATCTGCGTGGCGCGCTGCAGATGTTGCTGCGCGTCCTTGTAGTGCTTGCGCCCCATCTTCATGATGCGCAGGCCCTCGTTGAACTCGGAGCGCGCCTCGACACCGACCTTGGGCAGCGCGACGACGGCGATCGGCGCCGACGGTCCCGCCGCCGGCGGCCGGTGGCCGCACCCCGCCAACGCGAGGAGCAACGCGGCAACTCTCGCAAGGCCGACCTTGCGAGAGCCAACCGCCTCACTGATCACGCCGCACCTCTTCGATCCGCTCGAGCGTGACGCGCGGCTCGCCCATGCGCGCCATCAGGCGGACCTCGTTCTCCTTCGGGTACTCGTTCTCGGCCAGCCGCGACAGCGCCTGCCGGATCGCCTGCGTGTGCTTGTTGTAGACGCCGATCTGGATCGCCTTGGCGTAGCCCGACTTGTAGGCGTCGATGGCCTTGTCCTCGATCACGACGACCACCTTCTCGAGCTCGTCGCGGTAGACCTGCTTCTCTTCCTCGTTCAGATCGTTCGGCACCGGCGCGTTGCGCATCGCCTTGGCGTAGGCCTCGTAGCCCTGGCCGATGCGCAGCAGCCCGGCGGTCGCCCACTCGGGCGACTGATAGGTCACGACGTCGAGGTAGATCGCCTTCGCCTGCTCCAGCAGCTTGGCCTTCTCCTCGAGCACCTTGGCCAGTTGCTTCGGCTTGCCGGCGATCTTGATCCGCTCGTACTCGTGAAAGACCAGCTCGCCCTGGATGTAGCGCGCCTGCGCCGCGTAGTAGCTCGCGTCGTCGCCGCCCATCGTCGTCCGGCCCGGCCTTGCCGCCGCCCTTGCCGTGCGCGCCCTTGGCGCCGCCGCTGTACAGCGCCAGCGCCTTGCCCGCCGCCTCCTTCGCCTTGCCGTCGTTGCCCGGCCGACAGGTAGGCGTCGGCCTCGCGCGTCAGCGCCTCGACGGTCTTGGCGTCGCCGGGGTAGGTGCGCGCGAAGTCGGCGAACGCGGTCGCCGCCTGCTTCCAGTCCTTTTGTTCCTCGCGCACCAGGCCGACGTGGAACGCGACCTCCTTCGCGTCGCTCTTGTCCTTGAAGCGCCGCGCGTACTCGCCGTAGTGCTTGATGGCGCGATCGTGCTGTCCCAGGCTCTGGCGCAGGACGCCCGCGCTGCGGAGCGCGTCGGCCGCGTGGGTGTTCTGCGGATAGCGGCTCGCGAGCTGTTCGTACAGCGTCGCGGCCTTGTCGTAGTAGGCGATGTTCTCCTCGATGCGCGCCGCGGTGAACAGCGCTTCGGGCGCTTCGCTGGCCTGCGGATACTGATCCGCCAGCTCCTTGTACGCGGCGACGGCGTCTTCCTGCTTCTTCGCCTTCTCCAGCACCACGGCGGCGTTGTTCAGCGCCTTGGGCGCCTTGTCGTCCTTGGGGTACTCCTTGGGCACGCGCTTGAAGAACTCGGCGGCGCGTTCGTACTGGCCGGCGGCCGTGTACTTCTCGCCCGACTTCATCATCGAGCCGACGATCAGCTTGTCCATGCGCGCCTGCTCGTCCCGCGACGAGAAGGCCTTGGTCTTCTTGAGCCGCCGCGCCCAGGTCTCGATGTTCTCGTAGTCCTTCGCCTTGCCGAGCGCGTCGAGGATCTTGTCGCCGGCGGCGCCCGCGTTGGGGTCGTCGGGATAGCGCTCGACGATCAGGCCGAAGCGCTTGATCGCCTCGTCGTAGTCGCCGTAGTCGAAGAAGAACTGACCGTTCTTGTAGATGACGGTGATGATCTCCTTGTCCTTCGGGAACAGCGTCGCGTAGAGATCCGCCGCCTCGGCGAACTGGCGGTCGCTTTCGGTGATCTCACGCTTGACGCCGCCCGGACCCGACGGCGGCTTGCGGACCTTCTCGAACGAGGTCATCGCCTGCAGCAGCGCGTCCTTGTGGTACTTGCCGACCGGCGTGGTCTTGGCGACCGCCAGGTACTCGCGGCCCGCCTCGTCGTACTTCTGCAGCTTGAAGTTCAGGATGTCGGCGCGCAGGTAGCGCAGCTCGACGGCGTCGCCCGCGTCGGCGAAGTTGGCGAGATAGAACTGATAGGCCTCGGCGGCGCGCGCGTAGCGCTCCTTGTCGACCACCTTGGTGGTCTTCTCGGTCTGCTGCGCCTCGGCGTGCATGCTCTTCGCCAGGTTGCGGATCAGCTCCTCGGCCATCGCGCGCGCGTGCTGCACTGTCTTGGGGCGGTCCTTGTTCGCGTTCGCCCAGGTGCTGCGGCCGTGGTACGTGTCGGCGAGCTTGCGCATCTCGACGACCGCGGTCTTCACGTCGCCCAGCAGCTGGTACGACTCGACGATCCGCCTCTGGTAGTCGGGCGCCTCGCCGTCGTTGGGATCGAGCTGGATCAGCAAGCGATAGGCCTCGATCGCGCGCTCGTAGCGGGTCTGATCGAAGACGGTGTCGGCCAGGCGGCGCAGGATCTTCTGCGAGTATTCCTTGCCGCCAATCTGCGCCAGGAACTCGAACGCGTCGGCCGCCGTCTTCGAGTCGTCCTCGGTGAAGAGCTCGACCAGGTAGTCGAGCGCCTGGCCCTGCAGCTCCGCGGCGCGCTTCTGCTCGGCCTCGGTCTTGCCCGCCTTCTTCTTCGCGAGATCGAGCACGTCCTTGAAGCGCTCGGCGCTCTTGGTCGTCTGCCCGAGCTTCCAGTAGCACCACGCGGTCTTGAACAGCGCCAGGTCGTAGAGCTGCGACTTCGGGTGCTTCAGCACCTTCTCGTAGGCTTCGAGCGAGCTCTTGTAGTTCTGCTGCTCGTAGAAGCGATACTCGGCGATGGCCATCCACGCGTCGGCGGTGAAGCGCGAACGCGGGAAGCGCTCGATGATGATCTGGAAGTACTTGATGGCCTCGCCCAGCTTGCCCTGGTCGCGCAGCGAGAACGCGTAGAGATAGATGACGGTGTCGATCTTGCGGAAGCGCGGGTATTGCTTGATGAGGCGATCGTAGACCGACTGCGCGCGCGCCAGATCGACGGTCGGCGGGCGGCGCGGCACGTGCGGGCAGGCGCTGCGGTTCTCGTGGCAGGCGGTGACCGCGGCCTGATAGCGCTCCATCTTGTCGAGGTACGCCGCCTTCGACTCCTCCCAGTAGAGCTCGGCGAGCTTGTACAGCGCCTCCGCCTGCTCGTTGCCGCGCGCGCTGTCGCGCAGGTAGTCCTCGAGCAGTCGGATGCCCTCGCGCCGCGCCTCGGTGACCTCCTTCTCCTTGACGCGGATCGCCTGCTCCAGCACCGGCGACAGCGGATGCTCGTCGGTGGCGTCGTCGCCCTTGCCACTGATCTTTCTTGTCGCCCGCTTTGGTGGCGGGCGTGGCGTCGGTGGTCACATCCTTTTCGACCGTCGCCTCGGGCGTGGATCCGCGCGCGGCCCGCGTTCCCGCGAGCATCGCGATCGCGCAGCCGGCGATCAGGATCTTGTTAGGGGCGCCTCTCATTTGTAGTTGTCGTACTCATCGCTCCAGTGTTCACCCTCGAACGGCCAGTACTCCTCGTCGTCGCCCATCAGTCCCTCGAGCTGCAGCTGGGCGAACATCTCGGGCGGGTAGCGGCCCTCGCGCAGGTTGGCGATCTCGATCTCCAGCTTCTTCTTCTTGCCGATGACCGCGTCGATGTGCGTGAGCCGCGCCTGCACCAGCATGTGGCGCAGGCGGTTGTCGAGATCGACCAGCGCCGCCTCGGCGATCGCGGTCGTCGCCGCCACCAGCCGCGCGCGCAGCTTCTGCGCATCGGCGCCCAGCGCCAGCGCGCGGGTGGCCTCGTCGGCGAACGGACCGCCGCGCGTGCTCACCGGCCGCGCCGCGCGCCGCGCGTCGTGCAGCAGCAGGCCGACGCGATTTTCCATCTCGGGGTCGCCCTTGGCCATCGGCTGCAGCTCGCGGATCTCCTGCACCAGTCGCACCGCCTCGGTCGCGTCGGCGCCCTTCGGCCTGGCCGGTCGACTTCGCGGTCATCTCGTCCCAGACCGCGACCTCTTCGGGCAGCTGGCCGACCTCGCGGTCCAGCGCCACCAGGTAGCTGAAGTAGCGATAGAAGCGGCTGTCGATCTTCAAGAGCTCGACGATGCGATCGGTGGGATGGCCGATCTCCGACCGGCTGAGCAGCCGGCGATAGAGCACGGCGCGCCGTCCCGGGTCCTTGATCAGCGCCGCGACCTCGGCCTCGATCGGCACGTAGGTCTTCACCAGCTGATCCAGCGTCGTGCGCACCTTCTCGAACTGGCACGACTTGAGATCGATCATCGCGTGCAGCAGCATCACGTCGGGCGCCAGCGGCGACTTCGGGAACATGCGATCGAACTCTTCGATGAACGCGCCGGCGGCCTCGTACTCGCCCTTCTGGAACATCGACCACGCCGCCTCGAAGAGCGCGTCGGGCAGCCGCTCCGAGTCCTCGGGCACGCGGAAATAGAAGTAGTAGGCGTCGTCGTACTTGCCCTGCTCGTGCGCGATGCGGCCGAGCGCCAGATAGGCCAGGTCCTTGATCGCGTAGTAGCGGCCGTCGATGAAGAACGAGAAGCGGTCCTTGTCGGCCTGCTCGACGATCTCGCACAGGTTGCGGCGCGCCATCGCGAACCGCTGCTGGCGCGCGGCGATGAGGCCGCGGAAGTAGAGCGCCGACGCGTGAAAGCGCGACTGGCGATCGACCTCGCCGAACGTCGCCGCCGCGCCGGCCAGATCGCCCTTTCTCGTAGGCGACCTTGCCGCGCAGATAGGCGCGTTCGTTCTCACTGTCATGGGGCAGCGGATCCTCGAGCTTGATTCCCTCGAGCTGCGCCAGGATCGCCGGCCTGCTCGCGCGTCTCCAGCGCCGCGTCGACCATCGCGCGATACGCCGCCGTGAAGTAGGGATGCTTGGCGCCGTGGTCGAGCACGCGCAGCAGGTAGCGTTTCGCGGAGTCGTAGGCGCCCGAGCGCGCGAGCGCCCGGCCGAGCGTGAACTCCGCCGCCTCGTACTCGGGCGCGTAGGCAAAGCTGGTCCAGCGCGGCGACTCGACGACGCGGAACAGGCGCGTGGTCGCCGCCTGCGGGTTGCCGGTGACCAGATCGTCCTCGGCGGCGCGCAGCGTCTCTTTCAGCTGCGGCAGTGACGGCGGCTCCGCGGGCGCCGCCAGGACGCCCGACTGTTCGAGGTCGGTCAGGTACTGGCTGACCGGATCGCCGGCTCGCGGCGGTTTCGCCGGTTCGCCCGGCGCGGGCGCGTCGGGCTGCTGAGCCAGCAGCAGGCAGAGCATCGCCGGAATCATTTCAGAGTCTCGAGCTCGACCTCGATCTCCGGCTCGTATTCGGGCGCATCGCCGTCTTCGTCGCCCTTGATCGCCACGCGCGTCCGCTTGCCGTCGGGGACGATGATCGCGAAGGTGTGCTCGGAGACGTAACCGAGCTTGTCGCTGTCCTTGCTCTTCTTGCCGGGGCGGATGTCGATCCGCAGCGTCAGCGCGTGCGGTCCGGGTTTGACCGGGCGCTCGGCGACGGTGACCAGATCGTCGGTGACCGGCTTGTCACCCGAGTCCCAGATGTCGGCGCCGTCGAGCCGCACCGACGCGTGGTGCACGAGATAGCTCGGTCCGCCTTTCCAGCGAAAGGTGGCGCTGAGGCGTGAGGTCCAGAGCCCCTCCTCGACAATCTGCGCCCGCGAGCGCGCACGGAAGAGCTCGTCGCGCAGCCGATCGTAGTCGGCGCGCAGGCGTTCGAGATCGGGGTTGGCGGACGCGGCGGGTGTGTCCTTGGGATCGGCTGCCGAGCCTTCGTTGGCGGCCAGCGTGGCGCCGCGCGATCTGGCGGCGGGCGAGCGCGGCGGCGGGGCGGCCGCTGGTTTCGCCGCGGCTTCGGTGTCGGTGTCGGAGGCGGGGGCGGGCGGTGGCGATGGCGCGGCGCCGCTGTCGACGGTGGGGGCGGGGGTGTCCGCGGCGGCTGCGGCGGGGGGCGTTGAAGGCGGAGACCAGAGGGGCGAGGACGAGGACGGCGACGAGGACGAGGACGAGGACGGGGCGGAATGCGCCTTCTTTTTGGGCTTCGCGTGGGCGGACGCCGCCAGGAGTAGCGAAGCGAGAACCAGACTGAGGTGCTTCATTCTCCGACCGGTAGGTAGAGGCTCACCCCCAGAGTGGTGGTGAGGTCGTTGACGAACACCTTCTGTGACAGCAACTGCTGGCGGTAGAAGTAGTCCCGCACGTCGATGCGCAGTGCAACGGCCCGCCCGAGAAAAAACTTGAGACCGAAGCCACCGTTGGCGGCGAGGTCGCTCGACAGCGCCGAATCGATCACGCCGGCGCCGGCGGCCAGGTAGAGATCGAAGTGATCGATCGATCCGCCGACGCGCAGCTTGCCGTGCGCCGGCGCCCAGATGAGGTCGGCGTCGAAGATCAGCTCGCGCCGGTTGTTCTTGCCCAGCACCGAGAAGATGCGCTCCAGCTCCGCCGACGCCGACGACGTGATGCGCGTGTAGGAGCCCGCGGCCTCGATCGCCAGGTCCTCGGTCATGTGATAGGCGTAGGCGCCGCCGAACACGTATGTGCCGTCGAAGAGATCCGAGACGTAGTAGCCGCCCTGGATCATCAGCTCGTGGCGGTTGGTCTGCTGGAACAGCCGCTCGCGCGTACCGCGCATCTGCCGCTTGGCGAACAGGTCGGCCTTGACGTGCTCGTCGATGCACGCGTCCTGATCCTCCAACCCCGCCGGCGGCTCGGCATCCTTGCTGTTCGCGGCGGCTTTGTCGCTCGCCGCGAATGCCCGCGCGTGGAGCGCGAGCAACATGACCAGCGCGGCGCTCAGCCTGGCAACCATACGCTGACTCCCCCGAGTACCGTGATGTTGTTGGTGATGCGGCCGCGGCCCAGGACCTCTTGCGGCAGCAGGAAATCGCGCACGTCGAACCGCAACGTGACGTAGTGGCTGACGTAGAGCTTGATGCCCAGGCCGCCTTCCCAGGTCAGGCCCATGACCGACTCGTGGAAGGTGCGTCCCGCGCCCGCGACCACGAAGATGTCCGAGTGGATGATGGTCTTGTCGGTGAACTTCAGCTTGGCGTGGATCGGCGACCAGAGCAGCGAGACGATCCCCTGCCAGGCGATGCTGGGCGCGAAGTGGTGCTCCTGATCAAATGATGTGAACGGCTCCTCCAGGCGAAATCGCACCGGCGAGCGTGTCACCAGCACCTCGAGCCCGAAGTCCTCCGAGGGGTAGTAGGCGAGCGCACCGCCGTAGCTGTAGGTGGACGACAGCGCGTCCGACGCGTAGAAGCCGCCCACGCCCGAAAGCTCGAAGCGATGGCGCTTGAGGAAGTCGCGGCGCTGCACGCCCTTGCGCCTGCCGCCGCCGGTGCCGTCGCCCTCCAGGCAGGTGAGCGCGTGTAGGAGCGACTGCGAATCATCTTCGCCCTGGCCTTCACTGTCACTCTCGCCGTCGCCATGGCTTTCGCCCAGGTCGCCGCTCTCGGCGGTTTCGTCGTGATTGGCGCCGCTGTCGACCGCGGGCCCGCGCGCCGCCTCGTCGGACGGCGCCGCGGAACCCTTGTCCCCGCCAGCGGCGGGGCCCGCGCCGTCACCGTCGCCGCCGCTGCCGTTTTTCTGGGCGTCGTCGCTGCCGCCGGCGGTGTCGCTGCCCTTGCCGAAGGGGTTCTCGATGGGGGCGCCCGGTGGGGGCGCGGCCTTGGCCGAGGTCCCGCTGGCGAGCCCGAAGGCCAGGGCAAGGGCTACCGACACACGTGGCAACGTGGTCGAGCGTATCCCTTTCGGGGAGGGCTTGGCAAGGTTGCTCCGGCGGCCGGCTTTCGCTTTCAAGATCATCTTGTTGTCGTTTGCCTTGGCTTGCGCTTTGGCTTGGCCTTGGCCTTCGCTTTTGCTTCATTCGGCAGACACCGCGGTTTTCCGGAGTAGGATTCGCCTGTGAGCGGTCGATGGAACCGCCTTCGGGCGATCGGGATCGTCGCGGCGGTCCTTGGAATTTGCGGCGGTTGCGCCGCCGGCAAACCCGGGCCGGTCGGCCCCGACGGGAGCGGCGGGGCGGGCGGGGCGTCGTTTCGCTGCCTGGGAAACACCACCTGCCGGGGCGGCGCTCCGACCTCGGTGTTTGCTTGCCAGCAGAACCACACGCCCGGCGCGTGGCTCAAGACCTGCGACGGCGACACGGTCTGCAGCCTCGGTCGCTGCGTCTCCCCCAGCTGCGCCACCGGCGAGATGCACGCCAGCGCCACCGGCTGCCTGTTTTACATCGCGATCCTCGACAACGTCGCGGCGGACGACGACAAGCCGACGCTGATCATCGTCACCAACCCGGGACCGGCGGCGGCGATGGTGCAGCTGCAGGAGCGGACCCCTGACGGGAGCTGGAGCGACCCGCCGCCCATCGCTGTCGCGCCCGGCAGCGCCGCCAGCTTCACCACCGTCAAGGCGACGGTCGATGCGTCGCCGTACGGCTATCCGCCGGCCGACCCGCCGCCCGCGCGCCGGGTCGTGAGCGATACGCCGGTCACTGTGATGATGGTCGAGAGCGACGACGCCGACAGCATGGCCACCAGCAGCTCGGGCACGATGGTGCTGCCAGCGCACGCGCTGGGCACGAACTACATGACCATGTCGTATCAGCAGGTCGACACCACGAAGATCGATGCGATTCCCGGCTCGCGCGGCGGCGCGGCCGAGATCGCGGTGGTCGCCACACAGGACCGGACGTCGCTGTGGATCTACGCGCCGGTGCTGCCGGAGATGGCGATGCCGATGCCGGTCACGCTCGCGCATGACGGCGACGTCTTTCACATCTCCAGCGCTTGCAACCTCGATAGCCTCGCCGGGACAGTGATCGCATCCGACCAGCGCGTGGCGGTGTTCTCGGGCAACGTCACCACCACCTACGGGCAGAACGTCGACGGCCTCAACTCGCCGGACATGGCGATGGAGCAGATGATGCCGACCGGCAGCTGGAGCCACACCTATGTGGCCGCTCACCTGCCGCCCCAGGACCACACCTGCGATTCGATCTTTCCGGCCGGCGTGGTCAGCTACTGGCAGATCATCGCGGCCGAGGACACCATGGTGACCTTCACGTCGGCCTCGGGCCAGCCGATCTCCGGGCTGCCGACTGAGATGATGGCCCACGCGGGCAAGGGGGTGCCCTATCCCTACTGGGTCTCGAGCTCCGAGGACTTCATCGTGCAGGGCGACAAGCCGATCCTGGTGACGCAGGGAATGGACTGCGAGCCGACGCTGGCCAGCGCGATCCCGGTCGACGCGGCCAACGACGTTCAGGTGTTCACGCTCGCGCCCAACTTCGATCACCTGCTGGCGATCGTTCGCAAGATCGACGGCTCCGGCCGCCCCGTGATACTCGACAACCGCGACATCACCAGCCAGTTCTCGGCGGTCGGCGGCGTGTACGCCGCGGCGCGGGTCGCGGTGCCGCCCTGCTACGGCGCCGTCGATCAGTGCGTGCACACGCTGACCGGCGCGTGGGGGATGAGCTTGCGGGGAATGGATGTGTCGTCGAGCTACTCGACGACATTCCCGAGCTGGCTGCAGTGCTTCAGCGACTCCTGCACACCGTTCTGAGGCCCGCCGTCGAGGTCGCCAACCGCGCCGGCGGTCGTGTTAGAACTGGCCCGTGGCGTCTCTGCTTCACCCGTCGCGCGCCGGTTTCGCGTCGCTGGCGCTGGCCGCGGCCGCGGCTATCGTCTCGAGCCCGGCGCGGGCCGACGAGCCCACCGTCGGCGACGGTGTGCCGGCCTTCGCCACGGCGACGGCGCCGATTGCGTCGCGGCCCCAGCTCGAGGTCGCGGTCGGCATGGGCGCTTCGATCGACGACGCCGGCCTGGGCGCCGCCGGGCTGTCCGCGGTTCCGTCGTTCTATGCCACGGGCGGCTTCGGTGAGGGCACGTTCGGCTTCGACCTCGGGGTGTTCGTCAACAGCGCGACCGGCCGCTACCGTGCGCCCAACGTCCCCGTCGATCGGCTGGGGTTCGACGGCATGCTCGTGCTTCGGCCCTTCGCCGACCTTTCGCCGGGCGACGATCGCTACCGGATGCGGGTGCTGCGGGCGCTGGCGCTGGACCTGGGCATCGGGTACGAGCGCGACAGCCGCATCACGCGCGTTCCGGAAGAGCTCGCCCGCTTCGGCGCGCGCGTCGGCATTCACGCCGACATCCCCCTCACGCCGGCGGGCGCGCGCAGCGAGCTGCGGTTGCGCCTGACCGCGCGGCGATTCGTCGCCGCGTCGTCGCCGACGTTCCCCGACGGAGATTCGGCGCCCGACACGCGCGGCGAGCTGTTCGCCGCGCTGGTCGTCGTGTTCTGAGCCGCCCTCTCGCGCAATGGTGTCGCGTGATGGATGGCTGTCGCGCGCGCCGCTCGGCGCGCTCCTGATCTTTGCGGCGTCGCTGGCGCTGGCGCCCATGACCGAATCGGATCTCTTTTTCCGCCTCGCGGCGGGGCGGGAGATCGTGGCGCGGCACGCGCTGCCGGCGCACAACCTGTTCTCGTTCACGGCGCCCGCGTTTCCCGACCTCGACGCGTCCTGGCTGTTCGAGGTCGGCGCGGCGCTGCTCTTCCGGCTCGGCGGTTTTCCCGGCGTCGTGGTCGCCAAGGCCGGCGTCGTCGTTGCGACGGCGGCGGCGGCGTTCGCGCTCTGCCGCCGCCGTGGCGCCGGGGCGGTGCCGGCGGCGCTCGCCGTCGCCGCGGCGCTGTGGGTGATGCAGGAGCGGCTGGTCGAGCGCCCGCACATCTTTTCGTTCGCGGGCGAGATCGTCCTTCTGCTCGGTCTGGAACGGATCGAGCGGGGCGCGCACGTTGCGCGTGCGGCGGTCGTGCTGCTCGCCGGCGTCGCGCTGTGGGCGAACCTGCACGCGGGCGTCTTCGTCGCGCCGGCGCTCCTGGCGCTGTTCGCGCTCGGCGCGGCGGTCGATCGCCGGCGCTCGCTGAGCGCGCTGGCGGGCGCGCTGGCGCTTGCCGGGGCGGGCGCGATGCTGGCCACGCCGCTCGGCGCGGGGATCTTTCGCTACCTCGCACTGCACCTGACGATTCCGCGCCTGCACCCCGTCGACGAGTTCCGCGCGGTCAGCGTGCAATCCGACGGTCCGCTCATCGCCTACGCGTTCGCGACCGCGGTTGCGCTGCCGCTGGCCTGGCGCGGCGGCGCTGGCATGCGCCGCATCTTACCCGTGGCCGGGCTCGGCGCGCTGGCCGCGCACAGCGTGCGCTTCGGCGCCGACTTCGCGCTCGCGGCGGCGCCGCTGCTCGCGGCGGCGGCGACCGCGGTCACGGCGCGGGCGTTCGCGCGGACCGGCGCGGCGGCGGCCGCCGATGAACGGTCTCACTCCCGTTCGGCGCTGGTCGCCTCGGCGCTTCTGGTCGCGCTGGCGCTCGGCCCGCGCGTCGCGTCGGCGCGCGCGGGTCACCCCTTCCTCGACATTGCCCTCGATCGCACGCCGCTGCCGCTGGAAGCGATCCAGTTCGCCGAGGAGAACGGCCTGCGCGATCGCATGTACAACGACTTCGAGATCGGCTCCTACCTGATCTTCGAAGGCTATCCGCGCCACCGCGTCTTCATCGATCCGCGCCTGCCGGCGTATCCGCCAGACTTTCACCAGCTCCTCGGGCGAGCCGACGTCACGCGCGACGAGTGGGACCAGGCGATGGAGCGCTACGGCGTCGAGAGCGCGCTGCTCGCCTACGCGGGGCTCAACCGGCGCGTGAGCTGGTGGGATCCGGCGCGCTGGGCGCTGGTCTACCGGCAGCACGACGCGCGCGTCTTCGTGCGCCGCCTGCCCCGCTGGCGCGCTCTCATCGCCGCGCGCGAGATCCCGGCGACGTTCTCCTTCACGATCGAGGAAGGCACGGCGACGATCCCGATCGACGAGCCACCGCTCGCGTCACCGGTGCCGGCCTGCGAGTGGCAGCGCCGGCTCGGCGAGCTCTTCGTCGAGCTCGACGAGGGACGTCCCGCGCGCGCCCTCGGCGCCTATCGGCGCGCGCTCGCCGTGCCCGGCTGCCTGGCCCCCGCCGACGAGGCGGCGCTGCGCCAGTGGCTGCCGCCCGAGCGGCGCTGAGCCCGCGCCTACGGGTTCTGGACGAAGCCCTTGTCGAGCCGCCCGCCCAGCACCTTGACCACCGGGATCTGGATCCCTTCGCTGCCGACCATGTCCTGGGTGACGAACACCGCGACCCGGCGCTCGAACGGATTGCGCAGCATGCCGCGGATCTTTGGCTCGCCGAGCGGCGGCTCGCCCGCGGTGACGTCGACGCGGTAGAGCGAGCCCAGCCGCTTTCCGCCCGCGTGCCCGCGCAGGATCACGTCGTAGGGCGTCTTGCCGCTCTCGGCGTCGGGCGAGCCGGGGCGCAGGTCGAACCCGGTCGGATCGTCGGTCGCGCTCGGCTGCTCGAACGTGCTGGCCGTGACCGCCTGGATCTCGCTCTTGTCGAGCAAGATCGAGATCGCGGGCCCGTACTTTTCGCACACGCCGGCGACGTCGGCCCGCTTGGTCTCGAACCAGCGCTCGGCCAGGAAGTGGTCGCTCACCAGATCGACGATGTGGATCGACCACTCGGTCTTGTCGGGGTCGGCGGCGCGCCGCCGTTCGAGCCAGGCGAAGTGCCCTGACGGCGAGAAGCCGATCGCGTAGACCGCCAGGGGTGCGTGGCGGTCGGCCGCGGCGATGTCCAGGATTGGCGCCGCCGTCGGGCGGAGCGCCCCGCACGGCGTCGCCGCCGGGACCGCCAGCCCCGAAAACACGACGCCCAGCAGGCCGACCACCGCGCCGATCACCGCCACCCCCGGATCCGCTGTGCCATGCGAGAAATCTCGCGCAATCGCGACGGGCGAGCAACCTCGAACTCGCATTCGCGCCGCGTTCTACAGGGCGCCGCGTCGTCTCGCGGGACCCAGGCCGTGTCGGCTCAGCCTGTGGACAGCCTGTGGAGAAAAAAGGAGTCGGTCCGCGCGTGTCAGAACGCTAAGCTCGTCTACCCCGCATGGCCGAGTTCACGCACCTGCATCTGCACACGCAATACAGCCTGCTCGACGGCGCGATCCGCCTCGACGACCTGTTCCCCAAGGTGCTCGAGCGCGGGATGAAGCAGGTCGCCATCACCGACCACGGCAACATGTTCGGCGCGATCGACTTCTACACAGAAGGCGAAGAAGCACGGCGTGAAGCCGATCTTCGGCTGCGAGACCTACATCGCGCCCGATCGACACGACAAGACCGAACGGCGCAGCAACCACCTGATCCTGCTCGCGCAAGGACAACGTCGGCTAGAAGAACCTCTCGTACCTGAACTCGATGGGGTACCTCGAGGGCTTCTACTACAACCCGCGCATCGACAAGAAGCTGCTGCGCGAGCACAGCGAGGGCCTGATCGGCCTGTCGGCGTGCCTCGGCGGCGAGGTCGCGCAGCTCGATGATGCGGCGCGGGCCCGAGGCGGCCGAGGAGGCGGCGCGCGAGTACGACGACATCTTCGCGCGCGGCAACTTCTTCCTCGAGATGCAGCCCAACGGGCTCGACGAGCAGGAGCAGGTCAACGGCCACCTGGTCGAGCTGTCGAAGAAGACCGGCATCCCGCTGGTCGCCACCAACGACTGCCACTACGTGAACAAGACCGACGCGCACGCGCACGACATCCTGATGTGCGATCCAGCAGCAAGAAGACCATCAAGGACGAGAAGCGGCTCATGCACACCGTCAACGAGCTACTACATGAAGACGCCGGCGGAGATGGACGACGTACTTCAAGGACATCCCCGAGGCGATGGAGAACACGGCGCGCATCGGCGAGCTGTGCAGCACGTCGAGCTCAAGCTCGACAAGACGCTACCTGCCGCGGTTCACCGTGCCCGAGGGCTACGACGCCGACACCTACGTCACCGAGGTCGCGCGCGAGGGCCTCGAGCAGCGCTTCGAGGAAGCGCACCGCGCGCGGCGCCAAGTTCGACGCCGACATCTACGCGCGCGCGCCTGGAGCTGGAGCTCGACGTCATCAGCAGATGAAGTTCCCGGGCTACTTCCTCATCGTCTGGGACTTCATCCGCTACGCGAAGGAGCACGGCATCCCCGTCGGCCCGGGCCGCGGCTCGGGCGCCGGCTCGCTCGTCGCGTACTGCATGCGCATCACCGACATCGATCCGATCCCGTACAAGCTGCTGTTCGAGCGCTTCCTGAATCCCGAGCGCGTCTCGATGCCCGACTTCGACGTCGACTTCTGCATGAACCGGCGCGACGAGGTCATCAAGCTACGTCACAGCAGAAGTACGGCAAGGACAACGTCGGCCAGATCGTCACCTTGCACCAGCTCAAGGCGCGCAGCGTGATCCGCGACATCGCGCGCGCGATGGCGATCCCGTTCGCCGAGGCCGACAAGGTCGCGAAGCTCGTCCCCGAGCCGGTCCAGGGCAAGTCGCCGCCGATCGCGCGAGGCGCTCGAGATCGAGCCGCGCGCTCAAGGCAGCTCTACGACGAGAACCCGATGCTATCGCGAGCTGCTCGACATCGCCACGACGCTCGAGGGCCTGAACCGCCACGCCGGCATGCACGCCGCCGGCGTCGTCATCGGCGAGAGGCCGCTCTGGGAGTACGTGCCCTGCTTCCGCCCCGCGGGCGAAGAAGGGATCGTCACCCAGTACGACAAGGACGAGGTCGAGAAGGCCGGGCCTCGTCAAGTTCGACTTCCTCGGCCTGAAGACGCTCACCGTCATCGACCTGCGTCGAATCTCGTCAACCGCAGACGCGAGCCGCCGGGCGAGCCGACGCTCGACATCGACGCTGATCCCGCTCGACGACGCCGAGGTCTACAAGATGATCTCGCAAGGCCGACACCACCGGCGTGTTCCAGCTCGAGTCGAGCGGCTTCCGCGAGCTCCTGAAGAAGCTCAAGCCCGACTGCTTCGAGGACATCGTCGCCGCCGTCGCGCTCTATCGCCCGGGCCCGCTCGAGGGCGGCATGGTCGACGACTTCATCGACCGCAAGCACGGGCGCAAGAAGGTCGAGTACGACGCACCCGCTGCTCGAGCCGATCCTCGCGCGACACGTACGGCGTCATCGTCTACCAGGAGCAGGTCATGCAGATCGCGTCAGGCGCTCGCCGGCTACTCGCTCGGCGGCGCCGACCTGCTGCGCCGCGCGATGGGCAAGAAGAAGGCCGAGGAGATGGCCAAGCAGAAGGCCGGCTTCGTCGACGGCGCGCAAGGTCAAGAAGATCGACCCGCGCATCGCCGAGAACGTCTTCGACCTGATGGAGAAGTTCGCGGGCTACGGCTTCAACCGAGTCGCACTCGCGCCGCGTACGGCTGGCTCACGTACCAGACCGCGTATCTGAAGTAGTACTACCCGCGTCGAGTTCTTCGCCGGCCTGCTGACCGTGCGACAAGGACAAGATCGACAACGTCGTCAAGTTCATCGCCGAGGCGCGCGCGCATGGGGCTCGACGGTGCAGCGGCCCGACATCAACGAGTCGGACACCGACTTCACCGTGGTGTCGCGCAGCGCGGAGCCGGTCAAGAACAGCGGCAGGGACGACGGCAAGAACGACGCCCGGAAGCACAAGGTGATCCGCTTCGGGCTCGGCGCCGTCAAGGGCGTGGGCGAGGGCGCGGTCGAGGTGATCAAGGCGGCGCGCGACGAGGGCGGGCCGTTCCTGTCGCTGTTCGACTTCTGCAAGCGCGTCGACGGTCGCAAGGTCAACCGCAAGGTGCTCGAGGCGCTGGTGAAGTCGGGCGCGTTCGACGGTGTCGCCGCGTCGAACGGCGTGTCGCGCGCGAAGCTCTTCGCGGCCATCGGCCTGGCGTCGGATCGCGCCGCCGCGCACCAGCGCGAGAAGGAGAGCGGGCAGACGTCGCTGCTGTCGCTGTTCGGCGGCGGCGGCGCCCGCAACGGCAAGGCGAGCGGCAAGTCCGGCAGCGGTTTCGGCGTCGAAGTCGACAAGTACCCCGACGCCGACGAATGGTTCCCCAAGGAGACCCTCGCCTTCGAGAAGGAGAGCCTGGGCTTCTACATCAGCGGCCACCCGATGGACCGCTACCTCGGCGAGATCAAGAAGTACACCAACGCCACCACCGCCAACTGCATCGAGAAGGGCGTGCGCGCCGAGGTGACGCTGGCCGGGATCGTCTCCAACTATCAGGAGCGGCCGATGAAGAGCGGCGCCGGCAAGTACGCGTTCTTCACGCTCGAGGACCACTTCGGCCAGATCGAGTTCATCGTCAACAGCAAGAAGGTCGAGGAGTACCGCGACTTCCTCGGCGAAGGACGACCCGCTGCTGGTCTTCGGCACCGTCGACGCGCCCTTCGGCGACGGCGAGGCCGCGCGCGAGCGCCTGCGCTTCAACGACGCCAAGCTGCTGTCCGAGGTGCGCCGCCAGAAGAGCTCGTTGCTGGAGGTGCGCCTCAACGCCGACGTCATCAGCGACGAGAGCCTGGTGGCGCTGGAGAAGCTGCTGCGCGAGCACGCCGGCCCCTGCAAGACCCTGCTGAAGATGGAGATCCCCAAGCGCAGCGAGTCGGTCCTCGACCTCGGCGACGACTACAAGGTCGCCGCGACCGACGACCTGCTGGCGCGGATCGAGCAATTGTTCGGGGACAAGGTCGCGGTATTGCGGTAGAGGGCCGGCGCTGTGACCCTCAACGTGACGGTGGCGACTCCTAAGTACATCTATCAAGTCGCTGACCATCGCACACAGGATTGGAACTCCGGCAAGACCGTAGATGATCTTGGACATTCGAAGATCTTCGTGGTCGGCACGCGCAAATGGAGCGCGATGGTGTGTTTTTCCGGCGTCTATCGGGTCGGTAATCTGGAGGTGGCCCAGTGGTTAGCCGATCGCCTTCGATCAATTAAGAACGACGATCCATTCGATCGTGTCTTTTCTGAACTCTTGCGGGCCAATGAGTGGATCAATCGCGTCCCCTTCGAACGCCGGCGCCATACGTTCAGTGTGGGAGCCTTCATCGGAAGCAAGCCGCTCTTCGCATTCGTCAGCAATTACGAAAAAGCAGCTGGTGCAGCGAACTCAACAGCGGCTGACCTCTTGTCCGTGACGCAGATGTGTCCCACGAACCTCCATATCTTCGCATCGGGGCACCAACTCTCTCGGCCTGAAAAGCGTCGGTTGGCCAATCGTGTCGCGAAGAGTCCCGCTCCCGATCGGATCCTCTCCTCTCTTGCTGACGTCAATCGCGAGGTCTCGGACCGAACGGGACTTGTTAGTCCGGCGTGCTTCTGCGCGTATCTGCGGAACACGGGTGAAGGTGGTGGCCGTCCTTTTAATGCAGACAACTCTACGCACGCGCTGCCCGTTGGTCTCTTTGGACGGTACGCAGATATGCCCTTACCTGACGAATTGAAGGGAGCTCGGTTCCATCAGTTTCTGTTCGCTCGAGCAGACGAATCAGATGACTACCATGCAACTCAATTGCGCGAAAAGCCGGATTCTGCCGAGGCTCACAATAACTATGGAATATTTTTGTGCTTCCAGAAGAACGACCATGAGGGGGCCGAAAAAGCGTACAGACGGGCGTTAGCGTTGGATCCTAACAGTGTCTCCGCACTCGCCAATCTTGGCAGTCTACTGACGGGCCAGAAACGGTCGGCAGAGGCCGAGGGCTATTACCAGCATGCACTTGAGATAGAGCCGGGAAATGAATCGGCGACGCTTGGGTACGCCAGCCTTTTGCTGTCTCGAGGAGAGATCGATGGCGCGCGCCAGATGCTTAGCGTGGCGATTGTGAAAAATCCCACGAGCGCACCGTTGTTGTTGGATCGTGGATTTCTAGTTCTTCGTCGCCAAGAAGATGTGCAGCAGGCAATCGAAGACTTTCGTTCAGCGCGGGAGAAAGGAGGCGATCAGGAGAAGGTTGAAGTTGGTTATGCGATAGCTATGCATCTCGCCGGTTACCCCGTTGGTGAGTGTATTGCACAGTACCGGACGGCAATTGCGTTGGGTCCCGAACATCCCACACTGAAGGTCAACCTAGCTCAGTTGTTGTTTCTCAAGGACAATGGTCGAGAAGCCCAAAAACTAATTCGCGAAGCGACATCAATGGATCTGGACAATGAAGGTCGGTTAGAGGCGAACTTCTATCTCCTTTGTCACGTATTGCCACCCGACAAATGTGCTGTTGAGGCGATAAAAGCACTAGTTGAGGAAGGCTCAACCACACAATGGAATGTTGAGCCCAATATTTCGAAAGTTGCAGCCTGTGATCCACAGAAGGCTGGCCTCTTGCGAGACATTGCAAATGTGCTAGCGGGAAGGAAAGATGTGAGTTGGCTTGACGAATTGGTCGTAACTGGACTGGACCGTCAGTCCAATGGGTATTTGCGTTGACGTCACTGAACAAATGTTTAGAATGATCCTATGTTCGATTGCGCAAAATTGGGGGATGAGATCGCGGGGTTGTCGGTTCGGCTCAATGTCGCCACTCATCGGCTGCTTGGTTGCATTCGTCAGTTTGACGAGCTCGCGGGATGGCACGAGCAAGGAGCTCAGAGCTGCGCGCACTGGCTGACGTGGCGGGTAGGGTTGGATCCCGGCGCAGCTCGGGAGAAGGTGAGGGTGGCTCGGGCGCTGGGGGGACTACCCAAGATTGACGAGGCGTTCGCGGCGGGCCGGCTTTCGTACGCGAAGGTCCGGGCGATCACGCGTATTGCGACATCCGCGAATGAAGAGCAGGTGCTTGAGGTCGCGCTTGCGGCGACTGGTGCGCAGCTCGAACGGATCTGTCGGGGATTCAGGCGCGCGACGGAAGGCGAAGTCGAGGCGGGCCGGGATCGATATGTTCGGGCACGCGCTCTGGGCAACGGGCTGGTGAAGTTGGAGATCGTGGTGTCGGCGGACGAAGCCGACACATTGTTGAAAGCGATCGAGCACGCCCGTGAGCAACTGGCACCGAGCCAAGATTCGTCGCCTCGGCCATCGGCCGCTGACGGCGTCGTTCACATGGCGACCGCCCAACTCACCGGCAGCGAAGCTTCGCCTGGCGCTGCAGCACCTGACCGCTGTCAGGTCGTCATTCACCTCGATCGCGATCTGACGTCGTCCGACGGCAAGTTGGGAGCGGCGCTCGAGGACGGGACGCACGTTTCCGCGGAAACGCTCAGGCGGGTGGCGTGCGATGGCGGCGTGGTGGTGGCCGCTGTCGATGAACAGGGCGCAGTCCTCGACATCGGGCGCCGCACGCGTGCACTGACCGCCGCCATTCGGCGGGCTCTCTGGATTCGCGACCAGGGATGCCGTTTTCCCGGTTGCTCCAATGAGCGGTTTCTTCACGGCCATCACATCAAGCATTGGTTGCATGGTGGCCGCACGTCGCTCGATAACCTGGTCATGCTCTGCTCGTTCCATCACCGGCTGATCCACGAGGGTGGTTTCTCCATCCGACTGGCGGCCAGTGGCGAAGTTCAGGTACATGCGCCGGGTGGAGCTCCGCTCACGCGAAACTCAGACGCACCGAATGACGTTGGGGGCGTCGTGTGGAACAGCGATTGGTGGGACAGCGATGTGGACGCCCACCTTGCGACGCCATCGTGGGACGGCGAGTCCGTCGACTATGAGGCGGCAGTCGGCGCGCTCACGGCTGCCTAGCAAAAGGTTCGCCGTGCTACGCTGACGCGCGAGCAGGGCCGCCGATGTCGAGCGTGAACAGCCACCAGTGGGAAACGGCTGCAGGTTGCTGGCTGATGGCGCTGGTCGTCGCTTCGTTGGGCGCCGCCGCCTGCAACAACAATGTCTTTCCGAGCGCGATCCCCCCCGGCGGCAGCAGTGGATCCGTCGGGGCGAGAGGCGGGAGCACGGGCGGCGCGGGCACGGGCGGCGTTGCCGTCATTGATCCGAGGACGCCGCTCGACGGCGGATCGCTTGCGGCCGACGGCGGGCCTCCTGCGCACTGCGCTCCGATCGCTCCCACGGGCCCCGTCATCGCCGACTTCGACAGCTTGACGAACCAGGCCTTCGGGCGGCTCGGCGTCGACCCGGTCGTCGGTGGCACCTATGTCACTCCGGCTGTGTTGCTCGAGGACTTCAGCGGGAGCAACTGGCACCTCAGCGGTTTGGTGGCGGGGCCGGTGTCTTTCGGACTCGATTGGAGCTGCCCGGCGGTCGCCGACGGAGTCTGCACGCTGGATCTGTCGCGCTATGCGGGAATCCAGTTCACCATCAGCGGCAACCTCGGCGGCACCGAGGTGGGGGTCAGTCTCGCGCTCACGATGGGGACCGTTCGGGACGAGGCGCCGGCGATTGGCCTGGGATGCGGCACTTGCTCCGCTCAGAACGTCGACGTCTGCACTGATCCGGTTGCCAGATTCGGCCTGGGCAGCGGCGTGAACCCGCCACAGATCATCACGATCTACTGGCTCGGTGTGCAGGCCGGCGCTCCGTTCCCGTCGATGGATCCGGGTCGGGTCACCGGCATCGCCTGGACGCTACCGGCCGCGACGGACGGCAGCAGCTATCCCGTCGATTTCACGGTCGACGACATCCGGCTGCTGCCCATTCCGCGCTGAGCGCGAGGCGCTCTCCGCGCTACTGCCCCGACGGCGCGTCCGACGGCGCGTCGGGGCCGGCGTCGGGCGTTCCGGCGTCGGTCGTCGTGCCGCCGTCGGTCGGGAGCACCGACACGACGTCGGGGCCCCTGGCGAAGTCCTCGGCGATCTGCGCCGCCGACAGCGCCTTGCTGTAGATACGGAACTCGTCGTAGATGCCTGTAAAGAGCGGGTCGGGCCACTGCGATCGCCCGAGGTAGTTGTTGACGTCCTTGATCTGCGACAGGATTCCGTGAGCCCTCAGCGTGGCGGGCGTCCCGTTGGGCACGCCGTTGACGTACAGGGTCAACTTCAGATTGGCATCGTCGACGACCACGGCGACGTGAAGCGGGGTCGGTCCCATGGGGAGCGAGCCGGTACCGTCCGCGATGTCCTCGTTCCCGCCGTTGCTCGCGAGCGTGATCGCCGCGCGGACGAGGCTGCTGCCACCGAATGGCGACAGGAAGATGTACGTCTGACCGGTTCCCGGCGTCCCGTCCGTATTCGCGTTATTGCCGAAGTCGAAGATGCGTTGCCACTGGGTCGCCGCCACCGAGGTCCACGCCACCCACGCTTCGAACGTGGCGCTGTTGCCAATCGTCGAGACGGTGCCCGCTGGCAGTGTCACCCATTGGCCCCCGATCGCGGTCGCGGTGGCGCCGCCCGCGAGCGTGAGCTTGCCGCCTGACGGAACCACTGCCGCCGTCGAGCCCATGCCGTTCTTCGGGCTCACGCCAGCGATGGTGACCGAGTCGGCGATCGTCGTCGTGGTGTCACTGAAGCTGTACCGGTGCACGAGGCACAGCGGCGTGTTGTCAGGGACCCCGCATCCGCAAACGCCCGGGGCGGTGCGGTTGCCGTCGAACGGGCACCCGTCGGTGCAATCGGGCGTGCCGTCGCCGTCGGTGTCGACCGGGGTGACGCAACCGCAAACGCCCATCGTGGTCAGGTCCTGGTTGTAAGGGCAGGCGTCTTGGCAATCTTTGACGCCGTCGCCGTCGCTGTCGATATCATCCTGCTTCAAGGGATCGTTGGGGCAGACGTCCAGACAATCGGGCGTGCCGTCGCCGTCGCTGTCGGCGGTGCTGCCGCCATCCGGGCAGACGTTCACGTCCATTCCCGCGTCCATCGCGCCACCCACGCCTGAGCCGCCCATTCCCGCGCCGCCCATGCCGGAGCCGCCCATGCTCGAGCCGCCCGTCCCTGAGCCGCCCATACCGGAACCGCCCATGCTGCCGCCACCAGTGCCGGTCTTGCCGCCCGACCCGGCGTCGGTGGGCAGCGGCGATCCGCCGCCGCCGCAACCGGCCGTGATCAACGCCGCACCACAGGTCAGCGCGAACAACGATAAGAGACCGCGAAACCCACTTCTTGGAACGGCGTTGAAACGCATGGAATCCCTCCGTGAGGACGTAGACCGAACCGGACGCTGGCGAAGTGCCTTCAGCACCCGAAATTGGCCCAAGTAATTGCGGGACCCGACCGGCGCTGTCCCGCTTCGACGTTGCGAGAATGCAACCATACCGTCGTGCCGCCGGAACGCGGCCTCGACTAGGTAGTGGGCCATCGATCACCCAACCCAGGATTCGGAGGCCGAGCTGCATGACAACTGATCGTCGAACGTTCCTTCAACTCGTGAGCACCGGCGCCCTCGCGGCGGCCTTTCCCGCCAGCATCAAGCGCGCGCTGGCGATCCCCGCGCACCACCGCACGGGCACGATCGCCGACGTCGAGCACATCGTGATCCTGATGCAGGAGAACCGCTCGTTCGATCACTACTTCGGCACGCTGCGCGGCGTGCGCGGCTTCGGCGATCCGCGCGCGGTCACGCTGCCCTCGGGCGCTGCCGGTCTGGTACCAGCCGAACGGCGACGGCTACGTGCTGCCGTTCCACCCCGACGCGCCGAACCTGGGCCTGCAGTTCCTCGAGGACCTGCCGCACGGCTGGACGGACACGCACGACGCCTGGAACGGCGGCAAGTACGACCAGTGGGTGCCCAGCAAGGGCACGACGACGATGGCGTACCTGACCCGCGACGACATCCCGTTCCACTACGCGCTCGCCGACGCCTTCACGGTCTGCGACGCGTACCACTGCTCGCTCCTGGGCGCGACCGATCCCAACCGCTATCACATGTGGACCGGCTGGGTCGGCAACGACGGCAAGAACGGCGGCCCGGTGCTCAACAACGCCGAGGCCGGCTACGACTGGTCGACCTATCCCCGAGCGCCTGCAGGCCGCCGGCATCTCCTGGAAGATCTATCAGGACGCAGGGCGCGGGCCTCGACGCCGCCCACTTCTGGGGCTGGGGCGACGACGCGTACATCGGCAACTACGGCGACAACTCGCTGCTCTACTTCCACCAGTACCAGAACGCGCAGCCGGGCAGCCCGCTCTACGAGGGCGCGCTGCGCGGCACGAACATCTCCCAGGGCGGCACGCTGTTCGATCAGTTCCAGCAGGACGTGCTGACCGGCAACGCTGCCGCAGGTCTCGTGGATCGTCGCGCCCGAGGCGTACACCGAGCACCCGAACTGGCCGGCGAACTACGGCGCCTGGTACGTCTCGCAGATCCTCGACGCGCTGACCGCCAACCCGGAGGTCTGGAGCAAGACGGCGTTCTTCCTGCATGTACGACGAGAACGACGGCTTCTTCGACCACATGGTGCCGCCGACGCCGCCGCAGTCGCGCGCGCAGGGGCTGTCGACGGTCGACACCACCAACGAGATCTTCGCCGGCAACGCGCAGCTTCGCCGCCGGCCCCTACGGCCTCGGCGTGCGCGTGCCGATGATCGTGATCTCGCCGTGGAGCAAGGGCGGCTGGGTCGACTCGGAGGTGCTTCGACCACACCTCGCTGATCCGGTTCATCGAGACAGCGCTTCGCGCGCCGAGCACCCGGGCCTGATCGAGCCGAACATCACGCCGTGGCGCCGCGCCGTCACCGGCGATCTGACGTCGGCGTTCGACTTCAAGTCGCCCAACGACCGCGCGTCGATCCACGACGTCAAGGTGCTGCCGAGCACCGCCGCCTACGTGCCGCCCGACAACGACCGCCATCCCGACTACGTGCCGCCGGTGCCCGCCGACGCAGGCGCTGCCGGCGCAGGAGCCGGGCACGCGTCCGGCGCGCGCGGTGCCGTACGAGCTGCACGTGCGCGGCGAGGCCGACTTCGACGACGACACGGTCAAGCTGCACTTCGCCAACACCGGCAAGGCGGCGGCGGTGTTCCAGGTGCGCAAGGGCAGCGCATCCGATGGGGCATCCGACGGGCCTTGGACCTATACCGTCGGCGCCGGGCGCGCAGCTCTCCGACATCTGGACGTTCCCCGAGGGCAGCGCCTACGATCTCTCGGTCTACGGTCCCAACGGCTTCCTGCGCGCGTTTCGCGGCAGCCTCTCGGGGCGCCACAAGGCGAATCTCACCGTGCGCAGCCGCTACGGCGAGCACGGCGGCATCACGCTCGACGTCCAGAACCACGGCGCGTCGCACGCCAAGGTGCGAATCCTCGACGTCTATACCCACGAGGCCGTGGTGCACGAGGTCGGGATCGGGTGACGGCTTCACGCGCCACTGGTCGCTCGACGGGTCGTACGACTGGTACGACTTCGTGCTCGAGGTCGAGTCCGACTCGACGTTCCTCCAGCGCGTGGCGGGCCACGTCGAGACCGGCGAGGACAGCCGGAGCGATCCCGCGATCGGCACGTGATCGACGACTGACCTAGTACCCGGCGACGTCGGTCAGGCTGGTGACGACCCGGTGTGTGTCCCCCTCGGACGGCTCGCCGTGCGAGGGGGCGCGCACGATCTGCACGGTGCCGATGCCCAGCGCGCGCGCGCCGTCGAGATAGCGCGCCTGATCGTCGACGAACACCGCCTCGGCGGCGGTGGCGCCCAGGCGCTTGAGCGCTTGCTCGAAGATGGCGGCGTCGGGCTTGAGGCTGTGCACTTCGCACGAGAGCACGGTCGCGTCGACCTCGCGCTCCAGGTCCAGGTTGGCCAGCAACGGGTCGCGTGACGTGATCGCAGTTGCTGACGATCGCGACCCGGGTTCGTGCCGCGCGCAGCGCGCGCAGCACCGGCCGCACGTCGTCGTAGAGGTGGGCCGCGTCGCGCAGGTACTCGAGCAGCTCCATCTCGAGCTCGGCGATGAAGGGATCGTCGTTGCCCGACGGGACCGGCTGTTCCTCGCGCGCGGGATCGTACGTGCCGCGCGCGGCGGCGACGATCGCGGCCAGGTCGCCGCGGATGCCCGCGAAGCGACCGACGCCGCGCGGCACGTGCGTGATCTCGAAGGCGCGCAGCAGCGCGGCGCCATCGACCTGCAGCCGGCTCGCCATGCGCTCGCCGAGCGCACGCCAGTCGGTCCACACCAGCGTGTCGTAGAGATCGACGAGGAGCGCTTTCACTGCAACCGCAAACCCAACCGCAACATGGAAGACGACAGCTATCGCGCCAGCGACATCCGGATCGGCAGGCGGCGGCGGATGACCTTGGACTCCAGGCGGTCCAGCTCCTGTACCAGCGGCTGGTCGAAGACCTCGCCGAGCACCTGGCGCATCAGGCGGTAGACCGTCGGGCCGCCGTCCTGCGCGCAGGAGTAGTCATGAAACTCGGGGCTCAGCCCCAGCCAGCGGCTGCTCCACGACAGGGGTAGAGGCGGCACGCGCGCGGCTTGATCTCGGCGGGGGCGAAGCCGTTGAGCAGCGCGGCGCGATGCAGGCCGCAGCCGCGCTCGCCGGTGTGCTCGAGGAAGATGCAGCCCGGACGTCTCGTCGTTGCCGTCCGACGTCGCGGTGCGCAGCAGGATTCCGCCCGGCGCCTCGGGATCCTCCTCGGGGTCGCGCTCGTCGAACCAGTGCTCCGTGTCGCGCCGCTCGGGCTTGAGGATCGACGCCACCTCGCGCGCCCGGCGCAGAATGGCCTGCTTCTCGGGGAGGAGAACGTCCGCGCCGTACTGGCAGCAGGCGTCATTGCGGCGCCGATCGCCCTCTTCGCGGCATCGGCACTGGTGCTGAATACAATCGGCGGCGAAGGTAATTCTGAAGATGTCCGCTTCGACGCGATGGATGACCGGGTGATTGACCGTCAGGCTCACAGGAGCCCCATCATGCTATCGAATTCTATTTTTTTGAAAGAAAGCGTCTTCTTCGCGCGACCGGCGCCGGCGGCGACGCCGGCTAGAGCGGACGGACCGGGATGTCCTTCGGGCCGAGACGCAGGGTCTTGCGCAGGCGCTGGCGTTCGGTTTCGTTGCAGCCGGTGCCGCGGTTGCGGCGCACGAGCTCGCGGATCTCCCGGTGGGGCAGCACGCTTCGCAGCCACTGCAGCGCGCGGCGGTCGCCCCGGACCAGACTCTCGCGCACGATCACGTAGCGGTGGTCGGGGTCGGCCCAGCAGAGCGCGGCCGGGTTGAAGTCCGTGAGGACGCGGCGAACGGACGCCGGCGCGTCCAGTGCCGTCACGACACGCGATCCTCGCTCGTTCACGGAGTCGGTCTTCGAACCAGTGCGACGCTTCCTGCCAGCGGTCCGTCGGGTCGGGTCTGCATGCGGGGGCTGCACGGGACACGTTTTAGCACAGGCGCACCGGGCCACTGACGGACGTCATCCATTTGTCACAAATTGGCAGCAGGACGACGTTATCTAGTTGAAATTACAACGTTTGTCCTGGCGGTGCGTCAGAGGATTGACGCTATGGAAATATCGGATCCCCCATTACGATCCAGTCGTCGGAGCTGAACGTAACCGGCCGGATCAGCAGCTTGGACGCACCGTTATTCATGCCGTCATAGTAGTGGTAGACATAGAGGTAGTTGTCCCCGTCCTTCCAGGCGGTGCCGCCGCCCGGACCGATGTAGCGGCCGTCGGTCGCGATGAGCTGGTCGCCGCCCGACTGCATCATGGCCTTGCCGGTGCTGTCCGCGTAGGGGCCGGTGATGGCGGTAGCTCGGCCGGCCATGGTGCGATAGGTGCTGTTCACGCCCTTGCAGCAGGCGTCGAACGAGACGAACAGGTAGAAGAACCCGTTGTGCGAGATGATCGACGCCGCCTCGATCGCGCCGCCGTTGCGTGACGCGATCGAATAGAGGGTCGGATCATCGGTCGCGAACATGCCGGTGGCCGGGTCGAGCTTGTGGAGCTTGATGCCCGACCAGAACGAGCCGAAGGCCAGCCAGGGGGCGCCGGTCGCGTCGAAGGCGACGTTGGGATCGATCGCGTTGAAGTTGTCGCTGCTGCGGCTTTGCGTGACCATGCCCTGGTCGACCCAGGCGAACCCGGCCGCGGTCGAGTCGAGCGCCACGTTGGTGGCCAGGCCGATCACCGATGTGTTCGAGCCGAAGGTCGAGCCGGCCCAGTAGACGTGGAACAGGCCGTTGAAGTAGCTGATGTCGGGTGCCCACATGCTGGTCAGCCCCGAGCCGATGATCGCCGTCGCCCACGACGGGATCGCCGGATAGACTTTGCCGGCGTTGGTCCACTGCATCAAGTTCGCCGACCGGCGTACGCTCAGCGAGCCGCCCGTCGCGAAGAGATAGTAGTTGCTGCCGTCCCAGATCATCGAGGGATCGTGGACGCCGATGTCGAGGTGAGTCGTCGAGGTCGTCACCGGTCCGCCGCCCAGCGTGCCGGGGCCGGGGCCGGTCGGCGGCGCCAGATCCGGCCCGCCGCCGTCGCGGGTGGTCGTCGAGCCGCCGGCGCCGCTGCCGGCGCCTCCCGATGCGCCACCGCTGGCGCTGCTTCCGCCTCCGGCGCCGGTTACCTGGCCACCACCGGCGCCAGTCGTTTGACCGCCACCTGCGCCGGTGACCGTGCTTCCGCCGCCGCCCTTGCCGGCGCCGCCCGACGTCGTTCCCGCGCCGCCGCCGCTGCCCGATTGGGGCGGCACCGACCCGGAACAGGCGGCCCATTGCGCCACCAGGACCAACGCCACGCTCCCCACCAACCCCCGCCACTGGAACCGAGCAGGTTGTGACATTTCAAACTCCAAAGTGAAGTGCCGCAAAGTGGAGGCTGAGCTAGAGATTAGCTCAGAAATCGTCGCCGGGGCGGAGATGCGGCTTACGTGTGAGACGCCGTGTGCGAGGCGAAGAAGACGGCATTCCCTCCGGGATCACGCACGATGATCTCCCTCGCACCGTAGGGGGTCGTGCGTTCCGGCGCCGCGGGGGGCCATCCGGTCAGCGCCTTGCGGATCGGCGCCAGGTCGGCGACCTCGATGTAGATCACGGCGCGGTGCGGGCCGTCGGCGATCGCGGGGACGTCCTTGGCCAGCGACGCGCGGCTCTGCAGCATCAGCTCGACGTCGCCTCGCTGCAGGATCACGAATCCCAGGCGCTTGCCCTCGGGCACCTCGACGGTCTTTTCGAAGCCCAGGCGGTCGACCCAGAACGGCAGGTTGTCTTCGATCTCGTCCACGATCAGGTTGGGCGTGAGCTTTTTCATGGGCGGATCATGGCGCCCGGAACAGCGAGCGAATTGGAAAAATGGAACCTCTCGCGTCGCGCGCGTCGCGGGGGGACATGCCCGCCAGGTCGCGAAAGTCGCGCGCCATGTGCGCCTGATCGAAGTAGCCGAGGTCGACCGCCGCGCCGGCCAGATTGACGGCGATTACGCCGGCGCCGCCGTCATCGGCGCGCTGCAGGTGATCGACCGCGCGCTGCAGGCGCGCCACGCGCGCGAGCTGCTTGGGACCGACGCCAACCTCGGCGCGGAACCGCCGCGCCAGGTGCTGGCGGCTCCATCCCAGCTCGCGTCCGAGCTCCTCGATCGACGGCGGGGCCGCGGTGAACAGGCGGCCGATCGCGTGCGCGATCGCGCGATCGGGCTCCGCGATCGCGTGCAGTCTCGACAGCAGCCGCCGCTCGAGCGCCGCCACGGCGGCCCTCGGATCGGCCTGCGCCTCGCTCGAGCCGGGCGCCATCCAGCGGGCCTCGACCTCGCCGGCGTCGAGCACGCGGTCGGTCAGCTCGTCGGCGGGCAGGCGCAGAAATGGCGCGGCGCCGCCCGGGCGAAAGCGCACGGCGGCGCTGCACACACGCGCCCGCGGGTGAAAGAGCAGAGCCCGGGTCATGGTTCCCACCGTCGCCGCGTGTCCGAAGCCGTCGCTGTCGGGATCGACGTCGACGATCACGTCGATGCAACCGTCGGGGAGGATCCGCCGCGGCTCGGCGCCGGTCGCGGCGGTCAGGATCCAGAACCGATCGACGAACGACTGCAGCGCCGGATGGGGCAGGAGCTCGCGATAAGCCATCGCCCCATAGGCCTACGACGCCCACCGCCGCTTGGCCAGGCGCCGCGCGAACCCCGTGCTACATTCGCGCCCCGCGTTGGACGGTTGCCACCACTCACCTCGAGGAGGCGTCATGAAACACCGGAAATTGACCTTGGTTCTGGGCACGGCAATGGCGCTCGGCGCCGTCACCTGGGGCGCGCGCGCGCTGCAGGCGCAGCAGCCGGGATTCAAGCGCGTGCCGCTGCAAACTCACGATCTCACCATCCCGAACCACGAGGTCGTCCAGGTGCGCGGCGAGTTCAACGCCGGCGCGGGCACGCCCAAGCACACTCATCCCGGCGAGGAAGCCGGCTACGTCCTCGAGGGGACAATCGTGATGGAGCTGGAAGGCAAGCCGCCCATGACGTTGAAGGCGGGCGACGTGTTCTTCATTCCCGCGGGGAAGGTGCACGCCGCGAAGAACAGTGGCACCGCCACTGCCAAGGTCCTGTCGACCTATGTCGTCGAGAAGGGCAAGCCGCTGGCCACGCCCGTTCCTGCCGCGAAGTAGCCTCGCGATTCATCGCAACGAGCCGGTGATGATTCGGCGACGACTGACGTAGTCGCCGAATCGTTGCTGGCCTAGTCCTGCGGCGCGGTCAGCTCGAAGACGCGGTGGTGCTCGGCGCGCGGCTTCGACGTGCGGTGAAATGTCGTCGTGCAATAGGTACCGACGAGCCCGCTGCAGGGATCGGCGTAGACCACGACGCAGGTCGTGTCGTCGAGCCGGCCCAGGCGTTCGTAGCAGGTCGACAGCCGCTGCGTGCGGCGATCGATCTCGGCTTGCACCGCGGGCCACGGCGCGCTCTCGGCGCGATCGCAGCTCAGGCGGAAGCAAGCGCCGGTGCCGCCGTCGGGGGGCGTCGTCCCCTGACAGCGCCGGGTCTCGGCGCGCACCTCGTCGGAGGTCTCGCAGCTCCAGTCGCCGTAGATCCGCCGACACGCGTCGCCGACCTCCTCGGTCCCGTAGCGCAGCAAGGTGTCGCCCTCCTGCTCGGGCAGCAGATCGATCGCGGGGCGCGCGGCCTCGCTGTCGTATTCGGCGTCGGTCAGGCCGCGGATCAGCGGCGGCACCTCGTGATAGTCGTCCTCGTCGAGGATCGCGGCCTCGTTCGTGCGCGCGATGCGCAGCACTTCCCATAGCGTCGCCAGGCCGCTGCCGTTGTTCTGGCGGGCCTCGCGGCACGCGAACAGGGGCTTGCAGCTGTCGGTCGCGGTCGCGAGCGCTCCGCAGGCGCCCACGTCAGGCGCGCCGACCACCGCGCCGAGGCGGCCGAGGTTGAAGTAGGCGGCCAGGCGGATCTTCGCGAACCGCTTCGCGCGATCGGCGCTGGGCCGCGCGGCCAGCCGCAGAACGCCCTGGTTGGCGGTGACGGCCTCGCCGGTCCGGCCCAGCTTCTGCAACGCCAGCGCCACGTCGGCCAGCGCGTCGGGGTCGTCGCGGTCGCGGTCGGCCGCCGCGCGAAACTTCGCCAGCGCGTCCTCGAACCGGCCCGCGCGGTAGGCCCGCGTCCCCTCCTGGCGCAGCGCCGTGCCGGCGCCCTGAGCCGACGCGGGCGCCGCACCGCGCCGGTTACCGGCGCTCGCGGACGGGGTGCCGGCGGCAAACAGCGCGGCCGCGATCGCCAGCGCACGCGCGGAGGAGGCAAGCATTCAAGATCACAGTACCATCAGCCCCCGTCGACCCATCTCGCGCGCGCGCGAAAAGCGCGTTTTACCGCTGCGCCAGCTTCTGCAGGCGGGCGATGACGTTCAGCAGCGCGCGGCCCTCGTGGTAGCCCTCTTTCCAGATGCGCCCCTTGCCGCCGGCGACCGGGCGGCCATCGCCGTCGATCATCTCGTGCAGCCCGTGAAATTCGGCGTCGCGCTGATACTCGTTGATGAACTGCCACTGCTTCTGAAAGGCGCGGAAGTACACGTCGGTCGAGGCGCCGTACAGATCGTGCATCAGCAGCAGCGCGTTCAGGCCCTCGGCCTCGACCCACCACTCCTTCTGCCGATCCTCGGGCGGTCCGTAGGTGCCGCCGTCGCGATAGAATCCACCGCGCGCGGCGTCCCAGCCGTAAGCGAGCGCGTGGTCGACCAGCATGCGCGCCATGACCAGCGTTCGCGGTGCGTGGCCTTTGCCCAGCACGTCCTCGGCCTCCAGCATCAAGTACGCCGCCTCGACGTCGTGGCCGTAGGAGTCGTGTCCGGGCAGCGCGATCCAGGCGTCGGTCAGATACAGGTTCATCGCGCCGGGCGCCACGCAGATCTTGTCGCGGATGACGGTCACCAGCTCCTCGATCCGGCGGCGGAGCGTCGGATCCTTCCAGACCTCGTAGAGCTGGGTGAACGACTCCAGCAGATGGATGTGCGTGTTCATCGACTTGTAGCCGACGGGGAACATCGCCACCGGCACCATGTCGATCTTGCCGGTCTCGGGGTGCGCCGGCGCCGGCTTCCCGTCGCGGGAAAGCCATTCGAAGTAGCCGCCGTTCTTGGCGTCGTGCCCGTGCTCGTCGATCCAGTGAAACGCGCGTTTCGCGAACGCCAGCACCGCGGGATCGCTGGTTGCCTGGTAGACCGCCGCGAGCGCGTAGAGGCAGAAGCTGTTGCCGTAGAGGTGCTTCCCGTCGGTGTACTCGGCAGAGATCTTGCCCTGCTCGTCGAGGCCCCAGAAGAAGCCGCCGTTCTGTCGATCCCAGAGCGTGTCGCTGAGATAGGTGAGACCGTGGCGTGCGATCGGCAGGAAGCGGTCCTTGAGATCGGGCCGGCGCAGCGCGATCTGCGACGACAGCCAGGTCAGGCGCGCCTGGAACACGGAGAACTTGCCGTCGTGCGCGGGCGTCGGGCTCCAGTCGCGCGCGAAGTCGGAGCGGAAACCGCCGTGCTCGTCGTCGATCGATGCGCGGGAACCAGACGTCGAGCACGTCGCGCCGGAGCACGACCTCCGCCGCGTCGGCCAGCGTGCGGTAGGTGGTGGCGCCGGGCGCGAGGTACGCGTCGGTTCTGACCGCTTCGAGCGGCGCCGGGGTCGCGGGTGTCGCCGTCGGCGGCGGCTCGCGGCGTGCGCGACCCAGCCGCCCGCAACCAGACCCGAGGTCGTCATGATCGCGACGACGCGCGCGACGACGCCGTGTGACCGCGGCGCCGGATCCGATTTCAGGGTCGACTGGGGTGGCGGCGGCGGATAGGAGCCGTTCGGCGGCGGCGGTTGCGGGTAGCCGGGCGGCGGCGGATAGCCGGGCGGCGGCGGATAGCCGGGCGGCGGCGGGCCGGCCGGCGGGAGCCGCGGCGGCAGTGGCGGGCGGCGGCGGCGGACGGTCGGGACCGCCGAACAGCAACGCCAGACCGCCCTGGTAGAGGAGCACGTCCTCCTTGAGCGGCCGGTAGACGTTGATCTCGGGCGCGATCCAGAACGCGTGGCCGACCTTGAGCGGCAGGCTCACGTAGCCTCCGACCCAGAGACCGCTGGTGGCGGCGCTCGATCGGTCCGAGGTCGAGTCCGACGTCGTCACCGACGCAATTGCGTACAGGAACTTCGGGCCGAACGAGATCGCGACGTTGTCGTTGATGTTGAAGCCGAACAGCACCGGCAGATGCAGATAGGTTGCACTGATCGAGCCACTCGAGCTGTCGCTCGAGCTGCCGAACGAGATGTACGACGCCGCGGGCGCGATCGCGACATCCAGAGGCCCGCGCAAGAACTGGTACTTGAGCGAGAGCTCGGCGCCGATGAGGTAGAGCTTGCCGCCGATGTCCATGTTGTCGGTCAACCCGTAACGAGCCACGAACTCGAATTGCGGGAACGTGACCGACTCGCTGGGCACGGTCACGCCGTTCGAGTCAGTTCGCGCGGCGGTCTTGATTCCGACCGCCTCGAATCCGATCCCCAGACGAACCTGCCCCTGCGGCACGGTCCGCGGGGTTTGCATCGTGCTCAGCGACGGACATCCTGCGAGTGTCAGCGAAACGATTCCGGTACCCAGAAGCAAAGCGAAGCGTGAAATGACGAACGAACGACCCCAATTCTTCGTAAACGGTGGCGTCAATGGACTCTCCTGGCACGAGGGGTGAGGCTGGTCCAGCGCCCGCAAGGTACCATCTGTGTGGAAACTCACGCAAACAACGAACAACCAAACCGCGACAAACCAACGCTCCGACCATCGCTCCGGAGACGCGCGCAGGTAGGCGCGCGTCGTCTGCTGTGTGCAACGGCACGCGATGCCGGATTGGGCTCAGAGATTGCGCGCAAGCCGCCGATGATTCGCTGGCGATCCTGATCGGTTCCGCATGGAAGAAGCCAGTTACACGCCGTCGAAGGCCAGTGGCCCCAAGTACCAGCTCCTCATGGAGCTCGGGAAAGGCGGGATGGGGGTGGTCCACCTCGCGATGTCGCGGGGACCGCAGGGCTTTACCAAGCTGCTCGTACTCAAGATCATGCGGCGCGAGCTGCTGGGCGAGGCCGACCTCCTGCAGATGTTCCTGGAGGAAGCGCGCATCTCGGCGCGCCTGGCGCACCCCAACATCGTCCACGTCTTCGAGGTCGGCGAGCACGAGGGGTGCCCGTGCATCGTGATGGAGTACCTCGAGGGGCAGCCGCTGTCATCGATGCTGGTTCGCGCGCCCGAGAAGCCGCCGCTGCCGCTGCACCTGTGCGTGCTGGCGAAGGCGCTGGCCGGCCTGCATGCCGCGCACGAGCTGCGCGACTACGACGGCACGTCGCTGCGTCTGGTTCACCGCGACGTCTCGCCGCACAACGTGTTCGTGCTGTTCGACGGCCAGGTCAAGGTGCTGGACTTCGGCATCGCCAAGGCCGCCGGCTCCGAGATCGAGACCCGCACCGGCAGTCCCAAGGGGAAGATCCGGTACATGTCGCCCGAGCAGCTGATCCGCGATCCGCTCGATCGGCGCGCCGACATCTTCTCCGTCGGGGTGCTGCTCTGGGAGGCGCTGGCGCGCCGGCGCCTGTGGGGCGAGATGGAGGAGGGCGAGGTCACGCGCGCCCTGCTCAACCGCCGGATCCCGCCGCTGCCCGAGAACCTCCAAATCCCCGAATCGCTTCGCGCGATGTGCGCGCGCGCGCTGGCGCCGGACCCCGCCGATCGCTATCCGACGGCCGAGGCGTTCCAGCGCGACCTCGAGCGCTATCTGCAATCCCTGCCCGACGCGTGTGGCGCCGAGGAGCTGGGCGCCTTCCTGCGCACGCAGTTCGGCGAGCTGCGGCAGGCGACCAAGAAGCTCATCGACTTTCACATCAAGTCGGCGCAACCGTCGCCGAGCTCGAGCGGCAATACGCCGAGCAGCCCGTCGAAGACCGGCCGGCGCTCGATGATTCCGCACCTCACGCCGATGCCCGGGCCCATGCCCATCGACGCCGCGACCGGCGAGGCGCTGACCCGCGCCTATCCGCCGCCCGCGGCGGCGGCGCTGGATCCGAACGCGGTCACCTTCACGCCCACTCCGGCGCAGCCCTCGCACCACTGGAATCGCCTGGTCGTCGTCGGCGCCATCGGCGGCCTGCTGGCGTTCCTGCTGGCGGGCGCGAGCTTCCTGCGCGGGGGCACGATCCACGCCGAGGCCAAGCGCGGGGGCGCGGAGTCGGCGGCGCTCGGCCCGCCGAGCCCGCCGCCGGTGCCGACCTGCGGTCCCGGCTTCAAGCTGTGCGGCACCGAGTGCGAGTCGATCGATCGCCCCGACTTCGGCTGCGGCGGCGACAGCTGCCAGTCGTGCCGCGTGCTCAACGCCACCGCGCGCTGCAACCAGCGGCACGAGTGCGACAGCGCGATCTGCTATCAGTCGTTCGACGACTGCGACGGTGATTCGCACAACGGCTGCGAGACCGACCTGCGCATCGATCCCGACCACTGCGGCTCCTGCTCGCGCAAGTGTCCGGAGCTGCCGCACGCGCAGCGCGGGTGCGGCGACACGTGCACGATCTGGCGGTGCGCGACCGGCTACGGCGACTGCAACGGCGCCGCTGGCGACGGCTGCGAGGTGAACACGCAGACGGACGCCGCGAACTGCGGCCGCTGCGGCTCAGCCTGCGGGCCGGGACAGAAGTGCCGGCGCGGGGAGTGCTCGAAATGACGACGAGACGGCCCATGCGCGCGTGCGCCGCTTGGTTGTTGCTGCTGGCGCTGGCGGCCGGCGGCGGCTGCTCCTCGCGATCGGTGGGCGCCGAGAACCGGAGCGCGCCGCGAGGATCGGCCAGCGCCTCCGATGGGCAGTCGCAGCGGCCCATCGAGATGTTCAGCTGGTGGGAGAGCGCGGGCGACGGCGGCGTGCTGGGCGCGCTCATCCGGCAGCACCAGAAGAGCTACCCCGGCGACGTGATCATCAACGCCGCGACCGGCCTGTCGGGGCTGGCGCGCAAGACGTTGCGCACGCGCATGATGCAGCGAGAGCCGCCCGACGCCTTTCAGGCCAACGTGGGCGCCGACACGATGCAGTGGGTGCTGATCAACCGCTCCGACGCGCGCGAGAGCAAGCTCGTCGCGCTCGACGACATCCTGCCCGAGGTCGCGGAGTGGCGGCGCGTGATGCCGGCGCGCCTGCTCGATCAGGTCAGCTACGACGGCAAGATGTACGGCCTGCCGTCGAACGTCCACCGCATCAACAGCCTGTTTTACAACCGCCGCGTCTTCGACAAGTACGGTCTGACCGTACCGACGACGGTCGCCGATCTCAAGGCCATCGGCAAGAAGCTCAAGGGCAGCGGCGTCGCTCCGCTGGCCGTGGGTAGCAAGGAGCCGTGGACGCTGGCGCTGCTCGGGTTCGAGTGCCTGCTGGTCTCGCGCGAGGGCCCGACGTTCTACGAGGACTACCTTCACGGCAAGCTCAAGGCCGACGACCCGCGCGTGCGCGCGACGCTGGAAGCGCTGCTGGACCTGGGCCCGATCTTCAACAGCGACCACGCGCAGTACAACTGGCTGCAAGCCGTCGAGATGGTGACGCGCGGCCAGGCGGCGATGACCGCGATGGGCGACTGGGCCACGGTGTTCTTCACCACGCAGGGGATGCAGAACGGAAAGGACTACGGCGAGATCGCCTTCCCTGGATCGGAGAGCACGTTCGTGTTCACGTCGGACGCGTTCGCGCTGCCGGCCGACGGCAAGAACAAGGCCGGCGCCGAGCGTTTGATGCGCACGATCGGCTCGCCCGAGGGACAGCGCGTGATCGCGCGCAAGAAGGGCGCGCTCTCGCCGCGCGCCGACGTCGAGCCGCCCGCCGAGGAGCCGACGCAGGTCAGGAAGCACGAGCTGTGGCGCCACGGAGATCTGGTCTTGGCGCTGTCGGGGATCGCGCCTCCGCGGTTCTCCGAGGATCTGGCGGCGGCCCTGGCCGAGATGTTCGAACGCCGCGACGTCGAGCCGGTTTTGCACACACTGCGCAGCCGCTACGCGCTCCTGAAGTAGTCGCGCTAAACTGATGCCGACATGGCATCCGCAGATTCCGTGAGTCCCCCCCAGGTGGTCAGCGTCGCGCGCGTGTTCGGCGGCCAGGTTCCGATCGGCGCCGAGGTCATCGTGCGCGGCTGGGTGCGCACGCGCCGCGACAGCAAGGCCGGCCTGTCGTTCATTCATGTGCACGACGGCTCGTGCTTCGAGCCGCTGCAGGTCGTCGCGCCCGGCGATCTGCCCAACTACCACGACGGAGATCGCCAGGCTCGGCGCCGGCTGCGCGGTCGCGGTCACGGGCACGCTGGTCGCGAGCCAGGGCAAGGGGCAGGCGGTCGAGCTCAGCGCGCGACGCCGTCGAGGTCGTCGGCTGGGTCGACGATCCCGAGACCTATCCCGATCCAGCAGAAGCGGCACACGATCGAGTACCTGCGCGAGGTCGCGCACCTGCGCCCGCGCACCAACACGCTGGGCGCGCTCACGCGCGTGCGCCACTGCCTGAGCGCAGGCGATCCACCGCTTCTTCCACGACGAGGGCTTCTTCTGGATCCACACGCCGATCATCACGGCCAGCGACGCCGAGGGCGCGGGCGAGATGTTCCGGGTGAGCACGCTCGATCTCGCGAACCTGCCGCGCACCGCCGAGGGCAAGATCGACTTCTCGCGCGACTTCTTCGGGCGCGAGGCCTTCCTGACCGTGAGCGGGCAGCTCAACGTCGAGGCGTACTGCCTGGCGATGTCCAAGGTCTACACGTTCGGCCCGACGTTCCGCGCCGAGAACAGCAACACCAGCCGCCACCTGGCCGAGTTCTGGATGATCGAGCCCGAGATCGCCTTCGCCGATCTCGCCGCCGACGCCGATCTCGCCGAGCGTTTCCTGAAGTCGATCTTCGCGGCGCTGCTCGCCGAGCGCGGAGACGACATGAAGTTCTTCGCCGAGCGCGTCGACAAGGACTGCATCGCGCGCGTCGAGCGCTTCGTCGCGCGCCAGCTTCGCGCGCATGACCTACACCGAGGCGATCGCCGCGCTCGAGAAGAGCGGCAAGACGTTCGAGTTCCCGGTGCGCTGGGGCATGGATTTACAGTCCGAGCACGAGCGCTGGCTCACCGAGGAGCACGTGGGTCGTCCCGTGGTCGTCATGAACTACCCGAAGGAGATCAAGGCGTTCTACATGCGCCAGAACGACGACGGGAAGACCGTCGCCGCGATGGACGTGCTCGCGCCCGGCATCGGCGAGATCATCGGCGGCTCGCAGCGCGAGGAGCGGCTCGACCGGCTCGACCAGCGGCTCGGCGAGCTGGGCCTCGATCCGAAGGTGTACTGGTGGTACCGCGATCTGCGGCGCTACGGCACCGTGCCGCACGCCGGCTTCGGGCTCGGCCTCGAGCGCACGATCATCTATGCGACCGGCATGGCCAACATCCGCGACGTGATCCCGTTCCCGCGCGCGCCCGGGCAAGCGGCGTTCTGAGCGCGGGCGGGCGCGGCTGCGGCGCTCAGGGAATCAGCGGCATGCAGCTCCAGGACAGCGAAAGCCCGGAGTCGGCCGGCCCGCGCAGGCTACAAGAACAGTAGAGATAGTTGGACGTGCATCGCTGGCCCTGCTGATTGCACGACTGATAGTCGAGAGTGGAGCAGTCGCTCACACCACCCAGGCTGGCGGGGATGCAATCAGGGGAAGCGACGTGGCTGCCGGTCGGGCAGGTCAGCTGCCCACTGGAGTCGCACGTAGACGCCATCGTGCTTCCGGTCGTATCGTCACAGCAGCTCCGGTAGACCTGCGCGCACGAATCATAGGCGCAGGACGACAGGAGCACGTAGCCGGCGGGACAGAACGCGAGGCCATTCACGCAGCTATTTGGCGCTCGCGTGAACGGAGCCACCGAGCACGACGAGACGCATGCGACGGTATCGCCCTGGATGCAGCTGCCGGCGTCGCTCGGCGCGATGGGCGTTTCGCCGCCGGCCCCGCTGCCCACGCTGCTGGAACCGCCCGCGCCGGAACCCCCGGCCGGGGTCTCCTGCGAGCTGCATCCCCCCACCACCAGACCCGCCAGAAAGCCCGCCAGGAACAGCGACAGCCAGGAATGGACGGTTCGGCTCACGGGATCGCTTTTCTGTTCAGATCAGCAACGTGCTGGCGCAATGCCAGACGGGCTGCCCGCCGTCGGTCGCGTCGCAGGTACAGGCGATCGTGTTGAACCGGCACTGCTGCCCCGGCAGCTCGCAGCTCTGATCGGCGAGCGCATCGCAGGTCGAGACGCCCAGGCTGCTGGGAATGCACCCCGCCTCGAACAAGTGACTGTCCGCCGCGCAGGGCCCGAACAGGCCGTCCGGCCCGCAGATCGGCTCTTCCAGGGCCCCCGTCGTGTCGTTGCAGCAATGAGCCGAGGAGCGTGCGCATGCGTTGGGGGCACAGCTCGCGAGACGGACCGTCCCCGTCGGGCAGGAGCGGAAGGTACCCGAAATGTCGCAGGATGCCATGGCGACCGCCTTCGTTTCCGTCGCGCACGACGGAACGCAGAATTCGCTGGGGTTGCAACCGAATGCCCCCCCGGCGCCACTGGTCCCGTCCGCGCCGCCGGCGCCCGACGCCGGCGACTCGACCGAGCTGCAGGCCGCGGAGAGCAACCCGACCAGGCTCAGGCAGACCGCGATCCCCCGTCCCCGGTTTTCAGGGGACCCCCTATCCACGCCTATTTTTCCCGTTCCAATCATTCAACGGTCTCCCTGGTCTACCTGCGCTGGTCGGGCTGCCTCCGTCAAGTGTACCCGCCCCGGCTGGGCTGCTCATTTTTGTTGAGCGCACACGGCGATTGAACATGGGCCCGCCCCAAGATAGACGTATGACGCGTCAATGAAGCTCGAGGAGATCACCCTGTTCTCGCACCTGGTCGCCCGACCGGAGTCGGAGCTCGACTTGCTCCGCGCGGCCCTGCTGATCGCCGAGCCCGAATATCCCGGCCTGGACGTCGCCGGCTATGTCGAAGAGGTGGACCGCCTGGGCGCCGCCGCCAAGCAACGCATCGGCGCGGCTCCCGGGCGCCCGCCGCTGGCGTGCGTGATTCGCTACCTCTATGAGGAGCTGGGCTTTCACGGCAACGTCGACGACTACTACGACCCGCGCAACAGCTTCCTCAACGAGGTGATCGACCGCCGCACCGGCATCCCGATCAGCCTGGCGCTCATCGTCACCGAGATCTGCCGGCGCGTCGGCATCGAAGCGCGCGGTGTCTCGTTCCCTGGCCATTTCCTGGTGCGCGTCGAGGTCGACGGCGATCCGGTCTTCATCGATCCGTTCGACGGGCGAATGCTCGACCGCCGCCAGCTGGCTGAGCTTTACCAGCGCGCAACCGGCGAGGAAGGGCCGATCGATCCGCGTGTGCTCGCGCCCGCGACCAAGCGCCAGGTCTTGGCGCGCATCCTCAACAACCTGCGCAACATCTACGAGCGCGCGGGCGATCGCGATCGATTGCTGGGCGTGCTCGCGCGCATGCAGGTATTGCGCCCCGACGACGAAGCGCACGGCCGATGGAAAGAGATCGCCGGTCCCACGCGCGGTCCCGCCATCAACTGATTTTCGGTGTGTGATTTCCCTTTTCCCTTTCGCGGGAACGCCTAAGCTGCGGGTGCGGATGACGGGGGACGGAGACCTCGAACGGTTGAGGCGGGAGAACGCGGAGCTGAGGGCGAGGCTCGGTCAAGGCGCCGAAGTGCGCGGCACCCACGCGGCGCCATTTCTCGAATCGATCCTGGCCGCCATACCGGCGTTCGTGGCCCGCTTCGACGCCGACCTGCGCATCCGGTACATGAACCGGATACAGCCCGGCCTCAAGCTGGAGGAGGTGATCGGCTCGTCGATCTTCACCTTCATTCACCCCGACGATCACAAGGTGGCGCGCACGACGATCGAGCGCGTCCTGGCGACGGGCCAGCCCGAACACTACGACAGCGTCGCGACCGGCCCCAACGGAGGGCTCGCGTTTTACGAGTGCTACGTCTCGCCGGTGCGCGAGGGCGATCGCCCGGGCGGATGCCTCATCGCCATCGATGTGACCACGCATCGCTCGCGCCAGCTCGCACTGGAAGAGAGCCAGCGCCAGCTTCGCCTGGCGCTGGACGCGGGCGGCGTCGGGCTCTGGACGTGGGATCTGGTCACCGGCCAGGTGTTCTGGGACGAGCGCATGAAGGCCATGATGGGGCGCGAGACCACGAACGACTTCGGAACGTACATCTCCGACTTCGTGCACCCCGACGATCGGGTGCGCATGAGCGCCATCGGGCGCTACGTGCTGGAGACGGGGAACTGGGCGGCCGAGGTGCACCGCATCGTGCGCCCCGACGGCTCGGTGCGCTGGATGATGTCGAGCGGCGACGTCGTGCGCGAGGACAACCGCGTGGTGCGCATCCTCGGGTGCAACATCGACGTCACCGAGCACCGCGAGCTGGAAGAGCAGATGCGCCACGCCCAGAAGCTGGAGGCGACCGGCAGCTTGACCGCGGGGATCGCGCACAACTTCAACAACCTGCTCGCGGCGATCCTGCCCGCGCTCGAGCTGATGGAGCCGGTCGCGCCCGAGGGACTGCGCGACGTGGTCACCGAGGCGACGCACGCCGCGCGCCGCGCCGCCGAGCTGGTGAGCGAGCTGATGACGTTCGCCGGGCAGCGGCGCACGTCGTCGCGGCGGCCCGAGCCGATCGCCGGGCTGGTCGAGCGCGCGGTCGGGATCTGCCGGTCGACGTTCGATCGGCGCATCACGCTCGACGTGCGCGTGCCGTCGGCGCCGCTGCTGGTCGAATGTGACGGCGGCGCGATCGAGCAGGTGCTGGTGAACCTGCTGCTCAACGCGCGCGATGCCCTGCGCGGGATGTACGATCGCGGCGCGCGCGTCGCGGTCGAGGTCAACGAGGTCGAAGCCTCGGGCGCCGACGGCGCGGCGGAAGCGCCGATGGTCTCCATCAGCGTCGCGGACAACGGCGTCGGGATGAACGAGGAGATCCGCCGCCGGATGTTCGAGCCGTTCTTCACCACCAAGCCGGTGGGGCAGGGGACCGGCCTCGGCCTGTCGACGAGCTACGCGATCGTGCGCGAGCACCGCGGCACGATCGAGTGCGAGTCTGAACCAGGCCGCGGGACGCGCTGCGCGGTGCTGCTGCCGCGACACGGGGGCCGCGCGCGCGCCCGGCCGCCGACGCCGGTGGCGCTGCCCGGGGTCACGGCGGGGCACGTGCTGCTGGTCGAGGACGAGGCGGCGATCCGCAAGGTGGTGCGGCGGTTGCTGGAGTCGGTCGGCCACCGCGTGACCACGGTCGGCGGCACGCGCGAGGCCGTCGCGTGGCTGGCGCAGCCGCAGGACGTCACGGTCGTGCTGCTCGACCGCTCGATGCCCGACGGGCTCGGCGAGACGATCATTCCCGATCTGCGGCGGCAGCTGCCGCACGCCCAGATCCTGCTGTTCACCGGCCAGGACGTCGAGCCCGAGGTCGCGGCGCTGGCCGACGGCGTGCTCGCAAAGCCGGTGACCAGCGACGATCTGCTCCGCGCGGTCGAGGGCGCGCTGAGAGCGCGAAAATGACCCCGACCCGAGCCGCTGACCTGGCGCCGCTCATCGAGCACACGGCCCTGAAGCCGGAGACCACCCCGGCGGCGATCGAGCAGCTCTGCGACGAGGCGATCCGCTTCGGCTTGCGCGGCGTGTGCGTGAATCCGCTGTATGTCGCGCTGGCGCGCCGCCGGCTCGAAGGCGCGCCCGCGCGTCCGCTCCTGGTCAGCGTGGTCGGATTCCCGCTGGGCGCGAACCTGAGCGCGACCAAGGTCGCGGAGACGCGCGCGGTGATCGACGCCGGCGCCGACGAGGTCGACATGGTGCTGCCGATCGGCCGGCTCAAGGCCGGCGAAGAGAACGCGGTCTCCGACGACATCGCCGCCGTCGTCGCGGCGGCCGGCGGCAAGCCGGTCAAGGTGATCCTCGAGACGCTGCTCCTCGACGAGCGCGAAAAGATCGCGGCGTGCCGCTGTCGGCGCGCGCCGGCGCCGCCTTCGTCAAGACCTCGACCGGCTTCGGCGGTTCGCGCGCCACCGTCGAGGACGTCGCCCTCATGCGCCGGGTCGTGGGCACCAGGCTGCGCATCAAGGCGTCGGGCGGCATCCGCGACGCCGCGACCGCACGGGCGCTGGTGGCCGCGGGCGCGAACGTGCTCGGCTGCTCGGCGTCGGTCGCGATTGTCGGAGGATGACATGAGCGCACAAGACATCGATCGCGAGATCGACCGGGGAGTCAATCGTCTCAAGACCTGTCGCCACGGCGACATGATCTTCAACGTCCACGACCAGCACATCGGCCGATCGCTGGATCTCTACGGCGAGTGGGCGGAGTCGGAGCTGGAGCTGCTGGGGCTCTTCATCAAGCCCGGCGACGTGATCGTCGACGTCGGCGCCAACATCGGCACGCACACGATCTTCTTCGCGCGGCGCGCGAGCGCCACCGGCCAGGTCTACGCGTTCGAGCCGCAGCGGGTCGTGTTTCAAAGCCTGTGCGCCAACCTGGCGCTCAATGGGCTGCTGAACGTGCGCGCGTTTCACGCGGCGGCCTCGCGCGAGCCCGGCACGATCGCCGTGCCGGCGATCGCCTACGGCGAGCCGGGCAACCAGGGCGGCGTCACGCTGGCCGCGGGCGCGAACCCGGCGGCGTCGGCCGGCGAGCGCGTGCCGGTGATGACGCTCGACGGCCTCGGCATCCATCGTTGTCGCCTGATCAAGATCGACGTCGAGGGGATGGAGCTGGACGTGCTCGAGGGCGGGCGCACCTTGATCGCGGCGACGCGGCCGATCGTCTACCTCGAGAACAACGACGCCGCGAAGTCGCCGGCGCTCATCTCCTGGCTGCTCGCGCGCGACTATCATCTCTTCTGGCACGTCTCGCGGTTCTTCAATCCGCGGAACTTCTTCGCCAACGCCGTGAACGTGTTCGGCAACATCGGCGACCTCAACATGATCGCCGTCGGCGCCGAGCTCGCGCCGGCGTTCGCGCGTTTTCCGCGCGTGGCCGGCGCGCACGACAACTGGGAGGCGCTGCAGCGGCGGCTCAGCCAATGACCACCGCGCTCGCCACCCGGCCGATCCCGCGCACGGGTGAGGCGATCCCGATCGTCGGCCTCGGCACCTGGCAGACGTTCGATGTCGGCGCCGCGCCCGACGCGCGCGCGCCGCTGGCCGAGGTGCTGGCCGCGTTCCTGGGTGGCGGCGGCCGGTTGATCGATTCGTCGCCGATGTACGGCCGCGCGGAAGGCGTCGTCGGGGAGTTGCTGGCCGCGCGTCCCGGCGGCGCGGCGGCGGCGGCGCGGCCGTTTCTGGCCACCAAAGTGTGGACCCGGGGACGTGCCGCCGGCGAGGCGCAGATGCAACGCTCGATGCAGCTCATGCGCACCCAGCGCATGGACCTGATGCAGGTGCACAACCTGGTCGACTGGCGAACGCACCTGGAGACGCTGCGGGCCTGGAAGAAGGAAGGCCGCGTGCGCTACATCGGCGTCACCCACTACCAGCTCGGCGCGTTCGGCGATCTCGAGCGCATCGTGGCCCAGGAGTCGATCGACTTCGTGCAGCTGCCGTACTCGATCGTCACGCGCGACGCCGAGGAGCGGCTGTTGCCGGCGGCGGCGTCGTCCGGCGTCGCCGTGCTGGTCATGCGCCCGTTCGAGGAGGGTGCGCTGTTCGGGCGCGTGCGCGGCAAGCCGCTGCCACCATGGGCCGCCGACTTCGACTGCGCGAGCTGGGCTCAGTTCTTTCTCAAGTTCATCCTCGGCCACCCCGCCGTGACCTGCCCGATCCCGGCCACCGCGAGCGCGAAGCACCTCGGCGACAACCTCGGCGCCGGCCGCGGCCGCCTGCCCGACGCGGCGACGCGGAAGAAGATGATCGCGTATCTTGGCGCCTGAGCGCGCCCGTCGCGCTCAGCGCGTGAACACCGTCGCGCCGATGACGACGCCGTAGTAGGTCTCGGACGCCGAGGTGTAGGCGAGCGGGCGGCGGTTGAAGCTGTAGCCGTAGTGCGTGAGCGGCACCGACGCGTGCAGCGCCAGCCAGTCGAGCAGCTGCCAGCTCGCGGCCAGCGTGCCCGCGATCCCCTGCACGCTGGCGTCGGACTCCGCCCCCAGCTGGCCCACGCCGCGGCCGAGCCCGAAGCCGGGCAGGTAGGCGAGGCCCAGCGACAGCCCCACCGACGGCGCGAGCGCCAGACGCGCGTCGAGGCCGAGCGTCAGATGCGAGAGCTGCACGTCGGGCAGGCAGACCTGCGTGCTGGTCGTGGTGCAGAGCGACGGCGCCGGCTGACCGCGCCGTTCCAGGTCATAGCCGCTGTGGCCGTATCCGAGGCGCGGCATCAGCAGGAATCGCTCGCCGAGCGGGAGCGCGTAGCGGACATCGAAACCCCAGCGTCGCTCGGTGAACGGGTAGATCAGCGTGCCGTTGTCGGGCTGGCCGATGCCGGCGTTGCCGACCTCGGTCTCGAGCGACGCGCCGACGCCGATGCGCGCCAGCCAGCGGTTCTCGAGCGACAGCAGCGGGAAGGCCTCGAGCTCGGCGGCGAGGCCGGCGCGGGGCGCGCCCGCGTCGCCCTGCAGGGGCGCGTTGAAGTGAAAGCTGCGCGACATCAACGCCGTGCCCAGCGCGAAGGCGATCGTGTGAGGCGCCACCACCGCCGGCAGGTTGCCGGTCGCGCGCGCGCGCGGGCCGCCGTAGGTCTCCTCGTCGCGACCGGGGGCGGCCGCCGGCCGGCTCACCGTCGGCGTCGCGTCGGCGCCGAACACCTCGGCTTCGAGCGCCTCGGTCGACTTGTTGGCGGTGCTGGCCGGATCGCGCTTCGCCGGGGTGGTCCGATGCTTGCGCGGCGCGGGCGCGGGTGCTGGCGTCGCCGCGGCGGGCGCCTGACTCTTGGCGGGCGCCCCCTCGGGCGGCTGCCAAAGCGGTGCGCTGGCGACCACCGCGTACGCCGGCGTGGCGGCCGCGACAAGTAGCAGAGTCGAGGCGAGGGTACGGCCGGCGAGCCTGGAGACCTTCAACATTGGTTTATCTCTAGGCGGCCCCGACCCGGCGCGCAAGAGCCTTGGCGGAAGCCGTCCGTCTCGGCTGCGCGCTGCAGCAATGCGGCACCCTGGAAAATTGCAGCTGCCGGCGATTCTGCCGAAGATGATCTCGTGCGGATTCTCTGGCTCGGGTCGATCGCGTGGCTGTGGGTGGTCGCGAGCGCCGGCTCGGTCGCGGCGGAGCCTGTGCCGCGCGTCGCGGTGCAGCCGCTCGAAGGGCCGGTCGGCTCGTCGCTGCGCCAGCAGATCGCGCGCCTCGTGCGCGGCCACGGCTTTCAGGTGCTGACGTCGATCCCGCGCGTCGCCGGGACGGCGCAGTACCCGGAGGTCGCGCGCGATCACCGCCTGGCGGCGTTCGTGACCTGCGATCTCGAGGATCACAAGAGGCGGCAGACGCTCACGATCCTGATCTGGGACGGCGCGCGCGGCGACGTGCTCGCGCGCTGGTCGGCGAGCGGTTCGGTCAAGGCGGTCTCGAAGGCCCTGTCGCGCAACTTCTGGAAGCACCTCGGGCCCGCGCTGGAACGCGCGCAGACGCCCGAGAGCAACGAGCTGGAACCGGCGCCGCCCATGCGCATCGACGCGGGCAGCCCGGTCGACTGACCTCGTGTCCTAGCCTTCGAAGCGCACGACGACCGGCGCGTGATCGCTCGTGCCGTACTCGCGGTGGGCGACGCAGCTGACGGCGCGCGCCGCCAGCGCCTCGCTGGCGAGCACATAGTCGATGCGCCAGCCGAGGTTGCGCTGGCGCAGATTTCGCCAGGGCGCCCACCAGGTGAAGAGCTGGTCGTTGTCCGGATCGAGCCGCCGCGCGACATCGCCGAGCCCGTGGCCGAGCAGGCGCTCGAAGCGCTCGCGCTCCTGCGGGAGCTGTCCGATCGCGCGCGGATTGCGGTCTTTCGGGTAGACGTCGATCTCGGCGCGCGCGACATTGAGATCGCCACAGATGATCAGGTTTCCCGCAGCCGCGTCGAAGCTCTCGGCGAAGGTGGTGAGCCCGTCGAGGAAACGGATCTTGGCGGCGAGATCCTTGCCGCCGTTGGGGACATAGGCCGAAGCCACCGTGAGGCGGCTCCCCGCGGGCAGCCCGGTGGTGCCGGCGGCGGTCGCCGCTATCGCCGCGGTGACGATGCGCGCTTCGTGGTCGAACGGGGGGTGTGAAAATACCGGAGGGTCGAGCGTCAAACTCTTGGCGACGTGCAACGCCACGCCGGAATAGCCCTTGGCGCCGCCGTGCCAGTAGCACCAGTACCCCTCGATGTCGCGAAGCTCTGGCGGGATCTGCTCGGCGGTCGCCTTGATTTCCTGCAGGCAGACGACGTCGGGGCGCTCGGAGGCGATCCAGCTTCCGACCTCGGCTTGGCGCGCGCGGATGCCGTTGACGTTCCAGGTCGCAATCTTCATGGAGTCAATCTACTTCCACCGCGATCTAACGCGGCTACACCAAACCGTCACGGGTTTCCGTGGTGTTTCCCTTTGGTCAGCTAGAAGTGTTAGAAAAGCCGGGATGAGCGAGGACGCACTGTTATCGCCGCAGAAGGTCGCTCCCACCTACAAGAACCCTTTTCTGTGGGTGCCGACCAGCTACTTCACTATGGGCCTGGTGTACGTGACGGTTGGCAGCGTCGCGAACATCATGTTCAAAAACTTGGGCATGCCGAACGACCAGGCCGCCCTCTGGTCCAGCCTGCTCGGCTTCCCTTACACCCTCAAGTTCCTCTGGGCGCCGCTGCTCGAGCTCTACCGAACGAAGAAGTTCTTCGTCGTGCTGATGCAGTTCATCCTCGCGGCCGTGGTCGCGGCGGTCGGCCTGTCGTTGCAGCTCCCCGGCAAATCCTTCATTGGACCGGCGTTGATGCTGATGGCGCTGGCGGCGGTCGCCGGCGCGACCCAGGACATCGGGTCCGACGGCGTCTACGTCACCACGCTCGCGTCGCGGGATCAGGCCAAATACACCGGCTTTCAGAGCATGTGCTGGAACCTGGGACCGATCCTGGCCACCGGTTTGCTCGTTCGTTTGAGCGGTACGTTCCAGGAGCGTACCGGTAGCTGGGCGACCGCGTGGACGATCATCATGTTGATCAGCGCCGTGCTCATCTTCGCGATGGCGCTGTTCCACGTGCGCGTCCTGCCGCCGGGCTCGAAGGCGCCCGGTTCGCCCGCCAGCTTCGGCGACGCGATGAAGACCTTCGGCGATGCGTTCGCGACCTTCTTCAAGAAGGACGGCATCTGGGCGATGATCGCGTTTGCGTTCCTCTATCGCCTCGGGCTCGGCTTGCTCGACAAGATGGGGCCGCTGTTCATGATCGATTCGCGCGCCAGCGGCGGCCTGGGCCTGTCGAACCAGATGCTGGGCGACATCAACGGGACCTTCGGCACGGGCGCGTTCATCCTGGGATCGTTCCTGGGCGGTATCTTCGTGGCCTCGCGCGGGCTGCGGCAGTCGCGGATGCTCCTGGTGCTGGCGCTCAACATCCCGAACGCGACGTTCCTCTACCTCAGCCAGTCGATGACCTCGAGTCCCTACGTCATCACCGCGGTGGTGACGCTGGAGAAGCTGGGTTGGGGCTTCGGTGCCGTCGGGCACATGCTCTACATGATGCAGCAGATCGCGCCCGGTCCGTACAAGACCGCGCACTACACGTTCGCGACCGCGCTCATGGGCCTGTGCATGATGACCACCGGCGCGGTCAGCGGGTTCATCCAGCAGGCGGTCGGCTATCAGACCTTCTTCGTGATCGTGCTGGTCGCGGCGGTTCCGTCGATCGCGGCGACGCTGTTCGCGCCGTACCCGCACCGCGACGGCACGATGCCCGAGATCAAGAAGGCCGAGGCCGAGCCCAAGCCGATCGGCGCGGTGTAGGCGCGGTACCGGCGCCGGCGGGCGTCGGCCCGCCGGTCGGCCCGCAGCGTGCCTACTGCACGTGCGCCGAGATCACCTTCGCCATGTCGAACATGCTGATCTTGCGGCGCCCGCCGAAGATCGGCAGCAGCTTCTCGTCGGCGTTGATCATGCGGCGGTTCTTGCGATCCTGCAGCCCCTCGGCCTTGACGTAGTCCCACATCTTCTTGACCACCTGCGTGCGCGGCAGCGGGCGGATGCCGACGACGACCGCCAGCTTGGCGTCGGGCTGCACCGGCCGCGTGAGACCGGGCGAGCCCGACTTGCCCTTCGCGACGGCGCGGCCGCTCTTGGGCGCGCTGGCGGCGCCGCGACGGCTGCCGCTGGCGGCGGCCTTCCGCTTGGTGGTGGCGCCCGTCGTGCGCGTGCGCGTGGTGCGGCTGGTCCTCTTGGCGGTTCGTACCGGCATGATTCTCTCCTTGGTCGTTGAGCGATCTCAACGGTCCAAGATGAGCACTGCCGATTGTTTGTGCTCTCGGGCGTGGCCCCTAACCGGCCTGGTTTTCGAGGCGCGTGAGCCAGTAGTCGACGTCGAAGCGCGCGTCGCCGGTCAGGTGCCGCCACAGCTTGATGCGGTTCACGACCTCGAGGCGCGCCTCGTTGCCGTGCCAGGGCTCGGGGCTGCCGAGGATGCCGGGGATCGTGCTGTCGCCCAGATCCGAGGTGTTCCAGAGCAGCCGCTGCGGCACGCCGGGGTTGAGGCGCAGCTTCAGCATCACGCGGCGGGACTGGGTGATGTTGGGCTGGCCGCAGTGCCACAGGCCGTGGTGGCAGACCACCAGCGTGCCGGCGTTGCACACCGTCGGGATCTGGCCGACGAAGTTCTGGTAGCGCGCGACGTCGGACTCGTTCACGCGGCGCAGGTGGCTGCCGGGCAGGATCATCGTGCCGCCCATCGCGCGCGGCGTGTCCTGGAAAAAGAAGAAGAGCTGGATGTCGAACGCGGTCCGCGGGTCGACGATCGCGTCGGCGTGCCAGGGCTGGCTCCAGCGCTGGTTGGGCTCGATGGTGTGCGCGTAGTGGTGGTCGTAGAGCGCGCGCGGTCCGACCAGGCTCTGGATGATGCCCGCGATCGCCGGCGAGCGCATGATCGCGGCGAGCCCGACGCTGTCGGGCCAGACCTCGTCGAGGGCGGCCGGCCAGCGCGCTGCGCGCCGGCCTGCAGCGCTGGCGCGTGCCGGCGGCGATCTCGGCCAGCGCCTCGTCGCACAGCGCGCGCGGCACGATCTCGTCGAAGCGCAGGAAGCCGCGCGCCACGAACGACGCCACCTGCCTGCGAGTCGAGAAGATGGCGCGCGTCGGTCATCGCGGGCGAGCTCAGGCCTGGACCATCCGTTCGAGCACGTACTCGAAGCGCAGGTGCGACGTCTCGTGCTCGTGACCGGCGGCGCGCGGCATGAGCATGGGGAACTGCATGACGCGCCAGCCCTCCTTCATCGCGGCCAGCACCGACGGAAACGGCGGCTTGTCGCTGTCGCCCGACATCCCGGTCGCGCGGCCGGTCCCGTCGTAGAACGACCAGGCCAGCACCGGACTGCCGAGGTCGGGGGTCGCCAGACAGCAGGATCAGGATCTGCTGCCGCACCCGATCAATTGTAGGAGACGCGCGCGCCGCCGTCGACCAGGTCCGAGGCCCCGTCTACTCGCCCGGACCGAGCAGCTCGTTCACCAGCGGGCCGTTCGTGTAGCGCTCGCCGCTGTCGCAGACCATGAAGACGATGGTCTTGCCGGCGCATCTCGGGGCGGCGCGCCAGCGCGCAGCGCGGCCGCGAGCGTCGCGCCCGACGAGATGCCGGCCGAGATGCCCTCGTCGCGCGCGAGCTGGCGCGCGTGCGCGAAGGCGTCGTCGTCGGAGATCGGCGATGACCTCGTCGATGAGGTCGCGGCCGCAGGATCGGCGGCACGAAGCCGGCGCCGATGCCCTGGATCATGTGGTTGCGTCGGCTTGCGTCCCGACAGCACGGCGGCGTTCGCCGGCTCGACGGCGACGACGCGCACGCCGGGCTTGCGCTGCTTCAGCACCTCGCCCACGCCGCGTGATCGTGCCGCCCGTGCCGACGCCGGCGACGAAGACGTCGACGGCGCCCGCGCGTGTCGTCCCAGATCTCGAGCGCGGTCGTGCGGCGGTGCACCTCGGCGTTGGCCGGGTTGCGGAACTGATCCAGGCCGATCGCGCCCGGCATCGTGCGGCGCAGCTCCTCGGCCTTGTCGACCGCCTCGCGCATCAGCGTGCCCGGCGTCAGCGTCACGCGCGCGCCGAGGTAGCGCAGCAGCGCCAGCCGCTCCTTCGACATGCGCTCGGGCATGGTGACCAGCAGGCGGTAGCCCTTGGTCGCCGCCACGAACGCGAGCGCGATGCCGGTGTTGCCGCTGGTCGCCTCGACGATCGTGCCGCCCGGCGCCAGCAGCCCGCGCCGCTCGGCGTCCTCGATCATCGCGACCGCGATGCGGTCCTTGACGCTGCCGCACGGGTTGCGCGACTCGAGCTTGGCGAGCAGGCGCGCGCCGCCGCGCGTCGATGCGCCGCAGCTCGACCAGCGGCGTGCCGCCGATCGTCGGCCGCGATCCCGCGTGCGATGTCGCGCGCTGGCTCATCCTGTGCTGCCGCGCCTCGATGAGCTTCTTCGCGCCCAGCGTCACCAGCGCCAGCAGCGTCAGGATCGACGCCACCGCGAACGCGCCCGACCAAGTTGTACTCGTTGTAGAGGATCTCGACGTGCAGCGGCACGGTGTTGGTCAGGCCGCGGATGTGCCCCGAGACCACCGACACCGCGCCGAACTCGCCCATCGCGCGCGCGTTGCACAGGATGACGCCGTAGAGCAGGCCCCAGCGGACCTTGGGCAGCGTGACGCGGAAGAGGATCTGCCAGCCGCTCGCGCCCAGCGTCAGCGCGACCTCCTCCTCGTCGTTGCCGAGCTCCTGCATGATCGGCAGCACCTCGCGCGCGACGAACGGGAACGTCACGAACGTCGTCGCCAGGATGATGCCGGGCACGGCGAAGATGATGTGGATGTCGTGCGCCTCGAGCCACGGGCCGAGGACGCCGCGCGCGCCCAGCAGCAGCACGAAGATCAGGCCCGAGATCACCGGCGAGACCGAGAACGGCAGATCGATGAGCGTGATGAGCGCGCTCTTGCCCGGGAAGCGGTACTTCGAGATGAGCCACGAGGCGGTGACGCCGAAGACGACGTTGAGCGGCACCGAGATCGCCGCGGTGAGCAGCGTCAAGCGGATGGCCGCGCGCGTCTCCGGATCGCGGATCGCCTCGAGGTAGGCGCCCAGGCCCTTGCGGAGCGCCTCGACGAACACCGTGGTGATCGGCAGCGCCGACGAAGAGGCCGAGGAAGAGCATGCTGACCCCGACCAGCAGCCACCGGATGAGCGGCGGATCGCCGAGCGCCATGCGGTTGGTGCCGGCCGCGCCCGGGCCGACGCCGGCGGGGTGCGCGATCGCGGGGGGAGGTGCGCCCGCCACGTCTACCGATGCCCCGCGCGCCGGGCCATCCAGCCCTGCAGCGTGTTGATGATGAACAGCAGCACGAACGACGCCAGCAGCATGACGAGCGCGATCGCGGTCGCGCCCGCGTAGTCGTACTGCTCGAGCTTGGTGACGATCAGCAGCGGCACGATCTCCGTGCGCATCGGCATGTTGCCCGAGATGAAGACGATCGATCCGTACTCGCCGAGGGCGCGCGCGAACGCCAGCGCGAAGCCGGTGAGCAGCGCCGGCATCACCGCGGGCAGGATCACCCGCCGCAGCGTCTGCAGGCGCGAGGCGCCCAGCGTCGCCGCGACCTCTTCCATGCTGGGATCGATGTCCATCAGCACCGGCTGCACCGTGCGCACCACGAACGGCAGCCCGACGAAGATCATCGCGACCACCACGCCCGCCGGCGCGAACGCGATCTTGATCCCGTGCGGCTCGAGGAAGCGGCCGATCCAGCCGCCCTCGGTGAGCAGGGCGGTGAGCGCGATGCCGGCGACCGCGGTCGGCAGCGCGAACGGCAGGTCGACCATCGCGTCGAGCAATGCCTTGCCCGGCAGCCGGTAGCGCGTGAGCACCCAGGCCAGCACCAGCCCGAAGACGCCGTTGACCAGGCCCGCCGCCAGCGCGCCGCCGAAGCTGATGCGGTACGCCGCCAGCGCCCGCGCCGACGTCACCGCTTGCCAGAACTCGGCGCGTTCAGCGACGCCGACTTGACCGACCATCGCCGCCAGCGGGATGAGCACGATGAGGCAGAGGTAGCTCAGCGTCACGCCCAGCGACAGCCCGAAGCCGGGCAGCGACCCGCGATTGGCGCGGCGTCTCGTGCGCGCTGGAACCGGTGACGCGGCGACCTCGACAGGCACTCCGGCGCTCATGTTCCCGGCCGGTAGATCTCGTCGAAGACGCCGCCGTCGGCGAAGTGCGCCTGCGTGCGCCTTCTGCCAGCCGCCCGCGATCTCGTCGATCGTGTAAAGGCGCAGGCTCGGGAACTCGCCGGCGTGCCGCTGCATCACCGCCGGGTCGCGCGGGCGGTAGTGGTGCTTGGCGCCGATCTCCTGGCCCTCGGCCGTGTAGAGAAAGGCCAGGTACGCCTCGGCCACCGCGCGCGTGCCGTGCTTGTCGACGTTCTGGTCGACGACGGCGACCGGCGGCTCGGCGCGGATGCTGGTCGGCGGCGTGACGATCTCGAACTTGTCGCCGCCCATCTCGCCCGCCAGCAGGTGGGCCTCGTTCTCCCAGGCGATCAGCACCTGGCCGATCCCGCGCTGGGCGAAGGTGATCGTCGAGCCGCGCGCGCCCGAGTCGAGCACCGGCACGTTCTGGTAGAGCACGCGCATGAAGTCCTTGGCCTTGGCCTGGTCGCCGCCGCCGGCGCGCAGCGCGTAGCCCCACGCCGCCAGGTAGTTCCAGCGCGCGCCGCCCGAGGTCTTGGGGTTGGCGGTCACCACGGTGACGCCCGGCTTCACGAGATCGTTCCAGTCGTGGATGCCGAGCGGGTTGCCCTTGCGCACCACGAACACGATCGTCGAGGTGAACGGCACGCTCTCGTCGGGCAGGCGCTGCTGCCAGTCCTGGGCGATGCGCCCCGACTTCGGCTGGATCGCGTCGATGTCGTACGACATCGCCAGCGTCACGACGTCGGCTTCGAGCCCGTCGATCACCGCGCGCGCCTGCTTGCCCGAGCCGCCGTGCGACTGGTTGACGGTCACCGTCTGGCCGGTCTTCTGCTGCCACTGCCGGGCGAAGACGGTGTTGACGTCCTGATAGAGCTCGCGCGTCGGGTCGTACGAGACGTTGAGCAGCTTGACGCCGGCGGGCGCGCCGACACCGCCGCCGCTGCGGCTGCACTGCGCGGCGAGCAGCACCAGGCCCGCGAGCAGCGAGAACGTCGTCGCTGGCAGCTTGCGATTCATCAGATGCTGTAGGCGACGTGGGCGCCGCGGCCACGGCCGACCTTGGCCACGCGCTCGCAGACGTCGGCCAGCGTGGTTCCGTCGAGGATCTTCGCGATCGCGTCGCGGACCTCCTTCATCACCATGCGCGTGCCGCAGGCTTCCTCGCTCACGCACTCCTCGCAGCGCACGTAGGCGCGCTCGCTGACGCAGGGGATCGGCGCCAGCGGCCCGTCGACGACGCGGATGATCTGGCCCAGCGTCACCTCGCGCGGCGGCCGCGCCAGCGCGTAGCCGCCGCCCTTGCCCTTCTTGCTGCGCAGGATGCCGGCGTTGCGCAGCTCGAGCAGGATGACCTCGAGGAACTTGTGGGGGATGTGCTCGCGCTCGGCGAGGTCGGCGATCAGCACCGGCCCGTTGCTCTCGTCATTCGCCAGCGCATAGAGCGCGCGCAGCGCGTAGCGCGCCTTTCGCGACAAAGTCGTCATTGCCTATCAGGTAGGTAGGGTTATCAGCCGGCAGTGAGGCTGTCAACGGCGGCGGCCGGCGAAAGGGGCCTCGGGCCCTAGAACTTCAGGCCCAGGCCCAGGTCGGCGTCCAGGTTGAACGTGAACTTGGGCACGCCGACCTGGCTGTTGAGCGCGGCGATGAGCGACACGGTCTTGCCGAGGTCGAACATGATCCCGAGGTTCGGCCCGAACAGCAGCGGCCCCGCGGCCAGCGTGTCGACGCAGTTCGCCCGCTGGGTACCCTGCACGCACGATGTGTCGGCGGGGAACTTGCTGACGTGGCGGATCGTGCCGCCGCCCAGCGAGCCGCCGAAGAAGAAGTGGAAGTCACCGTCGCCCAGAAAGTAGGTCGCCTTGGCGAACACCGCGATCGCCGTGGAGTTGGTCGCGCAGGGGCCGTTGCAGGTCGTAGGGCCGGGGTTGAGCCCGGTGACCACCTGGATACGTGGCTGCAGCGACAGCAGCAGGTTCGAGCTCAGGAAGTAGCCGACCTCAGGCGCAATCTGCATGAGCTGCGCGGGCGCGAAGCCTGCGCTGGCCAGCGTGTGCTTCATCATCGACGCCATCTCGCCGGTGCCGCTGGCGATGCCGAAGCCGCCGCCGGCGGTGAGGGCGACGAAGATCTTGCCCGCGTTGTTGGTCTTGCCGACGTCGTCGTCATCGCCGCTGTCGTCGTCGTCGCCCTTGCGCTTCGAGACCGCGCCGCTGCTGTCGTCATCGTCGTCGGCGCTGTGCTTTTTCTTCTTCTTGGGGGGCGGCCTCCGGCGTGGCGGCGCGCTCTCGTCGCCGCCGGCGCTGTCGCCGCCGCCGGCGCTGTCGCCAGTCGATGCCTGCGCACCGCCGCCGGCCGAATCGCCGCCGCCGCTGCCGCCTTGCGCGACCATCGCTTCCTCGAACGCGTCCTGCAGCGCCGGCGTCGACACCGACTTGGTGAGCTGGATGTCGGGCTGGATCTCCAGCGCCTTCCGGAAGTGCTTGATGCCGGCGTCACGCTGCTTGTAGCCCGTGATCAGCACGATGCCGATGTGGATCTGCGTGCGCGCCGTGATCGGGTGCTTGCTCGAGCCCCGAGTTGGTGCAGAGATCCAGCGCCTCCTTCAGGAAATCGCGCGCGGAGTCGTAGTCGCGCTTCTGAAAGGCTTCGAGCGCCTTCTTGTTGAGCTTCGTGACCTTGCTGAGGACGTCCGGGTTGGCGTCTTGCGCGTGCGCCGGAGCCGACTGCGCCAAAAGGGCGACGGCGACGGCGAAGGCGACGAAAAACACCAGAGCAGAACCGGACCGGAACCGGGAGAAGCAACGGTGGGCGTCCATGCGCGGGCGATTAAAGGACAATTTCGGCCCCGAGCGCAACGCCCTTGCGCGTGCGCAGCGAAATTTCCGCAAACCGCCCGCCGCGGCCCGCTCCGCAGGGGATCTGAGTAAGTGGTCGAAGCGCCTGCGAACGGCTCAGCCGTTTCCGGCGCGCTGCTGCAGCACTATGGGAAAATGCCGCGTTCTGAATAGGCTTTCGCGATGCGCTCCAGCGCGATGCCCATCGCGGCCATGCGCCAGTCGCACTTCTTCTGCTGCGCGTACTCGCTGACCGCCAGGTACGTGCGCTTCATGCGCTTGGCCAGGCGATCCTCGACCTCTTCCAGGTCCCAGCGCTCCGAGCGCTTGTTCTGCAGCCACTCGTAGTAGCTGACGATGACGCCGCCCGAGTTGGCGAGGATGTCGGGGATGAGGTCGATGCCCTTCTCGAGCGAGGATCGGCTCGGCGGCGGGCTCGGTCGGGCCGTTCGCGCCCTCGACGATCAGCTTGACGTTGAGCGCCCTGGCCTCCGGCGACGCCGATCTCGAGCTCGAGCGCCGCAGGGATGAAGATGTCGGCGTGCGTCGCGAAGAACTCCTCGCGCGTGATCGCCTGGCTGCCGGGATAGCCGGCGACCGAGCCGGTGCGCTGCACGTGCTCGGCGAGCTTGTGCGGGTTGATGCCTTCGGGGTTGGCGATGTAGCCCTTGTAGTCGCCGGTCGCGACCAGCGACGCGCCGGTGCGCGCCAGGATCTTCGACGCGTGCGAGCCGACGTTGCCGAAGCCCTGCACGGTGTAGCTGGAGCCGTTCGAGGTCGAAGCGGCGATCGCGCGCCCACTCGGTGATGCAGTGGACGATGCCCTGGCCGGTCGCCGTCTCGCGGCCGTGCGAGCCGCCCGACGACAGCGTCTTGCCGGTGACGACGCGGCGCTTGGCGTTCTTGTCGTCGAAGCCGACGACGTTCATGTACGTGTCCATCATCCAGACCATGATCTGGCCGTTGGTGCCGACGTCGGGCGCGGGGATGTCGTACTCGGGGCCGATGTTCGCGCCGAGCGCGTGCGTGAAGCGCCGCGTGATGCGCTCGAGCTCGGGCTTCGAGTGCTGGCGCGGCATGAACTTGATGCCGCCCTTGCCGCCGCCGAACGGGATGTCGTGCAGCGCGCACTTGTACGTCATCCACGACGCCAGCGCCTTCACCTCGTCGAGCGAGACCAGCTCGTGGTAGCGAATGCCGCCCTTGTACGGACCGAGGATGTTGTTGTGCTGGACGCGGTAGCCCTTGAACATCCGGTACTCGCCGTTGTCCATGCGGACCGGGAAGTTGATGATGAGCTCGTTCTTCGGCTGCGACAGGATGTCGCGCACGACCGGCGAGATGCCGCTGATCTTCGCCGCGCGATCGAGCTGCGCGATGGCAACCAGATAGGGGTTCGGCTTGCCAGCGACGAGCAAGGGGGACAGGGTGTCGGCACGCGCGGGTTCGAGCATCACATTCAAGGATAGCAGTGGCTTACGAACATAGAAAACTAGATCCCGCGCTGCGCACGCTGACCCTGGAGATCGCCGCCGAGGCGCGCGCCGAGTGGGGGTTCGCCTCCGACATCATCGCACGCGCCTTCCGGGCGCGGCGTGAGCTGTCGAGCGGCGGCCGGCGCCGCGTCGCCGAAGCGGTATACGGGCTCATCCGCATGGACCGTCGCCTGGATGCCATCGTCGATTCGCTGCCGGGCATCGGCGACCCGCTGCTCGCCGGTGCTGCGCGACGAGCTCAAGCTCTTGATGCTCGACCTCCGCGAAGGCATGCCGGTCGCCGCCGCCGAGAGCGAGCTCACGCGCCTGGGCCTCGGCAAGGACAGCCGCCTCGGTGCGCGCATCGATCTCGAGGGTGTCGCCGACGAGGACGCCGGCCTGGGCACGCGCGCCGGGCTCGAGCGCGAGGCGGTGCGCCTGTCGTACCCGACCTGGCTGGTCGAGCGGCTGGTCAACGATCTCGGGCCGAGCGCGGGACTGGCGGCGTGCGCGGCCATGAACGAGCGCGCGCCGATGGCGCTGCGGGTGAATACCGTCAAGATCTCTCGGGAGGCGCTGATCGATCGCCTGGCCGAGGAGAACGTGGTCGCGCGTCCGACGGCGCTGGCTCCGGCGGGGGTGATCCTCGAGACGCGGGTCAACGCGTTCGGCCTGTCGGCGTTCCGCGACGGCCTGTTCGAGGTGATGGACGAAGGGAGCCAGCTGGTCGCCGAGCTGGTGGCCCCGCCGCCCGGCGGCCGCGTCGTCGACGCCTGCGCGGGCGCGGGCGGCAAGACGCTGGCGATCGCGGCGGCGATGGGCGGCAAGGGGCGGTTGCTGGCGCTCGACGTCGACGGACGCAAGCTCGAGGAGCTGCGCCGGCGCGCGCGGCGGGCGGGTCTGTCGAACGTCACCGCGCGCGCCATCAACGACGAGGCCCGCCTGCCCGACGAGGCGCGCCTCGGCGGCTGGGATCGCGTGCTGGTCGACGCGCCTTGCTCGGGCATCGGGACCCTGCGCCGCAACCCCGAGGCGCGCTGGCGCCTCACCCCGCAGGCGATCGCCGGGTTCCCGGCGCGGCAGCTCGCGTTGATGGTCACGTACGCGCCGCTGTGCGCCGTCGGCGGTCGGCTGATCTACGCGACGTGCACGATCCTCGAGCACGAGAACGAGAAGGTCGTCGAGCGGTTCCTCGCCGAGCGGCCCGACTTCGTGCGCGTGCCGGTCAAGGAGATCTGGGGGCGCGAGCTCGGCGAGAAGGTCGGCGACGGGCTGACGCTGCGCCTGCTGCCGCAGACGCACGACACCGACGGTTTTTACGCCGCGGTTCTGCGGCGCAAGAGCTGAGGGGGCCAGCGGTCGGGGGTGTCTGTTTCGCCGATCACAATGGCTGCTTGAGAAGACCGCCCCATTCCGACTAGGCTGCATCTCGGATGCGCCCTCGCAGCGTTCGACACATCGTCCGCCTCGTGTTGATGGCGGGCGTGGTGGCAACGATCGGCTCGGTGCCGGGGCGCGCCGACGCGAAGCGGTCGCACCACGGCGTCCACGCTGCGCGAAAGCCACACGCGAAGCATGCGAGGGGCGCCAAAGCAGCAGCGGCAGCGGCGGCGGCAGCAGCGGCGGCGGCGGCGGCGGCTGAGCGCCGACGCGCCGACGCCTACGCCGACGGGCCTTCCGGTGTCACCGCCCGGTGGTGTTACGCCCGGGACAACGCCCGAGGGTATGCCCGCGCCGCCGCCGCCGCCCGAGCCGGGCTCGGAGCTCTCGGTCTACGTGCTGACCATGGGGCCCGGCGACCACCCGTTCTTCAAGTTCGGGCACAACGCCATCTGGATCCAGGACCGCAAGGCGCGCACCGACAAGGTCTACAACTTCGGGACGTTCCGCTTCGATTCGGCCAAGCTGCTGCCGGAGTTCATCCGCGGGCGCCTCACGTACTGGCTGTCGGTCGGGTCGATCCAGCGCACGCTCGCGGGGTACGAGGCGGAGAACCGCACCGTCGAGGTCCAGGAGCTGGATCTCGATCCGGCGGCAAAGCTGGCGCTGCGCGAGCGGCTCGACGAGAACGCGCTGCCCGAGCACCGCAATTACAAGTACGACTACTTTCTCGACAACTGCTCGACGCGCGTGCGCGACGCCATCGACGCCGCGACCGGCGGGCGGCTGCGCACGTCGGCGCAGGGGCCGGCGCGGCTGACCCTGCGCGGCCAGGCGCTGCGGCTCACCGCCGACTTCATCCCCGAGTACCTCGGCCTTTACATCGTGCTCGGCCCGTCGACCGACCGCGCGGTCGATCGCTGGGCGGAGATGTTCATCCCGCAGGAGCTCGAGCGCGGGTTGCGCGCCGTCTCGCTGCCCGGGCCCGACGGGCAGGGGACGCGCCCGCTGGTGAAGGCGCAGCAGACCATGTTCCACGCCAAGCGCCCGCCGCCGCTGGAGGAGCCACCCGAACGCGCCGTGACCATGCTGCTGGCCGGGATCGCGCTGGCGATCTTCTTCTTCGCGTTCGGCGGCCTCGCGGCCGGACAGCCGATCGCGCGCTTCTTGTTCGGCGCCGTCATCTCCCTCTGGGGGCTGGTCGTCGGGTTCATCGGCTGCTTTCTCCTGCTGGCGTGGGCCGGCACCGATCACCAGGTGGTGTATCGGAACCAGAACATCCTGCAGTTCGCGCCGTTCGCGATCGCGCTCTTCGTGCTCGGCTGGGGCGTGGCGTTCGGTATGTACGGTGCGAGCCGCAAGGCGCTGTCGATCGCCGTCGCGGCCGCCGGACTGTCTCTCGTCGGCGCGCTCTTGCGCGTCACGATGATCTGGCACCAGGACAACGGCCCGCTGATCGCGTTTCTGGTGCCGGCCTGGGTCGGCATCGCGGCCGGCCTCTACAACATCCGGAAGATCCAGACCTTGAGGTGACCGGTCTCGGGGACGCCGGCCAGCTCCGGGTGGTCGCGCCCCGCTCCGTTGCGGGCCAGCACGTGCCCCGCACGCCCTGAATCGGCGAGCGCGTCGGTGCAGATCTCGTCCCAGTGCGCGCGGCTCACCCGCCCCGAGCACGAGCACGCGACCAGCAGGCCTCCCGGCTTGGTGAGGCGCGCGCCGCGCAGGATCAGCTCCTTGTAGCCGCGCTCGGCGGCGGCCAGCGCCGGCGCGCCGCCTCCACGCTTGGCGAGCGCGGGCGGGTCCAGGACCACGACGTCGAAGCGCGTGCGATCCGATTCGAGCTCGCGCAGCAGATCGAACGCGTTGCGGGTCTGCACGTCCAGGTTCGGCAGGTCGTTGCGGCGCGCGTTGGCGCCGGCGCGCGCCGCGGAGTCGGCATCCTGATCGGTCGCCAGCACCGGGCCCCCGCGCCGCGCGAGCGCGAGCGCGAAGCCACCGTGATAGGTGAAGGCGTCGAGGCAACGCGCCCCCTCGGGCGCCAGCGCCGCCACCGCGGCGTGGTTGTCGGCCTGGTCGAGGAAGCCGCCGGTCTTGCCGTCGCTCAGTAAATCGGCTTCGAGCTGATTGGGCCCCAGGCGATACACGACCGTCGTCGAGCCGCCGCCCGCGACCACACCGGCGAAGCGCGGCAGCCCCTCGAAGTCGCGCATCGATCCGTCGTCACGCGCCACGACCACGCGCGCGCGCAGGCGTTCGCGCACCAGCGCCGTGATGCGGTCGCGCGCAGCGTCCATCGCCACCGACGTGGTCTGCATCACCGCCGCGTCGGCGTAACGATCGACGAACAGCCCGGGCAGCCCGTCGCTCTCGCCGTGCACGACGCGATAGGCGTCGCGGTCGCGCGCGAGATCGCCGCGCCGCGCGACCGCGGCGTCGAAGCGCGCGGCGACGAGCTCGAGCAGGTCGCCGGGCGCGCGGCGCGTCGTCGGCGCGCGCGAGCATGCGCAGCGCCAGCTTGGCCTGCGCCGCCCAGGTCGCGTCGCCGAGCGCGCTTGCCGCGCCCGTCGCGCACCTCGACCACCAGCGGCCCACCGCTGGCTGCGTCACCGTCGGGTCCACGCACCACGTCCTGCCGGAAGATCCAGGGGTGGCCCGCGCGGATGCGGCTCACTCCGTGGGCGTTCACCACGGCGACCGGTCTCGTCGTCGTTGTCGTCGTCGCGGTCGTCGCCATCATCTTGGTCGGGCGGTCCTCATGCGCAGCGCGGGCGGCGAGCGGAATGATAAGATAGAAGTCACCAATGGGCTCGGAGCTTCATCGAGAACGACGCGCGCGTCTGGCGAAGCTGCTGGGCCCGGGCAGCGGCGCTGATCCTGTCGTCGCCGCCGGAGCGCACGCGCAACGGCGACGTCACCTTCAAGTTCCGCCAGGACAGCGACATCCTGTATCTGACCGGCTTCGAAGAGCCGGGCACGATGGTGGTGCTGCGCCCGGACCATCCGCAGACGCCGTTCGTGATGTTCGTGCGGCCGCGCAACCCGGCCGACGAGATCTGGACCGGCCGGCGTGCGGGAGTCGAAGGCGCGGTCACGGCCTTCGGCGCCGACATCGCCTATCCGATCGAGCGAGGCCGACGCGCGCCTGCCCGAGCTCATCTCCGGCGTCACCGAGGTGCACTACCACTTCGGCCGCGAGCCCGAGCTCGACGAGCGCGTGCTGCGCCTGATGTCGCGGCTGCGCGTCGGCCGAGCGGCGCGGCCGCCGTGCGCCCGTGCGGCTCTGTCGACGCGCGCCTGTCGGTGCACGAGATGCGTCTCTACAAGTCGCCCGACGAGCTGGACGTGCAGCGCCGCGCGGCCGACATCACCGCGCTGGCGCACATCGCCGCCATGGAAGCCGCGCGCCCCGGCGTGCACGAGTACGAGATCGAAGGGCTCATCGACTACACCTTTCGCAAGCACGGCGCGACCGGGCCCGGCTACCCCAGCATCGTCGGCGGCGGCGCCAACGCGACCATCCTTCACTACGTCGAGAACAGCGCGACGCTGCAGGGCGGCCAGCTGCTGCTGGTCGACGCGGGCGGCGAGGTCGACGGCTTCACCGCCGACGTGACGCGCACGTTCCCGGTCGGCGGGCGCTTCTCGCCGGCGCAGCGGCGCCTCTACGAGGCGGTGCTCGACACGCAGATCGCGGCCATCGAGGCGGTGAAACCCGGCGCGACGCTGGAGGCGATCCACGAGCAGGTCGTCGCGTCGCTGACGCGCCGTCTGGTCGAGCTCGGGATCCTGGACGGCGACCCGGCGGCGCTGGTCGAAGCCGGCGCGTTCAAGCCGTACTACATGCACCGGACCAGTCACTGGCTGGGCATGGACGTGCACGACGTCGGCTTCTACTCGATCGAGGGCGCGGCGCGCCCGCTCGAGCCCGGCATGGTGCTGACGATCGAGCCCGGCCTCTACGTCGCCGAGGACGCCGCCGCGCCGGAAGAGTTTCGCGGCATCGGCGTGCGCATCGAGGACGACATCGTGGTCACGGCGACGGGCTACGACAACCTGACCGCGAAGACGCCGAAGTCCGTCGCCGACATCGAGCGGCTGACCGCGTGATCGCGTTCGGTCAACGAAACTGAAACTCGACGCCGCCGCCGATGTCGAAGATCGCGTAGCCGTGCCCGGCGGTGTAGCTGGAGTCGAAGAAGCCGTGGCCGAGCGACAGGTTGGCCTCGACGCCGAAGCCCAGCCAGTCGAAGAAGAAGTAGTTCACGCCGCCGCCTCCGCGCACCGTGATGCCCACGGCGCTGCGCGCCTCTTGCGGGAACAGGTAGATGAGACCGGTCGCCGCCTTCACGTACGGCACCAGGGGCGATTGCGTGGCGAACTTCCATTTGCCGCCCGCCAGCGTCTCCCACACGCTGCCGCTGCGGATGCACTGGCCCGGGGTCAGCGTGCAGCTCCCCTTCTGGATGTTGATCTCCAGGTTCAGCCAGGTCGGTCCCGACAGACGATAGCCATAGTCGAGGCCGAGCTTGGTGCCGCTCCAGGAATCACCGAGGCCCTCGGCCAGCAGCAGGTGCGCCGACAGCTCGTTGTCCTTGAGAAACGGATGTGGTCCCCGGAGCAAATTCTCGTCGGCGCGCGCCGGCGTGCTGGCCAGAAGGGCGGCGGCGAGCAGAGGAAACGCGAACAGCGGTGGAAATTGGAGACGACTCAACATAGCCTCGCGGAGCCGGGAAGAGTATGGCCGAACCGATTCGCCGTACAGTTATAACCATCACCGTTTGCTGCCTGCTCTGTGCCGGGTGCGCGGGACGTTTTCGAGGCCCGCGCACGTTCGCCGGCATCGGGAGCGCTCTGGTGATCGGCGGCGGCGCGACGTGGATCGCGGGCGAGCGTTCGAACCAACCGCCGGCCACCAGCGTCGGGTTCGCGCTGGTGGCGACCGGCATCAGCCTGGTGATCGCCGCCGGCGGCTGGATGGCGGCCGCCGTCGGGTGCGACGCTGATCCCGACTGCGACGATGCCGAACAGTGCCGAGAGGTGCCAGCGCCGCCCGGGGGAATCCCCTACAAGCAGTGCGTCCCGCGCTGACCGCTCGAGGAGAGGAATGTCTAGCGGCGCTTGATGCGATTGGTGAGCGCGCTGTCGTCGTCGACGTTCTCGACCGCGATCCACGAACGACTGTCGAGCTCGATCTCTTCGTCGTGCTCGTCGTGCACGATCGCGTCGTCCGGTGAGCCGGCGTCGATCTCGGTCGTGATCTGAGGCGGAATCGGCCCGATTTTTGTCCCGTTTGTCCCGATTGGCGCGCTGTCCGGGTTCGGCGTCTGGCCGAGCGCCAGCGGCAGCGTCTTGCGCCGTTCCTTGCGCTTGGTGAGCAGGATGGGCTGCGCGCCCGGCTGGCCGCCCATCGGAACCGGCGTCGGCTTGGCCCACGGCGATGCACCCGGCGGGCGCAACGCGATCGTCCCCGGTGGCGTGCTGCCAGTCGCGATCGGGTTCACCCCGCGCTTCGCCTTTTGCTGCAGCGGAATCGGCCCGGGCCGCGTGATCTCCTTGTCCTCGCGCGGCGTCTGCAGCGAGCGGCGGTAGCGGACCGAGCCATACGATCGCTGCAGCTCGCGGATCAGCTCCTCCATCGATTGATGGCGGCGGCGCGGATCCTTCGACAGCGCCTTCATGATCAGCGCTTCCGCCTCGTCGGTGATCTCGATCCCGGGCGCGCGCTTGCGCGGCGGCACCACGCTCTCCGAGACCAGCTTCAGCATCACGTCGACCGGCGTCGCGCCGGTGAACGGAACCACGCCGGTCAGCATCTCGTAGAACATGATGCCCAGCGCGTAGACGTCGGTGCGCGGATCGGCCGTGCCCACGCGCGCCGTCTCCGGCGCCATGTACTCCGGCGTTCCAAACACCACGCCCTGCTGGGTCACGCGCCCCTCGGCGACCTCGGGGTCGTGCACCTTGGCGACGCCGAAGTCGAGGATCTTCACGAAGTCGAACTGCGCCTCGCGCTCGCTGATCTCGTGCAGCCCCGCCTCGTCGCTGAACTTGCGCACCAGCTCGCGCCGTCCCTCGCGGCGGATCAGCATCACGTTCTCGGGTTTGAGATCGCGGTGCACGATGCCCTTGGCGTGCGCGGCGCCCAGCGCGCCCGCCATCTGATTGACGATCGTGATCGCGCGTAGCAGCTCGACCCGGCGCTCGCGGCGCAGCAGCTCATCGAGGGGCTCGCCGTGCAGCAGCTCCATCACGAAAAAGACCGTGCCGTCGCTCGACTTTCCGAAGTCGGTCACGTCGACGATGTTGGGGTGGTTGATCAGGCTCGCCGCGCGCGCCTCGCGCAGGAACCGCTTGATCGACTCCTCCCGTCCACCGAAGCCTTCATGGAGGATTTTGACCGCCACCTCCTTGCCGATATAGACGTGTTCCGCGCGGTAAACCACGCCCATTCCACCGCGGCCGACGATCTCGTGGAGCTTGTACTTGCCGACGGTCGTGCCGCTTCGAGAGTCCGCTGCCTGAAGGCGATTCACTTCATGAATCCGAGTGGTGACGGGGGAAACACAATCGCTCGGAGGAGACAGATCCAGAGTAACTCATATTCCTGGAGTCCGTCGAGATCCCAGCCCACGTGAATCGAAAATTTGCGCCCGTGCATGTGGGCTTCCGTAGGCGCGGTCGCACAATGTTGTAGATTCGCCCCGCCATGAGAATCGACGGAAGACGTGCGGACGAGCTGAGGCCCATCACCATCGAGCCCGATTTCAATCGCTACGCGGAAGGATCGGTGCTGATCGCGTTCGGCGAGACGCGGCTCATCTGCACCGCGTCGGTGGAGGAGAAAGTGCCTGGCTTTCTCGAGGGGCAAGGCAAAGGTTGGGTCACCGCCGAGTACGGCATGCTGCCACGCTCGACGCACACGCGATCGGGGCGCAACACCGGCGGGCGCGGCCAGGAGATCCAGCGCTTGATCGGACGCGCGTTGCGCGCCGCCGTCGATCTGCGCGGGCTCGGGCCGCGGCAGATCACCGTCGATTGCGACGTGATCCAGGCCGACGGTGGCACGCGCACCGCCGCGATCACCGGCGGCTGGGTCGCGCTGGCGCTGGCCGTGCGCCGCCTGCACGCCGCCGGCAAGCTGCCCAACAAGGCGACCAAGGATCCGATCCGGCTCGGCGTCGCTGCGATCTCGGCCGGCATCGTCGAGGGCGAGGCGCGCCTGGATCTGCCGTACGTCGAGGACTCGGCCGCCGAGGTCGACTGCAACTTCGTCATGACCGACACCGGCCGCTTCGTCGAGATCCAGGGCACGGCCGAGCGTGACTCGTTCAGCGCCGAGGACTACGCGAACCTGGTCGCGCTCGCGATCGTCGGCACGAAGACGCTGTTCGCGATGCAGAGGAGGCGCTGTCGCGCGCGCGGCCATGAGCGCCGGCGGTGAGAGCGACGCGCCCGTCGTCGTGCTCGCCACGCGCAACCGCGGCAAGCTCGTCGAGATCGTGCGCTTGCTCGGCGAGAGCATCGCGCGCGCGCGGCTCGTGACCATCGACGAGCTCGCGCCGGCCGCGCGGCTCGACGAGGACGGCGACACCTTCGAGGCGAACGCGCTCGCGAAGGCGCGCCAGGCGGCCGCCGCCACCGGCCTGCCCGCGATCGCCGACGATTCGGGTCTCGAGGTCGACGCGCTCGACGGCGCGCCCGGCGTCTACTCCGCGCGCTACGCCGGCGAGCCGAGCGACGACGCGCGCAACAATCAGAAGTTGCTGGATGCTCTGCGCGGCGTTCCGGCCGCGAAGCGAACGCGCGCGCTTTCGCTGTGTCGCCGCTTACGTCGATCCCGCGCGCGAGATCGAGCTCGTGCGCAGCGGCGCGTGCGACGGAGAAATTCTCGACGGCTCCGCGCGGTACGCTCGGTTTCGGATACGACCCGCTGTTTCTCGTGCCGCGCCTCGGCAAGACGATGGCCGAGCTGCCGATTGACGAGAAGAATCAGCTGTCTCACCGCGCCGCCGCCTTCCGCGCGCTCGCGCTCGTGCTGCCCGATCCTTGCGCTAGCGACGCGCGCTGGAGCGCATGACGACGCTGCGCGAACGCGCGTTGTCCACAGCCTGTGGCCAGCCTGTGGACAGAAGCAGTCGCAGCGTGTCGCGCGCTGCGCAGCCGTCAGCAATCGAATCGCTGCATCGCGATGTCGCTTATCTTCCTTCACAGCGGATCTCGTTTTCATCTATGATGGGTTCATCTTGCGACGCGCCGGCCCGAACGCGAATTTGCCGACCGTGAGGCTGCTGCTGCAAGACGTCGCCTCGGGCATCCGCGTGCTGCAGTCGCGCGACGGCGTCGCCCTCTCGGACGAGCAGATCCTCGAGCGCGCGCGCAACATCGTCGCCGGCCTCGTCGGCAACTACCGCATCGTCTCCCTCGACCCGACCGCCCCGCGCAGCCGCGCCCGCACCGCCGAGCAGCTCGACCTGCTCGCCGCGATCGAGCGCGTCGACCTCCCCGTCGAGACGCACGAAGCCTGACGCCGGCCGTTTCGGGCGGCGCGCCGCACCGGACCGTGTAAGATGTGCGCTCCTTTACGGGGCGTGGCGCAGCCTGGTAGCGCGCCTGCTTTGGGAGCAGGATGTCGGAGGTTCAAATCCTCTCGCCCCGACCAACGGACCGTTCCTAAGTGCGCGCGGATCCTTTCCAACGGCTACACGGCGAGTAGGGGCTGCATGACGGTTCTTCCGCTGCCCGGTAGTAACCGGGTCGTAAATGGAGCCGCTTTTCGCGCGAGAAATTCGAATCCTTATGAACCTCGGGCGGCCAGGAATATTCGCTCGGGCGGGCGTTGAAGACTCGGAGATGATCGCGTGGATTACGTCATAGCGAATCAGGATCCGATCATCGGCGCGGCGCCGATCTCGACTGGCCTCGGCTCGGTCCTTCGCATCCCCGTACCGGGGACGCGCGGGTTGGCCATCGAGCTCAGCCCGCGGGGCTGGGTACCGAAGACGGCTCCACGAGCTCTCTCTTCATCCAGGATCTGACCGGAAAGCGCCACCTGCGCCTCGATTTTGGCTTCAACAAGATCTCCCAGATTCATGAGTGGCACTGGAACCAGAAGGGCACCGCAGCCGACTTCGGTATCACCAACCACACTTCCGTGGGCGCCGCCGAACAGTTCCTCGGGCAGGGCGCGAGAATATACAAGTTCGCGGGACGAGCTCTGCTAGTCGTTGGCGCGGCGGCCGATCTGTACTCGATCGTGACTTCCTCACAGCCGCTCCGGCGCAGCGCACAGGTGGTTTCAGGCTGGGCCGGCGCTGCCGGCGGGTGCAAGGTTATTGGTGCTGGGGGAGCGGCTGCAGGGACCGCAATTGCTCCCGGCGTAGGAACTGTCGTCGGGGGCTTCCTTGGCTGCGCTGCGGGTGGATTCATCGGCTATCTCTTCGCCGAGCGCACGATGGGCCACTTGTATGACTGGAGCCAGGGTACCCTCTTCAGCAAGGTCGCCTCTGAAGCGCCGCCACCCCCTCAGCCGTTTCGGGGCGGGGGAGGTCGCTCGGGAGGCGGCGGCGCCTCCGGAACCTGGTAGCGTTCTCGTCCGGCGATGAGCTCCAAGACCATCGAGCTGAGAAGGCGCTTCGACCCGCGCAACTGGCAGATCGCTGCGAGGGGACCCGACGCGGCGCCCACTTTGCTTGTCACCTGGCAGATGGAGCCCGAGCCGGTGGATGCGGGGGTGCCGCCTCTGATCCAGACGGTGCTGTCCGAAGCCTTGTGCGGCCTCGGTCCTTGCTGGTTCGCGGGCGACCTTGGTAACGCTACGCCAGTGGCGACCCTGTCGCTGCGCCGGGGGTTGTCGCGGCGTCAGGCAATGATCTTTCGCGCCGAAAGGGCCGCCGAGCTCTTGCCGGCCTTCGAGGCGGGTGCTCACGACTGGTCGATGGCTGCGCAATGGATCGTCGTGGCCTCTGGGCCCTTCACGGTCAAGGACGTCCTGGGCCTGATCGAGACCTTGCTAGAGGACCGGGAGCTGCCTGCGGATTGGCCCGAGGAGGTCCCCTTGATCGTTCAGGCGGGGGTCGATGGCGACGCCGCTGGCTGTCATTGTCGGTCGCCGCAGATCGAGCAAGAGCTACGCGGGGCGCTACAGCGCTCCGCAACCTCTCATGGGGTTGCCGTTCGAAGTATCGATTAGGAGCGATCGCGGCTGCCGCCTTCCACAAAGACGTCATCGCATCGACGCTGGCCGATGCGGCGGCCGGATTCGCGATCAACCGCGACCCCGATCGGAACGGATCCAGCTCCCGCACCATCTACCTCGCTCACGGACGCGCCAGCGAGGGGATGTCCCCTCGCGTGCAGCCGTGTCGCAGCTCAGGCGTACGGACCTGAGTCGCCAGCTGAACCCCCGTCGTCGACCCTAGGCGGTTGACAACCCTTGAGCCCGTCGATAACGTCGCGCCAACACACGACAATTGGCTGGGCGCGAAGTTCGGCAGGGGCGTGAGACGATGCTGAAGAGGGTTGAAGGAGAACCGAAGCGTAAGCTGATTGAGGCCGCTCGGCTGGGCTCCGACCGGCAACTAGTTCTGACTTCGGCCGAGCATAGATCCGTGACTTCATCGACCACCGTTTCCCCGCCAAGTTCAACGAGGCGGGGCCTCATCGCGAGGCTTTGCATTCCCGCAATCGTGTCCGCGACTATCTGCGCGTGCACTCAGTACCACGTTGCTCCCAATGACGGAGGTGTCGGTGGAACGGGTCTAGGGAGCGGTGGAGGCAGCGCAGGGAGCGCCGGAGCCACCGCGAGCGGCGGTACCACTGGCTCCGGTGGCGCGAGCATGGCTGGCGCGAGCGGGAAAACCGACGCCGGTCCCACAGACTTGGCCAGCGAGGGAGATCATGTCGATGCGCCGATGGATGTTTCTGCTCCTCCCGACGCGGGACCTGACGTCGTCGCCGATTCCGGTTCGGGCTCCGGGCAGAAGCACCTGGGCGACAGCTGCGGCGTAACTGGAGATTGTTCGACGGGTACGTGCGTGGACAGCCACTGCTGCGCCTCGTCGTCGTGCGGCACCTGTTCGGCTTGCACGGGAGCCGCCGGAACGTGCGCCAACGTCGGCCTCAACTCGCCAGACGTCGATACCTGCAGCGGAGTCTGCGACGGGAACGGAGGATGCAAGCCGCCAGGATCAATCTTGTGGGCTCGTTCCACGTCGAACGCCTTTCTGCTGTCGGCGATCGAGGGCCTCAATGGCGTCGTGGCAACCGGATCTTTGTCTCAGCCCGCTGTAGCGAATCTGGGCGGAGCCACTCTGATGCCCGTCGGCGCGACGGACACGGTTTTGGCCCAGTTCGGGATCGACGTTCCCACTCACCTGGCGTCGAGTCGTTTCGGCGGGAGCACGCCCACTGGAACCGGCACTATTTTCGGGTGGGCTCGGATCCTAGATGCGTCGGGCTCGAATGCGATCATCACGGGGGTTTCGGGCTGCGACACGACCGCCACAACTCCGTGCACGCAGATCAACTTCGGACAGGGCCTGATTAGCCCAGGGGGTGGGCCTGGAGCGGACGGGTTCGTTGGGCGATACGCCATCGCCACCGGCGTTCCGACATGGGTTGCCACCTTGCAAGGCGCGTCCGACGAGAAGATCACCTCTGCAGCGAATGGGCCCAATGGGACCATCTTTATTTCCAGCTGGTACAGCGGCGACGTGACGCCTCAGAACGCGACCCTCAACTCCCGAACGTCGACGTCAGGTCTGGCGAGCATGACCTTTGGCGGACAGGGCAACCGCGATATCTTGATCGCTCAGCTGAACCCAACCACGGGCGCCATTGGAATGACCAAGACCTTCGCCGGCTCGGGCTTTGAGGAGGCGGATACAATCGCCTGGACGGGGAGCGAGATAGTGGTCGCGGGGTTCTTTGCAGGACCAGGGACCGACTTCGGTGTGACCACACTGCATCCTACGACAGGCGGAACGGGAGCTTTCGATATTTGGGTCGCGAAGCTCAACGCCACGACCGGCGCTGCCGTGTGGGCCGTTCCACTTGGAAGTACCGGTGATGACAAATATCCGTCGCTGGTCCTAGACGCCGCCGGCGACATCTACGTCACCGGCTTCGTTGGAGCGCAGACGACCCTTGGCTCTTGGACCGTCGGCGGGGCAGGGGGTCAAGACATCTTCGTCGCTAAGTTGCGCAACTCGGACGGAAGTGTGGTGTGGGCGAAGTCTTTCGGATCGCCTGGAGACGATAGCCCGTCAGGAATCGCGATGAACGCGTCTGGTCATATCGTCGTTGTTGGAGATATCGCGGGACCTCTTCAGGCAGGGGGGACCGCATTTGGTGGCCAGGATGCTGTCATCGCATCGTTCGCAGCCGACGGTACTCCCCTGTGGACGAAGGTGATTGGCACCTCGGGAACGGACTATGCGTTTGGTGTCGCGAGTGGAAACAACTCCTTCTACGCGGTCGTCAATCCGGGAGCGGACATCGGGCCCAGCATCGATGGTGTCTCGATCACTGGCCCCGCGGCTCCTCAGGGCGTGCTCCTGAAGATCCTGCAATGAGAGCGCGCTTTTTTCAGTGGCTGCGCGCCGTGCAAGAGGAAATGATTGATGGACGACAGCGATAAGCACTGGATCCGGTTCGGACAGTTCGATCCGTACTTGAGGACGGTCAAGACCCTAGACCCGTACAAACTCGATCCTGCTTTGCCTGGTGGGAGTGCGTTTTACTTCGAGTCGGGGGAGCGGTACATAGCCGATCTTTTTCGAGAGATTGATCGTTACGTGTGCCCAGGCTTCCGGCCCAAACGAGCCGTCGATTTCGGATGCTCGGTCGGACGAATTGCGGTGCCGTTGGCAGCTCGCTGCGAATCGATGATTGGGATCGACATCTCCCCCGACGCTCTTGCGGAGGCAGAAAAGAACGCCGCGCACTTTCGGGTATCCAATGCGCAATGGTTGCTCAGCGATGACCAATTGTCGCGGCTCAGCGAACCAATCGATCTGTTTCACAGCTACAACGTCTTGCAGCATCTGCCAGTCGCCAGAGGGCTCACGATTGTCTATCGTGCGCTCGAGCTCCTGAGACCTGGAGGCGTCATCGCGGTGCATGTCCCCTACGCCGATCTCGCTTCAGGGACACGACGCGCGATCAACTGGGCACAAGCTCACGTTCCAGGAGTGGGGCAGCTCGCCAACCTGGCCCGGCGCCGCCCATTCGACTATCCGCTGATGCTCATGAACCCGTATGACATCGGCACGATCCTCTCTCTCTTGCGCCAGCGGGGATGCGAGCAGGCGCATTGCCGGTTCATCGACCAGCAGAGATATCCCGGCGTCATTGTGATGGCGAAGGTCGCTGGGGATCTCGACCCGCGAGAGCGAGCAACAGCCACCATAGATCCAGCGTCGGCGTGAATTCGAGGAAGTAGTCGACGAGCCCGTGAACGAAGAAGGTGATGGTCGCGAGCAGCGCGAACACGACAAGTGGATCCAACAGGGCGGCAGTAGTGATCGCTCGTCGTCCCTGGACGACGAGCGCATAGATCAGAATGAGGAGCGCGGCGGCACCCGTCAGTCCTAGGTCGGCCAGCACCTCCAGATAAAGATTGTTCGCGTGCAGCCGCTCGTCGGTGTAACGGCTTCCGCCGCCGGGGCTGATGGCTTCACCGTATCGATGCCGGAAATTGTCCGGGCCAACTCCGAGGAGCGGGTGCTTGCGCCAGAGACGCAAGGCCGCGACCCAGAGCTGAGACCTCGACGGCAAAGAAACGTGACTGGCGCCCTCCATCAGTTCTAGATGCGATCCAGCGATCGTTTCGATCGAGGGCTCGACCACAACCCGCTGGACAGCGGAGGGCGTTCCAAGATTACTAAACCGATCGCCGTCATCGACAACCAAGTCCCAGCGAAGGACGTAGGTTCCAGGGCGCGCTGGCACCGCGAGTCGGACAGAGATCGTGGTCACCCCTTGCGGCGCGACGTCTTGGCTCAGCGGGGTTCGGCGTCCTTCGAGGGTGTCGTCACGTGATGTCGTGGAACCCTCTCTCTCCCATCGGTAACCGAGCTCGACGCGCGGTGCTTGGTCGCTGTGCCAAGTGGCTCGGCCTACGTTCTGTACCTGGATGCGAAAATCATCGGTGCTGCCCGCGCTCATTCTCGAAGGCTCCGTAGCTTCGGTGATGTAGCGTGCTCGGTACCAGTCGCTCTCCCTCCACCAAAGGAGGCGCTGAGCCATAATCGACGTCGCGCCACCCTGCCAAAGTACCGTTGCGGCCAGCAGCACCTCGGTCAGCAGTATCGCGAATGCGAAGCGAGATACTGCGGCGTTCGATGTTCGTCTCCGAGAGCTTCGAACTACTCGCGCGAGACCGAGCAGAAGGATGGCGACGAATGCTGCCCCGTAAATCGAGGCGCGGGTCGCGCTGGCCAAGATGGCGTGAATGAGGACCGCAGCCAGAAGGCACCTGAACGCGAACCGAAGGCGCTCTGGCCGGCCCATCTCTGGGTTTTCCCAGGATGGAACGAGAAGCAATAGCGGAAGGGTGGCCTCCCAGTACATCGCCGCGATATTCGGGAAGGCGAACGTGCCGCTGGCGCGAAGCACCCCCGAAACCGAGAACTGCTGACCTCGGAATGGCTGCCACCAAGAGGACCATTCCGGCCTCAGCGCCTCGAGGAACGTCGATAACGCCGAGAGCACTGCGCCGGCGACTATTGCCATCACCAGTCTTCGGGCCATCGACGATGACCGGGTCAGGTCGCGTGCGGCAAAGTAGAGAAGTACGCCGCTTAAGGTCCTGAACGCGAACTTCAGCGCGGGCAAACGGTGGCTCGACGCCACGACGGCCGACAGAATCGTGACGGCCATCCACAGAACGACGGCTCGAGGAAGGGGAGTCCCCGCAATCTCACCGAGGGTTGTTCGAGCACGCGCGAGCGTGCCAGGGAGGAAGAGGGCCTGATACCAGAGGGCGGCGACCCAGATGGCGCAAAGCAGATAGAGGAAGAGCTCGGGAAGAGTGATGACCAACGGACCGAGCGAGAACAGCGGCACCTCGAACGGGAGAGCGAATCCGAGCGCGAGAAGGAGAAGCTGAGCGATGAACCCGAAAGTCTTGGAGTCTTCCAATTGGGACATTCCTGCGACGATGGAGACTGAGAAGCCCGAGAACCCTTCGCGTCATAGGAGCACACACAGGGCACCAGATGTTACACCGACGGCACCGACCTGAGCGAATGCGTGCGTTCTCCTAAAACCCATCGAGCTCGAGCTGCTCCCGCGCTGCGGCCAATCGCTTCCCGGCGGTCGCGACGTATCCCGAATTCATCTCCCATCCGACAAACCGACGGCCGAGTCTGGCAGAACACCAGGATCCATCTGCGTGCGAGACGCGCCATGTGTCGCGCGGACTCGGCCCGCTGCTCTTCGGTGATTGGCGGGAACGTCAGCGGCTCGACCTCGAGTTTGCCGCCAGCACGGGCGACCAGCCGCTGGCTAGTGTGTGCTTCGGCTTCCTAGGGCGGATCGGAATCACGACGTCCGCGGTCGCATCCGGGAGAAGGGACATCCCGATCAAGCAGTCGCCCTGATGAAGTATCCAGGGGGTCTGTTGTTCAGCGCCGTGCGCGTCGGCGCGCGCCTACCCAAGGGACGTACAGATTGGAAAAGCGGAACCCGAGCCGAGCCACGTCGGCACCGCGCATGAGGAGAGCGACGCAGTCGTATGGCGCAGGTGATGGAACGGGATCGGTCGTACCTGGCAAGCCCGCTTCAGTCGTAGTTCCAGGCTCCGTCGTCGAGTTGGGACAGCCTGTCCGTGGCGATCGGGGGCCTTGCGAGGTGCCGCGCGATTCGCTCGAGCCCCTCGCTATCGTTCGCCCGAACGCGCGTGGCTGCCGCCGGAAGGGGAGCATCGAGGGGCAAGGAAGCGAGTCCGGGAGTTGACAGAGAACCTCTTACAACGAGTAGGATCGGCGCAGCGATGGGGCCGGGCCTGCGCCGGCACCGCGTTAGGGGTGCCAGCGCTGGAGGCCCGCAAAATCACTGCCAGCGCTGGGACTCGCCGCCGGTCCAGGGCCCGGTCTGGACTCGCTGAAGTGACTGAAGATTGTCGTTGGGCACGTCGAGGACGTTTCCTAGCGCGTTGTTGAAAATGTGATTGACGGCATCGTAACTCCACTTCTGCGCTTCCGTGCCATTGCACCAGTACGTCCACAGCAGGGTTCCAGGAGTCCAGTTGCCATTGATCACGTCGAGGCACAGCCCCGAATAGGTCTCGACGATGCTCTGATTCCCGCGATCGTAGGCCCAACTTTGGGACCCAGCATTCCCGTTGCACGTGTAGATCTCCACCGGGGTTTCGGCGTCGGTGCTGGCACCGAAGACATCGAGGCAGAGGCCGGTGTTTGCGCTGAGGCGAATCGCCGGATCCGACCGCGTCGGGTCGGTCAACCCGTTGGCGTAGACATAGAGTGTGTCCATCAGGGCCTGTGCATAGAACCAGGGCGTCTGATTGCGCACGTTGAAGTAAGCCTGGGTTACAGCCGGCTGAATATTGGTCTGATACCAGCTGGCGTAGTCGACGGCCTCCTGGTTCAGGCAATCCTGGTCATATACTTGCGGATCCGATCCGGGGACGATGCAGCTCGAGATGCTGAGGGGATAGCCGTCGCCGACCACGAACACCTGCGTATCATCGAAACCGCTATAGATATCGGCGCAAGAAATCCAGAATTCCCAGTTGGGATACGGAGAGGTGCCGTCGGGATTCACCACTGGCGGAGAGCTCGAGGCGCCGCATCGAAGCCCCGCGTTCAAGTTCAGAATGTGGGTCATCAGGTCGTCGCGATACGACATCAACTCGGAGTAAAAGCGGAAGTCGGTCGTGAAGTTCGGGTCCTCCATCGCCATGAGCTGGATGCGGAGCGTGATGAGCTGCATCAGGGCAGGCAGGCCGAGCCGCCAGTCGTAGACGAAGCCATTATCGTACTGAAGATCCTGCTGGGAGTAGGCGATGAGCGATTTCCAGTTGTAGGCCGCCTGGGGGCTGGTCACGAACGTCCCGTCGGTCAGAGCCTCATCGAACTTTCGTTGGAATGCCGCGGGGACGGCCCCCTCACCCACTTTCTCCGCCGAATCTGTATCGACGAAGGACCAATCGATGTATTCGTTGTTGTTCATCCGGTCGCTGTTGGTGAGCACCTGCGCCTTCAGGTCGGCCAGTCGGTTCTCTCGATCGATTTCCTCCATGTACCAGGTGATCTCTCCGGCGGTGTGGTCGATCTCCTGATGAAGCGCTTGCAGGGCCACCACGATATCCTGCGCAGGATCGTGCAGAATCCCCAGTGCCTGCGCTAACCCGATGGCGGTTGTAACCGCGCTGAAGAAGCCGGCAAGGTCGCTGGCCCAGCTGCCGACTTCCTTGAGGGTGTTGACGAACGCATATTTGCTCGATGCGTCTAGGGCCTTCGTCGTGCGCACCAGGGGCTCCGTGCCCGCACCGCCAGATGCGACCGTCCCGGAACCCGACGGAGTTCCTGAATTGGGTGGAGCGGATGAACTGGTTGCATTGAGCGCGTCGGGCGGAGCACCGCAACCAACGCCGAGCATACCGACCAACGCGAGCACAAACGGAACGCGGTACCTAGAAGTGCGAATCATGGCAATGACCTCCCACTGTGCAGAACACACCAAAAGCCAGTGCTAGTAAGCATGCGGACAAGCAACCGCAACCGCTGCGTTGGCAACGGTTCAGTAAACAACATCAGTGATGTTGTTCGCGATTACGGCTTCCGTGAAGCACGCGCAGCGAACGTCACACGGCCGGTGCGGATGCGGATCGCCTCGTCGATCGGCGTCACGAAGATCTTACCGTCGCCGATCTTGCCGATCTTGCCGATCTTGCCGGTCTTTGCGGCTGTGGCGATCGCCTGGATCGTGCTCGCTCACCCCTTACGAGACGTCCGCGAGCAATAGCCTCGCCCAAGGCTCTGCTGTGAGCGTCTCGCAGTCGCGGGTGACGGTGACGCTCACTTCTCAGAGTGTGACGACCTTCGCCGGAGCGCCCTGAAACTCGCGAACGATCGGCTCGCCCGGCGCTCGTCGCGTTGGGATTTGAGGACCGCGATATTTCTTGTCAACACAAGCCCGGTCCCGAAGCAGTTCATGGGGTGACCAGCAGCTTCATTCGACGCACGGCGAAACTCACGCTGCTCGGGATGATCTCTGCCGCCTGTTCGGGAGGCAGCGACAGCGCCCGGACGGGAGCAGGTGGAAGCCGAGCCTCGGGCGGCGCGTCCGGATCGGGCGGCTCCAACGGCGGCGGCGGCTCTGGATCCGCCGGCACGACTGGATCCGGCGGCGCCATGGGAACTGGTGACGCGGGCGCTGGCGGTCAACCCGGCAACGGAATGGGTGGCTCCGGAGGCGCCGGTAGCGGAGGCGCGGGAGGTAGCTCCACGACCGGCGGTCTCGTGAACACCTACGACGGCGCGCGATCGACCGCGGTCAGCTTCGACGCCGCATGGAAGTTCCACATGGGCGACGTGACGGGCGCGCAAGCCGCGACGTTCGACGATTCTTCCTGGGTCGCGCTGGATGTGCCACACGACTGGAGCATCGCCCTGCCGTTCACTCAGAGCTCGCCGGCGGGCGCGGGCGGTGGATATCTCAATGGGGGCGTGGGTTGGTATCGAAAGACATTCACGCTCCCGGCTTCGAGCGCGGGGCAAAAAGTCTTTGTCCAGTTCGACGGCGTGTACATGGACAGCACCGTGTATCTCAATGGCACGCAGGTCGGTGCACGCCCGTATGGGTTCTCGTCCTTCGAGTGCGACCTGACGGCGAACGCCAACTTTGGCGCCTCGAACGTGCTCGCCGTCCGCGTCAACAACCAGCAGCCGAGCAGCCGCTGGTACTCGGGCAGCGGGATCTACCGACACACCTGGTTAAAGACGGTGAACCCGGTGCGTGTCGCGTACATGGGAGCGGCGGTCACGACGCCGCAGGTCTCGACGATGAGCGCCACCGTGAACATCGCCGTGACCATCCAGAACGACGCCACCAGCGCCCAGTCGGTCACCGTGGCGAGCTCGGTCGGCGACGCCACGGGAACAGAGGTGGACGCGGCTTCCTCGCCGGCGACGTCGGTCGCGGCGGGGAAGACCGCCACCGTGATGCAGACCGTAACCGTCACCAATCCGAAGCTCTGGTCACTCGCGTCGCCGACCTTGTACTCCGCCGTCACCACCGTGTCCGTCGGCGGCGCCGTGGTCGACAGGTACACGACTCGCTTCGGCATCCGCACGTTCGCCTTCAGCACGGGTACGGGGTTCTCGTTGAACGGCGCTGCAGTGAAGCTCTACGGCACGTGCAATCACCATGACCTGGGCGCCCTCGGGGCCGCGGTGAACCATCGTGCGATCGAGAAGCACCTGCAGATGCTCAAGGGCATGGGCGTGAACGCCCTTCGTACGTCCCACAACCCACCCGCCCCGGAGCTCCTGGACCTGGCCGATCAGCTGGGCTTCCTGGTGATGGACGAAGCGTTCGACTGCTGGGACCAGGCCAAGAACCAGTTCGACTACGCCCGCTTCTTCAATCATTGGTCGACGACCGACATCGGCGACATGGTGTCTCGAGACCGCAACCACCCGAGCATCATCATCTGGAGCATCGGCAACGAGATCCAGGACAGCAACAACGCCGCCATCGCGCAATCCCTCATCTCGGCGGTGAAAGCCAAGGACTCCACGCGGGCGATCGGTCAAGCGTTCGCCAATGCCAGCCCCGGCGCCGCGGTCGCTCCGATGGAAGACGTCGTCGGGCTCAATTACGCCCCCTTCGTCTACGACTCGCTCCACTCGAGCAATCCAACCTGGAAGTTCTTCGCCAGCGAGTCGTCGTCCGCCGTCCGGAGCCGGGGCGTCTACAAAACACCGGTGACGTCGAACATCCTGACTTCGAGCGACAACCAATGCTCGTCGTATGACAACAGCGTGGTGTCGTGGGGAACCAGCGCAGAAGGCTCGTGGTCGAACGTCAACACACGGGCGTTCATCGCGGGCGAGTTCGTCTGGACCGGCTTCGACTACATCGGCGAGCCGACGCCCTATGGATGGCCGTCGAAGAGCTCGTACTTCGGAGCGATCGACACCGCGGGCTTCCCGAAAGACGCCTTCTACTTCTATCAAAGCAAATGGAACGCCGCCGGGCCGCCGATGGTTCACATCGTGCCGATGGATTGGACGAGCTGGACGGCGGGCCAATCCGTCACCGTGTTCGTCTACACCAACGCCGACAGCGTCGAACTGTTCCTGAACGGTAGCTCGCTGGGGTCCAAGACGATGAACCCGACGACGGGGCACCTCCAGTGGTCGGTCCCCTTCGCGACGGGCACGCTGCAGGCAAAGGCGACGAAGGGGGGTGCGGTCGTCGCGACCGACACTCTCAAGACGGCCGGAACGGCGGCGAAGTTGGCGCTCAGCGCCGACCGCGCTTCGATCGCGCCGGACGGGCGCGACCTGGCCTATGTCGAGGTGGACATCACCGACGCGCAGGGCGTGGTCGTACCCAAAGCCAACAACACGATCGCGGTGACAGTCTCTGGTCCGGGCGCTCTCGTCGGCCTCGACGCTGGCGATTCGACGAACCACGACCCTTACAAGGGCACGTCCCACGCCGCGTTCAACGGCAAGCTGATGGCCATCATTCAATCCACGACGACGGCCGGAATGGTGACGGTGACCGCGACGTCCGGAAGCGGCGGCGCGGCCCTGACGTCCGGTTCGGCGAGCATCATGACGCGAGCGCCTTGAGCGAGAGTGTTGTCAGACAGCATGGGGTCGCGCACGATTTGAGGGTGCCTGTCGCCGCGACGCACCGGTTCTTGTGGGCGATCGTGTTGACGCTCGCGGCCGTGGCGGCTCCCCGCGAAGGCCAGGCGCGGACCGTTGTCGTCGCGACCCGCTTGGATTACGCCGCTGCGCCAGGATGCCCGACGGACGATGGCTTCCAAACCATCGTCACGGCACGGCTGGGCTACGACGTATTTCGCGCTGACGCTTCAGACCTGGTCATCGTGCGCATCCTTCCTGCTGGCCGAACGTTGGAAGGTCGGCTCGAATGGCAGGACGCAAACGATGCCTCGGTGGGGGAACAGACGTTTCCCTCGCGCACCGGCGATTGCGCCGAGCTGGCACGCGCCATGGGGTTCGCGCTGGCTCTACAGATCCAGCTGAGGGCGGCGACGATCGGTGAGTCGCCATCGGCGGCACCGGCCGCACTACCCGTGGAAGTCGCAAAGGCGCCCGCTGCGTCGACCGCGCCATTGCCGGCCGCGCCGGTCGAAAGCCTGGAACCCGCCCCGTCGGAGCCGAGACCGCCGGTGCCTGGCCCCTCGGTGCTGGCAGGCGGAGGCGCGCTGGCAGGCCTTGGCATTTCATCCAAACCGATCGCCATCGGCCGTCTGTTCGCGACAGTGGCGTGGACGCACGCCGCGCTCGAGCTCGGGGCCGAAGTCAGCGCTCCGTCGACAACCAACCGGGCGGACGGAGCCGGCTTCTCTCAAGAGACGTTTCTGGCGAGCCTCGCGGGCTGTGGCGTGAGCTTCCCCTTTAGCCTGTGCGCCGTCGGCAAGGTCGGCGAGCTTCGGATGGTCGGACAGGGCGTCGACGTGCCGCTCACCGCGTCAGGCCTGCTGATCCAGTCCGGCTTGCGGCTCGGGGCCTCTCACAGCCTTGGACATCGTGCCTATATCGTCGGCCATGCCGAGGGGATCGCCCGACTCACGCAGGGTACCGTGACGCTGGATTCCATGCCGGTCTGGACCACGCCTCGCTTTGCCGCAGTGCTCGGAATCGGTGTCGCATTTCGATTTCGGTAAACAATCTGAGGCGCGCCGACAGAAGTAAGGTAGCGATGGCTTACCTGCGGCAGGTCCGATCCGCCTTGCCCAGGGTCGAGGGCGAGGCCAGCTGCATTGCGGTTTACCAGCAGGAGCTCGACTACCTCTTCGAAACTCTGCGGCGGCTGGGCGCCAGCCCACGCGAAATCGAGGATCTCGCGCACGAAGTCTTTCTAGTTCTGCTCCGCAACTGGTCCGACCTGGACCTCAGTCGGCCGTTCCGCCCGTATCTGTTCGCCATCGCGTTCCGCGTGGTTTGCGCGCATCGACGACGCAGGCGCCGGGAGGTTCCGTACGGGTACGTGGACGCTCAGGACCAGGCCACTGGCCCTGAGGAGTCCCTTCAGTCCAAGGAGTCGGCGCGGCTCCTCAGGGCCGCGCTCGACATGGTCCCACTTCCGCGGCGAGCCGTCGTCGTCATGCACGATCTGGACGGGGTCTCGATCGTCGAGATCGCGGCCCGATTGTCCCTCACGCGGTTCGGTGTCTACACGCGATTGCGCAAGGGGCGCAAAGAGCTGGCGACAGCATTGCGGCGCATGTTGACAGAGCGGGTGACGCAATGAAGCTCGAGGATCAGGTGATGGAGCAGGAGGTCGAGGCGGTCATCGAGCAAGGGCGGCAGATTCCGCCTGCGCCGGACCTCGTCCGCGCGCGCCTGCTCGCGCGCGCGCGCGCGGCCTTCGCCGCTTCGGTAGCCTCGCCCAGTGCCATCCCCGCGCCATCGACCGGCACTGTGTGCCGTGGCCGGCGAATCGCGGTCGCAGCGAGCGTCCTTCTGGTTTTTGTCGCGGCAGCTGCCGGCGCGGCATTTCATGCGCGCATCGCGAGCGTTCCCGAGACCGCGCCGACGCCACCACTGGTTTCGGCGCCTCCCGCGGTTCGTGCTTCGGCGCCGAGTATACCGCCGGTGCAGCCGCCAGAACCTGTGTCGAGCACCAGGACCCAACGGCCTCGGCGAACGATCACGCCCCAGGAGTCGTACGCCGCCGAGCTCCAGTTGCTGCAGCGCGCTCAGTCGGAGTATGCCAGCCACGACTTCGCCAACGCGCTCGTGCTGCTCGCGGAGCATGGACGACGCTTCCCGAAGGGGCGGCTAGCCGAGGAACGCGAGGCGCTGCGCGTGCGATCGCTCGCGCGCGCCGGGCGCGGCGACGAAGCGCGGCGCGCTCTCGCGTCCTTCGCCAATCGCTTTCCGCACAGTGCGTTCCGGCCTCGGCTGCAGGCCGCGGCCTCGTCCACGGAGGAGTGAGGCAGCAGGTGCTGCCCCGCGGCTCGGAAATGGCTTTCGAATGACAACGCTTTCGTCGAGCGGCAATACCTGTTCAAGGAGATCCATGCGAATCCACACGTCCTGTCGTTTTCTGATTGCAGCTTTGTTGGTGGGCGGGGTGGGATGCGCGGGAACTTCCGAAACAATCGACGGAACCGGCGGTTCCTCGGCCGCGGGGGGCCACAACGGCAGCGGCGGCGTCGTCGGCTCCGGCGGCGCAGCGGGCGGAAGTTCGGTTGGCGCGGGCGGCGCTGGCTCGGGCGGCGCGTCGCTGACGGGCGGAGCCGGAGGCCGCGCGGGAACGGGAGGCGGCGCCGGTGGCAGCGCTGCCGGCGGCTCGGGCTCGGGCACCGGCGGCGCAGGCGGAAGGTACGTCGGGACGAAGACGCCGGGCATGGCGCAGACCGGCGACATCACCGTCGATCCGACGAAGACCCATCAGATCGTCGACGGCTTCGGGGAGGCCGACGTCTGGCAAGGCTCGTCGTCGGCGGCCATGCAGACGTTGCTCTGGGACCCGGTCAACGGGATCGGCCTCAACCTGCTCCGCATCGGCATCGACGGCACGAGGGGCACGCCCAACATCATGGGCAACGCCGGGTACGCCGATGGTCAGGCATGTGTCAAGTTCAATGGAAGCGATTGCAAGGTCTGGGCAGCGCCTTGGTCGCCGCCCGCCAGCATGAAGGACAACAACAACGTCAACAACGGTGGGCGCCTGCTGGCAGCCGACTACACCGCGTGGGCCCAGGTGCTCGCGGCGTTCCCGGCGTTCTACAAGAGTCACGGCGGTGTCGACCTGTACGCCGTCTCGGCCCAGAACGAGCCCGACTTCACGGCGAGCTATCAGTCCGCTCTCTTCAACGCCTCGCAGATGGTGTCCTGGATCGACACGCTGGGCCCGATGCTGGCCGCGCTCAGCCCGCCCGTGAAGGTGCTCGCCGCCGAGCCCGACAACTGGGGGAACATCTGGGGAGGCGACGGCTACGGCCCCGCCATCATCGCCGACTCGATGGCCAACACGTTGGTCGGCCCGATCGCCACGCACGACTACGGCGGCACCAGCGCCGGCACGTTCGCGCGGCCGGCGCCGCCCGCGAGCAACACGCACCATGTCTGGGAGACGGAGTGCACACCGGGCGACACCGGGCCGATCACCATCGCCACGATGATCTACGCGGCATTCTCGGCGGGCGGCGTGAACGGGTGGCACTACTGGTGGACACAAGCGCTCGTGCCGAACGCCAGCAGCCCGCCTCCGCAGGTCTACGCTCTCGGAAACTTCAGCAAGTTCGTTCGCCCTGGCTACTACCGCGTCGACGTCAGCGGTGCCCCCAAGCCGTCGGCATCCGTGCCGCTGGTCGTGGCCTTCACCAACCTTTCCGACGCCACGGTGTCCATCGTCGTCGTGAACGGGGGCGCGGCGCAGAGCGTTTCAATGTTCGTCGCGGGACCGGCGTGGCCGGCGTCGGTCACCCCGTATGTCACGACGACGAGCTCAAAGTTGGCCGCGGGGACGCCCATCTCGGTCTCCGGCGCGCGCTTCTCCGCATCGTTGTCGGCGCAATCGGTGACGACGTTCGTCGGCAAGCCGTAGAGGAGATTCCATGTCGAACCTCAATTCGGATTCTCGGACGATTCTCTGGTCCGCGGCGCTATTCGTTGCGGTCGCCGCCTGTGGATCGTCGGGTTCCGTCGTCGCGGGAGGCCAGAACGGATCCTCAACTGGCGGAACGCCCGGCGCGGGAGGGACCGTCAACGGGACCGGTGGCTTCGGCTCGGGAGGGATGGGGCGGGACCACGGGAGCCGGCGGAGCACTATCACCTGCTGCCGCTAGCCAACAACACGGCGAGTTTCGTCGCACCCAATGGACAGCAAAACAACGCAAACTGTACCCAAGCAGGCGGTTGCGGATGGCCCAACCCCAATAATACCGATCTCGCGTTCGCTGACGCGCTCGTGGCTCACATCGAGCAGACGTTCTGCGTCGACACGGCTCGGATCTTCGCCACCGGCTGGAGCTTTGGCGGCAGCATGTCGTACAAGACCACGAAGCCGGTCGCCTACTATGCGTCGCACGGGACCGCCGACTCGGTGCTGTGTTACGACCAGACACGTGCCGCGGGCTGCACCGTCGGTAACGGCGTCTCACTGGCGCAGAATGTCTCGATGGCCAACGGTTGTACCTTCATGACGCCGACGAAGGTGACCAGCGGCGACCACGTCTGCACGAGCATGATGGGCTGCATGACCGGTTACCCCGTGGAATTCTGCTCGCTCAACGGTCCCCACACTCCGGATCCGACGGATCCGGGGCAACGAACGAGCTGGGAATATCAGAACGTCTGGGACTTCCTGAGCCAGTTCTAAGAGCGGCGATGCCGCTCCAACCCGAAGAGTAGCACCAGACCCAGGGGGAGAAGGAGGCTGCCGCAACCGGCTGCGGGGCTCAGGCCGCAAGCGCACCCGGTTGCCGATCCGTTGGCGGTCGCGCCAGCGTGGCCGTCCGGCTCACCGCCCCCGGCGCCGGCGCTGGAGCCAGGGCCGCCACCCCCAGCTCCATTCTGGCCGCCAACACTCTGTCCTGAGCCCGCCGCGCCACCAACGTTGCCAGCCATTCCGCCCGATCCGCCGAAGGCTCCTCCGGCTCCGGGCGTTCCGCCAGACGCGCCGTCGGCGTCACCAGCTTCGGCTCGCGCGTCCGAAAGGCCATCGCTGGTCGAACCGCCGTCGCCGCCCACGATCGCACCAGGGCCGCCGAACCTCCACCAGTTGAAGTTGAGAAGGTTCCCGCTGCCCGAGCCGGTGAACCTCAAGAACAGATCGTGGACGCCGGTCGCGCTGTTGACGGAGCAGGTCTTCGTGATCCAGGTCTGCGCGCCACCCGTTCCCGAGACGGCGCAGGTCCCAATCAGCGTCCCGGTGAGGCTGTCGAGGCGCAGCTCGATGTTTCCGCCGCTGGCGTCCGAAGCCATCCGCGCGTCGAAGGAGGTCGCGCCAGCTCCGAAATCGACGCTCCGAACCTTGATGTAATCCCCGTTGTTGATCGACGTGACGTCCATCCCGCCTCCCATATCGCTCGTCGCCTCCGTCTGAACGCCGGATTCCCAGGCGATGGTCTCCGCTTCGGTCTGCACGTACGGGTTCAGGTTAGCAACGGCCTGCGGGCCAGCGGTCGTCGGTGGAATCGTCGGGAATGACCCGTCGGAGTTGTACTTGAACTCCTCGAGACACACCGAGCGGTGAAACCCATCGCCGTTCGTGGGGACCGAGCCGCCCCTTTGTAAGGCACCATCGTGATAGAAAAAATAGGAATGCCCATTGAAGTCGATGATGCCGGTGTGATTCGTGAAGCTCGCACCCGACGCCTTCATGATGGTCCCTCCGTAGGTGAAGGGCCCCGTGGGTGCGGTGGCTTTGGAATACGAGATGTCCTCCGGAATGTTGTTGGCGGCGTAGGCGAGGTAGTAGGTCGTGCCGTGCTTCATGATCCACGGACCTTCTTCGTACTGAGAGGGAAAGCCGCCTGCGGACGGAGCAGGCCCGAAGGTTTGCGTGTTGATCGTGGGGCATTGGACGCCCCCCGTGAACGAGGTCATGTCCGAGTTCAGCTTCACGTAGCCGGGAACGCTTCTCCCAAAATAGAGATACGCTTGGCCGTCATCGTCGATGAAGACCGTGGGGTCGATGTCGCCCGTCCCTCCCGGGCAACCGGCGGTGACGAGCGGCTTGCCGATGGCGTCCGTGTACGGGCCAAGGGGGCTATTGGAAACGCCTACCCCGATGACCGTCGCGCCGGAGGTGTTGCTCAGGGGGACGTAGATGTAAAACTTGCCGTTGCGGGGGATGGCCTGTGGAGCCCACGCAGCCGTGCTCGCCCAGCTGAACGATTTCCAGCTGGCCACCACACCGTGGTCGGTCCAGTTCACCATGTCCGCGGACGAGTACGCGAACCACTGGCACAGAGTGTAACCGGCCACCGCGCTGCATGGTTGTCCGGCCACGTTCTCGTCGTGCGTCGTAATGAGATAGATTCTCCCGTTGGAGACCATGGGCGCGGGATCGGACGTGTAGTTGGTCTGCACGATCGGGTTGTCACCCAGAGCTTCCGCCGGCGCCAGCAGCAGCAGCGCGCACAGGCTAGAAGCTGGCGGCAGGAATCGTCGCGTTCTTGATGTCTGCATAGGAAGCCTCGATCCCAGCCATCGACGCGACGGATTGGGGGTTGGTCATGCCGCCGGTACCACTGCCGGCGCTTGGTCCCGAGCGGGAGGTGACGGCGACCGCCAGCGTCGTAGCCAGAGATGTTGCCGCACCGAAGCACGCGCGAGCAGGGGCGTCACGACTGCAACCTGTTTCGGGGCCACCTCCCGTGGATAGGAAATGCGCGAAACCGTTCGCGACAGCTCTCGTGCCCGGCGACCGACCGCCCGACGCATTTTTTGCTACACAATTCGACTTCACCGCGCAGGTAATGAAGGATGGTGTTCGCACGCCAAATGCGGCTTCTCACGCTGGCTTTCGCGTTGGCCACGAGCGCCTGTACCCAGACCTTCGACGTCGGGCACAACCGTCCGCATGGGCTCCTTCCGGTCGACCAGCGCAACCCGATCATCCTGTTGAATGACGGCGCCTACGACAACTGGTCGGGCGAGTACGCCATCATGCTGGCCAATGGCGGCGGGTCACCGCTGGCCGCAATCATCGTGAACGAGACCTCCGACTGGCCGGGCATCCAGACGAACGTGGGTGGCTATCGGGATCTGGTCGCTGCCGCCCGGTCGAGCGGGCTCGAGAACCTGCCGGATCCGATCGCGAGCATCGGAGCGCCGCTGGTGATGCCGGCGGGCGGCAACATCGACGACACGCAGCCCAATCGCTCGGAAGGCGCGCTGCGCATCGTCGACATCTCCAAGGCGCTGAGTCTTCCCTACCGGCCTGTTGTGATCGCGACTGGCGGCGCCCTGACCGACGTCGCGGATGCCTATCTGGTCGATCCCACCGTCACGGAGAGGGTGGTGGTCGTCTCCTCGCTCGGAAGCACGACCAGCACGGGGGCCGGCATGGGGAGTCCCAACGGACAGAGCGATCCCTGGGCTGACGTCATCGTGACCTCTCGGTTTCGGTACGTGCAGGTCAGCGCGTGGTACGACCAGCTCACGGACGTCCCGGCCTCGCGCCTGTCCGAGCTCCCCAACAACGCGCTCGGCGCCTGGATCGCCGCCAAGCAGCCTAATCTTTGGCACTGGTCGCCGGCATCGGATCAAGTTTCGATCCTGGCCGTCGGTCTTCCGGCGTTCGCAACCGCGATCGAGCGCGTGTCGGCGACGATGGGCGTGGACGGCGGCACCACGGCGGGGCCCAATCTCGCGACCGATCAGAGCGGCCCCGACTGGCTTGTCACCGAGTGTGACGGAACCGCCGCAACCACGCTCTTCTGGACGATTCTGCTGGCCACACACTGAGACCAAGTAGGAACAAAGACACAACACATCCCGGCTGCCCACCGCCTGATGTGCAGGAACAGCCACTGGAGCTTCCGCCGCTTTCGCCCGGTGGGCTCGCGGCGCCGCCCGAACCGAACGAGCCGGCCAGCCCTGCGTCACCAGCGCCCGCGCGCCCCGTCCCTATCCCCGGCGAGCCGCCTGCACCGGCAGCTCCCGAAGATTGCCCGCCCGTCGGCGCGCGCGACCAGACTGACGTTGGAATCCAGGTGCCCGTCCGTCCCAGCGTTGACGCCGTTCTTCTGGATCAGCTCGCCGGTCGGATTGGAGCACGGTGTCCACAGGCCGTTGAGATAGGTCGACCTGAACACTGTGAACGGGCCGACCTCTCTGACAATCGGGACGTCGCGCAGACGCGAAGAAAGCCACGGCGCTACGCGTTTGGCGCGCGTGCGGGAGGCGCTGCATGTTGCTCGACCTCCTGTAATCGCGACGCCAGGAAACCCGCCAGGTCCTGCCGCCGGATCCGGATCGAGTGCACGATGCGGAGGTGCCGCAGATCGCCGCTCTCGCACAAGCGGTATACCGTGGCGTCACACACCCCCAGCTGCTCGGCGGCCTCGCGTACCGTTAACAGGAGGCCGGGACCGCCGTAGAGGGCGCCCAGGTCGGCGAGGGTAGGGGTGGTCGCGCACGCCAGCGCCGTGTTCGGTCCCCCGTGGGCGCCGGCGGTCGGGTCTGCGGCCCATCCACTCGGTGGGTCCGCGCTGGATTCGGGTAGCAACCGGGTAGCAAAAGTCATGTCCGATGGTTGCGACGCGTTCTCACCGCTTGGAATCCCGCCCTCGTAAATTTGGGAGCAGGATGTCGGAGGTTCAAATCCTCTCGCCCCGACCAACGTAAGTGCGCGCGGATCTTTTCCGACCCCGCGCGCCCGCTGTTGCCGCGCTCGAGATGGCCAAGACCGGGAAGCTGGTCTGGCTCTCGGCCGGGCCTGGTCGCCCTCGCATTCGGCGGCGGGATCCTGGGGAAGCGGTTCTTCGAACGGGGCGCGCTGGTTCCGGCCTCGGGGCGCGGCGACGTCGAGGTCGCCGGGACGGCGCGCGCGCTGGAAGCACCGCCAGGGCCGACGGTGACCTCGGCCGTCGCTGGCGAGGGCGCACCTCGCTCGAGAGATAATCCGTCGCCAGTCGCGCGCGCGGTCGTGGCGAAACGCGAGTCGCGACCAGCACGCGCGTCGACGGCGGCGACGCGACACGAGCTGACGCTGGTTGCGTATTCCGAAAGGCGCGGTGCCCGACAACCCGCCGGCGCACTCGCCAGCGCGGCGCTTTGTCCAAAGCGTCCGGCGAAGCGCCGGTCGCCTGAGACCCTCGTTGTCAACGCCGCCCCGGCCCACGGCGGGGCCAAATCCCGCGCCAGAGCGGGGTTCTTCAGCAGCCCGCTAGCACTGTCCCGGTCAAAGCACGGCGCTTCCGACGCTAGTACCTGGTCGCCAGGCCGTACAAGCTGCACGCTCCACCGGTATCATTGCAATAGACATACACCACTCCGGGTCCTCCCGTGTACGTATAGGAGGACTCTACCGGGGCCGATCCGCTGGCGGGAAGCGAATACGTCATCGGTGTCGTTCCGTCCGTGATGACGATATTGCGCGCAGTCGAGGAGCTCGATGACAATCCGGCCACATACAGGTTGCACGGGCCAACCACGGGTATCGCAAGATAACCGGTTGTGGTGGAGCCATTTTTGGGAAGTTGCCATCGCGCAGTGAAGCTCGTACTCGCTCCGGCAAGGGTCCCCGTCCTCGCCGATGCTCCGGATGGAGTCGATGCCGACAAGCATCCCAAGGACCGGACGCCGTTATAGATTCCATCTGTCTCATTGCCAGAGGGCCATCCGTCGTCACTGAACAGCCACGTCGTGCCCGTTCCCGGCACGGCGAGTGTCACGGTCACCGTGTAATTGGCGGAGGAGCCATCCTCGGCGGTCACAGTGTAGACGACAGGGCCAGTGAAGTTGTTTGGCGTCGTGCCGCTGACTTGGGCCACGCCGTTGACCGTTGCACCCGCCTTCGCAGATGGTGTGACGTTGGCGACAAGTGAAACCAAGCTCGTGCCATTGGGCGCGAGCACGACGATTGTCTTGGCGGCTTCGTTGATCGTACCGACGACCGCTGGGCTCGTGAACGAATACGCGGTGATAGCCTTGGCATCGCTGACGGTTATGCATGTCCCGGCAACGGCGATGGTCGCGGCGCTGCCCGACTGAGGTGCCACTGTCACGTTCCCGCCGAAAGTCCCTCCAACCGTCGAGGTGAATCGGACATAGAGATCGGTCGGCGGCAGCTGGCCGCCGGTGTATGGGATCTGGATGCTGGACGTGAAGGGCCCGTCGGCAGAAGCGCTAACTGTAAACGGATCGGGAGACGTTATCGTTATTGTTCCGGAATCGGGCGTCAAGCCCAGTCCGTGCATTGAAAATACCTTGTTACCTTGAGTGTTGACATAGACAGCGCCAAAGTCGGCATCTGTACTGCTCAGAATGATCCCCGACGGATTCAGGTCTCCGACAAACAACCCCTTGCTCACCATCTCCCCGGCGGCAAGCTGAGCGAACAGTGTCGCGCCGTAGGCCTTTAGATGGGTGTTGTCGGAGTCGTTATAGACGAACGTTTTGGCCTCGGTCAGGCCGCTGGCGCCAATGGCGTTGAATGATTGCACCAATGCCTTGGTCGAGGCGGTCAGATCGATATACGGACAATTCTCAACCATCGCCACGTCTTTCATCGCGCCGACGTAGTCCGCGCTCTGATAGGTGGTGTTGGGGCCGGGTACGGTGCCGTTTCCAGTCAGGTCGTGGGAATTCGTTGCCGACAGCGGGAAACTCCCCAATCGAACGACCGGCCCAACCAGAATCGGGTTTGCTCCGAGCGCGCGGGTTTCCTCGACATATTTGATCAGATAGTCGTGGTATGTGCCCCAGGCTTCATTGCCGCGGCCATAAGTGCCCGTATTTTCGCTCAACGTCAGGCCTGCGGCGGTCGCCTCTTCACTGCTCAAACCGTCATATACCTCATCATTGTGCGCAAACTGAATGAATACATAATCACCGGGCTTCAGCGCGGACTTGACCGTTTGCCAGTAATGATGACTGGTGTCACCGTAGTAATCTCTCGAGCTTCTGCCCGGGAGGCCATAGTTGACCAACGTGACATTGCCACCCGTGATGAACTGCGGAAACTCCTGACACCATCCGCGCCTTTCGGTCGCGGTGCCGAGCGTGTATGTGGCGTTGTCATAGGAAGCCATTGTTGAATCGCCAATGGAATAGATTGTAAAGGATTGGGAACTGGTCGAGTCGTCGGCGCCGGCAGTGGAGCCGTCGACGCCGGCAGTGGAGCCGTCGACGCCGGCAGTGGAGCCGTCGACGCCGGGCGAGGGAGACTTCTTGTTGCCTGCGCAACCAGCCAGCACAGAAAACAAACACGCGCCCAGGAATGCCCCTGAAACCTTATGGAAAAATGTGGTCTTTATCATCTCATGTTCTCCGAAGCGCCCGTCTTAGACTTGGACGTGAGCCCCTGCATCGCGCTGGTTCAGGTGCACCGTATTGTTCCGTGTCATGCTCACCACGGGCGCTTGGTTGCGGAGCCATGGATCGCCCTATTTAGTATGCTCGGGGCGCAGGGAACCTGTCTTACAGACAGTTCGTCCGGTGTCCGCGTTGTGACCGACGCCAAGTGCACCTCGACTTCTGCGATTACGAACGCAAGGCGCACAGGCGAGTCAGGAGCATGCGCGTCGCTCGTGGTTCCCCCCTCACCGTCGCTGCCGGAGGGAGGTCCGTCCGGTTTACGTGGATGGAAACGACGCCGTCATCTATCTGAAGACCAAGGCTCTCGGCTATGGTCAGACGTACTACGTCATCGTCGACTCCGGGGCGATCAGGCCGCCAGGCGGCGGCACGCTGGCGATCACCGCCTCCACGACGTGGAGGTTCACCACCGCGACGGCCGCGCCGAGCAACGTCTCTGCGTTGACGGTGGCGCTTGATGGATCGGGTCAATTCTGCACCGTGCAGGGGGCCCTCGACGCCCTCCCCGCCAACAACACCGCGGTCTCACAGATTACGATCAACACCGGTTCGTACCACGAGATCATCCACATGAGCGCCAAGACCAACGTCACGTTGCACGGACAGGATCGAAAACAGACCATCATTCTCGGAACGAACAACAATACCCAACAGGGCGCGACCGCGAGCACGATCAACCGATCTCTGGTCGGCTTCGACGGCGCCAATGGCCTCGTCATCGAGAACCTGACGATCCACAACTTGACCCCCCAGAATGGAAGTCAGGCCGAGGCGTTGCGCCTGCAAAGGTGCGACAAGTGCATCGTGCGCGACGCCGACATCCTCAGTCTACAAGATACATTGCTCTGGGACGGTCGGATCTACGCTGACAATTGCTACATCGCGGGCAACGTCGACTACGTCTGGGGCGGTGGCGTCGCCTACTTCAACAATTGCGAGATTCGGACCGTGGGGCGTTCGGGCGTGATCGTTCAGGCGCGGAATGCCGCGGGCGCCTATGGCTATGTGTTCGTCGACTCTCGAATCACCGCAGACGCCGCGGCGACCAGCAACATGCTGGCCCGCATCGACGCCAGTGTCTATCCCGGCAGCCACGTCGCGTACATCAATTGCCAAATGACCAACATCGCTGCCGCTGGTTGGACCGTCACGGGAGCGTCGCCCACCTCCGCGCTCCGCTTTTGGGAGTACCAGAGCACGGACGCCGCGGGAAATGCGCTCAACACGGCCGGCCGCCTCGCCGGATTGACACCCATCACGGCCAGCCAGGCAACCATGATGCGCACGCCCACCGTCGTCCTCGCCGGATGGCAGCCCTGAACAGGAGAGAGGAGGAGGCTCCACGGTCCGGCGCCGGGACCGCCGCGAACCTGGTCACGCGAACTGGCGTACGGGCGATCTCGCTCGACTACCGACTTGCCCCGGAGCACCCGTTCCCCGCCGCGATCGACGACTGCGTGGCCGCGTTCCGCAGCCTGCTGGACAGGGGGATCGACCCGGCGTCGATCGTGTTCGCGGATGACTCCGCCGGCGGCGGGCTCACCGTGACGACGTGTCTCGCAGCCCGCGGCGCCGGGTTGCCGATGCCGGCCGCCATCGCGGCGTTCTCGCCCAGTCTGGATCATACGCGAACCGGTGCGACGATGAGCACGAAGGAAGGCATCGACCCGTTCTTCACCCGGGACGCCATGAGCCGCACTGCCGCGATGTATCTCGGCGACGAGGATCCGAACCAGCCGCTGCTCGCTCCCGCTGTCCTCGCGGACCTTACCGGCTTTCCGCCGATCCTGCTCCAGGTCGGCACGAACGAGCTGCTCCTCGACGACTCCGTACGGCTCGCCGCGCGTGCGCGGGAGGCGGATGTCGACGTGATCCTCGACGTCACAGTCGGGGTGCCGCACGTGTTCCAGGCGTTCGTCGGAACGCTCGACGAGGCGGACCAGGCGCTCGACCGAGCAGCCCTGTTCCTGACCCAGCACCTCCCCGCCCACTGACGGAGCACCGCGCTCGTCGACGTGCGCGGCCCTTGGCGAACGAATCAGTCCATCTCGTCGAGCAGGGCGTCGATGTTCTCGGTGGGCCGGCCGACCGCGGCCCGGGTCTTCAGGATCAGGATCGGGCGCTCGATCAGGATCGGATGCTTGGCCATCGCTGCCAGGATCTCCTTGTCGCCCGCGTCCTTCGACAGGCCGGCGGCCTTGAACGCATCCTCGCCGGAGCGCACCCATTCGCGCGCGGGGCGGTCGAGGCGCCGGCGCAGCTCGGTCAGCTCGGCGGCGCTGAGCGGCTGTTCGAGATAGCGGCGCTCCTCGTAGGTGACCTTGCGCTCGTCGAGCAGCGCCTTGGCCGCGCGGCTCTTGGTGCATTTCGGGTTGTGGAGCAGAGTGGGTTTCGGGAACAGGGCGGCGGCGCTCATCCCGGCTGCATACCATACGCGGGCGGATCGGAGAGCCTCCGAGCTCGGTCACGATCGAGATGATGTCGGCGTGCCTCCGCCCTTCGTCGTTTCACCGGCACGCGATCGAGCACCCAATCGACTCGTCCGTACTTATATTGATTTGAAAGCCCACGCCGTGGCGTGGAGGAGGAGGTAGTTATGCTCATTTTGGTGGCAGGTCTCTTCTTGGCGCTCTTGCCCTTTCTGATCTTCATGGCGCCGATCATTGTCTCGGCGGCGTTGCCGCTGATCGCGTTGCTCGCCGCGGTCTACGTGGTGCACGCCATCCAGCGTCGGCGTCACATGCCGGCGCTGGCGCATCAGCGCTGAGGGCGACCGGCGCACCGCCCGAGTCGGCGCGGTAACACGGATTCGTGGATGTACCCGAGCGGTTACGCGGGAATGCGTTTCGAGCCCGATTTGGCGATGGTCACGCGTCGGCACGGTTATCGCTTAGGGAAGGACAACCAAGTAAGTAAGGACCCGCTCGGAAATACTTTTCGAGCGGTCCGTTCAACGGACTCAGACTCATTTCTCGAGGTGCCAAATGTTGATCGCACTCGCAGTCATTCTCGCACTCGCATGGATTCTAGGTTTCACGGTCCTTCACGTGTCGTCGTTTGCGATTCACCTGCTGATCCTGCTGGCGGTCGTCAGCGTGGTGGCGCATCTGTTCCGCGGACGGAGGCTCACGTGAAGCGCTCGGCAACGGCGTCCAAGCGCACGACCGCAATGACGGTTGCCGAGCCCCGGCGATCGTCGCGTGCGCCGATGGCGGTGACACGAGCCCGCGTCGGACTGAGCGGCGCGAAGAAGAAGACCGCCCGGCTCATCGCGAAGAATCCCTTCCGGATCGTCGCCGGCGCAGTCGCTCTCGGCTTCGTCTTCGCCAAGCTGAAGACCATCTTCTGAGGCGAGATTGAAGCCCTCATCAATGACGCAGGTGGGGCGAGCCCCGGGGGTCGCGGTCTGCGGCGCGACGGATGTCGGCTTGGTACGGCGACAGAACGAAGATACGTTCATGATCGCCGACCTCGCCTCCGGCCAGTTAAGCAGCCCCTGTATCGGTACGGATTTTTCCGTCTCCTCGTCCGGCATCTTGCTGCTCGTCTGCGACGGTATGGGAGGTCGTGCCGCCGGGGAGATCGCGGCGCGCGTCGCTGCGCAGGCGATCAAGGAGTGCTTGGTCAATGAAGGGCCGACAATGACTCAGCACCCGGTCGAGTCGTTGAAGCATGCCGTCCTGGGCGCCAACCAGGCCGTGCTGGACGAGGCCAACGCCAAACCTGAGGAACGGGGTATGGGCACGACGTGCACGGCCGCGATCGTCCTGCCGGGTCGGCTGGTGATCGGGCAGGTGGGCGATTCGCGCGCCTATCTCTTCCGCGACGGAGAGCTTCATGCCCTGACTCGCGATCAGTCCCTGGTGTCGCAAATGGTGGACAGGGGCCTGCTCGACGCCGAAGAAGCTCGCCGGTCCCCGCATCGCAATATCTTGCTTCAGGCCCTGGGTGGAAACACGCGCCTCGAGCCCGTCGTCAGCGAAGTCGACGTTCGCGCGCGCGACCGCCTGCTCGTCTGCTCGGACGGCCTCCATGGTCCCGTCACCGACGCGCGGATCGCCGAGATCGTGGCGACGACCCGCGACCTCACGGTCGCCGCGAAGGCCCTCATCGCGGAGGCGCTACGTGCCGGCGGGCCGGACAACGTCACCGTGGTCATAGCGGACTGCGGCGAAATCTGGCACTGAGTCTCGGCGCCGACGCCGGATCGAAGGTCCGGGTGGACAGCGAGTAGCGGTCGATCGGCCTCCCCTTGCATGCGGCCAATCCGCGCGCTATACACTGAACCGTATGGTTCAGTATGGCAGCGCCCACCTCGATGCGTCTTTCGCCGCGCTCTCGGACGCCACCCGACGCGGCGTCCTGGAGCGGCTCGGGCGTGCAGACGCTTCGATCACGGACCTCGCCGAGAAGTTCCACATGACCCTCACCGGCATGAAGAAGCACGTGGGCGTCTTGGAGCAGGCCCGGCTCGTCACCACGGAGAAGGTCGGACGCGTGCGGACCTGCAAGCTCAGCCCGCGCCGACTGGAGGAAGTGACGGCATGGATCGAGAGGTACCGCCAACTCTGGGACTCACGCTTCGACGAGTTGGACAAGGTTGTCGAGGAACTGAAAGAGAAGGAGATGGTCCATGGACGCAAGAAGAGAGAGTGACCCGGTCTCCATGAAGAACCGCACGACGGTGGAACGGAAATCCGAGCGTGAGCTCGTGATCACGCGAACCTTCAATGGCCCGGCGCGCATCGTGTTCGAGGCGTGGACCAAGCCCGAGCTGTTCAAGCGGTGGTGGGTACCGAAGTCGACCGGCGTGTCCCTGCTTTCCTGCGAGATGGATGTTCGTGTCGAGGGCACGTACCGTCTCGTGTTCGGCAACGATGCCTCAAAGCCTATGGAGTTCTTCGGTAGGTATATCGAAGTGACACCGCACTCTCGCCTCGTCTGGACCAACGAGGAAGGCGGTGACGGTGGCTCTGTCACCACGGTGACCTTCGAGGAAAAAGCCGGCAAGACGCTGCTGGTCGTGCACGAGCTCCATCCCTCAAAGGAGGCTCTCGACGACGCCCGCGCCTCCGGGGTCGAGGCCGGAACGCTCGAGGCGTTCGGTCAACTGGACGAGCTTCTCGTCGCACTGGGCGCGAGCGTGGGACGAGGGTCGTGAAGTCGTCCATCTCGCCGAATTTGATTTGACAGGTCGGACAGCCATCGCTACGGTCCGATGCTTTTGGGCGGGAGACCAGGGAGGCGGCGATGGAAAATTCACGGAAATTCACAGAGGAACGCGCTCGGCAGGGCGCCCCCGCCGGCATCGTCGTTTCAGAAGCAACTTTCTCGCGACGGCGACGAGAACTGAGTATGACGGGCACAACTGTCTGCATACGACGACGATTCATCCGGGCTAGTGCGCGTGACTGTCTCGCAGCCGCCGGGTTGATCTTTTTGATGTTCGGCCTGCAAGCGTGCAAGACGTACCGGGTGGCGAACCTGGACGGGGGGGACGCACGGATCAATGACTCGGGCGCTGGCGGTTCGGTCGTCGATGCCGCGATGGATCAGTCGGCGGTGGACAAGCCGGCGGTCGATGGCCAGATCGATGCGAAAGCTGACGTGGGCGGCCAAAGCCCCGACGTCGGAACGGTTTGCGGGGCGGGGACGCACATTTGTACCGGGCAGTGCGTGAGCAACACCGACGTGGTCAACTGCGGGATGGCCTGTGTCGCCTGCCCGGTCCCGATGGGCGGGGCGGCGACGTGCGACGGGACCAGCTGCGGCGGCACGTGCCCGACGGGTTTCAAGCTGTGCGCTGGGCAGTGCATCGCCACGGCGGCTTCGTGCTCGGGGGTTTGCAGCGCCGGGACCCACGATTGCTCCGGGACCTGTCAGCCCAACGCCAGCCCGAACTCGTGCGGAACATCGTGCACGGCCTGCCCGGTTCCCGCGCACGGAACCGCAACCTGCGACGGAACGACCTGCGGATTCACCTGTGACGCCGGGTATCACGTCTGTGGGTCGACCTGTGCCAGTAACACGGCGATCGCGTCGTGTGGCTCGTCCTGCGTCGCCTGCACCGCACCGACCAATGGCGGAACCGCGACCTGCGACGGAACGAGCTGCGGAGGGACCTGTCCGTCGGGGATGAAGCTGTGCGCGGGGGCCTGCATCGCCGTCAGTGTATCGTGCTCGGGCGTCTGTCCGAGCGGAAGCCATGATTGCTCGGGGACGTGCCAGCCCAACACCAGCCCCAATTCGTGCGGAACATCGTGCACGCCGTGCGCGATTCCCACGAATGGTGCAGCGACCTGCGACGGAACTGGCTGCGGATTTACCTGCGGCATCGGGTATCACGCCTGCGGCAGCTCGTGCCAGGCGAACAGCAGCCCGATGACTTGCGGGAGCACCTGCACGACGCCGTGCACGGCGCCGGCAAACGCCACCGCGACGTGCAACGGAACATTGTGCGGCTTCGCGTGTAATTCTAGCTTCCACCTGTGCGGCTCGACCTGTGTATCCAATACCGCCATCGCCAACTGCGGGACGACGTCGTGCACGGCTTGCACGGCGCCGGCGAATTCGACGGCCACTTGCGACGGAACCGCGTGCGGGTTCACCTGCGGCGCCGGATTCCACGCCTGCGGAACGGCTTGCGTCGCCAACACCAGCGTCTCGGGCTGCGGTACATCATGCACGGCGTGCCCGGTGCCCACGGGCGGCGGGAGCGCGACCTGCGACGGTACGTCCTGCGGCGGGACCTGCCCGTCCGGGGAGAAGCTTTGTGCCGGCGCCTGCATCGCCAGCAGCGCGTCGTGCGCGGGCGTCTGCGCCACCGGTTCGCACGATTGCTCGGGGACCTGCCAGCCGAACATCAGCGTCGGGAGTTGCGGAATGACATCGTGCACGCCCTGCCCGACGCCCGCGAACGCCACGGCGACCTGCGACGGCAGCAAGTGCGGCTTCACCTGCAACGCCGGCTCCCACCTGTGCGGGACGGCGTGCGTCTCGAACGGCAGCACCTCCAGTTGCGGCGCCACGTCGTGCACGGCTTGCGCGCCACCCGCGAACGCCACCGCGACCTGTGACGGCACGGCATGCGGGTTCACGTGCGGCACCGGCTTACACGTCTGCTCGGGCGCCTGCGCCTCCAACACCAGCATCTCGACCTGCGGAACGTTCTGCACACCGTGCACGCCGCCGGCGAATGCGACCGCAACCTGCAACGGGACCACGTGCGGGTTCACCTGCAACTCGGGCTCCCACTTGTGCGGAACGGCGTGCCTCTCGAACACCAGCGTCAATAGCTGCGGAGGCTCGTGCACCGCCTGCCCGGCGCCCACCAACGGAGTCGCTACTTGTGACGGAACCACCTGTGGCACGACCTGCAACACGGGCTTCCATTTGTGCGGAACGGCGTGCGTCTCCAACGCCAGCATCAGTAGCTGCGGCACCACTTCTTGCACCGCCTGCTCGGTGCCCACCAACGGCACCGCCACTTGCGATGGAACGAGTTGCGGCATTGGCTGTGGCACCGGCTTCCACGCCTGCGGAAGCACCTGCGCCTCGAATACCAGCGTCAACAGCTGCGGCACCACTTCTTGCACCGCCTGCTCGGTGCCCACCAACGGCACCGCCACTTGCGATGGAACGAGTTGTGGCATTGGCTGTGGCACCGGCACCGGCTTCACTAACTGCTCGGGCGCATGCGTGACGCTCGCGTCGGATCCCTCGAATTGCGGCGCCTGCGGCCACAGCTGCGCCGGCGGCGGCTCGTGCATCGCTTCGATGTGTCAGTGCACCGCGACGTGTATGAGTCGCTTCACAGAATTGTCCGCTCCGGCGTTGGTGAACCCGTTTGAGATTGTCGCTGGGCCCCCAGGGGATCGCAGCCTTTACGTGACCGACGCTGGATCTAGCCACATTTTTCGGGTCAGCTTGCAGGGGACCATCACTCCCGTTACGACCAATCCGGCGTTAACGAACACCACTCAATCGATCACAATAGGGCCCGACAACAACATCTGGGTCACCGAGGGCGGAAACAGCGTTGATAGAATCACTTCCAACGGAACGCTTACGCCGTTTATCACCACGCACCCGGTCGGAGGACAGACCATCACCTCGGACACGAATGGAAACATTTGGTTCACCGAGTTCGGATCCGGCTTCTTCGGCCGTGTCACTCTGCCGAACGGGCCGGTTCTGGACACCTTCCCGGTACCCGTAGGCACGACGAACCCCAGCGGCCTGGTCTTCGCTCCCGACGGAAGCCTGTGGGCGGCGATCCGTGGTACGCCCGATCAGATTGTCCAGATGACTGTCAGTGGAAATACTCTTCTAAACCCGAAAACGATAGGCCTTACGGCAGGAAGCCTGCCCTTTAAGTTGATTCGAGGTCCGGGAGGGAACCTTTGGTTCAGTGAATACGGTGGTGGTCGAATCGGATACATAACCCCAACGGGCACGCTGAAAGAAGACGCGGTCCAGTTCGGTGACAACCCCGGACCGCAGGGACTGGCCTACGACGCCGCTCACAACGTCCTGTGGTTCGCCGAATTCAATGCCGGGAGAATCGGACGGCTAACGCTCTCTGGGACTACCGTGACTTTCACGGAAGAGTTTCCGGTCCCTAGCGCGACGATCGGGCCCACCGATACGATATCAGTCGCACTCGACCCGGACGGAAACGTCTGGTTCACCGAGCATGTTGGGAGAATCGGCCGGTTCATTCCTTGATGACGTAAATATGCTCATCCGGCTGGTGTGCCTCGACCTTCCAGTCACGAGGCGCTTGTCGAACGCCGAAGGAGTCGGTCCAGGTCGAGATCCGAAGGCCGCCGCCGAACCAATCCTGCCACAACGCCGAGGGGGCTGTGGCATTCTGCAGGCATGATCGCTTCACGTGAACGCAGAACGGGACGAAAAGATCCGATCCAACCGTGGTCTATTCGCGTCGCCACACTGCGTGCTCGCATCCGACGTTTGGTCTCTCGGTTTATCCCGAGAGCACTCATGAGTGCGGCGTCAGCCTACGACATCTGGTCCCTGACCTATGACAGCCAGGACCGGAATCCGCTCTTGTTTCTGGACGATGAGCTCCTGGACGACTTTCTGCGAGTTGTGAATTTGCGCGCAAAGACCGTCGTAGACGTGGGCTGCGGAACCGGCAGACATTGGAAGAGCCTCTTCGCTCGAGAGCCCGAGCAGGTCGTCGGATACGACGTCTCGCCGGGAATGCTGGGTCGCCTTCGCGAGAAGTATCCGCAGGCCAACGTCCACCAACTGGATGGACAGACGCTGTCCAACACGGCAGATGCAAGCTGCGATGTCGTCATCTCGACGCTAGCCCTGGGCTATATCGCGGACATCGACGCGGCGTTCGCCGAATGGTCACGCGTCCTGCGGTCGGGCGGAGACGTGCTCATCACGGACATGCACCCCGACGTTGCAGCTCACGCTGAGCGAAGCTTTCGCCACGAAGCGCGTACCATCCTCATTCGTCACCATGTCCATCCATTGCCGGCCCTCAGGCGATGCGCGGCCGCACACCAACTTGACATCGTCCGAATCGACGAGAAGGTCGTCGATGATTCCATCCGGAAATTTTACGAAATCGCCAACTCCGTCGACGTCTTCGAGAAGACGAAGGGAACAGTATTGATGTATGGTGCGCACCTGAGAAAGGTTGTCAAAGCAAGCATCGGTTGAATCACGATGGGTGTTTGAGTTGAGCGACCTCGTCTCCACAGCTGGTCCTGGATGGAGCACTGGTGCATCGCCGCAGTGCTTGGCGGTAGCACAGTTCGGTAGTGCTCGAAGTGCCGTTTACCCAATCCGGTCCGTTCCGTCAATCGGGCTTGCGCGGCGTTGATTCGTGCTTCTGTTGACAGCGCTGGTCGGCTCGACCAGACGGTAGTTGTTCCCGTGCGAAATCGTCAAGTCCGACGGACATGCTGCACTTCGAAAGCAAGTACGCGCTCGAGAAGCAGCTCGCGCATGTGGCCGTCGCGGACATCGGGGCCCGGACTTCGCATTCGGCGTCGCCGGATCGAGCGCGGGATTTGCCATTTACAGCACCGCAAGCGTGGCGCGCCGAAGCCGCCAACGCGTCTACGGGAGGGTCAGGCGGTGTTTGCCGGTCGCCGCTCGAGACTTTCGGTCCTGTCGACGCGCGACGACCGGGCTCGCCATTCGACCGTCGGAGCCGTAAGTCTCGAGTTCCGGTGTCGATCTTCGGTTCAACGAGGGCGTCAGTCGCGGTTACCGGACTCCGCCTCCTGCCACCTTGTCTGGAAGTTCGCAAAGCTCCCCGTAAGTGTCGTTTGAAGACCCGCTCGCAGCCTGGTCTTTAGTAGCCTCTCGTTCGCACTGGCACGAAACGTGTCCGAGCCGGTCGCGAACGCGGCACATCTAACCTCTTGATGTCGCGTTCGCGATCGTCCGACACCCGGACGGTGGCCGTCTGGCCGGACGCGACCGATACGTCGCTAGACCGCTGACCAACCTGGGAGCGGTCTGAGGGGGAGCGGTCTCAGGGGGATAGGCCGGACGCGACCGATACGTCGCTAGACCGCTGATCAACCTGGGAGCGGTCTCAGGGGGATAGGCCGGACGCGACCGATATGTCGCTCGACCGCTGATCAACCTGGACGCGGTCTCAGGGGAATACCTCGCTCGACCGCTGATCAACCTGGGAGCGGTCTCAGGGGATCAACCTGGGAGCGGTCTCAGGAGGGATCAACCTGGGAGCGGTCTCAGGGGGAGCGGTCTCGGGAACGTTCGCGAACGTTCGCGAACGTTCGCGGACGCTCGACCCCTTCGGGCGGCGCGTATCGCAGATCATCCGATCCAGACCCAGCCGACATGCAGGCGTAGGCGGGGCCTGGCTGGACGGAGGCTCGGGTCCGCAGATTGCACAGGGCGTCGCCGCGTCAAGGGTCGTCGATGTCGGGAGTCAACGAGCGCGAAAGGAGATCAGATGACGAAGCGACTGCTGTTACCGTTGCTGGTTTGTGGGTTTGGGGTGGTGTCACAGCAAGCACGAGCTGAATTCGGAAATAAGCTGACCGCTTACAGCTCGGGGCTGCTCAATGGCTGCGCCAGAAAAGTGGCCAGAGATTGGGCGCTCGATTGCAATATTCAGGATCAATTTTCGGATTCATCGCTCTACCAGTTTTCCAACGGCGTCTGGAGCCAGGTCGGCGGCCTGACGGAGTCGACTCTCACGACCGACCAATATGATCGCCCGTGGGCGGTGAACACTTCCGCAGGAGCCGCCTCCTACTGGGACGGGTTCGACATGAACGAGTTCGGGGTGGACTTTGTCCACACCTTCAAAGAGGTTGCGGTAGGCGACCCGTACAACCCAGCCGAGGTCTGGGCCATCGAGACCACCGGCATCGGGCTGATGGTCAACAACGGGACCTTGAGTACCCCGGGCAGCTGGAATGCGATTGCCGGGACGACTGCCGCCGTCAAGGTGGCTGTGTTCGACGAAACGATGCCGTGCAAGAATCCGCAGACCGGCGCCGGCAGCACGACTCATCAGCCATTCTACGTCAATTCGAGCGGGGCCGTCTTCAAGTACAACGTGACCGCGACCCAGTTCTGCAACATGGGGTCGTTCGTACAGGTCACTTTCTCCGGCGGAACGGCGACCGACATCACGACCGACGCCGTGATGACCTCTGCCGGCAACGTCTACTTCTGGTCGGCGGGCTCGAATTCGTTCAGTCTCGGCGCGCAACAGGCGTCGGCGCTCGGCGGCGGTCACGCCCAGAACTGGTGGACCGTCAACAGCGTGACCCACTCGCCCATGCGGTACGAGGAGTTCGGTGCTCTGACCAACCCGGCGCCATTCGGGGTGGATACCGCTCTCCTGCTGACGAACGGGAAGGTCATGGTTCATCAGACGTCGAGCCCGGCCTGGTGGAGTCTCACCCCGGACAACGCTGGTAACTACCAGACCGGGACCTGGACCCAGCTGGCGTCGATGCCATCGAACTACGGGCCGCTGTACTTCGCGTCCGCGGTGCTGCCCGATGGTCGTGTATTGGTCGAAGGCGGGGAGGACAATGGGAGCGACCCGGAAACCGCCCTGGGCGCCATCTACGACCCACAGGCCAATGCCTGGACGCCGGTGATCCCACCTGCGGGATGGATGAACATAGGCGACGCCCCCAGCGCGGTGCTCGCCAACGGCACGTTCATGCTGGGTAAGTACAATACAGCGCAACAGGCCCGTTTCAACGCGAGCAATCTCACCTGGACGACAACTGGCACGGGCAAGGCCGACCCCAATTCCGAGGAGGGGTGGACGCTACTGCCGAACGGAAGGCTTCTGACCGTTGACGCACAGAATGGACTGCAGTCGGAGCTGTACAACCCGACCAACGGCACGTGGAGCTTGGCGGGAAGTACGGTGGTTCAGTTGCCCCTGGCGCAGGCGGGGTTTGTCGCCGAGGTCGGACCCGCAATGCTGCTGCCCAACGGAAATGTGTTCGCAACGGGCGCCACGCCCAACACGGCCATCTACAATCCGACAGCCGCCACCTGGTCTGCCGGCCCGGTCTTCCCCGCGAGCCTGGTCCAGGGTCCGGGACCCATTGGGATAGCCGACGGGCCCGGGGCTCTGCTTTCCAATGGCAATGTTCTGGTCGCCGCGAGCACGTTCTACACAAACCCGACGAGGTTCTTCGAGTTCAACGGGACCACCACCTTGACGGAGGTTCAGGTGCCGCCGACCGGAGCGTCATTCCCCTGCTTTGGCTATCGGTTCTTGGTTCTCCCGAGCGGCAAGGTCATGACATTCGCGCAGGGAACCACCGAGGTCATGATCTATGGCGGCGGCGGCACCCCCAACTCCGCATGGCCGCCCGCCATCACCAGCGTCCCGTCCACACTGACGCGCGGGAGGAGCTTCACCATCCAGGGGCGACGGTTCAATGGTCTATCGCAGGCCGTTCAGTACGGCGATGACGCCCAAGGGGCGACGAACTATCCGCTCGTGCAACTGGCGAACGTGGCCACGGGCCATGTCGTTTTTGCGCGAACCCACAACCACAGCACGATGGGCGTCGCGACCGGCAACACGACCGTCTCGACGACGTTTGACGTCCCCTCCAACGCGGAGACGGGCCAGACCCGGGTCTTTGTCATCGCCAACGGACTCAAATCGCCGCAGTCGCTCGTCACCATCAATTGAGTCTGTTTCGCTGAGGCTGCCATTGCCGGGAAGCGTTCCGTGAGCTCCCGACACAAAGAAAGGGCCCCGTCGGCAGCACCGACGGGGCCCAGGATCCGCCCGTCCAGCGGAGTCGTCGCGGTGTGGAAGCAGCGGCGCCATCGGATTGGCCCACACGCCGGTGCCATCGTCGGCGGCGTCTGGCCTTCCACGTGGGATTGCCGCGGGACGTCTTCTGTCGTAACCGTCGCAGAAGGGCTTCCCTCGAGCCGCACCCGCGGCATAGAATGCGTTTCCGTGAGGCAACGGGGAGCCGCGGGCGGACTGGCGGCGATGGCAATCATGGTGGCAGTTGCGGGCTGCGGTTCGAGCTCGCTCGGCGTGGACGGCAGCGCGGATGGCGCTTCGCGGGACGACGCCAATCAAACCGTCGACGCCGTCGCGGACGTTGCGCGCCCCGACGGCGCGGGCAATGACGGCGGCGCGGACGCGATCCGGGACGCGAGCGATGCCGCGGATCGATCCGGGTCGCCGGACGTCACAGATGCAGCGGCCGCCGACGCGTCCGGCGCCACCGATGCGCCGGGCCCGTCTGACGGGACGCTCAATGCGCGCTATGTCTTCAAGATGCCGTTGCTCGGCGAGCGGCTGATCGGCGATCCGCTTCGTCGTCGCTTCTACGTCAGCATCGCCGGCGCATCGCCGCAGTACCCGAACTCGCTGCTCGCGATTGACGCCAACGACGGCGCCATCGTTGCGAATACCTTCGTGGGATCGAACCCGCGATCCCTGGCGCTGTCCGACGACTCCTCCACGCTCTGGGTCGGAATCGACGGCGCGTTGTCGATTCGCCGCGTGATGCTGACCACGGATCCGCCCGGTATCGGACCGCTGACGCCGCTCTCGCCGCTGCTGGGCATCGGGCAGACGCTGGGGCCGATGGTTCCGGTCGCCGGCGCCCCGCTGTCCGTCGTGGCGTCGACCCCCGACGGCCGCAAGACTGCCGTGCTCGACGACGGCGTCGCCCGGGCGGGCGTGCCGACGTCGCTGGGCCGCAGCGCCTCGTCGATGGCGGCAGGTGCTGCCGGGTACGTCTACGGCTACGACGGTCAGGACACCGCCTTCGGTTTTCTGACCATGGCCGTGTCCGCTTCCGGCATCGCCGACGTCTCGACGACCAGCGGCCTCATGAGCGGCTTTGGAAACCAGATCATCTCCCAGGGCAACCACGTCTATGCCGCGACCGGCGAGGTCATCGACATCAGCACGCCCACGCACCCGGTCGCGGGCGGGCGCTTGCCGGGGGTCGGACCGATGGCGCCCGGCCCGCCCAACCGAATCTTCGTGATCACGGGCGACACGCCCGACGCGGCCACGAGTGCGCCGACGCAGATCCTGGCCATCGACGGCACCACGCTGAAGGTGGTCGGCAGCATCCCGCTTCCGCCCGACCTTTACGGCACCGGCAGCGACTTCACGACGACGTCGAACCCGGTCTACGTCGGCCCGGACGCGCTGGGCTTGCTGATCCGCCGCGGCAACCTGGGGACGAACGATCAGACCGGAACCCTGGTCATCATTCGCGACCCTCTCATCGCCACCATCAAGTGAGTCAATGATGCGTGAGTCAACGATGCGTGAGTCAATGATGCGCAACCAATCATCGACGACGTTCGGACTGACCGCCGCGGGCCTGCTGCTCGGTCTCGTCGGAGCGTGCGGTAGCCAGGGGGCGAAGACCAGCACCGACGCTGGACCGACGGGGCTGGGCGGCTCGCCGGCTGGTGACGCGGCGCCGGACACGGCGACGACCGACGCGCTGACGGATACGCCGCCCGCGGATGCGTCCGCTGACGTTGCATCCGGATCGGACGCCGTGGACAACCGCCAGACCAATCCGGACGCTGGCCCGAGCGCGTCGGACCTCCAGGGCGCGTGGTATGCGACGGTGATCCCGCGGTTCGACGGAGGCACGACACGCCAGCAACGGATCCGGTTCGCGGACGGCACGTATTACCTCGTGTACCAGACGGCGACGCTCTATTGCGGCGAGGTCGGCTCGTTTCAGATCACCGACAGCGGCGTGGCATTCACGCCGGATCACGTCGAGGGTCTCACGACGAACTGTCCACCCGCCGTCGCGCGCGTCGAACCGGTTCATTGGACCGGCGATGCCGTCACCTTCGATACGGCGGCCGGCGCGACGACCTACCGGCGAACACGCGCGGTGCCGAAGCTCTTCGTGACCTTCGAGAGCCACGACGGAAACATCGCGGGCGACGCATCGCTGCCGGGGATATTTGCGATCGACAAGGCGGACGCCATTTGCGCGCGCTCGATCGCCAGGCCAGACGGCGCGACCTACAGAGCGCTGCTCGCCGACGGAAACCGGCGCACGGCGGCGCCTGCCAATGACTGGGTGCTGGCGCCCGACACGACTTACTTCGAGCCCGACGGCGTTCTCAATGTGTTCACGACCGGCGCCGACGCTGCGTCCCTGCAGTCGCACCACGGGATCGTCGCCGACGAGCCCCCGGGCAACGGGCTCGCGGGGTCGTACGCCTGGATCTGGATGCCGGCCCTCGTCAACGCGACCGCGAGGACCACGACCTGCCGCGGCTGGACCTCGAACAGCAACAACGATAGCGCGGCGCTCGCGGACATCACCTCGACCTACCGTCTCGGCGGCGCGTGCGGGACGCCTTACCCGATCGTCTGCGTGGCGAGCCCGCTGCCCGCCACCGGCGACCGCGACGGCGGCGCGACCGACGCGGGCGCCGCGAACGATCCGGTGCTGCAGGGCAACTGGTCGGTGCCGCCGGCCGTGGTCGACGGCGGCGTCGTGCCCATCAGGCGGCGAATCCGCTTCGACGCCGCCGCGTACGATCTCGTGATCGAGTCGTCGACCGGCTATTGCGGCGAGATCGGCTCTTTCCGATCCAGCGGATCCAGCGTGGCGTTCGCGCCGCAGCGGATCATCGGCACGGGACAGTGCACGATCGGCGTCGACCGGGTCGAGACGCTCGACGTCGCGACCAACGACATCACGCTGTCCATCGGCGGCGCGAGCCAGCGCTACACGCGTGCCGCCGACGTGCTCAAGTTGTTCGCAACCCTCGAGGTTCACAGCGCCGACTTCGCCAGCGACGCGACCCTCACGGGGGCCAGCGCCATCGAGAAGGCCGACGCGTTCTGCAACCGCTCCGCCGCGCGGCCCGACGCTCACACCTACAAGGCCGTGCTCGCCGATGGCACGCACCGCTCGCCGTCGATCGACTGGCCGCTCCAGCCGACGACCAACTACTACGAGTCTCGTGGGATCGTCGATCTCTTCAAGACCGACAACTCGGGTTTGATCCTCGGGAGCATGGCGGTGGACACGGTCGTGCGCGGTCAGTCCGTCTACCTCTGGACGGGCCTCACGTACAACGCGGCGACTCATCTCGACACCGTCTCCACCGACACGTGCGGCGGGTGGAGCTCGACGACCGCCAGCACCTTGGGCGCGGCGGCGGACGGAATGAGCCCGTACATCTTCGACAGCTCGTCTAGCTATTGCGCCGACACCCAAAACGGACTCATCTGCGCAGGTCAGCCATGAATCACGTTCTCCGCACAGCCAGAAGCTGGAGCATCGTCGCTTGCCTGTCGCTCTTCGCCTGTGGTGGAGGAAACGGAAGCCAGCACGACGCATCGGATGCGCCCCTGGGCAGCGGCGGCGTGCCGGCGGACGGCGCGGCCGCTGGAAACGGCGGGATGGCGGGGACGACGGACGCGGGCCCCGACGGCAAGCCGGACGCTGGAAACGACGCAGGCCTGGGCGGCGCCGCCGGATCCGGAAGCCACGCCGACGCCGCCGGCGATGGGGGCGTCGATGGGCCGAGCGATTCGTCCGACGGCGCAGCCGGCAATGGAATCGCCGGCTCGGTGATCACATTGCCGATCGCGGCGCGCGCGATGGTTTACGACGGAACGCGCAACCTGCTTTACGCCACGGTTCCGGGCGATGCCGCGCTCTACCCCAACACGGTCGTCAGCGTCGATCCCACCAGCGGCACGGTCGTCTCGGCGCTGCCCGTCGGGTCGGATCCGGGGCCGCTCACGCTCTCCGACGATGCCTCGACCTTGTGGGTCGGGCTCATCGGAGCGTCGGGGTTTCGCAAGATCATTCTGCCCGCGGGCTCGTCTCCCGCGATGGTCGGCCCGGTCGAACACTTCCCCGCGGCCATGTTCTCGTTCCTCACGCCGCTCTCAATGGTGGCGGTGCCGGGCCAACCGGGAACCATCGCGGTTGCGATGTCGGCCGGCGGCGCACCCGCCGCCGACGCTGTCTTCGATGACGGCGTCGAGCGCACGAATGTGATCAGCCTCAACGGCGCTGGATCGAGCCGGCTCTACGCCGGACCTCCCGGGTATCTGTTCGGATTTGGATCTTCGCAGGGAGCGCAAGCCGCCCTGGCGGTCATGTCGATCACGCCCACGGGCTTCACGCAGACACTGTTTCAAGGTTTGCTCAGCGGCGGGGGAAGCGGCGTCTACAACAAAGGCATCCTCTACGCGGACGGCGGCGAGGTGGTCGACGTGTCGAATCCGGCCGCGCCCGTGCGCATCGGCCAGTTCGCATTCTCCGGCCCGATCGCGCTGCGCAGCGATCAATATCTGTTGATGCTCACGCACAGCAACGGAGCCGGAACGCCGACGTCGCAGCTGCGCATCCTCGAGACGAATCACGACACGCAGGTGACCGCGCTGCCGTTGCCGAGCTCGCTCACGACGCTGACGTCCTCGCTCTTCAACCTGGTGTACGCGGGCGACGACGCCGCGGCCTTCCTGTCCAGCGACATCAGCGCGATCAACCCGGTGTCCAAGCTCGTCATAGTGCACGCGCCCGAGATCCGAACGCCGTTCGTCACCAGCGACGCCGGCGTGATCACGACCGGGACCGGCGGCGCCGGAGGCGGCGGTATGGGTGGTGGTGGCGGAAGCGGCGGCGCGGGCGGCAACGGTGGCGCGGGCAGCCCCGACTGCGTGGGCTGCTCGTTCACGGCGGCGGCGGCATCGGGCCGGCACCTGGTCTACGACTCGATGAGAAACCTGATCTACGTCTCGGCCGACGCCTCGGCGATGACCAACAAGAATTCGCTGGTGACGGTCGACCCGGCGACCGGCAGCGTCGTCTCGGCGGTTCCGATCGGGATGGACCCGGGGCCGCTCGCGATGTCGGATGACGGCTCCACGCTCTGGATCGGAATCGGCGGCGAGCACGCCATCCAGCGCGTCGCGCTCGGAACGCCGCCCGTTGCCGGCACGAAGTTCACGCTACCAACGACCGGGACGACGCCGCTCTCCGTGGCCGCGTCACTGACCGTCCTCCCCGGAACGACGTCGTCCGTCGCCGTGGCGATATCGGGAACGCTCTCCGTGGGCGGGCCCGCCGTGTACGTTCTCGACAACGGCGTGCCGCGCGCCGTGGCCGTCAAGACCAGCGATGCCGTGGACACGTTCCTCACGCGCGGCCCGCCGGGGGTCCTGTTCGGCTTCAACCGCTTCCCCGATTTTGGCGTTCTCAAGGTCACCGACACGGGTGTGACTCAGACGACCTACCAGAACCTGATCAGCGGCAACAACATTCGATCGCTTTCGTATGCCGGCGGCCTGGTCTTTGCCAGCGACGGACCGGTGATCGACGTCAGCAACGTCGACGCGCCGGTTCGCGCGGGCCAGTTCGATTACCTGGGCAACGCGATGACGCTGCGGAGCACGACGCGGCTACTGATGCTCGTGAGCAACGGGACCCGGTCGTTCACGCCGATGCTACGTGTTCTCGACGCCACGACGTTCACGTCGGTCGCATCCGCGGCGTTCCCGATCTCGGCGGTCGGCGAGATACCGGGGCTCGGCGAGATGACCTATATCGGCGGAGACGCCATCGCGTTTCTGAGCTTCGGCACCAACTCGTATCAGCTGGAGATCATGCACGCGGCCGTGATCGGGTCGCCGCCGTGAGCCGGGCGGCGCGGTCGAGAGCCGCTGTCGTAGCTTGCTTGTTCGTTCACGTCGGATGTGGCGGAGGCAGCGGCTCCCACCCGGATGCGAGCGTCGGGCAGGACGCGCTCTCCGATCGCGTGACGACGGCCGATCACGGCGGCGACGCGGTGGACGGTACGCCCGACGCTCCGGCCGCGCCCAGCGTCGCCGATGCGGCGGACGCGAGCCACCCGGCCGATGATGCCGCGGATGCCCCTGATGCGCCCGCCAGCGGCGATGCGGCGCGCGACGGCTCCGGTCTGATGTTCGACGCAGCCGATCCGTCGTTCGATGCCGCCGGCTGCATGGGCATGACTCTGTCGGCCAGCGACAGCGCCGCCTATTTTCCGTTCAGCGCCGGCGCGCGCTGGATCTATCGCGCCGCGGGGACGGCCAATACGGTCGCGATCGGCCCGCGCTTGTCCGAGCACGACGTCACGGGGACGATCATGTTCGGCGCAGCGACGGCCGCCGTCGTGATCGGAGCGGAAGACGACCTCAACCAGCAGTTCGTCGAGGACGACATCGAGGTCGCCGCGACCGGCGTCATCGACCATGGCAGCAGCTCGCCGCAGCTCGTGTCGAGCCGCCCGAGCCGATACGCGACGCCGTACACCGCCGTTCCATTCCCCGTGCAAACCTGCGTGGCCTATCACCCGTACGACGTCCCGGACACCGGCAACCTGCTGGACTTCGACGGTGACGGCGTGGCCGAGAAGATGGCCGTGCGCGCGACGGCGATGCTGACCCTCGAGGCGGTCACGGTGCCGGTCGGCAGCTTCGACAAGGCCCTGCGCGTCGAGATGTTCGAGGATCTGATCGTCGGCTACACCAAGGCGCCGGCCCAGATTGTCACGACGACCTGGCACACGATCACGTGGTACGCCCCCGGAGTGGGCGCCATCAAGCGCGAGGTCGATCGCCCGGGCGCCCAGACCATCAGCGAGCTCATCTCGTACGCCGTCGGCAACGCCCGGCGGGGGGTGGTTCCGGTCGGTTCGCTGTCGACCGGCCTCCCGCAGGCGCCGAGCAATCCCTACACGCCCAACCGCCCGGCCATCGCCTCCGACGGCCAGCACTTCCTGGTCGTCATCCCGACCAGCACGGCGCTGAACGCGATCAACGACGTCGGCAATTTGCAGGGCATCGTCGTCGATCGCGAAGGCAACGTCGTGAGCGCGGCGCCGTTGCTCGACGCCAGCAACGAGCTGGAGCTGGTGTCGATGGACTGGAACGGCAGCGTGTACCTGGTCGCCTACCAGAACGCCAGCTATGGACGCATCGAGATGATCACGGTCTCGCCGTCGGGGGCGACCCTCGACGGACCAGTCGTGCTCGATACCGTGCGTGCCGCGCCTTCGGTCGTGGCGACCCAGACCGGATTCCTGGTCTTCTATACGAAGCTCACGACTCAGGTGGGGACGTCCGGCACCTCCAACGCCTGGGTGGCCACCGTCGACAACTTCGCGCACGTGACGTCGCAACTGACGCCCTATCCGCTGTCGCAGCAAACCGTCGCGTCGGCGGCCAAGGACGGCGCCAGCGGCGTGATGGTACTGTTTTACACACCGCCCACGGCGCCTCCGACGACGATCTCGTCGATGGCCAACGCGCTGGCGGCCGCGCGCTTCACGTCCGCCGGCCAGGCGATCGACACCGCGCCGTTTCCCGTCGACGGTGTCGTCGACGTCCAGCACGACACCGCGGAGCTGGTCTTCGACGGCACGAACTTCGTGGCGCAATGGAGCCTGCGGGCGAGCTCGACGGCGGTTCAGTCGCGTGTGGCGCGTATCAGCCCGATGGGCGCCTTGCTCGACGGCTCGGCGGCGACGGGCGCCGGGTTCGTGATCATGTCCGGCAACGGCCCTCGCATCGGGCGCCTCGGCACGGGCTCGCTGGTCGTGTGGGGCCAGCACCTGGCCAACGATTACTTCTCTCAAGGACTGGGCGGCACACGCTTCAGCAGCGACGGGCATTTGCTGGATACGCCCGGCGACAGTGGGGGCCGCTGGTTTCTGTCGAACGGTGTCACAGGGTCGTCACTTCCGGAGATCCTGTGGAACGGGGACCGCGCCCTGATCGTCTGGGTCAATCAGGCCTCGCAGGACGGCGTCTTCGACGTCGGCTGCGCGATCGCCTATCCCTGGTGACGTCAACGCACGCAGCGAACGAAGGCCGCAACGCCGGAATCGACATAGTTGTTGTTGCCCGCGTCGCTGTACAGCGTCCAGGTCCCCGACGTGAACGTCGAGTAGGGCGGCTTGCCGACGACCGACGTGGCGCTCCAGACCACGCCGAAGGTGTCGATGCCGTCCGTCGGGAAGTTGAAGATCGTCTCGTCGAGGCGATTCTTCGTCGTCTTGCTGAAGTCGACCAGCGTCATCAGCTCTTTGATCGTCGGAAGACGCCACCCGGTTCCCGGCAAGCCGCTTCCGGTTGCGCAGTAGGTCTTCGCGGCGCTGAGCGTGCGGCGAATGAGCGGCACCGTCCGCTGCCAGGTCAACTCGGTCTTGATGTCGCGGGCCAGGCCGGTCGTCGACAGATCGTAGCGGTTCGCCGACGTGTCGCTCGCGGGTGCGGCGGGACCGCGCACGCAGCGGACGAACGCACCGCGATCCAGCGACGTCGTGTCGAGCTGGATCTGCCCGAAGGCAAAGTCGACCAGCCACCCCGCCACCGGCGTGCCGGCGACCGTCGTCGCTCCGAAGTATCCGATGGACCACGGCGCCGATGTGACGTCGAGCGGTGAATTGGGAAACGCCACCGCGTCGAGGCTGGAGGCGGAGTGGTCGTAGTCGAGGATGCTCACCAACTCGATCGCCGTCGGGACGCGCCAGTCGCCGTGAGCACCGACGCGCAGCGCCGTGCAACGCGCCTGCGCGTGCGCGCGGTCGTAGAGCGTGATGGAGGCGGTTCGTTGCCACATGAGCCCGGTGACGCCGTCGGTGATCGTGTCGTCGCCGTCGTCGACCAGCATCGCCGGGTGAGACGCGCCGTTGGCAACGTCGGTCGCGCCGTTCGGCATGGGCCATTGTGCCCAGTTCGAACCGACAGCGCAGGGCGCGGCGCCGCAGGGTCCGCCCGCGTCGCCCGCGTCGGCGGTGTCGGCGGTGTCGCCGGTGGCATCTCCCGCGTCGCCCGATGCCGGCGTGTCCGTCGGTGCGTCGCCGCCGCCACCGTCGGCGGGCGCGTCAGGCGGCGTCGCGTCGTGAAGCGCGTCCGCGCCCGCTGCCATCGCGCGGTCGGGCGCCAGGTCGGCGCTGTCGACCGGCACTGCGTCGGACCCGCCGCCGCTGTCGACCTGCTGGTCTCCCACTGCTCCGTCACGCGCACCCGCGGCGGCGGCGTCCCGAGAAGACGAGCTGCCCGAACAGCTCAGCGACAGCGCCCCCAAACCGACGATCGCGATACCCCCAAACCACGTCCTCATCGCTCGTCAGATTGCCACAGAGGCCGATCGGTGTCGCCGCACGCGACCGGCTTCTGGGGCCGAGCGCCGTGCTGAGCGAGCCCAGTGCTCGCCGTCGATCCAAACTCCTATTTCCGTGCCGAGCGGGCACAATTCGTAATTACTGGGGCGGAGGAGTGCCATGCGCACGATCAGTGGAAGGCGGAGAGCGAGATCACAAACCAATATCGCGATCGCGTGTCTCATCGCGACGCTGGCCGGCTGTAGCAGCACAAGGCTCACCTCCGGGACGGGCGGCGGCGGTGGCCCGGGACAGGGGGCGCCGGGGGAACGGGTGGGACGATCGGGGACGGCGGAATGACCGGGAGCGGGATGGGCGGCACCGCGGAGAGGCCGGACGGTGGCACGGACGCGTCGGACGCGGACGGATCCCCCGACACGGGGACGGTCAGCGGAGTCGACGGCGGTGTCTGCTCGGGGTCAGGTGATGCGGGATTGGTCGCCGCATGGGCGACCATCTTTGGCAGCGGAGACGGCGGCCCCGCGTGCGGCGACGTCAGGTGTGGCGCCAACCAGCTCTGCGCCCGCGCCGGTTGCGGCGGCGACAGCATGGCCATTTGCTCGACACGCGGCGCCGACGGCACGTGCTACCCGGGCAACGTGATGGTCGACTGCTGCGGGTCCGTGAACGGGCCCGCCTGCCTCTGCGTTCCGCAAGCCCAGAACTGCGTCGACATACCCGCGGCCTGCTCGGGCCGCACTCCGGACTGCACGTGCGTGACCGGCGACTTCATCAGCAACAACGTCTGCGGCCCGTACGGTGGTTACTGCAGCAATGTGATCGAGGGCCAGGTCGTCTGTTACTTTATCGACTGAAGCAACAGGTCCTCTTGCCCGTGGCGGTACTGGCGCGCGCTCGACTCGTTCGCGCCCATCGATACCCGCTCCCAGGTTGATTCTCACGCTGGCTCTCGCGCGTGTCGGCACGAGATGTGTCCCATCGATACCCGCTCCCAGGTTGATTCTCACGCTGGCTCTCGCGCGTGTCGGCACGAGATGTGTCCGGGCCGGCCCTGGCCGCTGCGCAGGTAACACCTTGATTCCTGGTTCGCGATCGTCCGACTTTCGGACGCTGGCCGTCCGGACGGACGCAACTGCCCTGTCGCTCGGCATGCTGATCAACCTGGGAGCGGTTTCAACGCATGCTGATCAACCTGGGAGCGGTTTCAACGGGAGATCAACCTGGGAGCGGTTTCAACGGGTGCGGTCTCAAAGGAACCTGGGAGCGGTTTCAACGGGTTTCCTTGAGTGGTTCAGGTTCCGGGCCGCGCTTCATCGCCTGGCGGTAGAGGTTGAAGGGCTCCTGGGGGCGCGGGCAACCCGTGGCATCGCCGGCGGGCCTCAAGTAGTCGCCGACTATCGACCGAGGCAGGAAGGATGCAGTCGCAGCAAAAGTGTTCGTTCGAAGGGGGCAGGAGGCGGGCCGGTCGCGCGAGCGCACGCGTAGCCTTCGAGGGCGCGCTGGCGCTGGCCCTGATATGGGCCTTGGGTGCGCGTGCGGCACGCGCCGCTGACTATCTGGTCAGCGCCAACGGCAACGACGGTGCCTCCGGGCTGGCCGCCGCGCCCTGGCGCACTCTGCAGCGGGCGTGGAGTGGGGGTACGCTGCGCGCCGGTGACACGGTGACGGTCGAGGACGGCGGCTATTCCGGCTTCGGCTGCGACGGGATCTCGGGAACGGCGGCCGCACCCATCCTGATCCGCGCGCGCAATCCGCTGGGTGCGAAGATCACTTCACCATCGGCGGACTCGACGCAGGACTACATTCAACTCAACTCGTGCAGTTACATCACCGTCGACGGCTTCGACGTTTCGGGCGCGCCCCGCTCGGGCATCGCGATCCTGGGCAACCAAGATGACGGCCGCGACGCGCGCGGTGTGACCATTCAGAACTGCTACTCGCACCAGAACGGCGGCTCGGTGGTCGCCGGACGGCATGACGGCATCTTCTCCGGGTTCGCGCTGGACCTGACGCTGCAGGACAACCACATCGACGGTACCGGCGAGCACGGGATCTATGTTTCCAATGCCGCCGACAACCCGGCCATCCTGCGCAACCTGGTCGAGAACACCGGCGCCAACGGTATCCAGATCAACGCCGATCTCAGCACCGGCGGCGATGGCCTGATCTCGAACTGGCGCATCGAAGGCAACGTCGTGCGCAACGTGCGCGGCCCCGCGGCCTTCAACCTGGACGGCGCCATCAATGGCATCGCGCGCAACAACGTCATCTACAACGCCGCCAAGGGCGGCATCACCCTGTTCCAGGGCGACGGCGCCGAGGCGTCGCACGGTAACGTAGTCGTCAACAACACCGTCTACGATCCGACCGGTTCGCGGTCTGCGATCCAGGTCGCCGATGGCGCCAACGACAACATCATCTTCAACAACATCCTGTTTGCGCCGCAATCTGTCGGCATGGAGATCCAGACCGTTACCGGCCTGATCCACGACTACAACCTCGTGTCTAGCTACAGCGGCGGCGCGGCTGGCGCGCACGAGTCCAATCCGGTGCCGGCCACGCTCTTCGTCGGCGCCGCGACCGGCGACCTTCGCCTGGCCGCCGGCGCGGTTGCGGTCGATCACGGCGTCGCGACCATGGCCGGCGTCATGGCACCGGCGATCGACCTGCTGGGCGCGGCGCGCCCCGCCGGCACCGCGATCGACATCGGCGCGTACGAGCTGGGCGGGGTCACGCTGCCGGGGACGGGCGGCGTGCCCGGAGGCGGCACAGGCGGGGCGACGGGCGCGGGCGGCGCGCCGGTCGCCGGAACCGGCGGTCACGCGGGAATGGCCGACGCGGGTGCGAACGACGGTGATCGAACGGCGGGACCGAGCAGCGGTGGCTGCAACTGTCGCAGCGCGCCCCCGGGCAGTGGTGTGCTCCAATCGATGCTGACGGCGCTGGCGCTGGGGACGTGCGCGTGTCGTCGTCGGCGTCGTCGCGACCAGCGACTTCAGGGCAAGCGCGCAGATCAACTCCAATCTCAAATGCCCGGGCGCCCGTGATTTGATCTTGGAGTTTCGGGCAGAAATAAACATTTTTCCGCCCTGGTGAGCCGGATCTCCCCTTCCGGGAGACAGAGTCTAACGTGTCAATCCACAAATTGGTCGGCAGCTCCCCGCGTCGTCTCCCTCTCGCCCTGGGGATTGTCGCTGTGGCGGTGGCGTTCGCCGGTGCCGGTCCAACGGGGTGCGGTGGCGTGAACAACGGCAACGGCGGCGCGGCCGGCGCGAACGGTGCGTCGGGCGGCAGCGGTCCCGGTGGCAGTGGCGGTGCCGGCGGCGACAGGGCGGGCGCTGGGGGCGCCACGGGCGGCGCGACCGGTAGCGGAGGCAGCCCCACGGGGACCGGCGGCAGCCAGTCGGGAACCGGCGGCGCCGCGCCGGGTAGCGGCGGCAGTATTGGCGCGACCGGGGGCAGCAGCGGCGGTGGCACCGGCGGAACGACAGGCGGGAACGGACCCGAAGTCTGGGTGAGCCCGACCGGCAGCGACACGAACGCGGGCACGCAAGCCGCACCCTTTTTGACCATCCAGCACGCGCATGGCGCCATCAGCGCCGGCGGCACCATCTGGGTGATGGCGGGGACGTATCAGTACGACCGTACCGTCAGTCTTTCGCTCGCTGGCTCAGCCAACAATGTCACCCGGCTGTGGGCCGTGCCCGGCGGAGCGCGTCCCGTCATCGACTTTTCGAAGCAGGCCCGCGACGTGTCGAGCAACCGCGGCTTCACCATCCCCGGTAGCTACTGGCACCTGAAGGGATTCGAGGTGAAGAACGCCGGCGACAACTGCATCAACATCAGCGGATCGAACAACACGGTCGAATGGGTCGAGGCCGACGGATGCGACGACACCGGCATCCAGATCACCGCATCGGGATCGGGCACCGGGTCGAATAACCTGATCCTCAACTGCGACGCCCACGACAACTTCGACACCGCCACCGGCGGCGAGAACGCCGACGGCATCGACGCCAAGTTGAACATCGGGCCCGGGAACATCCTGCGCGGCTGCCGCTCGTGGAACAACGCCGACGATGGCTACGACCTGTTCGGCGTCACTCAGGTCGTCACGATCGACGGCTGCTGGGCGATTGCCAACGGGCAGACCAGCACGGGAATGAAAGGCGCCCAGAGCGACGGCAACGGATTCAAGCTGGGTGGCAACGGCGTGCCCGCCGTGCACGTGGTGACCCGATCGTTCGCCATGGGCAACGTGAAGTGCGGCTACACGCTGAACAACAACACCGCGACACCCGATGTCAGCGGCTCCGGCGCGCTGGCGAACAATCCCGACACCTGCAGCATCACGATCCGGAACCGCGTGACCATCACCATGACCGCCGCCCAGGCCATCGCCGCCCAACGCGACGCGAACGGGAACCTGCCCGCGGTACAGTGAGGACCGCCGGCCACCCGAAGCTGGGGTCGCGGGTTACCGAATACCCGCTCCCAGGTTAATTCTCACACCGGCTCTCGCTCGTGTTGGCACGAGATGTGTTCGGGCCGGCCGCGGACGCGCCGCACGTAACACCCTGATTCCTGGTTCGCGATCGTCCGACTTTCGGACGGTGGCCGTCCGGACGGACGCAACCGCCCTGTCGCTCGACATGCCGATCAACCTGGGAGCGGTCTCAAAACATGCCGATCAACCTGGGAGCGGTCTCAAACAGGGTGCTGTTCACGAGGCACGATCTGCTGAATCGCTGTCTGCCTGGCAGCAGCCCGTTCGGCGCGGCAGCGGGAAATGGCGGCGATGGCGCCCTGAACGATGCTGGCACACCCCATGCTCGATGTGACTCAGGCGAATGGTTCACCCAAACATAGAGGATCGAGCATGACGCTTCAGCACAACTACAGCTATCAGGCGACGCTTCAGGATTCGCTCAAGATCAACTGGCGCGTGGAGGACCTCATCGGGGGCGACAAGAAGCTCGACTTCACTCGGCCGTTCTTACCGAACGCGCTCGCCGGCGTGAACGAGCTCGAGGGCTTGAGCGAGCGCGAGAAATTGACGCTGAACCACATTCGCGGCGCCACCTACCTGCATCTCTTCGGCCTGGTCGAAGAGTTCATCTTGCCGTTCGCGGTGGAGCGGGCGCGCGATGGTATTCACGCCAGCAAGGACCGCGTGCGCGCTCTCCTGACCTTCGCCGAGGAGGAGGCCAAGCACCAGCAGCTGTTTCAGCGCTTTTCCGATGAGTTCAAACGCGGCTTCAAGACGCCGCTCGAGGTCATCGGTCCCGCGACGGGTATTGCCGAGACAGTGCTCGCCCATAGTCCGCTCAGCATCGCCATCCTCATCCTGCACCTGGAGTGGACGACGCAGCGGCACTACCTCGAGAGCGTCAGGACCGATGAGCTGCTCGACCCGCAGTTCGTGAGTCTGCTCAAGCACCACTGGCAAGAGGAGGCGCAGCACGCGAAGATCGATACGCTGGTGTTGCAGGAGCTCGCGGAGCGCGCATCACCGCAAGAGATCGAGAAGGCGATCGATGAGTTTCTTGCGATCGGTGGCATCCTCGAAGGCGGCTTGCAGCAGCAGGCGAAGTACGACCTGGCCGCATTCGAGCTCGCGATCGGACGCAAGCTTCCGGTCGCGCAGGCAGCCAGCGTCAGCGCGGCGCAGCTGCGTTCGTACCGCTGGACGTTTCTGGTCTCCGGGCTCGAGCAAGAGAACTTTGCCAAGGCCGTGAGCGAGCTGAGCCCGGCCGGCCTCGAGCGGGTTCGCGCGACCGCTCGCGCTCTCAGCTGAGAAGTAATCACTGGGAACAAACGGAGCCGCGGGGCGCGCGTCCGCGCGCGTGATCCTCCTCGACCGCCATAGTGACCTCTGGATCTTGGCGGCGCCCGTGTCCCGTCTCAGCGCGGCCAGACGACCTGGCGCGCGGCGGGCCGGTGAAGGACATACGCGGCGATGCCTCCCAGGAAGACCAGCCCGGCGAGAAGCTCGCCGAACAAGAGGCTGCGTCCCGGGAAGGTGAGATAGATGCTCGCGAAGCCCAGGGCCGCCGCGGCCGCCGCCCCGATCGCCGCGACGAGAGCGTCGACCTTCAACCGGCGGAGCGGCGCCTTCCCCGCTGACTCCAGGCGCTCCCACAGGAGCTGCTCGAGACGCCAGTAGGTCACGACGACGGGGATGATCTCCAGCGTCAGGAACGCCGAGGTGAGGAGGCCCGCCGACCATCGGGCGCGGCGATCCGCTTCATGACGTCGGCGCCCGAGCTGGTCGCCCACAGCAGCGGGACCAGGCCGATCAGCATGGTCGAGACCGTCATGAGCTTTGGACGCACGCGCTGGACCGTTCCCTCCATGTGCGCGGCGACGATGTCGTCGAGGTTGTGGATCAGCCCCGCCGCCTTCCGGCGCTGGAAGGCGTGGTCGATGTAGACGATCATGACGATGCCGGTCTGGGCGGCGAGCCCGACCAGCGCGATGATGCCGACCCACACCGCCGTCGACAGGCGGTAGTCGAGCAGCCACATCAGCCAGACGCTGCCGATCGAGCGCGAAGGGGATCGACAGCAGGATGATCAGCACCTCGATGACGTTCCTGAACTGCAGGAACAGCAGCAGCGACGATGATCAGCAAGGTGATCGGGATGACGATCTTCATGCGCGCGAGCATCTCGGCGAGCTGCTCGTACTGGCCCGTCCACTTGAGGTAGTAGCCCGGCGGCAGCTTCAGCGTCGCCGCTGGCCATCGCGCGCGCGACGACCTCCTTGGCCTCGTTGACGTAGCCGCCGATGTCGCGCTGGGCCTGGTCGATGTCGACGTAGACGTAGCCGACGAGCAGGCCCGCCTCGTCGCGCACCATGGGCGGGCCGCCGGCGATCTTGATGTCGGCGACCTGGCCGAGCGGAACGAACGATTGCCGGCTCGAGTCGCGCCGGACGTCGAAGGCAGCGCCCATCATCGGCGCGGGCAAGTCCGCCGCCCGGCATCGGCCCCATCGAACCGGCGCTGCCCATGCTGCGGTCCATCGGGGCCATCGGCTGGCGCGTCGGACATCGGGCTCACGCCGGCAGGCAGACGCGGGCGCGCCATCCCGGCGCCGCTCGGCGACGACGTCGCGCTGCTGCCCATGCCCGTCCATGTTCTGGGCGAGGAAGATCGGGTGCGGCGCGCCGACGGCTCCCGCAAAGGCGAAAGCCGAGCTGCCGGCTGGCGTATCGAGCGCGCCCTGGCTCCCCATGGGCATGTCGCCGCACGCCCGTTGATCGATCGCCGCCGCCGCTGCCACTGCCGCTGCCCCCGATCGGGACCAGCACGCGCGCGAAGCGACTCCAGGTCGCTGCGCAGATCCTGCGGGTAGCGAACATTGATCGAGAAGCGATTGCGCCCCTCGATCGGTCGTCCCGATCGGCGTCCCGCCGATGGCGCTCTCGATGACGCGCTCGACGTCGGCGACGCGCAGGCCGTAGCGCGCCAGCTCGTCGGGCTTGGGGATGATGTCCAGGTAGAGGCCGCCCAGGTTCCGCTCGTAGAGCACGCTGCGCGTCCCCTTGATGGGCGCCATGCAGGTGCTCCAGCGAGACGCCGACCCGCTCGACCTCGTTGAGATCGGTGCCGAAGACCTTGATGCCGATCGGCGTGCGCACGCCGGTGGTCAGCATGTCGACGCGCGTCTTGATCGGCATCGTCCAGGCGTTGGTCCAGCCCGGGAACTGCATCTTGCCGTTCATCTCGGTCGTCAGCTCCTCCCAGGTGAGCGGCTGCTCCTCGGGCCAGAGCGGACGGAACAACGGCTGTGAGCCAGCCCGGCGCCCAGCTCGAGTACCAGCGGTCGTGGTGCTTCTTGCGCCACTCGTTCGCGGGACGGAGCTGCACGGTCGTCTCCACCATGGTGATCGGCGCCGGATCGGTCGCGCTCTCCGACGCGCCCGACCTTGCCGAACACGGTCTCGACCTCCGGGAACGCTGCGCAGGATGCGGTCCTGGTACTGGAGCTGCCGCTTGGCCTCCTCGATGGAGATGTTCGGGAAGGTGATCGGCATGTAGAGCAGGTCGCCCTCGTTGAGCGGCGGCATGAACTCGTTGCCGAGGCGCATCGCCACCGGGATCGCCGACGCCAGCGCGAACAGACCGATCGCGATCGTCGACTTCGGCCGCCGGAGCGCGACGTAGACGAACGGCTCGTAGAGGCGGATCAGGAAGCGCGAGACCGGGTGCTTCTTCTCGGGCCTGATCTTCCCGCGGATGAACAGGTCCTGCAGCGCCGGCGCGAAGGTGATCGACAGCAGCGCCGAGATCAGCATCACGAACGTCTTCGTGTAGGCGAGCGGCTTGAAGAGGCGGCCGGCCTGGCCGGTCAGCGTGAACACCGGCAGGAACGCCACGGCGATGATCAGCAGCGAGAAGAAGATCGCCGGCGTGACCTCCTTGGCGGCTTCGATCGAGCATGCGGTGCCGGTCGGCGCCCGGGCCCGGCGTGCTCGAGCTTCTTGTGCGCCGGCCTCGATCATCACGATCTCGCGCGTCGACCGTGGCGCCGATGGCGATGGCGATGCCGCCCAGGCTCATGATCGTCGACGGGATGTCGAGCAGCACCATCGGGATGAACGACAGCGCCACGCTGATCGGCAGCGACAGGATGGGGAGCAGCGAGCTGCGGAAGTGGAGGAGGAAGAGGATGATCACCAGGCTGACCGACGATCGCCTCCTCGGTGAGCGCGTGCTTGAGCGTGTCGATCGAGCGCTCGATGAGCCCCGAGCGGTCGTAGGCGATCGTCATCTCCACGCCCGTCGGGGAAGCTCGGCTTGAGCTCGGCGAGCTTCTTCTTCACGCGCTCGATGACGTCGAGCGCGTTCTCGCCGTAGCGCATGACCACGATGCCGCCCGACCGCCTCGCCCTCGCCGTTCCATTCGAGCAGCCCGCGCCGGATGTCCGGGCCGAAGCGCACCGTCGCCGACGTCCTTGCACCAGCAGCGGCGTCCCGCTCGGGCCGCTGCGCGCGGACGGCGATCTTCTCGATGTCGCGCGAGGTCCTGTGATGTAGCCGCGACCGCGGACGTAGTACTCGCGCCCGGACATCTCGAGGATGCGGCCGCCGACGTCGTTGTTCGACTGGCGGATGGCGTCGATGACGTCGTCCAGCGTGACGCCGTAGGCGCGCAGGCGGTTCGGGATCGACGGTGACCTGGTACTGCTTCTCGTAGCCGCCGACGCTCGCGACCTCGGCGACGCCCGGCGACGCTGCCGAGCGCGTAGCGCAGCGTGAAGTCCTGGAACGTGCGCAGCTCGTCGAGGCCGTGCTTGCCGGTCTTGTCGATGAGCGCGTACTGGAAGACCCAGCCGATGCCGGTCGCGTCGGGGCCGAGCGTCGGCGTCGCGCCCTCGGGCAGCGCGCCCGCGCAGACCGTTCATGTACTCGAGCACGCGGCTGCGCGCCCAGTAGATGTCGGTGCCCTCCTCGAAGATCGACGTAGACGAACGACATCCCGAACATCGAGAAGCCGCGCACGTCGCGTGACGTGCGGCGTGCCGATCAGCTTCGAGACGATCGGGTAGGTGACCTGGTCCTCGACCAGCGTCGGGCTCCGCCCCATCCACTCGGTGAAGACGATGACCTGCGGATCGGAGAGGTCGGGGATGGCGTCGAGCTTCGTCTGCTTGATCGCCACCATCGAGCCGACCAGGGCGAAGCCCGACGCCGAGCAGCGACCAGGAGCCGGTTGCGCGCGCAGAGCTCGATGATTTTCTCGACCATGGGCTCACTTCCAGCTTCGGGCCTGCCGCCGTCTGCCCTTCGATGGCGGCGCGCAGCCGGCTCTCCGAGTCGACCAGGAAGTTGCCGGTCGTCACCACGGTCTCGCCCTCGCGCGACACCGCTCAGGATCTCGACGCGGTCCTTGAGCTGCGCGCCGACCTTGACCGATGCGCGGCTCGAAGTGGCCGCCGTCCTTCGCGACGAAGAGGTAGTGCGTCTCGCCGGTGTCCACGACGGCCTCGGCCGGAGACCGTGAGCCCGGTGGTCGACGGGCAGGTCGAGGTACACGGTCCCGTACATTCCCGGGCCGCAGGCGAGGCCCGTTGCGGTCGGATCTTGTTCTTGAACTCGAGGCGCACGCGCAGCGTGCGGTTCGCCGGAGTCGAGCGTCGGGTAGATGAACTGCACCTTCCCTGCGTGCATCTCCCCGGGATAGCGACGCCAGCTCGAGGCGCGCCTTCTGGCCGACGTGGATGCGCGAGATGTCCTGCTCGTAGATCGTCGGCGGTCACCCAGACCTGCGAGAGGTCGGCCACCTCGAACAGCACGCGTCCCGGGCTGCACCGCGACGCCGGCGACCGCGTTCTTCGCCGATGACGTACCCGTCGACCGGCGAACGGATCGGCGATCGCCTCGACGGCCTTGCCGGTCCGCAGGATCTCGTCGATCTCCTGCGCGCGAGATCCCCAGCAGCTCGAGCCGGCGGCGGGCGTTCGCGTCCAGACCCGACGCGAAGGCCGTCGTGCTCGTGGGTCGCCTTCGCGTCCACGCCGCCGGCGCGCGTTCCAGCCGCGCGCGACCAGCAGCTCCTGCTCGGCGCGCAGGACGTCCGGGCTGTAGATCGTCGCGAGCACCTGTCCGCGGCGCACGCGCTCGCCGGTCTCGGAGACCAACAGCTTCTGGATCCAACCGCGCGAACCGGGTGTTGATCTGTGCCAGCCCGCGCTCGTTCGCGGCGATCACGCCGACCGTCCGCAGCTCGCCGCCCAGCGCCTCGCGCTTGACGGTGGCCGTGCGCATGCCGATGAGCTGGATGCGCTCGGGGGTCAGGTCGACATCGGCGAGGCCGGGCGACCGCGCGCTTGTCGGCTCGCGGCCGTCGCGGGCACGCTCGGCTTTGCCTGCGGGCTTCGGCACCAGCGTCATGCTGCAGATCGGGCATTCGCCGGGGTGGTCCTGCACGACCGACGGGTGCATCGGGCAGTGGTAGAGCTGTCCGGACGAAGCGCTCTTGGCAGCGCCGACGTGGACGCCCGCGAATAGCTGCAGGATCGAACCCATCGCGACTAGGGCGGTGATCACCACCAGCACCCAGCGGACGATCGACATCGTCGCGACGCCGCGCGGCGGCCTGCGGCCTCCCGGGGGCCGTCGTTGTCGTCGACCCCGTCGAGGGCGCTCATCGTTTGCTCTCCTTCCACCGCCAGAGCTGCCCGCGGCGCGTTCCAGGTCGGCCTGGCTCGAGGCCAGCTCCGCGAGCGCCCGCACGCGCTCGATGCGGACCTGGAGGTAGGATCGCAGGGCATCCAGCAGTCCGACCGCGTCGCCGTGACCGGCGGCGTATTCCGCCTGCGTCGCCTCCAGGCTCCGTCGCGCCTGCGCGAGCAGCTCCTGGTCGATGATCGTGAACGACTGGCGCGCCGAATCGACCCGCGCGGCCGCGTCGTGCAGCTGGTAGCGGACCGCGTTCTGCGTCGATTCGAGCGCGTGCCGCTCGGCGCTCGACCGTCTCCTCCGCCTCGCGCTCCTCGTCGCGGTGCCGGCCCGACAGCCACGGCAGGTTGATGCCGACCATCGCACCGTAGGCGTGGTGAAAGTCGGGGAACGTCGGCATGTACCAGTAGTCGAGGCCGACCATGATGTTCGGGAAGCGCGCCGACTGGCGGGCGCCATCGAGCAGGGCCTCGCTGCGGCGGACGCGCCCGGGCCGCTGAAACGACCTCGGGCCGGTTCGTGTCGAGTTCTTCTCGAGCGCCGCGATGTCCACCGTGGCAGTGACGGTCAGATCCTCCGGCGGTCCGAGGGGCGCTTCGGGCGGCCGATCCATGAGCGCGTTCAGCAGGGCGCGGCTCGATCGTTGCTGCTGCTCGATCCGCGCGACGTCGGTGTGCAGCCGCGTCAGCTCCAGCTCCAGCCGCAGCACGTCCTGCAGGCTGCCGTGACCGGTCCGCTGGTTGAGACGGGCCAGCTCGAGGACCCGCGAGGTGAGGCCGACGTGCTCGAGGTGCAGGTGCAGCTCCTGGTCGGCGCGCGTAGTAGGCTGGCGAAGGCGCGTCGCACCTGCGCCGCGACGTCCTGCCGGCGCGCGCGTGAGGCATCGCTGCGCGCCGCCTGCTTCCTCGGCGGCGGCGCGTCCGCGCGCGTCGAGCGTTCCCCAGGCCGGGAACGTCTGTCGCACCCCGACCATCAGGGTCTGCGCCTGGTCGAGCGCGTACGGGCGCGCGAGCGGGAACGCCCCATTGCTCGTACTTGGCTTCGAGGTCGGGCAAGCGCGACGCAGCCCGGCTCCGCGCCTCGGCCGCCTGCGCGCGCGCCTGGTTCTCCGCGACGTCACGGTTTCGATCCAGCGCCACGCGTAGAATCGTGTCGAGTCGAGCGCTCCTGGCCAGCTCGGCCTCATCCGAGCCCGCTGTCGAGCGACGGGCGGAGGACGAGCGAGTCGCCGGTTCCTCGGAGCGATCAACCTGGGCGCTCGCGCGGAACGCGAGCAACGATGTGAGAACGAAAACGGTTGTCGGTGCGTACCCAGCAGGTCTCATGAACCACGGCTCCTGACAGAAGATCCATCGTCTGGCGGAGAGAGGATCGGCACGCGCGCGCATGGATGCGCATCGCGGTGCCGCTCACCGAGCGCTGTCCGCGGGGGGGATCGCGCCGAGGACGCCAGACGGCCCTCGCGACGACGGTCCCATCGCCCGCCGCGCCGTCGCTATCGGCGCGAAGAGGTCAGCGATCGGCCGTCGATCTCAGATCAGGAACGCTTGCTTGAGGAGGACGATCCCGGGGCCTTCGCGGGCGGGGCCATGCCTCCGCGCCGCTCTGTCGAAGCGCTCCGCTGGAGGTTCGACCAAGGAGACGGGCGGCGCAGGAAACGCAACCGCGGCGATCGGAGCGAGCTCGCGGCTCGGTGAGCCAGCGGCCTCGGCTTTCGGGCGCTGATTCTGGGCGACCTCCTGGTCGCAGCAATCCTGGGCGTTCACGACGGGGCCTGAGCTCTCGTGTTCGCCCTCGTGAGAACAGCAACAGACTGAACGTAGCAGCCCGTCGATCCGGCAGCGCAGCATGAGCTGTGCAGGCAGGTACACCAGGAGAAGCAGCACCGGCGCGAGCGCCACCGCCTTCTGCCATGGGGAAAACCGCCGAGAGCTCACGCACTCAAAGAGTCCGTCATCGGAAGATGCCTGTCAAATGGGGGGGAAGGGGGTAGTGGGTCAGTTTGGTCAGACTGACCCGCTACCGGGAAGCGCAATTGGTGGCTACGGCTCGGTTCCGGGCGTGCACCGCACCGAGGTTGATTTCGGGGCGTGCACCGCACCGAGGTTGATTTCCGTGCACCGCACCGAGGTTGATTTCGTGCACCGCACCGAGGTTGATTTCCGTGCACCGCACCGAGGTTGATTTCCACCGTGCACCGCACCGAGGTTGATTTCCGTGCACCGCACCGAGGTTGATTTCCACCGTGGCCTTTCCGTGCACCGCACCGAGGTTGATTTCCGTGCACCGCACCGAGGTTGATTTACCGTGGACCGCACCGAGGTTGATTTTCCCGCACCGTGGACCGGGGCCGTGCACCGCACCGAGGTTGATTTCCACCCGTGCACCGCACCGAGGTTAATCCACCGTGGACCGCACCGAGGTCACCATGCACCGCACCACCATGCACCGCACCGAGGTTGATTTAGGCGGGGGTACACCGTGCGTGTGCGTGCACCGCACCGAGGTTGATTTAGGCGGGGGTACACCGCACTGGAGTTGGCTGACCACGGCGGGAGTCCGAGCGGGGAGGAGGAAGCTCCCGTACACCGCACCGAGGTTGATTTAGGCGGGGGGTACGCCACACTGGAGTTGGCTGACTACGGCGGGAGTCCGAGCGGGGAAGGGGGAAGCTCGGCCTGGCTGGCACCCGCGGTGCGGTTCAAGAAACCCGCGTTGGCCTACGTTTGGACACGCCCGGGGCGCAACCGTGCAGAGGCGGCACCGCGTGACGCGGAGGTCGCGGTTCTCGGGTTGAAAGGTTCGATCTCTGAAAAGCGTCGCCGTCAGGCGGGCTCGGGCCAGGTCGCGCAGATGGCCTGCGTGAAGCGACGAAGCCAGTAGGTGCCCGCGGGAAAAATGACGTCGCGAATGCCCGCGGCGAAGCTGGCGCGCGCGGCGGCGTACGCGTCGCGGAACGCGCGGTTGCGGAGCAAGGCTTCGACGCGACTCCACTTGCTGCGGGCGGCGACGCCCGGGTTCAGTTGACGCCGTGGTTCCCGGCTACCCGGGCGGTCGCTCCAACGTTGCAGAAGCACATGCTTGCGGCCGAGCACGGAAGTACCGGTTCGCCGCATTTCCGCCGCAGCGGCCTGCTCTGCAGACCGTACCCTGTCCATGACCATGGCGGTGAAGGCGGCGGTCGAGAGATGCTCGAATCCCTCGGGTCGAGCGAAGGACAGAGAGACGACTTCGGGCATGGGGCCGTCCTCGCGGAAGAAGTGTTTGGGGCGCGAGGCGGTCAGCGGCCGATCGTGTACCAGCGCATCCAGTGACGTAACGCCCGGCCAATGGTGAGCCTTGTCCACCATGTTGTCCTTGACCGGATTGGTGATCGCGTAAGTCATCTTGTCGATGACGTCGTTGGGGTCGACCAGCCGGACGACGCTTGCCTGTTCAGAGGACCAGAAGTTCTCCCAGCGGCCCCGAAGGGCGTTCTGGCATTTGGCGAACAGCTTATGAAAGTGCTCGATGAAGGCGGGGTAGTTTCCCTCGGGGTCGTGGATGCCTGTGTGGTGGTGATTGCTCATCGCGATGGTGAAGAGCACGCGGACGCCATAGCGCTGGGCGGCGACGGCGAGGCAGTAAATGAAGGCATTGTTGGTTTCTCGGTCTGGGCGCATCAGGAACTGCCGCTGAGTGCAGCGCCGCGTGATCATGTATGTCCGACCGGGGAGAACCTCGCGTGGAATCGACACGCTGATGTTTCGGCGCTTCGTGGTCGCCGTTGCGGTAAAATCAACCTCGGCGGGGGCGGACAAATCAACCTCGGAGGGGGCGGACAACCTACCCCGCCCACAAGCCGACGCTGTCTGCGACGGGTGGGACCGAGCGCGGCGCATTGGCGGACAAGTTCCTGAAGTTCGGGGTGCGCGTCGACGAAGGCACGACCTGAGTTCTGGCTCATTGTTCGTCCCTACGGAAAAGGTTTGCCTGTTGCCACGAAAAGCCTCTCCCGTTCGTCCTTCGCAGCGCCGTCATACCGCATCAGCCCTCACAAGACGACGAAGGTCCATATAAGCCACCCAAGCCCGAACACAAAAATAGCCAGGATCGCGACCCCATGAGGCCGCTTAAGATGGGAGAGGAGCCCGACTTTTCCGGTCGCGCCTCGGTGATGTGAATCCTTGTGGTGCATGAAGAGCACCGTACAACGCGGGTCACACACTGTCCCGCATGAACTCTTCTATCGCCTTCGCGAACGGGCCGGTTGGTCGAGGTGAATCATGTGGCCAGCGTCGGCGATGAAACGTGGCCCTCGGCACTCTCTTCGGACGGGCCGGTGCCGCAAAATTTCTGTTCGGGGAAGGTGCCTGTATAGGCGCAGTAAGCGGCTCGATAGGTCTCCTTCTAGTCCATGGCGCGTCCGCCGGTACGGCAGCCGTCCTCGTCGTGGTGCTCGGATTCATCGTTTTCCTGGCGCGTCTGGTACGACTCGTTGTCAGCTTGTTGAGCCGAGCAACTGGCGGACACAACAAGGAAGCTCTCCGAAAGTGGTGGAGGTACTTTTGAGGTGCGGCCCAACCAGCCGTTGCAGCGGCCAGTCGCCTGTGGGCCCGCTGCAGCTCGCATTTGGAGCTCCCTGTGGCGGATGCCATTCACCGAGGATCATCTCCGCCGGTAGGGCGCCCGACGGACGGTCATGAAGGGCGGCCCGATCTCCGAACGAGGGCGACGCCGGAGGGGTGCTAGGTTGCGCGCATGAGCGCCCTCACCGACTTCAAGAAAGCCCTGCAAACCCTCACGACGACGGTCGTGAAGGCGGAGGCCGCCCAGGCTAAGGGATCGAGCTCCGCCGCCTTCGAGTTGCAGCGCGCGGCGAGCGTGGCCGAGACGAAGCTTCTGCGCGAGACGCACGCGGCGCTGGTCGCCGAACTGAACGCGAGCGCTCCGGCGGCCGCCTTGCCCTACGCGACATGGTTCGCCCAGACGCTGGCGCGCGCCGAGGCGCTGTTCGGCCCGGAACCTGTTTGATACGCCCCCATCTCCCTTCACGGTCGGGGGCAGGGCTCGCGGAGCGATCGCCGTCCGAAATTCGGACGATAACCGTCCGGACGGACGGAATCGTCGCCTGACGGCTTCGAATATCAACCTGGGAGGGGTCGCCCGAAGAACCTGGGAGGGGTCGCCCGAAGAATCGCCGCCTGGCGGTTTCGAATATCAACCTGGGAAGGGGTCGCCCCAAATATCAACCTGGGAAGGGGTCGCCCCAGCCAAAAGAATCGCCGCCTGGGGGGGGCGAATATCAACCTGGGAGGGGTCGCCCGGGAGGGGCCGCCCGGAGGAATATCAACCTGGGAGGGGTCGCCCGGAGGGGTCACCTGGGAGGGGTCGCCCGGAGGGGTCGCCCCAGCCAAGATCAACCTCGGAGGGGTCGCCCCGCAGAGGGGTCGCCCCCCCGCAGCCAAGATCAACCCCGGAGGGGTCGCCCCCCCGAGGGGTCGCCCCCGCAGCCAAGATCAACCCCGGAGGGGTCGCCCCGGGAGGGGTCTCCCCCGGAAGCGTCCCGCGCAGCCTCGAGCCAGCGTCCCGCTGGCAACCGATCATCTGATCGAATATCGGCCGGTCATGTCCCCGGCGCCGTCGACCACGGATGGATCCCCGTCCTCGTCGGCGGGAAAGTGAAAACGAAACGTCGTGCCCTGTCCCGGCGTCGTCGAGAGCGAGATGCGACCGCCGAGGGCGCTGCACGCGCGGCCGCAAGCGCTGACCCCGGCGCCGCGCCCCGAGATCTCGTTCGCCGCCTCCTTGGTCGAGACGCCGCCTTGCAGCAGCACGTGCAGCAACTCGGCCTCGGTCTCGGCGTCATGACCGAGGGAGCGCGCCTTGCGCCGCACGGCCTCCCAGTCGAGGCCTCGGCCATCGTCGCTGGCGGCAATGACCACCTCGCCGTCTACGCGGCGGGCGCTCAACGTGAGCTGTCCTCCCTGTGGCTTTCCCGCTGCGAGGCGCTCCTCGGCGGATTCGATGCCGTGGTCGACCGCGTTGCGCAGCAGGTGAACATAGGCTGACCAGAATGGCGCCCAACGCTTTCGATCGAATCGAATGTCATCCGCTTCGGTCTCGACCTGCAGGTCGACCTTGCCCACCCGCACGCTCAGCGCGCGGGCGTCGTTGGCCAGCCGGTCCAGGCGATGGCCGGCGGGTTCGAGATCCATGCGGCGCAGCATCCGCAGGACCTCGGTCTTGTCGCGTCCGGACTCGATGGCATCGGAGATCGCCCGCAGGTCAGCGCGCGACAGGTCGATTCGATCGGTGGCGGTGGTGCCCGTCAGCTTGCGGACGCGGGCCGCGAAGCTGGACCACGCATCCGCCAGGCGCTTTCGATCGGCCCCGTCCAGTTCCTCGCCCGACTGGGCCAGCTTCTTTTCCAGCGCGTGGCAGACGGAAACGATCGAGGCGACGCCCCGCATGGCGCAAATGCCCTTCAACGTGTGGATGGCGCGCAGGAGCGTCGCGCGATCGTTCGCCGCGTCGACCACTACCGCCGATTGAACCAGTCGCTCGCATTCGCCGAAGAATTCGAAGAACTGATCGCGGTGACTGACCACGTGCTGAAAGACGGCCAGCATCTCGCGCTGGTCGGCCTCCGACTGCGCCAGGCCGACCGCTTCGGTCACGTCGGAGATCATCACCAGGATCTGCTCCAGGCCCGACGTACCGTTGATGGGCCGGTACCCGATCTCGAAGTGCCGGCCTCGGTGAGCGAGCCGGCGCGGCAACTGATCGAGCGCGACATCGAGGGGGAGCCAGCCGTCGCGGAGCTGTTCCCACGCGACCCCTATCCAGGCGGCTGCGTCGGGGCTCATCGGTTCGATCACCGAGGAAATGTGCGCGCCGGCGGCGGCGGTGGGGAACCAATCCTCGAACACCGCTGAACGCTCGGCCGAGACGTGACCTTCGAGATCGACCGTGAACAGCGCCTCGCCCACGTGGTCGAGCACCATGCGCAGCTTACGATTTCGCGCGTCCAGCTCCTTCGTGCGTTCGAGCACCCGTTCTTCCAGCCGCTCCTTCGCGGCGGCGAGAGCGATGGTCGTCAGTCGTTGCTGCTCGTGATTTTCGGTGAGATCTTCGATGAGCGCCGGCATGAACCCCAGCGTGTCGAGCGCAACCTCGACTGCGTTCTCGGCGGTCACGAGCTCGACCGGAACGGCGGCACGCCGAACAGTGGAGTTGCCGCGGATGATGTCGAGGGCGACATCGATGGCCGTTCGGGCTATCGCGAATGGGCCCTGGCGGATGGTCGCCGTCAAACGACGGTCATGAATCGCGAGCAGGCCGTCGGGCAGGGCGTCGTAGCCCGACACCAGTCGCCGCGTGAGCTTGCGTTCAGCGAGCGCATCGATCGCGCCCAGCGCTGCTTCGTCGTTGGTCGCGACGATGCTGTCGAAATCTCCAATCTCGAGCGCCTTACGTACGTGCTCGGCACCCTGCGTACGCCGCGAGACCGGCGTCACCCAGTCGATGGTGCCTTCGTAGATCAGCTGGATGCCTGGGTAGCGTCCCAACAACTCGTGGAAGCTGGCGTTGCGCGCCGCCCCCGACGACGGCCGCCCGTCGGCAGCCAGGAATACGACCTTGCCGCGCCCCTTCATGCGCTCGAAGATGTGCGTCGCCACCAGCGCCTGCGCCTGCCAGTTGTCCGCCCCCACGGTGCACACCACCGCAGGATGGTCCACGACCGAGTCGAGCGTGATGACCGGAATCCCCGCTGCCTGGACCTTGTCGAAGCCCTGCAACATCTCGACGCTGTCGGTGACCAGGGGCTTCACGACGATCGCGTCGACCCCTTGCCCCACGAGTCTGGTCAGCCCGGCGCTCTCCTCGGCGACCGTGCGGGCGGGAAGGATCGTCGAGCCGAGCTGGCGCGCAATCGCCTCGTTGCGAAAGCAACTGGCGACCATCGTCCAGATGTAGGTACCGAGCTTGGGATTTCCAAGGACGAGGCCGATATGTGGCATACGTGGTCCCGGACCCAGGCGCACGCCTCGTTCTGGAAGGGGATTCATACGTAGGGACGTCTAGCGTCTCACATCTTTTGCTCCTCGACCAGCGCCTCGTCGGTGCCCGACGAGGGCTTTGGCGGGTCCGGACGTAGACACGAAACCCAGGCCGGCCCGAGTATCCTCTGGCCCGTGAACAAGGACGCGCTCGAACCCTCCTTCCGAATGACCTTCCGAATGACCTTCCGCATGACCTTCCGAATGACCTTCCGGATGATCCTTCGCCTCATTGGTGCTTGGACGCTGCTCGACCTCCTCTGCAACGTCCGCTTCCCGGGACCCGAACCGGCGCTCTGGTACCTGCTGCCCTCCCTCGATGCCACCGCGCTGCTCGCGCTCGTCGCCTTCTTCGCGGCCCGTGGCCGCCGCACGCCCCGCGCGGTCGTGGTTCTCGGGGCAGTGCTCGTGACGGCGATCCGCCTTTTCCGGTTCGCTGACGGCGGTAGCCGCCGCTACTTCAACCGCCCCATCAACCTCGGGCTCGATCTCAGGCTGTCGATGGACGGCGTGCGTCTGCTCGCCGACACGATGTCGCACACGCTGCTGGTCCTCCTGGTGCCTCTCGCGCTCGCCGCGCTCCTGGGGTTCGGGCTCGCCGCCGCGTGGGCGCTGCGCGTGGCGGAGCGCGCGCTCGCCGCGCGGGCCCCACGCGCGATCTTCGCGGGCGTCGTCGCGCTCGCGGCCGTCGTGTCCCTCGCCACGCGCCGCACGCCCGCTGTCCCCGAGGCGGACGCGGGCGTCGCGCCTGGCGTGTACGTCGCCGGCGCCGCCCACGACACACGCCGCGTGGGCGCGTTCGGCGACAGCGCATTTCCCCGGCTCGCGCGGGAGGTCGACTTCGCCGCGCATCTGGATCGCTATCGCGAGGCCCAGAGCGCCCGCATCGAAGCGACCGGCCACATGCTGACCGCACTGCCGCACGCCCTCGACAAGCTGGGTCATGCGCCCGTGTTCCTGTTCGTCATCGAGTCATACGGCGCCGTGGTCCTCGACGAGCCCGACCATGTTCGGCGGCTGGCCCCGGTCTACGACGCTGCGACAGCGTCTCTCCAGGCCCACGGCTTCACCCTCGCGTCCAGCGTTCTCGCCTCGCCGACGTACTCCGGCCGATCGTGGTTGGCCCACACCACGCTCACGACCGCCGTGCGGACGACCGACGTGGTCACCGATCGGCTGATTCAGGACCGCCGGCCCGCGGGGCTGGCTGACTTCTTCCACGACGCCGGCTACCGCACCGTGATCGTGCAACCCGCGAACCACTATCGGGCTCTGCCGCGCTGGCTGTACGACTTCGACGTGGTGTACTCGGGGTGGGACTTCGACTACCGCGGCCCGAGCTACCGCTGGGCCAGCATGCCCGACCAGTACGTCATCGACTTCATCCATCGCCACGAAGTTGCCCCGGCGCGCGGCCCCCTTCTCGTCACCTACACCTTGATCACGAGCCACGCGCCCTGGAGCGATCAGCCGCCCATCGTCGCCGACTGGTCGCGTATCGGCGACGGCGCGCTCTACGCGGGTCTGCCCATCACGCGCTTTCCGATCACATGGACCAACCTCGCCGACGCCGCGGAAGCTTACGACCACTCCATCGCCTACGACCTCGAGGTCATCGTCGACTACGTCGATCGCTTCGTTTCAGGCGACGCACTCGTGATCGTGCTCGGCGACCATCAACCGGTCGCCGAGGTCACTCGTTTCTCCGGCTCCTCGGCCGTGCCCATCCACGTCTGGAGCCGCAACCCGGCCTTCATCGCCCCCTTCCGCGCGCGCGGCTACACGCCCGGTCTGCGGCCCGCGCGCGTCGCCGCGCCGCGTGGCATGGAGACCCTGCTGCCCGACCTGCTCACCGATTTCTCGACGCCGCCGCCCGGATCGACGAAGACAGACCAAAAGTGACGGTGAGTGGCCTGCCGCTACGGAAGCCCGTACATCACGTCTTCGCAGAAGTACTCGATGTTGTCGGCGTTGTACCAGGCGCGCGACGCTTTGTTCGTCGCCAGGGCGATACAGCCGTCGGTGCCGTAGCAGGTGCCGGTGTCGTTGTGCGTCTCGTGATCGTCGGTGCCACAGATGTTGTGCGACAGCTCGTGAATCAGTGTGCCTCCCACGCTGTCCTTGCCCCGGAGGTTCATCCTCGACTGTCCCGTCTGGGTCTTCTTGGCGAAGAACAGCTTGCACAGGCCGACGATGTTGTTCTGCGCCCCCGAAAACGACTCGGCGTAGCCGTCGACGTCGCGCTGGACCAGGTTGCCGACTCGCCCCGGATAATCGTTGGGCCGGCCGACCAGCGCCTGATCACCTCGGTAGTAGATCGCGACCGACTTCACGATGAAGCTCTCGACGGCACCAAGAATCGAGCGCGCGCCCTCCCACCAATCCGGAAGCGACGTGCCGAAGCCGACCTTCTGGTTGCGGTCGCCGAACCAGCGGCTCATCTTCTCGGCGTCGCCGGCACCGCGCAGCGCGCCCGACGCCGCCATGTACGCGCGGATGACCATTTCGCGCGCCTCGCCGATGGCGTACTCCACGTCCCGGTACTTCAAAGTGTTGTTGTTGCGAGCCGGCCAATGCGTGCCGGCAAAGGTCAGCGCCCCCTTCGCCGAGGTCGGCGTCTTCTTGCCAAATGCCGCCGCGATGCGACTGAATGCCGTGCAGTCTTCCTGGAGCGTCGTCCCGGCCATGGGTCCTCCGATCGTAAAAGAACAGAAAACGGGCGGCCGATTGTCGCGTCCATCGCGCGAAACTTCAAGAGGCGCGGCGGGCTACGGGAACGCCTTCACGATCAGGCGCTGGTTGGTCGCGTCGTAGAACCAGGCGGCGGTCTTCGCGCCGTTGACGGCGTTTTCGTTCGCGGCGGCGGCGATGCCGGCGTCGCCGCCGACGACCACGGACGGGCCGCAGATCGACACCGATGTGGGAGCCGAGGTCACGCGCTCGACGCGGTAGAGGATCGGCTGCGACAGGCCCTCGGACGCGGCCAGCTCGAGGCGCGCGCCGGCCGTAGTAGCTCGTGTTCCACGGGCTCGCGTTCTGATCGGGGCTGTGATCCATCACGACCTGCATCGCGCCGAAGTGGATGCGCCGGTAGAAGGTCTCCTCGTCGGGCCGGTCGCCCGAGTAGCCGGTAAATTCGTTGAACGGGGCGGGTAGGATGTCGGCCAGCGACAGCATCCGGCGAATGCCCTCCTTCATGCCGCCGAAGTCGGACGGCTGATCGTTGACGTAGCAGGAGTGGCCGTACATCGTCAGGCCCGCCGCCGTCTCGCTGGGGTCGGTCTGATAGCCTTTGTAGCCTTTCATGACGACCTCGCTGTCGCCCGGCATCTTGCTTTGCGCCCAGTCGGTTGCCGTCTTCGCCAGCGCGTCGGTCGAGTCGTCGTCGAGATAGAAACCGGCGAGCGTATGCCCCAGCTGTCCGTACACGTGGTCGAAGTCGGCCACGCCGTAGCAGCCACCCCAGTTGTGGAGGAGCGCACGGAGGCCGCTGCCGGCGAGGCGATCGCGGAGCGGATCGCCCAGGCTGAAGTCGCAGGTCTCGCTGGCGCTCCAGGCCTGGCCGTCGAAGTGGTACATCGTGATCGGGATGTCGTTTGCAGCCAGGTGATCGAGGTGGTAGTTGACCTCCTCCGTCATCGTCGGGCCGCCGCTCTCGCATTCCCCATAACGCGTGCACCGGTCCCGTAGATCGGGCCGAGCATCCACCGCGTCGGCGGGTAATAGCGGCTCGTGCCATTCGTGCCGGCGTCGGGGAGCGGCGCGACCATCGGCGTGCAAGCGCCGGCATCGCCAGCGCCTCCGGCAGGCTTCGCTCCGCTCGACCCACACGCGGTCACCAGCAATGGCAGCGCGATCAGGCCGCGACGCTACGGCAAGTTTCGCTCACCCACCACGTGAGAGCTTAGAGCAAAATCAACCTCGGAGGGGTGATCACCGTGTGATCTGGCTCATGGATCGACGTGATCACGAATGACGCGTCCGCAGTTGGCCCCGTGGGCGCCCCGATCCGCCGTTAGACTTCGCCCGTGTCCGCTCCACTGCTCGCCGCCGCGACTGCCGCCGTCGTGCTCAAGGGGGTCATCGTCACCACCGGGGGCGGCGCCGAGCTCGGCCGCCAGAGCTACGAGGACGACGGCAAGGTGTTGAAGAGCCAGATCGTGTTCGTCGGGCACAGCTTCGGTGTGACGATCGCGCGCGCGGCGCACCGGGTGACGGTGACCGAGGGGACCGCCACGATCTCCCGCGATCTCCCCGCCGGCACGATCGCGCTCGAGAACGGCGACTGGCAGGCCTATGCGCTCGCCGCCGAGCAGTTCCCGAATGCGCGCGAGCCGGTGCCGGTCAAGGTGCTCGTCCCGGGACAGGGCGCTGTGGTCAACGGGACCATCAAGGTCACCGCCCGCCCCGACAAGACCCGTCATGTCGAGGTGGTCGTCCCGCCGCTCACCGTCGAGGTCGACATCGGCGCGGATGGCGCCGTCACGCGCGCGTCGGTGCCCGCACAGACGGTCGAGGCCCGCGCCGTGCCGCTGCCGGCGTCGGGTGACGCGAAGTTGGCGGCGGCGCCGGCAGCGCCGGCTTCCGCGACCCCGCGTCCGCCGCCCGCGGGCGTCGTCGAGGAGCCGATCACGGTCGCGCGCGGCGGCTTCAAGCTGCGCGGGGTGCTTTGGCGCCCCGCCGCCGCGGCCACCGGCGACGCGAAGGCGACGCCAAACGCGAAACTTCCGCTCGCGTTCGTGATCGCAGGCTCGGGCCCGACTGATCGTGACGGCAACCAGCGCGCGCTCCACACCGACGCGTACCGGATGCTCGCCGAGGCGCTCGCGCACGCCGGCGTCGCGACGCTGCGCTTCGACAAGCGCGGCGTCGGCGCCTCGGATCCGGTCAAGGAGGACGGGGTGACGATCGACGACTTCGTCGCCGACGCGGCGGCGATCCTCGCCGAGGCGCGCCGCGACGGTGGTTTCGGAAAGGTCACGCTGATCGGTCACTCCGAGGGGGGCTTCATTGCCCTGCGAGTCGCCGCCGCCGCGCCCACCGATGCGCTCGTGCTGCTCGAGGCGGCGGGGCGCCCGCTCTGGCAGGTGGTGCACGAGCAACTGGCGCGCGGGGGCCAGCCCAACGCCGCGGCGGACGAGATCATGGCGGCGCTCCGCGAGGGCAAGCCCGTGCGCGCCTACCCGCCCGAGCTGCGGGCGCTGTTCCGCCCCTCGGTGGAGCCGTTCTGGCGGAGCACGATCGCGGTCGATCCCGCGGCGCTGCTCGCGAAGCTCACGCTGCCGGTCACGATCGTGCAGGGCGAGACCGACGTCCAGGTCTCCGTCGAGGACGCGCGGCGCCTCGCGGGCGCGCGCAAGGACGCGCGGCTCGTGCTCCTGCCACGCGTGAACCATGTGCTCAAGGAAGAGGCCGAGGCGAAGCTGCCGCAGCCGAGCTATTTCGATCCGACGCGGCCGCTCGGCCCGGGCGTCGCGGACGCCGTGCGCGCGGGCGTCGCCCGCTGAGGCCGCCTCGATCACCGCCGGGACGCTTGACGCTGGCGGGATCGGCAGGGTCAAATCACGCATGGCAAGAATGTCCCTGGGCGTCGCGGGCGCCTGGCTAGCGCTGAGCGCGGTCTCCTGCTCGGGAGGAAAAGGGAAGGTGGGTGACGGCGGAGCGGGGGGGCAAGGAGACGACGCTCGATCCGGTGCCGGCGGCCACGTGAATCAGGACGGCGGCTCAGACTCGGGCAGCGCAGGAGCCGACGGCGCGGGCGGTGTGGGCGGAAGCACCGGGGCCGTCGGCGGAAGCGGTGGCGCTAGCGCCGGCGGCGCAGGTGGTGGCGCGGGCGGCGTCCCCGGCGTGGACGGTGGCGTGGATGGCGCGACCACGACCAGCGGTCAGTGGGTCATGGGTTACTACGTCGGCTACGACATCAGCGCGTACCCGATTGCCTCGATCGACTGGTCGGGCATCACGCACATCATCTTCGCGCCTCTGGTCGTGAACACCGACCAGTCGTTGAACCTCTCGTTCGACGACCAGAACGGGACCGGCCAGCAAGACGCGATGGCGCTTGCGCAGGCGGCGCACGCCCACGGCGTCAAGGCGCTGCTGATGCTGGGCGGCGCCGGCGCGGGTGCAAACATCGCCACCGCCGCCGGTGCCGGCAAGCGTGTTGCGTTCGTCAACACTCTGGTCGACGCGATGACCACGCTCGGTTACGACGGTATCGACCTCGACTGGGAGGACAGCGTCAACCTCGACGACCTCGTCTCGCTGGCGCAGGCGCTGCGCGCATCGAAGCCCGCCATGCTGATCACCTATCCCGCCGGCGCGATCAACGGCAACTTCCAGACGGTCGACCCGCGCATGGCCACCCTGGCGGCATCGCTCGATCGCTTCAACGTCCAGACCTACTATCCGTCGACGGCGTTTACCGGCCAGGGGTGGAGCTCGTGGTTCTCGAGCCCGCTCCAGGGTGCGTCGGGAAGCACGCCGGTCGCGATCGATGACACCCTCCAGCGCTACGCCGCCGCCGGCATCCCCAAGGGCAAGCTCGGCATGGGGATCGCGTTCTATGCCATCTGCTACACGGGCGGCATCACCGGTCCGCGCCAGCCAACCAACGGGACCTCGCAGCAGATCACCGGCGGTGACAACGCCTACCCGCTGAGCCTGTTCTTCGCGGCGGGCGGCACGTTCGACAGCAGCGTTACCTCGAGTCGCCAGCGGGACACGACCGCCGCCGAGCCCTATCTGACGTTCGGGACGGCCGTCAACGATATGCACTGTGGCTCGGCGACGCAGTACATTCCTTACGAGGATGAGACGTCCATTGCCGCCAAGGGCGCCTTCTCGAAGGCAAACGGGTATGGCGGCATGATCATCTGGACGCTCGAGGAGGGCTGGCTTCCGGCCGGCGCGGCGGGCGGGCGCGCCCGCAATGCGCTCATGCAGGCGCTCAAGTCCGCGTTCATCGACCCGTGACCCTGTTTCGTTGCCTATCGCGCCAGCTCACGTGCTTTCCCCTCGGTGGCGACGGCGGCGTTTGACGGGTGCGGGCAGCCGAGCTCCAGCGCGGCTGCCCGCTGTAATGGTCCGGGTTCGGAGCTGTATAAGAGAGTATGGACGCGCCCACGGAGTGGAGTCTGATTGTCCGGTGCCAGGGCGTGGGCGCGGAGGCACAGCTCGCGATGGGGGAGCTGATCAAACGCTACGAGCGGTCCGTGCTGATGCTGATCCGCCATCGGACGCACCCCCCCGACCAGACGCCCGAGGATCTGAAGCAAGACTTCTTCGCGCGCGTCCTGCGACGCAACGACATCGCACGCCTGGATCCGGCCAAGGGCCATTTTCGAGCCTGGCTCAACGTCGCGGTGACGCGATTCCTGTTCAACGAATGGGATCGCTGGCACGCCGAGAGCAACGGCCACGGCGTCACCGATCCGCTGGTCGCCGATGTCTCCGGCGCCGACAGTCCGGAGCACGCCTATCTGGTCGCGTTTTGCTGGGACACGCTGGCTCACGTCGTGGCCAGGCTGCGGGAGCAGGCTCACGACAAGGCTCGGTTCGATTCTTTGAAGCGCTTCCTGCCCGGGCCCGACGAGGATCTGGACAAGCTCGGCCCCATCGCGGAGTCGCTGAACATGACCGCCACGGCGCTGGCGGCGGCGATCTGTCATCTGCGCGTGCGGTTCAAGACCCTGGCCCGGGTCGCCATAGCCGAGACACTGGATCTCGATCCGTCGGATCCCACCACCCAGAGCGAGATTGATCGGGAGATGGCGCTCTTCTATCGGACGCTGTGCGACAGGCCCGAAGGCTGACCGCGTGAAGAACGTGCCCCCTTGCGGAAGCATGCTCGGCGACTACGAGCTCCTCATGGAGCTGGGCGAGGGCGCCATGGGCAAGGTCTACATCGCCAAGCACCAGCAACAGAGTGACCTGGTGGCCGTCAAGGTCGCCAAGTCGGACGTCCTCGAGTCGGTGGGCGGTGCCGCCGCGTTTCTGGCCGAGATTCGCACCGCGAGCCAGCTCGACCACCCTCACATCGTGCGCACGTACACCAGCGGTGCCAGCGATGGGCGGCCTTATCTGGTGATGCCGCTGCTCGAAGGCGGAACGCTGGCGGACGAGAAGAATCGCCAGCGCCAGGGCGAGCCCGCACGGGCGCGCGACCTGATCATCAAGGTGGCGCGCGCCGTGCAGTTCGCCCACGAGCGCCTGATCCTGCACTGCGACCTCAAGCCGGCCAACGTCTTGCTGGACTCCCGCGGTGAGCCGCAGGTCAGCGACTTCGGGCTGGCGCGGTCGATCGGCAAGCCGGGCTCGGGGTACGAGGGGAGGACGGTCGAGGGCGGGACGACGGGGTGGATGTCGCCCGAGCAGGACCGGCGCCAACCGCTGACCGCGGCGTCCGACGTGTACAGCTTGGGGATGATCTTGCGGTGGCTGCTCACCGCCACCCGATCCCCGCCGTCCCGGCAGCGCCGCCCGCGCTGGTCGGCAACGCGCCGCCTCGACTGGGAGCTAGGGACGGTCGTCGCCAGGGCGACCCAGCTCTTGCCGGAGCAGCGATATCAGTCGGCTGCCGAGCTGGCCGAGGATCTCGAGCGATCTCGGGACGGCCGTCCCCTCCATGCCGAGCGCCGCAGCCCTTGGCGCCGAACGGTCAAGTGGGTGCGGCGCCACCGGCTGGCGACGGCCGCCGGCCTCCAGGCTGTGTTGCTGCTGCTGTACGTCGCGCTGACGCCGATCTCGGTCCTGCGCGAGGTGCGGAGCACCATCCGCGAGCGAAATGCCTTCGCCGCCGTCGCCCAGGCCGGCGCGGTCATGAACGAGCTGCGATCGTTCGCCACGCGCGTCGAGGCGGTGGCGGCGACAGAGGGCGTTCGGCGGTTGGTGAGCCATCGGAACGTCTACGATCCTCCGCCCGCACTGGAGGAGCGCATCGCCGGCTTCGACAACCTGGCTGTCTTCGAGCTGGACGGCACGCTGCGCGCCCGCTTCCCGCGACCGGCGATCGGCTACACCAATCTCAATTTCGCCTATCGCGACTACTTTCGGACGCTGGAGCAGCTTGCGGAGCAGCGCCCGGGCACCGCGGCGCACGCCTACGTCTCGCGCGTGTTTTACTCGCGGACCGACCGCTCGCTGCACATTGGGTTCGCGGCGCCGTTGTTCGACGACGACGAGCACCCGATCGGCGTTCTCCTGGGCACCACGCTGGCGCGCTCGACCTTCGGCGCCGTGCAGATGAACTGCACCGGCAACGGCGACTGCATGACCGCGCTGCTCGGGTCGCGCGACCGCGATGGTCCGTCGGAGCCGCTGCCCGAGACCGTGAACATCCTGGCCGAGCCCGGCCTGTCCGACGGGCAGGATCGGATGCTGGATCGCGCCACCTCGCGGCGTATCTGCGCGGCGCTGGATTGTACGCCGCGCGTGCGCGGACAGTTCTCGCTGCCCAGCCGCGCGCAGGCACTGATTCTCGACGATTACGAAGATCCCGTCGCACACACCCGATCGATCGCCGCGCTGGCGCCGGTGGGTGGCACCGGCTTGGTGGTGCTGGTCGCCACGCCGGACAGCGCCGCCGATGCGTTGACACGCCGGATGATCGATCGCATGAAGGGCTTCCTCTGGATCCCGATCGTTCCCGGCCTGCTGCTGCTGGCCGCGCTGCTCGCGGGCCCGGCGCTGGCCTATCTCAGGGGACGCAGAGGTCCGCCAGCGCCGTCACCAGCGGCAGCGCGAAGACGTTGAAGTAGGCGTCGTACACCGGCGGGCCGATGAAGCGCGCGCCCATGCGGCGCGCGAACAGCGACAGCGTGCGCGGCAGGTCCAGGCCCGCGCGCTGCCCGGCACGCGCGTGGCGGCGCTGATCGTCGGTGTAGTAGCGGCGCGTCTGGCGCGTCGGCGGCGGCCGATGCACGCGTGCCTCGGCGTGGAAGCGCGGGCTCAGCAGGCTCTGGTCGCCCGCCACCCGGTACGCGAGCGTGGCGTCTTCGGCGAAATCAGTCTCCATGTTGGCGCCCGCCACCCAGTGCGTGATTCCGCGGCGAGCGCTCTCCTCGCGCAGCCGCGAGAACAAAGCGTGGGTGACCCGCGTGCATCGATAGCGGCGGAGGACGCAATACCGCGTCACCTCGGCGGTGGAGATCCCGGAGCCGGCCAGCATGTCGAGATCAACCTTGGATTCGAGATCGAGTCCCAAGCGCCCCGTCGCGCGCGGGTGCACGCATGGGTCCGGCAGAAGCAGGCGCACTGTCCCCACCGGCTGGCCGGCGACATAGGCCACGAGGTGGAGAGCTTGTGCGCGGTCATCGCGCGCGTCGATCTCCCGGCCATCCCTGCAGGCGGAGGCGGGCAGCATCTTCTCTTCCTCGCCGTAGACCAGCCAGCGCACGCGCTGGGCGTCGTGGATCTCGGCCGCCGTTCGGGCGAGCGTGCATCGAAGGGTGGGCATCAAGATCTCCCCACGGTGGCTGTCAGACGAAGAAGAGCGGGTACAGCGTGCGCATGACCGCCGCCGAAAGCGCGATCGCCGCCCGATCCCGCGGGTCGTCGATGTGGGCCAGCACTTCGTTCAGCGCGGCGATGTGGCCAAGGTCGGCATGCCCGTGGCTTTCCAGGAACGAGAGTGCCCCCGCGATGTGAGGGATCGCGGCGCGCGCGCGCAGATTCTCTGCCGCCATGCCGGCGCGCCGCGCCGAGATGATCTCCAGTGTGTAGGCGGCGCCGAGGTATCCCGGCGACCCGCTCCGCGCCAGGCTGCGGCTCCAGTCGACGTAGGCCGAGACCGCGAGCGGAGGTAGGGAGCCTTTCACCAGCTCGACGTTTTCTCCGCAGGCCGCCAGGTCGTCGAGCACCCACCGGTCGTGGAGCGCCTCCTCCCGGGTCTTGTCGTCGAGGACATCGACCAGCCAGGGCGTGCGCTCCTCGCGCCGGATGCCCGCGGCGGTCTCGGCCAGCAGCGGCCCCGACCAGCGCACGTAGTGGTAGCTCGATCGCAGAAAGGAGCGATAGCGCTCCGTGGTCGCCTCGCCGCGAATGACGTCGCCGATCAGGGGATGGCGGTCGATCGCCTCCACCAGTGCGAGCGAGTCGTGTTCGAGGGTCTGTACGAAAGCGTGGCCGGAATCATTCATGAGTGTTCCTCCCGTTGGTCCTGCCTGTCTCCTGAAGGGACAGCGCGCGGGTATTACCGGGAGGAGCGGCCTGGCTGCAGACCTAGCGGAAGAGCGTACGGCGGTAGTGACGCAGCTCCGCGATGGAGTTTTCGATGTCCACGCGGGCGTCGTGCTCGCCCGCCGTCGGCTTCACGAAGACGGAGGCGTCGCCGTACCAGCGCTGGGCGAGAACCCTCAGGCTCGACACATCGACCAAGCGATAGTGAAAGTGCGCGTCGAGCGCCGGCATGTAACGGGCGATGAAGCTGCGGTCGGCCCAGACCGAGCTACCGCACAGCGTGGCGGGGGGCTCGCACAAGGGGGCAATCCGCTCGAGTAGAAGCCGCTCCGCCTGATGGACGTCGATCGTCGAGTGCCGCACGCGCTCGATGAGGCCGGTCCGGGTATGCATCTCGCGAACCAACGGGATCATCCGCGCCAGTGCCTCCTCGGGTTGGACGATATCAACAGCCATCTGGTCGAGCGGTTCGAGATCGGCGGTGGTGATCACGACGGCCGCTTGCAGGATCACGTTCTGGAGCGGGTCGAGGCCGGTCATCTCCAGATCGATCCAGACCAGGTTCTCGGGCGACATGCTGCTCTTGGGGATAGGCACCGTCGGAGTCTATCGAGCGAGCGCTCCGTCGACCATCCCTACCGCAGACCGCCGTCCATCGGCGCCTGATCCAGACCGCAGGAGTGGGTCTGCCATTCGGAGCTTCGCCAACCGCCGGAGTATTCACCGTGGAACTTCAGTCCCGGACGGGGGGCTGCACGACCGGCAACAGCCCGGCTCGTCGCGGCCGACCGATTTGCCCCATGTCCCCGGCTGCGATGAGATGCCATCATGACATCGTTGTCACGCTTCTCGGATCGGGTGCGCCTCGAGTCCGCGGTTTGATCGCGTGGTTGTCAACTTGCATGTCGAGCGTCGCGAGATGAACCCAATGGCGAATTCGCGGTGGAAGAAGGTCGCGGTCCTGGCCGCAACGACGGTGGCGCTCTCGTGTGGCAGCAGCAGCAGCAACTCCGACGGCGGCGGCGGCCAGGGCGGCAGCGCCGCTTCAGGAGGCGCGGGGGGCCACGGAGGCGGGGGCAGTGGCGGTGGCGCAGGCGCGGCGGCCGGTGGCAGCGGGGGTGGCGGCAGCGGCGGATCTGGGATGGACGCTTCGGCCGACGCCAGCGGGGCGGGGGGCGCGGTTGGCACGGGCGGCGCCGGCGGGACGACGATGGCGTGCAGCGCGGCGCCGCCCGTTGCGTGCTCGGGCGGGCTGGTCTGTGATCCCGATACGCCGAATCGGTGCAGCGCCGGGTCGGAGCCGGGTCATTGCATCGTGCTGCCAACCAGTTGCCCAAGCACGGTCATGCCGGTTTGCGGTTGCGACGGTACGACCTATGACAACGATTGCGCGCGGCAACGAGCCCGCGCGCAGCTCAATCATACCGGCGCGTGTCCCTGAAAAGCACGATCACGCACCCGCTGACCCTCTACACGAACGGTTCGTCCCTCCGGGTGGGGACTGACGGGATCTTCAACGGATTCCTCATCGCGCCGAACGCCTCCCTGGACGTCGCGTCCCGCACCAGGCAATCGGAGCTCAGGGCGCGCGCAACGCTTTTGCGCGACGGTCGATGTTGGCGAGCTCCACCTCGAGGCGCGCGATATCACCGAGGGGGACGGCCTCGTAGCCCGGATCGTCCCGGGCCTTCTCCTTGTCGCCGCAGAAGCTGGGCAGAGACTTGCCGTCCGCGATGAGAGCCTTCACCTCTTTCGACCGCTGGTCGCCCGCGATCTCCTCCAGTTCGTAGCGCAAGGTCGTGTAGAGGCTGCCCACGCGGAAGCAGATCTCGTGCATGTTCTTGTCCTGGGCCGTGCGCTCCGCGATCGCTTCGTTCACCGCGGCCACTTCACGATGGATCTCGGCCGTCACCTCGGCGATTCGCGCCCGCGGCGCAGCCGTCCCGGCGCCCTCGAGGCTGACCAAACCCAGCATCAGATACATGAAGCGTTTCATGATTGCCCTCCCGGGCGCGAAGCCTACCCGAGACGATCACCGTGACAAAGGAGTGCGTTGGATGAGCACTCCGACCGCTGCGCGGACGCCGGAGCGCCTCAGTGACCGAGAGCGCGACCCTCGATCGCACGCAAGCGGCGGGACAGATCCCGGTTCTGGCGAGTCAACGTGGCGATCTCTTTCTGCTGCGCGGCTGCCAGTCCGCCCAGCGCCTGAATCGCCGCCAACGCCACCCCCTGCGCATCGACGGCAAAGTATGTGCGGTCGTCGTCGCCGAGCCCGAAGGCGGCGCGAAAATCCTGCGCCATCGGGCCCAGGTGGCGCACGGCGGGTGGCTCCTGGCGATAGCTCCAGGTGGAGATCGGCAGACGACTCACCTTGTCCAGGATCGCGGTGGCGTCGATTGGTGCGATGTTCTTCTTCTGATTTCGATCGCTCACGCACGCGGGTGCGCAGCCCTGCGGGCAGGTTGGTTGGCCGGCCGAAGGTGTGAAACAAGTCAGTCCGCCAGATAAAGGACCATCCACTTCGCAACAGAGATCGCCGGCACTGCAACACGCGCTGCCGCAACAGAGCGAGCTTGTCGCGCAGACGCCCGCGGTGGGCGAGCAGGGCGCCGGCCGACAGGTCCCGCCGGAACAGAGCGGTGTCGCCCCCGCGCAATGGATGCCGCACTGTCCGCAGTTCATGGGGTCATTCTGAGGATTCACGCAGCCGCTGCCGCAGCACGTGCGCCCGGTCATGCACAGGAGGTTGCACACACCGCTGCCCCCCGCCCCGGTCGCACCGCCGGCGCCGTTGCTTCCCGCGCTTCCGCCCGCGCCAACGCTCCCCGCGCTTCCTCCGCCACCGCCCGTACCGTGCGCCCCGCCCGAGCCGACCGAGTCACCTTGGTTGCCGTCGTGGGCGGCATCGGTTCGCGGGTCCAAGGGCGTGACGTTGCCGCAGGCGGCCGCGAACGAAAGCCCCAGGGACGTCAACGCAAAGACAGATCTCATCGAATGGGCGCGCATACCTTCGATCAGAGCATGATCGGGGCCAGGCGCGAAACGCCCCGTCATCACTGCGACGGGCTTCGATCGTGACCCTTCCCCTCAGTTTCTTGAGGTGCGCGTGACAGGGAGCGCCGCGCGGTCTTCGGAGTATCCCGTCAAACCACTGCAGCTTTGTTCCGTGCTGACTGCGAACCCGAGCTCAGGGTATGACGCGAACAGTGGCCGCCACCTGGCTGTTGGTGTGGACCACGATGTTGCCGCCGGCATCGACGCTGACCGCGAAGTGCGCGAGCGGACGCGCGGCTGGCCCGCGGATCACCGCGCCGTCGCGGTCGAACTGGCTGCCGTGACAGGGACAGTTGATCTGCCGCGCCCCAGTCGCGCCCGCGGGCGCCGCCGTGCAGCCCTGATGCGTGCAGACCAGCGTCAATGCGTAGAGCCCCATGGCGTCGCGCCCGATGGCCACACTCTGGTTCGGAAGCGCGGCGAGCGCCCCGACGGCGAGCCCGCTGACATTGCCGGCCGCCAGGTCGCCAGGACCCAAGATCGTGCCGGTATCGCGGGGCCCGGTGTCGCGCATCAGGTCGGCGCTCGCGTCACGCGGGGGAGTGCTCGCGTCGGTCGTGGTTCCTCCAGAGCCGGTGTCGCCGCCGGTGCTCGAACCGCCCTGGCCCGGGTCGACGGCTCCCCCCATCCCGTCGCCGCCCGCGCCAGAGCCGCCGCGGTCGCTCGCGCCGCCGGTTCCGGTCGCGGGGGCGGCAGTCTCGCCGCGGGCTGCGTCCCGGGTCGCCAGGCCCGTGTCTCCAACGATGCCCACGCACGCCAGGTTGATTGTCGCCCCCGCCGCGCCGACGCCCACCACTTCGAGAAAGATGCGCCGATTCGTCGCCATCAGTCGTGTTTGCTCCTGATTGAGAGTTCGCGAGATGAGTCGTTAGTAATAGGGGAGGCACGGCCGAAACTGCTCTGTTAGAATTCTGGAAAGCTTGCTGCGTATCGTTGCGACTCGCGCCTGGCTCGTCATTGCCTTGCTCGGCGGTGCGTCGACGCTCGGTTGCGGGCAGCAGCTCGACGTCGGCTCCGACGTGCTCTGGACGGCGCGCTTCGAGGGTGGGGATCTCAGCGAATGGATGACGGTCTCGGGCGGCGGCGTGGCTGCCTTTCCCGCGCCCAACGCCATCGACGTCGCCACCGATCACGCCCGGCGAGGAAAATACGCCGCTCGATTGACGATCCAGACCGCGAGCGACGGCTCGCAAGCCAACACGGGGCTGACGCGTTCGGGCTTTCTTCCGGTCGAGGCCTATTACAGCGCCTGGTACTACCTGCCGAGCGCGGTGAACGTCAGCATGTTCTGGGTCATCTTCAAGTTCCGCATGCGCTCGGTCGCGGACGATTCGTCGACCGCAACCGAGCTCTTCGATCTCAACCTGGCCAATACGACTGGCGGAGGCATGACGTTGCGTCTCTACGATCACCGCAGCGGCGACATCCCGCTCGACGTCGCCGCGCCCGAGGTTCCCGTCGGGACCTGGTTTCAGGTGGAAGCGTACTACCGGAATCCGGGCACCGGCAGTGGTGGCACGGACGGAAGCGTCTCCGACGGCGCGGCAGTCAACGACGGCAGCGCGATGAGCAACGGCGGGCGGCTCACCTTCTGGCTCGATGGCCGGCAGATCGTCGACGTCACGGATCGTCCGATGGCGCCAACGTCGTGGGTCGCCTGGGACGTGGTCAGCGTCGCAGTGAATCTCAGTCCCAGCACCGCAGCGCTGTACGTGGACGATTGTGCCATCAGCCGCACGCGGGTCGGCCCGGACGGCATCATCGCCGCGTCCTCGAACTGACGCGCGGCCCCGTCGGTCAACCCATCGGTCAGATCCCAGGGAGTGGGCCGGTGCCGTCGGCGCCGAACTTCGTGACGTTGACGCCGACGGTCCCCAGCATCGAGATGAACAGGTTGGCAACCGCCCCGTTCTGGAACGAAATCGCGCGCCCCGGATTCAGCATGCCGCCGCCGTGGCCCGCGAGCACGATGGGCAGGTTGCTGTGGTTGTGCAGGTTCCCGTCGGTGATCTCACTCGAGAAGAACACTGCCGAGTTGTCGAGCAACGTACCGTCGGGCTCGTGGATCGCTTTCATCTGGGTCAACAAATAAGCCAGCTGGCTCACCAGCCACTGGTTGACGGTCGCGTAGTTGGCCAGCTTGACCGGGTCGCCACCGTGGTGGGTGACGCCGCCGTGGTAGTCGACGTTCACGCCCAGGAAGCTGTGCACGATGCTGGTGACCGTGTTCTCGTAATAGAACGTGAGCACCCGCGTGGCGTCGCACTGCATGGCGAGCACCATGATGTCCAGCATCTGCTTCACGTGATCGCGGATGTCCTTGGGTGTGCCGGCCGCGGGCCGTGTCCCCGGATTGCAGGCCACGCCGGCGCCGCCGGTCGTACCGCCGGGCGGGTTGTTCTGGATCTGCTTCTCCAGCTCGCGCAGGCTGGACAGATACTGATCCATCTTGACCTGATCGGCGGCCGAGCCGCGCGCCGAGATGTACGCGATGTCTGCCTTCACGCTGTCGAGCACGCTCTGCCGATACAATGCGCGCTTGGCGGCCGCCGCGGCCGCGGCCGCGCCGGTGGTTCCGCTGGTCGTCAATCCGGCGAACAGACGGTCGAATGCGGCCTGGGGGATGGTCTCGAACGGCAGCGAGCTCGTGGAGTCCTTCCACGACACGACGTTCTTGTAAGCCGGCGAGAAGCCCGATTCGGCGTTGGGCACCTCGTGCAGAACATGGGTTGATAGCTCGATCGACGGCAGTCGCGTGAACTGGCCCAGATAGCTCGCCGCGACCTGGTCCACCGAGATGGTCTCGGTGACCGCAGGGTCGGTCATGGGAATCTTGTAGCAGGTCAGGAACGCACCGATGCCGCAGGTATGGCCGCGCGGCCCATTGGCGGCGCTGTTGTTGATGCCCGTCAGAATGCTCACGTCGCCCTTGAGCGGCGCCAGCGGCGACAGCGTCGACGACAGCGTGTAGCCCGCGCCGGTGCCGATTGGCGCCCAGGCCGCGGTGTTGACACCCGCGGGAATGCCGAAGAACACCAGTCGGCGCGGGGCCGGCTGCCCCTGCGCCTGGGCCCGGCGGACGTGAGGGCTCATGATGTCGAGGATCGGCAAGCCGATCATCACGGCCGCGCCGCTCAAGAACGTGCGTCGCGGGATTGACCACCAGGCGCGCTTCATCACACGCCTCCCGGAGCGACAGGGTGGCGCATGCGGAAGGCATCGCTGGCTATCATTTGCATGATGAGGCTCCGGAAGCTGTAGTTGCCGCTGACGAACGACGTGTTCAACTGGTCGATCTGGCAGCGATCCGCGTTCACCGGATCGCGCCCCAGCGAATAGGCGAACATCTTCTGCGTCACGCACGCGGTGACCGACGGTGCCTCGTGCTTCAGCGCCGACGCGAGTTGCACCGCCCCGTCGAACGCCGTCATGTCGGGCAGCACGCCGGTGGCGTCAATCGCCGCCGTTCCGTCCCGATCGCGCCAGGCGCCGATGGCGTCGAAGTGCTCCAGCCCGAATCCAATCGGGTCCATCAGGTTGTGGCAGGTGGCGCACACCGGGTTCGAGACGTGCGCGTCGAGCTGAGTGCGCAACGACGATCCCGGTGGCACGGGCGTGTTGTCGAGCGGTGGCACGTTGTCGGGCGGCGGGGGTGGCGGCGTGCACAGAATGTTGGAGAGAACCCAGTAGCCTCGCTTGACCGGCGACGTGCGCGTGGGAAGCGACGTCGTGGTCAGGATCGAGGCTTGATCCATCAGTCCCGCGCGGTTCGCCCCGGTCAGCGACACTTTCTGGAACGCTGTGCCGGTCACCCCCGTCAACCCATAGTGCTGGGCGAGGCGGGCGTTTGCGTAGGTCCACGGCGCGTCGAGCGCGTCGAGAAAGCTGAGGCCCGAGTCGAAGAAGAAATCGTCGAGGAACAGCGTCGTCTCCTGCGTCATCGCCGCCGCGAGCGTGGCATCGAAGGACGGAAACTGGGTCGGACTCGGGCTCACCGTCGCCATCTTGTAGAGGCCGAACCACTGACCGCCCATGTTGGCGACCATCGCCGCCGCTCTGGGATCGGCGAGCATGCGCGTCGCCTGCTGCTGCAGCGTCGTGACATCGCGTAGCTGGCCGGCGTCAGCGGCCGCGGCCAGCGCGTCGTCGGGCATGCTCGACCAGAGAAAGTACGACAGGCGCGCCGCCATCTCGAAGTCGTTGAGCAGGTGCGGCGCGGTGGCCGTGGGATCGGGGTCGAGCTCGGGACGAAACATGAAGTGGGGCGAGAGGAGGATCGCCTTCATGGCGAGCGCGATGCCCTGGTCGAAGCTGTCGCCGTTGCTGCGCGCCAGCGACACCAGGGCGGTCAAGCGCGCGAGCTCGTCGCTGGTGGCGGGACGGCGCCAGGCCTTGCGCGCGAACACGGTCAGCACCGCTGAACCACAGGCTGTGTCGCCCGCGCTGGTTGGATCGCAGGTGATGATGCGCGCGCGAGATGCGCTGCCGGCGGTCAGCGCGGTGTTGGCGAGCGTCTCCGCCGCCGCCTCGAGCTTCTCGAAGAGCAAGGGGCTGGTCGACAAGACGTCTGCATTGTTGTCGAAGTTGCCGCCGCCCGTGTCGTCGGGAAAATCGTTGGCGGGCTGAGTCGTGTCGCCGAGCAGATCGTGAACGGTGTTGTTGTACTCGACGATGTTGAGGCGGTGCACCGTGACCCGTCCGGGGTCGATGCTGGTGCACGCGGCTCCGCTGCCGCCCGTGCCTCCCGCGGGTCCACCGGCACCGCCGCCGGACGGGCCACTGCCCGACGCCGGCAACACGTAGCCGCTGCAGGCGCTCAGCAGAAGTGCGCCGACACCAAGGAGCCCCCGCGCCCAACTCCGTTCCACATCGAGGTCCCGAGCTTTGGAAGCGACGGCTAGCATCAGAGCGCCCTCCGCACGGCGAGAGTGCCGTCCGCGCGAAAGAGGGCAGCGCTCACGGACTTCCTTCAAGAAATCCACGAGCGCGCAAGCGCGGCCGCGTCAAGTTCCCACTCGGCGACGACGTTTTTCCGTCGCGTCGATTGCTTGTACCAATTGTGGCGGTCCGCCGCCCTTACTGAGTGAGTGATTGCGTCGATGATGGCCGGTAAGTCAAACGGAATGCTCGTGGTGCTCGTGGCTTCGGCCGGGATCGTCGGGTGCGCGGGGCAGGGAATGTCCACTGGAGTCGATTCAGGCGCGGGCGGCGCGCCCTCGGGTGCCGGGGGATCGCCACTCGACGGCGGATCACCACCTCCTCTCACGGGGCCGTCGATGCCCGGAACGGTGACGGTGACACGCGCTCAGACGATGGGCCATCTGGCATCGGGATTCGCGGGTTTCAGCTTCGAGAAAACCCACATGACGGATGGGTTCTTCACCGGAAGCAACGCGCCTTTGATCGCCCTCTGCAAGCTCCTGGGCCCAGGCTTCGTGCGGATTGGCGCCAATGATGTCGATGCCTCGACGTGGGTTCCCACCGCGACGCCCGTGCCGGGCGGGCAGACTTCGCACAACATCGGCACCGTCGAGGTCGACGCGCTGGGGGACTTCCTGCGCGCGACGGGCTGGAAGGCGATCTACGGCGTGAGCATGCGGACCGCGGTCCAGCCTTCCGTCGACGAAGCGGTGTACGTGATGTCCCAACTCGGGAGCAGCCTCCATTCGCTGGAGATCGGAAACGAGATCAATTTCTTCGCCGGCAACGCCGTGGGGACTCCCACGATGCAGTGGGAGTCTTTCGAAACGGCGATCCATGCCGCGTCGCCGTCCCTGCCGCTGGCCGGCCCCGCGGCGGCCGGCGCGGTCACCGCGTTCACGGTCCCGTTCGCTGCCGCCGAGGCAGGCAAGATCATCCTTTTGACCGAGCACTACTACAAAGGCGCGGCGTCGAGCAACCCGACGATCGCGAACCTACTGACCATCGATCCGAACCTCGTTACCCAATCCCAAGCGCTGGCGGCGGCCGTGGAGGCCAATCAGATCTCGGACGGCTATCGCTGGGGTGAAATGAACTCTTACTCCGGTCACGGAGCCGCCGGCGTCAGCGACGTCTTCGCCTCGGCACTGTGGGGCATCGACTTCATGCTGACCACCGCCCAGTACGGCGCCGTGGGCGTCAATTTCCACGGCGGTGGGCAGAACATGGACGGCAACGTCTGCAACGCCGGCGCCGCCTCCTGCACGCGGCCGTTCCGCTACTCGCCCATCAACGAAGTTGACAGCCAGGTCACCGGAGCCGCCCCGCTGTTCTACGGAATGCTGCTGGTCGCCCAGGCCGGCGCTGGCGACATGCTGCCGACCATCGTGACCGCCGGCGGTCTCGACGTCTCGGCCTACGCGATCGCGCTCGCGGACGGATCGACCAACGTCGTGCTGGTGAACAAGGACTCTACCAATGGTGTGAATGCGATGGTCGACGTGGGCGTGCCGGTCGATGCGGCGACGGGAGCGTACCTGCTTGCCCCCGCCCTCAGCGCCACGACCGACGTGGCGTTCTCGGGCGCGTCGATCACTCCGACGGGCGACTGGAGTCCCCAGGTGCCTTACAACCTTGCCGTCAGTGGTGCGGTGGTGACGGTCGACGTGCCTCCCGCCGCTGCCGTGCTGATCCGCGCGCGATAGGAGAGCTGCGGTTGTGACGACCGGCGGTGCGAGGGTTGTGCTGGCCGTCGCCGTTGCCGTGTCGGCGCTCGTCGCTCCACGCGTCGGCTGGGCGCGCCGCACCGGGATCGAGGCGATGGACTGCACCGGCTGCCACGGTGGTGGGGCCGTGCCGATGGTGACGCTTGTCCGCGAGCCCCAACAATCCAGCGGTCGGGCAGGCGGTCACGCTGACGGTGACCGTGTCGCAGACCAACGGGCCGATCGCCGGCCTTTACCTGACGACGATCGATCCCGCCATCATGAGCCCCACCCCAGTCGGGAAGTTCGTCGCCATCGAGGCGGGAACGTCGGCCGACAGCGGTGGTGTGACTCACACGATGCCCCGCACGGGGTCGGGGGGCGTCACGACGTTCAAGGCGAGCTGGTCGAGCGACGTGGCGACAGGCGTCGTCTTCTTCGTCAACGGCATGTCGGCCAACGGTGACAACACGCCGCGCGGGGACGCCCCCGGCTCGGCGACGCTGTCGATCGCCGTGGGTTGCGGCGGGCAGCTCTACTACCTCGACCAGGATGGCGACGGCTACGGGACGTCAGACCCAGCGTTCGCGCCACGAAAGGCGTGCACGCCACCGCAGGGATATGCGGCTCTCACCGGCGACTGCGACGACTTCGATCCGTCGAGTCACCCCGGCGCTCCCGAGCTGTGCGATCACAAGGACAACAACTGTGACGGCAAGATCGACGAGAACGTCGTCTATCAAGCGTACTGCGAGGACAAGGACGGCGACGGCCACGGCGTGCCGGGCGGAGGCATGAAGACCGATTGCGCCCCCAGTCCCGGCTTCGGTGATTGTGGCGGCGACTGCAACGACTCCAACCCAACGGTCTACCCGGGCGCGCCAGAGATCTGCGACAACCGCGACAACAACTGCAATACGCTGGTTGACGAAGGCGTCCGGGGGGCGTGCGGCGTCGGGTGGTGCCGGCGCGACGCGATTGGATGCACCACGATCTGCACGCCGGGGCCGCCGCGCGCCGAGCTCTGCAACCTGTTCGACGACGACTGCGACGGGGTCATCGACAACGGTAGCGACGTCGAGCTGTGCGGAGGTCCTGGTCTCCGGTGCGTCCAGGGCAATTGCGTGCCGGACACGTCGGGGACCGGCGCCGGCAGCGGGACTCCGGGGGGCGGCGTCAGCGACAGCGGCGGCATCGCCGATGCCGGCGCCCGCACCTCCGATGCCGAGGCGGCGGGAGGATGCTCGATCGCGGGCTCGCGCTCGAGCGGCGAGAGCGCAGGTTGGCTCGCCGCCGTGCTGGGTGCCGGAGTCTGGGTCAGAAGATCCCGACGACGCCCACGACGGCGAGGCGATCCAGGGCGCGCGTGCACCGCGCGCCTGGGCGTCCGCCGCGCCGTCGTGTGAGCCGGTTCAAAGGTCAGTTGGTGGTGAGCATCACCTGGGCATGGCCGTTGGCCGCGTCGATGCTGACGACACGCACCGTCAGAACCACGGCCGTGCCGCCTTCGTAGGGGCCGTCGAGGGGAATGCTGTCGCCGACGTGAAAGAGTCCGTCCGGCCGTGCCGCGCTGACCGCCAGGTAAGCGCGGTACCCCTTGGACGGGTCTGCGGTATCGAACTTCACGCGTCGTGCGGAAACGCCGTCGCTGGCGAGTGCCTTGTCCCAACGCCCCGATGCGGTGCGGAAATCGATGACGTAAAAGTCATTGGGGTCGGCGGTGGTTTGCACGTGCACGATCGCGGCCAGCGTCCCCGTCGATTCGGGACGATCCAGGGCCGCCAGATCGACGGAGTTTCTCATTCCTGCGCCGAACTGGATGGTCTGCTGGCGGGCCGAGGGGATCCATCCCAGTTGAAGCCGGTTGAAGCCACCGTAACCCGCCGCGACCCTGACGAATATGTTGATCGGGGTCGGTCCGGCGATGGGATACGCGGATGCGTCCCACAGGTAAACGCTGTCCATGCCCATCGGATCCAAAGTATCGCAGTACTCTCCGGGATCCGGGCTGCCGCCGCACCCGGCCGACGAGGTGGTGTAGGCGTGATTGAGGCCCATGTTGTGGCCCAATTCGTGCGGAACCTCAGGCGCCCAAGGGTTGGAGCGACCATCCAACGTGACCACTTGTGCCGCGGCACCCTGTCCAAAGTTGTCGACCCCGTTGGTCGTGACCAGGACGTGCTGGTATTGCGACGCCGTCACACCAGCCTGCTGCACACACGTGTTCCACAGCGTATCTCGGGTCAGGACGCCCTGTCCAAACGGTATCGTGGTCACCCCCTGCACGGTGGGTTTGTAGTTGTACTGACCGTACGACATGTCCTTGATGTAGTTGTAGAAGCCGGGGATCTCGCGCCCCTCTTTGGCGTAATACCACTTGAATGGGTCGACCGCGTAGCCGGGCCCCGCGGGAACGTCATTGTCCCGGCACATCAGGATCAGCCATGGGCTCGGCGGTTGCAGCGGCAGGAACTCCTGGTCGAAGCGGCGGATGTGCGTGAGGAAATCGAACTGATAGGTGTTGGCGCCCGAAATGAACCGAGCGTCGAATGTCAGGTAGAGCTGTTGTCCCGCGTCGTAGGCGACGAAATCCTCGCGCACCGTGCTTCCCGGCTCATTCCTGTTCACGACCTTCGCGAAAATCAGGCGTGAGCCCGCCGGGGCCGACCCGACCAACGGCGACGGCAAGCCGGGGATGATCTGAAAGTGCAAGCCGGGGGTCACTCGAAGAATCCGAGTCGTTCCGGCCGCTGGATTGTACGTCACCAGCGCATCGCTGTTGATGCCGTTGGCGTCGACATTGGCGAGGGCGAGCACTTCGGACGAGGAAATTTCGCCGCTGGCCGTCGGTCCGACGGACGAGAACGTCGTGAAAAGGGGCGGTCTGCTCGGATCTCCGGGGCTCGAGTCGAATCGATAGGCCTTTCCGTTCGAGCGATCGACGATCAGCAGGTCGGTGCACTGCAAGCAGGTGCCGAACTCGCCCGCATAGATGTCCTTGTTGCGCAGATCGAAGCCGGCAATCACCGGGTAGTTCGCCTGCGAGCCGAGAAAATAGTAGCCGCAAAAACCGTTGCCGCTACAACCAAGGTCTTGCGCAACCAGGAACTGCGTTGCGCCGGTCGCCGGGTCATGGAGCATCAGATCCTCCACCCCGTTGCCGTCGAAGTCGCCGACGATCATCCGATCGGTGGTGCTCGGGGCGGCAATCTGGGGACTGCCGTTGAAGTGGGAGCCGTGCGAAAGCCAGGTTTTGAACCGCTGTTCGGCCGAGATCCAACGAATGCATTCGATGCTGCCGTCCTCCAGCGCCGCGCACAGCTCTTGTCGGTCGACCCCGAGCGTGAACCGGCCAAAGGCCAGCTCGCGGACGTTCTGATCGAAATAGTGGTGCCCGACGCCCGTGCCGGCTGAATCCACGCGGTTGACGAACAGCTTGTTCCCGGTTACCGAGATGAGCTCGGCCAGGCCGTCGCCGTCGATGTCCGCGAGATAGTTGCCGTAGGGCAGCCGCACCAGTGAGTTGCTTCGACTCCTGATCGCCTGCCCGGTGAGAGCGACTCGACTCTCGCTGAGGACGGCCTCGCCAGGGGAGCACGCTCCGAGAACCAGGACCATCAATCCGACTGCCGCACATAGTGATCTCATCGCTGACCTCCTGGAGGCGACCATCAGGTCGCCTCCTTGCCCGTGTCTTTGCACACAGGTACTTCGGACGAGGCGCGTCGATTGGTTGAAAAAAGATCGAGTCAGACGGACGGACGCCTCGGCGCTACGGGTGCACGGCGATCGTGCCGCCGCGGTACTCGTGATTGAGGATCACGCTCCAGGCGAGCTTGAGGTCCTTCGCATTCGCGTAGGTCCGGCGCGGAATGGGTTGCTCCACGGTCCCTCCGAATTCCAGACGCGGAGGCGAGCCTAGCACGCCTTACCCGGCTATCCTGACGACCAGCGCACATGTTCATTCGACTGGGTTCGTTCGATGTGGTGCCGGGCAAGCTCGATGAGCTACGCGCCATCTACAATCGTGACTGCGTTCCGATCGTCAGAAGCGCGCCAGGCAATGTCGATGCGTATCTCCTGGAGCCGGTGGAGGGCGTCGGACAGATCATCGCCTGCACGACATGGGCGACCGAGCAGGCTGCCGTTGCCTACGAAGCCAGCGGGACCGCCAAAGAGGTCGTTGGCAAAGTGAAGCGCTTCTTCGCGGGGCCACCGACGCTTCGCTCGTACCGAGTCCAGCGCTAGTCCGGCGAAGGCCACGACGCATTCCGACGCTCGCATTAAAAAGGGAAGAACGACCAATCCCTCCGTTGCGTGAGGTGTCCAGAACAAGCCTTACGAACTCTGCGGGAGGGTCGGGTCATGGGGAAGCAAGACAAGTCCAGCGATACATCTTCGAAGGCAGTGGTCGATGAAGAGGTTTCACTGCCACCTCACCACATCGAGCCACTCGCGTTCTATCGACAGACGTTTCTGTTTCGTCGTTTGGCGAAGAGCGCGCTCGAGAAGGCGACGCCCGTCGATGCGGTGAACGCGATCATCGCCAATCGCGGCATCACGTTGTGGGAACGCCTCGATTGCGTCGGCTTCAACCCCCAGCTCGGCCAGCTCGAGGCCGTGGTGGCGGTTCGGCGCGCGACCGGCTACAGCGGTGATCTGTGCACCGCGGGCTCCAAGGAGTATGTGCGCTTCTTCGTCGACTGGCACGACGGCCTGGGCTTTCAGGATGTCGGCGTGACCAGCTTCACCGCGCACGACATCTCCGACGCCCCGCCCGGACCGCAGCATCCGCTCGAGTACCTGGTGTACCTTCCCCTCGACGCTCGAAAGCACCAGCGCCTCTGCACGACGCCGGTCTTGCCGCGGGTGCGCGCTGTCCTGTCCTGGAGCTCGCTGCCGAGCCTGAATCCGAACGATCTACCGATCTTCGGAAACCGGCGCGACGCCAACATTCAGGTCGGCCCGGCCCGTGTGAAGTTCGGCGACCTGGTTCACGAGAAGGTGCTCGTGAACCAGCCCGCGCTGCTGGCGCAGCTGGATCCGGAGGCGGTCCTGCCAACCCTGCCTGCCAAGGCAACCCCTTGGAGCGACCTGGTCGCGGAGTATCGCGCCGCCTCGGTGCCCGATCATCGCCTGGTTTTCGAAGCGGTCTATCCGCTGATCAAACCTGGCGTGAAGGGCATCGACGGCGCGCAGGTCGATCTGTCGGCGCTCGCGCAATTGCAGCTCAGCGTCGACGGGATCACCGACGCGCTTTCGGTGAAGGACGCCGACACGACCTACGAGGAGCTGACCTGCGTCGGGCTCAATCCGGACGCCGATCTGCTGGGGGCGGTCATCCACGTGAAGAAGTCGCTCGGCTACAGCGGCGGGCTTTGCACCACCGGCTCGCGCGAGTTCGTGGCGTTCTGGGCCGACTGGAACAACAACGGCACGTTCGATCAGTACCTCGGAACGTCCAGCGTCGTCGTGCACGACGTCGGTGGCGCGCTTCCCGCAGGCGGGCTCTATTACGGCGTCATGCTCCCCGCGACGGTGGGGGAGCACATCAAGGCGTGCACGAGCCCGCAGATCATCCGGCTGCGCGCCGTGCTCTCCTGGGGTGTGCCCCCGTCGACGACGGATCCCGACGATCTCAATTTCTGGGGCAACCGCCTCGACGTCGTCGTCCAGCTCCGGCCCCGGCAGACGGGCGGCACGCTCTACGACCTCATCTACGACGTTGGCAACGTCAATCCGAGCGACATCAGCGCATCGACGTTCCTCGCGTTTCCGTCCTCGGGGGTGCTGAACCCCGCTGATTGCAGCCAGCCGGCGCTCGATCGCCCGTTCGGCGGGCTCGTGCGGGTGGGCGGCCGGATCTACAACGCCGGCGTCCCCGGCACCGTCCACTACCAGGTGCAGTTCAGCTCCCACGGAGCCAACGCCTGGTTGCCGGTCACGACAACGCACACCTTCGAGCTCATGCACCCGAATCCATTCGATCCGCTCTTTCCGCAGGAGAACGTGACCGTCAATGTGACGGACGGTTGGTTCCCCTACGAGGAAGACTTCCTGGCAGCGCCGCCGATCCTGGAGCGGACCGCTCACCTCGCCGACTGGAACACGGGATCGCTCGAGGGATCGTACGACGTCCGGCTGGCCTACACGACCGATTATCCGCTCACCGCCAGCAGCGTGATCCACTACTCGATCGTCGTCCCCATCGTGCTCGACAACGATGGCCTCAGCGTCAGCCCCACGCCTAACGCCACGGTCGATACCGCCTTCGATCTCGACCTGGTCATCGACGGGGGCGATTGCCACAGCTACACGAAGGGTGCGTCGATCGCCGGCCATCTGCGTGCCGTCGACAAGCACTTCTGGGCGTGGTCACTGGATGTTCAGCCGAGCACCCATACCCACGGGGCGGCGCCGACGCCACCCTGTCGCAGCTACGGCTCATTGGTCGACACCGGCGACGGCAGCCTGGCCTGGACCCTGGACACGAGTCTCATGGACAAGTGCGGGTACACGCTGACGCTCGCGGCCTCGGACCGCACCATCGTCAACAGCAACGGAGCTATCGTTCACAGCGCCTCGAAGGCGGTCGGCTTCTCGGTCACGTAGGATGGCGCGGTCGATCTACCTCTGCGTGCTGGCCTCTCTGGCCGCCTGGCGGGTGACCCACCTGCTGCACGCAGAGGCCGGTCCCTGGGGCGTCCTGACCAAGCTGCGGGGCGCCACCGGCACCACGCTGCTCGGCCGGGCGCTCGGCTGCTTCTATTGCGCGAGTGTCTGGGTCAGCGCTCCGATGGCCTTCGCCGTCGGGGCTGGCTGGGCGGAGCGCCTGTTGCTGTGGCCCGCGCTCTCGGCGGCGGCGATTCTGATCGAGGAACGGCGCGGGCGTGGAACGGTCGCGCCTGCGTTTTATGTCGAGGACGCGGCGGCGACAGGAGAGGGTGGCGATGTGCAACTGCAACAATGACGGTCGCGCGCAGCGGGTCAAAGCGCCTCCGCCCACGACGACACGCGGCCCGATCGTGACCCGCGAGACGCAGCCGGATGGGCCGAGTGTCCCCGCGCGACGCTTCGTGGAGATGATCTACGTCGGTGCGACGGGGATGACCGCCGTCGGCCCAGTGACGGCCACGCGCTACCGCTTCGGCGGCAGCGGCGCGCGCGTCCGCATCGACGCCCGCGACGCGGTGGCCCTGGCGCAGATCCCCAGGCTCCGCGCGACCTAGAACGCGCTAGCATCGGTCCATGCCGCCTATCGAGCGGCGTACGTTTCTGCCGTTGGCCCCAGCGCCGTGGGTCCCGGGCCCGGCGCGTTACCGGACTGTCCCTCGGACGCTACGGCCCGGTAACCGACAGTCTGGAAGGGTGCGTAGATCCGCGAGGATACGAGAATTCGGAACGGCATGGTTGTCGCTTAGGGAAGTGGCCGCACAACGAAACCCGTTCATCAAAGGACCCCAAAATGGATGCCATTGAATTGCTCGAATCGCAGCACCGCAGCGTGGAAAAGCTCTTCGCGGCCATCGAGAAGGCCACCGCGAATCAGGCCAAGAGAAAGCTGTTCGAAAAATTGGCGGATAGCCTGGCGGTCCACGCCGCCATCGAAGAGCACCAGTTCTACCCGGCGGTCCGTGCCAAACGGACAGAGGACATCTTGCTCGAGTCCCTGGAAGAGCATCTCGGCATCAAGCGCATCCTGGCCGATCTGCTCGATCTATCCGCGGGCGACGAGACGTTCGACGCGAAGATCAAGGTCCTGAAAGAGCAGGTCGCTCACCACGTCGAGGAAGAAGAGACGGACCTGTTTCCCAAGTCGAAGAAGGTCCTGGACATCGAAGAGCGGAGAGCCCTCGCCGAGCGAATGCAGGCGGAACAGGCGGAGCTCGAGGAGAAAGGAACGCCGCGGGAATCCATTCCGAGCGAGACCGCCGTCGCGGCTCCTCTGACGTAAAAGCCGGCTCACTCACATCCAACAAGGAGAAATACAAATGCACATCCTCTGGTCTCTCATCATCGGTCTCGTCGTCGGCGCCATCGCCAAATTGATCATGCCCGGCAAGGACCCTGGCGGCATCGTGATGACGATGCTCCTCGGCGTCGTGGGTTCGGTGGTCGCCAGCTTCCTCGGACATGCGCTCGGCCTCTATGCCGAGGGGGCGAGCCCGGGCATCATCGCCTCGATCATCGGCGCAATCATCGTTCTGGCGATCTACCGTGCCGTCTCTCGCAGGAGAGTAGCCTAGAAGAAAACGGCGGAGGCCAGAGCCGCTATTGCCTAAGACCGGCTCAGGCCGATCCCTCATTCCTGGTCAAAGAATCAGGCGGTCCTTCTGCAGCGACTGCGCCACCGCCTTGGACACGTCGGTCATGAACTGCGTCGCCGACGCCGGATCGAAGGTCCGGCTGGTGCCCGACCAGATCAGCTTGTTCTCGGCGAGCGAGTAGAGGTTGCTGACGGCGTGGACGATCGTGTCGGTCTGGACGTAGCCGGGTTCATAGACGGCGGCGCCGTAGTCATAATAGCCGTCGAACGTCGAGTAGGGCCCAGCGACCATGGACGCCTGCTCGGTCACGCCGGTCATGCGCATCACGAGGGCTCCGTCCACTCCCGCGTCTCGGAGCTTGGCCTTGACCGCCTCGCGATCCTTGAGGTCGACCTCGCCGAGTATCTGATAACTCGCGATGCCCTGCGCGCCCTTCATCTGTAGTTGCGACGCGGCGGCGTCCTCGGCCTGGCGCCGCAGTCCGGGGTCCTTGGCCATGCAGATGACCGCCACCTTCGACAGCATCTTGCCTTTTGCGCCGGGATCGGTCCAGGTGCTGGTCATCTCGGTCGTCGCGCAGCCCATGGCGAGCGCAATCGTCAGGCCCACGGTCGTCAACAACGTCTTCGTTCTTGTTTGCATGGTAGTCCCTCGTTTTCGTCGAACGGCATCGAGACGCATCAAGGCCCGCGGCCACTTCGCCGAGTCCTCCCTCAGACCTTGTGGCCACACCGCGGGGAGAACAAGCGGGTGTCATGTTGGTCCGGTCGGACCATGATCTGAGCGTCGTGGTATGGTCGCCGCGCTCATCATGAATCCGCGAAAGACCGCCTGGCACGTCGGCTGCTTCCCAGGTCTTTGATGTGGACGGCGTTGATGAGGACTACGTTGCGGCTCGCGATCTGGGGGGCGCTCTCGTCGGCCGGCTGCTCGTCAAAGACGTCGCCGCCGTTCGCGGTTGACGGTGGCGACGGTCCGACCGGGATCGTTGCCGACGCGGGTTGCGACTATCCTGACGCCAGCCGAGATCCCGCGTGCCCGACGCAACACCAGACGAGCTGTGGCTTACCTTGCTCGACGCCCGGGCTCGCCTGCGCCTATCCCGGCGTGGGGGACGGGCCCGACCTTCACGGCTGTAACGCCACCGCGATGGCCTGGTGCATGTCCCCGTTGGGTTCCGACGGAGGCGCCCCGATCTGGATCTGCGCGCAATAGCCAGTCACGACCGCGCGGCTGCTGGCTCTCGCATCACTCGATGGTGAGTCGAGCCTGAAAGCCCTCGCTTGCGCCCGAGCATGACGACTCTTGACGGTATCGCGGCGAGGGGACTTTAGTACGTGCGACCCCATGACGGTTCATGCCGCGCTCGATCTCATCGCCTGTGCGGGTCACCTCGCGGTCGGGATCCTGGTGCTCCTGCGCCCGACGGGAAGCCCGCTGGCGCTGCCCCTCGGGCTGGTGACTCTGAGTCTCTTTTCGTGGACGTTCTCCGATTTCAGCTACACGGTCTCGGGGCAGGTTCGGTGGCACTGGCTGGATCTGGGGCTGTCCCCGTTCTCACCCGCGCTTGCGTTTCGGCTGGTCGCGACTTTCGTCGGCGGTATCCGCCGGTATCGCTGGCCGCTCATCGCTGCCTATCTGTTCTTCGCGGCCTTGGCAGGGACCGCGTGGCTGGCGTTCGCGTGGCCTCCGGCGGCCGCCTGGCTTGATTCGACCGCTTACTCCCTCGTCTTCATGTTCGGGGAGATCGCCGTCATGGCGTTCTCGGTGGGCTTGCTGGCGCTTCACGCCCGCCGTGTCACCGATCCTGCCGAGCGAAGCCGCACGAAGACGATGGCCGCGGCGATCCTGGTGGGCGCGGTCCTTGCGACGTCGGATTTCTGGGACGATCTCGGCGTTCCCGTCCCGTCCCTGACCAACATCGGCACGACCATCAGCGTGCTCCTGATGGCTCACGCCAGTCTTCGCTTTCGGCTGCTGGGCAGGAACCTGACCGGGCAACTGGCCGGGATCGCGCTCGCGATGGCCATCGTGGGCCTCGCGAGTTACCTGGCCGTGTTCCGCTGGCTGCGGGGCAACCACGCGGTGCTCATGGTGGCCACGGTTTCGGTGACGCTTGCATTGATGGCGGCCCTGCGCCAGCTGGGGAAGCAGTACCTGGCCCGCCGCGAGCGGGTCGAAGGGCTGACCATCCTGGGACGCTTCTCGGCTCAGATGGCCCACGACCTCGGCAACCCCCTCGCGGCCCTCAAGGGCGCGATCCAATTCTTGATTGAAGAGGTCGCCCGCGGCCAATCACTGTCGGAGCAAGGTCAGTTCCTGTCTCTGCTCCATCAGCAAGTCGAACGCGTCAAGCGCGTCGTCGACGACTACCAGCGCCTGGGCAACATGCAGCCGCGGCGGTCGCTCGTGAGCCTCAACGATACCGTCCGAGAGATTCTGGCGCTTCAGTCGTTTGCCGCGGACGGGATCGAGATAGAGACCGCCCTCGATGACGATCTTCCGCCGTGCTCCGTCGATCGAGACCTGGTAGGACGGGCCATCGAGAATCTGGTCCGCAACGCGATCGAGGCCATGCCCCGGGGCGGCGTGATCACCGTGCGGACGACGACGCTGGGGACATACGCGGGCCGTCGCGGAGTGCTCGTCGCGGTGCGGGACACGGGCGACGGCATGGACGCCCGCCAGAGTGAACGCGCCTTCGACGAATTCTTCACGACCAAGGCGCAGGGAAGCGGATTGGGGCTCGCGTTCGTGCGGCGCGTGGTGAGGGTCCACGCGGGCAAGGTCAAGATAGACAGCCGGATCGGTCAGGGAACAGTGGTGACCATGCGATTTCCAGTGACGTGAGGTGACGGGTGAGTGGGACGACGACGGACGGTGGGGCGCGAATTCTGATTGTGGACGACGACCCTGCGCTGGGCATGGTCCTCGAGGCCCTGCTGCGACAGGGGGGCTTCTCTCCGCAGGTGGTCACGTCGGGCGCAGCCGCGCTGGACGCGGTCGAACAGCGTGGCTTCGATGCGATCCTGAGCGACGTCAGGATGCCAGGGATGGACGGCCTGCAGCTCCTCAAGCGGCTGGTGGCGCGTGCCCCCAACGTTCCCGTCGTGCTGCTCACGGCACACGGCTCTGTTCCGCTGGCCGTCGAGGCCATGAAGTGCGGCGCCGCGGATTACTTGCTGAAGCCGTTCGACCGCGACGAGATTCTCTTCGTGATGCGCAAGGTGCTGGCCGTCAACGAACGGGTTGGCGCCACGTCTTCACCCCTGCCGCCCGAGGGCTTGCTCGGCGACTCGACCGCCATGCAGGAGGTGCGGGCGCTGATCGAGCGCGCCGCGCGTGGCGTGGCCACGGTGATGATCCGGGGCGAGAGCGGCACGGGCAAGGAGCTGGTCGCTCGCGCGCTGCACGAGGTCAGCTCGCGTCGTGACGGTCCGCTGATCAAGATTCACTGCGCGGCGCTCCCCGAGACGCTGCTCGAGAGCGAGCTCTTCGGCTACGAGAAAGGCGCGTTCACGGGCGCCGTCGCGGCGAAGCCCGGGCGCGTCGAGCTGGCCGACGGCGGCACGCTGTTTCTCGACGAGATCGGTGACATTCCACTGCCCATGCAGGTCAAGCTGCTGCGCCTGATCCAGGAGAGAGAATTCGAGCGTCTGGGCGGACGACAGACCCTCCGTGTCAACGTCCGCTTCGTAGCGGCGACCCACCGTCCGCTCGAGGAGATGATGGCGCGCGGAGAGTTCCGCGAGGATCTCTTCTATCGCCTCAACGTCGTCCCGCTCTGGCTGCCGCCGCTGCGCGACCGCGGCGGAGACGTCGCCCAGCTGGCGCGCCGCTTCTGCGCCGCCCACGGCCGGCTCAACGGCAACGCCGGCGCAACGATCGATGACGACGCGATCGCCTTGCTGGAGCAGCAGCCCTGGCCGGGAAACGTCCGCCAGCTCGAGAACTTCGTCGAACGTTTGGTCGTGCTCGCGGATGGACCGCGCATCGGGCTCGATCAGGTACGAGCCGAGCTGGTTCGGAAGAACGTCCAGCCCCCTCGCCCGTCCGATGACAGCGGCGAGCTGAATCTCAACGAGCGGCGACGGCAGAGCGAGCGCACGGCGTTGACGACGGCCCTGCAGCAAGCCGGGAACAACCGCACGGTCGCGGCGCGCCTGCTAGGCGTGAGCCGGCGCACTCTGTACACGAAGCTGGAGGAGCATGGCCTGCTCTAGCGTCGCCAGTGCAGGCCGTGTGGACGGGCCTTTCCCGGCGTCACCTGACCGCGATGTGGCCTGCCTTGGCGGCCAGCGCGGCTCTCTCCTGCGCCGGCGTCAGCACGGGCGCTGGCTGCGCCTGGCCGGAGGGTGACGCCGCGGGCTTCAGATCGGCGAACGCGCCGTCGTGTTCGAGCTGCGTCAGGTCCTCGTCGTTGACGAACGCCTTCCCCAGGCGTTCACGGGCGCGCATGATCTTCTGGGTCAGTTGAGAGTCGGCGATGGGCGTGCCGACATCGGGCGTCGGCAGGGCGGGCGGCACCATCACCGAGAAGTTGGCGATCGCCCGGACCCCGTCGGCGGTGTGCCCCTCGAAGAGATAGTCGACCATGCGCACGCCGGCGTGCGCGGCCGGATCGAACCGGAAGGCTTGCTCGACCCCGTGCCCTGGCAGAACTTCGTCGGAGCCGAGGAGCTCGGCGACGCTCCGCTGTTCCGCCGTGTGCTCCTGGCCATCGAAGCCTTCGACGTACGTCACGCGCACCTGCTCGAGCCGCACGGGCGCATCCCGGTGGTGATAGAGCCGCACGGTCTGGACCACCCGCCCGTGATTGTCGAGCTCTGGAAATCGTGGCGTCAGCTCGACCGATAAAACCAGCGTCTTCTGGAACTCGAGGTTCTCGAACTCCGCGTTTCGCAGCGAGAGCGGCGTCCGCCCCACCACCGTGCGCCCGTCACTGCCGACCGCTTCGCAGGTGACCAGGTAATCGGAGTAGAGCGCGTCTGGGTTCTGGACGGCGAAGCGATGGACGGCGCTGGGGCCGGCCGTCACCGCCACCTCGCCGTCTCCAAACGACCAGCGATACGACGAGATCTGGAGCGGCGGCGAAGGCCCGACCTCCCGGACGGTCGCCACCAGCTCCATCTCGTCGGTGGAGTTCGGCATCTGACGCGAGCGCAGGAACAGCGAACGGTCGGGCCGGCACCGCTTGACGGTGTACGCCGGCATCGGGGCGCTGGTGATGACGTTGTCTCGCCCGAAGACCTGGATGGTCAAGGGACCCGGCGACGCCGCCCCTGGCGGCGGAAGGAAGGCGCGCACGGGGACCGCCCGCCCGACGCCCGTGCCGATGAAGTAGTGCAAGAAGGCGTCACCCCGTCCCGCCGGCGTGTGCGCCTTCACGGTGATCAGGTTCTCCTCGCCCTCGCAGACCTCCGGATGCTCGACGTGGATCTCGTCGATGATGGGCGCGTCTAGCATCCGGTCCGCTTCGTCCGCGGGGTCCGATGGAGGCGCCGGCGCGGGAAGCGCCAGCCTGGGCTGCGCGCTGGCGGCCTCCACTTCGGGCGCCGGCGTCTCCGCCACCGCGCGATGGTGCGCGGTGCGGCCCCGCATGAGGATCACCAGGACCAGAACGACCCACCCCACCACCAGAAACGTTGCGACAACGAGGCGTTTGTTGCGGGACCGCGAAGGCGTTGGGGCTGTCATGACGTTGGCCTAGTAGAAGCAGCCGTAGGTCGACCCGCCCTGATTCCACTGGAGTGCGCCCTGCACGAAACCAGTCCACGGGCCGGCGTCCACGGCGCGGTTCGCGCGCGGGCCGAGTCCCATCACGCCGTCGGGGCTGATCGAGTTCGCGCCAGCGGCGTTCGCGTTCGCTGTATAGGCGTTCCAGGCCGTGCTCGAGGTGTCGTGGCAGCCGCCGCCGGCCTGATCCTCGCCCGAGAAGAAGCAGTTCAGCACCTGCCAGGCGGCATTGTTGCACCCGGTCTCCTGGTAATTGAGGCCGCTCGCGTACGCCAAAATGTCGTTCCCGACCTTTGCCCAGTAGCCCGTGTCCCTGCCCTTGCACGAGTTGTAAACCGAGTACCACAACGCAACGCCCGCGTTGACCGTCTCGTCGTGAGTGTACTGATGGGGCGATACCCAGAACGAGCCGGCCTTGATGGCGGGGTTGTGCGCGCTGATGAACTTACTGTAGGAGTAGGTTGGCACCTGAGCGCATTCGATGCCCCTCATCCAGGGTGCCTCGCCTTCGACGGCGTACGTGCCTCGGAGGAGCCCGTCCATGTACTGGTGAAAACCATACGTGGTATGCACGAACGGGCCCCCGAAGTTGCTGCCGAGGCTGTAATAGAAGGAGCTGCCAGCGGCGACCGTCTGGTAGGGCACCTCGGCCCACAGCCAGTCGGCGGTGCCTTGGGCCTTGCACTGGTTTCCGCACAGCTCTGGATGGATCGTGTCGGCCGCATCCCTGAGCGGCAGCTGTCGGAAGACCTGGGGCGCGTTCGCCCAGTAGGCGTAGGCGCCACCCATGTTGATCTGCGAAAAGCCGGGCGAGCCCTGCGCCAGCTCCACCGGCTGAAGCGGCATCGCGGCGTGGGGAACGGGGACGGTAATGGTGAGAGGCCAGATGCCGACCGTCGTGGATTCGGTCACGACCGACGGCACGCGCGTGGTCGACTCGGTGGCCCAGTCTCCGTTCGACAGCATGACGTGCGTACGCGACTCGCCGAGGGCGCTGACGACGGCGGCGACCGGCCCGGGCGACGACGCCGACACGAGCGCGCCCTTGGCGGCGTTCCAGGTGGGTGCCGTGGCAAAGCACCGAGGATTCTCGTCGTCGAAAGCGCGGGCATCGCGAGACAGCGACAGCAAGGCGATCGAGAAAGCGATCGTCGAAGCGATCGGAGCGGCGCCACCGACGATCAGAAGCGGCGAACGCAAACGGCGTGAGCGGACATGTTCTGTGGTCATTTATCTGGGACCTCCTGAGCGTCCCTGGTGAGCATCTCTCGTGCCAGGACGCGATCGGGCGCGGGGCCGCGTGTTGATCCGTATCGCGCCACCGGATCTGTGCAGCGGACTGCACACTGTGCGCGCACTTCTACACGGCGCGACCGATGAACGAGTCGCGCCTGGCGGCCTGGTCATCCGTCAGGGCGGGGGCAGGTTGCTCACGACCTGGGCGCGCATCGTGATCGTGCGGATCACGCCGCATCGGGTATCGATGACGCTGCCGGGCGGGAATGCGCTGACCAGGAAGGTATTTTCGTAGTCGCCGACGGTCTGCGCGTTCAGGACAGCGTCGAGAATCGGCTGCGCGTCGCCGGGCGGTAGCGGGGTCCCGCCGAGAAAGAAGTTTGGTGAGAGCTGGAACGGACCCTGCGCAGGCTGCGTCGCGAATACGTTCGCGAGTGGGGCTCCATCCAGCGCGTTGATGACCGTCAACGGTATCCGCACAGATTGCCCCGCGCTCACCGTGCCGAAGTCGACCAGGTTGGGATCGACGCTGAAGTCGATCGCGACCGTGTCGATCTCCATCGGGAAGACGTGGGTCAGCTGAGGCGGCGGTCCCACGATCGTGACCTGCAATGTCGTGCTGAAGGAGGTTCCTGGCAGCGCAGCGGACTGGCTGACGTCGAGCGTGATCGGCGCGTTGAAGTCGAATCCGCACAGGTCGCGCGGGAAAGAGAGGGCGATACCCTCGATGGGGGAGCCCAGAACGGCGTCGAAGAGCATTCCTTGAAAGGCAACGTCAGAGAGGAACATGATGTCCGTTCGGCTGGGCATGCAGCTGATCAGCACGGGAGCGATGCGCTGCGGGTTGAACCGGGGCGAGGGTGGCAGGCCGCTCACGCAGCCGGCAACGACCGGCCACTGCGCGTCGATTCGGGAATCGACACCGGCGTCGACCCCGACGTCGACGCCGGCGTCGACGCTGGCGTCCGGGACGACGACGCCGGTATCTCGTACCCGATCGGGCGCCGCATCGATCGATTGGCGCCCTCCGGTACCGGTGTCGTGGTGCATCACCGGGCGCGGGTCGGGGCTGTCGAGCGGTCCGCCACAGCCGGCCGCGCCAAGCGCGGCGACGACCGCGATTCCGATCCTTCGACGACGCGGCGACACGACCGTGAGAGGATACACCGGCCGGCCGAGCACCGGCGACGGAGAGGGGGCCGTCAGAGAAAGATGAGCAGTCGGGGGGCCATGCGGGAACTACACGTACCGCGGGCCTGAGGTCTCACAGTCTGTCATCGTGGAGGGTGCCATGCCGTCGGTTGGAATCCATCCCATCATCAAAGCGTGCGTCTGGTCGTTTCTGGGAGCGTTTGCTGTCGCGACAACCGGCGGCGGATGCAGCAGCGAATCGCTGGTTCGTGCCGACGGCGGGGTCGATCGACCCACGCCGACGTCGCCGGATGCGATCGACGTGCCAGCCATCGTGGTGGACGCGCACCTGTCGTCGCCGGATGCGCAAACCACGCCGCCCGCCGGAGTCGTCTTTCCCGATCCGGCTCCCGCGTCGTGCGCCGCAGACGGCGGCGCCGGGGCGTGCGACTTTCCCCCGTCCGCTTGCGGTGTACCGGACTGCGCCGGCGCAAGCACATGTCCTCAGGCGAACTGGATCGTGTCCTACTCCAATCCGCGTTGCGTGAGTGGCGGTTGCGCCTGGGACCGCCTCTACTACCAGTGCTCCGGCTACGGAACATTCTGTGTGCAGGGCGCCTGCATCTACAACGGCACGACTCTTCCCTAGATCCACCGAGCTCTCGAACCGGATGGGGCCGCGCGCGCACACAATTCTGGCGGTGCTGGTTGCCATCGTGCTTCCGTCCGCGTCGCGCGCCTTCGATACCGGCAATCTCGCATTCACCATGTTCTCGCGCAGCGAGACCTATCGGTTGCGAATCATCACCGTGGGCGTCACCGGACAAACGATACGTTTGGCTCCCACCGAGATCGCGGCCGCTGTCGGTGGGAACACCGGCGACATCCTGGCCGGCACCGAGCAATGGCGACATGGCCCGTTCGGGTCCTTGCTCCACCGTCATCTGCGCGAGATCGCCCGCTTCGCGTGTGCCGTTCGCGGTGGCAGCGTTCGCGCCAGCGTGGCTCTGGACCGGCGGCCCACGCTGGACGCGTCGATCCAGACGACCGAAGCCGGTGTCCTCTGTCGGTGACGATCGTTCCTCGAGCGGTGCTCGATCGTCTCGATTCGCTCGGGCGCGCGCGCGTGGCGCTGGGCGCGATCTTCCTGTTGCGGACGACTCCTCTTCTGTCTCCGCTACACATCTCATTCCTGACCGACGTGAGACCGCTGCTCGGCTGGCCTGACGGTCATCTGCACTTTGCTCCCGTGGTCGCTCAGGTATCAGACCCACTGCTCGCGATCTTGTGCATCGTCCGGACCGTCGCGGCCCTGGCTTTCATGCTCGGCATCGCGGCCCGGCCAGCGGGATTGATTGCCGGGGCGCTTGGCTACCTGACGGTGATGCAGAATCCGGGACGGCTCAATACCACCGAGCACGTCCTCTTTCTCGGCACGATGCTCCTCGCGGTCACCGATGCCGTGAGCCGCTGCGCTCTCTACCCCGCGCCCGTGCGCAGCCCGCGCTCGAGCCTGTTCTTGATGCGGACCTGGATCGCGTCGATTTACTTCTGGGCGGGCCTGTCCAAGCTGCGGCCCGACTGGCTCGACGGGCGGGCGCTGGGACTCTTCTGGCGCGACGGACTGGTTCGCCCCGGGCTCGGCGCGGCGCTGATGGCGACGCCGACCCGCCGAGCGATCGTCGGCTCGGGCGTGGCGGCGACGGAGCTGGCTCTGGCCGTGCTGCTGTCATTCTCGCGCACGCGACGGCTGGCGTTCTTCGCGGCGCTCGGTGTCCATGCGGCTTTCGAAGTCGCGGTGTCACCCGACCTCTTCGGCTGGGCGATGGCGGCGCTGCTTCTCTGCTTCTGGGAGCCGCGCTCGCATTGGGGGCTCTTCAATCTGATACGAGCGAGAGCATGACAGCGCCGCGATCGACTCTGGCCGGGATGATGGCCCTCGGGGGGATCGCGCTTGCGTCCTGCGGCGACAACGCGTCCTCGTCCAGCGCCTGTTTTTCCGGCGGGCTCGCGGAGCCGCTGTCCATCCCGCCGACGCGAAACGTGACGCAGATGCCGCTCGACCTCGACATCACCGGTCAGGGCGCAGGCGCGGTCGCCGCCATCCTGGTCGCTCGAGATCGCGGGACCGTCGCGATCGATCGCGAAACCGTGCATGTCACCGTTCACGAAGCCATCCCCTATCCCGGCACGCTGATCGTCTATCAAGGCGTCGGCTACACGGACGCGGCGGACTCGTTGAATCTGGTGTGGTTCTATTGCGACGCGGGCACGCTCACCAAGGTCTACTACGAGAGCACGAAGGCCTCGGGTACGTTCGCGGACGCGACCGGGCAGTGCATCGATCGCGGCGCGCACGGATTGGTCACGCCGTTCGTCAGCGATTTCCCCGCGCTCGATGTCCGCGTGCCCCGCCTCAGCTGTGGCTTCTCGATCACGACTCCGGAGCAGAGTGGTCCAGGAACACTCGAGCTGTCTGGCGATGGTCCGGGACGGATCGCCGACGCCACGGGACAGGTCCGGACCGCGCTGCCGTTCGAATTGCTCGATTGTCGCAGCGGGTGCGCCGCCGGCCAGTGGTTCGAGATGCACGTCCTCCTGTGGGACCCGAACGCCGGTCCCTACCTGGGTTACGGCATCATGTACTTCCGGCCCGCCGACGGCGGAAAGACCGGGACGGGCGCGGTCCTCGGCTACCAGTTCAACGTGTCGCCGTTCGGCGAACGCATGATCACGACCAACTATCCCGATGCGGTGTGGACCTTTGACTAGACGACGACCAGCGAGGCACGGCGCCCGCCTCGCCTTTCGCTACTCCTTCGTCCTCGGGCTGATCGTGGTCGACGGCGTGGGCTGCGGCGGGGCGGCACCTCCTGCCATGACGAACCCCGAGCCAGGCGTCGTCGGCGGGTCGGCTGATTACGTCTACGGAGGCCAGTGTCCGTCGAGCCCGCCCGCGGACGGAGCGACCTGTGTGCCCGCGCCCGAAGGCTACGACGTCGTATGCGAGTACGGCGACGATCCGCGCGGCGAGCTTTGCCACACGCTGGCGACGTGCGCGCATGACATCTGGAGCGTCGTCGCGATCTCACTTTCGTGCCGGCCACCCCACGATCCAGGCACGTGCCCGGCGTCGGCGGACGATGCGCGGAACCAGCCTTGCGCTGTCTCGGGCTCGTTCTGCGTTTACGGCGACGTTCCCTGCGAATGCACCAGTTGCCCGGGCGGGGGAGGTCTCGACCTCCGATCGTGCCCGGGAACGCCCACCTGGCGCTGCGCGACGCCTGATCCGAGCAACGATCCGAATTGTCCGCCCGCTGCGCGCAACTTTGGGACGACCTGCGACGTCGAATCGATCGTCTGTGACTTCGGCTGTCAGTCAGGGAAGCTTCCGAACCTGCACGCGAGGGATCTGGATGCCGTCGTCCGCCGTTGTCGGGTGCTAGTGTCCTGTCTCAGAAATCCGCCTGCATTCGGGCGCGACTGCGGCCCGCTCGCTTCGTTGCTCGTCGCTTACATACGTCCAGTATGCGCGCTCCTCGCGCCTCGCGATCGGGCCGCATTCACGCCCTCGGTGCCACGGCGGATTTCTGAGACAGGACACTAGTGCCCAATCGGCGCGCAACCGTCGAGTCGGCATTGTGCCCGTCGGGTCAGTCCTTACGTTCCGACGGGAGGCGTTTCGTATGCGAAGACTGCTCATGATTGCTTCGATCGGTATTGGCTGGATGGCCCTGGGGAGCGCCGGCGTGGCTCACGCGACCGAGGTAGGTGTCCAGCGTCCCATCGGTGTGGGCCTCGTCGCCGGCTCTTCGCCCGGGTTGACGATCAAGATCTGGACGCGCCCCACCAATGCGCTCGACCTGGGTGTCGGGTTTGGCCTGGGCACCTTTGCCTGCAGCGATCGGTTCAATCCGTGCGGCGAACGAAACAGCGTCCACGCCGACTATCTCTGGCAATCGGGCCACGGAGCGCGTGACCATTTGAGCCTGCACGCTGGTCTGGGCGCGCGGGTCTGGTTTTGGGACTACGGCACCGGGACCAGCGACTTCCAGATCGCGGCGCGCGTCCCCGTGGGCTTGGATCTCTACATCTTCAAGTGGTTCGAAGGCTACGTCGAGATCGCACCGAGCCTGGCGTTCGGTCCATCGACGTTCTTCCTCGAGGGCGCGCTGGGGGCGCGCATCTACCTGTGAGCAGGTCGATCAATCTTGCAGCCGGACTCCCCGCGGAGTCTCGTCCGTCAGAAGAGCCCGCCGACCATCGTCAGCAGTTTCTCGAGGTTGGTCTTTTTCAGCTTGGGCACACCGCTTGGCGCGAGCGAGGGATCGCAGGTCAAGATCACGACCGGGATATCCGCCAGCGCAGGCACCGCGCTCATCGCTCGATAGAACTCGGGGCCGCTCATCACGGGCATCGCCAGGTCGAGCACGACGGCACAAGGCCTCGGTAGACCAGGCAGGAGCTCCAGCGCCTGTCGTCCATTCGAGGCCAAGGTGACCGCGTAGCCTTCGTCTCGCAAGACATCGCCCAGCGACTCCCGCAGGTCGGTGTCGTCATCCACGACGAGGACCGCGTTCCCGTTCCGGGGCATCTGCCGCGCCCCCTCAACCGCCGTCGGGATCATGTAGGTGAGCGTAAGGATCCTTTTTGGCCGCTGCACGGATTTAACTAATGTATTTGCTACGGGCTGCTGATTCCGATGGTCGGCACGGAAAAGTGGAACGTCGCGCCCTGTCCGAGCCGGCTTTGCGCCCAGATCCGGCCCCCGTGAGCCGCCACGATACCGGCAGCGATGGCAAGACCGAGGCCGGTACCTTTGTACTGGACCTCATCGCCGCGCCAGTAGCGTTCGAAGAGGTGTTTCAGGTCGTCTTCGCCAATGCCCGGACCGTCGTCTGCAACCGAGAACAGGAGCTCGTTCTCGCGGGCCTCGACGCGGAGGGTGATATGCCCGCCCGCGGCGGTGACCTTGGCCGCGTTGCCGATCAGGTTGGAGAAGACCTGCAGGATGCGGTCGCGGTCGCAGGAGATCCGCGGCAGATGCGGCTCGACTTCCGCCGTCAGCAGGAGATGACTCTCCTGCGCGGTGTTCTCGAAGCTGGCGAGCGTTTCGTCGACGATGCCGCCCGGATCATGCAGCTCACAACTGATGGCCAGGCGACCGGTTTCAATGCTGGCGTAATCGAGGAGATCTTCGATGAGCCGTTGCATGCGGTCGGCGGCGCGCTTGATGCGCCCCAGAGCCAACGGGAGGCCGCGGCGCCGCTCCTCTGGCACCGTCCTCTTGGCGAGGACAGCGGTGGTGAGCAGGATGGTCCCCAGGGGATTTCTGAGGTCGTGCGAGACGATCGCCAGGACCTGTTCACGCACCCGCACCGCTTGCTGCTCCTGCCGGTACAACGTCGCGTTGTCGGCGGCAAGAGCCTCGGACTTCTCGCGGAGCTCCTCGGCGCGGGCTCTTTGCCGCTCCGCTTCGGCCCCCATCGCTTCCGCGTAGGTCTGGGCCTGTTCGGCGCGCTCTCGCCGATCGACGTCGACCTGCCAGGCCCGCTGTCGATCGAGCGCCATCGCCAGCTGGTTGGTGATGGCGTTGACGAACATCAGATCCGTCTCGTCGAGAGAGCGCGCGCCCTCCACGGCCAGTGCGCCAAAGGGCGGGCCATTGGGCACGACCAACGGAATGACGATGAATCTGTTGCCGAGGCGTGCATCGCTCTCCACGGAACGCGGCAGCGCGGTCTTGCCCGCGAGCTCGCGTAGCTCGAGGGACTCGGTCGATCCAGCGCCGATCAGATACCGGTAGGCACCCTCCACGTGCGCCTTGACCGCGCGCTGCTCTTCGGCGCTCTGTCCTTCAGAACGCCAGACGACCATCTTGGAGCCGCCAGTCCCTGCCTCGATGAGAACCGCGCTGCGCAAGGGGAGCGTCTTGGTAACGATGCCCAGCGCGGGTTCGAACGTCCGGTCGATGTTTTCGAAGCTCGCGAAGAGCTTGCTGATCTCGTAGAGCTGCTCCAGCCGCTGCTTGGCCGGCGCCGGGTCGGCGGCCAGGGCGCCGGCCGCTTCGGGAGCGACCTGACCGTGCGCTTGCCGCCGGTGTGAGGTCATCTGTCCTCGGCGAGCGTCGGACGAAGCGGCTCGACGCGCATGCCCCCCTTGCCAAGGGTGACCGCGTGGGTCCTTCGATCGTGGTCGCTGCCGCGCGTCTTCACGATCGTCAGCATGGGCGAAAGCCGCCCATCTGTCTCTCGATAGCGCAGCATGAGCAGGTTGTCGGCGATCGGGGACAGGCCGTGCTCGGTCACGCGTTCGGTCGAGTAAAGGAACGGCGCCTCAACCGTGAGGACGCTGGTGATGCCGATGGTCTTGAAGCGGACGACCAGCTTGTAGAGCATGTGGCGAAGGTCCTCGATCGCCATGTGCTCCGTCAGCATCTGAGTCGCCGCATCGAGCACGACGCGAGACGCCTGCAGCGCCTTCAGCCGATCCGCCAGGACGGTCAGGAACTGACCCGCGCGAAGGCGCTCCCGAGAGACGTAGAGAATCTGGATCAGCCCCGCGTCGACCGCGGCCCGCAACGGCAGCCCCAGCGCATCGGCGCCGGAGACGATCTGCTGGGTCAAGATCGTCTTCCCCGAGCCAGGCGGGCCGCTCACGACCGTCACGGAGCCCTCGGGCAGGCCTCCGTTGAAGATCGCATCCAGGTTAGGGACGCCGGTCGCGATGCGCCGGATGTCAGCTACTTTTGCCATGATTTCTTCTCTTCGCTGTCGGTGCTCACTGGTTCGGCAGCTCGACGAACGGGCCTGCTCCCAACGCGGATTGCATCCGGAAGTGCCACTGTCAAAACCTCGGCGTGGAGCGCCGGCGTGAGAATCTCGGCCGTCAGATTGCCGACGACCGTCAGAAACTCCACCAGCACGAAGCGGATCGCGTCTCGGAGCTCGGCGGGTTCGACCGAACCGATCCGGTCGCTGAGCTCGCGGCACTGGATCCCACTCGTCGGCTCGATCTTGAGCGACCACAGGAGCGAGAACCTCTCCGAAGCGTTGTGAAGAACGCGCGCGGCGATCGCCGTGAGCGTCACCTCACCGAGCGTGGTCTTGGTTCGAATCCAAACCGCGTCCAGCGCCGCTTCGAAGAGACGAAGAAGCGACTCTGGGCCGAGACCCGTGGCCGATCGCTCGAGCCACTCGTCGACGCACAGGGCATGTCGTCCGTCGTCAAGCATCGCGCCGCCATGACGAACGCGAGGAGAACGTGCGCTTGCCGCATACCACGGTCAAGCGAAGAGAGATGGCCGTTTTTCCGAACGATGCGCGTCGCTTTTTCACCTCGTCGCGCGGTTCGAGAGATCGCATATGTGGAGGGGACCTCCCATGACCGACGCCGACAAAGCCGTTCTCGACAGCCTGGAGCGGGACGTTCTGGCGCTGCTCGAACGGGCAACCTTCGCGATACGCGACGACGCCCATGCTCATGCCGTCCACTCGGACGCGCAAGCGGCGCTCGTGGCGTTGCGTCCGTGTCTGCAACGGCCGGGTAAACACGTCGTGATCGGCCTCGCGCCCGTGGTGGTCAACGGCAACGTCATGCGCCGAGCGCAGGACGCCGAGAGAAGGCTCAACGTCGTCGTCGATTCGGTGACCAAGTGGAACGGACTCGGCGAGGCCGGGGTCTTCCGCGACGTCGCGAGACCGTCCCATCATTGAGCAGCGCGTCTTCAATGGTCCGTCCAGGGCGATGCTACGGATCGCGCCGCGGAGGGGCTTCGTGGAAGTAGTGACGCAGATGCGCGACGAGCTGCGGGTCCGTCGGATGGTCCGCTGACTCGATGCCGACGATCCTCGCCTCGAGAACGTGATCGTGCCCCTGCACGTATCTGAGAAAGTGCAGCTTGGTCATCGACGGGCCCACGACCAGCACCTGACCGTGACCCTTCAGGGCCTGCGTGACCTCGGCGAAGTATCGGGGCTCGTCGTCGGGATGATTGCGCACTCGCAGGTCTTCCTCGTTGGCGTGACGATGAATGTGAGGGCCCGGTGAGTGAACGATCGATTCATCGACTTTGTCGGAGTCGACCTCGAAGATTCGGGCGTCTTTTTTGTCGATCCACAAGAGTGCATGTTTCACGGTGATCTCCTCGATGAATGTCGATGGCGAACCCGAGACGTAAGCACCGTCCAGATGCCCAGCAAGCCGCAGGTATCTTTGGGCCAGCTGCGCGAATTGAAGGCGCACGAGAGGTCGCCTATTGCGCTTAAGGCCCTGTGCCAGCGTGCAGCCATGCTTACGCTCCAGCATGCCAAATTGGAAGATGGGATTGGCGGCAGGATCACTACGATTGGCACGACGGCGAGTGGCGACCGCGCTGGTGACGCGCTCGCGAGCGGAATAGGGAAAACCACTACGGGCGGCACGGGGGTCTCCGGACACAGCCGGGCCTCCGATGGCGCTATGGCTCTGCGAGCCATCTGCGCTTCACCTGGGGAGAGGACCACCATGACAATGCGTCTCTGGATACCGATCGTGGTTTGTACGTTTTTATGGGCCTGTGGGACGACAAATAGCGGCGTCGTGGTCGCGGTGCCGAGCTTGGGGGCGGAGGACAGCGCGGGCGCGATCCGTGCCGCCGAAGAGGTGGGTGCGAACCACAACCCCGAAGCGGCGCTTCATCTCCAACTCGCCAAGGAGCAGTTCGAACATGCGCGCAAGCTGACCGGCCCGGACGATCGGCCCATGGCAACGCGGTTGCTGCTGCGCGCGCGTGCCGACGCTGACCTGTCGCTCGCGCTGACCCGCGAGAGCACATCGAAGCTCGAGGCCCAGGCGGCGCTCGAGAAGGTCAAGACGTTGAACGAACCACTTCAGCAGAGCAATTGACGAGGGAAGCCCATGAAAACTCCAGACGGAAATCATCAGTCACGATCGACCTCGCTGCTTCTCGTGACAGCGCTCTTCGCTGCAGGATGTGCCACGGTCACCCCGGTCGAATTGACGAACGCGCGGGTTTCGTATGCCCGCGCGAGCAGCGGCCCCGCCGTGCAGTTGTTGCCGGCGGACCTCCACAAGGCAAAGGTCATCCTCGACAGCGCCGAGGCGTCGTTCGTCGATCAAAAGGGCTCGCAGGAGACCATCGACCTCGCCTACATCGCCGATCGGACCATACAGACCGTCGAGGCGCAGGCCCAGACCGCCCTCGCGCAGCAGACGGTCTCCAAGGCGAAGCAGGACTATCAGGAAAAGCAGGGGCAGGTCGTGAAGAAGACTCAGGCCGCGCTGGTCAAGACCCGCGAGCAGCTTGCCGACTCTCAGCGAGGCCAGGCGCGAGATGCGGAGCAGTTTGGGGTGGAGCACGCTGCGCGCCAGGAGGCCGAGACGAAGGCCGCCGCGTCCGAACAGCGGGCGCTGGCCTCGGAGAAGAAGACCATCGAAGCGAACGACGCGCTCGCCAAATTGGCCGCGAAGGACGAGGCGCGCGGCAGGGTCATCACGCTGTCGGGCGGTGTTCTCTTTCGCTCGAATGAAGCCACGCTTCTGCCCCGGGCGGAGACCCGCCTCGATGAAGTGGCGGTTGCTCTCATCGCGAATGCGCAGCCGGTCGGCGTCGAAGGATATACGGACTCGAGAGGGTCGCAGTCCCGAAACCTGGATCTGTCGCAGCGCCGCGCGGAATCGGTGCGGGCCTATCTGATCTCGCGGGGACTCCCGGCGGATCAGGTGGTGGCAAAGGGCATGGGACCGGATCGCCCCATCGCCGACAACGCCAGCCCCGAGGGGAGGGCCAACAACCGGCGCGTCGAGATCGTGGTTTCCAAATCTGTTCCGACTGCCCCGCCCAAGACAAATTGAACACGCGAGGCGCGTTCCCGCAGACCTCGATCCTGAGCGCCCGGGAGTCGACGCCGTTTTTCAGGCACGTCTACCAGAGATACGTGAGCGACGGCGTCGCGGACAGCGCCGCCGCGCTCAGCTACTACTTCGTCTTTGCGCTGTTCCCGTTCCTGTTCCTGCTGACGACGCTGACTGCGTACATACCGTATTTCCGAGCCTCGGCTGACACGCTGATGTCGCGCGCGCGCGACATCCTGCCTCCGGAAGCGATGCGGCTGGTTTACGCGCACGTCGAGGGGTTGGTCGCCACACCGAGGCCTCGCTTTCTCGTCGTGAGTCTCTCCCTGGCGCTCTACTCCGCCTCCCGCGGCGTGGACGCGTTGCGCACGGCCTTGAACAAGGCCCACGACGTCCAGGAGTCCCGCCCCCTGTGGAAGACGGAGGCGCTGGCGTTGGGCATGACAGCCGGCGGCACGCTTCTGGTCCTCGTGGCCGTCGCCGGGCTGGCAGCGGGCGGGAGCGCGGGTTTCTGGCTGGCGGGGAAGATCGGCGTCGCGGCACCTTATCTGGCCGTCTGGCGTTGGCTCCGCTGGCCGATCACGGCAAGCGTGATCGCGTTCTGCGCGGCAACCGGATATCACTTGCTCCCCGACGTGGATCGTAAGTTCGAGCTCATCACGCCGGGCTCGCTGCTGGGGACGCTGACGTGGTTTCTCACCACCTGGGGCTTCGGCGAGTATGCCGCCCACTTCGCCAGCTACAACATCACCTACGGCGCGATCGGCGGCGTCGTCGTGCTCATGACCTGGTTCTACCTGACCGGATTCATCTTCCTCATGGGCGGCCAGATCAACGTCATCGTCGCGGCGCGGTCGGTCGATCGCCCACGATGAATGGGGGGAAACACGACCCAGTCCCAGCGCAGACTGTTCTTTGGTCTGCGCAAGGAGCGAGAGCGGCTGGAGCGGACAGGCGTCGAGGCGGACACCCGGACGCTGGCGTCTCGGCTGCGGGTCAAGGAGGGCGAGATCGTGGCCATGCTGGAGCGGTTCGCGGGCGGCGAGATGTCGCTGGACGCGCCAGCGAGGTCACAGGAAGCCAATGCGTCGACCATCGGCGATGGGCTGAGCGACGTGGCGCCGAGGCCCGACCAATTGGTCGAGGACGCGGAGTTCACCCAGGCCCTCAACGCCAAGCTGGAGCTGTTCGGAGCCGGTCTGCAGGGGCGAGAGGCCCAGATATTCCGGGGGCGCCTCTTGAGTGCCGAGCCGATGACGCTGACCGAGCTGGCCTCGACGTGCGGTGTGTCTCCCGAGCGCGTGCGGCAGATCGAGCAGCGGCTCAAGACCCGCATCCGCCACTACCTCCAGAAGGTGGGAGACGAGGTCGATTCGCCGGCCGAGAAGGGGCGCCGCGCCCCGGCAATCGCCCGTTCGGGTTCGAATTCTGCAGCGCCTCGCCTCGAACGGCCCATAGTGCTCCAGGACTTCTGATGACGACGGAGGAGATGGTCGAAGCCGGGTGGTCCGACGCGCAGGCGGATTGTCGCCGCGTGTTCGAGGAGAACAGCCACCCCATGTGGGTCGTCGAGTCCCGGGAGTTCGTGGACGTCAACCGGGCGGCGCTGCTCCACTACGGCTACTCGCGGGACGAGTTCCTCGCGATGAGCATCGATGATCTCACGGTCGAAAAGCCGCCCGCGGCCAAGGCCGCCCGGGAGCCTCACCCGGTCTCGCGACACCGGCGGAAGGACGGGTCGTTCATCGACGTGGAGCTCACCTCGTTCGCGGTCACGTTCCTCGGACGTCCGGCGTCGCTGGCCTCGGTCCTCGACGTCACGTACCGCCGGCGGACAGAGGCCCAGACACGCTATCTCGATCTCTTGCTGGCGACGGTCAATGACGCCGTGGTCGCGAGCGATGACAAGTTCATCCTCACGGGGTGGAACGCCGCCGCCGAATCGACCTACGGAAGACGGGCCGAAGAGGTGCTCGGACTGCCGGACGCTCTGGTGTTCCGCACCGACTTCCTCGGCGTCGAGCGGACGGAGGCAATCAAGCGGCTGGTCGAAACCGGCCGTTTTCAGGGCGAGCTGACGCACCGTCGAGGCGACGGAAAGCGCATCCACATCGAATCACGCGCGGCCGCGCTCTTCGACAGCGACGGCAAGCGGCTCGGCTACGTCAGCGTCAACCGCGACGTCACGGAGCGCCGGTACGCCGAGGCGACGATCCGTGCGCTGTTGAACGATGTGCTCACGGCGCAGGAAGCGGAGCGGCGGCGCATCGCTCGCGAGCTGCACGACGAGACGGCCCAGACCCTGACCTCGCTCCTGGTCGGCCTCAAGGCGGTCGAGGAGTCGCAGGATCTCGGTCAGGCGCTGGGGGCAGCGAGCATGCTGCGCGGCTTGGTGTCGGGCGCCCTGGAAGGTGTGCAGCGCATGGCCCGGGGCCTTCGCCCGAGCGTGCTCGACAATCTGGGGCTCGAAGAGGCGCTCGAGCGCCTGGGGCTCGAGGTGAGCCGAGCCCATGGATTCGTGGTCGATCTGCACTCCACCGGCCCACGCCTGCCTCGTCTTCCCGAAGCGCTCGAAATCGCGCTCTACAGGATGGCGCAGGAGGCTCTGACGAACGCGAGCAAGCACGCGTCGCCCAGGGCCGTGAGCATCCTCATCCACCGAACCGCGACCGAGGTGCGTTTGGTCGTCGAGGATGACGGAAAGGGTTTCGACGCCTCGGAGATACTCTCAGAAGCGCAGCTCGGGCTCGTGGGGATGCGCGAACGCGCCCATCTCGTAGGAGGTTCGATGACCCTGGAATCCTCAATCGGAAACGGTACGACCATCTGTGTCAGCGTCCCTCTTGCGGGACCAAGGCCGGGTGCCTCATGAAGATACGGGTGTTCGTCGCGGACAATCACGGGATCCTGCGCGGCGGCCTGCGGGCTCTCATCAACCTGCAGGCGGACATGGAAGTGGTCGGCGAGGCGGCCAATGGCCCCGACGCCGAGATCGGAGTCAAAGCCACCGAGCCGGACGTCGTGTTGATGGACATCAGCATGCCCGACGGCGGAGGGCTCGCCGCCATTGCCGCGGTGAAACAGGTCCGCCCGAAGACCCGCATCGTCGTCCTCACGGTTCACGACGAGCTCGGGTACGTTCGCGCCGCGGGACTGGCGGGCGCCGTGGGCTACGTCGTGAAAAGCGCGGTCGATACGGAGCTGCTGGCGGCGATTCGCGCCGTCGCGCAAGGAAGGACGTTCATGGACGCCTCGCTCGGCCTCGGGGTTGCGCAAAGCTCGATGCGATCGACCTCCACCGACGCAGAAGGCAAACCAGCGGACGGCGCAGCTGACCGAGCGAGAGCTGGAGGTCATGCGCCGGGTCGCGGAAGGGTTCACCAACTCTCAGATCGCCGAAGAGTTGCGTCTGGGTGTCAAATCGGTCGAAACCTATCGCTCCAGGGTCATGGGAAAGCTGGGGCTGACCTCGCGCTCCGCTCTGGTCAGATTCGCGCTCGACTGCGGGGTTTTGAGGCCTGGAGCGCAAGCCGTTTGACTACATCCCCGCGGGCAGCGGGCCACAAAGGCGGATGAGCCAGGTGAGGCCGACGACCAGCGCGACGTAGGTCAGGAAGACGGCGCGGTCGCCGCGCTCTGGCGCGCCAGCGGCCGAGGCGGCGCGGAACGACGCTGCGATCGCGAGGATGTACAGCATCCCTTCGTGCGCGGACAGCGCCACGATCCACAGCACCGCGGCGGCGTAGGCGCGCTGGCGGCGCGAGAGCGCCACGAAGCCGCGCCCTCCGTCGAGCTGCCAGACGGGAAGCAGATTGAAGAGGTTGATCCACGCGCCGACGCGCGCGATGGCCGACAGGATCGGCACCTGCAGCGCGCGACCGAGCAGCAGCGCGCCGACGGCAGCGGCGGCGCCCCACACCGGCCCGGCCAGCCCGACGCGCGCGTCCTCGCCGGGGGTGGCGGGGCGTTGCTTGAGGCGCACGAACGCGCCCAGCCCGGGAATGAACATGGGCGCCGTCGCCGGGATCCCATAGCGGCGCAACCAGACGACGTGCCCCATCTCGTGGACGTAAATCGACAGCACCAGGCCGAGCGCGAAGCGCCAGCCGAACACCATCGTGTAGACGCCGACGGCGATCGCCATCGACAGCACCGTCTTGATCTGGGTCAGCCCGATGAGCAGCGCCTTGCCCTTGGCCAGCAAGAACAGCAGCACCCACTTCATCTTGGCGAGCAGGACGCCGAACGCGCCCAGGCCCGCGAACCATTTCCGCCAGCCGGTGCGCGGCGGCGCGTTTGCCGCCGGCGTCGCGCCCGTCGCTGAAGCGGTCGATGACGGCGGTGTCGTCTGGTTGTTCGCGACCGCGCGCGCGGGCTGCGCGGCGGCAGCGGTCCCCGCCGGCACCAGCGCGCTCAGCGCCTGCACCCGGGTGAGAACCCGCTGGTGCTGGCCCGAACCGGCGGGCAAGAGCTCGAGGACGCCGCGCCACGCTGTCAGCTCGCCGGGAAGGTCACGCTGCCGCTCGGCGCGCTCGGCGTCGGCAGCCAGGCCCCGCAGAGCGTCGGCGTGAACCAGGCCGCCGCAACCGGGACACGCGAGCAACGAGAGCGGCAGCTCGCTGCCGCAGCTCGCGCACGCGCGCATACCGGACGGAGGCGCCAGCACGCTCACCGAGCGGCCGGCGGTGGTCCCGACGGCGGCGCGCCCAAGACCGGCACCGCGACCAGCACAGCGTCGGCCGGCGCCAGCCGAAACGGACCCTGGATCGGAACGCGTTTGTTGAGCTTCCACGCCTCGTAGAGCGCGATCCCGATGATGATGATCCCCATGATGTTGTCCCCGATGCTGAAGAACGGGCTGGCCAGCGCGAGCCCGACCAGCACCATCAGCGCCAGGAGGAAGGTACCGAGGTGAGGCGCCTTTGCCGGCGCGCCCGGGTTCTTGCCGTCGGCCGCCCCAGCTTCCTTCTCATCTGTTTTCGGCGCGCCTGCCTTGGCATCGTCGCTACCCGCGACCTTGTCGGCGCCCGCCTTCTTCTGCTCGTCGGCCGCGACGATGGCCCGATACACGAGGGGCACCTTGCACACGGTGACCGCACCGTAAGTCAGGACCATCGCCAGCGCCTGGTACTTCCAGCCGCCGAGGCCAGCGGCACCGCGTCGCACCGCCATTCCGATGAACAGGCCCACGCCGATCGCGATCAGCCCCAGCTCCATGTCGGCGAACTTGATGATCGCGTACCAGACGATCATCGACAGCAGCGCGGCGCCCCCGCCGAACATCAGCGCGCGCACGAACCGCCGCGTTCCCGCCGCGCCACCGGTCAGCGAAGCCGAGCAAGCGCGGCACGCGACCCGTCCTCCGATCTCGAAGTACTCGTCGAAGATGGGCCGCGCACAACCCGCGCACACGCGGCCCGCGCCGGCCGGCGCATCGACCTTGTCGAACTGCAGTCCCGAGATTCCGATGCCTGCGGCGCCGTCGGGCGCCCCCGTGCCCTCGTCAGTCCCCATTCATACAGTTTACCGGGAAGGGCAGGGTGCCACCAAGCCCTGCGTTGGAGGGCCCGTCACCCTCGACGGCGGTGCGCTCGGAGCGCGAGCGCGGCGAGCAGCGGCAGCGACACGGCCAGCCACCAGAAGTGCCCGGTGCTCAACGCGGGGACCGGGGACGCACATGTGAGGCTCACGACCAAGATCGTCGTTGTGTTCGCTTCGATCGGGAACGTTTCGGACAGTCGTGGTTGCGGTCAGGCGTCGGCGAGGCCGACGTAGATCCGCTGGACGTCGTCGTCGTCGTCGAGGGCGGCCAGGAAGGTCTCCACCTCGGCCCGCGCCGCGCCTTGCAGCGAGACGGGGTTCTTCGATCGCCAACCCAGGACGGCCGAGCTCACTGTCCACCCCTGCGCCGACAAGGCGCGGCTGACGGCATCCAGGTCGGGAGCATCGGTGTAGAAACGAAAGCTTCCTTCCTCGGCCGGCTCGACCTCTTGCGCGCCCGCCTCGATCGCGGCGGTCTCGGCGTCGAGCGCGGACGGCGGCGCCGCCTCGATGATCCCGAGGTGTGAGAAGTCCCACGAGACCGCGCCCGAGGTCGCGAGCTGCCCCTTGCGGAAGAGGACTCGCACGTTGGTCGCGGTCCGGTTCTTGTTCTCGGTCAGGCACTCCACCATCACCGGCACCTGATGGGGAGCGAACCCTTCGTAGACCACGGTTTCGTAGACGACGTTCTCGTCGAGGAGGCCGGCGCCCTTTTTGATGGCGCGCTCGAGCGTGTCGCGCGGCATCGATGCCTTCTTCGCCGCATCGACCGCCAACCGCAGGCGAGGGTTCATGTCGATCTCGGTGCCGTTGCGGGCCGCGATCATGATCTCCTTGGCCAGTTTCGTGAAGACGCGACCCTTGGCGTCAGCCGCGGCCAGCCGGCCCTTCTGTTTCCACTGAGCTCCCACGCCATATTCCTAACTCGGGAATCGTCGGAGGGGAATGCTTGCAGAACGCACCAACCGGACGACGGGCGGGAGCCCGCGTCCGGTTGGCCAGGGACGGTCGCTCTACGGCTTTACAGCGCTCCGAGGAAGGCCTCCAGGTCCCGCTTCTGCGGCTCGGTCAGCGCGAGGCTGAAATGCGTGTCGTAGTGGTCGATGACATCGCGGATGGTCTGGGCCTGCCCGTCGTGGAAGTAGGGCGCCCGTGCCGCCAATCCGCGCAACGGCGGCGCGCGGAAGCGGCCGATGTCCGACCAGAGCCCGGTCGACTGCGCGCGGCCTAGATCGCAGCTGATCTTGGTTTCCATGGTGGTCTTGTTCTGGAACGTCAGCAACGGCAGCGCTGGGCTGCACTTGGGAGGCTCCGCCGTGCCGGTGTTGAAGAAGGCCACGACCGAGTGGCTGCCGACGTTCGGGCTGTTGTGGCAGCCGCTGCATTTGCCGACGCCGTTGAAGATCTCCTGACCGCGATAGATGGCGCCGCGCGCGCTCCCCGTCATGTCGTGGCCATTGGCGTTCGCGTACTTCGCCCAGGCGTCGAAGATGTTGAACACCTTGGGATTGAAGGGCTGCCCCATCGGATCGTGGCCCTGGTTGTCGTTGATGCCGACGTAGAACGGCTGCGCGAGCAAGTTGTCGGGGCCGCCCTTCGCTCCGTCGCTGTCGAGGCGACCGGCGCGGAAGTCGCGGCTCTGCGCGAAGATGACGCCGAACATGAAGTCGCCGGCGGCGGCCGCCACATCGGCCGGCGCGGGATTCGTCGGGTCGCGCTGCTCGTGCAGCGTGGCGGCGCCGGTCAGGAAGCCGCGCAGCTGAGTGATCACGTCGACGGCCGGCGACCCGGCCCACGTGATGCTCGGCGCCTTGGTCTCGTTCGCGGTCGGGGTCGGACGCCGGAAGCCGGAGTAGGCGGTCGTCGTGGACCATCCGTACGGATCATCGACCGCGATCAAGCTGAACTCGGCGGTCGGGCTGACCTTGCGCGTGAAGCGTGTCAGCCCCTTCTGCGCCACCGTCGTCCCGAACGTGTCGAGGCGCGCTTTGAACGTCGAGACGTCGGCGTCGGGACGATTGCCCGAGTCGACCAGGTTGAACAGCGGCGCCGTCCCCTGCGTGAAGAGCAGCAGCGCGCTGTTGCCGATCGCGCTCGTCGTCCAGCCCTGCGCGGCGCCGTGGCAGGTGGCGCAAGAGCGCGGGTTCGTGCCGAGCGGTTGAAAGAAGGGATTGGTCATATCGATCGCCCCGCTCGTGTGAACGGTCATGCCCACGCCGTAGGGATTGAGCGCCGCTCCGAGCGCGCTCTCTTCCGAGCTCAATTCGGTCGACGTCTCGTCAGCCGGCGGTGCGCCGCAACCAGCCTGAGCCGCCCAAAGACCTACAATGAGGGCTCCACTGAGTCGATCTGGTCCTTTCCGCGCCAACCGGAACCGGAGGGGAGAGTGCTTCGTCATGCGAGGGACTCCTTTCGCAGACCCCCCTCGCAACGTTCGTGCCTCGGCGGCGCGCCTGGCGCGAGCGCGTGGAACGGTGCGCTGCCTCACCAAGCGCCATCGCACTCTTGTCCTCGGAACAGTGCGAGCGCTCGTTGTACCTCGGGCCACGCCGGACTCGTGAAAACGGCAACAAACGTGACGGCCCTCGTCGAGCTTGGCACGATCTCCCGTCACAACTCACGTCCGCGCACCACGCGCGACGGGGCGCGGGCAGTGGGACAACCAACGCTCGCGACGGTTTATTTCATCAACGGGTCTTGCTTGGAGGTGTTTCATGACGAGCACGCACTCTCCGCTGACCACGCGTTTCAGGCCGCGCTCGACAAGGCGAGGGTGCTCGCCGCCTCGTACGCGAACGCGCTCACGCCGTACACCTTGCGTCCGCGCTCAACGCGCGGGCGCGATACCCTGGAGCACCGGGACACCCGCCAGGGACACCACCAGAATGCGCGGCCCCGCCGCTTCGTCGAGGAACACGAAGTCGACGGGGACGCCGCCGCCCTTCGAGTCGAGCACGCCCCGGGCTTCGATCGTCGTCGCGGCGCCTGCGCTCTGCTGGCGGAGCTGGCGCAAGGTGACGCCGCGCGCGCCCGCGAGGATCGGCGAAGCCTGACAGCTCCTTGCGAAACGCTCGACCGTGACCGCGAGCCGGTAAGGCGCCGCGAGCAACGCGTACGCATCGGCGAAACGCCCGGCGCCGACGTGGGCGACGAAGGGCGTCGCGACGGCCGCGGCGCGGTCGAGCCGCGATGTCATCTCGCGGTCCCGCTCGGCCATCTGCTGGTCCATGGCCTGGCCCACCGCTGCTGCCTCGGCCTTGGCGGCATCGACGCTCCGCTGCACATAGGTGGTGATGCCCAGCGCGAGCAGACCGCCCGCCACCAGCGACAGGACCACCCAGCGCATCGGGTTCGACTCCGCCATCTTGCCATTGTGCCCGCCGGGCGCCGGCAATGATATGGTGCCGCCACCATGAGCAAGCGCAACCGCCCCACCACCGCCGCCCAGGCGGCCCATCGCAGCAAACGTCACGCCGCGCGAAGCGCGTACAACTCGCCCGAGGCCAAGGCGGCGCGCGCCGCCGCGGCCAAGCCGGCCGCCGCGCCCGCCGCTCCCAAGCCGCGCGCGGCGAAAGCGGCCGCTGCGCCCGCCGCGCCGCCGCCGTCGTCGAAGACCTGAGGCGGTTCGCTCGAGGTTGGACTGGCGGCGGTCCGGTCACCGCCGTCAGCCGCGCCGCTGTCACTGGCAGAACGAGTCGATGCTGCAGATACCGGGGTGGCAGATTGGAAAGCAAAGGGGTCCGCCGCTGAGGATGCAGAGAGTCCAGTCGACCTCGCAGATCGGTGGGCCGCAGCGGCGCGCACAGGTTTGACCGGTGGCGCAGGAGCAAACCTGTCCGGTGCCAGATGGATCGCAGACCGCCCCGGCTGCGCACGGCGGAGGTGTGCACGACTGGGTCCAGCACCCCTGCTCATCGCTGGAGATGTACTGGCAGCAAGTCTGGGAGCCGGCGACGCAGGCGCCGCACCCGGGAGGCTTTGGGTAGCATTGCCCGAGCTCGCAGGTGCCGCCCGCGGGGCAGGCGTTGCCGCACGCGCCGCAGTTGCCCGGATCCCAGCCGAGATCGCTGCAGGTGTTCCCGCACAGGGTCTGGCCCGCGGCGCAGGTTGGCGGCGGCGGCGGACAGAAAGAGGCGGGACAGTCCGTCCGCGTCACCGCGCACGTGGTGGCGCGGCACGGTTTGCTGCAGCCGGTAGCTGACGAGGAGTCCGCGACGCAAACCCCGCAGCCCGGCGTGCAAGGCATGGGACCGGGACCCGGCCCGGGCGGCAACAACGCTGCGTGCGTCTCCACCGTTTCGCCCGCCGAGGACGCGGACGACTCGGGCCCATCGCCGCCGTCCTGCAGGCAGCTCGCCAGCGTCACTGCAGCGCCCAGCGCCGCGATCGCGAGACCTCTCCCGACCCTCTTGCCATCGAATGTCCTCATCGTCATCCCTCCTCGCTCTTCGCTTCGTTTCTTCGTTCGGCGATTTTTTCGTTTCACGGTTTGCAGGACGTCAGCAGGTTGCCCTCCAATCAGGTGAGCGCGCGCGGGGCCGGCCCACATCAACTTCACGGTCTGCTCGGCCTGCGGCATGGACTTCGCGTCACTTGCTCGCGGGGTCCGTGGTGCCGTTCGTCGGCGTGGTCATGCAAGCGCCGGCCGACAGCGCAAGCGCCAGCCATGAAAGGCGGCGAATGTGCAGCTCGGTCGCGCGCGGGCTCGAATGGTCCATGGGGCCTTCCTCCGCACCCATGTAAGAGCAAGCGCGATGCCGCGGCTCGGGGCCTGAAACCATCGCGCAAAGCCACGCGGCGGCGACGAACGACGACGACGATCGACGAAGATCGACGAAATCCGTCAGGCTTCGGCGTGCGAGCCGTTCGGCGCGCGCAACGGCGAGTCGGCTGCCGCGGCGGCTGCGGGCAGATCGATGTAAAACGTGGCGCCTTCGTCCCGTCCCTCGCACGGCTCGGCGAGCCGCAGCGCGCCTCCGTTGTGGGTCACGATCTCGTGGCACACGTAGAGCCCCAGGCCCGCGTTGTCCCCGCCTGCGCGTCCCGAGACGAACGGCTCGAAGATGTGCTCGCGCAGCTCCGCGGGAACGCCGGGCCCGCTGTCGCGCAGGACGATCTGCACGCCCGCTTCGTCGGGTCGACAGCCGACGAAGAGTCGGCCCCCTTGCGGCATGGCCTGGGAGGCGTTGACGATCAGGTTCGTCAGCACCTGCCCGAGCTGGCCTGGAATGAAGAGCACCGGTGGCACCGGCTGCCAGTCGGTGATCAGCTCGACGCCACCGTCGCGGAGCGTCTCGTCGAGAAGCAACAGCGTCGCGCGCAGCACGCCGGTGACGTCGGTGATCTCCGGCGGCGGGGGATCTCTTCGCACATAGCCGCGCAGGTTCTGGACGATTCGATCGATCTGCTCGCACCCACCGCGCACCAGCGCGAGCGCGCGTTGCGAGCGGCCGAGCCAGCGCTGGACGTCCTCCGCAGCGGAGCCCGATACCGGCCCCGAAGCGTCCAACGTCGCGGAGAGGCTCGCCAGGCCGCGGTCGATCTCGGCGACGCCGCCGCGCAGGAAATTGAGCGGGTTGCCGACCTCGTGGACCACGCCCGCCACCATGCGCCCCACGGTGGCCAGCCGATCCTGTCGGGCGAACGCCGCGCGTGTTCGATGAAGGTGCTCCACGGTCTCGGCCAGCTCCGCGGTCCGCTCGGTCACGCGGCGCTCGAGCGCCTCCGCCTGGGCGGTCCGCAGCGCCAGCAGCGCCATTCGCGCGCGCTCGCGATCGTGGCGCAGCGCCGTGATCCGGTGGGCCAGGACCAGCGACATCAACGTCGCCTCCATGCCCGAGCCGATCTTGATGGCCAGGAACCAGTGACTCGCTTGCAGGACGCCCAGCGTGCCCAGCGCCGCCAGCGTCGTTCCCACGAACAGGAAGGACCAGGCCCCGAGGAAGAGCAACGCCTGGGCGTTCCGCGCGAGAGAGCGCGCGCCGCCCGCGCACGCGGCGGCGATGACCCCCGCCATGACGAACGCGGGGACGGCGGCCCCCGGCGCGCGAACGCCGGCGAGCGTGAAGCCGAGCAATGTCGCTCCGATGAGAGCCAGCGCCTGGAAGATGCGGTGGGCGCGCGGCATGGTTCTGCGCAGCGCGAGAAAGCGATCCGCGAAGATCAGCCCGGCCACCGCCGCGGCGAGCGCCGAGACGGCTCCCGTCCAGGAAGCCCACGCGGGCCGCGCGGGCCAGAAGTACTGGAACGCGTACTTGTCGGCGATCGCCTGATAGACCACGAGCAGGAGCTCGAACACGACGTACGCCAGGTAGGTCAGATCGGCCGTGCCAAGGAACAGGAACAGGTTGTAGAGCACGATGCCGAGCAGCGCCCCGTAGTACGCCCCGTCGAGCAGCCGGCCGTTCCGCTCTTTCTGATCGAACGCGGTGCGATCCCAGAGCAGCGGATCGAGGATCATCGTGTCGTTCGAGCTGACCTGCAGGTAGACGGTCAGCGCTTCGTCGGCGGGCAGCGTGATCGGGAACGCGACGTTCGCGGCGACCAGCGGGCGGCGGTCGAAGGGGAGGTCGGTGCCCGATTCCAGGGGCGGCGCGATCCGTCCGCGCTGATCCACCGTGTAGAGAACGGCGCGCTCCGGCGTCGTGGTCAGCTCGATGACCGCGCTCTCGGGGCGGCCGCTGGCCGCGCGCAACTCCATCACCAGCCAGAAGACGTCGCGCGTGTAGTTGAAGTTGGTGCGGTCGGGATCCTCGCCGACGAGCGCTCCGCGCCGGCGCAGCATCACGACCTGCTCGAAGGTCAGCGCGCGCGTCGGATCGCGCAGCAGCTTCACGCCGCCCGCCGGCGCCTCCACCATCCGCGTGCGCCGGGGCCCCGCCTCGACCGCGAACGCCGCGGCGATCACCCCGAGCGCCAGTGCGACGACCGCCCCGGCGGTGATCGACCGGCGCAAGGCTTCGGCTCGCTTGGGATCGCGCACGGCAGCCCTCAGAGCACCAGACCGTACTTCTTGGCGCGGCTCACCAGCGTCGTGCGCGGGACATTGAGGGCCCGCGCCACGCGCGACAGGTTGCCTCCGTTGCTGAGGATCAACCGCCGCAACGCCGCGGCCTCGGTCTCGCGGACCTCGTCGCGCACGTCGGTGGCCGGCGCGCACGCCGGCATCGAGAAGCAGAAGTCGTCGAGGGTGATCACCTCCTCGCTGCACAGGACCAGCGCCCGCTGCACCAGGTTCTCGAGCTCGCGCACGTTCCCGGGCCAGTCGTAAAAGGCCAGCGCGGCGACGACATCCGGATGCAGCCGGGGCTGGCTGCCGCGGCGCGCGTGCTTGGCGATGAAGTGCCGGGTCAGCGCCGCGACGTCTTGCCGGCGCTCGCGCAGCGGCGGAACCGCGATGGGGACGACGTTGAGGCGGTAGTAGAGATCCTCGCGGAACGCGCCGGCCGCGATTCGCCGCGCCAGATCGCGGTGGGTGGCGGCGATGACCCGCGCGCGGATCGGGATCGGCGTGGCGCTTCCCACGCGCTCGATCTCCTTCTCCTGCAGCGCCCGCAGAAGCATCACCTGCGTGCGCGGCGAGATGTCACCGATCTCGTCGAGGAAGATCGTCCCGCCCTGCGCCAGCTCGAAGCGCCCGCGCCTCATCCGCTGCGCACCGGTGAACGCCCCCGCCTCGTGCCCGAAGAGCTCGCTCTCGAGCAGGCCCTCCGCCAGCGCTCCGCAGTTCACGCGGATGAACGGCTCGGCGGCGCGTGGGCTCGACTCGTGGATGAACCGTGCGATCACCTCTTTGCCCGTGCCGGTCTCGCCGGTGAGCAGGACCGTCGCGTCGCTGCGCGCGGCGCGCCGGGCCAGAGACATCACCGGCTCCAGCCCGCCGTCCGCCACGATGGTGTCGCCGCCGACGCGCTCGCGGACGTCCTGCTCCAGCACCTGCGAGACCTCGGCGCGCGCGGCCAGCGCGCGCCGGCGGGCGGCGATGGTCAGGCCCCGGTCGAGGCAGGCGGCGAGCTCGTCCCGATTCCAGGGCTTGAGGACGTATTCGTGGGCGTGGCCCCGGTTGATCGCCGACAGCAGCCGCTGCGCGTCGCCATAGGCCGAGACGATGACGCGCACGACGTCGGGCCAGCGCTCCACCACGCGAGACAGCAGATCGATCCCGCTCAGGTCCGGCATCCGCTCGTCGGTCAGCAGCAGAGCGAAGTCCTCGCGCGTGAGCCGCTCCAGAGCCACCGCACCCGAGGGGGCGGTGTGCACGACGAACTCTTGACCGAACTGAAGCTGAAACAGCTCCAGGTTCTCGGGCTGGTCGTCGACGTAAAGAAGCGCGAGCCCCCGCGGTTTGGCGACCGCGGGCGCCGGCCCATCCGCAGGCTTGGGATCCATGTGATGAAGATGCGCAACCAGCCCGCGCTCGGGCGGCTCGCTCTCCACAGAATGAAAACGGAGCAGGGCGCGGATCTTCCCTGACGGACGAGGCCCCCGCGTGGTCGCGGGACGGTTCCCGCGTAACCGCCAGCGCGACGACGCAGCGACCGACGTTGCCGGTCGCGCCGAAAAGCAGAATCTTCATCGTGTGCCCTCCTGCGCTGCTCGGAGTCAGATCGGCGCTGGCGGATCCGCCGCTCCTTTGAGGGCGCCGGCGTCGGGACGCGCGACCTTCCCCTCCAGTATCGGGCGGGCGAGGTGGTTGCCGAGGCGGATCATCGGCTCCTCGACGAGGTGGTAGAGGAGCACCGGAACGATCGCCGCCGCGATCCAGAACCCGATCCAGCGAACGGCGATGTGCCAGTCCGCGAGACGGACGAAGAACACCCAGATCAGAATGAAATGGGTCAGGTAGATGCCGTAGGAATACCTTGCGACGAGATGACAGACGCGCCAGAGCCGCCCGGCCGGCATGTCCTGGCAGAGCGCGATCGCGCATCCCAGGGCCAGGCAGCCGATCCACGCGACGGCCTCGACTCTCAGCGCGACGTAGATCGCGCTGAGACCGAACAGCGCCAGCGAGAACCACGGCCAGCGACGTGGCGTGCGCGGCCGCTGAAACAGAGCAAAGGCCATCACGCCCGGCAGGAAGCACGGCACGAACGAGAGGAAGTCCAGGTGGTGAAGCCATCGAGTCGTGGCCGCGGAGACCAGCGTCGTGATGACCCAGGTGCCCAGGATGTATCCCCGGCCGTCGCGCCGGACGGCGACGAGGTACGCGAACGGGAGCACGAGGTACATCTGCATCTCGAACGGCAGGCTCCAGAGCGTGCCCATGACCGAGTCGGTGCCGGTCAGGTTCTGGACGAGAAAGACGTTGGCGACGATGCCGGCGACCCCCGGATGCGCGGCTCCGAAGCGTCCATGGTGAACGCTGGCGACGGGAAGGTCGAAAGCGACCACCGCCGCAATCACCACCGTGCTGAGCGGGAGCAACCGGAAGCCACGCCGCAGCACGAACGCCAGGTAGTGTCGCCATCCCGCCGCGGCGGTTTCGGTCTGCCGTTGCAGCGAGAACATGAGCACCAGGCTGGTGTGAACGAAGAACATCAACACGGCCCAGCGCCCGAGGCCCATGAGCCAGCCGAGCGGTCCCGCCACCAGGCGCAACGAGAGCAGGAGATGGAAGACCACGACCATCAGCACGGCCGTCGCGCGCAGCAGATCCAGGTTGGCGTCCTGCCTGTGTGACGGCACGCCGCATTCTAAGGTGCCGCTCGTTTCTGGTAACGGATTCGTGGCGGTTTCAGAAGCATTTGTCTCGTCGGCGCGCGCTTTGCCGCCGACACGGGCTGGCGCAGATCCTGCTGAAAAAGCTGCAAGCGATCCGATTGATCGGAGCACAGCCAAGGAGGACGCCCATGCCAACGATCACCACGAAGGACGGCGCGCAGATCTTCTTCAAGGACTGGGGAACCGGCCGTCCGGTCGTCTTCAGCCACGGTTGGCCTCTGAACGCCGACGCCTGGGACGACCAGCTCATGTTCCTCGCGAGCAACGGCTTTCGCGTCGTGGCGCACGACCGGCGCGGTCACGGGCGCTCGACGCAGTCCTGGGGCGGCAACACCATGGACACCTACGCGGACGACCTGGCCGCGGTCCTCGACAAGCTCGAGCTGCGCGACGCGACGCTGGTCGGGCACTCGACGGGCGGCGGAGAGACCACGCGCTACGTCGGCCGCCACGGCACGGGCCGCCTCAAGCAGATGATCCTGGTCAGCGCGATTCCGCCGCTGATGCTCAAGACCTCTTCCAACCCCATCGGCACGCCGCTCGGCGCGTTCGACGAGCTTCGCGCCGGCCTGCTGCAGGATCGCTCGCAGTTCTACAGGAACCTGAGCGCCCCGTTCTACGGCGCGAACCGCGCCGATTCAAAGGTGTCCGATGGCGTTCGCGAGCAGTTCTGGCTCGCCTCCATGCAGGTGGGTCTCAAGGCCGCTTACGATTGCATCAAGCAATTCTCCGAGACCGACCTGACGGACGATCTGAAGAAGATCGACGTCCCCACGCTGATCATCCACGGCGACGACGATCAGATCGTTCCCATCGACCCGGCCGGTCGCGCCGCGGCCAGGATCGTCAAGGGCTCCGTGCTCAAGGTCTATCCGGGAGCGCCCCATGGCCTGATGGCGACGCACAAGGACCAGTTCCACGCCGACCTGCTCGCCTTCATCAGAGGGTGAAAGACGCCGCGCAGCCGGGGGGCGCATCCGTTCCATCAATCTCTACTATGATCGGCTGCCATGGCAGACGGTTCTGGCGGCGATCGCGGAGCGGGGTGGAAGCGCGAGGGCCAGCTCGGTAGCTTGAAGCAATGAGCGCCGGCGACCAATCATCGTCACAACCGGAGCTCGGCGAGGTTGTCGGCGAGCTCCGGCCCACTCTGCTGCGTCACTGCTATCGCACAGATGCCGCCCTTCTCCGTACGCTGGGCTCGTGGCCTGCGCGGGACGCGCACGCGCGCCAATGGCCTGCCCGCCGTCGGCTGGTATTCGGCGGGCGAGGACGACGGCGTCTACCGACTGCATTCGATCCAGGTGATGCGCTTCGCCGGTGGCGCGCTGGCCGAGGCGACGAACTTCATCGGCGCGCACTACCTGCACGGCTTCGACTTGCCCGCGATCCTTCCCGGGTGATCTAGGAGTCGCGCTGGGCAAACCGGCCGCGCAATGAACGCTCGCCGGCGGTGGCGCGCCGATTGCTTGATCTCCGCTCGGACGCATTGCTTTGGAGGGGATCATGACCAGACATCGATTGTCGTTCGGCGTGAGCTTGTTGGTTGTCGGGGTCGTCGCACCGCGCGTCGGGCAGGCGCAAGATGACCAGATCATGCAGCAGCAGATCCTGCTGCAACAGCAGCAGGCGCAATCGCAACAGAGTACCGTGCAAGTGCCCGAACACTTGCAGATCGAGGACCACCAATTCGACGGCACGGTCAACGGGTTCCGGGCCTATCTGGAGACGACGAAGTCCAGCGATCCGAGTCTTTACGGGCAACTCGGGCCGGATGTCGCGCGGCTCGAGTCCAAGCAAGACACGGCGAAGGCGGCGCTGGTGGCTGGGGTCGTCATCGGTCTGGCGAGCCTGATCTACGGGATCGCCGGGGGAGACGATTGCGTGCAGCCGCCGATCACCGACCCGCATTTCGGCGCCGACAGCGACGCCTGGGGGGCGTGCAACGAGCGGAACCTCTCGAAGATGGCCACGTTCGGCTTCGTGGGCCTCGGAGCCATGGCTCTTGGCGGTGTGATCTCGTACGCGAGCCGGCCGAGCCGGCAGGACCTGCTGGACCTGGTCAACAAGCACAACCAGCTGAGCCCGCACCCCATGCGGCTGCAGATCGGCTACGACCCAACGCAGCGCTTCGCCTTCAGCGGCGCGACTGTCTCGTTTTGAGACGAATGTACGGATTTCCTACGGGTCCGGCCCGATTCGTCAAACGCATCGAGCGTTGGTGTGGGCGCCGGGCCGCCGAGCGCGGTCCGGCCGCGTTCGCCGAGATCCGGTGGGATACGAAGTGAGCCTGCTCTACATCGTCGGTCTGCTCACGCTGGCGCTGGGCGGCCCGAGCCCGCTGTCGATAGACCGCTGGATCGACGAGCGCCGGCGAGGACGCGGTGGCCGCGATTGATTTTGCGCGCGGGCGCGGCGCTCGACTAACATCGCCGCCGTCCGCAGTCCTGTCCCTCGGAGCCCGCATGGACGACGCCCGCGCCACCGACACCGCCACGGTCGCCGCCCTGCGCCGCGGCGACGGCGCCGCGTTCACGGCGCTCGTGAGATCGCAGCAACCAAGCTTCCTGCGCATCGCGCGCGTCTGGGTGCGCGACGGCGCAGCGGCCGCCGAGGTGGTGCAAGCCGCGTGGCTGGTGGCGCTGGAATCGCTGGATCGATTCGAGGGCCGGTCGTCGCTGCGCACCTGGCTGTACGGAATCCTGGTGAACGTCGCGCGGGCTCACGCGCGCGCGCAGCGGCGGGAGACGCCGATGTCGGCGCTCATCGACGACGAGACGGCCGAGCGCGGCCCGTCGGTCGAGCCCGCGCGCTTCTTCCCTGACGGCCACCAGTGGGCCGGACACTGGGCGGGTATGCCCGCGCCGTTTCCCGACCCCGACCAGGCGCTCGAGCGGCGCGAGCTGCGCGCCGTGCTGGAGGCCGCGATCGCCGAGCTGCCGGTCATCCAGCAGCAAATCATGGTGCTGTGCGACGTCGAGGGGCTGACCGGCGAGGAGGCCTGTAACATTCTGGGCGTGACCGGCACCAATCAGCGCGTGTTGCTGCACCGGGCGCGTTCCAAGGTCCGCGCGCGGCTGGAGCGACACCGGATGGAAGCAGGGCAGGTCTGATGGACGCAAACCCGATCGAGCTCGTTTGCCGCGAGATCGTGGAGCTGGTCACCGAGTACCTCGGCGGTACGTTGCCCGCGCGCGATCGGACACGGTTCGAGCAGCACCTCGCGACCTGTCCGCCCTGCACCGCGTACCTGGCCCAGGTGAGGACGACGCTGGACCTGGCGGCGGAGCTGGGGGCGTCACCACCCGCGGCGGCCGATGACCAGGTCGCGAGCCAGCTGGACCAGATGTTCCGCGACTGGCACGGCCAAAGAAAGCCGTAGCGGCGTGTAACATTCGCGGCCGGCCGCGCACCCATCGCCATGAACGCGATCGCCGCATATCCGAAAGCGACGCGCCGGGCCTGGTTGGGGCTGGCGGTGATTGCGCTGCCCTGCGTCCTTTACGCCATGGACCTGACCGTCCTCGAGCTGGCGCTGCCGCGCATCGCTCGCGATCTCAAGCCGAGCAGCGCGCAGTTGCTCTGGATCATCGACATCTACGGCTTCTTCGTCGCCGGGTTGCTGATCACCATGGGCAATCTCGGCGATCGCATCGGGCGGCGGCGCCTGCTGATGATCGGCGCGGCGGCGTTCGGCATCGCCTCGGTGGCCGCGGCGCTGGCGCGCAGCCCGGGGCTGCTCATCGCGGCGCGCGCGCTGCTGGGTATCGCGGGCGCGACGCTGGCGCCGTCGACGCTGTCGCTGATTCGCAACATGTTCTTGCAACCGCGCGAGCGAACGCTGGCGATCGGTGTCTGGACCGCGAGCTACTCGGTCGGAGGCGCGATCGGGCCGGTCCTGGGCGGCGTCGTGCTCCAGCACTTTCACTGGGGAGCGGTCTTCCTGCTGGGCGTCCCGGTGATGGCGTTGTTGCTCATCGTCGGGCCGATCCTGCTGCCCGAGTACCGTGACCCGACGGCGCGGCGGCTGGACGTGAGCAGCGCCGTGCTGTCGCTGGTGGCGATCCTGGCGGTGATCTACGGAATGAAGCTGTGCGCGCAGCAGGGGGTCGGCTGGCTGCCGCTGGGCGCGGTGGGCGCCGGCGTCGCGATCGGCGCGGGCTTTGTCCACCGCCAGCGCCGGCTGGCCGATCCGTTGATCGATCTCCGGCTCTTCCAGACGCCGGCTTTCAGCGCGTCGCTGGCGACGTACATGCTCGGCACGCTGGTGACGTTCGGCTCGTACGTCGTGGTCGTCCAGTACTTGCAGCTGGTCCTCGGGCTGCCGCCGCTGTCCGCCGGGTTGTGGATCCTGCCCTGGTCGGGAAGCTACGTCGTGGGCTCGTTCCTGGCGCCGGTGCTCGCGCGGCGGGTGCAGCGCGCGTACGTGATCGCGGGCGGTCTGTTGCTGGCGGCGTGCGGGTTCGTTCTCTTCACCTGCGTCGTCGGACGCGGCGTCGAAGCCATCGTCATTGCGTCGACGCTGTATTCGCTCGGCATGTCGCCGGTGTTCACGCTGTCGACCGACCTCATCATCGGCGCGGCGCCGCCCGAGCGCGCCGGCGCCGCCGCCGCGATCTCCGAGACCGGCTCGGAGCTGGGCGGCGCGCTGGGCATCGCCGTGCTGGGCAGCATCGGGACAGCGATCTACCGCGCCAGCCTGGCGCGCACCGAGCTGGCCGGCGTGCCCGAGAGCGCTCGAAGGGTGGCGATGGACACCCTGGGCGGCGCCGTGGCGCTGGCCGAGCAGCGATTGTCGGATGCGGGGAGTGGGCTTCTCCTCGACACCGCGCGCGCGGCGTTCACCCACGCCATGCAAGTCACGCTGGTGCTGTGCGCCGCCGTGTCGGTGGCGACCGCGATCCTGGCCGCCGTCGCCTTGCGCCGCCGGTGAGCGGAGCGTCAGCCCCTAGAAGAACCTCCCGCAGGGGATCGAGCCCCGGCGGATCGAATGCATGTCCAGCGCGTTGTCGTCCGACCAGAAGAAGTGCTTCTGCCCGGCGACGCACTCGGACTCGGGGGCGATGCCGATGCCCTCGTTGTTCGAGTTCGGCAACGAATCGGGGCGATCGAAGACGCGGTCGATCTGGAAGCGGCCCGCGGTCGGCGACATGCGGCGTCGTGTCGAGCGTGAAGACCGTCGCCTTGTTGCCGCAGGTGTTGTCGCACTGGGCCCAGAGGTAGCCGACGTCGCGGTCGTACGACAGGTCCATGATCGAGACCTGGCCGCTGGCGAACGTGGCGACGCGCGTGAACGTGTTGTCGGCGTGGTTGAGCGCGTAGCCGTAGATCACGCCGTTCGACTCGAGGCCGACGAAGAACAGGCCGGTGCCGTGGTTCGGATAGCTCGCCGGGTCGTAGGGCGCGTTCTTCGCCTCGTCGAAGAAGCCGCCCGCGACGAGCGCCGTGTCGGGGACGTAGGTGATCGCCTCGAGCCCCAGGTTGATGCCCATCGCGGGCAGGTCGGCGGTCAGCTCCCAGTCGTTGAGCGCGGTCAGGTCGGTGCCCGCCGCGGTCGTGTCGTAGCGCAGGACGCTGAAGCGGTTGACCTGGTTGTTGTCGTTGTCGCGCTCGGTCGAGACGTAGATCGACGTGTCGGCGAACTCCGCCTTGCTGACGCCCTCCGAATCGGGATCGCCGGTGCCGTCCAGGTAGTGGATCGTCTTGCCGGCGCCCCAGCTGTTGGTCGGGTCGGACTCCCAGGTCGTGCCGTTCCAGAGCAGGCGATAGAGCTTCGACGGTCCGTTCTGGATCGCCCCACAGCACGGCGGGATCGGTGGCGGTCGCCGGCTGGTAGCTGAGGCCCGACAGGTTCGACGCGAAGGCGCCGGCGTCGTCGACGGTGATCACCGTGTCGGTGCCGGGCCAGGGGAACTCGTTGGCGGCCATGCCGCCGGTGCCGCTGGCCGCCAGCGCCCGCGCCGCCGTCGGCGCCGCCCGCGCTCCGCCGCCGTTGCAAGCGTTGGGCACGCCCTGCGTCGGCGTCGAATCGACGAACGGCCCGGTGCCGTCGGGGCAGCGTCCGTACGTGCCCACGGCGTGCGTCGTCCAGCTGTACGAGTCGACGAGGTTGCCGGCCGGATCGAAGAGGCGCGCCGAGTCGGGCGCGCCGAGCCCGAACGTCTGGAACACGTAGATGAAGAAGAAGCCGCCCGGCGCGAGCGTGGTTCCGGCCGGCACGACGACGAAGGCGTGCGTGTCGTCGTTGTCCTTGAGCTTCCAGCCCGAGATGTCGACGGTCGTCGCGCTGTGTTGGTCAGCTCGACCCAGTCGCCGACCGGATCGCCGTTCGATTCGACCTCGTTGATCACGATCGGGTGACGTCGCGCCACCCGCGCCGCCCGTGCCCATCGCGCCGGCCACGCCGCCCGTGCCCATCGCGCCGCCCACGCCGCGCCGCGCCGCCCACGCCCGCCGCCGCCGCCCGTCGCCCGCCGCGCCGCCCACGCCGCCGCCGCCGCAGCGTTCGCCGCGCCTGGCGTCGGCGTCGTGTCGACGAACGGCGCCGGTGCCGTCGGGGCAGCGGCCGTACGTGCCCGTCGCGTGCGTCGTCCAGCTGTACGAGTCGACGAGGTTGCCGGCCGGATCGAAGAGGCGCGCCAGTCGGGTGCGCCGAGGCCGAACGTCTGGAAGACGTAGATGAAGTAGAAGCCACCCGGCGCCAGCATCGTGCCCGCCGGCACGACGACGAAGGGTGCGTATCGTCGTTGTCCTTCAGCTTCCAGCCCGAGATGTCGGCCGTCGCGGTGCCCGCGTTGGTCAGCTCGACCCAGTCGCCGACGGGGTCGCCGTTCGACTCGACCTCGTTGATGACGATGCGCGCGGTGCCGGTGCAGGTCACGGTCAGCGACTGGCTGTCGCCGCAGTCGCCGTCGCTGACGGCGAGCGAGAGGCTGACGCTGCCGCTGGTCGTGCAGGTGAACGTGGGGTTCGCCACGCTCGCGTTGCTGAGCGTGCCGGCGCTGGCCGTCCAGTGGTAGGTCAGCGGCGCGGGCGCCGCGTCGGTGTCGTGCGCGGCCGCGTCGAGCGCGATCGATCCACCCACGAGCACTTCACCCGGGCTCGCCGACAGACCGTCGATCAGCGGACAGATGTTGATGCGTGCCGTTCACGAGCACGCTGCCCTTCGTCGGCGCCTCCTGGCAGAGCAGGTGGACGTTCACCGCGGTCGTCGCGTGCGCCATCGACCGAGAACGGCGCCGACGTGCCCGCGCACTGCGTGGTGCCGTTCGACGCCGTCGCCGACAGCGTGAGCGTGTAGCCGTCGCCCGCCGGCAGGCCGCCGATCGTGCGCCGAGATCGTGGTGCTGTTGCTGACGTCGATCGTGCCGGTCCGCGAGAACGATCCGCGGGCCGGTGATGGAGTAGGTGACGGAATCCAGCGTGAGACCCGGCGCCAGCTGGAGCGCCATGCCGATGCTCCCGAGATCCTCGTCGTGGCGCGAGCCGCAGCCCAGAATCCCCAGCGTCAGCCCGACGAGCCCGAACACGATCTTTCGAATGAATGGAGAAGTACGCATATCGACCCCCGGCAGCAACTCTTGCGCCACAATTGTGAGCTACGGAACTTATCGTAACCCCATAGATGACGTCTACCTGGTTCGCGGGGTGGCTCCGATTTTCGGAGATGTCGCTCCGGTTATCGGTCACCGCGAGCACGGATCGCGCGCCTCAGGGCCAGTGAGTGCGGGCGCAGGTGCCCGGGCCGGTGCTCACGGTTCGCCCAGGCAGTAGCGCGCGACGAACCGGCGCAGCGTCGAGCCGCGCTCGCGGTCGTAGTATCTTTGGCCGGCGGCTGTCATCTCCGGGCCTGGGTGCTCGAGACACGCGGCGATGATGCCGTAGCCTTCCTGCAGCTGGTTGGGATCATCGGGGAACTCGCTGCGGTACTGCTGGAGCAAGTAGCGCAGGCCGCGGCCGTCGCGCACGTCCATTGCGCCCTCCATCGCGCCGATCAGGTTGTTCTCGCGCTGGATGCGGACGTGGCGCGGCGTGAGCGGGTGCGACGGCCGCAGCTCCTCCGCGCCCGCGTCGGTACCCGCGTCCGCGGCGGGCGGAGGGCTCGGCAGCGCCGGCGCCGCGGCAGCGGCCGCCGGTGGCGCGGCGCGCGGGTGTTGGTGCCGGCGACGGTGGCGTCCGACGGAGCGCCGGGCTGTCGCTGGTCTGGACCGGCGCGGCGCCGTCCGCCTGGCCTTCGTTGCGGTGCATGCGCAGCCACATCGCGATCACGACCAGAACCACGATCGCGCTCGCCAGCGCGACGAGCAGCCCGCGCCGCGAAGAAGAAGACGACTCGCGGCGCGGCAGTTCGGTGGACTTCAGGAGACTACTTCGTGACGGTCCAGGTCACCGTCTGTTGCGACCGGGGCCACGCCGTGCGGCTGCAGTACTGATTCGTGACCGAGGCCGGGCACATGCCGCTCTTGTTCCGGACCCAGTCGGTCGTGGCGTTGTCGTACGCCTTGGCCGAGATGGTGTGACTTCCCGCCGCGAGCTTCGACGTGTCGAACGTCGTGCCCCCATTGATCGTGGTCGCGCCGTCGACGGTCCAGTCGACGCTGATGACCGCGGGGTCGATGACGTTGACGGTGATCGTGCCCGGGTTGGTCACCGCGCCCGCGGCGGGCGTGGTCGAATCGATGGGCGTGAGGCGCCGCCAGATGGTGAAGATCATCTGTTCGCGCGACACCGAGTTGAAGCTGGTGTTCGGGTTGGTGCCGAACAGGCTGTTCATCATCGAGTTCGCCGACGGCCGGTACTGGCCGGTGCCGACGTAGCGGCTGCCGAGCCAGGTCCCCTGCAAGCCGGTCGCGCCGGTCTGCGTGGTGCCGATCCACATGTCCCACTTGCCGCCGGTGGTCGTGGGGTTGCCGGTCGAGTTGATCTCGGGGTTCTCGGTGCCGGCGGTGCCGGTGCCCATGGTGTTGGTGCCGCAGTTGGCGCCCGTGCAGGTGCCGTACTCGTCGGCCAGCTGGTGGAACCCGTGGCCACCCTCGTGAAGCGAGCCCTTGGGACCGTCGGCGTTGCCACCCGACCAGAGCATCCAGGTCGACCCGGTGTTCCACCATTGCGAGTTGTTGAGCACGATCGAGTGCCAGTCGACGGTCATGCCCGCCGGCGTGTTCGCGGTGAGCTGAGTCATCGCAGTGCGCGTGTCGCAGGTCGCGAGCCGGCTGGTGTCGTCGCCGAAGCAGTTGAAGATCGTCGAGTTGGTGGAGGCGCCGGTCTGGCTGACGCCGTCGTTCTGACTCACGGTCTTGAAGAGGCAGATGTTGACGAAGTTCTTGTACCGGATATAGGGCTCTCCGAACGGCGCCATGAAGCGCGTCGCCATGGCGCTGTTGATGTGGGTCATCAGCGTGGTGTTGACGGTCGTCGACGTGTAGCCGTCGGCCAGGATGACGTAGTTGATGCGGTTCTTGGGTGGACCGGCGTTGTTGATGACCGTGCCGATCGGACCGCAATCGAGAGTGGGTGGGGGAAGAACCGTGCTGCCGCCCGCACCTGTCACCGCACCGCCCGCACCTGTCACCGCACCGCCCGCACCCGTCGCCGCACCGCCCGCGCCCGTCACCACGCCCGGGCCGATGCTGCTGCCACCGGCGCCGGTCACCACGGCACCGCCGCTGCCGGTCGTGGATCCGCCGGTCCCCTGGTCGGGGCCGCCGTTTCCTGGGGTGCTACCGGCGCAGCCAATGGCGGCGCCAAGAAATCCAACCAGACATGCGGCACGTGAAATGGAGCGCTGAGCGTTCATTGGGCGTCCTCCCGGGGCTTGGGTGCACGGAAGTGACACGCCCCGTTGGGCTGGGCTCACAATAAATCGACGCTCAGGCGCACCTCTGGAGCGGTGCGCTGAACAATCCGTGAACCGTTTCGTCAGGACCAGGGCTCGCGTACCGCCAGATCCAGGAGTTTGCTGGAGTAGCCCCACTCGTTGTCGTACCAGGCGATGAGCTTCACGAAGGTCGGATCGAGCTGGATGCCCGCCCGGGCGTCGAACACCGCGGTGCAGGATTCACCGCGCATGTCGCTCGAGACGACTTCCTCGTCGGTGTAGCCGAGCACGCCCCGTAGCGAGCCCTCCGACTGCCTTCTTCATCTCGGCGCAGATGTCGGCGTAGCTGGTCTCGCGAACGAGCTCGCAGGTCAGGTCGACGACGGAGACGTCGGAGACCGGCACGCGGAACGACATGCCGGTCAGCCTCCCCTTCAGTGACGGCAAGACCTTGGTGACCGCTTCCGCGGCGCCGGTCGACGCGGGGATGATGTTCTCCAGGATTCCGCGCCCGAACCGCCAGTCCTTGCCGGACACACCGTCGACGGTCTTCTGCGTCGCCGTGGTGGCGTGCACCGTGGTCATCAGGCCGCGCTTGATCCCGACGGTGTCGTGCAGGACCTTCGCGATCAGCGCCAGGCAGTTCGTCGTGCACGACGCCGCCGAGATGATCGGCTCGCCCGCGTAGCGATCGGTGTTGACGCCGTGAACGAACACCGGCGTGTCGTCCTTCGCCGGCGCCGAGATGATCACGCGCCGGGCGCCGGCGCGCAGGTGCGCGCTCGGTCTTTTCGCGCGTGAGGAAGATCCCCGTCGATTCGATCACCACGTCGGCGCCGACGTCGCCCCACGCCGACGCCGCGGGATCCTTCACGGCGCTGGCGCGGATCGGGCGCCCGTCGACGACGAGGAAGCTGTCCTTGACGGCCACGTCGTGGCGGAGCCGGCCGTGCACCGAGTCGTGCTTGAGCAGGTAGGCGAGATGCCGCAGCTCGAGCAGGTCGTTGACGGCGACGACCTCGACGTCGGTGCGCTGCAGCGCCGCGCGGAATGCCATCCGGCCGATGCGCCCGAACCCGTTGATGCCGATCTTGACCATGTTCGCTCTCCCTCGTTTTTTTGCCTTTCCCTCGGGATAGCGCGCGGACGCGTCTGGCCGAAAGGACAAGACTATTGCATTTTAGGCCACGGCGGTCAGGATCGAGGCATGGGCCGGACGCCGAAGCGAGTGTGGTTTCTGGTCGTTGCCGCGGACCGGCGTGCTCGAACATCGCCGGGTCCGTGGGAGGTGATGGGTCACGCGAACGACATCCTCGGCCGCACGGCGTACGAGCTGGCGGTGGTCGGCCCGCGCGCGCCCGCCGTCGAGACCCGCCACGGTCTGATCCTGGGCGGCATCCGCCCGTTGCCCCGCGGCGGCGGCCGCCTACCCGACGTCGCGATCGTCGCGGGCGCGCCGTGGGACGCGCGGCCGGGCGAGCAGACGCAGCTGGTGTCGTGGCTGCGCCGCTCCACGCGCGCATCCCCACGGTGGTCTCGATCTGCACCGGCGCGTTCGTGCTCGGCGCCGCCGGCGTGCTCGACGGCAAGCGCGCCACCACGCACTGGATGTTCCTCGACGAGCTGCGGTCGCGATTCCCCGCCACGCGCGTCGTCGACGAGGGCATCTTCGTCAAGGACGGGCGCGTCTGGACGTCGGCGGGGATCACCGCCGGCATCGACCTGGCGCTCGCGCTGGTCGAGGAGGACCACGGCCACGCGCGTGGCGATGGCGGTCGCGCGGCGCCTGGTGCTGTTCCTGCGCCGCTCGGGCAATCAGGCGCAGTTCAGCTCGGCGCTGCAGCGGCAGGAGTCCGAGCCGCCGAAGCTGCACGACATCGTCGACGTTCGTGCTCGAGCACGTCGACGAGGCGCTGCCGGTCGATCGCCTCGCGCGCGGCGTCGGCATGAGCCCGCGGACGCTCGAGCCGGTGGTGCCGCGAGCATCTCGGCGAATCGCCGGCCGAGCTGGTGCGCCGCCTGCGCATCGATGAGGCGCGGCGGCTGCTCGAGGAGACGTCGCTGCCGCTCAAGGACATCACCGCGCGCACCGGCCTCGGCGACGCGAGCACGCTGTGGCGCGTGTTCACGCAGCGCCTCGGCGTCACGCCGGCGACCTACCGGCAGCGTTTCGCGGCGGCGTCATAGGGACCTCTACCGAGAGGTGAGCGTTCGGGGCCCCGGCGGCCTATGTGGCTGGAAAAAACATCGGCTGCAAAAAACATCGACTTGGACCCGCCTTCGTCCGATCATCCCTGAGCGCCCATGCCCCATCCGTCCTCCGTGGACGTTGCGATGTTCCAGGCGGCCATCGACACGGCGCGCGAGGCCGTGCTGTGGGTCGACGCCGAGGGACGCCTGGCGTACGTGAACCAGCGCGCCTGCGACTGGCTCGGGTACGCGCGCGACGAGGTCGGGCGATTGCGCATCTGGGACCTGGATGTCGGGACCACGCCCGAGCGGTGGGCCGCGATCTGGAAGCAGACGCTGATCGACGGATTGACCGAGACGGCGTACCGTCGCAGGGACGGCGGTCTGGTTTCCGTCGAGGTCTCGGCCAAGGATCTGGAGATCGACGGCGCGCGGTTGTGCGTCGCCTTCGTTCGCGACATCACCCAGCGGCGTATCGTCACCGAGGCGCTCCGCCGCACGCAGGCCGCCGTCGACAAGGCGCGCGATCCGATCTACTGGGTCAAGTCCGACGGCAGCCTCGCCTACGTCAATGACGCCGCCTGCGAGCTGCTCGGTATTCGCGCGAGGAGCTCTTGCGCCTGAGGATGCAGGACATCAGCCCGAGCCCGATCTCCTGGGAAGATCGCTGGCGCCGGCGGCGCGATGAAGGGACGGTGCGGTTCGAACGGACCCATCGCACGAAGAGCGGGCGCGACATCCCCGTCGAGGTCTCGGTCAGCGTCGTCGAGTTCGAGGGCGAGGAGTGCCACTGGGTCTACACGCGCGACCTCACCGAGCAGAAGCGCGCGCAGGCGGAGAAGGCTCGCGGCTCGAAGCCGAGCTGCTGCACGCGCAGAAGCTGGAGTCGGTCGGGCGGCTCGCGGGCGGCGTCGCGCACGACTTCAACAACATGCTGACGGTGATCCTCGGCTACGCCGAGCTGATCGGCGCCGGCTTCCCCGACGGCGATCCGCTGCTGGAGTCGCTGGCCGAGATCAAGAAGGCGGCGTGCCGCTCGCGCGACACCACGCGCCAGCTCCTGGCGTTCTCGCGCAAGCAGATGATCGCGCCGCGCGCCGTGGATCTGAACGCGCTGGTCGCCGAAGCGAAGAACGTGCTCTTGCGCCTCATCGGCGAGCACATCGCGCTGGCTTTCGTCCCCGGCGACGCGCTGTGGAAGGTGGTGTTCGATCCGGCGCAGGTCGAGCAGATGCTGGTGAACCTGATCGTCAACGCGCGCGACGCGCTGCCGGAGGGGGGCCGCATCACGGTCGCGACGTCGAACATCCACCTGGACGCGGCCGACTGCCGCGATCGGGTCGACGCCCAGCCGGGCGACTACGTCGTGCTCTCGGTGAGCGACGACGGCGTCGGCATGGACCAGCAGACGCTCGTCCCACATCTTCGAGCCCTTCTTCTCGACGAAGGAGGTGGGCAAGGGCACCGGGCTGGGGCTGGCCACGGTGTACGGCGTGATCAAGCAGAACAACGGGTTCATCGAGGTCACCAGCGCAAAGGGCCGCGGGACCACGTTCCGGCTCTACATCCCGCGCATCCAGGGGCGCAGCGTCGACCCGCCGCTGGCGGCGGAAGACCCCGCTGCGCGCGGGCGCGGCACGATCTTGCTGGTCGAGGACAACGAGATGGTTCGCGAGCTGACGCGATCGATGCTGCAGGGCCTCGGCTACACCGTGATGGCGGCCGATTCGGCGCGCGCCGCGATGGCCCTGTGCGCGAACCCGGCCCAGCGGGTCGATCTGCTGCTCAGCGACGTGGTGATGCCCGACATCCGCGGTCCGGAGCTGAGCGAACGATTGCGCGCGATCCGGCCCGACCTGCCGGTGCTGTTCATGTCGGGCTACGCGTCGAGCCAGGTCGCGGGCGCCGAGCTCGCCGCCGGGTCGGCGCACTTCATTCAGAAGCCGTTCACCATGACCGAGCTGGCGCGCAGCGTGGAGCGCGCCCTGCAGCGGCCGCAGCGGCGCCCGGCCGATCGCGCCTGAGCCGGGAACCGCGGCCGGTTCCGGCTGTCTCTTTCTCGCACGGCCCGTAGATCCTTTGGGCCCCGCGTGCGTTGGAGGGGATCATGAAGCTCGACCTGGTCGACCGCATCGAGATCGAGACCCCGTGCCAGGTCTCCTGGGACAGCATGTACGGGGACGACCGCATCCGGCATTGCGGAAGGTGTCGCAAGAACGTCTACAACGTCGCCTCGCTGACGCGCCCGCAAGCGCTGGCGCTGATTGCCAGCCGCGAGCCGGTCTGCCTGCGCATTTACCGCCGCCCCGACGGCACGGTCGTGAGCGCCGATTGCTGGGCGCGGCTGCGCGCGGCCCGGCAGCGGGGCCTGTGGGCGTTCGTGGGTATGCTGGTGATCGTGGGCTGGGCCGAGCTGGCCGCGATGATCGTCGGGCTCGCCGGCCTGGGCCGTTTCGTTCTGCGCCCGATGATGGGCGCGCCGCCGCCCGCGCCGGCGTTGGTCGCGCCGCCGCCGCCCGCGGCAGCGGAAGTTCCCGCGGGCGGCGAGGACCAGACGATCATCATGGGCGGGCCCCGACTCCCTCCCAGCGGCGACTGGTCTCTCGGGCATCAGCCGCCGGCGCCGCACAAGAAAGCCAAGCATCATCCCAGAGTGGAACCGTCCGGCGTCCACTGGTTGGGGCGCATGCGTCCCCTGTGACCGTCCGCCGGCGACTCACGCGGAGCGGGACGCCTTGGTCACGCGCCCGTGGAGCCGCAGAAACGCCTCGGCCACCTCTTCGGCGTGACGGGCGAGCTCGCGCGGCTTCGGCGGATCGTCGATCCCCAGCAGCACCGGCACGTGAGCGCCCCCGGTCAGCAGCGCGAAGAACCGCTGTGCCAGCTGCGGCGCCTCGCCGGTCAGGCGCCCGGCCTGGATGGCGCCGGCCATCAGCTCGGCCAGCGCGCGCCGGTTCGGTTGAAACGCATTTCGCTCCAGGATGCGCGCCATCTCCGGTGACTCTTCGGCCGAGGCGATGGCCAGCCGAAACATCGAGATGACCGCGGGATCGTAGAGCTGCTCCAGGAACGCGACGCCCACCTTTTGCAACGTCGCCGCGAAGCCCTCGCGTGAGCTGATGTCGACATCCGGCCCGGCAGCGGGCCGGCGCATGCGTTCGGCCCGCGCCGCGATCAGCGCGGCGAAGATCCCTTCCTTGTTGCCGAACTGGCTGTAGATGTCGCGCTTCGAGACCTTGGCGCGCGCCGCGATCTCGCGCGTCTGCGTCGCGCCGTAGCCGTGCTCGCGCAGGACCTCGAACGCGGCGTTCAGGATGCGGGAGCGGGCGGTTCCATCAGGGGTTGCGCGGGGCATGGCGAAATGTTCTTGCATGGTACCAGTGGGTACCGTATATCCAGATCCAGTGGTACCCGATGGTACCAACCAATCCCAGGAGCCACCATGTCAAACAAGTCCTTTTCCGAGACCGCGGCGGAGGCCGAGCCAGTCGTTCGCTTCGACCGAGTGACGAAGACCTATGACGACGGCGGCGTGGAGGTCGCGGCGGTCCGCGGCGTCAGCTTTGCCGTCACACCGCGCCGGTTCACGATGATCGTCGGCCCGTCGGGCAGCGGCAAGACGACGCTGCTCAACCTCATCGGATGCATCGATCGGCCCACCACGGGCCAGCTCGACGTGTGCGGGCAAGACGTCGGCGCGCTGTCCGACGATCAGGTCACGGACTTTCGCGCGCGCAACGTCGCGTTCGTCTTCCAGAGCTTCAACCTGTTCCCGGTGCTGACTGCGTACGAGAACGTCGAGTACCCGCTGCTGTTGCTGGGCGTCCCCCCGGCCGAGCGCCGCACGCGCGCGGCCGCGATGCTGGACGCGGTCGGCCTTGCGGCCTTCGGCCACCACCGGCCCAACCAGCTCAGCGGCGGGCAGAAGCAACGCGTGGCGATCGCGCGCGCGCTGGTGAAGCACCCCGCGCTGGTGCTCGCCGACGAGCCGACCGCGAACCTGGATTCGCACACCGGCGCGGAGATCATCGCGCTCATGCGCCAGGTCCAGGACCAGCAGGCGGTCAGCTTCGTCTTCTCGACGCACGATCCGCAGCTCATGTCCCACGCCGACGAGACGTTCGCGATCCGCGACGGCCGCCTCGTGGAGGCACGGCAATGATGACGCTCAAGATTGCCTTCCGGAACATCCTGCGCAACCGCCGCCGCTCGACGATGACGCTGCTGGCGATCGCCGTCGGCGCGATCGGCATCGTGCTGTTCGGCGAGTTCGTGCGCTTCGTGACCGCTGGCCTCGAGACCAACGCCGTCGACAAGGTCGGCCACCTGACGGTCTTTCGCACCGGCTACTTCGCGTTCGGCGCCGGCAACCCGGCGGAGTTCGGCATCGACGACTACCCGGGCGTGGTGCGCCTCATCCGCGACGATCCCGCGCTGGCGCCGCGCCTGAACGTGGTCACGCCGATCGTCTCGCTGGCGGGCATCGCCGGCAACTTCGACCTCGACGCGTCGAAGACGTTCCTGGGCACAGGCGTCGTGCCGTCGGAGCGCGACCGGCTGTCGCGGTGGGACGAGCACGGGGTCAACCGGCGGCGCCGGATGCCGGACGCGGGCCTGCGCGACGACGACGAAGCGCGCGGCGTGGTCGGCGTCGGCCTGGCGCGCGTGCTGGGCCTGTGTGATCGCCTGAAGATCGGCGATTGCCCCGCGCGCCCCGTCGCGCCGCGCGCAAACGGCGCGATGCTCGACGGAGCGACGCTCGACGGAGATCTCGCGGGGCTGGTGCAGGCCGACCGCGCGCCGACCGCGACCGCGACCGGCGCGCCGCGCCTGGACCTGCTCGCCGCCACTGCTGGAGGCGCGCCCAACGTCGTGAGCTTGTTCGTGGACCGTGCCGAGCCGCAGGGCGTGCGAGAGCTCGACGACAACTTCGTGGCCATGCACATCGCGCTCGCGCAGAAGCTGGTCTACGGCCGCATGCCGCCCAAGGCGACCGGCATCGTCGTCCAGCTCCGTCACACCGCCGACCTGGCGATGGCGCGCGCGCGCCTGCGCGCGCTGTTCGCCGAGCACCACCTCGACCTCGAGATCCGCGACTTCGCCGAGCTGCAGCCGTTCTACAAGCAGGCGGTCGGGATGTTCGGCGCGATCTTCCTGTTCATCGCGCTGATCATGGGCGTGATCGTGCTCTTCACCGTCGTGAACACGATGGGGATGAGCGTCATGGAACGGACGACGGAGATTGGCTCGGCGCGCGCGATGGGCGTGCGGCGCGCCGGCATCCGGCGGCTGTTCGTCGTCGAGGGCGCGATCCTGGGCGCGATCGGGGCGACCGCCGGCGCCGCCCTGGCGCAGGCGATCGCGAACCTCGTGAATCACGCCGGCATGACCTGGACGCCGCCGGGTCAGGCGGCGCCGATTCCTCTCGAGATCCTGACCGCGGGCTCGGCGGGCCTCATCGTGCGCGTCTGGCTGGCGCTGGTCGTCGCTGCGACGCTGGCGGCGCTGATCCCCGCCAACCGCGGCGCGCGCCTTCCCGTCGTCGATGCGCTTCGCCACGTCTAGGGAAACGTCGAGGGAGAAAGCCATGCGAGTGTCAAAATCCGCAGCGAAGCAGATCGTCCTGGCCGTCGCAATCGCGACCGTCGCCTTCCGCAGCGCGCGCGTGTGGGCCGCGCCACCCACGGCGCGCGAGATCGTCGAGGTCGCCGACCGCGTGCGCAACCCGCAGCAGTCGTTCCGCAGCACGCTGACGCTGGTCACCTACCGCGGTGGCCAGGCGCGCGACCGCGTGGTGCTGGGCGTTCACGCCAAGATCGACGAGGCCGCGCAGGTCCCAGCCGGCGCGGCGCGCCAGTTCAAGAACTTGGTCAACTACATCGATCCGCCGCGCGACGCCGGCAAGCTGGTGTTGCTCGACGCGAGCAAGATGTGGTTCTACGACCCGGCGTCGAAGACCAGCATCCGGATCTCGGCGCAGCAGCGGCTGGTGGGCCAGGCATCGAACGGCGACGTGCTCACGGTCAACCTGGCGCACGACTACACGGCCACGCTGATCGGCGAGGAGACGATCAAGGACGGCGACCACCAGGATCGCCGCGCCTGGCACCTCAACCTGGTCGCGGCGAGCAGCGACGCGGTCTATGCGCGCCTCGAGTACTGGGTCGAGCGCGACAGCTACCGCGCCATCAAGGCCAAGTTCTACTCGGACAGCGGTCGGGTGCTCAAGATCGCCTACTTCCGCAAGGTCGCCCAGGTGCTGGGCGTCATGCGGCCGACAGAGACGGTGATCATCGATGCCGTCGACGAGAACCTGGTCACCATCGTCGGCGGCGCCGGGTATCGCGCGCAGGACCTGCCGGAGGCCTGGTTCCAGCGCGACTACCTGCCGCGCTTCGAGGAGCAGTGAACGTGAGGATCTCGGTCGGCGTTCTCGCGCTGCTGTACGCGGGCGGGCCGGCGGCCGCCACGTCCGGCGGCGAGGACAGCGATCTCGATCGGATCCCCGCCGCTGCTGCCGGCGCAGGCGCATCGTCGCCGGCGACGCCGGGGCCCGTCGCGGCCGCGCCTCGAGAGTCGCGCGGCGCGCCGCACGCGCGGCTCTATCTCGAGGATGCGCTCACCGTCGCGACCCGGCGCGCGCCCATCGTGCCGTTCCCGCCGCCGCCGCCCTATCGCTGGCAGAACCGCGCCAGCGTCGACGCGGTCATCGACTGGCCGGCGCTTCCGTCGCTGAAGCTCACGCTCAGCGATCGCGCCGACCTGATCGCGCAGGAGGGCCAGGCCTGGTGGTCGCGCACGACCGCGCGCAACGAGCTGCGCGAGGTCTACGCCACCTGGCAGCCCCGCGCGCGCCTCTATCTCGAGGCCGGGCGCATCAATGCGCGCAACGGCGTGGCGCTGGGTTTCAACCCGACCGACGTCTTCCGCCCGCGCACACTGGTGGGGCAGGCGTCGCTGGATCCGTCGGTGTTGAGCCGCAACCGGCTGGGCACGGTGATGGTGCGCGCGCAGGCGCTCGGGGAACGGGGCTCGGTCAGCCTGCTCTACGCGCCCAAGCTGTTCGAGCCGTCGTCGATCGGCGGCGATGCGCTCGGTGTCGATCCGCGCCTCGACGCCACCAACGCCGCGCATCGCGTGTTCGCCAGCGCGAGCGCCAGCGCCGGGGATCTGAGCGCTCAGGCAATGGTCTATCTCGAGCGGCGGCGGTCGAAGCTGGGCCTGGCGCTCACGCGCCCGCTGGGCGCGAGCGTGATCGCCTACGCCGAATGGACGCTCGGATACGAGGCGGATCTCATCGCACGCGCGATTGAATACGGACGGCAGACGGGCACGCTCCCGCCTGACGCGCCGCCGCCGATCCCGACCGACCCGTCGCTGGGGCCGCGCAACGACGTCGCCGCCGGCGCATCGTGGACGATCGCGACGCGGTTGACCCTCAACCTCGAGTATCACTTTCACCAGGGCGCGCTCGGCAGTGACGACTGGGCACGCTGGTTCGCGGCCGGTCGGGCGAACCCGCTGCTGGCGCCGCAGCTGTGGTACATCCGCGGCTATGCGTCCGATCAGCTCGAGCCGGCGAGCCGGCACAACGCGTTCGTGCGCGTCGCCTGGCCGAACGCCGGGCTCGATGACCTGGAGGTCGACGCCTTCGCCTTCGTCAACCTGCGCGACGGCTCGACGCTGACCCAGGCGGCGGCGAGCTACGCGCTGTCTGATCGGTGGTCGTTCACGCTGTCGCTGAGCGCCAACCTCGGGACGCCGCAGTCGGAGCGCGGCAGCCTGCCGCAAGTGTCGAGCGCGATCGCCGCGCTCGCCTGCTATCTGTGACCCTCGACGCTCAGTCCTTCTTGAGCTTGAACTCCGCGTGCCCGCCCGGACCGCCCAGGCGCGGCGTCACGAGGAAGAGCCGGCTCGCGCCACCCGGCACAGCCTTCGCCAGCGCCGACTGCACGGCCGTGGCGCGGCGCAACGCCAGCGCCTCGAGGTCGTCGTCCTCGACGCGCGTGTTGCCCAGCATCAGGGTCTCCATCTCGGCGGGCGGGAGCGTCTTCTCCAGGCCGACGCTGTTCTTGGGCTTGGGGAACGTCTCCACCTTGTAAGCGGCTTCGAGCAGCGCCGCGCGCTCGCCAGGCTCGATCGTCAGGTCATCGACCGACGACACCGCGGCGCCCGCCTGCACCAGCGCGGCGAGCTTCCTGGCCTTGAGCTTGCGTTCGTAGACCATGCGCCGCAGCCCCTCGCGATCCAGCTTGGGATCGGCGCCGCCCTCGATCTCGAACGAGATGCCGGGCCGCTCGCGCAGCGCCTTGCCCAGCGTGGCCAGGCGCTTCTGCGCGGTGCTGTCCAGCGCCGACGCGCCGGCGGCGAAGTCGATGCGCGACAGCTCGTCGCCGCCGCCGAACGCCGATGCGATCAACGAGAAGGGCGCGGTGACGGCCTTGACCACGAGGTTTCCGAGCACCTTCAGGACGGCGCCCAATACCTTGAACTCCGGGTCGTCGAGCGAGCCGGCGATCGGCAGGTCGATGTCGATCACGCCGCGCCGATCCTTGAGCAGCGCCACCGCCAGCCGCACCGGCAGCTTCACCGCGTCGGGGCTGTCGACCTTGTCGCCGAAGGTGAACTGGTCCAGCACCAGCTTGTTCTGCGCGTCGAGCTTGCGGTTCGCGATCTTGTAGGCGAGCGCGAGGTCCAGCTTGCCCTTGTCGATCGCGTAGCCGGCGTACTTGCCGGTGTACGGGCTCGCGGGCGGCAGCTCGATGTCCTTCAGGCTCACCTGGACGTCGAGCGCGATCTCCTTGGCCAGCGGGTTGACCTTGCCGGCGATGACCAGCGCGCCCGAGCGGTTGATCGCGCCGTGCACGTCGACGTCGGCGGTGGTGCCCGCCACCGACGACAGGCCGGAGATGCGCCCGTTGAGGTCGCTGATCTCCGCCGAATAGGCGGGCTGGATCGATCGATCGCTGAATGTGATCTGGCCGCCCTGCAGCGTGAGCTTGCCGATGGCGATCGGCATCGGCGCGTCGGCCGGGGGGACGGCCGCGGACGTCGGGCCTCGGGCCTCGGGCGTCGGGCCTGGCTTCGCGGGGACGGCGGCGTTCTTGGCGGGTCCGGGCATGGGCGCGGCGCCCGGCTTCGCGAAGGCGGTCTCGCAGGTTGAGGCCGCCGTCGGCGAGCAGCACCACGCGCGAGTGGAAGTCGGTCAGCGCGACCTCGCCGATCGAGACCGCCATCGGCGGCGTTGCGACGTGCAGCGCGCCGACGTGGAACGAGCGCCAGCCGACCAGCGGCTCGTTCTTGCCGCGATCCGCGGTCGCGAGATCGTTGACGTCGATGTCGGCGGTGACGTTCATCTGCGGCTGCGGCGACGGCGCCGACCTTGACCGTCGCCTGCCCCTTGACGCCGATCGTGCCGCCCGTGACGGTCAGGTTCACCTGGTCGCCGAAGTAGGGTTGAAAGGGCAGGATCTCGAGCGCGCGCAGATCGAAGCGCAGGTTGGCCGCCACCGGCGGCAGCGTCGACGTGCCGGTGATCTGGATCCGGCCGGTCTTGTTGACGCCGAGGCGCAGCTCCAGGCCCAGCTTCGCGCCGGGCGCCGTCGACAGGTTGGTGACGTGCAGCGCGATCGGATCGACGGTGAGCGACGCGGCCGGCGTGACCGCGCGGTCGTCGAAGCGCACGCCCCACTTCTCGAGATCGAAGCGCGCCACGGACACGGTCCAAGCCGGCGTCGGCGCTCGGCGTCGGCGTCGGCGTCGGGGTCGGCGTCGGCGTCGGTGCGTGCGCGGCGGGCGGCGGTGGAACCAGCGTCGACAGATCGACCACGCCGCGCGCGTCGCGCGCCGCGCGCAGCGCGGGCGTCGCGGGTGACGATCTCGGCGACGTTCACGGTGTGCGCGTCGAGATCCAGCGCCGCGCCGTGAACCCCGAGCGCCGCGAGCTTGAAGAAGTCGTCGCGCGCGCCGCGGCGGCGCAGCGCCAGGTTTTCGAGGTCGACGCGCCCGTCGCTCACGCGCACGACGGCTCGCGTTCGTTCCTGCTCGAAGTGGTATTCGGCGCCGAGCTTCACGCGGCCCGAGGCGATGTCGAAGGCGACCAGGTTCTGGTAGTAGGGGCGCGAAGCGTCCGAGCTCGACGTCGTCGACGGTGATCCGCCCGCTGGCGGCGAGCGGCTCGAGCCGCAGCGTCCCGCGCTCCTCCACGTTGCCGCCGGGAACGGCGCGCAGGCCGGCCTCGACCGTCGCGGTCACGCCGGGCGCGTTCGACAGGCCGTGCACGGCGACGTGGATGTCGCGCACCTCGGTGACGAACGGCGGCTCGACCGATTCGTCGCGAAAGTGAACCGCGGTCCTGTCGAGCGTGAAGCGATCGAGTGCGAACCGCGGCCCGGCGCCGGCGTCATGGGTCTTCTTCGCGGTCTTCTTCTCGGCCTTGGTGTCGGTCTTGTCGCGCTTCGTCGCCGGCTCATCGCCGCCGGGCGCCAGATGGGCCAGGTTCAGCGTCCCGTCGCGCTCCTTGCGCACGTGCAGATCCAGCCCCGCGATCGAGACCTCGTCGACGTGGAACCGCTGCGCGGTCAGGTCGCTGTCGCCCATCTTCACGGCGAACCGCTCGAGCGTGCACAGCGGCCCGGGCGCCGCCAGCGTGCTTCTCCTTGACGTCCAGCTTCTCCAGCGCGACGTCGCCCTTCACGGTCAGCCTGGGCGCGCCGTCGCGCGGGCGCACGAAGCCGACGTCGAGGGCGAGCGACAGCCGCGCCGACTCGATCGCGAACGGCAGGCGCAGCGGCACGAACGGCAGGTAGCGCGTCAGGTCCAGCGCCTGCAGCCGCAGCTCGAGGACCGGTCTCGAGCGAATCCCGGAACGGCTTGGTGCGCCCCTGGATCGCGAACGGCGTGCCGTCGATCGCCACGCGCAGCCCCGGCTCGACGAACGAATCCAGGTACACCGGCAGCGTCGAGACGAACGGCACGCCGATGGTCAGGCCCGTGACCTCGTGGTGGTCGCCGGTCGGGCGGTCGTCGAAGATCAGCGCGGCGTCGTCGATGTGAATGTTGTTGAGCGAGAAGCGCGGCGGCGCCAGGTTGGTGTCCGCCGGCGCGGGCGGTTCGGGCGACTTCGGCATCGCCGCCAGTCGCGCGACGATGTCCGAGAAGTTGTAGGCGGCGCCGACGTCGGCCCAGGCGTCGGCCGTCGCGCGCGTGCGCACGACGTGCACGCGCAGCGATTCGAGCGCGATCTCCTGGATCACCGGCGCGCGCCGAAACACCGACGAGATCTGCGCGTTGACGTAGAGGCGGGAGAATCCGAAGAACGGCGTCGTCCCGTCGGCCTCGAAGATGCGGAAGTCCTCGACCGCCAGCGACAGCGCAAAGGGATTGATCCGGATGCGCCCGATGCCGACCTTGCGGCCCAGGAGCTCGCCGAGCTGCTTCTCGGCGACGTGGCGCGCGATGGGCGGCGCGACCACGAACCCGACCAGCGCCAGCAGCGCCACGGCGGTCACCCCGGCGATCGCACCGCGGCGCAGCCAGGTATTGAGTCTGGGAATCCTGGGAGCCGCCATCATGATGATGGCGGCGACTCTAACCCAGTAGCAAATCGGCGCGGAATGGGCGTAAAAAAGACCTGCACGCGTGCCCTCGCCATGACCGGACCGAGCCTGCCTACCTCGATCACCGATCTCCTCGATCTGCTGGCGCGCCGCCAGTCGTCGTTCTCCGAGTCCATGGCGATTCACATCTCCTCGGTCCGGCGGTCGATCTTCCGCGCCTACGGCAAGGTGCCGCCGGATCGGGGCGAGATCGGCAAGGCGATCTACAAGATCGGGATCTGCCTCGGCGACGAGGATCTGCAGCTGACCGCCGGCCCGGACTCGATCGCGGTCCCGACGCTGGTCACGCTGTCGGGCATCCTCGAAGGCTCGCTCACTCAGCTGGCGACCAACCCCGCCTTGCCGCCGCCGCCCGCGGCGCTGGCGCACCTGGAGCGCCCGGCGCCGCGCCCCGCGGCGGAGTCGGCGCGCTTCGTGGCCGATCCCGCCGACGCGCTGCCGCCCGAGGAGACCGACGCGGTTGCGCTGGCGCGCGTTTCGGCGGCGGTCGACGAGCTGCTGGTATCGCTGGAAGCGAACAAGGGCTTGCCGGCGCCGCTCGCCAAGGCGGTCAACGCGGTCCACCTCTACGTGCTGCGCGCGTTCGACAAGTGGCCGCTGGCGCGCGCCACGCGCCACGAGCTTGCCGACGCGCTCGACAGGATCAAGCAGGGGCTGCAGCTCGCGCGCGCGCAGCGCGGGGAACCGGCCGCCACCGTCGCCGCCGCCGATCTCGAACGCCTGTCGCGGCTGGTCGAGTCGCAGTTCGCGACCGTCGAACGGCGGTGACCCCTACCAGCCGCCGCCGCCGCCGCCCCCGCCGCCCCCGCCCGACGAGCCGCCGCTGTCCGACGAGCTGCTGCTCGAAGAGCTCGACGAGCTCGACGACGAACCGCCGCTCGAAGAGCCGGAGCTGGAACCGGGCGCAGGCCCGGCCGCCTGTGCCGCCATCGAAGAGAAGTCGTCGGTGAACGAGCTCCACGGCATGGGCGACGTGTGCCATCGCATCCAGTAGGGATCATGGTAGACGCCCCACTGAGATCCCTGATTGGTGCCGGCGCTTGCCGCCTGGGTCAGGCCTTCGAGGCCTTCTTCCCAGGTTGCAACCGCATCCAGCGCCATCACGTACGGCAAGATGCCGGTGGCGCCCCCGGCGGTCGCGGTCGTGGTCGCCGCCGCGGTTGATTGGCGTGCGCGGCGCGCTTCCTGATACAGCGCCTCGCCGGCGTGGCTGCGCAGGCGCCGCAAGCGCACCGCCCGGTAGCCCAGAAACAGGACGATCACGCAGAGGCCGAACGCGAGCGGCGACACCTGCTCCGCGAGCGCGTGGCCGATTGCCTGCTCGATCACGACGACGATGGCCGCGAAGACCAGCCCCATCGCGATCGACCCGGCCTTGGTTCGTTTGAGCTCGCGGCCGCTCAGCGAGCGCAAGACCCATCCCATCGTGGCGAAGAACGCCATCGCGAACCCGCCAAAAATGGGTCCGATGAAGACCCCGATGTGGGGGTCTCCGCTTCCGACCGCGAGCGCGATGCCGACGGTGACGAACGAGAGCAGGACGCCCAGGAAGGCCGCCGAGCGCCCGTCGGTGATGTAGCGCGGACCCAGCCGATCCAGATCCCACTTCAACGCCTCTCTCGCCGCCGACAGGCGCTTGGCGTCCACGGGCGCCAGCTCGACCTGGGGCTTCTCGTCGAACAGCGCCCGGGCGACGCTCTCCTCCTCGGGCGGCAGCGCGCCGAGCGCCTTTTCGGTGCGCTCGACGCGGTAGTGCGCGCCGGTCTGTTGCACGGCCACGCATCCGCGTTCCGCCATGTCGAGGAGCGCGATCGGCAAGCTGCGATCGTCGAAACCGCCACGCACGACGTAACGAAGCAGGCAGGGCGACACGAGCGCGGCCAGCCCCTCATAGGTGCCGGTGCCCGTGCCGGCGCCGCCGCTTCCGGCCGTCTTCTCGTCCGCGGCCCGCAACCGCGCGCGCGTCGCGCGCACGAAGATCAGCAGCACCAGGATCCCGCCGACCGCGACCTCGGCGTCGCGGTTGTCGCGCAGCCACCAGCCGAAGCGCATCGAGGGGCTCGGCGCGGGGATGATTCCCTTCGGCCATTCGACGACCACCGTCAGTCCTTCGCCGGGGCGCAGCGGACGCCCGGCAACGAACGTTCCGCCGAGTGGCTCGATCGACGCCACCTTCGCCCGCTCGCGCGAGCCGGCGGCGCCGACGTACGCGGTGGCGGCGCGCACCTGGCCCTGGGCCTCGGGCGGCAGCGTGATCGTCGCCGTCGCCCGGTCGACCGTCAGGCGCCAGCGGGTGCCGACGGCGTTCCAGTAGAGCTCGTCGTGGTCGGCGAAGAAGCCGAGCTGGCGATCGGTGACGTAGGTGATGCGGTAGGTGTGCTCCCCCGGCTCGAGGAGGACGTTGCGCTGGCCGACGCGCAGGACCGCGTCGGTGCCCGAGCGCCGGAGCATGAATTGCTCGGGCGCGCCGTCGCACAGCACCTCCTCGACCTGGAAGCCGACCTCGGCGCGGCTGCCGAACGGGCCCGCGTAGGTTTGTGGGAATTCGCGCTGCAACCCGTGCTTGAACTGCTGCCCGGCGCTGCGGATGCGGATCGTCTCCTGCACGCGCAGCGTACGGTCGGGCAGCACATGCACGTCGCTGTCGATACCGAGGATCCGTTCGCCCGCGATCGGCGCGGTTTCGTCGGCGCGCGCCGGCCCTGCCGGTGAAATCAGCCCGAGCGCGCACAGTCCCGCCGCGACCGCCGCGAGCCATCCAGTCATGCGCGGGATCCGCCCCATCTTGCGGCGCAGACTATCAGGATGTGAAAAAAGCATCATCGCGCGAGCTCCCACGAACCGGGTGGCGCCGGCTGCGCCGCGCTCTCAGCGGAAGAGATCCAGAGGCGCTGTGTGCTCCAGGTCTCGAGCGGATCGAAGGGACGGCGCACGCCGTGGCGAACCGCCAGCTCGTGCGCCAGGTAGCGGCGCGCGACGATCGGCAGGTGCGGGCGGACCAGCAGCGAGACGGTGGCCGCCGCCGTCGCCAGCACGCCGCCGCGCAACCGCTGGCCGCCCCGGTGGCGCGCGACGATCGGATCGGCGAGCGCCGCCCACGCCGCCCGCGTCCGCGCGATGCGGCGGATCTGGAGCGGTGGCGCCGTCTCGTCGTCGCCGTCGGGGATCTGGTGCGGCTCACTGGGCGCGGCGCCGATCAAGAGCTCGAGCGCCGTGGCGGCCATCGTCACGGCTTCCTCGTCGGCGAGTCGATCGAGCAGCCACGGTATCGCGGCGACGTCGCCCGCCAGGCCCGCCGCCAGCAACGCGTCGGCGTCGACGGGGGTCCGCGCCGCGAGGTGACCGAGGAAGCGGCCGACCTGGCGTGCGTCGACCACCAGCGCCGCCGGCAACAGCAGCGCGGGATCCTGGACGGCGTTCGCGAGCACGACGTGCGGCGCCGAGACGCCGGCGCGGATCTCGGCCAGCGCCAGCTCGCGGCGCACGGCCGGATCTTCGGGGACGCCGGCGTCGTTCCAGCTGGCGATCAGCGCGCGCGCCTCGGGCGTCGCGAGCTGACCGAGCGCGCGCAGGAACGACACCGCCTGCGCCGGCGTGATCGCGCGGGCCGCCGCCGACAGCGCGCCCGGCGCGATCGGCGCCGCCATCGCCGCCGCTACCTCGACGGCGAACGGCGCCAGCGCAGGACCGGCGGCGAACAGCGCGCGCAGATCCGGCTCCAGCGTGACGCCGTTGCGATCGCCCTGGCGAAAGGCGAAGCGGACCGCGTCGGCGATTCCGGCGTCGGCCGGCGCGTGAGCCGCCGCGAGCGCGATCACGGCGGGCAGCTGTCCGGCCTCCAGCAGCGTGCGCGCCGCCGCGTAGACCGAGGCCGGTGACTCCGGATCGACCTTGGCGATCACGATCTCGCGCGCCTGGGCGCCGCATTCCGCCAGGCCGCGCGCGAGCGTCGCCAGGATCTCCTCGACGCGATCGATCGCGCGCCAATCCTCGACCAGCTCCTCGCCCGAAAGCTTTTGCAACTGATAGGCGCGCTGCTCGTAGCGAAACGCGCACTCATCAGCCATCTCGGTCAGGATCTCGGCGTCGAGCTCGCGCGCCCATGCCGGCGCGGCGGGCGCGTTCGCGTCGTCTTCACCGGTGCGAGCGGGCGGCGCCGACGATCGCACCACCGCCGCGGCGCGCTCGTCGCCGTCGGAGCCGGTCCACACCAGGAGATGTGCGCCGCCGTTCGGGTGCCGTCCGTCGGTGTTGCGCGCGGCCGCCGCCGCCGCCAGCGCCAGCAACAGCGGGCCGTTGGCGGCGCCGCAGTCGCCCCAGGCCGTGGCGGGCGCCGCGAACACGCTCGGCTCGCGCAGGCGATCGACGACGCGCGTGATCGTGAACCCCCACTCGTCGGTGCGGTGGCGCTCGCCGTTCAGATCGCAGGTCACGGTGTCGATGCGCACGTCGGGGGGCAGGCGCGACAGCACCTGGCGCACCGCCTGCGAGACACCGGTTCCCAGGCACGGAGCGCCCGCGCTCCGAGGGTGCGGCTCGCGCGCGGTCGCCGCGGCGACGATCGTTCCGCGCGACGGGAGCCCGAGCCGCTGCAGCGCGCGCTCGCCCGCGAGCAGCACCGCCGACGCCGCCTCGCCCGGGACGTGGCCGAAGGATCGCGCGGGTCCGATCACACGCTCCTCCGCCACGCCCTGCACCAGCGACGGCGGGTCATTGCGCACGTCGATGCCGGCGATCAGCGCGAAGTCGAGCTCGCCGCGCGCCAGCGGGCGCAGCGCGCGCTCGATCGCGAACAGCGTGGCCGAGCCGTGCGCGGTGTCGGTCTCGAGCTCGGGCAGCGCGCCCTCGGCGAAGCGCCGGGTCAGAAGCCGCGCGACCGCCAGCCCGGCGTCGAAGCGCGCGGGCGCGGCCACGCACACCAGCAGCCCGGCGGTGCCGAGGTTGGGCCCCGGCAGCGGCGCCAGCGCCTGGTCGATCGCCAGGTGCAGCAGCGCCCGCCCGCGCGCCGCGACGTCCTCGACGGCCAGCGTGGCGATCTGCGCGATGTTGCACGCGCCCTCGTCGTCCCCGTCGTCGGGATAGATCGAGATGCGCGAGATCCCGGCCTGTGCGGCCGCCATGGCCACGGGCGCGCGCGCGCCCACCGACGTCACGGCGCCGAAAGCGACCAGATGAATGGGCGCGTCGGCCGGCACGTCAGCGGGTCACGATGAAGCGATCGCCCTGCTTGCGAAAGGTGACGGGGAATCCCAGACGATAGAGGTTGCCGTTGTTCGAGTGGAAGCCGATGACCGCCGAGCCGCGGTCTCCTTGCGTGAGCCCGATGAGGTTGCCCTTGGATCCGACCGCGTACTTCCAGAACCGGCCCGGCGGCGGCTGCTTCGGCTCCTGCGCGAGCGTGGGATCCGCCAAGGCTGTCTTCAGCTCCTGGGCGAGGCGGCTGCGCGTCTCGCCGGGGCTCTTGTAGAACGCGAGATCGATCTCGTGGCTGCGCTCTTCACACGCATCGACGAAAGCATTCACGTCGCGCTTCTCGAGGAGTGACGCGAGCTGGACGTACGCCGCCAGCACCTGCGCGTAGCCAGCCTTGAGCGCGTCCTTGGTCTCGTACTCCCAGCCCTGCTTCATCTTGTCGCCCTTGAAGAAGGCCCACTCGGGGAAGGGGAGGTGCATGTCGAAGCTTCGGCTGAGCATGTCGAGCGGATCGCGGAACGTCGGCAGGTGTCGCAGGCGGGCGGGTCCGACCTTGACGTCACCCTTGTCGGCCGGCTTCTCGAATCCGCGGCGCGAGTCGAAGACGCCGGCCGGCGTGCTGCCCGCGGTTGGATCGGCGGCGCCGGCCTTGGCCGAATGCCCGAGCGCCAGCGCGGTCACGCCCGGCGCTTGATCGTTCGCGGCGTCCTTGATCACCAGCGAGACCTTGGCCTCGCACGCGTCGGGTGCGTCGGTGTCGACGTAGATCAACACGTCGATGTCGTTGCTGCCGGAACGGGCGAAGTGATTGATCGGCTGTTCCTCGTGGATCGGCGTCCCCTGGATGTTGGACATGACCAGGCCCCCGTTGACGAACAGGTCGAACTGGCAGGCCTCGATGTCGATGCGCAGGTTGAGGATCGGTCGTGCAGGAATCATGGTCACCCTTTCGGCGCGTTTCGGGTTGGCGCCCTTGGCTCCCGGCGCGCCGGCCACGGCGCCGACCACGCTGACGAGCAGGAGCGCCGCGCAGGCCAGTCGTCCGGGAGTGCGACGGTGGTGGTTGTCCGAACCGCCGGCGTCATTCACCTCCGCCTCCGTCCTTGGGGTATTTCCACTCTTCGATGATGACGCACTTCGCGGTCTTCTGGTCCCGCGTCTGCAAACCGGTCTTCCTGGTCTTCTCGGGATCGCCGTCGTCAGCCGCCTCGGAGGTCTCCTCGGACTTCACCCCGAGCTCGTAGTAGAGGAGGTAATAGAGGGCGAGGCCGCTGAACACCACCTGGCCCGCGATCGCGAGCGGATCCTTGCCGCCCTTGGGCCTCAGCGTGCCGGTCACCTTGCTCGGCTCCTTGCCGTCGGCTCCGGCCGATCCGATCTTGGCTGCCGCCGTCGCCTCGACGCGCCAGACCCGACCCGTGCCGATGACGTGGCCCTCGATGCCCAGGCTCATCGAGGCCTCGACCGACGACGCTTCCAGATCCGTCTCGCCCTTGCCGTCGGAGTACTTGAGACCGAAGCCGCCTTTGATATCGCCGTCGACCTTGATGACGATGTCGATGTCGAGCTTGCCCTGGAACTTGCTGTCCTTGTCGCCGAAGCCTTTCGCGGCCAGGTCGCGCACCTTCACGATGAAGGCTCCGACGGGCGCACCGCCGACCAGCGCGCTCGCGAACCGGATCAGCCAGTCGAGGATGCTGACCTCCATCCCCATGCCGATCAGCGGATTGAATCCGAACTTGAAGCTGCCCTCGGAGCCGACGATCCGCTTGCCCGGCAGCTCGATCAGCTTGAGCCCGCCGGCGAACTTCCAGCTCGGCCACTTGGGCTCGAGCCTCACGCAGATACCCGCCTCCGACATCGACTCGAAGATCTTGCCCATCTTGCCGATCCTGCGGAGCAACGGACCGAAGAGCGGCAGGGCGTCGGCCTTGACCCCCGCGTCGAGCGAGTAGCTGTACTTTTCCTTCCCGAGCGTCGCCTCCGCCGAGCCACCGACGATCCAGGTCGCCTCGGGCTCGTAGTCGAACGGCTTCTCCTTCTTCTTGCCGTTCACTTCGGTTTCCTCGTTCTTGTGCTTGTAGCCGATCGAGAAGTCGGCCTTCCATTCGGCCGGCGGGAAGACCTGGACCTGGAGCCACCGATTGGCGCCGACGTCCGCCTGGTCATGCCCCTGACACAGGTACGAATTCACGGTGTAGAAGTCGTGCGGCAGCTCGCTCTGCAGCGCGAGCAGCTTGAAGACCGCGGCCCAGTCGTGCGCGATGGGATGGCTCAGCCCCGGAACGTCGAACGTCCCCGTCGCGCGGTCGATGGGATTGACCTGCCCGCGGTGATTGACCACCACCGACGGACAGAACGAGTGATTCATGCCGCAGGTCCCCACCCACTGGACGACCAGGGCGTCGGTCTTGTCGGGCGTGCTGATCACCTGCAGCGCCGGTGCGTTGCTCTGCTTGGGAAGATCGATGGGGCTGAGCTTCCGGCCGCTGTGGTCGCACATGATCGCCAGCGAATCGAGCGTGCACATCTTCGGCGCGTCGGGCGGGGGCGCCGTGTTCGCGGCGGCGGCGTCGTCGGGGCTGCACGACGTGACCATCGGGTTGCATGCGCCCGCCATGCACACGGTGTTGCCCTTGTTCATCAGCATCTTGTCGGTCAGCCGGCAAGCTGGCTGCCCGTCGAGCGTCACCGTCGGGGAAAAGGAGAGAAACGTCGCCTCCATCATGAAGACGCCGCTGGCGACGCCGCCCGCGACGCCCGCTTCGTCGCCGCTGCTCTTCACGAACTTCGAGCTCTGGATCGCGGCCGGCGAGCCGTCGACCGTGACCGTCGTCGTGCCGCTGACCAGATCCGCCGACATCGCGATGTTCGGATACGGGATGGGCACCGGCCCCGCGGCCGACGGCGTCTGGCACACGTCGGGCACGGTCGCCGTCGCGATGCCGTTGCTGGTCTGGTGAATGACGCTCAGGTCGTTGACGTTTACGGTGACAGGCAGGACCGGTCCCCTTCCATTTCGACGATCGCCTGACGCAGCTTGTGATCGCGCCCGTGGCACGGATAGCTGGCGTGCCAGACCATCAGCACACGTCGTTCGTCGGGGTCGAGGTGTACGGTGTGAAGCACGGCTGCCGCGCTGGCGTCGCCATCCGTAAGGTGAACGCGAATTCCAAAGTTTATTTCCGGCAGCCGGACGTTCAGCAGGCCATCGGGCGTGAAACCGGTCAGCTCGATGCGCGAACCGGGCGGCAAGAACCCCGAAATCTGTTGATCGGCGGGCGCCGAGCGCCAGAACCGTTCGTCGAAATCGCGCGGCAACAGCGGAGCGCGGCTGTCCTTCCAGGCGTCGTCATAGGTGCCGGCGAAGCGGGCGCGTGCGGCCCAGTGCGGCGCGATCGGTCCGAAGCCGAGCGGCGGCATCTCGAACGGGCCGGCGCTGAGCGGCGCGTCCAGGGCCTCGAGTCGCGGCGCCGCTCGGTCGAGCATCGCCATCGGCTGGTAGGTGAATCCAGTACCGACGGGATTCTGCGTGCTGCCCGCCGGCTTGCCCGGTGGCGGATTCGGGTCGCTGCCGCCGAACGCGTTCTCGTAGGTGACCGGCATGCGATCGAACGGGCGCGCGGGTCCGGGCACCACGGTGCCGCTGTTCCGCCCGCGCATCCAGGCCCGCACGCCGTGCGCGCGGATGCGCTTGCCGAGGGTGCCGGCGCGGAACCCGACGTCGACCGAGACCGCCGGCCGGCCGCGCGGCGCGTAGGCGTGGCCCTTGATCAGGATGTCGGTGCCACCCTTGCCGATGATGAAGTCGCTGTCGTGGAGCAGGCTGGATTTCCCGGGTTCGCCGGTCCACTCCGCGACGCGCGCGGGCAGAGCCTCCTGCTCCTTCGCGGCGCGCAAGGTGCCGTCCGGCCGGATGTCGAACGCGCCCTTGACCACGGTGATCCACACTTCGCCGCCGTTGCGGTCGCGCAGAAATCCCCGTTCGATCCGGAACCGCGTGTTGTTTTCGGCGACCCACATGGCGGACGTGTGGCGCCATATTCGGTGAAAGGGGTGCGGCGAGCAACAGGCGGACTGGATCGCCGCTGGACCGTCTCGACCGAGCTTAGAGCACGACCACCGAGAGGCGCTCGACGCCGATGCGGAGCTGGCGGGTTCGCGGGCGCCGCTCGACGATGTTGGCTGCGTCGACGATCCCCAGCGCGGCGAACTGTTTTCGAATGCGAAAGACGTCGATGTTCAGCTGCGGCGGCGCCATCGCCGGATCGTGCGCCAGGTCCTCCTGGTAGATCCAGCCGCAGGAGGTCTCCGGCAGTCCCTCCGCCGCGTCCGCCAGCCGGCGTCGCGCCAGCGTCAGCAGCAGGTAGTTGTGCGAGCGCGCGCCGAGATCGATCGTCTTGTGTCCGAGCGTCGCTTGCAGCTGCACGTGCTCCTCGTCGCGCGAAACCGAGAACAGCAGCGTCACGTGGCGAATCTCCACGTCGGCCGACGGTCCGGCCAGCGACGTCTTCGATATCGTCTGCGGGCACGAAAATCGGAACGTCCGCCCCTCGATCTCGAAGGTCTGTAGATTCGTGATGGGCGCCAGCGATTCGGAATGCTCCAGCACCCACGCGCCGTCGCTGTTCCGGTAGATGGTCGCGCGCGGATCTTCGGACGAAGGTAGCGCGAGCATTTCGCCGTCGACGAGGATCGCCTCTCCTCCGTCGATCGGCACCGCCATCACGCCGGGGCCGGTCTCGTCGACCAGCTCCCACTGCTGCTCGGCCTTGCCGAACGCGATCTTCGAGCCGACATGAACGATGGTCTCCTCGCCCGCCTTGAGCCGCGTGCTGTCGAGAAACGTCCCGTTTCGGCTGCCGAGGTCGCGCAACTCCCATGTCTCCCCGTTGAAGCGCAGGATCGCGTGCTGTGCCGACACGTACCGCTGGTCGATCGAGAGCGCGCATCCGGGAGCGCGTCCGACCAGGTGTTCCGCCTCCAACCGGACTCTTCGTCCGGTCGCTATCTCCTTGATCGCTGCCATCGTTTCAGGTTCCATCCGATGATTGTCGTGAGTAAAGAAGCTCTCGGAGGGCCTCGCGCTCCAGCGCGCGCCGATCGGAGAGGCCCATCTCGGTGACATAGGTGTTGATATCGGTGGGGGCCGGACCGCCGAGCCGCTGTTCGAAGTACCACAGCCAGAGGTCACGCTCGCTGACGCCGGCTTCAGCGAGCGTCGGGTTCTCGAGGCCGCGGCCAGCCAGCAGATCTTGCTTCCGCCGCGCGCGCTCGACCAGCGCGACATAGTCGCCGGTGGAGCGCGCAGCGTCCGCGACGTGTCGATCCAGCTCGTCGCGATAGCGCGCGCGCAGCCAGTCGAGCTCGCGATCCTTCACGCCGGCCCGCCGTGCGAGGACCCCCGCCACGACGCGGTTCAGGGCCTCCGCGAGGATCGCGCGCCCTCGCCCGCCCAGGAGCCGGACCTCCGCCGCCAGGAGATTTGCCGCCACGGCCTCGCCGCCCGAGCCCAGTGGCGGCTGCGTGTCCGCCCAGTCGAGAACCTGGTCCCACGCCTCGGTGTGCGCGAAATGAAAGGTCGCCGGCGCCGCGGGCCGGCCCTCGTTCATGCAGACTCGTACGGCTTCGAGGAGCGCCAGCGCGTCCTCGCGCTTCTGGTCGACCCGGTGCGCGGTGACGAATGCGCGCAGCGCATCGACGGCGGCGACGGCCACCCCCGCCTCCAGTGCGCGCGCGAAGACGTGTGGATAGGAGCGTTCGGGGTAGAACAGCCCCTTCGCGACCGCCTCGACCGTTTCGATCGCGTCGCCGGGGGCGACGCCCGCTTGCCTCGCCTGACGGAGCGTCGACCGGATGTTCACCATCGCCTCCGAGATCGCCCGGAAACCCGAGTCCGCGTCGCCGTGCGCGACCGCCACCTCGTCGTCGTCTTCGAGCGCTCCCGAGCGATAGGCGTCGAAGATCGAGCCCACGCCTCGCATGCCGAAGGGATGGAGCTCGGCAGCGCGGAGCGCGCCCATGCTCGCGGCGCCAAATACGTGAATGCCCTGCGAGAGCGCCCAGAGGATCTCCTTGTGCCACACCGCCGGCAGCCGTTCGAAGTATCCGTCGACGATCCCGATCGCCAACGGGCGCGACGCCGCCGGTCCCTGCGCGGCTCTCAGCACATCGCCCTGCGCGACCGGCGGGAGATAAGTGGCGTCGAGCACGGCGCGAGCCGCTTCGTGCGGGAGCGTCGGGCCGAGGAAGATGAAGCACCTCATCGTCATCGTTTCGCGGCCTCCCCGAGCCGCTGGTCGGCGACGCTGCGCGCGCGCTCTCCCGGAACGTAGCCCTGCACGTGGTGATAGGTTTCCAGGCTCGGCACCACGACGCGCACCACCGGGATTCCGAATTCGGGCTTGGTCAGGTCGACGACGACCGCCTGCTCGATCCCCACGTTCGAGAGGCGCGCGAGGACCCAGGCCAGGTCGTCCTCGAACGTGTCACCGGTGTGCGTCGGGACGTCGGTGAAGCGCCTCGGTCCCTTTTCCCGCAGTCGCGCTCGGGCGCGATCGATGAGCTCCGTCTCCTGCGCGCGGTCGTACCGATCGCGTCCGTTGTCGTCGCGCGATCCGGCGATGAGCGTCAGGCGCGCCTGCGCCGCCTCGGTCAGTGCGCGCAGCAACGCCACCTCGCGCGTCGGATGGCAGCCCATTCCTTCGACGGGCCCGAGCGGGCGGAACGGATTGGGTGCTTCGTCGACGATCACGCAGCGAAATGCGGGGACGCCGACGTCGGAGGTCATGTCCCAGACGCCGGCCGCGACGCCGGCGGCGGCGTAGCGATCGACGATCGCGCGGCAATCGGGGTGGTCGACGGTCGTCAGATCGAGCCGCGCTGCCGCCTGGCGCTCGCCGGGTTGAAAGCGAAAAAGCGCGCTGGCGTCGCGCTCGATGACCTCGCACAACCCGTGGCTCACGGCTTCGAGCGGGTGATTCCCCGACGCCAGCCCGTTCGAGCTCATCACGAAGCAGCCACTGCCGCTGGGAAAGGGCAGGGTGTAGTTGGTGTGCACCAGTTCGTAGGGGAGCCAGCGTGGGCGCGAGCCCAGCAAGTCCATCCCTTCGATCCAGAGCAGTGGGCGCTCGGGATGGAACACGCTCGCCGAGAGCAACGGCAGCTTGTCGACGGGAACCACGTCGTGTGAGAAGCGAAGCTCGTTCCAGGTCGCCAGCTTCAGCGGGCGTGTGACGCGTTCGGCGTGATAGAGCTCGATGGACTCCATCACGCCGGACGCCTTCGCCGCGTCCAGATCGACCCCCTTACCCTGCGACACGGCAAGCGAGCGGGCGTTGGGACGGCAAACCATCACGACCGGGATGCCAACACAGTCGAGACCGGTGACGTTGGCAACCCGGGTGATCCCGATGGGGCCGAACAACTTGCGCACGCGGGCAAAGGTCTCCGCGGGCGCAACGATCCGATGGGTCCCGTTGCGAAACGGCTTGCCAGTGCCTTCGGTTGCCATCGGTCGTTGGTGCGATGCCGTCGCCTGAATCAGGGATTGTTCTTCAGGATCGATTTCAGGTTGACGACCGTGCACACCTCGCCGATTCCCACCGCGAGCTCGGGCGGAACGTAGGAGAGGTAGGCGCCAAACGTCGTCAGCTGATTGACGATCCCCTGCCCCGCGGCGTCGGAGAGCAGATTGCTCTCCAGCTCCCATTGCTCCTTGGTCAGGCGGTAGACGCCGGTGTCCGATACCAGGATGACGGTCTTCTTCGGATCCTCATTTCCGGCCGCATTGTTCGCCGCGTTGCCGGCCGGATCGTTTTGTGCGCTGGGTGCCATTGTCACTCTCCTTGGTTTTTCAGTTTTGTACTCTCAACATCTGACCGATGTAGTCGCGGACGGTCGTCATTCGCCCCGGCAGCATGTCGACCATCGGCGGCGCCGCGACGACCAGACCACGCGCCATCGCGAGCATGATCGCCGCGTAGGTCTCCGCGAGGGGATCCGGTGCTTGCGTGAACCTCCTCTCCAGCTCCTCCTCGCTGACGTGCGTGACCGTCACCCGCCGGGCGGCCATCTCCTCGAACATCCTCACCACGTCGAGCGGGCTCAAGGCGTCCGGGCCCCCGAGCGGGAGGACGCGGCCCGCGAACGCTCCGCCGTCGACGGCCGCGGCCGCGAAGCGAGCCACATCGTGCACGGAGATCCAGCTCACCGGCCGTTCTCCGCTGCCGAAGATCTGTACGGTGCCCTTCATCGGATCGAAGCCGGCCCTGGGGCTGAGCCAGACTTCGCAGAAGCTCACCGGTTGCAGGATGGTGAATGACAGCCGGCTCTCGCGCAGGCGCGCCTCGACCGCGCGCTTGGCGCGCTGGAGCGCGTAGTCGAGGCTGCGCGGCGGGAACGACACGTACGCGAACTGGTTCACCTGCGCCCGTTCGGCGGCGTCGATCAACGCCAGCTGGCCTCCGTGGTCGACGGTGAGGATCGAATCGCCGGGTTGCCGCGAGAGCGTCGCGCTCGCCGTCGATACGATCGCGGTCACGCCCCGACAGGCGAGGTCGAGAGACGGCGAGTCCTTGAGGTCGCCGGCCACGATTTCGGCTCCCAGCGCCTCGAGCGCCGCCCGCTTGGCGGGCTCGGCGCTCGGGCGGACCAGGGCGCGCACCGGTCTTCCGGCGTCTCTCAGGAGACGGGCGATCCTCGTCCCCAGAAGACCGGTCGCGCCCACGATGAGTGTCAAATCTCGTGCTTGCAAGCTGGTCTCGCGATCTACGGAAAGTAGGGGGCCCGGGTGAACGACTCGCGAACTTCTGCCTGGCACAGCTTCTGGAAGTCGTCGACGATCTGCTGCTTGAACTGTGGGCTCACGTTGTTGAACACCTGCAGCATGGTTTCCAGCTTCTCGTCGTCGGGGGTTTGCCAGAACTCGGTCACGGTGTTGAGCTCACTGGTGACGTTCTGGAAATGGCCCAGCGTCCGGTAGTTCTTTTGCGCGAGCAACGGAAAGAGCGCGCCGACCTTGAACAGATAAGTCCCGAGGTCCCGGGAACGGAAATGCCGGACGACGCGTACGAATCGCCCCTTGATACCGTCCATGGTCGGCTGGCCATCCAGCCACTGGACCCGCAGCACCAGGTTCTGCGTCTCGCGAAGGACCTGCGCGTCGATCTCCGCGTAAAGGACGTCGTCGGCGGAGCGAGTCATGATGCGCGCGATGTCGAGCTCGGACAGGGAGTTGAGCCGCCACAGGTGCACGTAGCGGTACGCCCTTTCCAGTCCCTTTCGGCGATCGAACATCTGGAACTGTCCTTTCACCGATTGGTAGGACTCATAGCCGCTGAACTTGAACGCATCGGCCGTCTTGAGAGCCATGACCAGCTCGATGTCGAAGGTGGGGTCGAAGAACTTGAACGGCGTGATCCCCTTTTCACCCTCCTTCTGCGCTCGCGGCACGTCCCGCGCCAGGAACTCCTTGAGCCTCGTCTCGAAGGCCTCGACGTTCGTTTCCGGCACAATCAATTCGACATGCAAAAAATACTCCGCCATCACCCGTCTCCTTTGCTTTCGGTCAGCAATATCCAGTTGGTTCCAAGTATCTCAACGCCAGAGTCAAGGCCGCGGCGGCGCCGTTTCGATCGCCGCGCGCCCAGCAACGGCACGCGTTGGCGAGCGCGTCGCTGGCCGATCCCGGCAGCAACTGCTGGCTCGGATCGAGGATCGCCTCGGCGCACGAGATCGCTTCGGCGATCTCCCCTCGTTGCAGCGTCGCCTCCAACAGGGGAAGCGCGGCGATCCAGTGAAAGGGAAACACCAGCGAGAGCTGGCGCCACATCTCCCGAACCTCCCGCGCCACCGTGATGGCGGCGTCGGCGCTCCCTTCGCGCAGCAGCAACCACGCGTGGTGCGCGCGCGCGGCGGCGGCGTAATCTCTCATGCCCGCCGCGATCGCGACCTCGGCGCTGCGATCCGTCAGCGCCCGGGTCTCGTCGTGAGATCCGCCCATGCGCGCCGCCAGCGACAGATAGGTCAGGCATCGTGCCTGGCGGCCGATGTCTCCGCCTTCCTCCGCCATCGACAGCGCGACCTGAATTTCGGCGGTGGCGCGGTCGAGTTGCTGATGGAACAGGAGGACGAACCCGATCGCGAACTGGTCGGCGAGGATCTGCGCCTGGTCGCCGCTCTCCTTGCTCGCGTCCAGCGCCGATCGTGCCAGCCGCACGGTCTCCTCGCGTGCGACGTACCGGTCGCGCCGCAGGTTGCGCATCCAGAGCGTGCGGAGAAAGCGCGAGCGCTGCAGCGGCGACGCGTGGCTCTGGATCACCGGCGCCAGCTCGTCGCACAGAGCGTCCATCTCCGCGACCCGATTCAACCAGTAGTAGACCCAGAGCTCGTCGATCCGGACCTGGATCCACTCGTCACGAGCGTCCGACGGTTCCAGGAGCGCGGCGGCGGTGGCTTCGTCGCGCGCCCGGCTGTAGTAGCGAAGCGCTTCTTCGTGGGCGTGCTGGGTCTCCCAGGTCTTCCCGAGCTTCCGATAGAGGCGCGCCCGCAGGGCGCGCTGGTGCTCGATGGTGCGGACCAGCGCTTCATCGTACGCGCTGCGCGCCTCCACCCGCTGGCTCCGCAGGCTGAGGACATCGGCGAGCGATTCGTGGAGCGTGATCAATGTGCCCTGCCACGCGGCCGACTCGCCCACCAGTCGGAGGGTCAACTGGGTCACCTGCTTGATCGCTTCGCGATAGAGCTGGATGGCCTCGCCGTTGGCATACGTCGCGCGGGCGTGATCGGCGGCGAGCTTCAGGTAGCGCGCCGCCGATTCCGGTCGCTTGGCGGCCGCGAAATGATGCCCGAGCGCCGCCCACGCGCGGTTGGCCTCCGGGCCGTCGCCGCCGCGTGCCTCCAGCGCGGTCGCCGCACGGCCGTGTACTTCCTCTATGCGTTCGAGCCCGGCGTCCGCATAGGTGACCTCGCGCAGCTTGTCGTGCACGAACCGCATGCGACCCGGCTCTGATTGCTCCAGCACCTGGCGGCGCAACAGCTCGTCGATGGCGCCCACAGCCGCTTCGTCGGACAGGGCGGCGACCTCGCGGATGAGCTCGACCTCGGACTCTCGCCCGAGCACGGCCGCTGCCAGCCCCGCCTGCCGGGCAGCGGGGCTCAGGCGCCGGAGACGCTGCTCGATCAGCTCGCGAAGCGAACGCGGCAGCATCAGCGATCGGTAGTCCTCCGTCGAGGGGCTGCCCTGGCCGACCATCTGCCAGGTGTGCTGCTCGTCGCGGTAGAGCAGCCGCTCCGCGACCGCGGTCCGCAAGTACTCGCCGACGAAGAAGGGGTTACCCTCCGCTTGCTGGGTCACGAACGAGACGAATCCGGTGGGCGGAGTGGGCAGCGCCAGCATGTCGCCCATCATCGACTGCACGGCCTGCTGATCGAGACGCGGCAGCGTAACGTGCGTCGTGTGAGGCAGGCCGATCATCGCCGCGACGGCGTCGTTCGGCTCCTCGGTGCGATAGGTGCAGAGGATGAAGATCGGCGTGGTGTCGAGATACTCGCGCGTCAGCGATTGCAGAAACGCGACCGAGAGCTCGTCGGCCCGGCCGACGTCGTCGAGCACCCAGAACAAAGGCTGCTCGCTGGCCAGCCGCGCGAGCGTCTCGGACAGATATTTGAAGAGGCGCTGGCGCGACGCTTCCACGTCGAGGAGCAGCGCGGGCGGCGCGATGGTTCGCGACGGGACCTGCGCCAGCAGAGGCTCATAGAGTGCCAGCACCGGCCTTCGATCGCCGAGCAATCGCTCGGTGACGTCGGGTCCGCCCTCCTGGCAGCGGTCGGCGACGGCTTGAAGGAATGGCCGCAGCGAGTGCAGCGGCGCTGCCCCGACGGTGGCGGTGTCGTGCGCCGACAGGGTGAGTGATTCGCTGGCCACCATCTGAACGCGCGAGCCAGGCGCGACGCGCGTCAGCTCCATCGCCACGCGCGTCTTGCCGACGCCGCTCTCACCACCCAGCAGGACCAGCGCGCCGTGGCCGCCGAGCGCGCGATCGCGCAGCTGTCCGAGCTCGGCGACGATCTGTTCCCGGCCGACGAACCGCGGGCGATAAAGATAGGACCGCGCCGGGGGAAAGTTCGGCAGGTGGCGGACGTCCCCGCCGAGCTCGCCGAGCTCCGCGGCCACCTCGTCGGCGTGACCGAAGCGATCGGCCTGATTCTTCGCGAGCAGCTTGAGGATGAGGCGCTCGAGGCTGTCGGGCACGCCGCTCACGAGCTCGGACGGCGGGATCGGTTCGGCGACCAGATGCTGCGCCAGCACGACTCGCGGAGGACCGACGAACGGCGGCTGCCCGGTCACCAGCTCGTAGAGCAAGCACCCGATCGAGTAGAGGTCGCTGCGCGCGTCGAGAAACTCGCCGCGGATCTGCTCCGGCGACATATAGGGGATCGTTCCGGCCCCGCCTCGTTGAATTTCGAGCGCCTCACGGCCCGAGCCGCCTGGATGGTGCGCGCTCAGGCCGAAGTCGATGATCACCGGCCGGCCCTCGACGAGCAGGATGTTCTCGGGTTTGAGATCGCAGTTGACGAATCCTTCCCCGTGCAGGAACGCCAGCGTCGCGCACACCCGCCGTGTGAGCTTGACGACCGTCGCGAGCTCGGCTGCGGCGGCAGGCAGCATGTCGCCGGTGCGGCGAGTTTGCATCGGAGACGTCGGTTCCGCAGGGGCTGGTTCGAGCCTGGCCGGCTCGGTGCCCACGGCGTCGGTTTCGCTGAGCCCTTCGGTCTTGCTGACCCCGGCCCAGGGCAGACGGTAGCGGCTCCAGATCCGCTCGCCAAATCGGCGGAGGCTTTCGCCTTCGAGCAGGTCCATCGCGTACCACGGCCGGCCGCGATGGACGCCGTTGTCGACGATCCGCACCACGCCCGGATGGCGAATCCGCGTCAGCGCGTGCACCTCGCGCCGAATGCTCTCCAGCAGTCGAGGGGAAGGGACCTTCACGGTCTTGAGAGCAACCGCGCGCTCCGAGCCTATATGGCGGGCCCGAAAGACGACCCCCATGGCACCCTGTCCAAGCGGCTCGACTATCCGGTATGGGCCGATGCAGTCGTCGTCCATCCAGGCTTCCCCAGGGCGGGTCGCAAGGCCGGTAGTCTCGGCTTCCGGTCGCAACCGGTCAAGACCAAAGGGTGAACGGTTACGCTGGTTTCGCGCTTGGTTGAGCGCGCTTCCCGCGCTGCGCGCGCCGGCATCCCCGGCTTCCGGGCGTAGCGGGATCGTGTTCTTGGGCGCTCGCACCGCCACTACAACGGACAGCCCCGCCAATCTTGTCGCGGTAATCGCCTGCAATCGACGGCTGAGCTGCAATTTCCTATATCGGGGGTGCGTTCGACCACGAATTGGAGGCGGCACGATGCTGAACGTCAGCTACAGAGAGGATGGCGGCCGAGATCGTTTTGATCGATCCGGCCGCGCGCGGGCCAATCACCACGTGAATCCGTCGAAGACGGATCTCTTCGAGACCTTGGCCGAGGACCACGGTCTTGCGCTCTACCGACTGGCGTTGGGCAAGAGCCACAACGCGGCGGATGCGTGGGATCTGGTGCAGGAGGCATTTGCCCGGGCGTTGCGAAAGCGACCCCCGATCGAGAGCCGGAAGGAGCTGCGCGCCTGGCTGGGGAGGGTGGTGCAAAACCTGTTCATCGATCGCTGCCGGGCCAGCGACCAGAAGATCGCGGCGATTGACCTGGATACGCTGCCCGCACCCCAGGACGAGGGGGTCGAGCAGAGCTGGCGTACCGTTGGTATCGACCGGGTCGAGGCCTTCTTGCCGCAGTTGAATCCGACCTTGCGCAGCGTGTTTGCGTTGCACCTCGCAGGCCGGACGATCCCGGGAATCGCCCGCGATCTGGGGATCCCGGTGCAACAGGTCAGCGCGCGCCTCTTTCGCGCGCGCAAGCGGCTGCGGGTGCTGCTGCTCGAGGCGCCATCAGCGCGACAGCTCGCCTCCGCCACCGGTTAGGAACGATACCGGCGTTCGTCGGAACGCTGGTTGTACGCACCGTCAATGCGGCCCGAAATCGCATTGGTGCAGATCGCGCGCGGTGAACCAATCGGCGATGGTGAGCGCGAGGCGCGAATAGAGGCCGTCGCCCTCGACCCGACCAGCGACGTGCGGCGCGGCGATCGGGCCGTTGATCGTGCAGCGCAGGCCCACGGTCACCGCCGGCGCGTAGGAGACGCTGGCCTCGACCGCGTCGCGCGGACCGATGATCTGGACGTTGTCGGCCCAGATCCGGTCGAGGACGCTCTCGTGGCGCGCGGGAGGAGATCTGGGCGGCGCACCTTTGTCGTGGCTCGCGCCCACGCGATAGACCGTGTGGCCGACGTGCACCGATCCGCTGAGCCGCAGCGTCTCCGCGCGCCGATCGCGGGGGCGCAGCGCCAGCGCCAGCGCGAGCCCCTTCAGGCTGACGCCGGCGATCGGGTGCAGCGTGGTCAGGCCCGCGCCGCGCACGAGGAGGTCGATGTCCGAGATCCGCAGCGGCGCGCGCTCGGGCGCGAGCTGGATCCGGCCCGGGCCGCGAGCACCCGCGATCAATATCCAGCCGCCGCTCGCCGTCCGTGCGAGCAAGGGCCCGATGACCAGCTCCGGGCCGGCGCCCCCGTTTGCGAGCGGACCGGCGACCGCCAGCGGCCCGTCGAGGCGGATGGCGCCGACCGGCGACCCGGGCCAATCGACCGCGAGCGCCTGGAAGCGCGCCTGGCCCTGGATACGAGGCGCGCGCAGCGAGCCGGAGAGCGTCGCATTCAGATTGGCCGAGCCGCTGCCGGTGATGCGGCTGCCGCCGCCGAGGGCCGCTCCGAGCCGGCGACCGTCGGCGGCGACGCCGATCGTGGCGGCGATGGGGCTCGCTCCGGCGTCGGTCCCATCGATGCGAACGTGGCCGCCGATGGTGACCTGCACGCCCGCGGCGCGCGCAACCATGTTGGTCGTGCCGAGCTCGCCGTCGTGAAGCGCGATCCGCGCCGGCTGGAGCTCGATCGCGGCCGGCAGCCGGGTCGGCCAGATCGAGAGCGGACGCGCCCAGGAGACGCTCGCGTCGATTCGAGAAGGCGCTTCCGCGCCGCCGGCGGGCCACTCGAGATCCGCGGCGACCACACCACTGGCGCGCCGCAGGCGCAATGCGGGCAATGCTCTCTGCAACTGGGCCAGCGTCAGGCTCGCGTGCACGCTCGCTCCCGTTCGTTGGGTGAACGTGCCGTGCACGTCGACGCCGCTCAGCAGTCGGCCCTGGAAGCGCGTGCCGCCGTCGATGGCGTCGAACTGGATCGCGCCGTCGCCGATCCGCTGATGGGCCCAGCGCAGGTCGTCGACCGCGAGTTGCCCGGACAGCGACGGCGATCGTTTGCTGCCGCGCAGGTGCAGATCGGCGTCGAGCTCTCCGCCGAGGAGCTGCCCCAGCGGCGCGCTCTGCCCCGGAACGCGCGCCCGTGCCGCGCCCGGCAGGTGCGCCAGGGGATAGCGCATCACCGTCGCGCGCAGGTCGACGGCGCCGTCGTGGTGCATCGAGCCCTCGATCCCGACGGTGCCGCCAGCGACGTTCGCGACGGTGAACCGCGTGAGCGTCAGGTCGCCGGTGGCGTCGCCCTCGACGTCCAGCCGCGGTGAGATCCGGAACGTCTCGCCTCGCCAGGTCAAGCGCGATCCGGGCACGAAGCGGGCGTGCACCGACGGAGCTTTCGCTCGGGCGGCGCGCAGGCTGCCAGCGATCGCCACACCGGGGGCGGCAACGCGAAACGGATCGACGACGATCTCGCCGCGCTCGAGGGTGACGGTGCCGAGGGCCACGCGCAGCTCTTCGGGGCTCGACTCCAGCGACGGCGGCGAGCGGGACGGCGCGCGCTCGATCACCCATCGCCTTGGCACCGTATCCGCTGCGGACGGATCGCGCTGCAGCGTGAGCGCGACCGCGTCGAGCGTGACCGAGCTATCGCGCGGCCCCGGGCCGAGCTGGGCGCTCACCGCGACGTGCCCGTCGAGCCGCCCGCCCAGCCAGGCGCGCTGCGCGCGCGCGAGCCACGGCCGCGTGTCCAGCGCGCGGAAGTCGCCGTCGAGCGTGTACCGGCCGTGCGGGAGCAAGCCGGCTCGCAGCGACAGCCCGTTCCCGTCGACGGCCGCCGAGCCGGTGAGCGCATCGAACGGCCCGCGCAGCGACGCGCGCGCGCCGGCGTGCAGCGCCGCCATTCGCCGCCCCACCGCGGCCCACGGGGGATCGCGCGCCAGCGCCTGACCGAGGTCCGTCCAGCGCGTCGAAAGGATCATGCCCGCCGGCCGGTTGAGCGAGCCGGGTGCCAACACGTCGGTGAATGTCGCCTCGCCCGACAGGCGCGCCGCGCGCGTGCGCGCCGCGGCGACGACCAGTTGCAGGTCGAACGGAGCGGCGCCGGTGACCGCGACGCGAGGGACCTCCACGCTGTCGAACGGGATCGCGAACGTTCGCGGTCGACCCGCGGGCCCGATGCGCAGCGAGCCGCCCCGTCGCGCGCGGACGTCGCGCGCGTCGAAGAGGAGCTGAACACCGTCCGGCGTCCCGCGCGCCTCCAGGGTGCCGTGAGCGTCGAGCGCGTTCATGCTGACCGCCCAGTCCGAGAAGGCCAGCAGCAGCGAGACGTTCTGCAGCGTCACCGATTCCAGCCGGATCAACGAGCCGAGCGGTGGCGGCGGTTGGTGCTCCTGGGGCGGCGCCGGCAAGCGGCAGGCGCGCCGGCCCGCGGCGGGGACGCGCTCGAACGCCGCGATCAGCAACTCGCCCTCGTGCTGGCTCTCGAGGCGCCAGGCCCCGTCGGCGATACGCGCTCGCTGCACCACGACGCGCCAGGGCTTGCGCAGCACGGCCATTCGCATGCGAACCGTGCGCGCGCGGAAGAGGTCGTCGCCCTCGGGCTCGCGGATGAGCACACCGTCGAGCGCTACATCGAATGGCCGCTGGAAGATCAACGCCAGCACCGCGTTCGCGCTCAGGTGGCCGCCCGCTATCTCGACCTTGCCGCACAAGCTCTTCGATTGCTGTCCCGCCAGCGCGCTCAGAACCGGTCCCCGCAACCAAAGCGGCAGCCCCAGCAGCGCGAGCACGACCAGCACTCCGAGCCCGCCCGCGATCGCGGCGACGTGTTGCCAGCGGCGCCTCTGCCGTCCGCGCCTCCGCCCGAACCCCGACCGGCGCTGTTCATCACCAACCGCCGCCATGCCTTCAAGCTGTTCCCGATGGGCTCGGGTACAAGCTGTCAATCGTTGGTATCACGAGCAGGTCTCATTAGATTCGAGTCAGGGGAGCGAAAGGGCGATCCCGGCGATGTCATTGTGGCGGCGATCGGTCGCGGAGATATGCGGACCGTTCTGGTTGGTGCTCGGCGGTTGCGGTAGCGCCGTGCTCGCGGCGACGTTTCCCAGCCTCGGCATCGGTTTCGCGGGCGTGGCGCTGGCGTTCGGGCTCAGCGTGCTCACGATGGCGTACGCGCTCGGGCCGCTGTCAGGCGCGCACTTCAACCCCGCGGTCACGGTCGGCCTGTGGCTGGGCGGGGGCTTTCCCGGCCGTGACGCGCCGGCGTACGTCGCGGCTCAGGTGCTGGGCGCGCTCCTCGCGGGGCTGGTCCTGTACGGCATCGCCTCGGGCGCGCCTGGGTTCAGCCTGACGGCGGGATATGCTTCCAGCGGTTACGGCGCGCAGCATCCCCGTGACCAACACGTCCGTGAACCCGGCGGCGCGCAGCACCGGCGTCGCGTTCTTCGCGGGCGGCTGGGCTCTGCGGCAGCTCTGGCTCTTCTGGGTTGCGCCGCTGGCAGGCGGCGCGATCGGGGGCCTGGCCTATCGCGCGCTGGCCGAGCCGCGGCCGCGCGTGCATGAAGCGGATCGCGAATTGCCCGCGGGTGGTCTGCTGGCGCGCCCGCGCACACGCGGCGCCGGGTGACCCGCGGCGCCCTCAGGCGCCGTAGTGGAAGAAACGTTTCATGCGCAGGAACGGCCGCTCGATGGCGAACCAGCTCGCATAGGCCAGCCCGGACGAGGCGCCGAGACTGAGGACCGTGAACAGCACGCGCCCCGGCACGCTGGCAAGGGCGAAGTGCGTCGGGCCGAAGAGCCGCGTCCAGCGGCCGAGCAGCAGGTACATCAACGGAAAATGGATCACGTACCCCGCGTAGCTGTAGCGCCCGAACCAGCGCAGAAGGGGCGTCTCGCACGCGCGCTTCAGCAACGACGCTCGTGACGACCAGGTCAACCCGGCGACCAGCGCCCCGCCAAGGACGCAGATCGCCGAGTATCCAAAGAGCTGAACGTCCCGGTCATGGAAGACGAACGATCGCTCTCGAAAGGCGACCGCGCCCACGACCAGCAGCGCCAGCCCCGCGAGCCGCCCGAGCCAGCGCTCGAGCAGCGCCATGGTCTCCGGGTCGCGCGCCGCGACCGCCAGCAATGCGCCCACCATCAGCGCGTCGATGCGGGTCGGGAGAAGCGTGTAGACCCAGTGACCCTCGAGGTGCAGGCGGAACAGCAGCACCGCGCGCAGGATCGGCGCCGCGGCGATGGCGCCGATGCAGACGCGGCGCAGGCGGCGCAGGTTCAGCAACATCACGACGAGCGGCCAGAGCATGTAGAACTGCTCCTCGACCGCGAGCGACCACAGGTGCCCGGTGCGCGCCACGCTGGGCGCGTGCGGGTGAAGCGAGGACAGGATGTTGACCAGATAGGCCCAATACCAGGCCTGATAGCGGCGAAACTCCGCGCCCGACCGCAAATCGATGAGCGGCAAGCAGATGAGCAGCGCCAGCAATGCCGTGTAATAGAGCGGAAAGATCCGCAACGCGCGCCGCGCGTAGAAATAGCCCAGGCAGTTGGGCCGCGTGCGCGTATCGCAAAGAATGCCGGTAATCAGGAATCCCGAGAGCACGAAGAAGAGATCGACTCCGACCCAGCCGAACGTCGCCACCTGATAGAGCCGGTCGTGCGAGGATCCGCTCGACAGGACGATCCCGTGGTGCAGGATGACCAGCAGCACGGCGACCCCTCGCAAACCGTCGAGCGCGACGAAGTGTTCCCGTCCCTGAACGCGATCGCCCGTTGGCATTCCCGGCGTCATTTGACTGCTCCCCCCAACAACCGTCAGCAAGCCCCGTCAGCAAGCCCCGTCAGCAATAATCAAGACGGACTGGTGCGCGTTTCTTTCCTTTCCCGACATGGTTCCAGCGCCGTTTTCGAATTGCCGGTCATTTCATCCGCTCCAGGAGGTGAATCAGGTTCTTGTCGGCCTTGTCGACGCGTACCCAGCCGACCTGGGGGAACTCCAGCTCGAGGATCACGTAGATCGCCATCGCCAGCGTGCCGGCGTAGATCAGCATGTGCACGAGGGGACGCGCGGACAGCCTCCCCATGCCGTAACCGGCCAGCAACGCGCTCAGCAGCGCGACCGCACCCAGCATCGCGAACACCACGATCGGCGTATGGATCTCGATCGCCAGCGTGCGCGTGGTGGCCGCGTCGAACATCTGGTTGACGGCCGGCAACACGAGGAGCATCGCGGCGTCTCCCGCGGCGCGCGCGGCCGGTACCAGCGCAGTCCAGATCTCTTCCTGCAGGCGCTCCGCGCGCGCCAGCGACGAGCGCGCGGCGTTGAGGTCAGGCAGCGCGCCATAGGCCTCGACGCGCGCACGCAGGTAGTCGCGCATCTGCGCCTCCATCGCGGCGCGCGGCCCGGCCGGGAGCAGCGCCAGTTGCTGGTAGGCGCTGTCGACGGCGTTCACCTCATCGGTCACCAGGTCGCGCCGGTGGTCGAAGCGCGTGGCCGCGCCGTCGAACGCGAACGCGATGAGCAAGCTCAGCAGCGCGAACACCGCGGTGTCGACGTCGCCGACCCCCGCCAGCTTGTCGCCTTCGCGCGCCCAGCGCGTGCTTCCGAAGCGCCGGCCAATCTCCTGGGAGACGACCATGGCCAGAAACAGCAGCGCCGCGACCGTCGCCGTCAGGAGATTGAAACGCATGCGGCCTTCTCTTTGATCGCGGATGATGCTCGACGCAGGCTCTCGACGCAGCGTGAGCCAGCCGATCAGGATCACTCCCGATCGCTGGCTCACGCGGCGTCTTCAGGATCTGATGTCTTGCTTCCGAAGGGCGGGGCCTAGAACTCCCAGCCCAGGTGGGCGGTGCCCATCCAGTTGTAGAGGTGCGAGTTGCCCGCGTTGGTGGTGGTCGCAGCGACCTTGAACAGCTCGTCGTCGAACGTCCAGCGGCCGGTGCCGCGGATGTCGAGCAGGAACGCCTGGCCGACCCGCCAGGACAAGCCCGCACCGAACGGAATCTCGAAAACGTTGTCGGTGCGCTGCAGATCCGACGTCGAGATCGCCGTGTTGGTGACCCGATAGTAGGTGTAGCCGGCGCCGCCGAAGATGTACGGCTGCAGGCGGGAGCGGGTGAAGTTGATGCGCACGTCGCCCTCGGCGGTGCTACCCAGCAGGATGGCATCGTTCGACAGGCCGAGCGAGTTCATCCCCTGCGCCGTGCCGACGTACGCGACCTCGAACGCCACCGGGAGCCGGGTCCCGATGGTCGCGCGCACGTCCCAGGATCCGCCGATGTCCACGAAGGCTTTGGTCCCGTCCTCCCAGAAACCGACGGCGCCTCCGCCCAGCGTCACACCAACCCCGATCCCCGACCCCGGCATGTCGGGGTGTGGGGCCGGTGCCGGCATGTTGTTGTTGATCACGATCGGCGGCGGCGGCGGCGTCTCGATCACCGTCGGCGGCGGCGGGGGCGGCGGCACCTCGGGCACCGTCTCGGCGACCGGCGCCGGCTCGGCCGGTTTCTCTTCGGGCGGCGGCGCCGCGGCCGTCTTGGGCGATGCGCAAGCGGTGACCGCCACCGCGCGCGTGTTCTTGAGATCCGGGCGGTGCGTGGCCACGTCGCCGTGGCCCTCGGTCGAGATGCTGTCCGCGTCGATGCCCTTCTCGGTCAGGTACTTCTTCACTGCATCGGCGCGCCTGTCACTCAGGATCTTGTTCCTCTCGGGATTGCCGGTCTTGTCGGTGTAACCGTCGACCCGGACGGTGCGGCCCGACTCGGCCTTCATCCACTTCGCGACCGCATTCAGCGACGTGCGGCCGCGCATGTTGATGCTCGTCGAGCCCACCGAGAACGTCACGGTGACGCCCGCCTCCTTGCACCCGTCTGTGTCACCCGAGGAGGACTGGTCCTCCTGGGCGCTGGTGTCGCCGCCAGATTCGGGCGCAGCCACCGCGACGCCGCCACCCAGCAGCACGCCGAGCGCGACCCCCGTCCATCGATACCACCTCGTGTGAAACATGGATTGTTCCTCCTCGTGCCCTCTTATGCTTCTGCTTCGAACGTCTGAGCGACGTTTAGCTCTAGATATGCGTCGCAATTGCAAGGAGGGCAGTGGGGGAACACCTGGGATCGCGGGCACGTCGAGACTGCGCGCGAGTCGGCGCGCTCAATGACCGGGCTGCGGAATCAGCGCGGGTGACTCGAGTTCGACCGGGCGGCGAGCGACGAGCAAGAACATCACCGGCACGAGAAACAGCGACAGCAGCGTCGACGACGTCAGGCCGCCGACGACGGCGAGCGCGAGCGGTTGATTGGATTCGGTGCCGGCTTCCAGGCCCAGCGCGGTCGGGATCAGGCCGATCACCGTGGCCAGGCTGGTCATGGCGATTGGCACGAAGCGCGTGCGCGCGGCGGCGACGACCGCTTCGAGCTTGTCGGCGCCTTCGTTGAAGCGGCGGTTGGCGTCGTCAATCAGCAGAATGCCGTTCGAGACGGCGATGCCGACCACCATCAATACGCCCATGAGCGCCGTGATCGAGAAGCCCTGGCCGCCCGCAATCAACGCCAGGACGATTCCCAGCAACGAGACCGGGATCGTGAACAGCATGATGAACGGCAGCCGCAGCGACTTGAACTGCGACGCCATGATCATGAAGACGACCATGATGGCCAGGCCCATCGCCGAGGCCCAGGCCCGAGAACGTCGTGCGCATCAGGTCGACCTGGCCGACGAACTGGAACGTGGATGTCGCGCGTGCGCGGATCGGCGCGCAGCTTCTCTTCGAGCTCGCGCGCGGCGCTGCCGAGGTCGCGCCCCTCGGTCTGCATGAGCGACGTGGGCCACGCGCGACAGGTGGTTGCGCTCGATGGCGATCGGGCCCAGCGAGCGGCGGATCTGGCTGTACGCGCCCAGCGTGACCGCACCGCCGTTGGCGCCGATGCGCACCGGGATGCGCGCGAGCGCGTTGGGATCGTCGACGACCCGGCCGTCGTAGGACGTCACGACGTAGTACGACTGGCCGTTGGCGGCGTCGATCCAGACGCTGGGCGTGTTGATGTTGCCGAGCGTCGCCTCGAGCGTGGTCTGCGCGGCGCCGCGCGCGGTGACGTCGACCAGCGCCGCGCCGCGTGCGGTCGGTCTCGACGCGCAGCTCCGGGTAGTCGAGCTGCAGCGACGGGTAGATGTCGCGGATGCCCGGCACGGTGCGCGCGACCTCGGCGACGGCCTTCGCCTGCGTGTCGAGCTCTTCCAGGTTGTCGGCCGCGACCTCGACGACCAGCGGCGCGATGTAGCCGTTCGAGAACACGCTGGCGACCAGGCCGCCCGGCCACTGCAGGAACTCGACGCCGGGAAGTTGTCGTTGAGGATCTCGCGCATCTGGTCGGCGATCTCGCGCTGGGTCTGCTTGCGGTGCTCGGGCTCGACCAGCGCGACGCGGATGAAGCCCATGTGCGGCCCGTTGTTCGGGCTGGTCATCGCGCTGCGCGCGTTGCCCGGCGAGCCGACGTTGGTGAGCACCAGCTCGACGACGTCCGTGCGGCAGCTCGCGCGCGAGCACCGCGCCCATCGCGTTGATCTTCTTCGCGGCGTCCTCGAGCGACGTGCCGGGCGCGAGCCGGACGTAGACGCGCTCCATCGACTCGTCGATCTCGGGGAAGAACGTGCTCGGCAGCCGCGTCGCCATCCAGACGCTGAGCCGCGACCAGCACGGCGCAGGCGACGACGATCGTCTTGCGGAAGGGCAGGACGGCGCGCAGCGCCTCGGAGTAGCCGCGCGCGATGCGCTCGATGAAGCCGCGCGACGCGCGTCGCCGACGCGGCCCGGCTCCTCGTGCCCGAGGAAGTAGCGGCAGGCGACGGGCGTCACGCACATGCTCACGAAGTACGACGCGATCATGCTGACCGCGACGGTGACCGCGAGCGGCACGAACAGCTTCTTCGCCAGGCCGGCGAGCAGCACGACCGGCAGCAGCACGGCCATCGTGGTCAGCGTCGACGCCAGCACCGGCAGCGCGACCGCGTTGGCGCCCGCGAGCGCCGCCTGCGCCGGAGCTCATGCCCCGCGCGCTGGTGGCGGTGGATCGACTCGAGCACGACGACCGCGTCGTCGACCAGGCGGCCCATCGCCAGCGTCAGGCCGCCGAGCGTGAACGCGTTCAGCGTGTGGCCGCCGGCGTAGAGGACGATGAGCGTGATCGCGAACGACAGCGGGATGGCGACCGACACGATCAGCGTGCCGCGCACGCTCTGCAGGAAGAGCAGGATCACGAGCGCGATCAGGACCAGCGCCTGGACGACCTCCTTCTTGAGGCCGTCGTAGCTGGTGCGCACGAACGTCGACTGGTCGAAGATCGCCTTGACCTCCAGGCCCGGCCGGCAGGTTCTTGAGCTCGCGCACCGCCTTCTTCACGGCGTCGACGATCTCGAGCGTGTTGCCGCCGGGGACGCGCAGCACGTTCAGGTAGACGGCGTCGTTGCCGTTCGACGGCGACGGCCTGGGTCTCGGGCGAGCCGCCGTCCTCGACGCGCGCGACGTCCTTGATCAGCACGGCGTGCGCGCCGACTGGACCTTGACGATCGCGTCGCCGATGTCGGCAGACGCGCGGCGCGACCGCGTTGGTGTAGACGTTGGCGTCGAAGCGCGGCGAGATGAACTCGCCCGACGGCAAGCAGCGCGTTCGACTGCGCGACCGCCGCGGCGACGTCGCTCGAGGTCACGCCGCGCGCCTGCGCGCGCACCGGATCGACGACGACGTTGATCTGGCGCTGCCGGCCGCCGTTGATCGACGCGCTCGCGACGCCGGGGATGCCCTCGAGGATCGGCTCGATGTTGTTGAGCGCGTAGTCGTAGAGCTGCGGCCCCGTGAGCCCGCCGCCCGAGACGGCGACCTGGATCACCGGCGCGTTCGACGGGTCGTACTGCAGCACGAACGGCGGCAGCACGCCGAGCGACTTCGGCACCGCCGACATCGCGAACGCCACCTGCTGCTGCACCAGCGTCTGCGCCGAGTTGAGGTCGGTGCCCCACTTGAGCCAGACGAAGACGACCGACAGGTTGTTGCGCGACGTGCTCTGCACGAAGTCGACGCCCGGGCGTCGCGCTCACGTACTTCTCGATGCGCCAGGTGATGGTCTTCTCGACGTCCTTCGGGCCCAGGCCCGGCGCCAGCGTGCCGACGACGAGCACGGGCGGCGTCAGCTCGGGGAAGGTGTCGACCGTCATGCGCGGCGTGACGACCAGCCGCGAAGACCACGAGCCCGATGCAGATCATCAGGATCGCGATCGGGTTGCGCAGCGCGAGCCCGGTCACAGCCGCGTCCCTGGCAGTGCAGCGGCCCCGGCGTCGCTGGCCATGGTGGGCTCGCCCTCGAGCTTCGCCTCGACGCGGTCGCCGTCCTTGAGCAGCGCCGCGTCCCTCGGTGACGACGCGGCTGCCGGCGCGCAGCGACGGTTCCGAGGTACAGCCTGCCCTGCGCGCTCGCCGAGCACGGCGTAGACGCTCTTGCGCGCGCGCGTCCGCCGTCGACGACGAAGACCGTCGCCTTGTTGCCGCGCATGGGCGGCGGCGATGAGCGGGCACCTCGGTGGCGGCCGCCGGCTGGCCGACGTCGACGGTCAGCTCGGCGGTCGTGCCCGACGGGGAGCGTGCGGTTCGGGTCGGGCACGTCGATCTCGACGTGCACGGTGCGCGTCGACGGCATCGGCGGCCGGCGAGCGCCGCGCGATCGTCGCCGCGCAGCTCGCGCCGCGTGGCCAGCGCCTGCACGTGCACCGGCGTCGCCGGCGCGACGACGTCGAAGTCGGCTCTCGGGCACCTCGCCGATCACGCGCACGGTGCGCCGATCGATCGAGCGTGGCGACCGCCGTGCCCGGGCGCACGAACGCGCCCGGGTCGACGAAGCGCGCCGCGATCTCGCCCTCGAACGGCGCGCGCAGCACGCAGTCGTTCACCTCCAGCGTCGCGCGCTGCATGCGCGCCTCGGTCTCCATGCACCTGCGCCTCCTTGCTGGCGCTGTCGGCGGCGTGGCGCTCGATCTCGTTGGGCGAGGCGAAGCCGCCTTCCTGGAGCTCGGCGACGCGCGCCGCCTCGTGCGCGATCGCCTCCTGCTCGGCCTGGAGCGCGCGCGCCTGCATGCTGACCGCCTTCGACGACGCCGAGGCGTTGCGGCAGTCGAGCGTCGCGATCACCTGACCGCGCTTCACCACGTCGCCGGGACGCACCAGCACGGTGTCGACGTAGCGCCGAGATCGAGCTGCGGCCCGACCTTGCGCCTCGATCCAGGGCTGGATCGTGCCGACGTAGCGGCGCAGCGCGCGGTACTGCGCCGGGCGCGCCTCGACCACGGTGACGCCGCGGGGCGCGCCCGCGAGCGCGATCTTGTTGACGTGCGAGCTCGCGCGCGCGACCAGCAGCACGCCCAGCACGACCACGCCGGTGACACCGCCGACGATGTAGAGCGGCAGGCGCGCGCGCCGCGCGGCGATGCGCCGATCTTTCGCTCGCTCGCGTGGTCGCTCGATCGGGTCGATTCGGTCGTCATCGCGATGTCGTCTCCCGCGCGGCTCGGGTGAGCGCGCTCATGTGTCCTCCGCCAGCAGGCGCGCCAGCACCGCGCGCGCACGAAGCGCGTCGTAGCGCCCGACGGCGAGCTGGATCTCGACGTCGGTGCGCACGGCCTCGGCGTCGGCCAGCTCCAGCGACGTGCCCAGGCCGGCCTTGAACCGCGCCTCGGCCTGCGCGTAGTTCGCGCGCGCGGCGTCGACCGCGCGCTCGAGCCCGAGCAGCGCCGCCTGCGCGACGTCGGACGCGCCACGTACGCCTGCTGCACGGCTGACGCGTCTCTTGCTGCGCCAGCGCCGTCACGTCGGCGCGCGCGACGTCGGCGCGGATCGCGGCCGCGTCCCGGCGCGCGGCGATCACCGGATCGTAGATCGGCCAGCGCAAGACCAGACCGAGGTCCCAGTTCGCGATCGCCGGCAGCGGCCCGTAGTCGGGCGACAGCGGCCCGGTGCTGGGCTCGGCGGTGCTGCCGCGCCCCGAGAACGTCGCGGTCAGTGACAGATCCGGGCGCAGCTCCGCCGCCAGCGCGCGCGTGATCGCCTCGGCGCCGCGCACGCGCGTGCGCGCCTCGAGCAACAGCGGGTCGCGTTCCAGCGACGTCTTCAGGCTCTGGTCGAGCGGCGGCAACGGCGCGGCGGCCGGCGGCTCTCCCGCGGCGTCCAGCATCGGCTCGTCGACGCCGACGGCCGCCGCGAACACCGCCTGCGTGGTCGCGACCGAGCCGGCGGCGCGGATGCGCGCGACATCGAACCGGGTCAGGTCGGCCTCGGCGCGCGTGAGCTCGATCGGCGCGTGCAGGCCGCTCTTGACCTCCGCCGCCGCCATGTCGCGATGCAGGCGCGCGCGCGCGTACGCATCTTCAGCGGCGCGCTGGACGGCGTGCGCCCCCTCGACGGCGAAGTACGCGTCCTTGATCAAGAGCTCGATGCGCAGCCATTCGGCGTCGGCGTGGTGCCGCTCGGCCTCATGGGCGACGTCGGCGACGGCGGCGTCGGCGGCGATGCGACCGAAGTCGAAGATCTCCTGCGTGCCCCCGATCGCACCCAGCATCGACGTGCTCGGGCTGAAGGTCCCCGTGGCGTGCACCGGCGTGCCGCCGATGCGCGGGAGGTCGACGCCACGCGCGCCGACGTAGGACGCCGTGCTGTTGTTGGCGGTCCCCTCGAACGCCTGAGCGGTGAGACCGAAGCCCGGCAGCCATTGCGCGCGCGGGATGCGGGTGTCGGCGGCGGCGGCGGCGACCCGGGCGCGGGCGCTCTGCAGCGACGGCTGGTTCGTCCGCGCGTAGGCCAGCGCTTCGGGCAACGTCATCGATCGCCTCGGCGCCGGCATCAGCACCGGTGCCGTCGGATCGCCCCTGCATGTACGGCGCTCGACCCGAGCACGCCCGCGGTGAGCACCAGTACGCCGGCTCGCAGCCTACCCGAGGAGTGACCGATACGGCGACCGCAGCGGTCCGCGCGTGACATGCCCTCCGTCGAAGCACGCGCCGTACCATCCGCAAGCTCGCGATTCAGGCTGCGTTTCGGCGCCGGGTCGTCCCGCGAGGGGAATCTTTCCCCGTCGCCTTCGGGAGTTTCTCCCGGGCGGGGCCGCGGCTGACCGGTGTCGGAGCAGCGCGGCGTCCCGGCAACGGCATTGTTTCATTCTGGTCAATTCGTCGTGGCATGCCTCAGGCACGTCTCTCACGCGCCGATGAAGACGTAACGCATGCTGCAGACCACGTCGTCTCGCGCGCTTGGGTTGGTGTCGGATGCTGCTTCTTCCGCCCCGGATTCGGTCCGGCGCATGCTGGACACCCAGTCGATCACCACTGACTTTCAACCGATCTTCTCGGTGCGCCAGAAGTGCGTGGTCGGCATGGAGGCGCTGGCGCGCGGGATCTCCGCCGACGGCCGCATCGTGCCGCCCGAGGCGCTGTTCAAGATGGCCGCCGGCGAGGGATTGCGCGACCAGCTCGAGGAGGTCTGCCGGAGAACCGCGATCCGCAGCTTCTCCGGGCTGCACGCCCGTCCCGACGAGCTGTTGCTGTTCCTGAACCTGGACCTGGCGTCGTCGGCGCGGCACGAGACCGTCCCCGCCGATCTGCTGGCGCTGGTGCGAGCCGCCGGCCTGTTGCCGCGCAACGTGGCTGTCGAGTTTCTCGAGGCCCGTCTCGAAGAGGTCGCGCGCTTCGGCACGCTGGCCGCGGAGCTGCGCCGGCTGGGGTTCCTGGTCGTCCTCGACGACGTCGGCGCCGGCCACTCCAACCTCGATCGGATCCCGCTGTTCCGGCCGCACGTCATCAAGGTCGATCGCAGCCTGATAAGCGGCGTGCGCGACGATTTCTACAAGCAGGAGACGCTGAAGAGCCTGGTCAGCCTCAGCCGGCGCATCGGCGCGCTGGTGGTCGCCGAGGGCATCGAGACCGAAGCCGAGGCGATCAGCGCGCTCGAGCTCGGCGCCGATCTGCTGCAGGGGTTCTTCCTGAGCCGGCCCCAGCCCGCGACGGCGTTCGACGACGGCGTGCGCGCGGCGTCGTCGATCGAGCGGCTCGCCCGCAACTTCAAGAGCCACATGGTCGGCGAGATCAACGAGCGCAAGCGCCAGCACCGCCGGTTCAACGTCATCCAGAACCGCATGCTGTGTGACCTGACCCACGCGCAGGCGAGCGAGTTCGACGGGATCCTGGCGCAGATGATCGGCGACTTCCCCAAGGTCGAGTGCGTCTACATCCTCGACGAGGACGGCGTGCAGGTCACCGAGACGATCTGCAACCCGGCGATCACGCAGCGGCCGGGGGCGGCGCTGTTCCGGCCGGCGCGCAAGGGCGCCGACCATTCGCTCAAGGAGTACTTCTACGTCCTGCTCGACGTCGAGCTGCAGAAGTACACCACCGACCCCTACGTGTCGCTGGCCAGCGGCAACTTGTGCCGCACGATCACCACGTCGTTCCGCGACGCCGCCAACAACCGCCTCTACGTCCTCTGCGTCGACGTCAACGCCTGATCTGAGGTCTGAGTCCGACGCTGCTTGCTTGGCCGAGGTTGGCAGGCTAGATCGGGGCCATGCTGTATCCCGGGGGCCTTCGCGGCCTCGGTCTCGTAAGTGTCCTGGTACTTGCAATCGGGCTCGCGAACGGTTGTGCGGAGAGCAAGGCGACGACGCCGGCGCCGCCTCCTCCGACGGTGATCGTCGCGCCGGTCGTGAGGCAGGACGTTCCGCTCTTCATCGAGGCGGTCGCGTCGATCGACGGGTTCGTCGACGCCGACATCCGCGCGCGCGTACGCGGCATCTTGCAGGCGCAGCGCTACCGGGACGGCGCGATCGTGCAGAAAGGGCAGCTCCTCTTCGCCATCGACCCGTCGGAGTTCCAGATCGCCGCCGATTCGGCCAAGGCCGCCGTGGCGCGCGCCGAGACCGCGCTCGCGCACAACAAGGCGCTGCTGGAGCGGCGCACCGACCTCGGCGCGGCCAAGGTCGTGAGCACGCAGGAGGTCGAGGACGCCGAGGCGTCGGCGCGCGACTCCGAGGACCAGGTGCACCTCGCGACCGCGCAGCTGCGCCAGGCGACGCTCAACCTGTCGTACACCGAGATCCGCTCGCCGGTCAGCGGCATCGCCGGTCTCGCGCGCGTGCGCGTGGGCAACCTGGTCGGGCAAGACGGACCGACGCTGCTGACCACCGTGTCCCAGGTCGATCCGATCCGCGTCAGCTTCCCGATGGGCGAGATCGACTACGTCAAGGAGGCGACCGCGGCTCAAGCGGCTCGACGGGCGCGATCTCGGCTGGGCGCAGGCGGCGTTCAAGAAGATGACGGCCGGGGCAGCAGCCCCGACGAGCTGGAGCTGGTGCTCGCCGATGGATCGACCTACGCGCCACCGCGGCGTGATCGTCGCGGTCAACCGGCAGATCGACGCGACGACCGGCACGATCCAGCTGCAGGCGTTGTTTCCCAACCCAGACCACCTGCTGCGCCCCGGGCAGTACGGCCGCGTGCGCATGCGGCGCCACGACGCCGGCGGCAACGTGCTGGTCGTGCCCGAACGCGCGCTGGTCCAGGTGCAGGGGACGTACTCGCTCGCGGTCGTCGGACCGGGGAACAAGGTCAGCCTGCGCAAGGTGGAGGTCGGACCCAACTCCGGCACGCAGCGGATCATCATGTCGGGCGTCAAGGAGCACGACCAGATCGTCGTCGAGGGCGTGCAGAAGGCCACCGACGGCGCGGTCGTCGCGCCGCAGCCCATGACCGCCGCGGCGAGTCCGCCCGCCCGGGCGGGGCGCCCGCGGCAGCCGCCTCGCCCGCGGCAGCCGCCGTGCCCGCCAAGACCGAGGGGCGCTGACATGATCTCGGCGTTCTTCATCCGCCGCCCGATCGTGGCGATGGTCATCGCGATCGTCACCGTGCTCATCGGCGCGGTGTCGTTGCTGGGGCTGCCCATCGCGCAGTTCCCGCAGATCATCCCGCCGCAGATCAACCTCACGCACCACGTTCACCGGCGCCGACGCCGCTGACCATCGAGCAGTCGGTGGCGACGCCGATCGAGCAGCAGGTCAACGGCGTCGACAACATGCTCTACATCCAGTCGACGAACGCCAACGACGGCACGATGAACCAGCGCGTGACGTTCGACGTCGGCACCAACATCGACATCGACAACGTGCTGGTGCAGAACCGCTTCTCGCAGGCGCAGACGTTCTTGCCCCAGGACGTCAAGAACTTCGGCGTCACGATCAAGAAGTCGCTCGCGTTCCCGCTGATCGTCGTGTCGCTGTACTCGCCCGACGGGCGCTACGACGCCTCGTTCCTCACCAACTACGCGACGATCAACATCAACGACGCGCTCCTGCGCATCAAGGGCATCGGCGACATCCGGAACCTGGGCGCGTCGGACTACGCCATGCGCGTCTGGCTGAAGCCCGACGTGCTCGCGCGCCTGGGCCTGACGGTGATCGACATCGCAGAACGCCGTGCGCGCGCAGAACGTGGTCAACCCGGCCGGGCCAGGTCGGCGCCGAGCCGGCGCCGGCCGGGCAGCAGTTCACGTACACCGTGCGCGCGCAGGGACGCCTGGTGACGCCCGAGGAGTTCGGCGACGTCGTCGTCCGCGCCAACCCCGACGGCTCGCTGGTGCGCGTGCGCGACGTCGCCGCATCGAGATGGGGTCGCTGAACTACAACCAGGCCGGCATCGTTCAACGGCAAGCCGGCGGGCGTCGATCGCGGCGTTCCAGCTGCCCGGGCTCGAACGCGCTCGACGTCGCCGCCGCCGTGCGCGCGGCGATGGACGATCTCAAGAAGCGATTCCCGCCCGGCATGGACTACGAGATCTCGCTCGACACGACCGCGCCGGTGAAGGCCGGCATCGAGGAGATCCTGATCACGCTGCTCGAGGCGATCGGCCTGGTCGTGCTCGTCGTCTTCATCTTCTTGCAGAGCTGGCGCGCGACGCTGATCCCGCTGCTGACCGTGCCGGTGTCGCTGGTCGGCGTGTTCGCGTTCTTCCCGATGCTCGGCTTCTCGATCAACACGCTGTCGCTGTTCGCGCTGGTGCTGGCGATCGGTCTCGTCGTCGACGACGCCATCGTCGTCGTCGAGGCGGTCGAGCACCACATCGAGGAGGGGATGGCGCCGCGCGACGCGACCTTCAAGGCGATGTCCGAGGTGCAGGCGCCGGTCATCGGTATCGCGCTCATCCTGGCGGCGGTGTTCATCCCGGTGGCGTTCATGGCCGGCATCACGGGCCGCCTCTATCAGCAGTTCGCGCTGACCATCGCGGTGTCGGTGCTGATCTCGGCGTTCAACGCGCTCACGCTGAGCCCGGCGCTGGCAGCGATGCTGCTGCGGCCGCGCCGCCCCGCGCGTGGACCCATCGGGCGCCTCGGAAATGGGTTCAACCGCGTCTTCGCGCGCGTGACCGACGGCTACATCCACACCAACGCGCGCCTGGTGCGCAAGCTGGCCATCCCGCTTGCTGCTGCTGGTCGGCGTCGGCGCGCTGTCGGCGGTGATCGGGCGCAAGCTGCCGTCGGGCTTCGTGCCCGAGGAGGACAACGGGTACGCCATCATCGGCGTGCAGCTGCCCGACGCGGCGTCGTTACAGCGGACGAAGGCCGTGTTCAAGCAGGTCGAGGAGATCCTCGGGCACACCGAGGGCATCCGCACCTACAACACCGTCGCCGGCTTCAGCTTCTTCACCGCGGTCGGCCGCCAGCTACGTCGGCACGGGCTTCATGGGCTTTCAGCCCTGGAAGCTGCGTAACCGGCCGGATCTGACCGCCGCCGGCGATCCTCGAGAAAGGTGAACGGCCAGTTCTCGCGCATCCCGGGCGCGCGCGTCTTCGCGCTGGCGCCGCCGGCGATCCCCGGCATCAGCGCCGCGGGCGGGTTCAGCCTGTTCCTGCAGGATCGGAGCGGCGGCACCGTCGAGTTTCTGGCGCAGAACGTGAAAAAGTTCGTCGACGCCGCCCGCAAGCGGCCCGAGCTGCAGAACGTGATCCCCAACTTCTCGCCGTCGGTGCCGCAGGTCTACGTCGAGGTCGACAAGGAAAAGGTCCTGAAGCAGGGCGTCCCGATCGCCGACGTCTACGCCACGCTCCAGGCGTTTCTGGGTGGCGCCTACGTCAACGACTTCACGCGCTTCTCGCGCCAGTGGAAGGTCTTCGTGCAGGCGTCGCCCGACAGCCGGCGCGATCCAGACGACCTCAAGGACTTCTACGTGCGCAACGTGCGCGGCGAGATGGTGCCGCTGTCGGCGCTGGTGCACGTGCGCCGCGTGACCGGTCCCGAGTACACGGTGCGCTTCAATCTCTACCGGTCGGCGGAGATCATCGGCGCGGCCGCGCCCGGATACAGCTCCGGCGAGGCGATCGCGGCGCTGGAGCAGGTCGCGGCCGAGACGCTGCCGGCCGAGCATGGGCTACGCCTGGAACGCGCTGTCGTACCAAGAGAAGGTGTCGCAGGGCGGGACGGCGAAGGTGCTCGGGCTGTCGCTGATCTTCGTCTTCTTGATCCTGGCGGCGCTCTACGAGAGCTGGTCGCTGCCGTTCAGCGTGTTGCTGAGCACGCCGGTCGCGGTGCTGGGCGCGTTCCTCGGTTTGCTCTCGCGCAAGTTCGACAGCAACATCTACGCGCAGATCGGCCTCGTCATGCTGGTCGGTCTGACCGCGAAGAACGCGATCCTGATCGTCGAGTTCGCCAAGGAGCGGCTCGATCAGGGGCGGCCGCTCATCGACGCCGCGCTCGAGGGCGCGCGCCTGCGCTTGCGGCCGATCCTGATGACGTCGTTCGCGTTCATCTTCGGCTGCTTGCCGCTGTGGGGCGCCGATCGGCGCGGGCGCGGCGGCGCGGCGCATGCTGGGGACGACCGTCGTGTCGGGGATGTCGGCGGCGACGTTGCTCGGCATCTTCTTCGTTCCGGCGCTGTTCGTCTTCGTCGAGCGGCTCGGCGGCCACAAGGACGCACACGTGCCGGCGGACGCGGACACGCCGCAGCCGGTGGCGAAGATGGAACGGCCGCGGCATCAAGCGACAGGGGGCGAGTAGAGTGCGGCGTCGTCAGTTGCGGAGACACTTTCTGTGTGGGGTCGCGGTCGTCGTCGTGGGAGTCGGCTTGGGAGTCGGGGGCGCCGTCGCGGCGCCGGACGCGACGGGGATCCGGCGCGTCACGTGGCAGGAAGCGCTGGATCTCGCGGCGGCGCGCAATCCGTCGGCGGCGGTCGCGACGCTGCAGATCGCGCGCGCCGACGGCCTGCTGCGCGAGGCGCGCGCCGCGTGGTTTCCCACGCTCGCCGGCAACCTCACGTACGTCCGGCTCGATCATTCGCGCGCGTTCGCGGGCACGGTGACCTCGCCGGTCAACTCGTGGGACGGCACGCTGCAGTTGAACGTGCCGATCGTCGCGCCGATCGCCTGGGCCGGAAGCTGGCACGCCGAGGACAACCGCACGATCGCCAGGGCGAACGTCGACGATGTCCGGCGCGAGATCGCCACCGCGGTGGGCCGCACCTATCTCACCGTGCTGCTCTCGCACCGCGAGCTGGACGTCGCCGCGCGCGCCCGCGACAACGCCCGCGCGCACTATGAATATGCGCACACGCGCCTCATGACCGGGCTCGGCAACGGCGTCGACGACGCGCGCGCCGAGCAAGAGCTGCGCAGCGACGAGGCCCAGCTGAAGAACGTCGAGACCGCTCTCGTGCGCTCGCAGAACGCGCTGGCGGCGTTGCTGTCCGAAGAGGATCTGGTCGACGCCGTCGACGACATCACGCTGGCGAAGCCGCCGGATGCGCAGTCGGCGATCGCGGAGGCCCGCCAGCGCCGCTCGGACGTCCGCTTGCTGCAGGCGGAGCGGACCGCCACCGAGAACCTGCGCAACGACGAGTGGGTCTACTACGCGCCGACGCTGCTGGCGCAGGTGCTGGGGTTCAGGCAGACGCAGACGCCGCTGCAACCCGGCAGCGGATGGCAGGCGACGATCGTGCTGTCGATCCCGTTTTACGACGGTGGCGCGCGCACCGGCATCCGCGAGGAGCGCAGGGCCGGCGACGACCAGGCGCGCGTGCAGCTCGAGGCGTCGCTGCGCCAGGTCAGCGTCGAGATCCGCGCGGCGTTCCGCGTGGTCGAGAACACCGACCAGGCGTTGATGTCGGCGCGCGCCGCCGCGATCGCCGCGCGCACGGCCTCGATCCTGGCCGACAAATCGTACCGCGCCGGTGCCAGCACCAACATCGAGGTCGTCGACGCCGACCGCCGCGCGCGCGACGCCGAGACCCAGGTCGCGCTGGCCGAGGATTCGTCGCGGCAGGCGCGGCTGGATCTGTTGCTGGCGACCGGCGCGTTTCCGTAGCTGGTCCGGTCCGGTCCCCTCTCTCGTCTGCGGGAGAGGGCAGACCTTGCGAGCCGCGCTGCCCGTCTGCTAGATCGACACCGCCGCCAACCTCCCCAACGCCGCCGGATCCGCCAGCAACCCCGCGCTCGTCCCCTCGTGCACCACGCGCCCCCGGTCCAGCACGATCGCCCGCGCCGCCAGCTCCAGCGCCACGCGCACGTGTTGCTCGACCAGCAGCAGCGCCACGCCGCTCTCGCCGACCATGCGCCGGATCGCGCCCGCCAGCTCCTGCACCAGGATCGGCGCCAGCCCCTCCATCGGCTCGTCGAGCAACAGCACGCGCGGGTTGAGCATCAGCGCGCGCGCGATCGCCAGCATCTGCTGCTCGCCGCCCGAAAGCTGGTTGCCGCGGTTGCTGCGGCGCTCTTCCAGGCGCGGCAGCAGCGCGAACACGCGGCGCAGATCCCAGTGGCCGGGGCGGGCGACCGACGTCAGGTGCTCCTCGACGGTCAGCGAGGGAAACACCCAGCGCTCCTGCGGCACCCAGCCGAGCCCGGCGCGCGCGCGGGCGTGGCTCGGCATCGCGCCGAGATCCCGATCGCCGAAGCGCAGGCGTCCGGCGCGCACGCGCGTGAAGCCCATGATGGTCAGCACCAGCGTGGTCTTGCCGGCTCCGTTGCGCCCCAGCAGCGCCAGGCTGCCGCCGCTCTCGAGCGCGAGTGAGATCTCCTCGAGAACGATCGCGTCTCCGTAGCCCGCCGTCACCGCCTCTACGCGTAACAGGTCAGCCATGCCGCTCCTCGCCCAGGTAGACCTCGCGCACGCGCGGATCGGCGGCGACCTCGGCGGGGCTGCCTTCGGTCAGGATGCGCCCCGCGACCATCACGGTGATCCGGCGCGCGAAGCGGAAGACCAGCGACATGTCGTGCTCGATGAGCAGGATCGCCATCTCGGCCGGCAGGCGCTCGATGGTCTCGATGAGCTGCGTGCTTTCGCCCGACGGAATCCCGGCCGCCGGTTCGTCGAGCAGCAGGACGCGCGGGCGCGTCGCCAGCGCGAGCGCGATCTCCAGCAGCCGCTGCTTGCCGTAGGGCAGCTCGCGCGTGGTCACCGCCGCGTCGCCATCGAGCTGCAGCGAGCGCAGCAGCTCGCGCCCCTCGTCGAGCGCCTCGCGCCGCGCCGCCACCGGGCGCAGCCAGTCGCGGCCATGGCCGCGCCGCTCGCCGATCGCCAGCGCCACCGACTCCGCGACGGTCAGCCCCGGGAACAGCGTGTTGATCTGGAACGTGCGCGCCAGCCCGCGCTTCACGCGCGCGTGCGGCGCGACGCTGGTGACGCGGTCGCCGCCCAGCAGCACGTCGCCGCCATCGGGGCGCAGCGTCCCGGTGATGAGGTTGATGAGCGTGGTCTTGCCGGCGCCGTTCGGGCCGATGATCGCGTGGCGCGCGCCGGCTTCGATCTCCAGCGACACGCCGTCGACGGCGGTGAACGCGCCGAATCGGCGGCGCAGGTCGTGAGTCTGCAGCACCCCGGGCACCTCAACGCCTCCTTTTCAAGCGCCGGCCGAGCGCATCCAGCGCGCCCAGCAGCCCGCCGCGCGCGATCAGCACCAGCACGACCAGCACGGCGCCGAGCCAGAACTGCCAGTAGTCGGGGCTGATCCCGGCCAGCGCGTCCTGGGCGACGATGAAGACCGCGGCGCCGACCAGCGCGCCGTAGAGGCGCCCAGCGCCGCCGAACACCAGCATGATCAGCAGCTCGGCGGAGCGCTGGAACCCGAGGGAATCGATGCCGACGAGCTGCGTGGTCTGCGCCAGCACCGCGCCGGCCAGGCCGGCGATGCCGGCGGCGACGGTGAAGACGACGCGCAGGCGCTGGTTGACGTCGACGCCGATGGCCGGCATGCGCCGCACGTTCTCGCGGATGCCGCGCAACGCGAGCCCGAACGGCGACTGGACCAGACGCCGCGCGAGCAGGAAGACCAGCGCCAGGATCGCGAAGCTGTAGGCGCAGGCCGCGCGCCCGTCGAGCCCGAACGAGATCTTGCCGAACAGCGACCCGATCGGCAGGTCGGTGAGCCCGTCGACGCCGCCGGTGATCGACGAGGCCTGGTTCGCGACCTCGAACATCAGCAAGCCGACGCCGAGCGTGACCATGAGCCGCCCGAGATCGCTGCCGGGCACGACCAGCAGCGAGACGACCAGGCCGAGTCCCGCGCTCACCGCGCCCGACACGACCAGCCCCGACAGCGGCTCGGTCCAGCCGTGCTGCGCGAGCAGCGCGGCGGTGTACGCGCCGGTGCCGAAGAACGCCGCATGCCCCAGCGACAGGATGCCCGCGTAGCCGAGCACCAGATCCAGCGAGAGCGCGAACAGGCCGTAGATGAAGATCTGGCTCAGCAGGAGGCGCCGATCCGGGAACGCGAGATAGGCGGCGAACGGCGCGATCCAGAACGCGATCTCGAGCGGGTGCCAGCGCGGCCGCGCGATCCCGGGCGGCGTCGAGTCCGTCATCGTGTCAAGCGCGGCGGCCATGGAGCCCGTGGGGGAACAGCACCAGCAACACGACCATCGATGCGTAAATGATGAAGCCGCCGAGTCGCGGCACGTAGTACTTGCCGGCGACGTCGGCCACCCCCAGCAGCAGCGCCGCGATGAGCGAACCCTTGATCGATCCTGGACCGCCCACGACCACGACCAGCAGAAAATAGACCAGGTACTTGAGGGCGAACGTCGGATCGAGACCGAGCACGTCGATGGCGAGCGCGCCACCCAGGCCCGACAGCCCCGCGCCGAGCGCGAAGGTGACGGTGAAGAGCAGCCCGACGTTGATGCCGACGCCGGCCGCCGCTTGCGGGTTGTCGACGGCGGCGCGCAGCTGGGCGCCGAAGCGCGTGCGCGCGATGCCCACCCCCAGCGCTGCCGTGAGCACGACCACGAAGGCGATCAGGAACAGCCGATACGCACCGACGTCGACGCCGGCGACGGTGATCTGGTGGCGCAGCGACGGCGGCAGTTCGATCGGCTGCTGCGACGGCCCCCAGATCCAGGTCGCGGCAGCGCCGGCCATGAACGTGAGGCCGATGGTGAACAGCACCTGGTCGAGCGCGCTCGCGCGATAGAGGCGGCGGTAGAGCGCGAGCTCGAGCAGCGCGCCGGCGGCGCCGATCGCGACGAAGACCAGCGGCAGCGTGAGCCCGAACGACATCCCGAAGCGCCGCATCAGCGAGACGCACAGGAAGCCGCCCATCATCGCGAACGCGCCGTGCGCGAGGTTGACGAAGCTCATCAGGCCCATCGTCACCGACAGGCCGAGGCTGATCAGGAACAGCAGGCTGCCGTAGGCGACACCGTCGAAGAGGACGCCGATCAGGATTCGCACGCGCGGCGCGCCGGCCTGGCTCTGGCCTAGCTCTTCCCCGGGTCTTTGACCCTGACGACCTTGTCGAACTCGACGTTGTAGAGCTGGCCGCCGACTCTCTGCACCTTGCGCACGTAGACGTCCTGGACGACGTCGCGCGTGGTCGGATCGATCGAGATCGGGCCGCGCGGGCTCTGGATGGTCACGCCGCTGGTGATGAACGCCATCGCCTTGTCGCCGTCGACGTTGCCGCCCAGCTTCTTCACCACGTCGTAGATGAGGTGCATGCCGTCCCAGCCGCCCACGGCCATGAAGTTGGGCCGCACGCCGGCGCCGGCGACGTCGGCGTAGGCCTTCTTGAACGCGGCGTTCTCCGGCGACTCGTGCGCCGCCGAATACTGGTGCGTGCTGATCACGCCGAGCGCCGGGTCGCCCATCGCCGTGAGCACGTCGTCGTCGGTGAGATCACCGGTTCCGATCAGCTTGATGCCCGCCTTGTCGAGGCCGCGCTCGGCGAAGGCCTTCATGAAGCCGACCGACGCCTCGCCGGCGGGGACGAACACGAACACCGCCTCGGGCTTCGCATCCTTGATGCGCTGGATGAACGGCGAGAAGTCCGGGTTCTTGAGCGGGACCTTCACCGACCCGACGATCTCGCCGCCATGCGCGGTGAAGACCTTCTTGAAGGTAGCCTCGGCGTCGTTGCCGGGGCCGTAGTCGCTGACCAGCGTGTAGACGTGCTTGATCTTGTTCCTGGCCGCCCATTCCGCCAGCGGCGCGGCGACCTGCGACAGCGTGAACGACACGCGCGCGATGTACGGCGACTTGGTGGTGATGATCGACGTCGCGGCGTTCATGATGATCGTCGGCACCTTGGCTTGCGTCGCCACCGGCGCGACCGCGAGCGCGTTGGGCGTGAGCACGAAGCCGCCGAGAAACTGCACCTTGTCGCGCGTCACCAGCTCCTGCGCCAGGCGCTTGGCGACGTCGGGCGCGGGACCGCCGACGTCCTTGAAGATGAGCTCGATCTTCTTGCCCGCGACGGTGTCGCCGTGCGCTTTCACGAAGGCCCTGGCGCCGTTGGCGATCTGCCGCGCCTGCGACGCGAACGGGCCCGACGATTCGAGGATCAGCCCGACCTTGATCGTGTCGGCGGCGCGCGCGGGCTGCGTGGCCAACGTCGTGGCGAGGCAGAGGATCGTCGCGCCGGCCAGCAAACCACTTCGCGTGAAGGACATGGCCCCCCCTTTGGTAGGGCTTAGCCTACACGACGGACTGGATCTTGGTGAGTGTGGACCCGTCTCGCGGCCGTCACCGGTCGGCGACGTTCTTGCAAAGGCCCCGGCCACGCATTCCGGGAGCGCCGGCGCGTGTTGGGTTCGGCCGGTAGTCCGGTGTATTCGCCGACACTCCGCGGCGGCTGCCTGATCCGGAGGGGCAGGGGGTACTGCTCAGACAACATGGACCTGATTCCAGCACTGTCGGGGCGCCATCTCGACGCGGACGCTGCCAAGCAATGCCTGGTTCTCCAGCACGAGAAGATCCGGGTGCTGCTCGACAAGGCGCGGGGCGTGGCCGAGAGGGCATTGGGGGGGAAGAAGCGCGCGGCCGCCCGGTTGCCGGACGCCATCAGTCGCATCCGCCGGACGGTGGAAGTCCACCTTCAATTCGAGGAGCGGGCGCTGGCGGTGATCCTCGAGGACGGCGGCCCGTCGCGCGCCCAGCTCGCCGCCTGGTTCCTGCGCGATCACGAACGCCAGCGCGAGGGGTTGGCGCGGCTTCACCGCCAGGCGATGGCCCAGTCGGAGCTGGCGGCGCTGGCGGCCGCCCTGGCGTCGATGGCGACCTGTCTGTCGAACGACATGGACGAGGAGGAGCGCACGCTGGCGATTCGATCGACCTCGGAACCCTCGAAGGGCTCCGAACCTCCCGGCTAGTCGCAATGCGGTTCACTTAGCGATCGTCGGCGCAGGTCGGTAGTCAGCTCGCTGTCGGGGCAAGGGGGGCCGGGGCGAAGGTTCGCCAGTCACTTCGCTTTCGGCGGGGGCGGGTATTGCCTCCGCGGGGACGCGCCCTTACGCCGCCGCCGCGAGGCTGACTCTCGAAGACTGAATCTGCCTATGCGGGGCGCTGACTCGACCTTGCGAGGAAAACCAGCGGCGGCACGGGGGCGCTTCGCTTCGGGCTGGCAACCTGCCTGCGGACAGGCAGGAGCGCCCTCAGAGACCCCGCGGAGACAACACCCGCCCCGACCGAGAGCGGAGTGACTGGCGAACCTTCGCCCGAGCCCTCGCCCCACCGAAGCGAACTGGCTAACCGACCGACGTCCGCCAACCTTAAGTGAACGCATTGCGGCTAGTCGGAGCGGGTTTCAACGCTCGATGACGTCGTCGAAGAACGTGACTTCCCCGGTCGCCAGATCCAGCTCCGCCCCGACGACGGCCAGGCCGTCCTCCTCGGCGAGGCGCTCGATGACCTCCGACCCATGGCGCAGGTGGTTCACCGAGGCGCGCACGTTGGCGCGCATCGCCTCACGGCGCAGGCGCACGGGATCGCGCGCCAGGTCGGTCGCGATCAATGACTGGATGCCGGGCCTGACGCGGTTGACGATCGACATGAGATTTCGCGACGCGCCGTGCTCGCTGTGCTCGCCGGTCATCGCCTCGATGGCTGCGTCGATCGCGCCGCACCCGGTGTGGCCCATGACGACCACCAGCCGCGTGCCGAACCGCTCGGCCGCGAACTCGACGCTGCCGATCTGCGAGGGCGCGACGATGTTGCCGGCGACGCGGATGACGAAGAGATCGCCCAGTCCCTGGTCGAAGACGATCTCGGCGGGCGCCCGCGAATCCGAGCAGCCGAGCACGATCGCGCACGGTCGCTGCGACCTGGTCTCTGCCTCGCTGCGCCGGCTGTGGCTGATCATCGAATCGAGGCTGCGGACGTTCTGGGTGTATCGACTATTTCCCTCGCGCAGGCGGACGAATGCCTCGCGCGCGGGGATGGCTTTTTGTTCTCCCGACATGAGATCCGTCTTATAGCGCATGGGGCGTTTCAGGTTGAATGAGATCCGCGGCGGCGGCGCCGGAAGCGTGATAGGGGATCGGACAATGGACGAGAGCGACCAGCCGGATCCCCTGATCGGGCGAACGGTGGCCGACGGACGTTACGAAGTGCTCGCGCGCCTCGGCACGGGCGGCATGGGGACGGTGTACCGCGTGCGGCAGCACCCGCTGGAGCGGATGGCGGTGCTGAAGCTGATCCACCGCGAGATGGCGTCCGACGCCACCGCCGTCGGGCGTTTCGAGAGGGAGATGCGCGTGACCGCGGCGATCGAGCACCCGCACACCGTGCGTGTCTACGACTTCGGGCAGATCGACGGCCAGCCGTTCCTGGCGATGGAGTACCTGGCGGGGCGCTCGCTGCGCCAGGAGCTGGATCGCGGCGGCGCGCTGCCGGCCGAGCGCGTCGCATCGATCGGCGTGCAGGTCGCGAAGGCGCTGGGCGCCGCGCATCGGGTCGGCGTCGTGCATCGCGACCTCAAGCCCGACAACATCATGCTCGTCGACGGCTACGGCGAGCGAGACTTCGTCAAGGTGCTCGACTTCGGCATCGCGCGCTCGCTGGACCAGTCGGCCGGTTTTCGCACGTCGGCGGGCGCGATCATCGGCACGCCCGCGTACATGTCACCCGAGCAGGCGTCGACCGTGCCGCTCGACGCGCGCAGCGATCTCTATTCGCTGGGCGTGGTGCTCTACGAGATGCTGAGCGGGGCGCCGCCCTTCGTCGGCGAATCGATCACGGCGTTGCTGTTCGCCCACGTGTCGGTCGCGCCGCCGCCGCTGCCGGCGCGCGTGTCGCGGCCGCCCGCGCTCGAGGCGGCGATCTTTCGCCTGCTGTCGAAGGATCCAGCGATGCGGCCGGCCAGCGCCGACGAGACGATCGATTTGCTGACGCCGTTCGCTGCCGGCCCCGTCACGGGCACGCGCGCGGTGCCGCGCGCCGACGACATCGCGACGATGTCCCGAATGACTTCGGGCGCGGCGCGGCCGTCGTCGACGGTGGCGTTGCCCACCGGCGGAACGCAGGTGCTGCCGTCGCCAGCCTCGCCCTCGACGGGAGACGCGGCGCCGCCCGAGCTCGCGCACACGGCACCGTCGAGGCCGGCCGTGGCGCGCGTGCGCTCAGCGTGGCCGCGCCTGGCCACGGGCGTCGTCATGATGGCGGTCGCCGTCGCCGGTTTCTTGTGGCGGCGCGCGACGCGCTTCGAGATCCCCGACCCGTTGTCGATGGCACAAATCGCGCCTTTTCTGCAGGCCGATGGCGAGCCGCCCTGGCCGCCGAAATGCGGTGCGCTCTCGGCGCTGCAGGCGCGCGCGCTCGCCTCCGCGGCCGCGATCCTGGGCCCGCGCGCCTCTGACGCCGATCGCACGCGCGGGCTGGCGGCGCTGCGCGGCCTCGACGACAGCCGCGCCGAGCGCTGGATGATCGAGGCGCGCGCCACGCTGGCGGCCGATCCCGGCGCGGCGGCGCAGGCGGCGGGACACGCCGTCTCGCTGTGCGCGCGATCGGCGGTGGCGCACAACCTGCTCGGCAACGCCTTGCAGAAGGCGCAGAAGCTGGATGGCGCCGAGCAGGAGTACCGGAAGGCGATCGATCTCGAGCCCCAGCGGCCGTCTCCGCGCTATCTCGCGCCGCGCTTCAACCTGGGGCTGCTGGCGCTTCGCCGAGGGGACGCGCCCGCGGCGCTGGCGGCGTTCGACGAGATCGCGCGCGCGCAACCGACCTACCCCAACGTGTTCCTGGGGCGCGCCGAGGCTCATCGTCGCGCCGGCGACGCCGCCGCCGCGGCTGCCGATCTCGAGCAGCAGGTCGTGTACTCCCCGGGCGGTGCCGAGGGCTGGTTCCAGCTCGGCCGCGCGCTGGCCGCACACGACGCCAAGGGATCGAACGAGGCCTTCTGCCGCGCCAAGGCTCTCGGGCACGCGCAAGCCGCGACGCAATGTCGCGAGTGAGCGGCAGCCGGGGCGCGACTACTGAATCAGCTTGTCGAGGTCGCGCTGCGCGAGCTCGAAGTCGGGCTGCTCGGCGAGCACCGACTTGAACAGCGTGCTCGCTTGCTTGCGATCGCCGACGTCGGCCGCCGCCAGCGCCTTTCCGTACGTCACTGCCGTCGACGCCTTGAGCCCGCGGGGCGGTTTCGGCGGCCGGCGCACCGGCGGCCTGGCAAGGCCGTGCTCGCCGGCGCCGTGCTCGCTGGCGTCGAGCGGAGGCGGCAATTGCGCCGCCGCCTCGCGCAGCCCGTCGGCCAGCGTCTGCTCGAGCGCGATGAAGTCCTCGGCCTTGCCGCTGGCGCCGACCGCCTTCACGATCTGTCCGGTCTCGACGTCGACCAGGCGCGCGTCGGCGCGGAACGCTCCCATGGCATCGAAGTACGTCCCGAGCACCAGGTAGCGCGCGCCCAGCAGCTTGCCGATGCGTGCGGCGGTGCGGCTGTCGAGCTTGCCGGCTTTTTTCCAGCTCTCCCCCAGCTTCTGCTCGTCGAGCACCGCCTGCAGCCGCTCGCGCTCGACGACGCGGACCGTGCCGACCGCGGTCAGGTCGGAGATCAGCATCTGCGCGAGCCCCTTGCTGAGCGGCGCCAGCTCGGCGTTCTTGCCGGCGTAGTCGAAGTAGAGCACGCCGATCGTCGTCGCTGCTGGGGCCGTCGCCGCTGCGCCGCGCGGGGCGTTCGCCGCGGGACCGGCACCGGCGACGCCTTCACCGAAGGCGGCCGCCAGCGCGAGCCCCGCCGCCGCCACCAGCACCCGTGCCCGCGCGCTCCCGGCGCCGCTCTCGATCATGCGCCCGCATGCTGCGTCGCCGCGCCCGGGCTGTCAACGCGCTCGCCGCCGGCGTGGCTCGCCGCCAGGCCGCCGTACGTCTCGACGAAACCGCGCCGCCAGGACGGAAAGCGCAGGGTCCAGCCGAGCTCGCGCTTGGCCTTCGCGCTCGACGTGCCCGGCATCTCGGTCATCATCGCGACCAGCGCCTCGCCCGCGAGGAGGCGCGCCAGGAAACGCGGAACGTGACGGGGCGGCGGCGCGCCGATCGCGCGCGCGATGGCCGGCAGCCAGTCACGCGCCGGCGCCGGGTCGTCGTCGGCGACGTTGTAGACGCCGCTGGCGCCGCGCTCGACCGCGAGCACGGTCGCGGCCGCCGCGTCCTCGAGGTGGACCCACGACCAGATGCCTCCGCCGTCGCCGACGATCGGGAACAGCCGCTTGCGCACCACCGCCAGCATGGGATCGTCGGGCGCGCCGTAGAACGAGCCGTAGCGCAGCGCGATCCCGCCCGCGTCGATGACCACGCGCTCGAGGTGCTTGATCGCCGCCAGCGACTCGCTCATCGAGGGCACGGGGTAGGGATCGAGCGGGTCTTCCTCGGTCTTGATCGGCACGCCGCCGCGCGCGTACGGCCAGCCGGTGTAGCTCTGCCCTACCAGCCGGCGCACGCCCACGGCGCGCGCGGCGGCGGCCAGGTGATCCGTCGCCCGCGTGCGCAGCGCGTTGGTGCGCGCGAAGCTCCGGTCGAAGTGCTTGAAGTCGGTCATCCCGGCCAGCGCCGTCGCTTCGTGAATGATGGCGTCGGGCCGCGCGGCAGAGACCGCCAGCCGCACCGCCTCCGGGTCTAGCAGGTCCAGGATGACCGATTCGACCCCAAGCGCGCGCAGCCGGTCGGACTTGGCCGCCGAGCGCACGCTGGCCACGATCTGGTGTCCGCGTTCCTTGAGCTGGGGGACCAACCGCTGTCCAATCGCGCCGGTCGCCCCGGTGATGAAGATCCGCATGATGAGCTCCTTTCGCCTTCGGTCGAGGTCGTTCGCCCCAAAGACGAAAGTTGGGCATCGCCTGTGACATGTCACGAGACGGGGTAGCATTCCGTCTGCTTCGTCATGGACCCACACGAAGACCTGCGTCCGCTGTTGTTCTCGATCGCCTACCGCATGCTCGGGTCGGTGGCCGAGGCCGAGGATCTGGTGCAAGAGACGTTCGTCCGCTACCAGCAAGCGGGCGCGGAAGCCGTGGCCGAGTCACCACGCTCCTACCTGGCCTCCATCACGACGCGGCTGGCGATTGACCATTTGCGTTCGGCGCGCGTGCGCCGCGAAACCTATCCCGGCCAGTGGCTGCCCGAGCCGATCGTCGAGCAGACGCCCGCCGATCTCGCCGAGACCGCCGACTCGCTGTCGATGGCGTTCCTGGTGTTGCTGGAGCAGCTGTCGCCGGTGGAGCGCGCGGTGTTCCTGCTGCGCGAGGTCTTCGGCTACGAGTTCGACGAGATCGCGCGCACCGTGGGGCGCAGCGAGTCCAACTGCCGCCAGATCCTGGTGCGCGCGCGCACCCACGTGAGCGAGCGCCGGCCGCGCTTCGAGAGCTCGCCGCAGAAGCGCGAGGAGCTGGCGCAGCGCTTCTTCGCCGCGTGCCGCGACGGAGATCAGCAGGCGCTGCTGGGCCTGCTGGCCGCCGACGCCGCGGTCTATGGCGACGGCGGCGGCAAGGTCCACGCGTCGCCGCGTCCGATCGTCGGGCGCGAGCGCGCCGCGAGCGCGCTCATCGCGTTCACCAAGCAAGCGATGTCGATGGCGCTGTCGTTCGCGCCGGCGTGGGTCAACGGTCAGCCCGGCGCCGTCTTCCACGATCGCGACGGGCGCACGGTGTGGGTCGTGTCGCTCGACGTCGTCGACGGCGCGATCGCCGCCGTGCGTTCGGTGCTGAACCCCGACAAGCTGGCGCACGTTCCGTAGTTCGTGCGTGATCTGCTAACGTTCTCGCGTGCATTCCGACCTCGTCGCACGCGTGCAAGCTCTGTTCAGCTGGCGGTCGTTCGCCGTGCTGATCTGGATCGCCGGCTCGCTGGTCTCCGGCGCCGTGCTGAGCTGGGTCTCGCGCCGCCTGCTCGCGCGCCTGGCTTCGCGCACGACCACGCGCTGGGACGACGAGATCGTCGCGCGCATGGGCGGCCCGCTCGCGGTCGGCTGGGCGCTCACCGTCGGCTACGTCGCGCTGTCGCTGCCCGAGATGTCGGCGGCCTCCGAGGAGACCGCGCGCCGCGTGCTCAAAGGATCGTTCATCGCGACGATCTTCTGGATCCTGCTGCGCTCGATCGACGTCGCCGACCATCTGGTCACGTCGTCGGCGTGGGCCAGCCAGCGGCTGGCGTCGCGCTCCTTCGTCGCGCTCGGCGGCAAGGTGCTGAAGATCTCGATCGTCATCATCGGCGCCGTGACGATCCTGTCGCAGGCGGGCTATCCGGTGGGCAGCCTCATCGCCGGCCTCGGCATCGGCGGCCTGGCGTTCGCGCTGGCGGCGCAGAAGACCGTCGAGAACGTGTTCGGCGCCTTCTCGATCGCCGTCGACGAGCCGTTCCGCCAGGGCGACTTCGTCAAGATCGACACCGTGATGGGGACCGTCGAGAGCATCGGCCTGCGCTCGACGCGCATCCGCACGCCGGACCGAACCATCGTCGCCATTCCCAACGGCAAGCTCGCCGAGATGCGGACCGAGTCGTTCGCGGTGCGTGATCGGCTGCGGCTCGGGTGCACCATCAGCCTGGTCTACCGGACGACGGCGGAGCAGATGCGCCGCGTGCTGGCCGAGGTCGAGAGCGCGCTGCGCGCCCATCCCAAGATCTGGCCCGACTCGGTGACGGTGTGCTTCAAGGAGCTGGCGGCTTCGTCGCTGGACATCGACGTCAACGCCTGGTTCACGACCACCGACTGGGACGAGTTCCAGCGCATCCGCCAGCAGGTCTTGCTGCAGTTCATGCAGATCGTCGAGACCGCCGGCACCGCGTTCGCGTTTCCCACGCGCACCGTGGAGCTGCTCGGGGCGCCACCACCTGAAGCTCGTTCGTAGCGACCTGAGCCGCGGACCGGGGCATCGGACACCAATCCGGAAACGCCCCCGGGGCGCTTCCCATTGGCGACGAGGTCTTCATGCGCGCGCTGAAGTCGATGATTCTGTGCGTCCTGCTGTTTGCGCCGGCGTGCGCCAAGGTGGCCTCCAGCTTGCCCACCGACGAGGGCACAGGAGGCTCCGGTGGCGCGCAGACCGGCGCGGGCGGCGCGCGATCCATGCCGCGCGACGCGGGCACCGGCGTCGTGGTCGACACCGGCATGGGCGAGACCTGCGGCGCGTTCAACTTCAAGCCGACGCCGAAGACCGCGGTGCTGATGCTGGTGCTCGACCGCTCCGGCTCGATGAAGAACAGCCTGCCCAACAACGCCGGAACGAAGTGGACGGTGGTGACGTCGGCGGTCAGTCCGGCCATCAGCGGAACTCAGAACGGGATCCAGTGGGGCATGAAGACCTTCCCCGGCGACAGCGGCTGCGCCGTCGCGACCGGAATCGACGTGCCGGTCGCGCCGATGAACGCCGCGATGATGACGGCCAAGATCGCGCAGACCACGCCCGACGGCGACGGCACACCCACCGGCGACGGCGTGCTCGCCGCGTCGACCTACCTGCAGAGCCTGACCTCGCCCGATCCCAAGTACATCCTGCTCGCCACCGACGGCGATCCGACCTGTCCCGGCGACGGCATCACGTATGCGCTCCAGCAGGTGGCCGCGGCTCTCACCGCCGGCATCCACACGTTCGTGATCGGCGTCGGCACCGGCCACGACTCGAGCACGAACCTCGACGCGCTGGCGATCGCCGGCGGTCAGGCGCGGCCGGTGACCAATCCGCTCGACACCAAGTACTTCCCCGCCGATTCGCCCGACGAGCTGGCCATGACGTTGAAGGCCATCACCGGCCAGATCGCGAGCTGCGTGTTCAGCCTGGGCCAGCGTCCCCCCGACATGCAGTTCGTCAACGTCACGCTGGGCGCGACCGAGATCCCTTACGACGTCGCCGGCGTCGACGGCTGGCAATTCGCGGCCGGCGACACGTCGACGATCACCGTGGTCGGCAACTGGTGCGATCAGATCCAGTCGTCGCCGGAAGCGGTCGGGATCGTGTTTGGTTGCAAGCCGCCAATCATTCCGTAACTGCCTTGGGAGGGTCGCAATGATGTGCCGCGGTTGGTTGCTTCGTTCGGTCGGTCCGTCGCTGGCGGCGGCCTGCGCGATCGCCGCCGCGGGCTGCGTGCAGGGGATGACGCACGAGATGGGGGGGACCGGTGGTGGCGCGGGCTCCGGCGTGGGCGGCATGGCCAGCGGCGCCGGCGGGAGCGGGGCGGGCGGCGCGACCGGCAGCGGCGGCGCGACCGGCAGCGGTGGCGCGACGGGCAGCGGCGGCGCGACGAGCAGCGGCGGCGCGACCGGCAGCGGTGGCGCGCCCGGCACCGGCGTCGCGGGCACGACCGGCACCGGCCAGCCGTCGATCCTGACCGCGTTCACCGACGACTTCGAGGACGGCAGCTTCACCGCGCCGCCCGCCAAGTGGTTGTCGACCGTGCGCAGCGACGGCGACCTGGCGCAGTGGGCGATCGCCACCGACGGCACCAAGGTCGCCAGCCAGAGCCTGGCCGCCGACGAGACCGAGCTGGTGTCGGGCGACTACCGCTGGCTGGACGCGGCGATCGAAGCCAAGGTCAAGCTGATGACGCCCGACGCCCGCGCCGGCGTATGCGTGCGCTGGAAGAACAAGGACAACAAGTACTGCGTCTACCTCGAGAGCCTGGCGACGAGCAGCGGCGTGGTGAGCTGGACCATGGAGCTGCGCATGCGCTCCGACCTCGGCAGCGCGTCGAGCCTGCCCAAGGTCAAATCCAAGGATCTGCCGGTGCTGATCCCGGCGTCGGTCACCGACTGGAACACCGTGAAGCTCGAGGTCCACGGCAGCATGTACACGGCCTCGCTCAACGGCATGACGGTCTTCCAGTTCGCCGACACCGCGAACCTGGTCACGACGGGCGGCATCGCCCTCGCGACCAACAACGGTGGCATCGCCGAGTTCGACGACGCTGTCGCTACGCCGTTTTGACTCCGAGAGGTTGGTGCGGCGTCCAGATGAACGGCTCGCTCCCCTCGCGCCAGCCGGCGAAGTAGTCCATCAGGTGGCCGAAGACGCCGGCGAGCGCCGGCTCTTGAACGTTCGAGGCCGCGCGCAGCCAGTCCGTCGCACGCGCGAGCCAGGCGCCACGCGTGCGCGCGCGAATCAGGTGAATCGCCCCGTCTGGAGCCTGCCGGGCTCCCGCGGCCGCCGCGGCATCGACGGGCCGCGGACCGGTGAGGACCTCCAGCGCAGCGCCGCCTCCGACCTTGGTGAACCGGGTCAGGATCTCCTCGAGCCGCGCAGGGCCGCCTTCGGAGGGCGCGCCCTCGGTCCAGCTGTCGCCGCCGAATGCCTCGAGCGCGGTCACGAGCGCGCTCGCCGCCGAGGCACGCTCCGCCGGGTGGGCCCTGCGCCGCGCGTACGCGGTACGCGCAGGGAGCGCGGTGCGCGCCGTTCGCAACCGGCCGGCCGGCGCGATCCGCGCGAGAATGCGCGACGGCGGATCGATATAGATCCCGACGATGCTGCCCGGGACGATCTCCGAGGTGCGGGGGCCCTTCGCCCGACGGGGAGCGGACACATCGACCAGGCCATGCCGATCCCAGAGCCGGCGCACCGTGGCCCGGCTGACGCCGCCCGCGCGGGCCACGGCCGCAACCGACGGCGCAGGTCCGCCGGCGCCGCGCACGCGACCGGCTCGCAGGATCAGATCGGCTCGCCGCCGATCGAGCTGGCTGCGCCGGCCCGGTGACGTGAGCGAGCGCAGCCCGTCGATACCCAGCTCCGTGTATCGCCTGCGCCAGAGATAGATCGTCTCCAGCGAGACGCGCAGATCGCGGGCGAGGGCGCGCGCTCCCTGGCCGCCGGCGCTGGCGACGACGATGCGCGCGCGCAATCGGATCCGCGCGCCGAGCCGCGGGCTGCCCAGCCACGACAGCAGCAGCGCTCGATCCTCTTCGCTGACTTCGAGGGGCGTCGTCTTTCTCATCGCGCCGATCCGCAGACTCTTCTGTAGCGGAGATCCGTCGACGCGCACGATCGTTTTTTGCGAATGCCCGGATCCGGACGTCCTTTGTTCTGGTCGTTTGCGGCCAGATTCGAGATCGAGTGCGCGCGTCGATCGCACGCGTACCGATGCGAAAAACGCCGCGAAATACAGGTTGTTTTACCGGGCGGAAACGTTGTTTGTGCGCGCCCTTCGACACCGCAATGAGCGGCGCCCAGAAATATCTCGTGCTGACCTTTGTTACCGCGCCTTGACCATCATTTAACCCTCCCGTCGGTGAGCGATCGCTAGAGTCCGGTCAACCACCACGGAGGAAACGAAGATGAAAGCTGGTTCCGTCAGGATCCCCACGCTCGTCGCACTCTCGGCTCTCGCGCTCACGCCCGTGACGTGGGCCAGCCCACCGACTCCCCAGGTCGATACCACCGGGCTCGCGGTGAGCGACACCGAGGTCACCGTCGGACAGCTCCATTCGGCGACCGGAACGATGGCCATCAGCGAGACGGGATCGATCCAGGCCGAGCGCCTGGCGATCGATCAGATCAACGCCAAGGGCGGCGTGCTCGGGCGCAAGATCAAGGTGATCCAGGAGGACGGCGCCAGCGACTGGCCCACGTTCGCGGAGAAGGCCAAGAAGTTGCTGACCAACGACAAGGTCGCGGCCGTCTTTGGGTGCTGGACGTCGGCGTCGCGCAAAGCGGTATTGCCCGTGTTCGAGCACGAAAATGGAATGCTCTATTACCCAACCTTCTATGAGGGACTCGAGCAATCAAAGAACGTGATTTACACCGGTCAGGAGGCGACCCAACAGATATTGGCCGGCCTCGACTGGCTGGTGAAGGAGAAGAAAGCCAAGACATTCTATTTGATTGGCTCGGACTACATCTGGCCGCGCACGTCCAACAAGATTGCGCGCAAGCACATCGAGAATGTGCTGCACGGTACAGTCGTCGGTGAGGAGTACTACCCGCTCGGTCACACGCAGTTCGGCTCGCTGATCAACAAGATCAAGTTGAAGAAGCCCGACGTCGTGTACGCGATCATCGTCGGCGGCAGCAACGTCTCGTTCTACAAGCAGCTGAAGGCGGCGGGCGTGACCGCCGACAAGCAGACACTGCTGACGATCTCGGTGACCGAGGACGAGCTGCTCGGCATCGGGGGCGAGAACATGGTCGGGTTCTACGCCGCAATGAAGTACTTCGAGAGCCTCGATAACTCGAACAACAAGAAGTTCGTCGCCGACTTCAAGACCAAGTACGGTGACAAGAGCGTCATCGGCGACGTCACGCAGGCGGCCTACCTCGGCCCGTGGCTCTGGAAGGCCGCCGTGGAGAAGGCGGGCAGCTTCGACGTCGACAAGGTGGTGGCGGCGTCGCCGGGCATCGAGCTCAAGACCGCGCCCGAGGGCTACGTGAAGGTCCACAAGAACCACCACCTCTGGAGCAAGTTGCGCATCGGGCGTGTGCGCGCCGACGGGCAATACGACGTGCTGTACGAGTCGAGCCTGATCGAGCCCAACCCCTTCCCCAAGGGATACCAGTGACCTGACGCGCGCGCCGGAACGAACGTCGAAGAGAAACGTCCGAGAGAACGTGCAAGACGGGGGAAGATAAATGGGCGGCTATTCGCTGACCGAGCTGAAATCGATCCTGGTGATGCAGGGGTTCAACGGGCTGAGCCTCTTCTGTGTGCTCCTGCTGATGGCGCTGGGGCTGGCGATCATCTTCGGTCAGATGGGCGTCATCAACATGGCGCACGGCGAGTTCCTGACCATCGGCGCATACACGACGTACGTCCTGTCGACGGCGAGCGCGAAGTACGCGCCCTGGTTTCACAACTACTACTTCCTCTTCGCGGTGGTCGCGTCGTTCGTCATCGCCGCCGCCGTCGGTTACGCCGTCGAGCTGTTGCTCATCCGACAGCTCTACAGACGACCGCTCGACACGTTGCTCGCGACCTGGGGCTTGAGTCTCATCATGCAGCAGGCGTTTCGCTCGATCTTCGGGGCGAAGGAAGTCAGCGCCACGTTGCCGGACTGGTTGATGGGTTCGCTCAAACCCACCGAGAACATCGACATCCCCATCAACGGGCTCTTCGTCATGGGGATCACCATCGTCTTGACCGGGCTGCTTGTCTTCCTGCTCTTCCGGTCACGCTGGGGCCTCGGCGTGCGCGCGACCATGCAGAACCGCGAGATGGCGGGCGCCGTCGGCATCAACACCCAGAGGGTCGACCGCCTGACCTTCGCTCTCGGCTGCGGTTTCGCGGGGATCGCCGGCGCCGCGTTCACGACCATCGGGTCGACCGGCCCGACCAGCGGCTCGCTCTACATCGTCGACACCTTCCTGGTCGTGGTCTTCGGCGGCGCGCAGAGCCTGATCGGAACCATCGCGTCGGCGTTCACCATCGCGCAGGCCCAGTCGACGACCGAGTTCTTCCTGACCGGATCGATCGCCAAGGTGCTGACGCTCTCGGCGGTGATCATCATCCTGATGCTGCGGCCGCAGGGCCTGGTGTCGATGAAGGTGCGGCGATGATCGGCGCGGCGCTCGAAAAGCTGTTCGGCGGCAAGCGCCACGCGTTCGGCGTGGCGGTGCTGGCGGCGCTGATCTTCCTGGTCTTTCCGGCGACGTTCGACAGCTTTCGCCTCAACCTGATCGGCAAGTACCTGACGTACGCGTTCGCCGCGCTCGGCCTGGTGCTGTGCTGGGGCCAGGGCGGCATCCTGAGCCTGGGGCAAGGGGTGTTCTTCGGTCTCGGCGGCTATTGCATGGCGATGTTCCTGAAGCTGGAGGCGTCGGACCCGGTCAGCACCGCGATCCAGTCGACGCCGGGGATCCCCGACTTCATGGACTGGAACCAGCTGACGCAGTTGCCAGCGTTCTGGCGGCCGTTCCACAGCCTGACGTTCACTCTGTTCGCGGTCATCGCCGTTCCCTGCTTGCTGGCGTTGATCATCGGCGCCGCGATGTTCAAGCGGCGTGTCGGCGGCGTCTACTTCGCCATCATCACGCAGGCGGTCGCGGCGATCCTCAGCATCCTGATCATCGGGCAGCCAGGGGTGGACCGGCGGCGTCAACGGCATCACCGATCTCAAGACGCTGCACGGCTGGGACATCCGCACGGACCACGCGCAGCACATCCTCTACTTCGTCAACGCGATGCTTGCTGTTCGCCGCCATCGGGCTCTGCCGATGGATCCTGAGCACCAAGCTCGGACGGCTGTTGCTGGCGATGCGCGACAAGGAGGAGCGCGTCCGCTTCTCGGGCTACGACGTCGCGAGCGTCAAGGTGTTCGTGTTCGTCATGGCCGCCGGCCTGGCGGCGGTCGGCGGCGCGATGTTCACGCTGCAGGTCGGGTTCATGTCGCCGTCGTTCGTCGGCATCGTGCCGTCGATCGAGATGGTTGTGTTCGCCGCCGTCGGAGGGCGCGACTCGCTGGTGGGCGCGGTCTACGGCTCGCTGCTGGTGAACTGGAGCAAGACGTACTTCTCCGAGAAGTTCCCGCAGCTCTGGCTGGTCCTGATGGGCGCGCTGTTCATCGGCGTGGTCAAGGTCTTCCCGAGGGGCCTCGCTGGTCTCTACGAATCGCACGGGCGCGCCTGGCTGGCGGCGGCGCGCGACCGCGCGGGCCGACTGCTTTCGCCGACGCGGCCCACCATGCCGCCCGCGGGCGCGATCACGACGGTGCCGGCGGTTCCCACGGAGAGGCACGAGCCATGACCACCATCATCGACGCGTACGCGCCGTCGGCTGCGGCGGCGCCGATCGAGCCGCCGTACGCCGTGCGGCGTCCGATGCAAGACTACCTGCTGGCGGCCGAGGGGCTGACCGTGTCCTTCGACGGGTTCAAGGTCGTCGACGATCTGTCGCTGGCGGTCGAGCCCAACGAGCTGCGCGCCGTGATCGGTCCCAACGGCGCGGGCAAGACCACACTGCTGGATCTGATCTCGGGTCGGACGCGCGCGACGTCGGGCAGCATCCTGTTCAAGGGCCGCGAGATCCTGGGCCTGCGCGAGCACGAGATCGTCCGCGCCGGCATCGGCCGCAAGTTCCAGACGCCGTCGATCTACGAGTCACTCACGGTGTTCGAAAATCTGGAGATGTCGTTCCCGCGCGGGCGCAGCGTCTTCGGCTCGCTGAGGTTTCGGCGCACGCCCGATGTCATCGCCAAGGTCGAGGAGGCGGCCGCGACCACCTTCCTGTCCGACCACCTGAACCGGTCGGCCGAGGGGTTGAGCCACGGGCAGAAGCAATGGCTGGAGATCGGGATGCTGCTGATTCAGGACCCGGAGCTCTTGATGCTCGACGAGCCGGTGGCCGGTATGACGCCGTCCGAGCGCAACAGCACCGCCGAGCTCCTCACGCGGCTCAGCGCCAGCCGCGCGCTGATCGTCATCGAGCACGACATGGAGTTCGTGAAGAACATCGCGGACCGGGTGACCGTGCTGCACCAGGGCAAGTGGCTCGCCGAGGGGAGCATGGAGTTCGTTCAAAACGATCCCAAGGTGATCGAGGTCTACCTCGGTCACTGAGGGCCGCGGCGTTGGCCGTGCAAGGAGCACGCACATGTTGGAAGTGACCGATCTCAGAGTCAGCTACGGCCAGAGCGAGGTCATTCACGGCGTCAGTCTGCGCGCCGAGCCGAAGAAGATCCTCACGGTCATGGGGCGCAACGGCACGGGCAAGAGCACGTTGTTCCGCGCGCTGATCGGCCTTTTGCCCGCGCGCGCCGGCAGCATCAAGGTGGGCGGGGTCGAGATCTCGAAGATGGAGAGCTTCGAGCGCGTCAGCGAGGGCGTGGCCTACGTTCCGCAGGGGCGGATGATCTTCTCGACGCTCACCGTGCTCGAGAACATCGAGACCGGCCTCGGCCGCGGTCGCGCGCGCAAGATCCCGAAGCGGATCTTCGAGCTCTTTCCCGTGCTCTGGGACATGCGCAAGCGGCGCGGCGGCAATCTGTCGGGCGGCCAGCAACAGCAGCTGGCCATCGCGCGCGCGCTGGCCAGCGAGCCGCGCGTGCTGCTGCTCGACGAGCCGACCGAAGGCATCCAGCCGTCGATCATCAAGGAGATCGCCCGCGCGTTGAAGCAGATCAACGAAGAGAGCGACATCGCCATCGTCGTGTCGGAGCAGGTGATGGCGTTCGCGCTCGAGATCGCGGCCGCCGTGCTGGTGCTCGATCGCGGCGAAGTGGTCTACGAGTGTCCGCGCGCAGAGGTCGTCCCCGAGACGCTGGCGCGGCATCTGTCGATTTGAGCCGACCAGAGGAAACCAAGCCAAGGAGACGACCATGCAACACTTCAAGATCAAAGCCGGCAAGCCGCTGATCGAGCAAGCCGAGCTGGGGCACAACCGCTGGCACACCGACCTGTCATTCCTGGCGACGGTGCAACCGGGCGAAGAGATCATCATCGAGACGCTCGACTTCCTCGACGCGCAGATTCACGACGACGACGACCCTTCCGACGTGCGCGACATCGACCTCACGCGCGCGCATCCGCTGACCGGGCCGTTCGATATCGCCGGCGCCGAGCCGGGCGACTTGCTGGTCGTCGACCTGCTCGACATCACGCCGGTGACGCCGGTCGGCTTCTCCGGCATCTTCGCGAAGGACAACGGCGGCGGCTTTCTGGCCGAATACTTCCCCGACGCCGACAAGGCGATCTGGGATCTCAAGGGTCTCTACACCACGTCACGCCACGTGCCGGGTGTGCGGTTCGCGGGCTTGACCCACCCCGGCCTGATGGGCTGCCTGCCGTCGCGCGAGCTACTCGCCGAATGGAACCGCCGCGAGGCGCCGCTGGCCGAGAAAGGCCTGGCCAAGCCGCCGGATCCCAGCACCGCGGTGTTGCGCGGGTTGAAAGGCCCCGCCTTCGATCGCATGGCCAAGGAGGCCTGCCGCACGGTGCCGCCGCGCGAGCACGGCGGCAACACCGACATCAAGGATCTCTCGACCGGAACGCGGATCTTCTTCCCGGTCTACGTCAAGGGAGCGGGCTACTCGATGGGCGATCTGCACTTCTCGCAGGGCGACGGCGAGATCGCGTTCTGCGGCGCCATCGAGATGGACGGCGCCACGCGCATCGGGTTCGACCTGATCAAGGGCGGCATGCAGAAGTACGGTTTGACGGCGCCGATCTTCATGCCCAGCCCGGTGCGCCCGCGCTACGAGCAGTACCTGACCTTCGAAGGCATCTGCGTCGAGAAGGGCGTGAACTACTACATGGACGCGACCGTCGCTTACCGGCAGGCATGCCTGAAGGCGATCGATTACCTGACCCACTTCGGCTACACGAAGAACCAGGCGTACATGCTGCTGACCACGGCGCCGGTCGAGGGGCGCATCGGCGGCATCGTCGACATCCCCAACTGCGCATGCACCGTCTCGGTCCCGACGGCGATCTTCGATCAGGACATCACGCCCAAGGGGATGCTTCACGACAAGCCGTACTGGGGGCGCACCTGATGCCGCTCTACGAGTATCGCTGTCTCGCCTGCGGGCATCCTTTCGAGACCGTTCGCCGCGCGATCGAGCGCGGCGAGCCGGTCGATTGCCCGCGCTGCGGTGAGAGCACGCAGGCCGACCGCCTGTGGTCCACGATCGCTGTGCGCGTCCACACGGGGAAGCCCCGCGCGCGCTCGGGTGCCGAGGCGCTTGCCGGCCCGGGCGCGCGCGGCCTGGGCGCGACGCCCGGCCACGGCGCGAGCTCGATCTTGCAATCGTCGTGCGGAGGGATCGGCCACCGCCACTGACCGAGGCGGATCGGACTGGCCCGCGGGCGATCCTCGCGCAAGACTTGGCCATGCTCGAAAGCGCCACAGCCGGGATCGTGGACCTGCGGAGCGCCCGCTCCGTCGCCGAGACGATCGATCGCCTGGAATCGCTCGCGCGGGCGCGCGGCCTGAAGATCTTCGCGCGCATCGACTTCGCCGCCGACGCGGCCGCCGCGGGCCTGTCGATGCGCCCCATGCAGACACTGCTGTTCGGCAACCCGAAGGCGGGAACCGCGCTGCTGGAAGCGTCGCCCCACGCCGGCCTCGACCTGCCGCTCAGGGCCCTCGCCTGGCAAGCCGCGGACGGCGCGACCTGGCTGTCATTCAACACGCCGAACTACATCGGTTTGCGCCACGGCCTTTCGCCCGAGCTGACCGTCAACATCGCGGGCGTGGCGGCGCTGCTCGACGAGGCGGCGAGGTAGAGCACGGCGAGCGCCCGGTGAGGGCAACCAGTCGACACTGCCAGTTACTTCGTTCCAAACTGGTACGTCTTCTCCTCGGCAGGGACCGGCTTCGTCCCGTAGCGGTTGTCGACCCAGAGGAGGTGCCAGAGCGTGGGCCGGCCCTCCTCGCGCGGGCCGTCATTGGCGAAGGCGATGGTCGGGGCCGGCTGGCCGCCATGCAGGTAGTTCATCGGTCCGTCGACCTTTCCACCTTTGGAATCGACCGGCTCCCAGATGCCAAACTCGGTGATGGTTTGCTTGGTCTTCACATAGACCTGGGGGTCGGGTGGCGTGGGCACGCGCCGCAGCGCCGGGTCACTCGGGACGCGACTTGCCAGCTTGGCCCATGCCGCGGCCGAGATCTCGTCCAGGTCGCCGACCGGCGCCGGGACGTCGGTGTGCTGCGTCTGCAAGACCGCGGCGATGTTCGAGTAGACGTCCATGAAGTCTCCGATGGCGGTCTCGATCTCGGGCCACAAGGGAGATTCGTTGGGCGGGAATTCGGCTCCGCCGGCGTACCGCTCGCGGCCGTCCATCTCGGTCCACCAGCCGGGCGACGCGGTTCCGTCGCTGAAGTGGCCCGTTGCGCCCAGGAAGAGGAAACAGCGGCGGTCGCCGTCACGCAGGCGGTCGAGGGCCGCCTCGAAAGACGCCTCATGAGCAAAGACGCGGCTCATCCACTGCGCGGGGATCAGCTCCTTGCCGTCGGGGCGCGGGTGGAGCTTGTCTTCGTTGAACGCGCGCTCGACCGCCGCGGAAAAAACCTGGTGCTTCTGGAACAGAAAATTCCAAGCCGTCCACGAGCTGGCCTGCCTGAGCCAGGCAAACAACACCTCGCGCTCCGACGCATTCGGAATTCGATATTTGACGATGGCCATCAGTGGCTCCGGCTTTGATTGCGCTTGCTGGCGAGCTCGCTCGCGCCCATGCGTACGGTCTGCACGGTGCCGGGTCCGGGCATGTGGAGATAGCCGTGGATCTCGTTGGCGTCCTTCCAGCCGGTGGGCCGGATCTCCCAGGCGATGCCGCCGATCTCCTTCTTCATCGGGACCTTTGTATCCACGACCGTGGCCGCCATGTCCGTCAGCTGGCCCCTGACGTCGCCGGCCAGGTCCAGCATCGCCTGCTTGTCGCCGCCCTTCAGGTACTGGACGCCGATGTCCGTACCGACCTGCTCCGCGATCACACCCGTGCAAGCGGGCACGGAGTGACCAGGCAAGATCTCGCCGATGACGATGAATCCGTCGTGGTTCCATTCGTCGAGCACGGCGGACCCCTGCCGCCAGCTCCTGGCGTTGGTCGGCGCTTCGCCGAGCCCCCAGAAGGCCGGCCCGGGGTGCTTGGTCGAACCCGCCACGCTGGACGGGGTCACCGGGAATCCATGGGTCGTCCCCCCCGGACCAAAGACGCGGAAGATCCTCTCGCCCGGATCCAGCTCGCGGTTGACGATCTGCCCGGAGTAGGTCGCGATGTTTGGAAAGGTCACCTGTCCGGGCCCGGCGCCATCCGCCTTGCGCAACGTGAGATCGGGATAGCCAGGCTCTTTCTTGTACCATCGATCGGACTTCTTCATCGATGAGCTGTTCTGCGCGAAGCCACCGCGCGCCGAGCGCGTCGCGCCCTTGCCTTCGAGCAGGATCAGCTCCTCGGTGCGGCTCACGTTCTTCGCGCCGGTGGCGGCGGTGTGCGAGACCGCGCGGCTGGTCGATTCGCCGCCCGCGTAGACGAGCTGTTGCAGCTCGCGCAGATCCGATCCATGGGCGAGAGCAACACGTACCGGCGCGCCGCCCATGAAAAGAGAACACCCACCTTCGGGGTCATGAAATCGGCCCGCGTCTCCCACTCACATGGCTATCAACGTCGAGAGGTGTCGTGAATCTCACTGGAGGCGAACCGATGACCGAAAACACCAGCGCCGGGATCGTGGACCTGCCGAGGGCGCACCCGGCGGCGTTGACGATCGACCGTCGGATCGCCCTCGTTCTCGCGCTTGCCGCGGCGGTCGCCTTCCGCGCCGCAGTCGCCTGGGCGCCCCTGGAGTGGCTCCTCGGCCGGGTGCTGGGAGACGATCCGTTCTACTACTTCACGATCGCGCGCGAATTCGCCCGCGGGCGGGGACTCACGTTCGACGGGGTCGAGCCGACGAACGGATTCCATCCGCTCTGGCTCTTCGTCATCGCGCCAGTCTTCCGCCTCGTGCGTGACCCGGTGCTCGCCATACACCTCGTGTTGACCCTCGCCGCTGGCATCGACGGTGTTGCTCTCCTTCTCTTTCATCGCCTGCTTCGCGTCGCCGGTGTCCGTGCCTCGGTGAGGGCGGTGCTCGTCTTTCTGTACGCACTCTCGCCGATCGTGCTCACCAGCGCGGGTCCGCTCAATGGTCTCGAGACGGGACTCAACCTCGCGCTCACGTTCGCGTTTCTGAGCGCGTATTGGGCGGCTTTCAGTGAGCCCTCGTCGGGATGGGCCCCCGCTCTCCGCCTCGGCGTCCCTTCGGGCCTCCTGCTGCTCGCTCGGACCGACAACGTCATCCTGCTTGCGTTCTGCCACGCCGCGCTGCTTTGGCGCGCGCGCGGTCGGCGCGCCCGTGTCGTCGACGCCTGCGCGCCCGTGATCATCGCGGCCGCCATCGCCCTGCCTTGGCTGGCCTGGTCGTACTCTCGTTTCGGGTCGCTCATCCAGGTGAGCGGGTTGGCGGCCGCTCACGTCACGCGCGCGCTCGCGCACCCGCACGGTTGGACCGGCGCCGCCCTGGCGGCGAAGCTCACGCATAACTTCGCCACGCTGGCGGCCTACTTTCCGATCTATCGGGTCAACAGGAGCTCCTTCCTCGGGGCGAGCGCGGCGAATGCGGCTCTCGTGCTGGCGCTCGGGATCGCTGCCGCCGGTTGCTGGCGGAGTGACCCGCCCGGAGACCGGCGCCGGCTGCGCGCCTTCCTCGGCCCCTGGCTGGCGCCGGTCGCCGCCGGCATCGTGTTCATCCTCGTGCAGACGCTGCGGGCGGTCGAGCTGCGCGCCTGGTACTACACCAGCGTTCTCCCGGCCGGGAACATCGTCCTCGCGATCGTGGCGAGCCATGTTGTCGGCCGGCTCGCGGAGGCGCGGCCGGCGTGGCGCCGCTGGACGTGCGCGGCGTCGTCGATCGTCCTCGTCGGGCTCGTTGCGTCCTCCTTGCGGGCGGGCGCCCGAGACCGGTGCGGTGAGATCGACGCGTTCCGGATGATCGGTGCTCTCAACCGCCGGCTGCCCGAGGAGACGCGGCTCGGGTCCTGGAACGCCGGACTATTCGGATACTTCTATGCGCGCGGCGAGGTCGTGAACCTCGACGGGCTGGTCAACAACGCCGCCTACAGTGCCATCCTGAGTCGGTCCCTTGGCGACTACGCTCGCCGCCGCAGGATCGACTACCTGCTCGACGCCGACGGTGCGATCGAGCTCGCCGCGCCTTACTGGGACGGCGGCCGGCCGATCGTCTTTCCGCCCGCCACCCTCGACAACGACGCCGCCATTGAATGCCGGCGCATCGTGCTCGTGCCCCTTCGCTGAGCGGTCGGCGTCAGTCGCCCGGCCCGACCGTTCACGACGAAGCAAATGACGTCGCCGCGTCATCGTGCTAGAAAAGGCCGCTTCGTGTTTCGCGAACGCGATCGCACGCAATACCGGTTCGACCAAGGCGTGATGATCATTGGTGTCAGCTGATCATTGGTGTCAAACGGGGGCTCAGGCGGGCTCTCCGCAAGCTCGGCTACGAGATCGTTCCTCGTAGCGATCTCGAACGTCGGGCGTTCGCGGAGCACCTCGTCGACCTCTTCCAGCGCCTCGACATTCAGTGCGTGCTCGACGTGGGGGCCAATCGCGGTCAGTACCGCCAGTTTCTCCGCGAGCGCGTCGGCTATCGCGGCCTGATCCTTTCGTTCGAACCGCTGGCGCAAAATGTCGAGTGGCTGCGCCGACAGGCAAAGTCCGACCCACGATGGATCGTCTGCGGCGTTGCCTTGGGCAGCCGAGATACGCGGATGGAGATCAACGTCATGAAGGTGGATCTGCTGAGCTCTTTTCTCGAGCCGCACCCCGCCATGGTCGAGATGTTTCGCGAGCACAACGTCATCTCTCGAAAGGAGAGCGTCGAGGTTCGCCGGCTGGACTCGGTGATCGACGAGTTGATGGCGGGGCGTACGCTGCGCAACCTCTATCTCAAGCTGGATACCCAGGGCTTCGACCTGGAGGTCATTCGCGGTTCGTCCTCGACGCTGTCCCGCGTTTGCGCGCTCCAATCGGAGATCTCGATGCAGCCTCTGTACGCGAACGCCCCCTCTCATCGAGAGGCGCTGGATGCGCTGGCCGCACATTCCTTTGCTGTCACCGGGATGTTTCCCGTCGTACGTGATCCGATGATGCGCGTCGTGGAGTTCGACTGCGTGATGATCAAGAGCCCCACACCTCCATGACGCGCCGCCGGCTGGCGATCTTGTCGCCCGGAGGGATTGGCGGCGGGGCATTCGCCCAAGGTCAACCGGCGCTCGGCAATCTGGTGGCGCGGCTGGCGAAGCGGTTCGACGTCGTCTTCTATTCGTTGGCGCGCGTCGAGCCGGGATTCTCGCCCTCTGGCTATTCGTTGCGACAACCCGGCGGCATCGCAACCACCATCAATCTCAAGGGGGCGCGCTGGGTGGATCTGGCACGTCGATTCGCGGCGGATCATCTGGCGCGGCCCTTTGATTGGATCGCGTCGTTCTGGGGGTACCCGATGGGGACGTTTGCGCTGGGCCTCGCCCGCGTCGTCAGGGTCCCGGTCGCCGTGCTCTTGCTGGGGGCCGAAACGGCCGACGTGCCTGCGATCGCGTATGGCCACCTGGGTGGCGCGGTCTCAGGGCGGCTGGTCGTCGAAACCTGCCGGCGAGCCGACGCGCTGATCGCCGTCTCACAGTTTCAGTTGAAGGCGCTCGAGACCCGGGGATTGTCGCGGCAGGACGCGCACGTCGTCCCCATCGGCGGCGAGGCCGAGTTGTTCCGCTTCGAGACCAAAACGCGGTCGCCCCCGCTGAAAATCCTGCACGTTGGAAACCTGACCGCCGTCAAGGATCAGACCACTTTGCTGCGGGCATTTGCGCACGTACGGGCGGTCGTCGACGCGCGGTTGCGGATCATTGGCGACGGCGAGCAGCGTCCCCGGATCGAAACGTTGATTCGCGAGCTGGGGATCGGCGGCTCGGTCGAGCTCACGGGCGCCGTTCCGTTCCTTACCATGCCAGAGCACTATCATTGGGCCGACATGTTCTTGCTGACTTCCCTGTCCGAGGGGCAGAACCGATCGGTCACCGAAGCCGCGATGTGCGGCGTTCTGCAAGTCAGCACGCCGGTGGGCCATCTGGCCGACCTGGGTGAAGAGGTGGCGGTGATCGTGAAGACCGGCGATCCGCAAGACATCTCCCATCGGATTCTGAGCATCGTCGGTGACGCCGCCGGATGGCAGCGCCGCGTGCGTCAGGCCGGCGCCTGGGCTGCCGCTCACGACATGAGCTGGACGGTCGATCGGCTGACCGCGATCCTGAAGGATCTGGTCCGGTCATGATGGAGATCAGCGTCGTCATCCCCACGCGCAACCGACCCGATCACCTGCGCTCGACGTTGCGAGCGCTCTGCCAGTCGACCTATTCGGTGCGCGAGACCATCGTCGTCGATTCGAGTGATCAGCCTTGCGCCGCCGGCGCTTTCGCCGGATTCGAAGCCCTGAAGATCAGCTACGTTGAAGCGCCGCGTTCGGTGTGCATTCAACGAAACATCGGCGTGCGGCGGGCGACCTCGCCGTGGGTGTTCTTGTGCGACGACGACGTCGAGGTCCCATCCGACTATCTCGCCAAGCTGATGGCGCACGTCGCCGTTCATGCGGAATGCGGCGCGGTGTCCGGACTGTTCCTGGAGAAGGGATCGCGCGGCTGGACGGGAGACTTTCCTGAAAGATCGTCCGTGGTGCTGCTGTGGAAGTTCCTGTTCCAGCTCGGTATCTGGGGCGAGATCCAGGCGTCCGGCCCGGTCGCCCGCGCCATCGGCGCGTACCACCGGCGGCGCGGAAACCACATCGCGCGATCGGGATGGCCCGTGGTGAGCGACATGAGCGGTCCATTTTTCCGCACGCCGATCTATACCCTTGGTGCCGCTGTGGTGAAGCGGGACTGGTTGCTTGCCTCGCCGTTCGACGAGTCGCTCGACAGTCACGGCATTGGCGACAATTACGGTGTGGCGATCGGCTTTCCGCCGCCGTCGGGAATCCACGTCGTCAACGGCGCCCACGTGTTCCACCATCATGCGACGGCCAACCGGCTCGTGGATGGCGTCGCCCAGGAGCGGCGCATGCTGGCGCTCGACTACTTCATCCAGACGCGGCCCGAGCTCCGCGACGTGCGCACGACCGCCTTCCTCTGGTCGCTGGTCGGGGCCGGCCTTTTGCACGCCTTGTCCGGCAACCTTCCGGTCGCGCGATCGATGGGGCGAGCCTTCGCGCGCGTCGTCTCGGGGAACAATCCTTATCGTGCCGGGCGTGGCCACGAGCCGCTCGGGGCGCTGGTGCATCGCTCGTGAGCGGCACTCATGCACTCAGCGCAGCGGATTTTTCCACCACACGGCTTCCCACGCGACGTCGCCGTCCGCGAACGCGTGACGTCCCGCGAGCGGCATGTCCGTCAGTGCGCGCGCGACCCGGGTCGATGGTCGAAGGTACGTGACCAGGCACGCGCGACCGAGCCGAGACATCGCGCGCAGCATCCTGGGAATGTCCTCGAGGTAGTAGAGAACCTCGCATGCCGTCACGATGTCGAAGGTACGACCGCCCTCGACCCAAGGTTGGGCGTGCAGGTCGCCCGCGATGAGCTCCACGCCCGGCAGGCGTGCCGAGGCCCGCGCGATCGCCGTCGCCACGACATCGATTCCGGTGAGCCGTCGGCACAGGCGGGTGAGGTGCTCGCTCTGGTGGCCTTCGCCGCAGCCAATCTCGAGGATCGATTCCACCTGAGCCGCGGGGGCGATCAGGCCCTCGCGCAGGATGCGATTCGTCTCGGCGAATCGAAGCTGCTCCCTCTCGGACGCCATCTTCCAGGGATCCTCGGCAGCGTAGAGGCGATCCAGGTTCTGCCGGCACTCGGCGTCGGAGAGGATTCGTTCCGCGCGCGAGCCGAAGAGCAACCTTTTCAGTGCGCCGATCAAGGATTGCCTCCCGCCGTACGGCGAAACGTATCATGTCGCTGCCCCAAAGCCTGGCCTGGACGCTGGCCGCGGCGCTGGATGGAACCGGGAGAACCGACTAGTCTCCCGCCGACGGGGCAGTGGTGATGCCGAACCAGTCGACTGTGGCAGCATGAAGGCAGCGCTCCTCGTGTTCGTCGCTCTGGGCGTGAGCGTCTGGTGGCAGCGCCGCCGCCGTTACCGTGGCGTCTTTCGGGCGCCGGCCGCGCGCGACGATCGGCTGGCTTGTCGTGGGCCTCGCACCGAGCTCGAGGTGACCGTCACCGCGGACGGGTTCGAGCTGCCGCCAGGGCTGTTGCTGCACGGCCGGACGGTTTTCCTGGAGCTCGACGTGAAGCCCAAGGCGCGGGCCTTGCTTCGCGATCCGTTCATCGAGGCGTCCTCGTCGGCGGCGTTCTTCCGCCAGTACTTCGAGCGCGCGGCCAGCGGACGCCGCCTGGTCGACCTCTCGGTTCTCTTTCAGCGGCCCGACGAAGACGGCCCGCGCTCGATTGCCCTGCGCGGCAGCTCTCTGACGTGGGCGCGGCCGGGGCGGCTGGTGCTGTTCGATCCGCCGCCCATCGAAGGGGCGGACACGTTGGTTCTGGCTCCGCACCCCGACGACGCGGAGATCGCCGCATTTGGCGTCTACGCCACACGTCGGTCCTGGGTCGTGACCGTCACCGCTGGCGAGCGCGGGACGGCCGAGCTGTCCGGGGTGCTGTCACGCGGACAGGCCCTGGCGCGCTGGTACGCGCGGCTTCGGGTGTGGGACAGCTTGACGATCCCGCAGCTCGGCGGCGTGCCGTCGGAGCGGTGTCTCAACCTCGTCTACCCCGATGGCCAGCTGCTCAGCATGCGCCGCACACCGGAGGCGGCGTTCCGCATCGCGTGCGAGGACCAGGTGCCTCGCGCCGCGCTTCGCGCCACGAACCGCTGGCCGGAGCTGCCCGGAGGAGCGCCGGACTGCACGTGGCGGGGCCTCGTGGACGAGCTGGGCGCGATCCTCAATCGCACGCGGCCAGCGGTCATCGTGACGCCACATCCGGTTCTCGACACGCACCCCGACCACGTCTCGACCAGCGTGGCGCTCGACGAGGCGCTGCGCGCGAGCTCCGTGCGGCCGATCCTGCTTCTTTATTCGGTTCACCGGCCCGAGGCGCGGATTCATCCATTCGGGCCCGCGAGCGCGGTTGCATCACCGCCGCCCTGGAGCGACGATCTGCCGGTCGCGGATACTCTCTATTCTCACGCATTGAGCCCGGAGCTGCGGCAAGCCAAGTACTTCGCGGTCGAGGCCGGCCACGATCTTCGCACCTATTCCTCCGGCGAGATCCCGACGCTTCGCGCGGCTGCGGTGGCGGCCAAGCGAGTCCTGTCCGCGCTGGTGAGCGGCACCGGGATCGATCCGGTCTCGTTTTACCGCCGTGCGCCCCGGCCCAACGAGCTCTACTATGTCGCCGACGTCGAGCTGTTTGCGGCCCTGGTTCGCCGCGTCGCCAGCCCGGATGTTCCCGTGACCTGATGCCAGCGCATGTGCCGACCGTCGGAATCGTCATGCCCACGCACGGCGCCGGCGCCCATCTGGCAGAGGCGGTCGAGACCGTGCGTGCCCAGACCTTCGGCGCCTGGACACTGGTCGTTGTCTGCGACGGCGCCGGTGAATGCACCGCCATCGCCGAACGACTGACCGCCAGGGATCCGCGCGTGCGGATGGTGCGCCAGCCAAACGCCGGCGTCGCCGCCGCGCGCAACCGCGGGCTGGTCGAGATCGGCGACGCGGCTGACATGGTCGCCTTCCTCGACCACGACGATCGATGGCTCCCAAACAGCCTGGATGTCCTGGTGCGCACGCTGGCTGAAGCGCCTCGGGGCATCGTCGGGGTCCACGGCCTCGGCCGCTACATCGACGGCGCGGGCCATCTGATCCGGCACGGTGAGATGGAGATGTACCAGCGGCAGCGGCACGGCGTCGACGACGGCCGGCTCGTCGAATGGCCGCGCGCGCGTCCGACCACCTTCGCGAACCTCGCATTCAGCAACTGCATCCCCGTGGGCTCGGTCCTCGTGCGCCGGGCGGCGCTCGGTCAGGTGGGAGGCTTCGACCTGCTCGCGGTGCCCGCCGACGACTACGACATCTGGCTGCGCCTCTCGCGCATCGGGGACTTCGCCTTCGTCGACGACGTGATCATGGAGTACCGTCGCAGCGATTCGCCCTCCTGGGTTCGCCCGCGCGCGGGCGTTTCCTACGTGCGCAGGAAGATTCTCTTCGCGCCCGAAAACACACCGCAGCAGGCGGCGCTGGCTCGGCGGGCCTACCGCCTGTGCGCGCGATGGACGGCGGCGCACGCGCTTCGGCAGGCGGTGTCGCTGGCGAGCGCGCATCGCTTCGGTGCCGCGGCGAGGATGCTCGGTCGGGCGGCGCTCAACACGACCGCGTACGTTCGGGGCGCGCCGATCGGCACGTGAGCCGAAGTCAACGCGGGCTCTCGCGCGTCTTGAAAAGCGTGTACGTCCGATACTGGTCGACGACCAGCAGTCCCGGATCGTGTCGCAGAGACGTCAGGAGCCGTTCCGGACCGAGCCCGCGCCATTGATCCTCGAGGTTGCCCACGTCCGCGAGCACGAAGATCGGCCTTTGGCTCGAGAGCAGCGTCCGCACCTGCGCCTCTGACATCGAATAGAGCACGTGAGGGCGACGGTCTCCGTAGTACTCCATGGCCAGCGTCGGTCCCCACATCGCCAGCTCGGCGTCGGCCGGCACCCGAGCGATGGTCCAGTGCACCAGCTCGAGCTCGGCTTGCTTGCGCTCGACCTGGTGCGCGTGCTCCCGGGCGCCGGCGGCCAACCCCGCGGCCAGGCTGAGCGAGAGGCCCATCGCGACCCACCGCCGGCCTCCGGCGCTGGCGCCCCAGATGGCCCCCGCGCCGATGCCGACGAGCGCCGCGACTGCGGGCAAGGTCGGCAACAGGAAGCGCGCGTTCTCGTACGGCACTCCTGAAAGAAACAGCCAGCTCACCAGCAGCCAGCCGATGATGAGCACCGCGGCTGCTCGGGCCTTTGCTTGCCAGAGTGCTCTCACGCCAAACGCGGCGAAGACTCCGAGCGTCGGAAAGAAGTAGTCCGGCCATCCGAGCCGCACGAGATAGTAGACGCTCGTCGGAAACCGGCAGGTCCACTGCCCCTCGGGGGTGTGGAAGGTCCGCTTGAACGCGTTCGACAGCCCCCAGCTCTGCAGCCACTCATGCTTTTCGAACGAGGCGGGGATCGCGTGAGCGCTCACGACCTGCGGGACGAGCACCATGAGACCGGCCCCGATCGCGAGCAGCCACCACGCCACCATGGCGCCACGTGAGCGCGGAGGCGCCGCCGTTTCGAATGAAACGGTGAGCAAATAGACGCCGATCGGCAACGAAAGCAGCGCGATCATCCACCGTGTCACCGCGCCGCATGCGAGCGCGAGGGCGCAACCCACCAGCCACGGTCCAGGCCCGCCGTCCGCGAAGCGGACCGCGCAGAGCATCGCCATTGCGGCCAGCCCGAGGCCCAGGCCGTCGGCCATCACGACCTGGCTCGAACGCAGGACCGCGCCGGAGAACGCAACGGCCAGCCCCGCCGCCAGCGCGGCCGGCAAAGGCGCGATCCGTCCGGACACGCGCGCGGCCAGTATGCGGACGAACGAGAACGTCGCCGATGAGGCGACGGCGCAAGCGAGCGCGTTCACGAGCTGGCCAGCGGCGGGGCCACCTCCAACCAAAGGCAGCAGCAGCGACACCGCCGTCGGGTAGCCGCGCGGCCAGTAGAGCTCGGGCAGCGGGGTACCCGTGCGCAGATGCGGCCAGATGGCGCGCGCGAAGCGGAAATACGCGAACGCGTCTTGTCCGTAAAGGCCGTCGAAAGAGTAAAGCCCTCGCGTCACCGCCGCCACCGCGAGCGCGGCCACGAAAGGGATCGCTGCTGCCCACCGGCCCTTCGCGGGCGCCGTTGATTCCGGCTGCGACCTCAGGCTCTGCATGGATGATCGCGCGTCCCCACGCCCGGCTCGGCAATAGAGCACGCGTCGAGCCGGCGCACCAGGGCCGCGTCCAGCAATCGCGGCGATCCGTCCACCGAGATCGGGGCCGGCGTGACGGCGGACGCGCTGAACGCCTCGGCCAGCTCGGGCGCACCGTAGCGGGCCTTCCCATCGACAAGTACCAACGCAACTTGTGCGCGCGACGTCGCGAGCAACGCATCGTAGGGATCCTCGGCGAGGCGGGGGACGACCAGGAGGTCCGCTGGAAGACCCGCCGCTATGCGGCCCGCGAGGGTCGCGCCCAGGACGTCCGCGGCCGCCGACGTGACCAGACGGGCGAGCTGCGCGGGTCGCAGGGGTGCGCTGGCCGCGGCGACGCGCAGCTCGTCGAGCAGATCCCGAGCGCCGGTCAGGCGCGAATCGGTGCCGAGCGCCACGTTCGGCCCCGCCGGATCGGTCAGGCGTTGCCCGTCGATCGTCTCGCCCAGCAGAAACTGGTTCGAGGCGGGACACCAGACCACGCTCGCCCTTTGCCGCGCGGCCGCGTGCCATCCTTCCCGATCGATGCCGACCGCGTGCACGAGCACCGTGCGCGGGCCCAGGCAGCCAAGCTGGATCAGCTCGTCGAGCTCGCCTCGGGCGCGCGGGTTCGTCCCCTCTGCGAGGTGCAGGATGAACGGCCAGCCGGCGGGCGTTGTGCGGTGCCGCTCGCGCACGGAGCCTGCGGGCTCGCCCAGGGCCCCCGCCTTGCCGCCCTGCAGGTAGAGCGAGTGTGCCCACCCGAACGCGCGCACGACGCGCACGGGGAAGGAACGGGTCAGCTCTCGATAAACCGGGTTGTGGTGCGCGACCGTGGTCGCGCCCGACAGCAGGTTCTTGAGTCCTCCGATGAACAGGCGGTCTCCGAGCGGGCGCGCCCGACCGGCGACGAGCTTGGGATCGGTTGCGAGACGCGGTCCCACGTCCTCTGCCCATTCGAAGGCGTCGCCGTATCGCTCCCGATACTTGACCCGTCCGAAGTGGTTGTGCTCGAGGTGATCGTGAGCGTTCAGCAAGCCCGGGAACACGAACCCGCCCGCGAGGTCGAGCACCACGTCCCGACCGCGTGGCGCGACATCCAGACCATCAACCTTGCCGCGCTCGATGCGCAGGGACGACGCGATGATCCCCGCGGCCCCGACCACCCCCGCGTTGCGGAGCAGGAGCGGCCGTGCGCGGTCGAAGAACATCAGGTGGTGCAGAGATCGCCGAACGGCAGGGTCCAGCGCGTGATAGCAGCCACGGTTACCGTGATGCTGAGCGGCCACGCGGCCCAATCGAGTCGCAACCGTCGCATATTCCACTCATTCTACTGGCGTCCTGGTGCCTTCGGCGAGCACATTTCCATGCGTGTTCTCGCGTTTGCGGCGAGGCGTGAGCCGTCTTCGAGACCGCGCGTCGGTGGTGCTGGGCGCGCGTGAAGCGTACGCGCTCTGGGCGAAGGCTTATGCTGCCGAGCCGCACAACGCCTTCATGCGCCTGGAGCAGCAATCAATGCTGGAGCTGTTGCCCGACGTCGCCGGTAGGGCCGTACTGGACGTTGGCTGTGGGAGCGGCCGATACATCAAGATCATGAAAGAACGGGGAGCGGGCCTGGTGGTCGGGATCGACTTCTCTCCCGAGATGCTAGGGCGAGCGCGCGGCCTCTACCCCATCGCGTGCGGTGATGCGCGCGCGCTGCCTGTGCGATCGCACCGCTTCGACGTGGTCGTCTCGGCGTTGACCGTCGGTCACGTCGCTGATCTCGCGGCCGCGCTTGCTGAGATGAGTCGCGCGCTGGTAATGGGTGGCGTTCTTCTTTACTCCGACTTCCATCCATTCGCGGCGGTGAACGGGCACCAGCGCCGGTTCTCCATGGATGGACGAACCTTCGCCGTCGAGCATCACACGCATCTTTACGGTGCCCATCAGGCCGCGTGCCGAGCCGCGGGCCTCGAGATAGACGAAGTTCGCGAGCCGCTGTCGTCCACCGAGCCCCCGTTCCCGGCGGTCATGGTCGTCCGCGCGCACCGACGGTGACGGCACCCGGCTCTCGCCGGGCGTCGAGCGGAGCGCGCGTCGTCACACCCGTTCGTAGACCAGCACGATGTGGTCGCCCATGCCGCGCAGTCCGGGCAGCGCGTTCAGGTGGTCCTCGACGAACGACAGCGCGCGCAGCAGGCCGGGCACGCGCGCGAACTGCGGGCCGAAGCTGAGCGGCGGCAGCGCGATGCCCAGGCTGCGCACCTCGACGCGGCGAAAGCCGGCGCCGAGCCCGCGATCGAAATCGGCGGCGCCGTAGTAGCGCATGGGGAAGCGCCGCCCCTCGACGTCGGCGATCGGCGTGCGCGCAAAGCGGCGCAGGGCCGCGCGCGGCTGGCCGCGCGCGAGGAACAGAGCGACCTCCAGCGGGCACACGCGCGGCAGCACCACGCCCATGAAGCGCGCGCCCGGCCGCAGCGCGCGCTCCAGCAGCACGCGCAGGGGATCCAGCGACAGCTCGCAGTTGAGCGGCGCGAAGTTCGAGAACGCGCCGTCGACGGTCAGCCCGAGGCCGGGCCACTGCTCGCCGAGCGCGCCCGCGCCCGCATTGACGAACGTGACCGCGCCGGCGCGCCCGGCGGCGGCCATCTTGGCGGTCGCTTCGGCGATCATGCCCGGCGCCGGATCGACGGCGACGATGCGGTGGCCGCGCGCGGTCAGCGCCAGCGTGTCCTCGCCGGTACCGCAGCCCAGCTCCAGGAGGCGGCTGCCGGCAGCGAAGTGCCGCTCGATCGATTGGTACACACGCGCGCGCATCATGGCGACCAGCGGGTTGGTCACGGGCGAGAAGAGCGTGTCGTACTGCCCGGAGATCGCGTCGAACGCCGCCGCGCCCGGAGCGGGATTCATGCCGTCGGCCACTTCAACCTACGCGATCAAATATGCGTGATTGGACGTGGACGCAAGCGCTGGCCGCGCGGCGTGGGCCGGTCGATTGACAACACCGGGCGCCGCCGGTTAAAAGGGCGGCCTACCGTTGCGCTTACTGTCGTGAGGAACTGATGCGAGTCGGTTCGATCAACCGAGCCTTCGTTCTGGGTACGCTTCTCCTGCAGCGGCGTCGTGCGGCTCGGTGGCGGGCGGAAACGGACGCCGAAGACGTTCCAGTGGCGTCGATGGCCTCCTCGCGATCGACGCTGTTGTCGACACCATGGTGATGAACGGGGCCGGTGATGCTGCCGCGGTCGGGGACGGGACCGGAACAGACGCAAGCGCCGCAGATGGCGGCGGGGCACGGGATGTATATTCATGACGCCCAGGTTGTGCGTGAATCCATGAGCGCCTGGAGCGGTCTGACAGGGTGAGCGAGAGCTGATCCCCCGCCACTGCGCGCGGCCTGCTACATTCAGGCCCGATGGCAAAGGAAGAAGACTTCGCGGCGATGTTCGCGGAGTACGAGCAGGCGAACAAGGGCAAGCGGCGCGTGCCGCCGGTGCAGCCGGGTGATCGCGTCCGCGGCAAGGTGACGTCGGTGGGCCGGGACACGGTCTTCGTCGAGCTGGACGACGGGCGCGGCGATGGAATGATCGATGGCGCCGAGCTGCGCGACGCCGACGGGCAGGTCACGATCAAGGTCGGTGACGCGATGGAGGCGACGGTCATCGAGGGCGGCCGCCCCGGCGAGCCGATGGTGTTGCGGCGGCAGCTCGGGCGCGCCTCGGGCGCGCAGGCGCCTGCCGAGCTGGCGCGCGCGTTCGAGCTCGGCCTGCCGGTCGAGGGGACGATCGCGGCGGTCAACAAGGGCGGCGTCGACGTCACCGTCGCCGGCGTGCGCGCCTTCTGCCCGATCTCGCAGCTCGACACGCGGCGCACCGAGGACGCGTCGGGGATGGTCGGCCAGAAGCTGATGTTCCGCATCACCAAGTACGAGGAGGACCGCCGCGGGCCGAACCTGGTGCTGTCGCGGCGCGCGCTGCTCGAGGAGGAGGCGCGTGGGCGCGCGGTCGAGACGCGCACCAAGCTCCACGTGGGCGCGGTGCTGCCCGGTGTGGTGACGGGGCTCAAGGACTTCGGCGCGTTCGTCGATCTCGGCGGCATCGAAGGCATGTTGCACGTCTCGGAGATCGGCTTCTCGCGCGTGACCCGCCCCGCCGACGTGCTGTCGATCGGGCAGCCGGTGACGGTTCAGGTGATCCGCATCGAGAAGCGCGACGACCCGAACCGGCCCGAGCAGGTCGCCTTGTCGCTGAAGGCGCTGGCGGCCGACCCCTGGGAGGAGGCGGCGGCGCAGTTCCCGGCGGGCACGCGCGTCGCGGGCACGGTGACGCGCGTCGAGCCGTTCGGCGCGTTCGTCGAGCTGGCGCCCGGCGTCGAGGGGCTGGCCCACATCAGCACGCTGGGCGGCGGCAAGCCGCTGCGCCACGCGCGCGACGCGGTGAAGCCGGGCGATCGCCTGGAAGTGACGGTGATCGAGGTCGATCGCGAGCGGCGCCGCCTGTCGCTGGCGCCGGCCGGCGAGTCGGAGGCGATCGACGCGGAGTCGCGCGCGGTGGCGGATCGCGCCGGCGGCTCGGGCAAGCTGGGGACGTTCGCGGATCTGTTCAACAAGCCGGAGCCGAAGCGGTAGATACGCGCGGGCCTCTCTCCGCTGTCCCTTGCCTCTCGCAAGGCTCGTGAGGGGGCTCCGGTCAGCCGCGAGCTCCGCCGCTCGCCCGACTCTCGCTAGGGCCGGCGGCAGAGGAAGAGCTCGCTGACGTCCCTGCTCTCCGCTCCGTTCCCTTTCCCATCCTCGTCCTCGTTCCCGTCGCCTCCCACCTCCACGCGAAACCCCGCCGCCGTCAGCACCTCGATCCACGTCGCCCGTGAGAACAGCCCCTCGACGTGGCGGTCGTGCACCGCGCGCACGCCGCTTCGATCGCGCAGCAGAAACGCGTACTCGACGACATAGCTCGTGTCGCCGGGATCGGGATCCCACGTCCACTCCATGCAGCGCAGGGCGCGCCCGCCGTTCTCGTCCTCGCCGCGGTGGATGCGCGAGATCTCGCCGAAGGTCTCACGCACGTAGTCGGGCGCGAAGATCGCCGCGCCACCAGGGCGTGTGTGCGCGAACGCGGTGTCGGCGGCGGCCCGCAGCTCGGCCTCGCTGGTCAAGTACATCACCGCGTCGTGCACCAGCACGGCGTCGAACGTACGCCCGAGCCGCAGCGTTCGCATGTCGCCGATCGCGTGCTCGCACTCCGGGTTCAGCGCACCGCTCAGCCCCTGCATCGGCGCGGAGATGTCCGTGAGCGTGCAGCGAAACCGGCGCTTGAGGAAGAACGCGTTGTTGCCGGCGCCCGCGCCCAGCTCGAGCAGCGTCTCGGCGCGCGGCGCGATCGAGCGCTCGAACGCCGCCTGGTAGCTCGCCGCCTCGTCGAGGTGGTCCTCCGTCGGATCGAGCAGGTGGTACCAGGGGACGAGCTCGCCGTAGAGCAGCGGTTGCATCATCAAAGTATGACCGGTGCGACGGCTAGGGCGCCCACGCGGTGCCGGCGACGTGCGGGCCCAGCACCGGGATCGGGAGATCGAAGTGATCGTGCACGACGGTGCGGAAGCCGGCGGCGGAGATCGCGGCCGCCGTGTCGCGATCCAGGTGGCAGCCGTCGGCGGCGAAGGTCCAGAGCGGGCTCAGGCAGCGCTGCAGCCAGCGCGTGACGGTTCCACGGGGGGCCGCGACGTGCTCCATGAAGACGAAGCGGCCGCCGGGCTTGAGGACGCGCAGCACCTCGCGCAGCGTCTCCGCTGGATCATCGACGGTGCACAGGACCAGCGTGGCGACGACCGCGTCGACGGATCGGCTCGGCACGGGAAGGTGCTCCGCGGTGCCTGGGCGCAGCTCGATCTCGCGGCCCAGGCGGGTCGCGGTCTCTTGCACGCGCGGGTTCAGGAACGGGTTGGGCTCGACGCCGATCCAGCGCACGCCGGTGCGAAAGAACGGCAGGTTCACGCCCGCGCCCGGGCCGATCTCCAGCACCGTGCCGCGGATCGGCGACAGCAGTGCCAGCTTGCGCGCGGCGACCAGAGCGTCATAGCCCGGGTTGCGTCGCGACAGCGCCCAGGCCTGCAAGCGCTTGTAAAAGGCCACGCCGCGCGTCGGGCGGAAGCCGGCGGCGACTGCCGGGGCTGGTTGGGTCAGGCTGGTGAGGGTCGTCATGTTCGCCTCTCCGTCGTCGATCAGGATGCTTGCTTTGCCACTGCCGGCGCCGCGACCGCCGACATCGCGACCATCGTCGGTGCCGTGCGGATCTCCGAAACCTCCGACACCTCGGGCGCCGTCTCGACGGCCGCGCGCCCCCACCGGCGCGAGAAGAACGCGCCGACGTCGTCGAACAGCGAGTACGCCACCGGCGTCGCCAGCAGCGTGAGCAGCAGCGACAGGAGCTGACCGCCCACGACCACGCCCGCGGTCGCCTGGTTGTTGCCGGCGCCGATGCCCGTCGAGAAGACCAGCGGGATCATGCCGGCGACGAACGCCAGCGTGGTCATCAGGATCGGCCGCAGCCGGTCGCGGTTGGCTTGCAGGATGGCTTGCATGCGGTCCATCCCCTGCGCGCGCAGGTGGTTGGTGTGATCGATCTGCAAGATCGCGTTCTTCTTGACCACGCCGAACAGCACGAGGATGCCCAGCGCCGACAGGATGTTGATCGACTGGCCGAGCAGGATGAGCGACAGCAGCGCGAACGGCAGCGTCAGCGGCAGGGCGAGCAAGATCGTGATCGGGTGCAGCCACGACTCGAACTGCGCCGCGAGGATCAGGTACATGAAGATGAACGACAGCGCGAAGGCGAACACGAACGCCTTGCCGGCCTTTGCCATTTCCTTGGACCGGCCCATCGGGGCCGCCACGTACTCGGACGGCATGCGCAGGTCGGCGAACGCGCGCTTCACGCCGTCGCCGACGCCGCCCTCGGCGAAGCCGGGCGCGACGTTGGCGGTGAACGTCACCTGGCGGCGGCGGTTGAGGCGGCTCACCTGCCCGGGGCCGTCGCCCGGGTGCAGCTTGACCACGTCGCCGAGCGGCACCGAGCCGAGCCGCACCGACGGCACGGTCACCACGGCCAGCGACTCGGCGTCGGCACGGTAGTCGCGCTCGGCGCGCGCGCGCACTTCGAACTCCGAGCCGGCCTCCTCGTAGGTCGAGATCTTGCCGCCGCCCACGAGCAGCCGCAGCGTCGCCGCGACGTCGGTCACGTCGACGCCCAGGTCGGCGGCGCGCTCGCGGTCGATCGCCACGCCCAGCTCGGGCTTGCCGCCGATGAGCGAGCTCGACACGTCGACGGCGCCCGGGATCTTCTTGATGCGCGCGACGACGTCGTCCGAGTAACGCTGCAGCTGCGCCAGGTCGGGGCCGCTGAGGTCGTACATGATCAGCGCTTGCGCCATGCCGCCCGCGAACAGCGGCACCAGCGACACGTCGGTGCGCAGCGACGGATCCTGCTTGGCCAGCACCTCGCGCCGCACGCGCTCCATGAGGTCGTTCTGGGTCACGCGCCGCTCGCGCGGGTCGCTGAGCTTGACGTAGATCGACGCCAGATTGGGCGTGCGCTGCGCGTTGTCGCCGATGGTGACCAGCGTCGATTCGACGTGGGGCAGCGCGCGCACGTCGCGCGCAATGCGCTCCGCGGTCAATCCCGTCTGCTCCAGCGTCGTGCCCTCGGGCGCCCGCACGTTGATCTCGAAGTGCGCCTCGTCGCTGTCGGGCAGGAAGCCCTTCTTCACGGCCTTGCCGAGCGGTCCGATCGCGACCAGCGCCGCGACGCTGGCGATGACCACGATCCAGCGCCGGTGCATCACGAAGCCAAGCACGCGCATGTACGCCCGTTCGACCGGCAAGTAGATGCGGTCGACCATGCGCTCGAGCAGCGACTTGCGGTTCGCGCCCGCGCCGCCGGCCGCGAGCGGACGGTGCCCGCGCAGCCAGCGCGACGACAGCATCGGGGTCAGCGTGAAGCTGACGAACAGCGACACGGCGATGGCGAACGCCATGGTCAGGCCAAAGCTCTTGAGGAAGCGCCCGACGATGCCGTTCATGAACGCCACCGGCACGAACACCGCGAGCAGCGACAGCGTCGTCGCCAGCACGGCGAGGCCGATCTCTCGCGTGGCCTCGACGGCGGCGCGCATCGGCGTCATGCCCTTCTCGTCGATGAAGCGGTAGACGTTCTCGAGCACGACGATCGCGTCGTCGATCACGATGCCGACCGCCAGCGCCAGCGCCAGCAGCGTGATGGTGTCGAGCGTGAAGCCCTGGAACCACATGAGCGCGAACGTGCCGACGATCGAGATCGGGATGGCCAGCGCCGCGATCACCGTGCTGCGCAGGTTGCCCAGGAACAGCAGCACCACCAGCGCCGCGAAGATCGCGCCCAGCACCAGGTGCTCGCGCACGGCGTCGACGCTGGTGCGGATCGTGCGCGAGTTGTCGCGCAAGACCTCGAGCGTGACGCCGTTGCCCGACAACATCGGCTCGATCTCGGCGATGCGCGCCTTCAGGGCGTCGACCACGGCGACGGTGTTGGCGTCCGACTGCTTGCGGATCGACAGCACCACGGCGCGCGCGCCGCTGCTGATCGCCAGCGAGTCCCCTTCCTCCTCGCCGTCCTCGACGCGGCCGACGTCGGCGACGCGGATCGGGTGGCCGTCGCGCTCGCGCACGACCAGGTCGCCCAGCGCCGCCGGCGTGGCCACGCGGCCGTGGATGCGCAGCGTGCGCTGCGCGGCGCCGCTCTTCACGCTGCCCGCCGGCAGGTTCAGGTTCTGCGCCGCGATCGCGCGCTGCACGTCGGCGGCGGTCAGGCCCAGCGCGCGCAGCTTCACCGGATCGATCCACACGTTGACCTGGCGCTTGCGCCCGCCGAGCACGGTGACCTGGCCGACGCCCGTCACGTTCTCCAGGCGGCGGCGGATCTCCTTGTCGCTGAGCTCGGTCAGCTGCCGCACCGGCGCGTCGGCGCGCGTGGAGCGCACCGCCAGGTACATCACCGGCGTTGCGCCCGGGTCGAGCTTGCTGACCACCGGCGCGTCGAGATCGCGCGGCAGGTCGGGCAGCACGACGTTGACCTTGTCGCGCACCTCCTGCGCGGCGACGTCGATGTTCTTCTCGAGCTCGAACATGATGAAGATCTGCGAGACGCCCTCGCTGGAGACCGAACGCAGCTCCTCGATGCCGCTGATGGTGTTCAGCGACTCCTCGAGCTTGTCGGTGAGCTCGCTCTCGACCTCCTCGGGCGCGGCGCCGGGCAGGCGCGTCACCACCGAGACCATCGGCATGTCGACCTTGGGGAACCGGTCGACGCCCAGCTGCGAGTAGCCGGCGATGCCGAGCACCACGATGCCCAGCACCAGCACGGTGGCGAACACGGGACGTTTGACGCTGACGTTGGCTAAGGCTTGCATGGCTGCGCTCCTCGATTCGCTCGTGATGAAGACGGCTACGGCACCTGCGCGCCCGCGCCCGCTGGCGACGACGTCACGCTGACGCCGTCGTGCAGGCCTGGGACGAGCGGCGCGATCACGCGGTCGCCGGCGTTGAGGCCCGACATCACGGCGAAGCCCTCGCCGTCGCGCAAGCCGAGCGCGATCAGGCGCTCCTCGGCGCGGCCGTTGGCGACGACGTAGACGCGGTCGGCTTCGGCTTCGCGCTTGACGGCCGTCGCGGGCACGACCGGCCGCGGCTCGCTGCCCAGCACCAGGCGCGCGGTGGCGAACATGCCGGGCAGCAGGCGGCGCTGCGGGTTCGGGACCACGGCCTCGACCAGCAGGTCGCGGCTCTGCCGCCGCACCGCCGGGCCGACGTAGCGCACGCGCCCGCGGAAGCTCTCGCCCGGGAACGCGGCGACCTCGAACACGACGTCCTTGGCGCGCGCGAGCGTTCCGACGGCGGCCTCGGGCACGGTCAGCTCCAGGCGCAGCGGATCGATCTCGACCAGCGTGGCGACGCGCGTGTCGGCGTGGACATACTCGCCCTCGGAGACCAGACGATCGGCGATGACGCCGCGGAACGGCGCGCGCACCACGGCGTCGGCCAGGGTCTTGCTGGCCAGGCGCGCGCGCGCCGACGCCGCGGCCGCCATCGAGCGGCCGGCGTCGCACTGAGTGCGCGCGCGGTCGTGCTCGGCCTGGGTGATGGCGCCGGCGTTGAACAGCTTGTCGGCGCGCGCGCACTCGGTGTCGGCCAGCGCCTGCTGGGTCCGTGCCGAGGCGGCCTGCGCCCGCGCTTCCTCGTCGGTGAGCGCGGCGCCGCGGCGGTCGAGGCGCACCAGCATCGCGCCGGCCGCGACCTCCGCGCCGCGCTCGATCGGCGCGGCGATGACCTTGCCAACGGCGTCGGCGGCGACGTCGGAGCGGCGGTTGGGCGTCAGCGTGCCGGTCAACACCAGCGCGCGGGCGACCGGCTTCTGCGCGACCACCGCGGTGGTGACAGCGACCGCCGATTCGGAGCTCGTAGCGGTGCTCGTGGTGGCGTGGTGCTCGGCGGCGCCGGCGCGCGCACATCCGGCGGCACCGGCGAGCGGCAGCGTGGCGAGCGCGAGCAAAGAGATGAACGAGACGGGACGAGACGTCTTCATGGCGGTTCCTCCGACGCCCCGGTCGGAATGCACGCGGCGGGCCATCGGCCGCATCGCGAAAGCCCGCGCATATAAAGAGAAAGGTCCGCGTCCGCCGCGGCCGTTCGGCGCGGACAGATGTCCGGGCCAACGACATCTGTCCGTTTCGCGGGGCTTTGTCCGGGCGCGGACGGGCCGTCCGGCGCCCCGATCGGCGTGGCCGTCACGATCGTCGCGATGGCACGCGAGTTGAAACCGCGGCGAAACATCGAGGTGCCCCGTGATCCGATCAAGCTCGAATCCCCGATCGTCCTTCCTGTTTCGTTTCGCGCTTTCCGTGACTTTCGCGATTGCGGTGCTCGCGATTGCGACGCCATCGCCGGCACGCGCCGCCGATCCGCCGGCGTCCGTGCCCGGCGGCCTGACCGCCGACGAGGTCGCTCGGCGTGCGCGCGAGGTGAGCCCCGAGCTCCGCGCGCGCGCCGAGGAGCACGCCGCCGCCGACGACGCGGTCGCGCAGGCGCGCGATGCGTTCATCCCGCGCCTCAGCGGCACCGCGCGCTACACGCGTGTCTCGAGCCTCACGCTGCCGTCGCTGGGCAACCTGGTCGTCGCCCCGGCCGACGCGCAGCCGGGAGCGCCCGCCGATCCGGCGCGTCTGATGGTCTATCCGCTGCGTTTCCCGGTGATCCTGGACCAGTACCTGGGACAGGCGACGCTGCAGGTGCCGCTGTCGGACTATTTCCTGCGCCTGCCGCAGGCGCACGCCGCCGCCACCGCGAACGCGCGCGCGGCGGCGCTGACCGAGGAAGCGGCGCGCCTGCGCGTCGCGACCGACGCGCGCGTCGCCTACTACGCCTGGGTGCGCGCGCGGCTCGCGACCGGGATCGCGCGCCAGGGACTGGATCAGGCGCGCGCGCACCTCGGCGACGTGAATCAGGCCGCCAGCGCCGGGGCCGCGTCGCGCGCGGACGTGCTGCGCGTGGAGTCGCAGGTCGCGGCCGCCGAGCTGCTGCTCACGCGCGCACTGAACCTGGCCGCGGTCACCGAGCAGCAGCTGCGCACGGCGATGCACGACGATTCACATCGGCGCTACGAGATCGGCGAGAACGTCGAGGCGCCCGCCGCCGGTGCGCTCGCGTTCGCGCCGGGCGATGCCGCGCTGGACGAGCTGCGCGCCGAGGCCGCGGGGCGCCGCCTCGAGCCGCAAGCGCTGGTCGAAGGCGCGGGCGCGGCGCGCGCGCAAGGGACGGTCGCGCTCTCGGCGGGGTTGCCGCGGCTCGACGCCGTCGGCAACGCGACCTATGCGAACCCGAACCCGCGCATCTTCCCGCAGGACGCGTTCTACCGCGGAAGCTGGGATGCGTCGGTGCAGCTCACCTGGGCGATCACCGACCTGCCGGGCGCCACCGCGGCGCGCCGCGCGGCGCATGCGCGCGCCGCCGGGCTCGAGGCCGAGCGGGAGCAACTGCTCGACGCGATCGGCCTCGAGGTGACGCAAGCCGCGCAGGCGCTGGCCGAGGCGCGCACCGCCATCGAATCGACGCGCCGGGGCGTCGGCGCCGCCGACGAGTCCTATCGCGTTCGCCGCCTGTTGTTCCAAAACGGCCGCGCCACCAGCGTCGAGCTCACCGACGCCGAGACCGAGCTGACGCGCGCGCGGCTGGATGTGGTGAATGCGCAGATCGATCTGCGGATGGCGAATGCGCGGCTAGTGCATGCGCTGGGCCGCGACGTGGCTCGTTAGATCCGACGAGCGCGCAGTTCGTGTAAGGGGGATCCTGGCCCGATTCTCCGCGCTGCCGACACCTTACGTGTGAGACCACCGCGCCATCTCTGCGCGCGCGCGGCCTCCCCCCCATGCCGAACAAGACCTCGATCTCCGGTTGGTTCTCGATGTTGTCGCTCGCCGCCGCGCTGTGCGGCGGTGCTTGCGTCGCTGGCAGCCAGGCCGAAGACGCCGGAAACGTCGACGGGACGGGCGGGCAGACGACCGTCGTCGTCGGAACCGGCGGCGCGACCGGCGCGGGCGGCATGACCACGACGGGCGCGGGCGGCATGACGACCAGCGCGGGCGGCGCCGGAGGGACGACGGCGGGCGCGGGCGGGATGACGACCACGGGCGCCGGTGGGACGACCGGTGGTTCGGGCGGCGCGACGGCGGGGGCCGGCGGTCGCACCGGCACGGGTGGCGCGACCGGCGCGGGCGGCGCGACGGCCGGCATGGGCGGCGCTCCCGGCATGGGCGGCGCGACCGGTGTCTGCACGAACGTCACCAGCACCGCGACGCGGCCGCAGCTCACGGCGGCGCAGGCGGCCAACGACACGATCTTGAAGTACCTGGCGCAGACCGGAACGCTGGGCGCGCTCACCACCGACAACTGGAACCCGACCGCGGGGCTCGGCAGCGTGACCGCGTTCCCGTCGGACCTGGTGGTCGCCGCCGACGGCTCGGGTACGCACACCACGGTGCAGGCGGCGCTGAACGCCGCGACCGGAACCGCGCGCCGTTACATCCTGGTCAAGCCTGGCACCTATCGCGAGAAGGTCACGATCGCCACGCAGACGCCGATCACGATCTACGGCACCGGCGCCCCGACCGCGGTCACGATCATCAACAGCCTCGACGCCGACGCGGCGGGCGGCACGCCGAACACCGCGACGCTGATGGCGAAGAACAACGGCTTCCAGATCGCGAACCTGACCATTTCGAACGACTTCCCGACGCCGACGAGCCCACCGGCGGGGTCCAGTGTGCAGGCCGTCGCTCTCTACACCACGGGCGACAAGGTCGTCTTGCAGAACGTGCGGCTGCACGGCTTCCAGGACACGCTCTTCATCGACTCGCCGTCGGCGACGACCGTCGCGCGCGTGTACATCAAGGGCAGCTTCATCGAAGGCGACACCGACTTCATCTTCGGGCGCTCGACCGCGGTCATCGACGGCTCGACGATCAACTATCTGTCGTCGCGCAAGGGCACCGGTTCGGGCGTGCACATGGCGCCGAGCACGTCGGTCGCCAACAACTTCGGTTTTCTGGTGACTGGATGCACTTTCACCAGTGACGCCGGCGCGCCCGCGAATAAGATTTCGCTTGGACGCTCATGGGATCAGGGTGGCACCACTCCGACGCCGAACGGGCAGGCTGTCGTCCGCGAGTCGACGCTCGGCGCGCACATCAACCGCACGTCGCCCTGGGCGGCGGCGGCGACCAGCGGCCGCGTGTTCAGCGCGACCGGCAACCGCTTCGCCGAGTACTGCAACAGCGGCCCCGGGGCCGGTCCCTGATCCCGGGCCTGCTGCTCGCGATTCTGGCGACAGCTTCTCCAGCGCGGGCGACGCCTGCCGTCGGCGTCGGCGTTTCTGTGGCTGACACGATGCTGCGGCGCTGGCCCGCGCTGGACGCGACGCCCGCCGACTGCGGCGGGCCGGCCAATTGCTTCAGCCTGAACTTCGCAACGGTGCCGCCGGCGCCCGCGCCCAAGTTCTGGGAGTACACCTACGGCGTGCCGCTGGTCGGGCTGCAGAGGCTCTACGAGCGCACCCACGACGCGCGCTACCTCGACTACATCAAGAACTACGTCGATCGCTACGTCGACGCGTCGGGAACCATCAGCTACGCGCGGCCGTGGCCGCTCGGACACGACGGCAAGGTGTCGCCGCCCAACGATCCGACGATCCAGGACGTGATCCAGCCGTCGGTGCTGCTGTTTGGCCTCTACGACGCGACCCACGACGACCGCTACCTGAAGGCGATGACCGCCACGCGGCGGATCTTCCCCACGATCAAGACCAACCTCGCCGGCGCGTACTGGCACAAGCCGAGCTATCCGGATCAGCAGTGGCTCGACGGGATCTACATGGCCGAGCCGTTCCTGGTTCGCTACGGCGCGACGTTCGCCGACCAGGTGAAGCCCGGCGACGCGCAGAATTGCTTTCGAACGGCGACCGGGCAGATCGAGGTCGCGGCGGCGCACACACTCGATCCGAAGACCAAGCTCTACTACCACGCATGGAACGGCTCGCCCGACGGCGTCTGGCACGGCCTGACGCCGCCGACGCGCGTGCCGCCGCCGAACGGCGCCCCGGCGTCGCCGGTGCTATGGAGCCGCGCCATCGGCTGGTACATCGCCGGCATCGTCGACGTGCTCGAGTACTTGCCGGCGAATGACGCCGAGCGCCCGGCGCTGCGCGCGATCCTGCGCAACCTGGCGCAGGGGCTCGAGCGCTTTCAGGATCGCAAGACCGGGCTCTGGTACCAGGTGATCGACGTGATGGCCGGCCCGTTGCCGGCGACCGGGGGTTACGCCGGCGAGCAAGACCGTCCCGCGCAGCCCAACTGGCTGGAGACGTCGGCGAGCGCGATCTTCGCGTACAGCCTGGCCAAGGCGGTGCGGCTCGGCGAGCTGCCCGCGCGTTACCGGGCGGTCGCCGCGAAGGCGTGGAAGGGCGTCAAGTCGCGCATCGCCATCGATGCCGACGGCACGGCGCACATCCACGGCACCGTCGTCGGGCTCAGCGTCGGCGGGACCTACAACGCCTACGTCGACGCCGACGTGCGCGGCCCGGCGGAGCTCGCGGCGGGCGCGCCGCCCGCGCCCGCGAGCTGCCCGACCGCGGCGCAGATCCCGCCGGGGACGACACCGCCGATTGCGTGCAAGTACATCTACGTGCGCGACGACGTGCCGCAGGGCTTCGGCGCGGTGCTGCTGGCGTCGAGCGAGCTGGAGTTCACTCTCCCGCGCCTCCCTGCTCGTCCGACTCCGACTCCGGCACCCGTCGCTCGAAGCAAGTGAACGCGCCCTTGCGAAAGCGCACGCCACCCGCCTGGCGATAGCCGAGCGCGCGGTACAGCGCCAGCGCGCGCGTGTTGGCGTCCATGGTGTCGAGGCGGATCGCGCGGCAGCCCAGCCGGTGCGCCTCGCGCTCGGCGAAGCGCATCAGGAAGCGGCCGAGGCCGGCGCGCTGCGCGCTCGGATGCACCATCAGGCGGTGCACCACGGCGACGGGCTCGACGGCGATCTTCCACGCGACGCCGGCGTACTCGGGCTCCTGGCGCTGATTGAGCGTCAGCGCGCCCCGCAGCGGCGCGCCGTCGCACGCGGCCAGGTAGAGCGCGCGGGCCTGAATATCGGTGGCCAGCGTCGCGCGATCGGGATAGACGTCGTCCCACTGGTCGAGTCCGCGCGCCTGCATCTCGACGCACGCAATCGCGCAGCAGCGCCATGACGTCGTCCAGGTCGTGCGCCTCGGCGAGGCGCACGGTGAAGGCGGCGAATCGTTCGCGGGTCGCTGGCATCGGCGCGCCCGCGCGCGGGCGCCCGCTATCTTAGCGCCAGGGCCCCGCCCCGGCGCGGGCCCCCCGCCTACCAGGTGACGCTGTCGACGTACGCGGTGAAGGCGCCGTTGGTCTGGAACTCGACGCCGACCTGGCTGCCGGTCGCGCCCGACGGAACGACGACGTTGACCACGTTCCACGAGCCCTTGAGCAGGTTCGACGACGGGTGGTTGTACCGCCCCTCGGTGTTGCTGCCGGTCCTCACGAACGGGTTCGCCGATGAGACGTTGGTGCTCGAGTCGACGTAGAGGTAGAAGTTGACGGTGGTGCCAGCGGAAATCGACACGCCGGTCGGGCCCATGATGCGCACGGTGGACGAGCCGCTGTTGTAGGTCACCTTCAGCGCCGACTTGCCGGTCTGCGCGCCCTTGTCGCTGCTCGATGACAACGAGAGCGCGCTGTTGCTCGCGGACCAGTTGTTGGTGCTGCCCTCGAAGTCGTAGCGCACGGTCTTGCCGTCGGCGGTCTGGCCGGCCACGACGTTGCCGCTGGCGTCGAGCGCCTTGTTCTGGCGCCACACCGTGATCGAGTAGTTCCAGGCGCGCGTCGCGCCGTCGCCCATGGTGCACGCCTTGTAGCCGTCGGGCGCGCCGGTGGTCTTGGCGTCCGAGGCGACGCAGCCGTTGATGTTGCAGTAACCGCTCGTGAACATGTTGCGATAGGGCGCGCCGGTTTGGTTCGAGCCGATGCGGCCGGCGACGACGTCGGTGTTGAAGCCGGGGCCGTTGCAGTAGTACGCGTCGACGTGGCCGACGGTGTTCGTGTAGAAGATATCGCCGAAGAACGTGCCTTCCTGGTTGGGATACGACGCGTTCTGGCCCCAGCCGATCGCCGATGTCTGCGCCACCATGTAGATCGGCACGTGAATGCCGGCCGTGTTGACGTGCGCGAGCATGCAGGCCGACACCCACTGACGGCACGATTGATCGCACGCGCCGTTGGCCCACCCGGGCGCGAGGCCGATCTCGCCGGGGAAGGTGTACGAGGTGCCGTTCTGGTCCTTCTTGGTGATGCTGGCGCCAGCGGGCAGCGCACAGCGCACCAGGTACGCGACGGTGTTGCGTCCGCCCGCGCTGGTCATGAGGCCGGTCGTCGACGAGAGGCCGTTGGTCATCGAGAGGCCGTTGGTCATCGAGAGGCCATTGGTCATCGACAGGCCGTTGGTCATCGACAGGCCGTTGATCATCGACAGGCCGTTCACGCTCACGAGGTCGCTCTCGGTGAGGCCCGCGCCGCCACCAGCGCTGTCCGCCGGCTGACAGCCGGCCAGCGCCGCCGCCAGACCGATCGCGGCGGCCAACGCCGCGGCAACCATCGAACCATCGCCAGACTCCCCACCGAGCTCGCCCATTCTTCCATGAAAATGCAGTAATCGTTCCTACTTAAAATATTCGCAGACTTTGCTAACCCATGAAATCGCCTCGCCCGACATGTGCGTCGCCCGCGCCGGTTTGTTGCTCGCGGGGCAACGGTTGTTTCGGTTCTGTCACGGCCCGCTGGCTCCGTGCGATGGAAACATCGTGGCAGCCCACTCGAAATAGGAACCGACTAGAGTGGCGCGCATGAACACCATTCACTTCATCGGGGGCGAGAAGGGCGGCGTGGGTAAGTCGGTCGTCGCGCGCCTCTGTGCTCAATATTGCATCGATCGTTCGCTGCCATTCGCCGCCGTCGACGCCGACGCGTCACACGGCGCGCTGAAGCGCTTTTATGGCGCGTATACCCGGCCCGTCGACCTGACCCGCTTCGAGAGCGTCGACGAGATCCTGGCGCTGGCCGGGGAACACCCGCGGGTCCTGGTCGATTTGCCCGCGCAGAGCGAGCGTCCGCTGACCGCGTGGCTCGCCGAGGGCGGCGTCGTCGACCTGGCGGCGGAGAGCGACATCCGGCTGGTCTTCTGGCACGTGATCGACGACGGCAAGGATGCGATCACCACCCTCGAGCGCCTGCTCGCGCGCCACGGCGAGCGAGTCCATTACTGCGTCGTCAAGAACCGGGGGCGCGGGCACGACTTCGCGCTCTTCGACAACTCGCCGGCGCGCGAGACCGCGGAGCGGCTGAGCGCGGTCATCATCGAGCTGCCCGAGCTGCACCCCGCGGCGATGCAGAAGATCGATCGTCTCGACGCCAGCTTCTGGAACGCGGTCAACGGGCAGACCGGCTTCGACGTGTTCACGCGCATGGATCGACAGCGCGTCAAGGTCTGGCTCACCGCCGCGTACGAGCAGCTCGGCAAGCTCGGCCAGCTGTTCTGACGGCGCGCCCGCTCAGGCGCCGAACAGGCGGTCGGCCATCGCCGAGCCGATGTGTCCATCGGGATCGTAGCGGCGCCGCACCGCCTGCCATTCATCCAGGCGCGGGTACATCTCGCGAAAGTGCCGGCCGTCGGTGAAGGAGTCCTTGGCGAGATAGATGCGGCCGCCGTGCGCGAGCACCAGCTCGTTGAACAGGCGCGTGGTCTCGCGCGCGTCGTCGAGGGTGCGCACCGGGATGTCGACGGCCAGCGTCGTCCCGGTCTTCGGGAACGAAAGCAGGCCGTCGCCCTCGGCGCCCGTGTCCTTGAACACGGTGACGAACGAGCAGGCGCGCCGCGCGCGGAACAGCGCCAGCAGCTCCTGGAACGGCCCCAGCTCCGACGGCATCACGCACTGGTACTGGAAGAAGCCGCGCCGGCCGAAGACGCGGTTCCATTCGCGGACGCCGTCGAGCGGCCAGAAGTATTGCTCGGGCGTGACGAAGTGCGTGCGCTTGCGGCTGCCGTGCTTGCGGTACCAGAACGTGTTCATCAAACCGATCGTGAACGGGTTGATGAGACCGTTCGGCAGATCGATGGGAACGCTCACGTTCAATTCCTTGCGCGGCTTCGTGCGCTCGCGGGTCTCGTCGGCGGTGGCCCAGCGCCCGCTCATCACGATGCCTCGGCCCGCGCGCGCGCCGCTGGCCGAGGTGTCGATCCAGGCGACGGTCATCGGCCAGACGTCGCGCGCGGCGCGCAGCGCGCCGAAGACACCCTCCAGCGTGGAGAAGCGCTCGCTCTCCTCGTAGATCCAGCGGCTGGGGATGCGATCCATGGTCAGCTCGACCTCGAGGATGTGGCCGGTCAGGCCCATGCCGCCGACCGTGGCCAGGAAGAGATCGCTGTGCTCCGTGCGGCTGCACTCGTAGACGCGCCCGTCGCCGGCACGCACCGCCAGCGCGCGCACGTGACGGCCGAAGGTCTGCGCGACGTGGTGGTTCTTGCCGTGGATGTCGGCGGCGACCATGCCGCCCAGCGTGACGAAGCGCGTGCCCGGCACCACCGGCGAGAACCAGCCCTGGTCGAGGTAGAGCCGCGTGAGCTCGCCCAGCGAGAGGCCCGCCTCGGCGCGCAGCACGCCGGTCTGCCGGTCGAAGGCGAGGATCCGATCGGCGGGCGTGGTGTTCATGACCACGGCTGCGTTGCGCGCGGCCGGCAGCGCGGCGTCGCCATACGCGCGCCCGAGGCCCCGGCTCAGCGAGGCGCCGCGGCTGCTACGCCCGAGATCGTCGGTCGTGACCAGCGCGGTCTCGATCCAACGCTGGCGTCCCCAGCCGCTGAGCAGCATCTTCCGCATCATCATTTCGGCGTCATTTCGGCGTCGCGCGTCCGGCGATCGCGGCGATGTCCTGGTTCTCGAGGAGGGTCTTTTCAGCGCCGCCGCGCGCCACCGCGATCATAGCGCGTCCGACCTGTTCCGTCGTGATGATGCTCCTGGGAAACAGCGCCCGCATGGCCGGGAACAGCGGCCTCATGACGTTGATCGCCCAGCGGTAGGCGCGCGTCTTCGAGGTGATTCCGTGCAGCGGCTGGATCGCGCCCGGGCGGAACATGTAGGCAGACTTGAAAGGCAGCTTCAGGACCGCGTTCTCGGTGGCACCCTTGACGCGCGCCCACATCGACTTGCCCTGCTCAGTGCTGTCGGTGCCGGACCCGGAGACGTAGATGAACGTCATGCCCGGGTTGCGCTCGGCGAGCACGCGCGCGGGCGCCAGCGTGAAGTCGTAGGTGACGTGGCGGTAGTCGGCTTCTTTCATGCCCAGCGAGGAGATGCCCAGGCAAAAGAACGTGGCGTCGTAGCCGGTCAGCTCGGCGGCGACGCCCGAGAAGTCGGTGAAGTCGCGGTGAATCAGCTCGCGCAGCTTGGCGTGGCTCTGGCCCGTGGATGAGCGCACGATCGCGAGCACCGACTCCACGCCGCCGTCGAGCAGGCACTCGCGCAGCACGCCCTGGCCGACCATGCCGGTCGCGCCGAACAGGATCACCTTCATTTCGCGGTCCCTTCGTTCTGGTTGGGCTCGACGTCGTTCTGCGACGACACGATCGGATCTTCCGCGGCGGTTCGCCAGGGCAGCGCGGGCCACCAGCGTTCACGCGGCGGCGCGGCCTCGGGCTCGACGCTCTCGCCGGGCTTCGGCGACAGGATCGATCGCGCCCGCGCGCTCGCCCGCCGCCAGCACGCGCTCGATCGGCTCGGTCCAGCCGTGGTACGCGAGCACGAACTTGCCCCAGTGCACCGGCAGCATCACCTTGCCGCGCACCAGGCCGTGCGCGATGACCGCTTGCTCGGGGCCGAGGTGCCAGTCGGGCCAGCCGCGCCCGTACTGCCCCGCCTCGATCATCGTGAGATCGAACGGGCCGAGCCGCGCGCCGATGTCGCGCATCCCCGGGAAGAGGCCGGTGTCGCCCGAGTAGTAGACGCGGTGGTGCGGCCCCAGCATGCGCCCAGCCGCCCCAGAGCTTGGCGTCGTTGTCGACGACCATGCGCCCGGAGGCGTGGCGCGCCGGCGTGCAGACGATCTCCAGATCGCCGGCGCGCGTGCGCTGCCACCAGTCGAGCTCGACGATGCGCGCCTCGGGCACGCCCCAGTAGGCCAGGTGCGCGCCGATCCCCAGCGGCACGACGAACGTGGTGTGCCACCCGTGCGTCGCGGGCCGCGCCGTCGAGCGCGACGATGGTCCGACGGTCGAGGTGGTCGTAGTGGTCGTGCGAGATCACCACGACGTCGATCGGCGGCAGGTCGGCCAGCGCCAGCGGCGGCGCGTACCAGGCGCGCGGACCGACGCCCGGGATCGGCGACGCGCGCTCGCTCCAGACCGGGTCGGTGAGCACGCGGTGGCCGTCGATCTCGACCAGCGTCGACGAGTGGCCGAACCAGGTCACGCGCAGCCCGGTCGCGGGCGGCGTTTCGAAGCGAGCGCCGCCGCCGGTCACGACGGGAACCGGGCCGAGCGGGCTCGTGGGCGGGCCGCTGCGAAACAGCCGCCGCAAGCATCGCGCGCGCGTCGTTGATGATCGGCTGCGGGTTCGACGAAGTGGTCCTGCCGCCATTCGGGCGACGCGGCCATGCGCGCGCGCCGGGCGCCGTCGGCTCGCTTGCCGAACGACGTCCAGCCGAGGACCAGCCCCACCGTGAGCGCCAGCACGACGCCGGCCCCCGCCAGCTTCAGCGACGTGCGCAGGACCCGGCCGATCCTCGACGGGCGGCGCGGTCGATGGGGCAGGGCGGCCATGGCCGGACAGCTTACGCCGAATGCGCACCGGCGGCCCGGCCCCCGTCGGTGAGCGTCGGGAAACCGGCCCCGATGTCGTCGCGCGTGATCGCGGTTGACCTCCGGTCGCCGTCGACTAGATTTGCGGCGGCGGTCGTAAGCAACCGATGTGGATTGTTCGTCTGGCTCTCCGCCGCCCGTACACGGTCGCGGTGATGTGCGTGCTCATCCTGGTGATGGGCGTGCTGTCGCTGACCCGGATGGTGGTCGACATCTTCCCGGCGATCGACATCCCGGTCGTCGCCGTGATCTGGAACTACCCCGGCCTGTCGGCGCAGGACATGGAGCGCCGGGTCGTGCTCATCAGCGAGCGCGCGTTCTCGACCACGGTCAACGGCATCGAGCGCATCGAGTCGCAGTCGATCCCGGGCATCGGCATGCTCAAGGTCTACTTCCAGCCGGGCGCGGAGATCGGCGCCGCGATCGCGCAGATCTCGTCGGTGTGCAGCACGATCCTGCGCATCACGCCGCCCGGCATGCAGCCGCCCAACGTCATCCAGTTCAACGCGTCCAACGTCCCGGTCGCGCAGATGACGGCGTCGAGCGAGAGCCTGCCCGAGCAGCAGGTCTTCGACTACGGGCTCAACTTCATCCGCGTGCGGCTGTTCACGATCCCGGGCCTGGCGACGCCGGCGCCGTTCGGCGGCAAGCAGCGGCAGATCAACGTCGACATCGATCCGCGCGCGCTGGCGAGCAAGGGCCTGTCGCCGTTCGACGTCGTGAACGCGCTGTCGACCGCCAACGTGATCCTGCCGGCGGGCACGGCGCGCATCGGCGGGCGCGAGTACAACGTCATCCTCAACAACAGCCCGCCCGACGTCGCGGAGTTCGGGCACATCCCGGTCAAGATCGTCGACGGCGCGCCGGTGACGCTGGGCGACGTCGCGCACGTCTCCGACGCGTTCGCCGACCAGACCAACATCGTGCGCGTCAACGGCCGGCGCGCGACGTACCTGGCGATCCTCAAGCACGCCGACGCGTCGACGCTGGCCGTGGTCGATGCGGTGCGCGACGTGCTGCCGGCGATCAAGGCGAGCGGCGCCCAACGGCCTCGAGCTGAAGATCGACTTCGACCAGTCGCTGTTCGTGCGCGGCGCCATCAGCGGCGTCGTGCGCGAGGCGATCATCTCGTCGCTGCTGGTGTCGCTGATGGTCGGGCTGTTCCTGGGCAGCTGGCGCAGCATGGTGATCGTGTGCACGTCGATCCCGCTGGCGATCTTCTCGGCGATCGTGGGGCTCAAGCTCACCGGCCACACCATCAACATCATGACCCTGGGCGGCCTGGCGCTGGCGATCGGGATGCTGGTCGACGACGCCACCGTCGAGGTCGAGAACATCCACCGCAACCGCCACATGGGCAAGCCGCTCACGCGCGCGATCCTCGACGGCGCGCAGCAGATCGCCGTGCCGGCGATCGTGGCGACGCTTTCGATCTGCATCGTGTTCTTCCCGGTCGTGCTGCTGGTCGGGCCGGCGCGCTTCCTGTTCACGCCGCTCGCGATCTCGGTCGTGCTGGCGATGATCGCGTCGTACCTGCTGTCGCGGACGCTGGTGCCGGCGCTGGCGCGCATGCTGATGCACGGCGAGCACCACGACGACGGAGGCCGCCCTCCGCGCGGGCTCGCCGGCGTGGCGGTGCGCTTCAACCGCTGGCGTGATCGCCACTTCGAGCGCTTCCAGAACGCGTATGCCTCGGTGCTCGCGGCGGCGCTGCACCACCGGCGGTTCACGTTGCTGGTCGCGGGCGGCATCGCGATCGCCAGCCTCAAGCTGACGACGGTGGTCGGCACCGACTTCTTTCCAACCGTCGACGCCGGCCTGATGAAGCTGCACTTCCGCGCGCCCACCGGCACGCGCGTCGAAGCAGACCGAGGAGTACGTCAAGAAGGTCGAGGCCGGCATCCGCAGCGTGATCCCCGAAAAGGAGATCGAGACCATCAACGTCCATGATCGGCGTGCCGGTCTCCTACAACCTGGCCTTCGTGCAGACCGACAACGTCAGCAGCATGGATGCGGACTTGCTGATCGCGCTCAAGCCCGAGCACGGCCCGACCGCCGCCTACATGCAGCCGGATCCGCGAGCTGCTCGGGCGTGAGTTCGCCGGCTGCAACTTCTATTTCCAGCCGGCCGACATCGTGAGCCAGGTGCTGAACTTCGGCCTGTCGGCGCCGATCGACGTGCAGGTCGAGTTCCCCGACCTGACCAAGGGCTACGAGGTCGCGCGCCGCATGCGCGACGCGATCGCCGAGATCCCCGGCACCGCCGACGCGCACATCGTGCAGGTGGTCGACTACCCGTCGCTGAACGTCAACGTCGACCGGCTGCGCGCGGCGCAGGCCGGCATCACCGAGCGCGACGTCGCCAACAACTTATTGGTCTCGCTGTCGTCGAGCGGCCTCGTGTCGCCGTCGTTCTTCCTCAACCCGAAGAACAACGTCAACTACACGGTCGTCGTGAAGTCGCCGCTGCCCAAGGTCTCGTCGGTCGAGCGCGTGATGGCGACGCCGCTGACCGCTGCCGGCGTGCCGCTGACGGGCCTCACCAGCGCGGGCTCGCCGTCGGCGGTGCCCGAGGCGCCGACCCAGCTCTTGAGCAGCATCGCCGAGGTGCAGCCCGGCGGCAGCCCGGAGCAGATCAACCACTACACCGTGCAGCGCGTGATCGACGTCGGCGCCAACGTGCACGGGCGCGATCTGGGCGCGGTCGCCACGGACATCGAGAAGCGCATCAAGGGGCTCCGCGACCTGCCGCCGGGCATGAAGGTCACGCTGCGCGGCCAGAACCAGGTCATGACCCAGTCGTTCCGCAGCCTGGGCCTGGGGTTGATCCTGGCGACGCTGCTGGTTTACTGCCTGATGGTGATCCTGTTCCAGTCGTGGCTGGATCCGTTCATCATCATGGTGGCCGTTCCCGGCGCCATCGTCGGGATTCTCTGGATGCTCGCGTTCACGCACACCACGATCAACGTCGAATCGCTGATGGGATCGATCATGTCGGTCGGCATCGCGGTGTCGAACTCGATCCTGCTGGTCAGCTTCGCGAACGACATCCGCATCGAGAACGAGAAGCTGACGCCGCTGGAGGCGGCGCTCGAGGCGGGGCGCACGCGGCTGCGGCCGGTGATCATGACAGCGCTGGCGATGATCATCGGCATGATCCCGATGGCGCTGGGGCTGGGAGAGGCGGGCGAGCAGAACGCGCCGCTGGGGCGCGCGGTCATCGGCGGGCTCGCGCTGGCGACGGTCGCGACCCTCTTCGTGGTTCCCGTGGTTTATGCGAGCCTACGCAAGGCTCTGCCGAGCAAGCACGTGATGGAACAGAAATTCCTGGCCGAAGAGCAAGAGGGTCTTTGATGTCGCCGCGTCGCCGATCCGCGCTGGTTTACCTCGCCGGGCTGGGCGCGCTCGTGCTGGTCGCCTTCGGGGTGATCACGCTCGACGCGCGCCGCAAGTCGCAGGCGCGCGCCGACGCCGAGGTGCGCGAAGAGACGGTGCGGCGCGGGCCGCGCGTGCGGCTCGCCGACGTCAAGCGCTCGGCGGGCGTGCGCCACCTGGTGCTGCAGGGCGAGGCGCGTCCCTACGCCGAGGTCACCCTCTACGCCAAGGTCGCCGGCTATCTGCGCGACCTGCGCGTCGACAAGGGCGACCGCGTGAAGGCGAATCAGGTGCTGGCGACGGTGATCGCGCCCGAGCTCGACGCGCAGTACCTGGCGGCCGAGGCCGACGCGCGCAACAAGCGGGTCAACGCCAAGCGGTTGACCGCGCTCGCGCCGAGCGGCGTCGTGTCGGCGCAGGAGCTGGAGCAGGGGCAGGCGTCGGCCGACGTCGCCGAGGCGACGCAGGCGGCGCTGTCGAACCAGCGCGACTACCGGGTGATCCGCGCGCCGTTCGGCGGCATCGTGACCGCGCGCTTCGCCGATCCGGGCACGTTGATCCAGAGCGCCGCCAACGCGCAGAGCGGCGCCGTACCGATCGTGTCGATCGCCAAGGGGGACACGCTGCGCGTCTACGTCTATCTCGATCAGGCGAGCGCGTCGTTCGTGCGCGTCGGCGACGTCGCGACGATCCGCGTGCCCGAGAAGCCCGGGTGGTCGCGGTTGGCGCACGTCACCCGCTCCTCGGGCGCGCTGTCGCCCAAGACGCGAACGATGCAGACCGAGGTCGACATCGAGAACGCCGACGGCGCGATCTTGCCAGGCTCCTACGTCGACGTGGAGCTGGACGTGAAGGTGCCGTCGCTGCTGGAGATCCCGGCCGAGGCGCTGGTGATGCGCGGCGAGAAGACCAGCGTCGCGCTCGTCGACGGCGAGGGCCACGTGCACTACCGTCCGGTCGTCGTGGCCGACGACGATGGACAGATCGTGCGGCTGGTGAGCGGCGTCAAGCAGGGCGAGCGCGTCGCGCTGAACCTGGGCAGCGACACCAGCGACGGCAGCCCGGTGCAGGTCGTCGAGTCACCGCGGCCGGCGAACGCCGCGAAGTAGCGCGGGGCTCGCGCTCGCAAGGAACCGGAGACGCTGGCCGGCCGCATCGCGCGGAGACGCGAGCGTCGAGTCCAGCTGAACCTGCCGTGCGCGGCTCAGTTCGGCGTCGCCGACGCCAGCTGGTCGCGCATGCGTTCCATCAGGCCGTCCATTCCCTCTCGCGCGACCAGGCGGCGAAACTGGCGCCGATAAGTGGCGACCAGGCTGGTGCCGTCGACGATGACGTCGGTGACCCGCCACTCGTTCGACTTGCGCTCCAGCCGATATTCGATGTGCGAGCCGGTCTCGGGCGCCGCGCCCATCGCGCACGCTGTCGCGGTGACGCGTGCCTCGCTGCCTTCGATCGTCTCGCCGTCGTAGCTGGTGCGCAGCTTCTGGTTCTCGAGCCGCGCCACGAAAGTCTGCCGCGTCAGCGCCGCGAACGTCGTGAGGAAGTCGCGGCGTCGCTCGGGCGCCAGCTTCGAGAACGGCGCGCCGAGCGCCTCGCTGGCGATCGAGTCGTAGTCGAGCAATCCGCCGAGCAGCCGCTCGATCTGCCGCCGCCGCATGTCCGCCTCGGGCGACCAGTCGGGTACGCGCCGCTTCACGGCCGCGCGAATCTCGGCCTCGGTCCGCCGGAGCTTGGCCATGGGGCCGAGGTCTTCCTTGGCGTAGGCGCAGGCAGGGCGAAACCCGAGAGATGCCGACATGAGCGCTGCCGCCGATACGACGAGCAGCCCGCTCCGTGGGCGCGCGATCACGACAGCCGACCTGCCGGCGTCGAGGCGATTCCGTGCACGCCGTCGTCCATTCCGTCGTCCACGCCTCGGTGTTGTGCAGCGCTCATGCCAGCGGGTTCGCGCTGGTGAGTGATCACGTCCGTCCCATTTTGGGTCGGCGCCGACATCCCGGCGACCGGTTTTAGTACGCCCAGCGCCGCCAGCATTCGCTGTTCCCCCATCCCCATGCGTCTTGCGCGCGGCACATGCCATGCACAGTTTGGCATCTCGAACGTCGCCAGGCCCGTACTGACGACAATCAGTCGTTCCCATGCTCGATGGAAGGACGCCTGCTGTAAATGAAGCGCGTCGCGTTGGCTGGGTTTTCGTTGGCATGTGTTTGGTCGTTTTCGGCGCGGGAGCTCGCGGCCGCCGCGCCATCCCTGCTGCCGCCGGCGATGGCCGCGGCCGCTCCGCTGTGCACCGGGGCTTATGCCGATGACTTCGCGGCATTGACTGCCCAGTCGCGCGACTTCGATCGCCACCCGGAGGCAACTTTTTCCTACTGCACCCGCAGCAGTGCGGTCTACGAGTGCCTTTCCTACGGTGCGGACGCGACCGTGCACCGCGAGCGGCGCAAGGTCGTCGCCCACGGCACCGCTTTCGCATACCGGCGTCAAGGCCCCGACACGTTGCTGCTCACCAACGACCACGTCGCCGCCTGGCCCGCGGTGACCGACGCCCAGCACGTCGTCGAAGGCGTCCCCGCGGGGTGCAAGCGCGTCTCGGAGTCGCTGGCGCTGGTCGACGACGAGCATGACGACTACCCGCGCGATGACGTGTCGGTCACCCGCGTCGTCACCGATCCGCAGCTCGACGTCGCCGTGCTCAAGGCCCACAGCGATCTGCACGTGATGCCCTGGAAGATCGGCCGCAGCAGCGCGATCCGCGAGCGCAACGCGGTCGAGGTGCGCGGCTTCCCGCTGGGCGCGTTCCGCGCCACCAGCCTGGGCAAGGTGATCTCCGAGCACGATCACGACGACTACGGCGAATGGGACCACGACGACTTCGTCGTCGACGCGCTGCTGTCGGCGGGGAACTCGGGCTCGCCCGTGCTGGCGGTGTCGTGCACGACCGGCGAGTACGAGCTGGTCGGGATCTTTCACGCCGGCTACACGGCGGGCAGCGCGCTCAACGTCGTCATCGCCATCGATCAGGTTCGCGATCTGATGACCACGCTCAAGCGCGCGCCCCACGAGCACGTCGCCGACGCGCCGGCGCTCGACGGCGCGTTGCGCGCGCACCTGGCCGAGACGCTGGCAGGCGAGCAGGAGATCTTCTTCCCGTTCGGCGCCAACGTCGCGGTCTTGCGGCCGGGCGCGGGCGGCGCGCTGCTGTTCGCGATCTTCAGCCGCGAATTCCCGCTGGTGGTCGAGCCGCTGGCGCTCATCGAGGACCTGGCGCCGCCGCCGGTGTCGAGCGCGAGCCCGAGCAGCTTCGGCAGCCTGGGACGCGTCTGGTTCGGATCGTCGCGCGGGCTCAAGCTCTACGCGCACGCGCCGCTCGACGGCGACGGCGATCCCCCGATCGCGCGCGTGCTGGATGCGCTGCGCACCGACGCCGCCGCGCACGTCACCTATCGCGGCCTGCAGCGACAGGACTCGCGGACGCGTCAGATCGCCGATCGGATCCTGCGCGAGAGCAAGACCCTGTCGCGCACGGCAGCGTCGCGGGGCGATCTGCTCCAGGCGATCACGGACGCCGGCGAGCGGCTGGGTCCGAGCGGCGACGATGCGGTGACCCGGTACGCCGAGGTGCTCGCGCTGCCGCCGGCGCCGCACCCGGCCGCAGCGTCGCGCTAGTGTCCTGTCTCAGAAATACGCCGTGGCACCGCAGTCGCGCCCGAATGCAGGCGGATTGCTGAGACAGGACACTAGGCGCAATGCCGGTCAGACAAGAAAAACGCCAGGACGCCAGGAACGCCAGGAGTGAACGCCAGGTCCGGACCCTCATAGTCCGGATCCTGGCGTGCCCGCGTCCTGGCGTTTTCTCATCTGACCGGCCCCGATGATTCGGGAGTTTCTCCCCGGGATCGGCGGGAAAAACTCCCGATTCTCGAGCCGGGCCTTTCGGCCGGGCGCGGTCCTGCGGTCGCGCGCCGTCTGGCCCCGCGCTTGCTCCTGGACTTGCCTTGGAAGATGGCGCCGGTCATGCTGGTCGTGGCTTCACGTGGGCGAGACGCGAGACCGCGAAGCGGGAAGATTGGGCTGGTGACCGGGGCTGGCACCGGGCCCGAGCCTCCGCCGTCGCCCGCCGCGCTGCCCGGCCCCCGCGGCCCGCGCCGCCTGGCCGTCGCGATGGTGCTGGTGGTGTGCGCGATCGCCGGCCTGGCCTACGAGGACGCCGCGCGCGAATCGACCGCCGCGCTCGAGGACTTCGCCGAAGAGCAGGCCACGCTGGCGCACGCGCTGGGCGCGGCGCTCCGGCTGCGCGCGAGCGGCCCTGCCGAGATGAGCGAGGGCGATCTGCTCGCCGGCCTGCGCTCGGTCGAGCGGCCGAACGCGCTGGTGATCCTGGTCGGCCGCCCCGGCGATCGCCGGCTGCAGGCGACCGACGGCCGGCACGTCGCTTCGGATCGGCTGGCCGACGCGCTCGCGCGCCGGGACAAGGTGGTGCGCATCCCGCGCAACGAATCGGGGCCGCTGGGGCTGCCGTCGCGCACGTCGCTCGCCGGGCTGACGCGCGTCGACGGTGTGCCGGGCGGTCCCTGGCAGATCGTCGCCGTCGCCAGCGCCGAGCGCGAGCGCGACCGCGAGGTCTGGGCGCGCCGTCGCCTGGTGCTGAGCGTGCTCACGGCGGCCGGGCTGGTGCTGGTGTTCGGCGGCCTGGCGATGCGGAAGCAACGAAAGGAGCTGGTGCTCGAGCGCGAGCTGGCCATCGCGGGAATACAGCAGAGCCGCGATGAGCGCCTCGAGCGCGCGAGCAAGGCGGCGGCGATGGGTACGCTGGCGATGGGCGTGGCGCACGAGATCTCGACGCCGCTCGGCGTGATCGCGGCGCGCGCCGAGCAGATGCGGCCGCGCGTCGCCTCCGACGAGCGGCTGTCGGCGGGCGTGAACGCGATCCTGTCGCAGACCGATCGCATCAACCAGGTCATCCGGGGGTTGCTCGGGCTCGCGCGCGGCGAGGCGCCGGCGAGCGAGCACATCGATCCGCGCGCGGTGATCGAGAACGCGGTCGCGCTGGTCGAGCATCGCTTCGCCAAGGCGGGCGTCGGGCTGCGCCAGGAGATCGACGGCCAGCTCCCCGCGGTCGTCGGCGATCCGCGGCTGCTCGAGCACGCCGTCGTCAATCTGCTGCTCAACGCCTGCGATGCCTGCCGCGCGGGCGGCGACGTGCTCATCCGCGGGCGCCGCGACGACGCGGAGATCGAGATCCTCGTCGAGGATTCGGGCGCCGGCATCTCGCTCACCGACGTCGGCCGCGCGCTCGAGCCGTTCTTCACGACCAAGGCGCGCGAGGGCGGGACGGGACTCGGCCTCGCCATCGCGCGAGAGATCGTCGCCAACCATCGCGGGCGGCTGGTGTTCACGCGCGGCGAGCCGCGCGGGACGCGCGCCGCGATCCGGTTGCCGCCGGTGGAGGCGGTCGCGCATGGCTAGCAAGCGCTCGCGCATCCTGGTCGTCGACGACAACCTGGAGATGGCGAGCACCATCGCCGACGGGCTCGCCGACCGCGGCTACGACGCCGTGCCGCTGGCGTCGGGCGCCGAGGCGGCCCTGCGGCTCGCCTCGTCGGCCGAGCGCTTCGACGCGATCGTCACCGACCTGCGCATGCCCCAGCGTCGACGGGCTCGAGCTGCTGGCGGCGTCGCGCCGCCTCGACGCCGACCGCCCGGTGATCGTCATGACCGCCTACAGCGCGATCGACACCGCGGTCGAGTCGATCCGCCAGGGCGCGTACCACTACCTGACCAAGCCGTTCAAGCAGGACGAGCTGGCGATCTTCCTCGGGCGCGCGCTCGACGACGTGCGCGTGCGGCGCGAGGCGGTCGGCGCTCAAGACGGCGCTGCGCGCGCAGCTCTCGAAGTCGCGGCATCATCGGGCACAGCGCCGCGATGCAGGCGGTGCGCGAACGCATCCGCCGCGTCGCCGACGCGCCGGCGCCGGTGATCGTCTTCGGCGAGACCGGCACGGGCAAGGGGCTGGTCGCGCGCGCGCTGCACGTCGAGAGCCGCCGCGCCGAGCGCCCGTTCGTCGCGGTCAACTGCGCCGCGCTGCCCGAGACGCTGCTCGAGAGCGAGCTCTTCGGGCACGTCAAGGGCGCGTTCACCGGCGCCGCCGGCGATCGCGCGGGCCTGTTCGCCGAGGCCGACGGCGGCACGCTGTTCCTCGACGAGATCGGCGAGATGACGCCGGCGCTGCAGGCCAAGCTGCTGCACGTGCTCGAGAGCGGCACCGTGCGCGCCGTCGGCGCCGCGCGCGAGCGCGACGGTCGACGTGCGCATCATCGCCGCCACCCACCGGGACCTGCCGCAGCTCGTGCGCGACGGGCGCTTCCGCGAGGATCTGCTCTACCGGCTCGACGTGGTCTCGATCGTGATCCCGGCGCTGCGCGATCGCCGCGACGACATCCGCGAGCTGCTCGATCACTTCTTCGCCAGCGTGCGCGGCAAGTATCCGCAGTCGCCCGTGCAGCGCTTCGGCGCGAGGCGCTGCGCGCGCTCGAGCGCTACCGCTGGCCCGGCAACGTGCGCGAGCTCGCGCACACCGTCGAGAAGCTGGTGCTGCTGGGCGCCGACGCCGAGGTCTCGGTGCGTGATCTGCCCGAGGCGATCACCGGCGCGGCGCGGCCCGATCCGCTGGCGTTCGGCGGCGAGATCCTGCCGCTGCGCGAGCTCGAGCGCCGCTACGCCGCCTGGGCGCTGGCACAGACCGGCGGCCACCGCGGCAAGACCGCCGAGAAGCTGGGCGTCGATCCGAAGACGCTGCGCAAGTGGCTGGGCGACGTCGACCGCGACGAGGAGTGACGCTCAACGCGTGATCGCGCCCGACGGTCCGACGCGCGTCTGGCTGACCGCGCAATCGTCGATGTAGATCACGGCCGGGCTCGGCGACAGGTCCTCGCCGATGCTGCACACCTCCCACTCGATCCAGGGCGTCGGCGCCATCGCCTGGCCGTTGATGTCGATGATCGGCTGTCCGTCGAGCCAGAAGGTGAGACGGCCGGTGCTGTCCTGCGCGTTGCGATAGAACGACTCGATCTGGAACCAGGTGCCGACCGGCACCGTCAGGTTGGGGACGTCGAGCGGAATCTCGTGCACGGCGGTGCGGTGGTTGTAGAGGATCAGCGACATCTGACCGGGGGAGCGATTGACGAGATCGAGATCGTAGAACTCGGTCGTCGTCGAGTCGTCGTCGGGGTTGGTGCGCAGGCGGAATTTGAAGATCACCCAGTAGGTCCCGACGCTGACGCTGCTGGGCAGGTAGTACCAGCTGCTGTAGTAGCCCTCGACCGGCAGGCTGCCCACGCGCGATAGCAGCGTGTTTTGCTGCTCGCCAGCCATGCTGGCGTCGATCGTGAGCTTGGCCGCGTAGGTGCCGTGGTGGGCGTGGTCGGACGAAACCTGGACAGAATCACCGGCCTCGGGGAACGCCTCGGGGCCGCGGCCGACGCTGGTCCATTCGCTGAACGAGCCGTCGTCGAACGTCGCCGACCAGAGCACGTCGGAGCCGACTTCCAGGTCCGGACCGCAGCCGGGGGCCGCCGCGCCGAGCGCCAGCGCGACCAGCACCGCGCGCGCACACGCGCGCGCTTCCCGCCGCGCACGCATCAGAACAACCTCCACGACGCGCCCGCGGTCACGCCGACCCAGACGAGCGGCGTGTGGCCGACGACGCCGCGCGGGAGCGCCGAGATCGCGGGCGGGCTGGGCACCAGCTCGGCATGCAGCGCGAGAAACGGCGCGATTCGCGAGACCCCCACCAGCTGGACCCCCGCGCCGGCGCGCACGCCGAGCTCGAGCGACGTGCGCGTGTCGTTGCTGGCGAGATCGAGCGCGCTCTCGCGCAGCAAGGCGACGGCGACGCCGAGCTCGCCGTAGGGCTCGAGCGCGCGGCGCTCGCTCAAGCGAAACGCGCCCTGCGCGCGCACGCTCACGTCGGCGGGCACGCGCCACTGGCGCACGCGCGATGCCGCCGACGCTGGTGTCGACGGGGGCCAGCGCCGTCGCGCCGACGGCCAGCGCCCAGAGTCCGCTGCCCGCCGCGATCCGCAGTCCCAGCCCCGCCTGCCCGATATCGGATCCGACGCCGCCCTCGACGGCAGCCCCGAGCGCCACGCGCATACGCGCCCGCTCGGGCACGGCCGGCTCGGGGGCTCCTGGCGCCGAGCTGACGGCGACCGTCGCGGTCGTTGTCGTCGTCGGCGGCGCCGGCGGCGTGATCGGTGGCGGCGCGGCCGGCGGCGGTGGCGTCGCGCGTGGCGTTTGCACCGCCGCGGGATCGATCACCAGCGCGACGAAGAGCGCGGCGACGCGCGCGCGATACGCGCAATCGCGCCCCTGATCCCGGTATTCGCGCACGCTGCCGGCGGCGACCACCCGGAACGGCACTCCCAGATCGATGATCTCGACGGGCGGGCCGGCTCCTGCGCTCGCGCGCAGCCGCGCATTCAGGCGCTCGCGCGGCACCAGCAGCTCGATCTCGGTGCGCACCGCGCTGGGGGCCGGACAGGTGCTGGCGCCCGCGATCAGCCGCTCGGGTGGATCGGCGGCACGCGCCATCGCGGCGGCGCCCCACAGCGCGACCGCGGCGAAAAAAGCGACGCCCGGGCGAACCCGATCCTGCACCGGGCCACGATATCCGAACGCGCGCCCCATGGGTGAGAGCGTGCTCACCCACCGCTGGTTCGCCGGTTGGGCTAGACTGCGCTTCGCGTGAAGGTTTTCTCCTCCCCGCGCCCTCTGGGGGGCGTGCAAGAGTCGGTTTCCCCGGCGGCTCGGGCCAGGCCCGAGGCGGCCCCGGCGGCTCCGCCGGCCAAGGCGACCGCCGGCGTCGAGGCGCGCGGCGATTTCCGCGCCCTCTACGACACCTGGTTCGATGACGTCTCGCGCTGGATCGTGGCGCTGGGCGGCATCGAGGCCGACCGTGACGACATCGTGCAGGAGGTCTTCATGGTCGTGCGGCGCCGGCTGTCGTCGTTCGACGGCGCCAACCCGGCGGGGTGGCTCTACCGCATCACGCGGCGGCAGGTCCGCGACTTTCGGCGGCGCACCTGGGTGCGGCACATCTTCACCAAGCGGCGCCTGGAAGAGCCCGACGATCTGCCGCATGCCGGCGGCACGCCGGCGGCCGCGCTGGAGCGCAAAGAGGACCGGCGCCTCTTGCACGCGATCCTGTCCAAGATGCGCGAGGAGCGGCGCAGCGCGTTCGTGCTGTTCGAGATCGAGGGGCAGTCGGGCGAGGAGATCGCGCGCATCCAGAGCGTTCCCGTCAACACCGTCTGGACGCGGCTCTACCATGCGCGGCGGGAGTTCTTCGCGCTGGCGGCGAAGTATCAAAAGCGTCTGGAGAGCGGCGAGCGCCTGCCGGGGTCCGCGCCTTTGATTCGATCCGATCGACGAGACAAGGGGATCACCAAATGAGCGAAGGCGGCAAGGGCGGAGGCGGTGGCCCAGGTGCTGGCGGCGTCGGTGTCGGCGGTGGCGCCGAACCGGTCGTGATGCGGCGCCTGCTCGACGACCCCTCGGGCGATCCGTTGACGGCGCGCGGCCGAGCTATCGGTCTCTTGCGGCGCGCGGCGCCCCATCGCGCGCCGGTCGGACGCAAGCAGCGCGTGCGAATGGCCCTGGGGCAGGGGGGGCGGAGGCGCGCGGTGCGGCTCTTGCGGCCTGCGATCGCCGGTGTGATCCTGATCGGATGCGGCGCGGCGGCCAGCGCGGCGCTCGGGCGCTGGCCGGAGATCATGCAGGCTTATCACCGCTTGCTCGCGCCGTCCGCGGCGCTGCCCGCGGTCGCCGACGCACGCGCTCGGCGCTGGGCGTCGGGCCAGGCGGCGCGTCCGGCGCGCTCCACGCCCCATTCGCCGGAGGCTCCGGCCGCCCAAGCGGCGCCGGCAGAAGCGCCCGAGCTCGAGCCCGCGCCCATCGTTGCGCCGGCGACCGCGCCGGGGCCGACCGCTGCGCCGGGGCCGACCGCGGTGCCCGCGCCGCCCTCATCCGCGCCCTTGCGCGTGACGCCCGCCGTGCGCGCGCCATCGCCATCACCATCGCCATCACCATCCTGGGCGTCTGCGAGCCGCGCGTCGCTGCGCGGCTCGAGCGCGTCGTGGCGCCCGCGCCACGCGTCGTCGCCGGTGGCCGCGATCGCTGCGAAGACCCCGACTCGGCCCGCGGCCAAGGCCGCACCCGTGCCCGCGGCCGTGGTCGCGCCCGACGCGGTCGACGACACGACGCCGGTGCTGGAAGCGATGCGCGCGCTGCGCGTCGATGCGAACCCGGCGCGCGCGCGCCGCCTGCTGGCGGGCTACCTCGACCGGCATCCCGGCGGATCACTCGCCGAGGAGGCGCTGGCGATGTCGATCGAAGCGGCGGTCGCGCACGGTGATGACGACGCGACGGCGCTGGCGCGCAAGTACGTGCGGCGCTATCCCGCGGGTCACTTCTCGGCGCTCGCCCGCCGGACGCTCGACGGAGCGGCGCCCTGATCCCCGCGCGCTGTCGCTGGGGCCTGGCGCTGGCCCTGGTGCTCGGTGGATGTGCCGCCGCCGGCAGCGGCGGCATGTCCGACGCGGGCGACAACGGTGAAGGGGGCAGCGGCGGCGCGACCGGCGGCGAGGGCGGCACGACCGGCGCGGGTGGCGCGCACGCCGGCGCGGGTGGCGCGCTCGGCAGCGGCGGCGCGATCGGCGCGGGCGGAAGCATCGCCGGCATCGGCGGGCACACGGCTGCGGGCGGCAGCGGCGCGGGCGGCGCCACCGGGATCGGCGGTCACGGCACCGGCGGCAGCGGCGCGGGCGGAGCCGCGACCGGCGGCGCCAGCGGAAGCGGCGGACGCACCGGCGCGTTGCGCATCATGGCGCTCGGCGATTCGACCACGGGCTCGGTCTGCTGGCGCGCGATGCTGTGGACGATGCTGAACCAGGGAGGGTTCACCGGAAAATTCAACTTGGTCGGCAGCCGCAACGCCGACCCGGGCTGCAACGTCCCCGGCTACGACACCGACAACGAAGGCCACCCCGGCGTGCTCATCACCAAGTTCATCACGGATGCCGATGAGGTGGCGCCCGGCGTGCAAACCCCGCAGGCGCTGCTCGGCCAGAACCCCGCCGACGTCGTGCTGTTTCACTTCGCGACCAACGACGTCTGGAACGTCGTGGATCCCGCGACGATCTTGCAGGCGTATACCACCGTGCTCGCCGCGCTGCGCGCCGCGAACCCCAGGGTGGTCGTGCTCGCGGCGCAGCTCATCCCTCTCGTGCCGATCGACGTGCCCGGGACCTGCGCGACCTGCGCCTGTCCCACCGCCTGCGACCAGCGCATGGTGACGTTCAACGGCATGATCCCCGCCTGGGCGGCCGCGAACTCCACGGCGGCGTCGCCGATCAAGGTCGTCGACCAGCACACCGGCTTCGTCTCGACCACCGACACCGTGGACGGCGTGCATCCCAACGCGGCCGGTTCCATGAAGATCGCGACGAAGTGGTACGGGGCCCTGACCCCTCTGTTTTAGCCGGCGCCTGCACATGGTCGAGCCGCGGCGCCGCCGTCGCGACACTGAACCTGCATAAAGCGCCACTAGCGCAACTGGGAATTGTCGCCGCGCGCCGTTCCTGCGAAAGTCGCCTCGTGAGGCGGCCTGGTGGGGCGAGGCCGGCGACGTGATCGCGACAACGGTGTCCGGGTGGGCTCAGAGGGGGAGCGGGCGGCGCCCTAAAATGGCTGGTCAGGGAGGGAGATCATCTTGGCTTACGCATTGCTGAATCTCGGGGGGTGCGCGGCGCAACACATGAGATCTCGCGGTGGCCGGCTCGCCGGCCATTCGCACGCCGCCGGGGCGGCCGTTGCAGTTGCAGCGCTGCTGGCGCTGGCGGTGGCCGGGTGCTTCACCGGTCCCATCAACCGCCGACCGGAGGTCACGGTGACGACGACCGATTCGGGGCCACTGCTCCGGAAACAGGCGGCGACGTTCCAGATGACGGTCTCCGATCCCGACGGGGATGCGACGCCGACATTGACCTGGGCGGTGGTTCCCGGCGATTGCGCGGACGATACCGGCCCATCGAGCTGGCCCAGCGCGGACCGGCGCCAGACATCATCCCCGCAGAAACAGACTCTGATGCTCGACGGCGGTGATTCGACCGACGGTCCGTTCTGCGTGTGGGCGTTCGCGACCGACACGCACAACGCCACGGGCGCCGGCCACCTGGGCAGCAAGCCGCAGAACCAGGCGCCGACCGCGAAGCTCGGCGTCGTCGCGCCCGCCCCGGCAAAGATCACCACCTTGGGCGTCGTGACGTATCCGCTCTACAGCACGATCGAGCTCACGAGCCAGGGGACGTTCGATCCCGAGGGGGACGCCCTGGTTCCGGCCTGGAGCCTGGACCACATTCCAGGCGGCTCGACGGCCGAGCTCCGCGATTGCAAGGGCACGGACCAGTGCTTCACCGCCGACGTGGCCGGGGAATACGACGTGTCCCTCACCGTGACCGATCCGTCGCAGGCGCACGCCACGGTGTCTTCGAAGATCTTCGTCAACCCCGATCAACCGCCGTGCATCTATTCGTCGTCTCCCCTCCTCACGACGCCGATGCTGGAGCACGATCCCTCGACGCAGGACGTATTCCAGATCATGCAGGTCACCGATGACGGCGATCCCTTTCCCGTCCCAGGGACATCCACCACCCAGTTTCGCTGGTACATCTCCCGCAACGGACAGCCGTTCGTCTTCTACAACAACAACTTTCCATCGCTGACTCTGGCCGCCGATACCTACGGGATCGGCGACAGCGTGAAGGTGCGCGTCGAGGTCCTCGATCGCAACCCGGCTACCGCGGCTTCGCTCTTCGGGTGCGGCGACGACAATGATCTTTGCGAGATGGTGATGGGCTCGGGTTGCTTTCAGCGCGTCACCTGGAGCGTCGACTTTCGATGACCCGGTTCGGCTCGGCGGGGCATCGCATGGCGGGCATCGGCTTCGTGCTCGCCATCGGCCTGTCGGGCGTCGTCGGCTGCGCTTCAGTCAAGAGCGACTCGAACATTGCTGACGCCGGGACCGGCGCCGGCGTCGGTGGATCCGCCGTCGCCGGGATGGGCGGGCAGAGCGGCGGTTTTGCCGGCGCTACGGGCGCGGGCGGTTCCACAGCCAGCGGCGCGGGCGGCTTCTCCGTTCCCGACGGTGGAGCGGCAGACGCGGCGACCGATGCCTCTCCGATGGGCTGCGTGACGACAATCGCGCCCGTCGCGCCGCCGTCGTTCACCGGCGTCGAGGCGGGCCCGGGCGCACGCATGCGCGTCCAGGGAAGCGCGCGCGGCGCCGTCACCAAGCCGCTCACCTGGCAGTGGACCGTGACCTTCGAGAGCTCGAGCGTGCCGATCGCGACGAGCGCGATCGACAGTATCGGCGCGATCGTCGAGTTCCCGATCGAAGCCATTGGCCGCTACCAGGTCGTCGCGCAACTCGCCGGCCAGCCGGCATGCCATACGACCCAGGTGATCCAGACGGTCGCGCCCGGGCAGATGGTCTACGTGATGCGCGCGACGGCGGCCGGCTTCCCGGTGCAGGAGGAGCGCATCATGCTGGCCTCGACCGATCCGCAACCGCCGGCCGACTTCCAGTTGCAGGCCGGCATCGCCGCCAATCTCTCGCCCCAGCGGGTGGATCAGAACGGCGAATCGCTGGCGTCGTACGTTCGCATCACCGATCCGGTGTCGGCGCTGAGCATCGACGGCGACAGCACGAAGGGGCCGGTGATGGCGCCGCTGCTGCCGTCGCTGATGTACGACGTGCTGATCGTCCCCACCGAGCCCTACGCACCCGATCTGCTGAACGGAACGCCGGCGTCGTGGCCTCAGCCGGTGCAGCTCGACCACGGCGTGCCGGTCACCGCGACCACCCGTGACAGCGGCGGTCACGCGGTCGCGGGCGCGCGCCTGGTGTTGCGTCGCGGGTCGTTGCCGTCGACGGTGGGAATCAGCGACGGGACCGGCGCCGCCGGCCTGTGGGCGCGCGCGGGCACGCTGGCGGCCTACGTCGAGCCGCCGATCGGTTCGGGGCTTCCCACCGCCGCCGTCGGTGCGGCGAGCGATCCCGCGACCGATCCCGGCATCCTTCTCGATCCAGGGGTCGCCTCGCTGGATCTGTCGATGACCTGGGATCAGGTGACCACGGCGGCGCTCTCGATCCACGTGCTGGCGCCGGGCGGTGCGGCGACCGGCGCGGGCGCGCGTGTGCGGGCGACGTCGCAAGCGGCGCCCGGCCGGGTCGGGACGTTGGTCGCGCATCCGGCCGGCGGCGCGACCGTCACGTTGGTCGCCACCGGCAGCACCGACGTCGAGGTCGTGACCGACGCGACCGGCACCGCCGTGTTTTCGGCGCTTCCGCTCGGCGCCTACGTCGCCACGATCGTGCCCGCGTCGACCACCGGCGCACCGACCGCCGCCACCCCGGCCATCACCAGCACGACATTGACGCTGGCGGCCGGTGGCCTGTCGCGCAACGTGACCCTGTCGACGAAGTCGATGCTGAACGGAACGCTGCTCCCGATCAGCGACAGCCCGGGCACACAGATCACGGCCGTCGATCGCAGCGTGACCGCGCCCGGTACGGTGGTATCAGCGTCGGTCGGCGCCGACGGCACCTACCAGCTGCTGGTCGATCCCGGCCGCAGCTATGAATTGCTCGCGCACCCGCCGGCGGGCGGGGTGCGTGGGCGCGCGGTCCTGGCGTCCAGCGTGTCGGACGCGACGCCGACGATCGCCAGCGCGACGCTGCCGATCGCGCATGCGGTGCACGGGACGATCGTCGGAGGTAGCGGCTCCGGCATCGGCGGCGTGCTGGTGCAGGTGTTCTGCCCGAGCACGTCGTCCAAATGTCTGGATGCGACGTTCGCGGTGGCCGATGCGGTCACGCGCTCCGACGGGACCTTCGACTTGGCGTTACCCGATCCGCTGGGCAACTGACGGCGCCATCAAATGTTCGTCTTGGGTTTGTCTTGAGATCGAACGTCACGCTCCGCTCCCCGGCCCAGCTCGGGCGGGCCGTCGTCATCGCGCTTCCGCTCGTCATCGCGGTCGCACTGTCAGGTGTCGTCGGCTGCGGGCGTAACTCGAGCGGCATGGCCGGGACCGGTGTTGGCGGATTCAGCGCCGGTTCGGGCGGGGCGAGCGCCGGCACGGGCGGAAACAGCGCCGACGGCGGCCTCACCGGTTCGGGCGGCACCGGCGCCGGCGGCTCGACTGGTGCGGCGGGGGCGGCTGGCACGGGCGGCGCAACCGGTGGGGGCGGCTCGGGCTGCGTGGTGACGATCATTCCCGTCGCGCCGCCGTCGGTCGACAACGTGGAAGCGGGCCCGGGCGCTCGCATGCGCGTCGCGGGGAGCGTGCGGGGCGCCTTCGCCCCGCCGGTCGTGTGGCAGTGGACCGTGATGTCCGAAAGCTCGGCGACCCCGATCCCCACGACCACGATCGACAGCGTTGGCAGCGTCGTCGAGTTCCCGGTCGAGACCGCCGGGGTCCGGTACCAGATCGTCGCCGAGCTCGCCGGCCAGCCGAATTGCCGCGCCATCGCGGTCGTCTCGACGGTGGCGCCCGGGCCAATGGTGTACGTGTTTCGCGTGACCGCGTCCGGCCTGCCGGTTCAGGAAACCCGCGTCACGCTCGCGGATCCCCAGCCGCCCGCAACTCTGGCGCTGCAAAGCGGGATTGCCGCCGACATCTTGCCCTTGCGCGCGGATCAGAACGGCGAGTCGCTGGCGTCTTACGTACGCATCAGCAATCCCGGGTCGGCGCTCAGCATCGACGCTGACTCCGCCAACGGCGCGGTGATGGCGCCGCTGCTGCCGTCGCTGATGTACGACGTCCTGATTGTCCCTCTCGAGGCGTACGCTCCCAGCTTGCTCAGCGGAACGCCCGGGTCGTTTCCCCGACCGCTGCAGCTCGACCGCGGTGTTCCCGTGAACGCGACCCTGCGCGACGGCGGGGGCCAGGGAGTCGTGGGCGCGCGCCTGGTGTTGCGCCGCGGGGCGGTGCCGTCGACGGTCGGTGTCAGCGACGGGACCGGCGCCGCGAGCCTGTGGGCGCGCCCGGGCACACTGGCGGCCTACGTCGTTCCCCCGATTGGCTCGGGGTTGCCCAACGCCGCCGTCGGCGCCGGCGGCGATCCGGGAACCGATCCCGGCATCCTTCTCGATCCGGGCGTCGCTTCTCTGGATCTCGCGATGACCTGGGATCGCGTCACCAGCGCGTCGCTTTCGATCCACGTGCTGGCCCCGGGAGGCGGGGCGACCGGCGCCGGCGCGCGCGTGCGGGCGACATCCCAGGGCGCGCTCGGTCCGGTCGGCACGCTGATCGCGCATCCGGCGGGCGGCTCCCCGGTGACGTTGCGCGCGACCGGCAGCACCGACGTCGAGCTCGTGACCGACGCGAGCGGGACCGCGGTCTTCTCGGCGCTGCCGATGGGCAGCTACAACATCACGATCATTCCCGCGTCGGTGGCGGGCGCGCCCGCCGCCGGCACGCTGGCCATCACCAGCACGACCGTGACGCTGGCAGCCGGCGGCCTGACGCGCAACGTGACGCTGTCGACGAAGTCGACGCTGAACGGAACGCTGCTCCCGCTCCCCGATAGCCCTGGCGCGCAGGTCACCGCGATCGATCGCAGCGTCACCGCTCCGGGCACGGTGGTGTCGGCCATTGTCGCGGCGGACGGCACGTATCAGCTATTCGTGGACCCGGGGCGCAGCTACGAGCTGCTCGCGCAACCGCGGGCCGGCGCTCTCGTCGGCCGCATGGTGCTGGCTTCCTCGGTCTCCGACGCCACGCCGACGATCGGCACGGTCACATTGCCCGCGGTGCATCCGGTGCACGGCACGGTCACCGTAAGCGCCGGCGGCACCGTCGGCGGCGCGCTGGTTCAGGTCTTCTGCCCCAGCACGTCGACCAAGTGCCTCGACGCGACTTTTTCGCTGGCGGAGGCGCTCACGCGCGCCGACGGCAGCTACGATCTGGCGCTGCCCGATCCGCCGAGCAACTAACGTGGGTGGGGAATTGTCGCCGCGCGCCGTTCCTGCGAAAGTGTCCTCGTTGGGCGATGGTGGCGACGTGATCGTGACGACGGTGTCCGGGTGGGCTCGGCGGACGGGGCGGGCGGCACCCAAAGTGGCCGGCCTGGGAGGGAGATCATCTTGGCTTACGCATTGCTGATTCCGGGGGCGTGCGTGGCACGAAGGGTGAGACGGTCGGCGAGACGGCGGGGCGATCGGCGCCCCGCGGCAGTGATCGCGGCGTGGCTCGCGCTGGCGGCGGCCGGTTGCTTCACCGGTCCCATCAATCGCGCCCCCGAGGTCACGGTCTCCGGTCCGGTGACGCCGCCGCGCAAGCAGTCAGCGCCCTACCATGCGGACGCGAGCGATCCGGACGGCGACCTCAGGGACGTGACGTGGGCCCGCGTCCCCGGCGCTTGCACGGACGACACCGGCCCGGCGAGCTGGCCGTCCGTCATGAGGGAAAAATCGACCCCCGACGAGAAGACGCTGGTGCTCGAGGGTAACGACACCGACGCTGCGTTCTGCGTCTGGGCGTTCGCGATCGATTCGCACAACGCCATGGGCGCGGGCCACCTGGGCGTCGTGCCGCAGAATCAGGCGCCGATCGCGCAGATCGCCGTGGTCGCACCCGACGCGTTGACGTACACGACGACGGGCATCGGCACCTACCCGCTCTACAGCACGATCGAGCTGTCGAGCGACGGAACGATGGATCCTGATGGCGATGCGCTGGTGTCTCCGACGTGGAAGCTCACCCACGTGCCTGGCGGTTCCCAGGCCTCGCCTGAAGCCTGCAACGGCTCGGATCAATGTTTCACCGCGGACGTGCCCGGCGAGTACGACGTGTCGTTCACGGTCGACGACATGACCTCGGAGGGCAAGATGTCCCTGCCGATCATCGTCAATCCCGATCAACCGCCGTGCATCGTGAAGACGACACCCGACTATCACGTGCAGACGCCGATACCTTACGCCCCGTACGACCCGAACGACCCGAACAGTATGGCCCCGGCGGTCACGGTCGACGGGGTCAGTGACGATGGCGATCCCTATCCGAGGACGTCGACAGGCATCACCCAGTTTCGCTGGTATGTCGCCGAGAACGGGCAGCCGTTCGCCCCGTACGACAGCAACTTTCATGCGCTGCCTCTGGCCACGACGTACAAGTCCGGCGACGTCGTCAGAGTGCGCGTCGACGTGCTGGACCGCAACCCCGCCACCGCGAACGCTTTGTTCGCTTGCGGAGATGACGATTTCTGCCAGGTCGTTGCGGGCTGCTTCCAGCGCGTGACCTGGAATATCGAGTTCCAATGAGGCCGTCTGGTGTCGTGGCTTCGCTCGCGGCGATCGCGCCTGTCGCCATTGCGCTGGCGCTGTCCGGGCTCGTCGGGTGCGGCTCGTCGAGCGCGAACGGCGCCGGTGGCTCGGCGGGGACAGGCGGCTCGACGGGGACTGGCGGCTCGACTGCGGGTGGCACGGGCGGGTTTTCGACCGGCGCGGGCGGCTCGGGAGCGGGTGGGACGTCGGCAGGCACCGGCGGCATGAGCGGCGTGGGCGGCGCCTCCGGTGCTTGCCATGCGACGGTCGCCCGGATTGCGCCGCTGCCGCCCGCCGCTGTCGAGGACGGTCCCAACGCGCACGTGCGGGTTCAGGGAACGGCATATGGCGCCATCTCGCCGCCGGTGACCTGGCGGTGGACCGTGATGCTCGACGACCCGCCCACGAAGATCTCGACGACCATGATCGACAGCGCTGGTGCGATCGTCGAGTTCCCGGTCGAGCTCCAGGGGAGCTATCTGGTCAGCGTCGAGATCGCCAGCCAGCCCGCCTGTCGAGGTGACAGCCTGACCGTGATGGCGGCCGATCCAGGAGCGATGACTTACCTGTTGCGCGCGTCCGCGCCTGGCCTCCCTGTTCAGGATACCGCCTTCCCGCTCGGGCCGACCGATCCGCAATACGCCAATTTGCCCTTGCAGATGGGAACGCCCGCCAACCTCTCACCGCAGCGCACGGATGGTCAGGGGGGCCCGCTGGCGTCGTACATCCGCATCACCGATCCGGGGTCGGGGATGAGTGTCGACGGCGATACCACCCGAGGTGCGTTGATGGTTCCGCTGCTGTCATCGACGAGCTACGACGTGCTGATCTTCCCCACCGAGCCGTACGCTCCCGACGTGCTGAATGGAACGCCCGGGTCGTGGCCGCAGCTGCTGCAACTCGATCCGGGCGTTCCGATCACCGCGACGACGGTGGACAGCGGCGGCAACCCGGTCGTCGGGACACGGATGGTGCTACGCCGCGGGTCGCTGCCCTCGACGGTCGGGGTCAGCGACGGCACCGGAGCCGCCAATCTGTTGGCTCGCGCTGGCGACAGCACCCTGGCGCTCGACATCGTGCCGCCAATCGGTTCGGGGTTACCCAGCGCCGCTGTCGGCGAGGGGAGCGATCCGGCGACCGATCCGGGCATCCTCCTCGCGTCGGGCGTCGCCTCGTTGAGCCTGTCGATGATGTGGGATCGCGTGACCAGCGCGCCGCTCACGATCCACGTGCTGGCGCCGGGGGGCGCGGCGACCGGCGCGGGAGCGCGCGTGCGGGCGACGTCGCTGGCAGCGCCCGGCCCGGTCGCGACGGTGACGGCTCAGCCGGCCGGCGGCGCGCGCGTCACGCTGCGCGCGACCGGCAACACCGACGTTCAGGTCGTGACCGACGCGACCGGCACTGCCTCCTTCACCGCGCTTCCGATTGGCGCCTACACGATCATGGCCATCCCCGCGTCGACGACCGCGCCGATCAGCGCCAGCTCGCTCGCCATCACCAGCACGACGGTGACGCTGGGGACGGAAGGCCTCGCGAGCAACGTGACCCTGTCGACGAAGTCGACGCTGAGCGGAATGCTGGGGCCGGTCTTCGACAGCCCGGGCACGCAGGTCACCGCGATCGATCACAGCGTGACGGCGTCGGGCGCGGTGGTGTCGGCCACCGTCGCTGCCGACGGCACCTACCAGCTCTTCGTCGATCCCGGCCGCAGCTACGAGCTGCTCGCGCAGCCGGCGCCGTCCTCGATGCACGGGCGTGCGGTGCTGGCGCGGAGCGTCTCCGACGCCACGCCGACGATCGCCGCGACTCTGCCGACCGGGCATGCGCTCTACGGAATGATCTCCGCGCCACCGGGGACGTCCGTTGGCGGCACGTTGATCCAGGCCTTTTGCCCCATCACCTCGTCGAGGTGCCTCGACGCCACGTTCCCGCTCGCCGAGACTGTCGCCCGCTCCGACGGGAGCTTCTATCTCATCCTTCCCGATCCGCCCGCGAACTGATCCCTATCGTGCGCTCGCCTTCCTGAGCTCGATCGTCACGACCTGGACCGCGTCGCTCGGCGGCGCGTCGACGGGAAATGCGTGTTCGCCGAAGAGCGCGGTCACGGTCTCCTTGCCCGGCGTCGCGTCGATCGGCAGAACGCCCGGCAGCGTCTGGTCGGGTTGCACCGGCGCCGCCGCCGTGGCGTCGGGCGCGGGAAACAGCAGCTGCTCGCGTCCCGCGCCGTTGCGCGCGCGCAGCACCAGGTAGCGCGGCGCGCTCGCCCGCACCACGAAACGAAGCTGGTCGCCGTCGCGCAGCTCGGTCGCGGGGTCGAGCACGGTCAGCTCCGGTCCGCGCTGCAGGAAGATCTTCAGCCCGGGCGGGCGCGGGCCGCGCGTCGCCAGGTAGTTGACCGCCACGGACTCGTGGCTGATGCGAAGCCGGCCGACGACGAAGGAGAGGGCGACGATCGCGACCAGCACCGCGGTCAGGCCGAGCACGCGCTTGAGCACGCCGCGGCCATCGGCGGGGGCCGGGGCCGCTGACCGAGGCGGCGGCGGACTTTCGGGCGGCGGTGACGATTCCATCGCTGCCCTTTTTACACCGGCTTTGCGTCGCCGCGCCGGCCGCGCGCGTTTTGCGCCGCTCAGTCGGTGCCGGCGTCGCGAGGGCGACCGCCGCCCGCGTCGGGCTTCGGCGTCGTCGTGGTCGTGCCGGCGTCGGGGCTGCCGCCGCTCGGGCAGCCTTCGTCGTAGAGGCCGTTGCAGTTGTCGTCGGTCTGGTTGCCGCAGATCTCGGACGCACCCGGGTGAGTCGTCGCGGCCGTGTCGTCGCAGTCCTTGCACCAGATGTATCCGTCGCCGTCCTGGTCGGCGCCGCTGCCGTTCTGCTGGCAGTCGAGCCACTTGCGCACGAAGTCGGCGCGCGTCTGCACGCCCTGGCGCGCCTGCGCGACCGCGTTGTCGAAGACAGCGACGGTCGTCGACGCGGGCTTGTGCGGATCGGCCGCGACCGCGTCGCGGATCTGCGCCGACCATTGATCGAGCCAGGTCTGGAACTGGGAGACGTCGAACTTTGCGAGCTGCGTGGCCACCGCGACCGTGTACTGACCGCGCAGCGTGGCGTCGTTCATCGCCGTCCGATACTGCTGCCCGATGAACTGAAGGCCCGGGCGCGACGACCACCACCAGACCGGATCGCCGGTGAACCTCGGCAGGAAGTCGAGGATCGAATCGAGGTCGGTGGGCAGGAAGACGTAGGGCATGTTCGGACCCTCGTCATAGACGAAGAAGTTGTGGTCGCCGCCCCAGTAGCCGTCGCCATCGTTGAGCATCATCTCGCCGGCCCAGGTGAGGAACGACTTCGGCAGATCCACGATCGCCGCCAGCGCGGACGGCGTGGTCGCGTTCCAGAACGTGCCGAGCTTGTTCCAGTCGGCCGAGGTCGAGTTGGTCTCGGCGGTCGCGCCGCCCTTGAAGAGATCGTTGTTGGCGTCGCCGGGGAAGAACTCCCGCAAGATGCGGTGGCCCATGCGCTCCTCGGCCGCGTAGAGACCGTAGTAGTTGCCGTTGACCATCAGCTTCCCGCTCGTCGCGCACAGCGCCGCGACGCCGATCTGCCGCATCCAGGTATTGCCGATCCGCTCGTGCAAAAACGAGAGGTCGGCGCGCGGCATGTCGAAGCCGATCTTGCCGACGCCGTGAAACGTCGCGGCGCTGTCGAGCTGGTCGAACGCGACCACGAACTGCATCTTGCCGGCGGCGCCGTCTTGCGCAACCGCCTCGCGCCACGACGAATCGCCTTTGAGGCGGATGTACGTGTTCTGAGAGGAGACGTCGTTGCCGAAGTGGAAGACCACCGGGTAGTACTTGGGCTGGTAGTCGAAGAACGCTTGGTCCGTGAGCATGCCGGCGGACAGGAACTCGGCCTGGATCGCGTTCCAGTCGGCGTCGCTGATGTCGATCGAATAGGTCTGCAGCGTGGGTGCGAAGAGATCCGAGCAGCTGACCGCGCCGCCGGCCCCGCCGTTACCAGCGTCGGTGCCGCCGTCCATGCCGCCGGCGCCAGTCGTCGTGCCGCCGGCCCCGCCAAGAGCCGTCGAGGTGTCGCCGGACGCGTCGACGGCTGCACCGCCCGCGCCCGTCCTACCCGATGGGCCCGAGCTGCCGCAGCCCAGGTTGCTCTGCACCGCGCACGACCACACCAGAAATGCGACGCCGTAGCCGAGACGCCTTCCCATCGCTCGCCCCCCCGCGCTCATCACCGAGCTCCCGATCCCTGACGGCGGTTCGAGGCCGCCGTCGTCGGATCGAAGCTTAGTGACAGCAACCCACGTGCCGCGGACCGGGACGCGGTGGCGCCGCTCCTCTAGGTGCTTCGAATTACACGGCGGTAACCGATGCGAACGCGCGGTGACGACGGCGGGGAGAACGCCCTAGGGAAGTGACCTGCTACATGCAGGTGAGCGTCGCGGGATTACAGAGCGGCGTGGTCGGGAAGCGGGCGCAGTCGCGCGAGTCCTTGCACTGCTGGCAGCGCTGGGTGACGGTGGTGTCGCAAACCAGTGTCACTCCGCTGCAGTTGGCGTTGCTCTGGCACCCCACGCAGACGCCGGGCGAGACGCACGTCAAAGCGGCGGCGCAAGTCCCCTGGCCGGTACCGGTGCAATAGAGGCAAAGGTCGGGGCCGGACCCCATGCTGCCCGTGACGCAGGTTTGGCCCCCAGCCCCCATCACGGGACAGATCGTCGAGGTCGACACGTCGTCGCTGCAGCCGTTGAGGCAGTGATTCATGAAGCACACCGAGCCGTGCTCGGCGGCATTGGTCCCGGTGGTGACCGCACAGTCCGTCCCGACCATGCACTCGACGCAGCGATTGTCGGCGGTGCAGAACCTTCGGGCGCCCTGGCAATCGTTGGGGCCGACGCACTCGACGCAGCGGCTCTCGCTCGTCAAGCAGACCAGTCCCGGTATCCGACTGCACTGCGCGTTGGTGGTACAGACAACCGCGCCACCCAGGTCGACGCCGGTGTCGCGGATGTCGGGGCCGGTGTCGCGTACGTCCGGCTGGACGTCCCGGGGCAGATCCATGCGCGCGTCGATCGGTCCTGCCCCGCCGGTTCCGACGACGCCGCCGGTTCCAATGACGCCGCCGGTTCCGATGACGCCGCCGGTTCCGATGACGCCGCCGGTCCCAGTGACGCCGCCGGTTCCGGTGACCCCACCCAGGCCGGCGTCGCCGGTCATGACCACCGTCCCGCCGCCGCCGCCGCTGATCTTGTTGCTGGTGAACAGCAGCGGGTTGCTGCAGGCGCCGGTCCCCAGGAGCGCGGCGCAGGCAGCCATCAGCCAGGCCTGCCGCCCCGACCCACGCGATGCCCTCACCGGGGCGCTTGTGCCGTCAGCACCCAAGACGCTCACCATTCAAACTGTACCCGATCGAGCAGGGTGTGGGAATCACGCCTCCATGCCCCTCCCTCGGATCGCCCCCGCTTGCGTCAAGGGGATTGCCGCACTGCCGCCGCTCCGCCGTTCCTCGCCCCATGGTCATGGTCTCGTGGGGGTGGTACCTCGAGACGCATGGAATCAGGCTGTCGTGAGAAGGGAGCTGCCGTCATGACGTTCAAGGACCTGTTTTCGACGCAGTCGGCCGACTACGCGCGTTTTCGGCCCCGCTATCCGGCCGCGCTGTTCTCGTGGCTGGCATCGGTGGCGCCGGCACGGGCGTGTGCGGTGGACGTCGCGACCGGCAACGGCCAGGCCGCGCTGGCGCTGGCGGCGCACTTCGCGCAGGTCGTGGCCATCGACGCGAGCGCCGCGCAGCTCGCCGAGGCGCCGGCGCGTGCCAACGTCGTTTATCGTGTCGGGCAGGCCGAGGCGACCGGGGTCGCGGGCGCCAGCGCCGACCTGCTGGTCGCGGCGCAGGCGTTCCACTGGTTCCGGCAGGAGGCGTTCTTCGCCGAAGCGGCGCGCGTGCTGCGGCCGGGCGGCGTGCTCGCGGTCTGGAGCTACGGGCTCATGCGCATCACGCCGGCCGTCGACGCGCTGGTGCAGCAGCTCTATGCCGACGTCCTCGGCAGCTACTGGGAACCCGAGCGCCGCCTGGTCGAGGAGGAATACGCCAGCGTGACGTTCCCGTTCCCGCCGATCGCGGCGCCGCCGTTCGAGATGGCGCTCGAGTGGGATCTGCCGGCGCTCGCGGGCTACCTGCGCACCTGGTCGGCGTTGCGCGCCTATGTTCGCGCGCGCGGCGTCGATCCCGTGGTCGCGCTCGAGCCCGAGCTCGCGCGCGCCTGGGGCGACGCGGGCGCGCGCACGGCGCGGTGGACGCTGGCGGTGCACGCCTCGCGCCGCTGACGCACCTCGGTCACATCACGAACGAGAGCACGGCGGCGGCGCGCCCCTCGTCCTCGCTGCGCGTGAGGTCCTTCATCTCGCCGCTGCGGTGCTCGAGATCGAACGACAGCCCCAGGTGCACGTCGTCGATCGGCGTCGGCAGCTCGGTGTAGACGCGCACCTTCAGGCGCTGGTCCGTGATCGCGAAATCGTCGGTGACGCCGGCGTGATAGATACCGCTCGGCCCCGTGTACGCATCCTGCGCGCGGTCGAGCCCCTGGATCGAGTCGTAGCCGCTCCACTGGAACGCGGCGCCCGCGCGCACGCCGGCATAGCGGGCCTCGGCGCGCGCGCCGGCGGTCAGCCCCATCGCGTAGTAGTAGTCGTGCTCGCGCAGGACCGACTTCGTCCCCTCCATCACCGACGCCGGTGTGTCGGGGCCGAGCGCGAACGGGCGCACCATGGCGAAGTCGCCGTAGACGTCGCTCGACAGCCGGAACGTCAGCGGCCCGCGGTAGATGAGCGCGTCGGCCGTCGGGCCGATCATGTGCACGGCGGTGACGAAGTCGCTGGTACGCTCGCCCTCGGTGAGCCCGAGATCGAACGCCGAGCCCGCCGCGAGCAGCAGCGCGCCGCCGCGCCGGTCGCGATCCTCGCCGGCCACGTTCTGGCTGAAGCGCCCGAACAGCGACGTGCGCGCGGCGACGGTCAGCTCGTCGAGGCGCTCGGGTGTGCCTTCGTAGCCGACCGAGAACGCGGTCGCCTCCCCGCCCGAGAGGTTGCGCTGCGAGGTTCCCTCGCGGCCGTACGAGCGCAGGTTGATGAGCTCGAGGTCCAGATGGGCTGCGAAGCTGCCCGCCGCCAGGGATGGCGCCGCCGCCGCGGATGGCGCCGCCGTCGGGCTTCCCAGCGCCGGCGTCGCCGCGAACGAGCCGCCCGCCGACAGCACGAAGCGGTGATAGACATCGTCGGCGATGCCGTGGCTGTCGACGGAGTGCGGCCGCGGCATCGGGCCGCCCTCGGTCAGCGCCAGGAACGCGCGCGCCGGCGAGAACAGGGCCAGCAGCAGGCGGTTGCGCCAGGTCGGCGCGCTGCGCGCGAACAGCTCGCCGAGCTGGAACGCCGACTCGCCCAGCGAGATGCCGCCGATGCCGGTGACGACCGTGTCGTTGATGCTGAAGACCTCCTGGCTCTCGATGCCGGCTTCCCAGAGCGATGACGCCGTCAGATCGAACAGCACCGCCTGCCACATCGGCGCGTGGTTGGTGCGCGCGATGCCGTGATAGGTGCGCCCGACGAACGCGTGCGCGATGTTGGTGGTGCGATCGTTGTCGTCGAACCGGTAGCCGCGCCCGCCGACCAGCTTGTTCCACTGGCTGCTCCAGGAGCGTTCGAAGTCGAAGTCGCGGCCGTTGAAGTCGATCTCCGCCTCGTACCAGACGGCGCCCAGCGCCAGCACGCCGGCCAGCTCCAGCCCGGCGCGCGGCAAGCGCAGCGACCGCGGCGGCGTGTCATCGGCGCTGGCGGAGGGAGCCGGCGCGGCGAGGCGCAGCGTCTCGGCGGGCGGGTCCGCCGCGTCCGCGTCGACGGGCAGGGCCGCGGTGGCGAGCAGCAGGGACGGAAAAACCAAGGGAGCGAGAGCGGCAGCGACGACGAAGGCCATGCACGCCCCCATCGCAATCGCGGGGCCAGCGCACACGCCGCGGTGCGCGGGCGCCAGAGCGGCACGCGAGGCGTCGCGGGTGCCGAATCTCACGCACCGGGTGTTGAGCTTTGAACGTCAGTCCTCTGGCCGCCGCCCGGATTCGTGCCTATTATCCCGGCCGCATGGAGATCGCCGCTCAGAAAGCAGTCACCATCGGCTACACCCTCAAGGACGACGACGGCAAGGTGCTCGACTCGTCGGAAGGGGGAGAGCCGCTCATCTACCTCCACGGCACCGGCGACATCGTCCCCGGCCTGGAGAAGGCGCTGGCCGGCAAGCAGGTGGGCGACGCGATCTCGGTCAGCCTGGCGCCCGAGGAGGCTTACGGCCTCCGCGACGAGGCGCAGGTCCGCAACATCCCGCTGCGCAAGCTGCCCAAGGGCAAGGTACAGGTCGGCATGCAATACGAGATCACGACCGAGGCCGGGCCGATGCTGGCGCTCGTGACCGCGGTGCGCGGCGATTACGCGACCATCGACGCCAACCATCCGCTGGCCGGCCTGCGACTGCACTTCGACGTCAAGGTCGTCGGCATCCGCGACGCGACGCCGGAGGAGCTGGAGCACGGTCACGTGCACGGCCCCGACGATCATCATCATCACGAGGCCGGGCACGAGCATCACGACCACGACCACGCTCATCACCACGGCGACGGACACGATCACGACCACTAGTGTCCTGTCTCGGACAGGACACCAGGTCGGCACGTTGCGGCGGCACGTGAGCCGCCGCGCCCCGCGCTACCGCGAGGGAGAGGCCATCGGCACTCCTCCCGCCCCAGTCGACCTCTCTTGCGCGACCGCCGCGCGGCACCACGATTGCGGGCTCGTATGTCGAGAGCGACCCGCTGCGCCGCCGCCGGCGCCCTGCTTGGGGCGTTGGGCTCTTACGCAGCGGCGGCCGCGGACGGCGCGGACGCGGTAGCGAGCAACGCACCCGCGTCCCGCTGGAGCTGGCAGGCCGATCTGGGCGTGACGCTCTTCAGTCGCTCCAGCACCACCGACGCGACATTCAAGCTGGCCCGTGCGCAGGCCATCGGCGCCAGCATCGATCGCCGCAGCGATCGGGTGCACGTCTTCGTACGCGGCGAGGCCAACGCCTGGCGCGACCAGCGCGACGACGGCAGCAACGACTTCGTGCTCACGCTCGACCTCGGGCTCGGGCTTCGCTTCGACTACGCCGGGGGACGGTTGCGCTCGAGCATCGCGGCGGGCGGAACCCTGCTGGCCGTCCCGTCCGACGTCGACAAGGTGGGCAGCATCGGCGCCTTCGCCGATGTGCGGCCGATCGGCTTCGTCTGGCCGCTGCCGCAGATGGCGGGTACGCGGATCGGGTTCGTTCCGCTCTCGCTGACGCTGGCGGTCCCGGTGGTGACGGGGATTCCTCTCGTCTCGATCCAGTACCGCACCACGGTCTTTGCCGAGCGTGACTTTTGATACGCCTGACTCGCCGCCGCGCGGGTCTCGCGCTCCTCGCGGGCCTGGCGCTCGCGCCCCGGACGGCGGCCGCCTTCACCATCGCCAGCGGCTTCTCGGAGTCCTGCCACGAGCGCCTGGGACTGGCCGGCATGGCGCTTCTCCTCGACGAGCTCGAGCTCGACAACGTGACGCTGCCGCCCAGCGATCTATGGCGGGACGTCGCCGCGGAGCTCGCGCCCGCGGTCCTCGAAAGCGCGGGCACCGCCGCTGCGGCGACGTTGACCGACGCGCAGAAGTTCGTGCTGTTCAGCGTCGTGGTCGGCATCCGCTCGCCCGACACCGGTGGCCATTCGGTCAGCAACCTCGACGCTCTGCGGGTGGCGCAGATCGATCCCGATCCGACCAGCCAGCACCTGCACTGCTTGCGGACGCCGTCCGAAGACGGGCTCGCCGGCGACGTGTCGGTGCTGCAAGGAAGCGAGCAGCTGATTCGCCAGCAGCTGTTCGACGCCGCCGCCGCTGCCACCGTGTCGCCGAGAACCAACACGCGCGCTCCGTTCTACCTCGACTTCTACGGTCAACTCGAAGTCGACGTCGATACGGCGAGCTACCTGATCGGACGCGCGATGCACACGGCGCAGGACTGCTACTCCCACACGCTGCGCAGCGCCGACGTCCGCACGGTCTTCACCGTGCTCAACTATATCGACGCTGTCGCCGGCCGCCTCGATGAAGCCCGCGATGGGATGGCGCACTCCGACTCGCTCGATGACTGTGGGCGGGCTGAGCTCGCGCCTGTGGTCGTTCGAGCGACGGCCGTGAGCCTGGCGCTCGCGCGCGCCGCGGCGGCGCTGGCCCGCACCGGCGATGGCACGTTGCTCGCCAAGGGCTTCGGCGCCTGTCCCACCGGTGAGACCGACACCGCCTCGTGCGAATGGATGTACTACGAGCCGGATTGCATGCCGACGGCGCAGCCCCCGAACACAGCGCTGTGCTGTTCGCAGAGCAACGCTTACTGTGGAACGCCCTATCTCACCGTCGCGCGCGAAAAGCTCACCCAGCCGTACCTCGGGGAGATCCTGAGCTGCGCGGTTGCGCCGCGCGGCGCTCGCCGGACGCTGCCGTCATGGCGCGCGCTCGCGATGATCGCGGGTGCCATCTCCGTCCTGCGTGGCCGGAGGTCAAAGCGCACAAAAGAAGGGACGACGACGGCGCGCATCGCGAGCTGCGCGTCGATCATCCTCGTCCTCACGTGCGCGGAGTCAGCGTGGGCCGCAACGCAAGACGCCCCGCCCGACCGAACCGAACGCTTCGCGGGGCGTATCGTCGTGGCCGTCGAAGGCCACGTCTCGTTGCTGTCGGATGCGCCTGAGCGCTCCTTCATCAACGTGACCAGCGGGTACGCCGTGCGCGGTGGATACCGGTTCGGGCACTGGGGGGTCTTGGCGCAGGTGGAGCGCAACTACTGGCTGCCCACCGAGCTGTCGAACGATCTCAAGCCGGGCGCGCTCAACATCGGTCTCGGGGTCGAATGGCTGGCGCTGCAGGATCGCGTCCGCCTCAGCGTCACCGCCGGGCCGTCCATTCTCTGGTTCGACACGGCCTTCGACTCCAAGGGCACCGTCGGCCTGTTCGTCGACCTGCGGCCGGCGGGGCTGCGGTGGTCCTTCCCTCGCCAGCTCGCGCTGGTCTTCGATCCGCTCTCGCTGGCGATCGTCGCACCCGTGCTCGGTTCCCCGGGCATCCTCCAGCTCGAATATCGGACTCTCCTCGGCGTCGAGATGGTTCTGCCTTGGACGTTCAGCGGGCGCTAGCTCGGCGCGCGGCGGCGATGACTCGCCGCCGCGGATCCGACGCTCGGCTGGCGCCGCGCACCGGTCACTTGACGTCGACCTTGATGCTGCGGGGCTTTGCCTCTTCTCGCTTGGGCAGGCGGATCTGCAGCACGCCGGCCTCGTACTTCGCCGCCGTGCGCGTCGAATCGACGTTCGCGGGCAGCGTGAACGAGCGCGCGAACTTTCCGAGGATCCGCTCGCTGCGGTGGTAGCTGTCGCCCTTCTGGACGCGCTCCGCCTTGCGTTCGGCCTCGATCGTCAGCACGTCGCCGTCGACCTTGATCTGCAGCTCCTCCTGCTTGTGTCCCGGCAGGTCGACCTCGACGACGATCTCGTCGGCCGTCTCGAGGACGTCCGCGGCGGGCACGCGGACCGCCGGCGCGCTCCAGCCCAGCGCCGGAAGCGCGAAGTCGCTCCAGACGCGGTCGAATGCATCGCCTCTGCCGTTGGTGAATGCGCGTGTGAGCTCGAACATGACTGTCTCCTTTCGTAGGTCGGCGACGTCCCTCGCGGACGCGTCCTGGACCTTTGGGGTGAGTGTCGGAATCTGTTTTTTGCCGCCGCGCTGTGCGGTGGCCCGTTCCTGACGACCCCTAAAAAAGCACGGCCGCCGCCGCGTCAAGCGCGGTTTGTCGACGATTTCAGCCTCATCCATGGACAGGCGCCGCGCCGGCGTGCTTTCATCGCCCGCGAACTGACACTGGGAGCACTCGATGCGCGCGCTCATGAAATCTCCGCTGATTCTGGCCCTGTCGATCGTCGTGGTAGGCGCGACGATCGGATTCGCTGGCTGCGGTAGCAGCAAGACCTCGAACAACGACGGTGGGACGGGCGGGGCGAGCAGCGGGGGCGGCGGGAGCAACGGCAGCGGCGGCGCGGGCGGCAGCACCGGCTCAGGCGGCCACGCCGACGCCGGCTCCGACGTGCACACCGGCGCGGGCGGCTCGGGCACCGACAGCGGCTCCAGCTGCACCGCGCTGCTCGCCTGCTGCGGCATGGCGACCGGCCCACTCAAGACCGCGTGCATGGCCCAGTACAACACGGCGATGTCCCAAGGCGACGGGGCCTGCGCCAACGTGCTGGAGATGATCCGCGGCTACGGCGTCTGCAACTGATTCGCCGAACCGCGGAACCGTGCGGGCCGCGGCGCGCGGGCCGCTACTTCCCGACGTAGCTGACGCGCCAGATCGAGTTCGATCCGTCGTCGCTCACCATCAAGGCGCCGTCGCGGGCGATCGCCACGCCGACCGGGCGGCCCCAGACCTGACCGTCGGCGGTGACGAAGCCGGTCACGAAGTCCTGGTACTCGCCGGTGGCGTGCCCGGTCTGGTGCAGCGGCACGCGCGCGACGTTGTACCCGGTGCGCGGCGCGCGATTCCACGACCCGTGCTGCGCGGCGAAGATGTCGCCGGCGTACTCGGCGGGGAACTGCTTGCCGTCGTAGAACGTCAGCTCCAGCGACGCATGGTGCGATTGCAGCAGCACGTCGGGGACGATCACCTTGTCGCGCAGCTCGGGATGCTTGCCGGCGTGGCTCGGATCGATGTTGCCGCCGATGTAGAACCAGGGCCAGCCGTAGAAGCCGCCGTCCTTGACGTGGGTGATGTAGTCGGGGACCAGGTCGTCGCCCAGGCGGTCGCGCTCGTTGACCGACGTCCATAGCTCGCCCGTGCGCGGGTCAAACGCGATGCCGACCGGATTGCGGATGCCCCAGGCGAAGACGCGCATGCCGGTGCCGTCGGGGTTCATCTCGAGGATGTCGGCGCGGTGAAACTCGGCTGGGTTGTCGTCGGTGTCGTCGTTGTTCGAGTGCGACCCGACCGACACGTACATCTTCTTGCCGTCGGCGGGAAACGCGATGTCGCGCGTCCAGTGGCCGCCGCCGCGCAGCCGGCCGCCGCCCGGGATCTTGTCGTTGATGACCTGGCGCGGTCCGCGCGCGGTCAGATCGCCGTTGCGATAGGGGAAGCGCCACACCGAGTCGGTGTTGCCGACGTAGACCCACTGAGGGTCGGGGCCGGGCGGGTAGAACGCGATGCCGAACGGCTGCTTCAGATCGCGCGCGAAGACCACCGACTGCTGCGCGCGCCCGTCGGGGCCGATGCCGCGCAGCACGCGCACGTCGTCGGCCTTGCTCTCGGCGACGAACAGGTCGCCGTTGGGCGCGGTGCGGATGTACCGCGGGTTGGTGAGCTTGTCGGCGTAGAGGTCGACCTTGAATCCGTGCGGCGCCTGCGGCCAGGCCGACGCGGGACGGTCGACGATCTTCGAGCCGTTGTCGACCGACGGCGTCGCGTGCGGCGGCGGCAGGTCGGCGGGACGGTAGAGGTGCGTCGTGCCGGCGTGCTCGTTGCGGAAGTCGGCGGGGACCATCGGCGTCCGCGGCGGCGTGGGCTTGAGCATCGGCGGCGTCGGCGGGGGCGGCGCCGGGGCATGGGAGCCCGACGTCGCAGCGCCGGCGGTGGCCGCGGCCGCCGAGCTCATCGGCGCGTGCGCGTCGGGCTGCCCGCCGGCCGCCGGGGCCGGATCCAGCAGCGGCGTCACGCACAACCCCAGCGCGACCAGGGACGTCGTCAACGTGTTCGCCGCTCGTCGCCGGTGGGTCGTCGTTGTCATGAAGGGCGCAGCATTCCAGCGCGGCGCGCGCCGCGCAAGTCCGCCCGCGCCCCTATTTCGGAGCATCGAAGTCTGCGCCGGGCAGGCTATGCTGATGACATGATCGATCGGTTGTCCGCGCCGCTGGTGGCCGCGGTGATCGCGAGCGTCGCCGCCGTCGTGGCGCCGCCGGTGCCCGCGGGCGCCACCGGCGCGCGTACCAATCCGGTGGCGCTGCTGTGGAATCAACAGCGCACCCCGTCGCCGGGGCCAGCGCAGTCGATCGGCGGCTATTCGAACGGCTGCCTGCAGGGCGCGATGCCGCTGCCGGCCAGCGGGCGCGGCTACGAAGACCTGCACCGCTCGCGCAATCGCTACTACGGCCACCCGGCGCTGGTGGAGTTCATTCGCCGGCTGGGCGCTTCCGCCAGGGCGAACCACCTGGGGTTGGTGATCGTCGGCGACCTGTCGCAGGCGCGCGGCGGGCCGACACCCTCGGGGCACCGCAGCCATCAGACCGGCCTCGACGTCGACCTCGGCTACGTCGCGCCGCCGGGCGCGCGCGCGCACATGCGCGCCGCCGATCGGGAACGCATGGGACCGCCGGCGGTCGTCGACTTGAAGACGCACGTGATGAGCCCGCTCTGGACCAAGCGCACCGTGCGCTTGCTCGCGGCCGCCGCGTCGGATCCCGCGGTCGATCGCATCTTCGTCAATCCCGGCGATTCGCCGCACGCTGTGCGCCGGTCCCGCGCGCCACGAGCCGTGGTTCGCGCGCTTGCGCCCCTGGTGGGGCCACCACGATCACTTCCACGTGCGCCTCAAGTGCCCCGACGACAGCCCTCTGTGCAAGGCGCAGGATCCGCCGCCCACCGAGCCCGACGACGGATGCGGCGCGACGCTGGCCTGGTGGTTCAGCCCCGACGCGCAGAACACCGAGGCCAAGAAGAAGCAGACCGACGAGGCCACGCCCGGTCCGTCGCTCCCCGACGAGTGCACCGGGCTGGTCACACCGGCGCCGCCCGCTTCCTCCGAGAGCCCGGCGGTTCCGGCGACCATCGCGCCGATGCACTAAGCTTGCGCGTATGAGCTTCGCTGCGAACCGTCCACGGGACCGCGCTGGTGATCGGCGCCAACCGAGGCATCGGCCTCGCCCTCTGCCGGCGACTGGCGGCGCAGGGCCGCACCGTGATCGCGGCCTGCCGCCGCTCGTCGCCCGAGCTCGACGCCGAGGCGGCGCGCGGTGTGCGCGTCGAGGCTGGCGTCGACGTCACCTCCGACGAGTCGGTCGCCGCGCTCGCGCGCCGGCTGGACGGCGCCGGCATCGACGAGCTGGTCTGCAACGCCGGCATCCTGCGCGAGGGCGATCTCGACGACTTCACGTTCGACGACGTGCGCGAGCAGCTGGAGGTCAACGCCATCGGCCCGCTGCGCGTCGTGCGCGCGCTGCGCGGGCGCCTGTCGCGCGGCGCGAAGGTCGCGCTCGTCACCAGCCGCATGGGCTCGATCGGCGACAACGGCTCGGGCGGCAGCTACGGCTACCGCATGTCCAAGGCGGCGCTCAACGCCGCCGGCGTCTCGCTGGCGCGCGACCTGGCGAAGGACGGGATCTCGGTGGCGATCCTGCACCCGGGCTACGTGCGCACCGAGATGACCGGCGGCCACGGCAACGTGGCGCCCGAGACCGCCGCCGCGCAGCTCGTCGACCGCATCGACGCGCTGGTCCCCGCGACGTCGGGCACGTTCTGGCACGCGAACGGCCAGGTGCTGCCCTGGTGAGGTCTACCGCAGGCGCACGATCTGGCCGTTCGCGCCGATGATCAGCAGATCCTTCTCGACGACGCCCAGCGCGCCGCCGCCCGACGGCACCGTCGCGTAGGTCGACCAGCTCAGCCCCTCGTCGCTCGACACCAGCAACGTCAGCTGCGTCGACGGCGCGGGCGCCGACAGCGACGGGTCGTCGGCCAGCAGGTACAGCTGATCCTCGCGCCGGCGCATCGCGATGAACGTCGTGCTCTTGCCCAGCGGCGTCGCGATCGCCTGAAAGGTCTTGCCCGCGTCCGTCGAGCGATAGAGCCCATGGTTCGGGCCCAGCGCCCACAGCGCCAGCGTGCCTTCGCTCCAGAACGTGCCGCCGCGCCAGCCTGGGGCCGGCGGCGTCAGGCCCTGCCAGCTCGCGCCGGTCTTCGACCCGCGCTCGAGGCGCCCGGTCTCGGTGAACGAGAAGCGGTCGTTGCCGATCCCGAACAGGCCGCCGAACGAATCGGCCGGCGCGCGCGAGCGCGAGCCGTTGACCATGCGCCAGCTCTGCGCGTTGTTGGTCGAGCGCCAGACGCCGTAGCCCGCGGCATAGAGATCGGTCGAGTCGCTGCCCCAGACGTGCCACAGCGCCGCGACCGGCGCGGGCGGCGAGATCACCGCCCAGTGCTGGCCGCGATCGACGGTGCGCGAGACGAACGAGCCGGCGATGTAGATGTCGTCGGCGCTGCTGCCCCAGACCGATCGCACGTCGGTGCCGGCGCCGGCGGGGCAGGGCCGCTGCGGCTCGAAGCGCGAGCCGCCGTCGGACGAGTGCAGCACCGTGCAGTCGTCACCGACGACCCAGACCTGACCGGCGCCGTCGCTCCACGACGCGCGCAACGTCGCGGTGCCGAAGGGGTGGGTCGACGACTCCTCCCAGGTGCGGCCGTCGTCGCGCGAGCGCAGGATGAGCCCGAGCGGGCCGACCGCGATGAGCGGCCCGGTGCTGTCGCGCCACAGCGCGTTCACGCCGCCCCCGCGCGGCAGGAACGACCGGCGCTCGAACGTCGCGCCACCGTCGCGCGACACGATCAGGCCGACGCGCTGGCGATCCTCGACGGGGCGGTCCCACTGCTCGAACGTCGCGACGCCGTAGACGGTGCGATCGTCGGCGGGGTGGAAGGCGTGGAAGCCCGGGCCAGGGCGCGGGCGTCGGCTCGACGTGCGGCTCCTTCCAGGTCTTGCCGCCGTCGGCGGTGTGCTGCACGCCGATCGCGCCGGTGTTGCCCTTGCGCGTGGCGGTCCACGACGTCACCACCGCCAGCCAGTCGCCGCGGCGCGTGCCGACGATCGACAGCGCGCTGCTACCCGTGAGCGGCGCCACGGGCGCGGCCTTGGCTGCTGCGCGCCGGCGGCTGCCCGGCCGGCAGCGGGCCGCATGGTCTGCTGGCGCACCACGGTCCAGCTCTGGCCGCGATCGGCGGTCGAGACGATCGAGCCGCGGTCGCCGCTGACGCAGATCTCGTCGGTGCCGCTGCCCCACACGGCGGTCAGTTGCTCGTCGGTGTCGCCGAGCGGGCGGATGGTGGTGAACGATCGCCCGTGATCGCCGGTGTGCAAGAGCTGTCCGTTGCTGCCCGCGAAGTAGACGTCGTGCGCTTCGCTGCCCCAGATCGCCTCGAGGTTGCCGCCCGCGGGCGGGCTCAGCCGGTGCCAGCCGGCGCCGCCGTCGGTCGAGCGCAGGATCGTCTCGCCGTCGCCCACGGCCCAGAGGTCGCCCTCGGTCGAGCCCCAGATCGCCTTCAAATTCTGGGTCGTGCCGCTGTCGACCGCCAACCAGAAGCCGCCGTGGTCGGTCGAGCGCAGGACGGTGCCGGCGTCGCCCACGGCCCACAGCAACGCCTCGGTGCCCCAGATCGCCCGCAACGTCTCGCCGGTCGGCGACGGGCTGAGCCAGACGCGCGCGACCGGCGCCTCGGCGGCGCGCGCCGCGTTCGATCCCGCCGCCACGATGATTGCCACGCCCGCGGCGACGGCCAGCGCCGGTCCCAGCGTGCGCGCGATCCGATTCCCCGCTTCCACCGAGCCGGAATCGTACACAAACCGCGGGCCGCGGACACGGGAATCGGTGACCGACGGCGCGGCGATTTCAGAGCACGTGCATTTGACCGCCCAGCACCAGCAGCGCCACCAGGTAGAGGAGCCCGGCGAAGTAGCGGTTGGCCGAGTCCGGAACCGGCATGGACCAGACCTCGTCGACGAACGACGTGTGCGCGGTGGTGGCGATCGCGGCGCTGATGCCGTTGGCGGCCACCAGCGCTGGGTCGTGGGTGGGGTTGAGCACCGTCGTGCCGTCGAGCGTGAACGACATGCCGTAGCCGGGGCCCTGAGAGGCGAAGAATCCGAGCAGGCGGTCGCTCTCGCCGGGGCTCCAGCCGTCATCGCCGACCCAGATCCGGTCCAGCGCCATGCCGATCTGCGCGCGGAACGCCTCGGACTGGAACACGTCGGAGCCGGCGACCGGCACCCCCGCGAACGTCGCGCGCACCGGCATCAGTCCCGTGGTCGGGTTCGGGTCCGCGGTCCGTCGCCAGTAGCCGCGCGCGGCCTCGGCCGCCGCGGTCCAGAACGGATCCCCGGTCGCTTGCGCCCACAGGGTGTAGTACCCCGGCATCTCGATCGACGGTCGTCCCACGCCCGCCGCTGACGTGTTGGGGAAGTCGAGCACCAGGTTGGTCGCGTGGTCGAACGTGTCGGTGACGCCGTCGACGACGCCGCCGTTCAGGTCCACCTTGTGGCGCATCAACGTCAGCAGCTCGCGCGCGTCGGCGGCATAGTCGACCGTCATCGCCGCCGCGTCGGTGCGCGGGTAGCGATCGTTGGCCAGGATCAGCGCCATGGTCATCTGCTGCAGTCCGTACGGATCCAGGCAGGGGGTCGTCGTGATGCCGATCTCGCAAAACGAATTGAAGTAGCCGGTGCTGGATCCGCTCGAGACCCGCAGCATCGACTTGGCGTAGGTCCACAGGCGGTCGAGCTCGTCGCGATGGTCGAGCTCGACGGCGATCAACATCCCGAGGCCGATGCCTTCGGTGCGTACGTCGTTGTGAAAGACGTCCTGGATGTAGGCGCGGTCGGTGCTGCCCGGGACCGGGAAGTAGATCGGCTGCGTGGCGAGAACGCCGTGGAAGAGCTGCATGAAGGCGCCGCTGATCTTCGTGGCGATCTCGGCGTCGGTATGGCCCCGGTCGCGAAACGGGTTCGGGTAGGCCGCCGCGGGCGGGGTCAGCGGTCGCAGCGGCACGCCCGCGCCGCTGTTGTACCCGATGGGATCGACCGTCGTTCCGCACGACGCCACCAGACCCAGCGCCAGCGTGCAGAGCCAGGCGCGCGCGCACACGCGTCCGACGCGCGGTCCGGCATCGCGCGTCGGGGTGGTGCCGTGCCGGCCCATGGCGCGTTCAGTCGGCGAGGTACTGGCGCGCGCGCGCCGCGAGGACGCTGCTGGGATGGAGGCGAACGAAAGCCTCCGCGCGGTGGCGGGCCGCCGCCGGGTGTCCGCCCTGGGCGAGCGCGTCGATGCGCAGGATCTCGGCTTCGGGGCCAAGGCTGCCGCCGGGGTAGGCACGCGCGTAGGCGTCGAGCAGCGCGAGCGCGCGGCGCGGCTGATGGTGCGCGACCGCCGTGCGGGCGGCGTCGAGCGCCGCCAGCTCGCGCGCCAGCGTCGCCGCTGCTGCCGGCGCGGCCGGGTCGACCTCCCGTGCGGTGTTAGCCGGTGGGATCGCGGTCGCAACCGGCGTCTCGGTCTCCGCGGGCGGCGTCGCGATGGCCGTCGCCGCGCGTCCCGCGGAGGCATGCATGCCCGCCGCTGCCTGGTGGCGCTGCCAGGCGCGATACACCGGCGGCGCGATGACCACCGCGCCCACTGCCGACAGCCCGAGGCCGAGCAACAGCTTGGCCCAGATCATCTTTCCGGCAGCGACCGACGCCCGCGTCACCACGGCGCCGACCGCGGTCGCCGACAGCGCCGCCGAGCCCGTGATCCCCAGCGCCGCCAGCGTCTTGGCGCGCGCCTCGCGTGAGCTCTTCTCGGAGCGCGCGATCCCCAGCAGCTGGCGCTCGAGCGCGCTGTCGCTGCCCTCGAAGAGCCGGACCGGATCGCTCATGGCTGGTTCTCGCTTTCGGAGTGGCCGCGGATCGCGTCGATGCGCGCGCGGAACTCGGCGCGCGCGCGGCGCAGGCGTGACGCGACCGTGCCCTGCGGGATGCCCAGCGCCGCCGCGATCTCGATCATGCTCATCTCCTCGATCTCGAACAGCACGAAGACGGTGCGGAGATCGGCGGGCATCCCGTGGAGGATCCGGTCGAGCATCTGGCGCCCCTGCTTGCGATCGGCGATCTGCTCGGGAGACGCGGCGGCGTCGGCCAGCTCCAGCGTCGGTTCGGCGGCGACCTCGCGCCGGCGCGCGATCGTGCGGCGCGCGTGCGCCGCGACGTTGAGGGCCACGCGCAGGATGAAGCTCTTCTCCGCGCCGGGGCGCACGTCTTCCAGCTTGCGCGCCGCGATGATGAACGTGCGCTGCACGTCGTCGTCGATCTCGGCGGCCGGCGAGCCGGCGTTGCGCAGCACGCGCGCCACGAAATCGATGTGGCTGTCGACGATGCCGCGCAGGCGCGCCTCGCGATCGCGGGTGGCGCCGGCGGTCGTGCGCGGCAGCGCGGCGTCGCCCGCGTCGACCGGTGCCGGACCGGCCGGTTGCAAGTGCATCGCTCGATATGCCGACAAGTGGGCCATGCTTCGTTCCTGCCGCTCTGGAAATTCCCTGCGCCGCGCCGATTGATCACGCGACGGCGCGCCGTCAGAGTCTACGGGAAAGGCCGATTCCAACCAATAGGGAGACCGGCGGGGTCTCCGCCACCGTCTGCAGCGGCGTGGTGGTGATGAACTGCCGGTGAAAGAGCGGTGCGTCGACGCCCGCCTCCACCTCGAGGGTGAACCCGGCGCCCAGCGCGGCCCCGCCGCGCAGCAGCGCGCCCGCGCTGAGCCAGGAGCGTGACGCCGAGCGCGGGTTGGTCACCGAGGCGTCGGTGGCGGTGAGCCAGCCGCCGATGGCGCGCGCGCAGGCCTGCGCGTCGAACGCGCCGTGGCGCAGGCCCCAACCGGGACATCCCGTCAACGTGAACGCGTACCAGCGGTCGACGACGTCGCCGCCCGGCAGGAGGAAGTCGTTCGGGAGGTAGAGCCACCCGAGGCGCAGCGAGCGCGCGATGCGGTCCTCGCGAACCTGCGACAGGCCCAGCATCACGCCGCCTCCCAGATTGGGGCCGGGGCCGGAGCCGATGCTCGAGGAGAGGACATGCGCGAGCGCGGCGGCCGCGCCGACCTCGAGGTACATGCCGGCGGGGTTGCGGGGTAGCGGTGGTGCCGGCGTCTCGACCACGATCGCCGGCGGCGCCGGTGCCGGCACCGGAGGAGGTGGCGGCGGGGAGCGCGGCGCCGGTGGGGAAGGGGGTGCCCGAGGCCCCGGGATCTCGGCGGTTGGCGGCGCGGGCGGCGCTGATGGCGGTGGCAGAGCACCGGCGCTGACTGCCGCCGGGGCTTCGCGAGCGGGGCGCGGCGCAGGGGGAGGCGCGGCAGGCGTTTCCCGCGCCCGCGAACGGGCCGGCGCGGGCGCTGGCGCGGCGGCGGCGCTACTGGGATGGGGCGCGGCGCGCGCCGCCGGTTGCAGCGCCAGCGCCGTCGTGAGCGCCAGCACGTCGACGACCTCGTCGCAGGTCGCGCCTTCGACGGTGCGCGTGTCGGGCGGCGCCTGTTCGTGGCTGAGCCGCAGCTCGCCCACGACCTTTTCCCCGCTGCGCGTGAGGTGGACGTGAATGCGCAGCGGCGGCGCGCCATCACTCGCGGCGGCGCGTTCCAGCCGCGCCGCGACGCCGCGCCGAAAAGCCTCGGCGCTCGAGCACCCCGCCGGCGCGTCGAAATCGACGCGCATCATCGGCGCGCGCACCGCTGGCGCCGCGGGCGTTGCCGCGCCGGTTCCCAGCGCCATCAACGCCAGGAGCGAGATACCCCCGCCAAGGGCCACGCCTCAAGGTGCCACGAAGCCGCGCCGCGACGCCAGGAGCCTCGCAAGAATCGGATTTGTCGCCCCCTGGTCTCAATGACCGGCGATCTTCAGCGCCGGCTCCAGCACGCTCGAGAGGAGGCGTCCCACGCCTGGAAACTGCACCGCAAGCACGCCCAGGATCGGGACGGCACCGCGCAGGACGATATCGCTCACGAAGCTCCGATCCCAGGTCACGTGGCTGGGCGTCGTGCGGGCGATCCGGCTCAAGACCCAGTCGCGGTTCATCTGCACCGTGGTCGTGACCGTCGCGGCGACCGCGGCCAGCACGGTCAACAGCACGACGGCGATCGTCTGTCGGTTGCTGGCGAAGGGATACATGGATGCGGCGGCCATGACCGGCAGCGTGCTGACGGTGATGTTGCCGATGAAGTTGTAGAGGTGCGACCGCGTGTACTCGATGAAGATCACCAGGCGGATCGCGACCGACTCTTCCCACAGGCGCAGCCAGAGGTGCCGCGCGTCGGGCAGGGCGCGGTGATAGACCGCGAGGGTGCTCGCCTCGGCCAGGTTGTTCGCGTCGGTGAGCGGGACGGCGATCGCGACCGGCGGCTTGGCCGGGGGCCGCCCGTCCCAATAGCCGCCAAGGACCGCCACGTCCTGCGCAATGACGGCTTCGATCGCGTCGGCGGCATCACCGAACTCACCGCGGACGCAGCCGTCGGCAACCGAAGGGTCTCTCCTGTAGTGATTGACGAGCACGGTCGCGTGCGCGCGCAGGATCTCTGCGGTGCGCTCTCCCCACGGGCGGTTGAAGGAATCGATCAGCTCGCTCGGGATCCGTCCAAACGCCTCGGCCAGCGGGCTGGCCGCCACCTTCTCCAGCAGACAGCGAAGCTGCCTCCATGTCGACAGGAAGCGCGAGATCCAGAGCATGAAGCAGACCAGAATCCCCCACAGAAGCAGCTGACAGAGGGTGCCGAGCCAGATGTGGCCGTGGCTGCCGGGGAGATGACCTTCGATGGTGACCAGCCCGTCGTGCATGAAGGTCGCGCCAACGGCGATCGCGGCCGCCGTCATCAACAGAGTCCGGACCGACGGGAGCACGCCCTCGGCCTTTTCCCAGGTCGACTGCATCAGCTGGTCCAGCCCGAGTCTCTTGAAGATCGGGCCAAGGGCTTCGTTGCTTCCCGCGAGCACGCCGAGCTGGCGCAGCCGTTCGGTCTGCGCGGCAAGCCAGCTCTGCCGCAACAGGCCCAGCGTCCACACCAGATAGGCGAACGTCATCAGCGCGACGAACCAGACCAGCGACGAGCCGCGATCCAGCGTTCGCGCCCGCTCGAAGAAAAACAGCGTGCGGAGCGTCTCGGGGCTGAGAGGGCCCTTCTTCCCGAATCCGTCGGCTCCGAATGATGCCGATACTTCGGTGAGGAACCAGCCGGATGCCGCGCAGAACGCAATTGCCGCGAGCGCCAGCACCGTGGCTCGTCCCCACTGGCATGATTTGGTCACCGCCGTTTTTGCGGGTGCTCGTCGGCCAATCGCTGTACCAAAGGGGGATCCACTGGCGGCCGGCTCAGGCGCTTTCGCGGGCGCCTGAGGTTTCTTCGAGCGTGCTCGGAGCCAGGAGTACAGGTTGGCCAGGAATTCACCGAGCGACATCGCCGCCGCCATCGTGAGCAAGCCCAATTCGAGATAGAGCGCGCCCTCATAGAGCCGATCGCGGGTCAGAATCGATTCGTTCCCGAGGTCGTCGAGCCGGAGCTCGAGCAGAGAGAGGGGCATGCGGAACAGCTCCGCCACCAGCAGGATCACGAAGATCGAAAACACCGTGCTGCTCTGGCCGATGCGGTGAGGTTGGTCGTCGCTCAGCTGGAAAAACTTGAGCGACCACCATCGCCCCGACGGCGAGATCTCGAATCCAATCTTGGGAACCAGGTAAGCGAGGGTGAGCGAGACGACGATGAAGAAGAAGACCGCACCGAGGACGTTGAAACGGGTCGCCGCCGGCTGCCGCCATGCCGCCTTGATCGGATCGGCCAAAGTGGAAGCGGGCGGGGGATCGATCGGGGTGTAGGACTGAACGTAGCGAGGCTGGCTCGCGCGCGGCGCCCTTGCGTCGGCGCGGGTCGAATCGGTATCACGGTAGGGATCGGCAACGAAGACCGGCTGGAACTCGTGATCGGAAATGACCGACAGCCACAGCGGCGGGCGCATGTCCGGGACGGTGTTCACGAACGGCATCCCGTAGTCGAGGACGTCGTCCGAGTGCGGATCATCCACGAGGGACAGCATGGCGTTGAAGACGCCCTCGGCGTAGTCACTCGGGAAGAGCAACCGTCGCCGGTAGCCTTCGAAGGGGAAGACGAACCGCTGGCTTCCATGCAGCAGTGGGTACGACGAGATCACCAGCGTGCCCTCCATGAAAGGGAGAGCGTCGTCGTGCAGGTAGAGAAGGTCCCCGCTGAAGACGAATACCAGGACGCTGGGAAACGCACGACGGATTCGCTCGACGAGAAACATCACGTCGCGCGGATCGCTCGCGACCACACCGAGGTAGCGCCGCTTCTCCTCCGAGAGCGTGCGCAGAATCCCGTCGATGCCGATCTCGCTGGTGTGTTTCGTGAGGCGCGAGTGAGACGGCGCTGACTCGTTCGACGAATCACCCTCGTCTCCCGACAGATCCAGCAGGCGCCGCAAGGGCTGCGGCGCGCTCTCGTCCTTGGGATCTTCCGCGCCCTTCTTCTGATCGTAGGCGGTCCGCAGCTGGCCCAGATGCAGGGGAAACGGCAATTGCAGGATCTGGCAAGACGGATCGCGAGATGTGTCTCTGGGGTCCGGTGTCGAGTCGATACGGGCGATGGTGCTGGCGTCCTGCCCGTAGTCGGTCGTGCCTTCGGTCAGCAGGGCGATGTCGCAATCACGCGCTCTCAGAGTATTGCGCAGATAGTCGAGCGCGAACGTGATCGCCAGGTCGTCGGGATTGACCGTGGCGTGGAAGGTCACCTCGATGTCTCGATAGAGCGGGCCCTTCTTGCACAGCGACGGCAGCTCTCTCGCCAAGGCGTCGAAGGCGAGCAGGTTGTCCGGGCTGGTGGCGCTGCCGGAGATCACCTCGACGCCGGCGACGGGCGCAGGGAAGCTGTCCTTGCACTGCGTCTTGAACCACTCGCGCAGACCGATTCGCAGGGAATCGGTCGCACCCGACGAGCTGGGGCCCAGGATCCGGATCGGGTAGCGCCTCGGAGCTGTTCGCGGGGGCGCTACGCTCGCCGTCGCACGCTCGTAGGACTTCTCGAGGTCCAGAGCTGCCGCCAGGGCCGGCTTCTGCACGCCCCACGTCGGACTCTCGCCGACGAGAAACGTGAGGAGCAGGTCGCGTTTCGCTTCCTCGACTCCTGGCTTTTCGAAGACCTCGCGCCGGAACAGCAGAAGACCGGGCCGCGCACTATCGGCTGCGGGGCTGGCCTCCGTCTCGGAATCGCGGGCTGCCTGACGATCGGCCCAGATGTCAGACACCCGGTCGCTGACGAACCCGGCTGACTGCACCGCCGCCTCGATGGATTCGACGTACTGGTCGAAGCTGAACGCGAACCGGGAATCAATCGGATCGGGCAGCGTTGCAACGATGAATTGAAGGTTGAAACCGCGCGCGTGGGCTTCCTTGAAGATTTCCTGCGCCTTGCAGAAGGTTCCGGGCAGGAGCCCGAGGTAGTCGCGCAGGGGGGCCAGGACCTTGCCGTCGTCGCCGTCGCACGGCGGTTTCGGGGCGGTGGCCGCGTGGCGGGTCCCGGTCTTCGCTGACTTCGCCGCCGCTGGCTTTGCCGTTCGGTCGACATGCCCGGCCGCGGGCAGGCGGTTAGCCGACGACGGCGACAGGGCCGTTCCGCCCACAGCCACCAGCAGCACCGCTCCGGTCAGCCAGAGAAGGATGTTGTTGTTCCGCACGCTGCGCTCGTCGCCCCTAAAACGGCCGGCGGCGGTTTTCTTTCGCGGAGGCGCTGAAAAATTTCGACGAGATCAGTAAAACAGGAGCGGCCACCAGTTGCGCATCGGGGCCCCGTCGGGGGTCCTGGCCTGGTTCTTCAAGCCGGGGATGCTCTGGCGCCAGTAGATCTGCCAGCCGCCGCCGCAGTCGCTGAACATCGCGTCGGCGGCCGCGATCTTGTCGGAGGTGTACGGCTCCACCGCGTCGGCTCCGCTGATGCCGTCGCCGAGACCGAAGTGCTCGCAACGCGACTGGACCGGAGTCGGGTTGTTGGTCCAATCCCAGCGCTTGCGCGCGTTGGGCGGGAAGTCGGGGGTGCCACAGCTCGAGACGAACGGATTGATCGTCCAGGCGGTGCCGTTCGCGTAGGTGCCGGTCGCCCACGTTGGCGACGGATAGGAGACGCAGGGAGCACCGGTGGAATCACACAGGTTCTCCCAGCCGTCGAACTGCACGCCGAAGCGCGTCTCGAAGTCGCGGTTCAGGAACGTCGCCGCCGACGCCGCGAAGGCCGGCAGCGCGTCGAACATTCCATCGATGCCCCAGCCGCGCACCTCGAGATCACAGCCGGGGCCGCGCATCGGATCCAGGTGCGCCATGCGCACGGTGACGCGGCAGCTGACATCCTGCAAGTCGCAGCCGCCGCCGATGCATGCGTCGAACGTGTCGGGCACCGCGCGATTCGAGGCGTCGTAGACCTGTTTGCGTTCCGCGTTCAGCGGCACGCGGCGGATGCCCGTCTCGCCGTCCTCGATCCACACCTCGTTGATCCAGCCCTGCTCGAACAGCTCGCACAGCGACAGGAAGCGCGACGGCGTCGTCAGGTCGGCGAAGCCGTAGGCGGCGCTGTACCGCGCCGAGAACAGCGCGAGCGGATCGAAGCTGCCGGTGGGCGTGACCGGCAGCTGCGTGCTCGAGGGGTTGGTCCAACCGGGCGGCACCGTATGGTCGGTCAGGTCGACGACCCTGGCGATCAGGTAGCTCAGGAAGGCCGGCGCTTGCGGGTCGGAGTAGCCGTGGTAGCGCGAGCCCTCGGCGATGCCGATGACCTGGCGCTGCGCCGTCGCGCGCGCGGCGTCGGAGGTCACGCCGTTGGCGAAATTCAGCACCAGCACGCTCGGCGACATCTGCGTGATGCTGTCGTGGTGGGAGACGATCCAGGGGTCGGAGTTGGCGCTGTGGCCCATCGTCGGCCACGTCGTCGGCGCGCAATCGGGATCGCTCGGCCGCGCGGAGCAGTCCTCGGAATGCACGACCTCGACCACGCGCGAGCAGGCGCCGCCGGCGACCGCGAGCGCGGCCAGCGCCAGCGTGATTCGCGCGCCTCCCTTTTCGTGGTTGAGCGTCATCGGAACCTCACTCCCGCGGCCAGCGCGACCCAGATGATCGGACGGCCGACGCGCGCGATCTGCGCGCGATCGATGTTCACCGTGGTCGCGGGCCAATTCTCCACCGCGCGCGCGTCCAGCGCCAGCATGAGTCGCGGGTGAAGGTTCAGCGCGACGCTGACGCCGGCGCCGGTCGCGGTCGACCAGAGGCTCTGGTTCCCGCTCGCGAAGCCCGGGGCCCCCTGGCCTTCGATCGACAGGTGGTGCGCGCCGGCCCCGATCGCCAGCGCCGCCCGCAGTCGGTGCCAGGCGCGAGACCAGAGCAGCAGCTCGGCCAGTGCCAGCTCTTGCGTCAGCTGGGCCGATCCCGCGGTCTTGGCGATGTCGGTGCTCGACCCGAACGCCGAGATCGTCAGGCGTGCCGCCAGGCCCGAGCCGCCCAGCGCCGTCGCGATCGCTATCACGGGCGCCCAGCCGCTGACGCTGCCCGCCTGCAGCCAGCCCGCGCCGGCGCTCAGCGAGAAGCGATCGGCGCCGCCCGCGGCGTCGTCCTCGGGATGTTCGACGACCACGGCCACCGGCGGTGGCGGCGGCGCGCTCACGACCGGCTCGGGCGGCGGCGGCTCGCTGGTGATATTGCTTGGCGGCGGCGCGCTCCAGATCTCGGCCAGCGTCGCCTTCAACAGATCCACGGCTTTGACCGCCACGATCGCGGCACGGCGGTCGGGCGTGCCCTGGTCGAGCGGCAGGTTCTGCATCAGCGTGCGGCCGGCGCTGGCGTCGCTGGCCCACATCTCGACGCGCCCGCCGCCGAAGAAGATCCCCAGCGCCGCCGAGGTCCCCTCGTGCGTCGCCATCTCCTCGACGGTGGCGCGCCGGGGCGCGTCGGCAGCGATGGTGGCCACGTCCATCTCGAACCGGGCGGCGCGCAGCTCGCCGCGCAGCCGCGTGAGCACGGCGGGCGCGATGTCGCCACCCGGCTCGGGCGTCACCAGCAGCACGCGACGGCCGCCTGACGCGGTGGTCGGCGGTGCATCGGGCGGACCGGCGGCGTGCCCCGCCGCGGGGATCAGCGCGAGCGCCAGCAGCAGGCCCACGGGGCCGCTCCGAACCGGGCGCGCCGTCATTGCGGCTTGATTATTCGCCTCGCCGCCTCAGCGTACGACCCGGACGGATAGCGACGGAGGTACTCCCGCGCATTGGCTTCCGCGTCGGAGCTCCGTTCGCGAGCGTGAATCACCATGGTGTGGCCCAGGGCCTGCGAAGAATAAGTCCCGGCCGGATTCTCGCGCCGGTAGCGCTCGAACCAGGAGACCGCCTTGTGAGGCGCTCCTTCGTCCTCGGCCAGGTTGCCGAGGAAATAGGCGGCCTCGCGGCCCTCGAGCGAGTCGGGGAAACGGCTCTGCTCCGTGCGCAGCACCCGACGCGCGAGCGAGCCGCGTCGCGTGTAGCGGGCGGCGTCCGCCAGCGCGCCCAGCTCGCGACGCGAGCCGCGCGCCAGCACGTTGTCGATCCCGCGCCGCTCCGCCGCCGTCACCACCGCCTCGAAATCGCCGCGCGCCAGATGCCGCGACCACCCGTGCTCCAGCATCGGGCCGCCGCGCCGGCTGGGCGCGATCTGCGACGGCAAACCCGTGCCCGCCGCCTCGGTGGCTGGTGCGCCCGCCGAAGGATCCTCGGGTGCGTCGAGATCCTCGTCGACCTCGTCGTCGCGCGCCACCAGCGTCCCCGAGCCCGCGGGCCGAGCCGCGCCGGACGCCGCCGCCTCGAGCCCGTTCTTGTCGAGCACGATCTTGTTGTCGCGGATGCGCATCAGCAGGTGCTGTCCGCGCGTCATGACCACGCCCCCGTCGATGAGCGGGCCGCGCACGGTGACCGAGCCTTTGTGCAGCCAGACATCGAGCGCCTGGTTCTCGTCCGACCACTCGACGTCGAAGATCGTCCCGGTCACCTGCACGACGTAGGGGCCGGCCGCGACCTGCCAGTGCGCGTGGGGGCGTGGAACGAAGAACGTATGCGCGCGGCCGCGGGTCAGCACGATGCGCGCGCCATCCGAGGCCAGGTCGCGCACCTGCGTGCGGGCGCCGTCGTCCAGCACGACCTGCGAGCCGTCGGAGAACTGGATGCGCGTCCCGCTGTCGAGCGGGCGGATCTCGCCGCCGGCCGCGACCGTCCCGTGGATCACCTCGAACGTCAGCGCCGACGGCCGCTTCAGGATCAGCCAGGCCGCCGGCAGCATCACCGCCATTGCGGACAGCGCCGCGACCAGCGACCAGCGCACGCGCGGGCGCGTCGTGCCCAGGCGGTCCTGCAACCGGCGGAGCTCGCCCTCGCGCGCCGGCCAGGTCTCCTCGGTCAACGTCTCTCGCGTCAGCCGCAAGAGCCGTCCGAGCGTCTGATCCGGCGTCTGCTCCACGGGACGCGACCGCGCGCTCTGGCTCACGGCGCGCCTCCGTTCTGCGCGCCGCTGCCGGCTTCGTCGTCGGGCATCTCGATCAGCAGATGCGCGAGCGCGGGATCACGGCTCACCAGCTTGGACACGCGCTTCCACGCGCGCGACAGCCGCCGCTTGGTGGTCGCCAGCGACAGGTCGACGGCCGTCGCGACCTCGCGCAGCTCCAGCTCTTCGACGTAGCGCAGGGTGAACACGGTGCGATCGACCGGGCTCAGCCGATCGAGCACCTTGAAGAACCGCACGAGCGCCTCGCGCGCCTCGGGAGCCTGCTCGACGGAGCGCAGATCGACCGGCTCGGTGCGGCCGGGCAGGAACAGCCAGCGGCGCAACCACCGCCACCGCAGGTAGTAGCGGATCTTGAACGCGGTGATCGACATCAGGAACGCGGTCACCGTGCGCGGGTCACGCAGCGTCTTCACGCGGTCGAAGAAGGTGATGAACACCTCCTGCGACAGATCCTCGAGGTCGGCCTCCGGTCCCAGCGTGCGCAACAGCAGCCGGTGCACCATGGGCCCGAAGCGGTGCCACGCCTCTCGCGTCGCGCGCGGATCGTCCTCGCACAGCCCCTTGACCAGGGTTGTGTCGTCGGCGCCCGCCAGCGTGGCGCTGGGCAGGTAGACGACGCTCGATGTGGGATCAGGCCGGTGGGCTTTCATCAGGTGGGACGGCTAGAAAGTCGCTGAGAAGCGACGCGACGGCTCAGGATTCGACGGAGGTGGCCGCGTCGGAAAATACGCATCAGGATCGCACGGACAGAGGCGGATCGACCAGGGAAACATGTGATCCCAAGTGCGCTTCGTCATGGCCACCGTCGTGGCCACCGTCGTGGCCACCCTCGTGGCCACCTCGAGAAACGGCTCGGCTGGGCCCGATCCGTGCAGCGCGTCGTCGGAGGTTGGGCCTCGGGGCCGCTGCCTCTCGGTGCTACACTGGGCCGACACGGACGCACACGGTCATGCCGGAGGAAATCAACGTCACCGAGCCGCTCGATCGTCTGGCGTCGCTTTTGATGCAAGCGCCAACACCGATATGCGTGACCCGCGGGCCCACCCACCGGGTCGAGATCATGAACACCGCGTTCGAGGCCATGGCCGGGATCCGTGCTGTTCGGGGACGCCCCCTCGGCGACATGGCGTCGGCGTTCGACCGCGCGCAGCTGCGCCTGATGGAGCAGTCGTTCTGTGCCGGCGAGCGCGTCGAGGCCGCCGAGGTCACCATGCTGACGCCGGCGGCAGGTCACGGCGCCGCCAACGATGATGCGCGCCCGGCAGGCGAGCGCTTCTTCAACCTGGTCTACGAGCCGCTGCACGATCGCAACGGCGCGATCGAGGGGCTCATGATCTCCGGGGTCGACGTGACCGCGCACGTCGTGAGCCGGCACGCCTTCGAGGAGGCCCAGCAGCGCGCGCGCTTCCTGGGAGACGCGAGCGCCGCGCTGTCCGAGTCGCTGGACTACGCGCGCACGCTCCGTCGCGTCGCCGAGCTGGCGGTGCCGTCCTTCGCCGACTGGTGCACGGTCTCCGAGATCGACGACGCGGGTGGCCTGCGCCGTCTGGCGGTGGTGCACCGCGATCCGGCGCGCGCGCCGCTGGTCGCCGAGTACGAGCGGCGGTTTCCGCCCGCCGAGCACCGCGCGGGCGAGCTGACGCACGCGCTGGGGTCGAACCACGCCGTGCTCCGCGCGCAGGTCACCGACGCCGAGCTCGTCGCGGCGGCGCAGAGCCCCGACCACCTGCGCGTCATGCGCGGGCTCGGTTGCGCGTCGTGCATCATCGCGCCGATGACCGCGCGGGGCGCGACGGTCGGCCTGGTCTCGTTCATGCGATCCGAGGCCGACCGCCCCTACGGCGCCAGCGATGTCGCCGTCGCCCAGGAGCTCGCCCACCGCGCGGCGCTGGCGATCGACAACGCGCGCCTCTATCGCGCGGCTCGGCGGCGCGAGGAGACCATGCGCTTCTTCGCCGAGGCCAGCGCGGTGCTGTCGAGCTCGCTCGACTACGAGGCGGCGTTCGACAAGGTCGCGCAGCTGGTCGTGCCCTCGTTCGCCGACTGGTGCGCCGTCGCCGTCAAGGAGGACACCGGTATCCGTTCGGTCGCGGTCGCGCACGTCAATCCCGCCAAGGTCGAGCTCGCGCTCGACCTGCAGCGCCGCTATCAGTCCGACCCGGACTCACCCTACGGCCGCGCCCGCGTCCTGCGCACCGGACGCTCGGAGCTCTACGCCGACATTGCCGACGAGATGCTGGTGCGAACCGCCCGCGACGACGAGCACCTGCGCGCGCTGCGCGCGCTGGGCCTGCGCTCATCGCTGATCGTGCCGCTGGTGGGACGCGGTCCGCCGATCGGCGCGCTGACGCTGGTGTGGGCCGAGTCCAACCACCGCTACTCCGAGGAAGACGTCGCCGTGATGGAGGACCTGGGCCGGCGCGCCGGGTTCGCGCTCGAAAACGCGCGCCTCTACGGCGAGACGCAGAGCGCGGTGCGGTTGCGCGACGAGTTCATCTCGATCGCCAGCCACGAGCTCAAGACGCCGCTCACCAGCATGCAGCTCCAGATCAGCGGCATCCGGCGCGCGGCCGCGAGCCCGGCGCGGCTCGACGTCGATAAGCTCGCGCGCCGGGTCGACGCCATCGATCGCCAGGTCGGCCGCCTCACCGAGCTGGTCGACGGGTTGCTCGACGTGAGCCGCGCCGTCGCCGGCCGGCTGCGCCTCAACCTGGAAGAGGTCGACCTGGCCGAGGTGGTGCGCGTGGTCGCCGAGCGGTTCGCGGGTGAGCTCGGCGCGGCGCACACCGACCTCGCCCTCGACGTGCAGGGGCCGATCCTGGGCCGGTGGGATCGGTTGCGGCTCGATGACGTCGTGACCAACTTGCTGGGCAATGCCATCAAGTACGGTGCCGGGCGGCCGATCCGACTGGCGGCGCACGTCGAGGGCGACGTCGCCGCGGTCGAGGTGCGCGACCACGGCATCGGGATCCCCGAGGGGGACCAGCAGCGGATCTTCCAACGTTTCACGCGTGCGGTTTCGTCCGATCACTACGGCGGCTTCGGCCTGGGGCTGTGGATCGTGCAGGTGCTCGTGCACGCGATGGGCGGCTCGATCGGCGTCGAGAGCGCGGTTGGGCAGGGCGCCCTCTTCACCGTGAAGCTGCCGTGCAAACCCGGCAGCGCCAAGCCGATGGAGGAGAATGAGTCAGCCGGATTGTGAACGCGTGGTCCTGGTGATCGACGACGACCCCGGCATCCGCGAGGCGCTCGCCGATCTGCTGGGCGACGAGGGCTACCGCGTGGTGACCGCGATGAACGGCGTCGAGGCGCTCGACAAGCTGCGCGAGCCTTCGCAGACGCGGCCGTGCGTGATCCTGCTCGACCTCATGATGCCGTTCATGAACGGCCACCAGTTCTTCGCCGAGCAGCAGCAGGACCAGGCGCTCGCGTCGATCCCGATCGTGGTGATCTCCGCCGACGGCGCGCTCCGGCAGAAGGCAGCGCAGTTCGGCGGCGAGTTCCTGGCGAAGCCGGTGCGCATCGAGGGCGTGCTCGAGGTCGTCGAGCGCCACTGCGGGTGAGCCAGGTCAGGCCTGGCGCTGATCATCGCCGCTGGCGATGAAGACCATGATCAGGCTCCAGGCGGCCAGCGCGAACACGAACATCAGGAACTGCAGCGGGCCGGGCAGCGCGTAGACGATTGCGACGATCGGGATCCAGAAGCACCAGCACGGCACCAGCAGCGGCAGCACGCGCGTGGCCAGGTAACCGCGCGCGAAAGCGGGCCGCGTGCGCGCCCACGACCAGCCACGCTGGCGCAGCAGGAACAGCGCCCCGGCCACCGTCATGACGATCGGCGTGAACACGAACTGATCCAGCGCGATCTTCTTCACGATCGTCGCGACCCGCGCGTCGCCGCCGAACAGGCGCGCCGCGGTTCGATAGAGCCCGTCGACGGCGAGGCCATTCGCCGCGAAGAAGAGGGCGTTGAAGCCGACGTCGCGCCAGGCGCGCGTGCGATCTCCGGGTGGCTGCGGCGCCACCAGCCGCTTCGCCACCTCGGGAAGCAGGCCGCCGGCAATCGCCGCGGCGGCGGCCGTGAAGGGGAGCCCGCCGGCCGTCTTCCAGCGCGCGAGCCCGACGCAGGCGGCGCGGACCGCGTCGCTGAACCGGTAGCTGAGCCCGACGGCGATCGCGACCGTCTGGATCAAGACGAACGGGCGCCAGAACCGCCGCAGCGCCGCCAGCCCGACCGCGAACGGCGAGGGCGCGGCGGTCGCCAGGGCCGAGGCGGACGCCTCGGCCGACAGAGCCTGGTCTCGACGAGCGTCACCGGACATGCGGAGACGCTTACTACTGCGAATCGCGGCTCGCGCCGAGCTTTTCTTTCGCTCAGCGCGCGCCGCCGAGCGCGGCCGGCTGCTCCAGGTCGATGAGCAAGCTCTTTTCGAACGGCACGTTGAATCCCTTGTTGGGCTTCCCTACGACCGTCGCGCTCATCGCGCCACTGTCGGGGACGTTCAGCTCGTGCGTGGTGTCGAGTGTGAAGATGTAGCCCTTCATGTACGTGAAGATCGATCGACTGCGGCCCTGGTAGGTCACGTGGCTGGTGAGCACGTGCCGGCCCGGCGCGAGCGGCCCGTTGAAGATCACGTAGTCCTGGCCGTGCAGGACCGTGGTCAGCAACGCCGGCAGACTGTGGCCGTCGAGCGTGAAGCGCGCTTCCCCGAGCTGGAACGCGTCGCCGACGTCGTTGCGGAATCGCAGCGTCGCGTCGCTGCTGGCCGGCGTCGCGGGCGCCTCCGCCGCCGGAGCATCGGTATCGCCTGTGCCTGCGCCTGCGGCCGTCGCCGGCACCGCCAGCGCCGGGGCTGCTTTCGCCCCAGCCCCCCCGGGCGACGTGCCCGCCTGCGCCACGACCAGGATCCCCACGCCGATCGCCATCCACATGGTCTCCGCCCCCTTTGCTCGAGGTGTTCCGAGCGCTTGCTGCCTCGAGAAAAGTAACTCCGGTGGAGGTCGCCGCCAGCGGGTCCCGTCCCGGGGGCGCGGCCGAGCTTCGACGGGCGCGACGCCGCTTCGGGGGCTCACTTTCGGGGCTTTGTCGAAGCAGAGCCTTGGTGCACACTCGCGCGCCATGAAGAGAGCTCACCTGGTGGTCGTGTCCTTTTTGCTATTGAGCGCCCGCGGAGGCGCGCGCGCCCAGATGGGCGACCCCGCGAAGGTCACGCTGAAGACGACGCCGGTCGCCGGCAGCATCTCCGTGATCGAGGGCGCCAACGGCTTCGCGGGCGGCAACGTCGCGGTCTCGGTCGGCAACGACGGCGTGTTCATCGTCGATGACGAGCTGCAGCCGATGACCGCCAAGCTCAAGACCGCGATCGCCGCGCTGTCGAAGAAACCGGTGCGGTTCGTGATCAACACCCACTGGCACATGGACCACACCGGGGGCAATCCGGTCATGGGCGGCGGCGGCGCGGTCATCGTCGCGCACGACAACGTGCGCAAGCGCTTGTCGGTCGATCAGACCATCACCTTCGGCGGCCAGGTCCACAACATCGCCGCGACGCCGCCCGAGGGGTTGCCCGTGGTCACCTTCGGCGAGGACGTGACGCTGCACCTGAACGGCGACGACGTTCACGTCATCCACGTGCCGCCGGCGCACACCGACGGCGACTCGATCGTGCACTTCGCGAGCGCCAACGTGATTCACATGGGCGACACGTTCAGCACGGCGGGCTACCCCCTCGTCGACGCGTCGAGCGGCGGCAAGTTCGAGGGCATCATCGCGGCCGCCGATCGCGCGCTCGCGCTGTGCAACGAGACCACGAAGGTCATCCCCGGCCACGGGGCGATCGGCACCACCGCCGATCTCAAGGCCTGGCGCGAGATGTTGATCAAGGTCCGTGACAAGGTGGCGGCTCTGGCGGCCGAGCACAAGTCGCTGGACGACATCAAAGCGGCGAAGCCGACGGCCGAGTTCGACGCCAGGATGTCGGGCGGCTTCATCAAGCCCGACCAGTTCGTCGAGGAGGTGTTCGCGTCCCTGCCGCCCGCGGTTGAAAAAGCGAAGGGCGCCAACGCCAAGAAGACGAAAACGAAGAAGTAGAGCCGCGCAGAAAGGCGGCGGCGCGGCCGAATCCGTCAGCGTGTCGGCGGCCAGCGGTCGAGGCGGGGCACCACGACGGGCGCCGGCGTGCCTCCGCCGACGGCCGCCACCGCGACCGGCGTTGCGGGCGCCGGCGGCTGAGTGAACAGCCGCTGCAGCGCCTCGGGCAGGCCGTCGAGCGCCGGCTTGAAATAGACCGGCGCATCCAGCGTCACCGCGAGCATCGTGTTGTTGCTGCGGGTCACCGCGTAGCAAGGAATGTCGCGGTGCGGGCTGCGCTGGAGCGTGCGCAAGAACTTGCCGCCCGCGCGCGACTCCATGTCGAGGTCGACCATGACCAGCCCCGGCCGCTCGGTCTGGATCGCGACCGCCGCTTCGGCTTCGGTCTCGACGGCGCGAACGCCCCATCCCTCCTCGATCGCCAGCTCCATCAGGAGATCCCTCACCTCGGGGTCGTCGGTGATCACCAGCAGCGCCGCGGGTGTGCGGCGTGCCGGGGCCGTGCCCCCGCCTGCAGCGGAAACGCTCTCGATCACGATCAGATCATCGCCATCAGATGTTTCCAGGGGTTTTCGGACGCGTCGATTCGCGGTGAATTCCGTCGCGTTCGAATTGCCGGCGCGCGCCTCGATGATCCCGGGGCGCCCGCTGGCTTCCGGCCACCAGCGGGCGCCCGCCCCTCCGCCCACGATTTTCACCGGCCGTGCCGCGGCACGCGCCGCCCGCCCGCCTGACGCCGCGCGACCGCCCCGAACACCAGATAGCCCAATGCCACCGTTACCCCGAATGACAGCCACAGCCCCGGATCGTTCATCGCCTTCAGAGTGTCACGAGGGCTGTTTCGCGCGCGTAACCGGCAGCCTAAATCTACGTAAATTCGCGCTGCTGCGGCGCGTGTGGCGAGCGTTTCAGCAGGCGAGACCTCCGCAAGCCCGAGGCCCGAGCCCCGAAGCCCGAGCCCCTCATCCGTGGTCGGTGATCTCCTGCAGGTCCTCGAGCACCACGCCCTCGGGATCGGGCGCGGGCGGCGCCGACTGCACGCGCAGGTTGGCGATCGTCGCCTGCAGCTGCTCGCGATCGGCCGGTGAGGCGGCGAAGGGCAGGGTGTCGAGCAGGAGCTGGATCGCCGCTGCATACTCTCCCTGATCCGCCAGCAGCTTCGCGACCAGCTCGGCCGCCTGCGTGCGCGCGCGGCGATCGTCGCCGGCGGCCTTCAGCGCGTCGCGCGCCAGAGCCAGCGCCTCCGCCGGGTCCTCGAGCTCGGCGCGGCGCGCGGTCGCCGTGCCCAACACCGCGAAGATCTCCTCGAGCAGCGGCTTGTTCCCCGACGAGACCGCCAGCGCGCGGCGGTAGGGTGCGAGCGCGCGCTCGAACTGGCCGGCCGCGGTCAGCGCGCGTCCCAGCGCCCCGGCGACCAGCGCGACGTGCACGTGGTCGTGCTTGTCCTCGAGCGCCTTGAGCTGGCCCTCGCGCAGGTCGACCAGCGCCTCGACGTCGCCGACCGTCTCGTAGTGGCGCGCCAGCAGCTTGCCGGCCTCCAGGTAGCACGGATCGTCGAGCAGCGTGTCGCGCAGCGCTTCGAGCGCCACCGGGTCGGCCGCGTCCTTGCCGAGGCGCAGGCGCGCCACGCGCATGCGGATCTCGGTGCGCGCCTCGGCCTCCATGAGCTGGTCCAGGCGCTCGCGCGCCAGCCGATCGCAGCTCGCGAGGTCGTCGATGCGCGCGTAGAGCTCGAAGAGCTCGTTCCAGAGGGCCGCGTTGCCGGGCACGCGCGCGCGCAGCGTCTCGTAGATGCGCGCGGCGAGGGGGCTGTCGCCCTCGCGCTCGCGCACCTCGCCGGCCAGCTGGCGCAGGTGGGGCTCGACCCGCTCGGGGTCGGTCAGCTCCAGCGCTCGCGCGAAGCGGCCGTGCGCGCCCTCGAAGTCGCCGCGCGCGCGGGAGCGCTTGCCGAGCTCGATGAGGCCCCACACCGCTTCGGCCTTGCCGGCCTCGCCGCTCGCGAAGTCGACCAGCGCCATCAGCAGCGCGTCGGCGCGCGCGTCGTCGTGCATCGCGGTCGCCAGGTCGTAGCCCTCGCGGATCGACTCCGGTGTCGCCGCCGCGGTCTGCGCGCGGCGCGTGAGCGCGTCGAGGAGCTGGCGGTCGTTGCCGGTCTGGCGCGCGGCGCGCTCGTAGAGCGGCAGCACGCTGGCCAGCTCGTCGTCGGTGACGCCGGCACCCTGCACCAGCGCCAGCGCGCGCTCCATGTCGGGGCGGCGCTCGACGGCGGCCAGCAGCGACGCCAGGCCGCGGCCGCGCGTCGCCGGGGCCAGCAACTCGGCCTCGGCGAGGCGGAACAGCGCCTCGGCCTGGCCCGCGGGCGTCACCTCGTCGCGCACGAAGCGCTCCAGACGATCCAGCGCCTGCGCGCGCTCGCCGGGGTCGCAGGCCAGCGCGACGCGCGCGACCGCCATCGTCGCCTCGGCGGGGATCTCGCCCGTGTCGCTGGCGCGACGGCAGAACTCCAGCGCGCGCTGAGGGTCGCCGAGCTCGCTCTCGCACAGCTCGCTGGCCCACAGGAGCAGGCGGGCCACCAGCGGCCCGTCGCCGCGCCGCCGCCGGCGGTCGATGACCGCCTCGACGCGCGACAGCGCCTCCTCGCCCATGGCCAGCCGCGCCGCGAGCGCGCGCGTGTCCCGGCGCAGCGCCAGATCTTCGGGGCGTAGCTCCAGCGCCTGCAGCGCCGCTTCGATCGCACCCTCGCGCTGTCCCAGCTTCTCGCGCAGCTCGGCGATCTCGCGGTGCGCCTCGGCCCGGTCCTCGGCCGAGGTCGCGGCGGCGATGCGCTTCTCGAGCACGACCGCCAGCGCCGGCAGCTGGTTTCCGTCGCGCAAGCGCGCGCACAGTCCGCGGAACTCGGCGGCGTCGCGCACCGCCTCCATCATCGCCGAGTCCATGAGCTCGGACGCCTGCCCCTCGTCGCCGCGCGCCGACGCGAGGTCGCGCAGGCGCAGGAGGACCTCGACCACCGAGAAGCCCAGGCGCTGCGGGTTGCCGCCGCGCGCGAGCGCCAGCAGCGCGCGCCCGGCCCGTTCGGCGCGCTCGTTGTCCTCGGCGTCGCCCGCCGCGCTGAACAGCTCCTGCAAAACCAGCGTGTTGCCGAGATCGATCGCCGCCGCCTGCTCGAGCACGCCGACCGCCTCGCGGTGGCGGTTCTGCGCGCGGCGCACGCGGCCGAGCTGGAACAGGAGCTGTGCGCGCTCCGACGAGCGGCGCGCGCCCGGCAGCGCCTTTTCGAGCACGGTTCCCGCGTGATCGGCGCGACCGGCCGCGAGCAGCGCCGTCGCCAGCGCCAGCACGATGGCCTGATCCTGCGGCATGAAGCGGTGCGCGCGCTCGAGCGAGGTCACCGCGACCGCCGGCTCGCCGAGCGGGCCGGTCGCCAGGGCGTAGACCTCGCTGGCGATCGCGAGCAGCGCCGCCGGATCCTCGGTGTAGGCCGACGCCTCGGTCAGCAGCGTCGCCAGCGGTGACGACGCGCCGGCGCGGCGGTGCAGGTCGATGAGCGCCGTGCGCACGGCCTGCGCCGACGGCGCCTCGACCAGCGCGCGCTCGAGGCAGGCGATCGCGCGGTGGCGGCGGTCGATCGCCAGGTAGGCCTGCGCCAGGCGCAGCGCCACCGAGGGGCGGTCGGTGGCGGTCGCGATCTCCAGCAGCTGATCGAGCCAGCCGGTGGCCGCCTCGGCCTGGCCGCTCTCCATGCACAGGCGTCCCGAGCGCATCCAGCGTCGGCGCCGCGGTCACCAGCGTCGCGGCGCGCTCGTGTGCCGCGATGGCGCGCGCGCGGTCGCCGAGCGCGCTCTCGGCGACGCGGCCGAGCCGGCTCCACAGCGCGGCGGCCTCGGGACGCTCGCTCTGGTTCTCGACCTTCTCGGCCTCGACGCCCAGCACGTCGGCCAGCTGGCCGTTGCGGTGGGTCGAGCCGAGCACGTGGGTGAGCGCGTCGACGGTCGGGACGTGGCCGGGCGCCTCCTCGAGGTTCGCCATGAGCAGGCTCACGCGGTCGCTCGCGCCCTCGATCGAGGCGCCCACGCGTTCGAGCTCGAGGCGCAGCGACAGCCGATCGTCGCGCAGCTCGGCGCGCGCGAGCTGCGCGCGGCGCAGCTCGGCGAGCGCGGCGAAGCGCCCTTCGCCCGCGTAGAGGGCGGCCAGCCGCTCGGTGGCGGCGGCCTCGGTGGGATCCGCGGCACAGATCTCGGCCAGCGCGCGGATCGCCGCCGGGCGATCGTCGAGGCGCCCCACGGCCAGCTCCTCGGCGCGCAGGCGGAAGCGCCGCGCCAGCTCGCCGGCGGCGGCGGGCAGCGCGGCGGCGCGCAGGAAGGTGTCGTAAGCGACGCGGATCTCGCGCACGGTGCCGGCGCCGCACAGGCGGCGCGCGATCTCGTCGGCGGCCAGCGCCACCGCGTCGGCGGCGCTGCGCTCGCCGGCGGAGCCCAAGCTGGATCGCGTCGGGTGTAGGCGGCTCCGCCGCCGGAGCCCATCGCGGGAGGTTTGGAACCCTCCGAGGGTTCCAAGCTTGCCGACAGCCGAGCCGCGCGATCGAGCAGCGCGCGCGCGGCGTCGAGGCCGGTGTCGTCGGGCAGCGCCAGGTCGCGCGCCCACTCGGTCGCCTCGTAGAGCGCGTCGAGATCGCCGGTGGCCAGCGCCGCGATCCGGCGCAGCGTCTCGTACAGCGACGGCGCCGGCGAACGGCGCTGGACCTCGGCCAGGTGATGCAGCGTCGGCAGATCGTCGGGGCAGTGCCCGAGCGCGCGCACCAGCGCCGCCTCGGCCATCAGGAAGTCGCCACGCTCCGTCTCGTGCCAGGCGGCGATGCGGTTCTCCAGCGACAGCAGCGTCTCGGGCGCCAGGCTGCTCTGGCTCGACGAGATCTCGCCCAGCGCCGCCGCCAGCGGCACGAAGGCGGCGTTGGCGCGCGCCGCGCTCTCGGCCATCGGGAACAGCGTCTCCTCGCGCAGGTCGGGCGTGACGTCGAGCGACAGCAGCGCCTCGGCCAGCGGCTCCCAGCGCGCGGAGCGGCCCGCGCAGCGAACGACCGCGGTGCGCAGATCGGTGCGCCCCGGCTCGGCCGCGAGCGCGCGCGTGTAGTCGTTGAGCGCGGCGGCGGCGTCGCCGAGCTGCTCCTCGTGCACCTCCGCGGCGTGGGTCAGCAGCTCCGTCGCCCGTCGCGGCGTGAGGCCGGCGACCGCGGCCGACTCTTCCAGCGCGTGGACCGCGACCCGGAAGCCGCCGGTCTCGGTGGCCAGGCGCACGAGCTGCGCCTCGGTGGGGCGGTCGTCGGGATCGGCGACCAGCGCGCGCGCCGCGTGCGCGAGCGCCGTCGCCTTGTTCTGCGCGCGCGTCTCGCTGAGGTCGGCGGCCTCGCGCAGGATCGCGGCGCGTGCCGCGCCCGTGGTCGCGTCGGCGAAGGCGCGCGTCGAGCAGGCCCAGGCGCAGCGCCCAGTCGTCGGTCTCGAAGCTCGCGGCCAGCAGCGCCGCCACGGCGCGCGCGCGCACGGGCGCGAGCGGGACCAGCGCTTCCAGACCGTCGCGCGCCGCGGTGTTGCGCGGGTCGGCGACCAGCGCGTGCTCGTACCAGTCGACGGCGTGCGACCGGATCGGCCGTGCGCAGCCGGCAGGTGTCGCCCAGGCGCGCGGCCAGCACGGCGGCGCGCGAGCGATCGCGGCGGCAGGTCTCGGCCAGGAGGTCGTGCAGATCCGGCCAGCGCTTCTCCTCGGTCAGCAGATCCGCCAGCGCGTCGGTGGCCTCGATCGACGGGCCGAAGCGCCGCTCGTGGTCCTGAAAGCTGATGATCGCCGCCGGGCGGTCGCCCAGCGAATCGCGCTCCGCGGTGGCGGCGCGCGCCAGATCCGCCGCCTCGGCGCGCGGATCGCCGGCCACCGACATGCGGTGGCGCAGGATCTCGACGTACTCGCCCCAGCGTGCCGCGGCCGCCAGCACGCGCGGCAGCGTCGCCAGCGCCTCGGCGTCGGCGCGGTCCAGCTCCAGGCAGGCGCGCCAGGCGGCGACCGCGGTGCTGACCTCGCCCAGCGTCGACGCGAGGCGCGCGCGCGTGCCCAGCGCCGCGCGCTTCTCGCCCGGCGCGCGGCGCGAGATCGGCGAGGCCGGCGAGCACCGGCAGGCGCTCGGCCTGGCGGTCGGCCGCCTCCAGCAGCTCGTCGAGGCGGATCAGGATGCGCCGCTGCGTGACCGGCTCGCCCTCGGGCTCGCGCCAGGCGCGCTGGTAGGCGGCGATCGCCGCCGTGCGGTCGCCGATCTCGGCGTCGGTGACGGTCGCGATCTCGGCGCGCAGCACGGCGCGCCGGCGGCCGTCGTTGGTCGCGGCGGCGGCGGCGGCGAGCCCGTCGATGAGCTGCGTCGGCAGCTTCTGCTCGCGGCACAGGCGGCGGAACCAGTCCTCGACCTCGCGGTCGTCGGGATCGAGCGGCATCAGCGCCGCGAGCAACGTGACCGCGGTGCGGGCGTCGCTGGCGGCGACCCGGCGCGCCGCCGCGTTCCAGAGCAGCGCCTTGCGCGAGGCGCCGCCCGCGAACTTGAGACCGCGCTCGACGGCGGCCAGCGCGCGCGCCGGCGCGCCCGCGGCGTCGTAGGCCGCTTCGAGCGCGCTGCCGGCGCCGAGGCGCGTCTCGGCGGGCGCCGACTCCAGCGCCAGGATCTGTTCGAGCGCGGCGAGCACGCGCTCGGGGTCGCCCTTCTCGCCGAGCAGCGCGCGCAGCGAGACCAGCGCCGCCGCCGGATCGTTCAGGCGGTCGAGCTCGGCCAGCGCGATGCGCTCGCGCAGCGTGCGTCCCTCGGGGGGCGGCACGACCGGCAGCCGCGCGCGCCAGAACGCGACCAGCTCGCTCCAGCGCTCGTGGCGTTCCAGCAAGCGCTCGAGCACGGTGGAGACCTGGGGATCGCCCGGCACCAGCGTGAAGAGCTCTTGCAGGTAGGTGATCGCCAGCTCCTGGCGCCCCACGAAGTCCTTGGCGACCTGCGCAGCCTCGCTGAGCAGCGCCACGCGCCGCTCGCGATCCGGCCCCGAGCCGAGCGCGCGATCGTAGACCGCCAGCAGCGCGTCCCAGCGCTGCGCCAGCGTCATCGAGACGATGAGCTGCCGCAGCGCCCACTCGCAGCGCGGATCGATGCGCAGCACGCGCTCGAGGATCTCCTCGAGATCGCCGGGCCGATCGGCGAGCCACTCGGCCTGGTAGGCGGCCGCGCGCCGCCCGAGCGCCATGCCCGCCGCCGCCGGGAAGTCCGACTCCAGCGCCTTGCGGTAGGCGGCGAGCGCGATCGCGGGCCGTCCGTCGGTGGCCGCGGCTGCCTCGAGCCGCTCCCAGGCCGCGAGATCCTCGGGCGTGCGCTCGATGTCCTGGAGCGCGTTGGCGAGCGGACTCCCAGCCACGAGCGCCTTGTCGATCAGCGCCGTGATCTCCGGATTGGTGTCCTCGGCGGCATCCCGCTTCCGGGCTGGCGGCGGCGGCGGAGGCGTGACCTTGCCTTTTTGTCCCTCGCGACCTTGGGCCATGAACGTCCCTTCTGCTACTGGTGAGCGTCAGGGGAGATCGGCGCGTCGGAACGCAAACTTGAGCGATCGTCGTACCCCGGCGGCACCTTGCGCGGCGTCGCGATGCGCAGGTCGGCTTACAGGTCCGTCTCAGGAGTCTCGCGGTTCGGGTGGTGTTTTCGCCGCGCGCGCCGCGTCCGGACGTTCATTCGAGCAGGCCGCGCGGGCCGACCAGGCTCTCGTAGCCCTCGCCGTGCCAGGCGTCGAGCTCGCGCGCACGCAGGATCGGGAAGGGATGCGTGCGCCGCACGGTGAGCAGGGTCTTGTAAGCGCGATTGAGCATCGACGCGTCAGCGTCTTCGTAGGCGCGGATCTGGCGCACGAACTCGCGCTCGTCCATCTCGGGCCACAGGCGCCCGGCGCCGCCGGCCAGCTTCATGAACACGCGCAGGCAGGGCTCGATGCGCTGCACGCACAGCAGGCCGGCGCGATCGGCGGTGAGCTCGGCCTTGCGATACCAGTCGTGGAGCGCGACGACCAGCCCCTGTCCGAGGAGCGAGCCGATGCCGAACGTCGCCTGGCCGATCGCCGCGACGATGCTGGCGATGTTGTTGGCGAGCACGGTGTAGAGCACGTGTCCCGCCTTGATGTGACCGAGCTCGTGGCCGATCACGAACGACAGCTCCTCGTCGCCGAGCAGGTCGATGAGCCCCGAGGTCAGCACGATGAACGGGCTCTTGTGCCCGTAGGTGTACGCGTTGGGGACCGGGTTCAGCGTCACGTAAAGCTCGGGCTCGGGCAGATCGAGGATGCGGCAGCCCCACCCGAGGTACCGGTGCAGCCGCGGCAGCATGCGCTCGGTGACGCGCACGTTGTCGGCGGTGTTCTCGAGGTAGTAGACGCGCTCGATCCCGAGCTCCATCACCTTGGACACCACGGTGTCGAGGCCCGGCACCGAGGACAGCGCCTCGGTCGCGGCGGCGTCGTGCGGATGCTGGAACTCCGCGGCCGTGAGGCCGGCGAACGTCTTGAGCTTCTTCTTGGTGGCGTTCGTCTTCTTGTCGTTGCCGGTCGGCGCTGCCATGCGCCGCGCATCTTACCGCGGCCGCGGCCCGGTCAGCGTTTCGCGGCGTCACCCTCGCCGAGCGCGGCGACGATCTCGTCGGGCGTCTGGCCCAGCCAGAACGCGCCGATGTTGCGCCCCGTCGACAGCGTCCGCGTGTGCATGCGGTCGATGTAGAGGATGCCGTTCAGGTGGTCGATCTCGTGCTGCAGGATGCGCGCGTACCAGCCGCTGGCGTCGATCGTGATCGGCTCGCCACGGTGGTCGAGCGCGCTGACCTGCACGCGGCGCGCGCGCGGGACGATCGCCTGGTATCCGTCGACGCTGAGGCAGCCCTCGAAGCTATCGATCATCGTCGGCGGCTCGGTCGACGAGTCGCCGACGAAGCGCAGCTCGGGGTTGACGATCACGTGGAAAGGCACGGGCGCGCGCTCCTGCTCCTCGCGCGTCACCTGATCTTCGATCACGGCGATGCGCAACGCCTCGCCGATCTGGGGCGCGGCCAGCCCGACGCCGGGCGCGTCGCGCATGGTCTCGCGCATGAGGTCGATCAGCGACTGCACCGGCGCGCTGCGGATCTCGGCGGGCGTCAGAGTGCGACCCTTCTGGCGCAGGACCGGCGTTCCGGCCTGGACGATCTTCAGCAACATGCGCGCAGCATGGCATGAATCTCGTCAGTCAGAGCCGGCGGCATCTCCGCTGGCGTCGCCGCCCGCAGCGACGTCGGGGCTCGCGTCGAATCCGATCGGCGGGTGCAGCGGCGGGATGGTGACGCTCGCGGGTCCGGTCACCGGAAATCCGTGACAGCAACCCTGGTGGGTCTCCTCGCCAAAGGTGGCGGTCGTCGCGAACGGAAAGCGGCCGTCGGTGAACGTCAGAGCCAGCTCACAGGTGCCCGGCGCCTCCGCGATCGATCGTGAAGCGCACGCAGATGTTGGTCCCGTCGAAGTCGCCACGGCAAAGTGGAGCGGCGTCGGTCGGGCAGGCGGGGCCGGTCCAGGTGGCGGTCGCGACGTTCAGGTTGTCGCCGACGGTCGCGACCACGTCGAACGTCAGGTTCGGGCAGTTGCTTCCGCAGTTGCTGCTGCAGCCGGCGGTGACCGCCGCGCCCGCGACCAACGCGAACAGAGTGAGCGCCAAGGAATGAAGATCACAACCAAGGTGGCGACGAAGGTGGCGACGAAGGTGGCGACGAAGATCGCGATGAGAAAACCGCACGGACGGACCTTAGACGGTGCGCGCGATCAGTCAAGGCGGGAGGCGCACGAGCCGCTCATCCGCCGCCGACGGCAGCTCGAGGCGCCCCATCGGTTGGCCCTATCAGTTGGATGGAGGCGACGGCGGTCGAGATTTCCGGCGGCGCGAGATCTTGTTTCGAGCTCGTAAATCCATTCGCCGACCGTCGAGATCCACGCATCGGCTTCGCGCAACGGTGCTACTGTGCCGCCCATGATCGACGTCGTCGACCACGGCGCGGTACGGGAGCTGCGGCTGGCGCGGCCGCCGGTCAACGCGCTGGATCCCGGCTTGATCGCGGCGCTGCGCGCGGCGCTGGCCGAGGCGGCCGCCGCCGGTCGCGAGGCGCTCGTGCTCTCGGGCGCGCCCGGGCGGTTCTCGGGCGGCCTCGACGTCCCCGCGCTCCTGCAGCTCGATCACGCGGGCATTCATCGCCTGTGGACCGACTTCTTCGGGCTGATGCGGGATCTGGCGGCGTCGCCCGTGCCGATCGCCACCGCGATCACGGGCCACAGCCCCGCGGGCGGCGCCGTGCTGGCGATCTTCACCGACTACCGCGTGCTGGCCGAGGGGCCGTTCCTGGTCGGCCTCAACGAGGTGCAGGTCGGCCTGACGCTGCCGTCGATGGTGCTGCGCGCGCTGACCTTCGTCGTCGGTGAGCGGCAGGCGGCGCGCCTGGCCACGGGCGGCTATCTTCTGTCGCCGCCCGAGGCCTGCGGTGCGGGCTGGTCGACGAGGTGCTTGCGCCGGCCGAGGTCGTGCCGCGCGCGATCGCGTGGTGCGGGGAGATCCTGTCGCGGCCGCGCGGCGCGATGACCGCGACGCGCGCGATGGCGCGCCGGCCGCTCGTCGCCGCGTTCGACGAGCTGGGCGCGCAGGCGCTGGCCGTCATGGTCGACAACTGGTTCGCACCCGAGCCGCAGGCGACGCTTCGCGCGCTCGTGGCGAGACTGAAGAAACCGTCGGCGTGAGCCCGCGCGCCACTCCTTCCGACGCTGGGCTGCGCGAGGACATCCGCTTCCTCGGGCGCCTGCTCGGCGACACCATTCGCGAGCAGGCGGGCGACGACGTCTTCGCGCTGGTCGAGCACATCCGGCGCACGCGCGATCGAGTACCGGCGCCAGCACGACGTCGCGAGCCTGAAGGACCTCGAGAAGCGGATCGGCGCGCTCGACCAGACGCAGGCGACGCACATCGTGCGCGCGTTCAGCTACTTCCATCACCTGGCCAACATCGCCGAGGACCTGCACCAGACGCGCGCGGTGCAGCGCCCGGCCATCGCGCCGGCGCCTGCCGCCGCCGCGCCCGCGGTCGATCCGACGATGGGCGCGCGCGCGCCGCCGAGACCGACGCGCCCGAGGGCAGCATCGCGTTCGCGCTGCGCCGCTTGCGCGCGGCGGGCGTGCCCTCGCGGCAGATCGTCGCGATGCTCGAGCGCGCCAAGGTCGAGCCCGTGCTGACCGCGCACCCGACCGAGGTGCAGCGCAAGAGCGTGCTCGATCGCCAGCGCGCCATCACCGATGAGCTGGTCGCGAACGATCGTACGGGCTGGCCCGGCGGCAAGGCGCCCGCGGCGCTGGAGCGCGAGCTGCGCCGCCAGGTGCTGCTGCTGTGGAAGACCAGCGAGCTACGGCTGGTGAAGCCGACGGTCGCCGACGAGATCGAGAACGGGCTCGCTTACTTCAAGAGCACGTTCCTCGAGGTGCTGCCGCGTCTCTACGCCGACCTCGAGGACGAGCTCGGCGACGGCGTGCGCCTGGCGCCGTTCCTGCGCGTCGCCAGCTGGATCGGCGGCGATCGCGACGGCAACCCCTACGTCACCCACGACGTCACCCGCCGCGCCGTCGAGCGCCAGGCGTCGCTGGTCATGGCGCACTACCTCGGCGAGGTGAACGCGCTCGGCAGCGAGCTCGGCGCTCTCGTCGGAGTACACCAAGATCTCGCCCGAGCTCGCCGAGCTGGCGGCGCGCTCGCCCGATCGCGGGGCCAGCCGCGCGCACGAGCCGTTCCGGCGCGCGCTGACCGGCGTCTACGCGCGGCTCGCGGCGACGCAGCAAGAGCTGGCGGGCGGCAGCCCGGCATCGGCGGGGCCGCTCGCGCGCGCGGTCGGCCCGGCGCGGCCCTACGGCGCGCCCGCGGAGCTGCAGGTCGACCTCGAAGTCATCGCGATGGCGCTGGCCAGCGACGGCGCCGGCCTGGCCGCCGAGGGCCGCCTGCGCTACCTGCTGCGCGCGGTGAGCACGTTCGGGTTTCACCTGGCGCCGATCGATCTGCGGCAGCACAGCGGCGTGCACGCGCGCGTCGTGCGCGAGATCGTGGCGCGCTCGACGGGCCGCGACGTCTACGAGACGATGTCCGAGCAGGAGCGGCAGGGCATGCTGCTGCGCGAGCTGGTGACGGCGCGGCCGCTGGTCTCGCCGCACATCCACTACTCCGAGGAGACGACCGAGGCGCTGCAGACGCTCGAGGCGGTCGCCGAGATCCATCGCCGCTTCGGCGCGCGAGTCCATCCCGAACTACGTCATCTCGATGACCGCCGGCCCGAGCGACTGCTCGAGGTCGCGCTGCTGCTCAAGGAGGTCGGCCTGGTGACGCCGGGCCAGGAGCCGCAGGCGGCGCGTCAACATCATCCCGCTCTTCGAGACCATCAAGGATCTGCGCGCCTGCGGCGAGATCATGGACGAGCTGTTCTCGCATGCCCGTACTACCGCCAGCTGCTGGAGAGCGCGCGGCGAGGTGCAGGAGGTGATGCTCGGCTACTCGGACAGCAACAAGGACGGCGGCTTCCTGACGTCGAACTGGGAGCTCTACAAGGCCGAGCGTTCGCTGGTCGCAGGTCTTCCGCAAGCACGACGTGCGCATCCGCCTCTTCCACGGCCGCGGCGGCACCGATCGGCCGCGGCGGCGGGCCCAGCTACTACGCCGTGCTGGCGCAGCCGCCCGGCAGCGTCAACGGCCAGCTTCGCCTGACCGAGCAGGGCGAGGTGATCGCCAGCAAGTACGCCGACCCGATGATCGGCCGGCGCAACCTGGAGACGCTGGTCGCGGCGACGATGGAGGCGACGCTGCTCGACGGCGGCGATCTCGGCGACGACGAGGCGCCGTTTCACGAGGCGATGGAGCAGCTGTCGGAGCTGGCGTTCCGCGCCTACCGCGAGCTGGTCTACGAGACGCCGGGGTTCATCCGCTACTTCCGCGAGGCGACGCCGATCAACGAGATCAGCCACCTCAACATCGGCAGCCGCCCGTCGAGCCGCAAGAGCACCGACCAGCATCGAGGACCTGCGCGCCATCCCCTGGGTCTTCAGCTGGGGCCAGTGCCGCCAGAGCATCCCCGGCTTCTACGGCTTCGGCACCGCGGTGCGCCGCTTCCTGGAGAAGGACCGCGCTCGCAACCTGCGCCTGCTGGTCGCGATGTACGCGCGCTGGCCGTTCTTCCGGACCGTCGTCGACAAGCTGGACATGGTGCTGGCGAAGACCGACATGGGCATCGCGGCGCGCTACGCCGGGCTGGTCGCCGACAAGAAGCTGCGCGCGGCGATCTTCGAGCGCATCGAGCGCGAGCACGAGGACACGCGCAAGGCGTTCTTCGCGATCACGCGCACCAAGGCGCTGCTGCAGAACAACCCGACGCTCGCCCACGGCCTGCGCAATCGCATTCCGTACATCGATCCGCTCAATCACCTGCAGGTCGAGCTCCTGCGCCGCCTGCGCGCCGGCCGCGGCGACACCGACGAGCTCCGCCGCGCCATTCACCTGACGATCAACGGCGTGGCGGCGGGATTACGCAATAGCGGCTGACGCGCGCGGGCGTGGAAGTCGACGTGGAAGTCGACGTGGAGTCGACGTGGACGACCGTCCGGAACCCTTTCAGGGTTCTGAGGTAAATGCTCGAGACTGCTCCCTATCATGAAGGGGCGGGTGTGCAATGACCCTCGCCATTTTCGAATTACAGGGTAAGCTCAGTCGTATCGTCGCGTCGAACGTCTCACTCCCCCTCCGGTACGTGCTGATTGCAGGTCTGGATCCAAGGTAGCCGAGAGATTCGGACGACTCATCAGCAACAGGACCACAGGAGAGAGAGCATGGGAAAGAGACTGTACGTCGGTAACCTTTCGTACTCCGTCAACGAGACCGATCTGCGCGATGCATTCGCGGCGGAAGGTTACGACGTGGCCGAGGTCAAGGTCGTCATGGACCGCGACACGGGCCGTCCGCGCGGCTTCGCGTTCGTCGAGATGGCGACGGAGGAAGGGGCCAGCAAGGCCATCGAGAACCTGAACGGGCGCGATCTGCAGGGTCGCACGATCACCGTGAGCGAGGCGCGCGAGCGCACCGGTGGCGGCGGCGGCGGTGGCGGTGGTTACGGCGGTGGCGGCGGCGGCGGCGGTGGTGGTGGCCGCGGTGGTGGCAAGGGCGGCGGTGGCGGCGGCGGACGCCGCTGGTAGCGGTAACCGCTACCTACCGCTGACTTCGTTCTCGACCTGGCCGATCGCCTTGCCCCCTTGGTCGGGGTGCTCGGCCAGGTAGAGTTTGATCAGACGCCCGAGGTCGCGCTTCTGCGCCGGCGTCATCCTCACGATCCGAACCTTGGGTGCGGGCGGCGGCGCGCGCTCGGGGACGTGCTCCTCGGTCACGCGATTGCGCGGCTGGCGTTCGTGTTCGCTTTCGCGTTCTCCCCGGCCTTCGTCTTGGCCTTCGTCGTGGCCCTGTTGGTCTTTCTGACGCGCGCTCTGGCGGCGCTCGGCCTGTTCGGCCTTCCGCGTCTCCTCCTGGACTTCCTTCTCCATTTGCTTGGCGCGCTTTTCTTCGCAGCCTTTCGGCTCGCACTCGCCGGGGCAGCCGCAGTGCGATTTCTTCTCGCAGTAGCACGCGCCGCTCGAGCTCTGGCGGCAGCCGCAGGCGTTGAGCCCGTCCTCGGCCGCGGCCGCCGGGCGCAGCGTCAATCCGCCGCCGAGGGCGATGGCGCCCGCGGTGAGCCACGCGAGCCACGCGAGAATGATCCGTCCGGTGTTCATTTTCGTTTTCCTTTAGTGCCCTCGTGTCGCGGTCTACCGCTCGACTTTTCGGTTCCAGCCCTGATCATTCTTGCGGCGGGCGGGGCACCGGCCGACTGAGACGCCGCTTCGACACCGGCTTCAGGTCCGACGTCGTCTCCTCCGTCCGGGGCGGCTCCTTCTCCTCGAGCATGGGCGCCGACTTTCGCACCGGTGGGCATCCGTTGGTCGCCGGGTCCTGAGTCTTGGGGCCGGCCTTGTCGGGGCAGTGATCGTCGTCGTCGGCGATGCCGTCGCCGTCGCTGTCGACGAACGGACACCCCTTGCGCTTGGGATCCGGCGTGTCGCCCATGGGATCGGTCGGGCACACGTCGTCGCTGTCGGGCACGCCGTCGTTGTCCTCGTCGTTCTCGGGGCAGCCAGGACGGAACGCGTCGGGGTGGCGGCCCGCGGGGACCTCGGGGCACTGGTCGCGCTCGTCGGAGACGCCGTCATGATCGGAGTCCTCGACCTTGAACGTGAACCGCCGCACCGGCTTGCCGCGGTTCGGCGCGTGGGCTCGCTCGGTGGCTGCGGCGGCGGACCATTGGCCTATCCGGAAGGTACCCGATAGCCCCAGCGCCCAGGCACGTCCGTCGTCGGAGCCCTGATTCGCCGGGTTGATGACCTGCCCATAGCGAAAGAACGGGCCCAGGCACAGGCCCGGCACCAGAGAGACGTCGAGCTCGTAGCCGACGCCGACGTCGTACGCCAGCGCCACGCGATCCTGCGTCCAGGCCGGACCGACCGCCGCGTCGAGGAACGCGCGCCCGACGGTGCTCTTGAACGTCTCGAAGCGGCCGCCGACGCCGGGCATCGTCGCGTGGTCAGATCCGGGCAGCGACCACTCCCGGAAGATCAGCTGCAGCGCGAGGTCGTTGCCGAAGTCGTAGCTGCCTCGGATCGAGATCAGCAGGTCGGAGCCGCCGTCCTGTGCGTCGGGGCGGTATGGCGTGATGACGCCGCCCAGGCCGAGATCCAGGCCGACGGAAGTCTGCGTCGTCCAGTCAGCGGCGACGGCGGGGCGCGGCGCCAGCAGCATGGTCGCTGCGAGCAGCGACGCTAGGTGCAAGCTATATAAGCGGTAATCGTACATGGGGCGACATTGTGCCCCATTTATATACATCCTGCCTAATTCTTGGTATGTTCGCTGGCAGGGCGGATGATTGGCTCATTCGTTGCTGGAATTTAGAGCCGCGAGGTCTCCATGAAGATCGCCGAAGTCTTAGTTTTGCCGGCCCAGAACGTTCGCAGCTCTCTCACCACGCCGGGCGACATCCGTTCCGACATAGCCTTTCAGAACGATATCAATAACCTGCTGGCCCGCATCGAAGAGGTGAAGCTGCCTTGGACGGCGGCCTCCCTGCTGGTTTCGTTCGGCGCCGACAATGAGGTTGTGGCGCAACCAAGGCGTCACACCGTCACACCGCCGTTACGCATTTTTGACGGTGGGGCCGCGCCGGCCCGTCCGGCGGTTACCGAGGCGCGGTCACCCGTTACCGAAGTCGTACCCGCGGAGCCGGTCGTGGCCGTAGTGGCCGCACCCGCGCCGCGCCGGATGCGGCGACGGGCGTAGGCGCATCCGCCGACTCCTGGTCGCCGCTGGCTCTCGCAAGGCCTGCCCTCTCCCGCTGACGCGCAGACGGGAGACGGGACCGGAGGGGAGAGGCCGCCTCAGGCGGCGACGGCGTTGGCGACCGCCGTGCCGATCTTCTCGCGCAGCAGGAAGTAGTCGTCGCTGAGCGCGAAGCGCACCAGGTCGCGGAACGGCTCGTGGTCCTTGGCGAGCGCGATCAGCTCCTCGGGAGGCATCTCCGTCATCGGCGGCGCGCCGCCGCGATCGGCCAGCACCAGCTTGGCGGCGGTGCGGAGGTCGCTGCACAGGAGCAGCCCCGCGCGGTTGCCGGTCTGATGGACCACTGCTCGCCAGCGCACCGAGCTCCACGACGTCGACCCGAGGTCCTGGAACAGCTCGACGAGCCGCTTCGAGACCTTGTAGGGGACGTTCTTTTTCAGCTTGGCTGCCAGCTCCTCGGTCGCGTCGCTCGTCGTCGCGCGCCGGCGCGAGTGGCGCGGGTGGAACGCCTTGAGCACGCTCGAGAACAGCTGCGTGAACTGCTTGGGCCGCACGCCGGCAGCCAGGATGTACTCGGGGCGCGTGAGCTCGAGGCCGCGTCCCAGCTGGAACCGGACTTCATTGTGCGGCGCGCCGTTGGCCAGGTGCGCACCGACGATCATCGCCGGCGGCGCTTGCACCACGATCTGGACGTCGCCGTCGTCGGGCGAGCCGTCGTTCTTGATGAACAGCGCCGTCTTCTTGTTGCCGAGCGCCTTCGCGATCTGGCCGTAGATCTTTCCGATGTCGAGATCCGACATCGGCGAGATCTTGTCCTGCGGCGCCAGGCCGTAGTCCTCGATGCGCTGGCCGATGATGCCGGGCGCGCCCTCCGATAGACACGAGAAGATCTCGCCCATGAGCGTCGCCTCGGGCGGCGCCAGGTGCGCCTGGCGATCGTTGGCGTCGATCGAGGACGCGTAGGGGTCGTCGGCCTTGAACTGGAACGTCGGCGCCGGGTGCGCGTCCAGGAAGGCGATCTCCTCGGCCTGCGCGGCGCCGAACAGCGCCAGCACCTCGAAGCAGCAGCGCGCGCGATCGGTGAGCCCGCGGTGCGCATAGGCGTTGCCGAGCGCGCGCAGCGAATCGGTGCGCGAGATGTCCTCGCCCAGCAGCATGCGATGGTTCAGGATCGCCGGCTCGGCGTACTCGGGCCGATCGCCGTAGAGCGCGCTCAGCGCCACGCGCGCGCTCACGCGCGACGGCTGGATCTCGACGACGTGCTCGTAGGCGGTCAGCGCCGCCGCCGGATCGCGCTTCGCCTGCAACTCGCCCAGGCGCTCCCAGAGCCGCGCGCGCGTCTCGATCGCTTCCTTGCTGTCGTCGACCGCAGGCAGCGACGGCAGCGTCTTGCGCAGCACCTTCTCGAGCTCGGCGTCCTTGCCCAGCACCGGCCACACGTCGCACAGGCCGGCGAGCGCGTCCTCGTCCTGCGGGTCGCTCTTCCAGCGCCTGCTGCAGGAGCCGCGCGGCCTCGGCGGTCTCGCCGCGCTTCGACAGCAGCACCGCGGCCTCGCGGCGGCGCGCGCGCGCGCTCCTTGGGATCCTTGACGAGGTCGATGAGCAGCGACGACGTGCGCGCCGCCACCTCGTCGTGCCCGGCTTCGCGCTGCAGCTTGAGCGTCTTCTCCAGCAGCGGCACGTGGCTCTCCGACCGGCGTGCCGATGATCTTCAGCGCCTTCTTCGTACGCGCTCAGCGCCTGCGTCGAATCACCGAGCTCGAAGTAGCGGTCGCCTACCTGCTCCAGCAGGTCGGCGCGCTGCGCGCGATCGCTCGACGCCTCGGCCATGCGGCGCAGGTAGATCGCCGCCTGCGGCTTCTCGCCGCGCTCGAGCGCGAGATCCGCCAGCGCGCGCAGCGACGGGCCGTGGCCGTTGCGCAGGCGCAGCGCCGCTTCGTAGAGCGCGATCGCGCGCTCGGGCCGCCGCAGCTTGATCTCCGACTGCGCGCCGTGCGCCAGCGCGTCGGCGACCTCGTCGGGATAGATCGCGGCGTCGGGGTGATCGGCCAGGCCCGCCAGGTGCAGCGCCGCCTCGCGCCACTTGCCGGCGCGGAAGCGGTTCTCGCCCAGCGACAGCTTGGTGACCAGCTGGCCCGGGCCCATGCGATCGGCCTCCAGGAGCTGGCGATACGCCTCCTCGAGCTTGCCCAGCTTCTCGTGCACCTCGGCGAGCCGCTGATAGAGGCGCACCATCTGCTGCGGCTGGCCGCGCAGCTTGCGCACCGCCTCGGTGAGGCGCCGCTCCGCCTGCTCCCACAGGTTTTCCTTGTAGTAGATGTCGGCGATCGCGATCACCGCCGGGATGTGATCGGGGACCAGGCTCAGCGCCTCGTCGAGGTAGCGCTGCGCCGCCGCCGCGTCGGCCGAGCCTTCCCAGGCCGCGCGACCGAGATCGGTCAGCACCGCGGCGCGCGTCTCCGGCGTCTCGGAGATCTCGAGCTGGCGCTGCAGCACGGTCTTCGCCTCTTCCCACGCGCCCTGCGACGCCAGCAGCGCCGACAGCGAGCGCAGCGCATCGGCGTTGCGCGGGTCCTCCCTCAGCGCCTCCTCGAAGCAGATCTGCGCCTTGTCGGGCGCGCCGATCTGCTCGCGGAACACGCGGCCGGCGTCCAGCAGCGCCGCGACCGCCTCGGGCTTGCCCGCCAGCGCCTTGGCCTCGCGGATGCGCGCCTCGGCGTAGCCCGAGAAGTCGTTCTCCTTGAGATAGAGCCGCGCCATCGCCGCGAGCGCCGCCGGGCTGCTCGGGCGAGGCCGCGAGCGCCGCCTCGACCTCGGCGCGCGCGCCCTTGGCGTCGTTGAGGTCGTCGAGCTTGAGCAGCGACAGCTCCAGGCTCAGGTCGGCGACGCGCGAGCGCGTGCGCTCGTCGTTGCCGGCCGCGCGCTCCATCTCGATCTTCTGCGTGAGCACGCGCGCCGCCTCGTGCGCCAGGCCGGCGCGGCGCAGGTTGCGGATCAGCGCCGCCATCATCTCGTCGTCGCTGATCGCCTCGGCGCCCAGCTCGCGCAGCGCCGACGCCGCCGCCTCCGGGTTGCCGAGCTTCTCCTCGAGGATCTTCGCGCGCCGGCGCACGATCTCGCGGCGCTCGACGCCGGTCGCGCCCGCGGCGCGCTGGCCCAGGATCACTTGCAGGTCCTCGAAGTGGCCGTGCGACTCGTGCAGGTGATCGAGCGCGGCCAGCGCCTCGGGATCGCCGGGGATCTGCTCCAGCAGCGCCTCGTAGGCCTCGACGGCGCGCTCGGCCAGGCCCAGCTCCTTCTCGTAGACCGTGGCGATGCGCAGTCGCAGGTCGCGCACCTTGCCGCGGTTGCGCGTCAGATCGGCCTGGTGCTGCAGGCTCTCGACGACGTTGGCCCACAGGCCGACGCGCGAGTAGAGCCGCACCAGCGATTCATACGCGCTGACGCGCTCGTCGATCGCTTCGGAGCGATCGTCCTCGTCGTTGGCGGCGTCGCCGTGCGTGCGGTCGTCCTCGGCGGCGGTCTCGGCGACGAAGCGCTCGAGCGTGTCGATCGCCTCGTACGGCTTCTCGAGCCGCGTCTCGTAGAGCTCGGCCAGCTCGCGGAACTTCGCGCGCCGCTCGGGACCGTGCGGCAGCGACTCGGTCGGGCCGCTGGTGCGCCGCTCGAGCAGGTTCGACAGATCGCCCCAGCGCTCCTGTGACCGGTAGATCTGCTCGATGCGATCGAGCGCCGCGACGTCGTCCGACTTCAGGCCCAGGATCGCGTTGTAGAGCTGCTCGGACTTGTCGATCTGACCGAGCTCGTCGCGGAAGCGCGCCACCTCGTGGTGCAGCGCCACCGCGTTCTCGATCGGCCCGAACTCGTCGACCGCGCTGAGGTAGATGTCGGCGACGCGATCCCACTCGTTGTACTCGCGGCCGATGCGCTGCAGCTCGGCGCGCACGGTGATGTTGGCTGGATCGAGGTTGAACGCGCGATCGAGCGCGCCCAGCGCACGGCCGATGTCGTGCTGCCCGCGCTCCCAGATCTCGGCGATCTTCAGCAGGTACCCGTGCCGCGTCTTCTGGTCGTCGGCGGGCAGCGACTCGTAGGCCTGCGCCAGCTCTTCCCACGGCGTTTCGAAGGTGACGCCGAAGCCCGGACCGCGGCGCGCGCCGGTCGGAGAGGGCGGCGGCAGCGACGGCGGTCCCGTCGGTTCGTCGGCCGCTGCCTCGATCTCGTCGAGGATCTCTTCGTCGCCGATCTCCTCGACGGCCTGCGCCGCCTCGTCCTCGACGACGTCGGCCAGATCGACGTCCTCGCCGCCGTCCTCGCCCTCGGCGTCGGCGGACAGCGCATCGTCGTCACCGCGGGCGCCGTCAGCGACCGTCTCGTCACCGGCGGCGTCGCGTCGGGCGCGCGGCGAGCTCTCGCGCACGCCGGTGTCGGCATCGTCGGCGTCGTCCTCGACGGCCGCGTCGCCGGCGGGCGGCGCGAACTCGCCGGTCTCGTCGGCGATCTCGGGCGCGTCGAGCGCATTCAGCCGATCGGCGACCTTCTTCGAGATCTCGGGCGCCGGCTCGTAGCGGCCGATGAGCGCCGCCAGTCGCCACAGGTGGCCGCTGATCTCCGCGTCGTCGGGCGCGAGCCGGAACGCGTTCAGGTAGGCGCGGAAAGCGCGGATCGGATCCTTGACCTCGTGCTCGACCAGGTAGGCGGCGTTGCGCGCCACCGAGAGCTTGGCCGCGTGATCCTCGGCCATCGCGAACAGCTGGCCCTGCACCTTGAGGGCGTCCTCCCAGCGCGACGTGATGCGCGCCAGGCGCAGGATCTCCTCCTGCGTGGTCTTGTTCTCCGGCTGCAGCGCGAAGCTGCGCAGGGACTCGTCCATCGCGCCCGTCGGATCGTCCATGTGGCGCTCGCGGACACCGGCGCGCAGGCGCAGCAGCTCGACGCGCTCCGAGGTCTCGGGCCGCGCGCGCGCGACGCGCGCGTAGACGTCGAGCAAGCCGGCCCAATCCTTCGTGCGCTCGGTGAGCCGCTCCAGATTTGGCAAGAGCTCGCGCCCCGCGGGATCGGCGTGCAGCGTGTCGCGCAGGATCGCGAAGGCGCGCGCCGGATCGTCGAGCTTCTCCTCGCAGATCAGCGAGATCTTCAGCGCCGCCGCCAGCTGCTCGATCGCCTCGGTCGCGCGGGCGCGCGCCCCCTCGTAGATCTGGATCAGATCCTCGAACAGGCCGTGCTTCTCGGCGATGCGGTCGACCAGCTGCAGCGACTCGGCGTCGGTGTTCTCGTTGTAGGCGCGCTTGTACCACTCGAACGCCAGGCGCGGCTCCGCCAGCTCCTCCTCGCACAGGCGCGCGATCTCCAGGATCAGCGGCCGGCGCGCCACCGGATCCTCGGTCTGATCCAGCAGCTTCTCCTGCGTGAAGATGAGGCGCTCGAAGTTCTGCGCCGCCTGGTAGAGCGGCGCCAGCGCACGCAGCGCCTCCAGGTTGTCGGGATCGATCTCCAGCACGCGCTCGAAGGCGGCGGTCGCCTTCTTGGCGTCGCGCAGGCGATCGCGCCACAGCGTGGCCAGCTCCAGCGCGCGCGGCGTGCGCTCGGCCGGGTCCTCGGTCAGGAAGAGCTGGCGCTCGGCGACCTTGACCACGCGCGCCCAGCTGCCGGCCTTCTCGTAGAGCGCGCGCAGGCGCTCGTGCGCCTCCCAGCTGCGCGGGTTCAGCTCGGCGATCACCTGCTCGAGCGCGTGCGCCGCGTCCTCGGTGTTGTGCAGCCGTTCGTCGAAGATCTGCGCGCGCAGCAACGCCAGCTCGACGGCGCGCGTGGGATCCCTGGCCAGAGGGATCTGCTTGTCGAGGATGCGCACCAGCGTCGCCCAGTCACCCTCGCCGCTGTAGATGCGCGACAGCGCGTCCAGCGCCTCGGTGTCGGTCGGCAGGACCTCGCAGATGTTCTCCCACGAGCGCTGCGCGCGCCGGATGTCGTTGAGCGGCCCCTCGGCCAGCGCCGCCAGCCGGCGCAGGTACGCCGCCTGCTCCATCGGATCGGCGACGACGCGGTCGACCTGCATGTCGAGCACGCGCGCGAGATCGGCGTGCCGTTCGAGCGCCGTGTAGATCTCGGTCAGCGAGTCGAGGGCCTTGGCGTCGTCGGGATCGAGGCGCGCGATCTCCTCCCAGCGCACGGCCGCGCCCGGCAGGTCGTTGAGCTTGCTCTGCACCAGCTCGGCGGCGCGGCGCACGAGCTGGATCTTCTCGTCGGGGTTGGCCGCGTACTTGGTGTGCTGCTCGAGCACGTCGACCAGCTGGCGCACGTCGCCCGCGCGTTCCAGCAACGCCTCGAGGCGCGCGAGCGTGTCGCGATCGCCGGGGACGGTCTGCAGGATCTCCGACGCGGCCCAGATCGCCTCGGGCAGGTTGGCGAGCCGCTCGTCGTAGATCACGACCAGGCGGCGCAGCAGGCTCACGCGCTCCTGCTTCACCGTCGTCGAGATCGATCTGCTCGCGCAGGATCTTGGCCAGGCCCGCGAAGTCGCCCTCGCGCTCGAAGATCTCGACCAGCGCGCGCAGCGCCACGGCGTCGTGCGGCTCGGCGCGCAGGATGCCCTTGTAGATATCGACCGCCTTGCCGGCGTCGCCGAGCTTCTCGCGGTGAATCTGCGCCACGCGCCGCAGGGTCTCGGCCTTTTGCGCCGGATCGTCCTGCAGCCCGGCTTCGCGCTCGAGCAGCTCCGCCATCCGGTCCCAGTTCTTGCCCTTGAGCAGCAGCCGCCGCTGCGCCTCGCGCGCCCGGGCATAGCTCGGCGCCAGCTCCTCGACGCGCCGCCAGGCGTGCAGCGCGCGCTCCGCGTCGCCCAGGTTCTTCTCTGAGACGATCGCGATCTCCTCGAGGCGGCGCACCTGCTCGTCGGAGGCACCGCCGCGCACGCGCGCGCGCTCGAAAGAGAACTCGAGCAGATCGGCCAGCGCGCCCCAGTCGCCCTTGTCGCGGAAGTGATCGGCGTAGGCGCCGAGCGCGCCCTGGTTCTCGGGATCCAGCTGCAAGATGGCGTGCAGGTAGACCGCCGATTGATCGCGATCGCCCAGGCGGTCGCGGTACAGCGCCGCGAGCTCGCTCATGATGCGGATGCGCTCGGTCGGCTCCTCGATCGCGCCCAGCTGGCGCTCGCGCAGCTCGGCGAGCTTGGCGTAGTCGTGGCTGGCGAGGAAGAGCTCGACCAGCCGCGCCGCTGCCGGTCCGTTCGGCGGCTCCAGGTTCGCGATCTCGGTGTAGACGCGCACCGCCTCGGCGGGATCGTTCATCTCGCCTTCGGCGAGCTGCGCGCGCTTGTAGAGAAAGTCGATGCGCTCCGGCTCCGACGTCGCGGCCGAGATGCGCTCGCGGTAGTAGCGATCCAGCTCCTGATAGCGGCGGCCGTCGTAGTAGACCCGCTCCAGCAGCTCCGACGATTCGGGGTGGCCGGGCACCGCCTGCAGCGCGCGGCGCAGCGCCGCCACCGCGTTGTCCGCGTCGCCCGCCTCTTGCCGGCGGCGCGCGATCTGGAACAGGATCGCCGCCGCGCGCTCCATGCCGTCGGCGCCGATCCAGTTCGGGTTCGAGTAGATCGCCGCCAGCAGCTCCAGCGCCTTCTCGTCGCGCGGGCGCAGGCGGATGACCTCGCCCAGGCGCTGGGCGGCCGCGTCGAGCTCCTCGAGCTTCTCCGCGAGCACACGCCCGAGGCCCAGGAACAGGTCGGCGCGGCGCTTGGCCTCGGTCGTTCCCTCCAGCTCCAGCTCGTAGAGCCGCACCACCGCGCGGTAGTCGCCGAGGGCGCGGTAGATCTTGCGCGCCGACTCGATCGACTTGACGTTGTCCTGACTCAGCTTGCCCGGGCGTTGCGCGTTGCGGACGCTCTTTTCCAGCTTCGCGAAGTGGTTCACGAACAGCTGGCCCATCTCCGACTGCAGCTCGGCGATGCGCGCCGGGTCGCGCGTGCGCGCGACCGCCGCCGCCTCCATCTCGAGCATCGTCATGTAGTCGGCGGTGCGGCCCTGCTCTCGATAGATGTCCTTGAGGCGCGCCGCCGCGCGGATGTGGCTGGCGTCGCGGTCGACGGCGTTGGCCAGATCGACCTCGGCGCCCTCGGCGTCACCGAGCTGGTCGATGCGCAGCTCCGCCGCCAGATAGAACAGCTCGGCGGCCTTGGGGCCGTCCTCGATGGCCTGCGCACGCGTCTCGTAGAGCGTGACGAGCTTGTCGTGTTTCTGAGCCTGCCGGTAGGCTTTACGAAGCGCGACGAAGGCTTCGGTATCGGCGGGGTTTCGCTGGAGCGCTGTCTCGTACTCGCGAACGGTCGGCATCGTCAAAACCTCGTCCGAATCGGCAGGTGCGATTCCCGATGGGGGTCGGTGACCCGGGTGCCGAAGGTAACACTAGCCACAGCGGAATGAAAGACCCGCCCGCGGACCCAAGGCGATGAGATCCTTGGTGTTTGCGATCTGCGGACAACGTGGGATATGGCGCTCTCGTCGCACTTTGTCCCACCGATTGTCCTCCCCGGAAACGACGCCGGGTGCCGGCTCTCGACGCCGGGTGCCGGCTCTCAATGATAGAGGAAGACGATCTCGACCTGGTTGTTCTTGGAGCGCGACGCCGGCGTCTTCGGATCGCTCGTCAGCGGCGCGTCGGCGCTGACGGTCATGCGATGGGGATCGACGCCGCGCGCGGCCAGCGCCGTGGATACCGACTGCGCGCGCGCTTGAGACATCGCCAGCAGCTCGCCCGGCTTGCCGCGCGTCTCGGTCCGACCGAGGACCTGGATCGGATAGGTCGGGTACTTGTTGATCAGCGACGCGAGGGAATCGAGCATCGGTTCGTGCCCGGGGCCGAGCGCGATCTCTTTCTTCGCGAACAGATCCTGCACCGAGATCACCAGGCGCTGCGAGTCACCGATGCGCTCGATGCGGATCGCGACGCCGGTGAGCGCGGTCGCGTCGCGCTGAAGCGCCTCGTCGCGCGCGCGGCTCTGGGTGCTCTGCTCGGCCTGCTCGTAGGCCGGCTTGGCCAGCTCCGAGGCGCGCTCCGCGTGCTGGCGCGCGACCTCGGCGCTGAGCTGCGCGCCCACCAGGTCGCCGCTCTTCACCTCGGCGCGCGCCTTGGCGAGCATGTCGGCGGCGGCGCTGTAGGGTGCCTGCGCGTAGCGGTTCGCTTCCACGGTGTCGGCGGTGCGCAGCGCCAGCTCGGCGGCGGCCAGCTTCTGCTGCGTCGCCAGCTCGAGTGTGAGCTTCTGCTTCTCGGCCTGCAGCTTCTGCTGTTCGCTCGACATCTCCTGTGACAGCCGACTGCGATCCGCGGCCGCCGCACGCTGCGCTTCGCCCAGCTTCTGGCGAAGCTCGAGCGCTTCCTTCGCGCTCGCGAGATCTTTGGTGACGCCCCCCAGCTCTTCCTCGGCGTCCGCCTGCTGGGTGCTGAGCGTCTGGATACGCGCCTTCATCTGATCCTGCTCCCACAGCGCGAGCGCTGTCTTGAGCTTGATCTGCGCCATCAGCGCGTCGCGCCGCGATTCCTCGAGGTCGTTCGACTGCCACTCGTCGGTCGACTTGGTGGCCAGGCGATCCGACGACGCGACCAGATCGGGCGACTTCTTCGCCGCGTCGGGCACACCCGGGTTCTTGCGCAACATCTCGAAGGTCTCGAGCTCGCGCGGCTTGGGCGGCGTCGCGCAGCCGGCGAAGCCAGATACGGCGAAGCTCACGACAACGACGCTCGAAAGGGCGAGGGCTGCCGTGGCGAGCAGCGACGTCGGGGCGAGTAGAGTCGTGAAGGTGCGCTTGGCTTTCATCATGTCGTCGGCTCCTCGAGCGCCTTCTTCTTGATCTGCGTGTCTTGCAACGCCTTCTTGGTGGCAGCGATCTTCGCGCGCAGCTCATTCACCGTTGCCTCGCGCTTCTGCACCTGCGCGCGCAGCTTGGCGGCGCTGATCTTCTGGCGCACCAGCTCGGCCTGGCCGATGCAGCGGTCCAGCACTTCGCGGACCTGGTCGTACTCGTGCTTCGAGCGCAGGTTCCAGGCTTCGTCGAGCCAGGCGCGCAGCAGCGTGATCTCCTCCGTCGTCGCGCGCAGGTCGTCGAGACGATCGAGATCGTTCACGCCCGATCGCTGCGTCTCGATCTGCCGCTGCAGATCGTCTTCTTCGCCCGCCACCGCGGCGCGCGGGGCCAGCGACCAGGTCGACAGCACGAACGCCAGCGCCAGTGAAAACTTTCCGACTCGCCCGAGCCGTCTCGTCACGGTCATGGATGAAGGATCCCCCCTAAGCTCGACGTGAGTGCATTGACAGTAGCGACGGCTTTGCACGGGGGAAGACCTTATGCCGCGTCCAGACCAAGTTCAAGATCCGTCGCCGCAGCCGCCCCGCGGCTCGCTGGCCGTCATTCCACTCGTCTCCCGCCCCACATTCGTCCCCCGCCCCACATTCGTCCCCCGCCCCACATTCGTCCCCCGGCCCACATTCGTGCCCCGCCCACATTCGTACCGCGCCTCAGTGCCCATGCTGGGCAAGTAGCGGGACCACACCCGACCGGCTCATGAAAGCGCGAGCTCCAAGCTCTTCCGCACCTCGATGGGGCGGGACGCTCAACCCAATGCCGTTGGTCAAGAGCGTCGGACCTCGGGCTTCGGACCTCAGGCTTCGGACCCTCGGGCTTCGAACCTCGGGCCTCGGATCTCCGGAGGCACTCTTTCGGCCCGAAGCCCGAAGCCCGAGGCCCTCAACCGACCGTGTTGGGCCCGGCCTCACTCGTGACGCGAGGCTGCTAAGGGGTACAGCCCTTCTTCTTCGGGTTCTTGCAACAGGCGAGGGCCGTCTGGGCTTCCTTCACCTTGTCCTTGGCCGCCTTGTTGTCTTCCTTGGCCTTGTCCTTGAGGGGCTTCTCGCAGTCGCTCTTTTCCTTGCCCTTCATCTCCTTGCAGCTGGACAGATCGGGCTTCGACGCCGTCTTGGCCGCCGCCTTGGCGTCGTCGACCGCCTTCTGTTTCTCGGTGCAGTCCGGCGGCGGATCGGCAGCCAGCGCCAGCGTCGAGAGGCTCAACGTCATCCCGGTGAACAAGACCATCAGCATCCGTCTCATGCGGCCTCCTTTGCGATCATCTATGGGAGCACAACGGTTTCGATCGCGGCGAAGCTTAGATGAGACCGATGCTGATGGCCATCCGCCCCTACTCGCAGGTGGCGTCGATGCAGGTCTGGGCCGCGCCGCAATCAGTGCTGATGTGGCATTGCGGGGCCACCTCGTGGGCGGTCACGCAGTAGCCCATCTCGCACACGCTGCCCGACGAGCCGACGCAGCAGTCGTCGTTCGAGAAGCAGGGCGTGCGGCACACGGCGTCGACGCAGACGTCCTCGGTGACGTGCACGCCGACACAGTCGCTGCTGGCGCGGCACTGCGGCTGCGGCCCGCTGTTGGGCTGGCAGATCCCGGCGACGCAGACGTCGTGTGCCTGGCCGTGCGCCGCGCAGTCGGCAGTGGTGGTGCAGTCGCCGTGGCAGTAGCCGTTGATGCAGGTCGCGCTGCCGGCGCAGTCGGTGTTGAACACGCACTGGCCGCCCGACGTCGTCGAGGTCGTGCAGTACCCGGACGTGCAGACCTGGCCGGTGCCGCAGTCGGCGCTGGCGGTGCAGCCGGGCTGGCACTCGCCGTCGACGCAACGGCCGGTGAGCCCGCAGTCGTGGTCGAACTGACAGACCGGCGTCGGGTGCGGGTGGCAGCTCGGGCCGCCATCCGTGCCGCAGGCATGGGGCGCGCCGGCGTCACCGGGGGGCTGTGTCGAGCCACCCTGGCCGGTCGACCCGCCGGAGCCCGAGACGGGGGAGCCGCCCTGGCCGGTGGAGCCACCGTGTCCTGAGACGACCGCGCCGCCGGCACCCGAGACGGGCGAGCCGCCCTGGCCGGTGAAACCGCCATATCCCGAGACGACCGCGCCGCCGGCGCCCCGGGAGTCGACACCGCCGTCTCTTGCAATGGCGCCGCCGCTGCCGGTCGCGCCGCCAGTGCCGGAAGACCCGCCGGCGCCGCGTCCCGGCGGCACGGGCACGTTCGGCACGCAGGTGCCGTAGTCACAATAGTTGTTGGGTGGGCAATCGCGATCCCGGTAGCAGGCGTAGACCGGCGTCGTGCCGTCGCACCATCCACCGGAATCGCATCGATCGCGGCGCTCGCACGCCGCCAGCGGCAGCACGAGCGCGATCGTGACGAACAGGCCAAACGTCTTCATCGGTGAGCTCCTTGTGTTGGTGGCGCGGGCGCGGCCGCCGGGGGCCGCGCGAGTGCTTCGCGGGGTGGCAGCCGTTCTCTTCGCAAATCACGCGCCAGTTGGCCGGATGTGATCCGCGCGACGGCGGCCGCGCGCGGACCGCGAGAAAGGTGGGCCGTCGCGCGCGATTCGCAAGGCGTCGCGCGCGCACGCGGCCACCGCGCCTTCGCGGTTGTTGCGCTCGCTTCACAGATCCCTGTGGCGGTTTCGCCGGGTTTTCTCTGATCCTCGGTTTCAGTTACACTCCATGGCGTGGAAACCTCCATCGAGCTGCGGGACGTCGAGTTGCGCTACGCCGGCGTGGTGATCGGCAAGGCGACGGTGTCGGGTCCGATCGACGAAGGCAGCGAAAACAGCGTCTTTGTGTCGGTTCCTGATCCTTTGCCGGTCGGCACCAAGGTCGGTCTCAAGATCGACGATCGCACGCTCGAGGGGCGTGTGATCGCCGTCGCCGAATCGACCGAGTCGGCGAAGTGCGGCATGAAGATCCGCATTGGCGGCGCGGCGAGCGGCTCGGCGGCCAGCGCGACATCGGCGTCAGGGGCTGCGAACGCGGCTGCGCAGTCGGCTCCGGCCGCGGGCGCTCCCACCGCGCCCGCGCCGGCGGCCGAATCCGCCCCGATCGATGGCGCGGTTTCGGCCGAGAGCAGCGCCGACGTCTCGGTCGCTCACGGGGAGGGTTCGGGCGACGGTGCGCCGGGCGGCGAGGACGGTGGCGGGCAGCCGGGCGCGCAGGGCGGCGGCCGGCGACGTCGCCGGCGGCGATGATCCGCCCGCCGCGGCTACGCGCCGGCGACGTGGTGCGCCTGGTCGCGCCGTCGGGGCCGGTGCCGCGCGACGCGTTCGAGAGCGGCCTCGCCGTGTTGAAGCAGCGCTATGAGGTGCGCTTCGACGAAGCTCTGTTCGCGCGCGAAGGCTTTCTCGCCGGCTCCGATGAACGCCGCCTGGGCGAGCTCGTGGCGGCGCTGGCAGATGCCGACGCGCGCGCGGTCCTCATGGCGCGCGGGGGCTATGGGCTGCTGCGCATCCTCCCGTTCATCGACCCGGACGTGCTGCGCGCGGCGCCGCGGCCGCTGGTCGGGTTCTCGGACGGGACCGCGCTACTGGCGTTCGCGGCGCGCGCCGGTGTCGCGTCCATTCACGGACCGGTGCTGACCCAGCTCGGTGGGCTGGCGGCCGCCGATCAGCAGGCGCTGTTCCGGTTGCTGGAGGAGCCGGCGCCGGGCCTGTTGCTCGCAGAGCTGGACGAGGTGATCCCCGGTCGCGTCCAGGGCCGCTTGCTGGGCGGCAACCTCGAGGTCTTCTCCCGGCTGCTGGGCACGCCTTTCGTGCCCGACCTCGCGGGCGCGATCCTGTTCATCGAGGATTCGGGCGAGCGCCCGTACCGGCTGGATCGGCTGATCACCCACCTGGATCTCGCCGGCGTGTGGAGCGCGGTGAGCGCGGTGATCGTCGGCGACTTCGGCGGTTGCAAGGAGCCGGAGTCGCTGCGCGCCGGATCGCCGACCGCCGACGAGGTGCTGCTCGACCGCCTCGGCCGGCTGCCGATCCCGGTGGTGCTGGGCGCCGCGGTCGGCCACGGCGCGCGCAACTTCTCGCTCCCCTACGGATGCATGGCCGAGCTAGACACCCGGCACGGTACGTTGGTCGCGCTGGAAGGCGCGGTGAGCTAGGTCGTTCAGATAAACGCCAGGACGCCAGGAACGCCAAGCTCCGGACTATTGATAGTCCGGACTCCGGACTTGGCGTTCCTGGCGTCCTGGCGCTTTCTCATCTAGCTCATCGTGCTTCGGGTCGGGTCGACGGGCTCGACGTCCTCGATCTTGCCGAAGCGCTCTTCGTAGCGGCGCACGTTCAGCTCGAGCGCGCGCAGCAGGCGCTTGGTGTGGCGCGGCGAGGAGATCACGCGCGCGCGGACGCGGGCCCGCGGCGTCGCCGGCTGCAGGTAAGCGAAGTCGAGGACGAATTCGTTCTCGTTGTGGTTGATGAGCACCAGGTTGCTGTACACCCCCTGGGCCGTCGCCTCGTCCAGATCGATGTGAATTTGCGGCTCGATTCCGGCAGTGGCGGGCGGTTTCGGCAGGTCCGACATGGGTCAGGTATACACTATGGAAGTGCCCCGCAGGGTCATCGGCATCGACCTCGGAAGCCGGCGCATCGGCGTTGCGGTCACCGACGGTCTGGGGCTGACCGCCCAGCCGCACGCCACCATCGAGCGGCACGGCGGCCAGCGCGACCTGGACGCGATCGGCGCGGTGGTGCGCGCCTTCGACGCCGAGCGCGTCGTGCTGGGGTTGCCTCTGTCGCCCGAGGGCGAAGTCGGTCGGGCGGCGCGCGCCGCTCAGGCCTTCGCCGAACGGCTGCGGGCGGCGCTGGCGGTTCCGGTCGAGCTCATCGATGAAAGCTTCAGCACGGTCGAGGCCGAGGAGGTCTTGCTCCTCGCCGATGTCTCGCGCGCCCGGCGCAAGGAAGTCATCGATCGACTCGCCGCTGCGGTTATTCTCCAGCGATGGCTGAACCGCGATCGCGGGCAAGACCGGGCGGCGGAAGATCAGGACCCGGAGGGAGACCCCCGGTGACCACCAGCGCCATGCAGCGCGCGCTTCGCGTCTTCCTGGCGACGACCGCTCTCGGGTTGTTCGCGATCGGCTGGGTTGCGCACACCGCCTGGAAGTACGGCGACCGCGCGACCGGACCCGCGCGCGGGCCGATCGAGATCGAGATCCCCAGGGGCGCGAGCGCCGGCGAGGTCGCGGATCTGTTGTCCGTGGCCGGGCTGCTGGATCGGCCGGCGATCTTTCGCCTCTACGCCGGGCAGCGCGGCGTCGCCGGGCGCTTCAAGGCGGGGCGCTACGTCATCAACGCGCCGGCGACACCGCGGCAGATCCTGGACACGCTGGTGCGCGGCGCCGCCGACGAGCTCATCACCGTGACGATCCCCGAGGGCAAGAACCTGATCGAGATCGCCGGCATCCTCGACGCGGCCGGCATCTGCCCCAAGGCCCAGCTGGTGGCGCAGGCCATGGACCCGGCGTTCGCGGCGTCGCTGGATCTGCCGGGCTCGTCGCTCGAGGGTTATCTCTTTCCCGACACGTATCGCCTGCGGCCCCACACGCCGCCGGCGCGCGCGCTGATTCCCCTGGTTCGCCGCCATCGCCAGGTGTTCGAGGAGCTGCGCGGGGTGCACGCCAAGGGGGTCGCCGACCTGACGAAGACGCTGGGCTTCGACGACCCGAAGATCGTCATCCTGGCGTCGATCGTCGAGAAGGAGACCGGCCAGACCACCGAGCGCCCGCGCATCGCTCAGGTGTTCATCAACCGGCTGCGGCTGCCGACCTTCTCACCGAAGCTGCTCCAGACCGACCCGACGATCATCTATGGCTGCACGGTCGCGATGCCGCGGTCGGAGGCATGCTCGCGCTGGGACGGCCGCATCCGCCGTATCCAGCTCGAGGACCGGGCCAACCCCTACAACACTTACACGCACGAGGGGTTGCCGCCGGGCCCGATCGCCAACCCGGGTCGGGCAGCGCTCGAGGCGGTGATGGAGCCGGATCGAACGCCATACCTCTATTTCGTGTCGAAGAACGACGGCACGCACTACTTCTCGCGCACTGTCGCCGAGCACGAGGCGGCCGTCACGCGATACCAACGAGGCCCGAGGACGGCGTCCCCCGCCGGCTCGCCGACGGCGCCCGGCGCGGGCGCGCCGTGAGAACAGCCATGAGCGCCCCGGGCAAAATGACGACGCTGACGACGCTATCGATGATCGACGAGCCGTCGTGTCCTCGACGATCCACTCTTGATCCTGCTACAATGGGCACCGGCAATTTCCCGGTGTTCAGCGCCGGTCTCGATCCAGGCGCGAGCTCGTTCCAAAGGAGATGACCTGATGCCGTCGCCACCTCCCTCTTCCGATTCGCCAGCCGCTGCCGACCGTGCCTCCATGGGTCACGCCGCGGGAGATTCCTCAGCGCTGATCGCCAAGGTCGCGTCGCTGCAGAACCTGAAAGAGTACGCCGAGCTCAACTGGTCGGGCTCGTTCGAGGACTACCTCAACCTGGTCCGCAAGAACCCCGCAGTCACGCGCAACGCGTTCCAGCGCGTCTACGACATGATCCTCTCGCTACGGCCAGGAGGAGTACATCGACAACAAGAAGAGGCTCGTCCGCTACAACTTCTTCAAGGACGAGCACCACGGCGGGCGCGACGCGATCTTCGGGCTCGACATCCCGCTCATGCGCCTCGTGAACGTGCTGCAGAGCGCGGCCCAGGGCTACGGCACCGAGCGGCGCGTCATCCTGCTGCACGGCCCGGTCGGCTGCTCGAAGTCGACGATCGCGCGCCTCCTCAAGCAGGGCCTCGAGGAGTACTCGCGCACGCCCGAGGGCGCGCTCTACACCTTCGACTGGGTGCTGCCCGAGGGGCTGCACCACGTGGCGGGCGGGTCGGCGACTGTTCAAGTGCCCGATGCACGAGGAGCCGCTGCGCCTGATCCCGCTCGAGTGGCGCGACAAGGCGCTCGTCGAGCTGGGCATCAACGCTGCCGACGAAGACCCAGGTGCACATCGAGGGCGATCTCGATCCGGCGTGCCGCCTCATCTTCCGCGAGCTGATGGCGCCACTACAAGGGCGACTGGGCCAAGGTCGATGAAGCACATCCGCGTGCGGCGCCTGATCCTGTCCGAGAAGGACCGCGTCGGCATCGGCACGTTCCAGCCCAAGGACGAGAAGAACCAGGACTCGACCGAGCTGACCGGCGACATCAACTACCGCAAGATCGCCGAGTTCGGCTCGGACTCCGATCCGCGCGCGTTCAACTTCGACGGCGAGTTCAACATCGCCAACCGCGGCATCGTCGAGTTCATCGAGGTGCTGAAGCTCGACGTCGCGTTCCTCTACGACCTGCTCGGCGCGTCGCAGGAGCACAAGATCAAGCCGAAGAAGTTCGCGCAGACCGACATCGACGAGGTCATCCTCGGCCACACCAACGAGGCCGAGTACAAGAAGCTCCTCACCAACGAGTTCATGGAGGCGTTGCGCGACCGCACGGTCAAGATCGACATCCCGTACATCACGCGCGTCTCCGAGGAGCAGCGCATCTACGCGAAGGACTTCAACGCGGCGAAGATCCGCGGCAAGCACATCGCGCCGCACACGCTGGAGACGGCGGCGATGTGGGCGGTGCTGACGCGGCTCGAGGATCCGAAGAAGCACCAGCTGACGCTGCTCCAGAAGATGAAGCTCTACGACGGCAAGACGCTGCCCGGCTTCACGCAGGACAACATCAAGGAGCTGCGCAAGGAGGCGACGCGCGAGGGCATGGACGGCATCTCGCCGCGCTACATCCAGGACAAGATCTCGAACGCGCTGGTCAGCGACAAGGGCGAGGGCTGCGTCAACCCGTTCATGGTCATGAACGAGCTCGAGAGCGGGCTGCGCAACCACTCGCTCATCACCAACGACGAGCAGCGCAAGCACTTCGCGGAGCTGCTCGGCCTGGTGAAGCAGGAGTACGAGGACATCGTCAAGAACGAGGTCCAGCGCGCGATCAGCGCCGACGAAGACGCGATCGCCAAGCTGTGCGCGAACTACATCGACAACATCAAGGCGTACACCCAGAAGGAGCGGGTGAAGAACAAGTACACCGGCCAGGACGAGGAGCCGGACGAGCGCCTGATGCGATCGATCGAGGAGAAGATCGACATCCCGGACTCGCGCAAGGACGACTTCCGCCGCGAGATCATGAACTACATCGGCGCGCTCGCGATCGAGGGGCGGCAGTTCGACTACCACACCAACGAGCGGCTGCACAAGGCGCTCGAGCTGAAGCTGTTCGAGGACCAGAAGGACTCGATCAAGCTGACGAGCCTGGTGTAGCGCGGTCGTCGACCGCGACACGCAGGAGAAGATCGACGTCGTCAAGAACCGCCTGATCAAGAACTACGGCTACTACGAGATCTGCGCGACCGACGTGCTCAACTTCGTGGCCAGCATCTTCGCCCGAGGAGACGTGAAAGACTGAGCGCGAAGAAAAAATCCAGATGAACAACCCGAGCGAATTCCCATCGGTCAACGTCGAGGTCAACGGCCAGGCGGCTCAGCTGCTGGTGAAGCTGATGGGCGATCTGCAGACGGACCAGCCGATGGCGGTGCTGACGCGGGCGCTCGGCCTGCTCGAGCAGGCGCTGGTGGCCCGGCAGCGCGGCCACCGCCTGGGGGTCTATGATCCGAACACGCAGCGCTTCATGGACCTGGTGATCTGATGGCTCTCAGGATCGACCCCGACCACCGGCGCTTCCGCGACATCGTGCGCGGCAAGATCAAGCAGGACCTGCGCAAGTACATCTCGCAGGGCGAGCTGATCGGGCGCAAGGGCAAGGACATGGTCTCGATCCCGCTGCCGCAGATCGACATCCCGCACTTCCGCTTCGGCAGCAAGGACAAGGGCGGCGTCGGGCAGGGGCAGGGCGAGGTCGGCGACACGCTGGGCAAGGGCGACCCGGGAGAGGACGGGCCGGGCAAGGCGGGCGACCAGGCAGGGCGAGCACGCGCTCGAGGTCGAGCTGTCGCTCGAGGAGCTGGCGCAGATCCTGGGCGAGGAGCTGCAGCTGCCGAACATCGAGCCCAAGGGCAAGCAGCGCATCATCAGCCAGAAGGACCGCTACGTCGGCATCCGGCGCACCGGGCCCGAGTCGCTGCGCCACTTCCGCCGCACGTTCCGCCAGGCGCTGCGCCGCCAGATCATGACCGGCACGTACAACGCGAAGGCGCCGCTGATCGTCCCGGTGCGCGAGGACAAGCGCTACCGGTCGTGGAAGACCGCGCCGCTGCCGCAGTCGAACGCGGTCATCATCTACATGATGGACGTGTCGGGCTCGATGGGCGACGAGCAGAAGGAGATCGTCCGCATCGAGTCGTTCTGGATCGATACCTGGCTGCGCTCGCAGTACAAAGGGCTCGAGACGCGCTACATCATCCACGACGCGGTCGCCAAGGAGGTCGACCGCGACACGTTCTTCAAGACGCGCGAGTCGGGCGGCACGATGATCTCCAGCGCGTACAAGCTGTGCGCGAAGATGATCGAGAGCGATTTCCCGCCCTCGGAGTGGAACATCTACCCGTTTCACTTCTCCGACGGCGACAACTGGTCGGTCGACGACACCGTCCAGTGCATCGAGCTTCTGAAGAGCCAGATCCTGCGGCAAGGTGAACCTGTTCTGCTACGGCCAGGTCGAGAGCCCCTACGGCTCGGGGCAGTTCATCAAGGACCTGAACGAGCACTTCGACGAGGACGACAACCTCACGGTGTCGGAGATCAAGGGCAAGGACGCGATCATGGATTCGATCAACGACTTCCTGGGCAAAGGGAAATAGGCAAATGGAGGCCGCGGCGGCATGGGGACGCTTCCAGCGTATCTGCACGACATCCAGCGCGAGATCGAGGGCTACGCGCGCGCCTACGGGCTCGACTTCTGGGACGTCGAGTTCGAGATCCTCGACTACAAGAAGATGCAGGAGGTCGCGGCGTTCGGCGGCTTCCCCGTGCGCTATCCGCACTGGCGCTTCGGCATGGAGTTCGAGCAGCTGTCGAAGAGCCACATCTACGGCTTCTCGAAGATCTACGAGATGGTCATCAACAACAACCCGGCCTACGCGTACCTGCTCGAGGGCAACTCGCTGGTCGATCAGAAGATGGTCATGGCGCACGTGCTGCGGGCACTGCGACTTCTTCAAGAACAACTACTTCTTCTCCAAGACCAACCGCCAGATGATCGACGGGATGGCGAACCACGCGACGCGCGTGCGGCGCCACATCGAGCGGCTGGGGATCGAAAAGGTCGAGAGCTTCATCGACTCGTGCCTGTGCATCGAGAACCTGATCGATCCGATGTCGCCGTTCATCACGCGGCGCGCGGCGGAGCGCACCGAGAAAGAGCGGCAGAAGGACGCCGAGGAGACGCTGGAGATCCCGCGCATCCGCGCCAAGTCGTACATGGACAAGTTCATCAACCCGCCGGACTACCTCGAGCAGCAGCGGCAGCGGATGGAGCGGGAGCGCGACAAGCCGCAGAAGAACCCCGCCGAGCCGGAGCGCGACGTGCTGCAGTTCCTGCTGCAGAACGCGCCGCTCGAGCACTGGGAGCGCGACATTCTCGAGATCGTCCGCGACGAGGCCTACTACTTCGCGCCGCAGCGCCAGACCAAGATCCTGAACGAAGGCTGGGCGGCCTACTGGCACAGCAAGATCATGACGGAGAAGGCGCTGAAGGCGTCGGAGATCATCGACTACGCCGACCACAACGCGGGCGTGCTGGCGACCGCGCCCGGGCAATGGAACCCGTACAAGGTCGGCATCGAGCTGCTGCGCCACGTCGAGGAGCGCTGGGACAAGGGGCGCTTCGGCAGCGAGTGGAACGACTGCCAGAGCCTGGACGAGCGCCGCAACTGGGACAAGCGCCTCGGGCTCGGCAAGAAGAAGATCTTCGAGGTGCGGCGGCTCTACAGCGACGTCACGTTCATCGACGAGTTCTTCACGACGGACTTTTGCCAGCAGAACAAGTTCTTTTCGTTCTCGCTCAACGAGCGCACCGGCAACTACGAGATCGACTCGCGCGAGTTCCACAAGATCAAGCACAAGATCTTGTTCCAGCTCACCAACTTCGGTGACCCGTTCATCTTCGTCGAGGACGTCGAACCACGACAACCGCGGTGAGCTCCTGCTGCGGCATCGCCACGAGGGGACGGACCTGCAGGGCGACCACGCGCGCGGCACGCTGGCGGCGCTGGTGCGCATCTGGCGGCGGCCGGTGACTCTGGTGACGATCATCGACGGCAAGCAGAAGATGCTGCGCTTCGACGGGCGTGAGCACACGGAGAAGAGCGCGGGCTAGCGGGCCCCGCACCGGGCGGGTAACCAGGAACGGCGACGGTGGGGGACGTGAGGGCGGCTTTGCTCTCTCCGTTGTGGGGCGCGAGCGGTGTGGGGGGCCCTTGGGTGGGGTGTTCCTCTTGCGGGGGACGTGGCCCTCACGCCGCCGGTCGGAGGGCAACTCTCTCCCGGCCGGAGAGCCGGGGACTCGAGCGAGGGCTCGAGCGAACAAGCGTCCGGCCGGCGGCACGGGGGCCACTCCGCTCGGCGCTGGCAACCTGCCTGCGGACAGGCAGGAGCGCGCCTCGAGGCCCCCGCAAGAGGAACACCCCACCCAAGGGCCCCCCACGCCGCTCGCGCTGTTTCACTCCTACGTTCCCTGCGCCTGAGGGCGTCCGTGCTTTTTAATTGAAGCTACCGGACGCGCGTTGACCGCTCGTGACTGCGAGACCCTTCGCGTAATGTCCGTCCGAAATACGAGCGATCGCTCGTATTTCGGCCAGAGACTTGGCGAAGGGTCTCCAGTCGCGGACGGGCAGGGGTGGCTCGTCCGGTAGCTCAATTTAAAATACGGACGCCCTCAGGCGCAGGGAACGTGGGAGTGAACCAGCGCGAGAGGAGTGGGGTGTTCCTCTTGCGGGGGCCTCGAGGCGCGCTCCTGCCTGTCCGCAGGCAGGTTGCCAGCGCCGAGCGGAGCGGCCCCCGTGCCGCCGGCCGGACGCTTGTTCGCTCGAGCCCTCGCTCGAGTCCCCGGCTCTCCGGCCGGGAGAGGGTTGCCCTCCGACCGGCGGCGTAAGGGCCGCGTCCCCCGCAAGAGGAACACCCCACTCCTCTCGCGCCCACAACGGAGAGAGCGAAGCCGTCCTCACGTCCGCCACCGTCGCCGTTCCTGGTTACCCGCCCGGTGCGGGCTCCCCACCAGAGACCCGTGCGCGGCCCTTGCAGCGCTAACGCCCTACAGGCGGCTCGTTGCCCGCGTAGATCACCAAACACGTGACGTTGTCGTCGCCGCCGCGGTCGTTGGCCATGTCGACGAACACGGTCGCGACGTCGCGGTAGAAGTGCGAGCTCAGCACCTGGCCCAGCTCCTCGACCGAGACGTAGTTCGACAGGCCGTCGGAGCACAGCACGTAGCAGTCGCCCGCCTGCACCGGCAGGCCCACCAGATCCGGCTCGACCGAGGGCTCGAAGCCGACCGAGCGCGTGATGATGTTGCGGAAGCGCGACTCCTTGGCCTCCTCGGGGGACAGCAGGCCGGCGCGCACTTGCTCCTGGATCCACGAGTGATCCTCGGTCAGCTGGCGCGCCTTGCCGTTACGGTACAAGTAGGCGCGCGAATCGCCGACGTGCCCCAGGTAGACCCGCCCGCCCGAGAACAGCAGCACCGTCAGCGTGGTTCCCATGCCCGAGAGCTCGGGGTTGGCCAGCGCCGCTTCGTAGATGTTGCGGTCGGCCTCGACCACCGCGCGCCGGAGCAGCGTGCTCATCGGCGTGCGGTCGTCCTCGCTGGCGGGCACGCTCGCCCCGGCCACGGGATAGGGGCCCGTGCGCAGCGCCTGCTCCAGCTCGCGCTCGACGATCTCGACGGCCATGCGGCTCGCGCGCTCGCCGCCCAGGTGCCCGCCCATGCCGTCGGCGACGGCGTACAGGCCGAGGCGATCATTGCACAGGAAGCTATCCTCGTTGTGGTGGCGCTTTCGGCCGACGTCGGACGCGCCCCATCCGACGATCCTCATGGAGCGGCCGACTCCGATTCCGGAGCCGGACCGCCACCGCCCTCACTGGACGCGGGCGCCGGAACGGCCTTGCCGCCCTTGCCCGCCGGTCCCGCCGCCGCCGCTTCGATGATGAAGTCGACGCGCGCGCCACCGCCGTTGTCGAGCGCCAGCGCCGTCAAGCGCGCGGCATCGATCCCCTTCTTGACCAGCGTGTCCTTCACGAGGTTGGCCCGATGCTGCATCTCCTCCTTGGATATACCCACGGAGTGGACCTCGATGCGAACTTTCTTCAGCTCGGGGTGGCCTTTCAAGATCAAGGCTACCAGACCCAGGGCATTGACTCCGGCGTCGCGCAGCTCGGACCGGCCACCCTTCATCGAGAAGCCCAGCCGCTCCTCGAGCTCGATGCGGTCCTTGGTCAAGCGCACCAGCGGCGCGCCCGCGTCGGGGCAGCCGTCCTCGTCCTTGATGCCGTTCAGCGTCTCGGGCTGCATCGGGCACTTGTCGGCGGCGTCGGGGATGCCGTCCTTGTCGTTGTCGGGATCCGGGCAACCGTCGTCGTCCTCGAAGCCGTCCATGTCCTCGGGCTCGTTGGGGCAGTTGTCGAAGTTGTCGGGGATGCCGTCGTTGTCATTGTCGGGATCGGGGCAGCCGTCCTCGTCCTGGAAGCCGTCGCGATCTTCGGGCTCGTCGGGGCATTTGTCGACGGTGTCGTTGACGCCGTCGCCGTCGCTGTCCTCCGACGTCGACGGGCAGCCGTCCTTGGGCCGCTTGCCACGGCCGTCCTCGGCGGCGTTGGGGCAGGCGTCGTTCAGGTCGGGGATGCCGTCCTTGTCGTTGTCGGGATCGGGGCAGCCGTCCTCGTCCTCGAATTGATCCCTGTCCTCGGCGGCGTTGGGGCACTTGTCCTGCGCGTCGGGCACGCCGTCGTTGTCATTGTCGTTGTCGGGGCAGCCGTCTTCGTCCTGGAAGCCGTCGCGGTCCTCGGGCTGGTCGGGGCAGCGGTCGTCGACGTCGTAGACGCCGTCGTGGTCGCGGTCGCGGAAGTCGGGCGCGAACGCCAACGCCAGGAATCCGCGCCCCGCCGGCGCGCCGATGCCCTTGCCGAAGCCGCGGCCGCCGCCCAGGGTCAGCGCCCACATGCTGGTGACGCGGAACCGCAGCGCGGCGTCGGCCTCGAACGGGTTCACGTCGGAATAGAACTGCGTGAAGTTCGAGAGCCCGCTGCGCCCGTAGAGCTCCACCATCAGCTCGACGCGCTTGCGCACCTCGTACGCGGCCGCTGCTCCGTAGAGCAGCTCGTGGCCGACGGCGGCGGCGTAGCTCTGTGACGACTGGCGCAGCAGCACACCCGCGTTGAGCGCGGCGCGCAGACCGCCGATCTGCAATCCACCGATCACCTTGATGCGGCCGGTGAAGCTCTTGTCGCCCAGGTAGTACGCCGAGCCGCCGCCGGGGATTGCCGTATCGAGCGATGCGCCACCCAGCTTCGCGGTCGGGATGGTGACGCCGCCGAGCACGCCCAGGCTGTATTGATCGTCGTCGCCGTAGACCGCGAGCTGGGTCTTCGCCTCGAGGCGAATGTCACCGAAGCCGCGCGCCGTCTCGTTCTGTCCAGTCGGGGTGCCGGACGTGTCGATGATCTGTCCCTGCAGAAGCGGTGTGAACGGCAGCGAGATCCCGATCTGCAGCCGATCGAACAGCGCCATGGCCGCGGTCAGCTCCGCCGTTGCCTGGTGCTCGACCACGTACGCGTTGACGCCGGTCTCCTTCGTATAGATGACGTACGGGCGCCATTGATAATTGAGCGACAACCCGAAGCCGAGCTGCTTGTGGCCGTTGACGTCGGGCGCGTCGACGGTGACGAAGTTGCCAGGCCCTATCGCCTGCTGAAATAGCTGCGTCTCGATCGTCCTGTCGTTCGGTGGCGCACCCTGTGCGCGAATCGAACGGGCGTTCGACAGCAGGAGGAGAGAGAAAAAGCCAAAGGTGAGGGCAATACGCAGCCAGCGCATGTGGGTCATCACGGGTCCGAACCAGGCTCGTCAGAACGCCCCGGCTTCTAAAGTAGGATCGCGTCGACCGGGGGACGGACGGACAGCCGAGACCGAGGACGCCGACGAGGACCGGGCGCCGGGCGAATTGGGGCTCGCCTAGTGCGACATGTCGAACACGTACGTATACGTGAGGCTGTAATCGACCGCCTGGCCGTCGCTGGTGCGCGCCGGGGTGAATCTGAACTGGCGCAGGGCATCCCGCGCCGCCTCGTCGAACCCGTGGCCTGCGCGGCCCACGATGCGCACCTGAACGACGTTGCCCTTCGAATCGAGGCTCACCTTGAGGACAACCTTGCCCTCGATGCCCATCTTGTAGGCCTCGGGCGGGTAGATATCGGCGCTGTTGACCTCGTGCAGGACCTTGGGCGGATTGGCGATGTAGACGTCGGCCACCGGGACGAAGGCGCGCGCCCCCGGGGTCCCTGACGGCTGCGGCACCACCCCCGGCTTGCCGGGCGTGCGGTCCTTGGTCATGAGCGTGCTGCCGACGGGCACCGCCATGGCGGCCTTGTCGCCCGACACGACCGAGCTCAGCGTGACGCCGAAGACCGGGGGCGCGTCCGTCGGCTTGGGCGGCTCTTGATTGGGCGGCGGCGGCGCGGCCGGCATCGGCGGCGGCTTGGGCGCGGCGATCGCCACGCGGCGCGGGACCACGCGCGGCCGGGGCGCCGGCTCGGGCGGCGGCAACGGCGGCGGTGGCCGCTCCGGACGGATCTCCGGCGGTGGAGGCGGCGTCTCGTGAACCTCCATCTCGACGATCTGCTCACGATGCGTGAGCCGCGCCGGGTTCACGATCAGCAGGCCGCCGGCGATGACGACGTGGACGCCGATCGCGATCGCGGCGGCGATCAGGTTGGTCGATCGCGCCGGAGCGATCGACCACCAGTCGGCGCCGGTCGTCTGAGAGGGTTGAGCACGGGAACCGGCAGGGGGTTCCCATACCCTCCCGTCGTGCATGGACGACGACATCCAGCGCCTATTTGCCGGCGGTCCCTGGGTCGACGTTGATGGCGAACCGATGCACGCCGGCGCGTTTGACGAGATCGATCACGTGAACCACCTCGCCGTGGGGCACCACCGTGTCGGCGGCGATGATCGCTTGCAGGTCTGGACTGCCGGGCAGGGTATCGCCGATGAACTTCGCGACGGCGCCGTCGTTGCTGCGCTCGCCGTTCAAATAGAGCGAACCGTCCTTGGCCAGCGTCAGCGCCAGCGTGGTCTTGGCTTGATCGCTGCCGGACGCCGCCTTGGGCAGGTCGACCTTGATCGACGGGCTCACGATGTAGCTGGCCGTGACCATGAAGATGATCAGCAAGACCAGCGTGATGTCGACGAGAGGCGTGACGTTGATGTCGACGATCATGCCTCCCGGCTCGTCGCCGCCGCCGAACGCGTCGCTGCTACCACCCGCCATGGCTCACTCCCCCCCCGCGGCCGCGGGGGCCGCCGCGTCGCTTGCGTCAGTCTTGATGCCGGACGTCGCCGAGAGAATCATGTGCGCGACCGCGTCGACCCGACCGAGCGTGCGCCGCACCTTGGTCTGAAAGAAGTTGAAGCCCACGACCGCGGGGATCGCCACCATCAGGCCGACCGCGGTCGCGACCAGCGCCGCCGAGATGCCCGACATGACGGTTGCCGCGCCGCCGCCTTGATTGTGCGAGAGATCCGCGAACGCCTTGATGATGCCGAGGACGGTCCCGAAGAGACCAATGAACGGGGCATTGTTGCCGAGCGTTCCCAAAATTCCGAGGTTTCGTTCCAGATCCAATCGAATGCGCGATTTGGTGCTGGCCATCGCCTCTGAAATGGCGTCGGCGCCGCGCCCGATCTGATCGAGGCCCGCGGTCGCGACCTGCGACTCCGGTCCGCGCGCGCTGGCGACGGCGCGCCGCGCGCCCACGACGTTCCCGTCGCGCAGGAAACGCAGCAGATCCTTGCCCACCGCCTCGAAGTCGAACTTTCCGCTCGAGAGCGAGAACCCGCGTTCGACCATGACCGCCACCGACACGACGGAGAGCGCGATGAGCAGCCACAGCACCCACTCGGAACCGAGCAGGGTGAAGCTGAGGATTCGATCGGTTAACCGCATTCGCGAAAACCTAGCACAATTTATTGGCGTCAACGCCCGTAGTGGACGCAACGACAACGTTCGCCAGCAAACAATCGATCGCGACCGTTGCGTAACTACCGGCGGGCAGGCCGAAACGCACACGCAGCGCGCCGCGCGCCGGCTCAACGGTGATCGCGGGAGCGCCCAGCTCCAGGTTCACGATCACCGGCCGGCGCGCGCCCGGCAGATCGCGGCCCGCGCGCGCGAAGTCTTCGCGGGTCGCGCCGCTCGCGTCGAGCGCGCGTTGCTCCAGCTGTCCCGCCTCGCTGTCGGGCGGCGGATCCATCACGCGCGTGCCCGGCATCGGCCCGGTGGGCACGATCTCTCCCGCGTCGACGCGCGCCTGATCGACCGCGACGTCGGTGCAAACGAACAAGCCGCCGCTCGCGGTTTTCTGCAGCACGTCGCCGGCGCGCACGCGTCGCAGGGCGCGCGCCGCACCGTCAGCCTCGGCGCGCAACTCCAGATACCGGTTGAACACCGCCGATTGCGCCGCCGACAGCAGCAGCCGGCGCCGGCGGTGGTCGCGCTCGCGCCGCTCGCCGCGCAGGATCGCCAGCCCCTGCGCCGCGTTCTCGCCGGTGGCGCCGAAGCGCTGGTCACCGTAGCGATTGACGAGCCCGTCGCGCGCCAGCGTCTCCAGACGCTCGCCGATGATGCTCTCATCGCCCTCACCGGCGCCGGTGAGCACGACCTCGAAGCGATTGCCGTGCAGATGCCCGGTGCGCAGCTTGTTGCCGTGGCGGCGGGCCTCGAGCACGCGCACGCCGTCGACCGCCAGCGCCAGCGCGCGCTCCGGATCCAGGCGCGGGATGCTGAGCCACTGGCGCGTCGTCGCGTGGCGGTCCTTCATGCCGGCGTAGCCGACGTCGCGCGGGTCGACGTCGCACGCGCGCGCGAGCCGCCGCACCGCCTCGAACGTGGTGAGGTCGGTCTTCTCGATCCAGAGGTACGTGTGCTCGCCCTCGCCCGACGGCGTGTACGCGGGGACTTCTTCGACGACGAACGTCTCGCTGGTGGGGGTGAAGCTCAGCACGGCAAACCCGCTATTCGGGTTTGGAGCCGCCGGGCGGCACTTCGGTTGCCTGCGGATGGAACGGCAGGTCTTCGGCCACGTAAGTCTGGGTGACCTGCGTGTCGGTCGGGATCACGGTCGGGGTTCCGGGCGGCGGCCCGGCGTCTTCCGCCGCGGCCGGCGTCAGATCGACGGTGGTCACCTGCCCGTCGCCCGCGGGGCCCGGCTCCTGGGCCCGCATCGGCAGCGCGCCCACCGGCGGCGGGGCCTGCCGCACCATCGCCAGGTACATCTGAGCCGACTTGTTCTCGGGCGCCATGGCCAGCACCTGCTGCCACTCCTGCGCCGCCTCGTCGCGCCGTCCCTGCGCGTAGTAGCTCAGGCCCAGGTGCAGCCGGCCGCCCGCGAACTTCGGGTTCTCGGTCTTGACGCGCTCGAACTCGCGCACGGCCGCGACGATGTTGCCCATCTCGCGGAACGTCGCGCCCAGCTTGGTGCGGATGTCGACGAACTTCGGGCACAGCGCCAGCGCGCGCTCGTACTCGCGCACGGCGTCTTCGAAGAGGCCGACCGCGTGGTAGGCCGCGCCGATGTCGGCATGCATGTTCGCGATCTTGCCCTTGGCGAACGGGTCCAGATGGCGCGGCGAGTTCCTCGACGCCGTCATGGCGCGCTCGTAGATCTCCTTGGCCTCGCGGTACTTGCCGAGGTCGTTGCAGCGTGACCGCCAGGTTCAGCGCCGCCTCGGTATAGGCCGGGTTGATGCGCAGCGCCTCCTTGAACACGGTCTCGGCGTCGATCAACCGGCCCTGCTGGTGGTAGATGACGCCGAGCATGTCGTAGACGTCGGCGTAGGCGAGCTGCTCGCGCGCCAGCTCGGACAGGTAGCGCTCGGCCCGATCGTACTCACGCGCCAGGTAGTGCTCGCGGCCGCGGTTCAAGAGCTCGCGGAGGCGGTCATCCATTGGCCGGGCTCGGCGTCGGTGTCGCACCTGGCTGCGTGCCGGGCGGCGCTGGCGCCTGCGGGCTGTCGCCGTAGCGCTTGTGAATGTACTCGAGGTACAGCTCCGACCGGCGCGCTTGCGGCGCAGCCGGGAACTCGCTGACCACGCGCGTGAAGCTGTCCTTCGACCGCGCCGGGTCGCCCATCTGTAGATAGGTCTGCCCGAGCGCGAACAGCAGCTCCGGCTCGCGTCCCGAGCCGGGGTAGCGCTTGATCGCGCCCTCGAGCCGGCGCGCCGCCGCCTTGGTGTGATCGCGGCCGAGGTAGAACCGCGCGATGTAGACCTCGTGGTCGACCAGTCGCTTCAGCACTTCCTTGCGCAGCGGCTCCGCATCTTTCTGGTACTTCGAATCGGGATACTTCCGGCGGAAGTCGTCGAGCTCGCGGAGCGCGTCATTCACCGCCGACTGATCCTTCTCGTACGACGGCGGCAGCAGCCAGATGTCGTCTGGCATGTCCTTGTAGTAACACTCGCCGACCTTGAACGCGGCGTAGCCGTCCTCGACCTTTTCGTGCGTCGGGTGCAGCCGGATGAACGCCTTGTAGCTGTCGACCGCCTCGGTGAAGTTGCCGCGCGCGTACTGGGTGTCGGCGATGGCCAGCTCGGCCAGCACGGCGTACTTCGAGAACGGGAACTTCTGCTTCACGAACTGGAAATACTTTTGTGCCTCGGGGTAGTTCTCGTCCTTGAGCTCGGCCAGCCCCTTCTCGTAGTTCTGCTTGGCGGTCAGCGAATAGGTGATGGGCTTGGTGACGTCATCGCCGCTGGCGCAGCCCGCCAGCCCGACCGCGAGGCCGGAGCCCACGGTCAAAATGACGGCCAGCGCCAGGCTGCCGACGATCCGGGGTGGACCCCCGTGAAAGAAACGCGACATGAGAAAACTATGGTACGTAAGCACAGCTCCGCCGTCTACCATGGCGGGTGTGCTCGTATGCTGGGCTCGACCGCATGTGGAACCTCCCGAAGCGATGACTGACCGCACACGCCAACCGCGCGGGTCGCGTGATAGGACGCCGGTCGCACGGTCGGGGTTGCTTGCACGGGTGGCGCTGGTGGCAGGAATGGGTGGAGCAGTCGTTGGACTGACCATTGGACTAACCGTTGGCTGCGCGGGCTGCGCGGGCGCCTCGAGCGCGTCGTCGGGGGCAGCCCCGAGCTCGGCCGGCGAGGCGCGCGAATCGGTGGGGCACCCGTCGGGCCCCGCCGGCACGACCGCGACGCTGGTCGGCGCGCGCTGTCGCGACGGCCACTGCAGCTGCCGGCGGCCGGGCGACACCCACGCGGAGAACCCGGCGCCCGACGCCGACCACAAGCGCTTCGAGATTCGCCTCGGCGCGGAGGACGGTGGCGACGCCGCGCTCGATTCGCCGACGCTGGGGCGGTTCGGCGCCGGCACCGGCGAGAGCTGCTTCTACGTCGACGTGCTGCCTGGCACCCGCCACATGCTGACCTTCACCGCGCACGAAGGGCGGCCCACGGCAGGCCTCAGCCCGACCCTGCGCATCGCCGAGTACGGACCCAAGGGGCCGTACTGGTACGACGTGGTCGAAGTGCACTGCCGCGGCGCCGTCGGCCGCTGCACGCGCGACGCCGCCGAGGAGTGGGGCGCCGAGGCCAAGGGGCGCAAGCGCGGCCGCATCGATCCCTGCGGTTCGAGCGTGGTCACCAAGCTGCTGTGGGAGACCTCGGGCGGCGCCGGCGATCGCGACAGCGGGCTCTTTCGCGACCTCTCCGTCTCTTTCGAGATGGAGGTGAAGAAGTTCCCGACTCAGTTCGCGCCCGGATCCACCGAATGCGTGCCTAAATGAAGGTTCACCTGATCGGAATCTGCGGCACCGGCATGGGGTCGCTCGCGGGGCTGCTCAAGGCGGCGGGCCACGACGTGCGCGGCTCCGACGAGCACGTCTACCCGCCGATGTCGACGCAGCTCGCCGAGCAGGGCATCCCGGTGTTCGAGGGCTTTCGTCCCGAGAACCTCGACTGGCGGCCGGACCGCGTCGTCGTCGGCAACGTCTGCCGCAAGGACCACGTCGAGGTGCTGGCGGCGGCGGAGCGGCAGATGGCGCTCTATTCGTTCCCGTCGCTGCTCGCGGATCTGTTTCTACAGGACAAGACGTCGGTGGTCGTCGCCGGCACGCACGGCAAGACGACGACGTCGTCGATCGTCGCGCACCTCTTGCACGACGCGGGGCGCGACCCGTCGTTCCTGATCGGCGGCGTGCCGCTGAACTTTCGCCAGTCGTGGCGGCTCGGCCACGGGCCGGAGTTCGTGGTCGAGGGCGACGAGTACGACACGGCGTTCTTCGACAAGGGGTCGAAGTTCTTTCACTACCGGCCGCGAACCGCGATCCTGACGTCGGTCGAGTTCGATCACGCCGACATCTTCCGCGACGAAGAGGCGGTCAAGACGGCGTTCCGCAAGTTCGTCACGCTGATCCCCGAGGACGGAAATTTGCTGGTCTGCGCGGCCTCGCCGGGCGCGCTCGACGTGGCGCGCGTCGCGCATTGCAACGTGACGACCTACGGCCGGCCGGGCTCGGGCGCCGACTGGATCTTCGAGGTGGCGGCGCGGTCATCGGGCGGGCGCGCCGTCGCTGGACATCGCGCGGCGCGGGGAGCGCGTGCTGTCGCTCGAGACCAGCCTGCCCGGCATCTACAACAAAGAGAACCTGGTGGGCGCCGTGGCCGCGGCGTCGATCCTGGGCGTCGACCTGCAGGCGATCGCGCGCGCGTCGCGCCGGTTCCAGGGCGTGCGGCGGCGGCAAGAGGTGCGCGGCGTCGCCGCCGGCGTCACCGTGGTCGACGACTTCGCGCACCACCCGACGGCGATCCGCGAGACGGTGCTGGCGCTCAAGGGGCGCTACGGTCCGGGCAAGCTCATCGCCGCGTTCGAGCCGCGCTCGGCGACCAGCCGTCGCGCCGTCTTCCAGCACGAGTTCGCCGACGCGCTGTCGGTCGCCGACGAGGTCGTGCTGGCGCCGCTCTATTCACCCGAGAAGGTGCCGGAGGCGGAGCGCCTCGACGTCGAGCGGCTCGCGGCCGACCTGCGGCGCGAGGACATTCCGGCGCGGCTCATCGCTTCGGTCGACGAGACCGCGGCGCACCTGGCCGAGCGCGCGGCGCCGGGCGACACCGTGCTGATCATGTCGTCGGGCGACTACGGCGGGCTGCACGAAAAGGTGCTGTTCCGGCTCGGCGACCCGGTGATGCCGGCGCGCATCGAGCACAAGGCGAAGATCAGCAACCTGCTCAACCGCGTCGGCATCGCGCACCCGGTGCTCGATCAGTTCTGGCCGAGCTACCTGGTGATCCCCGGGCCCGCGCCCGCCGATCCGCTGGTTGGCTGCGTCGCCGTCGAGGCCGCGGACGACGTCGCGCTCCTGCGCATGCTCGCGGTGGCGCCCGAGCGCCGCGGCGAGGGGCTCGGCTACTTGCTGGTCGAGACGGCGACCGAGCGCGCGCGCTCGCAGGGCGTGCGGACGCTGTACCTGGTCACCGACGGCGCCCAGGGCTACTTCGGCGAGAAGCTCGGGTTCATCGCCAGCGATCGCAAGGACGTCGCGCCGGCGATCGCCGCGACCGCCGAATATCTTCTGGCTCGATCGAAGACCGCGACCTGGATGAAAAAGGAGCTCTGAGGCCGTGACGCAGCCGCCGCCCGATCCGCTGCGCGCCGACCGGTTGATCGCCGAGCAGATCGCCAAGGACGCGGGGAAGATCTTGCTGTCAGGGTGGGGGACTCGCCCGTCGTACGGCTTCAAGTCCGAGGACATCAACATCGTGACCGAGTTCGACAAGCGGTCGGAAGCGATGGTGGTCGATCGGCTGGCCGCGGCGTTCCCCCACGACAGCATCGTCGCCGAGGAGGGCACGTCGGTCGAGCGCGCCGCCGGCGGGCGCGTCTGGTATGTCGATCCGCTCGACGGGACCACCAACTTCGCGCACGGCTTCCCGCTGTTCTCGGTGTCGCTGGGGCTGTGCGTGAACGGGCGCCCGGTGCTGGGCGTCGTCGAGGCGCCGGCCGTGGGCTGGTCGTTCTCGGGGACGGTCACCGGCGGCGGCTCGTCGTGGAACGGCCAGCCGATCGCTCCGTCGCGCGTCGATCGCCTGGGCGGCGCGTTGCTGGTCACGGGGTTCCCGTACGCGCGCAACCCGGTGCAGACCAACCTGCCCGAGTGGAACGCCTTCACGGCGGCGGCGCAGGGGTCGCGGCGCCTGGGCTCGGCGGCGCTGGATCTGTGCTTCGTCGCGTGCGGCTGGCTCGACGGCTACTGGGAGCGCGCGCTGCACCCGTGGGATCTCGTGGGCGGCGCGGCGATCGTGCAGGGCGCGGGCGGGCAGGTGTCGGATCTCGACGGCAGCGACTTCGACGGCGTCACCGGGCGGATCCTCGCGAGCAACGGCCTGCTGCACGAGCAGATGATGCGCATCCTCCAGGGCGTCGCGCGCCGCTCGTCATCGCCCTGGCCATGAGCGTCGCCGCCGCGAACGTCGCCGCCGCAATTCTGGCTGGCGGCCGCGGAACGCGCATGGGGCAAGTGGGGAACGACGCCGGCGCCGGCGCGGTCAAGGGTCATCTGGTCGTGAACGGTGAGCGCATCATCGACCGGCAGCTCGCCGTGCTGCGCCCCCGTTTCACCGAGGTGCTGATCGCCGCGAACGACCCAGGACTCTGGGGTGGGCTTGGATTGCGAGTCGTCCCCGACGGTCTTTTTCATGTCCCCTCCCTCGTCCGCGGGGGAGCAGCGAGAGAGTCCGGTCCGACCCTCGGCCCCATCGCCGGCGTCGACGCCATCCTCGCCGCGCTGCCACCGACCATCGACGCCGTGGTCTGTGTCGCTGGCGACATGCCCTTTCTCGCGCCCGCGCTCCTCGAACACCTGCGCGACGCCGCGCCCGGCGCCCTGGCGCTGGTCCCGCGCGTCGCCGGCCGCGCCGAACCGCTGCTCGCCCGCTATGCGCGGGCGGCCGCGCCGGTGGTCGCCGAACAGATCGCCGGCGGGCGTTACGCGCTGGTCGAGCTGCTCGCGCGCCTCGGTGCCGGTGTCGTCTGGATCGACGAGGCCGAGCTGCGCACGCTCGATCCCGACCTGCGTTCGATGGTCAACGTCAACACGCCGCAAGATCTCGCCGGCATCGCCGATCTCGCGGCGCACGATTTGCCGAAGAGGTCCTGAGCGATGCCGCGTCCGCGAGCCGCCACCGTCGCCGCCGCCGCCGTGATCGGCGTGCTCGGGCTGCTGCCGTTCTTCTGGTCGACCACGTTCTTCACCGACGACCACCTGTTGCTGGCGTTCGCGCGCTACGCGCCGAACCCGCTGGTGGCGTTCGTACGCGACGAGCACGGCGGCGAGTTTTACCGCCCGCTGTCGATGAGCCTGTGGTGGTTGCTGGCGCGCATCGGGAACGGCACCATCTGGCCGTTCGCGATCGTCGGAGCGACGCTGCACCTGCTGGTCGCCGTCCAGCTCGCCTGGCTGCTGCGCGCGCTCGGTGGCTCGCGCGCGGCGGCCGCGAGCGCCGCCGCGTTCTTCTGGCTCTCGCCCGAGACGCGCGAAGCGGCGCTCTGGGCGGCGGCCTTTCCCGATTGGCTCGGCACGGCGCTGGTGCTGGGATCATTGCTCGCGCTGCTGCGCGGGCGGCGCGCGGCCGCGCTCGCGCTCGCCACCTGCGCCTACCTGACCAAGGAGTCGGCGATCGTGCTGCCCGTGCTGGCGCTGGTGGTGCTCGCGGCTCAGCGACGGGGCTTGCGCGCGGCCTTGCGTGCCGGCTGGCGGGACCTGGCGTTGCTGTCGGCTCCGGCGGCGGCGTACCTGCTCGCGCGCCATCAGGTGCTGGGCGGGTGGGGCGGCACGGGCGACGAGCGGGCGCCGTTCGCCGGCAAGCTCCTTCAAGTATCGAGCGGACTCGTCCACGTCGTCGCGGGCTCCGATATCTTTCCCGAGGCGCTGGCCTGGGGCGCCGGCGTCGCCGTGCTCGCGGTCGCCGCGCTGGCGGCCACGCGTCGCGCGCGCGCCGGCGAGCCGCGCGCCTGGCTGGGCGTCGCGTTCGCGGGCGTCGCGGTGCTGCCGCTCCTCGCCGCCGGCTGGATCGTCGGCGCGCGCTATTTCTACCTGCCGGCGGTCGGGCTCGCCTTGTGGGTGGGCGAGGCCGCGGGCGGCGCGGCGGCGGCCTGGCGCATCGCCGGCCTGGTCTTGCTGCTGGCGCTCGGCGCGATCCAGACGTCGGTGCGCCACGACGACGTGCGGCTCTACGACCGTCGCGTCGAGGCCGCGCGCCGTGCGGTCGCCGACGGCGTCGCGCACGGCCACTTCGTCTTCCACATCGCCGCCGGCGTCAAGGACCTGGACCTGGCGGTCAAGGAGTCGGCCGCCTTCCGCGACGTCGAGGACCGGTTGCTGGTGCTGGGCGACGTGCCGGCATCTTTCGTCGCGCTGCCCGGCGCGCTCGGTGCCGGCGCCGACTTCCTGATCGCTTCGCCGCCGTTGCCGCCGAGCGGCGCCTATCACTTCGGCGCGCGGCGGGTCGTCGGGCTCGCCCGCCGCGGCGACGAGCCGACGCTCGACGAGCTCCTCCAGCACTTCCCCGACGCCCGCTTCATCCGCCTGCGGCCGACCGCGCTGGCGGGTGGGCGCGTGGTGGCGCGCGACGTCACCGACGACATTCGCCGCGACCTCGAGTAGCCCCTCGCTCAGGCGAGGCGCGCGACGTAGTCGACGAGATCCGCGGGCAGCGGGCTCTCGACGGTCATCGGCGCGCGCGTGCGCGGATGCGGGAACGTCAGCCGGTGCGCGTGCAGCGCGTGGCGCGGCAGCCCGTCGAAGAGCGCGAGCAGCTCGTCGCTCAGCCCGTCGTTGGCCTCTTCGTCGCACGCGCGCATGAAGAAGCGCTCACCCGCGCCATAAAGCTTGTCGCCGACGATCGGGTGGCCGATCGCCGCCAGGTGCACGCGGATCTGGTGCTGGCGCCCGGTCTCCGGGTGCGCCGCGCACAGCGCGTGGGCCGCGAAGCGCTGCACGACGCGAAAGCGCGTGACCGCCTTCAGCCCGTCGGCGGCCGGCCCCATCATCACGTGGCTCGGCGTGTCCAGCAGCTTGATCGGCCGATCGATCACGCCCTCGTCGGGCGGCTGGCCCTTCACCAGCGCCAGGTAGCTCTTGTCGACAGCGCGGCGTGCGAACGCGCGCTTGAGCCAGCTGGCCGCGCTCGGCGTGCGCGCGACCAGCAGCACGCCCGAGGTCTCGCGATCGATCCGGTGGGCCACCTGCATGTGCTCGTCGGGATAGCGCTCGCGCAGCAGCGCGGTCAGCGTGTTGTGATAAAACTTCGCCGTCGGATGCATCGGCAGCCCGGCGGGCTTGTCGACGACCAGGACCTCGGCGTCCTCGTAGAGCACGCCGAACTGGCGCGGCACATCGGGCTCGACCGGCGCGGGACGATCGAGGTGAATGATCTGACCCGTGTGCACCGACGCCGACGATCGCGGGCGGCGCCCGTCGGACAGCGTCACCTGCGTCGCGATGATGCCCTGGATGCGCGTGCGTGACAGCCGGCTGATGCGCCGCTTGAGAAAGTGATCCAGCCGCCAGCCGTCGCACTCGCGCGGCACCTCGATGCGCAGCGAGATGATCTCGACGTTGCCGTCGCCCTCGTCCCCCGGCGCGGCCACCGCCACGCGGGTCACGAGGAGCTGCCCTTGGCGCTTTCCTTGAGCTCGTCGGCGCGGCGCGCCGCCTCGATGAGCAGGAACGTCGTCGAGGTCTGGATCTCGTCGACGCCGCCGACGTCGCCGATCAGGAACTCGAACTGCCCCTCTTTCCAGCCGAGCGCGCCGTAGACCGCCGTCGCGCCCGACACCGCCGCGGCGCCGTCGAGCTCCGCGCGCATGATGTGCCCCTTGCGCAGGAAGAAGCGCGCGGTCGACGTCTCGGTCTCGATGATCAAGATCCCCGACTTGCGCTCCATCTCCAGCATGACGAGCAGGCTGCCGAGGCCGATCTCGCCCAGCACGCCGCGCAGCGCGAGCAGCGGCCGGTGCCACTGCGACGCGCGCGTCGAGACCGGCGTCACCATCGGCGGGCGCGGCGCCTGGCCGGGCTCGGCCGGCGGCGTGACCACGGGATGGGGCACGCGCAGGAGCGCGTCACGCACCACGCGCTCGAGCTCCTCGACGCGGAACGGCTTGGCGAGAGAATCGTCGAGCTCGGCGATGAAGCCACGGATGTCGGCGGGCACGACCCCCGGCCCGGTGAGGAAGACGAACGGGATCACGCGCCCGTCGACCAGCGAGCGCAACCGTTCCCACCACGGCCGGCCATCGAGCGCCGGCAGCGTCACCGCGGACAGAATCACGCGCGGCGGTGCCTTCACCGCAGACGCGATCGCGCCCTGCGCGTCAGCGGCGACGTTCACCAGGTAGCCGGCTTGCCCCAGGATCGTCGCCGCCATGCGCGGGATCCAGGGATCGTTGTCGACCACCAGAACGCGCGCTTTCGGTTTTGCCGACGGACTCACGCGTCCCCGCCCGTAGGTGACACGACAACCGACTCGACCTGCCCCCCCAAAGAGCCGATCTCAGTCCTCGTCGACCTTGCCGTTCCAGCGCCAGTTGCCGCGCTCGCGCTCCTCCGGCTTGGGCCGGGTCGACTTCTTCTTCTCCGGGCGCTCGCGCCGGGGAGCGTCGCCCGGGCCGCGCGGCGGGCCGCCCGCCGCAAAGCGCGGATCGAACGCACCACCCCCGGCCCCGCCGTAGCCGGGGCCGCGAGGCGCTCCGAATCCGCCGCTGCGTGGCGGCGGACCCGAGCCTGGGGCACGCGGTGGACCGAAGCCACCGCCACCACCCGCTCGCGGCGGGCCCCCCGGTCCAGCTCCCGGACCAGGCGGTCCGGCGCCGGGCGCTCGCGGCGGCCCGAACCCCGCGGGACGCGGCGCCCCGGGCGGGGCACTGCCGGTGGGACGAGGTCCCGTCGGCTTGGCCTGAGCCTCTTCGATCATGACAGGCCGCCCCTGCATCAACCGCCCCGACAGCTTCTCGATCGACGCCTTGGCGCCGTCGTCGGTCGCGGTCTCGACGAAGGCGAACCCACGTGGCCGACCCGTGTCGCGGTCGAGCGCGACACGAACGCTCCGAACTTCTATTCCCTCGCTGGCGAACGCCTCACGCAGCTCTTGCTCGTTGACGTTGTACGAGAGATTCCCGATGAAAAGACGAGTACCCATCCAGCTTCTTTCCTGCGCACCCCTTGCCTAGGCCAAATTCAAACTATGAGCTTGGCCGATTGACCCGGTCGCGCAGCTCCTTTCCCGCCTTGAACGTCGGAACGCGACGTGCGGCGATCTGAATCGCCTCGCCAGTCTGGGGGTTGCGACCCGTCCGGGCCGCCGACTCACGAACCGCGAAGGCGCCAAACCCGCGCAGATCGATCCGCTCCCCTTTCGCCAGTCCCTCGGCCACCGCCTCGATCAGCGAGTCGATGGTCGCCTCGACCTGAGGCCGGGGAAAATTCTTCTGTTGGGCTACCACGTCCACCAGATCCGCCTTCTTCATGAGTCCGTTTTCTCCTTTGGTTTTCGTTCTGTCAACGCCGTCGAGAGTCTGTGAACGAGCCCTCCTTCACGACTGAAGACGACGGAGGCCGGACGCTTAGACCTTTAGGCGGGGGTAAACATAGTGCTTTAGCTTCGGCGAGGTCAAGGTGAGGGGCCGATGGGCCCTGAAAGGATGGCATCGAAGCTCCGGCGCATGGCCCAGGCGGCTTCGTTGGGGGACGACGCGCTCTCCGCGCGGGCGAGACCAGTCGCCAGCAGAGCCCTCACGACGGGGCATCGCTCTTCCCCCACGATCTCGGAAGTTATCGCTCGCGCGGCGTTCCGGTAGGTCTCGAGGCACGCCGCCGGGTCGCCGGCGTTGTATTGCGGAGCGCCGACCTCGATCGCCGCGCCCAGCTTCTCGACCACCAGGGGCAGCTCCGGGCAGCGCGCGAGCAGGTCGCCATCGCCGGCGCCGCTCATCTCGTCGGGCTCGTCCAGCCGGACCGAATCGACCGCGTGCGCCAGGTGGGTGGCCGATGCGCTCGCGAGCAGGCGCCGCACGCGCTGGCACCGCGGGTGGGCGCCGAGCTCGACCAAGAGGCCGCTCACCCGTTCGGACAGCGTCTGCCGCGGCCCATCCAGCAGCAGGGTCAGCTTGAACAGGTCGGGGCAGTCCTGCGCATAGAGCGCCGACTCGCCCACGGGCGCGGGCGCCGACGACGCCGAGGCGGGCGGCACCATCGGAACCTTGGGCGGCGCCGAGGAGTAGGGCAGGTGCCCCTCGGTCGCCAGCGACAGCGCGGCGTCGAGCCCGACGTCGAGCTCGATGCTCGCGTCGAGCGCGGTCGCCGATGAGGCGGCGCGATGGAGCGCCGACGTCAGCGTGGGGCCGAGCGCGCCGCAGTGCTGCCCGGCACTGTCGCGCACCATGCTGCCCACGGTCGAGAGCAGCACCTGGTATGCGCCCAGCGAGCTGCCGCGCAGGCGCTGCCCGGCGGCCGCCTCCAGGCTGGCCCGCACGCGGCCGATCATGCCGCCGAGCTCGGGACAGGACGCGGTGTGCTCCTTCGCGGCCAGCGGCTGCGCCAGCAAGCAGCCGAGGCCCATTCCGATCACCACCGCCATTCCGGCTCGAGCTTCGGCGGTACGCACCTGCGAAAGAATGACACGAACCAAGCGACGGATCCCGCCGCGCTCCGGCTCGCGGTGTAGTAAAAGGGGAGGCCCCTCCCCGTCAACTTCATGTCGAACGACGAAACAGACGCGGATCTCGAGGTCGAGATCGAGACCTTCGATGAGGCGTCGCCGACGGACCCGTCGTCGACGACGGATGCGGCGTCGACGACGCTGACCGCCATCGCCCCCCTGGGAGGACAGGTGCGGCCGAGCTGCCACCTCATCGCCTTCGCGGCGGGGCGCGGCGGAACCGGCCGGAGCCTCATCGCGGCCAACGTCGCCATCTACCTGGCGCAGGCCGGCAAGAAGGTGGTCGCGATCGACGCCGACCCGGCGGGTGGCCCGCTGCACCAACTCCTCGGCGCAGCGCGCCCGCCGCGCGGCTATGGAGAGATGCTGCGCGGGCGCGTGCAGGACTTCGCCGAGCTCATCACCGACACGCCGATCGCGGGCGTGCGGCTGGTGGGCGGCGAGAGCTCGATCTTCGGGACGCTCAAGACCAAGCAGGGCGCGAAGACCGTGCTCACGGCCATCCGGATGCTCGAGGCCGACTATGTCGTCGTCGATCTCGGGTCGCCCGAGTCGACGCTGGCGATCGATCTGTGGCTGGCGGCGGATCTGCCGGTGGTGGTGACGCTGCCGGATCCGGCGTCGATCGAAGCCAGCTATCGCTTCATCAAGAGCAGCTTCGTGCGCAAGCTGCGGACGACACGCGGCCTGGACCGCGTGGTGTCGAACCCCATCGGCGGCGGGCCGCCGGCGGCGGTCGACATCTACCGCACGGCGCGCGACAACGGCGGCCCCGCCGAGCGCATCAAGGACGAGATCCGCACCTATCGCCCGCGCTTCATCGTCAACCAGACGCGCGCGCTGGCGGATCTCAAGCTGGGCGTGTGGATGCAGGCGGCGGCGCAGCGGCGGCTCGGGCACACGTTCGAGTATCTCGGCCACGTGGAGTCCGACGAGACGGTGTGGCTGGCGGCGCGGCGGCGGCGGCCGCTGCTGGCGGAGTACCCCGAGGCCAAGGTCGCGAAGAACATCGAGCGCATCACGCGGCGCCTGCTGTCGAGCGAGAGCGAGCGCGAGCGCGGGTACGTGGCGCCGATGCTGCGCCTCGAAGAGGAGCAGACGCACTACGAGGTCCTCGAGACCGAGCCCGGCGTCAGCGACGAAGAGGTGCGCCGTGCGTACCGCAACTTGAAGGACATCTACTCGTCGAGCTCGCCGGTCGTGGCGGGCCTCTACGACGAGAACGAGCTGGCGTCGCTGCACTCGCGCGCCAACGCCGCGCACGACACGCTGTTCGCGCCCGAACGGCGGCGGCTCTACGACCTGGCGCTGCCCGAGGCGGATCTGGCGCGCGCCGTGCGCGCGGCCGCGCAATCCGGGCGGCGCGGAACGGTGGCCAACGGCTCGGGCGAGAACGGGAGCAGCGACCGGCGCCAGCTGCGGAACGAGTCGCCCGAGCCCGTCATCGAGATCGGCGACGAGGTGACGGGGCCGGTGCTGCGCAAGATTCGCGAGTCGCGCGGGCTGGACCTGGCCGAGATCTCGCAGCGCACGAAGATCAGCGAGCGGCATCTGCGGTCCATCGAGGAAGAGCGCTTCAGCGAGATGCCGGCGGCGGTCTACGTGCGCGGGTTCGTCACCGAGTATGCGCGCATGCTGCGCATCGACGCGACGCGGGTGGCGGAGCTGTACCTGCGCCGGTTCCGAAGCGCCACGCCCGAGGCGTGAGCGGCTGGCGCGGACCTAAAGCCACTGCCGTTCACTTAGGGTTGGCGGACGTCGATCGGTTAGTCAGTTCGGTTCGGTGGGGCGAGGGCTCGGGTGAAGGTTCGCCAGTCACTCCGCTCTCGGGCGGGGCGGGTATTCCCCCCGCGGGGACGCGCCCCCGTGCCGCCGCTGGTTTCCTCCCAAGGTCGAGTCAGCGCCCCGCATAGGCAGATTCAGTCTTCGAGAGTCACCCTCTCGGCGGCGGCGTGAGGGCGCGTCCCCGCGGAGGAATACCCGCCCCCGCCGAAAGCGGAGTGACTCGCGAACCTTCGCGACGGCCCTCTTGCCCCGATAGCGAGCTGACTACCGACCTGCGCCGACGATCGCTAAGTGAACAGCATTGGACCTAAAGCACGTTCGAAGCCAGCTCCGCCAGCTGCGACCGCTCACCCTTCGACAGGGTCACGTGCCCCGCAATGCTCTCGCCCTTGAACTTCTCGACGACCGTCGTCAACCCGTTCGACGTCGCGTCGACGTAGGGATTGTCGATCTGGTACGGGTCACCCGTGAGCACGACCTTGGTCGCCTCGCCCACGCGCGTGATGATGGTCTTCACCTCGTGCGGCGTCAGGTTCTGCGCTTCGTCGACGATGATGAACTGGTTCGGGATCGATCGCCCGCGGATGTACGTCAGCGGCTCGATCTCGATGAAGCCCATGTGCATCAGCTCTTGATGGCTGCGCCCGTTCTTGCGCTCGGTCTTCGACAGGCCCATCAGGAACTCGATGTTGTCGTAGATCGGCTGCATCCACGGGTTCAGCTTGTCCTCGAGATCCCCAGGCAGGTAGCCGACGTCGCGCCCGAGCGGGAAGATCGGCCGCGAGACCAGCATCTTCGAGTAGACGTTCTCCTCGACCACCTTCTGCAAGCCGGCGGCGAGCGCGAGCATCGTCTTGCCCGTGCCGGCCTTGCCGACCAGGGTGATGAGCTTGATGTCGTCGGACAGCAGGAGATCCAGCGCGCAGTGCTGCTCCTTGTTGCGCGGGCGGATGCCCCACACACCGTCGCGGATCTTGCGCAGCGGCACCAGCTTCCGCGCCGTCCCGTCGTAGCGCCCGAGCGCGCTGTGCGACGCGCTGTCGCGATCGCGCAGCAAAAGATACTGGTTGGGATTCAGACCCGCATGGTCCAGCTCCAGCGTCCCCTGCGTGTAGAACTGGTCGACGTCCGAGCCGCTCACCGGCAGCTCGGAGATGCCCGAGTAGAGCTCCTCGATGTCGATGCGCTCCGCCTCGAAGTCCATCGCCGTCAGGCCGAGCGCGTCGGCGCGGATGCGCAGGTTGACGTCCTTGGTGACGAAGATCGTCGGCTCGTCCTCGTTGGCGTCGCGCACGTCGAGCGCGACCATCAGGATGAGATGGTCCGCGATCTGGCTCTCGCGCAACGTCGTGGGCACCGACCGCGCCGCCGACAGGACGCGCAGCCGCCCGCCCGAGTCCAGCGGCGCGCCCTCCGACGACAGGCGCGCCCCGCGCGCGCGCAGGCCGTCGAGCACGCGCGCGACCTCGCGCGCGTTGCGGCCACGCTCCGAGGCTTCTTTCTTGAACTGATCGATCTCCTCGAGAACGAAGATCGGGATCACCACGTCGTTGTCGGCGAACTGGAGCATGGCCCGCGGATCGTGGATGAGGACGTTTGTGTCGAGTACGAAGTGCTTCATTACAGGGAGCCCACGACCCTTCTGGAGTGACGAGTTGATCGAAAGACGCGCGGCCGCTACGGAGCGGCTTTCTCTTTCGCCTTGGCCTTGGCGGCGCCCTTTTTGTCGTGCGCGATCGTGACCTTCTTGAGGACCACGTCGGTCACCGGTTTGTCGCGGGCGCCGCGCTCGACGTTGGCGATCTCGGTGACCAGCGACAGCGGATCGCAGTGGCCGAAGATCGTGTGGCGGCCGGTCAGGTGCGCGGGCGTCCCCTCGGTGATGAAGAACTGCGAGCCGTTCGTCGTCGGGCCGGCGTTCGCCATCGCGAGCAGCGCGGGCCGGTCGAACTTGAGATCGGGCGAGAACTCATCCTCGAACTTGTAGCCGGGGTTGCCGGTTCCGTTCCCGAGCGGGTCGCCGCCCTGGATCATGAAGCCGGGGATCACGCGGTGGAAGATCAGACCGTCGTAGAACGGCTTCTTCACCCACTTGTTGGTCTTGGTGTCCAGCCACGGGCGCACGCCGCGCGCCAGCCCGACGAAGTTGGCGACCGTGATCGGCGCCTGCTTGTCGTAGAGCTCGCAGGTGAACTTGCCCTTGGTGGTTTCGATGGTCGCGACCAGCGGCGCGCTCGCCGGCCCGGGCAGCCCCTTGGTCGCCTGCTCGAGCGTGAACTTGCCGCCCACGGGGTCGGGCTCGTCGGCGCGCGCGCTGGAGCTGGCGAGAAGCGCCGGCACCGCGACGGCGGCGGTCAGCATGGCCATTGACGAACCAATTGGGGCGAATTCCTGCTAGTACGCATTCTCGAGATCCTCCGGGTCGAGTTGAAGGTCGCCTCTTTTACCACCAAATCGGCCCGCGCCCGACCGGGGAAATCACGGCGGCGATTTTCCGTGCCGGGTGTGGGCGCGGTCGAGCGCGGCCGCCAGATCGACGCCGCGCGACCGCCGCAGCTTGGCCCACAGATCACCGACGGCGCGCAGCCGCGCCGGCAGCGTCGCGATCGTGAAGTCGCGCGGATCGAGGCGCTCACCGATTTCCGTCCACCCGAGCGGCGTCGAGGCGCCCGCGAACGAGCTGGCGCGCGCGCTGTAGGCGCAGGCGATGGTCTTGCCGTGGATGTTCTGCAGGTAGTCGATGTAGACGGTGCCCGCGGGGCGGCGCTCGACCGCGCGCTCGACGGTCGCGGCGCGCGGGTGCTTGCCCGCGACGATGGTCGCGACGATCTGGCAGAAGAGCATGCCGCTCTCGTAGGGCGTGTCGGGCGGCATCGGCACGTAGATGTGCATACCCGATCGCGCCCGAGGTCTTGGGGAATCCCTCGACGCCCAGCGCGTCCAGCGCGTCGTGGGTCCAGCGCGCGACGTCGCGCACGGTCGCGAACGGCGTGCCCTCGAGCGGGTCGAGATCGATGGCCGCGAAGTCGATGTCGTCGACTGTCATCGCGCGCGAGAACCACGGGTCCTGCGAGATCGACGCGAGCTGGGTCATGTAGAGCAGCGTGGCGAGCGAGCCGCCGATGAGGCGCGTCGGCACTTCCTTGTCGGCGGCGACACGTTCCACGCGCACGCCGTTCGGCACCTTGTCCGGGGCGCGCTGCTGGTAGAACGCGCCTCCATCCACGCCGTCGGGGAAGCGGCGCATGACCAGCGGGCGGTCCTCCAGCACCGGCAGCAGCTGCGGCGCGACCGCGACGTAGTAGCGCATGAGCTGTCCCTTGGTGATGCCGAGCCGCGGCCAGAGCGGCTTTTTCAGATTGGTGACATCGAGCGAGATGCCACCGGGCAGCTCGACGCGGCCGCCGCCGGTCCTGGACGCCTCGATCTCCTCGAGCGCCGCGCGGAGCTCGGCCAGCGGCGCGCGCCCGTCGTCCGCGCCGGGGTCGTCCTCGCGCACGACCGCCGCCGGTGCGACGTCGTCGCGCAGACCGAGGAACACGGCGTGTCGCGCGATCCCGTCGTCGGTCCAGCCGGAGAATTGCACCTCGGCGACCAGCTCCGGGCGAACCCAGTGCGGGCGCTCGTTGGCGGGCGGCTTGGTCGTGAACGGACAGTCGTCGACCTCGCGCTCGGCGAGCAGACGGCCGATCCGCACCAGGTCCTTCTCCGAGAAACCGCTGCCGACGTGGCCCGCGTAGCGCAGGCCCGCCGGCTCGCGCACGCCGAGCAGCAGCGCGCCCAGCTTCGCGCGCGACCGGCGCGGCTCGGTCCAGCCGCCGACGATCATCTCCTGGCGCTTCACCAGCTTGATCTTGCGCCACTCGGACGCGCGCTCGCCCGACCGGTAGCGCGAGGCGCCGTCCTTGGCGATCAAGCCCTCCCAGCCGTTTGCCAGCGCCTGCTCGTACATCGCCGTGCCGTCGCCGACGGCGATCTCGCTCAGCCGCAGCCGCTCGGGGCGCGTGCCCTCGCTTGCGAACAGCGCCTCGAGCTGCATGCGGCGCTCGACCAGCGGCAGGCCCCGCAGGTCGCGCCCGTCGCGGAACAGGAGATCGAACACGACGTACGCCACCGGGTGCTGCGCCGCCAGGCGCAGGACATCGGCGCCGCCCGCCAGGTGGATGCGATCTTGAATGCGTTGAAAGCCGAGCGGGGCGCCCGCGTCGTCGAGCGCGACGATCTCGCCGTCGAGGATCAGGCCGCCGGCGCCGATCGCCGCCTGGATTCGCCCGTGCCCAGTCGGCCAGCGATACGACGACCTCGGGAAACTGCGCTGTCTTGTCGTTGCCGACGCGCGACGCGATCCGCACGCGCGGGTGAGACTTCCCGTCGGCGGGCGCGACTTCCACGACCGCGCGGATGCCGTCGTACTTTCGCTCGTAGACCAGGCGCGGATCGTCGAGCGGCGCGTTCGCCAGCGTCGCCAGCATCGGCTGCGGCAGGTCGAGCGGATCCGCCGGACGCCCGCGACGCCGGCTCCTAGAGGTCGGGGACACCGCTGAACACGACGGCGTCGCCGGCGCGGATGCCCAGCTTGGCCGACAGACCGCCGTTGATCTCCAGGACGTACTCGGACATGCCGTCGACGCGACGGGCGCTGAGCGTGCGCGGCTCGGCGTTCTCGACGATGCCGACGATGTGGCGGTCGGCGCCGATGAAGATCATGTCGAGCGGGATGAACGTGTTCTTCATCCAGAACGTCAGCGGCGCGGCCCGCTCGAAGATGAAGAGCATTCCGGCGCCGGCGTCCATTCGATCCCGGTACATCAGCCCCTGCTCGCGCTCGGGCTCGGTGCGCGCGAGCTCGACGCGAAACGGAACGCTGCGCCCGCCGCCGACCGCGATCTCGACACGCGCCGCGATCGCCTCGCCGGCCGACGCGCCCGCGCTCATTCGCTGGCTGTTCTTGCAGCCCGCACCGGCGCCGAGCAGCCCGAACGCCAGGGCCAGCGCCAACCCGACGCGACGCGCGCGGTGCATCCGAGGACGATTCACGCGGCGAAGCGTATCATCAAGACGTGACCGCCGCAGACCGCCCTCTGGCCGACTGGCGTGTGCTGGTCACGCGCCCCGAAGGCGACGCGGCGGGGCCGTTCGCCGAGGCGCTGGCGGCGGCGGGCGCGACGCCGGTGCTCTACCCCACGATCACGGTCGCGCCGCCGCCGTCGTGGCAGCCGCTCGACGCGGCGCTGGATGCGGTGAGCGCGGGCGCGAGCGGCTACGGCTGGGCGATCTTCACGAGCCCGTCGGCGGTCGGGTTCACCGTGGGCCGCCTGGCGGCACGCGGTCTGACGGTCGGGGCGCTGGCGGGCGTGCGCCTGGCCGCCGTCGGTTCGGAGACCGCGCGCGCCCTGCGCGCCGCCGGCCTGGAGGCGGCCCTGGTGCCGCCCGCGGATCAGCAGCGCCAGGAGGGATTGCTCGCAGCGTTGCTCGCGGCGCTGCCGGCGGATGCCGGCGCGCCGGGCGCACGGGTCCTGTTCCCGCAGGCGCTGGGTGGCCGCGAGCTGGTGCGCGACGAGCTGGCGCGCCGCGGATACATCGTCGACGTCGTCGCCGTGTCGCAGACCATCGCACGCGAGCTCACCGATCCGCCGCCCGCCTTCGACGTCGCGACGTTCGCCAGCCCGTCGGCGCTGCGCGCGTTCGTCGAGCGCCTCGGTGGCGCGCGCCTGGCGCCGGCGCGCGTCGCGGTCATCGGCCCGACCACCGCCGCCGCCGCCGCCACGCTCGGCGTGCGCGTCGACGCGATGCCGCCCAACCCGAGCGTGCCGGCGCTGGTGCAGTGTCTGATCGAGCTCGCGAAAGCGCGCGCCCGCATGGAAGCGCGCGCCCGATCAGACGATCGGCTAGATTGACGTCATGTCGTTCCCCGACTCCCGCCCGCGACGGCTCCGCCGCACCGCCGCCATCCGCCGCATGGTGCGCGAGACCACGCTCTCGCCCGACAACTTCATTTTCCCGCTGTTCGTCTGCCCAGGCAAGGGCGTGAAGAACGAGATCTCGTCGCTGCCGGGCCAGTTTCATTTCTCGGTCGACATGCTGGCGCGCGAGGCCGAGGAGATCGCGAAGCTCGGCATCCCGTCGGTGATCCTGTTCGGCTTGCCCGAGAAGAAGGACGAGGTCGGCAGCGAGGCCTGGCACCCCGACGGCGTCGTGCAGCGGGCGATCCGCACGATCAAGAAGGCGGCGCCGGAGCTGACGGTCGCCGTCGACACCTGCTTCTGCGAGTACACCACGCACGGCCACTGCGGCGTCGTGCGCGACGGCGAGGTCGACAACGACGCCACGCTGGAGAATCTCGGCCGCGCCGCGATCTCGTACGCGCGCGCCGGCGCCGACCTGATCGCGCCGTCGGGCATGATGGACGGCTTCGTCGGCTTCCTGCGCGAGTCGCTCGACGAGGAGGGCTTCGAATCGGCGTGGCGATCCTGTCCTACGCCGCGAAGTACGCCTCGGCTTTCTACGGCCCGTTCCGCACCGCGGTCGACTCGGCGCCCGTCGTTCGGCGATCGCCACGGCTACCAGATGGATCCCGCCAACGTGCGCGAGGCGATCCGCGAGGTCGCGCTCGACGTCGAGGAGGGCGCCGACATCATCATGGTCAAGCCGGCGCTGGCGTACCTCGACGTCATCGGCGAGGTGCGCCGCGAGTTCGACGTGCCCATCGCGGCCTACAACGTCTCGGGCGAGTACGCGATGATCAAGGCCGCGGCCGCGACCGGCTGGATCGATCACGACCGCGTGATGATGGAGACGCTGCTATCGATCCGCCGCGCCGGCGCCGACGTGATCCTGACGTACCACGCGAAAGAAGCGTCGAAGCTGCTGCAGCGTCACGGCCACGGATAAGGAGGGCTTCGGGGCCGCGAACTTCCTCTCGTAGGCGTCGGCGTAGGCGTAAGCGCCGGCGATCTCGATGCCAGCGGTCCCGCAGACCGCCCACGCCGACTCCGACGCCCACGGGAGGTCCGGGACTTCTTTACGGCTTCGCCGCCTCGAGCTCGCTGCGCAGCTCGTACGGCTCCTCGAGGCCGGGCACGCCTTCGGTCTTCGCCGTGCCGGGCGCGATCGGCTTGCGCGTGACGCCGACGATCACCGGCTGCGCCCGCGTGCGCCGGCAGCGAGAACTCCTCCTCGCGCCCCGGCCCTTCGCGATCGGTCGGGCGCTTTGCCGCCGTCCTGCTCGTCGTAGATGATCATCGACGTCGACGCCGGCCGGCGCGCGCACGCGCCCGAGCAGGCGTCCGTCCGCGTCCGGCGTCAGCGACGAACCAATCCTTGTC